>JADJBU010000011.1 GCA_016703605.1 Candidatus Villigracilis adiacens | reverse complement strand
TTCAACGTCACCACCAGACTCCCCAAACCACCATCACCCTCAACGCCTGGGACTTCGGCGGACAGCGGGTGTACCGCCCCACGCACCAGTTATTCTTCAGCGCGCCCGCCGTCTATCTCGTCGTCTGGAAACCGCGCGAAGGTTCGCAGGCGGGACAAGTCAAAGAGTGGATTCAACTCGTCAAGCGCCGCGAGCCAAGCGCGAAGATTCTCGTCGTCGCCACGCACGGCGGACCGCAGCAGCGTCAGCCCGATATTGACCCGTCAGGAACTGTGGGATTTGTTCGGCAAAGAAACCGTCGTGGACTTTTTCTTCGTCGAAAGCAAACCCGATGAGCACGGCAACCGCAAAGGCATTGATGAACTCAAACGCGCCATTGCCCAGGTCGCCGCGAGCCTGCCCGAAGTCGGTCGCTCCGTGCCGAAGAGTTTTGCCGATGTCCGTCAAGCCCTGCAAGACAAGGGCGCGCCGTATCTGCCTTTGCGTGAAGTCCTCGACATCTGCCGCGCCCACAACATGGATGATGAAATCGCGCGGCTCTTCATCACCATCTCGCACCGCCTCGGTCATCTCACGCATTACGAAAACGACCCGACCCTGCGCGACATCGTCATCCTCCGTCCCGACTGGCTCGCCACCGCCATGAGTTACGTCCTCGACGATGAAGCGACTCGCGCCGCGCACGGCTTGGTCAAATTCTCGCGCCTCGCTCAATTATGGGATGACAAAAACCGCGCGGACGATTCGCGTTACCCAGCGACTCTCCACCCGATTTTTCTCCGCCTGATGGAACGCTTCGATCTTTCCTACCGTGTGGCTGATCCTGCCATCGGTAGGGGCGCAGCAATGCTGCGCCCCTACGAGATAACACCCGACACCACATCCCTCATCGGTCAACTCGTCCCCGATATCCGCCCGCAGAATATTTCCGACGCGTGGAAAACCTCTCCCGCGTCTGGTGACATCCAACAAACGCAGATCTGTCACATCGTGGACGCAAGCAACGGTCAATCCGCCAGCGCGGAAGGATTGTTCTACCAGTTGATCGTCCGCCTGCATAAATATTCCCTCGGTCGCGCCGATTACAACGCCAGCGTCCACTGGCAGCGCGGGCTGGTGCTGGAGGATGAATACAAAAGCCGCGCCTTTCTTGAACACGTGGGCAACGACGTCCGCATTACCGTCCGCTCGCCGTACCCCGAAGGACTGCTCGGCATGTTGACCCGCGAAGTGAAATTCCTCGTCGAAAGTTTTTGGGAAGGCTTGCGCTGTGACGTGATGGTTCCGTGCATTGAACCCTGCGGAAAACACACGCCTGGCACGGGTCTGTTTGAAGTTGAAAAATTGATGGACAGCAAACGAAAGAACAGGCACGAGTTTCCATGTCCCGTTTGCACCGAATGGCAGAACATTGACGCGCTTCTCCGCAACGCACCCGCCGCTACTCAGGCAATCTCGCTCGTCGAGTTGCAATCTGAATTCACCGCCATCAAAGACAAACTGGACGAAGTCAACGTCACCTCGCGCCGCATTCTCTCCCAAGTGGACAAAACCTACACCGACCTCCTGCAAGTTCTCACCGACGAAGCCAAAGAAGGTCCGCGCCTGTTCAGTTTCTTCCCCGTTGACCGTAGCGCCTTCAATCCCAAAACCTGGATTCGTGAAAAGTTCCGCCTCGTCTTGTGGTGCGAACATTCGCGCCTACCGCTCCCTGTCCTCAACAACGGCGACATGAAGAAAGGCGTCTACGACCTCGAACTCGACCGTGAATGGTTCAAGAAATCCGCGCCCTATTTGAAACTTCTGACGGGCACGCTGGGCATGGTGCTCCCCGTCGCCTCCTCCGCCGTAAAACTCGCGCTCGACGAAACCGCCTACAAACTCATCGAAGAACAATTAGACTTTGGCACTAGCATCATTGACTCCGCCATCGGCGAATCCTCCAAAATCGGAGACTTCCTCGGCGCCGCAGATTCCACCACCCTTGAACATGGCGTCGCCCTCCGCGCCGATGGCTCGACCCTGCGCGAACTCCACGCCCTGCTCAAAGCCAAAGACCCTGGCTTCGGCGGTCTCGTCCGCGTGATGAACAAACGCCAGGAGTTTCTCTGGGTTCACGAGAAATTTGCGGGCGAGTATTAACCTTCCACGTCATTGCGAGGAGCGCTCTTGTTCTTCGCGGCTCGCAATGACATTTATGCGGTGATATAATCGTTTTACGGTTTCTTTTCGATAAGGAGAAGGTAAAATGGAAGCAATGACCACTATCTCGACAAAATATCAAATTGTCATCCCGCGCGAAGTACGGGAACAATTCAACTTGAAACCTGGGCAAAAAGTGGTTTTTATTCCCTACCAAAACACCATTCGGCTTGTAATTGTCCCATCCATCAAAGAAGCGCGTGGAATGTTCAAAGGGATGAATACCGATAATATCCGCGAAGAAGTGGACGAGGAACGCTAATGAACATCGTCGACTCATCGGGTTGGATCGAATATTTTACGGAAAGACAAAACGCGGGCTTCTTCGCTCCGCCGATTCAAAACACAGCGCGATTGCTTGTCCCAACGATTTGTGTTTACGAAGTCTTCAAGCGCTTGCTGGTCGAGCGCAATGAAGATTCCGCATTGCTGGCGGTGGGATTTATGACGCACGGGCAGGAAGTGGAATTGACCCGCAAGATAGCCATTAATGCCGCGCAAATCTCCCGTGAACTAAAACTTGCCATGGCAGACAGCATCATCCTTGCCACTGCCCGCCTGCACAACGCCGTCCTTTGGACACAGGATGACCATTTCAAGGACCTTGATGGGGTAAAGTACATTGGGAAGAAATAGCGAATCACCACCTGTCTGAATAACAGGCTCCTGAAAGGATACCCATGGAACAGGAACTCAAACTTACAGAACGTCCCATCCTCTCGTGGCTGCTCGGCTTTGCAGGCATCGGCTGGGGAGGCTACGCCTTCGTCACGACACTGCCCGCCTTCAATTTCAACGCGCTGATCGCGGCGGGCGTTGGCGTATTCATCCTGCTTTTCGTCTATGCCCTCACCGTCACCGCCGACAAAGACACGGGCACGTTGACCCTCGACTATCGTTCGGTCATCCTGCATTCGGTGAAGGAAATTCCACTGCGCGACATTCAATCCATCCGCGTGGATTCAAGCACAAGTCAGGGCAGGAAGAGCGGTTCGCGCAACGCCACGTATCGCGTCGAAGCCGTGCTCAAAAATAATGAACGGATTCCCTTCCGCTCGTACTACAGCGGGAATTTCATCAAGTACCAGGACTGGGCAAACAAACTGCGCGCCTTCCTCGGGCTGGGCGAAGCGTTGGACGAAACCCCGATGGGCTTCATCCGCGCCGCGAGCAAACTCGGTTCAGACGCCGCCAGAATTCAGCAGGAAGCCTTCACCGGTCCCAACGCCGAAATGCGCGTCACAGATGGGGTCAACTGGCAGGTGCAGACCTTCGGCATGGGCGCATCCCCCGGCGCGCGCTGGTACTCGCCCGATTTCAAAACCCAAAGCGGATTCCTCTTCCTCGCCCAAAAAGTGGCGGGGCAATCCAGTTCGGGCTTCCTCGCCTCGCTTGGCAAGACCTTGTTCAAGCAATCCATTTCGATGTACGGATTCAGTTCATCCGACACCCCAAACCTTGCCACTGCGGATCAGTACGCCTCCCTCTCCCCCGCGCTGGATCAACACTTCTCGGCTTTTACCAGCAACCCGGCTGAGGCGCGGCAAATTCTCAACCCGTGGACTCAAACTCCGCTCACGGCATGGGGCGAAAAATATCCGCTCCAACAGTTCCAGTCCAATGCCCGCTTCACGCAGGTCGTCATCCTCTTCAGCCCGAATGGAATCCACATCGCAACCCTGGGAATCCTGCCGCCCGACAAACTGGCAGAGATCACCCAACTCGGCGTGGAACTGGTCAAAGCGCAGGGGTTGTAGCGCCAAACGGACGGGAGGTTCACCCCCGTCCGTTTTTCTTCGCCCAAAGCGTATGCGCGAAAAGCCCCAGCGCCGCCCCGAGGTTGTCGAACACCAACACATCGATGACGGATGCGCTCCGCCCGGGAACAAAGGACTGGTGAAATTCATCGGTGGCGGAATACAAAACCGCCAGCAGCCAGGAGGGAAAATATTTCCTGCCGGTCAACGCCGGCAGGTACGAGAGCGCCAAAAACCCATACCCAACGGCGTGCGCGCCCTTCTTGAAGAAATAATCCCACCCGCCGAAATCGGGCAAATCGTCGCCGGTCTGCGAAGAGAAGATGAAAATGACCGCCATTAAAACCAGCGAAGGAAGCCAGCGGGGTACAATATTCAGGATTTTACTCATTCGAGGTTTCCTTGTCTGGCAATGTGATATTGAAAAAAGATGATGCCTGGCTCAGGTTCAGCCAGCCAAGACGCGTGATTTTAACCGAGAAGGCGGGGGAGGTCCGCGGCAAACTGCGGGAGGTCGAAGCCCTTGTCGAAGCCCGCAAATGGACAGCGGTCGGGTTCCTTTGCTACGAAGCCGCCCCCGCTTTCGACCCCGCGCTAAAGGTCCTCCCCTCGCGGGGCTTCCCGCTCCTGTGGTTTGGCTTGTACGAGTCGCACCTTGAAATCCCGGCGGTATTTGAAAACGCAAAGAATCTCCCGCCGCGGAAATGGATCCCCGATACCGGGCGGGAGGTTTACAACGATGCGATTCAAACCGTCAAGGAAAGGATAGCGCAAGGCAGAACATACCAGGTCAACTACACCATGCGCCTCCACGCCGACTTTGACGACGATCCCCTCGATCTCTTCGCCCATCTCGCGCGCGCCCAAAATAAATACGCCGCCTATATTGACCTCGGCGATTGGGCGGTCTGCTCCGCCTCGCATGAACTCTTCTTCAATTTGAACGGAGACCGCATCACATCCCGTCCGATGAAAGGGACAGTCAGGCGGGGTCGCGCTACAGAAGAAGACAAGGCTTTATCAACCTGGCTGCGCGCATCCGCAAAAAACCGGGCTGAGAACGTCATGATCGTGGACATGATCCGAAACGACCTCGGGCGCATTGCCGAAGTTGGGACGGTCTCCGTCCCTGAACTCTTCAGCATCGAGAAGTACCCCACCCTCTTCCAGATGACGACCACCGTGCAAGCCAAAACCAAAGCCTCCCTGGCGGATATATTCTCGGCTCTCTTCCCCTGCGCCTCGATCACCGGGGCGCCAAAGGTCAGCGCCATGAACATCATCAGCGAATTGGAGGGCAGCCCGCGCAACATCTACTGCGGGAGCATCGGCTACATCATGCCAGGACGCAGGGCGCGCTTCAGCGTGGCGATCCGCACCGCGCTTGTGGATAAAAAAAATCGAAAAGCGGAATATGGCGTCGGCGGAGGAATCGTCTGGGATTCGACATCCGCCGACGAGTACAGCGAAGCCCTGCTCAAAGCCCGCATTCTCACCGACCCGCCGCAGAAGGAATTCTCCCTGTTCGAGACGTTGCTTTGGACGCCAGAGGAAGGTTATTTTCTCCTGGAAAGGCATATTGCGCGCATGATGGATTCTGCGGATTACTTCGGGTTCGCCGCAGACGGCGCAGAGGAGGACATCAGGAAAACACTGGATCGTTTAATAGCAGGCGCAAGTTCGCCCAGACGGGTAAAACTTTCGATGAACCCGCAGGGAAAGATTTCGGCTGAAGCGAAAGACTTTCAGGCAGGCGAAAAAACATTCAGGGTTTGCCTGGCGAAGGAACCCGTCGACTCGAATGACCGTTTTCTCTTCCACAAGACCACGAACCGGGATGTTTATCAAAAAGCCGCCATCGCCGGATACGACGATGTGTTGTTGTACAACGAGAATGACGAATTGACCGAATTCACCATCGGCAACCTGGTTGTAAAGATGAATGGCGAATACTTCACCCCGCCCGTCGAATGCGGGTTGCTCTCCGGCACGTTTCGGGCGGAGTTGACCGCTTCCGGCGGGGTAAAGGAACGGGTACTCAGGAAACAGGACCTGGCGGAGCGCGAAGCGCTGTTCCTCATCAACTCTTTGAGGAAGTGGGTGCGGGTTTTGTTATAATCCGCTCAAGAAAATTACCAGAAAGAAATGGTAACTGCTCAGTGGCTTGTCATTTCGACGAGCGGAGCGAGGAGAAATCCTGGACAACGCCAAAAAGATTTCTCGTGGCGCCTCGCGCCACTCGAAATGACAATCGAGAATGAGCTGGCTGAGCAGTTACAAGAAATGAGGTTTTTATGTATATCGACCCCGGTTCCGGCGGAATGTTGTTCCAAATTCTTGCAGTAGCGTTCGGAGTGATCTCCGGCACAGTGTTGATGTTCTCAGGCAAGATCAAGATGACCATCGCCAAGTGGCGCCGCTCCATGCGCAAAGAGGAAGACGATCCCGACACCACCGAACAAAAATAGAAAAGCCGGCGGAGAGTGCGTCGCACTTGGCAAAACCAGTTATTTACAGGACATCATGCGAACTTTGATCATTGGGTTGGATGCCTTCGACCCCGTATTTTTCGAAAAACTCCTTTCACAGGGCAAAATGCCGAACCTGGGCAAACTGCTCGAAGCGGGCGGATATTCGCGCTTCCGCGTCTCGGACCCGCCGCAAAGCGAAGTCTCGTGGACGAGCATCGCCACCGGCATGAATCCCGGCGGTCACGGCATGTTCGATTTCGTCCATAGGAATCCCGCCAACTACAGCCTGCAAGTTTCGTTGCTGCCAACCCAGAAAAATTTACTGGGCTTGCAATTCGTATCCCCGCACCAGGCGCGTACCATCTTCGATGAAACCGTCGAGGATGGCTACCCCGCGACATCCATGTGGTGGCCCGCGACCTTCCCCGCCAGGCAGGCTTCACCGGTTCAGACCATCCCCGGGCTTGGCACGCCAGACATCCTCGGACGCCTCGGCGTCGGGACGTTCTTTTCGGTGGACGAGTTACCGGCAGACCCTGAGCGAAAAACCGCCGTTCGCAAATTGACAGGGAAAAGTGCGGCCAAATATACCGGCACGCTCGAAGGTCCGGCAAAAAAGAACGGCACGGTCAACATTGATTTCGAACTCGAGATCGGCGGCGGCGGCGGGACGCTTCAACTCGCAAAGCAGTCCGTGACTCTCAAGGTCGGCGAATGGGGCGGGATCGTTGAACTGCCCTTCTCCGTCGGCTTCGGCATGACGGTCAAAGCCATCAGCCGGGCGATCCTCACAAACCTCGACCCCGTCTCGATCTATTTTCTGCCGCTGCAACTGCATCCGCTTGGCTCACCCTGGCCCTATGCCACGCCAAAAAATTTCATTCAAGACCAGTGGAGGAAAAACGGTCCGTTCCTCACGTTGGGCTGGCCCCAGGATACGACAGCCCTCAACGAAAGCCTGATAAACGACGATCAATTCCTGACGCTCTGCGAAATGATCGACGATGAGCGCGAACGCGTATTGAACCACGCGCTCGCCTCGTTCGACGAAGGCTTGCTCGCCTGCGTTTTCGACAGCCTCGACCGCGTCCAGCACATGTTCTTCAAGGGGCGCGAGGACATCATCGAATCCTGGTACATCCGCCTCGACCAGAGAGTCGGGCGCGTCATCGAAAAAGCCTCACGGAAGAAGACCCGCATCCTGGTCGTTTCGGATCACGGCTTTGGACACTTCGACCACAAGGTCCATTTGAACAAGTGGCTGCTGGAGCGCGGATATTTGAAGACGGAAAACCCCGCTTCCTCCGACCTTCGAACTGTGGACTGGTCCCAGACCCAGGCTTACGCTTTGGGGTTGAACAGCCTCTATCTCAACCTCGCCGGGCGCGAAGGCAAAGGCATCGTCAGCGAGGGTGACTCTGCGAACATGCTGGCGAAACTCAAAGACGACCTGCTGCAATGGAAGGGACCCAATGGCGAATCGGTCGTGCAGTCGGCATTGATCCGCAAAGAGGTCTTCGACGGTCCGCTGGCGGAGTATGGTCCCGATATCTTCGTCGGCTATCGCCCACCCTTCCGCGGGTCGGCTGAAACAGGCTTGGGTCAGTGGCGAAGCGAAACCATCGAAAAGAACAGCGAGCATTGGGAAGCCGATCACTGCTTCGATTCAAGAGCCGTCCCCGGCGTTTTATTTTCCAACGAAGGCTTGGGGAATTTCTCCTCGCCATCCTACCGCGACATCCCCGCCCTTGCGATTGGCAAGGACCTGAAAACACAGTCATCCGCCCCGCCGCCCAAATACAGCGACGAAGACCAGGACGAGATCGAAAAGAGGTTGAAGGACCTTGGCTACCTATAAAAATTTTTACACCCGGCAGGGACTGTGGACCCTGTTCCTGATGTGCGCCCTGCCACTCCACATCTGGACGATCATCCTCGGCTTTCGCGATTTTGACTGGATCGCCGCCCGGACGAATTCGTGGGATGCGGTCGGGGTCGTTTCCTATGGGTTGTTGTTCGCCCTCTTCGAAAGCGTCGTGGTCTTTGGCGCAATTGCCCTGGTCGGTTTTTTGCTGCCTGCCAAATGGGATGAGAAGCGCCGGGTTGCGATATTAAGTCTTCTTATGATCGTTCTCTCCCTCTGGTCAATGTTCAACCAGGCGTATTTCCTGAACGAGTGGGTTACGCCGGAATGGCTGGCCAACCTGGTCATGGCAACCGGACGCCCTCTGGTCGCCCTATACGCACTGGCGTTCGGGTTTGATCTCGCAAGTGTGGCGCTCCCGGTTTACTTCACCCTCCGGTCAGACAAATTCCTGAATGGGGTTCAGGAGGGCATCGAACGGCTCTCGCTCCTGATGCTTCTGTATTTTGTCTTCGACGCCGCCGCCATTATCAACATCATCCTCAGAAATCTATGAGGTCGGGATGACAAATCGAATCAACCGGCGCGACTTTCTCAAACTTGCCAGCCTCGCCTCCCTCGGCATGGTCATCCCTCCGTCCGCGCGGGCGGCAGGTTCCCGCCTGCAAACGGAAAAGAAGAACGTGCTCATCGTCGTGTTCGACGCCCTGAGCGCGCACAATATTTCACTTTACGGCTACCAGCGGGAGACGATGCCCAACCTGGCGCGGCTTGCCAAACGCGCGACGGTCTTTCACAACCATTACGCGGGTGGGAATTACACCACCCCCGGCACCGCCTCGCTGCTGACCGGCGTCCTGCCGTGGACCCATCGCGCCATCCGCTTCAACGACGGCGTCCGCGACAACTTTGCGCAAAAGAGCATCTTCCACGCCTTCGATGATTATTACCGGATCGGCTACTCGCACAACACCCTCGTGAACACGCTGTTCAAGCAATTTATCGATGACCTGAACGAATACGTGCCGCAGGAGGAATTCTTCCTGGTCAACGACGGATTGATCCGAAATGTTTTCGGGAACGACGAAGACACCGCCACGGTCGGCTGGGCGCGGACGATCAAACGCGCCGAAGGGTATTCCTACTCCCTCTTTCTATCTTTGCTCTATGAAAAATACCGCGACAACAAGGTCGCAGACACCGCCAGCCTTTACCCCTACGGTTTGCCCAGCGTCAACAATGATAACTTTTTCGTCCTCGACCAAAGCATAGACACGCTGGGAGACCGGCTTGCCGAAATACCCAAACCGTTCATGGGCTATTTCCACTTCCTGCCGCCGCACTACCCCTACAAACCCCACAAGGATTTTGCAGGAGCATTCACCGGCGATTCGTTCAAACCTTTGAGCAAGCCCGACGACCTCTTCACCGAAGGCAGGTCGGACGAGTTCCTCGATAAGTGGCGCGTCCCCTACGACGAATTCATCCTCGACCTCGACCATCAGTTCGCGCGCCTGTTCGACAAGCTCGAATCCGCCGGAATCCTCGACGATACCTGGCTTGTCTTCACCTCGGATCATGGCGAACTCTTCGAGCGCGGCATCTGGACGCATTCCACGGCGGCGCTTTACCAGCCTGTGGTGCGCGTTCCATTGCTGGTCTTCGAACCGGGAGTTCAGACCGGGCACGATGTTTATGATCCCACCAGCGCCATTGACCTGATGCCCACCCTCCTGCACCTGACCGGTCACGACATCCCCGCCTGGGCAGAAGGAACCATTCTGCCGCCCTACGCGACAACCGTTATCGATCCCTCCAAAAAATCGGTCATGGCTGTCCAGGCTCGCTACAACGAACCGACCTTCCCCATCACCGAGGCAAGCGCCATGCTCGTCCGGGAAAATTACAAACTGGTTTACTACACAGGCTACAGGGAACTCGGCGCAGATTCGGAACGCTCCCTCCTTTTCGATATCAAATCAGACCCGGAAGAACTCAACGAACTATCGCAGATTAAAAAAGAAACCGCTTCCGAGATGACCGACATCATTCGAAAGCGGCTGGAAGAATCAAATAAACCCTATCGTTAAGCGGCTCCACCCGCCCCCGTCCGCTGGCGATAAAACTGCTCCTGCGGCACTTCCCCCATTGCCTTTACATCCATCGGGACGCCAAGAAACCTCGCAACTTCATCCGCCAGCCTAAGCGGCTCCTTCACCATCTCATTGTAACGGACGTACAGCACATCCATGTTCCCCTGCCCGGCAAGCCAGGTTTTGACCTTTTCCAGATGCCTGCCATAAAGGTCGGCGAACTTTCCATCCTCGGCAGGGTTGCCCGGTCTGCCGCGCCGTTCGAGCATCTTCCGCTGCGAGGCGAGGATTTCCATCATCTCGCGCTCCATAAAAATGACCTTATAGCGTTGGGTCGAGGGCAGGTGTTCAAGCAAAGCCGAAATGACCTTCACAACCTTCCCCTGCGCTTCGCCGACCCAGGCGGTATCCCCTTCCTTCATCGCCTTGACCCGCTCGAATTCAAAATACCCTTGCAGGTTATCGTCGTCCGCCGCGCGGATGTTGTCGGTCAGAGCCTTCAACCCGCCCGCCTCCAGCATCTTCATCATCATCGAGGTTCCCGAGCGCGGCAGCCCCGAGACAATATAGATCGTTTCGCTATTATTCATTATGATCGCAGTCCTGTTCGTATTTGAGCGGATGCGCATCCGCCGAATGTGGTTTTGAAAACGCAGGCACAATACTACTACAAACCTGAAAAAGTTTCTAAAACGGAGTCCAAAGGTGTGCAAGCAAAACATGTCAGGCACGGAGTCGAAAGCGGCGCTGTGATGCCATGGCGCATCTCCGGCTTTGACAGCGCTCCCGCCGGAAGGGCGCGCTAAAAGGTTGTAAGGGCGCAGTCCAAATAACAAACTTTGAGCGCTCCCCGCTGGAAAGTTAACAACAAAAGACATTGTCTTGTGGTAAAGTCTGACACATCCCAACCAGGAGCATCCCATGGAACAAAAAGCTGGCGCCCAGATCGGCAAACGCGCATTCATTCAATCGCTCGTCATTCTTTTCATCCTGATGATGGCGGCTGGAATTCTGACCCTCGCCATCCCCGCGGGACAATACACCCGCATCGAAGTGGACGGACGCGAGACCATCGACCCCGCCTCCTTTCAGTTGATTGACCAACCGGAATACCCCGTCTGGCGCTGGTTCATCGCCCCGCTCGAAGTCCTCGGCAGCAGCAGCGGGCTGACCGTCATCGTCATCATCGTGGTCCTGTTCTTTGCGGGCGGCGCCTTCGCCGTCATGGACAAGACCGGCACATTACGCGCATTCATTGGGCGCATCGTCCGCCGCTACAGCGGGCAAAAATACGCCCTGCTCTGGATGGTCTCGCTGGCATTCATGTTTCTCGGCGCAACCCTCGGAACCTTCGAAGAGGTCGTCCTGCTCGTCCCGGTCATGATCGCGCTCTCCTACTCCCTCGGCTGGGATGCGCTCGTCGGCCTGGGCATGTCCATCCTTGCCACAAACATGGGCTTCTCGGCGGCAATCTCAAACCCATACACGCTGGGCGTCGCGCAGCAACTGGCGGGGCTGCCCCTTTTCTCGGGCGCATGGTTCCGCATCATCATCTTCATTGCCATCTATTTCATCTTCATGGGCTTCCTCTCCTCCTATGCCCGCAAAATAGACAAAACCCCCTCGGCGTCTCCTGTGCATGGCGAAGACAGCGCCGAACGCGAAAAATACAAAAACATGCAGGACGCGTCCTTCACCGAGGAAAACCCAAAACAAAACCGCGCCATGAACTTCTTCGGTATCTTCCTGCTGTTCATCTTCGCCGTCATGCTCTCCGGTCCCTTCCTGCCCGCCATCTCCGATTACGCCCTGCCCATCGTCGGAATCCTCTTTCTCATCGGCGGGCTGGGCGCGGGCTTCATCTCAGGCGCGGGCGGCAAAACCGTCTGGCAGGGACTCATCGAAGGCTGGGGCGGTCTGGCTCCCTCCGTGCCGCTCATCCTCATGGCAGCCAGCATCCGCTACATCATAGACAGCGGCGGCGTAACCGACACCATCCTGCACGCAGCCGCCGAACCCTTCCAGCAGTTGGGCGCATTCCCCGCCGCCATCGTCGTCTACGCCCTTGCCCTGGGCATCGAATTCTTCATCGCCTCCGGTTCCGCCAAGGCATTCCTGATGATCCCCATCGTACTGCCCCTCGCAGACCTGATCGGCGTCACCCGTCAAACCGCCGTACTCGCCTATATCTTCGGCGACGGCTTCTCCAACCTCGCCTACCCCACCAACCCCGTCCTGCTCATCAGCCTCGGGCTGACCGTCGTCAGTTACCCCAAATGGCTGCGCTGGACGGCAAAACTCTGGCTGTGGGTCATTCTTGCAACGGTCGCCTTCCTCGGCATTGCCGTGGCGATCAACTTTGGACCTTTCTAACGAACCCTGGACGACGCCCGCGCCCGGTTCCTTCCCCGCCCAAGCCTGATTCTCCCCATCAACCAAAAACCCCGCGCCGACAGCGTTACATCGGCGCGGGGTTTTTATATTTGCGCATCAACCGTTCAATTGACGATAAACACCCTTCATTTGTTTATAAATATTCTTGAAGATTTCAAACTTCCCATCGTACAAATTCCGATTCGCCGCATTGGGCGGATACGTCCCTCTAAACTGGACCATCGCCGGAATATCGTCAAAATTAATCTCGCCCAAACCCGCCGCCCCGATCCACGCCGCGCCGCGCGCATTGGCGTAAATGGGATCTGCCACCTGTTTGATCTCCACGTTCATCACATCCGCAAAGATCTGACACCACACATCCGACTGCGCCCCGCCACCGACGATGTTGATACTGTGTACTTTGCGACCCATAAATTTTTCAACAGGCGATAGCAACCAGCGCGTGTTGTAAGCAATGCCTTCCAAAAAAGCCCGGATGATGTCCTCCCGCGTGGAGTTGAGCGACAAGTTATAAAGTCCGGCACGAAGCGTTTTGTCATCCACCGGCGCGCGCTCACCCCAGATCCATGGCGTGTACATGACTCCATTCGCACCAGCGGGCACGCGGTTCGCAATCTGATCGAGTACTTTGAAAATATCCGGCACATCGGCTTCTTGCAGCAATTCATCCTTGTGATAAATGATGTTGTCGCGCAGGAAAGTAAGGTTGCCGCCCGCCGTGGCTTGCAGCGCCGTGAGCAGATAGCGCCCCGGCACCGCGCACGGAATTGACGCCATACTCGAAGCCACATCCGTTTTCTTGAACGGCACATGCGCCGCCATCCACGAAGACGTGCCGATGTAAAGATGCAGCGCGTAATCGTCTACAGCGCCTGCACCAATTGCCGCCGCCGTGTTATCAATGGCACCTGCTACGACTTTGACACTTGAAGATAAGCCAAGCACATTGGCAACATCATTGCGAAGATTGCCGATCACTTTTGTGCAAGGGACAACGTCCGGCAATTTCTCGCGTTCAATGCCGAGTGAACGAATCAAAGAATCATCATAATGAATATCATCGGGGTTGCGGTTATCCGTTACCCACGAAGTGACGATGGAATCAAAACTCGCCACAAACTCACCGGTCAGGCGCAGGTTGATGTAATCGAGCACGTTCAAAAACTTGTGAGTCTTTTTGTAAATCTCAGGCATCGTATCGCGGATGAAAAGCATGTGCGCCGCCGGGTCTTTGCCGGTCATCGAAGGCATCCCGCCTGTCAGGCGTACAAAGCGCAGCACGTTCGAAATCCCCGCGCCGTCGATATTGATCAACCCGCCAATTTGTTTTTTCAAATTCGCCGCGCCGCGCATGTCCATCCATAGAATGGCGTTGCCAAGCGCGTTGCCTGCTTTATCAACCGCAACCGTCCCCTCGCCCTGCGTGGACGCACACACTGCGATCACATTGGCGCCCTGATTCTTCTTCATCAACCTTCCCGCCGCGGACAGGAACGCCTGCCACCACTCCTCCGGTAATTGCTCCGCGCCGCCATCCGGTGTGAGGATCAGGCGCACGGGCTCGGCTTCCCACCCAAGCACCTTTCCGCTGACGGAAATCAGCGCCACTTTCATGCCAGATGTGCCAAGGTCAATTGCAAGAATCAGTTTTTCTTGGGTCATTGTTTATATTCCATTGGAGACCTGACAGGTTTTTAAAACCTGTCAGGTCTATCTATTTTATTTTTGGTCTTTCATTTGTGTCACAAGCGCGGCACTTACAACCAACAAACCAATCGCCAATAACAATGCGGGTGTGAACGAGCCGTCTTCAGTCTTCAAGGCATCCATGATGAATACGAACACCACCGACGCCTGCCCGAACAATTGTATCAAGCCATTCGACGTTCCCTCAGGAGTCGGCTGGGTCACTTCGGAGGCGTATTGCATCCCAATCGGGCTGGTGCTCACGAGGAAGAATCCCATGGCAAAAGCAGAGACAAATAACAGCCAGCCGGTTGTCGCAAACGCCAGACCGATCAAACCGGGGATTGCCAACAACATTCCCGCCAAAATATAAGGCTGACGTTTGCGCGACTTATCCGAAAACGGCGGGATGATGACCGCGCCTAACACGCCGCCCACCAACATCAATGCGCCAAGAGTCCCCGCATCGGTTGGCGTAAACCCGCGCGGACGGATGATATTCTCCACCCAGGTGGTCACGCCGTTGAAGATGCCAAGTCCGATGAATGAAACGAACAGATACAGCCAAAACGACTTAACCGTGAAAGCATGTTTCAAGCCATCCAACATCAAAGCGCGGACTTCGCTTCCATCCGGTCCCGGAGGTGTGGGTGGAGTCTCTTTGGCAAACAACACAAACAACACGGATGAAAATGCCGCAATGCCGCCGTAAATTAATTGAACAGTTGGAATAGGCATGGTTTCAGTCAGAATCGGGGTCAACACCATGCCAAGCGCAGTACCAACTAGATTGGCAAGTGTCACCAATCCAACGGCAGTAGCACGTTCTTCAATGCCAAACCAATTGGCAGGGACTTTTGTCCATGCGTTCAGTAGGAAAGGCTGAGCAGCAGCGATGCCAATGGTGCTCCACAAAACCAGAGAGTAATCGGCTCCAGCAAATCCGCGCAGGAGACCGAAGATTGCCATCAACACAGCACCAATGCTAACCGCTACTCGAAACCCGTAGGTATCGATCACCCATGAGACAGGAATCGAGAGCGGAATGAAAGCGATCATGAATGACATCGCCAGCAAGCCGATCTGCAAGTCGGTGACACCGTAGTACTTAGCGGCGGGACCTGTGATCGGTGCATACGTGATCCATAACATCTGAATGGTCAGGTTGATGAACATGAACACGCCCAACACCACCCAGCGATACCCATAAAGTTTAAATTTGTCTGTCATGCCATGATGCTCCTTTGTCTATTGTTTTGTCATCCTGAGGGAGCCGCTCTTCGCGACCGACACATGCACCGCATTGCGGATGCAGTGCGGTGAGGATCTCTTACTATCGGCGTAGAGACCCTTCGCTATCGCTCAGGGTGACGTGATTACACACACGCCGCTAAAACAGTTTCAAACTTATCCAACGCACTATCGATCACTTCATCCGTATCTGCCATCGACGTATACATGCGCGAACCCGCCAAAGTGATGAGTCCCTGAGACATATATGCCGCACCCATTTCTTCGATCATGTGCTTGCGAGGCTTGAGTTCCTTCGCCAAGCGAAGCGGGTTGCGCAAGTCCAGCAACATCACACCCGAAGTCTCCAAATGGACAATCGAGCCCTGGTTGTACGCCACGAATGGCAAGCCGTATTTTTCAATGATAGCTTGTAATCCTTTTGTGAGTCTATCCCCTGCCCGCCCGGCAATCACTGCCGCGTTCGTGCGTTCCATTTCCAACAAAGAGTAATAACCCGCCACACATGAAAGAGGGTTCGCTGAAAGCGTCCCGCCCACATAAGCACGTTCACCGATGCCGCCAATGCCTGCCGCAAAACGCGAAACGACTACGGCACGTCCGCCCACGCCGCCTGCCATGGGGTAACCGCCGGTGATGCATTTACCGAACACCGTCAGATCGGGCTTAACGCCGAAGTAGCCTTGAGCGCCACCCAAGCCCACTCGAAAGCCGGTCACAACCTCATCGAAGATAAGAAGCGCACCGAACTCATCACACAACTCACGGATTTTTTGATTGAAGTCAAACGGCACGGGACGTGTCCCTGATTCCGGTCCCAACGGCTCGACGATCACCGCCGCGGTGCCGCCCCGCAGCCTGTTCAGCCAAAGTTGACGTTTCAACGCCCCGAGACTGTTCGGGAAGAACTCGCGGGTTGATGCACTTGCCCCACGCGGAATGCCCGTCGCCTCAAGCCGACCGGTTCCTGGGATGTGCAAGCCATAGACCATCGGGTCGCTCCAACCATGATACGCGCCACCAACCTTGATGACATATTTTTTCTTGGTGAACGCCCGCGCCGCACGAACCGCCGCCATCACGCTCTCCGTGCCTGAGCCCAACATGCGGAACATCTCCACCGCGGGCATGAAGCGATTGACAAGTTCTGCCAATTTCAATTCGTATTCATGAAACAGCCCAGTCACAGGTCCGCATTCGTTCAACATCTCAAAAACTTTTTCACGCACAGGCGCATAATTACTGCCCAACACAGTTGGACCGCCCGCCTGCAAAAAGTCGATGTATTCATTCCCGTCAGCATCCCAAAGATAGGCGCCGTCTGTTTTTTCAATGGCGATCGGGAATGGGTAATTGAAGGCAAGGTTATGCTGCACCCCGCCAGGGATGAATTTCTTGGCTTCGTCGGTTAATTCTTTCGAACGTTTGCATTGGTTCTCAAAATAGCCGAGAAATTCCTGCATCTTCTCGCGCTTTACGTGACGTAGCGGCTGACTGACGAGATTGTTTAGTTTTTTATAGACCTCATCGACATCATGATATTCACCGATCGCGTATTTCTGTTCATTCATTTTATTCACCACTCTTTACTTCTTCACCCTTTTCAACTTTTTTCTGGTCTTTACGCAGCTTGGCAAAGGCGATCTCACGCACCGCCAATGGAATTTTGCTGATCTTCTTCTCAGTACAAATTGCCAATAAATATGCCATGGCACATTTTTCTAGAATCTCAACATTATGCACAGCTCGTTCCATGTCGTGACCAAAGACCAATGCCCCGTGATTTTGCATCATGAAGGCATTATTGTGATTCTTTACATGCTTTGCCACTGTATTCTTCAACATCCCCGTCCCAGAAGGCGCATATGGGATGATCTCTACGCTGCGACCAAGAAATCGCGCCTGCTCATCAAACAGAGCCGGAATCGGTGACTTGATCAAGGTCAACGCGCTGGTATAAACCTGATGCGTATGGATGATGGCTTTCACATCTCCCCTTGCCTGATATATCGCCCCATGCATCGCGGACTCGACCGAAGGTTTGAGATGCCCTTCAAGCATGTTCAAGTCAAAATCCAAAATGCAAACATCATCTGGCGTCATCTTCATATAATCGTAATTAGACGGGGTAATAGCAAACGCTGCCTTGTTCGCTACACGCATGGATAAATTTCCACCCGTCGCCATCAAAAACCCTTTTCGCACCAACTCGTGCGCGGTTTCAACGATCAATTTCTTTTCAGTGTCAAAACTTCCCATGAGGTTTCTTCCTTGTCAAGCTAAAGCATGACCTACAAACTTTACAGTGTCCAGATTTTAGGCCACAATCTTGACGGTGTCAAGATTTTCGCTTAACATTCCTTCATGCCAAAGAAATATCACCACGGAGATCTAAAGAATGCCCTTATCCAAGCCGGGGTTGAAATCCTGGCGAAAGAAGGCGTTGGCGGATTAAGCCTGCGCAAAGTGGCGCAGCGTGCAGGCGTAAGTCACTCCGCGCCGTATGCGCATTTCCCCGACAAACAATCTCTCATTGCAGCGATCTCCACAGAAGGCTTCAACCAACTCTACGCAGAGTTGGAAGCGGCAATATCCTCCCATTCCAAGAATCCCAAAAAACAACTCATTGAAGGCGTTCAGGCTTACGTCCACTTTGCGATGGAAAACTTAGATACTTTCAAGATCATGTTCTCGGGTGTGTTGGAAAAAGAAAAAGACTATTCATCTTTTGTAGATATTTCAAGCAAGACGTTCAAGCTGGTCGTGGAAGTTGTACAAGCCTGTCAGAATGCTGGCGTCTTACCTGCGGCTCCTGCGGACCTGATGGCGGTTTCAGTTTGGGGACAGGTGCATGGCATCGTGTCGCTTGCGCTCGAAGGGCAAGTTTCGCATACCGTATTGGACAAACACAGCATTCAGGATATTGTCCTCGTTTCAATTGAGCAGTTAATAAATTCCTAAAAACAATCCAATGACCGACCTCATTCGGCTATAATCTCCAATCAAGCAGCCAGATAACTATAGAGGTCTTTCATGCCCAATCACTTGGAAAATTCAAGTTCGCCCTATCTGCTTCAACACAAAAATAATCCAGTCAACTGGTTTCCATGGGGTGTAGAGGCGCTGGAAAAATCCAAATCTGAAAACAAACCGATTTTTTTATCAATAGGTTATGCGGCATGTCACTGGTGTCACGTAATGGCGCACGAGTCATTTGAAGACCCGGAAACCGCCGCTTTCATGAACGAACATTTCATCAACATCAAGGTGGACCGCGAAGAACGCCCCGACCTCGACAATATCTATATGCAGGCTACCATCGCCATGACCGGCTCGGGCGGCTGGCCCATGTCCGTCTTTCTCACGCCAGATCTCAAACCGTTCTATGCCGGTACGTATTTCCCGCCAGTGCGGCGGTACAACATGCCATCTTTCAAGGAGGTATTGGCTGGTCTTGCCAATGCCTGGCAAAACGACCGCAACGAAGTAGCAAATACCAGCAATAAAGTTTTCGAACATTTGAATACAATGCTAAAATCCAGCGCCGAAGAGACGCTCACCGCCGAGCATCTGGATGCCATTGCAAAAGCCATGCAGGGCGCGTACTACTGGGGCACAGGCGGCTGGGGCGACGCGCCCAAATTTCCGCAGCCGATGGCGCTTGAATTCCTGCTTCATCATTCAGTGACGACCAAACAAATCGAATACTTGAAACTTATCGAACACTGTCTCAAAGTGATGGCGCGCGGCGGCATGTATGATGTGGTCGGCGGCGGCTTTTCGCGATACAGCACAGACGACCATTGGCGCGTCCCCATTACGAGAAGATGCTGTACGACAACGCCCAACTCATCCGCGTTTATCTTCATGCCTGGCAGATCACGCGCGATCCGTTCTACAAACGCATCGTCGAAGAAATATTGGATTTCATCGCAAAGGAAATGACGCATCCGCAAGGCGGTTTTTATTCCTCGCTCGATGCAGATTCTGAAGGTGAAGAGGGAAAATTCTATGTTTGGACTTTGGATGAAATCCGCGACGCGCTCCAAAACAAAACTGAATTTTTTGAAGCGGCGTATGGAGTGACTACCCAAGGAAATTGGGAAGGCAAAACGATCTTGCAGCGCACAATGGATGATGCCTCCCTCGCCGCCCGCTTCGGACTTAGCCCTGAACTGGTTCAAACAAAATTAGCCGATTCTCACTCCAGGCTTTATGCCGCGCGCGCAAGGCGCGTCCGCCCCGGCACAGACGATAAAGTCCTCACATCGTGGAACGGGTTGATGCTTGCCGCATTTGCAGAAGCCGCCAGAGTTCTTGCAGACGTTAATTTGAAAGCAAGCAGCTATTTTAATCTGGCTGCGCGCAACGCCGAATTCCTACTCACCCACCTGCGCCCGAATGGACAACTACGCCGATCCTGGCGGGACGGTAAAACAACGAATGAAGTTTTTCTCGAAGATCATGCTTCTCTGATCCTCGGATTGCTGGAGCTTTATCAAACAGATTTCAATGAAAAATGGTTCGCAGCCGCAAAAGAGCTTGCAGATGAAATGATCGAGAAATTTCAAGACTCTAATGGCGGATTCTTTGATACGCCGCATGATGGTGAACAAATGCTATTCCGTCCGAAGGACGTGCAGGATAATGCAACCCCGAGCGGCAATGCGATGGCGTGCGAAGCCTTGATAAAATTGGCGGCATACACAAACGATGGACGATACCGCGACCTCGCAGAAAAGTCATTGGGGTTGGTAACCAATTTCGTTTTGCGCTATCCGCTCGGGTTCGGGAGATGGCTCTCAGCCTTGGAACTAGCCTCGGGGACGTTGAAACAGGTTGCAGTGGTGGGTGAAGCGGGAGACCCAAACTTCCAGCGGTTGATCAAGGCGCTTCGGGCAGAATACCGCCCGGGCGTGGTGGTGGCTGCTTCGTCCCTCCCCATAAAAGAGAATGCGCCCGCGTTGCTAAAAGACCGGGGCATGACAGACGGCGAAGCGACGGCATATGTCTGCGAAGGTTTTGTTTGTAAACTGCCGGCGACCGATTCGGACGCGATGCTGGAGCAATTAGGGCAATAGCCCGGCGTCACCATACAAACGGAATCAACCGATACCTGACCTTCCGCTTGTACTCCACATACCCCGGCAATTCCTTCTCCAATGCAATCTCCTCGTCCAAAATCCGCGCAACGATGACGGGGATGATGACCAGCGCGGGGATGACCGCCCACCACGAGCCAAGCACGACCGGCGAGACGACGTAAAGCGCGATCATGCCGACATACATGGGGTGACGGACGATGCCGTACACGTCTGTATCAACGACTTTTTGTTTCTCGTCCACTTCGATGACGCGCGAGAGGTAACTGTTGACCTGCATGGTGCGGAAGACGAGCAGGTAACTGAGGAACATCACGGCAGCGGCGGCAATCGAGACCCAGGCGGGCATATTCGACCAGCCATAACGGATGTCGAAGCCGGGCAGCAGGTAGGCGAGGATGAACAACACGGCGGACGTCCCAATAATCTTCCGTTGTTGTCCGCGTTCCTCGCGCATTTTCATGCGGCGTTCGAGCAGGGATGGGTCGCGCTTCATGAAGTAGGCGACCACAAACAGCATGGGGATGAAAAGCGCGCCGATGTAGAGCCACGCCTGCCAGTAGTTCCACGTCCCGGCTGGGAGGAGGAACAGGAGCGCAAACATGATCGCACCGCCGAACAGGCGGCTGAGGACGGTCATCAACAGTTTGGAACGGGACATTGTCTTACCTTCTTTCCGTAACGTAGTGACAACTAAGCCGTCATTACGAAAAGACCTGACAGGTTTTGGAAACCTGTCAGGTCTGATTGCATCATATCTTCGGTCCCGCGTCTATCACATCCTGCGAGGTTTCATCGGCAAACTTGGCGAAGTTCTGGACGAAGCGCGAGGCGAGGTCTTTGTAGCGGCGGTCGTATTCCGCCTTGTCGCCCCAGGAAGAGGACGGGTCGAGAACGTCGTCCGGGATGTCGGGACAGGTCATCGGCACTTCGAAGCCGAAGATGAGGTCTCTTTTGTATTTGACGTTGTTGAGTTTCCCATCGAGCGCGGCGGTCAACAGCGCGCGCGTGTGCTTGATCGAAATGCGCTTGCCCACGCCGTACGGTCCGCCCACCCAGCCGGTGTTGACCAGCCAGCAATTCACGTTGTAGCGTTCGATCTTGTGCCGGAGCAGTTCCGCGTATTTGGATGGGTGATGCACCATGAACGGACCGCCAAAGCAGGCGGAGAAGGTGATCGCCGGTTCCTTGCCCAAGCCCGCCTCCGTCCCTGCGAGTTTGGCGGTGTACCCCGAAATGAACTGGTACATCGCCTGGGGCGTGGTCAACCTGGCGATGGGCGGCATGACGCCGTTCGCATCGCAGGTGAGGAAGATGATGTTCTTGGGATGCCCGGCTTTTTTCTCCGGGACGGCGTTGGCGATGAACTCCAACGGATACGAAGCGCGCGTATTCTCGGTGATGGATTCATCGTTCAAGTCCACCTTGCGCGTGACCGGGTCGAAGGGGACATTTTCGAGGATCGTGCCAAACATTTTGGTCGTAGCGTAGATTTGAGGCTCCGCCGCCTCGGAAAGCCCGATGACTTTGGCATAGCATCCGCCCTCGAAGTTGAAAACGCCGTCGTCGCTCCACCCATGCTCATCGTCCCCGATGAGGCGGCGCTTGGGATCGGCGGACAGGGTCGTTTTGCCGGTTCCGCTCAAACCGAAGAACAACGCCACGTCGTTGGAGTCATCCGGGCTGACGTTGGCGGAGCAGTGCATGGACATGACTCCCTGCAGCGGCAAAAGGTAATTCAACAGCGTGAAGATGGATTTCTTCAACTCGCCCGCGTACGCCGTGTTGCCGACGATGGCAAGTTTGCGCTCGTAATTCAGCAGGATGAATGTTTCGCCGGGCGTGCTGTCCACCGCGGGGTTGGCTTTGAAGCCGGGCGCGCTGACCACGGTAAATTCCGGCACGAAGCGTTTGTATTCCTCCAGCGTCTGCGGCGGGATGAACATGTTGCGGATGAACATGCTGTGCCAGGCATGTTCGGTCACGAAGCGGATCGGCAGGCGGTAGTTCTCGTCCGCGCCGACGTACACATCCTGCACGAAGATGTCCTTGCTTTGATAATAGCCCAACATGCGGGTGTAAATCCCCTCGAACTTGTCGGCGTCAAAGGGTTTATTGTACGTCCCCCACCAGATGTTGTTTTCCGAGTCGACGTGCTTCACCGTGAATTTGTCGTTCGCGGATCGCCCCGTGTGTTTGCCGGTGTGCGCCAAAAACGCGCCTCCCGCCGAAGTGACGCCTTCGCCGCGGAAGACCGCTTCCTCGTACAACGCTTCCGTTGGCAGGTTCCAATACGCGAGCCGCAGGTTCCCGACCCCATGATTCGATAAATTGAAGTCCGCCTTCCGAACTTGAGCAATCGCTTCGGCGGGCGTTTTGATATTCAACAAATTACCCATGCGCTCTCTCCTTCTCTCCTTTGGCTGTAACTGCTCAGGCATTTGCATCTCTGCCCTGTCATTTCGAGTGGCGCGAGGCGCCACAAGAAATCTTCCTCAATATTGCGCTGGATTTCTCCTCGCTGGCGCTCGTCGAAATGACAGGCTGAGCAGTTACCTTTGGTTTGTCATTTACTCACCTTACGCGAAACGTCCCGAAAGCTCTCGTAGTTCAAAGGCATTTTTCGGTCAACCTTCGGGACGATGAGTAACGTCAGTTATATATTGTCTTACATCCACTCGCGGATCATTTTCTTGTCGCCGATGTAAATCTCGTTCGGGGAAGTCGGGTCGAGCGCCCAGCGGATGCGCGCCAGCCCTTCGGTCACATCCGCCGCCGAACCGGCGAACGAAATACGGATGTGCCCCTCCATGCCAAACTCCTTTCCGGGGACGGTGACCACCATCGCCTTTTTCAAGAGGAAGCGGGATACCTCCTCGGATTTTCCGTTGAATGCGCGCAGGTCGGGCAGCGCGTAGAATGTTCCCCGCGGTTCGATCAGGCGCGCGCCTTTGAAGGATTTCATTTCCTGTACCAGCACGTTGCGATTGTTTTCGATCTGTAACCGCAGTGATTCTACGACAGATTGCAGTCCGTTCAAAGCCCCCTCCGCCGCCGCCTGCGCGACCGGCGAAACACAGGAGGTGGTCTGCGCGAGGACATTGGTCATGACGCGGATCAGCCCGCGCGGCGCGACCACCCAGCCGATGCGGAAGCCGGTCATGCCGTAGAGTTTCGCCACCCCGTTCACGACGATGATGTTCGAGTTTTCGATATCGTTCTTCGTGAAGGAGTAGGCGGGCGCGGCGACATTTCCATCGAAGGTCAATTTGTGATAGATGTCGTCGCAGATCATAAAGATGCCTTTTTTCTCGCACAGGCTCACGATGCTTTCGATCAGCCCGGCGGGATAGATCGCCCCGGAGGGATTGTTCGGGCTGTTGACGATGATCGCCCGCGTGGACGAGGTCACGGCGCGTTCGATCTCCTCGATGCGCGGGGTGAACGTCCCGTCTTCGGGTGTGACGATGACCGGCACGCCCATGCACATCCGAATCATTTCGGGGTAGGAGACCCAATACGGCGCGATCACGATCACTTCGTCCTGTGGGTTGAGGATGGAATAGAAAATATTGAAAAGCGACTGCTTCGCCCCATTGGTGATGATGACATTCTCCGGCGCGGCGAGGCGGTTGTAATTCTCCTCGGTGTAACGGATGACCGCCTTCTTCATCGAAGGCAGTCCGTCCGGCGGCGTGTACTTCACCTCTCCGCTGGTCAATTTCGCGCCGGAAGCGAGAACGGCGGCGATGGGCGTTTTGTTCTTCGGCTCGCCGATGCCGAGGTTGATGACCGCCTCTCCGCGTTCCTTCAACAGGCGGGCTTCTTCGTTCAAGGCAAAGGTCGGGGATTCGGCGATTTCACTCGCCAGTTTACTGAGGTTCATAATTCTCCTAGTACCGCAACCTTCAGGTTGCGATTTACCGCAACGGCAAGGTGAACCTTGCCGTACCGCAATCTTCAGATTGCGATTTGCCGAAATGGCAAGGTGAACCTTGCCGTACCGCAATCTTCAGATTGCGATTTGCCGCAATGGCAAGGTGAACTTTGCCGTACCGCAATCTTCAGATTGCGATTTGCCGCAATGGCAAAGTGAACCTTGCCGTACAGCAATCTTTAGATTGCGCTATGCCGAAATGGCAAGGTGAACCTTGCCGTACCGCAATCTTCAGATTGCGATTTGCCGCAATGGCAAGGTGAACCTTGCCGTACCGCAACCTTCAGGTTGCGATTTGCCGAAATGGCAAGGTGAACCTTGCCGTACCGCAACCTTCAGGTTGCGATTTGCCGCAATGGCAAAGTGAACCTTGCCATACAAACAAAAATCTGGTCAGAGATTTCTCTCCAACCAGATAGGACGACATACCCGCAGAAGCGGCGCTGACAATTTTTCATGCCAGCCGTAATGACCATGTCGGCATTATACCTTATTCGCAGGTAAACGCGCCCGCCGGAACGGACTGCGCCTGCTCCCATAATTTTTGGTATTCCTGTAAATACAATGCGGCGATGTCGGCGTTATCTATTATGACGACGTTCTCCTCGTTCTCCTCGTCTGCGCTGGACGAAAAATTGAGCGAGCCGGTCACAACGATGCTGTTGTCAATCACGATAATTTTATCGTGCAGGAAACTGCTGTTGCCGTCCTGCCGCACAGGAAGCCCGGCGCACCAGAGAGTCTTCAACTCCGCGCGCGGACTGTTACTGCCGAAAGTCTCGAAGACGCCCTGCACGTCCACGCCCGCCCTTGCGCGTTCGATCATGGCTTGCGCAAGCGGATAATCGGTGAAGCTGAACGCGAGAAAGCGAATGCTTGATTGCGCGTCGTTCACCAGCGCAATCAAGTTGCTCACCGCGCCATCCTCCGGAGAAAAGATAACCTGAACCGCCGTCCCTTCCAAAATTGCCCATTGATTATTCATCGTCGAAGGCGCGCGCGGACCAAGTTGGGCATTCCAAAGTTCCTCCCATTCGCGTTCATAAATTTCCGCGACCTGCGGCGAGTGGAATACAATCACGTTGTTGTTTTGTTTGTAAATCCCGTTGACGGTGATATTCGTCGAACCCGTCCACAGGATTTGGCGGTCGAAGATCCAGAATTTGTTGTGCATCAAAGCGGATCGCCCCGCATCATCCTTGACCTCGACTCCGCCCGCCATCAGACGGGTGAACTGCCCCCGGTTCTCGTTGCCATCTATGTCCAACCCGTTTTCGTCGTCGGTGACCCAGCGCGCGTCCACGCCGCGGGCTTTGGCGGCGATGAGCGCATCTGCCACGCGCGGCAGGTTGAACTCAAACGAAGCGATGTGAATGCTGGACTGCGCGGCATTGATGAACGCTATCAATATTTCTTCGACGGAACCTGCCGGGTTGTTCGGGTCGTTGATCGTGAGCGGGTCGGTGAAATACACCTCATACCAGACCGTCGCAGGAATCGAAGCCGGTGTTTCGGTGATGACTGGCAATCCGGGCGTGGACGTTTCTGTGACCGGGATGATGATCTGGGGCGTTTCTGTGATGGGGACGATGATCGGCGGCGGCGTGTCGCTGGCAAAGAATGGAATCTGGGTGACAGGCGTGTACGGGGTATTAACATCCAGCGGGGCGCACGATGCGCAAAAAATACAAACGAGAAAGACCGCGAATCTATTTTTCATGACGTTTATTGTACGGCGAAATGAATTTCGCCGTACTGTCGCAAGGCTTGTCCTGGGTGTGTCGCAAAATAAATTTTGCGTTACCCGTCCAAAGCCTTGAAGTCCTGCGGGTTGCCGAGCGGATAATTCGCCCCGTCGCTGGCAATGCGTTTGACCAAACCGCCCAACACGGTTCCGGTTCCAACTTCGACAAAGGACTTGATTCCGCGTTCACTCATCGCCATTACGCTGTCGGTCCACCTCACGCGGGATTGCATCTGCGCTTTGATGTCGGCGCGGCATTCGTCGGCGGTTTTCAACACCGAGGCATGGACGTTGCCGATCACGGGAATCTTCGGGTCGTTCATCATCACAGAATCCACCGCCTGATTCCATTCCTCTTGAATAGGCGCCATCAATGGCGAATGCGCGGCAATCGAAACGGCAAGCGGTAACGCGCGTTTTGCTCCGGCGGCTTTTGCTCCAGCCATCGCCCGCTCGACCGCGGCCTTCGCACCGGAGATGACCACCTGACCGGGACAATTATCGTTTGCGACCTGAACAATTTCATTTACAGCGCTGGCTTCGGCGCAGACTTTGTCCAGCGTGGGAATGTCCAAGCCGAGGATGGCTGCCATGCTTCCCGGCGCAAGTTCCCCGGCGCGTTTCATCAATTCACCGCGCGCCCGGACGAGGCGCAAACCGTCCGCGAAGGATAAGGCTCCGGCGGCGGAGAGAGCAGACAACTCGCCAAGCGAATGCCCGGCGACAGAATCAGGTTCAAATCCAGGAAAGAGGCGGGAGAAGGTCTGGAAGGAGACAAAGGAATGAAGGAAGAGTCCGGGCTGAGTGTTGACCGTGTCGTTTAAGTCGGCATCCGGTCCATCCCACATCAGGGTCGAGAGGGAAAATCCCAAAATGGAATCGGCTTCGTCGAAGGGGGCTTTGGCTTCGGGGAATTCTTCGGCGAGGGCTTTGCCCATGCCGACGGTTTGCGAGCCTTGTCCGGGGAAGAGAAAGGCGGTGGTTTTTGGGTCGAGTTTCATTTGACTCCTGATAATAATAAGGGGATTGCTTCGGGCGAAGAACAAGAACGCCCTCGCAATGACGCTGGTATTTAAAACACAAACGGGTCGTGTTTGTCACGACCCGTTGCGATGATTACTCGGATTTCTTCTTTTCTTTTTTGACTTCGTACACTTCGCGTCCCTTGAAGTGACCGCAGTTCGGGCAGACGATGTGCGGCAGGCGTTTGTTGCCGCAGTTCGAGCAGGTGACGAGGTTGGCGGCGGTCAAGGCGTCCTGCGAGCGGCGGCGGTCGCGGCGTCCCTTCGAGTGTTTGCGCTTGGGATGTGGGGTCATGAAACGTTCTCCTTATAGACAGACATCAGACGGGCAAATACCCGTCTGGTTAATATCGAAGCGGGGGGATTATATATGCGCCGGGCAGTGACGTCAAGGCGATTTGGAAGTAAAATCCCGCATATGGAAATCCAGATTGCGGTTGCGAAGGTCAACAAATACGCGGTTTCCGAGAGCGGGGACACACTGGAAGTGATCGAGCGTCCCACCGGGGGGCTTTCGGTGGTGCTTGCCGACGGTCAGACCAGCGGACGCGGCGCGAAAGCCGTTTCGATGATGGTGGTGCGGAAGGTCATCAGCCTGATCGCCGAGGGCGTGCGCGACGGAGCCGCCGCCCGCGCCGCCTCGGATGCGCTGTTCGCAGAACGGGCGGGCAAGGTCACCTGCACGCTCAACATCGCTTCTGTGGATTTGCACAGTAACACCATCGTCCTGACCCGCAACAACCCCGCGCCGATGTACATTTGCAGAGACGAACAGATTGACGCCCACGCCGAGGATTCGATTTCGCTCGGAACCTCGCGCAACGTGCGCCCGATCATCACCGAACTGACCATCGAAGCCGGGTTGACCATCGTCATCTTCACCGACGGAATCAGCCATGCCGGGGAGCGGCGCGGCACGCCCATGGATGTGCGCCAGACCCTGCGCGCCCTGCTCGAAGACCAGGAACCCCCGCCGCAGGAACTTGCCGACACCCTGCTCGCCGAAGCCACGCGCCTCGACGATAACCGTCCCGCCGACGACATCAGCGTGCTGGTCCTGCGCGTCTCGCCGCGCAATGGCGACAATGTCCGGCGCATGAACGTGCGGCTCCCCATTCATGGCTAAAAACCTTCCACTCGACCGGCATCGCTGGCGGCACTTTCAGGCGTCCATCCGCGATACCGCCATCCTCCTGCGCGAATTCCGCGGACCGTTGTTCTGGTTTTCCTTTGCCGTCATCGGCGGCGGATTTCTCTACCACTATCTTTCCCAACAGGTGGGCGAACCGGTGTACAGTCTTGCCGAGTCGATTTATATCGTCCTGATCGCCACTTTTCTCCAGCCAGCCAACCGCGAGTTTCCGCATCATATCTTCCTGCAAGCCTTTCACTTTCTCATGCCCCTGGTCGGGCTGATCGCCCTCGCGCAGGGACTGGCTGATTTTGGCAGCCTGTTCTTCAACCGCAAATCACGCAACAAGGAGTGGGAAATGGCAGTCGCCTCCACCATGCAAGATCACATCATCCTCGTCGGGCTGGGACATCTCGGCTACCGCGTCGCGCTTAAATTGCACGAGATGGGCGAGATCGTGACGGTCATCGAATTCAAAGCCGACGCCGACGCCGTGGCTGCCGTCAAGCAGATGGGCGTGCCGGTCATCCACGACGACGCCACGCGCCCGTCCATCCTCGAAGCCGCCAACGTAAAAAAAGCCCGCGCCATCATCATGGCAAGCCAGAACGACGCCATGAACCTGCAGATCGCCCTCAAGGCGCGCAAACTCAACCCGCAGATTCAAGTCGTCATCCGCATTTTCGACGACGATTTTGCGCATGAACTCCAGGAACAATTCGGCTTTATTGCCCTGAGCGCCACCGAAATGGCGGCTCCCGTTTTCGCCGCCGCAGCCGCCGGGGCGGATGTGACCAACCCGATCTCCGTCGAGGGGCAATTGCTCAGTCTCGCGCGGTTGACGATTTCTCCGAAAGCGCCCTTCGCCGACAAGACCATCGGCTACATCGAAGACAACTATCATCTCAACATCGTCCTGCACCGCCGTAACGGAAACTCGGAGATGCACCCCACAGACTCAGCCCGCATCCAGCCGGGAGATGTCATCGCCATCCTCGGCGGACCGGAACAGCTCAACCGCGTCCTGCACGAAAATGGACAGTGAGCCTCCCTCTCCCCTCGTCGGCGTCGTCGGTCCATGCGGGGCGGGCAAATCCACGCTGATCGCCGGGCTGGAAAGGCACGGCTTCCGCTGCCGCCACATCGCGCAGGAACATTCCTACGCAAAGCAAATGTGGCGCGTCATCGCCAAGCCCGACATCCTCATCTACCTCGAATGCAACTTCGAAAACTCCACCAAACGCCGCAACCTGAACTGGACTCCCGCCGACCACGCAGAACAACTCCGCCGGCTCGCCCACGCCCGCGAACACGCCGACATCGTCATTGATACGAATACCGCCGACCAAAGCGGAGTCCTCTCCCAAGCCCTGACCCAACTGAAAAGCCGACTCTGACTCCCAAGCCTTGCCCCGCATCCAGCGTGGACTTTAGCCTGGTCTGGCAACCCAGGCTTTTCCCAAGTCCCGAGGCGAGATCCAAAGTCGGGAGACTTTGTTCTCCACAATCCAATCAACCGGAGTATAATGTCGCCCGCGTGGCGCATAAACGCCACATTTTCGTGGATGGAGATATTCCCGCATGATTCGTAATTTGACCAACCGCATCATCCTCATCGTGTTGATCCTCGCCCTGGCGTTATGGGTCGACCTGAGCGATGAAATCAATGTCCTTAACCCGTTAAGCAATGAAGCCCTGTTTTCGCGCAATGTCGAGCCGCGTCTCGGTCTCGACTTGCAGGGCGGCTTGCAGGTGTTGCTCGAAGCCGACATCCCCGCCGACCAACAGGTCGCGGGCGATGCGATGGAGATCGCCCGCGATATCGTGCAGCAGCGCACCGATGCGCTGGGCGTGAATGAAAACGTCATCCAGATCGCCGGTGACCGCCGCATTGTGGGCGAATTCCCCGGACTGGAAGATACTGAATCGGTGCTTGCCACCATTCAACAGACCGGCTTGATGGAGTTCGTGGACACCGGCAATGTCGCCCCTGAAGAAGGCACGTTCCTCGTCACCGATTACAGCCCGAGCGGCGAACCCGCGCCGGCGCCTGAAGACGGCTCAACGGTCTATCACACCATCATGACCGGCGCCGAACTCGACAGCGTTACCGTTGTGCCGGACCAACTGGGCGTGAACTACGTCATCAACTTTGTCCTCAAATCAGAGGGGGCGCGGATATTTGCCGATCACACCGGCGCAAATGTCGGAGAGTTCCTGACCATTACGCTCGACAAGCAGGTTATCTCCTCCCCCGTGATCCAGGATAAGATTGACGGCGGAGAAGGTTCCATCAGCGGGAGTTTCACGGCAGAGTCGGCGAACGCTTTCGCCGTGCAATTGCGCTACGGTTCGCTTCCCGTTCCCCTCAAAATCGTCGAAACCCGCATCATCGGTCCCACCCTCGGCGCGGATTCACTGAGCAAAAGCCTGCGCGCCGGTCTGATCGGCATGGCGATCGTGGCGCTGTTCATGATCCTTTACTACCGCCTGCCCGGCATCGTGGCTGTGCTTTCCATTCTTATTTATGCCGCCATCGCGTTCGCGGTCTTCAAATGGTTCCACTTCACGCTGACCCTGCCCGGTATTGCGGGTTTCCTGCTCAGCACCGGCGCGGCGCTCGACGCCAACATTCTCATCTTCGAACGGTTGAAGGAGGAATTGCGCAACGGCAAGAACCTCACCCAGGCGGTGGACCAGGGCTGGACCCGCGCATGGTCGTCCATCCGCGACTCGAACCTTTCGGCGATCATCACGTCGCTGATCCTGTTCTGGTTCGGCTCGACCTTCGGCGCGACAATCGTCAAGGGCTTCTCGTTGACCCTGGCTCTCGGTGTGGGCATCTCGCTTTTCACCGCCATTTACGTCACACGCACCCTGCTGGCTCTCTTCCTGAAGGGCTTCAAGCCGAATAATTATGACCTCTGGTTTGGCATCTAGGATTTTCCCATGATCGATATTCTCAGCAAGCGCTACCTGTATTTCCTTCTCTCGTTCATCATCATTGTGCCAGGACTGGTTTTCCTCGCCGTTGATGGTCTGCCCCTTTCCATCGACTTCACCGGCGGCAGTCTTTTTGAAATCGCATTCGAAACGGGGCAAACCCTCGACACGGAAACCATCAACGCCATCTACGAAGATGCGGGGATCGACGATGCCCAGGTCACCACGACAGACACCGGGTCGGTGCTGATCCGCTCCTCCTTCCTGACCAACGAGGTCCGCGACCAGATATTGACGGGGATGAAAACCGCGGTGGGCGGCGAGGTGACCGTCATCAGTTTCGACAGCGTTGGTCCGACCATTGGGGCGCAGGTTGCCTCGCGCGCGGCTCTGGCAGTGGGCGTGGCGGCGCTGGGTGTGGTGTTTTACATCACACTGGCATTTCGCAAGGTGCAAAACGCCTTCCGGTACGGAGTCTGCGCAGTTATTGCCATGGCGCATGATGTGGCTGTGGTTTTCAGTATCGCGGGCATCGGCGCGCGATTTTTCGAGTGGCAGATGGACGCCCTCTTCCTGACCGCCCTGTTGACCGTGATCGGCTTCTCGGTGCAGGACAAGGTCGTGGTCTTCGACCGCATCCGCGAGAACGCCACCAGCCTGCGCAGGCTTGAATACGAAACGCTGGTCAACCATTCCATCGTGCAGACCCTGCAACGCTCGATCAATACGCAGTTGATGACCGTGGAATTCCTGCTTTTATCGCTTGCCCTCTTCGGCGGCGTGACCTTGCAGGAATTTGCCGTGATCCTGCTCGTTGGGTTGTTGAGCGGGACCTACTCCTCCATCTTCGTCGCGGCTCCCATTTTGGTGCTCTGGGAAAAACGCGAATGGTCGACCTGGTTCGGGCGCGGCGCAAACGCGTAAAAACAAAATGCAGACAGCCATCCCATGATGGCTGTCTTTTTTAATTCCCCAACCCGGGCCAGCCGGAAAAAATCTACCACCGAGGGCACAAAGCGGCGGCGTGATACCGCGCGGCATCTCCAGACCTTGGAGCGGGAAGCGACCGTCAGGAGACGTTCGACCCCGTTTTCACGGACTTAAGAAAAGTTCTCTAAGGCGAGTTCCTTGGTTACGGAACGGAATCTTCAACAGGTGAATCATGTTATTTCTAAAAGCGTTCATCATCGGCATTTCCATCGCCGCCCCGGTCGGACCGATTGGTGTCTTGTGCATCCGCCGCACGCTGGCAAACGGCAAGACGGCTGGGTTCGTCTCCGGGATGGGTGCGGCAAGCGCAGACATGGCCTACGGAGCCATCGCCGCCTTCGGGCTGACCGCCGTCACCGGGCTTTTGGTTAATAACGCCTTCTGGCTGCGCATCGTCGGCGGGTTGTTCCTGCTCTATCTCGGGGCGAAAACCTTCCGTGAAAAACCGTCTGACAAACCGGCGGAAGCTTCAGCGGACGGGTTGTGGAGCATGTACCTTTCGACCTTCTTTTTGACAATCACCAACCCAATGACCATCCTTGCCTTCGCCGCCATCTTCGCCGGGACAATGCTCGGAACGACAACCGGCTCTCCTCTCGTCATGGTGGCGGGCGTCTTTGCAGGCTCTGCGGCTTGGTGGCTGACTCTCAGCATCGGGGTGGGCATCCTGCGCAATAAATTAACCCCGGCGCATATGGCATGGATCAACCGCATCTCCGGCTCGATCATCATTGCATTCGGGTTGTTCGCCTTGCTTGCCGGGGGGTAAATTTGTTTTTGTAAGACAATGTTTACATTGTCCCGGCAGGGCCGCAAAAATTCAATCACCCCTGCGGCGGAGATGAAACTCGGCTTTATTGCGATACATCGAGTCATCTGCAAACTGGATCACCTTTTCCAACGTCACGCCCGGCTGGCTGGACGCCGAACCAAATGAAATACTCAGGGAAGGTTCGCGGTAATATTTGTTGTTGATCTCCACAAGCGCATTAATCTGTTTCAGGTATTCCGCGGCGTCGACCTCGCCTGTCTCCGGCAGGACAACCGCAAATTCATCGCCGCCGATCCGGGCTGCGATCTGGCCGTTGTTAAAGGCGGCAGTCAAGACCTCCGCCAGGCGCCGGATCAGTTTATCCCCCGCCTGATGACCGAGTGTGTCATTGGTCGTCTTGAGATGATTCAAATCAATTATGATGATGCTGACCGGGTCTTTCCGCCTGATCTCCAGTTTTTGAATCACTTCCTCGAAGTAGGCGCGGTTGAACAGCCCCGTCATTACATCATGCGTACCCAGATAATGGAGATATTCCTCCGCCTTCTTGCGGACGGTAATATCCTGAATGGATACCAATGCCCAGCCGAAATCCTGTTCGTGCCCCGGCATGATCTTGAAGTTCAACAGGATGTTGATCGGTTCTCCGTTGAGCGAGTAATTGATCCCCTCCCGCTCGTAGGAGTGCGATCCATTCCACAGATCGACCAGTTCCTTCGCAAAATGGCGCTCCATTTCATCGCGAAAGATGCGGGGCAGGTTGGCGATCAGGTACTCCTTCGACTGCGCGCCGAACAGTTCAAGCGTGCGCTGGTTTACGTCCAAAACTTTTATCAAGCCTGCGCAGTGCAGGACAACCTCGGGGTGTTCCTCCAGGTGATCCTGAAGGCTCGTCACACCCCGGGCGCGCAAAGAGTCAAAATATGCCTTGATGGCGCTGTAATCCTCCTCCCACAGGGAGATCGGCGAGGTCTCGAACAGACTGCGCAGGCGCCGCTCCGCCCGTCTTCGCTCCGTGATGTTTTCGATGGTGACCAGTACCCGCTCCCAACCCTCTTCATACCCCGGCAGGATGCGCCAGTGCAGGATGACATCCAGCGGCTCGCCGCTTAAGGTGTAGTTGACACCCTCCCCCGACCATTCCACATCGCCGTTCCAGAGCGCGCGCAATTCGTCGCGGAAGTGACGCCGCATCCCGTCCCGAAAGACCTGATCCAGATTCGAAAGCAATTGCTGTTTCGTATCCGCCGCCAGCAGCGTGAGCGTCTTCAGGTTGACATCCACCACACGGATTTGCGACATGCATTGATCGACGAATTCAGGATGCATGACCAGGTGGGCGTTGAGCGACTTCACCCCCTGCGTGCGAAGCCTGTCGAATTCTTTCTTGATCTGGCTGAAATCCTGCTCCCAAAGTGAAACAGGCGCATACTCGAACAGGGTCACCAAATACTCCTTGTCTTCGGAATCTGGCATATTTCCTCGCAATTTATCGTGGCGAAATTATACTGTGTGAAAAACGGTCGAATCCGGGCGTTGACCCGAGTCTGGGTACGCGAATCAGGCGGAAGGCGGGGTGAGGCGAATCTCTTCATCCAAAAAAACGGGAGCAGGGAGATACCGCTTGCCATGCGCGGCAAGCAGGTTGCAATCCGAGACCATGCCGCAGTTGGCGCAGGCTTTTCCATCGGGACCGATCTCGATCAATTTGCCCTTCCGCACCAGCAACTCGATCATGGACTGGACCGCCGAGGGCTGGGCATTCAGGGCGCGGCTGATCTCTGAAAGACTCATGCCGTCCCGTTGGCGCGCAAGCAGGTCAACCAGTTGGTTCAACATCGTCAGGCAAACCCGAGCAGGAGACCGGCGCGATAGATGAGAAATGCCGCGACCCATGCGACCACGGTTTGATAGACGGCTGACGTCACCGCCCAGGACGCGCCGAACTCCTGTTTGATCGCGCCAAGGGTCGCAACACAGGGGACGTATAACAGAACGAAAACAAGCATGGATACCGCGCTGAGCGGCGTAAACCGTTCGCGCAGGGCAATGCTCAAAACTGTGTCTTCGACCTCCGTTTCGTCCATCACCAGGTCCACGCCGGGGATGATGCTCAGAAAGATCCGCCCGGAACTGATGAACGCCTCACCGAAACCGCGGACGATGCCGGGCAGGTCTTCGACAAAGGTCGTCGGCGCGGATTCCTCCGCTTCGAGGTCGTTTAGATAGATCTGGCTCATGGTGCTGACGACGATCTCCTTCGCCATGAAGCCTGTCACCAGCGCGCCGCCTGTTTCCCAATTCCCAAACCCGAGCGGGGCAAAGACCGGCGAGATCGCGCCGCTGACCTTTCCGAAATATGAATCGCGCTGGTCGGCAACGCCCCAGGGCAGGTTGAGGAGAAACCACATCAAGACCGAAGCGAGCAGGATCATCGTCCCGGCTTTGCGGACAAACTCACGCGTGTTCTCCCACATGTGGATCAACACACTTTTCATCGAAGGCTGGCGATAGGGCGGGAGCTCGAGCACAAAAGCGGAGGAGGCATCGGGTTTGAGGATGGTACGCGTGAAGACCATGCCCGCCAGCATGGCGACCAGAATCCCGAGCGCATACATCGCCCAGATCACCGTCCCGGCGCGTGAGCCGAAAAAGGCAAGACCGAAGACAACATAGACGGGCAGGCGCGCCGAGCAGGACATGAGCGGGACCAGCAGGGACGTGAGCACGCGGTCTCTGCGGCTGGCAATGGTGCGGGTGGCATAGATCGCCGGAACGGCGCAGCCAAAGCCGAGGATCATGGGAATGAACGATTTGCCATGCAAGCCCACCACACGCATGAAGCGGTCCATCACAAAAGCGGCGCGGGACATGTAACCCGAGTCTTCCAATAACGCGAGGAAGAAGTACAGGATCAACAACCCCGGGACGAAGACCAGCACGCCTCCGACCCCGGCGACGATTCCGTCGATGACCAGGGAGTGGATCCACGCCGGGAGCGGGACGAGGTCGAGCAGGAGGCGAATCCAATTTGCCAGCGGACCGTTGATGACGGCATCCGTCCAATCGAGGAAGGGAGAGGAGACATCGATCACGAGGCGGAAGACCACATACATGACAGCAAAGAAAACCGGCAAGCCCAACCACTTATGTGTGACAATATCGTCGATGCGGTCGGTCAGGGTAATGCGGTCGAGGCGCGGACGTTGAAGAGCCTGCCGCACCACGCCGTTGATGAAGCCGTAACGGCGGTCGGCGGCCAGCATATCGACCTCGTCTCCAAGCATATCCTGGAGGTGTTTGGAACCCGTCTGCGCCACAGATAGAATCTTCTGCCCGTTTGGCGCAGCCTGCACCCGTACAAGAACATCCTCGTCGGCTTCGAGCAGTTTGAGGGCAAGCCAACGCCTGGGGTAACGACCCGTATCGAAATTGCATTCATCGAAGGCGGAAATCAACTTTTCGATCTCGCGTTCGATCTTGCCGCCATAATCCAGTTTAAAAGAGGGTTGGGAAATGTTCACGCCGTTCCCCCCGCCGTCGTTCGAAAGTCGGAAGATGCCTCTATATCGTCACCGTACGGCTTTTGAGTCCGGTTGGCAATTTGAACCGCCGCTTGAATCATTTCGGAGATGCCCTCGCCTTTATTTGCCGTGGCACAGACCACAGGCACACCCCCAAGCAGGCGGGAGAGTTTTTCCACATCGACCCGCCCGCCCGCTTTTTTCAGGTCATCCATCATATTGAGCGCCAACACCACCGGAACGTCCAATTCAAGGATTTGGACAGTCAGGTAAAGATTGCGTTCAAGGTTGCTTGCATCCACCACGTTCACAACCACATCGGGGCGTTCTTCGATGATGAAGTCGCGGGCGATGATCTCCTCGGGGGAATAGGCGGTGAGACTGTACGAGCCGGGCAGGTCTACGATCTTGATGACTTCGCCCCAGTGATTGATCTCCCCTTCCTTCTTTTCGACGGTCTTTCCGGGCCAGTTGCCGGTATGCTGGTGCAGACCGGTCAGGGCGTTGAAAATGGTGGTCTTGCCCGCGTTGGGGTTGCCCGCCAGGGCAAAGGTCAGCTTAGTCATGCAGGAACACCTCGATCAGCGCGGCTTCTTCCTTCCTCAAGGCAAGGTGATAGCCCTTAATGAAATATTCGACCGGGTCGCCGAGCGGGGCGCTGCGCTCGATCTCGATCACCTCGCCTTTGACGATGCCCATTTCGATGAAACGCCGCCGCAACGCGCCTGCGCCGCCGATGCGCGCAATGGTGGCTTTCTGCCCGGGCAGAAGAAGATGCAATTGGATAAACTCAGACATAATTTCCTTTTCATGGAATTCTATACCGTACAACCCAAACCCTAAAGGCCTGTTTTTCCTTCGTAAAGACCTTTAAGGCTTCCTCGCGAAGGAAACGTACGGCAGCAAATTGTGGAAAATATTAGACATTATCCGTAATAAGGAAAAACGTCCCGAAGGCTTTCGTTTTTCTTTTGATTTGCGCGAAAACATGTCGCCACGGCGCCACGGCGACGCCTTCGGGACGGTAATTTCGGATAAAGTCCATTTTAGAAACTCACCTTACGCGGAGGGTGCATCACGCCAGCCGGAAACAGTTGAGTCTCACGAGAAGATTCGCCCTGTTTGCTGGACACTCTGACCCGTTTGGTGCGACGCACTGCGTAACGTCAGTTAGAAACATCCCGCCCGCATGGGGCGTAGTCCGCCTTTTCGTCGGAGTATGTCACCGTGCTATACTCGGCATTGGGCGCTTCAGGGCTTGCGAAAAACCGCAATCCCTTGGCTGCCGGCGCGTAACATCAGTTATACATCAAGGAGCGCAGTATGTACACGACGGATATACACGAAGGCTTGACCGCCGAAACTGTGACAATGAAAGGCGCGAACGGCGACGCGATCAACGCCTTCTTTGCGCGCCCGCTGGCAGATGGTCCTTTCCCGGCAATGGTGCTGGCGCATCACATGCCCGGCTGGGATCAGTGGTATCGCGAAGCAACGCTCAAATTCGCGCTGCGCGGATACATCGTCATCACGCCGAATCTGTACTTCCGCGCCGGGCACGGCACGCCGGAGGACGTTGCGGCAAAAGTCCGCGCAGACGGCGGGATCGCAGACGACGCAGGCGGCGGGCGACCTCGAAGGCGGAATGAAATTCATCCGCGCCCTGCCCTACTCGAACGGCAAGGTCGGCATCTTCGGGACATGCTCGGGCGGGAGACACGCCTATCTCGCGGCTTGCCAGGCAAAAGGATTCGACGCAGTGGTGGATTGCTGGGGCGGGCGGATCGTCATGCCGCCCGAAGCCTTGAACGCAAAAACGCCCGTCGCGCCTCTCGACCTGACCCGTGACCTGCCCTGCCCCATTCTGGGCTTGTTCGGCAACGACGACTCGAGCCCGACCCCCGCGCAGGTGGACCAGCACGAAGCGGAGTTGAAGAAGCACGGCAAGACCTATGAGTTCCACCGCTACGACGGCGCCGGGCACGGATTTTTCTATTACCATGCGGCGATGTACCGCCAGGCGCAAGCCGTGGATGGCTGGGCGAAGGTCTGGGCATTTTTGGAGAAGTATTTATCAAGTTAATGTCATTGCGAGGGCGGCGCTCTTTCGCCCAAAGCGTCGCCGTGGCGCCGTGCGACACAATCTCATGCTTTTACTATAAGATTGCTTCGCCGCAAAAGCAAGAGCGCGGCTTGCAATGACGTAAGGAAAACAACATGTGTACAATGATCGTGGAAAAGGTAAAGATCGAAGGCAGCGGCAAGGGACTGAATGGCTGGTTTCCGCTGAGCCAAGCCAATGTCTCGTACGACCATCCCTTCAATGCGCCGTATGAACACGCGCTCAACATCGACTTCGTGAATGAGTCGCAGGGTCTCGGGGCACGAGTCGCCGTCGAGTTGAGCGAACAAGCCGCCCGTGAGTTGATCCGCGCCATCCAAAATGTGCTGGACCAGGCTGAGGCGGGCGGGCATCTCCCCGGGCATGAATCGCAACCGGCGGTGGAAAACATCCATGATTGAGATTGGTACGGGGGGCGGTTGTGTTTCGGGCAGACTTGTTATATGATGAATTTGTCCCTCCATGCAGCCGTTGATCGGAGGGCGTCAGCGAAAGGAGCCGATATGGGTCACAACCGCGACAAGGAAAAGAAAGGGAAAAAAAAGAAAGCCCAGCATGATTTGAAGGAGAAGCGCAAGTTGAAGAAGGAGAAGAAACAACCCCAGTCTTCGACGCCCCTGACGAGACACTCCTCTTAATACCAATCCCGCCGCCCCGGCTGAAATCGCGGGGCGGCGGGATTTTTTATATTGTCCGCGCAGAACCTAGCGCAGGATGACCCACAGCGCGTGGATCACGCCGGGGACGCCGCCGATGAGGGTGGCGATGACATTGATCCAGAAGTCGTTGTCGATCCTGCCGTTCTTCATGTAGACGGCGAGCGGGGGTTTGTAATACCTTGTTATCCATTTGTATTTCTCCTTTAAACGATTTGGACTTGCCTTATCCAATTATACGATAAAAAGGAGACGCCAATTTAAAGGTTTTTTCAAGCAGCTTTAAGTTGGAGACGCTCACGACTGGGCGGAGTAAAATAAGGTCTGCGGGTCGGGCTTGTGAAGGTTGAAGTGGAACCGGTTCACAAACCAGTGCCCCAACGCGGGTTCGCCAATTCGAGAAACGCAGTCTATATCATGGAGAATCAAAATGACAGAGATCAAATACGAAATCATCAAGAACATTGCCGTGTTATCCAAGTCCGCTTCGGGCTGGGCGAAGGAACTCAACCTGATCAGTTGGAACGACCGCGATCCGAAGTACGACCTGCGCGACTGGTCTGCGGATCACAGCAAGATGGGCAAGGGCGTAACTCTCTCGAAGGAGGAGTTGATGGCGCTCAAGGAACTGTTGAACTCGATGGAATTTTGATGACAGCCGCGCAGGGTGGGTTGGGCAACGCCGCTACGAATCTTCAAAAATAATGCCCGGCACATGGGCATCGAGGTTTCTTCTCGAGATTCCCCCGATCCACATCAGGCGGATGCGCCCTGTCCGGTCGATCACATACGAACTGGGCAGGTTCATCGTGTTGAACGCCGCGCCAGCCATACTGGCAGGGTCGAGCCAGACCGGAAAGGTCAGGCTGTATTCCTCCATAAAGGGAACGACTTCCTTTTCTGTTTCACCCTGGTCGATGGCGATCAGGACAAACCCGTTCGAGCGGTGTTCTTCATAGAACGCCTGCAAAGCCGGCATTTCTTCACGGCAGGGCGGGCACCATGTCGCCCACAGGTTGACCAAAACCACCTTCCCCTGATAATCGGCGAGGGATGCGGGCGAGCCGTCCACGGTGGTGAGGGTCAGGTCTGGAGCAGGCAGGTCCACTTCAACGGGAATCGTCGAAAAATCCTGGGAGGATGAGGCGAAAGGCGCATCCTCCGGCTTCAGCATGAACGCCACACCCAATGCCAGAAATCCACATCCGATCATGATCAGGGCAAGCAGCCGCCCCGGGGAAGGTTGGTTCGATAATTGAGACATAAAATTTGAAAACCCAGCCAAAGTATAACTCACGACATTTTCAGAAAATTAAAAACAGGACAAATGTCATCTGATGCAAGAAGGATGATACTGGCAGGCTCTCCGCCCAAGGATTAACATGTCTCGATGCTGGATGTTTTACCAGTCATCCCCCTCTTTGATGGATTTTCACAAAAACAGGCATCGGTACTGGCGGCGCTGTTCGACAGTTTTTCCTGCCCGCCACATACGGTCGTTTTCGAGCAGGGAGACCCGCCCAATTACCTGTATCTGATTCTCAAGGGGCGGGTTTCGATTGTTTACAAACCCTACGATGCGCCGCAGATTACAATCACGCGCTTAAAGGAAGGCGACATCTTTGGCTGGTCGGCGGTGATCGGCGGTAAGAGATATACCTCCAGCGTCATCAGTGACATTGAACTTGAAACGATCCGCATTCGCAGAAGCGCCTTATTGAGCCTGGTTGCCGACGATCCTGAAACCGGCAGTACCCTCATCGACCGCCTGGCTTTGAATGTTTCGCCCCGCTGGAAGAATGCCCACCAGCAAATTCAACAATACCTGTAAAACGGAAAGGAATACGCCATGAACCTGGAAGTCTCCACCCGCGAATCGCAGGTCCGCCAACTGCTCGAAAACCTGAGCGCCTACATCGAGCAATTCCACGGCGGGACGGTTGAATTCGTGTCGCTTGTCGAAGACGAGTTGAAGGTCCGCCTGGGGGGCGCCTGCCTGAACTGCCCATTGCTGCCTGCCACTCTGCACGGCTGGGTGGAAGGGACAGTCCATCAATTCTTCCCCGAGATCCGTGTGTCTGAAAGCAGGTAGGTTTTCGTCAACGCCGCGCCCGCAAGAATCGAACAGCCCTCAGTCGAGGGCTGTTTTCATATATGGAGATATCGGCTATGCCCGCCTGGCGAAAACCCGGACAATCATGAACCCGCCGATGACGATCAAGGCAATCGCCCAGACGTAATTGGCTACATCCATCAAGGAGGCAAGCCCGAGCGCGCCCATAATTCCAAGGATGAGCGCGGGCCAATATGCCCAACTCATCCTTGCCAGCAGGGCGACCAAAAGGAAGGTCATTGCAAGCCCCAGGAAAAAAAATCCGGCGGTTTGAAATTCGCCGAAGCGTTCGGCGGCAACCGTCACGCCAGCCAATGTTGCCAGCACCCCGCCGGGGATCAACGCCCACCATCGTTCGACCGGGCTGGTCAGGTAGACGATGAAAAACGTCAAGCCGATGCCTCCGAGGACGATCATGCCGGAATATTCTTCAAAATACGTCGAAGCGAGGATCAATAGCGCAAGCGCGGTAAGCACTCCGCCGGGGATGATCGCCCACCAACGGTTCGCCCGGTCGGTAACGTATACATACCAAAAAGAGAGGGCGATGCCTCCAAGAAAGACCGCGCCGCCAATCTCATCCAGCGATTCGGGCAGGAGGATCAAAACACCCAGCGCCGAAAGGGTAAACCCGGGGATGGCCGCCCACCAATTGCCGCCGAACAAAAGCGAGAGGAATGCAAGCCCGCCCAACAGAAACGCGCCGCCCCAGAAATAGGACGAGGCATTTTCCAGATATCCAAGAGCCTGCGCCAGCCCAAGCCCGCCCCCGGCAAGCAAAAGCAAACCGATGATGATACGTGGATCGAATCGTTTCATGATGTTATCTCCTATCGCACCCTGACCGAAGCCGCGCCGCCCCGGACGTGAATATCCACCGCATTGACCGCGCTGGCGAAATCCGGCGATTCCTTCGACGGGAAGCGCGTCCTATCCATCGAGAAATCCCCCGCGCCCATGGCAGCGCTCGCGCGGACCGCCACACCCTCCGGCACGATAATGGTCAAAGACGCCGCGCCAATCTCAAAGTCGGCAGTGAGGCGTCCGCGGGCGGGCAGGGTCATGGTCGTTTCACTCGCGCCCGATTTTAACTTGATATCCGTAATGGTCAAATCGCTGAGATCGATCACGGATTTGTTCGCGCCCATGTTCATGTCCAGCCTGCTGGGGATGGATGGGTTGAACGAAACATCCCAATCGCGCTGGTTGTGGAAGCCAAATGGCGGCAGGGGAAAAAAATCGTTCGCGGGTCTCAAACGGACCTCGAGCCTGTCGCCGTTTCGAGAGACATTTGATTCCAGTCCGCCGGCGAAGGTCCCGTTAAGCAGGTCATTCCCCGATGAGCCGCTGTGCAGGCGGAACTCCCCCGCCCCATGATCGATGCGCACAAGCGCTTCATGCGCGCCCTGTGTATCAATGCGTGCGGACTCAGTCTCATGCGTGCCGCGAAAAAACACCGACGCAATCACCCACCCTCCCAGCCCAATAAGCAGGAGAGGCCAGAACAAACTCATTAACGAATTGCCGTTCGGCAGGCGGACGCCCATCTCGCCGGCAAGCATCAAACCGCCGACCAAAAGCAACGCCGCGCCCCAAAATAACTGGTTGCGATTCATCTATTCCTCCCGCTTACGAAAGGTCTTATACAGACCGCTGCCAAGCACATAAAGACCGAGCAGGATCAGCAGAACAGCGGGACCGAAATCGCCCAGGATGTTCCAGCCGCCCAGGAACGCCGCGAAAACCAGAAACAACACCGCGCTGGTCACCATCAGGTTCAGCCCGCGTTTCAGGTTGGATGCCGTGTTCTCGCCAAGCAAACCCTGTATGAGCGTCCCAACGCCGACAAACCCCGGGATGAGCGCCCACATATACGACCACGAGTTATAGTTGCCCGAGGTTTCCTGGTAATAGAAAATCCCGCCGAGTCCGGCAACGATTGCGGCAGGAACCGCCAAGCCGGGCGAACCGGTGAGAAGCCCGATAATCAGGATGCCCGCGCCGATCAACAGCATGTTGACGGGCCATTCGATGTACGGCTCGAAGAAGTTCCTGAATTGGGGGTTAACCTGGTTAAGCAGGAACCATCCGCCGATAAGAAGCAGAATGACTCCCAGAGCGAGTTGAGAACGACCTGATTTGCTCATGATTATTTCTCCTGTGAGACGATGATGAGATACGCGAATCGTAACAGCATTTTCATATACGCGGGGCAGCCCCGCCGGGTTTCAAACGCCGCCCCACCCACAGCCCAAACTGAGCCGGTTCCCGCCCGCCTCGCAGGCGCGCCCAAAACGGCTTCAACGCCCACTTCAGCCCATACGCTGGAACATGATGCCGCCATGCCACACCCAAACGTTGACCCAACCCGCGCATCCGGTCATGGGTCAAAAATCCCTCGCTTTGGATCGAATCAGATGCAAAGCCATAACGCGCCAAAAAGTCAGCCTTGCGTTCTGCCACCATCCGCCCGCCCGAGTCCGCTTTTTGGTATACAGGCGAATCCATCACCACCAACAAACCGTCCCGCTTCATCACGCGCAACGTTTCAGCAAGGGTCTCTTCGTATCGTTCCGCATAATGCAATGACGCATTGAATACCACAACATCGGCGGAAGCATCTTCAAATGGCAAACGCGAAAACTCCGCCTGCAATGGCAAAAAAGCAGATTCGTAATTTCGCCATGCGCCCAACCCATCTTCCGCATTGACGAGCAGGTCCGCCGCGCACACATCATGCCCGTTCAACGCCAATCGATTCGAGAGCCAGCCATTGCCCGCGCCGAGGTCCAGCACAGCGGAAGGTTTCGGCAGGAGTTTTTCCAACATGCGAAAACTTGCCGCGCGAATTTTCCAATCCGCTGAAAAGCGCCCGCTAAGATCGGCAAACGGCAGGGCGCGGTAGTAGGAGGCATCGGCTGAAAATCTACCCTCGAAGCGCCGAACCGCTTCATAGTCCGCGATGAAGCGCGCATAATATGACTCGCGCTCCGGCAGCAGAAATCGCCAGACTCCATCTACTTGACGGAAGGCCAGCGCGTCTTTCTCACATTGCAGTTGGTCAGGCGCTGCAAGCCTTAACTCACCCTTGCAGCGCGGACAAATTAACTTCACACGTCCTCGCTTAAAGTCTGAATGGCGGCGCGATACATCAGCTCAATTGAACGATTAATCCGCTTCATGTCCCCGGGCATCTCCCATGTCAAATTCGCCAGTTTATCCGCCGCCGCCACTACAGCAGATGCCTGAACACCACGCACCTTTGCCAGCGCGTACAATGCGGCGATCTCCATTTCAACGACGTGAATCCCTTCGGCTTGGTACTGCGCGATCTCTTCGCGTGTCTCGCGATACGGCGCATCGGTCGTCCATGTAGAGCCGGTCACCGCAGACGGAAGATTCTTTTTCAACCGGGCAGTCAGACTTTCATCTGCGCCGATAAATTTTTCAGAAGGCATATAATGATGCGACACGCCTTCGTCGCGCACGGCTCGTTCAGCGACGACAATATCGCCCACATTCAGCGAGGTCTGCAATGCCCCGCCCCATGAAAGCAAAACAAAACGCTTCACCCCCCAGGCGATCAGTTCTTCTGCCAGCGAAGCCGTCACCGGCGCGCCAATGCCAAAGTTGGAGAGCACGCCCACCCGTCTGCCAGAGGCGCGGATGAGATGAACCTCCCCAAAGATATTGCCCACCTTCCGAACCGGGATCCGCCAGCGCAACTGCCGGGGCAGGTCATTCTTCAAACACAAGATCATGCCTTCCGGCGCCGAAACGTTCGGAAACCTCCCAAACTTTTTGCGCATGGCGATCGTATCCTGCGGACGCATGACCGCCTCGCCGCGATATTTTTCAGGAAAATTCGGAAACGACATGCCGCCTCCACTGACGCCACAACAAAAACGCGTGAACGATCTCGGCAGATAGAACCGCCAGCGCAGAACCCGTTATGCCGAATGGTTTTGTCAGGAACGCCAATAATAAAACAAGAACTGCCAATGCCGCCAAAAGCGGATCGAGCGCCGCTCGCTCCCGCCCGATTGCCACCAACCCCAAAGACATATAGGTGACAAATACATACGCCGGGACGACCCACGCCAAAATTCTCAGCGCGGGCACGGCGGTCACAAATTCATCGCCAAATAAAAATTTCAACGCGGGGTCGGCGGACAAGAAAAGGAATAACGAAACCAAAACGGCGATCACAGATAACGACCTCAAACCGGTATTTTGTCTCCCAAAGCTCTCATCCCTTGTCATCTCAGGGTACAACGCCGTGAACGCCGAAAGATGACCGAGTTTTCCAGCGTCGGTCAGGCGCAGGGCGGCAGAGAACATGCCGGTGGCAGGCAGACCCGACAAGGCAGGCAGGACCGCGACGGGTATTTTTTCATAGACCAACCGCAGCGTGCCGATCGCCGCCATGGACAGGCATTCGCGCAACAACATAAAAGAACGCACCGGTGAAAGATACTCCAATCGAAACGGGATATGCCCGCCTGTCCACAATGCCGACAACACATGCGCCAGCAGCAGAGCGGAGATCAAGAACAAAGTATCGCCACCGGCTGCCCACAAGACAAGCGCGGCGAAGAACTGTAACACCGCTGTTAATAACTGGGCAACCGAGTACAGCGCCATCTGGCTGCGCGCACGGACCGCAATAGTAAAGATCGAATAGAAGGATAGCGGAAAAAGCGCCAGGGTATAAAACTTTACAGAAAATGGCACGGGCAAAAATTCCCCCGCCCAAAAGACCAAACCGCTATACACCAGGGATAGAAATAATTGCCCGCCCAAACCATCAGTCAACAACCACGGCACATCCGTCACCGATACCTTGCGGATCAGAATCATATCCATGCCGAAATTGGTAAACGCGTTTCCAACCAATAAGACGGCGGATGCCAGCGCGTACTCGCCAAACCCATCCGCGCCAAGCAGGCGAGCCAGGAGAATATTCGAGGCGAACCCCAGTCCCTGCGCCCCATACCGGGAGGATACCGTCCATGCGATGTTCTTCAACATCCCGGTCACCGGTTGAACGACCGCAGGCGCATCTCTGCCCGCGCCCAGCCCAGCAGGTAGACCGGCGAAAGCGCCATGCCGCGCATTTCAAAATTCCGCCACGCCTTGCGCAGGCGAAATTCATGATGCACCCGCCCATGCAGGATGCGATAAAACTCCTGCGGGAAAGGACCGCGATAGAGCAAGGCAAGGTCGTCCGAGTCGACCCAGTTTTGTTTTTCGCCCAGTTCCAATTTCACGCGTTCGTAGAACTTCGTCCCCGGCAGAGGATAAGAAACAGAAACGCCAATATCATCGGGCATACATTCGCGCGCCATTTTCAAGGTCAATTGCACATCGTCCCATGTCTCACCGGGGTAGCCGAACTGTAAAAAGAATCCCACTTGAATGCCATTGGCATGTAATCGTTCAGCCGCGCGATAAATATCTTCGACCTTATCGCCCTTGTCCATCGCATCCAATATCCTTTGCGAACCGGATTCCGCGCCGACCCACACGATCTTGCAGCCCGCCTTTGCCAGCGCCGCCGCTGTTTCCTCGGTGACCAAATCTGCACGTTTTAAGCACTTGAAGGAAATCACCGCATCGTTCTCCATGAGCAGATCCGCAAACCGCTCCACCCAATTGGGCCTCAAGCCAAAAATATCATCGGCAAACCAGATATGATCCGGCGCAAAATTATCTTTGAGCCATTTCATCTCCGCCGCCACATTCTCCGGCGAGCGCGAGTTGTAACGCTGCCCCCAGATCGGCTTGGCGCACCAATTGCAGTGATACGGGCAGCCGCGCGTGGTGACCATATTCATTGAAAAATAACCATGCTTTTCGTACCAAATCTTTTTGTATTTTTGGATGTCAACCAAATCCCACGCGGGGAATGGGAGAGCGTCGAGATTTTTGATGTCGGGGCGGCGGGATGGGGTGAGGGGAACAGGATATGAGACACGCGATACGATACCGGGAATGTTCCCCGGCTCTTTCCCCGCCGATAACTGGTCCAGCAGTTCTGCAAGTGTTTCTTCGCCTTCGCCGAGGATGCAGTAATCCGCGCCCTGTTCGAGATATTTATCGTAATGATCGGTGACATCCGCCCCGCATAAGACGACCACGCACCCGCGCTGCCTTGCCATTCGAATCATCGTGAACGCGGCTTCGCGCATCCGCAAAAGGCACATCTTGGAAAGATAGTTGAAATTATCTTCGTAAATCACCGCATAGCTCGGCTTGTGTTCGTCAAGCGACTTCGCCCATTCCTCTTCAGATTCTGCCAACATGGCATCGAAGAGCGCCACTTCATATCCCTTCTCACGGATGTAGGCTGCCGCGTACAACGTCCCCAGCGGCGGATATGGCTGCATTGCCCGCCAAAGTTTCGGGTCAAAGCGCAGGTAGTAGGATTGTCCAAACAGCGCCTTCTTCATTGCTCAAAATCCTCCCGCGGCGTTATACCCAAAGAGACCAACCGCGCCTGAAAGGCGTCATCCGTCCGCGTGCGATGGTTGTGAAAATTTCCCTGGCACAAATCAATGGTGAAATTCGATTCGAGCCCCTGCCCATATTCGCGGATGATCCTGCGAAGTTGGAAATCCATCAGCAGCGAGTCCAGGCGGGCGGCGAGTGTTTCGGGCAGCAAGAGTTCGAGAAACCGTTGCAGCCGGGAGCCTGATTGGCGGGGGGTATCCGGGGAATGCCCCGGCGCGAACCCGGCGTTCGGCAGGAAGGATGCGACCCAGGGATTCGATTCGCGCAGGCGGCGATAGACCGTCATGCCAGAAATGGGAATCATCTGTCCCATCTCGCGGGCGGAATACAGGTCGTGGCGGCTCCATTCCAGGGAATTTTCTGAAACAAGCAGGTTTACGCAGATGCGGTCGCCGGTCAGGCGCATCAGCCTGCCGAAGGTGACGGCCAAGGCGCGGGCGATCCACAGGCGGTTGGGGGCGGTGACGAGCATGAAGTCCATGTCGGCATTCGCGGAGAGGTTCAACATGGCAAGCGAGCCAGTCATCGCCGCCATGCGGGCGAAGGGGAATTGCCCCAAAATCTTTCCGTATGCGAGGGCGCGGTTGAAAGAACTGCGGGAGGCGGCTTCGCGAGCCCGGCGAACGGCGATGATGTTTCCCCGCCCGGCAAGATGATAAAAGCCGGTTGAGTCGTCGCGGGCGACGGACGGAATCGCGGCGATTTGATTCTTGAGCGCGTCGCGGTCTGCGGGGATGGGCAAATATCTCATTAATTCCTCCAGCGAAAGCGGGTAATCGAAAATATCCGAATACGCCAGCGTTTCGAGAACCGCCATTTCGATGGGGGAATCGACCGCGGCGGAGATGGATGGGGAGAGTCCGGTGACAGACAAGATAAAAGTCCTTTAGGCAGAGACGGGCTGACGGTCGCGGGAGAAGCGGAGAGACAAGGATTGGATGAAGGTGGCGGTCGAGAAGTAGAACAAGCCCAGGGCGAAGAAAAAGGCATAGATCATCATCAAATAATAGCCCGAGTCCCAGGCGATCCATGCCGTCCAAAGATTGAAGGCGCCCAGGGCAATTTCAAAGAGGATGAGCGCATCGAAGCGGATGAGGTATCGCCTGCCGCGCCACGATTGCGACCGGTCGGTGATGCCGAACTTTGGCGTGCGCTCGAATGGAACGACCTGCCCCTGAAGGATTTGGATGAGGGCGCGCATGGTGTTCAGGACCATGCCGGAGGCAAGAATGGAGAGCATGAAAACCAGGGGCAGGGATGACAGCCAGCGTCTTTTCAAAAAATGCTGCGCGGAAATGAAATAGACGGCGGGAGCCAGGGCGAGGAAGTTCATCAGCAGCCCGATGCCGACCGGGGCAAGCAGGGTTGGGTAATTGCGGGCAAAAAGCAAAAGCAGCGGGTAAAAGAACATCAGGAGGACGGTTAGCATGTGGAGCAGGTATCCGGTCAGGTGAAAGGTGGCTTGCAGTTTTTGGGCGGGGGGAAAATTTCCGCGCCAGATGATGGGGAGGTATTTGATGGCGCATTCCAGGCTTCCGCGCGCCCAACGATATTGCTGGCGGCGGTAGGCGGTAAAACTCACCGGCAGTTCGGCTGGGGCTTCGACGTCGCCGGCGTAGACCGCCTGCCAGCCGCGTAAAAATGCGCGGTATGAAAGGTCCATGTCTTCGGTCAGGGTATCGGCGTGCCATCCACCGGCATCGAGAATGGCGGACTTGCGCCAGATTCCCGCCGTGCCGTTGAAGTTGAAGACGAAACCGCCGCTCGAACGGGCAAGTTGGTCAACGGCGAAATGCGCGTCGAGGGAGAAGGATTGCAGGAGGGTCAGGAGCGAATAATCGCGGTTCAGGTGTTCCCAGCGCGCCTGCACGAACGCGGTGTTTTGTTCAAAGCGGGGGATCATCTTCAAGAGGAAATCTTTTTGGGGCAGGAAGTCGGCGTCGAAGATGGCGATGAATTCGCCTTTTGCCGATTCGAGTCCCTTTGCGAGCGCCCCGGCTTTGAATCCCTGGCGGTTGGTCCGGTGAAGGTGGAGGATGTTCACGCCGCGGGTTTGAAGCTCCTTAACCATATCCGCGATCATGGAGGCGGTTTCGTCGGTTGAGTCGTCGAGAACCTGAATTTCGAACCGGTCGCGGGGATACTCCAAACCGGCGCAGGCTTCGAGCAGGCGCCCTGCCACGTACCATTCGTTGTAAACCGGCAGTTGGACGGTGACAAAGGGCGGCGCGTTTTCCATTGTGGGACGGACGTCTCGCAGTTTTCCGCGATTCTTCGCGCCCGCCAGAATCAGGTAAAACAAATTCGAAACGTAGAGAATTAATGCCGCCGCAACAAGGGAGTAGCCGACGAGGACGGGAGCAAGCAGGTATTCAGGCATGATCCGCTATCCCATCCTTGCAGAAACCTGCGAATACAAGCCCCAAGCCAGCCACTGCCAGATGCGCCCGGGCAGGTAATACCAGGTATGGTAATCGAACAGGCTAACGACCGAAATTGCAAGCAGGAGCGCCAGGACTCCCATGCCAGCCGGGGTATGGAGGTAGATTTTTCGCCGGAGGATAAAATCTGCGAATGGGTAGATAAAGAGCAGCAGGTAGAAGGCGCCGCCGAAAACACCGGTCTCAAGCGGGACTGTCAGCAGGGTGAAATGCGGGGGCTGGTATGGCAGTGGAAATTCCTCGAATCTCATCTTCATGGCGAGGGGCGAGGCGCCCAACCCCACACCGATGGCGGAGTGTTCCACAAAGAGCGTGTTTCCCTTTTCCATCAGGAAAGCCCGTTCTGCCATTGGCGCGTCTCCCGTCACATCGCCGCCGTTGAAGCGTTTTCCAAAAACCGAACCGTCTCTTAGCAAAAGGGGCGTAATGGCAGCCAGGCAAGCCGCGCCAAGCAGGGCTGTTCGAATCGCCGAATCCCATTTGCGGGAGAAAAGCGCGGAACCGAACAGGAAGGCGCCTGCCGCAAAAAAACCAAGCCAGGCAGAACGTGAAAATGTGAGCAGCAGGGCGGGGAAGAGCAAAAGGACCGCAGCCGAGGCGGGCAGGGACTTTCGGCGTTCTCCATAAACAACGACCGCCAGCAGAATCGCAAGCGCGAACGCCAGGCAGCCGCCAAGGATGTTTGGGTGGTCTGTCAGCCCGTATGCGCGTAAAATCCGTCCGCCGTGAACCGGGATGATACTTGTCCCACTGACGAGCGGATCGAGGACGTGTTCGCCAAGGATCTGAAGCCCAAGCGAGGATTGGGCAAAAAATTGTCCGACGCCGATCAACGCCTGCGCCCCTGCCTGAATAAAAACCGGAACGACCAACAGCCAGGTCGAGGTAATCTCGTTCACAATAAACAGGTAATAAAACAGCAGGAGGACGAATCGAACCGAATGATACCGGCTCGCAACCGGGTCGAAACTCCCAAGTGTGGAGACCCAGGCGGCGACGGTCAAACCGGTCAACAGGGCAAATACCAGCGGGTTCCCCGGTTTTACCCTGCGAGGTTGGACGAGCAAAGAACATGCCCAAAATACAAGCGTAAAAAAAACCGCCACATCGCCAGCCGATAGCAAGAAATCCGTGTAATCGGAATATACCGGATGAAATGGGCGTGCCCACAGGCTCGCCCGATAACGAAACGGGGCAAGCACAATGGAAGCCGCAAAAAAAATACGCGCTCCTGAACGAAAGAAGCGTGAAAAGGGAGGGGGAATAAGGGTATTCACAACGCTAAAGTAATCCGCGCGATCCTGTTTGCAATTATAATCCGTCGCCGGTCATGTTTTTTCTTATTGGTACCGCAGTTTACGCGGACGGTCGCAAATGAAGACCGCCATCGTCCATGAATGGTTGAGCACGTTCGGCGGCAGCGAGCGATTGCTTGCGCAGTTACTGCGCCTTTTTCCGGATGCCGATGTTTTTTCACTGACTCACTTCCCGAAAAATTTCGAGAACACGGAACTAAAAAACCTCAAGGTCCGCGCAAGTTTTTTGCAGAATATCCCCCGCATCGAACGTCATTATCGCAAATTTTTGCCAGTCATGCCGTTCGCCATCGAATCGCTGGACGTGGGCAAATACGACCTTGTTTTTTCGCTTTCACATGCCGTGGCGCATGGGGTAAAAACCCATGCGCGCCAGGCGCATATTTCCTACATCTCTACGCCGATGCGATACGCCTGGCATATGCGGGATGATTACCTGAAATTGCACGGCTTGACCAACCCTCTCATCCGCCTCGCCGCACTCGGGACCCTGAACCTGCTACGCCAGTGGGACGCTTCTGCCTCAGCCCGGTCCGATTCGCTGATCGCGAATTCACACTGGACGGCGTCCCACATCCATGAAGCCTGGGGGCGCGAGTCGCAGGTAATTTATCCACCCGTGGATTTGCAGCGTTTTAATTCAGCTAATGAGCGCGATGAGTATTACCTGTTCGTTTCACGACTGGTTCCATACAAAATGGGCATTGAAATCGTCAAGGCATTTAACGCCTTGGGCTCTCCGTTGGTCATCGTCGGTGACGGTCCCGACATGCCAGCAATCCGCCGAATGGCAAAAGACAATATCAAACTCATGGGTTATCAAACCGATGCGGTCGTAACAGACTTGATGAACAAAGCAAAAGCCTTTGTGTATATGGCAACCGAGGATTTTGGCATTGCCATGGCAGAGGCGCAGGCAGCGGGATGCCCCGTCATTGCCTATAAAAAAGGCGGCGCGTCGGAAATCGTCCACGACGGGGAAACCGGTATTTTATTCAACGACCAGACCGAGTCCGGGATGGTCGAAGCGGTCTTGAAATTCGAGTCCGTGAAATTAAATAGCAAAGCCGCATCTGAGAATGCGGCTCGTTTTTCCGAAGAGCGATTCCGGCGGGAAATCTCAAACCATATCGAGAAGCACAAGAAATAGCAGGCGTCAGTTCATACCAATGGCACGCGCCATAGCAGGTGCCGCAAAGAGAATCAGCGCCAGCCCAACGATCTCCAAATTCAACATCCATCGAATGCGGTTGTGTTCTTCCTCCGGAACTTCAAACGTCGCGCTTTCACTCACTGTTCCCCAGCGGATGTAGCGAATCGTCGGATAGATCGAGAGCAGACCGACGACCGTGAACAATGTCATTTTGATCCAGAACATGGGGTTGGCGCTGTAAAAACTTGCGCCTTTCTCGAAATAGAAAACCCGTAACAGACCCGCCACCAGTAGAACCCCGGCAGAAATTCCATACCATAAGTCCACTCGTTGAATGCGGCGGACTTCGCCAGCTGTCAGTGATCGACGAAATGCAATGAACTCATACACCAAGCACGCCGTCAGCGTAAATGCCGCAAGATGATGCAAACTTGCCATAAGCGAATTAAAAATAATCATAAACTCTCTCTCCTTGCTTACTTATCTACTTGTCTACTTGTCTACTTGTCTACTTGTCTACTTGTCTACTTGTTTACTTGTCTACCTGTCTACTTGTTTACTTGTCTACTTGTCTACCTGTCTACCTGTTTACTTCTTCTCTGGATGGCTCTTATACCAAGCCACAGTTTCTTTGATCGCTTCCTTCATCGGCGTGGCTTTCATGCCAAATGTAGACTCAAAGCGGCTCGAATCGACGATGAAGGGTTTCTCGAACTCATACATCATTTCAACGGTTTCCTTTGCAACAGGGATGAACAATCCGCCGACCCACATCATGGTCTTGCCCATCGCGCTCACTTTCAGAGGGAGTCCCATTTCATCCGCAATCATCTGCGCCATTTCACGCTGGCTGATCTGCGGATTATCGTTCGGTACATGCCAGGCTTGCCCATCCGCCTCAGAACGCTCACCGAGAATGACCAACGCCTTGCCAAAGTCGGGCACATAGGTATGCGTGTGCGGCAGGTCAATATTCCCAAGCAGGCTTGCTGCCTTGCCATGCAGCATCGGGTAAAACGTACGCTCGCCCATTGCCGCAGTCGGCAACCCCCACGGACCGAAGAAATCAGACCCACGCGCTGAGGTCACATGCACCTTTCCGGCACGATGCGCTTCAAAAGCAGAATTGCTGATCTCACCACGCACTTTTCCCTTACGGGTATGCGCGTTATGCGGAAGATATTCCGTTATTGGAGTGCCATTCACATCCCCGTACATGTACAGATTTTCGACGATGACCAGTTTGGCATTGCCGCCGGTCAACCCGTCAATAATGGATTGTTGCATGGCAGGGAATTTCTCCACCCATTCGGTATATTCCGGCTGCGACGCCTGATACACCACCTTCGCGCCGAGCGTCACTTCCCTGACCTTTGCCGGGTCATACACATCCGACGCCACCACCTCCACCCCGGCAGGGACTTCGTCCATCTTGCCCGAGCGGTTCACCATGCGCACGGATTCTCCGCGTGTCGTCAACTCCATCATTATGGCGCGTCCGATTGCGCCTGTCCCCAATACAACGTGATTTGCAGGCATATAAACTCCTCTTTACTTTATAAATTGACCGATAATGGATTCGATTTCATAACGGTACAGCGCAGAACCATCCACGCCGAAGGGCGGCATATTGCCCGCAACTTCCAATGAGACTAACCCATGCACGCGGCTCCAGATGATCATGGCAATCGAAAGCGAGAAGATATCGTAATCCCCCGCAAAACCGCGCCAGACGTCGAACATCTGCTCGTAACCGGGTTGAACCGCGGGAAACCCGTCGGCGTTCAATCTATTGACTATGCGCAGTTCCTCGATAACACTGACGAGCGCGCTTAGTGAACGCGCCGCGGATGGCAACACTTCCATCATCGGTGCCTGGTAACCAGGGATGGGCGTGCCGAAGATCAGTTGATAACGCTGCGGATAATCCAACGCCCATTGTCGGTAGGAAAAGCCAATCGCGCGTAAACGCTCCACCAGGTCGCCCCCTGCCTGGGCGTCGCGTGAAGCGAACTGATAATCCCCGGAGGAAGTATAGGCATCTATGATCAGGGCGGTTACCAGCGCATCCCGATCTGGGAAATAGTTATAGATGGCAGGCGCGGTGATCTTGAGTTCGCGCGCAATCGCCCGCAGCGACAGCGCCGCCGCACCCGTCTCGGCGATCTGCTTCCACGCCGTTTCCTTGATGGCTTCCTGAAGATTGGGTATTTGGGTTTTCTTGCTGGGTCTGACCATGTTGGCTCCATAATGCGGACAAAATAAATTTCGAACTACTTTAATTTACGGTGTAAATATACAGTGTTTATTATTGTCTGTCAAGAGGGATCACAAAAGAAGGCAATCGGTATGTAAAAAGGTATTGACTTAATGTAAGTTATAGCGTACATTATGAATACTAAAGCATACAGGAGTAAAAAATGTCGTACCAAGAGAAAAATATCACCGTAGCGATGGTCAGTCACCTGCTCATCCTTGCCTACTATTTTTTCAACCTGTTCCCCATCATCCAATCAGGCGACTGGGTCGCCAACAGGCTTTACGCTTTGTGGCTGGTCGTGATCGTTGCAACCATTCTGGTCACGATCATCGGAAGCATTTTGACGAATATCATCCTCTCCATTGTGGAAGCGATCCGCTCACGGAAGTATGAAGACCCGCGCTTCATCACGGATGAGCGGGACCATCTCATCGAGCTAAAGGGCATTCGCATCGAATACATCACGTATTCCATTGGTGTATTGAGTTCCATTCTCGCCTTCATCTTCGGTCAGCCGCCGCTGCTGATGATCAGCACGATCTTTGCCTTTGGGATCCTGGCTGAGATCGCCGGGGATATTGCCAAGATCACCCTCTACCGTCGGGGGCTGTGACATGGAAAAGCGACAAGTCCGCAACAATATCCGCAAACTGCGGTTCCAGAATAACGAAATGACCCAGGAGCAGTTGGCGGAAAAAGTCGGCGTGACGCGCCAAACCATCATTGCACTGGAAGGCGGAAAATACGCCCCCTCTTTGGAATTGGCGTTCCGCATCTCTCTCGCCTTTGGCGTGCCGTTGCAAGAAGTATTTTCATATGAACCTGAAGGAGCTGAAAAATGAAAACTTTAAACAAATTTGGCGGATACGCTGCATTTTATCTGGCAGCTGCCTACATAACCGGAATTACCATATTCATGGTTGTGCTCGATTATCTAAACATCACAAACATTGACCAGAAATTAAGTCTATTGGTCGAAAAGCAAGCGATGTTCTATTCGACCAACCTTCTGATGTACGTCTTCTTCGGGATTTTTCTGGTGGTATTGACCCTGGCTTTGCATGAACGGCTCAGCCCCTCCGCACCGGCATTGACAAAGATCGCAACGACCATGGGTCTGATATGGGCAGGCTCCCTGATCGCCAGCGGTATGATCTCCAATGCAGGTATCGCCCCCGTTGTATCTCTTTATGGCACAGACCCAGAGCAGGCAGCCCTGACCTTAATCACCGTTGAGACCATTGCCACGAACGGCATCGGAAATGGGAATGGTGAAATCCTCGGCGGCGTGTGGACGTTACTCATCAGCCTTGTAGGTCTGAGCACAAACAAATTACCCAAAGCCCTGAACCTCCTGGGCATATTTATCGGATCTATCGGAATTGTTTCTGTATTTCCAGGTCTGAGCGATCTGACAGGAGTGTATGGCATCACCCAAATCGTTTGGTTCATGGGGCTGGGTGTCACTTTACTTCGTGCAAAAGAAGCCTCATAAAGGATTTCAAAATGAAAGCTATTACCTACACTGAATATGGTTCGCCTGACGTTTTGAAATTGCGAGAGATCGCAACGCCAACCCCAAAAGACAATGAGATTCTGATCCGCATCCGCGCAACCCGAGTCAACTATGGAGATACGCTTGCTCGCAAATTCGGAAGCGTAACAACCAAAGAGTTCAACATGCCGGGCATTCTGCTGATCCCCGCCCGGTTGGATTTCGGCATTCGTAAGCCGAAAAAGTACATTCTCGGCAGTGAATTCTCTGGGGTCATTGAAGCTGTTGGCAAGGAAGTAAAACGCCTCAAAGTCGGTGACGCGGTTTTTGGCTATCGCGGGCCATTATTCGGCGCATACGCGGAATATCTCTGCATGCCCGAAAGCGGGCTGGTCACCCACAAGCCCGCCAACATGAGTTTTGAAGAAGCCACACTGATTCCTTATGGAGTATTGACGGCGCTGAGCCATCTCAAGACGATGAACATCCAGCCGGGGCAAAAAGTTCTGGTCAACGGCGCTTCGGGCGGAATCGGCTCGGCAGGCGTGCAGCTTGCCAAATATTTCGGCGCAGAAGTGACCGGCGTCTGCGGCACGAATAAACTTGCATTTGTACAAGCCCTCGGCGCGGATAAGGTCATTGACTACACCAAAGAAGATTTCACTCAAAACGGCGAAAAATACGACCTGATCTATGACATTCTTGGTAGAAGCTCGTTTGATAAGAGCCAATCCTCACTTACCCCGAATGGCATTCACCTCTACGCCAGCTTCAAAATGAAGCAGGTGATTCAAATGATGCAGACGTCCAAGTCCACGGGCAGGAAAGTAATCTGTACATTCTCCTCCGAAAACCTTGATGACTTAAATTTCATCAAGGAACTTGTTGAGGATGGTAAGTTCAAGACAGTGATCGACAAACGCTTTCCGCTCGAAGAAACTGCCGAAGCGCATCGGTATTATGAATCGGGGAAGAATACCGGAAATGTGGTGATCTCGGTCAGTTAGAAAAAAAAGACTTCCGAGGTTTTTGAAACCCCGGAAGTCTTCTACGTCACTTCCTTTACCGCCACCCACTCCCCCGCAGACTTGGGATGCTCCGCCGGAATTAAAACTCCATTCTCCATTAACTTATTAACCGACTTCTTCACCACCTCATTCCCCCATCCAAACAACTTCTGCACATCGCGGACTTGCGCCGCACCGACCATATCAAAGTAGAGCTCAAGCAATTTTGCTCGTGCTTGCGATTCGGTAATCTTGCGTGCCTGCTCCGAAAGCTCAGGAAAGTGACTTGTCGTGATGGCATAAATATGCGAATACTTCCATGCGCCAGCCTGCGCCACGCCAACGGGCAGTATTTTGAAATCACGCTGTAAATATTCCAACGCCTTGTTGAATTCCGAATCTTTTGCATTGGACAACTTTGCCTCCTTGCGCAAATCCAGCGTATTCATCGCGCCTTTATCCAGCAAGGCTTCATAGACTTGCTTTGCAGATTGCGGCAAGCGTCCCTCTTGATAGGCGATCAAGTAATCTTCTTCGGGTGAGCCGTAATTTTCAGACAAGGCATAAAAATATGGCGCGATCTCCAGCGAGATCATGGTCGCTTTGCCGCGCAGAATTTTGCCGTAGTGCCAGATTTTTTTGTCAAGCGCGTTATCCTTCCAGCCCCAGGTGATGTGACCCGGGTCATCATGCTTATCGGCAACCGGTCTATCGCCAGCAACCGCCGTCCACAGCGAGGGTAGGTCAATGCCCTTGATGGGCCAAAAATAAGCAAAGCCGCGCTTGTTGACGAAGGTCAAAGCTGAGGCGGGAGATGAAACTCTTTTTTGTGGCGGCAGGTTGAAGGTCCGCGTGCGAAGCGCTTGTAATTTCTTGAGGTTGATCGTTTCCATCCGTCAAATTTTATCATCTGCGATACAATCGGCAAATTATGTTAATCAAAAGGTTTAGAAATAGCGAAGAGTTAAGTCAATTTGCGGCGAAGTCATTTATCGAACTCGCCAACAAAGCCATCGCCGAACGTGGTCGTTTTCTCATTTCACTCTCCGGCGGCAGCACGCCCATGAAATTATACGCACAGCTCGCAAATGAAACACTGGATTGGTCGCGCGTACATTTCTTTTGGGGCGACGAACGCTGTGTGCCCGTGGACGACCCCGGCAACACCTACGGCGTGATGCGTGGAATCTTCTTCGATAAAATTGGGACGACGAACATCCACCGCGTCGAATCCACGCTTGAGCCTGCTTCAGCCGCCCAAGCCTACGCCCACACCCTAAGCGGATTCGCTGACGCGCCCTTCGATTTTCCACGCTTCGACCTTGTGCTGCTCGGCATGGGTGACGATGGACATACCGCCTCGCTCTTTCCCGGTTCTCAAGTTGAAATCGCCTCAGCCACCATTGCAGTAACGGCTCATTATCAAGACCGCCCCGCCAACCGTGTCTCCTTGACCGCCAAAGTGTTCAATCAAGCCAGGGAAATCTGGTTTTTGGTGACCGGCGCAGGCAAGGCAGAGACATTACGCAACGTCATAAAAGGCGAAAGAAATCTTGAGTTATACCCCGCACAGAGAATCCAACCTGTGAATGGAAATTTGATTTGGATGATCGACGAAGCGGCGGGAAGATTACTAAATTAAAATCAATAGACTTCCGAAGTTTTAAAGACTTCGGAAGTCTGACAACCAAAGGAGTTTTACAAAATGGAATTAGCATTAATTGGTTTAGGTAAAATGGGTTTGAACATGGCGAAACGCCTCACCCAAGGCGGACATCGCGTGATCGGGTACGCCCGCACAAAAGAGACTGTGGACGGTGCCATTGAAGAAGGAATCGAAGGCGCGTATTCAGTGGAAGAAGCCGTGGGCAAGCTCACCTCTTCCCCTAAAGTTGTTTGGGTCATGGTTCCGGCTGGAGCCACCACCACCGAAACCATTGAGAAGGTCGCTTCTTTGATGAAGAAGGGCGACATCATCATCGACGGCGGCAATTCGAACTACAAAGACACCATCAAGCACGCCGAAATGCTCGCAGCCAAAGGCATCGACTTTGTCGACTGCGGCACCAGCGGCGGCATTTGGGGTCTCACCGAAGGCTACAGCCTAATGATCGGCGGCAAGGAAGAAGTGGCCGCAAAACTCAACCCAATCTTTGAAACCCTCGCTCCCGGCAAGGAATTGGGCTGGGGACGTGTCGGTCCGCATGGCGCCGGTCACTATGTGAAGATGGTCCACAACGGAATTGAATACGGCATGATGCAAGCCTTTGCTGAAGGTTTTGGCATTTTGAAAGGCAAAAAGGAATTCGGTCTCGACCTTTCGCAAGTTTCGCACATCTGGCAGCACGGAAGCGTCGTCCGCTCGTGGCTGCTCGACCTCGCCGCTAACGCCCTCGACGAAGACACCGAACTCAAAGATATCAAGCCCTGGGTGGCGGACTCCGGCGAAGGCCGCTGGACCGTCTTTGAATCGATCGACCTCGACGTGCCCGCTCCCGTCATCACACTGGCGCTCCAAATGCGTTTCGCCAGCCGTGACGAAGAGAACTACCCTGCCCGCATGCTCGCCGCGCTCCGCAATCAATTCGGCGGACACGCGATCAAAAAAGCTGACTAAATAATCAGACCTGACAGGTTTTAAAAACCTGTCAGGTCTCTTACATCTTATGAATACTCCACTTTATAACGGGCTGCTTACTACTATTATCATCTTCGGCGCTTCCGGCGACTTGACCCAGCGCAAGCTGATCCCTTCGCTGTTCAACCTCTTCCGCAAACGACGTACCCCGAAGAAATTCCAGATCTTTGGCTTCGGCGCAACCGCCTTTACCGATGAACGGTTCCGCGAACACCTTTATAAAGGGGTCAGGGAATTTGCGGGATACGAATTCAGCGACGAAGAGTGGAATGTTTTTGCACCCAACCTGTATTATCTCTCCGGCAAATACACCGAAGCAGGCGACTTTCAAAAATTAGCCGAAGCGCTAACCGCTTCTGAAGAAGGAAACGCCAACCGCCTCTTTTACATGGCGCTGCCGCCCACCCTCTTCCCCACCATCGTAGACAATCTCGACGCCACCGGTCAACTGCACGAGAACGGCGGCTGGCGGCGCGTGGTGCTCGAAAAACCCTTCGGCACAGACCTCGCCACCGCCGTCACACTGAACAAACAAGTCCACAAGGCGCTCAACGAAAACCAGATCTACCGCATCGACCACTACCTCGGCAAAGAAACTGTGCAGAATATTCTCTTCACGCGCTTTGCCAACACCATCTTTGAACCCATTTGGAATCGCAACTACATCGACCATGTTCAGATCACCGTATCAGAAAAAGTCGGCTTGGAACACCGCGCCGGTTTTTATGATGGCGTCGGCGTATTGCGCGATATGTTCCAAAATCACCTGCTGCAAATCTTGACACTGGTTGCCATGGAGCCGCCTGCCTCATTCAGCGCGAGTCACCTGCGCAACGAGAAGGTCAAAGTCCTCAGCGCCATCCAGCCCATGACGCCCGAACAGGTGGCGGCGAATACGGTGCGGGCACAATACAAAGGCTACAAGAACGAAAACAAGGTCAACCCCAAATCCACAACGCCTACCTACGCAGCACTGCGCTTATTCATCAACAACTGGCGCTGGAAGGGCGTGCCTTTCTATTTGCGCTCCGGCAAAAATCTTGCCGAAAAACAAACCCAGATCATCATCCAGTTCAAAGAGCCGCCCACCACCATGTTCCCCATGCAAACCATGAAGCCGAACATGCTCGTGCTTTATCTCCAACCCGATGAAGGTGTGCATTTACGCTTCGAAGCCAAAGCGCCAGACACCGTCAACGAAACCCGTTCGGTGGATATGGAATTCCATTACGACGACGCCTTTGGAAAATCCTCCATCCCCGAATCCTACGAACGCCTCTTGCTGGATGCCCTGCAAGGCGACGCCTCGCTCTTCACCCGCGCCGACGAAGTGGAAACTGCCTGGTCGCTGATCGACCCCATCCTCCAGACGTGGGACACGCATCAGACTCCGCCGTTAGCTGTTTACAAACCAGGCAGCTGGGGTCCCCCCGAAGGCTACGACCTGCTCGCGCGTGACGGTCGCCGCTGGCTGAACGAAGAAGCCAGCATGATGCTGAACAGGGAATAAAAATTCCCTCCCTCAGGGTGGAGTCGGGAGCGCTCAAAGTTTGTAAGGGCGGAGTGCAAAGCGGCACCTCCCGACTTCGGGCTGCAAAATAATCCATAATGAGCGTATCCTTCACGGATATGCTCATTTTTTGTAACTACTCAGCCAATTCACTACCTCGCCTTGTCATTTCGAGTGGCGCGAGGCGCCACGAGAAATCTTTCTCAATATTGCGCAAGATTTCTCCTCGCTAGCGCTCGTCGAAATGACAGGCTGAGCAGTTACCATTTTTTTGCAACCAGTTTGAAGATTGCCCGTAAATAGTCAGGAAATCATATAAAACCCAGATCTCCTGACATTTGGCGGGCAAGCCCACTTCACCCGAAAGAGCCAAATTTGGTTGATACAAATCGAAACCGTTTTCAAAGGAAATCGACATGAAACATAAGATACTCTTCCTCCCCATCCTGCTCGCCTTGCTGCTAACTGCCTGCGGTACCGCCCAGGCAACCCCCGAGCCGACCCCGATCCCCGTCGTCGAAGCGGATGACACCATCATCGCCGAAGGCAGGCTGGAACCAGCCACATTTACAGAAATTTCCCTCAATGCCAGCGGACTGATCAGCGATCTCCCTGTCGAAGAGGGCGATAAGGTTTCTGCCGGGGATGTACTCGCCGTTGTGGAATCGGAAAATGCCCAAACACTCGAAGACGCCCGCGCCAAAGCCGTCCAGGAGTTGACCGCGGCATATCAGGAATACCGCGACACCCAGTCCCGGCTCGATGATTTCGATGTGCCCACACGCTGGGGCGGCATGACCCCGACCGATGCCATTGCCGATACGCTCGTCAAGTTGAATGTTGCCCGCGAAGAATTCGAGCCCTACAAACACCTTGACGAGAAACAACTCAAGTACGACGGAAACAAGATATACGACGACGACCCCACTCCCGAAGAGGAGGATGCAAGGCTAACCTACGATGAATGGGCAAGATACCACCTGGAAGAACGCCCGAAGTCTGGCGTCCCGGGTCAAAAGAAAAAGGCGTTGGACGAAGCCTGGCAGCTTTACCGGGTCGCCATCCGCTGGCTGGAACTGGAGTCCGCTTTCCAGAACGCTCAGGTGCGAATTGCCAACGCGGAAGCTGATTTCACAGCCCTCGAAGGCGCGGATTTCTCTCTGGATACAGCCGCATTGCGGGCAATCCTTGCCAACGCCGAACTTCGCGCATCCCATTCCGGAATCGTGACGAACCTCGACCTCAAGGTCGGCGAGTACGCCGCGGCTGGCTCGCCCGTTGTCACGATTGCCGATACCTCCCGATGGCTCGTCAAAACCAGCGACCTGACCGAGATCGACGTGGTCAACATCAAAGAGGGGCAGCCAGTCACCGTCAAATTGGACTCAATGCCCGGCGTGGAATTCAAGGGAAACGTGCTTGCGATCAGCCAGGAATTCTCCGAAAACCAGGGTGATGTTGTCTACGAAGTCACCATCCTTCTGACCGATTTCGACCCCGCCATGCGCTGGGGCATGACCGCCGTGGTTACCTTCGATTAAAACCGTACGGCAAGGTGAACCTTGCCCAAGCCGCAAAATAAACTTTGCGGTACAGGATTTTTTATGGCAATCTCATTCTTCACCCCCAAAACAGATGCGGACATCGCCGAACGGTCGTCAATGATCGATATTCGCAGCGTAAACAAATTTTACAAAACCGCCGTCGGCGACTACCGCGCCCTGACCGATGTGGATTTGCAGATTGGCGCGGGCGAATTCGTCAGCATCATCGGCAAATCGGGCAGCGGCAAGACCACGCTGTTGAACATGATCACCGGCATCGACCGCCCCTCGGACGGCGAAGTATGGGTCAATGGGACGGGCGTGCATACGCTCAATGAAAATCGCATGGCGCGCTGGCGCGGAAAAAATCTCGGCGTGGTGTTTCAGTTCTTCCAACTGCTGCCGATGATCTCCGTCATCGAAAACATCATGCTGCCGATGGACTTCTGCCGCATGTATACCCCGGCGGAACGCCGTAAACGCGCCATGGAATTGCTGGACCTGGTGGAGCTTGCCGATCACGCGCATAAACTTCCCACCGCGCTCTCTGGCGGACAGCAGCAGAGAGTTGCCATTGCGCGCGCGCTGGCAAACGACCCGCCCGTCATCATCGCCGATGAGCCGACCGGCAACCTCGACTCGAAGACCGCCGAATCGGTGTTCGCGTTATTCAACGACCTCGTCGAAAAAGGCAAGACCATCATCATCGTCACGCACGACAGCGCCATGGCGAAACGGACGCACCGCACCGCGCTCATCGCAGACGGCGAGATCGTCAATGAGTATGTCGCCAAAGCCATGCCCACGCTCACCCATACGCAGTTGCTGCAAGCCACGAAATCGGCAAGGAAGATGAACTTTGAAGCCGGGGCGATGATTCTCTCCGAAGGGACGAATGCGGATACGTTCTATGTCGTCGCGCAGGGGACGGTGGAGGTGATCCTGCCGCGCCTGAACCAGTCGGATGTGGTCGCGCTTCAACTCGGACCGGGGAAAGTGTTCGGCGAAATGGAGTTTTTCCACGAGAAGAAGCACCGCGCTTCGATCCGCGCCTCCGAGTCGGGAGCGGTGGAGGTTCTTGCCATCGGGTATGAAAAACTGTCAGAATTGCTGGACCAGTCCGAGGTCACGCGTGAGGCGTTGAATCAGATGGCGAACAGGCACCAGGGTGAAAATCTATCCTGGAGGGGGGGTTCGTCATGATCGCGAGCCGCTGGAAAAAGGTCTGGGCTGATTTTTGGAGCAACCGCGGGCGGACCTTTCTGATCATCATTACGATTGCGGTCGGCGCGTTTGCGGTGGGGTTCAACAGCAGCCTGGGTCTGTACATGAACGAAAGCATGGACGGCGATTTTCTTTCGGCGAACCCATCCGAGGCGGAGGTGTACGCTTCGGGCTTGAACGATGAGATTGTGGATGCGGCGCGGGAGGTTGCGGGTGTGGAGGCGGTCGAGGGATATTCGAGCGTCAGCGCGCAGATCGTCAAAGCGGATGGGACGCTGGTCGATGTGAGGTTTACGTCGGTGGAGATTCCCGCCGAGATGACGTTGAACTTTCTCAAGCCCGCGCTTGGAGAAACGGGCATTCCATCCTATGCCGACAAACAGACCATTCTCGACGCGAGCGCGGCGCCGCTTGGGTATGAACCCGGCGATACGATCCTGATCGAGTTGGGGGATGGGAAGCGGCGGGAGTTGACCTTCACAGGTTATGTTCATTCGGTGACGGGCATTCCCTACAACCTCGCGCAGGCTGCGGATGCTTATGTCACGCCGGATACGCTCGAGTGGCTGGGCGGAAATGTGGATGAGTACGACCGGTTGTCCATCAGCGTTGCAGAGAAGCAGACCGACGCCGAGCATGTGACCGCGGTGGCGCAAGCCGTGGCAGACCGCCTCAAAGACGCCGGTTCGACGGTGTATTTTGTGAGCGTATACCAGCCGGGTCATCATTTTGCCTACTCGATCACGCAGGGTGTGTTCTTTGTGCTGGGCGTGCTTGGCTATCTTACCGTGCTATTGAGCGGGTTCCTGATCGTCAATACCATCACGGCGTTGATGACCCAGCATACGCGCCAGATCGGGATCATGAAAGCCACGGGTGGAAACACCGCGCAGATCTTCGGGATGTATCTTCTTTTGATCCTTTCCTTTGGGTTGGGCGCGCTGGCGATTGCCGTGCCGCTGGCGAATGCGGTGGCTGAAAACATCGGCGGCGGGATGGCGGCGTGGTTGAACTTTCACCCCGGCGAGTACAAAGGGTATTCATCGTCGTTGATTCAGCAGGTCTTCGTGGCGGTTATTGTGCCTTTGCTTGCCGCGATCCTGCCGGTTTATAACAGCGTGCGGATCACCGTGCGCGAGGCGTTGAGCGATTATGGGCTGGGCGGGAACGCCAAAGCGAAGGAGGAAAAGGTCAACCAGAACTCGGTGCTTATCCCGCGCCCCATCCGCATTTCGATTCGGAATACGTTCAGGCGCAAGACCCGGCTGGGGTTGACCCTCTTTACGCTGGTGCTGGGCGGCGCGGTCTTCATTGCTGTGTATAACCTGTGGGCGTCGTTCGACAAGGTCATCGAGGATATTCAGGGGTATTTTCTGGCGGACATCAACATTTCCTTCGACAAGGGCTACCGCTACGACAAGGTTGCCAACATCGCCATGGGCGTCCCCGGCGTGGAAAGCGCGGAGGGATGGCTGGAATGGACCGGCACGCTGGAAATGGACGACGATGAAGCCGGGACGCAAATCCTCTTCGTTGCGCCTCCTTCGACCTCGACCTTGATTGACCCGATCATCACCTCGGGGCGCTGGCTGCAACAGGGCGACGAGAATGCCATCGTCATCGGGAATCATCTTTTGCAGGTCTTCCCGGATTTGAAGGTCGGCGACTGGCTGACCATAGACATTGACGGCAAAAAGACGGAATGGCATATCGTCGGCATTTATACGATCACGGGCAACGTCAGCCCGCCGCTGCTGTACGTCAATTACGAATATTTAAGTGTGCTGGTTGGGCAGCCGGAGATGGCGTATTCGCTGCGGATCGTCACCTCGCAGCACGACTCGCTGACCCAAAACCGGATCAACGAGCAGATTCAGGCGGCATTCGAGGAGCGCGGAATTCAGATCAGTTCCACCCAGTTGGGCGCGGACTTCATCCGCGACCAGAAGGCGCAGACCGATGTGCTGGTGTATTTCATGCTGGTGATGGCGACTCTCATTGCCATCGTCGGCGGGCTGGGCTTGATGGGCACGATGAGCATCAACGTACTGGAGCGCACGCGAGAGATCGGCGTGATGCGAGCCATCGGCGCAAGCAACGGGGATATCCAATCCATCGTCATTACCGAAGGCATGGTGATCGGCATCCTCAGTTGGGCGGTCAGCATCTTCCTGTCCATCCCGATCACGAATGTTTTATGTTTCGGCGTGGGGATGGCGATCCTGACCGCGCCCATGCCTGCCGTCTACGGCGCGACGGGGATCATCGCCTGGCTGATCTTCACCCTCGTCCTCGGCACGCTGGCGAGCGCCCTGCCCGCCCGCCGCGCTTCAAAGTTGACGGTGAGGGACACGCTGGCGTATGATTAAGGCGGGTAGGCAGGTAAACAGGTAAATAGGTAGTCAAAAATATGGTTGTGTACTTGTCTACTCGTGTACTTGTCTACTTATCTACTCGTGTACTCGTGTACTTGTCTACTTGTCTACTTGTCTACCTGTCTACTTGTCTACTTGTCTACTTGTCTACCTGTCTACTTGTCTACCTGTCTACTTGTCTACTTGTCTACCTGTTCCCTACTACTTGCCCTTCCCCCACAACTTCCCCATATTTCCTCCACTGGATTAAAACAACCGCGTGAGACAATACCTTCAGGTTTACAAATTGGAGGTAAACATGAAAAATACAAAATGGTTATGGCGGGTTCTCGCCGTGTTACTTACCCTGGCTGTGCTGGCTGGCGTCGGCTTTGCGGGGTATCGGGTTGGGCTTGTTCAGGGCGCGGACTTGAGCGCGGAAGAACTGGCAACCATCTTCTCGTACGGACGGGGAATGCAATTTAACGACGGTTCTCGCAGACCAGACCACGGGCATGGCTTCGACGGAAACGGGTCTGTCCGCGGCGGAGATTTCGGCGGGCGCGGATTCGACCGCGGCGGTTTTTCCTTGTTCTCCCCGCTTTTCGGTCTTCTGCGGCTCGCAGTCCTCGGCGGATTGATCTGGCTGGGATACCGCTTTATCAAAAACAGCGGCTGGCGGCTGGTGAAAGCCGAAACTCCCGCACCTGTGACGGAATCCCCGGCAGCAGCGGCGGACGAAGAGTACAAGGAATCAGCGTAGCCTCAAGCCAAATGGGAAGTACCAAACACCCGTCTTGAAAAGAGGCGGGTGTTCTTTAATCCACACAAATTCTTCACATCATTTATGGGATAATGAATCCATGCCGCAGACAATTTTGATCGTTGACGATGAACGCCGCATGGTGTCGCTCCTGCAAAGTTATTTGCAGCAGGAGGGCTATCATGTTGTAACCGCTTTCAACGGCAGCGAAGCGCTGAAAGCGGCGCGGGCGGAACCTCCCGACCTTGTGGTGCTGGATATCATGATGCCCGAAATGAACGGCTACGAATTCATGCGCGAACACCGGGCGGAACGCGATACGCCCATCATCATGCTGACGGCAAAGGTGGAGGATGAAGACAAGATCATCGGTCTCGAACTCGGCGCCGACGATTATGTGACCAAGCCCTTCAAGCCGCGCGAATTGATGGCGCGCGTGCGCAATGTGCTGCGCCGCGCCGGGAAGAACGAACCGAAGGGGCAGTCATTGAAAGTACTCGATATTTCCCTCGACCGCGACACCCGCGAAGTGACCGTGGACGGGCGCAGCATAGACCTGACCCCCTCCGAGTTCGACCTGCTTGCCGCGCTGATGACCTCGCCGGGCAGGGTCTTCTCGCGCCTTGACCTGCTGGATGTGATCCAGGGTGTGCGCTACGAAGGATACGAACGCACCATCGACACGCACATCAAAAACCTGCGCGCCAAGGTCGAAGAAAATCCGCGCAAACCAGGCCGCATCGAAACCGTGTACGGCGTGGGCTACCGGCTAAGAAAAAGTTAACCCAAATGCCAGCCTGCCAAACTCAATCACTCAATGGGAGCATTCAAATGTTGTAGATTCGCCTCGAAACAGGTGAGCGGGGCTAACCCACAGGGCGCGCGCCGCCTGCTCAGTGCATGGAAGTTGTCGCCACGGCGACGCCTGCGGGCTATGCCACAAGTCGGTTTCAACCGACTTTCACGGACTGAGGCAGGACTTTAGTCCGCCGAATCATGGCGAGGCACAGCATCCTCAATAATGAAACTTTCACTCAAACTCATCCTCGCTTTTCTGCTTATCAGCATCTTCAGCACGGGCATTGTTGTGGCGTCTTCGCGCATCCTCAGCGACCGCGAATTCGACCGCTTCATCAACGACCGCTACACGGCTGAACTGGCGGAGGAACTTGGGCGCTACTACGAAACCAACGGGAACTGGCGCGGCATCGAAGACGAATTCAGGCGGTACGGGCGCGAACCCGGCTGGCACGGCGAACCCTACCCGCTCAACTTTTCGATTGCCGATACAAACGGAAAGATCGTCGTCGCAGGTGAAGGCAAAAGCGCGGGCGAAACCTGCAACCAGGAAGAGTTCGAAAACGGCTACCCGATCCAGGCAGACCAAAAAACGGTCGGCATCCTGCTCATTCCCAAATCGCCCGAACGAAGCCCGCTCGATTACGAATTCCTGCGCCGCCTGAACGCCTCGGTGTTTTTCAGCGCAATCGCCACCATCCTCTTTGCCTTATTCCTTGCCGTAATCCTATCCATCAGTATCAGCCGCCCCATCCGCGAATTGACCAAAGCCACCCATGCCATGGCGGAAGGCAACCTGGGGCAACAGGTCTCCGTCCGCTCGCGGGATGAGATCGGCGAACTCGCCAGGTCCTTCAACAAAATGAGTTCAGACCTCGCGCGTTCCTTCAACCTGCGCAAACAGATGACCGCCGACATCGCCCACGAACTGCGCACACCCATTGCGCTGATCCTCGGTCATGCCGAGGGCGTCAAAGACGGCGTGCTCCAGCCCACGCGCGAAAACTTCGAGATCGTCCGCGAAGAAGCCGAACGCCTCGAACACCTCATCAACGACCTGCGCACCCTCTCGCTTGCCGATGCCGGCGAACTCTTTGTGGAATTTCAACCCGTGGATGTGAACTCCTTTATGAGCGACGTCCACGCCCATTACCTGACCCTGTTCAACCAAAAGCGCATCACGCTGGACCTCGAGCCTGGCGCGGGCATTCTGCGGGCGAATCTCGACCCGGGGCGTTTTGCCCAGGTGCTCAACAATATCCTCGACAACGCGCTTCGTTACACACCCGAAGGCGGAAGCGTCCGGATGAAAACCCAACTCACAGAAAACAGGATTCAACTCACGGTCGCGGACAGCGGCGAAGGCGTCCCTCCCGAAGAAGCGGCTCACATCTTCGACCGCTTCTACCGCGCCGACGAATCGCGCAGCCGCGACGACGGCGGTTCCGGTTTGGGGCTGGCAATCGCCAAATCCATTGTGGAAACGCACAACGGGCGCATCTGGGCGGAGAGCGAAAAAGGCGGGGGTCTCAAGGTCTTCATCGAACTGCCCGCGGCATAAATCAACCGCGCCTCCAATTGACAGCACACCGGCAACCCCATACAATTTCAAAAACGCCTGTTTGGAGGGCAGTTAATGAACGCAAAAGTTTCCGGTAAAAAATCCCCGATCCGCCTTGAATTTCTTGTCGGATGCATCTGGGTCGTCATCCTCGCCGCCATCGCGGGAGGGGTCGCCGCGCTGTTTCTCGTCCCAGGCTTGAATCCGTTCACGCCGCAGCCGACTCCAACCCCGGTCATCCCAACCGACACCCCCACACCCACCGCCACAAGCGCTTCCACGCCCCAACCCACATTCACCGCCGCCTTCACCCCGACCGAAACGCAGATACCCACCCCGGCTGTGATTGATCTGGGCAATGCCACAACCCTCGCCGAAACTGGCAGGCTCGGCAGGGGCGTCATCGGGCAGATCGTCTACTCGCCAGACAGCGCCAGGATCGCGGTCGCATCCTCAACCGGGATTCGCATCCACAACGCGAGGACCCTCGAACTGCTCGCCGAGTTTGCAAGCGAAGACTGGGTATCGAGTCTTGCATATTCCCCCGACGGAAAAACAATCGCCGCCTGGCTGCCGGACGGAAGCGTCTCATTGTGGAATTCGACAACCGCGAAACTCGTCAAAACCCTGAGCGTTCCCAGCGAGGGTGGGACGATCCGCGTGACAGCCGACGGATTGCATAACGTAACCTTTTCCGCCGACGGTGGAACCCTCGCCGCCGGACAGGGAGACGGCTCGATCCACCTTTGGGACGTTTCAAGCGGCGATCTGCTCATGACCATCAAAGGCGCAGACACGTCCATTGCAGGGATCGCAATTTCACCCGACGGTAAATTTCTGGCAAGCACAGCCCTGCTCGAAGGCAGGGTCCGCGTTTGGGAGGTTATCAGCGGCGAACTCGCCCAGGAATTTTCATTCGAAGGCAGCCCGGCATTGAGCGTCAATTTCTCGCCCGACAGTTCATTACTCGCCATTTCCGGCGCGACCATCGCAAGAAACAAGGAAACGGTCAATTCGCTGGTCAGCCTGTGGAGCGCGTCTGACTGGAAAAAGGTTCGGGAATTTAAACTGGAGGGGGGAGGCGCGAGCCGGGTCGTATTCTCGCCGGATAGCCTGGTGCTCGCCTTCCGTTCGGGACGCAGCACGCTTGCAATTTACGATACAGGAACCGGGGACTTGATCCGCGAATTCATCGGTCACACGGGCGTCATCCATGCCCTCGCCTACGCCCCAGACGGTTCCGCCGTCATCTCCGGCGGCGCGGACGGATTGCTAAGCGTTTGGGATGTCACCAATGCGGCGCAGATTTCCTTCACGCAGGAATACAACGACCGCTTGAACGACATTGCGATCTCACCAGACGGCAACACCCTTGTCACCGCATCTGACAACGGGGGCATCACGCTCTGGAATGCCCAGACCCGCGAACGCATCTTCAGCCTTACCAGCCCAGACAGTCCGCCGACAAGCCTGGCGTTCTCTGTCGATGGACGCCTGCTCGCCGCCGGTTTCGAAGACGACAGCGTCCATGTCTGGAACGCGGGAGACGGCAGCGAGCTATTCACCTTGACGGGGCACGAGGGCGATGTCAACGATGTCGAATTTTCACCGGATGGGTCCCTGCTCGCTTCAGGTTCGGACGATAAAACCATCATCGCATGGAACATGGCAGACGGGACCCAGAAGCAGAAATACGAAGGGTATGCGGGGGGCGTCACCCATCTCGCCTTCACCCCCGATGGCATCTGGCTGCTGGGCAGTTCGCAGGAAGGCGAGATCAAATTATGGGACGTAGCCAGGGGATTTACGATCTATGCTGTAAATGAAAACGCCCTTTCGACGATCACGGTCATATCCCCCGATAAACGCACCTACATCTCGACGAATTTATCGAAGATAAAGGTGCGGTCTCTCGACAAGGGTAATGTGTTGTACGAGATCGAAAGCGACCAGATCGGCATGGAATCCCTCACTTACTCGCAGGACGGGGCGATCCTCATCAGCGGCGGCGCGGACGGCGCCGCAAAGGTCTGGGGCGTAAACAGCGCCTTTCCGCTGGGCGCGCTCGAGGGTCACAACGGAGGGATCGTCCGCATCCTCTTCACCCCCGATAAAACCACCCTCATCACCGCCTCATTCGACGGGACGGTGCGGTACTGGACCATAATACCGTGATGTAAAGCCGCCTGAACAAGCAGGAGTTCAGGCGGTTACATTTCGTTTTACCAGCCTAGGGCATGGAGGTTTTCCTTGCTGACTTTTTGCCAGCCCATGCCATGGCAGAATAAACCCCGCCCGCAATCGACATCAACACCAAAGCCTTGATAACGCTGCCTGGAAAGCCAAACCCGCCGCCTTCACGACCCTCGTCATGCTCCGGGCGGAAATCCCCTCCCTCCGGGCGTTGCGGACGTCCCTCCTCATCCTCGAAACCGCCCAAACCTGCCGACGAGTCTGAAGCGCCCACCCCCGCATACATCAGTCCGCCAATCAAAACAGCCACAACCAGAATGACCAGGATGCGAAAAAGCGCAGCCATGATTACGCCTCCTGTTTCGCCATTGCGCCGCTCTGCTGTTTCCCGCCGCCGAAAAATACACGTTTAAAGGTGGTCACGATCCAGTTCCAATGCATGGCAATATGCAAGCCCATGATGATGAGCGAAAGGTTGGCAGACATGTCGTGCAGCCTGCGCCAGGCAAAGTTCATCGGCAGGGTAATTCCCATGGCGGGCAATGCCGCCTCCGAGATCATGATGCCCGAAAGCATGATGAGAACCCCATCGATAAACAACAGCCAGTTAAGAATGTAATTGATGCGCGCGCCGTTCAGTCCTTTGCCAAAAATACGTTTTGTCATTTCCACAATCCATGACCAGCTCAGGAGCAGATGCGCGATCACCGTGGCAGCCGCCGCCAGTGACAGCCATTCATGGATGGCAAGCCCGCTAAAGTGCGGGTCCATGGTGATGAGGAATGCGGCAAAAAGCGCAATATCCAAAAATAGTTTTGTTCGATTCGTATTAGACATTTTTTCTCCAATGTTCAAGTGACAGACACCTTGAAGGTGACTGTCACTTATTGTATGGAAAGTCCGATTTTCCAGGTGGGTAAAATGCGAACGGATTATGAAGAAGTTGTAAAATATCAATAAAGGTTTCCATGACTGCCACCCTCGCCTCCATCCTCCCCGCTGACAGAATCCGCGACCGTCTCATTGACCGCATTGCCTACGCCAACGACGCCTCGTATTTTCGGCTGGTGCCGCAGGCGGTGGTGCAGCCGAATTCCATCGGCGAGATTCAGGCGTTATTCCAATTCAGCCAGCAGAACAAAATCCCAATGACCTTCCGCGCGGCGGGGACGAGTCTCTCGGGGCAGGCGGTGACGGATGGCATCCTCGTGGATATTTCCAAGCATTGGGGGGAGTACAGCGTGGAAGAGAATGCGGGAAAAATCCGCTTTCAACCTGGCATCGTGGGCGGATTCATCAACAACGTGCTCAAGCCGCATGGACGGCGCATCGGTCCCGACCCCGCATCCATTGACGCCTGCATGATGGGTGGAATCCTTGCGAACAATTCCAGCGGCATGTGCTGCGGCACGACTGAGAATTCCTACAAGACCATCCACTCGATGACGTTTGTTTTGCCGAATGGATTCGTTCTAGACACATCCCATCCCAATGCGCACAAAATCTTCGAGAACGAGCAGCCGCACATTGCCAAAGGTTTGCTCGAACTCAAAAAACGTGTAACCTCCAACCTGCAACTTGCAACCCGCATCTCCAAACGCTACCAAATCAAAAACAACAACGGCTACCTGCTCAACGCCTTCCTTGATTTTGACCATCCGCTTGATATTCTCATCCACCTGCTAATCGGCTCCGAAGGCACGCTCGGATTCATCGCCGAGGGCGTGCTCCACACCCTGCCCGATTTCAACTACAAATACACGGGGCAGATGTATTTCAAAAACATCCGCGACGCGGCGGCGGCAGTGTATCCCGTCAAACAATCGGGAGCGCGCGCTGTCGAAGTGATGGACAGAGAATCGCTCCGCGCAGTGGAAAACAACGCGGGCGTGCCTGCCATCCTCAAAGAGTTGCCTGCTGGCGCAACCGCTCTTCTCGTGGAGTATCAAGCCGCAGATTCAGCGACCATGCTCCAGTTTAAGAAAGAGGCGGGGCGTGTCATCAAAGAATTAAATCCCATGCACGACGTTCAATTCACCGACGACCCAATCCAACAAGCCGCGTTGTGGAAACCGCGCAAAGGCATCATCGCATCGGTTGGCGCGATGCGTCCGCGCGGCACGACCTCGGTCAACGAGGATGTTGCTTTCCCTGTTCAGCATCTCGCCGACGCCGTGATGGACTTGCGTCATCTCTTCGATGATTTCGGTTACAGCGAGGGTGTCATCTTCGGTCACGCGAAAGATGGCAATTTGCATTTCCTCGTCAATCAGGCATTCGATACGCCCGAGCAAATTCATCACTTCGATAAATTCATTCGCGCGATGGTGAGCATCGTCAGCGGCAAATACGATGGCTCGCTCAAAGCCGAACATGGCACGGGGCGCAACATGGCGCCGTTCGTCGAAACCGAATGGGGCGCCGAGGCATACGCAATCATGCGCGACCTCAAATCGCTGCTCGACCCCGATGGCATGTTGAACCCCGGCGTGCTCATCAACGACGACCCGCAAGCGCATGTGACTCATTTGAAAAGCCTCACGCTCGTCGCGCCTGAAATTGACAAATGCATCGAATGTGGATTTTGCGAGTCGAAGTGTCCAAGCCGCAGCCTGACTCTGACTCCCAGACAAAGAATCGTCGTCCAAAGAGAACTCGCCTCAATGTCGAAGATGCCGCACAGCGGTACGCTCGCCGCTTCTGACTCACTCGAAGCTGATTCTGTTTCGACAGATTACACCTACGCTGGAATAGACACCTGCGCCCTTGATGGTCTGTGTGGAACGGCGTGCCCGGTGGGGATTGATACGGGGAAGTTTATAAAGAAGTTGCGCGAGAAACGAGTTACGAGCAATAAGTTGGCAGAGCGAATTGTTGAAAATTTTAGTTTCGTTGAAAAAACAGTGGGTATTGGCGTTTCACTCGGTCACGCTACTGAAAAAATTATTGGCGTAAACGGAGTCAAGTCCATTTCGGTGGTTGCTGAAAAAATCACCAAAACAAAACTCCCCAAGTGGAACAAATCCATCCCCCACACTCCAAAAAATCTCAGTGACCTCCGTGTTCTCCGTGGTGAAAAAGAATTCATCTACTTCCCATCCTGCATCTCGCGCCAGTTAGGCGAACCCACTCACCACTCACCACTTTCCACTGTTTTCCTCACCATTGCCACCCGCGCCAACATCAACCTCCACATCCCCATCAACGCCGCCGGTCACTGCTGCGGAACGCCCTTCTCATCCAAAGGATACAAATCCGCATATCAAGCCGCACTTCACAAAACGCTCACGCAAATGTGGGACTGGTCTGAGCATGGAAAATATCCCATCGTGATAGACACCACCTCCTGCACGCACACCCTCAAAACCTGCGGTGATGACCTTACACCTGAAGACAAAGTTATTTGGAATCAGCTCACCATCCTCGACGGCGTGGAATTCCTGCACGACCATGTTTTGCCCAAACTCGAAATCAATCCCGTAGACGAAGAAGTCATCCTGCATCCCAACTGCTCCGCCCGCAAGCTCAACCTTGACTCAAAAATGCACGCCATCGCCAAACAGTGTGCCAAGTCTGCCATTGTCCCATTTAATCTCGGCTGCTGTGCCTTCGCCGGTGACCGTGGATTAACTCACCCCGAACTGACCGCATCTGCAACAGAAAAAGAGACCGCCGAAATCCTCAAAAGAGATTACGACGGTTATTATTCCTCCAACATCACCTGCGAGATCGGTATGAAAGAAGCGACGGGGAAGGATTATGTGTCCATTGTGTATTTGGTTGAAAGAGCGAGTAGAAGTTAAACGCCTCACCCTCCCAAAGGACATCGGGACGATGTGAGCGATAGCGAAGGAACTCTTAGATAATCGTAGAGATGCTTCGCTACGCTCAGCATGACATCCTGCTACACTTTCACGATCTCTTCCTTCGTCTCGATCACCTCTGCCTGAATCCTCCCCGCTGATAATTCACGCATATCCGCCTGAAAATCCTCAAAATTCTCCACCGGGAATTGCAGCGTAAGCGTTATATCTCCGGCGTAATCTTCGCCCAAAATCTTTCCGTGATTCTTCGTGGTAAAAATCCGCACCCGCTCCAACAAATTATATGGGATCGCCGCCATCGCCACACGGACCGGGACACGTTGTCCACGCTCCACGGCGTTGACCACCGACTGCGCCGCTTCTGTATACGCCTTGACCAGTCCGCCCGTCCCAAGCAATGTTCCGCCAAAATAGCGGGTAATCACCAAAACAGCATCGCCGAGTCCGCTGCCGCGCAATACGGTCAACGCGGGCTTGCCGGATGTGCCGCTCGGCTCGCCGTCGTCCGAAAAATATTCCGTCACCGTATTTCCGCCGCCGATGATGTAAACAGGGACATTATGAGATGCATCCGCGAATTCTTCGCGAATCCGCTTCATGAAAGCACGGGCTTCGTCGATGGAAAAGGCGGGCGCGAGCGTGGCAATGAAGCGCGAGTTGACCACCGTCTGCCCGCGGCGAATCTCAGTGAGAGGGACAAGATAGCTCTTTGACATGACGCGATTATACATAACAGGCATAGCCGAAAACAAGCAGGTGACGGTCACTGGTGGCTGTCACCTGCATTCCAACAATGACCAATGGTCCTGATCGGAATTAACCGTAATCGGTATAATTTGCACATTGTCATTAAAATCGCTGTCCGAACAAGAGAGGAAAAAATGAAAAAAATAATAACAGCCATCTTGCGCGCCGCTGGTATTCTGGTATTGGTGGTCTTCCTTACATTGGGCAGCTTTCTGTGGTTTGGAAATTATCACCCGGGAGCAGTGGAATCCGCGAATGTGAGCTGCTCCGAAAGCGCCGCGCCGCTTGAATCGGGTCAAAGCGTAAAGATTCTCACGTGGAACGTCCAGACCATGTCTTCGAAGAATTACGTCTTCTGGAGCGACTTGCCGAACAACGACGGTCCCGATGAGCAGCCGTCAAAGGAGGACATCACCGCCACTTTCGAAGAGACCGTCCGCGTCATTCAGGACGAGAACCCCGACATCATCTTCATTCAGGAAATTGCCGACGGCGAAGAGCGCACTTACTCCGAAGATCAAATGACGCGTCTCGCGGGGATGCTGCCGGAATATCCATGTTACACCTCGGTCTTCGACTGGAAATCTGTCTATGTGCCGCACCCGCGCATCCACGGAAGCACGGGCTGGAAGGTGGCGATCCTCTCGAAATACAAGATCAGCGAAGCGGAACGCATCCAATTATCAACCGCAAACAAAAGTTTCCTTGAAAACCAGTTCAAGATCCAACCCGCGATCCTCAAAGCGATAATGCCGACTTCGGATGGCGGTCAATTCGCGGCGCTGACGCTGCATCTCGATCTGTACGTCCCGGGTACAGATGCAAAGGATGTCCAACTTGCGGAGATCGACAAGGTTCTCAGCGACCTCGATGCAGCGGGTATTCCCTGGGCGCTGGGCGGCGACTTCAACCTGCTGCCCTACGACGATGCCGCTTATCAACGCCTCGCGCCCGAACAGCAAAAATACTACAACCCTGAGAGCGAACTCAAACTCCTGACCGATCGTTATCAAATCGTCCCGACCATGGAGGAAGTCACCGGCGCGGACTTTGCGAAATGGCTCACCCGCTGGCCCAACGATCCATCCATCGAAGGTCCCGACCGCACATTGGATTATTTCCTCCTCTCGGATGCGCTCGAGATCGGCGAGCATTACGTCAGGATGGAAGATACCTTGCATATTTCGGATCACCTGCCGGTGATCATACAGTTTCAAATTCCGTAAACAAAAAAGCCCTCGATTTTTTCGAGGGCTTTTTTGTTTAATATCTTCCGCGATTAAGTTCAAAATCCGGATTCGGCAGATCGCTTTCCCGCGCCGGAAAGACTTGCACCGCACATGCCTTGAATTCGGGGATTTTTGCCTGCGGGTCGAGCGCGTCATTGGTCAGCAGGTTCGCGGCGGCTTCGTGGAAGTGCCAGGGGATGAAGACCACGCCGACGGTGGTTTTCTCTGTCACCGTGGCGCGGACGACGACCTCGCCGCGTCTACTCTGGACCTTGACCGGGTTGCCGTTTCTGATGCCGTGGATGTCGGCGTCGGCGGGATGAATCTCCACGCGGGCTTCGGGGTAGATCTCGTTCAATGCCGAGTTGCGGGTCATCGAGCCGCCGTGCCAGTGTTCGAGCAGGCGTCCCGTGGTGAGGATGAAGGGATATTCGTCGTCGGGCTCTTCGCGCACAGGGACATAATCGAGGGCGTGGAATTTGCCGCGTCCGCGCGGGAAGGATTCGGTGAAGAGGGTCGGCGTGCCGGGATGGTCGAGAGTCGGCACAGGGTAGATCAATCCTTCTTTTTCGATGCGCTCGTAGGTGATGCCCGCGTAATCTGGATTCACACTGCCCATCTCGCGCAGAATCTCTTCCGGGTTGGAATAGGTCCAATGGGCAGTATCAAGCCCAAGTCTTGATTCGAGGCGCAGGGCTACATCGCATATGATCTGCCAGTCGGGGCGGGACATCCCACGCGGCTTGTGCGCGGCGCGGACTCTCTGTACGCGGCGATCCGTATTCGAGAAGGTTCCATCCTTTTCGGCGAAGGGCGTGGCGGGCAGGAAGACATCCGCAAACGCGGCGGACTCGTTGATGAAAATATCCTGCGCGACGAGGAATTCGAGACGCTCCATGTGCTTGCGCGTCTCGTTGAGATTCGGCTCGGACATCATCGGGTTTTCGCCCATGATGTACAGCGCGCGGATGCCGCCTTCGTGAGCGTGACTCAAAATCTCGGTGGTGGTGAGTCCGAGTTTGAGACTCAATCCGCCTTCTTCGATGTTCCAGGCTTTTTCCCATTTGGCGCGGTTATCGGGGTTGTCCACGCGCATGTAACCGGGATAATGAAAAGGCATTGAGCCCATATCGCTGGCGCCCTGCACGTTGTTTTGTCCGCGCAGGGGATTCAGCCCCGTGCCGTCGCGCCCAACATGACCGGTGAGGAAGGCAAGGTGAATCAGCGCGAGCGCCGACGCCGTGCCGTGCGAAAGCTGCGAGATGCCCATGCCCCAATAGATCGCGCCGTTCTTCGCCTTGGCATACATGCGGGCGGCTTTGCGAATATCTTCCGCAGGCACACCGGAAAGTTCTTCGGCATATTCGGGCGTGAATTTTTCGAGCGATTCAAGGAATTCATCGAAGCCTTCGGTGCGGTTCCTGACGAAATCCCAATTGACCAAATCCTCTTTGACGATGACATGCGCCATCGCTGAGAAAACCGGGACGTTCGTACCCGGCTTGAGCGGCAGCCACATCTCAGCCATATCCACCAGGTCAATGCGGCGCGGGTCAATCACGATCATCTTCGCGCCGTGTTTCTGCACGGCATCTTTCATTTGCAGGGCAATGATGGGATGATTCTCAGAAGTATTCGATCCGGTCACGATGAAGACGTCATTCATGAAGACCTGCGATGCGGTGTTGCTCATGGCAGAGGAACCGACCGCCTGTTGAAGCGCAACCACCGACCCGGCATGACACAAGCGCGTGCAGTGATCCACGTTGTTGGTGCGGAACAGGGCGCGGTACATCTTTTGCAGGAGATAATTGTCTTCGTTCGTGGCTTTGGCGCAGCAATAGACCGCCATCGCGTCGGAGCCGTCGCGGTTGTAAATGCGGGCAAGGTTATCGGCGGTGATGTTGAGTGCGGTGTCCCAGTCGGTTTCGACCCAATCGGAGAGAGTAGAGATTGGATGATTAGAGATTGGTTCAGCGTCTTTTCTACTAATCTCAAATCTCTGTTCTCTAATCTCTGGTCTTGGCTTGCCTTCGAGCAAATAACGGCGAACCAATGGCGTTGTGACGCGCTTGGGATGATAAATAAAGTCGTAGCCGAAGCGTCCCTTCACGCACAAGTTTCCGTGGTTGACAGGGGAATCGAAGGGCGTGGTGACCTTGAAGATAAAATCGTCTTTGACGTGCAGTTGAAGATTACACCCCACCCCGCAATAGGGACAGGTGGTCGAAATCACCCGGTCTGCGACAACACGATTGGGATTGATCATTTCAGTAACCATAAAGTTGTCTCCAGTAAGTTTTCAGCGGACCTATCCCCCCACCCCCCTTTCCTTGCAGGAAAGGGGGAGCGGACTCCCCCTCCCTTTCAAGGAGGGGCTGAGGGTCGGGCGACTCCCCTTCCCTCTCAGGGAAGGGGTCGGGGGATAGGTCCGCTACATTCCTCGATAATCCTTTGCAGGACGCGATTCAAATTCTTTGTCACTTCCTCATTCTCGAATCGAATAATCCGAAACCCAAGCGATTTCAAATATCCTTCGCGCTGCGCGTCATATTCCTTTTGCAGATCATGAATTTCCCCGTCCACTTCCACGATCAAATCATACTGATGGCACAGAAAATCGGCGAAATAGCCGTGGACGATCTGCTGCCTGCGAAAATGAAGTCCGTTCAGCCGATTGGCTTTCAGATGTTTCCAAAGAATCCTCTCGGCGGGCGTCATATCGCGGCGCAATTCCTTCGCGCCTTCAAGCTGCCGGGCAGAAACCGTCTGTCCGCGAACGATGTTCTTTACTGGCATGGCGGCAACCCTTTCTCCTCGTTGCAAGAGATGAAGCCGGGGGAATGTACTGCTCCCCTTCCCTCCCAGGGAAGGGGTTGGGGGATAGGTCAAAAAAACGCCCCGCGCATTTTGCCCGGGGCGTTTCATGCGCTAAATTGATTATACCCTCTCGATTTTTACCGCGCTCACCTTGTACTCTGGAATCTTCGCCACCGGGTCCACCGCGTCGCCGGTCAGCGCGTTGGCGGGGACTTCGGCAAAGTGGAAGTTCATGAAGACCATGCCGCGCGGAAGTTTATCGGTGAGGCGCGCCTTGCCGGTCACTTCACCCCGGCGCGATGTGACCCGGATCATGTCGCCCGATGCGACTCTCAACCTCAAGCCGTCTTCGGCGTTGATCTGAATTTCGCCTTCCGGCACGACCCAGTCCAAGCCTTCGGAGCGGCGGCTCATCGTCCCGCCGTGCCAGTGTTGCAGGATGCGCCCCGTGTTCAACGTGAAGGGATATTCGTCATCGGGGTTTTCAGCGGGCTCGCGGAAGGTCAACGGCGTAAATTTGCCGAGTCCGCGCGTGAATTTTTCCTTGTGCAAAATCGGCGTGCCGGGGTGATCTTCCGCCGGGCAGGGCCATTGGATTCCGCGTGGATTCAACCGCTCGTGGCTGATCCCAGCCATGGACGGAGTCAGAGCCGCGATCTCGTCCCACACGGCAGAGGCTCCGGCGTAGGTCCAGTCTGAGACGGGACGAATGACATCGGCGAAGTTTTTTCCATCCACTCCACTCAGGCGTTGACCCAGATCGCAGATGATGTCCAGGTCGCGCCGGGCATCGCCGTGGACTGGCATCGCCGCGCGAACCAATTGCACGCGCCGCTCGGTGTTGGTGAACGTGCCGTCCTTTTCGGCGAAACTGACGCCGGGCAAAACGACATGCGCAAGTTGGGCGGTCTCGTTCAGGAAAATATCCTGCGAGACAAGGAACTCGATCTCAGCCAGCGCCTCGCGCACATGATTGGTGTTCGGGTCGGAAAGAGCCGGGTTCTCGCCCATGACATACAACGCCTTGATGCGTCCGTCCAACACGCCGTTCATCATCTCGGTGACGGTCAACCCCGGCTTCGACGGAATCTTCACGCCCGTCTGCCATGCGTTCTCGAACTTCGCGCGGACGTTTTCATCCGCGACAGGTTGATACCCGGTGATGACATTCGGCAGCCCGCCCATGTCGCACGCGCCCTGCACGTTGTTCTGTCCGCGCAGCGGGTTGACGCCCGAACCGGGTTTGCCAAAATTGCCGGTGAGCAATGCGAGATTTGCCAGCGCCTGGACGTTATCCACGCCATGCGACGATTGCGTGATGCCCATCGCCCAGAAGATCGCCGCGCTTCCCGCCTGACCGTAGACCTGCGCTGCCTCTACGATCATTTTCTCCGGGACGCCGGTTACATCCTCGCCCCATTGCGGCGCGCAATCCTTGACTGCCTCTTTGAGCGCGTCAAAGTTTTCGGTTCTTAATTCTATGAATTGCGTTTTCGCCAAGCCCTGCCCGATGATGACATGCGCCATGGCGTTGAGCAACGCCACATCCGTGCCGGAGCGCGGACGCAGGTGCAGGGTCGCAAAATCCGCCAGTTCGATCTCGCGCGGATCAATCAGGATCAGTTTCGCGCCGCGTTGGCGGACTGCCTTCTTCATCTCAAGGCTGATGACGGGATGCGCCTCGGTGGTGTTGCTGCCCGTGACGAGCAGGACATCCGCCAGGTGAATATCGGCGATGGAATTGGTCATCGCGCCCGAACCCAGGGTTGCCGCCAGACCGGCGACAGAACTGGAGTGTCAGAGCCGCGCGCAGTGATCCACGTTGTTCGTGCCGATCAGTCCGCGCGCCACCTTTTGCATTAGATAATTTTCCTCGTTCGTGCATTTTGCCGAAACGAGAAAGCCGATTGAGTCGGGTCCGTATTTATCGCGGATTTCGAGCAGGCGTTCCGCGACATGACCCATTGCTTCGTCCCAGCCTGCGGGGACGAGCTCGCCGTCCTTGCGCATCAAAGGCTGGGTCAATCTATCCTTTGAATGGATAAAGTCGTAGCCAAAACGTCCCTTTACGCACAGGTTGCCGTGGTTGGCGGGCGCGTCGTGCGGCGACGTAACGCGATACACGACATCCTCCTTGATGTGCAGGTTGAGCACACATCCGACGCCGCAGTAGGGACAGGTGGTGGCGACGATTCGGTCGGGTTTGATCATTGAGTCTCCTGTCGGTGATTGGTGATTGGTGGGTAATTGGTAATTGGTAATTGGTAATCTCCAATTACCAATTACGATTTACGCCGTTTTCTTCCGGTATTCAAAACGCTGATCTCCTGCGGGCTCATCCCGGTTTCCAGCAAAAACTGTCGTTTGGGTTTGAGCGCCCCCGTCGGGCAGACGCCCACACATTGCCCGCACAGCACGCAGGTTGTTTCAGGGATGGGTTTGTCGAAGAAGGTGCCGATCTGTGTCTCGAACCCGCGCCCCTCAAAGTTGATGGCGTAGGTGTATTGCGCATCGTCCGCGCAGACCTGCACACAGCGCCAGCACAACAGGCACTTCGAATAATCGCGGATGTACATCGGGTTGTCATCCTTGATTTCCGACTCGCGCCGTTTGGCATCGGGAAAGCGTTCATGGCTTGCGCCGTATTCGTCCATCATCGTCAGGACTTCGGGCGCGTCGGACAAGTCCATGGTGGAGGCGAGCATTTCGAGGATGGTCTTGCGCGCGCGGACGACTTTCTCGCTTCGCGTCTGGACCTTCATCCCCGCCCCCGCCGGGACGATGCACGAAGGCTGAAGCGTCCGCCAGCCCTCCACTTCGACCACGCACATCCGGCACAAACCGTTTGCCGTCGTCGCCTCATGCCAGCAGATGGTCGGGATGTCAATTCCGTTCTCGCGGGCGGCATCCAGGATGGTCTTGCCGTCTTCCACTGTGATTTCCTTGCCGTCCATTATGAATGTGACTGTCATTGATTCACCTTTTCAGGTCAAAAGTCAAAGGTCGAAGGTCAGCTGACTTTCGACTTTTGACCTTCGACGAAAATTTCGGGCCACAACTTCATCGCGCTCAACACCGCGCTTGCCGCTGTTTGTCCCAAGCCGCACAGGGACGCATCCGTCATCGTCCAGCCGACATCCTGCAAACGGATGAAATCTTCCTTCAATATCTTGCCCTCGGCAACACGATCCAAAATTTCCATCTGGCGGCGGGTTCCCATCTGGCAGGGATAGCATTTGCCGCAGGACTCGTGCGCGAAGAAATGACCGAGCCGCTTCAACACATCACGCATATCGCGGGTTTCGTCGAAGACCATCACCACGCCGGAGCCGAGCGGCAAACCGACTGAGCGCAGGTCTTCAAAGGTCATCTTCACATCGAGATGTTCAGACGTGGCAAAGGCGCCCGCCGCGCCGCCAAACAGCACAGACTTGAGCGCCTTCCCGCCGGTCACACCGCCCGCCATTTCCAGAACTTCGCGCAGGGTTGCGCCAAACGCCACTTCGTACACTCCGGGCTTTTCCACATCGCCGGAGACGCAGAACAATTTCGGTCCCGGCGATTTTTCGGTGCCGATCTTGCGGTATTCCGCCGAACCCATCGAAACGATCAGCGGCACATTGGAAAGCGTTTCCACATTGTTGATGACGGTCGGCTTGCCAAAGACTCCGTGAGTCGTTGGGAAGGGCGGCTTCACACGCGGGAAACCGCGCTTCCCTTCGATGGACTCGAACAGCGCGGTCTCCTCGCCGCAAATATAGGCGCCCGCGCCGACGCGGATTTCGACATCGAAACCTTCGAGATAACCGGCGGCTTTCGCTTCGTTGACTGCGTTTTCCAAAACCGGAACAATATACGGATACTCCCCGCGAATGTAGATGTAACCTTTCGACGCGCCGATGGCATACGCGGCGATGCACATCCCCTCGATCATCAGGTGCGGATCGTCGAGCATGAGGATGCGGTCCTTGAACGTGCCCGGCTCGGACTCATCCGCATTGCAGATCACGTATTTGGCATCCGACTCCGCCTTGAGCGCCCCCTCCCATTTAATGCCCGTGGGGAAGGCTGCGCCGCCTCTTCCCACCAGACCGGAGGCCTTAATCTCATTCACGACCTCTTCCCGGCTCATGGCTTTCGTCTTCTCTAGCGCGGCATAGCCGCCGTACTTATCCAGGGATGTGGTTTCATCGCCGCCGCAATTTTTTGTCAGCAGGCGCAGGGAGCCGCCGACGATTGACTCGGGGCGGTAGGCGTTGTCTGCGTTGAAATCTTCGAGAGCCAGGTCTCCCCTTGTCGTCAGGACAGCCGGCGCGAGGTCGCAAAGCCCCAGGCACGGACTCGGCTCAATGGTCAGGTCCAACTCGGGGTGAGTCTGATGCGGTTTTAGTCCATGCTTTTCGCAGTGTCGATTCAGTATCCCGTCCGCATCGCGCAGGGCGCAAGCCGGATCGGTACAGACCCGGATCACATTTTTGCCGGTGGGCTGGTTGTAATACATGGAATAGAACTCGATGACCCCATGAACATCCGCCAGCGGGATTCTTAAAGTTCTGGCGATCTCGGCGGCAACCGGCTCGGGCAGCCAGCCGTATAGGTTTTGCGCGGCATGGAGGGCGGGCATCAGCCCCGAGCGCCCAAGCGGGACGAATTTTTCGATTGCGGGTTTCAGTTTGGCGAGGTTGATTTCAGACATGAATGCTCCGTTGCGGAGAGTATAACCGAATGTATTTTTCGGGGAATAATCTTTTTCCCATGACAAGAAGCACTTCCGAATTCAGCCAGGATTATATATAATGTACAATTATGGCGTCAATGGCTGTCAAAGAACTCGCGCACAAACCCCTGAAAGAGGAAATCTACGATGCCCTGCACAGGCAGATCATTGCAGGGAAATTTATTCCCGGCGACTGGCTGCGGCAGGAGGACATTGCTGTACAAATGGGCGTCAGTATGACCCCCGTGAGGGAGGCGCTCGATTTGCTGGTGGCGAAGGGCATCGCGGAGCGCGTTCCGTACCGCGGGGTGCGCATCCGGGAAATTTCCGCAAAAGGCGTGGTCGAAGCCTATGAGATGCGTCTGCTCCTCGAGGCGATGATCGCCCGCGAAACCGCGCTGAACATTACGCCCGGGCAGCTTGCCAGGCTGGAGACCCTCACCCAGGAAATGGACCGGCATGTGGAATTGAGCGAAATGCCGCAGGAACGTCATTTGAGCCGGGAATTCCATGCCGCCATTGCAGAAGCCTCGGGAAACAGCCTGCTCATTCAGTTATACTCAATCGTATCGAACGCCTTTCCCGACTGGTTGTTATATGAGGCGCTTTACCGCAAGCCGGAACTGGTCTCGGGCAGCGTGGCGCAAACCCACGAGGAACACGCCGCCATTTTGGACGCTTTCAAAATGCGCGACCCCGACCTGGCGGTGAAACTTTCGCTCGAGCATGTCATGGAGTCGGGCAAATGGCTGGAGAAGTACCGCAATATTCCCGCAAAGTTATTGAGGGAAAAGGAAAAACACGTTTCACAGTTGATCAAAAAAACCAAATAATCAGGAGGCAGTTATGTCGGAAGAGATCGAGAAATTATTCAAGGATATGGCGCAAAGCATCATCGACGGAGATTCGGATATCTCGGTGGAACTTGCCCAGAAGTCCATCGAAATGGGCATTCCCCCACTGGATGCCATCACAAAGGGTTTCGTGGTCGGCGTGAACTACATCGGCGACCAGTTCGGCGCGGGTGAAGCTTTTCTGCCGGAACTGGTCATGGCTGGCGAGGCGATGAAAGCCGCGGTTGCCGTGCTCGAGCCTGAATTGATCAAACTCGGTGAAGCGCGCGAGATCATGGGACGCGTCGTGCTTGCCACGGTCGAGGGCGATATTCACGAGATCGGCAAGACCCTCGTCGGCACGATGCTCAGCGCATCGGGTTTTGAAGTGACCGACCTGGGCGTGGACCAGTCCGCCGACAAGATCATCGGCAAGGCGTTGGAAATCAACGCCAATCTCATCGGTTTGAGCGCATTACTCACCACCACCATGGTGCGCCAGCGCGAGTTGATCGAGGAACTGGACAAGGAAAACCTGCGTCCGCGCATTCAGGTCATGGTCGGCGGCGCGCCGATCACCCGCGATTGGGCGACCAAGATCAAAGCCGATGGCACTTCCGAAGACGCGGTGGGCGCGGTGGCGTTGGCAAAGCAACTGGTTGGGAAGTCGTAATAAAGTAACGAGTGACGAGTTACAAGTTACAAGTTACAAGTTTGGCGCACAATAACTTGTATACGTGTTTACTTGTGTACGTGTTTTTAAAACCAGAGAGAGAAGAGAGACATAGCCTCGGGAGGGCAGTATGTCTCACAAGAACATCAAGACCATCAGTGATCCAAAACTCAAATTGGAGATACTGAGCAAGGATGATGTGCGGAAGATCCACGAAGCGACTTTGCATATCATCGAGAATGTCGGTATACGCTTTCCGTCCAAGCGAGCCTTGCAAATCTGGGCAGATGTCGGCGCGGACGTGAACCACGAGAAAAAGATCGTCAAGGTCAAGCCGTATCTGATCGAAGACGCGCTCAAGCAGGCGCCGCCCGCCTACACCCTCGGTGCGCGCGACCCGCAGCAAAATCTCTCTCTCGACGGCAACCACGTCCACCTCGGCACCGATGGCTGCGGCGTGGAGATCATCGACATCCACACCGGCGTGAAGCGCACCACCGAATTACAGGACGTGCGCGACATCGCCCAAGTTGCGGATGCCACCGAAGAAGTCGCCTTCCACTGGGTTCCGGTTTCGGCTCAAGATACTCCCGTCGAAGCGCGTGGACTGCACGAACTCAAAGCGGTTTGGGAGAACTCCACCAAACACGTGCAGACCGAGTCCATTTACAACGTGGACGAAGCCAAAGCCTCGATGGAAATGGCGATTTTGCTCGCAGGCAGTAAAGAGGAATTGCGCAAGCGCCCCGTCCTCTCGTTGATGCAATGCACCGCGCCTCCTCTCGGACACGACGGCGGGTCGCTCGACGCAGCCTTGATCGCCGCCGAACACGGAGTCCCTACCGGGTTCATGACGATGACCGCCTGCATGACGACCGGTCCCGCCACGATGGCTGGCACACTCGCCGTCGGCAACGCGGAAGTGATCGCCGCCACAGCCCTTTTACAACTGGCATACCCCGGCGCACCCGTCTTTTACGCAGCCGCCCAAACCGCCTCCGACCCGCGCCTGGGCGCCTACACCGGCGGCGGACCGGAAGACTTCCTCTTCGGCGCAGCCACCAACGTCCTTGCGGACTACTACAACATCCCGCTCTCAATGGGTTCATTCGCCACAGGCGCAAAAGAGCCGAACTGGCAGGCTGGTCTTGAAGGAAGTCTCTCAACCTTCATGGCGAGCGTGGTCATGTCCGACATGCTGCTGGGCTGTGGTTTCCTGCACGGCAGCCGCATCTGGTCTTACGCCGAAATGATGATGGACTGCGAGATCTTCTCCATCATCGAAAAAATGATGCACGGCATCGAAGTCAACGCCGAAACGCTGGCAATGGATGCCATCGCCGCAGTCGGACCGGGCGGTCACTTCCTGGCGCAGAAACACACCCGCAATCACATGCGCGAACTGTTCATGCCGCAATTCCTCGACCGCCGTCCCTACTCGAAGTGGGAAGAGACTGGCGAAGACGCGCGTAGTTGGGCAATCAATAAAGCCAGAAAGATACTGAAAGAACACCAACCCGACCCGTTGGATGAAATCATCAGCAAAGAGTTCGAAAGAATTATCAAGTCGGTAGAAAAGTCTTAGGTTACAAGGTACAGGTTGAAGGGTACAAGTTGACCTTCAACCTGTACCCTTCAACTTGCAACACCATCTCTTCGCCAAAGAGAAATTTCCAATAGAGGTGTCTTCCATGCGACCAAAGCTAACCCTGCTCAGCGACGAGATCATCGCCCGCATCCTGGCGGAGGCGTATGAACTGTTGCTCAAGCCGGGCATCAAAGTCCAGAACGAAGAAGCACGGGACATGCTCAGGCGTGAAGGCGTGGTGATCGACCCCGAAACGCACGTGGCGCAGATTCCCGCTTCGCTCGTCCAACGCGCATTGGAAAGTGTGCCGCGTGAATTCTATCTCTATGATTATCACGGCAACCCGGCCGTCCACTACGGCGGCGACTCGGTCCACTTCGACCCGGGTTCCTCCGGCATCACCATGCTCAATCCCGACACGCTCGAGCATGACACCACCGAAACCGAACATCTCATCCGCCTGTTGAAGGTTGCCGAACAGATTCCGCAATACGACGCGCAATCCACCGCCGTGATCTGTCACGACGTACCCAAAGAGATTCAAGACTCCTATCGCCTTTATCTGGCTTTGTTGTATTCAAAAAAACCAATCGTCACCGGCGCATTTACCAACAAGACCGTGCAGGAAATGATCGACATGCTGGCGCTCTTTGCGGGCAGCCCCGAAGCCGCCCGCGAAAAACCGCGCGCCATTTTCGACGTCTGCCCCGCCCCGCCGTTGATCTGGTCCAATTTTGGCGCGGGTAATCTTATTCAACTTGCAAGAGCGGGCATCCCTGCCGAGATCGTCTCCGTTCCACTGGCTGGCGCGGCGGCTCCCGTTACCATGCTTGGGACGGTCACCCAGCACACCGCAGAATGTCTGGCGGGCATCACCATTCATCAACTCGCACACCCCGGCTCACCCATCGTCTGGGGCGGCGCAGCAGCCATCTTCGACATGAAAAAAGGCGCAACCCCCATGGGCGCCATCGAAACCGCCATGCTCGATTGTTCCTACGCGCAAGTCGCCAAAACTCTCGGTATGCCCACCCATACCTATCTCGGCGCAACAGATTCAAAACTCGTGGATGCTCAAGCCGGTCTTGAAAGCGGAATCAGCGCCATGGTCGGCGCGTTGAGCGGCATCAACATGATCTCCGGCTCCGGCATGTTGGACTTCCTCGCCTGCCACTCCGCCGAAAAACTCGTCATAGACGCGGAAGGCATCGCCATGGCAAAGCGCATGATCGGCGGCGTCAAACAGCACACCGACACCCTCGCCACCGGCTTTTACGACGACAAGATCAACTTCAAAGGCGGCGACTTCCTCAAGCAGAAGATCACCATGCAGCTCTTCCGCGAAGAACAGCACCTCCCCGGCGACGTGATCGACCGCAGTTCGACCCGCGCCTGGAAGGAAGCCGGTTCACTGGACGCCTTCGGCAGAGCCAAACTGCGCGTGAAGGAATTGCTCGCCTCCTACCGCCGCCCCGAACTGGACTCTGACCAGACAGCGCGACTCCACTCGTACATGCTCGACCTCGCCCAAAAGGCTGGCGTTGAAGAATTACCCAGGCTGGAAGATTGACCGCGACTCGGCGCGCCCTCGCGTAAAGGAGTTGCCGGCTTCTTACTCCGCCTGCGCCTGATCCTGACCATGAGGCTGAACTCCACACTTATGTTTTGACTCTCGCCAGACAAGCCGGAATGGAAAAGTGTGCAAGCAAAGGTTTTCAGTTTGGACTGCAAAATCTCCTGATTTTGCTCGAAAGTCGGGAGATGTCGTGGCGCCGTTGGCGCCACCACAGCGCCGCTTTCGACTCCGTGCCTGACATGTTTTGCTTGCACACATGGAAAACCTGCCCGCCCTGGAGGAGTTTCAACCCGTATAATAGCCTCCATTCCAACACAAAGAGGAGAGAGAGCCATGCTTAAGAAAATCGCATCATTTTTCAAGTTCATTTTTGTCATCGCGCTGCTCGCCGGAGGGGCCATGTTAACAGCCTCGCTGACAATGATCTCGCTGGAGGTACATTGCGATTTGCAGGATGAGCAGGTGTATACCTGTCAATCCCGCGATATGCTCTTCGGCTGGACGCTCTCGGAAGTGACCGCCGACCAGGTCTACGGCATAGAACGCGACCTCACTTGCAAAGGAAGCGGGCCCAACAAGGGGTGCAGCGCCCGCGCGGAATTCAAAACCTCCAGCGCCGACCGAATCGTCCTGAGCAGGCGTTACAACGACCCGGACCAGGTTCAAAAAGTGGTGAACGCGCTGGGTCCCCTCATGGAGGGCAAATCCACGCCGATTGACATGGTGTTTCCGCCCTCGACTTTTGTGTCGGTCGTTATGATCACCATCGGGGCGTGCATGTTCGTCCTTCTTCTGTTTGTCGTTGCCATACAGATATTCGGAAAGACCGTGGGCGACCCCAACGCCCGGGTGATTGACCTGAGAAGGAAAAATTGACCTTCATGTACAGCCTCGAACAACTCCTGCGCATCCCCAATGTAGACCCCGGTCTGCCTTTTGACGTCTCGCCCGATGAGAAGCGGGTCGTTTTTTCGTGGAATAATTCTGGCAAGTGGGAGTTGTGGGAAATTAGAGGATTAGAGAGTAGAGAATTAGAAATTGGTTTGCAGGGCGCAAAATTCTCGCCGCGTTTTTCACCCGACGGCACAAAGATCGCCTTTGCCCTGGATATTGACGGGAGCGAGTCGTATCACATTTGCATTTATGACTTTACGACCAACACCTCCACCGACCTGACTCCCCAAATTCTCTATGCGCATCAGCCCAATCTGTCGTGGTCGCCGGATGGGAATTCGTTAGCCGTCCTCTCCGACGCCAAGGGGATATTCTCACTTTATGTTTTACCGCTCGACGGCAGCGGCGCGCGGATGGTTCGCAACATCTTCCATCCCTGCTGGGACGCCGCCTGGTCGCCGGATGGGATGTGGATTGCGGTCGAGTCGGAGGCGGCGGCGAGCGAACGCAGCATTCACATCGTTCCGGTCGGGCGGCGCAAAGGTCCGCGCGTGGGGACGACACAGTTGAAAGCGGACGGCAAAGCGTTGAACGCCATGCACCCCGCCTGGTCGCCGGATTCCAAATCGCTGGCGTTTGCCTGCGAAAACGGCGAATGGCATAACATCGGCTTGTACGACGTGGACTCGGGTCAGATCAAATGGGTTACAGAGTCTGAAGGGGATGATTTTCAACCGACATGGTCGCGAAGCGGGGAAACTCTCGGCTGGGTACACCATCAGGGTCCGCAGACCAGTTTTCAGTCGAGGAAAAGAGGCGGGGAACTTCGTCAGGCAAAGGTTGGGGATGGGCTGCATTCCTTCCCCCGGTTCACATCCGATGGCGTGGTCATCCTGTATGAAGATGTGAATCATCCAACGGATTTGTGGAAGATCAATTTGGAAAGCGGCGGGGCGGCGCAACTGACAAGGTCTTTGGATGCGGAGTTTAATTTTGCACAGCCGGAGCATGTCTCGTATCCCAGCCGCGACGGGGCGGCGGTTCCGGCGCTGTTGTATCGCGGAAATGGCGGGAAGGCGGTCATAGATATTCACGGCGGACCGAACTGGCATTATTCTTTTTTGTGGAATCCGGCGCTGAGTTATATGGCGATGCAGGGTTGGGCGGTTCTCGCGCCGAACTACCGCGGCTCGACGGGCTACGGGAAGAGGTGGCAGAATGCCAGCCTGTTCGATATGGGCGGCGTGGATACGGACGATTGCGCGTGGGGCGTGAAATATTTAATTGAGAATGGATTGGCGGAAAAGGATAAAGCGGCGGTGACGGGACGCAGTCACGGCGGTTTTCTGACGATGTGTTGCATGGTGTTTCATCCGCATTTGTTTGCGGGCGGGTCGGCTGTGGTGCCATTTTTGGACTGGATCAAGTCGCATGAGAACTCGCGCGAAGACCTCAAGCATTGGAATATCGAGAACATGGGTGATCCTGAAGAGAACCGCGAGTTGTGGGTCTCGCATTCGCCTTATTTCTTTTTAGACCGCGTCGCCGCGCCGGTGCAGATGATCTGCGGGGCGAACGATCCGCGCTGCCCGGCTTCCGAGTCGATTGACGCGCACGAGAAGTTGCAGGGGCTTGGAAAGCAGTCTGAATTGCTGTTGTATGAAGACGAAGGTCACCACTTTTTGAAGATTGGAAATGTGATCGACGCGGAAGTAAAGCGCGTGGAGTTTTTGGAGAAGGTGTTGGAGAGAGGTAGAGAGGTAGACAGGTAGACAGAAATTCGGCTTGTATACATGTCTACTTGTGTACGTTTTTACTCGTGTACTTGTCTACTTATCCATACCCAGGAGAGAACAATGGAGCCATTGAAATTTTTATCAGACGAGGACATTCAAGCCATGCACGAAGCGACGCTGCGCGTGTTGCATGAAGCCGGCGTATTCTGGACACATAAACCCAGCCTCGAAATTTTGCAGGGCGCGGGGTGCAGTGTGCGAGACAACCGCGTGTTCTTTCCGCCCGAGCTGGTGATGGACTCGGCTGCCAAAGCCAACAAACGTCCTGTCATTCGCGGGCGCAACGGGCAGGCAAACAGCCTGGGCGACGGCAATTTGTATTTCCACAACCTCGGCGGCGCGCGCGATGTGCATGATGCAAGGACAAATACCCGCCGTGTGGCAACCACGCAAGACTCGGTGGACGCTGTGCGCCTGCTGGATGCGCTGCCAAACTGCAACACGGTAACGCCCTTCTTCACGCCCCCGGATGTTTCCAATGAAATGATGTCGCTGCACATGTACCGCCATGCGTTGTCGAACACTGTCAAGCCGGTGCAGGGACCGGGCATTCAGTTCGGGCATGAGGTGGGCTTTGCGGTGGAAATGGCGGCTGTGGTTGGAACCCCGGCAAATGAGGTAACGCTCTCGCTTTCGCCGGTCAGCCCGTTGACGATGCACGACATTGCCGCAGAAGCGATCATGGAGATGGCGAAGTATGGCGTGATCCATGCCAACCTGCCCTGCCCCACCGGCGGCGCGACCTCGCCGATGACCATCACTGGCAGCATCGTTCAACAGAGCGCAGAATCATTAGCGCCATTGGTATTGGCGCAACTCATCAACCCCGGCTGCGGCGTGGTCTACTGCGGCAGATTGGGGATGCTGGAACCGCGCACGGGTCTGATCTGGGGAGGCGTGGAACTGGGCATGTCCTCCGCCGCCACGGTTCAACTCGGACATTATTACGGGTTCAGCGTCAACGTGTATGGATTCTCGACCAATGCCCATACCCTCGACGCCCAAAACGCCTTCGAGCGCGGACTGAACGCCGCCATCCCCGCCCTGGCTGGGGCAGACGAACTGAGCGGCATCGGCGAAATGGAAGCGGGTGTGATGGGTTCCTTTGCGCAAATGGTGCTGGACAATGAACTGGTCGGCAGTGTGCAGCGTCTGCGCCGCGGGCTTTCCGCAGATGCGGAACATATCGCGGTCAACATCATTTTGGATGTGATGAACGGCACGCGCAACTTCCTCGGGCAGAAGCACACCATGAAGCATTTACGCGGCGGCGAGATGGCGCTGACCAAACTGGCTGAACGCAATTCGTGGGATACCTGGGACGAAAAACTTGGGCGTAAACAAATGGCAGATCACGCCATCGAAGAAGCGGAACGCATCCTGCGCGAGCATCAGGTAACTCCGCTCGACCCGGCGCAGGAGGCGGAATTGGATAAGATTTTGGCGGCGGCGGAACGTGAGACGGTGAAGAAGAAGTAGAATCAGTGGGTAGTGGGTAGTGAGTAGTGAATAGTGAGTAGTGAATAGTGAGTAGTGAGTAGTGAATAGTGAGTAGTGAGTAGTGAGGCAGTAACAAGAGACGAGTAATAAGAGGAGAAGGTATGCTTAAACAGGCACATGCAATTTCGGAAGAGTTGATCGAATGGCGGCGGGACTTTCATCAGCACCCGGAGATCGCCTTTGATTTACACCGCACGGCGGGGATCGTGGCGGATGAATTGGAAAAGATGGGGTACAGAGTCAAGCGCGGGGTGGGCAAAACCGGCGTGGTCGCGGAAATAGGCGAAGGCGGCAAACTTGTCGCCATCCGCGCGGATATGGACGCGCTGCCGATCATCGAACAGACCGGGGCGGAGTACGCATCCAAGACCCAGGGGGCAATGCATGCCTGCGGGCACGACTCGCATACCGCGATGGCGCTGGGAGCGGCGAAAGTCCTGACGGAGGAAAAATTCACAGGGCGGGTGCGCTTTATCTTCCAGCCCTGCGAAGAGACTGCGGACGAAGATGGCAAGAGCGGCGCGACGCGCATGTTCGAAGAAGGCGCGGTGGACGGCGCGGATTATGTCATCGCCCAGCATGTGGACCCCACCCAGCCGGTCGGCACGATCTCGATCAATGACGGTCCCTGCACGGGCGGGGTGGATTCGTGGAGCGCGGTCATCAAGGGCGTTGGCGGGCATGGGGCGCACCCGCAAAGCACCATCGATCCGTTCGTGCTGCTGGCGCATGTGATCACGGCGTTGAATTCGATCACGTCGCGCAAACTCGACCCGTTCGAACCTGCCATCGTCAGCATTGGGGCGGTTCACGGCGGGGTGGCGGAAAATGTCATCCCGGATCGGATCGAGTTAAAAGGCACGCTGAGATTTGCGTCGCTGGAGATCCAGAAGAAACTGCGCGAAGAAGTGACGCGCGCCTTCGAAGTGACCCGGACTCTCGGCGGCGATTACGAGTTGAGTTTCCTCTTCGGCGGTTTGCCGTTGATCAACGATACATTCGTCTCAGACACCATCGCGCAGGTTGGGCACGACCTGCTTGGGGAGGGAAAGGTCCTGCCGATGTGGAAGACGATGGGCGCGGAGGATTTCCCGGCGCTGCTGCAAAAAGCCCCCGGCGCGATGTTCACCCTGGGCGTCAATATCGAAGGGCGTCCGCTGTACGAACTGCATCACCCGATGTTCGACCTCGATGAACGCGCCCTGCCGATCGGCACGGCTGTGCTGGCGGAAACGGCGTTGAGGTTTTTAAAGTCGTAGCGGCGTACTGCAAAATTCATTTTGCAGCTCACGGTAAATATCTTACAATGGACATCGCAAGATAAATCTTGCGGTACTTACTCGATAATTCGGAGAAAATTCATGCATACCATTCTCAAGTCGGAAAAAAAGGAAGTCACCATCGGCTTCGACAAGCCCTTCGTCATCATCGGCGAAAAACTGAACCCGACCGGCATCAAGAAGCTCGGGGAGGCGCTGGTCGAACGCAACATGGATTACGTCAGGCATCTCGCCAAACGCCAGGTGGATTGGGGCGCGGACGTGCTGGACGTGAACGTCGGTCACCCGCAGATCGAAGAGGCGGAGGTCATGCCGCTGGTGGTGGAGGCGGTGCAGTCTGTGACCGATGTGCCGCTGTGCATCGACTCGAACGAGCCGAAGATCCTCGAAGCCGGGTTGAACGCCATCAAGGGCGGCAAGCCGCTGGTCAACTCGGTCAACGGGGAGGAAAAGCAACTTAGCACGGTGCTGCCCATCGTTAAGGCGAGAGGCGCGGCGGTGATCGGTCTGACCATCGGCGATGAGGGCATCCCCGCTACGGCGGAGGGACGGCTTGCGGCGGCGGCGAAGATCATCGAACGGGCGGCGAAGGTCGGCATCCCCGTCGAAGACATCATCATCGACCCGCTGGTGATGACGGTCGGTCACGATTCGAAAGCCGCCACAGTCACGCTCAAAGCCATCGAACTCATCCGGAAGGAATTCGATGTGAACATCAGCCTGGGGGCGAGCAATGTTTCGTTCGGTTTGCCAGACCGGCACTCCGTCAACGCGGCGATGCTTTCGATCGCAATGCTGACCGGCGCGACCTGCTCGATCACGGACCCGATCAAGCTCGGCGCGGCGATCAAGGCCAACGACCTGTTGATGGGACGCGACGCGAATTCGATGCGCTACCTGAAGTATTTCCGCGCGACGGATAAATTGCGCCAGGCGGAAGCCGCGGCAAAAGCGTAATTCCGGTTCAGTACAAAGTCCTTAATCCGGATTTGAGCCTTGCAAAGATTTCGAGAACTTATCAACGCAAAAACGCCAAGCCGCAAAGGGAAGTATCGAATCCTTGCGTCCTTGCGGTTTGGCGCTTAAAAATGCTGTGAGGCAACTCCACAATGAACCCGATCTATGATCTGTTAATCCATCAACCCATTGCCATCATCGATGGGGCGATGGCGACCGAACTCGAAGCGCGCGGTTGTGATCTCAACGATTCGCTCTGGTCGGCGAAGGTTTTGCTCGAGCAGCCGGGGTTGATCCGCGCCGTGCATTTGGATTATTTCAACGCCGGCGCGGATGTCGCCATTACCGCCAGTTATCAGGCGACGGTGGAGGGGTTTGCAAAACGCGGTTTGAGCCGCGAACAGGCAATTGACCTGATGAAAAAATCGGTGCAGCTGGCAAAAGATGCCCGCGATGAATTTTGGTCGGATGAGGAAAACAGGTCAAATCGCGCCTGCCCCCTCATCGCCGGGTCGGTGGGACCGTATGGGGCGTATCTTGCGGATGGTTCGGAGTATCGCGGCGATTACAAACTGGGCGAGGATGAATTGATGGCGTTTCACCGTCCGCGGGTGGAGGCGTTGATCGCTTCGGGCGTGGACCTGTTAGCCTGCGAGACCATCCCATGCGGGGTCGAAGCCCGGGCGTTGATCCGCCTGCTGGCGGAGTTTCCGAATACGTTTGCGTGGTTCACCTTCACCGCGCAGGACGATGGGCATATCAGCAACGGCGAGAGTGTCGCAGATGTGGCGGCTTTTTTGGACGACCAACCCCAAGCCGCCGCAATCGGCATCAATTGCACGTCTCCGCTGCACATCACGGGGTTGATCCGCGAGATCAGGAAGAACACAGGGAAGCCGATCGTCGTCTATCCAAACTCGGGCGAGGTGTACGATGCGTCCACGAATACATGGCATGGGGAGACTTCCTGTGATTCGTTCGGGAGACAATCCAAAGAATGGTATGAGGCGGGGGCAAGGTTGATCGGGGGGTGTTGCCGGACGACGCCGGGGCATATCCGCGAGATCAAGAATTGGGCATGAAAGTCGAATGTCAGGAGACGTTCGAGTCTGATATACAAAACCGATTATGCAAACGAGGTGATTTATGTGTGATACGCTGATCGCTACAAAACTCGCCGGGTTGAACGGCGTGGCTGTCTTTGGCAAGAATTCAGACCGCCCGCCCAACGAGGGTCAGTCCATGGTGTTTTTCGCCGCGGCAGACCATGCGCCGGGGAGCAGGGTCAAATGCACGTATATCGAGGTTCCGCAGGCTGCGCACACGCACGCGGTCCTGCTTTCGAAGCCGTATTGGATGTGGGGGGCGGAGATTGGGGTGAATGAGCACGGTCTGGTGATCGGCAATGAGGCGGTGTATTCGAAGGTCGCAGCCAATAAGGAGCCGGCGCTGTTGGGAATGGATATGCTGCGGATCGCGCTTGAACGGGCGGCGACGCCCACGGAGGCGATCCAAATTCTGACGGACCTGCTGGCTCAGTTTGGGCAGGGCGGTAATTGCGGGGCGGAAGGCAACGATATGTACTATCACAATAGTTTCATTGTTGCCAACGCCGATGATGCCTGGGTGCTGGAGACGGTGGATAAGCAATGGGCGGCGAAGCAGGTGAGGGATGTTTATACGATCTCGAACTGCCTGACGATTGGAAACCAATACGATCTGTCTTCGGATAACCTGGTGGGGTTTGCGGAGCAGAAGGGGGTTTCAAGGTCGGGCAGCGATTTTCATCTCGCGCGCGATTTCAGCGATTTTCTTTACACTACGTTCAGCAAGGGTGCGAGGCGGCGGGAGACGACGTTCGGTTCGATGGATGAGCAAAAGGGGAAGGTGAGCATCGAGTCGATGATGGCGACGCTGCGGCATCATAAGCACGCGGATTTCGATCCGCGCACGAGTATCAGTGAGCAGGATGTCTGTATGCATGCGGGGTTCGGTCCGATCCGCATCAGTCAGAGTACGGCTTCGCTTGTGGTGTATTTGGATAAGTCGAATCCGGTGATTTTTGCCACTGGGACGGCGGCTCCATGCACGAGCGTGTTCAAGCCTTTTTGGATGGATTCGGCTTCTTTCTTAAGCGGTGAGCCTGTTCCGACCCATCGGGCGGATTCTGCGTCGCTGTTTTGGTCTCATGAAAGGCTGCATCGGGCTGTGTTGGAGAATTATGCCGCGCGCCTGGCTGCGTATTCGTCGGACCGGGATGTGTTGGAGGCGAGGTTTATTGCGGGGGCGATGGGTTTGAGAAATGCTTCGGGGAGGGAACGCTCGGAGTTCAGCCGATCCTGCTACGAGGAAGCCCGATCCGCTGAGTCCGATTGGTTGCGGGCGGTTGAGTCGGTTCCGGTTAAGCGGTCTTTTCTTCATGCGATGGCGTGGAATGGGTTTAATCAGAAGGCGGGGTTGGGTGGGCAGTGAGCGGTGGGCGGTGGGCAGTAGGCAGTAGGCGGTGAGCAGTGGGCAGTGGGCGGTGGGCAGTGGGCAGTGAGCAGTGGGCAGTGGGCGGTGAGCAGTGGGCGGTGGGCGGTGAGCAGTGGGCGGTGGGCGGTGAGCAGTGGGCAGTGGGCGGTGGGCGGTGAGCAGTGGGCGGTGGGCGGTGAGCAGTGGGCGGTGGGCGGTGAGCAGTGGGCAGTGGGCAGTGGGCAGTGGGCAGTGGGCGGTGGGCGGTGGGCGGTGGGCGGTGGGGGGTTAGGGGTCGAGGGGAGATTTGACAGCCATACCGCCGCGTTGCAATACATGAGTGTAGATCATGGTGGTTTTGACGTCTTTGTGCCCGAGGAGTTCCTGTACGGTGCGGATGTCGTAGCCTGCCTGCAGGAGGTGTGTGGCGAAGGAGTGGCGGAAGGTGTGGGGTGTGACTCGTTTTTGGATTTTGGCTTTTTGGGCGGCTTCTTTGACGGCTCTTTGAAGGGCGGTTTCGTGGATGTGATGGCGTTGGATGATGCCGGTACGGGGGTCTTTGGAAATGTTGGAGGCGGGGAAGACGTATTGCCAAAGCCAGTCATGCCGGGCGTTGGGGTATTTTTGGGCAATGGCGTGAGGGAGGTGGACAGCGCCGAAGCCTTTGGCGAGGTCTTGTTGGTGGATTTCCTGAACTCGGAGGAGGTGTTGGCGTAATGGGGCAATGAGGCTGTCTGGGAGGATGGTGAGGCGGTCGTCGCCGCCTTTGCCGTCGCGGACGATGATCTGTCGGTTTTGAAAATCCAAATCTTTGACTCTGAGGCGGAGGCATTCCATGAGGCGGATTCCTGAGCCGTATAGGATTTGCGCCATGAGTTTGTAGCCGTCTGTGAGGCTGGCGATGAGGTCTTGGGCTTCGTTTTTGGAGAGTACGGTGGGGATGCGTTTGTTCTTTTGGGGGCGGAGGAGGCTTAGTGCGGTTTCGTCGAGCGGGGTTTTGAGGACGTGACGGTAGAGGAAGAGGATGGCGCTGAGCGCCTGGGTCTGGGTGGAGTCGGAGACTTTTCTTTCAACGACAAGGTGGGTGAGGAAGAGGTTGATATGCCCGATGTCCATGTCTCTGGGGTGGAGGGCGGTCTTTCCGCGGTCTATTTCGGGGTTGTGGTAGCGGATGTATTCGCGGACCCACCCGAGGTAGGTCTCTTCGGTGCGGGGTGAATATTGTTTGAGTCGAAGCTGTTCACTGTATTGCTGGAGGAGTTTTTTTTCTGCCATTAGCCTTTTTCCCGGTCTGATTATGCTATACTATGGGCAAGTTTTGGGATTTCGTTTCGTCAAGTGTAGATTATTGTATCAGCAGTTTTCTTTTTTAGGTTTGATTTTCGATGCAGATTCTTTCGACGCGCAAGGCTGGGCAAAAGGGTACCCGTCAATTGCAATTGCAATACGGGGATGCGCTGGTATGCGTGCGGTATCGGTATGATAAGGCGCGGCGCAGGCGGATGAAAACGGTGGAGTTGGTGGTGGAGGAGCGGGAGTGGACGCCGGTGGATGCGCTTGTTTTGTTGAAGATTTCGTGGGGGGAGAAGGCGTTGGGTATCAAGGTTAAACGAGCAGGCGGGGAGTGGCTGTCGGATAGAAAGTTGTGGAGGCTGCCGTATGGGAAGGTTTTGGAGTTGGGTCTCGGTGAGCGGGTTGTTGGGGGTTGGGATGGTTAGGTTGAGGTCACTATATGTAGCTACCTGGTCACTAGATGTAGTTACCCTTAAATCAGGTGTCACTATATATAGCTACCTTTCTGTCTAATTAATAGTTGGGCAGGCTAGAGGAGAGTTATGTTTCAAGAACAAAAATTCAATGCCAATGGTGTAGAGATAAATTTCATCCAAGCATCTACTTCTGGACAGCCTCTTGTGTTGCTTCATGGTACTGCTTCTGAATGGCAATTTTTCTCGCCATTAATCCCCGTATTTGCAGAGAAATTCAAAGTATTTGTCCTGATTTACGTGGACATGGCGGGTCAAGTTGGGTATCAGAAAAATATCGCCTATTTGATTATGCAAGAGATATAAAGTGTTTCCTTGAAAAGCACATTGGACAACCTTGTATACTTTACGGTCATTCGTTGGGCGCTCAAATTGCAATAGCCGTATCATCCCTAGCCCCTACATATGTCAAGGCACTTGTTTTGGGCGATATTCCGTTTTATTATCACAACATGACCATGAAAGATACTATTTGGTATGAGCCTTTCACGGAGTTACATCACGTTATCAATTCGTTCCACTCGGCTAAAGAAATTGATGACTACATGGCTGAACAATATCCCAAAATGGATGAGCAAAGAAGAAAAAATAGAGCCGTAACTTTATCTCATGTTGACCCCAATGTAGTTTTGACGATTTTAGAAGACCGTCATATAGAAGGTTACGATACAGACGCTTTACTCAGGCAAAATTGCTTGTCAGGGTTTTGCTAATTCAAGGCAATCCTAAACTTGGAGCCGCCTTGAATGATGAAGATATGAAATATATGGCGGAACGGATTCAAAATTGTAATATTGTCCATATGCAAGATATTGGACATGGTTTACCATCTGCATCTTTGTTAGGTGTGAATAAATTT
>JADJBU010000010.1 GCA_016703605.1 Candidatus Villigracilis adiacens | reverse complement strand
CACGATGAGATCGCAGGCGCACTGGAAGCGGTCAAGCTCGCCTCACACTACAGCGGCGTGGAAGTTATCCACGGAAGTGAGATCACCACCGCAGAAGGCGATTTGCTCGCGCTCTTCATTCACAAAAAATCAAGCCCGGTCTTTCGCTCATCCAGGCCCTGCTGCGTATACAGGACCAAGGCGGGGTTGCCATTGCCGCACACCCAATGGCAGGCGGAATGGGCATGAAAAGCCTAACCCCTGCGTCCATCTTGAAGGCGTTGAAACATCCACAACTTGGCCCGAACCCTGCTCAGGATCGAAACCTATAACGACTTTCCGCCATTGACCATATTAGTAATCATGCGACTAACATCTTTGCCAAAGAAGGATTGAACATTGCGCACACCGGCAACGGCGATGCGCACGTCATCGACACGATCGGGTTTGGCGCTACAGGAATTCCCCCCCGGAAGCACCGCCGCTGATCTGCTTCAAGCCTTACACGAACGAACCACGCGCGTTCGCAAGCTGAACGAATGGAGCGCAATTCAACATGGTCAGTAGTTGGGGTTTCAGATATGGTCGAAGCACCTTTGCCCGCCTGACCATTGGTACGCGTATAACCTTCAAACCAAAGAGCCTTAACGGGAGTTTGCCTGCAGAGTACAATGGCGTAAATTAGGCCCGGATGACGCGTTTTTTCGCGCTATTCGCCCTCTTTGCCGCCGATCGCAATGTCATCTTTCCATATACAATTATAGAAAACAACATTCGGAAGAGGAAGCATACATTATGACCAAACAGATCCTGATTTACCAACGACGATGGCGTGCTCGCCCCAGCTTGCTCGCCCTCTCGAAAGAAATGCGAAACCTCGGCGATGTGACCAAATCCTCGCCCCCCGATCGAAACTGGTCAGGCGGCGGTGCAGATTAAAACAGACCGCGCCCTGCGTGTGCGTGAATTCAAATCTTGAGAATGAAACAGGCCTTCGCCAGTGATGGCGCTCCCAGTGACTGTGTCTCGCTGCGCATTGCTCGGCTGCCAGAAGAAAAATTTGTACAGGTCGTCTCTGGCATTAACAATAGGCGCGAACCTCGGTCACGACGTAACCTACTCTGGTACTGTCCATGCTGCCATGGAAACCGTTATCACCGGTATTCTGGTGTGGCTGTCTCGCTTGAAGTCTCAGAAGCTCACATCCAGCCCGCTGGATTTTTCCGCCTCGGCATATGCCGCCCACATTGCCGCAGAAAATGTACTTTATCGCATGGAGTTACCTCAAGATACCCTGCTCAGCATCAATATTCCTGCTTTTGGGTAAAGAAAAGATCAAGAGGATTTCCGAGTCAAAAATCGGATACGTCTGTGTCATCCTGATCTCATCTAACGACAGGGGGGGTTGTTGTCGACCGGCGACGCCCGCGGGTATTGCCCAGATCTGGCACCGATGTCGGCGCATTGGCAGAGGGCTTCATCTCTGTCTCACCATTGCAGCTCGATCTCACAGCCTATCGCGCATTATCTGATGTCAGTACTTGGGAATGGAAATAAGAGCTTAAACCACACAGTGTCACAAAGGCACACGAAGGTTTCCTTTGTGACACTGTGTATCCTTTGTGGTTTTTATTTTTAAACGCTGGCTTTCAATACTCGACTCTTTTTGCAACGGCTGGATTTGATACGCACCACAACATGCGAGGATCCAACAGCGTCTCAAATTTGTGAGGACGAACGCCTCACCTCCTCCGCCGATACTGGACTTGCCCCTCGATCACGGTCACCCGTGAAAGGATTCGCCCCTCGTCTCCAAGCGGACAGTTTTCTTCTCCACTCGGTTTCATCCAACTGAAATACTGACATTGTGTGAGCGTGGTGACTTCGCCATCATCCATCTGCGGCGGCTTGACCGGTAACGACCCGGCATTGGGGTTGGAGACTGCCGCGGCTTTATCAATGTAGTAATTTGCGCGTTTCGGTTCAGGGCGCTGCCCCAATCATAAACGCGATAGGTGATATCGGATGTCTGTTGAATTTCGTAGATCAAACATGCGGTCCCAGTGCATGGACGGTGCCCGGATGCATGAACAAGTGTCCCCCGCCGTCACTTTTACTTTCCACCAACTCAAAATAGATTCGCTTTTGCTTTGAATGGCTGCTGTCAACTGCTCGGCAGAAACATTCGGCTTAATGCCTGCCACCAATTCAGCATTGAGTTCGGCTTCAAGCACATGCCAGGCTTCGGTCTTGCCGAACAAGCCTTCCCCTTCCAGCTTTTGTGCCTGTTCATCGTTCGGGTGGACTTGTAATGAGCCACTGGGCGCAAATCAATATCTTCACCAACACGGGAAATCGATTGCCCGTCTGCGCGGCGGCTTTTGTGCCAAGCAGGTCTACGCCAGATTCAAGGAAAGGTCTGAGGAGGGCACGCCCGGCAAACGGTCAGATGTGATGCGGTTGCCTGCAAAGATGATCCATGCGCAGCGGTGGGAACGACCTCCGGGCGGAGTCTCGCTCCACCCCAGACGTAGTCACGATATTCGGGAGCCAGTGAGAAGGGAAGTTTGTTCATGGGGTAATTGTAACGGAATTTGACGATGAACCGTGGACCATTGACCATGGTCGTTCTTAACAAGATGTTAACCCATCCTTCCATTGACCTTAAGAGGCGGTTGATAACATCACGAGCGTACAAAAAAAATAGGAGAAATTAGAGAAATGTCCAAAATCGTTCGTACGTCCCTTTTCCTCATGGTGGCTTTGAGCCTCGTGCTCGCCGCCTGCGGTGCTCCTGCCGAAGAAGCACCTGCTACTGAAGTCGCTACCGAAGTGGCCGCAACTGAAGTTGCTACTGAAGCGCCCACCGAAGACCCAATGGCTGCTTATGCCCCAGATGCCGTTGAAGGTGATGTAGTCACCGCCGGTTCCTCCACTAATCTTCCCGCTCTCGAACGCATGGCTGAAGAATTCAGAACGAAGGCTTTACTGGCAACGTCACTGTTGACAGCTCGGCATGTCTTCGCTGGTTTCAGAACGACTTCTGCACCGCTGGAAGAGTCCGATATCTCCAACGCTTCCCGCAAGATCAAGGACAGCGGAGTTGACTTGTGCCGCCATTGTTCTTACCCCCGTTGAATCCGCGTGGGCATTGATGCTCTCGCTGTGGTCGTAAGCTCCAGCAATGATTTCGTTACCAACCTCGTCAAGGAACGGCTTGGCGAGATCTACACCGGAGAGTTCAAGACTTGGGATCAGGTCGATGCCTCCTTCCCCGCTGAAGCCATCACCCATCTACTCCCCGGCGCTGACTCTCCGGCACATTCGACTACTTCGTTGAAGCTGTGGTTCGCTCCTCATACCCCAACGCCGAAAGGAAGCTGACACCAAACTTGGTGAAGAAGCTGTCCTCGGTCTCGAAGGCGCTCAGTTCTCTGAAAGATGACCAACGTCCTCGTTCAGGGTGTTGAAGGCAGCCCCTACGCTATTGGTTGCTTCGGTTACGCTTACTTCGTCGAGCACGAGGGGGCGCTTGAAAGCCCTCAACATCGAAGGTGTGGAGCCCAATCAGGAAGATGTGGACAACGGCACTTACCCGCTTGCCCGCCGCTCTTCATCTACTCTGATGCTGCGATCATGCAGGAAAAGCCCCAAGTTGCCGCTTTCATCTACTTCTACCTCTCCAATGTCAATGACAACGTCATCGATGTAGGTTACTTCCCCGCTCCTGCTGCTGACCTCGAAGCCTCCATGGCTGCCTGGGAAGCCGCGACGACCAAGTAATTGAATTGAATACAAAAGGGCTGGTCTCTGAAAATGGGACCAGCCCATTTCTGCTGTAAAAGGGTAGCAACGAACCCACCATAGCACAGAGAGAAAATGTATGAAAGAAGAAGTCCTGAATATAAAAGCCACAGAAACTCAAAGTTTTCGGCAATTTGACCTCAAAAAGAAAACCCGCATTGGCGAAAGTGTTATCCAAACCCTTTTGTTCTTTGCAGGGATTTTATCTATTTTGACCACCGTCGCCATTGTATACGAATTAGGCAAGGAAGCCATGTTGTTCTTCGGCAATCCCGATGTAACCTTCGCCAAGTTCTTCGGCGAGACCAAATGGCAGCCGGGCATCGGTCAATATGGAATCTGGGCACTCATCTCTGCCACACTGACCACAAGCCTGATCGCCATTGCCATCTCACTTCCGCTTGGGCTGGCAGCCGCCATCTATTTGAGCGAATACGCCTCCCCAAAAGCACGCGGTATTCTCAAACCTGTTTTGGAAATTCTGGCGGGCATCCCTACCGTTGTGTATGGTTACTTCGCTTTGTTGTTCGTCACACCCATACTGCAAAACATCTTCGGCGACAACATTCAAGTCTACAACATGCTTTCGGCGGGCTTGGTCATGGGCATCATGATCCTGCCGCTCATCTCCTCCATGAGCGAAGATGCGCTCAGCGCTGTGCCGCGTTCTCTGCGTGAAGCTGCCTATGCCATGGGTGCCACTAAATTTGAAAGCAGTACGCAAGTCGTTCTGCCTGCCGCCCTCTCTGGCATTGGCGCCGCACTCATCCTCGGTATCTCCCGCGCTGTTGGTGAGACGATGATCGTCGCGGTCGCATCCGGCGCCGGACCTAACTTCTCCTTTAATCCGCTCCGAAGCCGCTGAAACGATGACTGGACACATCGCCCGCATCAGCGGCGGCGACCTTTCGTACAACTCCATCGACTACACCAGCCTCTTCGCCATCGCGTTGATGCTCTTCCTCGTGACCCTCGTACTGAACCTCATCAGCCAATACATCGTCAATCGTTTCAGGGAGCGCTACGAATGAATCAGAGACATGACCACTTCCCCGAAGGGGCAGATTTCAACGCCTCTTTACGCAGCCGGTATCGGGTCGCCACTATTTGGCAGATTCTTTTCCTTTCGGCTTTACTGATCGCCATCATCGCTCTCACCGCCCTGCTCTACAACGTCGTGGACGGAGCCTTTGGCTACATCGCGTATGAATACAAAGATGATCCGGCGGAATTCACTTCCACGCCGGTGAATGAACCGACGAAAGACAACTACTCGTCATCCTAAAGAAAATCTTTCTTCAGGTGCATATAACAAACTGGAAAATGAACAACCCATGCAAGAACGTTCGCAAGCGGACTTACTCAACCTCTTCCTCGAACGTCTTGTACGCATTGATACCAAAGGCACTTGGAGCATGACTGACTCACTCCTGCGTGGAGACGAGATCCGCGCCGAAGTTACCGAAAAATATCCCGACGCCATTCTCGAATTCCGTTCATGGCTCACACCGCAATTCCTTGTCACGCCCATGTCCTCTAAAGCGGAGTTCGCCGTGTCGCACCGCCATCATGGGCTCGTTATGGATGGTCGGGCTTGCCATCCTCTTTGCTCTACCCATCGGCACAGGCGCAGCCGTCTATTTACAAAGAGTACGCCCCCCCAAAGGCTGGTTCACCAACATCATTCAAACCAATATCAATAACCTCGCAGGCGTCCCCAGTATCGTGTATGGCATGTTAGGTTTGGCGGTCTTCATCCGTACGCTGGAGGCTTTCACCGGTGGCGAGCATGTTCGGTGTGACCGACTCGAACGGACGCACCGTGCTTTCCGCTGACTTGACGGTGGGCATCCTCGTTCTGCCGCTCATTATCATCAACGCGCAAGAAGCCATCAAAGCTGTCCCCGACTCACTTCGGCAAGCCGCATACGGTGTCGGTGCGACGCGCTGGCAAACGATCTGGCATCACATTCTGCCGAATGCACTCCCGGGCATCCTCACAGGCAGCATCCTTGCCATCTCTCGGGCACTCGGTGAAACTGCTCCACTCATCGTTGTTGGCGCTTCCACCTTCATCAGCATTGATCCAGATGGTCCTTTCTCAAAATTCACCGCCCTGCCCATTCAGATCTACCAGTGGACAACCCGTGCCCAATCTGAATTTCATGCCATTGCTGCGAGCGCCATTATTATGCTGTTGGTTTTATTGCTCACATTGAACGCCAGTGCAATTATGCTGCGCAACCGCTACCAGAGAAAATACTAGAAGTCAGACGATAGAAGATCGTCAATCGTCATTTCAAGGAAGTAAATATGCAAAACTCACCCACCTACGCCATTGAATCAAACGATCTCTCCATACATTATGGAACCTTCACCGCCGTCAGAGGCGTGAACCTCAAGATCGAAAGGCAAAAAATCACCGCCATTATTGGACCTTCCGGCTGCGGCAAGTCCACCTTGCTGCGTTCCTTCAACCGCATGAATGATTTCGTACCGGGTTGTTATGCCACCGGCGAACTACTTTTACAGGGACAGAACTTGTACAGCAAAAACATCGACCCTGTGGAAGTGCGCCGCAAGATCGGTATGGTCTTCCAAAAGCCAAACCCATTCCCCAAATCCATTTACGAGAACATCGCCTGGGCGCGCGCATCAACGGCTTCAAAGGCAAAATGGATGAACTCGTTGAACAGTCTCTGCGCAGCGCCGCCCTTTGGGATGAAGTAAAAGATAAACTGCAGGAAAGTGCCTACGCCCTATCCGGCGGACAACAACAGCGTTTGTGCATTGCCCGCACCATCGCCATCCAACCAGAAATTATTTTGATGGATGAACCCGCCTCGGCACTCGACCCCATCTCCACTCTACGCATCGAAGAGTTGATGCAAGGAGTTGAAAAGAACTACACCATCCTCATCGTCACCCACAACATGCAGCAAGCCGCACGCGCCAGCGACTATACCGCCATGATGATGATCGACGACCAACGCGCAGGCGGTGTGATCGAATTCGACGAGACGAAATCCATCTTCACCCGTCCCAAAGACAAGCGTACTGAAGATTACGTAACCGGAAGGTTCGGATAACTGAAGCCAAAGTCCTCTTTCTCTGCACAGGCAACTCAGCGCGCAGCCAGATCGCGGAAGGGCTTCTGCGCGCGCTGGCGGATGAGCACTTCGAGGTTTTCAGCGCAGGTACAGAGCCGAAGGGCAGCATCCTGCCCGAGGTCCAGGAAGCGATGCGTGAGATTGGCATCGATATTTCAGGGCAGTGGTCAAAATCCGTTACGGAATATCTTGGCAAGACTCACTTCGCACATGTCATCACAGTTTGTGCAGATGCCGAAGAAAATTGTCCTGCTGTTTTTTTGAACATGGGTACGCATGAACATTTCCCCTTCGATGACCCGGCAAAAGCGGATGAAGAGCAGCGCCTCGAGTTGACCCGCCACGTGCGTGACCAGATCGAGCAGCGTTTGCGCTTGTGGCTGACCGAAAAAAATATCATTCCAACAGACCATCGTCAGATGTAATTGTCAGTAGTAAAATGAACACCATCAACTCTAAGAGGACTTATGATTCGAAAAACTTTTGAGAGCGACATTCAGCAGGTAAAAGACGAAGTGCTTTTACTAGGCAGCATGGTCGAACATGCCATTATCGGCTCAGTAGAAGCGTTAAAGAAACGTGACGTCAAAGCTGCCGAGAAGATTATTGCCGAAGATAAAGAGATCAACAAGAAGCGTTTCGCCATCGAAAACCAGCTGATGATCCTGATCGCCACCCAGCAGCCCATGGCGCACGACCTGCGCCTGCTCGCCTCGACCATGGAGATCATCTCCGAGCTCGAACGCATGGGTGATTACGCCAAAGGCATCGCCAATATTAATATTCGCATGGGCGAAGAAACCCTGCTCAAACCATTGATCGACGTTCCGCGCATGGCACAAAAAGGCGCAGACATGCTTCATCGTGCCCTGACCGCCTTCGTGCAGGAAGATGTGGCAACCGCCCAAACCCTGCCCGTTGAAGATGATGAAGTGGATGCGCTTTACAATCAGATTTACCGGGAGTTGATGGTCTTCGTCATTGAAGACCCCAAGAACATCGAACGCGCCAACTGGCTGCTTTGGGTGGCTCACAACCTCGAACGTTTTTCTGACCGCGTTACCAATATTTGTGAACGCACCATCTTCATCGCCACCGGCGAATTTGGCGAGATCAAATCCAGCGACGATGAGTTTTGGAAAAACCAAAAGAAGTAATCCGTACTGAGTAATTAAGAAGCGAGTGGATGAGGTTCTCATCCACTCGCTTTGTTTAACTGTCCTGAACTCCTGAAGTTATACTTCAGGAAAAACCTAGAATGACCCGAAAGTAGAATTTTCGGATTCCGTAACTCCCTACCCCATTCTTCCAGTAATATATGCTTCGGTTAATTCCTGTTTTGGCACAGTGAACATCTGGTTGGTGGGCGCAAATTCGACCATCTCACCCAGCCAAAAGAAACCAGTGTAATCAGAGACGCGCAGCTTGCTGCATGTTATGCGTTGCGATCACAATGGTGTATTGTTTCTTTAAGTCCGCAATCAGTTCTTCCACGCGTAGAGTAGCGATCGGGTCAAGCGCAGAGGTGGACTCATCCATCAATATCACTTCTGGCTGCACAGCAATGACACGGGCAATACAAAGCCTTTGCTGCTGTCCAAGTGACAATCCCATCGCATCGGATTTAAGATCATCTTTCACTTCATCCCACAAGGCTGCGGCTCGCAAGGACTTTTCCACGACCTCGTTCAGATTCACGTCCAGCCCCATCACTCGCAAACCGAACGCCACATTATCAAAAATAGACTGTGGGAACGGGTTCGGCTTTTGAAAAACCATGCCCACCCGCTGACGGAGATTGACCACATCCATAACTGGGTCGTAGATGTCCTGTCCATTGAGCAGGATCTTCCCATCCACTTTTGTACCGGGGATGGTGTCATTCATGCGATTGAGGCAACGCAAGAACGTAGATTTTCCACAGCCGGATGGACCAATGAGTGCAGTCACTTTTTGCGGCTGAATTTCCAAGTTAATGTTGGAGAGTGTTTTCTTAGGGGCATTGTAGTAAAAGTCCATGTTCTGGACGGTAAAGGCGGGTTGAGTTACTGTCATGGAAGTGATTGTATCAAAAAGAAAATATAAAGCGATAGAAATAAATCATAAACTAGCAAAAAGCGTCAGGCAAGAATCGGGTTCGGTTGAGTCAGAGGCGGTATAATCCCAGCCGATGAAACGTGCACTAATCTTCTTTGTACTTACCACTTTCTTCATTACTTCCTGTGGATCCACTTCCACCGATACTACTTCCAACTCCCCTGCTCAATACATCGAGAATAAAGGTTCCGATACCATCGTCAACCTTGCGCTGGCATGGGCGGAAACCTACCAGGCTGAACACAGCGATGTGCGCATCTCGGTGACGGGCGGCGGTTCAGGGACAGGCATTGCGGCGCTGATCAACAACACCGTAGACCTGGCGAATGCCTCGCGCAAGATCAAGGATGAAGAGATCGCTGAAGCCCAATCAAAGGGCATCGAGCCCGTTGAACATATCATTGCACGCGATGCCATTGCGGTAATTGTGAACCCTGAAAACCCTGTCAGTGAATTAACTTTGCAACAGATTTCTGATATTTACAGCGGCAAGATCACCAACTGGAATGAAGTCGGCGTGAAGACAGACCGATCGTAAAACTCTCGCGCGAAACCAACTCTGGCACGCATGTATATTTTCTGGAAACCGTTTGAAGGCTGGGCGGCAAAGAAGATAAGACGCTCTTTTCAACCGACACGCTTTTGCTGCCCTCTTCGGAGGGGATCATCTCTGAAGTGCGCAGCAACCCGAATGCCATTGGTTATGATGGTCTTGGGTATGTGCCTGATGACCTGAAAATGATCGCGATTGCCGAAGAAGAAGGCGGTGCGTATGTATTGCCTGCCATTGACACGGTAAACGATAAGACCTACCCCATCGCGCGCGACCTTTATATGTATACTGACGGCGAGCCCACAGGGATCGTGAAAGAATATCTCGATTGGATCCTTTTTCCCCGAAGCGCAAGAGATCGTTGCGGAGTTGGGGTTTGTGCCTGTGAAGTAAATCAATTTATTACGTCATGCGAGGGCTTTTAAAGAACCTCTCACTGGAATTCTTGTCACGGACAAGCAATGACGGTGGAGCACCATGGAAAATCTTTAAACTGGCGCGAATTCATCATTACAAGAGCCATCAAAGCGAGCGGATATTCCGCCATCGTTTTTGTCCTGCTTATTTTCTTCTTCCTTATGCGTGAAGGTTTGCCCGCCCTTGGTGAAGTGGAAGGCAGCAATTTCGTCAGCCTGCGTTGGTATCCCATTGAAGCGATGTTCGGCATCCTGCCACTTATAACGGGTTCACTCATCGTCACTATCGGCGCGGCACTTATCGCTGTCCCATTTGGGATCGGCACCGCCGTTTACATCTCCGAGATCGCTCCGCGTTGGATGCGCGAAATTCTCAAGCCGCTCGTGGAACTGCTCGGTGGACTCCCTTCGGTGGTCTTGGGATTTCTCGGTATCCTCGTCGTCTCCCCCAACCTTCGCATCTTTCTGGACCTGCCAACGGGTCTGACCGCGTTTACCGGGTCGCTGCTCTTGGGCGGGATCGCCGTCCCCACGGTCGTCTCTGTTGCCGAAGATGCACTCGACTCTGTGCCGCGCGCCTATCGTGAAGGTGCCTGGGCATTAGGCGCCACCAAATGGCAGACCATCTGGCGTGTGACCCTGCCCGCGGCAAAGTCTGGCGTACTGACCGCTATCATGCTTGGAGTGGGTCGTGCCATCGGCGAAACGATGACCGTGATGATGGTCACCGGCAATGCACCTGTATTGGCAACCAGCTTGGGTAGCCTCTTCTCCCCCGTCCGCACCATGACCGCCACCATCGCCGCCGAAATGGGCGAGGTTGCAAATGGAAGCGTGCATTACCACACCCTCTTCCTGATCGGCATTATTTTGTTCTTGATCTCATTGACCGTCAATGTGATTGCATCTTCCGTCGTCTTCCGAGCCAAGAAACGTGCAGAGAGGATCCTCTCATGATGAAAGTCTTCGCTCGTAATCGTCACACCGTCCAACGGCTTGGGTATGGATTTATCACCCTGATGGCTCTGGTCACTGTTCTGCCCATCGTTGGCACTGTTATCTTCATTCTATTTTAAGGCGGTTCAGCCATCTCGTGGGAATTCATCACTGGCTTCCCGCATGACGGTATGCGCGCAGGCGGCATCCTGCCCGCCATTATCGGCACGCTTTATTTAACCGTTGGCACAGCGATCTTCTCGTGCCATTGGGAATTGCGGCGGCTATCTACCCTCTCTGAATACGCCAAAGACACACAGTTGACACGCCTCATTCGCCTGGCGATCATCAATCTGGCAGGCATCCCTTCTGTAGTATATGGTTTGTTCGGCTTGGGCTTGTTCGTCTTGTTCCTTCAATTCGGCACCTCCATCCTCGCCGCTTCATTGACTCTCTCCATCATGACTCTGCCCGTCATCATTAGCACCGCGGAGGAAGCACTGCGTTCCGTGCCGCAATCCTTCCGCACAGTAAGCATCTCTCTCGGAGCGACTCGCTGGCAAACCATCCGCAAGATCGTCATAAAAGAAGCGCTGCCCGGCATCCTCACGGGAGTCATCCTCGGCTTGGAACGTGCTGCAGGTGAAACCGCCCCCATCCTTTTCACAGGCGCAGCGTTCTTCCTGCCACGCCTACCCGGCTCCCCCTTTGATGCGACCATGGCGCTGCCGTATCATCTTTTCGTCATCTCCACACAAGTGCCTGAAATGCCGATCCAAATCCAATATGGAACGGCGTTGGTCTTGCTCGCCTTCGTTCTCACCATGAATGTGATCGCGACCATCATCCGCTCGCGGGCAAGAGCGAAACGGCAGTGGTGATCTCGACCATGGCGATTGACTGACAAAGCGTTATGAGGGGGCGTTTTTTGGAGCCACCCGGCCTGGCCTCGTCCATCGTCTAATGAACAAAATCGAAATCGAAAACCTCTCCCTCCAATACGCCGATGGCGCGGAATCGCTGCGCGGCATCAGTATGGGAATCCGTCAGAATGCAGTGACCGTCCTCTTCGGTCCGGCAGGAGGCGGAAAATCCACATTGCTGCGCTGTCTCAATCGCCTCAACGACCTGACAGACATCCGCACCAGTTCCGGGCGCATCCTGATCGACGGCGAAAACATCCTCGACCCTAAAACGGACGTGATCGCCTTGCGCCGCAAAGTAGGCATGGTCTTTGCCCGTCCCGTCCCATTGCCAATGAGCATCCGCGAGAACATCACCTACGGATTGGAACTGGCAGGCGAAAAGCGCCGCTCCAAATTGGATGAAGCCGTGGAACGAAGTTTGAAACTCGCCGCCATCTGGGACGAAGTCGAAGACCGCTTGAACGACCCAGCCGTTGCCCTCTCTGGTGGTCAGCAACAACGTGTTTGTCTTGCGCGTGTGCTGGCGCTTCAACCTGATATTATTTTGCTCGATGAACCTACCTCAGGTCTTGACCCAATCTCAACCGGTAAAGTGGAAATGGCGCTGCAAGAGTTAAAAAAGAATTACACCGTCATCCTCGTACCTCACTCGGTGCAGCAAGCCGCCCGCACTGCCGATCATGCCGCCTTCTTCCTGCAAGGCGAACTCATCGAATACGACGACGGCAAAAAAATATTCACCGCCCCAAAACAAAAGAAAACCGAAGATTACATCATGGGTAGATTTGGATAGAATCATCCACGAATGATGAAAAAGGACTGTCCGGGTTTTCCCAAAAAACCTGTAGCAATTCCGCCAATGATGAATCCTTGGACGTTAAAACAGTCAAGAAGATGTTGCAAGGCGGTGAGAGGCTCTACAAAGGATTTTAGCGGCTCTGGAAAAGTCATTTCCCCTTTTTGAATATTGCCCAGTGATCGAATACCGCCAATTCGCTATTAGTTGCCAGATTTGAATCATCTGTGAAGGCGTGTTTACATATTGAGTGAACGCAATTCCTCAGTTTTTGGTTTGAGGTGGAATGTCCCCGTTGTGGGGAAGGGTAGAGAAAACGGACTAGTTTTGTTTGCTTTATGGAGTACATTGAAGGAGTTGGGGTTTGGAAGCAACAGACGTATAATTTTATATGCAAGCCGTTTAATTTAAATCCTTTTCTACTACGATCTACGAGAATAGGAGACCAGAGTCCATGATCACATTTCAGAACATACTCGATTATGGTTTGCCGCTCGTTTTTGTTTATTTTGTTCTGAGCCTGATTTCGTCCACTTTGAGCCAGATCTTGATGGATACGTTCGAAGTTCGGGGAAAGACCCTTGAACGGTTCCTGATCTTGATCGCCGGTGAGAATGCGGATGACTTGTTGAATTTGCCCCAAATTCGTGCGCTCCAACCCATTAAATTCAAATCCTGGTTCAGCATATTTGGTGCGCAGACCGAGCCCAAGAAGCTTGAAAATATTCCGATTTCCGTTTTAGTGGATGCCTTTTTTAGCCTCATGGGTTTGGGGAATACCAAAAAGAAACAAGGCGTTCGTGAGATTAAGACCGCGATCCGTAAAATGCCTGAATCCGGAGGGAAACAAGCCTTGTTAAATTGGCTTGCGCAGGGCATCTCCAACCTGGAAGATCTACGCTTGAATACGCAGGTCTATTTTTCAGGGCTTCTGGAGCAATCGGTAGCGACTGCCAACGCACGCTCCCGCAGCTTTGTGATCTCTTTTGCGGTTTTTATGGTTATATTTTTTAACGTGGATAGTATCCAAATAGTCGAGGATCTTATATACGGACCACAATTGAGGGCACTTGTTGCAGCACAAGCGGAAGCTATTGTGCAACAAGATAGCACGGATATAGTAGAAATAAATGACATGCTCGAAACATTGGATGACTTGGATTACATCCGGTTCGGATGGTTTTCATTGACCCTTCCCCGCACCAATTCGATTCTCGATTGGGCGGGTTTCATTGCTTCCAAGATCGTGGGGCTGACAATTACAGCCGTCTTTGCTTCACAGGGATCAACCTTCTGGTTTGATCTGTTGGCTAAATTTAAGTAGGGGGATCCCATATCAAGTAAGCGGCAGGGGGATCGGGTGAAGGCTGTGTAAGAGTGACTCGTCAGGGCAGACGAGAGAATCGTTGGGGGAAACCGTCTACACAAGAGGAGTTAATGTTTGGCAAGAACGAGAGAACACTGGGATGAATGTCCCAGTGTTTTTGATTTGTGTTGGGTAAGACCTTTTCCCCCGCCTTAAGGGAAAGGGACTAGTCTGTTTGGAGATTTGACTTCTCCCCTCTACCCGAAGGGTGAGCGATAGTGAGTGGTAGACGGGAGAGGGGGTTGGACAGAGCTTTTTCTTATTCTTTTCTAGTTTCAATGTTCGCCCCGCAATAGGAGCAGGCGACGGAGTGAGAACTGGTCCATTTCAAGTCGCTTGAGCGGACGGGACCACCACAGTTGGGGCAGGTGGCGGGTAACAGGTCTGCGCGATGCACCGGGTCTGCGGGGGGCGGGGCAGGTCTTGGCGCAGGAGGAGGCGGAGGGGCGAAGGGCGGCGGATCAAATGGAGGAGGCGCAGGTCGCTCTGGCGGTTGTTCATCTCGAAAAAGCGATTCGAATACGATGCTGATGCCGACCAGAATCAAAATGCCGGGCCACCAATCTCCAGTGGTAAAGAGGATCGCCAGCCCGACCAGCCAGATCAAGCCGCTTAAATTTTTGCCTCTGCCCCGGCGGAAATGCGGTCCGTGCCGAAATCTTTTATGTCTGTGCATGTCATGAGTCCTTTGCAGAATGGGAGCAACTTCCATAAGTATACGCCTGACGGTGCTGGAAGGTTTCTGCAAATAGGCTGCCGGGCTTCACAAGGTTAGAAGAACCAATGCCCCAGTAGCGCCGAAGCCAGGGTCATGCTGATGTTGTCGATATCCTTGTAATGCAAAGACTCGACCAGTGCGCCGACCAATGCAATGGCAGCAATGGGCAGTAGGTAACGGGTGAACGGTGCCGCGAATACGCCTGCACTTACATAGATGAAGAGCATCAACGCAGACATCACGAACCCGCCCACGAATACGCTCACCATGCCCGCTACAGATTTTTCCTTGCTCCACGGCAATTTGGGCGAAGGGATGCGCCGCCCGAAGATATCGGCAATGCCGTCTCCGCCGCACATCATCATCAACGCAATGATCCCGATGGGAGAATCTTTCCAGTACACCACCGTCAACACCACGAACATGATGCCGTAGTACAACGGTCCGCGCAGGATCTCTTTCGGGTCACCGGTACGCGACATGGCTTCCACGGAAGCTTTATCGTTCAAAACGCCAAAGCCGATCAATGCAAATTGCACTGTGATCGCAAACGGAACCAAGGCTGCCAGCCAGCGGGCAGAGGGGGCATCATTGAACAGGAACCAACACAGCACGAAAAGCGGACCTGTACCGATGTGGATCACCTTGCGGCTAAGCTTGCTGTCCATCCAGCCGCGATGCGCGATGAAATCCATCGAACGCAGAAAAACGAGAGAAAGTACAAAAGTGAGGGCGAGAGCGATGTAGTTATTCAAAGGAAGACTCCTGAAGAAAATTGACGATGGAAAAGATCGTCTATCGTCCGCGGTCTATGGTCCATCGTCGTTATTTATAACCCCGCACCCGCTATCAAAGACTCCCAATTTTCAAAAAATGGTACATCCGCCTTGCGGAACGCCTCTGCTTTTTGTGCGATGCCCGAGGTCAAGCCCAGCGTGTGCACACTTACTTCAAACCCCGCCTCGCGCAAGATATCTCCCGCCGCCCGTGTGGCGCGGACCCCGCCCATCGTATCTTCGATGACGTACAGTTCAAACGACTTCGGCAGCTCGCTAAACTTTCCATTCAACTTGCCCGAGGTATGCCACTCATATGCCGCATTCAACGCCGCCAACTCATCGCCGGTCCACGCCGCGAGGATTCCCGCCAGCGCATGGAACGGCGCAGGCTTCATCAACGTGGCCGGGTTCAAGCCGTGCTGCGCCGCAATGAATTCCAACTTTCCAAACGACATCAACGGGATATCCGCCAGCCCAGCCAACTCCAAGCCCAACTCCGCTTCAGGCGCGTATCCACGATGTGACCCATCCCATTCGCGCGGTGGCTTGGAAGGTCGGGCAGTAAAACCGGAGATGGAATTCCACTCGTGTCTTAACCTCTCGCGGATTTCTGCACTGATGTTAGCCTTATCCTCCGTCAGCAAAAGGGATTGCGCCTCACGCTTCGCGTCCGCCGGTAGCTGATACGTAGCCTCAAACGTTTTACTCCCGAGAGTAAAGTTCTGAAACGTGCGAAACGTTTGCGACTTATACACATTCCGTGACTCAGTCATCAAATTCTTACGCAACTCACTCGGTATAGACGAAAAACATTCCTGCTCGTATGCTGCATCCACAGGATACTGCCCGTCCATCAACTCAAACGCAGGAATGGATAAATGCATCGGCTCCTCCACCTTGCGTTGACGTTGAATCTGTTCCCCAGCAAGGACAGGGTCATCCGATAAATTCTCCATTGGCTGACGCGAAAGCACATCCTCCCAATATGCGGCAATGATAAGTGGCGACATATCCCACTCGCTGGAAATGCCGCGCTTCTCCATACTGACGGGTAATTCTTCTTCGATGACATAATCGCCGATGAAGCGTTTCACCGTTGCCCGCAGCGCCGCTCGATACCCGCCCGGCTGGACGAGCACACCATCAATATCTAATAAGATGATGCGATTCATTTATGTCGCTTCTCCAACTCGGCAAGGACATGCGCAGGGGTCAATCCGCGTGCGGCGAGCAGAACCAGGGTGTGATAGGTCAAGTCGGCGACTTCTTCGATCAGTCGCTGATCTTCTTGCGCCAACGCCGCAACAACTACTTCCGTCCCTTCCTCGCCCACCTTCTGCGCGATCTTCGGCAAGCCTTCATTGAATAGACTCGTCGTGTACGACTTCTCGCTGGGATTCTTCTTCCGATCTTCGATCACATCAAACAACCATTGAATGCTCATAAGTTCCTCCTAGTTTTCACTGCGAGGAGGGTGACCAAGGGCCCGAAGGAAACTTGAAACCCTTGTGTAGCCTCGTGACCCTGTGGCTAAGATTTTCTAACTGACGGAAAAAGCAACTCCGCTCGCCCCGTATGGCACGCTGGACCCGCAGGCTCGACCAACACCAGCAGCGTATCCGCATCACAATCCACGCGGATCTCGACCACCTTCTGCACATTGCCCGATGTCGCGCCCTTATGCCAAATCTCCTGCCGACTGCGTGACCAAAACACTGTTTCACCAGTCTCCATCGTCAACTTCAAAGACTCAACATTCATCCACGCCATCATCAACACATCTTTAGTCGTCACATCCTGCACAATCGCAGGGACAAGTCCATTGGCATCATATTTTATTTCCGACAACAACTCTTCTTTCATCTTTTTCTCCGAGACTGACTAAATAATTAATAAATACTTTTACACTCATCTTGTCTATCGTCATCAATCACAACCGCACGGGTACACCCTGCAATCTTAATTCCTCTTTCAACTCAGGGATTCTCAACTTCCCATCATGGAACAACGATGCCGCCAGTGCCGCATCTGCCATGCCTTTGGTCAGCACATCCGCAAAGTGACTGGGAGTCCCCGCCCCGCCCGAAGCGATGACAGGTACAGAGACCATGTTCGAGATGATACTCGTCAACTCCAAGTCATAACCTGCGAGCGTGCCATCGGCATCCATGCTGGTGAGCAGGATCTCACCCGCGCCCAACTCCACGCCGCGCATTGCCCACTCGACCGCGTCAATGCCTGTGGGGGTACGTCCGCCCGCCACATAGACTTCCCAGCTTGAGCCATTCCTGCGTGCATCAATCGCCAGCACAATGCACTGCGCCCCAAAGCGACTCGCGCCTTCAGAAAGTAACTCAGGTCGCTTCACCGCCGCCGAGTTGACACTGACCTTGTCCGCGCCAGCCAGCAGCAGATTGCGCATATCGTCCACTTCGCGGATTCCGCCGCCGACCGTCAACGGCATGAAGACCGTCTCTGCCACGCGGCTGACCAACTCCAAGGTCGTCTTGCGTCCTTCGTGGGTTGCAGAAATATCGAGAAAGACCAACTCGTCCGCGCCTTGCTCATCGTACAGACGCGCCTGTTCCACAGGGTCGCCCGCATCGCGCAGATTCACAAAGTTCACGCCCTTCACCACGCGCCCATCTTTGATATCCAAACAAGGGATGATTCGTTTTGCTAACATCAAAAACCTTTCCACCACAAAGGGTCACTAAGGTACACAAAGGTTTTCCTTCGTGACCCTTTGAACCTTCGTGTTAAACACGTAAAGCCTCGTTCAAGTCAACCGTCCCGTCATACAACGCCCGCCCGATGATACAGCCTGCCAGCCCTGCATCCTTCGCCGCCTTCACATCATCAATGGTATGCACGCCGCCTGAAGCGATCACATCGAGTCCACTTTTCTCAGATAACTCTCGCGTCGCAGGGATGTTCAACCCACTGCCCAAACCGTCGCGGCTGACATCGGTAAAGATAACGGTAGCAAGCCCAAAGGTCCGCATTTGAAGCGCAAGGTCAAGTGCAGGCACGCCGCTGTTATCTTTCCAACCGCGAGTCCGCACGAGTCCATCGCGTGCATCGATTCCAACTGCAATTCGTTCCGCGCCAAAACGAGTCAATGCATCGCGTACGATCTCTGGTTGTTCAATCGCAATCGTTCCAAGAATCACGCGGCTCACGCCCAACGATAACGCCGCTTCAATCGACTCAAGCGAACGCATCCCGCCGCCGAATTGCACACGCACACCGAGTTTCAAAATTGCTTCGAGCGCAGCACGATTTGTATTATCACTTTCACCGAACGCGCCATCGAGATTCACAACATGCAACCAAGTTGAACCAGCGTCGATCCAACGCTTCGCCATCTCGGCGGGGTCATCACTGTACGACGTCATCCGCGCAGGGTCGCCTTCTTTCAAGCGCACCACTTTGCCGCCGCGCAGATCGATCGCGGGATAGATCGTAAACATCACGCCTCCACAAAATTTTTCAAAATGCGCAGCCCCACCGCCTGACTTTTCTCAGGGTGAAACTGCACGCCAAACACATTCTCGCGCCGCACCGCGCACGCATAGCGAATGCCATAATCCACTTCCGCGATCACATCGGATGGATCGCCCGCCTGACAGTAAAACGAGTGATTGAAATAGACATACGCCCCATCTTGGATCTGATCGAAGAGCGCCGCCTCTTTCTTAACTGTGAGTTGATTCCACCCCGTATGCGGAATCTTCACCGATAGCGTATCTGCAAACTTCACCACCGTGCCGCGCAGCAGACCCAAGCCTTCGTGCTCGCCCATCTCTTCACCGATCTCGAACAAGGCTTGCATGCCGACGCAAATTCCCAACATCGGCACACCGCGTGAGACGACTTGCTTCACGGCATCATCGAGTCCTTTGGCTTTCATGCCATCCATAAAATCACCGAACGCACCCACGCCAGGCAGCACAACTTTTTTGCTGCTAAAACTTTTTGCGGCATCGTCAGTGCGTTCACATTCGCACCAACACTTTCCAACGCTTTTTGCACCGAGCGAAGATTGCCTGTGCCTGCGTCAATCAAGATAATTTCTTTCATATTTCCTCTTTCATCATCTTTACAAACTTCCTTTTGTAGATGGGATACTCCCACCCCGCCGCGGGTCAAACTGCGTGGACGCATCCAACGCGCGCGCCCAGGCTTTGAACAAGGCTTCGGCTTGATGATGGTCATCGCGCCCGTATAAGACTCGTGCATGTAAATTACAACGCGCCTGCACCGCAAACGACTCGAAGAAATGCGGGAACAACGTCACAGGGATATTCCCGACATACGGCGTGTGCCACTCGACCTGCACCACCGCATACGGACGCCCTGACAAGTCCATTGCCACGTGCGCGAGAGTCTCATCCATTGGTGCGAAACTATCTCCCATGCGGACAATTCCCTTGCGGTCGCCCAACGCCTTATCGAAGGCTTGACCCAATGCCAGCGCCACATCTTCCACCGTGTGATGGACGTCAATGTGCAGATCGCCTTGCGCTTTGACGGTCAGGTCAAAGAGACCATGCACGGCGAGATGGGTCAACATGTGGTCGAGAAACCCCACACCCGTGGAAATCTCGTGCTTGCCTGTGCCATCCAAGTTCAATTTAATTTCGATCTGTGTTTCGTTCGTTTGGCGGGATACTTCTGAAGTTCTCATGAGTTCTCCTTGATTGCAGGTTGAAGGTTTAAGGTGCGATTCGACCTTCGACCTTTCAACCTGACCTATAACTTTTCAACGCTTCCAATAAAACATCCGTATCATTCGGACGTCCCACACTAATGCGGATGTGATCCCTTAGCCCAGGCTTGTTGAAGTAGCGGATGAAGACTCCGAATTCTTGCGCCAACTTCGCTTTCAACTCGGCGGCATCGCGCCCGTCCACTTGGCAGAGGATAAAGTTCGATTGCGTAGGATACGGCTTGAGGTACGGAATCTCCGTCAGCGCGGAGAGGAGGCGGGTTCGTTCATCCTTGAGTTTTTCGACCAACACCTTCAACTCATCCACATTGGCAAGTGACGCTTGCGCGGCAACACTCGCGGCGACGTTGACATTGTACGGCTGCTTGGACTTCCACAAGGTGGGCATGAGCCATTTGGGGAACGCGCCATAGCCAATGCGCAGCCCCGCCAACCCTGCCCATTTGCTGAAGGTGCGCAACACAACGAGATTCTCACGCTCCGGCACTTCGCGGATTCGGCTGAGGCTTGCGCCGAGATTCTCGCCCGCAAATTCAATGTAGGCTTCATCGAGTACCACCAACAGCGGAAGCGCGAGCAATTCATCCATCACATCCGATGGGATCAAAGAGCCGTCGGGGTTATTGGGTGAAGCGATGAATAACAACTTTGGCTTGTATTCATCAACTGCTTTGCGTATGCCATCCATGTTCAAAGAGAAGTCCGCATTGCGTGGAACTTCGACACAACGCGCGGCGTTCAACTCCGCGTCGAAGGGATACATGCCGAAGGTCGGCGGGCAGGAGAGGATGCACTCGTTCGGCTCAAGGAAGACGCGCATGAGCAGGTCGAGCAGTTCATCCGCGCCAGAGCCAGCGAGCAGATAGTCTTCGTCCACGCCTGTGAACTGTGCCAGCGACTGGCGCAAGGCACGCGACTCAGGGTCGGGGTAGATGTGCGGAAAGTCCATCTCCGCGAGCGCCTTGCGGACAGCGGGCAGAATGCCATAGGGATTTTCGTTCGCGTCGAGTTTGACGATCTGCGACGGTTCACGCCCGATACGAGCCGAGAGAATTTCGAAGGGTTCGATAGGTGTGTAGGGTGGAAGGGATTCGAGGTGGGTTCGGATTTGCATAATTATTCCTGTAGGTCTCACTTGTAGTGTGATCGTTTTATTCGCCGTGCCCGCATGGACGTGAACGTCCATGCTACTATTACAAAGCCGACTGAAGTCGGCTAGTCCGCTTGACCTCTCCCCTGGAAACGGACATAAGTCTCACTCCGCAATAACGCAGCATTCGCATGCGCATCCAGACCTTCAGACTGCGCGAGGGTCGCGGCGATTGGACCAACGTTCTGCGCGGTCTTATCATCCAACGCGACGAGGCTGACGATCTTCACAAAGTCCCATACGTTGAGCGGGGAAGCAAAGCGGGCGGAGCCGCCTGTGGGCATGACGTGGCTGGGACCAGCGAGGTAATCGCCCAGCACTTCAAAGGAATGTTCGCCCATAAAGACGCCGCCCGCGTTATTGACCTTCTCTGCCCAGCGCCACGGCTCCGTGACAGATAATGCCAAGTGTTCGGGCGCATACTCATTGGCAAGGTCAACGGCTTCGGCGAGGTCGCGAGTCAACACCGCGCCGCCGCGATTCTCTAATGAAGCGACGATGATATCTGCACGGCTGCGTTGTTCGATCTGATTCGCAACTTCGGCTTGGACTTTTTGAATGAGGGTTTGTGAGGGAGTAAGAAGGATTGCAGAAGCAAGCAAATCATGTTCGGCTTGGGCAAGCAAGTCAGCCGCGACCCAACTGGGATTTGCCGAATCATCGGCGATGACCACTGTTTCGGTGGGACCTGCCAGCCCGTCAATGCCGACCACGCCGTAGACTTGTCGCTTGGCGAGGGTGACGAAGAGATTGCCAGGTCCGAAAATTTTATCAACGGGGCGGATGGTTTCGGTGCCATACGCGAGTGCAGCAATGGCTTGCGCACCGCCGATGGCATAGACTTCGTCCACGCCTGCGACGGCACATGCGGCGAGAATAATGGGGTTGATAGGCACTTCTGCATTTGCAAACTCACGATTAGGCGGCGTGATGACGACGATCTCTTTCACGCCTGCCACCTTTGCAGGGATGGCACTCATCAATACTGTTGAAGGCAATGGTGCCGTACCGCCAGGGACGTACAAGCCGACGCGTTGAATCGGGCGGATGATCTGCCCGACGGTGCCGCCGAGTTCGTTGGTGAACCATGAGGTCAGCGGTTGTTTTTTGTGGAAGGCTTCCACGCGGGCGGCAGCTTTTTCGAGCGCGTCACGTTGGGCGGGCGAGATCGAATCAAGCGCGGACTGAATCAAAGCCGTCGAAACGGGAGCAGGTTTGAGATTAAGAGAATCGAGGCGTTGTGTCCAATCTTGAAGGGCAGCATCACCGCGAGTCCGCACATCTTTCAAAATGCGAGTCACGGCGGCTTCGGCGGTCAGACGTTCGCCAAAAAGTTTTTCGATGTTGTCCATCACGCGCGCGCTGACGGGGAACTCATCGGGCGGCGTTCGTTTGAGAATGGTTTGGCGTGCGGTTTGCGGGTCGTATTGTTTCATGGTTATCCTTTCAGCGCCGCGAGCATGGCGGTGTAACGCGGCGGCTCTTCTTCGAAGATGTAGGTGACGGGCGAGACGATGATGCCGCTGCCGCCGATGCCGCGCAATTCGCTGATGGCTTGCGGCAGGCGTTTGCGCGGCACGACGATGGTGACGGAGTGCCAATCTTGATTTGGTTCGCGGGTGATGATGGGGCTGACAGTTGGACCTTGCAGACCGCCGACCGATGTTTCTTCAAATAGTTTGGATGCGATCGCTTCGGGACTCCGCCCGCGCATGTTCGCAATGACCAGAAGATTTTCCTTCGCCCGCATGTGCGCCTCGATGTACTCGAGCAAGCGACGCGCCATCTCGAGCGCTTGTGGATTCGTTTGCAAGGCTTTGCGATTCGCAATGAGTGCGGCTTGCGAGGCTTGGATGACTCCATCGCGCAACGCACGCAGACGATTGTCTTGCAGGGTCTGACCCGATGAAACAAGGTCGGAGATGATGTCGGCATAGCCGATGGTGGGCGCGGTTTCGAGAGTCCCTTCGGCGGTGATGAGCGTGTGCGGAATGTTCTGCGCCTTGAGAAAGCGTTCGGTGAGGACGGGGAATTTTGTCGCCACTCTCAGCGGACGGTTGAGACTCGTCACATACTTTTTTCAATGAAGGGATGTCGGTGACTTCATCCCACACTTCGGGGACGGCGAGCATGAGCGCACAGCCGCCATAACCGAGTTCGTCATGCAGGACGATGATCTCGCCGTTGTCGCCGCGATTTTCTTCGAGCACGTCGATGCCCGTGATGCCAAAGTCCACGCTGCCCTGGCGGACGCTGACGACGATGTCACCTGGGCGTTGAAAGAGGACGGTCAACTCGGGCAGGGCGGGCATCTTCGCCTGATACTGGCGCGGATTCAGTTTCTGCACGGAGAGTCCGCACTCGGCGAGGAAGTCGAGCGAGTCGTCCATGAGGCGTCCTTTGGAGGGAAGGGAGAGACGGAGGGTTGAGCGTTGGGTCATAAGGTTTCCTTTTGGTTGTGTGTTGGTATTTGCTGGCACTGCTATCGTTCCTCCCCAAATGCGACGGACGATTTCTGTCGCATTTGGGGGAGGTGCCTGCGATAGCAGGCGGAGGGGGTAACAAAAAACCCCGACGCAGGGTCGGGGTTTGATGAGGTGAAGTATGGGTATCTGCTATCCGTTCACAGGTACGCGCACATAAACCTCCCGACCATGCGGGGGTTGAATATGATGATGGTGGTGCTTGAGCGCGGACTTGTATTTCATGTTGGGCAGTATTCTATGCCGGGGATGGGAATGAGTCAAGGGATTTTCAAGAAATTATATACACGAAGAGCACGAAGAAACACGAAGTTTTTGCTTCGTGAAAATTCGTGTCCTTTGTGGATACCCCTCTCTTTCCCCATGCTATAATCCGCAATCGTTTGACCCAAACCCATGGAGGAACCCTTGCGTACCAAACTCACCATACTCATGCTCGCCCTGAGCATTCTTCTTTCCGCCTGCGGAGTAAACGCCTCGGGCGGAGCGACAACCGCCGTTGAAGGTTACATCACCGCCCTTGCAAGCAAAGACCAAGCCGCCCTCATCTCCAACTCCTGCGCCGACTGGGAAGATGACGCTCTGATCGAACTCGACTCCTTCGCCCTCGTCGAAGTCACCGTGGACGGAATGTCCTGCGCCGAATCCGGCACCGACGGCGAAAAGACCCTCGTCAACTGCACCGGCATGCTCAACATGAGCTACAACGGCGAACCCCAATCCCTCGACCTCGCCGACCGCACCTACGAAGTCATTGAACAAGACGGCAACTGGCTCGTCTGTGGCGTTCGCTAAGAACTGGTTGGTGGTGGTCAGTTGGTAGTTGGCAGCAAGCCTGCCGTCAACTGACTACTACCAACCGTCAACTACATACCACCAACTGTGAAAAAAGAAAACCTCCTCGCCCTCCTCCTCTGCCTCATCCTCATCGCCCTCGTCATCTTCACCGCAGACTCGAGCCCGACGTGGATCTATCAAGGCTTCTAAATGGCGCTTGAAAACATCCTGATTCTCGCCGCCGCCTCGCTCCTCTGGGCAACAACCTTCCGCAACCATGGCAGGACGTGGTTCATGCTCATCGCCAGCGTCATCGTCATCTTCTGGCTGCAACCCGCCCTCCCCATCCGCGGCGCCGACTTCTTCACGCCCCTCGCCACGCTCGTGCTCGTCGTCCTCACCTGGTTCATCACCGCCGACGACGAAACGCGCAAGCAGCGCAAGAACGTCATCATCCTCGCCATCGTTGCAGGCGTTGTTCTTTTACTTAACCTAACCCGCTTCATTCCTCAACTTCAATTCTTCACCGCTTCACGCCCACCTCAACTCGAAACGACTCTCCTCATCTTTTTGATAACAGGACTGACGCTGTTCGCCTTATCTCGTCCGACGCGTTTCAGCGCTTCTTTCTTAACGGTGGGTTTGGTACTAACCATCGGGCTTTTTCTCCTCATCAAGATTCCCGACCTATCTCTCTGGCTCGCATCTTTCCTACGCACACTCTCTGGTCAATCGCTGACCAACGTCTCCGCGAACGACTTTCGTTGGCTTGGCTTCTCCTACGTCGCCTTTCGTCTCATTCACACCATCCGCGATAAACAATCCGGTCGCTTCCCCTCCGTAGACGTGGGCGAGTTCATCACCTACGTCATCTTCTTCCCTGCCTTCACCGCCGGTCCCATCGACCGCTTAGAGCGTTTCATTAAAGACTTGCGTGCTCCCTTCGCAGGTCTAAACCTTGAAACTTTTTATTCTGCTGGTCAACGCTTATTAATTGGCTTGTTCAAAAAATTCGTCATCGCCGACGCGCTGGCTCTCATTGCCCTGAACGACACCAACGCAACCCAAGTCACCTCGACGTTTTGGATGTGGTTCATCGTCTACGCCTACGCCCTCCAGATCTACTTCGACTTCAGCGGCTATACTGACATCGCTCTCGGCATCGCCCAACTGCTCGGAATCAAACTGCCCGAGAACTTCGCCTCTCCTTACCTCAAACCCAACCTGACTCAATTCTGGAACAACTGGCACATGACTCTCACGCAGTGGTTCCGTGCTTATTTCTTTAATCCCATCACCCGCTGGCTCAGGTCTTGGCAGAAACCGATGTCCATTCCGATGATGATCCTGCTCACCCAAGTCGCCACCATGCTGCTGATCGGCTTTTGGCACGGCGTGACCTGGAACTTCACCCTCTGGGGCTTATGGCACGGGCTGGGACTCTTCATCCACAACCGCTGGAACGACGCCACCAAAGCCAAAGCCGCCACTTGGGCGATCACACCCACGAAACAATCCGTACTCAACATCAGTGGCATATTGCTCACTTTCCATTTTGTCGCCATTGGATGGATATTCTTTGCATTATCATCGCCTGTTGTTTCATGGCAAGTCATTTTGAAATTGTTTGGAGTCAATTAACTCCGTCATTGCGAGGGCGGTGCTCTTCCGCCCGAAGCAATCTCGTGAGCATGCTTGGAGATTGCTTCGCCGCAAAGAACAAGAACGCGGCTCGCAATGACGGAATAAAAATTTTATGAAACAACCCATCAAACCTCTCAACGTCCTCATCAAGGGACTGCTCTTATTCCTGCTCTTCAACCTCGTCATCGCCGCGTGGCAGCCGGGGGTTGGACAATTCTCTCTTTACAATGCTATTTACCCAGGACGCGAGCGGTTGCCTTTCGGTGAGAACCCCAAGCAATCGTACAACCTCAGCCTCTTCGACCTCGATGCGATGTTCGCCTCGCATGTCATCGCGGGCATAAACAAAGCGGACTCAGAATTTCGCATCATTATCGTGGGCGATTCATCCGTGTGGGGAACCTTGCTCAAACCTGAAGAGACATTAGCTGGACAACTCAACGCGGACAATCTCACCGCCTGCGGAAAAAATGTCCGCGCCTATAACTTGGGCTACCCGACCATCTCCCTCACAAAAGATGTCATGCTTCTATCTTATGGAATGCAATACGACCCCGACCTCGTCATCTGGATGACCACACTAGATGCGTTCCCGTTGGAAAAGCAAACGTCCACGCCGCTGGTGGCTAACAATGAAGAAAAGGCTCGGGAACTGGCAAGCAACTACCAGTTAAGAGTCGATGCGGATGACTCCAATTTCGAAGTCAAATCGTTCTGGCAGAAAACTTTTATTGGCGATCGTCGCGCATGGGCGGACTTCTTCCGTTTGCAGATCTATGGCGTGATGTGGTCTGCCACGGGCATTGACCAGTTCTATCCCGCCGATTATGAAAAAGCGCAAACCGATCTTGAAGCGGACGATAGTTATCACGACTTGACCGCGCCGCTGACCGAAGATGATCTTGCCATCAACGCCTTGGAGGCGGGTTTCAACGTGGTGGGCGAGACGTCCATGCTGCTCGTAAATGAGCCGATGTTAATAAGTTCGGGCGCAAACAGCGACATCCGCTATAATTTTTCTACCCCCGCTGGGTATATGACGATTACCGCGAGATCATGACGACGTTGAGCCAACAAAACGGCTGGACGTATGTGGACTTGTGGGACATCGTGCCTGCGAATGAATTCACCAACAGCGCCATTCATCTCACGCCTGCGGGAGAGAACATGTTGGCGGAGAATCTCGCGCCGTATATTCTTGAAAATTGTAAATAAATCATTCCGTCATTGCGAGCCGCGCTCTTTGCGGCGAAGCAATCTCCTAGCATGCTAACGAGATTGCTTCGTCGGGCTATCGCCCTCCTCGCAATGACGAAACAGGAGAACAATGAAAGTACGACAACTTTTTCTTTTATCTATCATGTTGCTTGCTGCTTGCACAACGGCACCAACCGCAACACCTCAACCCGAAACCGAATCCACTTCTACACCCGAAGCGACTGAGACCGAAACGTCCATCGCCGCCACCGAAGAATCCGTGCCGACACCACGCCCCACGCTTGGACCTGATGAATGGATGACCCTACCGGTTGTCCCCGAAGTGACGGACACCGCACGTGAAATCTATGCTCGCGGACAAGAACTCGGACGCGACCCGAAGCATTTCTCCAAAGTGGGCGATTGCCAAACCAATACGGGTTTCTATCTTGTGGACTTTGATAATGAAGATGCATACGGACTTGGCGAATATGCTTATTTGCAAGACACGATTGATTATTACGAAGGTTCATTCTCGCGCACCAGTTTAGCCATGCGTGATGGATACAATGTAGCGGCAATTCTGACTCCGTTACGCGCCGACCCGAAGCAATGCGAAAAGAATGAAAACCCGATTGCATGTGAATTTAGGCTTCATAACCCTAGCATTGCCATCATCAGCCTCGAAACCAATTTCAGTGACCGTCCTGCCGACGACTATGGCAAGTATATGCGCCAGATCATCGAATATTCCATTGAGCAGGGTGTGGTTCCGATCCTTGCTACCAAAGGCGACAACCTCGAAGGTGACCACAGCATTAACGCCGAAATCGCTGAAATTGCCGTAGAATACGACATCCCGTTGTGGAATCTTTGGGCTGCTCTTCAGCCGTTACCGAATCAAGGACATTCCACTGAATTGAACGACGGCTTCCATCTTTCGTTCTCGCGCAACTTCTTTGATAAGCCCAAGAACATGCTCAGTGGCTGGCCCTGGCGCAATCTGACTGCCTTGCAGGCATTGGACTCTGTGCGGCGAGGTTTACAAGAACAGTAAACAAAATAAACCACAGATAGACACAGATGAATTGGATGGAATTGATCAATCATTCCCGTTCATCTGCGTTTATCTGTGGTAAATGTATTCAAAAGGAAACAATTCATGACAACTGAAATCATCAACCCTATTGCAAAATTCATTGCTGAAAAAATTCTCAAGCAGCCAAACAAAGTCATCACCGCCGATGAGTCCCTCATCTCCAGCGGACTGATCGACTCGTTCAGCCTAATGGACCTCGCTCTCTTCATTGAAGACACCTTTGGCGTCCGCGTGGAAGACACCGAATTGAATGCAGAAACCTTCGATAATCTCAATCAGCTGGCTGCGCTCATTTCCTCCCGCAAGTAAAAAATGACGATGGACCATAGACGATAGACCATAAGGTTGTCCATCGTCCACGGTCCATCGTCTATCGTCTAACCATGACCACTCTTCCCAACCTTCTCCAACACTCCTATCAGGAAGTCCCTGAAAAGACCAGTATCATCTTGCAACACGCTGGTCAAGCGGACAAATCTCTCACCTATCGCGACCTGATCCACGGTGCGAATCGATTTGCATTGACGTACGCCCGCGAAGGAATAAAACCCGGTGAAGTGGTCATTTTGATCCAACAGCACGGCGAGGATTTGGTCTATGCCTTTTGGGGCGCCATCCTCCACGGCGCGATTCCTTCCATTATGCCGTTTCTCACTGAGAAACTCGCACCCGAAAAATATCGCGCTGACCTTGCTTCGCTCATTTCCATCACTAAGCCGACCGCCATCGTCACTTACCCCGAGTTCGAAGCGGAAGTCCGTAGTGCGCTCACCGAAGGTGATTCGGTTAAGCATGTGATTCTCACAAGTACTATTGAAGCCGAAACCGAACCATATTTCGAAGATCTTCAAGGCTTCAAGTCTTCTCCCGAAGATATTGTTGTGCTTCAACATTCTTCCGGCACGACCGGTTTACAAAAAGGCGTGGCGCTATCACATCGCGCCGTGCTCAATCAACTCAACGCTTACAGCCAAACTCTGCACATCGACCCCGCCAGCGACGTCATCGTTTCGTGGCTGCCGCTTTATCACGACATGGGCTTCATCGCCTGCTTCCTCATGCCCGTGCTGTTGCGCATTCCGCTCGTCAACATGTCGCCCTTCGATTGGGTGCGTGCGCCGTACAAACTGCATCAAGCCGTTTCGCAATACAAGGGCACGCTCACCTGGCTGCCGAATTTTGCGTACAACTTCTGTGCTCACAAAATTCGCGAGCGCAATCTCGAAGGTGTGGACCTTTCTTCATGGCGCGCCATTATCAACTGTTCCGAGCCGGTTCACGTTGAAAGTCATGAGCTCTTTCACGAAAAATTTTCGGCATACGGTTTGAAAAAGTCTGCGTTGCAAACCTGTTATGCCATGGCAGAGAACGTCTTCGCCGTGACTCAAAGTCCATTGGATGGAACGCCAGCCGTGGATGAAATCGACCGCGAGAGCTTCATGACTCAACGCCTCGCGACTCCGCCCGTAGCTGGTCAGCCTTCGATGAAGATGACCTCGTCTGGGAAACCACTGCCCAATACCAAAGTCCGCGTGGTGGATGCAGACTTCAACGACGTATCAGATCGTACCGTCGGCGAGATCGCCGTCCAAAGCGATTGCATGTTGACCGAATACTTCAACCGTCCCGATGCGACAGAGTCCGCTATCAAGAACGGCTGGTATCTGACTGGTGATTACGGTTATATCGCAGATGGTGAATTGTACGTTTCTGGACGCAAGAAAGACCTCATCATCGTTGGCGGCAAGAACGTGTACCCGCAAGATTTGGAATCTCTCGCCAGCGAAGTAAATGGAGTCCACAAAGGACGAACCGTCGCTTTTGGCATGTACGACGAAGAAGAAGGAACCGAAGAGGTCGTCATCATCGCCGAAGCAGACTCAGCTGACCCGTCGGAGCAAGAGGCAATCGCAGATGCCATCCGCAAGCATGTGACGAAGAGTTCGGCGATTGCGCTGCGGCATGTCAGAGTTGTGGACGATAAATGGATCATCAAAACATCGAGCGGCAAGACGGCTCGCTCAGCAAACAAAGAAAAGTTTTTGCACGAACTTGGCAAGATATAACGAAAAGAGCATCTCGCAAGGATGCTCTTTTTTTCATGTTAGACTCGCCGCGTTATGGCAATGACCATTTTCTCTCCGTATCGCATTTGTCCCATCGGTGCGCACATCGACCATCAGGGCGGCGCAGTGTTGGGACGCACGATCCAGCTTGGCACCACGCTTACCTATGAACCGAACACTTCCAGCGAGATCCATCTCATCAGTGAGCGTTATGGCGAAGCATCGTTCAACATCGGCGAACTCGACCTCTCGCATTGGGCGCGTTATGCCCAGGCGGCGGCGCGGGTTCTGAAGCCAAAAGTTGGCATGCATGCCCAAGTCCATGGTTCGCTGATCGGTGCGGGCTTGAGTTCGTCTGCTTCGGTGGGGTTGGCGTATCTCAAAGCGCTTGCGGATGTGAACCGCATCGAACTCACCAATCAGCAGCTTATTCAGCTTGATTTTGAATTGGAGCATGACCAACTCGGGCTGCAAAACGGACTCCTTGACCCAATGAGCATTGTGTATGGAAATAAGAACGCGCTTCTTTTCATGGACGTGGTTACGGGTTCTGTTTCCCTGGTCTTAGACTCCGCTGAAAACGATTCGGCGTGGATCGTAGCGTACTCAGGTATTTCACGCGAACTCACCAAAAGCGGATTCAACGTCCGCGTGACGGAATGTCATGAAGCAGCAGCGTTGATGAAAACAGATGCACAAAAACTAGGGGATGTGCCGCGTGATGTCTTTGAGCTGAAGAAAAAATCTTTACCGGAGAATCTACGTAAGAGAGCGGAACACTTTTTCGGCGAAGTGGAACGCGTCCGGTTGGGGAAACAGGCTTGGGCGGAGTCTGATGCGGTGCGCTTTGGTCAGCTCATGAATCAGTCCTGCGAGTCATCCATCAAGAACTATGAATCTGGTAGTGAAGTCTTGATCCAACTACATGAGATCGCCAGCAGCACAAGCGGAGTTTATGGAAGTCGCTTTAGCGGCGGCGGATACGGCGGCTGCGTGGTCGCATTGGCAAAACGTGATGAAGCAGAGAAAGCCTGCGGGGAGATCGCCGAAAAGTTTTTGGCGCTGCATCCCAACTTGCCTTCAAATGTTTTTGTAGCAGAGACGGGAGATGGACTGCAATGATACGTTCGGCGGTGTTGTTGGCGGCGGGTCGTGGAAAACGTCAGCGCCCGTACACAGATGAAACCCCCAAGCCGTTGTTGGCAGTGCATGGACGCCCCACACTCGATTATGTGCTGCGTGCCGTTTCAAAGGCGGGCGTGGAACAAGTGTGCCTGGTGACGAATCATTTGGAAGAAAAAATATTCGCGTACGTAGGCGATGGTTCACAATGGGATCTCACGGCAAGTTTCGCGCATCAATCGTCATTGCGCGGCAATGGGGATGCATTACTGTCTGTGCCGCAGGCTTGGATCAAGAATGAGCCGGTGTTGGTGGCGGCAACCGATTATCTTTTGGAAGAGAATGCTTTGCTTGAACTCGTTAGAGCCTATGAGTCCAATCAGGCAGATATTGTGATGAGCCTGAAAGAATGCCTGGTGGATGAATTGAGCGCCCGCTCCAGCGTGGATGTAGATGCCGAATGGCGGGTGAAACGCATCATTGAAAAGCCGAAGCGGGAAGAGATCATGAGTCCCTATGCGGCATCGATCTTGTTCATCCTGCCGCCGCAAGTGTGGGAGTATCTGGCAAAGGTGACGCCTTCAGAACGCGGCGAGATCGAAATGCAAGCCGCCATTGATGCAATGCTTCTGGATGGGTTCAAAGCTATTGGAGTCTTACAGCCTGCGCCTAACGAATGGGATGCTTCTTTACTGTAACTGTCCCTTTAACCAATCAAATGCCGCTGCTTGCATTTCAAGGTCGAACTTGTGCGTACCGGGATAGAACTGTCCGGTGTAAGCATCCGGCTTGCCGACACTGGCATAGTGGTTTTGCAAACGCAGATGCGCATCTTGCATGCCTTGTTCGGTGAAAAGATAATCTTGCAAGTCATATTGAACCAATAACGGAGAAGGTGCCCGGCAGGCGGCAATATCCGACCAGTCTCCGTGACGTACCCAGCCGAAGGGGAATAACATCCATGTGTGCGACATATTATGGTCGAGCAGGGCTTCGTAGGTGGTCATCAAACCGATGATGACCGTGGCAGAGATTTTTTCGTGCAACGCGCTCAACAAAGCGGCACGATTGCCTCCGCCTGAAAGTCCGATGCAGCCCACATGTTCTTTATTCACATCCGAACGGGACAGCAAATAATTCAACGCTACACGGTCTTCATACGCCACCACGCCTGCCATGTTCTTACCGAGGACGTTGCAATATTTGCAAACCCAGTGTTCATGGAAATAGGCAGCTTGGTTATAGCGCTCGATCTCTGAAACCGCATCGCTTCGTTCAAGCAGAGTGGCGGTCTTCTCTCCCATCATGTCTCTCATCGTTTCGAGCGGAAAGCGGCGGCTGCCCCACAAAAAGACATCATGGACGACCACCATGAATCCTTCTCGCGCCAAGGCATTGACATACGCTCTGCCGCCATAGGGCAGGTTGCGAAACTCGGTCAGCACCTCCGAAGGCTCGTCTGCGCCATCGGCGATCTTTTCCTTGCCATAGAACTTGAAGTCGCTGTGGTCATGCAATGCCAGCACACCTGGCAATGGTTCTTTGACCCCGGCAGGTTTCAGCACGTAGGCATGCGTCCGCGGACCGTAGCCAACAGACCAGGAAACTTCCTGCCCGATGATGCCGTCTTTTTCCCATTCTTTTTCGATGCGGACATCTTGCGGGGATTCGTCCTTCCCTTGAAACCCTAACGACTCGCGCAGCAAAGCCTGAGTCTGCTTACCGGGTGCCGCCAAGGGATAAAGCGGATGCTTTTCCTTTGCAGCTGCCACCCAATCACTAAACACGCCCAAATGTCGGTATGTCTCTGCCATGATAATTCTCCTGCAAAAATTATACAGCCGCAAACTTCATGTTACACTGGGCACATGACACAATTTACAAAAGAAGAACTCGCTGAATTGCTCAGCGGAGAAAAACCGCTTCAACTGGCAGGGCTGGACTTGAGCAAAGCCAGTTTGAATAATGCCGAGCTGAGTAAAGCAGACCTAAGCGGAGTAAATCTAAACCGTGCTTTTTTAGATGATGCAAAACTACGGTATGCCAACTTGAACCGCGCTAATCTGGAAGACGCCAGCCTGACCGGCGCAAACTTCCATAACGCCACTCTCATCGAAGCAGACTTAAGTGGCGCAAACTTGAGTCGTGCCGATCTCAGTGGTGCCGATATGAGCGGCGCAAACTTGAGTCATGCCAATTTCAGTGATGCCAATTTAAAGGGTGTCAAAATCACCGGGGCAACATTCAATGACTTCACTCAGTGGGCACAAGACTTTGACCCACTTGCTGCCGGAGCTAATCGAGTCTCGCAATAAATGAAAAGAGCATCCATGCGGATGCTCTTTTCATTTATCTCTTTAGCCCGGGCTGAAAAGCATTTCACCGACCTGATCACTCATGATCGCTGATTGTGGATGTGTTCCTGATACCATTTTGTACTTGAACATACCAGCGGATGAAGCTCTAGCTGCGACAGGGCGCGTTCTTCCATATTAAATTAATAAGGAGGTTGCCTTATGCTCAAATGCAACTAGAGCCACCAAAAAGTTGGCAGGTAATTGAAATAAAACAGTCTGTGTGGAAGTAACCAGCGAAGGTTGTAATGTTTGCGGAAGATAGCTTCTCAGAAGATAGATATACCATCTTAGATTCACAGGAGCGCTGACTTCTTTTTTCTGCCCAGAGCGAGAATGTTATTTTTGCACCCCTGTGGAGAATCTGTTTGAAGGGTAAGCCGGGTGGATAAACATAATCGCTAATTATGTGCAGGCAGGGTGGATACAACACAATTTACCTCGAACCTAGGTTCTCCAGACAAAAATTGCCTCTTGACTCTAAGAATTTCTTTTGCTATTATGTTATCGATAACATGTTATCGATAACATAATTATCTTGGTAAAAGCGCCTTGAATTTGTCTAATCCTCCTAAACGTGTCACTATAAAAGATGTTGCACAGGCAGCTGGAGTATCCACGCAGACAGTTTCACGCGTGATAAACAAATTTTCATATGTTTCAGAAACAACCCGCCAACGGGTTGAGGGGGTCGTTGAAGAATTGGGGTACCGCCCCAGCACACTTGCCCGCAGCTTGATCCAACAACGAAGTTACACGCTGGGCGTTGTAACTTATGGGCTAAAATATATAGGTCCCTCACGCACGCTCAATGGAATTGCCGATCAGTCCGATCAGTTGGGCTATATGCTTGTTATGCAAGAGCTCGATAACTTCGGCATGAACCGCATCGAGGATGTGATCGACTCACTACTTGCCCGCCAAGTAGACGGCATTTTATGGGCTGCCCCTGAAATCGGGGATAATCATGCCTGGTTGGAAGAACGCCTTCAGAACATCTCCGTCCCTGTCCTTTTTCTTGCCATGCAACCCCGCCCCGGAATTTCAAGTGTTGCCACTAATAACTATCAGGGTGCTGTCATGGCAACCGAGCACCTTTTAGCAAACGGGAAACGAAGAATCGGGCATATATCCGGTCCTCAAAGTTGGTGGGAAGCCTCAGAACGAAAACGCGGATGGAGAGAGACTCTTCAAAAAGCAGGGATCGACGCTTCGGAAGAGCGTTGCGCAGAAGGAAATTGGTCTTCATCAAGTGGAGAACAGGCATTTCTCCAGCTACTCGAATCTTTTCCCTACCTCGACTCTGTTTTCGTTGCCAATGACCAAATGGCATTAAGTGTTTTACGCGAAGCACATCGTCAGGGAATTTCGATCCCTGGGCAGTTGGCTGTAGTCGGTTTTGACAACATCCCGGAATCGGAGCACTTTTACCCCTCTCTCACAACCATTTCTCAGGATTTGCAAAGACTGGGCGAAGAGGCTGTACAAAGCATCGTCCAAATGATCCAGGCACGCCAAAACAATCAATTCATTGCTGCCCAATCCAGGTTTATTCAACCTACATTGGTAATTCGTGAAAGTTCAAAATAATTTTTTTTCCACAGATTGTTGAAACAAGGAAAACACCAAGGAGGTGATGCTGTCAGGCAAGTAAGAAAATGAAAGTATTGCAAGCGCAAGACGCACCCTTGTCCATTGGCAGCTACGGTGCCTGCGCGAGACTGGAAATCAACGCAAAGTTCTTTTTCATTTCGCGACAATGCCAATATCACATTTGTAATCAAAACAAGGAGAAGAAATGTCCAAGAAAATACTCTTTAGCTTTTTAGCGGTGCTAATGTTGCTCAGCCTTGTACTGTCTGCCTGTGGCGGCGGTGCTGCTAGCGGCGGTGACGAGCAGAAATTGGTCGGCATCTCCATGCCCACCAAGACCTCTACTCGCTGGATCTCTGACGGCGAAAGCATGGTCAAGTCCTTCGAAGAACTTGGCTACGCCACCGACCTTCAGTTCGCTGACAACGATATCCCGAACCAGATCGCCCAGATCGAAAACATGGTCACCAAGGGCGCTGATGTGCTCGTGATCGCTGCCATCGACGGCTCGACCCTCTCTGACGTGCTTGCCAAGGCGAAGGAAGCTGGCGTGCTCGTGATCGCTTATGACCGCTTGATCTCCAAGACCGAAAATGTTGATTACTATGCTACATTCGATAACTTCGGCGTCGGCGTGATCCAGGGAACCCAGCTCCTCAATGGACTCGGACTCACCCCCGGTGAAGCAGCCCCTGCTGGCGTTGGTCCTTTCAACGTTGAACTCTTCGGTGGCTCCCCCGACGACACCAATGCCTTCTACTTCTATGATGGCGCTATGTCCGTTATCCAGCCCTTCATCGACTCCGGCACGATCGTTATCCCCAGTGGTCAAATGGGCATGGACGTAGTCGGTACCCTTCGCTGGGACGGCGCTGTTGCTCAGTCCCGCATGGAAAACCTCCTGAGCGCCAACTACACCGACAAGCGCGTTGATGGTGTGCTCTCCCCGTACGATGGTTTGAGCCGCGGTATCATCGCTGCTCTCCGCGGCGTTGGTTACGGCACCGCTGACCAGCCCTGGCCTGTCATCACCGGTCAGGATGCAGAAGTTGCTTCCGTCAAGGCCATGATCGCTGGCGAACAGGCTTACACCGTGTTCAAAGACACCCGCGAACTCGCTGCCCAGACCGCCAAGATGGTGGATCAGGCACTCAAGGGCGAAACCGTGGACGTCAACGACACCAAGACCTACGACAACGGCGTCAAAGTTGTTTCTTCCTACCTGTTGACCCCCTACAGCGTAGACATCACCAACTACGAGAAGCTGTTGATCGATAGCGGCTACATCAAGGCTGAAGATCTGAAGTAAGCGTAAGAGAACGTATAAATTGTGTGAGGGCGAACTTCGCCCTCACACAATTTTGAAGCAGAAAAATATATCAATTATTCTTATTTTGAAATAAAATATAGCTCACTTTAAGTACTTTACTCCGCATGACCAAGGACAAGCAGAATATGTCAGATGTTATTTTGGAGATGCGCAATATCACTAAGACATTTCCCGGCGTGAAAGCGCTGGATAATGTAAGTTTCTCGGTTAAACAAGGCGAGATCCATGCCTTGGTAGGTGAAAACGGAGCCGGGAAGTCGACCTTAATGAAGGTATTAAGTGGTGTTTATCCGTATGGCTCGTATAGTGGGGAGATTCATTTTGAAGGCAAAGAGTGCAGGTTTCACGATATCAATCAGTCTGAAGAGGTAGGGCTTGTCATTATCCATCAGGAATTGGCACTGATCCCCTACCTGTCCATAACTGAGAATCTATTCCTCGGAAACGAACGTTCGCGGAATGGGATTATTGACTGGAACGAATCCGTTTCCAGAACCAAGGAATTGCTCGAAAAGGTGGGCTTACCCGAGTCGCCAAATACATTAATTACGAATATGGGTGTCGGTAAACAGCAGTTGGTTGAGATCGCAAAGGCATTGTCCAAAAAGGTCAAGCTTCTGATCCTGGACGAACCAACTGCCTCCCTTAATGAAACCGATAGTGAAAAATTACTTCAATTGTTGTTGCAATTCAAATCGCAAGGCATTGCATCCATTCTTATTTCTCACAAGCTGAGTGAAGTCTCCAAGGTGGCTGATTCAATTACCATTCTTCGAGATGGCGCCACCATTGAGACGATGGACACGCACAAGGATGTGGTCACAGAAGACCGGATCATTCGCGGCATGGTCGGACGCGATATCACCCACCGCTTCCCTCCACGCGATTCTAATGTCGGAGAGGTGATCTTCGAAGTGAAAGATTGGAATGCGTACCATCCCATTCACGAGCATCGAAAAGTCAGCGATAACATCAACATGCATGTCCGTAAGGGAGAGGTTGTAGGGATCGCCGGATTAATGGGGGCGGGGCGAACTGAACTGGCGATGAGTATTTTTGGGCGAGCCTATGGCGCGCGTATCAGCGGCAAGGCATACAAAAATGGACAGGAAATCGATGTCAGTTCGATTGACAAGGCAATTGCCAATGGGATTGCATATGCAACCGAAGATCGCAAAGCCTACGGTTTGATCCTGATCGAAGAGATCAAGGACAACATTACTCTGGCAAACTTGGAAGCGATCTCCTCCTCGGGTGTGATTAATGAACCCCAGGAATTGACCGTTACCCGCGAATATCGCGACAAATTGAACATCAAATGCTCCAGCATTCTTCAGCTTGCTGTAAATCTTTCAGGCGGCAACCAGCAAAAAGTCGTTCTTAGTAAATGGCTATTTTCGAACCCGGACATCCTGATCCTGGATGAGCCTACACGTGGCATTGATGTGGGCGCCAAATATGAAATCTATACGATCATCAATCGTCTGGCAAGCGAAGGCAAGGGCATCATTATGATCTCTTCCGAGCTGCCTGAGATCCTGGGTGTCTGTGATCGGATCTATGTGATGAGCGATGGCAAGATCGTTGATGAAATGCCAACCCAGGAAGCGTCACAGGAAAAAATTATGATGTCGATTATGAAAAAGCAAGAGGTGGCACTATGAAGGTTCCAGCAACAATGAATGAGACCTCAACCAACAACTCACTTTTGAAAACTCTTTCAGGTCTCTTCAAAAATAATATTCGCGAATATGGAATGTTGATCGCGCTTGTGGCGATCATGATCTTCTTCTATTTTGCGACTGAAGGCATCTTGATGAGGCCGGTGAACATCACCAACCTTGTTCTGCAAAACAGCTATGTCATTATCATGGCATTGGGTATGCTGTTGATCATCGTATCCGGTTGGATCGACCTCTCGGTTGGTTCAGTGGCTGCCTTTGTGGGCGCAATTGCGGGTGTGTTGATGGTTAAGTGGGGTTGGAACTGGGCGTTGGTCATGGCGCTCTGCCTTGTGGTGGGCGGCTTGATCGGTGCCTGGCAGGGCTACTGGGTTGCGTATGTTAAGATTCCGGCGTTCATTGTCACTCTGGCAGGCATGTTGATCTTCCGTGGTCTCACACTCGTCATGGTACGCGGTGAAGCGATTGGTCCGTTCCCGGTCGAGTTTAGCAGGATCAGCGCCGGTTTTATCCCCGATTACTTCAAAATGGAAGGCTTCCACTTAACGACAATCATTATTGGTGTGATCGTATCGATCCTCTTGATATGGGCTGACCTGCGCACCCGTCGAAATCAGATCAAGTATGGTTTTGAGGTTACACCCTTTTCTTTCTTTGTAGCTAAACAAGTTCTGATCACTGCCGCGGTGATGGGATTTTGTTACTTGATGGCTTCTTATAAGGGCATCCCCAACGTGCTGGTGATCATGTTCCCACTCGTGGCAATGTACGCCTTTCTAACCAACCAGACCGTGATCGGTCGCCGCATCTATGCCTTGGGTGGCAATGAAAAGGCTGCGCGCCTCTCGGGTGTCAACACTCCGCGTTTGTTATTCCTAACCTTCGTCAACATGGGCGTGCTTGCAGCGCTCGCAGGTATGATCGTGGCGGCTCGTTTGAACAGCGCCACGCCGAACGCAGGTGAAGGCTTTGAGTTGGATGTTATCGCAGCCTGCTTTATCGGCGGCGCTTCTGCCAGTGGTGGTATTGGTACCGTCATCGGCGCTGTGATCGGCGCTTTCTTCGTCGGTGTGATGAACAACGGTATGTCCATCCTCGGTGTAGGCATCGACTGGCAGCAGGCGATCAAAGGCTTCGTGCTTCTACTTGCTGTCTTCTTCGATGTATACAACAAGAGCAAGAGCTCATAACCAGAAACTTTGCGAGCACGAACCTCGCCGAACGAAAGTCTCTTAACCTTATTCTTCGGAGTAACTCAATACCAATCGGCATAAAGCGAATTAAGTTGTCGATTGGTATTTTTTTGCAAAATTTCAGCATAACCGGGCAGATTTAGGATGTGACATGGAAGACATATTAAAGGCTTTATTACGAGAAGAACAAGAACTTCAGTTCATCCGCTTCAATGAAGCGACCGCCTGGCAACTTGGAACTCAGATGGTGGAACATGCCATGCGCGAGAACCTCCCCATCACCATTGACATCACCCGCGGACAGCAGCAACTTTTCCATTACAGCATGCCAGGCACCGCCGCGGACAATGACGAGTGGGTCAAGCGCAAGGTGCGGCTGGTGAATCGATTCGGTCACAGTTCGTTCTACATGGGGCAATTGCTCAAGCACAAAGGCAAAACAATCGAACAGTCCTATCTCATCTCTGAAAGTGAATATGCCGCGCATGGCGGCTGCTTCCCCATTATTGTAAAAGGCACAGGCATGGTTGGGACAATTACCGTCTCAGGACTGCCGCAAGAAGAAGATCATAAACTGGTAGTTGAATCGATCCGCTCATTTTTAGCCAAGGAGAAATAAGATGTCTTTGAATCCAGTAATTGACATGTTGGGACGCAGACTGCGGCTCGCCGTCATCGGCGGTGGGACGGGGTCATTCATCGGCGCCATGCATCGCCAGTCGGCGCGGCGCGATGACCGCTATCAGATTGTGACAGGCATCTTTTCGTCGGACCCAGCCAAATCAAAGAAAGATGCGAGCGAACTTGGTTTCGAGTCAGACCGTATCTATTCCAGCGTCAAAGAACTTTACGAAAAAGAATCATCCAGAAAAGATGGCATCGACGCGGTTGCCATCATGACCCCGAACGACAGTCATTTTGATTATTCGATGTGGGCGCTTGAGCGCGGCATCGATGTGATCTGCGACAAGCCCATGACCAACACACTTGCCGAAGCTGAAGCCTTGCACAAAAAAGTGCAGGAGACGGGTTTGGTGTTTTGCCTCACGCACAATTACACGGGCTACCCGATGGTGCGGCAGGCGAAGGCGATGGTGGAAGCGGGCGAACTCGGAACGATTCGACTCGTGCAGGTTGAGTATGTGCAGGGCGGCAAGGCAGATGAAAATAAAGTTTTTCCGGCAGGCTATTGGAAGTTCGACCCCGCACGCGGCGGACCTTCTTTAGTGATGGGCGATATCGGTTCGCACGCGCACAACCTGACAAGATTTATCACCGGTTTGGAAATAGATGAAGTTTCAGCGGAGATCGGAGCCATCGTTCCCAACCGCCTCGTACATGATTTTGGCGGGGCAATGCTCCGATTCAATAACGGCGCACGCGGCAGTTTCTGGGTGACACAAGCCGCGGCAGGCGTGGAAAATTGTTTGCGCATTCGTGTGAGCGGCACCAAAGGCTCGCTCGAATGGATGCAGGAAATTCCGCAAGCGCTCACCTTCAAACCGTTGGGCGCGCCCTCTCAAAACCGCACCCCAAACGGACCCGGCACATTGCCGCTCTCCGCTCGTTGCACTCGTTTGGTCGCGGGACATCCCGAAGGGTTCCCCGATGGCTTTGCAAATATTTATTCCGATGCCGCAGAAGCGATTGCGGCGCGTCGTGCTGGAAAGCAAGTTGATCCGCTTGCGCTCTATTTCCCGAACTCATTCGATGGCTTGATGGGCGTGCGCTTTGTGGATAGCGTTGTCAAATCCAGCAATGCGAATGGACAATGGACGAAGTGTTAAAGTCCCTCATCCCCAGACCCTTCCCCGCAGACGAAGTCCCCTCCTCTGGGAGAGGGCTAGGGTGATCGTCCAAAGAAAGGATATGCAATGCCTAACATCATCCTCGTCACTGGCGCGACAGGCAAAGTGGGAAAAACTTTTCATCAATCGCATTCTTGCTGATTCACGTTTCAATTCTTTCACCGTTCGCGCCCTGTGCCATAACCGCGAGCTTCCCCCACATCCCCGCATTCAAAACATACACGGCTCCATCGAACATCGCGACCTCGTTGAAAAAGCAATGGACGGTGTGACGCATGTTCTGCATCTCGCAACCGTCAAAGAGACGCCCGAGCAAATTATGGATGTGGCGGTCAAAGGTCTCTTTTGGCTGCTCGAAGCCTGCCGCACCTCCCCCACCTTTAAACAGTTCGTCATGGTCGGCGGAGATGCGGGCATGGGGCATTTCGTTTATCCGCATCCCATCCCCGTCACTGAAACGCAAAAACATTCCGCCTACCCCGGCTGTTACGCGCTCTCCAAAGTTCTCGAAGAAGTGATGCTTGAGCAGTATTACATCCAATACGATCTCAATGGCTGCTGTCTGCGTGCGCCGTGGATCATGGAAAAGGATGACTTCAAATATCAACTCTCTTTCGGAGAGGATGTCTTCGGCGGTCCGCGCTGGCGTGATTTTGTGGATGAGAAAACTGCGGATGACTATGTGCGGACGCAGACCATCCCGATCATGCTTAATCTGGAAGCTGTTCCCGTTAAAAGAAACTTTGTCCACGTTGACGATTTGGTCAGCGCGATCCTGGCTGCCATCGACCACCCCAAAGCCCGCCAGCAACTCTTCAACATCTGCATGGACGAACCCGTGGACTACGGCGAGATGGGCAAATATTTACACGAGACGCGCGGCTTCCCCACCGTGGAGATCAAGACCGAATTCCACTCCACATGGCTCGACAACACCAAAGCCAAGTTTTTACTCGGCTGGCATCCCGAATATGATTTGAAGAAATTAATTGACGCCGCATTTGATTATGTACGCGCGGAAAACGATTCGCGCAAGGTTTGGTATCCCGGATAATTTTGTCATGCTGAGCGATAGCGACACATGCGCCGCGCGCAGTGGTGAGCATCTCTTAGATAATCGTAGAGACCCTTCGCTACCGCTCAGGGTGACATACATGAAGGAGTTAAATTATGGATAAAAACGAAATCAAAAAATCAATCGAAAGCGGCAAGACTGTCCTTGGCATTGAACTTGGTTCCACCCGCATCAAGGCTGTATTGATCGGCGAAGATCATTCTCCGATTGCGCTCGGGAAGTTTTGAATGGGAGAACCAATACGAACACGGCGTCTGGACCTACAGCCTTGACAATGTTTGGAATGGCTTGCAGGATAGTTACCGGAACCTCAGCAAGGAGGTCTCTGAGAAATATGGCGTCACGCTCAAGACCGTCGGCGCGATGGGCTTCAGCGCCATGATGCATGGCTATCTGGCGTTTGACAAAGATGGCAAACAACTCGTCCCCTTCCGCACCTGGCGCAACACGATGACGGGACAAGCCGCCGAGAAACTCACCGACCTCTTCCAATTCAACATCCCGCAGCGCTGGAGCATTGCCCATCTTTATCAGGCGATATTGAATAAGGAAGCGCATATCAAAGACATCAGCCACCAGACCACGCTGGCGGGCTATGTCCACTGGAAGTTGACGGGGCAAAAGGTGCTGGGCGTGGGTGAAGCCTCAGGCATGTTCCCCATCGACAGCACGATCAATGACTACGACAAAAAAATGCTTGGGCAGTTCAATGACCTGCTCAAAGCAGAAAACATCTCGTGGAAGCTCGAAGATATTTTGCCAAAGGTTTTAGTAGCAGGCGATGCCGCTGGCACGTTGACCGAAGAAGGCGCGAAACTGCTCGACCCAAGCGGAGGACTCAAGGCTGGCATTCCGCTCTGCCCGCCTGAGGGAGATGCAGGCACGGGCATGGTAGCCACCAACAGCGTGGCAGAGCGAACGGGCAATGTCTCGGCTGGGACATCCGTCTTCGCCATGATCGTGTTGGAAAAGGCGCTGTCAAAACTCTATCCCGAAATTGACATGGTGACTACGCCCACAGGCAAGCCTGTCGCGATGGTTCATGCCAACAACTGCACCTCCGACCTCAATGCATGGGTGGGGCTCTTCCACGAATTTACCAATGCGCTCGGCGTGGAAATCAGCCAGTCCAAACTGTTTGAGATGCTTTACAAATCAGCGCTCGCGGGCGATGCCGATGGCGGTGGATTGCTCGCCTATAACTATCTCTCAGGCGAATCCATCACAGACTTGACCGAGGGACGCCCATTATTCATCCGCACCCCTGAGAGCCGCTTCACTCTGCCGAACTTTATGCGCACGCACTTGTTCTCGTCGGTGGGCACGTTGAAGATCGGCATGGATATTCTCTCGCAGGAAAACGTAAAACTCGACCAATTGCTCGGTCATGGCGGGTTCTTCAAAACCGAAGGCGTTGGTCAAAAGATCATGGCGGCAGCGATGAACACCTCCGTCTCGGTGATGGAAACTGCGGGTGAAGGCGGGGCATGGGGCATGGCATTGCTTGCCGCGTATGTGCTCAATAAAACAGGAAATGAAACACTCGAAGATTATTTGAATAAAAAAGTATTCGCCAACGAAAAAAGTTCCACCATTGCGCCTGACAAAAAGGACGTGGATGGTTTCAATACATTCATGGAGCGCTACAAAGCAGGTCTTGGTATTGAACGTGCGGCGGTGGAAGGATTTTAGTAACTGGTAATTGGTAATTACCAGTTACTAATTACCGTTGGAGAAACCATGCTCAAGAAACTGAAAGAACAAGTATTCCAAGCAAACTTACTGCTTCCCAAACACGGACTTGTCACCTTCACGTGGGGCAACGTCTCTGGCATTGACCGAGAAAAAGGTTTGGTCGTCATCAAACCATCTGGCGTTCCCTACGAGACGATGAAACGCGCCGACATGGTCGTTGTGGAATTGGAAACAGGCAAAGTGGTAGATGGCGAACTCAAGCCATCCTCCGATACGCCCACGCATCTGGAACTGTACAAAGCTTTCCCGAACATCGGCGGCATTGTCCACACCCACAGCCGTTGGGCGACGAGTTTTGCGCAGGCGGGTCGCGGCATTGCGGCGCTCGGCACCACGCATGGCGATTATTTTTACGGCGAAATCCCCTGCACAAGAAAAATGACTGTCGAGGAGATTCAGGCTGAGTACGAGAAAGAGACGGGGACCGTCATCATCGAGACATTCAAAGATAAAAATCCAGATGCCATTCCTGGCGTGGTGGTCTACAGTCATGGTCCGTTTGCATGGGGCAAGGATGCGATGGATGCCGTTCACAATGCGGTGGTGATGGAAGAGGTCGCGTTCATGAATATCCAAACCATGATGCTGAACCCAGGCATTGGACCCATGCAACAGGAATTGTTGGATAAACACTATTTGAGGAAACACGGCGCAAACGCCTATTATGGACAGTAGTCATCATCCGTCATTGCGAGGGCGATGCGCTTTCGCCCGAAGCAATCTCATAACACAAACGAGAGATTGCTTCGTCGGGCTATCGCCCTCCTCGCAATGACGAAAACACAAAAGGAGATGCAATCATGATCGATCTAAAACAATATGAAGTTTGGTTCATTACGGGGAGTCAGCATTTGTATGGTCCCAAAACCCTGGAGCAGGTTGCCGAGCACTCGAAAGAGATCGCGGCGGCGCTTGGCGCTTCCAAGCACATCCCTGTGAAAGTGGTGTTCAAACCCGTCCTCACCACGCCCGATGCCATTCGTGACCTGTGCCTTGAGGCAAATTCCTCCAAGAGTTGCATCGGTCTTATCGCGTGGATGCACACCTTCTCCCCCGCCAAGATGTGGATCTCTGGCTTGACCCTGCTCAAGAAACCGTTCGCACATTTGCACACGCAATACAATCGCGAAATTCCGTGGTCAACCATTGACATGGATTTCATGAACCTTAACCAAGCCGCGCACGGCGACCGTGAATTCGGTTTCATCGGCAGCCGCCTGCGCATCGAACGCAAGGTGGTGGTTGGTCATTGGGCGGACGATGAAGTGCAGCGACAGTTAGGTGTGTGGTCTCGTGCCGCATCTGCATGGGCAGATTGGCAAGGCGGCAAGGTCGCCCGCTTCGGCGACAACATGCGCGAAGTCGCAGTGACCGAAGGAGACAAGGTGCAATCTGAGATTCAGTTCGGCTACTCCACCAACGGCTACGGCATTGGCGACTTGGTCAAATACGTCAACGATGCCACCGATGCAGAAGTGGATACGCTCATCAAAACCTATCTCGATGAATATGATGTTGTCGCTGAGCTAAAACCTGGCGGAGCGAAGCATTCCTCCCTGCGCGATGGCGCTCGCATCGAACTCGGTCTGCGCGGATTCTTGAAAGACGGCGGCTTCATGGCGTTCACCGACACTTTCCAGGATTTGCATGGACTGAAGCAGTTGCCTGGTCTCGCAGTGCAGCGTTTGATGCGCGATGGCTACGGCTTTGGCGCCGAAGGCGATTGGAAGACCTCCGCTCTCGTACGTGCCATGAAGGTCATGAACGCGGGTCTGCCTGGCGGCGTCAGCTTCATGGAAGATTACACCTATCACTTCAGCGCCAGCGGCGACAAAGACCTCGGCGCGCACATGCTTGAAATTTGCGAATCCATTGCGGCTCACAAACCCAAGCTGGAAATTCATCCGCTCGGCATCGGCGGGAAGGAAGACCCCGTCCGCCTCGTGTTTGACTCGCAGTTGGGTGCCGCTGTTGGAGCTTCCATCGTCCACATGGGCAATCGCTTCCGCATGGTCGCCAGCGTGGTGGATGTCGTCCCGAACGATGCGCCGCTCCCCAACCTGCCCGTGGCTCGTGCGCTCTGGGTTCCGCGCCCCAACCTCTCGGTCGCTGCAGCAGCGTGGATCTACGCAGGCGGCGCACATCACACCAGCTTCAGCTACTCGCTCACTACCGAACACCTGCAAGACTTTGCAGACATGGCTGGCATCGAGTTCCTCGTCATCGACGAGAACACCCGCGTACAGGAATTCCGCGAGAAACTGCGCTGGAACGATCTGTACTATCACTTGAACAAAGGCTTATAAAACTAGCATCAGGGGAAGGCAATGCCTTCCCCTGATTTGAAATTAGAGGTGCTATGCAATACGGAGAGATCAGCGGCATCAATAAACCAGTAGCCCGCATCATTCAAGGCACGACCATGATCGGCAGTGACTTGAATGAATCAGAAAGTTTTGCTCTGCTTGACCAGATATATGAACTCGGCGGAAATACGCTTGACACAGCGCACATCTATGGCGGCGGCAAGAGTGAGCGTGTCATCGGACGATGGCTGCAAGCTCGTGGACTCCGTGACAACATGGTCATCATCACCAAAGGCGGAGCCCATTCCGAAGATCGCCGCAGGATGACTCCCTTCGACATCACCGCCGACCTGTTTGATTCACTGGCGCGACTCAAAACGGATCACATTGACCTATACCTGCTTCACCGCGATGACCCTGACATTCCCTTTGAGCCAATCATCGATGCACTGAACGAACATCAGCAGGCGGGGCGCATCCATGCTTTTGGCGCATCGAACTGGTCCTATCAACGCATCGAAGCGGCAAATGCTTATGCAAAAGCCAATGGACTAAAGTCCTTTGTTGCCAGCAGCCCGCAATACAGCCTGGCAGAGTCTCACACCGAACCGTGGCCAATGTGCCTCAGCATCAGCGGCAAGGAAGGCAGTGAAGCGCGTAATTGGTATGCCAAAACGCAAATGCCTTTGCTGGTCTGGTCACCATTGGCAAGCGGATTCTTCTCAGGAAAGTTTCAGCGCGATAACCTGCATGAATTTGGCGAACGGGAATGGGACGAAGTTGTGGTTCGGACGTATGCCAAAGAAGCGAATTTTCAACGCCTTGACCGTGCAGCTACTCTTGCCAGTGAAAAGGGAGTCACCACCGCGCATGTGGCGCTGGCTTTCGTCATGAGTCAGCCCATGAATATGTACTCAGTGGTGGGTCCGCATAGTGCGGCAAAATTCAAGGCAAATATCGAAGCAGCGGACATCAAATTGACTATGCAAGAGATGGACTGGCTCAACCTAAAGAACGATAATCGATAAAGAATTTTTGAGGACATCATGCAATATCGCGAACTTGGACGTACTGGCTGGAAAGTTTCAACGATTTCATTTGGGGCATGGGCAATTGGGGGCACATGGGGCAAAGTAGATGATAAAGAATCATTGGCAGCTTTGCACCGCTCCATTGACCTGGGCGTCAACTTCATTGACACCGCCGATGTCTATGGCGACGGACGTTCAGAGCGCTTGGTGGCACAACTCCGCAAGGAACGCAGCGAAACCATTTATGTGGCAACCAAGGCTGGGCGTCGGCTCGATCCGCATGTGGCAGGCGGATATAACCGCACAAACCTGACAGCCTTCGTCGAACGAAGTTTGAAAAACCTCAACACCGAAGCCATCGACCTTTTGCAATTGCACTGTCCACCGACCGAGGTCTTTTATATGCCCGAAACTTTTGGTGTGTTGGATGACCTCGTGCAAGCAGGTAAGCTGCGTCATTACGGCGTGAGTGTCGAAAAAGTGGAAGAGGCTCTCAAGGCAATGGAATATCCGCATGTGCAGACGGTGCAGATCATCTTCAACATCTTTCGTCAACGCCCGGCGGAGTTATTCTTTCCTGAAGCCATGCGCCGCAAGGTGGGTATCCTCGCCCGCGTTCCTCTCGCCAGCGGAATGTTGACCGGCAAGCTCACTGCCAAATCTGCTTTTGAAAAAGATGACCATCGTACCTTCAACCGTCATGGTGAATCATTCGATCGCGGTGAGACCTTCTCAGGTGTGGATTATGAAACGGGCTTGCAAGCCGTCGAGGAATTGCGGGCGCTTGTCCCCGCAGGCTGGAGCATGCCGCAATTTGCCTTGCGTTGGATCCTCATGCATGATGCTGTCACCTGCACAATACCCGGTGCAAAGAATCCGGCTCAAGCGGAGGACAATGTTAGAGCGGCAGACCAGCCGTCCCTGAGCCCTGAGGCGATGAAAAAAATAAAAGCGATCTATGATTCGCGCATCCGTAATTTAGTCCACAATTATTGGTAGTGATATTCATGAACAAACGCATCCTTAAGAATAACTTTCTCGAGATCGAATACCTAACCCACTCTTTGCGCATCTCTGGGTTAAAGCTGACAGGCAAGACGAATCTCCTGGCAGATCTAAGCCACCAAGCCCCTGTCTCTACGCCGTATGGAAATTTTTATTTCCGTGGCGGGCATCGACTATGGCACTCGCCCGAAGCCATGCCTCGTACCTATGCACCTGATACCGGCGAGTTAAAGATCACAGAACTGTCCAACGGCGTGATCCTTGAGACCAATACTGAACCCGGCACAGGGATTCGCAAACGAATCAAAATTGAACTTGCATCAGACAAACCCTCTGTCTCGCTCACTCATACTCTCATCAACGATGGCTTATGGTCTGTTGAGCTTGCCCCATGGACGATCACCCAACTGCGCCTGGGCGGGGTCGCCATTCTGCCCATGCCTGTTGGAAATGTGGATGAAGCCGGACTTTTACCCAACCGCAACATATCTTTTTGGTCTTATTCCCGCATCAGTGACCCACGCCTGACCCTGCGCGATGATTATGTCCTATTCAAAGCCGATTCACTGCCCCCCTTCAAAATGGGTTATTTCAACCCGCATGGCTGGCTGGCTTATTATGTGGATGGGATTCTCTTTAGAAAATCGTTCGATGCGAAATCTGATTCTGTCTACCCCGATAACAACAGCAATGCCGAGTTATATTGCAACGACGAGTTCGTAGAGTTGGAAAGCCTCGCCCCATTGACGCGGTTAAACCCCGGGGCAACTGTCACCCACCACGAAACATGGGAGGTGTCCCTTGGGCTCGATCTTCTCCCCGCGGACTTAAGAGGGCTGGTTGCTCGGTAGATAGAATTCAATTACCCTGTATTAACTCTTCGTCGAGATTCGGCATAGTATTGATCTTCTTCGAAATCCTTATCCTGTGGAAGATACAACCGCTTTTCGTTGTGTGTATTCATCCAATTGACGTTGGTCAATTGTCACCCCAATACCTGGCGCTGTTGGCACACTGACGGTGCTGTCTGGGTTGAGAACAAAAGGCGGCTCGGTAATATCCTTGCGATAATAACGGTTACTGGCAGAAATATCGCCGGGCAATGTGACCCCGGGCAGAGATGCCAATGCCACGTTGGCAGCGCGCCCAATGCCGGTTTCCATCATGCCACCGATCCAGACCGGCTTGCCGCGAGACAGACTCAGGTCGTGGATGGCGCGTCCGTGATAAAGCCCGCCAACGCGCCCGGGTTTTATGTTAATGATGCGGCAGGCTTCCAATTCGTATGCCCATTCTGCGTGTTTGAGTGTGTGAATGCTTTCATCCAAACAAATGGGAGTGGAGAGCTGCGCTTGCAGCTTTGCATGCTCATAAATGTCGTCGTATGCAAGAGGCTGTTCGATCATCAAAAGATTAAACTCATCCAACTGTTTGAGGCGTTCAGCGTCTTTGAGTGAATAGGCAGAGTTGGCGTCCAGCATGAGCGGAATATCGGGGAATTCGCGGCGGACTGCGCGTGCCACATCCACATCCCAACCTGGCTCGATCTTGAGCTTGATGCGGCGGTATCCCTGCTCAATATATCCAGCCACGGTGCTAACGGTTTCCTCCACAGAGGATTGAATGCCAACACTCACGCCCACATTAACGCGGTCGCGGCGCGGCTGTGAATAGTTCTGCCCCGCTCGCAAGTAATCAGCCAATGGAAGTCCTTCGGACTGTGCGAGCAGATCCCAGATCGCAGCTTCCAACCCAGCGCGTGCCATGGGATGTCCGCGCAGGCGCTCGCCAATTTCCACCAGCGGCTCGACAGAGTTCAATGTTTTCCCCACCAAAGCAGGCGCGAGGAAATCCTTGAGAATGTGCCACGCAGTTTCAACCGTTTCGTAGGAATAGAATGCCCACTCGGCAGTGACCGCCTGCGAAGCAACACATTCGCCCCAACCAGTTAATCCGTTGCTGAATGCACTGACGATAATACAAGGGTGTGTCAACTCGAGCCCCATGCTGGTGCGAAATGGAGAGATCAGTTCGATCTCGATCACGCGCAATTCGATCCGGTCGATTGTTATATTGCTCATAAGGATTATCCTTTATTCAGTATTGTTGAAAGATCGCGTTGTAAAACAAAAAAGTTGCGACGTTCTCCGTCGCTCACTTCGCTAATGAATTCAGAAACCGCATAGCCGTTTTGAAAACATGTTCCGAAAATTTCACGCGCATGTTCGATCCACGCAAGCGCATTCTGCATGGATGCGGCTTTCACCGCTTGAAAATCAGCCGGGACTTCAAAGAACAGCGTGGCAGCATTTGTATTCAAGTTCGTATTTTGCGGCAGGCGAATTCCGTTTTTCACAACGGTGCTATTGAGGAAATGTGCGCCATTTTTTTGGATATCTGCAAGGCGCAGGCGTTTTTCTTTTTCCTGTAAGCGCATCTCTACGCGCCGACGGTTGATCCACCATTCAACCTCAAAGCGGTCTGACGGCAACCCATGATTAAGCCCATCTGCCATGTCACCATAGAAGTTGGGATGATAACGACGGCAGATCACACCAAGTTTCCCAAAGTTAAGCGAGGCGTTCACTCCCTCAAGCGGATTGACCGTCCATGTGATCAGGTCTATGCCTTGTTTCGACACAAATTCACGTTGACTTAATTTGAGCGCTTCGCCCACTCCCGCGCGGCGATAGGCTGGCAAAACCCCCATCATGTGCGAGCAATGTTTCCAGTGACCCTCGTCCGTCTGCCCTAAAAAGCCGAACAGTAATCCGATCATTTCATGGGATTCATTGTATGCGCCGAGCGCCAGCCCGCCGCTTTTTTGCGCAATGAGCATCAGGTCTTTTGGCACGACCTCAGTATCGTCTTCGATTCCCCAGATCTCGCGTTGGGCAATTTCAGCGCGATGGAAATCTTCCACCGTGTTTAACGTGCGGATGCTGAATGCCATACAGGTGCTTCCTAAAGTATTTTGCTTAAAAAGGATTTGGTGCGTTCTTCACGCGGGTTATTGAAAAATCCTTCAGGCGTACCTTCTTCAATGATGCGCCCGCCGTCCATGAAAACGATACGGTTGGCGGCAGCGCGGGCAAAACCCATTTCGTGCGAGACCACCACCATGGTCATGCCTTCTTTGGCAAGCGCAACCATCACGTCCAACACTTCCTTGATCATTTCGGGGTCAAGCGCAGAAGTCGGTTCGTCAAAGAGCATGATCTTGGGGTTCATTGCCAGTGAGCGGGCAATTGCCACGCGTTGTTGCTGACCGCCGGAAAGCTGGGTGGGGTAGGAATCTGCCTTTTCGGGAATGCCTACATGTTTCAATTGCTGACGCGCGATCTTTTCTGCTTCTTCGCGCCCGCGTCCACGCACGATCTTCTGGGCAAGCATGACGTTCTCAAGAACCGTCAGATGCGGAAACAAGTTGAATTGTTGAAAGACCATGCCCACTTCTGCGCGAACCGTGTTGATATTCGTCCGTTTGTGCATGACGGGTGTTCCATCCACCACAATATGACCACCATCAGGAAATTCCAGCATGTTGATGCAGCGTAGAAGTGTGGATTTGCCCGAGCCGCTTGGACCGATGATGACCAATACTTCGCCTCGTTTGACCTTGAGGCTGACTCCCTGCAAGGCTTTGACTTTGCCGAATGATTTTGTCACTTCGTCAATTTGAATGATGCTGTCTGAGTTCTGGTTAGCGTCCACGTCCCAGTCTCCTTTCAATGAATTTGACCAGCATGGACAAAGAGATCGTCATGCTCAAATAGAGAAATGCCATGATGTTGTAGGCTTCAAAGGAGCTGAATGTGCGCGCGCGATAAAGTTTTCCCAGTTGGGTAATGTCGCGCACGGCGAGCACAGAGATCAGCGATGAATCTTTTAAAATAGCGATGAAGTCGTTGCCAAGAGGCGGCAGAACGCGGCGAAATGCCTGCGGCAGGATGACGTAACGCATGGCTTGCACATAGGTCATCCCCAAAGAACGCGCCGCTTCCATTTGTCCGCGTTCGATGGACTGAATGCCTGCACGGAAAACTTCGGCTTCAAAAGCGGCGTATCCCATTGCCAGACCTGCAATGGCGCGCCCGCTCATGTCTACATCCTGAATGTCAACCTGTTGAAGGGTGGCTCCCAATCCAGCCAGCCCAATGCCTGTCAACCAACTCCCCAATCCATTAATTAGTTGCAGTCCGATCGGTACAACTACAAACGCGCCGTACAAAATGATGACCAGCATTGGAATGCCGCGCATCAATTCTACATAAAGCGTCGCAAAATTATAGTAGATCACGTTCTTTGAAACACGCCCCAAACCGAGGAATAAGCCGCCAACGATGGCGAATGCGTATGCGGTGAGTGTGACGCGGACGGTGGTTACAATGCCTTCGCGAATGAAGTCAAAGGCATCGCGGTACAGAGGGGTGGTAAGAATGCTGAAAATAATGAGGACAGCCGCCAACCCAATGATCAATGCCCACCAGGGTAACTCCTCCAGTTTGCTGGTTGACGGAAATAAGCGTCCCTCGCCGATCTTTTCATTTGTAGTTGTCACGAGTCTACCTCCAAGTAGAAGGGCTTGCCACTACTGCGACGGCAAGCCCTTCTTGTTTGGTAACGTCTGAAAATTAGTTAGCCGGAACGAAATCGACGAACCACTTTTGATAGAGTGCATCCAGCGTGCCATCTGCTTTCATGGCAGCGAGTGCGGCGTTGACCGGGTCGATCAGGTCGCTGCCCTGCTGGAACACAAAGCCCAGGTCTTCACTGGTCAAGAGTTCATCAAGGAACTTGAGTTCGCCTTTGTTGGCGGCGATGAATCCAAGCGCGGCGGGCTGGTCAATGATGACAGCGTCCACATCCTTGCTGATCAACGCCAATACAGAGGCATCGAATGTATCGAAAGACTTCACGCGGTCTTCGCCAACGATCTCAATGGCTTTCGCTTCGTTCGTTGTGCCGAGCTGTGAAGCGACGGTTGCATCGGTCAATGCAGCCAGACTTGCTGAGTCGGTGAAGCGGTCTTCATCAGCACGGACGAGGATGACCTGCCCATAGTGCATGTATGAATCAGAGAAGGCAACCTTCTGCTTGCGTTCTTCGGTGACGGTCACGCCATCTGCCACAACATCATATTGACCGGCAGCGGCGGCTTCGAAGATGCCATCCCATGCGGCTTCGGTCATCACGGGTTTGCAGTTCAAACGATTGCAGATTTCCTGCCAGGCATCATAATCCCAACCAGCGCCCTGGTTAGTGGCTTTATCAATGAAGTTGAAGGGGGGATACGCATTCTCAACAGCAACAATGATCTCTTTGCCGCCCAGGTCAGGCAAGCCATTGGCACCAGACGCTGCAGGTGCAGCGGTGGGAGCTTCAGCCTTTGGGGCACAAGCCGCCGCCAGAATGCCCACGATCATCAAGAATGTGAAAAGACGGGCTAATTTTTTAACCATTTTTCCTCCGAAATTAGTTGGATTTATTTTGGCGTTGGGTACACCATAACGGCTGCATTATATATTAAGAATCCTAATTCCTCTGATTTTCTTGTGGTGCTTCAACCATGCACAACAACAGACGATCAAAGGAATTATCTTTGCCCGGCTCTCCTACAATAGAAGTGCAGACATTTCGATATTAATTATTGTATGCCCATTGAACTTGTATGCATGAGTATGTGTAGGCAGTGGCTTACACCGCGCGGTATATCTTTGAGCACGCTGAACACCGCACCAGGGATTTGATAAGCCTGCATTTGTTCGGTGAGGTAGGAATCAAAAAGGATTCTATTTCATCACGATGAGTCTACGCCGAAGCAAGGCAGACGGAAATCAGGACGAGAAAGGCGGAAAGAAGTTTGAATTCTTCTGCCACCGCCATCAACCATCCAAATATTGCCCTGACGATGTAATCTCAAAAGAACACAATATTGAGTGGCTGCAATGTTTGTGCTGAGGCGGTTGAAAAGGTTCAAAAAGTGAAAAACAAGATACCCCTTATATTGTCTTTAGGGTACAGCCTAAAGGGTGAGGGCGCTCTTGTTTTTTGCCCGAAGCAATCCCCACCGTTGCAACGGAGATTGATTCGTCGGGCTACGCCCTCCTCGCAATGGCGGAAATAAATTCTTCCTGCCTCGTTACAGTTTCTTTCAACCCCAATCTTTTTCCCAATCGCGTCAACTGTGGCGGGTCGACATAGGTCTGAGCGAGGATTTCTTCCTGCCCCAAGACCTCGCGGGCAGCGCCGTCGAGCAAGACCTGTCCCTTTGCGAGGGCGATGACACGCTCGAAGTTCTCGGCGCAGAAATCAATATCATGGGTAATGGTGATGACGGTCTTGCCTTCCTTCTTCAACTCAGCAATGACGTGCGCAATACGCCCCACATTGACGGCATCCTGCCCGGTGGTGGGCTCATCAAAGATGACGCTGGGCGTATCCATGGCGATGATGGATGCCAGTGCGACCATTTTTCGCCAGGTGGGAGAAAGGTCGTAGGGGTTGGTTTCCGTCTTGTCGTTCAACTCGGTCAGACTCAACGCGCGTTTGACGAGTTCATCGATCTTTTCTTTGGCGTACCCCAGGTTTTTTGGACCAAACGAGACTTCGGTCAATACGTCTCTTGAGAACAACTGCTCATCGGGGTTCTGGAATACATACCCAACCCGTGAAGCGAGCTTTGCTGTGGAATGCTTCGTCGTCTCCCAATCGCCAATGGATACAGAGCCGGTAGTCGGTTTGAGCAGCCCATTGAAATGGCGCACCAATGTGGTTTTTCCGGCACCGTTCTGCCCAACGATAGCAACCTGCTCGCCAGAATCAATAGTGAGGTTGATACCTTTTAGAGCTTCCAACCCGGTGGGGTAGGTGAAACGAAGGTTGTTGATGTTTATGTTCATAATTTTTTTTGTTGGGGCGGGGTCTCCGTGCCCAATGATATGTTATCCAAAAAAGGACGAGAGGACCTCGCCCTTACTTCTTAAACCCTTCCACCGCCTCATCCAATGTGACAGGTAGATTTTGTTTTTTCCACAAGCCTTGTTTCTTCGCTTCTCGTGCTGTGGAGGTGTATCGCGAAACGCCGAAGCCGTTTTCTGTCAGCAGGTCTGAGGTAAGCACTTCGTTTGGCTTGCCTTCCATCAGAATCTGACCTTCTTTTAATGCAATGACGCGATCTGCAAATTCGGCGATCCATTCCACTTTGTGTTCTACCATTACAACGGTCATGCCTTCTTCTGCCATCTTTCGCACCACGCCGAAGACCTCGCGGGTGCCGATGGGGTCCATTTGCGAGGTGGGTTCGTCGAGGACTAAAAGCCTGGGTCGCATGACCAGGATCGAGGTCAGCGCGACGCGTTGTTGCTGTCCGCCAGAGAGAGAATAGGGAGACCGGTCAGCTAACTCGCTGATTCCCGTCAGGGACATGGCATCCTCCACTCGTTTTTTCATTTCATCACGCGGCACGCCGATGTTCTCAAGCCCAAACGCGATCTCTTCGAATACAGTGTATTTCGCGCCGGAAATTTGATTGAAGGGATTTTGAAACGCCAGCCCAACATTCAGCACCCATGTATCGAGCGTGGACTTGCTCGAGAGTTTTCCGTCCACTTCGATCTCGCCGGAGATCTCGCCTTTGAAGAAATGCGGCACGAAACCCGCCAGCGCATAACATAGCGTGGACTTGCCCGCGCCATTAGGACCGATAACCGAAACGAACTCACCTTCCTGAATTTGCAAGTTGATATTTTGCAGTACCGGCTTTTCGGTGAGCGGATATTTATACGTGACGTTTTGAAGAGTTACGAAAGCCATAAATTCAACCCGATGGAAATGATGATGAACACCAGCAGTGCCCAGCGCAGGAATTGATCGAACGCGGTGTCGGGAACTTCATGCAAAGAGGTTTTGACCTGTTTGGAGGTGAAGCCGCGCGCTTCGATGGCGATGGCGCGTTCTTCCACTTCCACGAGCGAGCCGAACACGAGCGGACCGATCAGCGGAATAAGCGAACCAGCGCGTTTGAGAAAGCTACTTTCGGTATCGAGTCCGCGTGAGCGTTGGGCAGAGATGATGGTCTGCGCCTTGGCTTGCATCTGCGGCAAAATTTGTAACGTGGAGATGATGACGTACGCGAACTGACCGGGCAAGCCGCGACGCGTGAGGTCCGACATCAATTCGCTGGGATGGGTAGTGACGAGGAAAAGTGTGAACGCCGAGACCATCACGAAAACACGCATGGCATTTCGGAAAGCGAATAGGACGCTTTCCATGGTCATATCCAGAAAATAGAATTTGAAGATGATGTCTGTGCCGACGGGTTGAAAGAAGGCTTGCATCAAAAATAGAAAGCCCGCCGCTGGGATGATGAGCCGTAAGGCTGTGACGGAAAATTCACGAAAAACTTTTCCCAACAGACTGAGTGGAATGATGGCGGCAAGCACAAGGATGTGCGGCGTCCAGTAATAGGGGAAGGTGAACGCGATCAATATGAGCGCCAGAGTGAGCACCAATTTGGTCAACGGGTTGAGACTGTGCAGAAAGCTGTCTCTTTTTATATGGAAGGAAAGGCGTTCATGCATAGGTTGCGATTATACCCATTTGGACGAATAAAAAGAGACCAGATATTTTCTGGTCTCTTTTACAAGCCGTCATTGCGAGGGTGGTGGTCTTCCACCCGAAGCAATCTCAGGCATTATCTTAAGATTGCTTCGTCGGGCTGTCGCCCTCCTCGCAATGACGGTAAAGCATTTCAATTACCCGCCGAGGATGTTGCGTAGCATGAACGCCGCGAACAAGACGAGGGCAACGACCACACCAATGGCGATGTACAACTGGGTGCTGCTTGCACCGCCTTCGGTTGCAACTTGGTTCGCTTTGGGATAGCCGCCAATGGTGCGCTTGGGCAAGCCTTGAATGATGGCGAAGGCGATCATGGCAGTGGTGATCTTATCGACTGGCTCGGTTAAGAAGCTGGTGCTGACCACAGCCGACCAAATGCCTTGCCCGGTCTGGAGAAGGTATGCGGTGATGAAGGAGGAACCACTGGCAGTGATGCCGCCAAAAAGATACACGGCGATCGGGGTGGAGACAATGGCGGCGGTGAGTGCAACCACGAAACCGGTCACAACAACCTTCCACCAGCTCTTGAAGAAGCCCCAACCCGCCATGCGACCCGCCATATAACCGATCATTGCAGCAACGGGCCACCATGGTAGCGCACCGGGGTCAATGGCAATGCCCCAAATGACGTTAGAGAGAGCGCCAGTGAGAGCGCCAGCCCACGGCCCACACAGGACAGCCACCAACACAGTGCCGATCGAATCAAGGAACACGGGCAGCTTGAGAACGAGGACGATCTGACCCACCGCAATATTAATGGCGATGGCGATGGGAATGAGTACCCACGTCTGTGTATTGAAGTTGCTCTTGATTTTGTCCAACATAGTTTCCTCCGAAAAAGTTGATTAAATAAGACACGTACTGATTATGATAACACTGTTGTTTTTGGAATGTCACGATTTTTTTGCGCCAGTTTTTCCATACGCTCAAGGAACAATTCCATAAACATACGCGGACGTACGCCCATTGCCACCTTCATATTCTTGGGCTTCTTCTCATAATTGTAGAAGTCTCCAAAGGTGTTGCCCAAACCCACTCCCGTCGAAATATCCACATCCACCACCAGGTCCTGGTAGTCGCAAATTTCCGGCATAAAGGTCAGCGCCAGCGTCATCGGGTCGTTAATGACACAACCGTCAATGCTTTGATATTCATCGTGAAATTCCATGTAAAAGCGGGTCGAGTCCGCAATGAATTTTGTGATCGGCGAATTTATCTTTAGTAAACGGTTCAGGTCATCTTTTGTGAAGATGCATTGATAGGTCACATCCAACGGCGTGAGGATCATCGGCATGCCCGAATGAAAAACAATGTGCGCCGCATGTGGGTCCACAAAGGTGTTGTATTCCGCCAGCGCCGTGGTGTTGCCCGGGTGCTGGATCGCCCCACCCATGATGAACACCTCTTTCACGTTTTGTACAATCTTCGGCTCTTTGCGAATTGCCAGCGCGACATTCGTGAGCGGACCGATCGCCACCAGCGTGATCTCACCTGGATGCGACATGATCTGCTCGATGAGAAAATCGCTTCCATGCTTTAACTGTGGCTGGGTCGCTGATTCTGGAAGCTGGGCATACCCGAGACCTTGATTCCCGTGAGTCTCTGGCGAGAGTAGTGACTCTTTGACGAGCGGCAGGTCACAGCCTTTGAAGACCGGTACCTGGCTCAAGCCTGCCAGCTCTAAAACAGATAATGCATTCTTCGTCGTCTGCTCGGTGGAAACATTTCCATGGACAGCGATCACGCCGTCTAAAACAATTTCAGGCGAAGCCGCCGCCAGCAAAAGCGCCAGCGAATCGTCAATACCGGGGTCAGTGTCAATGATGATGTGTTTTGGCATGTTCGTCGTTGCGAGGGCGTTCTTGCTCTTTGCCCGAAGCAATCTCCTATTGTTTTGCTAAGTTTTCCATTCTCTTAATAAATAATTCCACGAACTCGCGTCCTTTTACATCCAACGCGACCTTGATGTTGGCGGGTTTCTTTGCCACTTTCATAAAGTCTGCGTACGTCTTGCCTGTGGAAACTCCCCCCGAAATATCCACATCCACATAATGTGACTCGAGGGAGAGCAGCTCTGGCGCAATGACTGCCGCCACTGTGAGCGGATCGTGTAAGGCACAGCCTGCAAAGCCTTCGTACTTCAAATAGAATTCCATGTAGTCTGCAGTCACATCGCGGACGAATCTTGCAATGGGCGAGTCGGTCTTGTTCAATCGCTCAATGTCGGCGTAGGTGAGCAAACATTTATAGGTTGCATCCAAGGGGATCAAGGTGATGGGAATGCCGGAATTGAAAACGATATGTGCGGCATGCGGGTCTTCTGAAATATTGAACTCTGCCAATGGAGACATATTCCCGCCCGATCGAATAGCACCGCCCATGATGACCAATTCTTTAACACATTCAGCGAATTTAGGCTCTTGGCGGATCGCAAGGGCAACATTCGTCAACGGACCAATGGCAAATAAGGTCAACTCCTTTGGCTCGGCAAGAAAGCGTTCGATCAAGTAATCAACGGCATGTGCCTTAATGGTCTGAGTCTTTGGGCCGGGTAAGTTGGTTCGTCCCATGCCGCTCGCGCCATGCACAACTTCACCTTGTGCCTGATGCGGCGGCTTGACCAACGGCACAGAACATCCCTGTGCCACTGGAATGTTTTTTTCTTGCATAAATTCCAGTAATGCCAGCGCATTGCGCGTGGTCTTGTCCAGAGTCACATTGCCATGGACTGTGGTCAGTGCTTCGAGTTTGATCTCTGGCGAAGCCAGCATCAGCAGGATGGCGAGCGCGTCGTCTGCGCCGGGGTCGGTATCTAAAATGATTCGGGTTGTGGGCATGTTGTCCTGTAGGGGCGAGGTTTCCCCGCCCAATAATGGGGTGTCTAAAAATTCGGGCGAGGTCTCCTCGCCCCTACTTTATAAATTTTTCTACTTCTTCTTTGGTGGGTAATGATGGTTGTGCGCCAAATTTGGTAGTGGCTAAAGCACCACAAGCACAACCATAGCGGACAGAGTCTTCGAGTGATTTACCGTTCAACATCGCAGAGGCGAACCCGCCGATGAAGGCATCGCCTGCGGCAGTGGTATCGACGACATTAACTTTATACGTGTCTATTTGAGTCGTTTGGTGAGCCGTTACGAGCAATGCGCCTTTGCTGCCCAGGGTCACAATGACGGTTTTTACACCTTGTTTCAAAATTTCTTTTGCAGCGTGTTCAGCAGAGCCGATATCGTTTACGGGCAAGCCTGTAAGTAAAGAAAGCTCACTTTCGTTTGGAATCAAAATGTCAACTACGGAAATTAATTCACGGGGTAAAGATTTTGCGGGCGCGGGGTTGAGGATGACGGTCAGTCCATTGGCGCGGGCTTGCTGCGCGGCATGCAGAACGGTCGGCGTGGGAATCTCTAACTGGAGCAGGAGCAGCTTTGAGTTCGAGAAGGAAGCGGAGTCGACATCTGCTGGCGAAACGTTGCCATTTGCGCCTGGCGAGAGCACAATGCTGTTCTGCCCGTTTGAATCCACTACGATAATGGCGGTGCCGGTTGCCGACGAATCAACAATGACATGTGATGTGTCTACTTGATTGGCTTTGAGATTTTCAACGAGGAATGGGCCAAAGCTATCGCTTCCGACTCGCCCAAGCATGGCTGTTTTCACTCCTTGCCTTGCCGCCGCCACGGCTTGATTGGCACCTTTGCCGCCGGGAATGATCTGCAGGTCTTCCCCACTGATGGTTTCACCCGGCTGTGGGAAGCGCGGCGATCTCACGACGAGATCTGCGTTTAAGGAACCAACGATGATGATATCTGCCATGAAGGTTATTTTACATCACATATCGCTGCGCAAAACAAGAATGGTTCAGATGATTTTATTTTTTGGCGTAATACCAGGCAGCGAGTTGATTCTTTGACATGAAGTCAATGTCTTCCGCCGATTGGTCGGGATAAGGATGGACTTGGGCAAGGGCTTCTGCGGAAAGAGGTTCGCCAGCAATGACGGCTTGATAAGCGGGTAAGATACGCATATATAAGCGGACGTACCCCACCCATCCGCCAGCGATGGTTAGAAATGTCAATGAGGCAGTCAGGAGCAGATAGATATATCCGCTGCGCAGGCGTGGGATCTTCACAAGCGGCAGCATGCTGATCAGCGATGCCCAAAACCATGCAGACATGGTGAGGTATCTGGAAACTGTGGATTGGCGCAGTCCGAATTCCATCCGCCCAAGAGAGATGACGAATGTAGTGCCAAGCACGAATGCGGCAATAGCCAGATAAGGCAATACCGACCGCCATGCACCTGACCGAAACGTTTGTGCAAGGATGATCGTGAAGAGAATACTCCCCAATATGCCGAAGACCCAGGCGACATACCAAAATGCCAGAATGGGAGCGCCCAGAAAGTTAAGCAGCCAAGCCAGCCATTCAAGCGGATGGGTGATCAGGTACGGAAAATTGATCTTTGCAGAGGAACTCCAGCCGTTCAGGAAAAATCCCACCGTTACAGCGCTGATTGCCAGCCAACTGATCATTTTTACAATGCGCGGACGACCACTTTCGTTGAGGAGCAAAATCGCTGCGCCAAGGGGCCAGTAAAAAAGCCCGTTGACCATTGAAAAATTTGCAATTACCCCCAACAGGGCAGCGACTATGAATTTTCCCCAAGTTTTGTCTGTAAGAAAGAAAACCCCAATGATGATGCATGCCATGCCAAGGAACATGACCGTTTGAAAGCCCTGGATCCAGCTTTCGCGGGAGCCGAGGTTAAAGATCAAAAGAGCTAGTAGCGGCAGCAGGAATGCGGGTGTTTCCGCTTTTTGTTCCTGCCATGTTCGAAGTGCGCGGCGGGCGAAAAAGGTAAAGGTACCAATGGCGATGAAGAAGTTTGTCCATAGTTCCGCTTTGATGTTGTAGTGGGTAAGCCCTGCCAGAGTCAGCCAGATCAGCCGCGGGAAAAATGGACGGTGCTCATTGTGCTGAGAAAGCAATATGTCGAAGGTCAACTGACCGTTCATGAAAAGTCTTAAATGTCTGGCGAAAAACCACTGATCCCAAAAGGGAATGTTCAACCCGGTGAAATGGATATAAAGTACCACTACCAGGATCGGTATCCCCATCAACCCCAACGTTTTTTTTGAGACCATTTCAATCCTCCACAGCGTGAGGGGGATTTCCCGGGGTGACAACCCCGCCCTGTACGCTCCAAATCTCTGCACTTTCGGTGACTTCTGACGCAAATAAGTTCAAGTCTGTGGAAGTGAAAAGGACCTGCGACTCTCGGGTCACGTAGCGCAGCAAGTCCACGCGGCGGGATGCGTCAAGCTCAGCCATCACTTCATCGAGCAAAATGACCGGGTATTCGCCCGTGCGTTCTTTCATCCATTCCACTTCGGCTAGTTTCAACGCCAGCAGTGTGGTACGAATCTGCCCGCGTGAGCCGTAGTCGCTCACATCGGCTTTGTTGATGATGAAGCGCAGGTCATCACGGTGCGGACCGATGGTCGTTACACCGCGCGCGATCTCTTCGCCACGGATCGTTTTGAGTTTGGTGAGGAAGCCTTCTTGAATTTCTTTGAGTTCTATCGAAGAGCGGTCGATGGCGGTATCGAGTTTCAAGCCGAGTTGTCCATCGGGCTTGGGCAGCGGGTCGTAGGCGGGTTCATAGGCGAGGCGCAAAATTTCGGCGCCGCGAGTCAGTTCGTGATGCACGCGCGAGGCGAGGCGTTCAATTTCCTGGATCGCCTGAATGCGCCACAGAATGATCTGTGCGCCAGATTTGACCAACGCCTCATCCCAGACTTCGAGCTGGTTGCTGTTCCCCTTCGACAAGCTCAGGGCAGCGCCGCCGTTTTCGCTTAACGCCTTGAGCAGGGCATTACGTTGGGTGAGGGCTTGGGTGTACTCGCTGAGAGTGCGCGCATACGCAGGGACAGCTTGCGACAAAGCCAGGTTGAGATAGCGGCGGCGTTCGTCGGGTCCGCCTTCAATGATCTGTGACATCTGCGGCACAAAGATGACCGCGTTGAAATGACCGATGACATCGTTGGCGTTGCGCTTGGCGCCGTCTAGCAGGATCTCTTTGCGGAGTCTTTGTCCGGTGGCACCGGTCGCTTCGAGGATGAGGCGTACTTCGAGCCGGTGTTTGGTCTTGCCGCGCTGATAATCTGCCACGAGGCGCGTTACTGCCAGCGGTTTCTTTGCCTCGTGAAAGTTGACGATCTGCCGGTCGGCATGGGTTTGGAATGATGTGAATGCCGCCAGAAAATAAATGGCTTCAAGGACAGAAGTTTTCCCTTGCGCATTTTGCCCTACCAACACAACAGCCCGCCGTGGAAGCTCGGCATCCAGGCGGGTGAGGCTGCGAAAGTTGGTGAGGGAGAGGTGTTTGAGATACATACAGCTTTCAGCTAATCGAGCGGTGTTTCTTCGTCCTGCTCTTCACTGGGCTTCCAAACGCGCACAGCTTTATCGGTGAAAAGCTCACCGTTAAGGTGGTCGATCTCATGCTGGAAGATGCGTGCCATCCAGCCATCCACTTTGATCTTGACCGGGGCGCCGTGGCGGTTGAGCGCTTTGACCTGAATGGCTTCGTAGCGTTCCACTTCACCGACCAAACCGGGGATGGAAAGACAGCCTTCAATACCCATTACCTTTTCTTCCGAAACCTTGATGATTTCGGGATTGATAAGCACATAAAGTTTTTTCTTGGGTTCGGGCGCGCCTTCTTCCAGTTCTTCATCTTCGCCTTCGGCGTATTCGACCACGGCCAGTTGCATGGGCAGGTTGATCTGCGGCGCTGCCAGCCCCACACCGGGAGCTTCGCGCATGGTTTCGATCATGTCATCGATGAGAGTCTGAAGGTCTTTATCGAATTTTGTGACGGGTTTTGCCTTCTTCCGCAGGATGGGTTCCGGCAGGTGGACGATCTGTCTTAATGTCATGCTTGTTCTATTCCTCTTTTATGGATCTTGCTTGAAAAAAATGCCGCATCAGAGAATATCTGAGCGGCAATAATACTTGTATTGTCCGTTCCCCGCCAGCCTTGGGTTAGAAATCACCCGGCATTTCGTTACCTTCATTTCCGCTGCCAAGGCTTTCTTCACCGCCAATACCATCATCCCCTCCGAGTGGAAGGTCTTCAAGCTCGTTCCCCGCAGCCCTAAATGGACCAGTGCCTGGTTCAGCGGGTGGCGGTTTGATCGGTTTATTAAATTCATTCATATTCTGGTGATAGGCGGCGATCCAGGTGGCGAAGCGCTCACGGTCTTCCTTGCCGGCATTTTCGTTCTTTTTGGTGATGCGGGCTGCGCGTCTGCGGTTGATATCGGCCTGCACTGCGGCAGGATCCATGACATCTTCAAATGCCATTTGGGTACCGCCAACCGTGATGAACACGGTGCCGTAGTTGAATATATACGCGATAAACCCGACACGTTTATAGGAAGTGCTCAGGATGTTTTCGATCTGGGCGGAGCGGCGTTCTTCTGTGCCGAACGGTTTCCGGTCGATGTCGAAGATCTCGTCGTTGGTGATCATGAAGGTGTCGTTCTTCCAGTCTGTGTATTCGTACCAGACCCAGACACCAATGGGAATGAACAGAATCAAAATTACGGTGGCAAGTGTATCGGGTGTGGGAAACCCGGCTGCGTTCGTGTGGAATAGGGCATGTCCGCTGGTGGTGGCGAGATAGATAAGCCGCCAGAAGAATAAGATGATGGCGGAAAAGAATAGTCCGATCGGTTTCCAGCCCTGGCGAAGCAGAATGAGCCAATGCTTGTGATAAATGATCTTGCCGCCTTCCTCGATCCGCAACTGGACGAGGTTTTGCAGCGCCAAAAGCCACAGCGGGGTCTTAATGATCTTTTCTTCATCGACTGGTATTACAGGAGCCAGTTCCACCTGCTGGCGTTTATCCAGCGGCAACCCCAGCTTCTGTTTGATGGTGTCCTTCATAACATCCATCTGGCTGCGGGTGGTGATGGCTTTGGTGCGCTCCCAATACTCGCGGATCATGTCCGCCGCTTGCACGGGGTGGTCGACATGATCGAACTCAAGTTTGCCGACGAAGGTGCGTACGATGACATTGCCGTAATCAAGAATGCGCCCGAGATAATCGGTTTCCACGCCCACAGAAAGGATAGTGCCCAGCGGCGCTTCTTCGCGGCTGTCGTGCAGACCAATGACCTTTTCCAGCCAGATGACGCGCTGGTTGGTGACAATATAATAATCATTGCTCCAGTCAATCGCATTCCAAATACCCCAACCGAGAATGCCCACTACGAGCGCAAGCCCAACCGCCAGCGGGATCGCCGAACTAACGAAGATGCCCAACAGGATAAGCAGAACGGCGCCCAACATGGAGAAGAATGGAGCCACCAGTGCCCGAAACAAACGGATCTTGTGGCGGCGCGCAATGAAGTAGATCACCTCATTCTTGCCAAGCCACTTAAAGTTCGTGGAGCGCGCCAGCTTGCGGCTCCTGATGGATACCCGGAAATTCGGTTTTAATTTTTCGTGCTGCGTTAATAAAGTGTCAAACCCCGGGCGGGAGAGGAGAAGCAAGACACTATCTTCCACGGCGGTAATGGTGGCGGAACGGTTACGATTTTCGAACAAGGCTTCTTCGCCGAAATAATCGCCGCCGTAAAGGGTGGCGATCTGGCGTTCCCCTTTTTCGGCATCAGGGAGGGTCACTTTCACCTTCCCCTTGTAGATCATGTAAAACCCTTCGGGTTTATCGCCGCGCTTAAAGATCGTAGACCCTGCCGGGACCTCTTTTTCAACGAGCCTATTGGCGATACTGCCCAGTTGTTCCTGGTCCAGCCCGCTAAAGAGGTGCATTTTATCGAGAAAGATGACGATCTGCTTGAATTCGATCACGGTTTGATTCTATCAAACTTCGCGCACAATGGCACAGCCGTAGGCGGGAGATTCTGTCAGCGTGGGCAGCTGCCCGGCGAGCAGCGACTCAACCGCCTCGTCCAGAAAGAAGCGTGTGGGCTTCCTTTGGCGAAAGGAGACATCATCCACTGCGCCGCGATAGCGTAGGATGCCTTCCCGGTCGATGACGAAGACATGCGGTGTGGTCTGTGCATCGAAGAGATCCGCTGCTGCGCAATCCGCATCCCACAGGACGGTGGGCAGGCGGCGGCTTTCAGCAGCCTCTTGCAGCGCCTCAACGGACTCGTTGCGATTCGATGCGATGGTGATCATGGTCACATCGTCCTGCCACTGCACGAACATGGATATGATGGCTTTATCGGTGCGCTCCGAGTGCGGGCATTCGCATGACCAAAAGTTGACGATGACAATGCGCCCTCGATACTCGGAAAGGCGGTGTACATTGCCGTTGAGGTCGGGCAATTCAAAGTCGGAAGCGGGGTGGTTGATTTCCATAAAAAAGAATCAACCACAGAGGGCACAGTGCTCACAAAGAAATTTAAAAAGGCTCTCCGTGCTCTCTGTGTTCTCTGTGGTGAAGAAGTTAATCCAAAATCCCAACACCTGCCAATTTTTCGATGACTCCCACCACGGCAGAATTGTCCAATTCGCCCATGCCTTGCTCGACCATCCTCTGGAAGAATTTTGTGTGCTCTTCTGCCGAAGAAACCGGAATGCCGTATTCCTTCGCTGTATCCAATACAATGCCCATGTCTTTCAACTGCATGTGCGCCTTGAAACCGGGGGTGCGGTTGCCGTCGAACAGGCGCGGCGGTTTAACATCAAGCGACCAGCATTGGGCGGCGCCGCCCTTGATGGCATCGACTACTTTCTTCGGGTCCACACCTGCCTTCTTTGCGAAGACCAGCAATTCGCCCATTGCTACCATCTGCGCTGCGACCATGATCTGATTCGCTGCCTTGGCTACCTGCCCCGCACCCGCTTCGCCGACGTGCGTCACTGTTTTGCCCATTGCCTGAAAGACCGGCATCACTTTTTCGAGCGCTTCCGCTTCGCCACCGACCATGATGGTGAGTGTGCCGTTCTTCGCGCCAATGTCGCCGCCCGAGACGGGCGCATCAAGCGCGAGGATGCCTTTTTCTTTTAACTTCTCTGCGATCAAACGAGCGGAGGCTGGTTTAATGGTCGAATTATCCACCATGATGAGTCCCTTGCGCCCGCCTGCGATGATTCCGTTTACAGCATCCAATGCCACCTTTTCCACATCGGGTGAATCGGGCAGGTTGGTAAAGACGATATCTGCCAGCTCGGCAACCTCTTTGGGTGAATTCGCCGCGACAGCCCCTTCGGCAACCAGTTCATCTATCGCTGCGCGTGAACGGTTGTGAACCACGAGCGGGAACCCGGCTTTCATGATATTCCGCGCAATGGATTTGCCCATCAATCCCAAACCGATATAACCAACTCTTAACATAAAGAGACTCCTTGAGTGAGAATGGCGTGATTATAAGCCACCCCCACCCATCCTCCTCAAAAAACAATTAACTCAGGCGGCTGCTGCCTGGAGAGGGGGAAGTCCGTCCCAACAAAACACATTTGCGGCGAATGGATATAAAAACCCCTCCTCAATTTGAGGAGGGGTTAGAAAGGTCTTTTACTTGATCGAGTAGGTAATGTTGACCGTTACGCTGATCGCCAGTTGACCCGGCTGGATCGGTACAGCAGCCGATTCGCTGACTGCGCCACCGCCGCCGCCCTTGCCTTCATAGTAGGGGGTGGGGCTGCTTTCATAGTAACTGATGTTATCAATGGTCAACAGTGAAACACCGGCGGCGTCTGCCAATTCCTGCGCTTCAACTTTGGCGTCTTCCACAGCCTGAGTGCGGGCTTGCTTGGTGGCTTCGGTCTTGTCTTCCACATCGAATTGGATGCTGTAGATGCTGTTGGCACCCGCCTGAATGGCGGCGTCGAGCAGGTCACCGAGTTTGTCGAGGTCACGCACGGTCACGTTGACAGTGTTGTCCACCGCGTAGTTCGAGCCCTTAACCTGACCAAATTCATCATACTGCGGGTTCGACCAAATGCTAAAGTTCGTGGTGCGGATGTCTTTCGGGTCTACACCGAAATCCTTGATCGCCTGAATGACCGCGTTGGTCTGTTCCTTATTGATCGCCACGGCTTCAGATGCATTCTCACGCTGGGTGTTCACACCGATATTAATGTAAACGATATCTGGCGTAAGGTAGACGACACCGAGTCCGGTCACGTTCAAGGTCCGCGCTAATTCGGGGGCCGCCTGATTGATGGTGGTTGGTCCGCAGGCACTGAGCACCAGGGTAAATACCGTTAAAATGGCAAAAGCAAAATACTTCTTGTTCATATTGATCTCCTTTATACATTGATTATGCACCATAAAGACGCCCTTAAGCAAAAAAAGTTCCCACTGTCCCTTTCTTTTGTAACTTTGGAGGTACTATACTTGAATTTTGACCCATTAACGGCTAGAATTGCACAAATGTTCTAAGGTAGCTTAGCCATGCCAATAAACTATCAGGAAATCTACACACAGATCAAGGAAGTGGGTAAAGGCGCTAAGGAAAGAAAACAGAAGAAAGAGGACGCGCAGAAATTGGCGCAAGAGCTCCTCGAAAGACATTCTTCTGATCTGGACTTCCTGCGCTCCAAAGTGGATTCTGCCAAGCAGGCAGATGCCAATATTCGCTGCGCCGTGCCATTGGATGAAGCCCTCGCCTCTCACTACCCCACGCCTGACTCTGTTATCCAAGCTCACACTCATCGCCGCTGACGGTTCGCAGATCGTACCCAACCGACATGATCCGCTTCAATACTATGTCATCAACGTCGGGGCTATCGCCATGCAGATCGGTTCTGGAAATACGCCAGAGGTTGAGACGGATACCGAATTGCGCGTTTTGGACGAATTCGATGATACCTATTTCAGTGATAGTCAGGTAGCCTTACAGCGGGATGTGGCAGAGCGTAAAAAATTACTGGAAATGTCTGAAAGATATTCGGGCACGATCATTGCTCTCACCGAAGGACAATTGGAGTTATGGGGTTCGGTGGATAACGAAAATGCCAAAGATTTCGAGAAAAGCCTGCATGATTATTTGCACGCTCTCGAAGAAATGCATAAAAAGAAAATCATCGCAGGCGGATATGTGGATAAGCCTGGGGCAAACTGGGTGGTTAAGTTACTTGAAATTGCAGGAACCCCACAGGATGAATTAAAGAACGTAAGAAAAAACCGCTTGCTGGCGGGCGTCACAGATTATTGGATGTTTAGCCAGATTCTTGACGAACACGAGCGTTCGGCAGTGTTTGCACTGCAAGCGAAATCTGCTGAGAAATATAAGGATGTACTTGCCATTCATTTCTTTTATATCAATGTTGGCAATAAGAAGTATCCCAAGATCGCTCGCGTGGATGTGCCATTGTGGGTTGTGGAAAACCCGGGCATGCTGAATGCTTTGCATTCGGTTTTGGTGGAGCAATCGAAGATCATGGGCAATTCCCAGCAGTTCCCTTATTTGCTTCATCGTGCTCACGAAATTGCAATTGTGACCCATCGTGAAAAAGAAGAAATTGACAGATTGCTTTCAAGGGATATTCTTTCAAGAGGCAGTCAACTTGGCGAAAAATCTCCCAAACAATCTGCGAAGGATTTGCAGGGAAGAACACAGTTGAGCGTGCCTTCATTTGGGGCGCTTGGTCCGCGCGCCGCTGGGGGATGGGTATCAGGTGTATGGACTCATCCACGATATTCACATTGACGATGACGGGCTGGTGCGTCAACTGGTGACCGCCGACGGCGTGAGCGAGGAAGTGATGAAGGACAACCGCGAGCGCCGCATTGTGCCCGTGGAAATGTCCGTGCTGGCGGTGGGGTATGAGCAGGATGGCAAGGTCCATCACCTGCTGCCGCCGCGTCCGCCGCTGAGTTTGGATGTGATCTATTTGTGCGAGGATAAGGATATGGTACGGTTCACCGAGAAGTTCGGGTATTTCCGTCATATCTTGAATGGCAAGGATGTGCCTGTGGGCGAAGTGCTTGCCGCGCATATTTTGCAGGCGGGCAAGGCACGAGGCGCGGATGGCACGCGCTGGATCGAGTCCGCGACGCAGGAAGTGATCACGTTGTTGCGGGATGATTATCCGACCCTTATGAGTGTTTTAGGGGCTTTAGCGGATATTTCGTAATTAGAGTTTTCCGTCATTGCGAGGGCGATGCTCTTCCGCCCGAAGCATCTCGCCCCTGCCCCTTTCGCAAAAAGGCCTCCTCGCAGGACGAAGATAAAGAGGTTTTTATGAACAATACAACGAACTCAAATTGGCTATCTCGTCGGTGGCGGACTCAAAGAAAATTTCCGCGTGCGGCTCACTGTTTCTCCGCAGGAGATGCAGGAGGGGGCGTTTGTCGTCATCCAGAGCGGACATTGGAATTATTACGGCATCGTGACGGACATCAACCTCGGTGCAACGGACCCGCGCTTTGCGGATGAGCAGACGGAGGTGCGCTTCCCTGCGCATATCGCCAAGGCGCTGCATGGACAGACGTTGTATGCGAACCTTGAGGTGCTGCCGAATCTGATGCTGGAGGTCGGTCCTGATGAAGGCACGCCTGAGTATAAGGATTGGCAGGGAAAAATTGACGCGGGCTTGAAAGATGCGCCGCGCATTTTGCCCGTCAAGAATGTGCCGCCGCACCATGCGGTGGTGTCGCTGGCGAATGAAGGCGATATTGCCGAGATCTTCGGTGACCCGAACAAGGAAAGCAATTTTGTCATCGGGTATACGCGTGAGCAGAATCATCCCGTGTGCATTGACTTGGATAAGTTCGTGCAGCGCTCGTCGGGGGTGTTCGGGGCGACGGGCACGGGCAAGTCGTTCCTGACGCGCTTGGTGCTGGCGGGGTTGATGAAGCACAATCAGGCGGCGGTGCTGGTGCTGGACATGCACAACGAGTATGGGTTTGACGATGTGGCGTCAGACACGAAAAAAGCCGTGAAGGGATTGAAGACCCTGTTCAAGGGCGGAGTCCGATGCGTCGGCTTGGGAGCAGGAAGCACCATCAGAGGCAATCAAGTTGACTTTAATTTGGAAATCTCAACGGGAGACATTTCCACATCTGATATTGAAACGCTTTCACGCGAGTTGAATCTGCGCGAGACCACGCCGACGATTTTGAATGCGTTGTATGGCACGTTCAAGGATAAGTGGTTTGCGGCGTTTCGTTCGATGAGCCGTGATACGGTGATGATCGAAGATGAAAGAGGAAAGACGAAAGAAAAGCCTGCGGAGGAGCGTGGCGAAGTGGGCGCTGGAGAACGGTGTGAATGTGATGGCGGCGGAAGCGCTTCATGACAAACTGCGACGGCTGTTCAGCCAACCCTATATCGTGGACAACCCTGCAGCGGACTCGGTGGCGCAGATCATCCAGTCGTTGGAGGCGGGCAAGCATGTGGTGCTGTCGTTCGGCGAGCATGAGAGTGACCTGGATTATTTATTGGTTTCCAATTTGCTCACAAGAAAAATCCGCGCGGCGTGGGAGAAGAAGACGAATGAGTTCCGCACGCACGGCAAAGCGGAGCCGAAGCCGTTGATCATTGTGGTGGAGGAGGCGCATAAACTGCTCAACCGCGAGATGGCGGCGCAGACGACCTTTGCGACCATCGCGCGCGAGCTGCGCAAATATTATGTGACGCTGTTGATCGTGGACCAGCGTCCGTCGCAGATCTATGATGAGGTGATGAGTCAGTTGGGCACGCGCATCAGCGGCTGGCTGGGCGATGACCTGGATATTCAGGCGGTGCTTTCCGGGGCTTTCGGGGCGCGAATCGCTGCGCGGGATGCTGGCGCGTTTGCAGCCGAAGGAAGAGGTGCTGCTGCTCGGTTGGGGTGTGCCGATGCCGCTGCCTGTGCGGTCACGCCGCTATGATGAGGCGTTTTGGAAGGAGATGAGCGGGGGGAAGGGCAAGAGGAGTAGTGAGGAGATAAGTAGAGAATTAGGGTTTTAGCGAAGAGGAGAATTTGCCTGTCCCGTCGCCAGACGGGGAAGGAGTTGGGGTTTGGTGTGTAGTACCATGAAATTCGAACATCTAACTTTCGATTTTCATGATACTATGTAGGCATGATTGAAAGAAGTTCTCTACTTTCTAAAATAAATACGGCTTTAGGGCGGAGTAGGATCGTTGCGCTGGTTGGACCGCGCCAAAGCGGAAAAACCACCCTGGCTCGTCAGTTCGTGCTCCCTGATTCTGTCAATTATTTTGACTTGGAAGACCCCGTCAGTCTGGCGCGGCTGGAACAGCCCATGACCGCCTTGCAGGATTTGCGCGATTTGGTGGTCATTGATGAAATCCAACGCCGCCCCGATCTGTTTCCCATTTTGCGCGTGCTGGCTGACCGCGATGGTCTTCCTGCGCGTTTTTTGATTTTGGGCAGCGCCTCTCCAGAGTTGATTCGCTCATCGTCCGAGTCTCTTGCGGGTCGCATGGAAACTATTTCGATCAGCGGGTTTAGCCTTGCGGAAGTGGGCGTGGACGCGATGCAGGAACATTGGCTGCGCGGCGGTTTCCCGCTTTCGTATCTGGCAAATAACGAGATGGATAGTTTTATATGGCGGAAGAATTTTGCGCAAACTTTTCTCGAACGTGACCTGCCGCGTTGGGGGGTACAAATCCCTGCTGGCAACCTGTTGCGGTTTTGGACAATGCTTGCCCATTATCATGGACAAATTTGGAATGCTGCCGAGCCTGCCCGCTCCATGGGCGTGAGCGAGCCAACAGTCCGCCGCTATCTTGACCTGCTTCAAGATGTTTTTATGGTGCGTATTCTACAGCCCTGGCATTCGAACTTGAAGAAGCGTCAGGTGAAGTCGCCCAAGATTTACTTCCGAGATAGCGGACTTTTACATGCGCTGTTAGGCATTCGCACACACCATGATCTGCAAACCCATCCGAAAAGCGGTGCATCGTGGGAAGGATATGTAATTGAAGAAGCAATAAAAGCCATTGTTCCTGATGAAATGTATTTTTGGGCAACGCACAACGGCGCAGAACTTGACCTGCTGTTGGTCAAGGATGGACGCCGCGTGGGATTGGAGTGCAAGCGTGTGGATGCGCCCCGCCTGACACCATCCATGCAGATCGCGCTGGATGATTTGCAGTTGAATCATTTGTTTGTAATCTACCCTGGGGAGCGTTCCTATCCCATTGCTGATAAGGTGACTGCTTTGCCTTTCGCCAGTTTGGGCGGGGAGAATTTGAAGGAGTTGGGGCTTGGTGGGTAGTGCTTTAAACACAAAGGGCACGAAGTACACGAAGGTTTTTGATTTATGGCAAAGACGAAGTGGAATGAAAATAGGATTGTCGGTTGTGAAAGCAAGAATCACACTTCTTGCAAAGGTGAACTTTGGGAGTGTGAACGCTGCCGTAAAAAGGTTTGTTGGGAAGAAGGCTCGACAGATTTACTCGAATTGTGTGATGATTGTTGGCGTGATGTCCGAGTTTTGGGACAAAAGTATCTGTCTCCTTTAGAACGATGGAAGGCGATTTATGAAAATCTCTCTTGATGGTGCTTTGGAATTTGAGTTCTTTCAACTTGAAGATATTGTGAGCGCAGAACAGTTCGCCGAAAGCAATGATGGTACAGTTTATTCTTGGAAAACTGCTGGGTATTCCAATTGGCTGGAAAAGATATTGTCAGTTTCTGATGTTATTGGTCTTGCTGTGCTTCCAAATGGAATGCCAGATTGGATAGAATTACCTGACGACATGGATGGCTGAATAAGGGAGATTTTCATGGAATTGATACTTTCAAAGTTCTCCGCAAGCGAATACAAAAGTCAGGCACAGAAGATTCGTGTGATGACGGAAGGTTGGGTAAATAAATCGGTTTTTTGCCCCAATTGTGGAAGTTCGCTAAATCCCTTTGAAAATAATTCACCAGTTGCAGATTTTTACTGTAAAAAGTGTGCAGAAGAATACGAACTGAAGTCTAAGAATGGGGAAATGGGAAAGAAGATTGTAGATGGGGCATATTCCACGATGATTGAGCGGCTGAAATCAGATAACAATCCCAACTTTTTCTTTTTGACTTATGACAAATCCACTTTTGAAATCAGAAACTTCCTAACCATCCCAAAATACTTCTTCGTTCCGTCGATTATTGAAAAGAGAAAAGCACTTTCTCCCACAGCAAGACGGGCAGGTTGGATTGGTTGTAATATCGATGTGAGCAATATCCCTGAAATTGGGAAAATCTTCTTCGTCCAAAACGGAGTCCGCAAGAACAAAGATGAGGTGCTCGAAAAGTGGAGCAAAACCGATTTTGTCAAAGCCGCAGGGAACGTCGAGTCAAAAGGCTGGTTGTTGGATGTGTTGATGTGCGTGGAGAAAATCAAGCAGGCTGAGTTTTCGCTGGAGGATGTCTATGGGTTTGAAGAAGTGGTGCAAGCCAAACATCCATCGAATAACAATGTAAAGGCGAAGATTCGTCAGCAGTTGCAGTTTTTGCGGGATAAAGGGGTTCTTGATTTTGTTGGGCGCGGTCAATATCGGATGAGACTCAAAGGGAGATAAGTCATGCAGAGATATGTTGTCAGCCAGTTTGATGGAAGTACATTTGTGGTCATTGACCAGACGGAAAAGCGTGAAGTTTGTGTCTGTTCAAATTATGATGATTGGGATGATGCGAGAGAGCGGGCGGAGAAGATAGCGAAATTACTCAATGGAGTTTCGGAGTAACGAGAAAACACTGGGATGGCGACCTATCCCCCCGCCCTTCCCTAAAGGGAAGGGGGCTAGTCCGCTTGCGGAATAGGTTTCGTGTCCAAGATAAATTCTCGGTTATGGTGGTTTTAGCTTCTCCCCTTTAGGGGAGACGGGAGAGGGGTTTGTTTGTAAGGCGATAACAATGCGATATGGCAAAACGAGAGAACACTGGGATGAATGTCCCAGTGTTTTTGATTTATGAGTTCTGAAAACAGGTAAAATAAGGGTATGAAAGGCAGGTCGAAATGAATTTTACCGTTGAATATGAACAGGAAGAAGATGGTCGCTGGCTGGCTGAAGTCAAGGAATTGCCAGGCGTGATGGTGTATGGGAAAGACGCTGACGATGCGATGGCTCATGCTCAGGCTTTGGCATTGCGCGTGGTCGCAGATCGTTTGGATAATGGGGAAGCCATCCCTGCATTGATGTTCTCCTTCTCATTGGCATGAGCGACTGGAAAAGCGTCAAAGCGAAACGTCTGCTCGCGGCATTGGAAAAGATCGGCTGGCGGGTCAAACGACAGACGGGTTCGCATAAGATACTGGAACGCGCTGGCTGGGCGGATGTCGTTTTTGCCTTTCATGATAACGACGAAATCGGCCCAAAATGCTGGCGCGGGTTGCCAAAGTCACTGGATTAACGCCAAAAGACTTATAGAAGTAACGCGAGAACACTGGGATGAATGTCCCAGTGTTTTGATTTGAGGTGGAATTGACAAATGTCCAGCCTGAGAGTATATTTTCGATTGATTAATCGATTAATCAATCGAAAGGCAACCATGCTCAAGACAATCAGTGCCACAAAAGCCCGAATCAACTTTGGGGATGTGATGAAACAAGCCAAGATTGCCCCCGTCATTGTAGAACGCGGCGGCAAAGCAGAAGTCGTTGTCCTTTCCAAGAAGGCATACGACCAATTAGTTGCGGCAAAAAGTCAAACAGATTGGCGGAGATTACTGGAAGAGTCCCGCAAGACAGTCCGTGCAGCATTGAAGGACCATGTATTGCCAAATCCAGCAGAAATGATACGTTTGGGCAGGGAGGAAAGAGATGAGCAACTCCTCAGCGCTTTGCATTGATGCCAGTGTTGTCATAAGAATTGTCACTTCAGATGCCGCCACCAACCTTTGGGAAAGTTGGATGGCAGATGAAATAAAAATTGTTGCACCGTCCTTGTTATATTACGAAGTAACCAATGGACTGTATCGATATTACAAGGCAGGAATTTACCCGCCCGAGGCTGTTGAAACGACATTAAGAGCAGCTCTCGCTCTACCTATTGAACTGGTCACTGTTTCTGATTTGCATCCACGTGCCAAGGAAATTGCCATGCGGTACAACCTCCCTGCCACGTATGACGCCCACTACCTTGCCTTGGCAGAATGGATGGAGATCGATCTATGGACAGCGGATACGAAACTGGTCAATTCGCTGAAACCTTTCAAAGTGAAATGGGTCAAAGGGATAGAGTAACGAGAGAACACTGGGGTGAATGTCCCAGTGTTTTTGATTTTGGGGGTGGGACCTCTCCCCCCGCCCTCTCCTAAAGGAGAGAGGGCTTGTCCGTTTGCGGATTTGACCTTTATGCCCAGGATGAGGTTTCATTTGATCACCCTTGCGGTTCTCCCCTCAAAACCGATGACATTCATCCCCGCCATCGAATGACATCGATTCCGCCCCGCCAAAATGGCGCATGGTAAGATTCAAAAAACGGCTCATGCGTAAAAGGCGCGCAAGCGGCTGTCGCTTTGACGGCGCATGAGCCAACCCTTACCGTTTGGAGGCGTTCATGCGCAAATTACCCCTGCTCCTTCTTCTGGGATTGATTCTGGTCTTCCCCATTTCCGCGTCCGCGCAGGATGATGCGGCGCTGGCAATCGTCACCGTGCAGTTCTGGCCCGAATACGACCAGCCCAGCATGTTAGTCATCGCCGATTTCCAGCCTGCGGCGGACCTTTCCCTGCCCGTCACACTCACCTTCCGCATCCCAGCCGAAGCCACGCTGATCGCCGTCGCATCCGACGCGGGCGGCGGCGCATTCATGGATTTCGCACACGAGGGACCGAACACCGAAGGCGAAGTTCAAACCTTCAGTATGCTCATCGAACAGAACGTGCCGTACCGCTTCGAGTATTACCAACCCCTGGCATTCAACGGGGACGAACGCGCATTCACCTACCTTTGGGATAACGGCTTTGCGGTCGAGTCCTTCCAGTACCTCATGCTTGAACCGCTGGATGTGACCACGGTCTCACTCGACCCAAAACATGAAACCGTTCAAAATTCCAATGGCTTGAACTACTACGAAAGCAGCCCGGTCTCACTCGACGCCGGTCAGGAATTTGCGCTATCCCTCAGTTACGTTAAGACCACCGATACACTCGTCTCACAGACGCAAAGCGTGCAGATCGCCGAACCCATTAATGAAGATACGCCCGGGCGCGTCTCGCTTGCCAACAGCCTGCCCTACATCATCGGCGGGCTGGGCGTCATCATGATCGCGGGCGGGCTGGCGTATTACTTCCAATGGGGGCGCGTCTCCAAATCCAAACCCCGCCGCAAACATTCCCACACCGATGTCGAGGATGACGCCACCAGCCTCTACTGCCCGCAATGCGGGACGCGCGCCAAACTCAACGACCGCTTCTGCCGGACTTGTGGCGCGCGGCTCAAACGCGAAAATTAAGCTGTGGATTCCGTCCCCGGGCATTTTTTACCTGGATGCATTTAGTACCACAGCGCAGGATTCTGGCGCAACACGCCGCCAAGGACGGCGCCTTTGAGCATGACCTTGCGCTGCAATAATCGAAAGACTCATCGAATATACGCTTCTCATCCAGTGTGGATTTCAACTCGATGGTTTCGCCGCTTTGGATCTTGCCGGAGATCAAGATCACGGTCGAATTCCACCGCGGGAAATCAGCTGCATTCGTGAGCAACGCCTAGGTTTCTTGAACAATATCCTCTGCATCCTGCGCACTGGCTGTCATACGCCGGAGAAAGGATTTTAGTTCTGCCTGAAAGCCAGTAAATTGTTCTGTCAGGTCATCAACGGTCATGGTTTAGCCCCATCAATCGTGCCATTGCCCTAATAAAAACAATCTCCTATTAAAGAGATTGTTGAGATTTATTTCTTACCCATCACTGGTAATTGATTTTCGCTCATCGCCCCATTCCCGTACAACTTGCGATGCACCACGCTCAGCGCTCTCACCTGCTCTGCCGCATGATACGAAGAGCGCACCAGCGGATTCGCCTCGACCCACTTGAAGCCGATCGCTTTGCCGTATTCGCGCAGCTCGGCGAACTCTTCCATCGTGTAATAGCGATCCATCGGCATGTGCTTCTTGCTTGGCTGCAAATACTGCCCAATGGTCAGGATGTCCACGCCCCAGGAACGTTGGTCGCGCATCACCTGCTTGACCTCATCCATCGTCTCGCCAATGCCAACCATGAGTCCCGATTTGGTCAATACCTCCGGGTCAAGTTTTTTGGCGTTGGATAAGGTTGCAGCCGCCCATTCATATTTATCTTGGGGTTGGATCTGTTTGAACAAACGCGGCACGGTCTCCACATTATGATTCAAAATTTCAGGGCGGGCATCCATGACGATCTTCAAGGCTTCGATGCTGCCCTTGAAATCAGGGATCAACACTTCAATGGAACAACCCGGCAGCAATTCCCGTATCCTGCGAATCACCATCGCAAAGATCGGCGCGCCGCCGTCCCTGCGTTCGTCCCGGTTCACCGACGTGATGACCGCATGGTGCAGGTTCATCGACTTCACCGCCTGCGCCACGCGTTCGGCTTCGCCCCAATCCAATAAACCGGGCTTGCCGTGTTTGATATCGCAGAAGGCGCAGGTGCGCGTACACACATCGCCCAGCATCAAAAAGGTCGCCGTACCGCTGCCCCAGCACTCGCCGAGGTTCGGGCACATGGCTTCTTCACAGACAGTATGCAATTCCTTCGAACGCATCAGCGCATGGACGCGCTCGTACGTTTCGCCCGAAGGCGCGCGGACTTTGATCCACTCCGGGCGGCGGAGCGGACGCGAATCAACTTGCGGAGAGACCCGGTCTCGGGTGGGGGTAACAGGCATAAATATGTTCCCGTACTAATGTTCTTGTACAACAAACTTCAGTTCGTCTTATGTTCCCGTACGACAAACTGAAGTTTGCCTCATGTTCCCGTACAACAAACTTCAGTTTGTCTTATGATTTTTCCGTGGACAAACTGAAGTTTGTCCTCATGTTCCCGTACAACAAACTTCAGTTTGTCTTATGATTTTTCCGTGGACAAACTGAAGTTTGTCCTACTTCTTCTTCACAATCAATCTCAAACCTCGAACTTCGACGACTTCGATTTTATCACCCTTACCGATGGGGCCGGATTCAGCGGCTTTTTCCGCGCTCCAAAGCTCGGATTCCACCTGAACCTGCCCCGCCTCCCCCTCGAACGATTTGACTATCCCTGTTTTGCCGATAAAAGTTTCCCCGCCCATTGCGGCTGGCTTGTGCAGCGCGCGCAGTGCGATCATCATGATGCCAAAGAAAATCAGCCCGATAAAAACGCCGGTGCCGATCACCAGCGGCACAGACACACGCTGGAATTGCGGCGTGCCTGGCGAGTTGAACAACACCAGCGCCCCGATGATGAACGACGCGACTCCCGCTGTTGTTAATGCCCCATGAGTGGGCGCTTTAATATCGAGCACGAACAGGACGAACGCAATGACAAGAAAAATGACGCCGAACCAGTTGACCGTCAACACACCCATGCCGTATGCCGCCAGCGTGAGACAGACCGCGCCGATGAACCCCGCCACCCACCCGCCCGGGCTGGAGAGTTCGATCAGGATCGTCTGCACACCAATGGCGAGCAGAAGAAAGGCAATATTGGGGTCGGTCAGCATCAGCAACAACTGCTCGATGAAACTGATATTGAGCGGCAGGACGACGATTCCCTCCGTGTGAAGCGTGCGCCCACCGTCCTTCATCTCCACTGTAAACCCATTCAATACCTGCAAAAGGTCTTCGAGATCGTCGGCAACAAAATCGATCAACCCCGCCTCCAACGCCTCGTCTGCGGTGGCGGCTTTGGCTTCATCCACCATTGCCTCGGCAAGTTCCAGCGCCTCTTCGCCGCGCGGAGTCACGAACGGACGGATCGAAGCCTTAACGATCTCCTTTGCCTTGGCATCGGCTGTGCTGTTAAGGTTCTCGCCCGAACTGCTGATCGGGCTGGATGCGCCGATGGACGTCTCCGGCGCCATTGCCGAGGCGTGTCCCGCCATCGTGATCATCGCGCCCGCGCTCCCGGCAATCGCATTGCGCGGCGCAACATATACCACCACCGGCACATCGCTGTCGCGGATCGCGGCAATGATCTCCAGCATGGTTTCGATACTCCCGCCCGGCGTGTTGAGTTGGATGACGATCATCTCCGCATCGCGTTGCTCCGCCGTTTCGATTCCGCGCCTGATGTATTCCAGCATCGGCGGCATGATGGGACCGTCCGCCGTCAACACCACAGCCGGGGATGAATTTCCCTGCGCGAAGACTGCCTGGAACGCGGTGAAGATGATAAATAAGAAAAGGAGAATACGTCTGGTTTTCATGGTTGTATCCAGTTCCTTGAAAGGATTATACTGTTTATGGAGGGCATCATGTCTGAAAATAAACGAGCTATCACATTCCGTTCGATTATTCTGATGGTCATAATTGTGTTGGTCTTTCCCTTCCTGCCAATGTTCATATCCGGCATTTGGGCTTGGTGGGAAGCCTGGGCATATGCAATTCTCAGCATTCTCGGGTTTGTGCTCAGCCGCGCGCTGGCAGCTCGCCGCCACCCGGACATCTTGGCCGAGCGCGCCCGTTCCATGGAAATGAAGGACGCGAAACCCTGGGATAAAATTCTCTCTCCCATGCTGGCGTTCGGTTCGTTGTTGATCCTGATCGTTGCCGGGTTGGATAAACACTACGGTTGGACTCAGCCCTTTTCCCTCTCCAGTAAGATTACAGCGCTGGTTGTGATCTTCCTTGGTTATGTGTTCGGTTCCTGGGCGCTGATCGAGAACCGCTTCTTCTCCGGCGTGGTGCGGATTCAAACCGACCGGGGTCATCATGTGGTGACGACGGGACCCTACCGCTTCATCCGCCATCCGGGGTACAGCGGCGCATTATGGACGTATCTTGCCATGCCCTTCCTGCTCGACTCACTTTGGGCGCTCATCCCGATGATCCTGCTGGTCTTCGTTCTTGTGGTCAGGACATCGCTGGAAGATAAAACCCTCCAGGAGGAACTGCCCGGTTACAAGGAGTACGCGCAGAAGACCAGGTTTCGACTCGTTCCGGGGATGTGGTAAGGGAATGGAAAAGTAGTCGGGCGCGCGCGTTTACCTGTCTACGTATTTACCTGTGTACCTGTTTACCCGCCTACCTTGTATCTACCTCAACGCCAACACCAGCGTCCTGATGCTAAGCCCAATGATCAACAGCCCGACGAAGATCATCAATGCCTTCATCGGTAATTTCTGCGCGAGCCTTGCCGCAATCGGCGCGGCAATCACGCCGCCGATCAACAGCCCGATAATGATCTGCCAGTATTCGCCGAACGAAAGCGTCAACACAAACAGGATGGATTGAACCAGCGTCACGAAGAATTCCGAGAAATTCACCGAACCAATCGTCATGCGCGGATTCTTTCCCCGCGCCACCAGCGTCGACGTGACCACCGGTCCCCAGCCCCCGCCGCCGACCGCATCGCAAAAGCCGCCGAACAGACCGAGCAGGCTGATGCGCGGACCGTGATACCCATCCGGTTTATTGCGCGGTTTGAGCGTGAATGCCTTATAGACGATCACGCCGCCCATGATGAGCAGATAAACGGCAATATACGGCTTGATGATATTGCCGTCCATTGAAGTGAGCAGATACGCGCCTGTCGCGCCTCCGATCATACCGGGGATCAAAAGCCGCCGCACCAGTTTCCAATCCACGTTGCCGAGTCTCCAATGCGAAACGCCCGAGACGCCGGTCGTCACCACCTCCGCCATGTGGACGCTGGCAGACGCCGCAACAGGGGGGATGCCCAAACTCAAAAGAAAAGTATTCGAACTGACTCCATATGCCATGCCCAATGCGCCGTCTATCATTTGGGCGGCGAACCCGACCAGCACATATGGAAGAAGGGAAAGCGCCAATTCGGTCTCCATGGTTTATGCTCCTTGGTTTCGAGTGATCTCTCGCACTGCCAAAATATATAAAGTCTATAATATTAGTATATTTTTGAGCGAACAAAAAACGCCCCCCGCTTTTTGTCTACTTAACTCGCCTTACGCAGTTCCTCGGTACCGCGACATTCATGTCGCCTTAAAATTGCGAGATAAATCCCGCAGCGCCGCATAAGGTGACTACTTAAGCCCCAGCTTCCTTCGAAGCGCGCCCTGCCGTTTGACCACGTCAGCCAGCGACGTGGTATCGAGAATGTCCGCAATGGCATTGCGCACATCGCCCATCACCAGCCGCAAGCCGCAGGTCTCCTCATCGGGGCAGCCACAAGGCTCATACGCCATCTGACTCACGCACTTCACCGGAGCCACGGGGCCATCCAAAACGCGGAATACCTGCCCAAGCGTAATCTCACCCGCAGACTTTGCCAGGTAGTACCCGCCGCCGACTCCCATCTTGCTGTGCAACAGACCGTTGTTCTTGAGCGCCAGAAGAATCTGCTCGAGAAACTTGGCAGAGATCTGTTCGCGCAGGGCAATCTCCTTGATCTGCATCATGTGGGGGGCATCGCCGCTGGGCGCGGGTTCCGCCAGCGCGATCATGGCTCGCAGCCCATATTCACCGCGTTTGGATAATCTCATTCTTCCATAACTCCTACTGGAATAATAGACTTTATTGGCTTAAATCATAATCCCGCCGCCGCGCCCTGTCAATGGGTATGGGCGCGCTAAAAGTTTATAGACGAGATTGCTCCCTTCGCCGTCCCCGGCGAAGGATCGTATCGCCCCACTTGTACGCGGAGAGTGCGTCGCATTAGCCAGAAACAGATGAGTCTCACGGGAGGATTCGCCCTGTTTACTGGACACGTTTGGCGCAACGCACTGCGTAGCGTCAGCAAATAAAATAAACTTTCGCTCGCGGCGGCTTGAACGGAATTTGTTTTCAAAAAATATGCGACCGACCATTTGGCGCCCACAGTTTTGGCACAAGAATGGTTTCATTGTTTGTTACAATGCTGTTCAAGATTATCCTTCAAGAGGCAAGATGAGATACAGATACAAACTTCAGCTCATTTTAGGAATTATCGCGATTCTTCTGCTTACCGCGTGCGGCGGCTCCGGCGAAGAAACGCCCACAGTTGGCGCCACCCAGCCCCCCGATCCATGCGCCGAGGCGAACCTTCCCGCCGAAGTGGAAAAGGTTCATAAGATCACGCGCGAGTTCGACGATTACGCCGCACTGGCATCCAACACCCCGCAGTCGCAACTGGTGCAGGTCATCCCGGAACTTCAGCGCGTACTCCGCGACGCAGAAGACCTGGAAGTCCCCGCCTGCCTGACCGACCTGAAAACGCTGCAACTCCAGCATATGAATACCGTCGTGCAAACGCTGCTGCTATTCGTCAGCAGCGGCGACGTGAACACGGTGGCGCAGGGGATCGCTCAGTCGCGCGAACTCCACACCCAATATGACGTTGAAATGGCGCGGCTGTTGGGAATCACGCTGACCGTGGTGACCCGGACCCAGCCCGCTGCCACAGAACCCCCTGTCACGCCGCAAGCCCAGGCAACCGAAACCTCCCCGCCCGCGCCGATGGTGACCAATACCGGGGCGAACGACCTTAATTTGCGCGTCGCGCCCGATTTCAACTCCGCGCCGCTGCACGTGCTTGCCGTCGGGCAATCTGCCAGCGCCGTCGGTCGCACCGCAGATGCGCAATGGATCCTGATCCAGGTCCCGGACCAGCCCGGCGAGACCGCCTGGGTCTATGCATCGGTCGTCCAACTCAATGTGCCCATTGAAACCCTGCCTGTCTCCGCGCCGTAAAGATATAAAACGGAAGGTATGAAAAAAGCATTTGTATTCGTCGCCCTGTTCCTGGGTGTTGTGGTCGCCGCCCTTAGTTTCAGCGAACTGGAGACCATCCTGCTCACCCTGGGCAAGGCGCGTCTCAGCTTTTTCCTGCTGGCGCTTGTGATTCAATCGCTTTGGTTCATTTCCAGCGGGCGCATGTACCAGTCCATCTTTCATTTATTGGGTGTGCATGAAGACGTATTCACATTGAGTCGCATTGCCACAGCGGCGAACTTCATCAACGTCGTGGCGCCAACTGCCGGGGCGGGCGGAGTCGCGCTCTTCGCGTCCGAAGCCCACCGGCGCGGACATCCCACCGGCAAGGTCACAGTCGCGGCGGCGCTATTCCTCCTGCTCGATCAAGCCGCGTTTCTCATCATCCTCGCCATCGGGTTGATCATCCTCATCCGCCGCAACAACCTGGATGCCGGGGAAATCACCGCCTCGCTTTTTCTTTTTGGCATCGCAGTGACTTATGCAAGCGTGCTCTACATCGGCTATCGCTCCGCTGAAAAGCTCGGCAGCCTGCTGGCAAAATTTGCGCGGCTTATCAACCGGGTCGTGCGTTTTTTTCGCCGCGAAAATTATCTCAGCGAAGAACGCGCCCATGCCTTCGCGCACGAGATCGCCGACGGCTTTTCCGGGCTGACCGAAAAACCGGTCAGTCTCATCCGCCCGGTCTTGTGGGGCATCTTCGACAAGGGACTGCTCATGCTGGCGCTCGTCTGTTCCTTTCTCGCCTTCGAAGTGCCATTCTCCGCAGACACCATCATCGCCGGTTTTTCCATCGCCTATCTTTTTCTCATCGTCTCCCCCACGCCCTCCGGCATCGGCATTGTCGAAGGCATCATGCCTGTCGCGTTGACATCGCTCAACGTTAACTGGAGTCAATCCGTCGTCATCACCTTGTTATATCGCGCCGTCACATTCTGGTTCCCGCTGGCTGTGGGCGCCTGGGCATTTCGCGGGCTGCACGCCGAACGCCCCGAACCGGTGGATTGACCATGCTATCCTCTCTTTTGGAATTCTGGAAACGGGATGAAGAAACCGCGCCGAACCTTTTCGCCTGGCAGACGTCTCCCCCCCGCGCCGCAAACACGCATCCCTTCCCAGACGATGTGCCTGGTCCGCTTCGAGCAGCCTTATCTTCCCGAAACATTTCCCTGCTCTATTCCCACCAACTGACAGCCTGGACTCACGCCCGCACCCATCGCAACGTCATCCTCTCCACCGGCACCGCCAGCGGAAAGACCCTCGCCTACAACCTGCCCGTCATTGCAAAACTGATCCAGGACTCTCAAGCCCGCGCGCTTTATCTTTTTCCCACCAAAGCGCTTGCCCAAGATCAGTTATCTTCACTCAACAACCTTCAACCTGAAACTTTCAACCTGAAACCTGCCATCTACGACGGCGACACCCCCCAATCCCAACGTCCCTCCATTCGCAAAACCGCCCGCATCGTGTTGACCAACCCCGACATGCTTCACACCGGCATCCTGCCGCATCATGCCAACTGGAGCGACTTCTTCACCAGCCTCAAATTCATCGTCATAGACGAAACCCATACCTACCGCGGAGTCTTCGGCTCACATGTCGCCAACGTCATCCGCAGGCTTAAGCGTGTGGCAGGGTTTTATGGAAGCGCGCCAAAATTCATCCTGGCATCCGCCACCATCGGCAACCCCAAAGAATTAGCCGAAACCCTCATCGAAGAACCCGTTGAATTGGTGGACAACGACGGCTCGGCGCGCGGTGAGCGGCACTTCATCATCTACAACCCGCCGGTGTTGAATGCAGCATTGGGGTTGAGAAAAAGCAGCATCCTCGAAGCCGTGCGATTGGCAAACAACCTGCTCTCACACGATATCCAATCCGTGGTCTTTGCCCGAACCCGCCGCAGCGTGGAAATTCTACTGACGTATTTACAAGGGAATAGGGACCAGGGAATGGGGAATAGGAATCCCCAAACCGACTATTCGCCATTCCCTATTCTCTCTCCCGCTATTCGCGGATACCGCAGTGGTTATCTTCCTCATCAACGAAGAGAAATTGAACAAGGCTTGCGCGACGGCTCCGTCAAAACCGTCGTCGCCACCAACGCCCTTGAACTCGGCATAGACATCGGCGGGCTGGGCGCGGCGCTTATGGTCGGCTACCCCGGCACGATTGCCAGCGCGCGCCAGCAAGCCGGGCGGGCGGGGCGCGGCGATGCCCCCGCCGTTTCGATCCTCATCGCTTCACCGAATCCGCTCGACCAGTTCCTCGCGCATCACCCCGAATATTTCTTCGAGCGTTCACCGGAGATGGCGCTGGTCAACCCGAACCACCTGCTGATCCTGCTCGAACATTTGCGCTGCGCCATGTTCGAACTGCCCTTTCAAAAGGAGGAAAACTTCGGCTCATTATCGTGGGAGTTGATCGAAGAATATCTCCGCTTTCTACTTTCCAATCACGAAGCCCACCTGTCCAACGATAAATATTTTTGGATGCAGGACGCCTACCCCGCCGCGAACATTTCACTGCGTTCGGCATCTCCGCAAAGCATTGTGCTGCAATCCATGACCGAAGACGGCAGACCGCTGACCGTGGGAACCGTGGACGGCGAATCTGCCAATTGGATGGTCCACCCCGGCGCGATCTACATGCACGAAGCCCAGCAGTATTACGTGCGGGAACTTGACCTTGAAAAACATATCGCCCATCTCGCACCGGCGGGGTTGGATTATTACACCGAAGCCCAGCAGCAATCCGAGATTCAGATTACAGAATTACGCGCCCAAACCGCCGTCCCCGGCGGCAATAAAAGTCAGGGTGAAATTCAGGTGACCACACAAGTGGTCGGCTTTCGTAAAATTCGCTGGTTCACGAATGAAAATTTGGGGCAGGAACCGCTCGATCTTCCCCCCTCTGATTTACAAACAACCGGATATTGGCTCACCCTCTCCGAATCTGCGCTCAAGAATTTGCGCGACGCTGGCATGTGGACCAACGACCCGAACGACTACGGTCCCGACTGGCAAAAGATAAGACTCGCCGTCCGCAAACGGGACGGGTTCAAATGTCAGGTGTGCGGCGCGGCAGAGACGAATCGCGAGCATGACGTTCATCACAAGATTCCGTTCCGGGCGTTTTTAAGTGGGAGCGCAATATCTCCTGATGTTGCAATGCAAAGTCGGGAGACTTTGCGCTCCGTTGAATCCGCTCGCGAGCAAGCCAACCGATTGGAAAACCTCACCACGCTTTGTCATACCTGCCATCGCAAGGTGGAGCAAAACGTCCGCATCCGCAGCGGGCTGACCGGGCTGGGGTTTGTGCTGGGCAATCTTGCGCCCTTATTTTTGATGTGCGATACGGGAGATTTGGGGGTCTTTTCTGAGCCTGCCTGGCACGCCGTCGGCGGTCTGCCGTCTGTGGTTTTGTATGACCTTATCCCCGCAGGCATCGGATTCAGCGAAAGGCTTTTTGAACTGCACGATGAATTGATCCGCCGGGCGCGTGAGTTGGTGAGTGAGTGCGCCTGTGAAGACGGCTGCCCTTCGTGCGTGGGACCCGGCGGCGAGAACGGGCACGGCGGCAAGGCAGAGACGCTTGCAATCCTGAAACAACTGGGCAGCCCAACAAGAAACGCTCTCTAAAAGAGTTTCCTGTTGGCTTTCACCCACGCAAAAAGTTTATTCACCCCTTCTTCCACGCCGATCTTCGGCTCCCAGCCGAGTTCGCGTTTGGCTTTCGAGACGTCGGCATAGAACACGCGCTGGTCGCCGGGACGCCAGTCACCGCGCGCGATTTCAATCGTATCGCCAAGCAATTTCTCCAGCCGCGGACCGAACTCCGCCCAAATGGACATGACGTTCGATGGCCCGCCGCCGAGGTTGTAGACCTGTCCACGGGCGATGTCAATTTTTTCCACTGCCAGATCGTAGGCGTTGACCAGGTCGTCCACATACAAAATATCGCGCACCTGTTTGCCGTCGCCATAGATGGTAATGTCGCGCCCCATCACCGCGGCAATGATGAACCACGCCACCCAACCCTGATCCTCGATGCCAAACTGACGCGGCCCATAAATGCAGGATTGACGAAAGACAACCGTGGGCAGGTCATACATCCGCGCATAATCGCGGACGTATTGATCGCCGGTTCCCTTCGAACAACCATACGGCGAATGAAAATCAAGCGGCTGGGTTTCGGGGCAGCCATTCACCAGATCCTTGTAACGCCAGCGGGTGGGTTCCTCGAACAATTCCACCTCTTCCATGCCGCCGTACACTTTGTTCGTGGACGCGTAAATGACGATGGGTTTGCGTCCCGAAGCGCGCGCGGCTTCGAGCACATTGAAGGTGCCAAGCGCGTTGGATTCAAAATCGTCCCGTGGATTCGTTACCGATGTGGTGACCGCCACCTGTCCAGCCAGATGCGCGATCACATCGGACTTTGAGGCTGCTTCGGTTATCCTGGAGGCGTCTCTTACATCCCCGACGATCACGTCGAAGGCGTTCTCCCCGAATTCGGCTTTCAGCCATTCCAAATTACGCGGCGCTCCCCCACGCGAAAAGTTATCGTAGATGGCGACCTTCTCTCCGCGCGCCAGCAGGCGATGGACATAATTCGAACCGATAAAACCCGCCCCGCCGGTGACAAGGTATTGTTTTTTATTTTCCAATTCAACTCTCCGGTGTTTCCGTTTGTTCCTTGTTCTTTAAATTCATCAGTTGCTGGTAAACGCCCGAAAGGGTCTGCCCTTCGCGCATCAACCCGATGCCGCCGATCACAACGCTGTTCAGGTAGTTATACAAACGCGCCGTCAACGCCACCGCCAGCGAGGTGGACTGGTCGCCGGTGAAGAGGAACAACGCCGCGCTGATCGCGCCCTCGAATGTGCCGACCCCGCCGGGTAATGCGGGAATCGCGCCGCCAAACGCCGCCGCGCCAAGCACGAAGAACATCCAGTGGAGTTGCGCCTGCGGGAAGAACGATAGCGTAATGAGGTGATACGCCACTATCGCCACCAGCCAGTTGAGCGCCATCCAAAAGAGGAAGCGCAGGAAGAGCCAGCCGTCGGTCAGCGCGCCCAGACCCGCCAGAAAGGATTCGAGGAAACCGCCGCCGACCTTTCCTAAAAACGTCCAGCGTTTGCTGAGTTTGTGAAAGACATCCAACGCCCACTGGCGATTGCGGGCAAGGGCGTACATCACCACCAGCCCGGCGACCATCACGACCCCAATGATGTACCCGATCTGTGCCGAACTTTGCGCCTCGGTCACATACGTCAACCCGATCAGCAGCATCCCGGCGGAAATCAGCAGGTCCATCGCGCGTTCGATGACGATGGTCGGCAGGATCTCGCTGAAGGTCATGCCCGATTTGCGGCTGAGCAGGAAGACTCGCCCCACCTCGCCAAGGCGGAAAGGAAGAAGCGCATTCAATAAATATCCCTCGCCCGCCGAAAACAACACATCGGAATATTTGGGCTTGTCGCGCAGCAACGTCTGCCAGACTTTGGCGCGGATTCCGAGCCAGACGAACGACAAAACCGCCGACCCCGCCAGAACGCGGTAATTCGCATTCTTGATGGACTCCCACATGGTCTGGAAATCGACAAAATAAAGCAAGGCGGCGATCAGGGCAATGCTGATAACCGCGCCGGGAAGGATTCGTTTTGCGTTTTTTGAAAAATCAGACATGGGTTTCCTTGCGTCCTTCGCCTTTCGCTCAGGACAAGTTCGCGTGTTGCGTGTTGCGTTTTCCGCAACACGCAACACGCAATGCTATTCGTCTTCCAGTTTCAAGACCGCCATGAAGGCTTCCTGCGGGATTTCGACATTGCCCACCATCTTGAGCCGCTTCTTGCCGCGTTTTTGTTTCTCGAGCAGTTTTTTCTTGCGTGAAATATCGCCGCCGTAACATTTGGCAAGCACATCCTTGCGCGTGGCTTTGACCGTGGCGCGGCTGATGATGCGTCCGCCCGAAGCGGCTTGCACTGCCACATCGTACAACTGGCGTGGAATCAGATCCTTGAGTTTGGTGATCAGGCGCTGACCTTTATGATACGCATCCTTCTCGTGGACGATTGCCGCCAGCGCATCCACAGGGTCGCCGTTGACGAGGATCTCGAGCTTCTGCAATTTGTCGGCGCGGTATTCGAGGAACTGGTAATCGAGCGAGGCATAGCCCTTGGTGCGCGACTTGAGATGGTCGAAGAAATCCACGATGATCTCGGAGAGCGGGATTTCAAAATCAAGTTGCACGCGATGCGGGGCGGGATGCTCCTGTTGTTTGAAGATGCCGCGCCGCTTGGTGACCAGGTCCATGATGGGACCGTAATAATCGGTGGGGGTGATGATCTCGATGTTCATCCACGGCTCGCGGACTTCGACGATTTTGCCTGGGTCGGGCAATTCTGCGGGCGAGTCCACTTTGACGACTTCATCGCCGACGGTCAGCACTTCGTATTCAACCGATGGCGCGGTAAACAAAACGTCGAGCAAGTATTCGCGTTCGATGCGTTCCTGGATGATCTCCATGTGAAATAAACCAAGGAACCCGGCGCGGAAGCCAAAGCCCAATGCCTGCGAAGTTTCAGGCTGGTATGTTAGTGAAGCGTCGTTGAGTTGCAGTTTTTCGAGCGACTCGCGCAGTTCGGTGTAATCGTCCGCTTCGACGGGATAGATACCGGCGAAGACCATCGGCTTGGGGAGAAAGTATCCGGGGAGGGGTTCTGCCGCGGGAGCAGAGGCAAGCGTCAGCGTGTCACCGACGCGGCATTCGTGGACGGTTTTGAAGCCCGTCGCCACGTAGCCCACTTCGCCGGAGCCGATCACTTCCACGGGTTTCATGCCGGGTTGAAAAATGCCGATCTCCACCGGGCGCAGGTCATTGCTGGTTGCAAACATACGCAAGACATCATTGGCTTTGATCTTGCCTTCAAAGACGCGGATGTAGGCAATGACACCTTTGTAAGAGTCATAATGCGCATCGAAGACGAGCGCGCGCAGGGGGGCATCGTCTGCATCTTTGGGCGCGGGGACGCGTTCCACGATGGCTTCGAGGATGGCTTCGACGTTGATGCCTTCCTTGGCAGAGACTCGCAGAACGCTGTCGGGGTCTACCCCAAGCAGCGAGCCGACGTCCTCAGCCACTTCGTCGGGACGAGCCGAAGGGAGGTCAATTTTATTGATCACGGGAACAAGCGTCAGGTCGGCGTCGAGCGCCTGATAAAGATTCGCCAGCGTCTGGGCTTCGATGCCCTGGGTGGCATCCACCACGAGGATCGCGCCTTCGCAGGCTTTGAGCGCGCGGCTGACTTCGTAGCCGAAGTCCACGTGCCCGGGCGTGTCAATCAGATTCAGTTCGTATTTCTGCCCGTCTTTGGCGTTGTAGAACATGCGCACCGCCGAGGCTTTGATGGTGACGCCTTTTTCGCGTTCGAGGTCCATCGAGTCGAGCGCCTGCTCGGTCATGTCGCGTTCGGAGACGGTCCCCGTCAGTTGCAGGAGCCGGTCTGCGAGCGTGGATTTGCCGTGGTCAACGTGGGCGATGATACAAAAGTTGCGGATGTGGTCGGTCATTCGTTCGGGTTTCCGTAAAAAGCGATATTAAGGAGGCAATTTTGCCTCACAAGCGAACGAAGTATACTCGATTAAAGTAGCGATAACCCGGCGTAAAGAACCGGGGTGTGCAGGCTAAACATTGTCAGGCGCGGAGTCGAAAGCGGCGCAAAGTGACGCCGTGGCGGCATCTCCCGACTTTCGAGCAAAATCAGGAGATTTTGCAGTCCAAACTGACAACCTTTGCTTGCACACAGAACCGCGCCCTATGACCCTTGTATGATGGGAAAAAACAAAACCCGGGGTTAGAATCCCGCGTATATAGGAACGTCAAGGAGAAAAAATGGAAATCCTAGTTACATTGTGCATTGGGGGAGCTGGCGTTCTCTTCCTGGTACTTCTCACAGGAATCCGCTTCATCCCAAACAACCGTATCGGCATCGTCGAAAAACGCTTTGGCGGCAAGTCGCTCAAATCGGGCTTGATCGCATTAAACGGTGAGACCGGCTTCCAGCCGCAGGTTCTGCGCGGCGGCCTGCATTACCGGATGCCCGTTCAATATGCGGTTCATATTGCGCCGTTGGTGACGATCACCCAGGGTAAGGTCGGTTATCTCTTTGCCCGCGACGGCGCCCCGCTCGAACCGGCGCAAGTGCTGGCTTCGAACGTATCTGCTCAAGACTTTCAGGATGTAACGAACTTCCTGAAGAACGGCGGGCAAAAGGGACCACAGAGATTGATCCTGCGCGAAGGCACGTATGCCTTCAACCTGATGCAGTTCGTGGTCATCACCGAAGAACGCGTGTACTCGCTGCCGCTCAGCCGCGACGATACAGCCGTGATCGTGCGCATGGCGGAAGTCATCAAGGAACGCGACGGGTTCCGCCCGGTCATCATCAAGGATAACGACGACGAGATCGGCATCGTGACCGTGCATGACGGTCCGTCCCTGCCGCAGGGCGAGATCATCGCCCCGGTGGTCGGCGACAACCCCGAAACAGCCGACGAATATCACAACAAATTCCAGGATGCCGACCGCTTCTTGAAAGCCGGCGGTATGCGCGGACGCCAGTTGCAGGTCCTGGTGGAAGGCACCTACTACGTCAACCGCCTGTTCGCCACGGTAGAGATGATCGAGAAGACGGTCATAGAAGTGGGCAATGTGGGTGTGGTCGTTTCGTATACGGGCGAGCAAGGGGCAGACCTCTCCGGCTCGGAATATAGACACGGCGAATTGGTCACCCGCGGACAGCGCGGTGTGTGGAGCGAGGCGCTCCTGCCGGGTAAATATCCATTCAACACCTATGCGGGCAAGGTCATCCCTGTGCCGACCACCAACTTCATTTTGAAGTGGATCAAGAACGAAGTCGGCTCGCATAACTTCGATGAGAACCTGAGCGAAGTGGCGCTCATCACCAAAGATGCCTTTGAGCCAACCCTGCCGCTCTCGGTGGTGGTTCACATTGACTATAAGAAAGCGCCGCTGGTCATTCAACGCTTCGGCGACATCAAAAAACTGGTCGAGCAAACCCTCGACCCGATGGTGGCGGCGTACTTCAAAAACGTCGCGCAGACCCGCACCCTCATCCAGTTGTTGCAGGAGCGCAGCGCCATCCAGCAGCAATCCAGCAAGGAAATGAAGGAAAAGTTCGAGCATTACAACCTTGAATTGGAGGAAGTGCTGATCGGCACGCCGTCCTCGCCCGAGGGCGACAAGCAGATCGAGACCATCCTGACGCAGTTACGCCAGCGCCAGATCGCGGAGGAGCAGGTCGAAACCTACTCGCAGCAGGAGAAAGCCGCCGTCAAGGAACGCGAACTGCGCGAGGCTGAATCCCGCGCCGCGATGCAGAACAAGATGACCGAAGCCGAGTTGAACGTCACCATTCAGTCGAACCAGGGTAAGGCGGAGTACGAACGCTCCATCCAGCAGGCTCAGCAGATCCGCGCGCTGGCGGAAGCGGAAGCCGAGAAAGTTGCCCGCGTGGGTATTGCGCAGGCGCTCGCTACTGAAGAACAAGTCCGCGCCTATGGCGGTCCACAGTTCCAGGTGACCCAGCAGGTGCTCAACCGCTTTGCGGAAGCCATCGAACAATCCAAAGTGGACGTGGTTCCACGTGTGGTGGTAGGCGGCAGCGGCGAGAGGGGCGGCGGCACGCAATCCAACATCATGGAAGGCCTGCTGACCATGCTGCTCTCCGAACGCTTCGGTGTTTCTGGCGAGGCTGGTGTCACTCAACGCTCGCCCGACGTGGAAGCCATGCGCGAGAAAATATTGAAGGACATGCAGAAGAAGGACGATAAGAACGAAAGCAAGAAGCCGTAATTCATAACGCGTTTGTACCGCAAACTTCAGTTTGCGCCCCGGCGGGCGAGATAAATCCCGCGGTACTGGGCAAAATCTTCGCGGTTGGCGTAGTTTTCACGGAGTAATACTATAAAAAGAGGCGGTCGCCTGAAACGGCCGCCTCTTTTTATATACCTGTCATTGTTGGGTACAATACGGGAACAAATCTCGCCCCCCTCCCCCTCCCAACCCATGCCTGGAAACATCTCCTCCCTCACCAACATCCTTACCGCCCTGTTCATCTTTGGCGCGAGCTATTACGCCGGCATCTGGCTTAGCCGCCTGCTTAACCGCGTCCTGCAAAGAAGCAACGCCGAGCCGGGTGTTTCGCACCTGCTCTCACAGATCCTCAAATGGACATTCATCTCGCTCGGCTTCATCACCGCCCTGCAGCGCTTCTTCAACGTCACCGCCTTCCTCACCGGGTTGGGCATCATCGGCTTCACCATCGGTTTCGCCCTGCAAAATATCATGCAGAACTTCGTCTCCGGCGCGATCCTGCTGGTGCAGCGACCTTTCAAAATAGGGGATAGCGTCAACATCGCAGCCTTCGACGGCGTTATCCTCAAGATCGGACTGCGCACAACGGAAATTCAAGCGCTCGACGGGCGCATCGTCTTTATGCCGAATGCCGATGTCATCGCCCAACCCATCATCAATTACACCCGCTCCACCACGCGGCGCATTGAAATCCCGCTATCGCTGGAACATGACGCAAACTTCAGGCTTGCCCGCGACGTCATCCAACATCAACTTCAAACCATCCCGGGCTTTATCCCCGACCCTGCGCCCCAGGTTCTATTTCAAAACTTTGGCGCATCTTCCATGGACCTGAATATCCTGTTCTGGGTCAACACAAAAAACGTCGCGCCATCGACGGCGAGAGACGAAGCCCTGATCCGCATCAAGGAGTCCTTCGAAAAGAACGGCGTCGAAATCTCCCGCCCGGTCCAGGTACAGATCGAAGCCGGGGTCAAAACAAAACCCAAACGAAAGACCAAATGAAGATTCTTACCGTCCTCACCTATTACCGCCCGCACACGTCAGGGCTCACCATCTACGCCGAAAGACTCGCGCGCGCCTTCGCAAAACGCGGGCATGAAGTCACCATGATGACCACCCAATACGACCCATCCCTTCCTCTCGAAGAAATGCTGGACGGCGTGCGCGTCATCCGCGTGCCGGTCATCGCCCGCATCAGCAAGGGAGTCATCGCCCCGGCGTTCGGCTTCGTCGCCACCAAACTCGTCTGGCAGAACGACATCGTCCACATGCACCTGCCGCAGTTCGACGCGCCCGGGGTCGCCTTCCGCGCGCGGCTCTTTGGCAAGCCCGCCGTCCTCACCTATCACTGCGACGTCCAACTTCCGCTCAGCATGTTCAACCGCCTCGTCAACTCCGTGCTCGATTTTCAAAACAACATGGCTGGGATTCTCGCGAACCATGTCGTGACCTATACCCGCGACTACGCCGACCATTCGCCCTACCTCTCCCGCCACGGTTCAAAACTGACCCCGATCCTGCCTCCCGTCCAGATGCCGGATGCAACGCCGGAAGCGGTTGCCGCCTTTGCCGAACGTCACCGCACGCAGGTGAAACGTCCCGTCATCGGCATGGTCACGCGCTTCGCCTCAGAAAAAGGCGTGGAGATTTTGCTCGACGCCCTGCCCGCCATCTTCGCCAAATACCCGAACGCCCAGGTCCTGTATGCCGGACAGCACGAGAACGTGATGGGCGAACAAACATACTTCAGCCGGCTCTTCCCGCGCATCAACGAATACGAGATCAAGGGACAGTGGACCTTCCTCGGCAACCTCGACCCCGTCCAGTTATCCGCCGTCTACCCGAACCTCGATGTCATCACCGTACCTTCGCTCAACTCCACCGAAGCCTTCGGGCTGGTGCAGGTCGAAGCGATGATGAACGGCGTGCCGAGCGTCCCCTCCGCCCTGCCGGGCGTGCGCCAGCCGGTGAAGATGCATGGGATGGGCGTCGTCTCGGAGATCGGCAACTCCGAAAGCCTTGCCAACGCCATCATCGAAGTACTGAACAACAAAGAAAAATACCGCGGCGATATCCCCGCCATTAAGACCGCCTACGACCCGGATTCGATCGCGCAGGAATACGAAAAGTTATTTGCAAAGTTGATGAAGTAAGGACTCGAAAGCGGCGCTGTGGCGCCATGGCGACATCTCCCGACTTTCGAGATTGGAATTGACTCCCCATGCCCTTCGACGAAAATTATTTCTCCTCACACACCTACAAAGACATCACCTTCGCCAGGTACAGCATGTACTGGTGGTCGAACCGATTCTTTGCCACCCTGGCAAGGCGCTACGGGCGGCGCGGAGCGCGTCTGCTCGAGGTTGGATCCGGCATGGGGCATCTTGCCGGTCAACTTTCGGCGCAGTTCGAAGCGTACGGCATGGACTTGAATCACTGGGCGGTGAACAAATCCAAAGAAGCGGCGGAGAAAGCGTCGCTCCAGACGGCATCTGCCCAGGAACTGCCGTTCAAAAATTCCGCCTTCAATGTGGTCATCATCAAACACATCGTCGAACACCTGCCCGAGCCGAAGAAAGCCATCGACGAGATCGGGCGCGTGACCGAACCGGGCGGCATCCTGATCCTTGCCACGCCGAACCTCGGCTCGCTGCTCAAGCCGTGGAAGGGGGAAAAGTGGATCGGCTACCAGGACCCGACCCACATCTCGCTCAAGCAGCCGGAGGAATGGTTGAAGCTGATCGAAGAAGCAGGCTTCGAATTCATCCGCGTCTTTTCAGATGGGTTTTGGGACGCGCCCTACATCCGCTTTGTGCCGAAGCAGATTCAAAAATTATTCTTCGGCTCTCTCGGCGGATTCCAGGCGATCACCGGCTGGGTCTTTCTGCCGATGCGCTGGGGGGAAAGCGTGCTGGTGATCGCCAGAAGGAAAAAATCAGGCTGACGGGCAGCAGGTCTCGAAAACAGCGTGCCGAAGGCTAACAGCAGGACGCGCCAAATTCAACGAACCCTTCGGGACGTTTAACACAGATTCCTTCGTTCCGCCAGCCTGGGGCATTTACGGCTCGGAGATTTTGTACCAGTTTATTGCAATATCCACCGGAACCGCCCGCTTGGAAGTGACAACCAGACCGATATGCCCCGGTCCCAGGGCTGTCTGAGTGTCTGTATAGGGGCTGCCCTTGGGCTCCACGCCGTTGAAGAAGAATGAAATCTCATTTCCCTTGCAGATCATCGTGTACTGGTTGATCCCCTTGCCCGTCTTGATGGCAACCGAGCCGCCATTGCTGACAATGCGCCTGTTTACCTTAAAGACCCATTTTCCGTCGTTGCCCACCTCTAATTCATACGATTTATCCCCAAGGTCTGAGCGACACGCCATGCTGATCTGCTGTGAATTTACGCCGCGGTTGTCGAACTCGATATCCAGGCGCACATCCTTGTAGGTCTCTTCGGTGTAGGTATAAAAAACCGAAAGCCAGGATTCCGGGATTTTGAAAATCATGCTGCTGTCGGAAAAATCAAGGACGACGCTTTCCGGGTCGGATTTGGACTGCCCGGTCGGCGGGTTGTCCGCAACGATGACAAGATCCCATTTCGGGTCGGTATCGAATTCCTCGGTGAAAAAAATGCTTTCTTCTGTTGCCTGCGCGGTTTCGGTGGGACGCGCGGTCCGGGTTGCCTGCGGTGTCGGGCTGGCTGCGGGGGTGGCGGTGGCTTGCAGCCCTGAAAAAAACTTACATGCCATGCTGACGAACACCGTCAAGGCAACGATTGCCAAAAATGGGCGCTGAACTTTCATGATGATCTCCTTGTTTGAGGCGTTAATATCCCAGGTTTGCCTTGCAAAATCCCAGTCATTCCGCATTGTAGCATAAGAAGTTCACGATTTGCTCGAAAGGGATGAAAAGGGAGCGCTAAAAATTTATTGGTTGATCTGCAAAATCTCCGGCTTTTGAGCGGAGTTTTTCTTTGACAATCCACGGCAAAAGCCCTTGTAAACAGACGAGTATCCCGCCAGAAACGGGGAACCGTTTTCTTATTGCTGCCCGGAGGAACAAAACTCTTCGCGGAACCACCCGCCTGCCTTCGAACTCATCGCTTCCAGTTCGCCGAAAATCACGCAAGCCTGCCCGCGGACTTTCTCATCGGTGATCTGCAAAGCAACGACCTTTAATGCGTCGAAATCTTCGCGCATCCCATAGGCTTGTAAAAACGGCAGCCACTCGACCTGGTCTGCGGGGGCAAACCCCAGCCGCATTGCCTCATCGCCCAGGCGCGCAGCTTCGTCCCAATCGTTCGTCTGCCGCGCAAGGCTCGCCTTCTCGTAGTAGAAACACCACCCGTGTTCGGGTTCGTCTCCAAAGGGAATCCGCGGCGGCGTATGCGGCGCCTCCGCGGTCAAAATATGTTCGACCTCGGAAAATGAGCCGACCTGCATCAGGCGCTTCTCCTCTAATGACGAATACTCGGGCTGCGCGCCTGTTATCACCTGCGCGCAAGAATCGCGCGCAGGCTGGCTGATGATCAGGATATTGCGATAATTCGGGTAGGTGCGGATACTGCGCCGGTTGCTAAACTCCTGCCTCTCCTGCGCAAGGATTTTTTCCACGGTATCGCCGCCCGCCAGCACGGCATACACCCCCGGCTGGGGATAATCCGCGTGGGTCGATTCGGGATAATAGACCAGGCTTGCCGGTCCCCATACAAAATAATCCTCCTCGATCACGATCCCATGATAATGCGCCAGAAGAGTCACGCCCTGCCCCAGGTGCGGGATGCGCCATGCCGCCTGCCACCAAAACGCGTTCATCCGTTCGGTCTCGCGCGCGTGCGCCAGCCCATTGGCATAATGGGTCAGCGAAGCCGAAACCAACAACACAGACACAAGCGCCGTCCGCCAGCGCGCGCTCGAAACAAAACTCAAACCAGCCTGCAACAGGATCGCCGTCCCCGCAGATGCCACGAGCGTATAACGCGAAAAATTCCTGAAGTCCACACTGCGCCCCACCATGATGACCGGCAGCAAGCCAAAGACAACCAATGCGATTCCCAACAGGACCGCTTCGCGCCTCCACCCCGACCCGCCGCCGGAGTCGCCGTCTCGGGGCGTTTTCCTACGCTGGAAGAGAATCCAGATCGCCGCGGTCAGAAGCGCAATTCCAAGGGCGGGAATCCAATCACTGGCAGAAAAGCCCAGGGTCAGGCGGCGAAGCGGAACGTACCACGCCCGAATCGTCGAGTCGAGCATGTCGTCGCCCAAAACCGCAAGCCATTGCAGGAAATATTTAAACGGGTCGCCAAGCACGTCGCTCAACTGCAAATCCACGTCGGTCGCGCCGCGCTCGCTCTCGAAGATGAACAGGCGCCAGTATAAAAAACCGCCGGAGATCAAGAGCGTCAGCCAGACGCGCCGCAGGGATTCCCACGCCGCGCGAAAGAGGCGTTTTTCGTCCCGCTGAACAATAAAAAACACGCCCAGCCAGCGGAACGCCTCCAAGCCGATGTACCATTCCATCTGTCCGAGATACAACCAGCCGGACAGAAGCGACAGGAGGAGGAGCCCAACCCGCTTTCCAGGGCGCGGCAAGCCAGCCGCATAAAGCGTGAGCGCGACGGAAAACATTCCCGCCGCAAGCCCAAAGATGTGAGACTGGTAGTCAATGGCGTTCGGCTGGGACAGAAAACCCGGGTAGACCAAAAACAACAACGCGCCGATCAGGTTGAGTCCTTTTTGGCGCGCCCACAACAGGTTCAACGACCAGTAAAAAGCAAGCGCGCCGAGCACGCGCAGGAGGTAGGCGCTGATGTTGTAATAAAGCGGATCCGCGCCGAAAAGCGAATAAGCGGGGATCATCACCAGCGCGCGCAGGGGTCGGTCCACTGCGAAAATATCCCAAAACGCAGCCGCGCCCCGCGTCCCGGCCGCATACATGAGATACCAGTCGTCCTTGAAGTAGCCGAATCTTGGAACGAAAATAAGATACACGGCGGCGGCAAGCGCAAGGAAAACAATCGGCTGGAGAAATTCGAAACGGCTCTCTCTTTTTTCGTTTTGCATGGGAATCATCCTAACCGTTCATGAACCAGTTTGCACCGTAGAGGTTGACGAGGATGCTGGCGATGACAAGCGCGATGAAAAGCCGGGAGGGTTTTTTTCCGAAGGCGGATGCCAGCAGCAGGGTCAACGGCAGGAGGGCGTCGAGGATGTAACGATACCCGAACTGGTCCCTGCCGCTATTGTGGTACATGACGAGCAGGGCAAAATTCAGGAACACCGCCGCCCATGCGCCCCAGACCCAGGTTTTGTTTTCGTAGCGGTGGAAAAGATAAAGCAGCGCCGGGGTGGTGAGGAAGACGCTCATCCCCGCGCCGGAAGGCAGGAGGAGCCAGCGCCCGTTTGGGATGATCTCCGGCAGGTAGAGGAACATCACCTTCAGGTTGTAAACGATGTAATGCGGGGAGAACAAGCCGTAGGTCTGGGCGTTCTTTACGATTTCCGCGTCGCCGGAAATGGCGGTGTAGCCGAAGTCCAGAAAGTTTTCGAAGCGGGCATGGTTATAGAAAAGCAGCCCCAAGACCGCGGCGCCGATGGGAAACGCCGACTGGAGCGCCCATGCAGCCATGCGCTTGATACCCGCGGGTTCGCCGTTCTCCCTCCATTGTTGAACGGTAATGGCGAAGACGAAGGGCAGGGTCATGAGTCCATTTGGGCGCGTTCCCACTGCAAGCCCGATCCACAAACCAAGCAGCCACGGACTCTGCGAATGCAGCGCGCCCAAAACCGCCAGCGCGAGAAAGGTGACGGTAAGTATCTGGCTGACGAACCAGAACCGTCCGCTGATTCCGACCCACAGATGCGGCGTTCCAAATATGAAAAGCGCGGTCAGCCATAACGCGCCGGGGGTCGAAAGTTTGAGCCATTGTTTCCGGGTGAAGCGTTCCAATACCAGAAACACAAGGACGGCGTTGATCGCGCTGAAAAAGATCGAGAAGTCCATTGTGCTGATCTTTTCGGCGCCGAAGAGCCAGACCAGAGGCATCATTACGATGGCGGGCACAGGCGGGCTTGGCACATACCACCTGCCGTTGTAGGGGGTCAGGTCGTGCGTGCTGGCGGGCGGGTTTTGAAGGTACAACCGCCCTTCGAGGAATTCCCCGGCAAGCAGGTTCCAATAGGAATAGCGCGTTTTGTTGACCCAGCCGATCGAGGCGGCAAAGTGTTCGTAGGAAAAGAATGTGAACAGGAATATGCCCGCGATGAGCAGGGCGCGATCTGTTTTGCGAAGGAATTCGGCGTGTTCCCCGTCTGCGTACAAGATGCGGATGAGCGCGGCAAGACACAGACTCGCGGGAAATACCCAGAGCAGGGGGGCGAGCATCCGCAGGCGCAGAGGTTCGAGAAATCTCAACGAAACGGCGGCGGGGGGAATGAGGGAGAGTAAAACCGTCCCGGTGAGAAGCGCCAGGGAGAAGAGACAGGCATAAGCCGGCGTGAGGCGGGGTGAGATCAATGCGCGGAGCGTGGACTCAAATTCATCCGCGCGTTTGCCCGAGAAAGCAACCGCCGCCCACAGGTTGAGGGTTAAAAGAAAAAGGAATGTTCCCGCAACGATCAATCGCGCCAACGACAGTCCGAAGAGGACCTGCGTCCCGCTTTCGGAGGGCGGGGCGGCAAAGGATGCGAGCAGGATGAATCCGTAAAGTGAAACGACCCAGAGCAGGGTTGCGATTGCCCGCGTCTTTTCCTTCCGCAGGGATGTCTGCCATGCCTTCATTGCGCGTCTCCGTTTTGCATATATGCCGCCTAGGTCGAAAAGAACCAGTCTGCCCCATACATGTTGATTGCGATGCTGGCGATGACCAGCAGGATGAAATGCCAGGGGGACTTTTTCCCGAAGGCGGACGCCAGCAGCAGGGTTAACGGCAGCAGGACGTCGAGGATGTAGCGATACCCGAACTGGTCCCTGCCGGTATTGTGATACATGACGAGCAGGGCAAAATTGAGAATGACCGCCGCCCACGCGCCCCAGACCCAGGTTTTGTTTTCGTAGCGGCGGAAAAGATAAAGCAGCGCCGGGGTGACGAGGAAGACGCTCATCCCCAGCGTTGAAGGCAGGAGGAACCAGCGTTCGCCGGGGCGGAATTCCGGCGCGTACAGGAACATCACTTTCAGGTTTTCGGGGATGTAATGCGTGGAAAACAAGCCGTATGTCTGCGCGTTATGGACGATGTCGGGGTGACCATGAATGGAGACGTATCCGAAATCGAGGAAGTCTTCGAAGCGCGCGTAATTATAGTAGAGCAGACCCAGGATGGCGGCGCCGATGGGAACGGCGGACCGAAGCGCCCAGGCAAAGATTCGTTTGAGGCTGACGCGGTCTCCGTTTTCCGCCCATATCTGGACCGTAATGGCGAAGACGAAGGGCAGGGTCATGAGTCCATTCGGGCGCGTTCCCACTGCAAGCCCGATCCACAAACCAAGCAGCCACGGACTCTGCGAATGCAGCGCGCCCAAAACCGCCAGCGCGAGAAAGGTGACGGTGAGTACCTGGCTGATGAACCAGACTCGCCCGTTGATTCCGACCCATAGATGCGGCGTCCCGAACATGAAGAGCAAAACCAGCCACAATGCGCCGGGGATCGAAATTTTCAGCCATCCCCGCCGGATGAACTGCTCGATGACAAGGAACACGAGCAGGGCGTTTGCCGCGCTGAAGAAGATCGAGAAATCCATCGAATTGAAATTCTCGACGCCGAAGATGCGCACCAGCGGCATCATCACCACAGCCGGCACGGGCGGCAGCGGCACGTACCACCTGCCTTCGTACAAGGTCAGGTCGTGCGTGTTCGGGGGAGGGATGTGAAGATACAGCCGTCCTTCGATAAACTCGGCGGCGAGCAAATGCCAGTACGAATATTTCCTCCGGTTAAACCAGCCGATCTCCCGGGCAAAGTGTTCGTAGAAAAAAAAGGCGGATAAAAATATGCCCGCAAGAAGCAGGGCGCGGTCCAGTTTGCGGAGAAATTCTCCATGTGCCTGCCCGGCGTATAACCAGCGCAACAGCGCGGCAAGGCAGGCGTTCCATAGAAAGAACCACGCCAAAAAGTCGGGCAGGTGCGGGCGCAATGGCTTGAGAACGCTCCACGCCATCGGCAGCGGCGGGACGATGAACAGCAGAACCGTCCCGGTGAGGAAGGCAAGGGTGAAGAGAAAGGCATACGTCCGCGTGAAGCGGGTGGACATCCACAAAGCAAGCCCGGATTCGAATTCATCCCCGCGTTTGCCTGAAAAAAGGATCGCCGCCAGAACATTGAGAAGCAGAAGGAATAAAAACAGCCCGGCAATGACCAGCCGCATCCGCGATAAACCAAACAAAACCTGCGATTCGCTTTCGGAGGGCGGCGTGACGAAAGCCGCCAGCAGGGCGCAGCCGCAAAACGCGGCAGCCCAGAGAAACGCCGCAATCGCTCGCGCGCGGTTTTCCCGCAGCGACTTCGCCCATTCGCGCATTACGCGTCTCCATTGGGAGAGACGCTTTTCCCGGTGATGCTTGACTTATGAACGGCCGCAATCAGGCGCTGCGCCCGGATTCCATCCTCAAGCGTGCAGGACGGCTCCGCCCGCCCTTTGACGATATCGACGAAATGCCCGGTCTGCTGCTGGAACATGACGTTGCGCTCCCACCCCGCCGGTAACGGATACACATCCCAATCCTTTTTCTCCGTCCGGTAGATTCGCGCCGCGCCGTCGGCGAGATTCCATTTGATCGTGCCGTTCGCGCCGATGATGCGAAATTCGTGTTCCGGCGGCTGCTGGTTGTAATCGAGGTGCAGGCTGCCGAGCGCGCCGCCTTCGAAGCGCAGACCGATCTTGGCGGTGTCGTCGGCGGTCACTTCGAGGTCGCTGAGTTTGCCCGCAAACCCCCACACCGATTCCACATCCCTGCCGACCAGCCAGGGAAGATAATCGAGCGAGTGACATTGGGTTGCGACCACGCCGCCGCCCATATCTGCCCGGGCTGCGTAGCCCTGGCGGTAATCCTCCCACGGATGCCATGCGGGTAAATATTCGCCAAAATGGACGCTTGCCGACACCACGCGCCCGATCTCTCCGTTTTGGATGAGTTCCTTCGTTTTGACCATGCCGGGATGAAATCGGAATTGAAACGCCGTCAATACCTTCGACCCGCTTTTCTGAACCGCTTTTTGCAGGACGTCCACCCGTTCCATGGAGCCTGCGATCGGCTTCTCGAGCAAGATGGCGCAGCCTGCTTCGGCGGCGGGGATGGCGACATCCAGGTGCAGCGATGTGGGGTTGGAGACGATGACCCCATCCGGCTTGTGTTTCTTCAACGCCTGCGCCAGGTCGGTTTCGACTGGATAACCCGCCAGTTCATCATCCGGCAGTGTGGCTTTATGAGTTCGATACAAGACAATATCGGTTTCGCCAAGGGCAACCAGGTTGCGCATGTGGCGTCGTCCAACTGAGCCGAGACCGGCGATCAGGTATTTCATATTTCCATCCTTTTATTAGCGGAGTGCAAAGCGGCGCCGTGCGGCATCTCCTGACTTTGCGCCGATGACGGGAGTCATCGGACTCCGTTACCAGTTATCATCCTTTTCATATTCCCACTTTGCCAGCATTCCGCCCGCGATCTCCTTGAAGAGGGCTTTGTCGCGGGCTGTGAAAAGCTTCTGCCAGTTGCCTGCCTGCCCTTTTGGGAGGAAAGCGGCGATACCCTCATTACGCTGCGCCTGCCATTCGCCGTCGGGGTTGGAGGACATTTCAGCTTTCACGTCCGCCTCGAGTGAGTTGGGGATTTCTTCCACGCCCAAAAAAGCCCAAAGTTTTTTCATCACCCCGAACGGGTTTGTCAGCAGGTCTTCATAGCGCAGCGAGTGATAGTTCTCATTGTAAAGTTTTTCCGCTTCGGCGTCGGTTTCGGTCAGGTCGTTGACCCAGCGGGAAGCGATGTTGCGGATGAAGATCTCGGTGAAGATCGAGCGGCGTCCATCGCTGAATGGGGCAGGATCAGTTTTCAGGTCGGCAATGATGCGTTTATCTTCGGCTGTCAAAAATTTTGATTCTTCGATAAAGTTGCGGAAGCGTTCCGAGATCAGCACATCCCGCCCGTCGCGGACGATGTTGACGATCTTCGCATCGGGATACAGGGAATGCATGTCGCACACGACCTGACCGTGGATGACGCTCGAGGGACTCTTATCGCCGACGATGGTCTTGCCTTCGCGGGCGGCGTCGCGTTCCATGATGAAATCGGCGGCGGCGCGCAACACGAGCGGAGACAGGTCGCGCCCGTGATTCCAACGGTTCGATTTGCGCGCCAGCCATTCCTCGATCTCGGCGGAGTCGACCAGCGATTTCAAGAGCGGCTTGCGCGTGAAAAAGTGCGCCTGGTAGTTGCAATGCACTTCGGCGTGCAACCGCGCCAGACGCATGAGAAGCGTCGTCCCCGAACGGGCGTGCCCAAGGATGAAAAATTTTTCGCGCGGGAAGAACTGCCTGACCTCCGCCACTTCCTCCCGCGTAATTGGCGGAATAGGGCTGCGGCTTTTTCTTTTGGGTTCACCCTTGATGAGGATGCGGGCAGCGGTTCTAAAACGGGAGATCATGGTCTATCGTTTCCAATTCAGCATCAACAAACCAGCCAGACAGACGAAAATCCCGGCGATGTTGACCCACGAAACCCTGTCTTTGAAGACAAAGACCGCAACAGGGAGCAGGATGAGAGATGCGACCACATTGACGAAAACCGCGGCAATGCCCAAATTCCAGCCGGAGCGATAGGTGAGCAAAAAACCGAACTCGATGCCCACAATCGCGAGCGACAGCCCGACGCTTGCCCAGTTTAATTTTTTGAATTCCGCGGCAAGCCCGTTCTCAAGGGGGAAGAAGATGAAGGTCAGCAGGGTCGCTGCAAAAGCAGCGGCATACGTCACCAGCAACGAGACCGAAAAGTTGACGTTCGACGGCGTGCTCTTGGCGACGAAGTGGTACAACGCGCTGGAGGCAACGGCGAGCGTGATCGAAAAATAGAAGAGGAACATCGAACCGGGTTTACTCATTCCCTATTTGAAATCGACCCGCTCGGAGGTGATTGCAACCTTATAAACGACGTTGGCATCCGTCACGCACAAAAGCTTGTCGCCTGTTTTTGCGATGGAACCGTCGGAACCGCCGATCCATGCCCAGCCATAATAGCAGCCCGCCAGCACCCTGGTGGCGAAGACATCGCCGCTGCCCAGCGTGAATGAATAGGCATAACATTCATTTTTGTCGTTCGGCGAATTCATCCCAAAGGACAAATTCAAACTGTCTCCAGATTCGTTGTAAAACTCAACATTCACCTGCGCCCCCTTTGGCTCCGGCTCCGGGATCAAAACACAATCGGGCGTCGGCGAACCAACAACCGCAATCGTCGCGGCTGGAAGCGTCGGCAATAAAGCCAAGGTCGGCGGCAGGGTGTTCAACGGCAGCGGCGTGGCGGTGGGCGGCAGCGGCGTGGCGGTAGGCGCGGCAGCGGCGGTCTGGGTCATCACAAGCCAGGCTTGCGCCACGGCTGTTGCGGCAATATCTTCGGCGCTGATCTCAGGCGTCGCATCCCCGCCCCCGCAGGCAGACAGGACAAGGATCGCCAGAATGGATATGGTGATTGGGATTTTCCGTTTCATGTATATCTCCAGCCCTCATTTTTACCATGAAATGGAAACCCGCTTCCTACCCCGCCGACGCCTGATTCAACACCCGCAGAATGAACTCCGCCGTGCGTTTGCCCGCTGCCGCGTCGGTAAAGGTGATCTCGTTTTCGATGAACCTGCGCCGTTCGGCAGAGTCGATGGATTTGTCCCTCAAATAAAGATTCAACGCCTCGCGCAATTCGTTCTCGTTACTTGTTACTCGTCCCGCCCTGGCTTCTCTAAAGCGCTTATGCGTGGGCCAATCCCCGATTTCCTTCAAAGACAGCGAGAACTTGTTCGGCTTGTTCCAGCCTCCCGGCGTATCGATCACCGCCGCGATCATCGGCGTATCGTGGACGGCGGTTTCCACCAGCATCGTCGAATAGACGGTGACCAGCACATCCGAATACGCCATCATGGACGACTTCTCGTCCATGTCTTCGCCGCCGTAGTAGCCGAGCGACCCGCCCAACGCCACAGGCTGGACGACATGCACATGCGGATATTTCTTCTCCAAATCAAACACGCGCTGCCGTTCTTCGGCAAATATTTTGGGCTTGTCCTGGAAATGACTCGGGTGCAAACGGATCAACAACTGCGAAGGTGCAGCCAGGGCATCCGATGAAACCAGTTTTGCCAGGGCTTCAATATTCGGAAAGTTCGGCGCAAAGTGGACGAAACTGCTGGCGTATGAGATCAACTTGCGCTTGGGGTCGAGATTGTGCAGTTTGAAATATTCATCGCGCGGCATGAGCCACTGCCTGCGGAAATACCCGTCATACGAAGGGATGCCGCCGATGTTGACATGCTCCGGGTTCCAATCGGAACCGTAGACCAATTCATCTTTTTGTAATTGCGACCAGCACGTCGCCCATTGCACATCCGCGCCGGAGACGTTGTACGACGATGAATTGTCCCAGCCGACGATGACGGTCATGTTCGGGATTCCGCGCCGGGCGGATTCGCGCAGGAGGTAACGGTCCATGCGCCAGCCGGGGGTCGCAGCGATCACCATGTCGGGTTGGTATTTGTCGAAGAGGTCGGTATAAATTCCCGGGTCGGGGGCGAAGCGGTTTTGCATCCGAACCAGTAATTTGCGCGCCCATGAAAAATTCCGCAGGAAGAAAAGCATTACATAAGAAGGAATCCAAATCCCCAAACGAAACTTCCAGCCGTTCTCGCCCCACACCTCCCAGACGTGGCTGTCCATCGCCTCGGTGTTGATGCGGCGCGACCCGCCGACGCGGCGCAGATAAATGAGCAATGATTGCAGGCGCGGTTGATATGTAGTGGCGAATTTATTCGCCTGCTTCAATCGCAAACCTTCGAAGGTGATGCCGTGACGAGTGAAACGTGATGCGATCTTGTCTTTCGTATCATCATCGGTGAGGACGACGACCTCGACGCCCGCATCCAGCAGGGTCGAAACGACATCGCTTTGCAGGAAGTAGATGATTGCCATGCCGTGGTCGGCGGAGATGAAGATGCGTTTGGTCATGTTCAGTGGATTTTATCTCACCTTCGCCCCCACCCGGTAAATCAACCTGCCCCAGTCATGGCTTTATCAAAGTCATAAACCCGTAATGCGTCAAGGTAACTGCTCAGACAATTCACTTCCCTGCCCTGTCATTTCGCGCTCGTCGAAATGACAGGCTGAGCAGTTACGAATCAAGGCGTATTTTGCAAAAAGAACTTTGTTTCGCATTATTCGCGTTAAGTCTTTCGAATCAAAAGGATGGGCTTTTCAGCCCATCCTTTCTACTTGCACAAGCATCGAAGAAGAGATGCTTATTGAGGCGGGAGGAGAACCGCGTCAATCACATGGATCACACCGTTCGAGGCTTCGATGTCTGTGATGATGACTTCAACGGTGTCGTTCAGGAAGACCTTGCCATCCTTGACGGTGATGGTAATGTCCTTGCCAAGCACGGTCGGGGCGCTGGTCAGGCTGACCACATCCGCCGCCATGACTTTGCCGGAGACAACGTGGTAAAGCAGGATGTCGGTGAGGGCTTGCTTGTTTTCAGGCAGGAGCAGGCTTTCGAGCGTTCCGGCAGGGAGGGCGGCGAAGGCATCGTCGGTGGGGGCAAAGACCGTGAAGGGTCCTTCCCCGCTCAAAGTCTCGACCAGACCCGCGGCTTCCACAGCGGCGACCAGGGTGGTGAAGCGACCATCGGCGACGGCAATATCAACGATTGTGTTGGAGGCTTCTTCGGCGGGCGGCAGGATGACCGCGTCAATGACATGGATCACGCCATTGGAAGTTTCGATGTCCGTGATAATGACCTTGGCTTCGTTGATGTACACATTGCCCATGTCAACCTTGATGGCGATGTCCTTGCCAAGCACGGTGGCGGCGCTGGTCAGTCCGGTCACATCCGCAGCCATGACCTTGCCAGGGACGACGTGGTAAAGCAGGATGTCGGTCAATTGCTGCTTGTTCTCCGGCAGAAGCAGGCTTTCGAGTGTGCCTTCGGGGAGGGCGGCAAAAGCGTCATCGGTGGGGGCGAAGACGGTGAACGGACCTTCACCCTTCAGGGTCTCGACCAAACCGGCGGCTTCCACAGCGGCAACCAGGGTGGTGAAGCGTCCGTCCGCGACGGCGGTATCCACGATATCAGAAAGCATGGGTTCGGGCGTTGCGGTAGGCTCCGGTAATGCGGTCGACTCAGGAGCCGGGGTGGGGGTGGCGGCGGGCGCGCAAGCCGCCATGACGAGGGAGACTGCGAGGAGCAGTCCGGCGAACAGGGAATTTCGTTTCATTTTTCTCTCCATTTCTAAGTTGTTTCGGTTTATATTTTGCAAAGGTTTTGCAAATATCTTGTCGGTATTTTACGTATTTCACTATCAAAGTCAATGTTATTTCTGGCATTCTTAGGTATTTATCATTCTTAACTTTATTATCCTGTACTTAATTTGCAAAGGTTTTATCTAATACTTGCCATTTGCAGTCATTAATAGGACTTATGCAAAACCATCAACGCGCCGTTTGACCCCTCGCCCAAATCCACTTACAATCCTGCCTTATGGAATTTCTCGCAACCCCCTCCCAAAAATTCGACCTGCCCAAGCGCATTTCGCGGCTGGGCGAGCTTGCCACCAACCTGTGGTGGAGTTGGAACCCCGATGCCGCGCGGCTCTTTGCCCAGCTCGATCACGACCTGTGGGAGCGTCTCGGTCACAACCCCATCCGCCTGTTAAATGAAGTGGACCGCGACCGTTTAAAGCAAGCCGCCAAAGACAAGGACTATCTCGAAAATTACGACTGGCTGTTCGGGATATTCGACGACTATTTCAAAAAAGATACCTGGTCGCAAAAAACGCACCCTGAATTCATCAACCCCACCGCCTATTTCTCGATGGAATATGGCTTGCACGAAACCCTGCCCATCTATTCGGGCGGCTTGGGCGTGTTGAGCGGCGACCACCTCAAGGAAGCCTCCGACCTCGGCTTGCCCTTCGTGGCTGTCGGCTTCATGTACGCGCAGGGCTACTTCACCCAGCGCATCAGCGAAGACGGCTGGCAGGAGGCGGTCAACAACCTGCTTTCGTTCGATCACCTGCCCGTCTCCCTCGTTCAACGCGACGGCAAACCCGTCACCATCTCATTCGATTTTCCAGACAGAAAACTGACCGCCCAGATCTGGGAAGTGCGCGTCGGGCGCGTTCCGCTCTATTTGCTCGACTCCAATGTTGAATCCAATACCGAATACGACCGCCTGCTGACCGCCCGCCTCTATTGGTCCGATCTCGACCGCCGCATCATGCAGGAGATTCTTTTGGGGATCGGCGGAGTCCGCGCCTTGAGGACGCTGGGATACAACCCGGCTGTCTGGCACATGAATGAAGGTCACGCCTCTTTCCTGACCCTCGAGCGGATTCGTGAACAAGTGGCTGGGGGCGCCGCCTTTGCCGAAGCCGCCCAAAAGACCCGCCTCCAAAACGTCTTCACCACCCACACGCCCGTCCCGGCTGGCAACGACGAATTCCCGCTCTGGCTGATCGAGAAATATCTCGGCAACTATTGGAGCGAGCTCGGTCTCTTCCGCGAAGAATTCATGGACGTGGCAAAACACCACACCGCGCACGGCGACATGTATTCCATGCCGGTCCTGGCTCTCAAACTCTCCGGCGGCTCGAACGGAGTCTCCGAACTACACGGCGAAGTCTCGCGCGACATGTGGAAGTTCCTCTGGTCCGACCGCGATGTGAAGGATGTGCCCATCCAGCACGTCACCAACGGCGTCCATACCCGCAATTGGATGGGTCGCCGCATGAACAACCTGCTCGAATCCTATCTCGGCAAAAACTGGTACGACAGCCTCGATGACCATGAAGTGATCTCCCGCATCGACGAAATCCCCGATTTCGAACTGTGGGGCGTCCACCTGCATCTCAAACGCAAAATGGCGTTCTATCTCACCGAGCGCGTGCGCGACCGTTGGACTCGCGGCGGTTTTCATCCGGTTCAAGTTGTGGCTTCCGGCGTGTTGATCAACCCCTACGCGCTGACCATCGGCTTTGCCCGCCGCTTCGCCACCTACAAACGCGCCAGCCTGATCCTCTCGGATGTGGAACGCCTGCTCGAACTCATCAACCGCCCGAACCAGCCGGTGCAGATCATCTTTGCGGGGAAGGCGCATCCCGCCGACGACCCCGGCAAGAAGTTGATCCAGCAGGTCTACCGCACCGTCAAGAAAGCCGAGACCGGCGGACGCATCATCTTTGTGGAAGATTACGACATGAACCTCGCCCGCTATCTCGTCCAGGGCGTGGATGTGGAT
>JADJBU010000009.1 GCA_016703605.1 Candidatus Villigracilis adiacens | reverse complement strand
AATTCCATACATGGAGACAGTCATGTTATTTTTCCGCAAACGAATACTTCGCCCTTGACCATTGTTTTTGCCATATTAATTATTGGGGGCAATTTCAACCCGTATTGGCGCAGTCGAGCATTGATTTGTTGTTCATTTTGTAGATGGCGATCCCTCTGAAAACGGATGTTTGTATAATGAAGGCTTATGTTTCCGTGGCGGACGGTACAGGGAGTCCTGTCAATGGTCTTGCCATCGAGGATTTCACTCAGAGTGATTCATAACAGGTCGAGATTACCAATGTGGCGGCGGCAGATGAACCCATCAATCTCGTTTTACTGATTGATACCAGCGGAAGCATGATGGGACCGAATTAAGGCTGCCAAATCCGCTGCCGCCAGTTTTGTGACCAGCCTCGGCGCAGGGGATCGCGTGGCAGTGGTCACCTTCTAACGACAACATCGTCACGATTGTGGATTTCACCACCGATCACCAATCTGCTCGTGACTTGTCTCCCTTGGTTGACGCCACCTGGGTGGCGCTGGTACCTGCCCTTATGATGCGGCATATCAGGCAGTTCAGATGATCACGGTTCCTTCCCGACGCCGGGCTGTTGGGTGCTGTTTATCGACGGTGTGGACGAAACTGCAGCGGCGATCCGTGCAGCGCTAACACCCCGATGATCATCAAGATTGCCACTGCGGGTGGGACCGCGCGCTTACTTATACAATGGGGATGGAGCAGTTGACCGAATGCGCTCAAACGGCTCGCGACCAACACAGGCGGACGCTTTCTTCTATTCGCCAGACTCTAATAACCTGGACATCATCTTTCGCGAGTTATCCGACCCTGCCCGCAATACCTGGTTGAATTTTCCCAGGCGGTGACCCGGCGCGCATACTCAAGAAGCGTAAGGATATTGAACGCACAGGACACTGATATAAGAAAATTTCTTCTTGCCGAATTCCTCTTTCTTGCGATTGATTTTTGCCGAACCCGCCGAAGGAAGCGAGGTGAGCGGCGAGACCAGAGTCCGGGTCGAAACCTTCGGTCAGGGACAGACCATCAACTCTGTGCTTTTCCAGATAAACGGGGCAACAACTGCAACGGTAACAACTTCACCTTATGAGACCCGGATCGATTTCTCGGAATATGCCGAAGGCTCTTTAACCATAGATGCGATTGCTCAGGGCGCCGATGGAATCGAATTGGCACGGACATCCAGCACGGTGCAAAACCTTGCAGCGACTGCGGCAATAGATACAGATGATAACGGCTTTTTAATTTCGGATTATCTGATTTACATTTTGGCATGCGGGCTGCTGCTGGTCCTGGGAATCGGCTTTGGCGTTTTCAATTTCATTCGTAAACAAAAGCAGCGTCAACGCGACAGGGAATGGGAGGAAAAGGTTGGCGGGGTGGGAGCGCTCACGGTTGAAGAGAGACGGGGTTTTTCTTCAAAACGGAGATGAAATCCGCTTGGGGAAGCGTGTACGGCTTAGATTTAAGGCTGGAGAAAGAATTCGGTTCGGAGACGATGCGACCGCGGATTCTTTTACTGACGAAACGACGGACACCCAGACCCAGCGACTCTTTTGACGAAACGGGTACATCCTTTTTATTTTTTTTTCACGAGCAATCGAATCTCTTGCCCGATTTCTTGCAGGTTATCGGTGATTGTGCCGCTTTGTTGTGTGAAGTATTTAAAGTGTCGCTCCGGCAGCAGCGACGCCATTTGTTTTGAAATACGTCTTACCGCGTTTTGCGCTGCACTCGAACCGTTCTCTTGATGTAATGGGAAACAGAATTAGTTCACGATACCCGGTCTGGATTGGCTTATCCCAGGTTGATCTCATCCGCCAGGGACAATATCTCCTCGTTGGAAGGGATATCCGTCATGTCATGTCCATAATGGACATAACGCGCCACCCCGGCTTTGTCAATCAATACCTGGGCGGGCATGCGCCCCAGTTTGAACAGGTTGACTTCCTGTCCGTACAGTTTCAGCACACTGACCTGGGATCGGGCAAGCCGATGAAGGCAGCGCTTCTTTTTCGAAGTAGGCAGTGAAGGCTTTGCATCTTCAGGTCCCACAACCACAACTTCGACATTACGTTCAATAAATTTCTGATGATCCTGGCGCAACTGCGCCATATGCTTTTGGCAGAATGGTCAGGCAAATGTGCGGTTGAAGACCAACAGCACATTCTTATGGTTGCGCAGGGCTGATAATTTGAAAGCCTTGCCGGTGTAATCGGTCAGGTGGGGAAATCCGGGGCAGGCGTATTGATGGAAACGCGGGGCATGTATATATCCTGTTTTATTTTTTTTGCTGCCGTACATTTCCTTCGTAAAGAAACCCTAAAGGTTCGCACTCATCGGTCATTTGCGAAGGCAAAACAGACCTTTAGGGTTTTGGGGTGTACGGTAGAGCTTTTTTTTTCTGGGTTATCGTGCCGTTTTATTGTATGGAGTATTTACAGCCTCACTCCGCAAACAACGACGCCATTTGCTTTGAAATAAATCTTGCCGCGTGTTTGGAACTGAGGCGATAGATGAAGTTCAGCGAACGCGAATCGCGCCCGACCAAAATTTCCGAATACTCGTCGCGTCGATCCCGTCCACAATGATCTCCGCGGCTTTGCTGGGAGGCAGGATCTTTCATGGCGCGTTGGATTGCTCGACGCGTCCACCTTCAAACCGTCACCCACGCCTGAATTGCCCGCGATGTTGGTGCCGATGGCGCCGGGGAAAGATGACCGTCACCTTTGACGTTGGTGTTCGAGAGTTCGGAGGCAGCGCTTCGGTCATCAATTTGACCGCCGCCTTCGACGCGCCGTAGATGCCCTGCCCCGGCACGGGAGAAATCCGCCCATGCTGGAGACGTTGGCGATGTGCGCTTTCGACGTTTGAGCAGGTGCGGCAGGAAGGTCTTGGTCATGTAGAGGGTGCCGTAGAAATTGACGTTCATCACGCGCTCGATGGCGGCGTACTCCAGGTCTTTGATGCGCACGAAGGGCTGGATGATGCCCGCGACGTTGATCACCCCGTCCACCGCGCCGTGTTTGGCGATGACCTGTTCGGGCAGGGCTTCCACCGCCGCGCGGTCGGTGATGTTGACGACGTGCGGTGACAGTTTGTCTTTTTGCCGCCCGCGAGTTCCGCCGTCTCTTTTAGACCCGCTTCGCTGATGTCGAGCGCGGCGACGCGCGCGCCTTTGTTCAGCAGATGTAGAACCAGTTCGCGCCCGATGCCGTTCCCGCCGCCCGTGACGACGATGATTTTGTTTTGAGTTTTCATGAAGCGATATTCTTAGCGACTTACAAATTGAGTTTGAAACTTTGTCCCAGAAGGTTTTAGTGAACCTGTTGCACAGGTTTTCCCTGTAACCTTTGGGTACTTTGTTTATTTAGTTACGGCAATTTCCCAACGGACGAATCTTTCCGCCCGCGATGTGTTTTGCGGCGATGTAGCCGAACGTCATCGAAGGTCCGATGGTGCTGCCCGGTCCGGGGTAGGTGTTGCCCATCACCGAAGCGGAGTTGTTGCCGACCGCGTACAAACCCGAAACCACCGAGCCGTCTTCGCGCAGGACGCGCGCGTGTTCGTCCATCACCAGCCCGCCCTTCGTGCCAAGATCGCCTGCCACCATCTGCACCGCGTAGAACGGCGGCTTCTGGATGGGCGCAAGGCAGGGATTGGGCTTCACGGTCGGGTCGCCGTAGTAGCGGTCGTAGGCGCTGTCACCGCGACGGAAATCTTCGTCCACGCCGCTGAGGGCGAATTGATTGAAGCGTTGAATCGTTTCGGCAAGAGTCCTGGGATCCATGCCGCATTGCTTCGCCAACTCTTCGATGGTGTCGGCGCGTTTGAAATATCCGCTCGTGAAATAGGATTCGGGAATCGCCTGCATCGGGAAGAGCGTGCCGAAAATATATTTACTGCGATAGCGGCTGTCCATGATGAAGGTCGCGGGGACGTGCGGGACTTCTTTGGTATGCTTCTCGTACATCGCGTGGACGACTTCAACGTAGGACGCCGCTTCATTCGTGAACCGTTTGCCTGCCGCGTTGACCATGATCCCGCCCGGGTACGAGCGTTCGCCGACGTGGAACATGGGCGGCGCGTTCGGCGGGACGCTGGTCGGTCCCCACCAGGCATCGTCCATCAGGTCGATCTTCCCGCCGATCTTCATCCCCGCTTGAATCGTATCGCCGGTGTTGGCAGGGTTGCCCGAACTCCACTCGTGGTTGACGGGCGCCTTCTGATATTTTTCGCGCATGGCTTGGTTGTGATCGAATCCGCCCGCCGCCAGGACTACGCCTTTGTTTGCGCGAATCCGAATCGGCTTGCCATCTTTTTCGACGACGATTCCCACGCACGCGCCATTCTCGATCACGATCTCTTTGAGCGGCGAGTTCAGCCAGATGGGGACGTTTTCATCTTTGAGCGAGAGCCGCAGGCGCGCGATCAACGTCCGACCCAGAGTCAGATATTTCACGCCGGTCAGGATATTGAAAATTGTCCGAATGCCCACTTTGAGCGCCGTCCATTTGCCCGCCCAGGTGGATGTGATCATGCCCAGTTTGTTGAATTCGCCGATGCTGAACGCCAATCCCGCCGGGGCTTCGAGACTCATCGGGCGCAGTTGCGGGAAGTCACTGCCGAGTTTCGCGCCGTTGAAGGGAGCGGCTTCGAGCGCGCGCCCGTCCGCCATGCCGCCGGGTCGTTCGGGATAATAATCGGCGTAGCCCTTCGCGCGTTGAAAGCGGACGTGCGAATTGCCTGCCAGATATTTCACCATCTCCGGGGCGTTTTCAAGATACGCGTCCTGCAAGGATTGCGGCGTGCGATTCCCGACGGTGCTTTGCAAATACGTGCGCGCCTTTTCGAGCGAGTCGTCCAAGCCGTCCCGTTGCAAAAGATAATTGTTCGGAATCCACAGCCCGCCCCCGGAAAGAGCCGTCGAGCCGCCGTAGTATTCCGATTTCTCGACCATCAAAACATCCAGCCCCGCCTGCTTCGCGACCAATGCAGCTGTCATCCCGCCGCCGCCCGTGCCGACGATGAGTACATCGGTTGTGTGATCCCAGTTTGTCATGTGCCTCTCCTTGAAAAATTTTGACCGATTTTACCCTTCTTACCTAACTAGTGCTAGGTAAATAATTTGCAAAAACGTATATAATCGGGGCATGGCAAAATCAACCTCCCCAGCAAAACCTAAACGCGTGCGACGTGACCGCAAGGATGAGATTCTCGAAAAAGCCACGGCGCTCTTTGGCGAGTACGGCTTTCAAGGCGCAACCCTGGCGCGGATCGCCGAGGCGACCGGGCTGACCGAGCCGGGCGTCTTGCATTACTTCCCCAGCAAGGTTCACTTGTTGCAGGGCGTGTTGGAATATCACGACCGGAAGGAGGTCGAACGATATTCCGGGATGCTCCAAAAGGAAAAGAAGAGCGTCTTTGAAATTCTGAAACTTCACGAGGGCGTGCTGATCGAAGAGCAAAAGACCCCGGGGTTGATTCAACTGTTCGTGGTGTTGGTGGGGGAAAGCGTCCGAAGCGACCACCCCTCCCATGATTTTTTTGTGGAGCGTTACCGCCGCGTGCGCGAGATGTATGTGGAGCAGTTTCTGCGCATGAACCAGCCCCGCTTCCGCCGCGACGTGAACCCGGAGGAACTTACCACGCTCATCCTGGCAGTTGTGGACGGGTTGCAGATTCAGTGGCTGCTCGATCCTCAAAAAGTGGATGTGCAGGCGGCGTTCGAGTTGTTTTCGAAGATGGTTGCCGGGTATATGAGCGAGTAGCTCGCTGTAGAATGGACTTTACCGGTAGTTAGAAAGGCTCTTTGATATTTGGCGGGGTCATCCATTTTTTACCTCTGAGGTCATGGAGTCTGCAGAGGAAAACCTTGCGACACCTTTCGTTTCCACCTTGTCATGCCTGCAAAGGAAGTTATAATAAGCGCGACTTGTTTGTATAATATCCCACAAGGAGAAAACTCATGACCCATATTATTACCAGCCTGTGTGTGCGTGACCGCGGTTGCATCGAAGTCTGCCCCGTGGAATGCATGATCCCGGGAGCCCCCCTCAATGAATGGCCCTGGATCTACATCGACCCCGATACCTGCATTGATTGTGGCGCGTGCGTGCCCGAATGCCCGTATGCGGCGATCTTCCCCGAAGACGAAGTCCCCGCCGCGTATGTCGCCAAGGGCGGAGAGTCCATCAGCAACGTCGGACTCACCGGACATTATGAAGCGTCCAATCACCACGGCAAGCAGGTCGTGCTCGAAACCACCCGCCAGCTCGCCGCCGGCGAAAGCGTCGACCTCACCCCTGATATCCAGAAGAACTACGAATTCTTCAAGAGCGGTCCGGCTACGGCGCGAAAGATAACGACCCCGGAATTTAATCCGTCACAGTAGACTACGAAGCCGGGAGATGCTCCCGGCTTTTTTACTCACCTTACGCAGTTCTCCCTTCAGATTGTCACCTGAGTGGAGCGAAGGGTCTCTGGGACAGTCGTAGAACTGCTTTCGCTTCGCTCCAAAGAAACAAGGGGTTTTCAAACCCATTTGCCGCAGATTTCGCAGATTGACGCGGATTATTAAAAACAATTCGCGAAAATTCGCGTAATCCGCGGCTGAATCTCTTGTTTCCTTTTCTTGGAACGGCGTTCCTTCCCGCCGTGGATTTACTCAGCATGACATCGCGCGTAAGGTGAGTTTTTTATTGAATGCAGACCTGCCCCCTGAATTTTGTGCAAACAACCTGCAAGTCATCGTGAAGTCGGCTCTTTGAAAAACTTTGGCTCATATACAGAACCTGCGCGCTTTTCATAGATAAGCCAAAACTTTTTGGACACGGATACGCGGATTCTCACGGGATATCCATAAGACCTTTAGTATCTTGTCAGTGAAATTCTTGCGTCGCGTGGCGACATTCTCGTAATTCAGGCTCGTTTTTCATCAAAATCTTCGGGAGGGTGCGTAACATCAGCCATTAACAACAAGGTGACGGGGTTAAATACGCCAATTACCGCCCCAATGCCGCGTTCAACAAACGTTCGCCGAGCGTCTCCGCAAATTTTGGGTTGTCCTCCTCCAGCGCGACCACCAACACAAGCGGCGCGCCCTGCCAATCGGGCGGGGTCCCGGCGATGAACCATGTCACCGTGGTTTTGTTGATGCGCCCCCGGGCGGAATGACTCCAGAACGTCCCATTTTCCTTGAGGAGGGAAAGAGCCGCCTCCGCCGCCGCCTTGGGTTGAATCAACTCCCGGGCTTCAGTCAACGCCGGAAGCACCACCCATCCCTGTTCGCGGGTGTTGACGGCGGTTGCGATCCGCGGCGCGGGCAAAACTCCCTGATAACTGACCGCCGCCGCCGCAAGACAAACCTGCAACGGACTGGCGCGCAGGTCTTCGATCTCGTTGGTCATTTCCCGTTTTGCAACCGGCATGGCGATGAGCGGCGCATCAAGCAGACCCGCCTCACCGAGGAATGAAAGCATGGCCGCGTCAGACGGAATATCCCCGTCGAATGCGGCTTGGATGACCGGCAGCATGGCGCCGCCCAGGGGGTAAAGCCCCTGTGTGGCGCGGTTGAGCAGGGGCGAGTTTTTGTCCTGCGAGAGCGCATTGCCTTGTTCATCCAATAGGTTTGGGTCGAAGGCGGGGTGAGATGCCATCACCAGGATTTCACCCGTTTCGGCATTCATCAGAATGATCGCGCCGGTGTGGGTTCCGAGTAATTCGTCTGCCCTGGTTTGAAGGGAGAGGTCGAGGCTGAGGCGCACATCCAAACCGGGGGGAGGGGTTCCATAGACCAATTGGTTGGTTAAGATCAGGCTGGACGGGTTGCCCTGTAAGCCGCGCAGATATTCGTCGAGACTCGCTTCAAGCCCGGCTTGACCGTACACAGGATGCGTATAGCCAATTATCGGAGCCAAATCTGGATACAGGTATTTTCGGATGTATGAGCCGCTTTCGCCGGTTGTGACATGGAGCGGCGTGTTGGCGCTGTCCACCAGTTCGCCGCGCAGGACGTAACGGTCTGCTATGGCGCGGCGGGCGTTGTCTGTGCGGGCCAGCAGGTCGTCTCCGCGGACAATTGCCCACCAGGCTCCGCCAATGGCGCAGGCGGCAAACCCGACGGCAAAGATGCCGGATAAGGTGGAAATGGAGCGTGATTCTTTTATTGGCGCAGGCTCATCGTCTTCGACATGGCTGGTGGTGAGAAGTAAATAGAGCGCCAGGAAGGATGTTAGTAACGAGGAGCCGCCATAGGAGACGAAGGGCAGGGTGACGCCGGTTAGCGGGAGGAGGCGCAGGTTGCCGCCGATGATGAGCAGGCTTTGGATTCCAAGGTAGGCGGTGATGCCAGCTGCCAGGTAACGCCGGAACTGGTCCGGCGCGCGCAGGGCGATGATCAAGCCGCGGCTGAGAATCAGCCAGATGAGGCAGACCAGTCCCAAAGTTCCGGCAAGACCCGCTTCTTCCGAAATTGCAGCGAAGATAAAGTCTGAGATGGAGACCGGCACCAGCAGCGGACTCCCAATTCCCAATCCCCTTCCCAGAATGCCGCCGTTTGCAACTGCCAGCAGGGATTGAATGATCTGGTAGGAGTTGCCGGTTGGGTCGCCCCAGGGGTTGAGCCAGCCCACGACGCGGGCATGAATGATGTCTACGAAGTAGTATCCGATCAGCAGGGCGGCGAGCAGGAAACTTCCGGTTCCGATCAGGATGCGCCGTTTGCCGGTTGCGATGAACAGGAAGACGGTGAAGATCATGATGAAGATGGAGGCGGTTCCGAGGTCGCGTTGAACGACCAGCAGGAGCAATGCCAGCCCGGTGACGACGACAGTTGGGACGAGCAGCGGGATGGATGAAAGGCGGATGCTGGCGCGGTCTGCGAGGTATGCGGAGAGGTAGATGACCAGCAGGACTTTGAGCGGTTCGGAGGGCTGGAAGTATACGCCGCCGAGGTTGAGCCACAGGCGCGGACCGATGCCCAGCGGGTTGGTTCCAAAGATCAGGGTGAGGGCGGTGATCAGCAGCCCGGCGCTGAGGAAGATGTATTTGTAGTTTCTAAGGAAGGAAAGGTCTTTGCGCAGGCGCAGCAGGATGATGAGGGTCAGGGATGAGATGAGGAGCCAGGCGGTTTGCTTCAAGCCGAAACTTTCATCAAGCCGCCAGATGGCGAGCAATCCCCAGCCTGTCAACAGGGATGCCGCCGGGAAGATGTATACATCCCGCTCGGGCAGGGTTTTTGTCAGGAGGCGGTGGATGAGGTAGGTCAGCGCCGCCCAGGCGAAAAAGCCAACCCAATGCGAGAGTCTATAATCCACGTTCCAGCTGCGTTCGCGCACTGCCGGGGAGAGGGTAAGGATGCTGGATTGCAAAAAAAGAAAGAGCGCTGCCCATTGCAGGAGGCGCCCTTGCGCTGAATGACTCATTGCAGCGGGGATGTATTGCGTTTTTCGAGACGCTGGGTGGGTTCGATGACGACGTTTTCAGAAAGGCTGACGCTCAGGCTGATGCCGCCGCATTGGAGTTCGTCGCCCGAGGTGATGACGGTGGGGATGGAGACTGGGGTGTCGTTCAGTTTTGTGCCATTGGTGGAGGCGAGGTCTTCAATCCACCACTGGTTGTGGTGGTATATCAGGTGGGCATGGCGCGCCGAGACGGTGTCGTTCGAGAGGGGATGTCGCAGCCGGGGTCGCGTCCGATGGTGATGGCTGCCTGGTTGAAGTGCCGCAGGGTTCCATGCCCGCCGGGGAATTTGATCATAATTCCGATGCCCGGCACGCGCCGGTTTGTGAGCGTTACTGCCTGGCGGCGCGTTTCGCGGAACAGGAATATAAACGCCCATGCGAGAAACCCATATAACGCCGCCGTTGCGAGGAGTCTCAGGGCAAGGACGATAACTCCGCTCATTTTTTTCTAAAGTCAGCCGTGGTATGGTCTTTATTCAGGGCTGCCGTGGGGCGGTCTTCATATCCCTGGTTCTTGAATGGGGCGGTGTCTTTCAGGTCGGGGCGCGGAGGGGGATTATCCTGCCCGAAGATCAGCGCCACGCCCGCCAGCGATATGACGTCGCCCGGGTAGAGCACGCTCTGGCTTGTCCGCTGCCCGTTGACGAATGTCCCGCCGGTGGAGTTCAGGTCGAAGACGACAAAACGTCCCTTGATCGCCCTTAATTGGGCGTGGTTGCGCGAGACGCGCGGATCGTCGATGACCAGTTGATTGTCCAGCCTGCGTCCAATGTTGACCACGGACATGTTGAGCGGGAATATCTTTACGCCTTCCACAATGAGGAAGGAATTATCCGGTATCTTATCTCCAGATTTGTCGTTGTCTTCGTTTTCCAGGGGGGTTGCGTTCGTCTCTGCCATTGCTTCAATCCGGTGGGACGTCAAAATTTCGACATCATTTTTTGGAATACTTTCGTCAGTCGCCACACTGACGGTCGGCGCTATTGTAAACTTAAAACCCGCTTCCCGGGCGACCGCGGAGATGGAATGCAAGATAACTGTAACGAGGTTTTTATCCGCCCAGGCGCTGGCGGTTTCTGGATTCAGAACAAGCGTATAAACATCCGGGATGACGATTGCCCCCTCGGAGGCGATCCCGTTCTTTTGGATGGCGGCTGCCAGTTTTTGCGCGATCGCATCTTCCACCTTTTTACCCGGCAGGACCTTCAACAGGTCAACCTCGATCAGGGTCTGGAGGCGGCGCTCAAGTTCGTTCAGGTTCATTTTGAAATTTTAGAATAGCGGCTTGTTGCAGTTGGGGCAGGACCGAACGCCGGGTTTGACCACAAACCCGCAATGCGGACAGGTTCCAGGCTGCACCCTTCCCAGGGGCGCCCCGCACGCGCCGCAGGATGGCGCTCCGACCGGGTTCGCCACATGACAGTATTCGCAGGTTGTGCGCCTCAGGTTTTCAGACAATTCGGCAGACGCTCCCGCCGCCTGAGCCGCCTTTGATATCACCAGCCAGATTTTTTCCTTTATTTGCAGGTTCTCGATATCCTGGGCAATATCATCCAGCCGCCCCAATAACGAAAACGGGTTTTTGATCGCGGCAAGCGCGCTCATACCCAGGCTCGCCGCCACCCCAAGCCAGGCTTGCTGCCCCAACTCCACCATGATCCCCTCGTCTTCAAGAGATTGGATGGTTACCGTCATGGCTGTCTGCCCGCCCGACATCGCGTCGGGTCTCGTCCCCAATTGCACCACCAGCCGGTCGCTGTGACCGAGGGTTTGCGCGCGCATGTTGCCCTGGTTGAACTCGGCAAGCAATGCCTGTGCAATATCCACAGGCTTGATCGTTCCGTGAAAGATTTTCCTTTCCATAACTCGATTATAATCGCCTTTGCGATTCTCCTTTCAGAAATTTACGAAATGACCACTCACAAGTTTCCCCTCTTCACCGCAATTTCGATCCTTCTCCTTCTTATTGGATTTTCCCCCGCCTCCTCCCCGGACCCGGTCCTTGCCCAGCAACCGACGGATACCCCCGCCGCTGTGACCGGTTTATTCATCACCGTCACCACCACCGAACCGCAGATCAACGTCCGCCTCGGACCGAGTTCGACAGTGTACCCTGTTGTCGGGACTCTTCTGACCGGCTCGACCGCCCCTGCTTTTGGTCGTTCTCCCGGCGGCGATTGGATTCAGATCGAGTTCGCCCCCGCTCCCGGCGGGAAGGGCTGGGTCTACTCACCGTTGGTGCAGGTTTCACCGCTGGGCAGCACGCTTCAAATTGTGGAGCCGCCTCCAACCCCGGTGCCGCCCGCCACATCCACCATCGACCCGACCCTGGCGGCTCAATTTATCATCCAACCCACCGGCACGCGCCTGCCGACCTATACACCGGCTCCCACGCTCGCGGCGGCTACCTTCGAACCCTCCGGGCAGACCTTCACAAACGTGCCGTGGGCTTCCATTATTATTGCCCTTGCCGTTCTTGGGGTGATCGGGTTCCTGCTTTCGTTGATCCGCAGGTAAATTCATTATGCCGAAACTGGTTAACCGCCTGATAGTTGCGCTGGTCGTCATTGGGGCAGGCGCGCTTTCGCTGGTCTTCGCCCCTTCGCAGACAAGAGTGGCGGCGCAGCAGCCTACAGGTTCGATCCCAACCGTCACCGGAACTCCCACCGGCATGATCGTGCGCGTCAACCTCGATCTTGAGATCGTCAACGTCTATTCAGGTCCGAGTTCGTATTTGTACCCATCAGTCGGCGTTCTTTTGGTCGGGCAGGAAGTGCCCGCGTTGGGGATTTCGGAGGACGAGAATTGGATTCAGGTGTACTACCCGGGCGTACCCGGCTCCGTTGCCTGGGTGTACGGACCGTATGTAACCATCATCAAAACGGGACGGCTTCCCAGAATTCCCGCGCCGAGCACGCCGACGCCGCTTTCCACGCCGACGATTGACCCGACCCTTGCGGCGGCTTTCATTGACCCGGTCACCCCGACGCGCCTGCCCACCTTCACGCCTCCGCCTGCGCTGGTGGTTCCAACTTTTCTTCCGAACCTCGATTCGGGGAACCGCGTTCCGGCGGGACTGCTTATCATCGCGCTTGGATTCATTGGCGGCTTTGGCGCCCTGATCTCCTTCCTGCGCGGGAGATAGCGCTTTAACATCCGTTCTGTAAATAAAAACTGGACAGTGAAAACTGTCCAGTTTTGTAATTTGTCAAAATCAGTTATTGCAACTGCAAGACCCGCCGCAGGCGCACCCGCCTTCGCCGTGGCTGTGACCGTGTTCCTTTGCGTTTGGACTGTTGACGGCAAACCCTGCGCCGCGAACGGGGTCATTCACATAATCCACCGTGGCGTCGCGCAAGTATTCGATGGAAACCTCGTCCACAACGACTTTCACGCCGTTGCTTTCGAAGGTCGAGTCGACATCGCGGAAGTTGTTATCGAGCGCCATCCCAAAGTTGACGCCGCAGCAACCGCCGCCCGCCACGTACACACGCAGGGCGTATCCCTCGAGATTGCGTTCGGTGAGGATGTTTTTGACCGCTTCACTGGCAGCGGGGGTGAGCGAAAAAATCTGGGTGGTAATTTCCTGGAGCATGTTTTTTCTCCTTTTACATACGGTTAATTTCGATGAATGTTATCAGGTTTGATGCGCAGTGTCAACTTTTGCGCTGACACTGCGCATGGCTTCCTTGACGAAACCCGCGTGGGGGAATAAAATCCAGCCCGTTCCCACCGTGCGCCTCCGGCAAGGAGGCGCGTTTTGTGCGGTGGAACAAAAAAATTTTTTGAGGGCGAAGGTAACCCTGTTAAGGCGGGGTGAGAGGCGCCCGAGGAGCAAAGCAAGATGGAAAAAGTGGTTTTGAAGGCAGATAAACGCGACGTGACCGGCAAACAGGTGAAAGCCCTGCGCCGGGAGGGAAAACTTCCAGCGGTGATCTATGGGCGTCACCTTTGAACCGATCTCGATCGTGATGGAAGCGCATAGCGCGGGTCTGGCGTTGAGCAAGTTGACATCCTCCAGCCTGATCACAATCGAAGTGGACGGGGCGTCCTACCCGACCCTCGTGCGCGAACGCCAGCGCGATTACATCAAGGGTTCCCTGACCCATGTTGATTTTCTGGCTGTGGATATGAACGAAAAGATCCGCACCAGCGTCGGTCTTGCGTTCGTCGGCGTTTCAGGAGCTGTGAAGGATTACAACGGTATCCTTGTTCACAACCTGGAACGGCTCGAAGTGGAATGCTTCCCGGCGACCTGCCCGAGCGTATCGATGTGGATATCGCCATGCTCAAGCAGATCGGCGACCTGATCCGCGTGCGCGATCTTTCGGTTTCGGATAAGATTCGACTTTTGGCTGACCCCGAGGAAACCATCGCCGTGGTCACGATTATCAAAGAGGAAACTGCCCAGGGCGCGGGTAACGGCGAAGCCGCCGCGGCTGAAACTTCACCGGAACTCAGCGTGGAACGCGGCAAGAAGGCTGACGAAGGCGAAGAAAAGAAGTAATCCAGGTTTGCGAAATCCGCCATCACACGATGGCGGATTTTTTATTTATTTTGCTGCCTTACGTTTTCTTCGTAAAGAAACCCTAAAGGTCTTGCCGATTAATCGGTGATTTATACGAAGGAGAAACAGACCTTTAGCGCCTTACAAGTTTTTTGTGAAAGTGTTTTCCGCCACAGCGATCCTAAAGTTCACGGAGAGTAACAAGAGGTTTTCCCTGTGGTCTCTGTGCCCTCTGTGGTAGATCTTTTCCGGCTTGCCCGGGTTGGGATTTGGGATGTACGGTGGAGAAATGTGCAAGCAAAATATATCAGGCATGGAGTCGAAAGCGGCGCAGAGTGACGCCGTGGCGGCATCTCCTGACTTTCGAGAAAAATCGGGAGACCCTTCGAAGGCTCAGGGCAAGTTTTTGCAGTCCAAACTAACAACCTTTGCTTGCACACACCCGACTGGGCGGAACAGTTCCCCGATTGTTCGCTGTTATACTTCGAAGCGCATAGGACATAAAATGGAGCAGGAATGAAAAACGCCATCCAATTTCTTTTTGTTTGCCGCAGCGGTGTCTGCATGTCAACCCGTCGCGCCCCCCTCCGCAGATCGCGCCGCAAACCGGCGAGGAGTTTACGCTTGCGCCGGGGCAGGAGGCGGCGATGCAGGGAACCGGTTTGATCGTCAGCCTGACCGGCGTCCCCGACGACCAGCGCTGTCCGCTGAAGATCGAATGCGCCGTGAGCGGTCCGGTGACCGTAACCATTGAGATTGCCATTTCCCCAGTATTCGACTTCGTAGATTGACCCTGATGACTATCGCGTAACTTTCGTTGTAACGAAATAAACAATCCCAAGCAATCCGAGATGTGCGTCGCGCGGCGTCACCCGACCCATCAGGCTTTATTTTCGCCCCACTCCCGCGCGGGGATGAACCCCCGCGCTATTCCTACAAACCCCGCTAAAGCGGACTATCACAAATAAACGGAGATTTGTCATGACAGACTACGACGTAATCATCATCGGTTCGGGCGCGGGCGGGTTGACTGCGGCGGTAGCGTTGGCGCGGGCGGGGAAGAGGGTGTTGGTGTTGGAACAGCATGACCGACCTGGCGGGTGGACTCATTCGTTCACGTTGAACGGGTATCGGTTCAGCCCTGGGGTGCATTACATCGGCGATTTGCAGGAGGGCGGAGGGTTGCGGCGAATCTATGATGGGTTGGATGTGTCGCAGGATTTGGCGTTCATCGAACTCAATCCCGATGGGTACGATCACATTGTCGTTGGCGAGAAGCAGGTGGATTTCCCAAAAGGCAGGGAAAATTTAATCGAGCGGTTGAAGGGACATTTTCCGCATGAGGCGCAGGGGATTGACGGTTATTTCGCGGACATGGATGCGATGATTCGCGGGCTGCGTAACATCGGCAGGATGGACAAGCCGTTGGAGGCGGCGAAGGGCGCGGGGAATATTCTCAAATGGATGCGTGCCACAGGCGCGGACTTGATTAACGCGCACATCAACGACCCCGTTCTGCGCGGCGTGCTGGCGGGACAGTCGGGGGATCATGGCTTGCCGCCGTCAAAGGTGTCGGCATTCATGCACGCGGGGATCACGGATCACTACCTCAATGGCGGATACTATCCGATGGGCGGCGCGTTCACGATTCCGCGCGCGTTCGTTCGGGGGCTGAAACGCTCGGGTGGGCAGATCAGGCTCAAGTCAAGGGTGAAGCGGATCATGATGGAGGGGAGAAAAGTTTTGGGAGTCGAATTGGAATCGGGGGAGGAGATCCGCGCGGGAGTCGTCATCTCCAATGCCGATCCCGAAGTGACGTTTGGCAAGTTGATCGGGCGCGAACATTTGTCGGCGAAGTTGAAGCGCAAGTTGGACGGGGTGACGTATTCGACGTCGTGCCTGAGTTTGTTTTTTGCGACGGACATGGATCTGCGCGGCGCGGGGACTCGACTCAGGCAATATGTGGTACTACGATCACGCGGACGTGGACAAGATTTACGCGGACGGTTTGACCGACGCGCTGATGCGCGAGGAGACGCCGCCTGGGATGTTCCTGACCGTGACGACGTTGAAAGACCCGTCGAAGATGCACGCGACGGGGGCGACGGCGGGACATCATACCTGCGAGTCGTTCGCGTTCGTGGGCTATGAGGCGTTCGAGAAGTGGGCGAATACAAAATATGGCGCGCGTCCCGCCGATTACGAGGCGATGAAGGAAGACCTGGCGTGGCGAATGGTGCGCGGGCTGGAGAAGCACATCCCTGGGTTGAGCAGGCATATCGTGTTTTGGAGTCTCGGCACGCCGCTGTCGAACGAGCATTATCTGAACGCGACGCGCGGCAATTTGTACGGGGATCGGGGAAGTCGCCGTCGCAGGTGGGTCCGCTGGGGTTCACGTCGAAGACCGAGTTCGAGGGGCTGTTCCTGTGCGGTCAAAGCACGACCAGCCACGGCGTGGCGGGGGTCACGGCTTCGGGAGTCGAGGCGGCGAAGGCGGTGTTGGGTGTTAGAACGCGGGATTTGTTGACGGGGATGGGGGGAGGGTTGAGGCTGTACTCAGCGGATGGGGTAACGGATGCGCGGATGGAGGGAACGGATGGGGAGGTGGAGAGGATGGAGGGGGAGGTGTGAGGGAAAGGATGAATTGAGAAGGCTTGCGCTGAGCCTGTCGAAGTGATGAAGGATGAATGAAGAGCGAGGGATTTGGGAAGCGGATGATTTCGCTTCGCGCGCCCCTTCGATGGCGCCGCGGCGCCACTCAGGGCAAGCGGGGAGGTTGGTTCGGTTTCGAGGGGGTTGGTTTTGCGCTGTCAGTCAGCACGGGGATGCACGGGGATAAATCGCCCGTGCTATTGGTACGAAGTCCGCTGAAGCGGACTGGTGGAATCCGGCACGCTACTCATAATCATCTAATCCAAGTATACTGTTACAAGTCACTGGATTTATTATGCCAAAAAACACCTTACCTAAATCAATTCGAGAACTTGGCGTTGCTTATCAAATCAGGCTTTCGGGTCTCGATGAGCAATTGGATTCGAGCGAAAAGATCTACGCGTCCGCGTTCAAGAAACTTTATATCTTTATTCAAACAGCAATTCAAGTCGGTCGGAAAATCACGTCCGACTCTGTCCAATCTGCTGTTGTGCCAAGATCGTTGCGGAAAGAACCAATGCCCAGGATGTGATTGCGGATTTTCTGGACAAACGGAACCGCAATGAATTACTGTTGCCTTTGTTGAAAGAAAACTTCCCTCATTTGATAACGGATGAGGACAAGTTTTATCTGGATGACAAAGCCCTGCGATATGGATTGGGAGAGTTATCTGGTTTGTCGCTGCAATCCGCGTCCGCGCACGTGATGGGGGAGGCGTTTCAAGCTTTGATGGGTCCGGCCGCGGTGACAAGGGACAGTTCTTCACGCCGAGAGTCGCTGGTCAGGGCAATGATCGCAATTTTAAATCCTGCGAGCGGCGCAAAGG
>JADJBU010000008.1 GCA_016703605.1 Candidatus Villigracilis adiacens | reverse complement strand
ATTCACTATTCCCTTTTCTTTAACAGCGGATACTCAAGATTCTGCGCTGCTCCCCTGTAACTGACTGCCACTCCTGGCTAATTGCGGATGCGACGGAAGAAGGGTTTGACGTTCGGCGACGGAGATGGCGCCGCGGGTGTCGAGGATGTTGAAGCAGTGCGAGCATTTGAGGACGTAGTCGTGCGCGGGGACGATGAGACCGGCGGCGAGACAGGCGTCGGCTTCGGCGGAGAAGAGGTCGTACATGGCGCGGACGCGTTCGACGTCGGCGGTCTCGAAATAATATTTGGAGTGTTCGAACTCTTCCTGACGGCGGATCTCGCCGTAGGTGACGCCTGCGCCGTATTGTTCATCCCAGATGGCTTTGGCGTTATTGAGCGCGATGAGAATGCGTTCGAGACCGTAGGTGATCTCGACCGAGACGGGGTCGAGCGCGACGCCGCCCATCTGCTGGAAGTAGGTGAACTGCGTGATCTCCTGCCCGTCGAGCCAGACCTCCCAACCCAAGCCCCACGCGGAGATGGCGGGCTGTTCCCAGTTATCTTCCACGAAGCGGATATCGTGCTGGCGCGGATCAATACCGAGGGCTTTGAGCGACTCGAGGTAGAGTTCCTGCGGTCCCTCCCGCCCTGCGGGACCTGCGGCAGGATCGGGTTTGAGGATGACCTGAAATTGGGTGTGGAGTTGGAAGCGGTTGGGGTTCTCGCCATAACGCCCGTCATCGGGGCGCACAGACGGCTCGACGTAGGCGACGTTCCACGGTTCGGGTCCAAGCACGCGCAGGAAGGTGGCAGGGTTCATCGTCCCTGCGCCGACCTGGGTGTAGTAGGGCTGTGTGATGAGACATCCCTTGGATGCCCAGAAGTCTTGGAGTTTGAGGATGATTTCTTGGAAAGAAGACATAGTTTTCAGTGTCCAGTAGTCAGTATTCAGTTTAGATTGCGGGGAGGATTATAACTGATGGTTAATGGAAGATGGAGAATGGGTAGTATCCATTCTCCATAGGGATATGACCAGTGCAAAATACCAATACGAAAGTTACTGATCCGAACAAGACCCTCCTAATTGAGTGAAGTATTGTTCGACACCAGGTCTACCTCGTGACCAAATTCGATCTTCTTTCCAAAACCCTCTGTAATCATCCTTACAATTGCATTCAAATTCACCACAACCACACTGTCGCAAAAAGATCTCTTTATCATTTTCAGGTTTCCATGTACAAACTAATATGGAACCAACTATTGGAGCCGTATATTCTGGTAAAAGCATTATATTTGGATAATACCCGTTTGGAGTCCAAGCTATAACTGTTGAGTTTTGTGAAATATCAAATGTCTTTTTCTCATCCAACAAGGGGGCATAAGCTTCTTCACCCGAGAATAGCCATAAATCACTGTTTACAAAATGCCACTTAAGAGACCAATAATCACTCCCAAATAGAAACTCATGGAGTCCATCCTTATCAACTAAGAAGAACTCCTCGCTATAGGAACTTAACAAAACTAAGTCGGAGGCAATTGATTGTAGTGAATAATACGGGCTTGGCAATGAGGTTTCTTTATAATTATTGTCGACATCGATTAAGGTATCATAATAATTAGCACCATATGCAATATTTCCGTCGGGCAACATTGCCACGCTTCCTATCTGAGATGGTTTATCTAGAATATATCCATCTAAATACATTGTGCTATTATAGTTTTTTCCTTCTTTATATGTAGCAACATAAGCAAAGTCCGATGAGTTGGCACCCCAAGAAAAATCTACAATAACTGCATTCTCAACGTTAAGACTATCATCTGCTACTCCATCTTTTGACCAAAGCTGCAACGCCATTAATTCATCCTTATAATACTCGCCAGAAATTAAAGCTATTTTTTCACCATCTGGAGACCAAATAACATTACTCCCCGTTCCTAAATCTATCAACTGAGAATCAAGATAATTAATCAACTTAATGACACCAGAAGGTGCCTCAACGACTAGACGATTATCCTTAGGCGACCAAAAAACATTTGATGGATTAGAATCAATTGGAAAACTCGAAAGCTCTAAATTGCTCAACCCGCCAATATACATAGTCTTGGATTGAGAGTCGTAAATAAATATATCCAAATGATCCGGCGAAAGAGAATACCAAGAACCAGAGCTAACGATTTTTACATTTTGCTCTGACGGAGCATAAATTTCGATATTATTTGAGTCATCATTATCACTTGAGTTTAGAGTAGCAAAGTGGCGCACAAGAGTTGTGCGATTGATCTGAACATTAAAAACTGAAAAGCAAATACCAATTATGGACTGGCAGAAGCCGAAACCTGAGCTTTTTTGCTTGAACACCACAGGATAACGAACACGCGGCGGTGGACAATAATTCATCTGCCTACCTTTGCCTTTTCCTGCGGGTCTGGGCTTGGAGGCGGGTGTACCCAACTCCAACAAAATGCCAAAGCGGAGCGTTGCACTTGATAAGGGGTCAGTTTGGCGCGCTGTTGTCTGCTGCGCGGATACCAAGCTGGATAATCTTCCTGCACCGCATCACGCATGAGAAGCAATTGCCAATATGCCAAAGCGCACAACCACATCCATTGCTGGGCGCTCACCAGACTCGGAGACCGATTGCTGTTGAGCCCCATGTGTTGTTTCAGAAACCGAAACATGTGCTCAATCGCAAAACGCCAAAGATACATACGGCACAGATCTGAAAGAGAAATGCTTTGCGGTCCTGTCCAGAATAACCACATCGGTCTTTTATAGCGTGGCGTTCCATCTTCTTTCAGGAATTCCACTTGTACCAGAGTGCCGATCAAGGTCGCCAGTTTCTTGAAGTGTAGTTTGTACCAGGCTCGTACCCGCACAGTTTGTTTCCCAAGTTGAAAGGTCTCACTTCGATCTTCAGCACGATGGCTACTATTCAACTTGAAAGGTTTCCCATGCTTACGAGGCGCACCACGACTCCCCTTTGGTTTTTCTTGAGGCTCTTCGTACAAGACACGATTGCTGTGCAGCCGGATCAATCCAAAGGTATGCTTCAAATGCTCGAAAATGCCCAAAAAGTGTTGCTCTTCGTAGCGACTGTCTGCCACAATCACTTTTTCTTCCGGATCGCGCACATCCAACTCCTGAACTTGTACTGCCGCTACTTTGGTGTCTGTCGCTTCGGTATTGATCCTTTCAATATCCACTGGCGCCGCCCAGGAACCGCCGAAATGGATCAGGCGTACCAACCATGAATACTTGTGACCATAGCGCATTGGCTCTTTCTTGCTCGATTTCAATACACTCCGATCCGGCAAAGTTTCTGCCTGCTCGTGTTCATTGGCGGTGGCGTCCACTGCATACACTTTGTACCCGACCATCGTTTCGCTGCCTTCCGGCGTGCAAGCTGGCAAGAGCGACAGAAGTTCATCCATATCCATTTCCTCCGTTTTCCAGTCCATCATACACACTGCAAAACTTCCGCTGAAATGGCTTCTGTTCGCTCAAGCTCACCGGTGAATTTACCTGACCGGCAACCGTCAGGGCGTCAATCAGGTCAAACAAAATATCTGCTCGCCTTCTTAGACTTTGGTATACTGCTTTTCGGAACTCGCTGAGAGGTTTTTTGTTCACACCAAAACTTTATCAGCAAGTTCCATTTTTGTTAATGTCCGACGAACTCTAAACTCAAGTTATCATATAGTAGTGTATTATCTGGCAACCAATCAAACCTTCCAGTTTGCGCAATCATTAAACCATTAGAGACTTCAATGACTTTATCAGTATTTAAATCTATTACTGCCAATTTAGTTTCATCTGCTTCACCAAACTTAAACAAAAATGCTAAAAATTGGTTATTGTCAGATATTTTTTCGTCAAGCAAAGTGAAACCTTGGTTATCTGTTATTGGAACTTGTCTTCCCGTCTTTAAGTCGTTGATAAAAATCTCAGGAAGACTATTATCTATATTGGCTTTGTAAACCAACATCCCATCTTCAATGTTTTCAGATTTAGATACAGGCAGTGATGTTTGCGTTTCAATTACAGGAGTTGTAATCATGGCGCCAGTAGGAGTAAATGTCCGCAAAGTAGTTGAAGTAGAAGTGGGGCTTGGCAAAGATGTTTCAAGTGAATTAGGAGGTTCCGAATTTGCATTCATCAAAGAAAACAAAACAACTCCTAAAATAAGAACAACAACACCTCCAAACCAATAGGCAATCTGACCTCCTGCCTTTGGCTTTACAGGAATAGAATCTTCTTTCGTATCAGCCTTACGAGTGTTTTTTTCCTTAAATTCTCGAATCTGTTTTTCACGCAATTCTTTTTCTTTTCGTTCTCGTTCAGCATTTTCCGCCGTTTCTCGTTCTTTCTTTTCACGAGCAAGATCATCTTCTTCAACATCTTTCTTGGGAATCTCAACCGTTGACCGTTCCAACTGCGAGGCACGGAACTTAAGCGCTTCATCATCTTTGCATAGCCAGATTCAACCGTCAAATCCACCCATTGATAGCGGCTCAACGTAAATGGGACTTCACATTCCTCAAACTTGACGGGAATCAGGAAAATCCGTCCCTCCGGCATTTCGAGGGCTTTATCCAAAGCGAATTTGATCTCCTTCTGGATGTAGCCTTCTTTATCTACTGAGTTTTTGGTCAAACAAATGATGATGGCATCCGAGGTTGCCAAGGCTTTTGGGATTTCGACTTGCCAGTCCTGCCCACCCACTAAATGCTCCTCATCAAACCAAGGATTAATTCCCCGTCTTTTCAGGTAACGGTAAAGTTCACGCACCTTTGGCTTGTCCGTGGATGCGTGGCAGAGAAAGACTTTGAGGGGGCGTTTTTGGTCAGCGGACTTCATCACGGATTCACGGATAGAAACGGACTTGGCTCATGACGTTGGTCAGGTGGGTGTACAGTGCGCGGACGGGGTCACGGTCCGCGTGGGCATGGCATAAAAATACTTTGAGGGGGCGCTTATCTGCTGTCATATCCGTCCCATTTTAGCGCGGAGAAATTACGCCTTTTCAATCTCTTTGAGCAAGGCGGGAATTTTCTTTTCCATTTTCTTGGCGCGTTCGCGGTAAAAGGCAATCCGTTCCGCGTGAGATTTACCAGCCAACTTTTTGGCATGTTCATCGCGGATTTTGCGGGTCATTTCGATTGTGTTAATCTTCTTCGCGTCCATAAGTAGTCACCTCGCGCGGGCTGAATATCTGTAAAGGTTTGTAACCGAACTCAATATTGACTGCATTGAACAAACGGATTTTGTCGAAGTGGACAATATGTTTGAAATTCCAGCTTACCAGCAAATCCGCTTGGGCTACGGTGGCAAGGGCAATGTGCAAACCGTCATCGTAGAAATTGGGCGAGAGTATGCCGCGTTTTTGATACTCGTCCGCCAGCTCCAATGCGTTTTCTTCGACAGTCAAAACTTCCGCGTTGAATGTCATCAACTCAGCATAGACAGATTGCACATTCTCAGGCGCATCTCCGATTTCAGCGGAAATCACCTCGGATAACAATGGCTGAAAGATGCCGTTGCGAAAATCTGCGATCAGTCCATTTGACCATTCGGCAAATTCGACGTCGAAACAACCGCCTATAACAGAAGTGTCAATGTATATACGCTGGGTTTTCATAGGTCAATTATACAGTCTTAAGTCAGGCGAGTGCATAGTGCGCGGACAGCGTCCCGGTCTGCGTGGGCGTGGCAGAGAAAGACTTTCAATGGTCGCTTGGCTTCGGTCATGTCCGTCCCGTTTTGGAGTGATAAAAAATTATACAACCAAAACCGCATGGGATTTGTATTCTTACAAGGGGAGAAAAATCACTTGGTTTTCCATATCATTCTCATCGGCGCTTTTAGCGATGATCTCCAAATCCTGAACGCAAACGCCGATGGTGACCCGCAATTGATGGGCATAGATGACGCCTGAGAATGGTTTGCCCGCGCGATGGCATTTTGCGGCTTCCTCCAACAGGTCATCATCCTGTGTAAACAAAGCGCGTTTCAATTCGTGCGCCCGTTGAAGTAAATGCTCGTCATTCAATTGATCTGTGCCATCTTCAAATGATGTAAGCACATCCACACCCCGCAAACGTATGCTGTCGTAATCGCTTTTGGAACATGATGATCCATGTACAGCGAAACCGCCATTAGACCAGCCCTTTGCCTTTCAATCGTTTTGCCAAAGGCGATTCAGGCATGGAGTTTCTAATACGGTCAACTTTGCGGATGCGACCTTCAATATCCGCGTCTAAATCCTGCTGATGGTCCCAGTAATACGCCAGCGCGGAATAGATTTGTCCAAATGTTAAATAGGGGAACTGTTCGCGCAACTCTTCGGCGCTCCAGCCGTAAGCCGCCTGCGCCAAAACAAGTTCAACCACTTTCATGGTTGTCCCCGCGATCACAGGCGCACGGGCATCGTTTAGGACAATATGTTCGTAGCGGGTTTCTGCAAGCATGATCTTTCTCCTGCTTTAATCATACACGAAAAATGGGCATCCGTGCGCTGCCCAGAAGTCTTGAAGTACGCGTCCACGCCATCGTTCGTCAGGCGTGTGTACAGTGCGCGGACAGGATCCCGGTCCGCGTGGGTATGGCAGAGGCGGTGTCCTGAGCTTGTCGAAGGGAAGACTTTGAGGGGGCGTTTATTCAATACTTCTCCACCGTCAAATAGTGCATTTATGCCAGCCGTTGATATAGTTCGGCGTTCTTGCTCAAAACCCGTTCAACGATTTTTTGAAAGTCGTCCAGCGGGCGATTTATTAATTCTTCCAGGCTGGCGCGCACCAGGCCTTCGGGCGCAACCCGGAAATGTTCGGCAAGGTCTTGTAATTTCTTCAAGCGCTCATCGCGTAGGTTGATGTTAAATGTGGTCATGGGTTGCCTGCTTTCGCTGATGGGCAAATTATACCTTGTCCATCCACGCGTCCACACCGTCGCCCGTCAGGCGCGCCCACAGTGCAGCGTCCTGGTCCGCGCCGCACAGGGAGGCGCTTCTCAATACAGCCATCACAATTCCCCGATTGCCCCTTGACACCACAGAAAATATGTTCTAAAATCCGCGCCAGTGAAAGAACACCTGTTCTAATTTTCGACAAGGAGGTCGAAATGAGCGCATATCGAAACAACCCGCTTGGCGACGGAATGAAACGCCTGTGGAACAACCTGATCCACAACCGCCAATTCAACCGCGGCGCCGCCTGGGGCATGATGATCCTCGGCGCCCTACTGGCGTTCGAAGTCTTCAACTTCAGCACCACCCAATACGCCCTGCACGACATGCTCGGCGACCTGGCATTTGCCGGGATGAAATGGTCCACCATCCTCGCCATCGCCTTCTGCGGCATAGACTTTGCCGGAATCGCCCGCATCTTCACCCCCGAACAGGGGCGCGACGAACCCGCCGAAGTCTGGTACCTGTTTGGCGCATGGATCCTCGCCGCCGGTTTCAACGCCACCCTTACCTGGTGGGGCGTCTCGGTCGCAATTGCCAACAACGGCAATATCCAGGGAACCGCCGCAATGAGTTCCGAATTCATCACCAAGGCAGTCCCTGTCTTCGTCGCCTTCATGGTCTGGGTCGTGCGCCTGCTCATCATCGGCACATTCTCCCTCGCTGGCGAACGCCTCTTCACCACCGCCCAAACCAACGACTACCGCAGTTCCTACAACCAGCCGCGTCCCCAGCCCCAGCAGCAGCCCCGTCCGGTTTATCAAAGCCAGGCTCCCCGCCCCACCCAATACAACCAGCCCGTCAACCAGCCCGTCCTCAGACCCGCCTCGCAGATCAACCGTCCCATCAACGCCGCGCCCTCGCAGAACACCTTCCGCCCGGCTCCCAAACCCGTATCGTCCACCCAAAGCTCCTTCATCCCGCCCGAACCGACCTATCATCCCGTTTCATTCGAAGCCCGCAGTCCCGAAGGCAGCGAACGCCGCTACGACGCATAAAATGCCGGTATCAGGCAAACAAGTAAACACATAACACAGTGTTCTGACAATTTCATATCGCGCTTTTCGAGCCGGGTCCTATAGACCCAGAAAAGAGACATATCCATGCCCCGTGCTCGTTCCACAAAAATCCATCCAGAAACAGCCGCCATCCCGCAAGATACAGGAAGCGGCTGTTTTTCTGGTTTCGCCATCGTCCCCTTTGTCGTAATTATCGTGAGCATATTTCTTGGAAATATCGCCTATCAAGCCAGCCCACATGAATGGGATTCGATGCCCGATCCCAACTCAGCAGGCCTTTCCCCCATCTTTAGGCGGGAAGTCCTCCATTGGGCTGATTCCATCCTCACCTGGGCATCCGCCTCGGGACTCGACCCGAACCTGGTCGCCACCATCATGCAGATCGAATCCTGCGGAGACCCCCGCGCCACATCCTCCGCCGAAGCCATGGGACTCTTCCAGGTCATGCCGTTTCACTTCCACCCCGGAGAAAATCCCTACGACCCCGAAACCAACGCCCTGCGCGGACTCAGCTACCTCGCCCGCTCGCTCACAACAGCAAATGGAGATGCCCGCCTCGCCCTGGCAGGCTACAACGGCGGCATTGGCGTCATCCCCCGCCCCGAATGGACCTGGCACGCCGAAACAAAAAGATACGTCCAATATGGATTGCCCATCTACAGCGACGCCGTCAACGGCATCGACCCCAGCCCCGCCTTAAACGATTGGTACTCCAACTACGGAGTCAGCCTCTGCCGCCAAGCTGCCCAAAGACTCGGATTACCCTAACCCCCCACCATTCACCATTCACCATTCACCATTCACCATTCACTTCACCACATTCATCCAAATCACAAACGTCGTCCCCTCCCCCTCCTTAGACTCAACCCTGATCTGCCCGCCGTGCTGTTCCACGATCCACTTCGTAATGGACAAGCCCAGACCGAAACCGCTCGCCATGGAACGGGTGCGCGATTTTTCAGCGCGATAAAACCGGTCGAAGATATACGGCAGGTCTTCGGCGGGAATCCCCGGTCCCGTATCGCGGACGATGATCCGCGCCTGCTCGCCGAGCCGCGAAAGACTCAAAAAAATCTCGCCGCCCTGCGGAGTGTACTGAATCGCATTCGCCACCAAATTCAAAAAAACCTGCTTCAACCGGTCGCGGTCGCCCTTCACAATGGCTTCATCGATCTGGTTAAGATGGACCCGCACCTTGTTGCCCGCCAAAACCCGCGTCTCGGTGAACACCTCCGTCAGCAGCAGATCGAGTTCCACCCGCGAAAAATTCAAAGGCAACCTGCCCGACTCCGCCTGCGCCAGCATCAACAACCCGCTGACCAGCCGGTTCAGCCTGCCCGCCTCCTGGTCGATGCTGTTCAACAGGTCTTCATCGGCTTCCTTGAACTTTCGGATCAGGTCCACATTCCCCTTGATCACCGTCAACGGCGTGCGCAGTTCATGGCTGACATCCGCAAGAAAGCGCTGCTGCGACGTAAAAAGCGATTCCAACCGCTCGAGCGTTTGGTTGACCGAAATAACAAGTTCGGCAACATCGTCCCTCACGCCGGTATGCATGGGGATGCGGCGCGAGAGATCGTCGGCTTTGTTGATCTGGTCCACCGTATCCGCAATGGTTTGCAACGGGGCAAGCGCGCGCCCAAGCACCACCCACGACCCCCACATCACCAGCGCAACCGCAACCACCGCGATCAGCGTCATGATCGAAAGCAGGCTCGTCCGGGTCGCATCTGCCACCGCAAGACTCGTCCCAACTTGCAGCGTGCCAATGATGCGGTTCCTCAGCCAGAGAGGGACGTTCAACACGCGCAAATGCGCCCCATTGAGATAAGAGTCTTCATACATGGTCTCGCCCGAATACAACCCGGCTGGGTTGAGCGGCGTATCCAACGCGCCGATGCTAGGCGATGCCATGATCAACGTCCCATCATGGTCCCAGACCTGGACGTACGCGCTCGAAGCCATATCCAATTGCGGCAGGCTGACAAGGCTCAACTCCCCCGTCGAATCGACCGTGGTTGCGCGGACGATCTCACGCGCCACCCCGGCCAGCTGGGTATCCACCTGGTTGAGCAAAATAATGTTAACCAACGCATAAACCGTCAACCCGAATACAACCAAAATGCCCCCCATGAAAACTGAATACAAAAGGGTAAGACGCAGGCGCAGGGACATTGACGATTGACGATTGACGATTGACGATTGACGATTGACGATTGACGATTGACGATTGACGATTGACGATTGACGATTAAGAAAAAATTGGTAACCCAGACCTTACCAGTTACCAATCACTAACCTCAAATCAACCCGCTAGGGATTCTCTCTTAAGACGTACCCCACCCCGCGCACCGTATGCAGCAGGCGCGCCTCATTCTCCGCTTCCAGCTTCTGGCGCAAATAACGGATGTACACTTCCAGCACATTGCTCTCGCCGCCAAAATCATAGCCCCACACACGGTCGAAGATCACTTCGCGGGTCAGCACCTGTTTGGGGTGGCGCAGGAATAACTCAAGCAGTTCATATTCCTTTGCGGTCAGCGCCACTGTGCGGTTTCCGCGCGTCGCCTGGCGTGAACCGGTATCCAGCGAAAGGTCGGCAAACTTCAAAACCGGAATCCGCTCCGGCTGGGTCCGGCGCAGAAGCGCGCGCACACGAGCCAGCAATTCATCGAGATTGAACGGCTTCACCATGTAATCGTCCGCGCCCGCATCCAGCCCCTGAATGCGGTCCTGAACCGTATCCTTCGCCGTCAGCATCAAAATGGGAATCGACCCGCCCTGCCGCAAACGATGGCAGACCTCCAGCCCATCCATGCCGGGCAGCATCCAATCCAGCACAACAAGGTCGGGGGTATGGTCGCGCGCCGCGATCAAACCCATGCGCCCATCGGTGGCGGTATCCACCGTATAACCTTCATAAGCCAGTCCCCGTTGAAGCATCTTCAAGATCGCCTGGTCGTCTTCAATGATTAGGATTCGCTCGTTCATGGCATTGCTCCTTGACAAAAATATACCATAAATTCAAACCGCTCAAACGCCCTGTAAACCCCGCCGCGCGTCACGAAAATCATCAGGATAGTCCGCCTGAAAGACCAGTCTCTTACCCGTTTCGGGATGAGTGACAGATAAGGAATGCGCGTGCAAAGCCGGTCTTGCGATCAAAGCGGTTATCGGAGCGCCGTAAAGGATATCCCCCATCAGCGGATGACCCATCGCCGAAGCGTGGACGCGGACCTGATGCGTTCTCCCCGTCACCGGCGACGCCTCCACCAGCGCCCCGGCTTGATAGCGTTCCAGCAGCCTGAATCTCGTCTCCGAGTCGACCCCGTCCCGGTTATCCACCACCGTGCGATGCCTGCGCCCCACATTCACCCGCAGGGGAAACTTCGTCGTCTTCTCCTCCCATCGCGGCGCGCCATTCACCAGCGCATGATACGTCTTCCGCACCTCATGCCTCTCGAACTGGATGCTCAACGAACGATGCGCCTCCGCCGTCAAGGCAAACAGCACAACACCGCTCGTCCCCTTATCAATACGATGCACAACCCAGACCCGCCCAAATTCCGCCTCGAGCAGCCTCGCCAAAAACGGCGCATCCTTATCCCACCCCTCCGGCAGGACAGGCAGCCCCGCAGGCTTATCCACCGCCGCCAGGGACGAATCACGAAACAGGATTTGAAAATTTACCACTACCCAATTTTACCCCTTCGTAGTTGAATCCTTTTTGGATACATCGTCATCCCGTACTGCAAACTTCAGTTTGCCCTCCCGCAAAAAATTTAGAGGATACATGAAATTCCTACCATTCAACAAATTACGGCAACGCTGGCAAGACTGGCTCGAAAAACGGCGCGAAAGGGAACTTGCGCAGATGCAAGAACGCCTCAACCAGGAACAATGGCGCAACTCCCTCGCCAACCGGGCGCATGATGCCGACCTTGCAGCAGGATACAACTTGAGCCATTTCAATACAATGCAGTAAAATTCCATTATGGAAGAACAATCTGCAAACAACCCGTTTCTCATCGATTCACTCAACCATCCGCTTGCCGGACCCATTCGCAAACTCCTCACCCGCGAAGGGCGTCGCGAACTCGGTCAGATCATCATCGACGACGAGGAAAACATCCTCCAGGCGCTCGAAGCGGGCGTGGAAGTCGACTCGCTCTACTTCGCAGGCGACGAGGTCGTTTCTGATACCCTTCGTAAAAAATTGACCGCCGGGGCAACCATCCACGAAGTAGCCAAACGCACCACCAAAAAACTTTTCGAAAACGATAAGATCTCGCGCATCTTTGCCATCGCGCAAATGCCCCAGCCCCCCGGATTGGATGCCTTGCAGTCCATCAAAAAAGACATCGTTGTGCTGGAAGATTTGAGCATCTCCGGTAATATCGGCAACATCACCCGCACGTCGCTCGCGCTGGGGATGGGCGGAATTGTGCTATTGAACATGGACCCCATTGACCTGTACGACCGCCGCCTCATCCGCGCGAGCCGGGGCTACCTCTTCTCCCTGCCCATGATCACCGCCCCCACCGTGGATTTCCTCAACTACTGCAAGAAAAACAACGAAACCCTGCTGGTGATGGACATGAACGCGGATAAAACAATCGACGACTTCGCCTCCATGCCCAACCGCATGTTGATCGTCTTCGGCAGTGAAAAGGAAGGCTGTTCACCGGAGATCGAAGCCGCCGCCACGCTCAAGGCGCGGATTCCCATCAGTTCCCGCGTCGAGTCGCTCAACGTCTCCGCCTCGGCGGGAATCACTTTATACAGCCGGTCGAAATTCAATCAGGGGTAAGGTTCTTCCACTTACCTGATCTCAATTGGGTACGATTCATTCTTCCCCCCGGCTTCGATATAGATATTTCCCCACCCCGGGTTTGTAAAGCGCGATATAGTCCATTCCCAGGAACAAATCCCATTCTGATCGGCTGTATCCGGTCCGGTGCCAGCCGCCCCGCTCAACCCGCCGGTGGGAAGGATGTACCCCAACGCGCAAACTGCGCCGGGCTGGGTTTTGATCTCCGCGCCCGCCTTCCCGCCGCGATAGGCGACTGCGCTAATCGAGATGATTTCAAATCCAAATGGGGTTGGGGTGGCGGTTACAGTAAAAGTGGGTGTGACGCTTGGGGTAAAGGTGGCAGTTGGCGTATTCGTTTCAGTGGCAGTCGGAGAAATCTCTGTTTTCGCCTGTGTTTCAGACGCTGGTACTAAAACCGGGGTCGTCGATACGGCAGTTTGAGTGGGAATCGAATCCTTTATTGAGTTATCAAAAAAAGAAACAATCCCAATTACTAACGCTGCAATCAATCCCACAGATATGACTGCGCCAAAAATGACCTTTCGAGAATTATTTGGGGGTTGGAAAAACAGGTTTTTCTTACGAGAACCCAATACAGGCTTTATCACCCCAATCTTTTCCGCCCGCGCACTCAGGGCACGCATCAATTTATCATATCCATCCTCCCTAAATAATTCCACCCAGTGATACAAACTCAATCTCTCAGGAACTTTGCAGTTTTCCAGCCTGGCAGGAATGATAAATATCGTCCCTTCGGGTTTTTCATCGGCAATATCAAGAGCAAACTTGATTTCCCTCTGAACATACCCTTCTTTATTGATCGACTTTTCAGACAGGCAAACAACCACCACATCCGAATTCCGGATTGCCTCCGGAATTGCCACCTGCCAATTTTGCCCTGCAACCAGGTTTTCAACGTCCAGCCATGCGTTCACCTTATCATCGACAAGGCGTTTATATAAAATGCGGACAGCGGGTTTATCCGATGAAGCGTGACAAAGAAAGACTTTCAAAGGGCGTTTATTCATAGGAAATGTACAAAAAAACGACGCATCCAGCGCGGAGCGTCGTTTTGGTTTTCAAGCGAGGATGTGGGATTTCTTCATATATCCATCCACAAATGACTTGCATGGCTGGTCCAGGGGATGCGCGCGCCATTCCGCAGCAACGGCATGGCTGGCAGGGAGGGAGTTCATTCCAAAACCTCCTTCTCAAATTATACACACTTCGCAGGCTGATGATGCGGTCAATTTGCCCTGCCGGGAAAGCCGCCTCAGGAAAATATTGCGAATATTCCGATAAAGGTCATCACATATCCAGTGATCAGCGCCGACCCAATGAAGGCGATGATTCCCACCACAAGGGCGGCGATGGCAAAATTTCGGTTGGTTTCCCCAGCCCGGAGGGAAAGTCCGCCCAGGATTGCGCCGATCAACGGGAGAAGCCCGGCAAGGCACATCAACGCCTGCCCAATGTACCAGGCTGGGTTATTTTCCATGTAAGCATCGAAATTATTCGGATTACTGATAAGGAAGGAGAGACAGCAAAAGAAGATGGATGAAATGGAAAGCAACAGCGCGACAAGGGGGCGGTTCGACTTCTTGGGAGCGGCAGATTCTTGTTCCATGGTTTTTCCTCGCTTGTTTTTTCATCGCCTGAAATGTCATTTCAAATGGCGGTTGATAAAAGAAAGAACCGCCTCTATTATAAGGCGGTTCTTTCATGGCTCCTGGCAGAGGACTTGAACCTCTAACCTAGCGGTTAACAGCCGCTCGCTCCGCCGATTGAGCTAGCCAGGAACGCGAGCGATATTATATGTAGAGGAGGGAGGCTTGTCAAGCGGATTTCCCTGAAGGTGTGCAAGCAAAACATATCAGGCACGGAGTCGAAAGCGGCGCAGAGTGACGCCGTGGCGGCATCTCCCGACTTTCGAGCAAAATCGGGAGACCCTTCGACAGGCTCAGGGCAGGTTTTTGCAGTCCAAACTGTGGCGCTGTGGCGGCATTTTTTGCGCAAGGATTTTTCACCACAGAGAGTTCACGGAGATTAACCAGAGATTTTCTCTGCGCCCTCAGTAGTTAAATCTTTTCCGGCTTGTCCAGGTTTGGGTTTGGGATGCGCGGCAGGGAAATGTCGACAGATAACGGTTCAGAATGCGCGTGAAATACCCGTCGGATATTTGCCCCCTTTACTTTCCCCAACGCGGCTGCCAATCGGAGATGGGGCTGTTCGTGAGGCGGGTCAAGCCTGTGCCGTCGGGGTGGATGATGTAGAGTTCGTTGTTTCCGTCGCGGAAGGAGGTGAAGGCAAGCCAGTTGCCATCGGGAGACCAGGAGGGAGCGAGGTTGTCGCCGCCGTCTGTCAGTTTGACCAAGCCGGTTCCGTCCACGTTGATGATGTAAATATTACGGTCGCCCTGTGGACCGCGGTAGAAGGCGAGGCGGTTTCCGTCGGGAGACCAGGTGTTGCGCCCGCCCATGTTGTTGAGATTCGTGACCTGACGAATATCCGAGCCGTCGGCGTTCATGACAAAAAGTTGACGCGCGCCAGATCGCGAGGAGGCAAACGAGATCATCGAACCGTCCGGCGACCAGGAAGGGTCAATGTCGTCTTTGTTCGTCAGCGGATGCGGGTTGGAGCCGTCGGGTTTCATCAGCCAGAGTCCGTTGCCGTTGTTGGTGAAGATGACCCATTCGCCGGTGGGGGAAAGTTCGGGGGCGTAGAGTGAGCCGATGCCGTTCGTTAATTTTTGCAGGTTGTTTCCATCCACACCGATGGAATAGATTTCAAAGTTACCTGTATCGCGCGAGGAAAAATAGATCGTGTTTCCATCCGGCGAGATGGAGGGGTAGAAAGCGGTGGCTTTGAGAGAGGTTAATTGTGTGCGTCCGCTGCCGTCGGCGTTGAGCAGGCAGATCTGGTCGATCTGTTGGATGTAACAGGCAAAAACAATTTTCCCAATTGGCGGCGGGCTGTCGTTGAAGGAGGGGATCGGCGTGGGAATCTGCTCGGGTTGGAGAGTCGGTTCGAGGGAAGGGAGAGGCGCGGCAGAGTCTGTGGGGAGGATCAGGGTTGCGGCGGTGGGAGAGGCGGGTAGGGGAGAATCAGGCTGAGGTGTGCGTAATTCCTCTACTGGTTCGTTTGCGACAACGATAATGGCGTAACCGATCAAACCGCAAAGCGCGAGAAACGCAAATGCGAGCCCGGCGATAAAAATGGACTCGATGGGTTTGAGTCTCGTCACGGTTGAAGGCCGAGTTCCTGTAACGCTTGCACGGCGAAATACCAATCCGCGTGGATTTGCAGCGCGGCGCGGTAGTCGGCGACGGCGGCTGTGGTATTGCCGGTCATGTAGTAGGCGCGCCCGCGCCAGAGCAGGGATTCTTCGAGATGGGGTTTGGAGATGGTCTTGGTGAGGGTGGTGGTGGCGAGGTCGATGACGTCTTGATAACGATTTGTGTTGTAGTAGGCGAAGTAGGGACCGGTCTGATACCACATCATGCGGAAGGGACGGTTGCCTTTTGAGATGTCCCAGTTGTTGTATTGGCGGAAGGCTTCGTCGTAGGCGGGGGCGGCGTCGGAGTGTTGATTGAGGGCAACGTGGCTGGTGCCTTTGTTGAAGAGGGCGAAGTACAGGCTGTTGCCTTCGAGCGTTTTGATTTCTTTTTCGGCAAGTTCGAGGGCGTGGTTTGCCGCCCAGGTTTCATCTGCCCAGGGACCGAGGATGTTCAACACTTCGGCTTCGCGTTCGGCGGGATAGACAACCATGAAAAGATAGTTGAAGGAGCGCCAGCCGTCCTGATATTCTTCGTATTTGCTGAGCAGGTCTTTGCCGGGTCTGAGGTAGGCATCCTGCACGATGAAGCCGCCTTTTGCATCGTCGTAGCCGGTGGTGAAGAGGTAGTGACCGAGCCAGTCGATCTTGCCGGTGTAGTCGCGTTCGTAATACCCTTTTTCGACGATGACGGGATACCCCGCGGCGATCAGCCGTTTGAGCAGATCCATGTCGCCGCCGTGACGATAGAGCGCGCGGTATTCGATGGTCTGCGTGTTGACAAAGTCCACGAGTTCGTAGGGCATGACGTTCTTGTCGGGCAAGCCGCGTTGGATGAAGTCGAGCTTGGTATCGGGCGAGCCGGGTTTGACGACCCTGGCAACATCGTCGCGGTTGCCTGCCCAGCCCCAGAAGTTGAGCGCCATCGTCAGGTTGGCGGGACCGCAGTAATTCCAGCGGTTGTGCTGGTCTACATAGATGACGCCGGGCAGGATGGCCTGTTCGGGTACGGGCGTGGATGTGATCGTCGGCCTGGCGGTGGGGCCGGGTTTTGGGGTGGATGTGGCTTTGGGGGTGAGCGTGAGGAGGAACTCGGCTCTTGCCGTGCCGACGGCTGTTTCGACCGTTAGTGGGTCTGATTCTCCGCCGGGTTCGAAGACGGCTTCGCTGGGCGGATTGAAGAAATAGACGATGCGCGCGCGGATCAGTTCGTATTGGGTGGAGAGTCTGCTTCGGATGGGTGGGAGGAGCGCGATGATCACGCCAAGCACAAGGACGATCAGGATGTACCAGCGTTTATCTATATTTTTAAGTCTGTTCATGAAAAAGATTATACATGAAAGGAAAGTCCCCCAGATGAGGCTTGGTTAAACTTTACATGATACGTAGGGGGGATCCGCCAAAGCTTTTTAGGACGCTTTAATGCATGAGAGGGTCGCCCCTGCGGTAAGATCATTTACCGATGTATTGCAGCGCAATGCGCAGACGTTCCTCCACTTCCTTGGGCGCGTCTTTGGGCAGGGATTGCAGCGCGGCTTGCGCTTCGACGACGGAGTATCCCAACGCGGTCAGTGCGGCGAGGACTTCGCTGTCGTAATCGGCGAGCGCGGCGATCTTGCCGAGCGCGTCTGTCGGTTTGAGTTTGTCTTTGAGGTGGATGGCGATCTTTTGCGCGGTCTTTTTGCCAACCCCCGGCACTTTGCCGAGCAGTTCTTCTTCATCGGCAAAGATGGCGCGTTGGATGGTCTCGAAGGTGAGGGTGGAGAGAACCGATAGCGCCACCTTGGGACCGACCCCGTCCACGCCGAGCAGGATGTTGAAGAGGTCGCGGTCTGTCTGGGATTCGAATCCGTAGAGGGTCAGCGCATCTTCCCGGACGACGAGATGGGTGAACAGGAAGAGGATTTCCCCCGCCTTAGCATTGGTCCGCACAGTGGCAGGGACGAAGACTCTCAGCCCCACCCCGCCGACTTCGACGATCAGGGCGTTGTCTTCGATCTGGGATATTTCTCCGCGTAAGGTTGCGATCATGGGCCTATTATATATGACATTGCGCAGGTTGCGCCGAAACCTATGCCCATGGTGTGCGCTAAAAGGTTGTAAGGGCTGAGTTCAAAGCGGCGCTGTGGTGGCGCCAACGGCGCCACGACATCTCCCGACTTTGGACTGCAAAATCAGGAGTTTTTGCAGTCCAAATAAAAAACTTTGAGCGCTCTCATACCCATTGCACGCTGAGAGAGGCGCGGCATGGGCAAAAACCCGCCTATTTTGGCGGCAGACCATTGACCGGGCGTTTGTCTTAAGCCTGTCGAGGGAGGTCTGCCGCCTGCTGTAATTACGCCAGTTCCGCTTCCATCTCTTCCTGTTTCTTGAACTGACTCATATAAAGGTCGTAATAGAAGCCTTTCCTTGCCAGCAATTCATCGTGCCTGCCGCGTTCGATCACCTGACCGGCTTTCAGCACCAGGATCTGATCGGCGTTGCGGATGGTGCTGAGACGATGCGCGATGACGAAGGAGGTGCGTCCTTTCAACAATTGGTCGAAGGCTTTCTGAATGAGGCGTTCGGTGCGGGTATCGACGGATGAGGTCGCTTCATCGAGAATCAGAATGCGCGGATTTGCCAGGGCGGCGCGGGCAATGGAAAGCAGCTGGCGCTGTCCCTGTGAAAGACCGGACCCGCGTTCACCCAAAACGGTTTCATATTTTTCGGGCAGGCGTTCGATAAAGGCGTCGGCATTGGCAAGTTTGATGGCTGCCATTACTTCTTCGTCGGTGGCGCCGGGTCTGCCAAAGCGGACGTTGTCCATGACCGAGGCGGAGAAAAGGAAGGTATCCTGTAACACAATGCCGATCTGTTTGCGCAGCGACTCGGCGGTGACATCGCGCACATCCACGCCGTCGATCTTGACCGAGCCTGCGGTCACATCGTAAAAGCGGGGCAGCAGGTTGATGATGGTGGTCTTGCCTGCGCCGGTGGGTCCCACGATGGCGTAGGTCTCGCCGGGTTGGGCGGTGAAAGACACGCCATTGAGCACCGGCACGCCGTCTTCATATTCATGCGCCACGTTCTCGAATTCGACCAAGCCTTTGATCTCCTTCATCGGCCTGGCGTCGGGCTTATCCGTAACAGCTGGCTTTTCGTCGAGGATGTTGAAGATGCGTTCGCCGCCCGCGATGGCGTTCTGAATATTCGTCCACAGGATGGCGATCTGCTGAATGGGCTGGTTGAAGCGCTGCACATATTGCAGGAAGGTAATAACCAGGCCCAGCGTGACCACCGTCCCGCCGAAGGTGCCGCCCTGGAGCAATGCCCAGCCGCCCACAGCCACCACAATGCCGAGCGCCACATACGAGAGCGCTTCCAATGTAGGAGCAAGCGCGGAGGTGAAGGATACGGCGCGCACGTTCGCATCGCGGTTGGCGGCGTTGACCTCTTTGAACTGTTCGATGTTCTCTTCGGCGCGGTTGAAGGCTTGCACTTCGCGCACTGCCGCAATCGACTCCTGCAATTCGGCATTGACCGAGCCGATCTCTTCACGCGCCACGCGGAAAGCCTTGCGCGCCTGGTTCGAGAAGTACACCGTCACCCACAGCATCACCGGCGCGATGGCAAGCGAAAGCAGGGCGAATGGCACGCTTTTCACGATCATATTGTATGCCGTCCATACCAGCAGCAGAATGCCGCTGAAAACCTGCACGAGGGCAAACGAGAACGATTGCTCGATGGCGCTGGTGTCGTTGGTAATGCGGCTCATCAGGTCGCCGGCTTCGTGTTCGGCGTAGTAACTGAGCGAGAGGTCGTGCAGGTGATGGAACACATCCAAACGCAGTTCGCGCAGCACATGTTGCCCCGTCCACGACATGCTGAAGAACAACATGCCCGTCACAATGGCGCCCAACACAAACAGCCCGATCATGATGAGGATCAACCGCCACAACCCGGCAATGCGTTCTTCGTTGGCGGCTGGGTTCAGGATGCCGAAATCATTGAGTCGATACAGCGTGGCGATGATTTTTTGTGTGCCGCCCAGGGTTTCGGGATCGGCGACCAGCCAACAGCTTGCAGACACTTCGGATTCAGAATCAGCCGACCCGAAGAAAGAAGCGAAGGCGCCTCCTCCCCCGCTCGAGGTGGGTACGAGGAAACAATCCGCCGCCTGCCCTGTCAGTTCGGGCGTCGTCACTTGCGTCCAGGTGGAAACAACGATCAGCGTCAACGCAAGCGCGAGCATATACCAAAACCTGCCAAAATATTTTCCAAAACGCGCAAGCGTGACGCCGAGGTTGGCGGCTTTGCGGGCGTCGCCTTTGAGGAGTTCGCCGGGGCGCATCATTTCGCACCGCCTTGATTCATTCTGTCATTGCGAGAAGGGCGACAACCCGATGTAGAAATCTTGCAGTTGGTCATTCGATTGCTTCGGGCAAAGAGCGCCCTCGCAATGACGGGATATGGTTTATTTATTGTGTTCATGTTCGTTTACCAATATTTGTGAATTATAAATTTCTGCATAGATGGCGCTTTCTTCCATAAGTTCCTTGTGCCTGCCTTCCGCCACCACGCGGCCCTTATCCAGCACGATGATCTTATCCGCGCTCATCACGGTGCTGATGCGCTGCGCGATGACGAAGGAGGTGCGTCCCTTCATGAGGACGTCGAGCGCCTTTTGAATGGAGGCTTCGGTGTTGAGGTCCACGGCAGACGTGGAGTCGTCGAGGATCAGAATACGCGGATCGAGCAGCAGCGCGCGCGCGATGGCAACGCGCTGTTTCTGCCCGCCGGAGAGGGTTTGTCCGCGTTCGCCGACGTGCGCGTTGTAGCCTTCGGGGAAGGTCATGATGAAGTCGTGCGCCTGCGCGGCTTTGGCGGCGGCGATCACTTCTTCGTCGCTGGCATCGGATCTGCCGAAGGCAATGTTCTCGCGGATGCTGCCGCTGAAGAGCGTGGTCTCCTGCAAAACAATGCCGATCTGTGAACGCAGCGAGTCGAGAGTCACGTCGCGCAGTTCGCGCCCGTCGATGGTGATGCTGCCTTCGGTCGGGTCGTAGAAGCGCGGCAACAAGTTGATGATGGTGGTCTTGCCGGAACCGGTTGCGCCAAGCAGGGCGATCGTCTCGCCGGGGTTGGCGTCAAAGGTGACATTGGAAAGCACCGGTTCCCCGCCGCCGAAATAGCGGAAGGTGACGTTCTCGAATTTGACCTGTCCCTTTACGGCGGGCATTTTGATGGCATCGGCTTTATCGGTGATATCAGACTTTGCATCGATGATCTCAAAGATGCGCCCGGCAGAGGCGGAGGCCTGTCCCATTTGGGTGATGATGAAGCCGAACTGCGCGATCGGCAGGAACAGGTAAATGAGATAAAGCGAAAACTCCTGCCATTCGCCAAGACTCAACGCGCCCGCAATGATCTCCTGCCCGCCCACATTCAAGATCGCCGCCTGGCCGAGATTGGCGACCAAAAAGACCACGGGGAAAAGGAATGTGAACAAACGCGCCACGGTAATTGCCTGGCTCATGCTGTCATCGGCGGCGACTCGAAACCTGGTTTGTTGTTCCTTCTCACGCGTAAACGCCTTGATGACCTTGATGCCCGCCAGGTTTTCCTGCAAGATGGTGTTCAACGCCGAAAGTTTCTGCTGCACTTTGGCAAACAATGGCTGGCTCAATGCGCCAAAGATCATGAATAGAATCATCGCCACCGGCAGAATGGGCAGCGTGGTAAACGCCAGTTTGGTATTGGTCGCGAACAAAATGATGAGCGTGCCCGTCAAAAGAATCAACGCGCCCACCAATTGCAGCAATCCCTGCCCAATGAACAAGCGGACTTTTTCCACATCGTCCGTCGCGCGGATCATCAACTGCCCGGTCTGATTCTTGTCGTGATACGAGAACGAGAGCCGCTGAATTTTTGCATACAGGTCGTTGCGCAGGTCATACGCCACCGCTTGCGAATTTTTCTCCGCCCAATAGGCTTGTAAGAATGCGAAGACCCCGCGCAGCAGGGCAAAGAGGATGATGGCAAGGATGGCGGTGGTCAACGCCTGCGGAGCATTGGATACATCCGCCTCCAACTGGACCTTGAGCTGTTCCAGCGTCAGGGAACTGTCTCTCCCCGTAGCCTCGAGGATCTGCGGCAGCGCCTGCCCGATGAATGCGGCGGGAATTTTATCCAACGCCTGCAAAACCTGGTCGGCGACATAGCCTTCAGTGACGGCGTCAATCACATTGCGCACCATGCGCGGCACCGCCAACTGGGAAAGCGTGGCAATGATAAGGAACAAATAAGGGAGCGCCGCCTGCCGCCGGTAATTCATCAAATAGCGGATGGCGCGCCCGAGGGACCCGCGGTTCGCGCCGCGTTCACCTCTACGAGACATGGGTCGAGACATGGATGCTTGCAATTAATACTCCTTTGATAAAAACGATGAATGGACGATAACGTATTGGTTTGTAGAAACTGTGGAGAAAGGCGTCAGAAATATTGGATGTTATTTTGAATCTTCCAGGTTCTTCGCCGCTTCAGTCAGAAGGCGCAGCGCCCCGGCGACCCTGCCTTTTTCTTCGGCAGTCAAATTGGACGTGATCTCGTCCATCCAGCGGTAGCGTTCCTTGATGCCCGCTTCGATCAGGTCCGAACCCTTCGGCGAGAGTTGGATGAACTTGGCGCGGCGGTCGCTCGGGTCTTCAGCGCGTTCGATATAGCCGCCTTGTACCAGTTTCTCCGCCAGTTGACTCGCCGCCGCAGCCGTCACATCGAACTTCTCGCTGATCTCAGACATGCCGCAGGCGCCTTTGTAGTGCAACTGCATCAAAATGCTGAATTGCGGCATGGTCAGCCCGGTGGTTTTGACGTAGACATGCCAGCTTCGCATGGAGCGGTGCATGAAAACATCCATCCACGCGCGCAGGGCATGGGACATGGGAGAGGGTTTGGTCATCATTAAGCCTTCTTTTTAGTTAAGTGGACTAAACTTTATACCTGAGTTAAGTTTTGGTCAAGGGCGGGGAAGTTAGAGAAGTGTTAGAGAATTAAAACAACGAGGTTGCCCACTGATGGCAACCTCGTCAACTCTCTCTCCTGCCGGTCAAATACCCGTAAAGATGTTTGCATTGGTATGGGCGCAAGACCCTTTCAGCAATCGGGCAAAAGGCTAATACTCCCACGTTAACTGAAACTCGATCTCTTCCGCGCCTTCGCCGCGTTCATGTTCGACGCTAATCCGGGCATCCTTTGGCACGGTCACCCGTTTGCCCGCCACCTGAATGCGGAACTGCTCCCCCGCTTCGAGCGCATCCGCAAGGCGGCGCAGTTTCTCTGCGAACTTCTTCACGGAATAGACCTTCTCAACATCACGGGCACGCCTGGTTTTCTTTGGCATACGATTCTCCTTTTCTGATCTCCCCGCCGGGCATGGAACCCAAAAGGCATTGTCCAATGCCCGGCGGCAGGGTACGCTTCGAATGATACCCAAAATATGAAAGAACGCCATCGTTTTTACGCAACTGTAACCTCGATCTCCCAACCCTACCCGCGGTTATAATCGCCCCCACACCTTTGATCGGAGATTCCCTTGTTATCGATCCTTCTCGGACTACTTTCCGCGCTTAGTTGGGGCGCGGGCGATTTCACCGGCGGGCTTGCCGCCCGAAAAGTAGGCGCGTATCGCTCTGTATTCTATGCCGAGTTGATCGGCATCCTCTTTCTTTTCGCCCTGTTATTATTTTTAGATGACCCCATACCCGATGTTCGGGCGCGTATCTTTGCTTTGCTGGCAGGAATGCTTGGCACCATTGGGCTGATGCTGCTCTATCACGCCATGGCAGTGGGAACCATGAGCATCGCCGCGCCCGTCTCAGCCCTGCTGGCAGCCGTATTGCCCGTCACCGTGGGAGTCTTCACCGAAGGCTTCCCCGGCTACCTGACCTTCATCGGATTTGGATTCGCCCTCGTCGCGGTCTGGATGATCTCCCAAAGCGAAGACGGCGTGACGGATATCCTCTCGCATCTCGCGGACTTGAAACTGCCCCTGCTTGCAGGCATTGGATTCGGCTTTTACTTTGTCTTCATGCATCAAGCCACCCGCGACGGCGGCGCCGTCTGGCATATGGTCTTCTCCCGCGCCGGCGGCATGGCGTTGATCGTAACGTATTTACTGGTCACACGCTCCAATTGGCAGGTCCAACTTTCCGCCCTGCCCATCATCTCAGTCAACGGCATCCTCGATCTTGGCGGCAACTTCTTCTTTATCCTTGCCGGGCAGGCAGGGCGGCTGGATGTCGCATCCGTGCTGAGTTCACTCTTTCCCGGCGCCACCGTCATCCTGGCATCCGTCTTCCTCAAAGAGCGCCTCAACCGCAGCCAATGGATCGGGGTCGTATGCGCCTTGATCGCAATCGTGCTCATGACGGCCTAACATGCCGGCCGGGTATACCGAGACTGTGTCGAAGGGATGAAACGGAGTCCAAAGCGGCGGCGTGAAGCGCGCGGCATCTCCAGATTTTGGCGTGAACGTCGAACGTCTCCAGACGTTCGACTCCGGCTGAACCTATGCGGCAAAAATTATCGTCTCCAAAAATTCCTGTGTTATAATCGCGCCCCGGCGCCCAAAAAACGCCAACATTCTGCCTGGGACGGGCAAAAGCGTCCCTGAGCGGGTAATTATCCCCGCTAAACTCATTCCGTTCCGCAATGGCATTGCCACTTGCTGGAGGACGGAAAATTAGGAGAACCATGGCAACCATATCCATGAAAGCCCTGCTTGAGAGCGGCGTCCACTTTGGGCATCGCACCAATAAGTGGGACCCCCGTATGAAGCCGTACATCTTCACGGAACGCAACGGCATTCACATTCTCGACCTTCAACAGACGGTCAAGCTTGCAAACAGCGCCTATGGCGTCATCCGTGACCTGGTCGTCAACGGCGGGACCGTGCTTTTTGTCGGCACAAAACGCCAGGCGCAGGAGACCGTGATGGAAGAGGCAACCCGCGCCGGGATGCCCTACGTCACCGAACGCTGGATGGGCGGTATGCTCACCAACTGGTCCACAATGTACCAACGCATCCAGGAACTCGAGCGCCTCGAAAAACTGCGCGACAGCGGCGACATCAACCGCCTGACCAAAAAGGAAGGCTTGCTGATCGAACGCGAGATCACCCGCCTCCAGACCCGCCTGAGCGGCGTCCGCTCGATGAAGCGCGTCCCCAACATGCTCTTCATTGTAGATGTGGGCCGCGAGGATGCGGCGGTTGACGAAGCCAACCTGCTCGGCATTCCGATTGTCGCCCTGGTGGATACCAACTGCAACCCCCAGAACATCGACTACGTCATCCCCTCCAACGACGACGCCATCCGCGCCATCAAATTGCTCGTCTCGAAGATGGCAGACGCCGTCCTCGAAGGCAAAGCCATGCGCAAGGAGGAACAGCCCGAGGAGCCGGCTGAGGCGAAAGCCGATTCCAAGTCTGCCAAATCGCGCCCTGCCCGCAAGGTCGTCGAAACGGATGAAGAAATGGGCGACGATGCCCTGCTGGGTAAATCCACGCTTGCCAAGATGGCAAAGCCCGAGGATGCGCCCGCAGTGGAAGAAACCAAAAAGCCCGACGAACCGGCTGCAACTGCGCCGCAATAGCCCTGGCACACATACACAAGGATAGTTAAGATGGAAATTACGACTGAAATGATCAAGCAATTGCGCGCGGCAACCAACGCCCCCATGCTCGACTGCCGCAAAGCATTGCAGGAAGCAAACGGCGATTTCGATAAAGCCGTGGACTGGCTGCGTGAAAAAGGCATGGCAACCGCCGCCAAACGCGCCGACCGCGACGCCTCGAACGGCACCGTGGAGCTTTACTCCCACGGCGGCGGACGGGTGGGCGTGATGGTCGAAATCAACTGTGAAACCGATTTCGTCGCCCGCAACGAACAATTCCGCACGCTCGCCCACGAGATCGCGTTGCAGATCGCCGCAAGCGCCCCCAAATACATCACCGCAGACGAAATCCCCGCCGCCGAACTCGAGCATGAATCCGAGATCGCCCGCGCGCGCGCCAAGGAAGAGGGCAAGCCCGACAACGTCCTGCCGAAGATCGTCGAGGGACGCATCGAAAAGTTCAAGGATGAGGTTTGTCTTCTGCGCCAGGCGTACATCCGCGACGAATCCATCACCATCGAAAAGCTCATTCTCCAGAACGTCGCAGCCATCGGTGAGAACATCATCGTCCGCCGCTTCCAGCGATGGGAACTGGGCGAAAGCATCAAGAAATAATTTTAAAAAGCCAGCCTTCGGGTTGGCTTTTTTTATGGGTCCGTATCCCGTAGGACGCTCTCCCTGGCGCGGACCCGGCGTTTGAGATATGCAACGTGAGATAATTATGGAAATCGGAGGCAGTCATGGCTGAATTGAAATACAAACGAATCCTGCTAAAACTCAGCGGCGAGGCTCTCGGCGGCGCAACCGGCTACGGGATCGACGTCCAGGAGGCGGAGGCGATTGCGAACCGCATCAAGGAAGTCCGCGATATGGGCGTGGATGTGGCAGTGGTCATCGGAGCGGGCAATCTCTGGCGCGGCAAACAGGGACTCGAACGCGGCATGGACCGGTCCACCGCCGATTACATGGGAATGCTCGCCACGGTAATGAACGCCATGGCATTGATGGACGCGCTCGAAAGGCAGGGTGTCTTTACCCGTGTCATGTCTGCCATCGATATGCGCGCCATCGCCGAGCCGTACATCCGACGCCGGGCTGTGCGCCACCTGGAAAAGGGACGTGTCGTCATCTTCGGCGCGGGGACGGGCAACCCCTTCTTCTCGACCGATACCGCCGCCGCCCTGCGAGCCACCGAGGTCGACGCGCAGGTTGTCATCAAAGCCACAAAAGTGGATGGCGTGTACGACGCCGACCCGAAGAAAAACCCCGATGCGAAAAAGTTCGACACCTTGAGCTATATCGAAGTGCTGAACCGCCGCCTCGAAGTGATGGACAGCACCGCCATCACCCTCTGCATGGAAAATAAAATTCCGATCCTCGTGCTGAATTTATGGGACTCAACCGCCCTGACCAGCGCCTTGTTTGGCGAAAAGGTCGGCACGCTTGTAACCGCGTAACCATCATTTATCTCTCGGAAAAACCTTCGGGACGTTCTTCCTTTTAACTCATTTGAAACACATCCCCATCATTTGCGCAAAGCGCCCCCTTCCTCTTTCTTCTTTCGCAAGGAAGCAGAAAGAGGAAGGTTTTTAACCCTGAGAGTCTCTCGATATTTTTCACAAACTCTCAAGCCCATAGCATAAATCCCTGTTTTAAGGTATCCTTGTATTGCATAACTTTTTTGGAGGAAGATCGTGAGTACTGACGAAATCAAGAGCCTTTTGAAAGACGCCGAAACCCGAATGCACGGCGCGATCCAATCCCTCACCGACGACCTGAATGGAATACGAACCGGGCGCGCCAGCCCGGCCTTGGTGGAAAGACTTCCGGTCGAATATTACGGCACGCCCACTCCGCTTCAAAACCTGGCATCGATCAGCGTCCCCGAACCGCGCACGTTGACAATCAAACCCTTCGATGCGGGGTCGCTCAAGGATATCGAAAAAGCGATTCGGGTCTCGGACCTCGGGCTGAATCCAAACTCCGACGGCAAGGTCATCCACCTGAACCTGCCCCCATTAACCGAAGAGCGCCGCCGCGACCTTGTCAAACACATGCATCACCGTCTCGAAGAATCGCGCATCGCCGTCCGCAACGTGAGGCGCGACCTCCACAACGACATCCGCGAGTATGAGAAGGAAAAACTCATCACCGAAGACGACCTCAAACGCGGCGAGGAAGACTTGCAAAAACTTACCGATAAATTCATAGAAGAGATCGCCAGACTGGGGCAGAACAAAGAAAAAGAGATCATGGAAGTCTAGCAAGCCGTTTTCGATGCGCGCGCGTCGAAAAGGTCAACCCTATGGCAGACACCCCACTGAACATCCCGCCTGAAAAGATTCCCCAACACGTCGCCATGATCATGGATGGCAACGGGCGCTGGGCGATTCAGCGCGGACTTCCCCGCCTTGCCGGCCATAAAGCCGGGACCGAAAACCTGCGCCGGGTGATTCGCGCCACGGTCGAGTTTGGCGTTAAATACCTGACCATTTACGCCTTCTCCACCGAAAATTGGGGGCGCCCCGCCGAGGAAGTAAACGGGTTGATGCTCATCCTTCAAAACGTCATTGACCGCGAACTGTCTGAACTTCACAAGGAGGGCGTGCAACTCCGCCATATTGGAAGGCTGGAACGTCTCGACCCTGCCGTTCAAAGGAAGGTGCTATCCGCCATCGACCTGACAAGGAACAACGACCGGCTGGTCCTGAATGTTGCCTTTAATTACGGCGGGCGGGATGAGATCGTCAATGCCATTCAAAAGATCATCAAAGACGGCATTCCGGCTGAAGAAGTAACCGACGATCTCGTCAACCAGTACCTGTTTACCGCCGGAGTCCCCGACCCGGACCTCATCATTCGCACCTCCGGCGAATTGCGGGTCAGCAACTTCCTCATCTGGCAGGCGGCATACTCCGAGTGGTACATCACACCCACCTACTGGCCCGATTTCGACAAGGACGAATATCGCCGCGCGCTGGAAGATTTTGCCAACCGCGACCGGCGTTACGGAAAGGTATCTTCAGCGGAACTCCAGGAATCCAATGCGTAGGCGATTGATCACCGCACTTGCGCTGGCTTTACTCGGGGTTCCCGCCATTGTCCTCGGCGGCGTCTTCTATTACCTGCTGATGGGGACCTTTCTCATCGGCGCGGCTTGGGAGTATGTTCATCTTTTTCGCGCGGTGAAATTCGAACCTCACATGATCGTAACAGTGGGCGGGGTGACAATGGTTACTTTCGTCCGCATGTTCTTTCCCCAATACGCCCAGCCCGTCTTTACCGCCGCCATTCTCACAGCAATGGCGGTTCACTTAATCATCTACGAGCGCGGACGAGACCAGTCCGCGCTCGATTTTGGGATCACCATCGGCGGCATCGTTTACATCGGCTGGCTGGGTTCCTATTTGTTCGACTTGCGAAACCTTCCGCAGGGCGGCTGGTGGTTCATGCTCGTCATGTTCTGCGTCTGGGCGGGAGACTCCGGCGCCTATTCCATTGGGCGCGCCTATGGCAATCACAAGATGGCGCCGCGCCTCAGCCCCAAAAAAAGCTGGGAGGGCTACGCCGCAAGCATCTTTACCGGGGCGCATACCGGCGCGTTGTATGTCTGGATATTCAAAACCTTCGGCAGTTTGAACAGCGATATCACCATCTGGCAGGGCGCGATGCTCGGTTTGCTGCTCGGCGCGCTGCCCACCCTGGGCGATCTCGGCGAGAGCATGATCAAACGCCAGTCTGGCATCAAAGACTCAAGCGACATTATCCCCGGTCACGGCGGTTTCTTCGACCGCATCGACTCGTGGATCTGGGGCGCGCCCATCGGTTATTTCTTTCTGATCTGGTTTATTCTATAGGAGGATGTCATGGAAGTTCTTGGAGCAACACCCACACGCAATCTCGCGCTTGAACTGGCGCGCGTCACCGAGGCGGCGGCGATGATGGCAGGCCGCTTCATGGGCCGCGGAGACAAAGAAGGGGCAGACCAGGCTGCGGTCAATGCGATGCGCCTCATCCTCAGCACCGTGGATATGGACGGAGTCATCGTCATCGGCGAAGGGGAGAAGGACTCCGCCCCGATGCTTTATAACGGGGAAAAGGTGGGCAACGGTTCAAAACCGGAATTTGATGTTGCGGTGGACCCCATTGACGGGACGCGCCCCCTGGCTTTTGGGCGCTCCAACTCGCTTGCGACCGTGGCATTGGCTCCGCGCGGCACAATGTTCGACCCGGGTCCCTTCGTTTATATGAACAAGATCGCTGTGGGTCCTGAAGCCAGGGGTAAGATCAACATCGAAAAATCGATCACCGAAAATTTGCAGGCGATTGCCAGGGCAAAGGGCAGAGCCGTGGAAGACCTGACCATCATCATCCTCGACCGTCCGCGGCATGACGATATGGTCGCCGAGATTCGCAGGGCAGGCGCGCGGATTCGCCAGATCCCCGACGGCGATGTGGCTGCGGCATTGATGACCGCCTGGCCCAATGCCGGCGTGGATGTTCTGCTCGGCATCGGCGGCACGCCCGAGGGAGTCATTGCCGCCTGCGCCCTGCGCGCGATGGGTGGTGAAATTCAGGGCAAACTCTATGCCCGCGACGAAGCCGAACTCAACCGCGGACGCGATGCCGGGTACGACTTCGACAAAGTGCTGACGATGGACGACCTCGTCTCCTCTGAGGATGTCTTCTTCGCCGCCACTGGCATCACAGACGGCGAACTGCTCAAAGGTGTGCGCTATCTCGGAGACCGCATCACCACCGACACCCTCGTTGTGCGCGGGCTGACCGGCACCATCCGCGAGATCATCGCCACCCATACCACCGACAAGCTCGATAATTTGAGTTCGGTGCGTTATTAGTCAAATTGCGCCGTCATGCGAATCCCTGTTCGCCCCTTGACGCAACTCCATGCCCCGCATAGAATACTGCCCAATGCTTAAGTCTGCCCGTTGGTTTAGCTTTTACTTTTATTACGGTTTCCGGAGCCCGGTTGCCGGTGGCGGCGCTTAAGTAGACAGTAAACACTGTATGCAAAAGAGCGAGACCACGCGGTCTCGCTCTTTTTTATTTTATTTCATTCCGTAGGGGCGACCCGCCATGGTCGTCAAGGTATTTGATAAACCCTGAAGGGTCGCCCCTGCAAATTAGGAGAAGAATGTATGCCCACCCGTGGAATTCGCGGCGCGATCACCGTGACAGAGGATGACCCATACTTGATCTTGCAGGCAACGCGTGAATTGCTTGAGGCGATCGTCAAAGAAAATGCGGATATGAAACCGGAAGATATTGGCAGTGCCATCTTTACAGTGACGGATGATCTCGCTGCCACCTTCCCTGCCCAAGCGGCCCGCCAAATGGGCTGGAGCATGGTGCCGATGATGTGCGCCCGTGAGATTCCCGTGCCGGGCAGTTTACCGAAAGCCATCCGCGTGCTGGTGCATTGGAATACGGAAACGCCGCAGAGCCAGATCAAACATGTGTATTTGCGAGATGCGGTGAAACTAAGACCCGATTTGGTTGCGGCACAGTAAATCTGTTGAAGGTTCAAGGTTGAATGTTGAAAGTTTATCAACCTGTGACCTTCAACTTTCAACCTGAAACTTTTTTGGAGAAGAACCTATGATGATCATTATGAAAGCCAATGCAACGCCGCAGCAGACCGAAGCGGTGATCGCCAAAGTTAAAGCAGAAGGACTCAGTGTCCATCTTTCGCAGGGTGTGGAGGCGACGATTATCGGCGCCATCGGCGAGACGCACAGCATTCCCACCGAACGCTTTGAAGGCATGGACGGGGTTGATATCGTTCAGCGCATTACCAAGCCGTATAAATTAGCTTCTCGTCAATTTCATCCTGAAGACTCGCTTGTTCCATTGGACGGTTTCCATGTGGGTGGGGAAGATATCGCTGTCATTGCAGGACCGTGTTCAGTGGAGAGTCGCTCTCAGATCATTGAAACAGCTCAGGCTGTGAAAGAGGCGGGCGCGTCCGCGCTTCGTGGTGGTGTTTTCAAGCCGCGCACATCGCCGTACTCCTTCCAGGGACTCGGCGAAGAAGGTCTCGAACTATTGGCAGAAGCGCGTGAGGCGACGGGACTGCCCATCGTGGCGGAGATCATGTCGCAGGTGCAGGTGGATGTGATGGTGAAGTATGTGGACGTGCTGCAGGTGGGTGCGCGCAACATGCAGAATTTCAACCTGCTGCGCGCCATCGGCGAGACGCGCACTGCCGTGTTGTTGAAGCGCGGGCTGTCTGCTTCTGTGGAAGAATTGCTCATGTCGGCAGAATACATTTTGGCGGGGGGAAATAATCGTGTGATGTTGTGTGAGCGCGGCATCCGCACGTTCGAAACATCCACACGCAATACAACAGATATCAATGCCATCCCTGTTTTGAAGAGCCTTACGCATCTGCCGGTAATCCTCGACCCGAGTCACTCCACGGGTTATTCGGAATTTGTCGCCGCCATTGCCCGCGCCGGAGTTGCCGCTGGCGCCGATGGGCTCATCGTGGAAGTCCATCCTGACCCTGCGAAAGCCGTATCCGATGGCAGGCAATCGCTCAAGCCCGAAGCCTTCGCCGCGATGGTCAAGCAGGTTGGGCAGATCGCGCAAGTGATGGGGCGTCAACTCGCCACTGTGCGGGTTGAGGCAAAGCAGGGTTGGGCGTAAAGAGCGGAGATTGGAGATTGGTAATTGGTAAGTGGTAATTACCAATCTCCAATTACCAATTACCAATAACCAAAAAGGAAACCACCATGATGATCATCATGCGCCCCGGCGCACCCCGCGAACAAATTGACGCTGTTATCAAGGCAGTTGAAAGCCACAAGTTATCCGCTCACCCCATCTTCGGCGTGGAGCAAACCATCATCGGCGCGGTCGGTGACGGGCACTACGTCCTGAAAGAAACTTTCGAAGCCTTCCCCGGCGTGCTCGAAGTGCAGCGCATTTCCAAACCATATAAATTGGCGTCACGCCAATTCCATGAGCAAGACTCAGTCTTCGAATTCAACGGCTTCACCATCGGCGGCACGGAAGTTCCTATCATCGCAGGTCCCTGCTCTGTGGAAGGACGCGAACAAATTCTTGAAGTGGCGCAAGCCGTCAAAGAAGCGGGTGCGAATGCTTTGCGCGGCGGAGTCTTCAAACCGCGCACGTCACCGTATGCCTTTCAAGGTCTCGGTGAAGAAGGTCTCGAATATATGGCAGAAGCGCGCGAGAAAACCGGCTTGCCTCTCGTCGTGGAAGTGATGGCGGTCTCGCAAATTCCGATGATGGAAAAATATGTGGACATCTTCCAACTCGGTGCGCGCAATATGCAGAACTTCAATCTCCTCCGTGCCCTTGGCGAAACCCGCACGCCCGTCTTGTTCAAGCGCGGCATGTCTGCCACCATCGAAGAAATGCTCATGGCGAGCGAATACATTCTCAACGGCGGCAATCATCGCGTCATTCTTTGCGAGCGCGGCATCCGCACATTCGAAACCGCCACGCGCAACACCACCGACATCAACGCCGTGCCCGTGCTCAAGAAACTCACGCATCTCCCAGTTGTCATGGACCCATCCCACTCCACCGGCGACTCGGCGTATGTGCAATCCATTGCCAAAGCAAGCATCGCCGCTGGCGCCGACGGTCTCATCGTCGAAGTCCATCAAGACCCGCCACACGCCATTTCCGATGGCAAGCAGTCGCTCACACCCGAAGCCTTTGCCAAAATGGTGAAGCAGGTCAAAGCGGTGGCGGAGGCGGTGGAGAGGAGATTGGTAATCTCCAATTACCAATTACCAATTACCCAATGGAAGACATAAACTTTACACTCTCCGAATCAAAAATCGCCATCATCGGATTGGGCTTGATGGGCGGCTCGTTGGCATTGGGACTGCGCGGCAAATGTGCGGCTCTTTATGGAATTGACCCGCATCCTGCCACGCTCGAGCTTGCTCTGTCCCAACATATCGTGGACTACGCCGACAGCGACCCTGCCACCCTCCCCGCCGATGTTGATGTTGTGATTCTGTCAGCGCCAGTCCAGTCAATCATCACACTCATTGACCAATTACCAATTACCATTCCCCATCCCTGCATCGTCATGGACTTGGGCTCCACAAAACGATTGGTCGTCGAAGCGATGGCAAAATTGCCTGAACGCTTCGACCCCATCGGCGGGCATCCCATTTGCGGCAAAGAAAAGCTTTCGCTGGCGAATGCAGAGAGAACGCTTTACTACGCTGCGCCTTTTTTGTTGACTCCGCTGGATCGCACATCGCCTCGCGCCATCTCTGCCGCATATCAGATCATCGAAGCCCTCGGTGCCAAAGGCAAAACGCTGGATGCCGTAGACCATGACCGCATCCTTGCTTCCACAAGCCATCTGCCATTTCTGATCTCGTCTGCACTGGCACGCACTACACCCGAAGACGTCGCCCCTTTTGTTGGACCCGGCTTCAAGTCCACGAGTAGACTCGCAGGCACATCATCTTCCATGATGTTGGGCGTCTTACAATCCAACCGCGAAAATGTATTAAATGCTCTGCGTGGAATGCAAAGTCAACTGGCAGAGATCGAGTCTGCGTTATCTTCAGAAGATTTCACCAAACTTGAATCGCTCCTCAACGAATCACAATCCGCCTACCACTCTCTCACTGTTCACTGATCACTATTCACTATTCACTATTCACTATTCACTTTCCACTCCCCACTTTCCACTCCCCACCATGCCCACTCTCCCCCCTTCCCTCCGCATCCCCCCCATCCACCACCCCCTCAACGCCACCGTCCGCGTGCCCGGTTCGAAATCCCTCACCAACCGCGCCTTGCTCATTGCCGCCCTTGCAAACGGGACAACTCATCTCACCAACGCCCTCTTCTCCGACGACTCGCGCTACTTCGCCAAAGCCCTGCAAACTCTCGGCTTCGACGTTCAACTGGATGAAGCAAATTTCTCCATGACGGTTACCGGGCTGGGCGGGAAAATTCCTGCAAAGAAAGCGGAACTCTTCATTGGCAACGCAGGCACTGCCGCCAGATTCCTTTCCGCCTTTCTGACTCTTGGAAACGGCGAATATATTCTGGATGGCGAACCTAGAATGCGCGAACGTCCGATCGGGGATTTGGTGGAGGCATTGGCACAATTGGGGTGTGATATTCAGCCAATGCAGAAAGCGGAAGGCGGAAGGCAGATTTGCCCGCCAGTAAAAATTACGGCATCGGGCTTGAAGGGCGGAAGGACAACGATTGCGGGAGATATTTCCTCTCAATTCTTATCGGCTTTATTGATGGTTGCCCCGTACGCTCAAACTCCCGTTGAAGTGAAGCTCACCACCGACCTCAACTCTAAACCCTACGTGGATATGACTCTCTCCATCATGCAAGACTTTGGCGTGGAAGTGGAACGGCGTGGTTATGATTTTTTTCGTGTGCCGCCCGCGAGTTACGAGTTACAAGTTACGCAATCTGTAACTCGTAACTCGTATCCTCTTGAAAGTGACGCCTCCGCCGCCTCCTACTTCTTCGCTGCCCCTGCCATCTGCGGTGGGACTGTCAAAGTAGAGAACATCTCGCGCAAGTCTGTTCAAGGCGACATCGCCTTTCTTGATGTCCTTCAACAAATGGGCTGTACTGTACAAGAAACTGATAACTGTTTACTGGTCACTGGTCACTCGCTCTTGCACGGCGTAGACGTAGACATGCGCGACATCCCAGACACAGCCCAAACCCTCGCCGCCGTCGCTCCCTTCGCTTCGTCACCAACACGAATTCGCGGCATTGCTTCCGCCCGTGTGAAGGAAACAGACCGTGTCCACGCAACCTGCGCCGAACTCGCCCGTTTAGGTGTGCAAGTCGAAGAACACGCAGACGGCATGACCATCCACCCAACCTTCAACCTTCAACTTTCAACCTTCAAACCTGCAACCATCCAAACCTACAACGACCACCGCATGGCAATGGCATTCTCCCTCATCGGCTTGCGCGTTGACGGCGTCACCATCGAAAATCCCTCCTGTGTTTCCAAGACTTTCCCAAACTACTTTGAAGTCCTTGAGAAATTACGTACACAAGGAAACAAGTAAACAGGTAAAGATGAATTATCAACTCGGTTTGATCGGTTACCCTTTAGGACACTCACTTTCGCCAAAGATTCATACGGCTGCTTTGAGTGCGTTTAACTTGCAAGGTAACTATTCTCTATTCCCCATTCACCCGGATGATAAGCAAGAACTTTTTAATCTCCTAACCCGTGTCCGTGCAGGCGAAATCCACGGACTCAATGTCACCATTCCGCATAAACAAAATGTGATCGGGTTCATGGATGAACTCACGCAAACAGCAAAATCCATTGGCGCAGTCAATACCATTTATATGCGAGACGACAAACTCATCGGAGACAATACCGACGCGCCAGGTTTCCTTTCCGATTTGAAGAGGGTTTCAAATTCATCATTCATCATTCCGCATTCTGCGTTGGTACTCGGTGCGGGAGGTTCTGCCAGAGCCGTTGTTTATGCTTTGCTTAACGATGGCTGGAACGTCACAATTGCGGCCCGTCGAATTGAACAAGCGCAAAAACTCGCAGACTCATTTACCAATTACCAATTACCAATTACCAACCTCGCCGACTTTCCACTTTTAACTTTCCACTTACTCGTCAACACCACTCCTCTCGGCATGACACCCAACATCGAAACCTCACCCCTGCCTGAAAATACGGTTTTATCGAAACGCACATTCGTTTATGATTTAGTGTATAACCCACGTGAGACCAAACTCGTCCGCGACGCCCGCGCCCAGGGACTGAACGCCTCCACCGGCTTGGGCATGCTCATCGAACAAGCCGCCCTCGCCTTCGAAAAATGGACAGGACACAACCCGCCGCGCGACATTCTTTATCAAGCTATCGAATCATAATTCCGTCTTCTTTCTTCTTTCCTCTTTTGAATACTTATCACTATTCACTGACAACTGATAACTTTCCACTTTCCACTCACCACTTTCCACTCGGAGACCCCATGCCCTTACGCTTTCTCACCGCCGGTGAATCCCACGGACCATCACTCACCACCATTCTCGATGGCATCCCCGCCGGGCTTCCCCTCTCGCCAGACATTATCAACAAAGAACTCACCCGCCGCCAGCAGGGATACGGCTCCGGCGGGCGCATGAAGATCGAGAAAGACACGGTGCAAATTCTCGGCGGCGTGATGGGCGGCGAAACCACCGGCGCGCCGATTGCTTTGCTCGTGCAAAACGATGACCATGTCAAATGGAAGGGCAAAGCCATCGAGCCGATGACCGCTCCCCGCCCAGGTCACGCGGACTTAACCGGCGCAGTCAAGTATGGCTATAAAGATTTGCGCCCTGCATTGGAGCGCGCCTCCGCTCGTGAGACCACCATGCGCGTTGCGGCTGGAGCTGTGTGTAAACATTTCCTTGCCCAGTTCGGCATCATCGTTGGCGGATACGTTTCGTCAATTGGCGAAGTGCAAACCGATTTTGGCGATTTGCCCTATGAAGAACGCTTCACTCGCGCCGAAGAATCGGATATCCGTTGCCCAATCGAATCCTCCGCTGAAAAGATGCGCGCCGAAATCGAAAAGACCATCCACAGCAAAAATACCCTCGGCGGCGTCCTTGAAATCGTTGCGCTCAATCTACCCGTTGGCTTGGGTAGTTTCGTGCAATGGGACAAACGCCTCGAAGCCAAACTGGCTCATGCCATCATGTCCGTTCAAGCGATCAAAGGTGTCGAAGTCGGCGACGCATTTGAAAATGCAAAACGATTAGGAACTAAAGCGCATGACCCAATCAACCTTCAACCTTCAACCTTCGACCTTCAACGTTCAACCAACAGAGCCGGCGGCACCGAAGGCGGAGTAAGCAACGGACAGCCCATCATCATCCGCGCTGCGATGAAACCGATTGCTACAACCCTCGTCCCACAACAAACCGTTGACCTTGCTTCTGGCGAGAATGCCCCCACCAAATACGAACGTTCCGACTTCTGCCCCGTTCCGCGCGCGGTGCCGATTCTTGAGGCAATGGTCGCCTTCGTTTTGGCAGATGCGCTCCTCGAAAAACTCGGCGGTGACTCAATGAACGAAATGAAACCGCGCTTTGAGTCCTTGCGCAAAGCCACCCTCGAAGACCTGCCGATGGATAATATTCCGCATGTGTTTTGGGAGTAAGAAAGTAAACATGGAAACAAGTAGACAAGTAAACAAGTAAACACGCCCCATTCCTCATTCATCATTCTGCATTCTTCATTATGAAACATATCTTCCTCTACGGACCGCCCGGCACGGGCAAAAGCACCCTCGGCAAACTTCTGGCGCGGAGTCTCAAACTCGCGTTCATAGACCTTGACCGCGTGATCGAAACAAATGCAGGCATGTCCATTCCGCAGATCATGGAACAGCAGGGCGAGACCGCTTTTCGTGACATGGAAACTGCCGCGTTAAAAGAACTTGTAGGTCACGCTTCCAGCGTGACAGACTCACACAAAATCATCGCCCTTGGCGGCGGCGCGTTGCTGCGCAATGAAAACCGTGACTACGCCGAAGCGAATGGCAAAATCCTTTTGCTCATGGCGGAACTCCCAACCCTGCTCAACCGCATTCAGCATGAGCCGGGCAAACGTCCGCTGTTGGCAGGTGATCTCAAAAATAAACTCGCGGCGTTGCTTGAAAAACGCAAAGAACATTACAACTCGTTCACACTAAAACACCATGTTGACAACAAGCCTTCCGAGCAAAACGCGCGCGAAGCCCAAATTAAACTCGGCAGGCATCATCTCTCCGCGATGGGTGAATATGACATCATCGTAGGGCAAGTTTTCAACTTGCCATCTTTGCAAAACCCCATCATCGTCACTGACGAAAACGTAGCAAAGCATCATCTCGAAAAAATTCAAACGCTCTTCAACGCCAAATCCGTTATCGTGCCTGCGGGCGAAGAGCATAAAAATCTCGAAACCGTTTCGCGCCTGTGGAAAGCTTTTCTCGAAAACGGGCTCGACCGCAAAAGCGCCGTCATTGCCCTCGGCGGCGGCGTGATCGGCGACATGACCGGTTTTGCCGCGTCCACCTACATGCGCGGCATCGATTGGATCGGCGTTCCCACGACCCTGCTTTCCATGGTGGATGCTTCGCTGGGTGGGAAGACTGGCTTTGATCTACCGGAAGGAAAAAACCTCATCGGCTCTTTCCATCCGCCGAAGCTGGTCATTGCAGACCCAAGCCTTTTGCTTACGCTGACAGATCGCGAGCTCCGCTCCGGCATGGCGGAGGTGGTCAAGCACGGCATCATCTCAGACCCAGACCTCTTCGCCATGTGCCAGCAGGGCATGGACTGGGTTAAGTCGAATCTGGAAGAAGTCGTTAAACGCGCAATGGCGGTGAAGATAAAAGTCATCGAAGAAGACCCGTATGAAAAGGGAGACCGCGCGAAATTAAATCTGGGGCACACAATTGGACATGCGGTGGAACTTGTCAGCAAGTTTGAGCTGCGGCATGGCGAGGCAATCGCCATCGGCACGGCGGCTGAGGCGAGGTATGCGGCTCGGGTTGGGCTGGCAAGTCAAAGCACAGTTGAGGCGATTGAGTCCACGTTGTCAGCGTTGGGACTGCCCATCCAAATCCCTGCTGAAATGCCGCGCGGGAAAATCATCCAAGCCATGCGGGTGGATAAAAAGAAGAATGCAAAATCCATTCGCTTTGCTTTGCCAGTTGAGATCGGCAGGGTGGAGTTGGTGAACGTGGATGATTTGGAAGAAGTTTTGTAGCGCAACCTTCAGGTTGTGTGAAGTTGCAAAATAAATTTTGCAGTACGAGAGGCTGAATGAAAATATTGATCCTGCACGGACCAAACTTAAATTTACTTGGCACACGTGAGCCGGATGTGTACGGCTCGATGACATTGGATGACATCAACCAGAAGATGATCGCATTGGGCAAGGAGTTGGGCGCCGAAGTGAGCTGTTTGCAGTCGAACCATGAAGGCGCGTTGATCGATGCCCTGCACGATGCGCGGACATGGGCTTCGGGCGTGGTCTTCAACCCGGGTGGGTACACTCATACGTCTGTGGCGTTGCGTGATGCAATCTCAGCGATTGTGATTCCAGTGATCGAAGTGCATCTTTCGAACGTGTATGCGCGTGAAGAATTCAGGCATACATCATTTGTGTCTGCCGTGTGTAAAGGCAAAGTAACCGGCTTCGGCTGGCGCTCTTATGAATTGGGCTTGAGGGGATTGGTCGAGATCATCAAGGGATGAAGCGCGGATACGAACCCAACACGCGCAGCATGATGGCATATTCGCCGAGATGATCGAGCGCGCGTTTGGCCGGCTCTTCATTGATAGAGCCGAGGAAATCGATATAAAACAAATATTCCCAGGGCTTGCCCGCCAGCGGGCGCGATTCGATCTTGGTCAGGTCGATGTCGCGCAGGGCAAAGACGCTCATGGCTTTGAAAAGCGACCCGGGGACATTCTTCAGGGTAAACACAATGGAAGTTTTTGCGTTGCCTTGCGGGGCGACAGGTTCGCGCTGCACAGCAAGGAAGCGGGTGTAGTTCTCGGCGTTGTCTTCAATTCCCTCTTCCAATATCTGCATTCCGTATAACTTTGCAGCGCGTTTCGATGCAATGGCGGCAGTGTCGCGCGCGCCGGATTCCTTCAACATCTTGACGCTTCCCGCCGTATCGTAGACCTGTTCCGCTTTGATGCCGCAGCTGTGCAAATACCCGGCGCATTGACCCAAAGCCTGCGGATGGCTGATGGCTTTCTTTAATTCCTCCTTCTTGACCCCATGGTTTGCGATCAGACAATGCCGGACGCGCAAAAAATACTCACCCGTGATGTGCAGGGAATGGCGCAGGAGCAGGTCGTAGTTTTGATGAATGCTCCCGGCGAGGGAATTCTCGATGGGGGCGAGGGCGGCGTCGCTTTTGCCCGAGGCGACCGAATCGAACATCACATCGAAAGATTCGCAAGGGACGGTTTCCACCTCGCCAAAATATTCGAACACTGCCTGTTCCGAATAAGCCCCCGGTTCGCCCTGAAATGCAACTCTCATATCATCTCCACTATCCACTATTCACCATTCACCATTCACCATTCACTACTCACTACTTACCATTCACCATTCACTACTCACTACTCACTACTCACTGATAACTACTTAACGTCTCTCCGCCCACTCCACAATCTTCCGAAACCCATTCTCCACATCTTCATCGGAGGCGGCAATGCACATCCGCACGAAACCTTCTCCCTGGGTCCCAAACGCCGAACCGGGAACCAGTCCCACGCCCGCTTCATCAAGGATTCTTTCGCAGATATCGAGCGAGGTCATCTTCAAAGGACGCAGGTCGAGGAAGAAATAGAACGCGCCTTGCGGAGGCGTAACGAGGACTTTGTCGCTTTCAAGTTCGCGCGCGATCCTCAAAACCGATTCGCGGCGATGGGCATACCCGGCTCGCATCCTGGCTGTGACCTGTTGAATCTCAGGGTCGGTCAATGCGAACGCGGCGGCTTTTTGAATGAAAGGGGCGACACAGGTGATCGAGTTTTGCCCGGCTTTCAAGGCGTTATCGATCACGGATGCGGGCGCGGCAAGAAAACCGACCCGCCAGCCCGTCATCGCATAAGACTTCGACAGGCTGTTGACGAGGATCGTCCGCTCCTTTGCGCCTTCGAACGCCGCGGCACATGTCGGCTTCCCTCCATAATACAAACTTCCATACACTTCATCGCTGACGATCCACAGGTTATGCGCCTTTGCGAAGCCTTGTAATTTTTGCAGATAGTCCCGTGTTGGGTATGCGCCGGTCGGGTTGGAGGGGTAGTTCAACACGATGATCCGTGTTTTGGGTGTGAGAGCCTTCTCCCAAGATTCGAAATGCGGGATGAAGTTGTTTTCCGCCGGAGCAGGCACGCGGATCACGTTTCCCCTCAGCATGATCGCCATATTGGAATGGGTTGCCCAGGATGGGTCGGGGATCAAGACATCGTCGCCGGGGTTGAGAATCGACTGCATGGCGGTGTAATAGGCATGGATGCCGCCGTGGGTGACCAGTATCTCCGAGGCGGGATCGTAAATCACGTTTTCATCGCGTTTCAATTTTGCTGCGATTGCTTCACGCAGGTCTGGATATCCGCGTGAAGGACCGTAATGGGTCAACCCGCTTTGAATCGCTTTGAGCGCCGCTTCTGCAATGGCGGGGTGCGTGCCGTAATCCGGGTCGCCGACCTGCAAACCGATGATGTTCCTTCCGCCTGCCTTGAGCGCCAGGATCCTGTCCGCCATGGCAACCGTCGCAGATTGCCGGATGAGTTCGAATTGTGTGTTGAGATTCATGGGATGTCCGCTGTGAAAAATTTCCGCATTATACCCCGGGCGGAATTCTTACCATCTTGAAAAGCAGGTTGCGGCATGGAGATTTATTGGGAACGCTGAAAAGATACAAGCCCCAACCGTGAGACACGGACGCACAAAGAATTCAAAAACTCCGCGCTCCTTGCTTTCGTGGTGGAAAGGTTATATGAAGAGTTTGGCTGGAACTTTTCCAAAAGGTCTATTCAAGAACCTACCCATTTGTCCAGGTATGTAATAAAAAATCAATTTTTCACGACCAAAATTCACTCCCGTAAGGAAACTCTAACCTTTTTCCTACACCCGCCTCCCCGCTTTTTGGTAGAATCCCGATAGTTAGTTAGGAGAAAATTATGGCTGGCATGGAACGATTTACACAAAGGGCACGGCGCGTGCTTTCCCTCGCCCATCAGGAGGCGGAACGCGCCCGGCAGAATAATATCGGCACCGAACACCTGCTCCTCGGTCTCATGGACGAAGAGGGCGGCGTGGCGGGACGCGTCCTGCGCGAACTTGGCATGTCATCCGACCGGGTGCGTGACGTGATCAACCGCATCTCGGGCAGCGCCGCCAATTTCGATCCCAACCGCGTCGAACTTGCCCCGGAGACCCAGCAGGTTCTCGAATATGCCGTGGACGAAGCCCGCCGACTCGGGCATCACTACATCGGCACCGAGCACATCCTGCTCGGGCTTGTCCGCGTGGATTCGACTGCCTTGGAAGCCTTAAGGCGACTCGGCGTGACTCCAGACCAGATTCGCCGCCAGACCCGGCGCGTCCTTAATGAGTCCGCCTCGACCTCCGCGCCGACGCCTGCGGGACCCCAACCGGGCAGGTCTGCCCCGGGAGCGAATCCCAAAACCCCGCTCGTCGACCAACTCGCCAGCGACCTGACCGCCAAAGCCGAAGAGAAAAAACTCGACCCGGTCATCGGCCGCCAGATGGAAATTGAGCGCGTCATTCAAATTCTGGCGCGCCGCACCAAGAACAACCCCGCCCTCATCGGCGAACCCGGCGTGGGCAAGACCGCCATCGTGGAAGGGCTCGCCCAGCGCATCGTCGACGGCGATGTGCCTGCTCCGCTCATGAACAAGCGCCTGCTTCAATTGGATGTAGGCTCACTCGTGGCGGGCACCATGTATCGCGGTCAATTCGAGGAAAGACTCAAACGAATCATAGATGAGTTAAAACAATCGGGGGCGATCCTGTTCATAGACGAGGTCCACATGCTGGTCGGGGCGGGAGCCGCGGGCTCCTCCGTCGACGCCGCAAACATCCTCAAACCGGCATTATCGCGCGGCGAGTTGCAGGTCATCGGCGCGACCACGCTGGACGAATACCGCAAACACATCGAATCGGATGCCGCGCTCGAACGCCGCTTCCAACCCGTGCAGGTGGATGAACCCTCGGAAGAAGAGACGATCCAAATCCTCAAGGGCATTCGCTCCGCCTACGAAGAACACCACCACCTTGTCATTTCAGACGATGCGCTCGAAGCCGCCGCGCATTTATCGTCGCGCTATGTCACCGAACGGTTTTTACCCGACAAAGCCATCGACCTGATTGATGAATCATCCTCGCGCGTGCGCATGTACAAAAGCCCCGCCGCGAAACAAGCCAAGGATTTGTTCAGTCAGTTGCGCCAGGCGCGCCAGAACCGCTCACTTGCCAATGAAGAGGGCAACACCGAAGACCTGCGCGAATGGGAGGAACGCGAGATCGACCTTGGTCAGCAGATCGAACGCCTGCGCACCGGCTGGGACCGCGCCAGCAGCCCGGTCGTTTCTGCCGAAGATATCGCTGAAGTCGTCTCGATGTGGACGGGCGTTCCGCTCATGCAGCTTACTGAAGCCGAATCGCAGCGCCTGCTCAAGATGGAAGAAGAGTTGCGCAAAGCCATCGTCGGGCAGGAGGACGCCATCATTGCCATCTCCCGCGCCGTGCGCCGCGCCCGCGCCGGGTTGAAGAATCCCAAACGCCCCATCGGTTCGTTCATGTTCCTCGGACCCACCGGCGTCGGCAAAACCGAATTGACCAAGGCTCTCGCCAAATTTATGTTTGGCAGCGAAGACGCCGCCGTGATGCTCGACATGTCCGAGTTCATGGAACGCCACACCGCCTCGCGCCTGGTTGGCGCCCCTCCCGGATACATCGGCTACGAAGACGCCGGTCAACTGACCGAAGCCCTGCGCCGCCGCCCGTATTCCATCGTCGTCTTTGATGAGATCGAGAAGGCGCATCCCGAAGTCCACAACATGTTGCTGCAAATCATGGAAGAAGGTCACCTCAGCGACGCGAAGGGACACAAGGTTGACTTCCGCAACGCCATCATCGTCATGACCTCCAACATCGGCGCGGATGTGATTAAACGCCAGAGCAATCTCGGTTTTGCGCTCAAACGCGATGAAGAGACCGAGGAGAAACTTTCGTACGAAGACATGCGCAAGAAGTTGAACGAATCGCTCAAACGCGCCTTCCGCCCCGAGTTCATCAACCGCGTGGATGCCGTGGTCATCTTCCGCGCCCTCAACAAGGAAGACATCCGCAAAATCGTCAGCCTCGAACTGGACAAGGTCGCCGAACGCCTCACAGACCACGACCTGGGACTGATCGCAATCGAGGAAGCCCTGTCTCTTCTGGCAGAGCAGGGATACGACTCCGAGTTTGGCGCAAGACCGTTACGCCGCGTCATCCAGATGAAGGTCGAAGACCCGCTCTCCGATAAATTGCTCTCCGGCGAATTCGTCGATGGCGATAACATCACGATTGTCGTCGATGACGACGGCGAGATCGCGCTGGCGAAATCATCTGAGGCGATCGTCGAGCCGAGTTTATAAAAGCCACTCAGACCTGACAGGTTTTAAAAACCTGTCAGGTCTATTCAAGATGAACAAACAGGAACTTTTAAAGCAAGCCGATTACACCTTCCAGCGCGGAAACCGCGAACTGGCGAAGAAGTATCTTTCCGATCTTCTCAACGCATACCCTGACGATGAAGCCGCGTGGATGCTCCTCGCCCGCGTGGTGGAGGAAAAAGAGCGCAAGATCGAATGTTATGAGCGGGTCTTGAAGATCAACCCGCGTAACGACGAAGCCAAACTTGCCATTGTGCGGGTGCGCGCTTCGATCAGCCCCACCCTTCCGCTGCCGAAACAAATAAAAAGCCAGAAACCCAGGACCAGCCGGGCAGGGAATGTCTTGCGCGGCGCTTTGTTGACTCTGGTGGGACTCCTGTTATTTGGGACGACCGCCTTTGCATTCGCGCGGAACAACCCCGGCTCGCAGGTCGCGCAAATTTTTGCGGTTGCCACGCCCACGGTCTTCGATAACGCCGCCCTCCCGGACGATGTCGCCCCACAAACCCGGGCGGAGATCAACGAGTCTCATCCCGAATACGCCCCGCTGGTGGATGCCCTCCTTGGCTTCGCTGTCGCAAATACCAACAGCGGCATGGACGGCGCGCCCGAACGCCCCGGTGACCGCATCCTTACCTCGGATAGCGCGGCAATGGAGACAAAGGACATGCTGGCGAACAGCCTGCCCCAGCCGGGGAGCATGACATCGGTCACAATCACCGAACAGCAGATTTCCTCCTGGCTGGCGCTGGAGATGAAGAACAACCCCGACCTGCCGTTGAGCGAGGTGCAGGTTTACCTCCGCGATGGAAAGGTGCAGATTTGGGGCATGATCACCGGCAGCGAAAATTCCACCTCTGCCCTTGTGGTGAGCGAGTTGGTCATCGGTGAGAACAAACACCCATATCTCAGCATCGAGTCGATGCAGGTCGGTCAGCAGGTCGTCCCAACAGCGCTTCTCGCGCAAATGGAAGCATGGCTGAACCAATCCCTCAGCGAGCAGATCGAACGGCAGGCTCCGGGTCTGGCGTTGGTGAGCCTCAAGGTGACGAGTGGGTTGGTAACGCTTTCAGGGACGAGATAAGTCACGAAGCGCTGAGCAAGCTCAAAGTCCGCGTGAGGCGGGCTTTTTGTTTTCATCCAAAACTTTTACCTGTGATTAAGAATATTTTTCGCTCACGCTGCGTCTATCTGTTACAGCCCGCTGAAGCAGGGCAAAAAGGAGAATTTATTATGAGCGCAGGTGTTGAAACCATTACGCTGGCGGGGGGATGTTTCTGGTGTTTGGAGGCTGTTTTCGATGAAGTGAAGGGAGTGCTGTCTGTGGATTCTGGTTATGCCAATGGGCATTTGAAGAATCCGACCTATCGGCAGGTCTGCAACGGGGATTCGGGTCATGCCGAGGTGGTGCAGGTCAAGTTCGACCCCGCGGTGATCGGCGTCCGCGATATTTTGAATGTCTTCTTCGGCATCCACGATCCGACCACATTGAACCGTCAGGGCGCGGATGTGGGTCCGCAGTATCGTTCAGGGATTTACTATCATACCCCGGAGCAAAAGGAGATCGCCGAAACGCTGATTACGGAATTGAACGCGCAAAAGATTTGGGACCAGCCCATCGTCACCGAGGTGGAGCCGGTGAAGGATTTTTACATCGCCGAAGATTATCACCAGGAATATTTCGCGCGCAATCAATACCAGCCATATTGCATGGCGGTCATTGCGCCGAAGGTGAGCAAGTTCCGCAAGCACTACCAGGACTTGTGGAGGAAACAGGCAACTTAAGTAAAAAAGGTGACAGTCACTTTGAAAGTGACTGTCACCTGAATTATGGGGAAAATAGTTTGTTATACTTTCTAAACTTATGATTGAGAACAAGACGCCAAACTTCCATATCCGCGATGTACCCATCTACGGCGACACGATTCTCGCGCCGATGGACGGGTATTCCGACTGGCCCTTCCGCTCGCTCTGCCGCGAACTTGGCTCTGCCATGAGTTACACCGAGTTCATCAAGGTCGAAAAAATTCTCAGCAAATCCAAACAGCCTGCCAAACGGATGTATTTCACCGAACCGGAGCGCCCGATCACGTTTCAAATTTACGGCGAAGACCCGGACCTCATCCTGCAAGCCGCGCTAAAGATCCAGGAGAATAATCCCGATGTGATCGACCTCAACATGGGCTGCCCTGCCAAGACGATTGCAGACCGCGGCGCGGGCGTGGGCATGATGCCTTCTCCGCTTCGCATCGCGCGGACATTTCGCAAACTCGTCAAGCATTTACGCGTGCCAGTCACCGGCAAAATCCGCCTCGGCTGGGACCGCAACAAGAATTACAAGCTCATCGCCCGCATTATCGAAGAAGAAGGCGGCTCGTTGGTTGCAGTCCATGGACGGACGAAGGAACAACGCTATGCTGGGAATGCCGATTGGGATGCGATTGCCGAAGTCAAATCGCTGGTGAAGATTCCCGTCATCGGCAGCGGTGATTTGAAAACCGTCGCCGATATAGACCGTTTGAAAGCTCATGCCAGCGTGGATGCCGTCATGATCGGGCGCGGCGCGATCCCCAACCCGTGGATATTTTCCCGTCTCGACCGCGACCAGGTCCCGCCGGAGATGGTCAAGGAGACCATCCGCAAGCATCTCGCCCGCAGCGTCGAATTCTACGGCGACGAAGACGGTTCGCGCCTCTTCCGCAAAAATGCCGTGCAATATGTGATGATGAATCATCTCACCCGCGACGAGCGCCGCGAAATTCTCCGTTCGCGCCCGTCGGCTGAGTTTTTGGAACTGCTCGAAACTATTTACGACTCACCCATTATGCAGACCTGACAGTCGCGCTGTCAGCGCGACTGCCAGGTCTTACTTTATAATCAAACTATGCTTCTCAACCTCCCCCTCATTCTCGAAACCCGGCGCAACCATGCGCTCGAACATGCCACCATCCATTTGCTCGCGCATAAACATCCGGGCAAACGCATGGCGGGACATTCCAACCCGACCGGCTTTTTTCTGCTCGGCAACCTGACGGCGCAGGAAATCCGGGAATCTGCAACCGAAGCGCATACACGACTCAATTCCGGTGAAAGCGGATTGGCGGTCCACCCGGGCTGCGGGACCAACATGGCGACCACCGCGCTTCTCGCCGGGACCTTCGCCTGGATGCCGCTGCGGGGAACGAAGTCTACGCTGTGGCGGATTCTGCTCATCCCGTTCGCCTTGCTCTTTGCCATCGCAGGTTACCAACTCAGCCGTCCGCTCGGACCGTGGCTCCAGAAACACGTCACCACCGAGGCAGATTTGGGTAATATGCAGATCGTGGATATTGTGCCCGTCCGCAAGGGCGTTCATCGAGTCGTCACAAAATAACCCCATCTTTCTTCTTTTCATCATTCCTAATTCATCCTTCCGAAATGCCAAACATCTCCCTCCTCTACGGCAACGACGAATTTGCCATTGCTCGCAAGCTCAAGGATTTCGAGTCAGAGTTCAGCGACCCCACCACTGCGGACATGAACACGACCCGTCTCGAAGCGCGGACGATGACCGAGAACGATCTCAACAACGCGGTCAACGCCATGCCCTTCCTCGCGCCGAAGCGGCTGGTCTTCATAGCATACCCGTCAACCAAATTCAATAAACCGGACGCCCGCAAGAAGTTTCAAGAGTTTCTGGAGAAGGCGCCCGACACAGCAAAGGTCGTTTTGTACGACACGGTGGAAAAACCGAAGGAAGCCGAGAAACACTGGCTGGTGAAATGGGCGGAGAAGAACAAGACGCTCGTCAAAGCCCAGGCATTTTTCCTGCCGCAGCAGCGCGACATGCCCGGCTGGATCATCAACGAAGCCAGAAATCAAAAGGGACAGATCGAACCAGCCGCCGCCGCCAAGCTCGCCGAAATGGTGGGTGTGGATACCCGCCAGGCGGGCATGGAACTCTCCAAACTGCTGGCATATGTCAACTGGGAGCGACCCGTTCGCGGATCCGATGTGGAGGCGGTTTGTATCGTCACCTCCCAGCAAAGCGTGTTCGACTTCGTGGACGCCCTGTCGCAGGGCAATGCCAAAGTCGCTCAAAGGTTATTGCATCGGCTGCTTGAAAACGAAGAGGCGTTCTCGCTGTGGGGCATGGTCGTGCGCCAGTTCCGTTTGCTGATTCAGGCGCGCGAGATTTTGGACGGACGCGGGAACAAAGACGATGTGGCGCGCGCGCTGGGTGTGCATCCCTTCGTGGCGGAGAAAACCACCGGGCAGGCGAGCCGTTTTTCGATGGATGCGCTCGAAGGTATTTACCGCCGTTTGCTTAGGATCGATGAGCAGGTAAAAAGAAGCCAGATCGCGCTGGACCTGGCTCTCGATACGCTGGTTGTGGAATTGGCGCGCTAGACCTTTTTCCAATCCCCTTCTTCTGGATACACTGCAATAAATTCATGCCCTTCGCCTTTGCGCGCCTGCGTGGCAAGATAGACATCCTTCCATTTTAGAAAATGCTGGGTTTGCAGGTGGTCGTCACGCGCAGCCATATCGGCGTAGACTTCAAACAGGCTGAAGTGCGCCGGGTCTGCAGCGTCCTGAAAGAATTCAAAACGCAACACGCCCGGTTCGAGGCGGGTCTTTTGCGCGTTTTCCAGGGTGACCGCTTTGTAGGCTTCGATGCCCTCGGGTTTAATGTAGTGGTGGACTTGAAAGATGTACATGGCCTGCCTCCGTTGCTACACTGTACCGGATAGCGCCGAGTGCAAACTATGCAATTTCATGACAAAGGATTACGGGCCGAACGACATGCCGGAAACGGCGATGAAAATCAAAAGGAGGCAGTACGGGGCAAGGCACAGGAAGTTAAGAAGGATACCGCTGATGGCAAGCGCCCGTTTTGGGTCTTTATTTCGCAAGGCAAGGATGCCCGTGATGACTCCCGCCAGCGTGATCAGAACGGTTAAAACTCCCATGACCAGGCTGCCGCCAAGCACAACCATATATCCGGCAGTTTCGGCATCTGCCCCAAAGTTAAAGCCGCCTTCCGTTGTGGCGGCAAAGACGATGAAGTAAACGCACCAGATGACGATGACCAAAACAGCGAGGGCAAAAGAGATCGTTCCGAGGCGGGTTGGTTTTTCAGGGGATTGCATTGAGACCTCCGTCATAATTTTTTTTGTTAAACCTGGAGTATTTTAACGCATGTTTGTAAGAGGAGAATCGAATGGCGGGAAAAGTGCGCAAGCAAAACATGCCAGGCACGGAGTCGAAAGCGGCGCAGAGTGACGCCGTGGCGGCATCTCCCGACTTTCGAGCAAAATCGGGAGATTTTGCAGTCCACATTGACAACCTTTGCTTGCACATCAGGGAAAGGTATAATCTTGAAAACCGGAATTAAATGGCGGACTATATAAATCTTTTTTCACCAGAAACGCATGAAACTTTCACAAAGTCCGACCAAACTATTTCAGGCTTTAGAACTCGCCAGGAAAATGCTGCCAGCCGAATAAATATGCACCCTGAGTGGCGCCCTTCGCCACTCAGGGTGATAAGCAAAAAATGTCCCACCTTCAATCCGCCTCCGCCAAATTCGACTCACTCACAAACGGACAATGCCGTCCGCAAGCCGCGGCGTTGACCTTTGACTCCACAGGCGATCTACGGGCACTTGATCGTTACTTCCCCATCGTGCGCATCCTTGACGACGCTGATTCGTTTTATCAACTCGTTCAACACATTGCACATCACCCCAACTTTGACCTGCAACTCATCGGCGCGAATAGAATGAATCTCACAACGCAAATGCCTGCGTCTGTGCGGCATCTCGTGGCGGGGCATCTTGTCGAAGTTTTCTTCTTCCGGCGCGACATCCTTGCGCGTTTTCTGTCCAGTCCGCGCCACTTTCAACTCTACACCACGCCCGAAGCCTTTCAGCAAGATGGCGGCGTATCTGGCGGATGTTACAACCCGGCCCGCGAATGCATTCAACTCGTCATGTCGCGCCTGTTCGAAGGCTTCAATCAAGCCACGCCCGGCGTGTGTCCGTTCTTGCATGAGCTGGGTCACATGCTCGATGCGTTCGACTCAGGCTCCGGGTCCATGAAACGAGGCGAGGGACTGTACCCCGGATTAAGAGTCAGCGACGGCGACATCTTCACCCCTCAAGCGCGGATTCTCTTCCTCCAAGGCAAACGCCTCGAACTAACGCGCTACCTGTCTCGCCAATCTGGAGATTTTTCCCAGCCGATTCCGGTTGGGCATCCGTATGTCTTTCAAAATGACGGTGAATTCGCGGCGGGCTATCTCGAGATGTTCTTCCGCAACCCGCATTACTTCGCCGCCCAAAATGCAGACTTGTTCATGGCATACGTTGAGTTGTTCGGTTACGACACACGCCGCGCATGGACAGAAGATTTCCCACATTATGTCAACGCCAACCGCAGTTTTTACGCCAGCGGACAAATCCCGCCGAAGACGCGGTTGACGATCCCTGAATAAAAAAGGACAGTCACCTTAAAGGTGACTGTCACCTGGTTTAATATTCTTTTTTCTTCGCTTCAAAATCATCTCGCGTAATTTCCCCAGTCCCAGCAAATTCAAAATCGCCGACACAAAAATATTCATGCGCTTCAACGCCACCGGCGGATAGATAAGCAAGGCGCGGAACCATGCTTGCAATGCTTTACCTGGTAACCCACCATCGAGCAGATAACGCGCATCCACTCGGAAGGCAGAGGCGTGCGCGCGGCGATCTATTTTCAGCAATGTGGCAGCCAGGTCTTTATCCTGTGCGATGGTTTCCAAAATACGAAAAGCTTCACGCCCAAACTCGGCGGCTTTGGCGACGTTCTTTGCCTCGGCATGGTAACGCGCCGCAGACCAGGTTTGGTCGATATGCAGAATGCGCCCATGTTTGGCGATTTGAATCCATAAGAGATGGTCGAGTAGAAAGTGGAAAGTAGAGTCCAGACCGTCCGTTTTTTGCAACGCAGAACGACGCATGAACACGGCAGGCTGACCGATGATCTGGAAACACAATAAATCTTCGAGAGTTAATTGTTTATAATTCAAGGTATTGAACGTCTTGCCGTTCTCGTCCACAGCGAGCATATTTCCATAAACCAAAACGACATCGGGGTTTTCTTCAAATACTTTTACCACGGTGCGAATCGTTCCGGGCAGGTAGTAATCATCCGAGTTTAGCCATGCAATGATCTCACCGGTCGCACGCGCAAATCCTTTGTTGATGGCGTCTGCTTGCCCTTTATCTTTTTCTGATTCCCAATGTACCAATCTCCCAGCATACTTCTTGATAATGTCCACACTGCCGTCCGTGGAAGCACCGTCCATGACGATGTATTCGATGCGTGGATGATCTTGATTCAAGACAGAGAGAATCGTCTGCTCAAGATATTTGGCTTGGTTGTACGAGGGGGTGATGATGGAAACGAGGGTCATGGTTGTAATACAAAGGGCGACCGCAAGGGTCGCCCCTACGTTTATCGTAAATCGTAAAGAATGAATCCTTCGCCTTCAAAAGCGATGGGATAGGTATCTAAAATCTTTTTCAACCCGGGCTGTTTCTCCAATTGCCCAAACGCGGTGACGAGAAAATAATCCTTGCCTTCAGTCAATTCATCGAACTGCGCGGCGTTGTCTTTATCGGGGTTGCGTTCCGCGCTCAACTCGGTGGCGAGGGGCCACAAATCCACTTTGCGCCAGCCGTAAAGCATCAGGCGGTAGCCGTAATCCTGAGTCAACGCGATCACCTTCGCATCCGATGGGAAGGCTTCGCCCACTTCATTCCAAAATGCAGGCTCATGACGGAAGCTTTCAGCCACGAGAACGGACCGCGCCGCATAGGCTTGATACCCAATGACAGCCACGACCAATGCGATGAAACCCACGCGTCCGACTCCGCCCATGCCTGCCACACTTTCAGTGAGCGGATTCAACACGACAGCGAGTCCCAGCGCAATGAGTGGGATGAGTTGAATGTGATAATAACTGTGTGTGTACATCTGAAATGGCAACGTGAGCCCATACAGCAGATAACCGATCCACAAACTGACGAGCAGCCAGCGCATACGTGAAGGAGCGATGAGCGCGCCTGCAATGCCGAGGAAGAGAATGGTCAAGCCGAAGAGCGTGCCGAGGAACGCCAGCCACTTGGTATAAAAATCGGTGCTGGTGATGAGCTTCATCAGCGCGACCGTCCATGCAAAGAAATATTCAGTGGAACGCCCGGAGCTGAGCACTACATAGAACAGCAACGCCGGGGTGACCATGATGGTAGCCATCGCCCATACTTGTTTCGATTTCCAGAAATCTTTGCCGAGAGTAAAAAGAACTAGAGCAATCGCGGCGGCTCCCACCATGAAGGCAATGATGACCTTTACGAAAGTGGCAAACCCAAGAAACACACCTGCAAGGATCGCCCACTTCCACGTGGAATTCGTCCCTGCGAGAAGAGGGGAACTATCCTCGCTCCAGCGGTAGAGGAAATAAACGCCGATGATAAATGCCGAAGTCATCAATGGGTCTGGTTGGAAGGAACGGCTGACTTCGACGGAAAATGGCAGGACGAAATAATACGCCAGGGCGACCAACGCCGCCCAAGGGGATGCCACACGGCGCATGAGATCGAACAGGGCAACTCCTGCCGCGAGCCAGAAGATGGTCACCCAGACGCGGGCAACGGCGATGTTCTCGCCGCCGGTCAGGAAGTAGGAATAAGCGACAATGGTTTCAATGACGGGCGGTTCATATTTCCCCACCGAGTTAGCAAAGGATGCTGCAAGCTGACGTTGTTCCTCGGTGGCGGAGGGAAGGGCGTTGTAATAGATCTCGCGCGCGACCAGCGAGTTGCGAAGTTGACGCGAAGTATGAAAGTCGAGTGGAGGGTCAGTCAGGTCGAGGAGTCGGAGGAGTCCGCCCAGGGTGAGGAGAAGGATGAAGGGGATGGACCAGGTTTTGGTACGGGAAAGAAGCGAAAGGGTCATTGAGGAGTCAAAGGTCAAAAGTCGAAGGTCAAATTAGAAGAGGGAATTGTAGTCGACTTTGGGGAAGACGGTCAGTTTGCCGCCGATGGTTGCATCCACGATCTGACGACCGGCTTTGACGTAGGCATCACGCGCCATGATGTAACCGACTTCAGAGGTGTCGAGATCGGGCAATTGCCATTTGACGCCTTTGCCAAAATAATTCGGCATGAAATGATTCGGGTCATCGCCTTCGGAGACGACGGTCTTGTTGGCATCCCCTTTCGATGCGAAGTTGTGATCGACGCCGATAAGGATGGCTTGCTCGATGCCCATGTGATACGCCATTTGCAAGGCAAGGTTGGTGACGGTTGCGCCTTCCCAGACGCGATTGCGAACGTCTGTGGCGAAACGCGGGCCTGTATATGTTGTGTAAACGAATGTGGGGAGATTAGAGATTGGTAATTGGGGGTTGTAGTGACGGCGCGAACGCCAGGCGATGAATTGCGGAACTTGCAGAGCGAGAAAATCGTTGACGAATTGTTCGATGACGAGGTCGTTGGTGACACAGATATACGAGGTGGTGAAACCGAGATCGGGAAAGGCTAGATAGATGCGGTTCATGCCGAAGGTGATCTCGTTCTTGAGCTTGTTGAGATCGGTCTGCTTCAGCGAGGGTCCATTGCCGATGATGAAGGCGCGTTTGCCTTTGTGAATGTCTTTCAACGCGGCGAGACGTTTGATGCTCTCGCGCCGCCAGGGATGAAAATACGCGGCGGGCAGCTGCGGAATGCGGCGGAACCCGTCGTAGATATCGCGGACGAAACTCCAGAGCGGCTGGGGGATGATGCTTTTGACGGTTTGTTTGATGCTCAAGCGGAGTAATGATCCTTGAGTGGGATGAGGTTTGCAAGCGTGGCGGCATCCAACAGGGCGGCGATGATGAACGGGAAATCCTGAAAGCCGAAAAGGGTCAGGAAGATATTCAACCCGGTGACGAAGATGAGGGTGAAGTATACCCGCCTGCCGCGCTGGTCGAGGATCCGCGCGGCAAAGAGGAGCGAGAACGCCGCCACCAGGAAGAAGAAGCCGACCATGGCGGAGGTCCAGCCGTTGTTATCCTCGACCATTCTATAGACGTAATACGCGCCCATGACCAGCCAGAGGGCAAAGTTGACGTAATAAAGAATCCGCGCGATCAAAATGCGCGACAGGTTCGTTTCGCGGGTTCGCTTCCTGGTGTTCTTCATGCCGGGTTGCCGCCTTTGGGGGTCATCTTTATGCGGGGAGGAAATCCTTGCGCGATGAGTAGAGCAACGCCAGCGTTGCCATGTTGAGGAGAATGAAGAGGACATCCGCCAGCCCGATCTGGTCGAAGACCGGCAGGATGATGTTCAGCGCGAGAATGATGAAGGTCAGCCAGAAGATGAACTTTTTCTGGCGCGGCAGCCGATAGTAACAAAGCAAAAGCGCGCCTGCTTCGATCAGCATGATGAAGGCGTAGATGGCAACCCAGCCCGCCGCCTCGGGGTTGACTCCGATGCGTGTCAGCGAGGCGACACTGAAGAAAGCCAGGACTCCCGATGTGAGCAGGACCAAATAACGAGCATATTGAGAAGTTTGCATGAGTTTACTCCGTACTGAGTCTCGCCGTTGCGCCGCCATCCACGATCATTGCCTGACCGGTCATGAAGGAGGATTGTTCGCTGTCGGCGAGAAAATAAATGGCATTGGCAATTTCGGCGGGCGTGCCAACACGACCGTTTACAGTTCTTCGCGCAAGGTTGTCGAGCCGTTCCTGCATATCGCCCGAGCCGGCGTGTCCGCGCCCAAGGCCGGCTCTCAGCATGGGCGTATCCACCGCGCCGGGCAAAATGGCGTTGACGCGGATGTCATCCGCTGCGAATTCGATTGCCAGGGCGCGGGTCAACGCGAGCAGACCGCCTTTGGAGGCGGCATAGGCGGCGATGTTGGCGGAAGTCTGCATGGCATGGACGGAGGAGACGTTGACGATGGAGCCGCCTCCCGCCGCTTTAAGAAGCGGATGAGCGAGTTTGACGAATAAGAACACGGACCGCAAATTGGACGCCATGACCGCGTCCCACTCCTCGACGGTGGTTTCCACGAGCGGTTTGGCGACCTGCACGGCGGCATTGTTGACCAGCGCGTCGAGCGTCGGGTGGAAATCCCTTGCCTGCTGGAAGATCATCTCAACCGATTCGGGCTGGGAAATATCGGCTTGGATGAAGCGTCCATTCGCCGGAAAGTCTTCGCCTCCTTCGACTTCACTCAGGGCGTTTCGGTCCACGCCGATGACGCGCCAGCCGAGTTTGGCGAAATGGCTTATGCAGGCGCGCCCAATGCCGCCGCCCGCGCCGGTGATGAGGATTGTTTTGGTCATTGTTTTTTGTACACGGAGTGACACGGATTCCACGGAAAGAGATTAAGGGTTACGGATTTGGGCTGATCCAAGTCAGTGAACCTTTCTTGGGATTATCGTATATTTTACGTCGAAATTCGGCTTCGCGCCGATTGTGGTATTCAGATAATCATGGGCTATCTTGTGAAATGTCACCCTGAGCGCGGGGGGCCCCCGGGCGGGGGGGGGGGGCCCCCCCCCCCTCGGCATGACATCAATAAAGTAAATCAATCTGTTTTCAACCTGAAGATCAAACATTCATCAATCGTGTTCTCGATCTGGTAATTCGCCTGCACGAACTCGAAGACCTCATCCATGCCCGGCTGGATGTACATCTTTTTCTTCACGCCGGGGATGTCGTATTGAATTTCGCGCGTGACAGGATCCAGCGAAGGGATGGCGTCCACGGTGCGGGAACAGTCGAGGATGAGTTGAGGCGGGGTCTTCATCAGGTCTTCAAGGTAGCGGGATTCGATTTCCTTGGTCAATGAGCCGTCGAGGAAAAGCGGATAATACACATACTTGACCGGCGAGGCGCGGTCTGCCATGAAGTTGACCCCCATTTCAGGATACCACGTCAGCAGAAGATCGCCGGGCTGGGAATTGTCGCGAATGTAGGCTGAGACGGGGTCGGGATATTCGCCGCCGCCGAAAGAGTCGATGTACCTGCCCGGCGTGGAGGGAAAGAACGCAAACAATGCAATGCCCAGGGCAAGCGTCAGCATCGCGCCCGCGTTCTCGCCAAAACCTTCGAGCGGATGGATTCGAAACGCCGCCTGCCACGCTTCGGCGAACAGGAAGGCGGAATACACGCCCACTGCCAGCGTCCAACTGATGTAGTAATGCGTGAAGTTCCTGCCGGAGAGATTGCTGAGCAGAATCTCGACGGGAAACCAGACGAGCAAAAAAGTCTCAAACACGGAAACCTTGCGTTGGACGAAACTGACCAGCATCCTGAAAACCAGGACAAACCATGCCGCCAGCGTGAACCAGCCAACCCAGCCCATGCCATAACGACCAAGTCCGCCGAAGATGTCGAGCCATTCGCGTTCCTTGGCGGCTGCATAGGAAAAGTTGAAGAGAATCGAGGCGTTGATCATTTCGCCCGCAACGCCCGGCACGGCAAAGTAAAGCATCCACAGAATCAGGGGAATTGCAAACCCCGCCAGCGCGGCGAGGATGATCCGCAGGGCTTCGAGGAAATGCCTTTTGGGCATGTAAAACAAAAACACCGCGCCAAGGACCGCAACCAACCCGCCGATGTTATTCGCGCGAAAGGTGAAACTCAAGCCGAAGAACGCGCCGACCCAGAGATACTTCCAATAATTCCGTTCCACGTCCACCATCGAGAGGAAGAGGGTCAGTCCCGCCGCGTTGAAGAGCAGGGCATATTCCTCGGTGTAATTTCCATAGCCCAGCGCAACACGCAGACCCAGCCCCGCCAGCAGCGAACCAAACAAGCCCGCGCCGACGCCCCAGCGTTTCGAAAGCGTGTAATACAAAAGACATAAAGCGCCAAAGATAAAGGCAAACTCGACCAGCCACCCCCCCCAGCGCGAACCGCCGCCGATCAACAAACCCAGCGCGTTGATGTAAAAAATGCCGGGACCTTTCGAATCCCAAAAATCGCGGTATGGAATTTTGCCGTCCAGAATTTGATCGCCCGCGTAAAGGAAAAATCCGCCGTCGCGGGCGGGCGCGTCGAAGAAGGGATTGGCAAGGTCGAGGACAACCGCCGTCAGCAACAGGAGAAAGATAAAAGGCAGCGCGAGGCGGATTTTCGTCGTCATTTTTTCACCTGCATCCCCAGCCCCTCCACCAAATTTTTGATCGTGTTCCAATGCACGCGCTCCCACGCCGCCGGGCTGGAGTTGGAATTATGCGGCGCGAGCATGACGTTATCCATCTTCAAAAGCGGACTATCCGCGGGCAACGGCTCGAACTCGAAGACATCCAGCGCCGCGCCTCCCACCTGACCCGAGCCTAGCGCGGCGACCAAAGCCTTTTCCTCCACGATGGGACCCCGCGCGGTGTTGATCAGAATCGCCGTCGGTTTCATCAGCGCAAGCGTATCGGCGTTGATGAGGTGATGGCTGGTTGGGTTGAGGTCGCAGTTGACGGACACGAAGTCGGAGTTAGAGAGTAGAGATTGGAGATTGGTCATTTCGATGCCGGTTTCGCCGACGAAGACGTGATCCACGTCAATGATGTCTGTGCCATAAACTTTCATCCCGAAGGCTTTGGCGCGTCTCGTGACCGCCTTGCCGATGTTGCCGATGCCGATCACGCCGAGAGTCATTTCGCTGAGAGTCCTGCCGGGAATTTTTTCCCACTTTCCGCTTTTCATGGCACGATCCATCCACGGAGCGCGGCGGGCGAAGGCGAGCATGTAGCCAAGCACCGTATCCGCCACCGGGGTGGTGAACGCGTTCGGCGTGCGCCCAAGTTTCACCCCGAACTTCGCGCAGGCTTCGGCGTCAATCGAGTCGACCCCCGTTCCCCATTTGGAGATGACCTTCAAACGCGGAGGCAGGCTTCGATGACCCGCGCCGTGTAGCGGTCGTCGCCGCAGATCGTTCCATCGAACTGACCGGCGTATTTGAGGATGTCCTCCTCCTCCATGCGTTCTTCCACATCCGGCACGATCAGGTCAATGCCGTAATCCGCCAGCGCCGGGCGGAAGCGGTCAAGGAAAGGAATCATGTAGGGGGCGGTCATCAAAACAGTGGGCATTATTCACTCGCAAATTTTCTTCGTAATGAATTCGTTGACCTCATCCGAAAGCGATTCGTTTTCAGCCAGGTACTTCATGCTGTTGCAAACCTGCAAACGCAGATATTTATCCAGCGCAACCAGTTTCATCATCTTGCGCATCTCCTCCACATTCCCCTGCGCGGCATATCCCTGCATGAAGGGAATCCATTCGAGCGGGTCGTTGGGATAATAGCCCTTCTTCAAGGCTTCGTCGAGCAGAGTTGTCACAACATCCCAATCGCCGCGCTGGCGGGCAAGGTCTGCCTGCTGATAATAGTAACACCAGCCGCGCTCCGGTTCCGCGCCGAAAATTTCCACCGGCACGTTGGGGACTTCGCCCTCGGTCGTGACCGCATCCAGCCGCGAATACGGCGCGACCATCACAATGCGACCGTCATCAAAAGAGTTTAATTCCGGCGAAGCGCCGTTGATAAAACGAACGCAACTGTCGGAACTGGATTGCGTTATCACCAGCACGTTCCCGAAATCGCGTTCGAGATAATTGCCGCGCCGCAGCGGGGTCTCCACGCCGCTGCCCGTTATGATCTGCATCACCGTCTCGCCGTTCAACACAGCGGCGGGCAGTTTAATCGTCAGCGGATTCGCGTCCTGCTTTTCGGGATAATAAATAAAATTCGCCGGACCCCAAATGAAATAATCCTCGCTCAAAGAGCCGCCCGGGTACAACGCAATCAACGTCACGCCTTCCTCGATCTTCGGCGCGCGCCAGGCAGCCTGCCACCAAAAATTGCGCGTCGCTTCGGTCTCATCCGCCACGCGCACGGCGTTGCCATGATGGGTCAACACCGAAACGCCCAACAGAAAGGCGGCCAGCCCGGCGCGAAGCGACACTGAACTCACCCTCTCAAAAATGACCGAGAACAAAATGCCGACTCCCACCGCGGGCGCGAGCGCGTAACGCGAATAATCGGGAAGCGTGACATGGCGGTTGACGAGGATGACCGGAACCAGACAGGCGACGATGGTAATGAACGCCAGCCAGATTTGCTCACGCATCTCACCCAGACTTTGGCTTGATTCTTCGTCCCCGGGCATTTCCCCACCCTGACGCAAAAAGACCAGCAAGACAGCCACAGCCAGCGCCGCCAGCCCAAAGCCGGCGAAGGAATCGCCCAGCCGCAGGGAGAACCCGAACAGGTTCAGCGGAACCGTCCACGCCGCCATGACGACCTTGAAGACATCCTGGATCAGATAATTCAACCACCACAAAACCGTCAACGGCGACTCGAACACGGACGACAATTGCAAACTGACATCGGTCGCCTTGCGCTCGGCTTCAAAGAAGAACAGACGCCAGATCAAAAATCCGCCCGCGCCCGCCAGAAACGGAAGCGATTCCACAGCCGCCGATTTCAACCGGGTAAAAATGGGCTGGTCAGTTTGCCTCAGCCGCAAAACGCCGATGATCGCAAAACGCAATGCCTCGAAGCCGAGAAAATATTCCACCAAGCCGAGATAGACCCACGCCAACGCGGCAGAGGCGGCAATATATCCCCAACGCGCCGCGGATGTTTTCGCCTGCAAGGCTTTCAGCGTCAACGCGACGGAGACCATCCCGCAGGCGAGGCTGAAGACCTGCGATTGATAGTCAATCGGGTTGACCTGCGAAAGAAAGCCGGGATAAACGAGGAAGAGCAAGGCCGCCAGCCAGTTATACGTGACCCGGCGCGACCAGAGTTGATTCCCGATCCAGAATAACGCTGCCGCGCTGACCAGGCGGAATAAAAACGCGCTCAGGTGATAATACAGTGGATTCATCCCGAACAGCGCGAACGCCGCCTGCATCACATATCCGCGCAGGGGACGGTCCACGATGAAGACATCGTGGAAGAACGACGCGCCCCCCACGTAGCCGTCGAACATCAAATACCAATCGTCGTTGATATATCCCATCCGCGCGGCGAGGGGCAGGTAGGTCAACGCGCCGAGCAGGGTCAGGAACAACGCGCCGAACCGAAATGAGCCGAGTTTGTCTTTTAGGGTTTGCATGGTGATTTTTTTAGTACCGCAAAATTCATTTTCCGGTCTCAGCGGGGAACCTTGGCACAATTGCCATGCGCAAGATAAATCTTGCGCTACACTTTCTTTCTCATCAAAAAATCCGCGATCTCGAAATCCAGTTCTTCGTCAATGTCCCAGGCCTCGTCGGCGCTGATCTCGAACATCATCGGACTGTCGCCGATGCGATGTTTTTTGCGTTCGAGATTCTCGCGGGTGAAAACGTAGATGCAGGAGTTCTCTTCATAGACGGGCGGTAAATCCTGCGTCTGAATCAACTCCAGCGGATTATGGTTGATGGCGCGTCCGTCCTGCCAGTAGAGGCGGGTTTGCAGGCGCGTAACTGAAAAAAGAGAGTCGTATTTTGGGTAATTGGAGATGAGAGATTGGATTGCGCGGGAGATGGTCCCGGGTTTGAGCAATGGATTTGTGCTGTGGGTTTGCAGGTAAAAATCCGCCTGCGCTTGCGCCGTGTCATGGAGCAGGATGTCGTTCATGGGAACGTCGTCGGCGCGGAGATGCTCGGGGCGCGCGATCAACTTCACATCTGGGTAGAACCGCTGCACTCCATCCATCACCGGCTCGGAATCCGTATCCACGATCACGGTATCAATTTCAGGCACGGCTTGAAGCGTTTCCAAAATGTGCTGGTAGAGGGGTTTGCCCGCGAGGGGACGGTAGTTTTTTCCCGGCACGCGCTGGCTGTGATGGCGCATGGGAACGAGGGCGGCAATTTTCATGCGCTTATTTTATCGTAAGTCGGAATTCAATTCCGACTTACAAAACGCGGGACATCTGCCACTGCGAAAGCGGCTCGCGTTCCATGCCGACGTGTTCGAAGATGAAGCCCATCTCTTCGGGATAGATCGGCGAGACGTGCCAGATTTTGTTTGGGAATTTGGCGAACAGACCGCGCATCAAGACCGCGCTCAAGCCTGCTCCGCGCGACCGGGCTTTGACCAGCACCGAATGGATGGCGATGTCCGCCCCTTCGGGGTTGCTGATGAGACAATAGGCGTCGTTGAGTTTGAAGGCGCGCGCGGGCGGGGTGTATTGCATGATGGTCGCGCCGGATAACTGCCAGGGCAGGTCTTTCAATCCGTGGTATGCGACTGTGCGGGCAAGTTCGCGGATGTCTATTTCTTCGATATCCATCTGTTTGCTCAAGCCGCTGTCCCCGGCGGCGGGAGCAGAGGTGAGGTCGAGTTTATAACCCACCAGCCTGCGCATCTTTTTGAAACCGACCTTCTCGTACAACTTCACCCCCGCCGTGTTTTGTTCGATGACTTCGAGCAGCATTTCCTTTTCGCCGCGTCCTCTTGCTTCTTCGATGAGTTGCTCCATCGTCCACGTCCCCGCGCCGTCCTTGCGGACATTCATCGTGATCCCCATCGCCGCGAGTCGACTCGTCCAGCCGCGGCGGGCGATGAAGGCGATGCCGACGGGTTCGTTATCTTTGGTCAATACGCGGCTGGCGGTCAGGTCAATCCCGTCGCGCCGGATCATGGTGTGCATGACCGCCTCGGTGATGTTGATCGGCACGAGATAGCCCTCGAAACTGCGAGTCATCAAGTCCGCGAGGGCGGGGATGGGGTGGGCGGAAGCGGGGGAAAGTGAGTAGGGTAATAGTGAATTGGTCATGGGGAGAAATAGTGAATGGGGAATGGGGGATAGGGAATAGGGAATGGGGGATAGGGGATAGGGAATAGGGAAATAGGGGGAGATTAGATATCTTCAGTCAAATACTCTGATGATTCATCGCGAACAGCGTAATTGGCTCCGGGTTCTTTTTCGCCGCGTTTAGAACGTTTCAAATAGGCGATGTACCCATTGATAATTCGAATGAGTTCTTCGATTTGACTTTTCAGACGATCAAAGAGTCCGCTTGAAATATATCCCAGGTCACGAGCAAGAAGAAGGTGAGTGTAGGTCTCTGTCAGCGAGCCGCGAGCGATATAGCAAAAACGGACGTTGTCTTGATAATAAAATCGTCCATGTCCCTCGGCAAGATTGGCTGGGACGCTTTGAGCGGAACGTCGAATTTGCTGATTCAAATGCCATTTCTCATCAGCAGGCAATTGCGGCAGAACTTCCTTGTAAACAACAAGCGAAAATGCCCTTGCTTTTTTCCAAGTCTCCAATGTCTCCAACCCTTGAATATTATCGCTGCTCACATCAAACTCCTGTTCACCATTACCTATTCACTATTCACTATTACCTATTCACCATTCACCATTCACCATTCACCATTCACCATTCACCATTCACCATTCCTATCATTATACCGAATCGGCTCCACATCCCTCTTTCTCTCCTCTTTCCTCTTTCGTTCCCGCGCATAATAGAACGTCTCGCGCAATTGCGGCGTTACAAGGCTGGTCTCGCGGTGTCCCATGCGGGTGCCGTGGAATTGGGCGAATCGAAACCAGAAGATGGAGATAAAACTTTTCAAGAAAACCCCTTCGCGCGAGGAATGCCAAAGGTCGCTGACGATGTTCGTAAAGGTCAGGCGCAAAAAGTCATAAAAATTGAAATTTGTTTCAGGATAAATATTCCGCAATGCCATGGCTTCGCGGCGGTAACGGTTATAGACTCCGCGCGGCGTCTCGTTGTGGATGTGGACGATCTCGGCTTCGGCGGCGTAGGCGATCTTGTGTCCCTGCCCCTTCGCCCACTTGCTCCATTCCAAATCTTCCAAGCCAGTGAGCGTTTCGTCGTAGGAATGTTGCTTCCACAAACTTTTTCGAATGGCAGAATTGGCGTTATTGCAAAATGCTGTGGCTTGATCGAGACTACCTGCATCTGGATACCATTGATGAAATATCTGATGCTCGGAATATTTCGAGACTGCGTGTCCGCGCTGTTTGCCGTAGGTCAATGCCACGCTATCATCTTGAAATGGACGCAGCAGAGTCTCCAGCCAATCGGGGTAGACGGGGTAGACATGCGCGCTGGCGATGACGATCAATTCGCGGCTCGCGGACTTAATCCCCAGGTTGAGCGACCTCCCAAAGGTAAACTCCGCCGGGGGGATGTGGACGACTCTCGCGCCAAAATATTCGGCGATGGAAACCGTCGCGTCGGTCGAGCCGGAATCAACCAAAATAACCTCCACATCGCGGACGGTCTGCTGTTTGATTCCTTCGAGCAAACGTCCGATGTGCTGGGCTTCGTTATAGGCGCGGATGATGAGGGAGCAGGGCATGGGGGAATGGGGAATGGTGAATGGGGAATGGGTTTCCTATTTCCTATTCACCATTCCCCACCTTTCTCATACCCCAACTTCACCAACAGATCACCCGCCACATCTTTGAATATCTCCCTGTGTTCGTCGGTGAAATGTTTCCTCCATTCGCCGGTCTTGCCAGAGCGGAAGGTCGGGGATTTTGTCGGGTTGATGGAGGCTTCAAGCGAAGCGAGGATCAACTGTCGGCTGGTGGGAAGCGGGACGCGGCTGAGGAGGTGATCCATGATCGAGAGGAGAGTCGACTCGCGGCGGTGGATCAGGTCCTCGAAGTGAAGCGTCAATACTTCCTTATGATCGAGCCAGCCGAGATAAGGTTCGAAGCGGGCGGCGATGTTTGGGAATTCCACTCGCGCGTCGGGTCTGCCGAGGATGCTGATTTTGAGACGCGCGTTGAAGTCGGGCAGGGATTGGTAGTAGTCGTGATGGACGTGGCGGGCTTCCATGTCGGTGACGTAGAAGACGTGCGAGACGACCACGTCGCGCGGGTCGCGGAAGATGAAGTAGGGCGCGAATTTTGGGCTACAGACGCGGGCGACGGCTTCGGGTCGGGCGAAGAGATGGGCGGAGGCGATGTCGCGCGGGCGAAGCGAGTCGAGCCAGTCGAGCGCCTGTTGCGGTTCGCGTTTCTTTCCGCTCTCGCCTTCGTATTCGGCGTAAAACGAATGCAGGCGTTTGGCATACGGCGCGACGTTTGCAAAGCCGAGCAGGATCTGGTCGAGCAGGTGAGTTCCGCTTTTCGGGAAGGAAATTCCGAGCAGAATGGGCAGATTTGCGGGTGCGGACGGGAAGCGCAGGCGCTGCAATTTTTTTTCAGCCTGATATACCGCGGAACGCAGGGATGCTTTGAACATGCGGGTATTTAACCACAGATTCCCCGGCGAGACTTCCGCGTGAGTTCAGGGTTTTACCTTGCGGAGAGTTTCCCGTGACCATTTTCGACACCCCCATCATCAGCCCCATCCTCCGCCTGTTGAGCGGACTTATCATGCGCCTGGCAGGCTGGCGCGTGGACGGTAAAATGCCAGACCTGCCGAAATACATCATTATCGGCGCGCCGCACACCTCGAATTGGGATTTTCTGCTTTTTTTGGGGATTGTCTTTCACCTGAAAATCAGCGTGCGTTACATGGGCAAGGCGGAGTTGTTCAACAACCCCTTTGGCTGGTTCTTCTACTGGTGCGGCGGCGTGCCGGTGGATCGGAAAAAGTCCACGGGGCTGGTGGAGCAGATGGTGGAGATATGCAGCCAGTCGAAGAAGTTCATCCTGGTCATCGCGCCGGAGGGGACGCGCTATCACGTCAACGAATGGAAGCGGGGGTTTCATCACATCGCGCAGAAGGCGAATATCCCAATTGTGATGGCGAAGATCGACGGGGTAAAAAAGACTGCCCGTGTGGGCGAGGTATTCCAGCCCACGGAGGATGCCGAAGCGGATATGCCGAAGATCATGGCTGCGTTTCAAAATATGAGCGGGATCAACCCCAAAAAGAAGACCAAGAAAAAATACATTACGCTGGAAAATTAGCGGGGATCGAAAGGGATGGGCTAAAGATTCTGGCTCCTGCCGACGCCCTGTAGATCGTTCGAGAGGAAGTACGTCTGCGCGGGGAGCAGGACGTGTTTGCGTTTGTATGTGGCGTAGACGGTGGTGCAGGAGAGGCGCGGCAGCCGCTTGATGAGCGCCGAGTCGTAGAGGAGGATGGAGCGGTTGGTGATCTTTTCGATGACGGTCCAGTGGTCGTGATAGCCCTGCAAACCGAGGATGATCGAACGCCCGGGGGCGCCGTCGAGAAAGGCTTGCATCGCCTTCCAGAAGGTGGTCAGGTCGGGGTTGGGCACGCCGCGAAAGGGAATTTCAACGTAGGCGATGCGTTTTTTTGTAACCACCTTGTTCAGGATCACGAGCATCTCCCTGTGGATGATGCCATCGATCAGGAATTTGCTCAACAGCCCGCGGCGCGAGAGATAATGGATCAGGTCGTTGAATAGCTGCTGGGTTTCATCGTCGGAGGAACGGTTGACGATGCGCTCGGCGTTGATGATGCTGTACAAGCCGCAGAGGGAATCCAAGCCTCCCTGCTGAAAGGGCGGCAAACCGGTCATCAGGCGGTTCGGGTTTGCCATGAGCGCGTCAGTCCTTCTTTCCGAAATACCCAAATGCGATCAGCGCCGCCGAGACGACCGCAACCGCGACCCCGCGCTGGAGGAGTTCGGTCCCATCTTTGATATCGATCAACTTTTGAAGGAACTTGACCGCCATCACCAGCACGATCATACTGCTCAATTTATTCTTGAGTTCGTACAGGTTATGCGCCAGCATCCACTCGGGCAGGTCGAGTTTGTCGATGAAGAGTTCGTACAGGCTCGCCGCGAAGATCAGGATGGTGGTGGCAATCAGGAAGATGTCGATGATCTCGATCAATTCGACGGTGATGGAACTGTCCGCGCCGAGGGAACGGATCACCAGCAGCGTGGTGGTCACCGTCTTGATGGCGCCCCAGGCAAAGGCGGTGAGGGAGGCGGTCAACAGGGCGGGGATTCCGACGAGGGTCAGGTAACGGCTTCGTTCAAGGATATATTTCATGTCTGCTTTTCCACTCAATCACATTTAAATGCAGGATGTTGCAGACCGGGCGGGCATCTGCAACATCCTTGTGCTATTCGCCGAACATCTGGCGGTGCAGGGCGCGCAGGTTGCGCCGGTGCAGGGTCTCCGCAAGCCCGCCAAGATGGACCCGGCTTTTGCCGCAGTCTTCGATGGCGATCTCCTCGAGATATTCCGCGGCATTCTTTCGCCTGCCGCCAGCCTTGACCGCCTTCTTGATATTGTTCAGGTAGTTGACGTTGTCGCGCACGGCGGCGTCGATCTCGCCGCGCAGGATGATATCGCCGTGACCCTGGATGATGTTTTCCAGACCCATCTTGCCGATCTTTTTAATCGAGGCGAGCATGTCGTCCGCGTCCCCGTCCACGATGAAGGGCAGGGGCATGAACGCGTCGCCGGCAAACAATACGCGGTCTTCCTCGACCAGCACCGAGATGCCGTCACTGCTATGCCCCGGGGTCGTGGAAAGGATGAGATTCTTTTTGCCGACCCGCAGGGTCATCTCGCCGGTTTCGAAGGTGAGATGCGGCGGCACGATCTTCACCTGGCGCAGGCTGGGATTCTGCTTCTGGGCGCTCTCCAGCGAGGCAACGCCCTCCTCCACCAGGTATTGGCGGCACCTGGCATGACCCACCACAATGGCGCCGGGGAAGAAGCAATTCCCCCAGCAGTGGTCGGCATGGTAGTGCGTGTTGATCACATAGCGGACCTGTACGCCCAGCTCGTGCTCGATGAATTCGCGCATGGTCAACGCCTCTTCGGGAAGCGCCAGCGTATCGATGACCACCGCCCATTGCGGTCCGACAATGACTCCCGCCGTCACCTGGGCATAGACTTCGCTTTGAAACCAAAAAACATTTTCAGATACTCGTTCGCGGTGCATGTGTTTGCCTTCCAACCAGCCTCCTATTGCCGTATCCCAAATTTTGGCGAGGCAGGGTAAATTTAGTCGCTTGTTAATAGCACAGTTTTCCAAAATTATCAAGTTGTTTATACAAATCCAGGGAAGCCGGTTGCATCCCGCCGTTATAATGCAATCAGCCTTTCCCAAAAGGAGGAAACATGCTCCGTACTTTGAAGTTTATTTTGATATCCGCCCTGCTGGTGGGATGTGGAACCCCCGCCCCCGAACCGACGCCCTCCCCCGCCCCAACCTTTACCTCCACGCCTCTTCCTACGCCGACGCCTGCACCCACAGCCACAGCCTCGCCTGCGCCGAAAGCGGTCAAAGTGGAGGCAGACGGGTTCTCGCTGCTTGTTCCCAACGCGCTGGGCTTCGAGGTGACCAATAAAATTCTGGGCATCTATGACCAGGAGGGCACCTTCCTCGCCTCATTCATGCGGACACCCTACGACGGCAGGACCAATTCGCTGGAGGATGTCATTGACAATTACATCAAAGCGATTGGGGAGCGCGGAGCAAAGTTCACGCGAAGCGAGGCGGTTCCGATCACCCTGGGAGGGATGCGCGGCGTTTCTGTGGAATTGGAAGGAATATTGTCCGACCGCCCCGTTGAAGGCCGGGCGGTTGCGGTCGAACCGGCGGGCGACTCGGTCTTCTTTGCGATCGGGGTGTCGAACCTCGAAAGCGGCGCAGACGTGTGGCAGACCTCCGGTTCGGTCTATTTCGAAGCGATGCTCGACTCGCTCGAATTCGTCGAAGTTCAAAACCGCGGCGGATGCCCCATCAGCGAAGATAAAACCTACGGATACACCGAGGCGAACCCGATCCAGGTCGGCGGCGATTTTTTCGAAGGTCCAGCCCGCGAACGCGCCTACCTCGATAACCTGCTCGGTCCCAATGGCGAAATCCTGGCTTATGAACGCGAAGGCTCCGTCTCCAGCGGAGACACGATCCTGGACGTGTATCACGTCACCGGTCCCAACCTCGACGCGGTCCTGTATCTCGATGAATATCGTTACGAACCGCTCCAGGCGCCCTATGGCTTCACCTGCGTGGGCGAGTTCCGCCTGTCTGCGCCGTAGTTAAACAAAAGCGACTGTCACCTTGAAAATGACAGTCGCTTCTCCATCGCTTTTGTTCCCGGCGATCTTTTCCAGCAGCCTTTTATACGCATTGGGAGTCTGCTTCCTCCCCTTTAGGTGGGCCCGGTAGGATTCGAACCTACGACCAAGCGATTATGAGTCGCCTGCGCTAACCGCTGCGCCACGAGCCCGTGGCTTAAAGTATCCGGTGTCAAGCGCGGAGTGTCGTGTGACACCTGACACTTGACACCGAACATCAGAGCGGGAGATGGGATTCGAACCCACGTAATGTCAGCTTGGAAGGCTGATGCCTTACCACTTGGCGACTCCCGCAAGGCGATACCGATTTTACATGCTGGAAGGCAGAGCGTCAAGCACCTTGACCGTCCCGGGGCATTAAAGTACAATCAGCCCGCTTAATCAATGCCCTCGTAGCTCAGTGGATTAGAGCGCTTGCTTGCGGAGCAATAGGTCGGCGGTTCGAGTCCGTCCGAGGGCGCACCAGCCGTCTCACACCAGAGACGGTTTATTATTTACAGCCTGGTTATAATCCCCCGCCATGACAAAACGCAAACCCCATATCCTGCTCACCAATGACGACGGCATCCGCTCGCCCGGCTTGTGGGCGGCAGCCGGCGAACTCTCGAAGATCGGCTACGTCACCGTCGCCGCGCCGCGCGAACAATCCAGCGGAATGGGACGCAGCCTGCCCAGCACATCGGATGGGATCATCAAAAAGGAACAGGTACAAATCAACGGACAATCCTGGGATGTGTACGCGGTGGGCGGCTCCCCGGCACAGGCTGTCTTGCATGGCATCCTTGAAATCGCCCCGCATCAACCTGATCTTGTCGTATCAGGAATCAACTACGGAGAAAATGTCGGGTTGGGAATCACCATCTCCGGCACGGTCGGAGCCGCAATGGAAGCCGCCGGGCTTGGGTACCGCGCCCTGGCTGTCTCGCTCGAAACCGATCCGCGCCTGCATCTCTCCCATTCCGAAGACGTGGACTTTAAAGCTGCGGCGCATTTCACCGCCTACTTTGCCCGCATCCTGCTGGCGAAGAAAACCTTCGAGGGTGTGGATCTGTTGAAAGTGGAAGTGCCGCGTCATGCCACGCCCGAAACGGAGTGGCGCCTCTCGCGGCTTTCCCACCTCCGATATTACAAACCCACACCCGCCAAACGCGCTTCATGGAACGAGCCGGGCCCCGTCGGCTATGAACACGACAACAACCTTCCGCATGAACAGGAAGGCACCGACGTCTACTACCTGCGCAGGGAGAAGATCGTCGCCGTCACGCCGATCAGCCTCGACATGACCGCCCGGGTGGACTTTCAAGATTACGAAAACCACCTGCGCAGCCCGGGGCATCGCAAAGACTGACCCAGGCGAAGGGGTCAGCCCCGTCATTACAGGAACCTTTCAATCCCACCCCTTTACGCGTCGTTAATCCCTGCTTCAAAAAAGCTTAAATACCCAAACTTATAATCCCGAAGGTATCCATGAAACCTTCGGAGATCCCACACTATTTCAATATATTCCCGACCGGGAAGATCATTGTGCCGGTCTGTATCGGCGACCTGCCCATGTCGGACTATATCATCACCGACGAGACCCTGACCGAAGAGGTGGCAGCTTATCTCGATTCGAATCCGCTCGTGCCGGGGGCGATCATCCTGCATGACGGGCGGGTGAAAAGCATCATCCCGCGCCAAAAAATGTTCGAACGCCTTGGAAGGCGCTACGGCGTCGAGTTATTTCTCAGAAGACCCATCCTCAAACTCGAACAGGACCTCGGCTCGGATGCCCTGGTATTGAAGAGTCACCTTTCCATTAACATTGCGGTAAAACTCGCCTTAAGCCGCGTCCAGACCCGCATTTACGATCCGATCATCGTCGAACTTGAAAACGGAGAACTCCGCCTGCTCGATATGTACGTCCTTCTCCTCAGCCAGTCACAGTTATCACAAAACCTGAGCGGAATCATCACCTCGCTCAACAATATCGAAATGATGCTGGGCAGCGACCAGGGAAAATTCTCCACCACCCTCGAATTGATCCTGGAAGGCATGGAAAGCGTGGTCCCCACCCATCACACCCATGTCTATCTGAATCTCGAAGAAGACGGGGGATTCTTTGCGCATCCGAATATTCGATACCAGCAAAGGCTGCTGGAACGCAACAGCATCTTCGCCTCGGTGGTCTCCCTAAACCAGCCCATCGTGGTCGAGGATGTCAACCGCGTGCCGGGCTGGTCGAGCGGAGAGTTTCCACCCAGAACCCGGTGCTGGCTTGGCGCCCCGGTCATCAGCCCGAACGGACCCGTCGGGCTGCTCTCGCTTTCCCGCGCCACCTATTCCCCATTTACCAACCATGAAAAAGAAACCGCCCTTGTTTTTGCAAGATATATCGGGAAGCTGATCGAGAACTCCGTCAACCAGATCGAAAAGCAAAAAGTCTTCGACAAAAAATATTCCATCAGGCAGGGAAATTAATCGAACGCCAGGAAATGCCGCCGCGTCAACCGACTCATTAGCGCGCCACGTTCGACTCCGTCCAAGCCTGTTTTGGGCTTTTCTTTGACCCTTCAGAATTAAGTGGTCCCCTTACGCGGTATTGCGAGATTTATCTCGCAATTTCAGGGCGACATGCATGTCGCGGTACCGAGGAACTGCGTAAGGCGAGTTAAAGTGAAGTGAAAACCCGTTGCGTACAGAGAGCGCGGACCGAGCCGCGGGGAGTGTAAAATGGGGGCAAAGGATATCTCCATGCAGATCATCATCTTCAACGGCAAGACATACAACTCCATCGAAGACATGCCCGCCAACGAACGACAGGCGTACGAACAGGTATCCCAACTGCTCGTGGACAAAAACGGGAACGGCATCCCCGACCTGCTCGAAGGCGACATGGTGCAAAACGTCCTCGCGGCACATTCAAATAACGCGCATGTCACCGTAAATGGAAAGGTCTACCACACCCTCGAAGACCTCCCCCCCGACCTGCGCCAGTCTGTGGATGGCGCGTTCAAAACGCTCTCCAACATGGGAATGCTCACAACCCCAGCCGACACAAACACCCCGCCGCCTCAAACCGTCTCGAAGCCGTTTCTCCCATCCCAGCCATCCTCCGCCATCGAAGAGGACGGGCGGACGGGCGCATTCACCTACGTCATCCTGGGCGTCGTCCTCTGCTTCGCGCTGGCGGTCGCCGCGTTTGCCGCCTTCTATTTCATGAACCGATCATGAAACTGATCCTGCTCTACACCCTCATCGCAGGCGTCATCTCCGCGCTCACCGCGCCGATTCCCGGAACCTCGCTCCTGCTGACCGGGCTGGAAGTGTACATGATCGTGCATCTCTCCAAAATCCACGACGCGAAACTGGGCATCGAAGAGATCGGAATATCCGCCATCGCCCTCTACGGACTTTCCACCGTGCTGAAAGACGCCGCGCTCGAAGTCCTCACCTTTGTCCCCCTCATCGGCTGGGTCGCCGAAGTGATCGTGGCAATGCTCTTCGTCTTCTTTCTGGGAATGCTCGCGAATCTATATTTCGGTAAAGGAACAAAAAAGACCTGACGGGTTTCTAAAACCCGTCAGGTCTGAATGGACGACCACTAAGGCAGGGGCGGGACTTTCAATAAAACCCCCACCAAATACCCCGCCATCGCGCTGACCGTCCCGATCAACATCATTTCCAATCCGCTCCGCATCGGCTTGCCCACCGTCACCCGCGCCTTGTAAAACCCGATACCGAACAACACCAATGCGGTCGCCAACACCGACAGCCACATACTGACCGACACCGGCAAAAACACAAACGGCAGGATCGGCACCAGCGACCCGATGATCGCCGAAAGCCCCACCACCCACGCCGCCTTCATCGCAGTCTTGCGATCCACCGGCGAGAGCTGATGTTCCTCCGCCATCATCACCGCCACCCACACATCCTTGTTCGCCGTGATCGTATCCACAATGCGCTCCAGCAAATCCCCCTTGAAGCCCTTGCTTTCATAAATATCGCGGATCTCCTTCCTCTCCAACGCCGGCGCCTCGACAATGTGACGATACTCCCGCTCACGCTCGCTCTGATACAAATCCGCATCGGCGAGCGTCGTCGTGAACGCCACCGCCCCCATCGAAATGGATTCAGCAAAGGTCGTCGCCAGCCCCGCCACCAGCACCACCCGCGCATCGTTCGTCGCCGCCGCAATCCCCAAAGCGACCCCAAGCACATTCACCAGCCCATCCTGCGCCCCCAAAATAAAATCCGAAAGTCCCGAACCGCGCCTGTGCGGGTCCGTATAATTGTGATGAAAAATTTCCTCGTGCAATGTTTTATGAATTCTCGTTTCCATATTCCCATCATACCCGCGCCCCAAACTATTTATAATGGACGAATGTCACGCTACAACCTTGTTGTAATTCTTTGTCTTGCCGCGCTTGCCTGTCAATCGCAGATCATGCCGATTCCAACCCAAACGCCGACTCTGACCCCCGAACCGACTCTGACTCCCACAGCGACTCTCACCCCCAAGCCGACTCTGACTCCCACGCCCGCGCCTCTGACTCGCCGTGTGCTGATCCTCTCCATTGACGGTTTCCGCCCCGACGCCATGCCCCTCGCCCCCATGCCCTTCCTGATGACCCTGCTCGAAAAATCCGCCTACTCCCTCACCGCGCAGACGGTTTACCCCAGCGTGACTCTCGTGGCGCACACCTCCATGCTCAGCGGACAATGCCCCGCCAAACATAAAGTGGACTGGAACGACTACATCCCCGAAAACGGCTACGCCCAGGTCACCGACCTCTTCGACATCGCCCACGCCGCCGGGATGCAAACCGTAATGTACGTTGGCAAGGAAAAACTGCGCCAGGTCACCGAACCGCCCAGCACCGACATCTTCAAATTCATCAACGACCGCGACCTCGTCATCACCGAAGACCTCCTCCAAAACTTTCCCGCCGATTTTCGACTGATGTTCGTCCACTTCCCCACCCCCGACTTCATGGGACACGAATACGGCTGGCTCTCCCCCGAACAACTCAGCGTGCTCTTCCGCGCCGATCAAGCCATCGAAAAACTTGTGACCGAACTTGAATCACGCGGCTTGATGGAAGAAACGCTTTTCATCATCACCGCCGACCACGGCGGGCACGACACCACCCACGGCTACAGCCTGCCCGAAGATATGACCATCCCCTGGATCGCGTTCGGCGCGGGCGTACAACCCGCCGCGTTGAATTCAAGCATCACAACCACCGACACCGCCGCCACCGCCGCCTTTGCGTTGAACCTGCCGATACCCGCCGAATGGGACGGCGTGCCGATCTACGAGGCATTTGGTCTGCCTGTGGAAAAATTATCTGCGGGATGCGCCAGGTAAAATAAAACGACGATCCGCCAGGAGGCGGTTTCATGAAACTCAAACTATTCTTCGCGCTGTTCGATATGCTCATTCTACTGGTGTATCCGATTGCATATGTTTTCCATCGCCTGAAAAGGATGAAGGGTGTAAAATAAACCCATTGCCAGACATTCCAATACCCTTTCGGGAGGCTTTTCATGCCGTCTTACAACGAAGTTCTGGCGGTCATTCTTGGGGGTGGACGCGGGGCGCGGCTTTATCCGTTGACGCAGATGCGGTCCAAACCTGCCGTGCCGATCGCCGGGAAATACCGCCTGATCGACATCCCCATCAGCAATTGCATTAACTCGGAAATTTTTAGAATAGCGATCCTGACCCAGTTCAACTCGGTCTCTCTTCACCGCCATATCACCCGCATTTACAATTTCGACTCCTTTCACCAGGGCTGGGTGCAGATCTGGGCGGCGGAACAAACGATGGAAAGCGCCGACTGGTACCAGGGCACGGCAGACGCCGTCCGCAAGCAGATGCTTGAGATCCGTTCGACGGGCGCGAAGTATGTGCTGGTGTTGGCAGGCGACCATCTATACCGCATGGACTACAAAGCCATGGCGGAATTTCACTGGCAGAACCGCGCCGACATCACCGTCGCCGTGCAGCCGGTTGCGAAAGAGGAGGCAAGCCGCTTCGGGATTCTGAAGCGCGAAGCCGATTTGAAGATCAGCAATTTTGTCGAGAAGCCAAAAGACCCGGCGGTTCAGGATCAATTCGTCAGCCGCGAAGACCCGGCGCGTCCCTTCCTCGGCTCGATGGGGATTTACATGTTCAACACCAAGGTCCTGCTCGATTTTCTCAGCGAGTATCCCGGATACGACGACTTCGGCGGGGATATCATCCCCCATGCCATCAAGACCCACAACGTCTACGGCTTTGATTTCGACGACTACTGGCAGGATATCGGAACGATCCGCTCGTTCTATGAGACCAACCTGATGCTGACCACGTCGAACTCGCCCTTTAATTTTTACGACGCCAAACTGCCGATCTATACCGATACGCGCTACCTGCCCGCCTCCATCGTCGAAGACAGCCGCCTGAAGGATGTGCTGATCGCCGAAGGCAGCCGCGTGCTCAGGTCGGAGATTTCCCATTCCATCATCGGCATCCGCAGCCAGATCGCGGCGGGATGCGTCATCCGCGACAGCATCGTGATGGGCGCGGACTATTACGAGCGCGATTGGGGCGGGCTGCCCATCGGCATCGGCGCAAACTGCCACATCGAAGGCGCGATCCTCGACAAGAACGCCCGCCTCGGCGACGGCGTCGTCATCCGCCCATTCCCGCGCAATGTGGACATTGACAATGAGAACTGGTACGTGCGCGACGGCATCGTTATCATCCCGAAGGATGTCGAAATACAGCCCGGCACGGTCATCGCGCCATAAAGACGCGCCGAAAGCGCAAAAGATTGCCTGAAAGACGCCTGCGATCATGCGATCTGCGGGCGTCGCGCGTAAAATTCAGGGTCTATTACAAAATTGCAATACTTTCCGGCGCGCGCGACGCGGGTCAACATTAAAATTATGCTATACTGGCAAAAACTATGAATTCAACACACGAATTCTGGCAGCGCTGGGCTGACTCCCTGCGCCGTTATCAACTTCATGATTTGATCGCCTCGTTCCTCGAAGCAGGCAGCCCGCTTGCCTTGCTCGGCGCGCAGGCGATTTATTTTGGCGGCGCGTTCATTAAAAACGAGCATCTCGACGCGCTCGCCGCAATGCTCGAGGATGAATCTGAAACGCGGGCATTTGCGGCATATTTGAACCGGGAAGGGACGGCTTCATGATTCCGCTTACCGTGCTTTTACTTGCCGCCTTCCTGCTGGGTGTCATCACATTATGGAAACGCCGCAGCCCCGGATCGCTGAGACAGATTCCCGCCTTCACCACACTGGCGCGCGCCGTCGGTTTGAGCATCGAAGACGGCAAACGCCTGCACATCTCGCTCGGTCACGGCGGCCTGTTCGACGGACGCGGCGGCTCGGCGCTCGCCGGGCTGGCATTACTGCGAAACGTCGCCGAACGCACCTCGGTCAGCGACATGCCCTCCGTTGCCACCGCCGGCGACCCAACCCTTGGGCTGCTCACACAGGACACGCTTCAAGCCGGATATCAGGCGGCAGGCGTCGAGGATGCCTACGTCCACACGATGGGGCGCGTCACCGGGCTCACCCCGTTCAGTTACGCGGCAGGAACCATGCCCATCCCCCAAAACGAAAACATCTCCACAAACATCCTGCTCGGGCATTTCGGTCCCGAAGCGGGTCTGCTCGCCGAAGCATCGGAACGCGCCGCCACGACCCTGATCGGCGCCACAGAAGATATTGCGGGGCAGTCCGTTCTTTTCGCCGGTGCGCAGGAACCTTTGATCGGTGAAGAACTCTTTGCCGCCGGCGCCTACCTGAACTCAGACCCGGCGCATGAAGCAAGCTTGTCCGCGCAGGACCTCTTCCGCTGGCTGATCATCCTCGGCTTGCTGGCAGGGTCTGCCGCGAAATTCATGGGGGTCTTCTAATGCGCGTCATCACCGCCGTAATAGCCATCGCCTTCGGTGTCCTGGTCCTGCTCGGCTATTTCCTTCCGCAGGAATTGTTCCCCAATGCGGCGGGGCTGCAAGCCGTGCTGCTCGACTGGGCGGTCATTCTTGCGGCTGCCGCGGCATTGATCGGCGTCTTCAACCTGTTCAGCGTTCACACTGAAAAGATCCGCCGCCGTAAAAAAGACGGCATTTACAGCGCCCTGCTTGTGATGGGCTTGATCGCCGCCTTCACCCTCGGACTCTTCCTCAAGCCGCAGCACATCCTGATGCAATCCATCCTGCTCGAAGGGATCATCATCCCGGTCGAAGCCTCGTTGATGGGGCTGCTCGCCGTCTCCCTGCTCTATGCCGCGGTAAGACTGCTGCGCCGCCGCGCCGACCTGATGGGCGTGGCATTCATCGCCACCGCCGCATTGATCTTCCTCGGCTCCATCACCCTGCCCTTTGGCGACCTGCCCCTGTTTGGCACCCTGATCCGCCCCTGGGTTTCGCAGGTCTGGGCGTTGGGCGGGGCGCGCGGAATTTTGATCGGCGTGGGGCTTGGCGCACTGCTGACCGGTCTGCGCGTATTGTTCGGCATGGACCGCCCGTACGGGGGCAAATGAAAATGGCAAACACGGTGAAATGCCCCCTGTGCGGAACGATCAACCCGCCCGACCAGAAAATCTGCCAGAACTGCCAGACCCCGCTTTCCGGCGAATCCTTCCAGCCGGGGCAGGCTCCGATAAGAAAAGATACCGGCGAACTGGAACCCATCCTGCCGGAATGGCTGCGGGATGCCCGCGAGACCGCCAAGCAATCGGGGATGGAGGAACGCCTCAACCCACCCGAGCAAAACCAGCCAGCCGCGTCGCCAACAGACTTTTTGGCGGGTCTGCAATCTCAAACCGCTGCTGACGACGACGAAGAAGTGCCAGACTGGCTTGCCAGCATTACCGGGGTCTCGAAACCAAAAGCCAGGACCGAAGAACCCGCCGAACCGACCGGAGCGCGCTGGGTGGAAACCGGGCGCAAGGACGATTTCCAGCAGGAGGAAGACACTCCAGACTGGCTGGCAGGTTTGCAACCGTCTGCCGGGGGCGCCGAGAAAAAAGACGAATTGACATCCGACTGGGACAACGCCTCAAGCCCGTTCCAAAATTCATTCCAACCCCTCTCCGAACTCGAGCCGCCCTTCACCCCATCCGCTTCAGACGATACGCCGGATTGGTTGAAGCAAATGGCAGCCGATGCCGGAGAGATGAAAAGCGAACCGGCGCCTGATGCCACGCTGGACTGGTTCAGCCAACCCCCGGCTGCGGCTCCCTCCGCGCCGACGGCTGAATCGGCGACCCCGTTCGTTTCCTCCGCTGAATCCCAAGCCCCGGATTGGTTAAGTCAATTACAGGCAGACGCTGCCGCATCACCGGGTTCACAGGAATCGTTTGCGCCTGCCGCCGGTTCCGACACGCCCGATTGGTTGAGCAAATTGCAAGCCGACATGAACACCGGTCCGCAGGAGGAAGAATCCGGGCAGCCCGCCTATACCGTGGATTCGCCGGACTGGTTGCAAGACCTGGGTGGCCCCCCCAGCCAGGACGCGGCTCCGTTCGCCGAACCAGCCCCGGCTGAGTCTGAACCGTTCGCGTCCGATGGGGAACTGCCGTCCTGGCTTGCCCCGGAAGAATCCAAAAAATCTGATTCCACGCCGATCTGGTTAAAAGACAACAGCAGCGCCGACACGCCTGCATGGTTGTCTGCGGACGAGGCGAAAACGCAGCAGCCCGCGCAGGAGATAAATGCGCCGCCAGTCGACGACGGTCTGATCGACATGCCCGACTGGTTGAAATCTGCCGCGCCGGAACCGATGGTCTTCGAGCAGCCCGCCCAGCCTGCGCCGGGCATCGAAGCGGCTCCCCCCCTCACGGCGGCGGCTTTCACTGATGATGCAACCTCCGGCTCCGATGATCTGTTCACCGAAATGCCCGACTGGCTTTCCAACGCCGTCGAGACGCCGTCAATACCGGCAGCCGAACCTGTCAGCCAGGAAGCGCTTGCCTCCGGTTCCCTGCCCGGCTGGCTCGAAGCCATGCGCCCCATGGAACAAACCATCCCCGGTTCCGCTTCGTTGATGAGCGATCAGACCCTCGAACAACGCGGGGCATTGGCGGGTTTGCAGGGCGTATTGCCTGCCGGCGCGGGGTTTGCGCCGACCAGCAAGCCCAAAGCCTATTCGAATAAACTCAGTGTGGACGATGAGCAATTGAAACATGCCGGGATCTTCGAGCAGATTCTTGCAGCCGAAACCGCGCCTGAGGTTTTGTCGACCGAAAAGACGCTCGGGGCGTCCCGCGGACTGCGCTGGGCGATCTCGGCGATTCTGATCGGCGTCATCCTTGTCACTTCCTTTATGGGAAGCCAGTTCCTCTCGGTGCCGATCGGCGTTCCCAATGAGATTGCCTTTGCCGTCTCGGTGGCGCAAGCCATCCCGGAAAACGCCCCTGTTTTGGTGGCAATGGATTACGACGCTTCGCGCGCCGGTGAAATGGAAGCCGCCGCCGCGCCTCTGTTTGATAACCTGATCCTGTTCAAACATCCGCGTTTGACCTTTGTTGCCAGCAATGAAGCCGGTTCGATCCTGACCGAACGCTTCATGAACGGACCCCTGGCGTTCCATGTGCAAAACGGAGTCACCTACCTGAACCTGGGCTACCTTGCCGGTGGGCAGGTCGGCATCCGCTCCTTTGCGCAGAACCCCGCGGCGGCAATGCCCGTTGACATTACCGGTCAGCCCGCGTGGACCCTCCCCATGCTGCAAGACGTGAAATCCCTCAATCAGTTTGCCCTGATCATCCTCGTCACCGATGACGCCGATGCCGCCCGCGATTGGATCGAACAGACTCAATCCGCGCGCGGGGTCGTTCCGGTTGTGGCGGTTGCCAGCGCGCAAGCCGCGCCGCTGATCCAGCCGTATTACGACTCGGGACAGGTGGCGGGCGTGGTATCGGGCTTGTACGGCGGCGCGATCGTCGAGCGGCAGTACAACAGCGGCCGTCCCGGCACCTCGCGCGGATATTGGGACGCCTACAGCATCGGCATGGCGCTTGCGCTGGTCTTTACCCTCGGCGGAGGCTTCATCAATTGGGGTCTCGGAATGCGCAAACAACCGTCAGCGAAGGGCGGGAAATAACATGATCTTCTCCCTCGACCTCGTCACCGGCGCGCTCAGTTTATTGTTCACGGTGATGATTCTCAGTTACCTGATCGGCGACAACCCGCTCTTCAAGGTCGCGGTCTACCTGTTTGTCGGCGTCGCTTCGGGGTATGCCGCGACGATCGTGATCTGGCAGGTGCTGATGCCGAAACTCTTCCTGCCAACATGGAACATCATCCAAACCGGTGATTACAGCCGCATGATCCTGCTGGCTGCGCCGTGGCTGGGTTTTGCCTTTATTTTGATGAAGATCTCGCCGCGCCTGGCAGGGACGGCGCGCATCACCATGGCATACCTGGTCGGCGTGGGCGCGGCGGTGACCATCGTCGGCGCATTGACCGGGACCATCATCCCGCAGATCGAAGCCACCGTTAATTTCTTCGACGGCGCGATCTCCAAACCGGCAGACCAAATGCTCGAGATCGCGCTCAGCGGCGGCGTGATCCTTTTGGGAACGGTCACTTCCCTGGCATACTTCCACTTCGGAGCGCGCCAGAAACCCGATGGGTCGGCAAAGCGGGCGGGCGTCATCAACCTGCTAGCCTGGGTGGGGCGGGTCTTCATCGGCAGCGCATTGGGCGCCGTCTTTGCAGGCGTATACGCCGCGGCGCTGACCGCCCTGATCGAACGCATCGCTTCGATTGTCGGCTTCCTCATGTCTATATTTGGACGATCCTAAGGTCTCATGCCTACTTCCATCGTCACCGCCAATTCCATGCTCGCCATCGATATCGGAGCCGCGAACACCCGCGCCGTGCTTTTCGACGTCATCGAAGGCGAATATCGCTTTGTGGCTTCGGGAATCGCGCCCAGCACGGCTGAATCGCCTCTCAGGGATGTTTCAGAAGGCGCGCGCAATGCCATTCAGGCGTTGCAGGGCATTCTAAAAAGGAACCTGCTAGACGTCTCGCGCAACCTGATCCTGCCAAGCCAGCCCGACGGCTCCGGCGTGGACGCGCTGGTGGTCACAGTATCCGCGGGTCCTGCTGTGCGCACGCTCGTCGTCGGCTTGCTCAAAGACGTCTCGCTCGAAAGCGCCCGCCGCCTGACTGAATCCACCTATACGCGCATAATCGACTCCGTCAGCCTCGGAGGGCAGCGCAAGCCCGAACAACAGATAGACACCATCCTGCGCCAGCGCCCCGAGATGGTCATCATCGCCGGGGGCACGAACGGAGGCGCATCGCGTTCCGTTCAAAAACTTCTCGAACCGATCGGGCTTGCCAGCTACCTTCTGCCCGAAGAAAAACGCCCCGCCGTCCTCTTCGCGGGCAACGACCAACTTGTGGACGAAGTCAAGGCATTGGTTGGCTCGCTCGCCTCGCACCTGCATTTCAGTTCCAACATCCGCCCCTCGCTCGATAAGGAAAACATCCCGCCTGCCGAGAGCGAACTGGCGCACATGTTCATCAAGGTCCGCAAAAAGCAGCTCAAAGGGCTCGATATCCTCGACCTGTGGGCGGGAGGTCACACCCTGCCGACCGCCTTCGCCACGGGGCGCATGGTTCGGTTTCTTTCCAACGTCTACGGCTCGCCAAAAGGTCTCTTGAGCGTCGACCTGGGCGCATCGTCCACGGTCATTGCCGCCGGATTCAAGGACAAGTCCGTCCTGAAGGTGTATCCCCAATTTGGGCAGGGCGAGAACCTGACCGGTCTGCTCAACTACACGTCCATCGACGATATCCTGCGCTGGTCCACGCTCGACATCCCGCCCACAGCCATCATCGATTTCCTTCATCAAAAGGCGCTTTACCCCGCAACCATCCCCGCCACCAGGGAAGACCTGGTCATCGCGCAATCGGTCGCAAAACAATCATTGTTCCTTGCCGTGCGCGAAGCCCGAAAAGATTTTCCGAGGGATGCCGCCTTCATCAAGCCGACTCTCACCCCGCTCTTCGACCCCATCATCGCCGGGGGCGCCGCCCTAAGCGACGCTTCGCGCCCCGGTCAGAGCCTGCTCCTGCTGCTGGACTCGGTTCAACCCGTGGGCATTTCCACCGTCATCCTCGACCAGAACAACCTTATGCCCCTCCTCGGCGCGGCAGGTTCGGTCAACAACATCCTGCCGGTGCATGTGCTCGAGTCCGGCGCATTCCTGAGCATTGGCACAGTCGTCTGCCCGGTGGTCACGGCAAAATATGGCGCGACCATCCTGAAGGCAAAAGTCGTTTACGATACCGGCGCAGAAGCAAATGTTGATCTGAAGTACGGCTTCCTCGAAGTCCTGCCCCTGGGCAGCGGCGAATCCGGAAAAATGAGCATCCAGCCCGCCCGCGGCGTGGATATTGGCTTCGGTCCCGGGCGAGGCGTGAAAAATATGCAGATCAACGGCGGCGCCCTGGGAGTCGTCTTCGACGGGCGTGGGCGTCCGCTCGATATGCCGTCCGACCCGGTGCGCCGGCGCGAACTCATCAAAAAATGGGACTGGACGCTGGGAGGCGGATAACTCATGCTTGCTCCTGTTCACCACATCATCGGATTAACCACCATCATCCGCGAGCGGTTGCTGCCCATCTCGGGCAATGTCGCCGCGCGCGCGCAGCAAAAGGTAACCGCCGGTGAGGTCGTCGCTGAAACCCGCTGGGCGCGCGAACATGTCCTGCTGGATGTGGCGCGTTCACTGGGAGTCACCCCCGCCGCGGCAGACCGCCTGATCAAATGCCAGGTGGACGATAAACTGGCAGCATCCAGTGAAATCGCAGTCGGCAAAGGCTTATTCCCGCGTTCGGTCCGCGCGCCGCGCGAAGCGCGCGTAGTGGCAGTGGGAGGCGGGCAGGTCCTGCTGGAAGTCGGCGAATCGAAAATCGAATTGCGCGCGGGCTTCCCCGGCACGGTGATTCAGGTCATCCCCAACCGCGGCGTGGTCATCCAGGCTTCCGGCGGCCTGGTTCAATGCGTATGGGGAAACGGACGCATCGACTCCGGTTTGATGGTCAACCTGATGCAAACCCCCGCCACGGTCCTGATCCCCGACCAGGTGGATGTCAGCCTGCGCGGCTCAGTCATTCTGGGCGGGCGCATCGAACACCTCGAAACCCTGCAAGCCCTCGCGGAACTTCCCGCCCGTGGTCTGGTCGCCTCCAGCATCGTGCCCGGTCTGCTGGCAAAAGCGCGCGAAATGCGTTATCCGATCCTTGTGACAGACGGCATCGGATCGCTGCCGATGAACTCGGTCGCCTATAAATTGCTCAGCACCAATGCCAAACGCGACGTGGCGCTGAACGCCGAAACCTTCGACCGCTATTCAGGCTCGCGCCCCGAGATCATCATCCCCCTGCCCACATCCTCCGACCCGCCCATGCCGAATGAGACCGAGACCTTCGTCCCCGGCTCGCAGGTACGGATGCGCCGCGCCCCCGCCATGGGCATGATCGGCTCCATCGTCTCCATCAAACCCGGGCTGACAGCGCTGCCCAGCGGGCTGCGCGCCCCGGCTGCGGAGGTCAAACTCGAGAACAACGAAAACATCATTGTCCCGCTCGTAAACATGGAAGTTGTGGGATAATTACCCAATCACCTTCAACCAAAAATCAGGAGAGTGCTTCATGTCTTTTGAAGAATCCAATTTCGACGATACCCCGGAAGACGGCCAACTGCCGGAAGAATCAAATAATAACCGCACCTTCCTGATCGCGGCTGGCATTCTCGGCGGGATCATCCTGCTGGCATTCGCCTGTATCGTTGGCGTTTATCTCTACACCCAGAACACCACCGCGCAGGTCGAAGATCAAAACGCCGCCCTGACGGAGACCGCGGTCGTCAACAGCAACTTCATCAACGAAGCGCTGACCGCCACGCAGGCGGCAGCCCTGGTTCCCACCGCCACCTTGCAGCCCACAAACACGCCGGTCGTCAACGTCCCCACCGTCACAAACACACCCGACCCCAGCGCCGGCACGCCGCAGGCGCTTAATGCAACCCAAGTCGCCGCAACCGCCACTGTCGGCGCAGCGTTGACCCAGGCTGCCATCGCGCAATTGACCATCGTCCCCACCACCACCGGGCTGCCCGATACCGGTTTCGTGGATGACGTCGGCGCGCCCGGACTCGTCGTCATGGCGCTGGCTTTCATGATCGTCATCCTCGTCGTCCGCAGACTGCGCTTCGTCCCCAGCCGGTAGTTGCTTACCCAACCTCAAAAAAATACCCCGATGTATCGGGGTATTTTTTTGCCGCAAAGTTTACTTTGCGCCGTCAGAAGGACAAGGTGAACCTTGTCGTACCGCAAAGTTTACTTTGCACCGTCAGAAGGACAAGGTGAACCTTGTCGTACCGAAGTACTTTGCCCGTCGAAAGGTGAACCTTGTCGTACCGCAAAGTTTACTTTGCACCGTCAGAAGGACAAGGTGAACCTTGTCGTACCGCAAAGTTCACTTTGCGCCGTCAGAAGGACAAGGTGAACCTTGTCGTACCGCAAAGTTCACTTTGCGCCGTCAGAAGGACAAGGTGAACCTTGTCGTACAATATTTACACCACGCTCTCGGCAACCTTCCTGCCATAGCCCAAAAGCGCCTTCACCATCTCCTGCGTGCGCCCCTCAGCGTAGACTCGCAGAACCGGCTCCGTTCCCGATGGGCGGATCAGCAGCCACGAATCATCCTCCATAATATATTTCACCCCATCGCGCTGGCTGATCTCGCCGACTTTCGCGCCGCCGATCTCGGCTGGAGCCTTTTTAGTGAGGAACTCTGTCATCTCGGCTTTGGCAACAGGGCGGCTGAGGCGCAGGTCTACGCGCTCGTAAAAGGCGGGGCCGACATCCGCGAGCAGGTCTTCCACCATCTCGCCCAGCGACTTGCCCGAAGCCGCAAGCATTTCGACGACCAGCAAACCCATGATCGGACCGTCGCCTTCGGGGATGTGCCCCTTGAACGAAATGCCGCCGGACTCTTCCCCACCGATCAACACATCCTCGCCCATCATGATATCGGCAATGTGATTGAAACCCACCGGCGTCTCGTGGATTTTGAAACCGTAGCGTTTGGCGAGTCTGTCCAACATGCGCGTGGTGGAAACCGTCCGCACGACCGAGCCGCTCATGCCGCGCTTCTCAACCAGGTATTTCAACGAAAGCGCCATGATCTTATGCGGGTCTACAAAGTTGCCGCGCTCGTCCATCGCGCCGATACGGTCGGCGTCGCCGTCGGTGACCACGCCGAAGCTGCCAAAGCCCGAGCTGACCGCGCTCGATAACGCGCCAAGGTTTTTGGCAATCGGCTCCGGATGTACGCCGCCGAAGCCGGGGTTCATCTCGCCGCGGATCTCATAGACTTCACAGCCCGTCCCCTGCAAAAAGGATTTGATCACCCCGCGCCCCGAGCCGTACATGGCGTCTGCCACGAAGCGCTGGGGATTCTCGGCAATAACATCGGTCTTGATCAGCGTCCGCAGATGGTCGAAGTAGGCGGGCAGGGGGTTGAATTTCTGGATCAGCCCCGCTTCACGCGCTTTTTTGAAATCCATCAGGTTCGGACCGCGCGCCTGTTCTTCGTTATCGTTGATGTACACTTCCACGCGGCGGCATTGTTCGGGCAGGGCAGAACCGCCAAACGCGCCCTTCAACTTCACGCCGTTGTAACGCGGCGCATTGTGCGAAGCGGTGATCATCACGCCCGCGATGGCGTTGTTGTTCTTGACCGCATACGAAACGGCAGGCGTGGGCGAATCAGACTGGGCAAGCAGGACGGAAAATCCGTTCGCGGCAAGCACGCGCGCCACTTCTCCCGCAAAGCGGTCTGAAAGAAAGCGCGTATCGTAGCCGATGACGATCTTTTTCGCGTCCACAGAATCGAATTTGTCCCAATGGTCCGAGGCGACCGCGTCGGCGATGGCTTGCGAAACCATGCGCAGGTTGCCGAAGGTGAAACTATCCGAGATGACGGCGCGCCAGCCGTCGGTGCCGAAGTGAATGGGCATTGTTGCTCCTTGAATGGTGGTTTGTAATATGCGATGGATGAAATGAAAATGGTAAAACGCAAAAGAAAATCGTGATGCGCTATTCGTTATGCTGTTTGTAATCTATGGCGTTACGGTCGCTGTGGGTGTGGTCGATGGGCTGAAATTGGGGGCGGGGGTGGCGTAGGCGATGACCGACTCCAAGAGCCAGCCTTCGATGCGCTGCCCGTTGAGGAGCGCATACACCTTCACCCAGGTGCTGCCGTTCACGATCTGGAATTCAGAATAGGTTTCGACAATGGTCCCATTGAGCAGGGTCATGACGTAGTTGCCGCCCGGCTCATCGCGCAGGTTCGCGCCGCCGCCCTCGCTGGCGGCAACCCGCCCATACGTGGGCGTCGGCTGGATGGTGAGCGTGATGGTGGGGGTTTCGGTCGGCGGCAGGGTAATCTCCAACGTCAACGGGACGGGGCTGGGCGTGATCCCCTCCGGGGTCAACTGGTCCGCTGTCGGCGTGCGCGTGGCGGGGAGTTTTGTCAGCGTTGGGTTTGGATTGGGGGGAAGAGTCAGGCTCGGGCTTGGGGAAGGAACCGTCTGAATCTGATTTGTCGGCGTAAACTGGGGAATCTCCGCTTCATTCCTGGACGGGGAGCCTGATGCGGCGAGGAAAACGAAGACTCCGCTGAAGACGAGCAGGGTGAGCCCGCTCAGGATGAATCCACCGGTGGAGGGGCGCAATCGAAGGATGAAGAGCGTGACGAGACCGAGGATGCCGGTTAAGGCGAAGTGGGCGGCAAAGACCAGCAAGCCCTGCATCCAGACATTGGGGATGCCGGAGCCAAGACCGAAGGCGGCGGCGCTGATGGGCAGGAAGAAGGCGTATGCGACAATGACGCTCGGCAGGAAGGGACGTTCTTCGGAACGCGCAAATGAGATGACGAGGGTGATGGCGCCGATGGCGAAGACGATCAGCTCGGGAATCCAAAGCCGCGAGTGGAGGTAGACGTTGTCGAAGGTTCGGGGCATGAAGGGCAGGGCGGCAAAGCCGGTCAGCAAGCCGCCGAGGAAGACGAAGATGATGCTGATGAACAGCGCCATGAGCGTTTCGAACATGAAGCGGATCGAGCCGGTGAGCAGGGCAAGCAGGAAACCCACCCAGGGGGTCATGAGCGGCGCGACGAGTATTCCGAAGAGAAGCGCTGCCTGTGAGTCGAGTAGATAGCCCAGTCCGATGATCGCGCCGCAAACCAGCGAATAGACGAACAACTCCCACGAGGGATATGCGCGGCGAGCCAGTGATGCAATTAACTCCGCCTGTCCCTCGGGGTCGGTTGGGATGTGCGACCGGCGCGTGGCGCGCCGCCTTCGCGGTGAAGGCAGCGGGGCGGGCAATTCATCCTTCGCGGGCTGTGGGGGAAGGATTGGTTCGTCGTTCATGGACATGGGGTAATTATACAGGGGTTATGGCGGGAAAGGGAGAGACGGAGTCCAACGACTCCCGTCGTTGGGTTCAAAAGTCGGGAGACTTTTGACTCCGGGCGCGGAGATGAAAGTTATCCCAATTCCGTCTTTTCTGTTGTATAGTTGTGCAGATTTTTTAGCCACAAGAAAAGGAACTTTTCATGAAGGAACCGCGCGTTTATAAATCGTCTCCGATGGTCTTTGTTGTGCTTCTGGTGTCTTTTGCACTGTTGTTCGGCGGTATCATTTTTGGGGTCGGGCTGGAGGGCATTTCATTTACTCTGCCAATGGTTGCGATCATCATGCTTTTATTGGTGTTGGCGTTCGTGGCGCAATTCGCAAAAGTTACCGTCTCGGACGAAGAGATCAGCATTCAGAATTTATTTGGCGTCAAATCGCTGCGCTGGGCGGAGGTGGACCGCGTTTCGGGGCGGGGGTATGCGTTGAAACTTCACGACCGGGATGAGGGTGTGAAAATGTCCATCAACCCGCAGCTGCCGGGCTACGAAGAGATCGTCGAATTTGCGGGGGTCAGACGCCCCGACCTGTTCAGCCCGAACCAATACAGCGACATGAAGCGCGGGGTGACGGTCTACGTCCTGATATTTCTCTTCGTGACGCTGATCCTCGGCATTTCGCTTTTCTATGTTTATGTGACGATGGATTCGCCGAATACTTCGCCCGTGGAGTACCTGCCCCTGCTGGTCTTTGTCCTCATAACGATTGCCTTTGGGTCAATGGTCTTTTCTGTGCCGCGCGCGCTGACTCTTGATGGGAACACAATGGGTTTAAAGTACATTCTTGGCGAAAGGACCATCCGCGCCGACGAGATCGCCATTGTCCAGTTCCGGTTTACCCAGAGCCGAAATGGGAGGCATTATTTCGTCAACCTGTCGCTGCATAACCGGAAGAATATTCAATTAAAGGCGCTGGGAGTCGGCTTGCCGATTGCCTATCTCGTCCTGAAGAACTGGCACAGGAGTCACACGCAGGGGCAGCAGTCCGTCCCTGAAAATGTCGCCCCGAATTGGTCGGATAACTCGAACAGCGTTCGATAAGAGACTGATTCCTAACTCTTTTTTGCCACAGAGTATTCATGAAACGAGTTTCATCCCGAAGGCTTGTCCTGGGCGAAGCCGAAGGGATGAAACTGGAGTCCAAAACGGCGCCGTGACGCCGCACGGCATCTCCAGACTTTGGAGCGCAAGACGCCACGAAGCATCTCTACGCCAATCCCAGAGACCCTTCGCCTAGCGGCTCAGGGTGATACGTAATCATAGAAGGTTATTCAGAAACTAAATTTACGCTGTAATTATTCTGCGTCCGTTCTGACCAAGTCTTAATACACGGGTTTTAATGCAAAAGACGCCCCGCAAAATTGCGGGGCGTCTTTTTTGTCTTTAGCCCAGAACAGTGACGTTGCTGGCTTGCGGACCTTTCGGTCCCTTCTCGACGGTGAATTCGACCTTCTGGCCTTCCTGCAGGTTCCGGTAACCGTCACCCTGGATGGCGGAGAAGTGGACGAAAACATCGGGTCCGCCTTCGCGTTCGATGAAGCCGTAGCCCTTGTCGCCGTTGAACCACTTCACTGTTCCAATAATTCTGTCAGACATGTTTGCCTCCTATGGCAATTGAGATTTTATACCCTTGCGGGCATTTTATAGGCAAATCTGTTTGTTCCATCGGAGGATAAAACAAAGCGACCCGCAGTCAAACCGCGAGCCGCTGATGTTCTTCAAACCAACGTAACCTACCGTTTTCCTATCTGGCTCAACAATAACACACGGAACGGCATACGTCAATCAAAAAGCAGGGCGAATATCGAGAGTATAATCTCCTGCCTATGAACTTTCTCATTACCGGAGCCGCGGGATTCCTCGGCTCTTCGCTTGCCAACCATCTGGCCCGCGAGGGTCATCAAGTGCGCGGGCTGGACGATCTCTCCACCGGCGACCCCAGGATTTTATCTTCCGAGGTTCACTTCACCCGCGGGGATGTGGGCGACCGCCCCAAGCTGTGGACTTTGCTCCAGGACGTGGACGTGGTCTACCACCTCGCGGCTCGGGTCTCCGTCCAGGAGTCGATCCTATACCCGCGCGACTACAACGCCGCAAACGTCGGCGGGACGGTGGCGCTCATGGAAGCCATGCGCGACGTGGGCGTCAAACGCGTTGTGCTTGCCTCCTCCGGCGCGGTCTACGGCGATATGAACGACGGCGGTTTGAAAGAAAGCGACACCCCCAACCCGCGCTCGCCGTACGCTGTTTCGAAAATCGCAGCAGAGCATTACGTCCGCACCATTGGTAATTTATGGAATATTGAAACTGTCAGCTTGCGCATCTTCAACGCGTATGGGCCGGGGCAGCACCTGCCGCCCTCGCATCCGCCTGTGGTGCCGCACTACCTCAAACAGGCGCTGCGCGGCGGGACGCTGGTCGCTCACGGCGACGGGAGCCAGACCCGCGACTACATCTACGTGGACGATGTGGTCAGCGCCATGCTCGCCACCTCAACCGCCCCCAATTTGAATGGGCTGGTCATCAACGTCGGCTCGGGAGTCGAAACTTCGATAAAGGATTTGATCCGCACCGTGCTGGGCGTGACCGACAGCAAAGCCAATGTCGTGTATAACACCCAGACCTCCGGCGGGCTGTCGCGCATGAAAGCGGATTTGACCCTGGCAAAGGAAAAACTACGATTTAGTCCTTCCATCAGTCTGGTGGAAGGGTTAAGGTTGACGCTGCAACGCGACTCCCGGTTCAAGTAAGATTCACCACAGAGAACACGGAGAGCACAGAGGTTTAATAGAGTTGAGACAGGAAGGAGATACGATGAAACAATTGAGCATGGATGAACTCAATAAGATCACCGAAGCCATTATTGGCGCGGCAATCGAGGTTCACCGAAACCTCGGTCCGGGCTTGCTGGAATCCGCTTACCGCAAATGTTTGAGATATGAATTACTTCAACGCGGATATGAAGCATTACAAGAAGTTCCACTACCCTTGAAATACAAAGGCATATTCCTGGATTGCGGGTACAAATTGGACTTGCTGGTAAACGATGCCGTTATCGTCGAGATAAAATCTGTGGAAAGTCTGGCTGCCATACACGAAGCACAACTGCTTTCCTACTTGAAAATCTCCGGCGGAAAAATCGGTTTACTGCTGAATTTCAACGTCAAAATGCTCAAACACGGCGGCATTAAAAGACTCGCTAACTGATCCTCTAAATCCTCTCTGTGTCTTCTGTGATCTCCGTGGTCAAATCTCTTCCACTCCCCCGCAAATTCTACAACCGTCCCACGCTGACCGTCGCCCGCGAATTGCTTGGGGCGCGGCTGGTCTATATTTCGCGCGGCAAAACACTGGCGGGACTCATCACCGAGACCGAAGGTTATATCGGCGAGGAAGACCTTGCCTGCCACGCCAAAGCCGGGCGGACGAAGCGCACCGATCCCATGTACGGCGAGCCGGGACACGCATACATTTATTTCACATACGGCAATCATTGGATGTTCAACGTCGTCACCGAGCGGGAGGGCTTCCCGGCGGCGGTGTTGATCCGCGCGATTCAGCCCGTGGAAGGCGTGGAGGTGATGATGAAGCGCCGTCAGGGGCGGGATACGTTCGGTCCGGGGAAACTGACTCAGGCGCTGGGAATCACCATCCGCGAGAATTATGCCGATTTAACGGAATCAGGCTCAGGTCTATGGATCGAGGCGGGGGTTAAAGTCCCCGATAAAAGCGTGACGATTAGTCCCCGTGTGGGGTTAAATAAGACACCGGAGCCGTGGTTTTCCAAGCCGTGGCGGTTTGTTGTAAAAAATTGGAAGATTAATTTGGCGTAGGCGACGTTCTCTAACGTCGCGGGCGTAAGAGAACGCCCGCTGCGCAACATTTTCGGAGGAGTTATGGGTTTACTTGAAGGCAAGAACGCGCTGGTCTTTGGGCTGGCGAACGACAAATCAATTGCATGGGGAATTACGCAGGCGTTCAAGCGCGAAGGCGCGAATATCGGCATCAGCTATGCGGGCGAGATGCTCGAACGGCGCGTAAAACCGCTCGCTGAAAAAGTGGACTGCAAGTGGGTCGAGGAATGCGATGTGACGAAGGACGATCAGATTGCGGCGGCGGCAGAAAGCGCGGCGAAACATTTTGGGAAGATCGATATCCTCGTCCATTCGATTGCCTTCGCGGGGCGCGACGAGTTGAGCAAGCCGTATCATCAAACCAGCCGGGATGGGTTCAAGAACGCGCTGGATATTTCGGTCTTTTCCTTTGTGGCGTTGACGAATGCCTTCCTGCCCGTTATGAACGAAGGCGGCTCGATCATGTGCCTGACCTATGGGTCGGGAGCGGTGAAGGTTGCCCCCCACTACAACGTAATGGGCGTGGCGAAGGCGGCGTTGGAATCTTCCACCCGCTACCTGGCATATGATTTGGGACCGAAGAAGATTCGCGTCAATGCGATTTCGGCGGGCGCGATCCGCACATTGGCGGCGGCGGGCGTGGGCGGTTTCCGCGATATGTACAAGCACTTTGCGGATATGTCTCCCATGCAGGAGAATGTGACGATTGACGACGTGGGCGACGCGGCAGTGTTTTTGGCTTCAGACCTCTCGAAGCGGATCACCGGCGAAATCCTTTACGTGGATTCGGGTTTCAATATCATGGGCGTGCAGATGGGGATGAAGGGGGAGTGAGAGCGAGTAACGAGATACGAGTTACGAGTTACAAGTTACAAGTTACAAGTTGGGACGTTGGCGAATCGTCAGCGTCCTTTTCATTTAAGGTAAAATTGCCCCCATGTTCAAACGCAACACGACACCCGCAGAAACAGCCCAACCCGTTCAAGCCGTGGAGCGGATTACGTCCGTGCTTGGCTCGGGCGTGATCTGGCACGGCTCGATCAACGGGTCGGGCGGTGTGCGCATCGAGGGCGCGTTCGAAGGCGAGATTGCCCTGCGCGGGATGCTCGTCGTCGGTGAGACGGGACGCGTGACCTGCCAGAACGTGCGCGCGAATACCGTCATTGTGGCGGGCGCGGTGCGCGGAAATATCACCACTCAAAAATTGGAAATCCGCGCGACGGGGCGAGTGTGGGGTGACGTGGTCACAACCGCCTTTGTGACCGAGGAAGGCGCGTTCCTGCGCGGTCAAATTCGGATGGAAGAATCGGTCGACCTTAATCTCGAGCCTGCTCCTGAAGCCACGCCTTCGGAAGCCGCCCAAGCCGAGGTCATTGCCCAGACGCCGATCCAAATCCCGGAACCGGCTCCGGCTGTCGAGACCACGCAGAAATTGATGCGGAAGAAAAAGGCATAACCCCCGGAACGTCTCCGACGATTGAGAGCCAACGACGGGAGTCGTTGGAGTCCATAAACTTTTTGCAAGGGGCTTTTCCATCCATGAGATACACCGAACTCGAAATCCAAACTCAACGCGAATTTCCGAACAACGCCCGCACGCAGGGATTTGGCTGGCTCGTCCGCGCGGGATATTTGACCCGCGAGAATCAACTCCTGCCGCTGGGCGAGCGGATGATCGAACGGCTGAAACAATCGGCGGCTGACCATTCCTTCATCTTCGACCTGTCATTGCCGATCCGCTACAACGAGCAGGATATTTATTTTCCTCTCTCCAGCGGGGATGTGGAAATCGCTATCTGCCCGTTCGGTCACTACACGGAGCGGCGCGACCTGGCGCAGTTCAAAAAGACTCCCCTGCCGCGCAAAGCGGAACTTCCGCTGGAGAAAGTGTCCACGCCGGATTGCAACACCATCGAGGCGTTGGCGAATTTATTGAACATCCCCAAAGAGAAAACCGCCAAAGCGCTGATGTACGTCCGCAAGACGGATGATAAATTCGTCTTCATCGTCCTCCGTGGCGACATGCAGTTGAGCGAAGCGAAACTGGAAAAACTCGTCGGCGGGGTAAAACTTGCGGATGCAGAATCCATTTCAAAGTCCGGGGCAGAGGCGGGGTATGCGTCGCCGATCGGGCTGAAGGATGCGCTCATCCTCGTGGACGATCTCATCCCCAAATCGCAGAATCTCGCGGCAGGCGCGAACGAGCCGGGCTTTCATCTGCTCAATACGAACACTCCGCGCGATTATGCGGCGGACATGGTCGCCGACCTCGCGCAGGTTAAAGCCGGGGATGCGTGCGCGAAGTGTGGAAAGCCGCTCGAGATATTGTCCGCGATTCAAATCGCATCGGGCGATGAGATTGATTTTACGAATCTGATGCTTGCCCTCGCCGAAACTTTTCACGACGACAAAGGCTTGACCCTGTCCCCCGCCGCCTCGCCCTTCGACCTGTACCTGATGCACGTCCCGGGCAAGACGATGGATACGAAAGCCAAAGCCGAAGAAATTTATGACGCGTTGAAAAACAACGGCGTTTCGGTTTTGTTCGACGACCGCGACGAACGCGCCGGGGTCAAGTTCAACGACGCGGACCTGATCGGCTGCCCCGCGCGGATGACGGTTGGGGAAAAAGGACTGCAAAGCGGGATGGTAGAATTGAAAAGAAGAAACCTGCAAAACACCGAGGCAATCGTCCTGGAACAAATCCGGGATATAAAAATTTTTTCCGCGAGGTGACATATGCAAAACAAAATACCGAACGTCGTTGCCCTGTATCGAAAAGATTTTACGATCACGTACGCAATACAGGCGGTGGTTATCGCTCTCGTTTTTTCGGGCGGTGTATTCTATGCGGACCCCGCCATAGCGCCGGTCGTCCTTGCCGTGGCGTTGCCGGTCGCTTTGGTGGGGCTGGTTGTCTTTGCAGTTCGATACAACACAGTCATCTCCACCCTGCGCGACGGCGTCACCGTGAAGGGAATCGTGGAAGGCTTCGATCATCACGTCACGAAGGAAAAGGACGATTGGAATCGCGTAAAATCCAAACGCTATTCGTATTACGTCAATGTCCGTTACGTGGTCAACGGCGAGACCTATAAAAAGCAAATTCGGATGCCCAATTCCGGTTCCGTCTATAACATCCACGACAAGCAGGAAGTCGAATTGATGTACAAAGAATCTTCGCCGCAAAAAGTCCTGATCAAAAACGTCTATTTCAGCCGTTTCTAAATACGGAGAGACTGAATACGTCAGGGCTAAATCTGCCGCCGTTCGTAACTACCCAGCCTGTCATTTCGACGAGCGCCAGCGAGGAGAAATCTTGCGCAATATTGAGAAAGATTTCTCGTGGCGCCTCGCGCCACTCGAAATGACAAGGCGAGGTAGTGAATTGGCTGAGTAGTTACCGCCGTTCTCTGTGCGATGGCAAAACTCAGGCGGTGTTTTATCAAAAACGCCCTGCACTGTAATCATAAAAGGAACTCATTATGGAAAACCCAACACCCGCCATCGGCAAACTGATCATGCGAGACTCCGTCCTGAAAAACGCGCTTGCCATGGCGCTCTTTCCCCCGCTGTTTCAACTGGCGACCTATTTCATGGGCGAGACGATTTCCATCCCGTTCCTGCCGTATCTGCTCGGGTTGCTGAGCCTGGCGGGAATTCTTTGGACGGCATACCGATATATGGCTGCCACGTCCGTTTTTCGCGAGGGAATCACCATCAAAGGCAGGGTCTCGCGCATAGACGAAACCGCCTCGTCGCGTAACAATCAGGGCAGGCGCAATTATTCCTATTACGCCGTGGTGGACTACAAAGTCAACGGAGAAGATTACCAGTCGCGCATCAAACTGCCGGGCAACCCGGATGTCTACGGAATCGACGAGGGCGGCTCACTGAATCTGATCGTCAAGGAACAAAGCCCAAAGACCGTTTTCATCAAAGACCTCTTTCTGGATTAACCCCAAACTCCGACGGCATGAACACCGGACAATTCCCCCCGCCCAAACAACGCGGACTTCTCATTCACGGCATCCTCCTCCTCGCGCTGACGGCGGTGGTGATCGTCGGCTTCTTCCAACTCTCCGCCGCCGACGTGGGACCCGCCTTTCTCATCTGGCTCCTGGTCTCGCTGGCGGCATTTGTGCCGATTCCTTTTTTTGCATATCGCATCTTTGCCCTGTATCGCGGAAGTTATGAAATAGACCGCGACAGTCTCGCCATCCATTGGGGTTTGCGCGTCGAAGACATCCCCCTCTCAGACATCGAATGGATGCGCCCCGCCGAAGATCTGACCAACCCGCTCCGCCTGCCTGCTTTGCCTTTGCCTGGTGCGTTGCTTGGCATTCGCCGCCACCCAGACCTTGGCAGTGTGGAATTCATCGCATCAGATGCAAAAAAACTTTTGATCGTCGCAACCGCCAAACGCGTGTTTGTAATTTCACCAGACAATCCCGCTGGGCTGACCCAAACCTTCGCCCGCGCCACTGAATTGGGCAGCCTTGCTCCCGCAGAAGCCAAATCGGTCTATCCTTCTTTCATCGTCTCACAAGCATGGGAAAGCGGCATGGCGCGTTACCTGTGGCTTTCGGCGCTCTTTCTCAACATCGGCTTGTTCATTTGGGCAAGCCTGATCATCCCCACCACCCCACAAGTGGCACTCGGTGTCCAAGCATCAGGCGGCGCATTAGAAACTGTCCCCTCCTCACAACTGATCATCTTCCCGGTTGCGAGTCTTTTACTGACAGTCGCAGGTTGGATCGCCGGTCTCTACTTCTATCGCTGGGACCGCGAACGAACGCTCGCCTTCATCGTTTGGGGCTCGAGCACATTCACCAGCCTGCTTTTTCTTTTAGCCGTTCTATTCATCATCACCACACCAGTTTAAAAGTTCAACGTTGAAGGTTACAAGTTCAAAACCTTCCAACATTCAACCTGCAACCTTCAACCCATTCCATGCAACTCCTCCTCGGTTTTCTCCTCGCTCTTCTCATCGCCTTCCTCGCCTACAAAGCCCGCAGCCTCAACAAAAGCGGAGCCGTTGCCGCCGCCTTCACCGGCACAATCATCTTCGGGATCGGCGGTTTAGCATGGGCGATTCTATTGCTCACCTTCTTCATCACATCCTCCGCGTTAAGCCGCGCCTTCAAAAAACGCAAAGCGGCTCTCGAAGAAAAATTCTCCAAAGGGCATGAGCGTGATGCCGGTCAGGTCTTTGGCAATGGCGGCATCGCCACCTTCTTCGCCGCATTGCATTATTTTTATCCCAACGAACCCTGGGTATGGGTTGGCTTCGCCGCCTCTCTCGCCGCCGTCAACGCCGACACCTGGGCAACCGAACTCGGCGTGCTGAATCCCAATCCTCCGCGCATGATCACAAACTTATTTAAAACGGTGGAAAAAGGCACCTCGGGCGGAATCTCGCTGGTCGGCACCCTCGCCTCCCTAGCCGGATCAGCGTTAATCGCCTTCCTCGCCTCTCTCTTAACTGGGAACTGGTCACTCCTCCCACTGATCACTATCTCCGGGTTGGCTGGTTCGCTCTTCGACTCCCTGATCGGCGGCACCGTCCAAGCCATGTACTACTGCCCCACCGATAAAAAAGAGACCGAGAAACATCCCCTCCACACCTGCGGCGCAGAGACCGTCCACCTCCGCGGCTGGAAGTGGCTGGACAATGACCTGGTCAATTTCTCCTGTGGCGCGTTCGGGGCGGCGGTTGCGCTCGTGCTATACTTTGCATAAGAAAGGCAAATCGTATGGCTGTCACAACAGTTCGAGAAATCGTACCCATAAAAACAAACAAGGATGGCGTCATCCTCGTAAGCGGAACACGCGTCACGCTTGATACCATCATCGGCGCATTCAACGATGGTTCAACAGCGGAGGAAATCGCCTATCAATACCCGTCCGTACCGCTGGCGGATATCTATTCGGTCATTGGCTATTATCTTCGACAAAAAAAACAGGTGGATGCCTACCTCAAACGGCGCGAAAAACAGGCGCGAGAGGTTTACCTTCTTAATGAGAAAAGATTTAACACATCGGGAATTCGTGAAAGACTTCTAGCGCGCGCCAAGACGGGTAAAAAGTAGATGCTTTTCCTCGTCGCAGACGAAAACTTCAACAACACCATCTATCGCGGGTTGTTGAGGATAAAACCCGATCTTGATATAGTCCGTGTTCAGGATGTGGGTTTATTCTCCGCCGACGACCCTGCTGTATTGGAGTGGGCGGCGAAAGAAGACCGCGTTTTACTGACTCATGACGTGGCAACAATCACAAAATACGCCTTACCAAAGGGTGGAAACCGGGAAATATATGCCCGGAGTAATCGAGGTCAACCGCAAAGTTCCCATCGGAACTGCCATAGAGGAAATTCTTTTCATCGCCGAGTCGTGTGAACATGGCGAACTGGAAGGGCAAATCCTTTATCTGCCGCTATTGAAATAAGGGTTACATCATCCCCGCCAGATCTTGAAATCCTTCAAACTCGAATCCCCCAGAAACTCGCGTACGATGGAATTCATTGGAATTAGATTCGCATCCAGCGGCAGGAACCAATCGAGGAAAGCCAGCAGGCGGCGGGCTTCGATGTATTCGGGGGCGTTGTGCGGAACCTGGCGCAGTAACGGCTCGACCAGCGGCTTCAACGCCGAGAGTTCGTAGACCAGCGCCGAGTTGAACATCACATCCGCGTTCTCTTGATATGGAAAAATATGCCGCTTCTCGCCGCGCCGCACCGACTCCCAGCGCGAGATGGTCGCCTGCGCTGGATAACCGCGTTCGCGAGCGTCGCGCACCATGCGGCGGATGAGTCGCGTGTCGGTCGTCGAAACGCGGTTGTGGCGGTCCAGGTTGAGCTGGGTCAGGGCGGAGACATAAAGTCGAAACGCTGAATCAGACCAACGGTCAGGGATGAGGCGTGGGTTCATTCCGTGAATCCCTTCGAGGATGAGCGGCTGCCCGTCGCGGAGTCGAATCACATCCCCCTCCTCGCTTCGCCCGGTCTTGAAGTTGTATCTTGGGAGTTGAACTTCTTCGCCGCTGAGAAGTTTTTCGATGTCGCCCGCAAGCCGGTTCAGGTTCAGGGCTTCGAGCGCTTCAAAGTCGTGGGCGCCGTTTTCATCGAGCGGAGTCTGGTCGCGGTCAATGAAATAATTATCGAGTTCGAGCGGATAGGGCGAAATGCCGCGCGCGAGCAGTTGAATGGCGAGGCGGCGCGAAGATGTGGTCTTGCCCGACGACGACGGACCCGCGATGAGGATGATGCGCGATTTTCGTTCGGCGATCTGCTGGGCGATGTCGGCGATGTGCTGTTCGTGCAAAGCCTCGGAGACGAGGATGATCTCATCGGCGCGTCCCGATGCGATGGCGTCGTTCAACACGCCGACGCTGTCAATGCGCAGGGTTTCGAGCCAGTCGCCGTATTGGCGAAAAGCGCGGATGAGTTTGGGATAATCGCCGAGCGGTTCAAGTTTTGTCGGCGCATGGCGGCGCGGATATTGAAGGATGAATCCGCCATTAACCTTTTTGAACGCAAACCATTTGAGATAGCCCGTGGACGGAACCATGTAGCCGTGCATGTAGTCCATGTATCCGTCGAGGCTGTAGAGGGTGAGGTATTCCTTGCGGCGGTGTTTGAGCAGGCGCAGTTTGTCTTCGTGCCCGCGATTGGTGAAATATCCGACGGCTTCCTGAACCGGGGCTTCGCGGCGGTCGAAAGCGCGGTCTTCGACGACCAGTTTTTGCATCTGCTTTTCGAGCGCGTCGAGGTCCTTCTGCGAAAGCGGATCGCGTTCCTTGACCTCGCAATAAAATCCGCCGGAGGAAACCGAATGGTCAATGATCAGGCAGCCCTGGTCGAAGGACTGCGAAAAGGCGACCTCCAGCAGAAAGACAAGCGAACGGCGGTAGATGCGCGCGCCGTCGGCGCCGTCCATGGTGATGGGGATGCAGTTCGATTCGATCCTGATCGGGTAGGTCAGTTCGTGAATCTCGTTATTGATGACTGCCGCCACAACCGGCGCGGAAAATTCATCTTTGACCTGCGCGAGAAACTCGCCCACCTTCGTCCCGCGCGGACCGGTGAGGGTCTTGCCGCTGGGAAGGTGGAGTTGGACGGTGGGAGTGGGTTGAGTGATGTGGATCATGGGGTAATTTGTAATTTGTAATTGGTAATTGGAGATTAGTGATTGGAGATTGCGGGTTGCCAACTTTCCACCCTTCGACAAACTCAGCACGACGGCTCAGGGCAGGCTTTCCACTTTCCACTTTCCACTTTCTACTTTCTACTTTCCACTTTCTCCAACAACCTCTCCGGCTTCCCCGCAAATTCTTCGAGCGGAATTTCCTTCTTCGTCAGAGCCATCAGCGTTTCGGTGAGAACTTGATTGACCGGAGTCGGGATTCCACGCGCCTTGCCTTCACGGACGACGGCGCCGTGCAAAAATTCCACTTCGCTTTGTGGGCGACCGGAATACAGGTCAATGTGGAAGGAGGGCATCTTGCCGCCGCGTCCGCTGCCTGCGGCTTTGGAGAGGAAGGGTTTCGAGAGCCAGACCGGAAGTTTGGTGGCGAACGCCAGCGCTTTAACGGGCGTGCCCGGCAGGTCGGTCACTTCGAGGTTCATGGCTTTCATCACGGCGAGACATTCCTTGAGCATGGCGATCTCAAGTTTGTAAAGGCGTTTATCCGCGAAGACCTGCGCCGCCGTCATGTTGAGAATCGCCGAGGTGGGATTGGAGACCAGGTTCGTCAGCATCTTCGACCATTTCATGCTCAAAGCGTCGGGGTACAGAAAACATTTGAGGTAGGCTTTTTCCAGCGCGGCGACCAGTTTCTCCGAAAGCGGATGCCCCGCCGCCACGCCCACGCCGCGCAATTTTTCGAGGATGACGTCTCCCGGTCCGCGCCTGCCGATGGCGGTGGTGACCGTGCCGTAGACGACTTTATCCTTCCCGAACGCGCCCGCGATCATCGGCTCATTGTCCGCGCCGTTGGAGAGGCAGAGGAAGGGCGGCAGTTTTTCGGCAAAGGGTTTGAGCGTTTCGAGAGCCGAAGCGGTATCGAAGGACTTGAGCGCGAAGATGCCCGCATCGAAGGGACCGAATTTCAACGCGTCTTCCAATGATGGAACGATCACAAAAGAACGCGGCTCGACGATGCTGACATCCTTCGTCTTTCGTCTTTCGTCAATCGTCAAATCGAGCCGCAGCCCTTTTTGGCGCAACTCCTCCACCATTCGCGGTTGTTCGACGAAGACGACGGGATATCCCGCCAGCACGAGCGAACCGCCGATGTACGTGCCAATCGCGCCCGCGCCGAGGATGAGGAATTTCATTTCAGTGTTTTGATTGGGAAGGGTCATGAGAGTTATCAGATACGAGATACGAGATACGAGATACGAGATACGAGATACGAGATACGAGTTGCGGGTTACGAGTTGCGTTTTACGAATTACGCATCACACCTTACGCATGTCTCTCCGACTCCGCGTCATACCAGTGGGCGTGGTCGTTGAGTTTATCCACCACCCAGCGGTGCTGGCCGGGGAAGTATAACGTCTGCGCAAACGCCGTGTTGCTAAAGCGGAAACTGGTCCCGGCGTTGTTTGCCTGCGGGACGATGCCCACGATGGCGTGCATCACCTGGTTCAACAGCCCGCCGTGCGAGACGATCAAATAGCGAGCCGGTTCGCGTTTGAGTAAATTATGCAAAGCCTGCCCCGCCCGCAGGAAGAGTTCCCAATCCCCTTCGCCATCGCTGCCGACCGGGTCGTAGGGTGTGGTGAAATCGGGATGCTGAAAATTCTGGCGGACTTCATGCGGGGTCAGCCCGGCAAACTCGCCGTTGTTTCGCTCCAGCCAGAGCGGCTCGAACTCGACCGTCAACCCGAGGTGGGCGGCGACGATCTCCGCCGTCTCCCGCGCCCGCGAAAGCGGACTGGAGACGACGAAATCGAATTTCATTTTTTCGCGCTTCCATCTTTCGGCGAGGGCTTTCGCCTGGGCGCGTCCGCGCTCGGTCAGCGGATAGTCCACCTGACCCTGCCAGCGCGATTCGGCGTTTCCCACCGATTCGCCGTGCCGCAACAGGGTGATATTGAAAAATTTCGGTCTGCTAGTTTCCGTCATCGGGCGTCTTCCCCTTTACAAGATAGATTGGGCGGCGTTTGACTTCCTGAAAGATATAACCGACGTACACGCCGATAAAGCCGAGCAAAATCATGACGATGCCGCTGGCGATCAACAGGACGCCCATCAACGAACTCCAGCCGGGTTCCAGGCTTTCGGTATTGCCCGTTGTCCAAAGGTACAACACCCAGGTCAACTGCCCGCAGGCGAGGATGAAAAAAAGAAGCCCGGCGCTCAAACCGATGTACAGCGGCGCAAGCGAAAATGAAAAGATCGCATCCGAAGCCAGCCTGAACATTTTCCCGAGCGAATACTTCGACCTGCCCGCCACGCGCTCCGGTTCGTGATACGGCAGGATGACGCTGTTGTATCCCATCCACGAGATCATGCCGCGCAGAAAGCGGTGATATTCCTGCATCGAGCGGATGCCGTTCAGCGCATCCCGCGAGAGGGCGCGGAAGTCCGCCGCGCCAGGCATGACCTGTGTGCCGCTGATGCGGTTGATCAGCCAGTAAAAAAAGTTCGAGGTGAGTTTTTTGAACGACGCCCCGCGCCGGTCTTCGATGCGCTGTCCCTGCACGATGTCGTAACCGTGTTGGATCAACTCGATCATTTTGGGAATCATCGCGGGTGGATGCTGCCCGTCCGCGTCGAGCGAGATCATGATGTCGCCCTGCGCCGCATCCATGCCAGCCGTCAGCGCGGCTTGGTGACCAAAGTTTCGGCTGAGGGTAAGCACGGTCACTCTTTGGTCGTTGTCCAAAATCCCTCGAAGCGTATCCGCCGTCCCGTCGGATGAACCGTCGTCCACATAGATGAATCGAAAATCATGGGGCAGGGAATCCACAACCTGGCGGATATCCGCGTATGTTTTCGCAACCGCTTCGACTTCGTTGTAAACGGGGATGACGAGGTCTATTTGAAGTTTGGATTTTTTCCGGGGAGACATCGGCAGGATTCTACCACGCGCCTCACAGCCTGACCTTGTGCCTGTCCTGCAATACCCGAAGCGTTTTCTCCGCCTCAGCCTGTTTCCGCTCCGCGCCCCAGCCATGCGCCTCCGCCATAATTTCGTTGACCTCCATCACCGCGTCGCGGGTGAGCCTGCCAAGCATGGCGAGCATGGTACGGCGCAGGACAAGATCATCGAGGCGTTTTGCTTTTTCGTGATGGATGAGAAAAAGGATTTCACGCTTTGAAAAATCGGGCAGGCTGTTCAACGGGGAATCTTCCGAGAGTTTCATGAATTCGGCGAGAGATTCGACCCGTGTGCCGTAGCGTTCGAATAATAGTTCGAGCCGGTCGCGCGAAAGTCCCGTCCATGCGGCGAGACCGTTGATGTATTTATTTTTTTCCTCCGCATTGCGCGGATAATTCCTGCCGCCGCCGATGGGAAGTTCGCGCGTGCTTTTATTGCGCTGAATGCCGAGGAACTGGAGCGCCTTGTCTGTCACCTCCTCCGAGAAGGCGCGGAAGGATGTCCATTTGCCGCCCACCAGTGAATAGACGGGGAAATTCAAATTCGTCCAATCGCCGCTCAGCACTTCGATGTGATGGTCGCGGCTGTATTGACTGGTGGTCTTCGCCGCGCTGTTCGCAAGCGGACGCACGCCCGAAAAGGCAAAGACAACATGCTCATGCCCGATCTTGATGTCCGGGAAGACGCGCGCGATCATCTCGAGGAAATAGTTCACTTCTTCATCGGTGCAGCGCGCCTCGTCGGGATGTTCGATCTTGATATCCGATGTGCCGACCAGCACGCGGTCTTGCAGCGGGAAGATCAGCACGATGCGCCCGTCCCTGTTTTCAAAGAAGAATTCATTTTCGCCGATGGCGGCGCGAAGTTCAGGATGGTTGAGGACGAGATGCGAACCCTTCGTCCCGCCGATGTAGCGCGTGGTGACGCCGAGACTGTGATTGGCAAAATCAATCCACGGACCGGCGGCGTTGATGAGCAAACCCGGCTCGACCTCGAAGGTTTCGTCGGTCAACTCGTCGCGCAGGATGACATTTTTGCCGGAGCCGCTCACGAGGCTGACATAATTCAAGGCGCGGGCGTTTGGATTGTCCGCTTCAGCGTCGAGCGCAAGTTCAAGCGCGAGGCGTTCGGGGTTCGAGATCAGACCGTCATAATACACAGCGGTATTGACGATTTCGGGATTCAGTTTGCCCCATTTTTTCAACGACTGCGCCCGCGAATAGAATTTATGGCGCGGCACGGTTCGCTGCCCCCCCGTGTAGGCGTCGTACATCATCAGCCCCAGTTTGATGATGACCGATCCGCGTTCGGAGGGCTTGTCGAGCCAGCCGAGAAATTTCAGCGGCGCGTTGAACAAACCGGAAAAATATTTGAACATCGGAACGGCCGTCGGCAGCGGTTTGACAATGTGCGGCGCGTTCTGAATCAGCCGGTTGCGCTCCCCCACCGCCTCGCGCACCAGCCGGAACTCGCCGTTCTCCAGGTAGCGAATCCCGCCGTGCGCCATGTGCGAAGACGCCGCGCTCGCGCCGGAACAGAAATCGCCCCGGTCAATCAACAACACGTCCACGCCGTTGAGCGCCAGATCGCGGAATGCGCCGATGCCGTTGATCCCCGCGCCGACGATCAGCACGGAGACCCGCGGGTTTGCTTTGAGGGAAGAGAGGGTATCGGTTCGGTTCATGCGGGTTCCAGGTGGAAGGTTACAGGTTCAAGGTTGAAGGTTGAAGGTTTAAAAACTTGCAACCTTCAACCTTGAACTTTCAACTATTTACTCGATCCAATCAAACGTGCGGGTGACGGCTTTCTTCCAGCCTGAGTATAAACCCGCGCGGGCTTTCGCGTTCATATCCGGCTTCCATTCCTTATCCCGTCCCCAATTCTGCTTCAACTCATCCGTATCCTTCCAAAAGCCGACGGCGAGTCCCGCCGCGTATGCCGCGCCGAGGGCGGTCGTCTCCGCCACTTTGGGGCGCACAACCGGCACATTTAAAATATCTGACTGGAACTGCATGAGCAATTCGTTGAAGACCATACCGCCGTCCACTTTCAATGAACGCAATTTGACGCCCGAATCCCTTTCCATCGCGTCCAGCACTTCGCAGGTCTGGTACGCCGTCGCTTCGAGGGCGGCGCGGGCGATGTGACCCTTGTTGACGTAGCGCGTCAGCCCCGCGATCACGCCGCGCGCATCGGATTTCCAATACGGGGCATACAACCCGCTGAAGGCTGGGACGAAGTAGATCCCGCCGTTATCCTCGACGGATTTCGCCAGCGCCTCGACCTCCGCCGAATCCTGGATCAAGCCCATGTTGTCTCTCAGCCACTGAATCAGCGCCCCGGTGATGGCAATCGAACCTTCGAGCGCGTACACGGCATCCGCCTCGCCGATCTTGTAACCGAGCGTGGTCAACAAACCTGCCTTGCTTTGAACAGGCTTCTTCCCCGTATTCAACAGCATGAAACAGCCCGTGCCGTAGGTATTCTTCGCCTCGCCCGGCTTGAAGCAGGTCTGACCGAACAACGCCGCCTGCTGGTCGCCCAGATCACCCGCCACGGAAATCCCGTTCAACAAACCCGATTTAACATCGCCATAAATTTCAGAGGATGAGCGGATCTGCGGCAAAAGTCCGCGCGGAATGCCCATTGCCTTCAAAATCTCATTGTCCCAATCCAGGCTCTTGAGATTCATCAACATCGTGCGCGAGGCGTTGGTCACGTCGGTGACGTGCGCTTCGCCCCCGGTCAACTTCCAGATGATCCAAGTATCCATATTGCCGAAGAGCAGTTCGCCTTTTCTGGCTTTCTCTTTTGCGCCCTTAACATTCTCCAAAATCCACTTGATCTTGGGCCCGGAAAAATAGGTGGCAAGCGGAAGACCGGTCTTCTTCCTGAACCTGTCCTGCCCGCCCTTGCGCGCAAATTTGGCGATGATCGCATCCGTCCGCGTATCCTGCCAGACGATGGCATTATAGACCGGCTGCCCGGTATTCTTATCCCAGACCACCGTCGTCTCGCGCTGGTTGGTCACGCCGATGGCGGCAATGTCCACGGCGGAAAGCCCGCCCTTCGCCAGCGCGCCTTCGATCACCTCCTGCGTCCGCTCCCAAATCTCGAGCGGATCATGCTCCACCCAGCCCGGCTTGGGATAAATTTGCCTGTGTTCCTTCTGGTGAACAGACACCACATTCCCGCCTTTATCGAAAAGGATAAAACGGGTGCTGGTGGTGCCCTGGTCAATCGCGCCGATGTATCTGGTCATAATTCAGCCTCCAGCGTAAATTGTAAAACAAAAAGCCCCCATCTTGTAGGTGGAGGCTCAAGGGAGACTGCTGGCGTGCAGTCCAAAAAATTCACGACTATTTTTTCGATCTCGAAGCCGCCTGGCGGGAGGGCGTCCTCTTCACAGCCGGTTTTGCCTTTGCAGGGGCAACGCCAACTTCGGCAGGAAGTTTTTTCTCGTCCGTTCCCACGAAGAAGTTATAGACCAGCGCCGCCAGCGTCGCGCCGATGAAAGGACCGAACAGATAGATCACATACGTGTTGACGTTCGCCAGGCTCGGCGCGGCGTAGATCGCCGGTCCCAACGTGCGCGCCGGGTTGAGCGATGCGCCGGTAAGCGGACCGCCGACCAGGATCGCCGCTGTCAGCGTCATACCGATTGCAACCCCAGCCATCGGACCGCCCCTGCCAGCCACCGCCGTATGAAGAATGGTATTGACAAGGAAGAAGGTCAACACCGCCTCCACCACCATCGCAAGGATGGGCTGGGAGTCGGTCAAAACGCCCACCGTCGCCCCAGCGTTGATCGAACCGCCCATCGAACCCGCCAAAAGATGCAACAATCCCGCCGCAGAGATCGCGCCGATGAACTGCGCCGCCCAATACACAGCCGCCTCGCTCCATTTCACCGCGCCTTGCAGGGCAAGCCCGAAGGTCACAGCCGGGTTGACGTGCGTGCCGGAGATATACCCAAAAGCGTAGGCAAAGACCATTAAAGTCAAACCGTGGGCGAGAGCCACGCCAACCAGCCCGGCATTTGCCGCGCCCGCCCCCGCGCCAATGAATACCAGCGCAAACGTGCCGATGAACTCGGCAAAGAAAACCTTCCAATTGATCATGCTTCCTCCAAATAAAGTTGATTTTATGAACTTAACCCTGTCGAGCCGGATGCGCTACGTTTTATCCCAATCGCGCGTACCGGAAAGGAATGCTTTGCCCGGCATGATTTTCTTCCCCGGCGGCTGGACTTCATCCAGAATCAGGATTCCCTCCCCGCACACAACCGCGGGTCTTCCCTCGACGGTGAGCCTGTCTCCACCCTTCCCGCCTTTCCCTTCGCCGACGGCTGCCCGACCCACCTTCAACAAATTGCCGCCCCATTCGAACCACGCCCCGGGCCAGGGATTCATCGCGCGCACCCGCCGCGCCAGTTCCACTGCGGATTTTGTGAAATCCAAGCGCCCATCTTCTTTTTTGAGCATTGGCGCATAGGTCGCGCCTTCTTCGGGCTGGGATTGCGGGGTGAGTTTGGCGTCCATGTAGGCGGGCAGGGTTTCGATAAGTAGATCCGCTCCCAGCGTGGACAAAGCCTCGAAGAGCGAGCCAGCCGTATCGTCCGGCTCGATGCGGATTCTTTTCATCGAAAGCATGGGACCGGTATCCAATCCCGCATTCATTTTCATGATGGTCACGCCCGTCTCTTCATCCCCGGCAAGGATGGCGGCGTTGATCGGCGCCGCGCCGCGCCAGCGCGGAAGCAGCGAGGCATGGACGTTGACGCAGCCGAAGCGCGGCAAATCCAAAACATCTTTTTTGAGGATCTGCCCAAACGCGGCGACGACGATAAGATCGGGTTGCCATGCGCGGAGTTGTTCCATCGCTTCGGGTTGTTTCAGTTTTTCGGGTTGAATGACGGGGACGCCCAACTCCTGCGCCAGCAATTTAACCGGCGGCGCTTTGAGTTCGCGCCCGCGTCCTGAAGCGCGGTCCGGCTGGGTGACGACGCCGACAACTTGATAAGCCTGCGCCAGGGAGCGCAAACTGGGCAATGAGAAATCTGGCGACCCCATGAAGACAACGCGAATGGACATGCCGCGATTCTAGCATAGTCGAACAGCCGGGAGGCAAACGTCTCCCGACGTTTGACCGCGCAGTACCATTGGGTGAAAAACTGGCTGGTTGCGCCGGGGCGTGATTGGATGTAAAATACTGAAAATTCAAAATCAACTTATTCGGAGGAATAAACCATGTCTCAAGCTCCCATGTCGGATATTACCCAGGACGATAAACTGTGGGCCATGCTCAGCTACCTGATCCCGTTGATCGCCATCGTTGTGTTGTTCATGGAAGACAAGAAAGCCCGCCCGTACGTTAAATTCAGCGCCGTGCAGTCGCTCGTTGCGGCTGTGGCAGTTTCGATCATCGCCACTGTGACCTTGGGCTGCGGCGGTATCCTGGGCTTCGCCTTCCTTTGGTGGGCTTATCAGGCATACCAGGGACAGGACATCCGCATTCCGCTCATTACGGACTTCGTTCGCAATCAGGGCTGGGCGTAATCCCGTTTTCGTATAAAAAAGACCCGCGGTCAATCGCGGGTCTTTTTCTTTGACACAAGGAGAAAGAAATGACCGATCAAATTCCGCAAAGCCAGCCGCCTCTCACACCCCAGCAGGAACGTCAATGGGCAATGATCGCGCACTTGAGCGTGTTGATCAACCTCTTCACGGTGTTCATGGGAACATTCGTTCCGCTGGTGATCTACTTCCTTCACAAGGACCGCTCCCGTTATGTCGCCTATCATTCGATGCAATCGTTCGTAATGCAGGCGGTCTGCTCTTTCGGCGGGACTCTTTTTGCCGTAGTGATCGGCGGTTTTAGCCAGTTGCTGCCGGGCATTGGGCTGATCTGCCTGCCCGTCTCCTGTCTGTTCGCCGTTCTTCCGGTTGTGGCGCTGATCTATGGAGCATATGGCGGCATTCAGATCAACCAGGGAAACACCTTCAAATATTGGATGGTTGGCGACTGGGTCGGTAATGCGCTGGGGTATCGCGAATCCTAAACGCAACACTGAAGGGGTGTCCCTCCAATCAAAAAAGTTTGATGGTGAGAATCTCGCCTGCGCCCTTCGAGACGGTGTTTTCATCAAATTCTCTACCGTACACCCCGAAGGCATGCCCTGAGCGAAGCCGACGGGATGAAAATGGAGTCCAAAGCGGCGCCGTGATACCGCGCGGCATCTCCAGACTTTGGAGCGAGAAGCGAACGTCAGGAGACGTTCGACTCCGGCCAACCTTTTTTCATATCAGATCACAGAGTTCTCAGTGTTCCTTGCATCTCTGTGGCTACTTATGAAAGAGTTCCAATCAAAAAACCATCCGCGGTTTCGCGGATGGTTTTTTTGGTTCGCAGAACTGATTTTATAGTATTGCTCTGTAAAAAACTACGTCAATCGCGAAGATTTTGCCCAGTACCCGAGATTTATCTCGCCCGCCGGGGCGCAAACTGAAGTTTGCGGTACAACCGCGCTATGGGATGGTTCCGGCAATATCCGAGCCGATGCGGATTTCGATATCCACGGTTTGTGAAGGATCGGGGACAAAGCGGACCTGCCGGTCGGAAAGCCCGAAAGTACCTTGCAGCCATTTGATGGTGTAAAGTTTCGGTCCATAGACAATGATAACCGTCTGGCTGTAAATCTCGGGAGAGGCGGCGACCTCGGTGACGGTCATGCCGTAGGATTGAAAAACGCTGGCGGCTCGCTGGTCGAGCCCCGGGGTGAAGGTTCCATCCATGATGCGCACGCGGGCTTCTTCGCCTGCCATCGCCTGCGCGATCAATCCGATATCGGTGTAGCCGATTGGCACAGCCACCGGGCTGGTAGGACCCGTGGTGGTGAAGATTTCGTCGCGCAAAATGCGGATCTTATCCATCACAGGTTTGAGGATGCTGGCTTCCTCCCCGGCGAGGATGGTCTTATCGAAGATCGCCATGCCCTGCTGCGGGTCGATCACGCCGGTTTTGACGCTGTCGGGCTGGATGTCCTTGCCGAGGATGGCGAGCTTCAAGGCATCATCGAACGCCATATTGGTCTTGATGCCGTAGGAGAGTTCGTTATATAACCCGGGCGCGGCGGCAATGAACTTGGGGAAGTTCTCCGGCTCGATGATGATGGCTTGCAGCGCCAACACCACTTCCTGCTGGCGTCGGGCGCGGTCGGCATCTCCGCCCGAGGTTTTGCGGTTACGGGCATAGGCAAGCACCTTCCAACCGTCGCACAACCTGCGCTCGCCGCCGGGGGTGATGACAACATGATCCGTGCCTGACCCGACCGGGTCGAGGGTCATTTTCTCGGTGGGGGTTACATAGATACAGCCGCCGATCTTGACGAGTTCATCCACCATGCGGGTGAAGACGTTGAAATCGATCTGCACATAATAATCGACCGGCACGCCGATGAACTGCGAAACGGTCTTCATGGCAAGCCCCGGTCCGCCGCCGGGCAATTGCGCGCCTTCGCCGCTTGGGTAGGCGGTATTGATGCGGCTGTAGCCGAAGCCGGGGATATTCACCCACATATCGCGCGGAATGGACAACATGCCCGCGGTTTTGGAAACGGGATCGATGGTGAACAGGATCATCGAGTCGGTGCGCGGCGGTCCCTGGTTTTCTTCCAGGTCGCGCGCATCCAGTCCGATGAAGAGGATGTTGATGCGGCTGGCGCCGTCCCAGGCGGGCGGCAGGGCGGCTGCATCAGGGATCACGTCTGGCGCGGGGGGCAACTCGCCCGGTTCCGCCGTCCCCTCGGCGATCACGGGTCCGTCGCTTGTTGCCGTCAGCCCGCATTGCGCGGGTGGGATGCCCGGCAGTTCGGTGAAGGTCCAGCATTGGGTAAAGTTGCCCACCACAATGTACGCCGTCACGGCAAGCGCGAGCGTCGCCGCCCAAAAGATGACCTGCCCAATGGATGGGCGGCTGATTTTGATGTTTTTCAGGAAATCAAATCCATTCATTTACTTTATTACCTCAGGGCTTAATATATACCATATCCAGCCCAAGCAGTTCCAAGCCTTTTTGCGCCCAATACCCCAATACGGCAGAATCATCTTCGCTGCATTTCATCATGACGGGGATGGCGCGGTGGTCTTTCAGTTCGGTCAATGCCCGTAATGCGAGGATGCGGATTCTTGGGTCGCCCTCACCCGCTGCGGCTATGAGACTCTCCACGGCGGGTTTTCCCAGCTTGACGAGGGCATTCGCCGCAAGCCCCGCCGTGAGCGGGTCGCTGTCACCCAGGGTTTGAATCAACGCCGGGAGCGCTTCGGCGCCGGGATGGTGGGATAAGCCCAAAGCGGCGGCAGAGCGAACCTCGGGGTTGGAGTCGCCCAGGAAGGGGATCAGGTCCGAGGTCCGCGTATGAGGCGAAGCGGCGAGGGCGCGGACCGCCCACCAGCGTGAGTCCGGATCGTCGGAGCGGGAAAGTTCCATGAGGGGCAAAATCGCCGCCGCTCCCATCCTTACGATGGCGGGAATGGCGTTCTCCGCCCGGTCGTCATCTCCGGACGTTAATTCGACGAACGGGTCGTTCATTTATTTTGCGGGGGGTGGGACGGGCAGGGCGCTCTGCGCTGTGGCGACCCATTTATCGCCCTCTTCGATCAACATGACGGGGATGTCATCCACGATCGGGTACTTGCGTCCGCAATCCTGGCAGATGAGCCATGAGTCTTTGTGGAGCGAGAGCAAGCCGTCTTTTTCACGAACGCAATTCGGGCATCGTAAAATTTCAAGTAATTCTGTGCTGACCATTGTTTCTCCTTGTTCCGGGAAAAATTGTACCATGCAGGATTCGGACTCCAAAGTCTCCGGGCTTTGGGTATCTTACAGTATTGCTGTGTAAAAACTACGTCAATCGCTAAGATTTTGCCCGGTACCGCGAGATTTATCTCGCCCGCCGGGGCGCAAACTGAAGTTTGCGGTACAACCGCGCTATGAACTTACGTTACAAATTTCGCTTTTTCGCGCGAGTTTTTTGGGGCTGTCGGACCCGGGTCCGAACTGGCAGACCGCCGCCCAGGGTTCGTAATGGGTTTGAATTTGATCGGTGAAATACACCAAACCGCCGCGCCAGACCGTGCGGGTGACGGTGACATCCGCGCCTTCGGCGGCGTAATCAACCTGTTTGATCTCGTTGGCGTCCAATTCCGGGTTCTCTTCGAAGACCGTCTCCGGGGGGGCAACGACATTTTGCGGACCGGTCGTCTCCCAGGTTACGGAGCGCCCGTCAGACGTGGAGTATATCTTCCATGTCAGCGTGCGCGCGCCGACGTCAACGTAGGTCTCCATCAACATCCAATGGGGCGTGTCGTTTTGGAATTTGAAATCCACCAATGGGAAGTAGACCGTGGCGTCCATCCCGGCGAATTGCCCGTCCACGTGTCCGCTGGCGTCCATTTCATAATATGGAACGCGGTACGCGTGCGAATAGCGTTCGACAATGGGAAACCCCGCAAAGAAGACGGTTCGGAAGAGCGTGGTGCTGACCTGGCACACGCCGCCGCCCACGCCCTTGATGGTGCGCCCGCCATAGATGATGAGCGCTTCGGCATAGCCGTTCTCGAGGCTGACATCCCCCAGCACGCTGCCCATCGAGAAGGTTTCTCCGGGAGCAATCAGCAGACCGTGATATTGAGCCGAGGCAGTGACGATATTCTGAATCCGCGCCTCGCTGGAGCCGTAAAAATATGTCGTCTGTGTGGCAACCAGTTCCACGATGCCCAGGTCGGCGCCGAATGCCTGGTCTGAAACGGCGGGCTGCTGTTCTGCCACCACAAGGTTGACGCTGTGTTCGCCGCGCTGCAATGCCGCGTTGACGGCGTCGATGCTGGCTTCCACATCCATTGCGCGCCCCACAGCGGAGGAGGAGATGGCTTCGATCTGCCCGTTCGAGTCGTTGAACACAAAACGCGCGTCGCTGGGCTGGCGGTCTACAATGACCTTCAAGTCTCCAAGCGACTTGCGCAATTCCTTTTCGTCCAAGCCCACTTGCGCCTGGGGCGCGCCGTTCGCATCGGCAGCGAAGGTGATCGTCAGCATGTTTGCCAGCACAGGCACCTCGAACGTCCACGGACCGGGGCCGCCGCCCGCGGTATTCGGCAGGGTCATCGTGAATGACTGGCTGAGCATAACCCGCGCCTGCTCCGCCTGCGCGCTCACATCCAGCATGAGCGGCGCGGTCTCTGCGATCACAAGCGGAACTTCGCCGTCTCGAAAACTTTGCAATTGCGCGCCGAGATAGATCAGGGTCGCATCGAGGTTCAGGGCGCGTCCCATCCGCCCGGGTTCCGAGATCACATTCGTCCCATCCACGCGCAGGACGGCTTCGGCAACCGGCTGGTTAACCTGAACCGCAATATTCTGGAGATACGCATACGCCACGCGCTGATCGAAGAGAATCACCGGCGGCACATCTGCCCCAAGCCCGCGCGCGCGGATCTGCGACGAGAGCGCGCCGAACACCCCGCCTTCGCGTCCGTGAGCGTAAGCCGCATCCGCGCTGGCGGTCGGGTCGAAGACCATGCCCAACTCCACCGGCGACGCCACCCAAACCTTTTCGCCATCGCGGAATAAAATTTTCCCGGTGGAGGCATACGAAAGGGTCTGGCTTAATTTCAACGCCGCTTCGCCGCGGGACAGTCCCGAAAGGTCCACGCCCGCCACACTCACGCCGGGAAAGATGCGCCCGGCAAACGAAAGTTGATAAATGATCGTCCACATCAGGACGATGCCGGCGAACAATGCAAGCCCGCCGATCAGGGCTGCAAGAATCTGTTTTGGAAGGTCGCGTCTTGAAGTCATGGAGTTCATGCTCGGGATTATAACGAATAATTTTCGACGATTATGAAAAGTCTCTCACCATCAGGCGCTGAAAGATTATTCGGTACAATTGTCGAAATTCTACTTTAGAAATGGAGTGAACATGACCCGCCGCATCCTGACCGTCCTCTCAACCATACTATTGCTGACCGCCTGCGCGCCCGCCCTTCAACTGACTCAGGACAGCGCTTCGACTTCCGCGCCCGAGCCTGTCGATTTCACCGAAGAGCCTTCGTCCACGCCGGAAACTTTTACCGCCACCCTCCCCCCGACAGAGACTCCCATCCCCACCGCCACCCCAATCCCGGTCGAAAGCCTGAAAGCCAAAGTCACCGCGGATAAGATCATCTGCCGCTACGGACCCGGTAAAAATTATCTTTATCTGATCGCGTTCAACGTCAACACCCCCATACGCCTGCTTGGGCGCACCGAAGGGAAGAACAACTGGGTACTGGTCGAAAACGGAACCCAGGACTGCTGGGTCGATTCCACCCTGACCGCCATCGGAGACGGCGCAAGCATCGAGACGCTGCGTGTTGTGTATCCCACCGAATATAAAATCCCCGTCTCTCCGTATTACGGTCCCACCACTGTGTTGACCGCCGAGCGCGCAGGCGACGAAATAAAAATCAAATGGGCGGAAGTCATCGTCAGCCCCGGCAAATACGAAAACGAATTCATGTTCCCCTACATCGTCGAGGTCTGGTACTGCAAAGATGGCGAGATCTACTTCGACACCCTCGGCTCGCGCATCCCTGAGATCACCTTCACCGATCAGGAAGGCTGCGCCGAACCCTCACGCGGACGGGTATATATCCAGGAGAAACACGGGTATGCAGGTCCCGCGGAGATCCCCTGGCCCGGGCGGTGACATTCTCAGTCTGCCCGTATGGCAAACGCGCAGGGTCATGTCATAATTTAACCTCTCCATTGCCCGGCTTTAATCATTGCGTAATCTGATGTTAAAACCGCTCCTTATACTGGAGTCAAATCCAAAAGAAAGGAGAGAGAGCCATGAACAACGCGTTTATCATCGGTCCCGATGACGAAGAAGAGATCGAAGTTGAAATTGAACAGGAAGGCGGCGCAGAGGAAGAATCTGCGGACGAAGAAGAATCAGCCGATTAATCCGTCACGAATGTAAACAGGCGCGGTCAATTAATGATCCGCGCCTGTTTTTTATTCCGCCCCGCCTTTCAACTTCCGCCACCCCTCCCACGGGTTTTCACCGCGCCAGACCGCCAGACCGTGCAGAATCAGCCCGAGCTGGGAAAAGGCAAACCAGGTCAGAACAATCGAAAGGGAGAGAGAGGCGTTGTCGATCCAGCCGGGGGCGGAGGCTTTCAACGTCTGCGCCTGCGCGAGCCAGCCGGTCAGTTTGGAATCGTATCCATCCAGGACTTCGAGCAGGGTCTGTAAATTCTGTTTGGTGGTTTGGAAATCGCCGCCGAGCAGGTAGGATGTATCACTGATGAAGACCGAGGCGCGTTGGGCGACCTCCTGCACATCGGCGATCTCGGTATCCAGCGCATCGACCCCGGAGATGATCTCCGCCAGCAGTTCGTCGCCGGGCACGTCGAAGTTGACGAAGGGCAGGGAGTTCAACTGATCGAGCGCATCGCGCAAATCCACCAACACAGCGCGGACTTCGGTGATTCTCTCGCGCGTATCCTCCAGCCCGGGGATGAGTTCGTCGTCAAGAGTCTGGTTGACCTCCTCCAGGGCGTCTTTGGCGCTGGTGGCTTTTTCAGAAAGCGACACCAGCGCATCCTCCGCCGATTGGATGATGCGCAAAGCCCGCTCGACCTCCCCTTTCGCCATGCGCAGATCGGTTTGAATCTGCGACAACTGGGTCTCGACCTCACCCAGGCGGGTTGTGGCTTCGAGAGTCAACGGCTCGTTATATACCCAGGCAAGGATACTCCCAGCCAGGCTCGCCAGAAGAAAAATGGAACTGATTCCGATCAACATGCCCGCCAAAATTTTTCGCTTCATGGTTCCGTCCTTTCGAGGGTTACAACCCCCAGACCCGGAAAACGTTTAGGTCGGTTTCCGGGTCTGGGGGTACGAACTGACGTTACGCAGTGCGTCGCACCAAACGGGTCAGAATGTCCAGTAAACAAGGCGAATCCTCTCGTGAGACTCATCTGTTTCTGGCTGGTCCCCATGTGGGGATGATATACGACGCGCTCTCCGCGTAAGGTGCGTTAAGAAATTTGCGGCATTCGCTTTTTCGCGGAATTCGCGTTAAGGTTTTCCAGACTTTGCAAAAGTCATGAATCGTGCCTAATTTTAACTTGACAAACCATCTAAGTTAGACTATCATCTAATTAGGTATCCACCTAATTAACCTACCCGCCTAAGCCCGTCCCTTCCAGAGAGAGAGGAGACCATGTCCATTACGACATATGAAGAACCGACCATGGAAAAAATAAAACCGACATCCGCCTCAGACCTCGCCGAAGCTGACACTTCAGCCCGAAGCATTTTCACCAGTCAGACCGGGCAGACGCTCATCGCGCTTGGCACGCTCTTCAAGCATGTGCCGCCCTTCAACGAGACCATAGACAAAAGCACTGTGGACACCCTGATCTCCATCGGCAGGAAACTAAAAGGATTAAAATAACTCCTCCAAGCCGGGTGACAGTTCCGCGTAACGGACGTCACCCGGGATTTTATTTCCCCGGAGCCAGCCATGACCAACCCCTCCCCCAGCATCGTTTGGGATTTCGGAACCGCCTACGAACTTTTCATCAGTTTGCACGTCCTGCACGAAGCGGATTATTTCGGCATCCGCCCGTCCTACGCGGCAAGCGTCCGCGCAAGGATTCCGGCGGAGGAAAGAAAAGCATTGGATGAAGTGTACGTGCTGGCAGGCGTACCGCTGCCCTGGCTTGCAGAACTGCCAGCGCCCAAAGATGCCATCAGCGCGTTGTGGGCGTTGAAGCAGATTCCCCCCGCCGAGCGCATTATCAAGCTTCACCGGGCAGATTGCGAGGTGATCGAATATGACAACGACGACGCCACCGCCAAGCACAGGCAATTAAACGAAACCCTCCTGCGCGTTACTGCCGAGGAGAAGTGGAAGGCGGATGACGTTGAATTCCTGTTAAAGATATTCAGCCAAAAGCGCGGCGGGATCAAGCATGGCAACGTCGAAACCCTTTTGAACTGGTGGAGCAGGCCTGTGGAACTCGGCGAGATCATACTTTCCGCCTTTCAATCCTATTACAACGCATTCTTCGCGGAGGAGGAGAAGCGCATCGAACCGGCATTGAGAGCCGGGCTGGAACGCGCCCAAAATCTCGCTGCCAGCCTGCCTTTCGATGAATTGTTTAACGATCTTTCGCAAGGCTTGCAGCCGGGCGATGAAATCCGGGCAAAGCGCTTTGTGATTGCGCCCGCCTTCTGGTCCACGCCGCTGGTCTTTTTCGAGAAGATAGCCCCCGATACCATGCTGCTGCTCTTCGGCGCGCGCCCGGCAGACATGTCCGTCATCCCCGGTGAGACGGTCCCCGATGCGCTCGTGCGTTCGCTCAAGGCGCTGGCTGACCCCACCCGCCTCAAGATCATGCGCTACCTCACCAGCGAGAGCCTGACCCCCTCGGAGATCGCGCGCAAACTTCAACTCCGCCCGCCCACCGTCACCCACCACCTCAAGGAACTACGCCTGGCAGGGTTGGTGGAACTCTCCCTCCTGCACGAGGAAAACCGTTATACGGCGCGCAAGCAAGCCATTGAAGCCGTATACCAAAACCTGAGCGCCTTCCTCAAAGGCGAAACGATCAAAGAAATGACATGAACTCGCAAACATCAAAACCCGGCAAATCTTTCGGCATTTTTGGGGAATATACGTCCCACATCCGCGCATTCAAGCCGAATGCGCGGCTTTATCTTGTTAACGTGATCATCACCGGCGCGGTGATGGGCGTCTTCCGGCTCATCTTCAACTTCTACGCGTTGAGTCTCGGCTTCGACGAATCGGTGCTGGGCAACCTCATCACCACCAGCAGTTTCGTGGCATTGATCGCCGCCCTGCCCATGGGCTACCTGGCAGATACCATCGGGCGAAAAAACGCGCTGGTGCTTTCCAGCGCGCTGTTGGCATTTGCCATCCTCGCCATGGCGCTCTGGCAGACAGAAACTTCGCTCTACGCCATGAACATCGTTTCGGGGCTGGCGCAAAGCCTGGGCGGCGTGACCATGTCTCCCTTCCTGATGGAAAACAGCGACGAAAAGGAACGCACCTATCTTTTCAGCTTCGGTCAGGGTCTCACCATGACCATGGCATCCATCGGCAACTGGATCGGCGGCTATCTCCCCACCTGGATGGGGCAGGCGCAAAACGTCTCCGCGACGAGCAGCCACGCCTACGGGAATTCCATCCTGGTGGCGGGCGTCTTCGCCATCATTGCAATCATCCCCCTGATGTCGATCAAAACGCCCTCAATCGCCCGCGGACAACGCGCCGTATTCGCCCCATTCGAGTTTGCGTCGAAACACCCCGGCATGTTGGTTAAATTCATTCTGCCGATGCTGCTCACCTCCCTGGGCGCGGGACTCATCATGCCATTCATGAACGTCTTTTTCCGCGTCGTTCACCACCAGCCCGACCCGGTCATCGGCGGCTTATTCGCCTGGGGATCGCTGGCAATGGGCATCGGTCTGCTCGCCGCGCCTCCCCTGGCAGAACGGACCGGGAAGATTCAACTGGTCGTCATCTCACAGGCGCTATCCATTCCCTTCCTCATCCTGCTGGGCTTCTCCCCCATCTTCTGGGTCGGCGCGGCGACCTACTACATCCGCCTCGCGTTGATGAACATGAGCAGTCCCGTCTACCAGGCATTTGTGATGGAACATGTCGAACCGTCGGGGCGGGCAACGGTTGCAAGCCTGACCAGTATGGCATGGAATTTTGGCTGGGCGTTCAGCCCCACCATCAGCGGCTGGCTGCAAGTCAAATACGGGTTCGGTCCGCCCTTCATCGGAACTATCATCCTCTATACAATATCCGTCTTCATGTATTGGACTTTTTTCTGGCGCGGCAAGGTTGCGCCCGCCCAGGCGCCGGTTGCAGCGGATTAGATTCGCGTAAGACAAACTTAAGTTTGTCCTACAAAGTTTGCCCTACAAAGTTTGTCCTACAATAATTTACAATGGGGCGCATGGAACAAGCCATCCTCATCATCGGCGGCGGTCCGAGCGGACTCTCGACCGGGCTTCATCTGGCAAAGTTCGCCCCGCATCTTACGCCCCGAATCCTGATCCTCGAAAAGGAACATTATCCACGCCCGAAACTTTGCGCCGGAGGGCTGGTCGTAGACGCGGAGCGAATCCTCGAAGCCCTCGGCTTGGACGTAAACGAAGTCCCAAACGTCATCTCGCGCGAAATCCGTTTTGACTTTGGCGGAAAAGGCTTGCGGGTGCGCGTGCCGAAGAGTCATGCATTGCGCGTCGTCCGGCGCAATGAATTCGATCACTGGCTTGCAAAAAAAGCCGAGAGCAGGGGGTTGGAAATTCGGCAGGGGGTGACGGTGAAGCAGGTTCAACCCGAAGCCGATTCGGTGACTGTCGAAACCGACCAGGGGACATTTACCGCAGAAATTGTCATCGGCGCGGACGGGTCGAATGGAATCACGAGACGCAGTATCCTGCCGCATGACCCGGTTTACACGGCAAGGGTGTTGGAATTATTGACCCCGGATTACCCCATAATAGAGGGAAAATTCAGCCCCCGCAAGGAAGCGGCTGTTTTCGATTTTTTCCCCGTCCCTGAAAACATCGCCGGGTACGTCTGGGACTTCCCCACCCAGGTAAAAGGAACCCCGATGCGCTGCTGGGGCGTGTACGATACGAACATGCTCGCAGGCGAAAAACGCCCGACATTGAAACAACCGCTCGCCGAAGAGATGGAACGTCTCGGCTTTCAGTTGAACGAGTACGAGGTCAAGGGACATCCCATCCGCTGGTTTACGCCGCAGAATAAGGTGTCTGTCCCGCGCGTGCTGCTGGTGGGCGACGCCGTCGGCGCGGACCCGATCTTCGGCGAGGGCATCAGCATGGCGCTGGGATACGGCGTCGTCGCCGCGCGCGAAACGGCGGAGTCGTTTCAGCGTAACGAATTTTCATTCCGCGGATACAGGCGTCGGCTGGGAAGAAGCGGGCTGGGTCAAACCCTTTTTTCAAGATGGCTGATCGCCCAGATCATCTATGCCTTCAAGTGGCGCTGGTTCCAATTCCTGCTTTGGAGAATCTTCAAACCGATTGTGTTATTGATAGCATGGACATTTGTTTTGAATTGGAGTAAAAAAGACCTCAGACATTGAACCCAAAGGAAGACCGCACATGGGCACCGCAGACCTGCACATTCATTCCATCTACTCCTATGACGCAACGACCACCGTGCGCGCCATTCTCAAACAGGCTGCCGATGTCGGTTTGAATGTGATCGCCGTGACCGACCACGACGAGATCCGCGGCTCTTTTGAAGCCGCGCAACTGGCTCCTCAATATGGGTTGGAAGCCATTCCCGGCGCGGAGGTTTCGACCAGGGAGGGGCATCTCCTGGCGCTCTTCATCCAGACCCTGCCGCCCGCGGGTATGTCGATGATCGATACGCTCATTCATATCGGCAAACAGGGCGGCATTGCCATCGCGCCGCATCCGTTCAATAACCTGCCGGGAAGCCTTTCGATGGAAGCGGTGTTGGGGGCGCTGGCAAACCCGCGCGCGAAGGGTCCGCTCAAGGGGATTGAGACGCATAACTTCGGCACGCAGAACTTCGACAAGGTGGCGCGCAAGTTATCGGTTTTCCTCCCGTTCGCAAAGATTGCCTCGAGCGACGCTCATATTTATTGGGCGATTGGCGCGGGGCGCACGAGTTTCCCCGGCAACACTGCGCAGGAACTGCGGACCGCCCTGGAAAAAAACACCACGGTTCCCATTCCGTATGAAGGCGAGTCTTCGGCGGTGGCGATTCTGAGCTGGGTGCGGCGCATCGCCATGCGCAAATTCGGGTACGCGTCCGATTCGCCCTCCGCCTCGACCCCGATAGACACCCAGCAGATCACCGATTCGATGATCCAAAAGATTAACAAGGTCAAAAGACAGCGGAAGAAGACCTAACCCGAGCAAGCCGGAAAAGATTTAACCACAGAGACCACAGGGAAAACCTCTTGTTAATCGTGTGCAGTCAAAGGTTGTCAGTTTGGACTGCAAAATCTCCTGATTTTGCTCGAAAGTCGGGCGCTGTCGTGGCGCCGTTGGCGCCACGACAGCGCCGCTTTCGACTCCGTGCCTGACATGTTTTGCCTGCACACTGTTAATCTCCGTGAATGAACTCCGTAGTGGAAAATCCTTGCGCAAAAAACACCGCCACGCGATGCAAGGATTTAATTTGTAAGGTTAGGACTTACGCAGATCAAAGTCTTTTGCCACGAATTTCGCGAATTCACGCGAATTATCAAGAATTTTCGTGAAAATTCGCGTAATTCGCGGCTTACTCTTGGAGTTTTGCGTAAGTCCTAAGGTATTAAACAATAGTCAGGATTTGACGCGTTTGATGAACCCGGGGGAATTCAATTCGCGCTCGAGCAGATAGGTAAAATATCCCTGCATCAGCGTTTCCGCCTCTTTGCGGATCTCGGAACCGGGGTTTGCCCGTGAGGCGTCTTTGTAGCTGGAGCGCTGGAAGTGCCGCAAATATTTGAGCGTTTCCAGGGATATCCCCGCCAGGTTCGGCAGACCTTCGCCGCAGCGCGGACAGATCACTCCTCCCGCAATAAATGAAAAAAACTGGTCTTCGGGCAAAATCTCGCGCCCGCAGTTTGCGCATTCAAAGAGGTGCGGACGAAACCCAACCGCGTCGAGCAGGCGAATTTCATAGTAACGGACGGGAAGCCAGGCATCCTCTTCGGCTTCGAGCCGCTCCAGGGTTTGCACCAACAGGCTGAAGACCGAAGGATTCGCCCCTTCCCCTTCGTAGGAAAAGCGCAAAAGCAATTCCACGACATACGACGCGTAACCGGTTTTTATCAGGCTGTCGCGCAGGGGCAGGAATGCGTTGATGGTTTCGACCTGGGTCACGATCAGCAGGTCGCGTCCTTGGGCAAGCTGGATGGTGACGTGCGTGAACGGTTCCAAATGCCCGGCTTTGCGCGAGGTGACTTTTCTGGCTCCCTTTGCCAGCGCGCGCGCAAATCCGCGCTCGCGGGTGTAGAGTGTCAGCAGGCGGTCGGCTTCGCCCCAGTCGGCATGGCGGAGAACAACGGCAGATGCGCGGAAGGAACGGAAGTCGGTCATTCTCGAGAAGAAGTAGAAAGTGGAATGTGGGAAGTGGGCCGGGAAGTGGTTTCGTTTCAGCCGTCTGTTACGAGATGTTCGGGAATGAATGCCTCGGGAAGCAGCCCTTTCACCGTAGTCTCGTGGGTTAATGTTCCCTGTCCGTCCCCAAACATTACGATGGTATCCAGCCCGAACTCCGCCATAACCTGCCTGCATCCGCCGCAGGGCGAGCCGCCGTTATTGGTTACAACAGCGATGATCTCGAATTCCTTCTCTCCTTCGGATACTGCCTTAAAAATGGCTACACGCTCAGCGCATATCGTCTGGGGGTAGGCAGCGTTTTCGATGTTGACTCCCGTATACACCTTGCCGGTCTTCGTGCGCAATGCCGCGCCGACCGGGTAATTCGAATACGGGACATATGCCCGCCGCCGCGCCTCATTTGCCAGGTCGATCAGGGATTGCTTTTCAGTTTTTGTAATGGTCATGTTTTTCTCGTCTTTTCGTAAAAACGGACTCCGCACGTTTTCTACCGCGGGTTTCCAGAAGCGAGACTTCCAGATTCCTATTTCACAAGGCAAAATTTATTTCTTTTTCGTCTTCCGTTCCAGTTTGCGGATGGCGCGCGCGGGCATTCCAACCACAAGCGTATCCGCGGGCACGTCCTTCGTCACCACCGCGCCTGCGCCTGTTTTCGCGCCGTCGCCAAGTTTGAGCGGGGCAACCAGCATCGTATCCGAACCGATAAAGACGTCTTCGCCGATCTCGGTGGCATGTTTCTTTTCGCCGTCGTAGTTGCAGGTGATCGTCCCGGCGCCGATGTTCGTATTCGCCCCAATCTGCGCGTTGCCAATGTAGGAGAAATGCCCCATCTTCACCCCTTCCGCCAGGCGCGAGTCTTTCACCTCGCCAAAATTCCCCATGTGTACGTGATTTCCCAAATGCGCGCCCTTCCTTAAGCGCGCGAATGGTCCCATATCCACATCGTTTTCGAGCAAAGCGCCTTCCAGCACCGAAGCGAGAATCTTACAACCGTTGCCGACCTTCGTATCGCGGATGATCGTATTCGGGCCGATGATATTTCCCTCCCCCAGTTCCGTCCCGCCATGCAGGCAGGTGTTCGGCATAAGCGTGGTGTCTTTGCCGATCCTGACATCCGCTTCGATATAAACCGAAGCCGGGTCAATCATCGTCACGCCGTTCAACATGTGAGTTTCATTGATGCGCCTGCGCATGGCGGCTTCCACCTCCGAGAGATGCACGCGCGTATTCACGCCAATGGTTTCTTCGAGGTCATCCATCACCGTGGCATGGACGGGCAGCCCATCCTTCGCCGCCAGTTCCACGGTATCCGTCAGATAATACTCGCCTTTTTTGGGATTCTTCGGAATGCGATGCAGGGCATCCCACAACCATTTCGCGTCGAAGCAATAGCCGCCCACGTTCAACTCTTTCACCTGCAACTGTTCGGGTGTGGCGACATACTCCTCGACAATCGCGGAAACCGTCCCATCCGGGTTGCGGATGATGCGCCCGAACCCGCGCGGGTCGTCTGCAATCACAGTCAGCATTGAGACCGGGCCCGAATTCCTCTTCTGCGTTTCGACCAGCCTTTGAAGGGTCTCGCCGCGCATTAATGGCATGTCGGCATAGCAGACGACGACCAGGTCGGATTTTCCCTTCACTGAAGCCTCTGCCTGCAAGACGGCGTGTCCCGTCCCCAACTGCGGTTCCTGCTCCACGATTTGGGCTGAGTCTCCCAAATATTTTGTTACTTCGCCCGCGCCGTGCCCGACCACCACGACCGGCTTCTCCGTGGTCGATTGCGCGATTGCCTTCAAGGCGTGCCAGATCATCGGTTTGCCAGCCACCGGATGCAACACTTTGGGAAGCGACGATTTCATGCGCGTTCCCTGCCCGGCGGCAAGAAGGATGGCTGTTATCTTCATTCATTCACCTCAGATGAAAACAGGATTTGCGCGGTTTATTTTCCTCCGCGACAAATCCCGTTCGGTAAAATCATCCGCCTGGGCGGATATTTGTGGCTGGGGCACCTGGATTCGAACCAAGATCCACAGCTCCAAAGGCTGGTGTGCTGCCATTGCACCATGCCCCAGTGCGGGCAAAATTGTATCACAATTCTATTTTTCACCCGGAAGAAGACCCATCTTCTTCGCCTCTTCAAGCGAGATCACTTCAGGATTGGTCGACTTCCTGCCCATTTCATGAGCGGCTTCCTCCCAAAAACCATCGGCTGAATTTTTCTTCTTTTTGTCATCGGAAGCATCCTTGAGCAGGGCTTCCATTTCCGGGGCGGGGGTTGCTTTTGCCAGCCGGTCGGTGGTCACCCGGGGAACGGTCGGCGCGGGCGGGGCAGCCGTGGGCGGCGATTTGAATTTCAACTGACCGGTCACGCCGATCAGGTCCAGCGCCTTGATGACCTGCGAACGCAGCGACATCAACCCGCGCATCGAATCAAGTATCTGTTCTTCATCTGCCAACCCCCTCCCCGCCACGAGAAGCGCGTAAAGCGGCGTAACCGGAATGAACAACAGGTCGTGATCGCCGCCGTTGAACACATGGTACGACTCAATGGATTCCTGGTGGTTATGCTTCGCCACTTTCAGGCTGGTATTATGAATTGCCATCAACGTGGAGATCAGCGAGACCTCCATGCTGGGGTCGTGCAGGCTGCCCGTGCGGGCGTTGATCAAACCGCGCTCATTGAGCAGGAAAACAGCGTCGGCTTTGAAGTCCTGGCGGAAGTTGGCGAGCAGGTCGGAAAGCCGGGCGTGCTGCGGTTCTTCGGTAACGCTGGGCGCGGCTTTCTCCGGCGGGAAAATGGTCTGCACCAGCCCCAGCCCGCGCTCGACCGAATCGAGAAAGTCGGCGATGGCGATGGGTTTGTCGAAGATGGCGAATGCGCCCGAGTTGAGCATTTCGTCGCGCATCCTGCGTTCGGTCATGCCGGTGATGAAGATCACCTTCACGTCGGTGTGGCGGGCGCGGATCTTGTGCATCAATTCGACGCCGCTCATGCCGGGCAGTTTGTAATCGGTAACCAGCATGTCTATCTTATGGCGCGTGGATTCGAGCAATGCCTCCTCGCCCGATTGGGCTTCGAAGATTTTTAAGTCCTTGTTCTTCAACGTATCCAGCGTGGAACGCAGAAGGCGGAGAATATCGCGTTGATCGTCCACGAGCAAAAGTGTGCGAACCATGATGATCTGTTTCCGTTCATAAACTGAAATAAGGATAAATCAAACCTGCGCCAATGCGAACAGGTCGGTTAAATTATAGCAAGGATTAAGACCCGCCTCCCCTTCAATTTTGACAGGAGTCGGCTGCCTCGAACGCTTCGATATTCCAGAGCGAATTGGCAGATGGGTCAACATTGAAACCGCACAAACCGGGGCGGGCGGCGGCGATACGCAGGCGCGAATAGAGCGGGATGGCGGGAAGCAGTTCGCTCAAGATGATCTGGGTCTGGCGGTAGGAGGCAAGATAAGCCGGTTCTTCCCGCAGGGAGGTCTGTCCATCAAAGCAGGCTTTATCGAAGTCTTCATCGGCGAAACCGGTAATGTTCGGGCCGCTCCAGCCGTTGTCGGCGGTGGGAATTCCGCCGCTCGAAAACCAGGCGCAGGGCGGTTCAACGCCTTCCACGCCGAGGGCGTATTGGGCGAGATCGAACTGCCTGCCAAAGAGCGCTCCCGCGGGACCCGGCGCGTAAAACTCGTCCGGCTCGATAAATTCGATGTTGATGCCGATTCCGCATTCTGCCAGCGATTGCTCCAATACTGCCGTTACCTGCCTGCGTTGGGCGGTGGATGTTGTCTGATAGTTCAATATGAGCGGCGTATTGTATGCGACGTTTTTGACGTTGATGGCGCGGCGCGGCGTGGCGGGGTCTTCGTCTGAATCCAGCCAGCCTGCCTGTTCAAGGAGCGAGACGCCTATTTGTGGGTCGTAGGGAATGGCGGCGCTGTTTGAATCATATGCAGGATGATTTGAGGGCAGGTATCCCGCGGGGATGTCCGTCAGCCCGTGGAGGATGTCGGTGGAGATGGTCTGCCGGTCGAGGCAGTAGGCGATTGCCTGGCGGGTGTAGGTATCTTCGAAGAAGGTCTGCCGGTCGGCTTGAATGTTGTAGCCGTTGTCGTAGGATGCGGGGACGATGCCCAGCCCGAGCCATTCCATGCTTATTCCGGCGGTTGCGAACATGCGCGCCTGTTCGGCGGTCTGCATCTCTTGAAGGAGTCCGACATGGTCGTCGAGGTTTATGGTAGGTTCGATCAGGTCACAGCGGCCTGCGATCAGTTCGGACAGAGCCAGGTCGGGGTCGGGGATGAAGCGGATGCGTATCGATTCGGTTTTTGGGTAGCCGTCACGAATCCGGAAATAGTTGGGGTTCTTTTCCAGCGCGATTTCTTCGCCGGGAATCCATTCGGTGAGGGTAAAGGGACCCCAACCGATTGGGGTGCGGGAGGAGAGGTCTACTTCGGGGAGTTGGTCGGGGGGAAATTTGCTCCAGGCGTGTTTTGGGGCGGGCTGCCAGAAGTTGGTGAAGTAGGTCGAGTCGATGAAGCCGGGCATACCGAACCATTGCAGGGTTTGGGCGTCGGCGGCTTCGTAGGATTGGGTGCGTTCGATCAGGTAGGGGTTGACGTTCGTTTCGCGCTGGAGTTCGAAGGAGTAGATGGAATCGTCGGCGGTGAGTGGGGCGCCGTCGGACCAGGCGAGGTCGGGGCGCAGGCGGAAGGTGACGATCATCTGGTCCATTTCGAGCGGGGAGACGCCGTCGAAGGTGATGGCGCAGTCGTCGCTGCGACATTCGGCGGGGCGCACGCGGTCGCCGGTTTTTAATTCGATGAGGCTGCCGTTGGCGTCCAGTACGGTATCGCCCGGCTGGACGTCTGTTGCAACGATCTGGGCGTCGCCGTTTTCAAGCGATGGCAGTTGGGTGAGTATGACAGGCTGGTATTCATAGGCGACGGTGTCGATGGGTCCGTCGTAGATCGCGGCGAGGACGTTTTGCGCGGCGGTGTTCAATTCGCCGAAGGGATACAGGCTGTTGGGTTCCTGTCCCATGCAGATGGTGAGTCCTGTCTGCGATGGTTCCGATGGAGTTGGGGTGGGCTGCGGTTCGGGGGTTTGTACCGGCGTTTCGGTGGCTGCCTGCCCGCCGAGACAAGCCGGGACGACAAGGAGCAGCAGAATTAGCCAGTATGGGATGGATGTTTTTTTCATTTTTGCCTGCCTGTCATACGGTGTGTCATTGGGCAATTATAACCAGTCCCGTTGATAACCCTGCCCGCTGGTATTTGAATCCCGCCAGAGACGGGAAAGCCCAAAGTTAATGACTGATGTTATGCAGTGCGTCGCACCAAACGGGTCAGAGTGTCCAGCAAACAGGGCGAATCCTCTCGTAAGACTCATCTGTTTCTGGCTGGTCCCCATGCGAGGATGATATGGGACGCACTCTCCGCATAAGCTGGTAATGAGACCCCGTCGAAAAGAAGAGACCGCTTGCGCGGTCTCGTTTGAATTTGTTATTCGGCTTTCCAGCAGGCAACCAAGTGACCGGGTTTGATTTCCTTGAATTCCGGCTCTTCCTGCGAACATTTGTCTATGGCGATGGGGCAGCGGGTGTGGAAGCGGCAGCCTTTGGGGGGATTGAGCGGGCTGGGCACATCGCCTTTGAGGATGGTGCGTTCGCGCTTCACGTCCGGATGCGGGACGGGGATGGCGGAAAGCAGAGCCTGGGTGTACGGGTGAAGCGGTTCGCGGTAGAGCGATTCGCGGTCGGTCAGTTCGACCATTTTGCCGAGGTACATGACGGCTACGCGGTCTGAGATATGTTCGACCACGCTGAGGTTGTGGGCGATGAAGAGGTAGGTCAGCCCGAATTCCTTTTGCAGGTCTTTGAGGATGTTCAAAACCTGTGACTGGATGGACACGTCCAGGGCGGAGACCGGTTCGTCGCAGACGATGAATTTGGGGTTCAACGCCAAAGCGCGGGCAATGCCGATGCGCTGGCGCTGTCCGCCGGAGAATTCGTGCGGGTAGCGGCGGGCGTGGTATTCCTCAAGACCCACCTTCTTGAGCATGTTGATGGCGACCTCCCAGCGCTCCTTGGGACGCCCCACATTGTGGATCTGCAAACCTTCCATCACCGATTCGCCGATGGGCATGCGCGGGTTGAGCGAAGCATACGGGTCCTGGAAAATGATCTGCATGTCGCGGCGCAGGGGTTTGAGTTCGCGCTGGCCCATTTTGAGAATATTCTTTCCTTCGAAATAGACGTCGCCCGCGGTCGGTTCGACCAGGCGCAGGAGAGTGCGTCCGACGGTTGTCTTGCCGCAGCCGGATTCGCCCACCATGCCAAGCGTCTCGCCCTTCTTGACGGCAAAACTTACCTTGTCCACGGCCTGCACCCAAGCGTTTACACGCTGAAGCAGCCCCGAACGAACGGGGAAGTATTTTACAAGTTTGTCCACCACCAACAAGTCTGGTTGTGTCTGTTTGTTCATCGTATTCATGAGCCAGATGGTCCTTTTATTTTCCAGATTTCATTGGGGCGGTATGCCCTTCGGCATCCTGGTACAACCAGCAGCGCACTTTGTGTCCCTCGGAGACTTCGATCAGGGAGGGGTGTTTATCGGTGCAGATGGCGAGGTTGTTTTCGACGCGGGCGCGGCAGCGCGGGGCAAAGCGGCATCCCTGCGGCAGGTTGATCAGGTTGGGGACGGAACCGGGGATGACATCGAGCCGTTCGCGGATTTCACCGAGGACCGGGATCGAACCGATCAAGCCCTGGGTATAGGGATGATGCGGTTTGTCGAAGAGGGAGGTGACCGGGGATTGTTCGACGATCTCGCCGGCATACATGACGACGACGCGGTTCGCCATTTCAGCGATGACGCCGAGATCGTGGGTGATGAGCATCATGGCAGAACCAAGCTGCTGCTTCATATCGCGCATCAGGTCGAGAATCTGCGCCTGGATGGTCACATCCAGGGCGGTTGTCGGTTCGTCGGCAATCAGCAGGTCGGGAACACAGGCAAGCGCCATGGCAATCATCACGCGCTGCGACATGCCGCCGGAGAGTTCGTGCGGAAAGGAGTCGGCGCGTCGCTCGGGTTCGGGAATGCCCACCAGTTTCAGCAATTCGACGGCGCGCTCGCGTCCTTTTTCCTTGCCGAAGTCCTGGTGAATGTTCAACACTTCGGATATCTGGTCTCCGGCGCGGAAGACGGGGTTGAGGGCGGATTGCGGCTGCTGGAAGATCATGGAGATGCGGTTGCCGCGCACCTGCATCATTTCCTCTTCGGTGGCTTTGACGAGATTTTTGCCGTCAAAGTTTATTTCGCCTTCCACGATCTTTCCGGGAATGCTGATCAGGCGCATAATGGAGAGGGAGGTGACGCTCTTGCCACACCCCGATTCGCCGACGATGCCCAGTACCTCACCGGGATAGATTTCGAAATCCACCCCATCCACGGCGCGTACCACGCCGTCCTCGGTATAGAAATAGGTCTTGAGGTTCTTCACTTCCAAAAGGGGTTTATTGATCTCAGACACGGGTAACCAAATCTCCTTGGTCGGTGAAATTATGTTATTTCTTCTTGCACAGGTTGTTCTGTTCGATATAGTTCAAAAGCGGGCTGTATGTCGTCAAGTGAAACGACCCGCCGGAGGGGTTTCCATTAACCAGGCTGAACAGGATGGTCTTTTCCGCATGACGTCCGTCGAGGGGAACAAGCAGGGTGTCGAAGTTGGAAAAAAACGGGCTAAAGGAATGTATCCTTTGAGGCGCGTCGTAATGCAGTTCGAGAAGCAACATGAGATCGCTCGACTGGTAATACGCGAAGGTGTCGTCGGTCAGGTTTAGCTCGTCCCAGCGTTTATCGCCGGATATTTGCTCGTTGACCAGGGCGGCGACCGCGGCAAGGTGAGAAGAATCCGCCTGCATGAGAATTTCCTCTCCGTAACATCTCAACACGCCGAACGCCGGAGTTGAATTGTAGACCGGGTAAAACCAGAGTGCGTCCCTGGTGTAAACGGTCAGGCTGAGATAGATAAAAGCCACTATCGCGAGAAAGATGGTGATGAGGAAGTTCAATACTGATGCGGTTCTTCCCGCGCTCTGCTGGCTGAAGCTGTTCACGCCATGCCTCTACTTGAGAATCAGGGTGATTAGCACCCGCACCTGATCGCTTTCGGGAATTCCCTGAATTGTAACAGAGATATTCTTATCCGGTTTGACGCGTAACAGGGTGATGGCATCGCCGATGGGGTTTTCAGGGCTATTTCCGCGCTTGGTCCAACCCTGGGCTTCCAACTCGGCGCGGTAATAGTCCACGTTGGCTTGGAGTCCGCCGGACACAATATATGAAATATTGGTGTTTTGCGCGGCGAATTTAAGTTCCTCCGCCTGGGGGTGGATCGGCACGTCGGCAGGCAGGGAATCCAGGTTTGCCTGGGTGGTGGCGGTGGAGGCGACGATCTCGGTATCGGATTTTTCAGTTTCCTCCGCCGGACGCCCGCAACCATAAAGAACGAACGACATAACTACTATGAACAATATAACCGGGATGATCCGCTTCATTTTCCTCTTCTCCTATTCATCGTCATGAATTAAAGTTTCAGGCGCGGGTCGAGCGCATCGCGCAAGCCGTCGCCGATATAGTTGAACGAAAGCGAAGTAAGGAAAATGCACAAACCGGGGTAAAAGGCGAGCCAGGGCTGCTGCCACATGCGTTCCTGCACGTTCTGGAGCATGTTTCCCCAGGTGGGGACCGGGGGTGTGATGCCAAAACCGAGGAAGGAAAGAGCCGCCTCCAACACAATGACGCCGCCGAGTCCCAGCGTCAAATTGACGATGACCGGGGCGAGCGAGTTGGGGATCATGTGCTTGGTGATGATTCTCCAATCGCTGGCGCCCAGTGAGCGCGCCGCCTGGACAAAATCCTGTTCGCGCAGACTCAAGACCGTGCCGCGTACCAGACGAGTTGCGCCCAGCCAGCCGAAGGCGATCAGTACCAGGGAAATGATGATTGCTTTCGACCATTCATCCGGCAAACCTGGAATGGTGATGCCGCGCAACATGGCGGAGAAGAAGAGAAGCAGCGGAAGCGTGGGCAGGGTCAGGAGAAATTCGACAATGCGCTGAATGAGAGAATCCACCCATTTGCCAAAATATCCCGAGGTCGCGCCGACAATGACGCCGATCGTCTCCCCGGTGAAATTGACCAGCACGGTTACAAAAAGCGAAATGCGCGAGGCATACAGCAGCCGGCTAAAAACATCCCTGCCAAGTTCATCGGTGCCGAGGATGTGCTCAGATGAAGGGTTTGAATAGGAGGGCGCAAGGTTTTGTTTATAGGGGTCGTAGGGGGCGATCACGTTTGCAAAGATCGCCGCAAAGACAAAGATCAGGACAAAAATCATGCCCACCACCGCCAGCTTATGCCTGAGGAATCGTCGTCCGATGATAACGAACCAGCTTTCCTCCTTGATGGTGGAGAGGGTTTCAGAATTGAGTTGAGCTACCGCCATGGTAAATATCTCCGTTCAGGATGTTAGCTGAGGCGAATACGAGGATCGACGACGGTGTAGAGGACATCGCCAATGAGGGATGCGATCACAACCAGCACCGCGCTGATAAAAAGGAACGCCATGGCAACCGGATAATCATTCGCTCCCAGGGCATAGACATAAAGAAAACCCATGCCGGGCCAGTTGAAGACCGTTTCCGTGATGGTTGCGCCGCCAAAAATGCCGGGAATCTGAAAGACCACGATCGTAATCAGGGGGATCAGGCCGTTGCGCATGGCGTGTTTCAAAACGACAACACGTTCCTTAAGCCCCTTGGCGCGCGCCGTGCGGACGTAATCCTGGCGGAGCACTTCGAGCATGGCTGTGCGCATGAAACGGCTCCAACCTGCCATGTAAAGCAGCGACAATACCATGGTTGGAAGAATGGCATGTACGGCAATATCCAGCGTAGAACCCGGGATGGCATTGAGCAAATCCAGCAAACTGCCGGGCAGGGGCGAACGCACGAGGACAACATTTCCAGTTGGCAGGTAGGGAAAGCCAAACGCCTTGAACAGGGGGGATTGATTCCCCCCAAACAGGATGATCATCATCAAGCCAAACCAGAAGACCGGCATGGCGGTTCCAAAGAAGGAAAATGTGGTCACAAAATAATCGAGCCGGGAATATTGTTTAACCGCCGAGACGATACCGATTGGTATCGCTATTACCAACGAAATGACCGTGGCGGAAACCATCAGGATCATCGTATTGCGGAGGCGCGAGAGCAACACGTCCCCCACTGGTGAGCCGCGCGCCACATTCCAGGAAACACCAAAGTCGCCGCGCAAAACGCCGCGGCTGCAGGTTGATTCGACAGACCGGCAGGAGGAGGTTTGCAGGTCCGCCCTGCCGATATCGTCGAACCAATCCTCTCCGCTCAACCAGGCAATGTACCCCCAAACCGGTCCGCGGTGTAATCCCAAATACTCGGCAATGCGGGCAATTTGCTCTTCAGTAAAGCCCTGATTGGCGCGCCCGCCGGCTCCAGCCATTCGCAGTTCATCCAGCGGACCGCCAGGCGCGAGCCAGAGGATGAAGTAAATCGCCATCGAAGCAGCGATCACGACCAGGCTCATTTGAAAGAAGCGTCTGATCAGATAATTGGTCATATCGAACTTCCCTTTCCATGTTTAAGGGTATTGGTATAAAAAAAAAATGAATGATGCCTAAATATAACCAGAATGGAGGATGGTGGTTCCCCACCATCCTCCATATTACCAGCTAGACGTTCTTAGTTTTCAAAATCGAAGTTCTCGACGTTCCAGAATTCGCTGTTGGCGGTCGGGTCCATGATCACGCCCACAACGCCGGGGCGGGTCACGAGGATCTTGGCGCGGGCGAACAGCGGCAGGCTGGGCAGATATTCGGTGAAGATCTGCTGGGCCTTGGCGTGTTCGGCAGCCTTGGTGGCTTCATCGAGAGCCTGGGTGGCGGCATTGCACGCAGCGTCGAAATCAGCGTTCTCGAAGCCGACGTTGTTGGAGTTGCCCCAGCCGAGATCAGCGCTCGGAACCTGCGAGGAGATGTACAGGGTGCATGGGGGTTCGACGCCGGTCAACCAGGCGAATTCGCCGAGGTCGTACTGGCGGCCGAAGACCAAACCATCGGGTCCATCGCCGAAGTACTCGGAGCCGTAGGTTTCAATGGTGGTTTCGATGCCGCAGTTATCCTTGAGCTGAGCCTGGACGATCTGGGTGACCTTCTCACGCAGCGGGTTCACGCGGGTGCTGTGAACGAAAGAAAGTTTATCACTGCCGTTATCGAGGATGCCGTCACCGTCAGAGTCTGCCCAACCGAGACCAGCAAGGAGTTCCTTACCCTTGTCAGGATTGAACTCATAGATGGTGATGTTGTCGTCGCCAGCGTAGAGCGGGTGGTCGGCGGCGGTATAGGTGTGCTGAACAACAGCCGCGCCGTTGGTCGCACCGTCCACCACAGCCTGGCGGTCGATACAATAGGCAATCGCCTGGCGGAATTCAACGGTCTGGAAGAGCGGGGCGCCGTCGGAGGAGGTCAACGAAACGGAAGCGCCGGAGTAGCCTTCAACCGGTTTGGTGTTGAAATCGAGGTGCTCGAACACGGTTCCAGCCACAACCTGCGGAATCATCAAACCTTCCGCTTCGAACTGGCGGATGAGGGGCAGGGAGCCTTCGAAAGCGGCGTCCTGGGTACCGAAATCACACTCGCCGGAAGCCAACTGGGCAATGAGCTGGTTGGTATCGGGAATGAAGCGGTAGATCAGGGTGTCGAGTTTGGGCAAGCCTTCGCCGGCGCGCCAGTAGGTTTCGTTCTTCTCGAGGGTCAGGTGATCGCCGGCAACCCATTCGGTCAACTTGAAGGGACCATAGGCGAGCGGGTCGCGGTTGACAGATTCGTCGGCGAGAATTTCAGCCGCGCCCATGCCTTCGTAAACATGCGCGGGGAACGGAGAGATCATGCCGTCGATGAAATAGGTGCCGCTGGTGTAGCTGGGCATGTAGTAGTACTTGTAGGTCGAGTCATCCACGATCTCGATCTTCTGAGTCTGGGTCTCGTAGAAGTACTTGCTGCTTGGGGTATCGGGATCCGCGCCGAGATCATAGGAGAACTGGACATCGGCAGTGGTGACAGGAGTGCCGTCTTCCCAGGTCGCGCCTTCGGCAATGGTGAAGGTGGTCACGATCTGGATGGTCGGATACTTCTGACCATCTTCGATGGTGACTTCGGTCGGGTCGCCTTCAGCCTGGTTCAGGGAGATGGTCATGCCCGCTTCGAGGGTCACAGCCGCGTCATTCGCGCCGTCATAAACGACATCACCCACGCCAACTTCGACGGTTTCCTTGGTGGCGGTATCGTCGAAAGTGGAGAGTTCGTAAAGCACGCCCTGATAGTCGTAGGTGCGGGCATCGGATGTGTTGTCATAAAGCGCTTCGAGAACGAAGGTCTTCACCAGAGCGGATTCGCTGTAGAGGTACAGGGTGGAGGGTTCCTGAGCAAGACAGGCAACCATCACCTTGGGCTCCGCAGGAGCGGCTTCGGTGGCTTCGGGCGCGGCTTCAGTGGCAGCCGGGCCTTCTTCAGTGGTGGCAGCCGGAGCGCCGCAGGCCGCAAGAGCCATGCTGGCGATCACCAGCAAACCAAGCAAAGCAAACAATCGGTTTCGTAACATTTGTTTTCTCCTCCAAGAAGAAAATTTAGGGGGTAACGTGCTGACAAAAAAACGAACAGGTTACGTTTACGCGCTTACCGCATCACCTCCTTCTATATTATTTAGAGGACGTTACTAATTTTTCAAAGAAACACGTGGAATTATACCTAATTCTCTAAGCTAGTCAACAAAACCACCCTTGGAAACTGCCTGTATAGTCATTTTTTCGGAAAAAATCATCCTTTGAGACTACGAAATACCCTACTGGAGTATCGAAGGACTCAAGGGTCTCCCGACTTTAATCCGCCAGCAACGCGCCAACGACGGGAGTCGTTGGAGTCCTATAGTGTCTGGCGCGGGAGGACGCCGATGCCGGGGCGGTCGGGCAGGGATGGCGCTGCCCCGTCGTAGCGCAATCCGTCGAACGGATCGTTGGCGACCAACAGCGGACCGTCCAGGTCGAGCTGGTCGCACAATGGGGCGAGATGGGCGGCGGCGGTCACTCCCAGCGAACTTTCGATCATGCAGGAAAGCATCACCTTCATTCCATGCGCGCGGGCGGTATGAATCGCCCGCAACGCCTCGCGCAAGCCGCCGGTCTTCATCAGTTTGACCACCACCCCATCCACCGCACCGGCGTGACGAGCCGCGTCGCGGGAGTCTTGCGCGCTTTCATCTATAAAGATGGGAGTGCGGATACCGCGTTGATCGAGTTCGTTCTTCAGCCAGCGATAGGCTTCGGCGTTGCCTGAAGCCAGGGGCTGTTCGATCAGTTCCAGGTCGTAGGGAGCGAGGCGGGCGATCAAATCCAAAGCCTGGTCCGGGCTCCATGCCGCGTTGGCATCCACCCGCAAGCGAGCGGCGCTGACTTTGCGAATCGCCGCGACACACGCCTCCGCCTCGTCCGCGCCGAGTTTGACTTTGATGATCGGGTAATTCAACTCTTTGACCCGCGCCGCCATCGCCTCGGGCGCGTCCATGCCCACCGTAAACGAAGTCTGCGGTAGCGGAGCGGGGGTCAGCCCAAAGAGTTTGTAAAGCGGCTGCCCGAGCAGTTTGCCCCACAGATCATGCAGGGCAATATCCACCGCCGCCCGCGCCGCGTGAGGACCTTCGGGCAGGGCATTGAGCATTGCCTCCAACGCAAAGGGATCATTGCCCAAAGGCGGCAGTCCGTTGAGGTACGCCGATAAACTCTCCTGCGTATCGCCGTAATAAAACACCGCCGCCGCCTCGCCATACCCGACCATGCCATCATGCTCGATCTTTACCAGCGCGTTCCGGCGTTGGTCGCTCGCGCCGTGCGAAACGCGGAAGGTCGTCTTCAAATCCAAATTCAGGGGATAAACCGAAAGTTTCATAAAACCTAACTATTCAACCTGTCATTTCGACGAGCGCCAGCGAGGAGAAATCTTGCGCAATATTGAGAAAGATTTCTCGTAGCGCCTTGCGCCGCACGCCAGTGCCGGTGTGACAAGACAGGGAGGTGAATTAGCTGAGCAGATACCATAAAACGACCTTCATCGAAATCGCCTTGCGCCGCGATGGTTCTCATGCAGCCACTTGCGGTAGACCGGGCTTTGCGGGTCGAAGGAATTATAGGAAACGCCCCAATCTGTGGCGTTGGCGTGGATGAATTCATCGCCGCCGAGCGAAATGGCGACATGGCTGATATGCGCGTCGCCGTCTTCGTCCGCTTCGCCGAAGAACAACAAATCGCCGGGTTCGGCGTGTTCCACGGGTTCGCCCGCCTCGAATTGCTGGTCGGCGTCGCGCGGAAGCGTCACACCCATGAACGCATAAAACGCGCCAGCCAGCCCGGAACAGTCGAAGCCATAGGGAGAACGCCCGCCCCACAGGTAGGGGACTCCGGCAAAACGTCGAATCAGTTCGAGGGTTTGGGCAATTCCGGCGGGAGTGGGAGGCGGGGTTTCATCCGCTGAAAGGAAATCGGATCGGTTCACAATCCAGCGCCGACCGTCGGGCAAGGTAAGGCGGTCTCCCTCCAAACGCGTGCGGGTTGCAAACGCAATTTTTTGAGTCAACGCGCCGTCGGCTTTTCGCGCCTCTGCCAGCGGAACTTTGACAACGGCATTGCACGCGGAAAGATATTCGGCGGCGGCTGATGAATTGCAAACAAAGATCGAATTTTCATGCGCCCAGCCGATGTAACCGTCATGCTCCAGGCGGATCTTTGCCCAGCCGGAACTTTGCTCGAGAACCCGGGCGGTTTCTCCCAGCCGCGCCTGCGTGATGCGTTCGCTGTGCAGGGTTGGAGCGCGGCGCACATCTTCGATGGGACGGTTGAGAATCGCCCAGGGAGTGGACTCGGTGATCAGCACGCGGATGCCGTCGTCCTCAGCGCCGCGCGGTTCAAAACGGACCTCGCTTCTTCGCGGCGCTGCGGAGTCAGTACCACGCCGACAGGTTTCCCGTCCGCGCCGACGCGTACGTCGAAGTCCCCGGCGCGTTCATCCGGGTAGCGCGTCTTGCGGAAGCGGTACAAGGCTTCGCTTTCGGGGTTGCCGCGCCGCGAGAGAAAATCGCGCGCGGTATCCATCCAATCGTTCGACACTTCATCATGGACGTTGTGCGCGACGTTTTTTGGAATCCAAAGTTCGGCAAAAGGCACGGCGCGCGCCATGTGCTGGGCAAAGCGGCTGTGCGCGTTGACGGCGTCATTTTCGCCCTGAATGAAGAGAACGGGCAGGTTGACCTGCGCCATTTGCTCAGGCGTGTAATTGGGTTCGCGCAGAAGTTCTTCGCGGGTCAGGTCAATCAACAGGCGGGCGTATCCTTCGCCGTGATGCGGTTCGTGCAGGGCGACGGCTTCCTTCATCCACTCCGGGTAATGGGCGGCGATGTAGTCGGGCGTGAAGACCAGCCGTTCGCGCTCGAGAAGCGTTTCGGTCAGCCAGGCATTGCCCGCCTGCGGAGTGCAGGTTTGAATCGCGTCGGGATGTTCCATCATCATGACGATGGCGATATTCCCGCCGTTGCTGTGACCGATGACATGCGCCTTCTCGAATCCCAGGGCGCGAATCAGCGCGGCAAGGTCGGCGGCAATCTCGCGGAATGAATAGGAGCGCGCCGGGTTTTCGGAGCGTCCATGCCCGCGGCAATCCGGCACGATGACGAAGTAATCTTCCGCCAGGAGCGGGGCGATCTTGTTCCAGCAGGAGTGTCCGGTTTGGGTGGAGCCGTGAACGAGCAGGATGGGCGCCCGTCCCGCCTGTTGGACGCCGAAGGTTTCGTAATACAGTTTTGCCCCGTGAACGGTTTCGTATGGCATGGGGAATCCCTCCGGACGGTTTACCGCGCCATGCCCACCAGCGCGCGGAAGGCGTGATAGGTCTCAAGCATGTCGCCGGCGGTGTATTGAATTTTTCGATCCTGAACGCGGCGCGCGCCGGGCAGGGTCATGGCTTTATCTGCCATTTCGGATTTGGCGAGTTCGAGGGTCAGGGTGATGGGCGGCTCGACCTTGAACGGGGCGGGCGCGTTCCCGGCTTTGAGGCGTTCCACGGCGCGTTGCGCGGCGCGTTCGATCAACTCCGCCGTCACCGCCGGGGGCAGGCATTCCGCCGCCATGCGCCCGACCGCGCGTTTGACGATTGCGGTTTCCAGGTCGCCGAGCATGTCGCGGGCTTCGGCGCAGGCGGTCTGGTCGCCGGAGATCATCAGCACGGGCGCGTCAAAGTGTCCGCATACGCCCGCATTCAACGCGGCTTCGCCGAAGAGCCGGTCATTGATCCACAGGTTGGCGACGCGCGCGTCAGACCAGGTGTGATCCAAAACGGCGTTCTGCGCCCCGGCGCGGGCGTGATACCCGATGAACAGAACCCCGTCCACGCCCTGGTCCACGCCGTGAACCATCGAAAGCAGAGTCAGCGGGCTGCCGCAATTGAGCGAAGCGCGTTCATCCAATTCTTCGATCAGGATGTTGCGGCTGGTGTTGTGCCCGTCCGTCACCGCCACGGCAGACGCCCCGCCCGCAAACGCGCCGCGCACGGCGGCATTGATGTCGCCGGTCAACAGGCGGCAGAAGCGGGGGTAATCGGGACGGTCAGGCATGACGTGATCCCAATCCACCACGCCGGTCACGCCTTCCATATCCGATGCGATCAGAATTTTCATAACGAATAACTCCTTTCATCTTCTGGCAGATGTCTCAACATATTTTAAACTACTGGTATCTGGCGGGATGTTCCATTTTCTCAAGGCAACATTCGCGTGAAAAACCACGGGGCAAAATAAAATAGGATTCGGGCGTTTGCCCAAATCCTATTGTAATTCACAGCAATATCTATTTCGTTCCGCGCATGCGCGGATCGAGGGCGTCACGCAACCCGTCTCCCAGGAAGGTAAATGCCAGCACAACCAACGCGATGCAAATGGCAGGACCAAGCAAAATCCAGGGCTGGGCGTTGATGGCAGATTGTCCCTCGAGCAGCAACCCGCCCCAGGATGTGACAAACATAGAGTCAGAATTTGCAGGCGGGCGCAGACCCAATCCCAGATAGCCCAGAATCGCTTCCGTGATGATCAACCCGGGAACGCGAAAGGCGATAAGAACAATAATCACGCCGAGGGTATTGGGCAGCAAGTGATGGGTCATGATGCGCGGTGTCCTGACGCCAATGGCGCGCGCGGCTTCGATGAATTCCTTTTGCTTAAGCGAGAGAACCTGTCCACGTACCAGGCGGGCAACGCCGACCCAGTTGACAACAGCCAGCGAAATGAACAACAGGAACATGCCGTTCATGAACTGTCCCAGCCAGCTGTCCCGCAGCGACACCATGACGATGATGAAAAATAAGAGATCGGGAAACGCATAGATCACGTCGGTGAGGCGCATCAGCAGGTTGTCCCAGCGTCCTCCCAAATACCCGGCCACCATGCCCACCAGGGTCCCGATCACCACAATGACGAGGGTGGGGACAAACCCGACCACCATCGAAACCCTGGCTCCAAAGATGACGCGGCTAAGCACATCACGTCCCAGGCTGTCGGTGCCAAGCGGATAATCCGGGTTGCTGGCTTTGCCGCCGGGCGTCTCCTTGATCCACATGGGAGGCAGGTATTTTTGTCCGCTGGTTATTTCGAGCGGATCATGCGGCGATAGGACTCTGGCAAAAATGGCGACCAGAATAAACAAAAGAATAACAAAGAATCCCATGACAGAAGCCTTGTTGCGCATCAGGCGTTCAATGGCTTCCTGGTTGGGTGTTTTTGCCTTGGTGGCTTCGCCAAAGCTGGCAATGGTTTGTGAAACAGCGGGGTGTGCGGTCATAACGGGTCCTTTCGCTTATTCATCGAGCCGAATGCGCGGATCGACCAGGACGTAAATAAAGTCAACGCTCAGGTTGGCAATGGCGACCAGAACAGCAAAGATAATGGTGGTTCCCATGATCATGGAATAATCGCGCTGACCGATGGCCTGCACATAGGCGCGTCCCATACCGGGAAAAGCAAACATGGTTTCGATGATAAAAGAGCCGGTGACCAGCGAAGCCAGCGACGGTCCGAGGATCGTAATGACCGGGATGAGGGCATTTTTCACCATGTGAACGATCACCACAGCCCACTCCGCCAACCCCTTGGCACGGGCTGTGCGGATGTAATCCTGGCGCAGGACTTCGAGCATGGAGGTGCGCATCAGACGGGCGGTGAAGGCCAGGGTGCCGAAACCAAGCACGACAGCAGGCAGGATCCAAACGCGGATTTCATCCCATGAACGCGGAACGACATCCACCCAATCCAGCCAGCTGGCAAAGATGATGATAAGAAAAATGGCAATAACAAACCCCGGCAATGAGACGCCCGCAGTGGCGACCAGCAGGCTGACGTAATCCACGATCGTGTTTTGTTTGAGCGCTGCAATCGCGCCGAGGGGAATGCCAATCGATATGGCAATCACCAACGCGATCAATCCCAGACGCAGGGAGTACCCAAAACGGCTGTAATACCAGGGACGCATCTCGCCATCCTCGCCTTCGGGCGGGGAAAACAGAATCGCCTGCACCGGCACGCCGCGCTGGCGATAGGACGGACCAAAATTGCCGCAGGGAAGACCGCATACAAATTCGCCTTTATTGTTGAAGTCTCCGATCATGTACGCGAAAAATTGGCGCCAGAGTGGTTTATCCAGTCCATAAAACGACTCCAATGATTGCACAGTGGATGCATCCACCTGGCGGCGTTCGGGATCGGTATCCCACGGACCGCCGGGGGTGTTATGCATCAAGATAAACGTCACCGCGCCGACGACAAGAATGACAGGGATCAACCACAACAAACGGCGGATAAGGTAAGTAGTCACTACAGCCTCGATTCGAGAAAATTTGGGCTGGCTGCCCATTGAATGGCAGCCAGCCCAAAACGTGCAATTAAGTTTACGGCATCATGCTGGCATCAACGGTGATAGTCCAGGGAAGGGTATCGCCGGGGAAGACAGCATCCTGCGGGGTCAGTTGATAGCCGGTCACCCAGGGTTTAACCATGTAGTGATTGAGGCTGTTGTAACCGAACGCCGCCGGAACGTCGTTGAGCAAAATCTGTTGCGCCTGCTGGTAGAGTTCTGCGCGTTTGACAGGATCGAGGGTGGCATCGGCTTCGTTCACCAAGGCGTCAAACTCTGCATTGACGTAGCCAGGGCGGGAAGCAAACGTGGTGTCAGAGCGCCAGTACACGCTCAACCAGTTCTGCTGATCGGGATAGTCCGCGCACCAGCCGCCGCGGGAAAGCAACGGGTAGGTGTTCGGGTCCTTCTGCAGGGCGGTAAAGGTGGTGGTATCAACCGGGTCAAGACCCAATTCAATGCCGAGGTGCTTCTGATAGTTCGCAACCAGCCACTCTGTCCGCTGGCGGTTTCGGGGGGTATCGCCGAACGTGATCTTCAAGCCCATGGCGTTGATCTTTTCAGCGCTGTTGAACTCTTCAGACGCTTCAGCCAGGGCGGCTTTGGCGGCTTCGGGGTTGAAGTTCAAAGGAGACTCGGGATCGTATCCAGGATATCCGGGGGGGATCCAGGTCCAGGTCGGTGAGGAAAGGTCGCCATCCACGTCGGTCACCCAGCCTTCGGCGTCAAACGCAAAGGCAAAGGCTTCACGAACTTTCTTATCGGTGAAGGGGTTGGGCATACCGTTCCAGGTGGGCTGCAGGCTGAACTGGATCTTGATGGTGCAGGAACCGGGCCAGGTAATGTGCTGGGCGGTCAGGTCGGCATCGCCGCTGATCGCGTCAAGGTCTTCCGCTGCCGAAGCGATTACATCGAATTCATCGTTGCGATAGGCTTCAAAGGAGACAGCCGAGTCGGTAATGTACAAATATTCGATATCGTAGCTCGGTACGGCGGGTCCGGCAAAGTTGGCGTTCGGGGTGAAGTACTGGCGCACAAACGGCTCCACGGTCTTCATCACGAAGGGACCATTACCGATCTGATACTTGGAGGAGTTCCACCACAGGTCGCCGCCTTCTTCGATGTTTTCCTGCTTGGCAGGGTAGCTGACCCAGATTCCGGCAATGGTGTGGAAATAGGGCGCGGGCTTGGAGAAGGTCAGGGTCAGGGTGTCGCAGGCGGCGTCTTCGTAATCGGCGCAGTCTGAACCGTCGGCATGGGAGGCTTTCACGCCCACTTTGGCAGTCCATTCATCGCGATTGTAATCATCCGCACTCGCATCAGCCGCGCGCCACTCGGGAGCATTGAGAATTTCGTCCGTGATGGAGGCATATTCGCCGCCGGTGGTGGGGTCGATGTTGCGTAAGAAGGCAAACTCGAAGCGCTTGGCGTTGAGCGTGGAGCCGTCGCTATACTTCAGGTCCGGCTGGAGGGTGAAGACCAGTTGGGTGGCGTCTTCGTTGTATTCCCAGGATTCAGCCGCGCCCGGAACGGTTTCCAAGTTTTCGTTCAGCGAGGTAAGCCCCTGGTAGATCAACTTCAGGGTCGCAATCTCGATCACAAAGGACGACTTCTGCGGGTCAATGATGTCGGGATATGTACCGACATTAACGCGCAGGACCGCCGGTTTGGCTTCTTCCGTGCCGGAATCGGCCGGGGCAGCCGCCTCTGTGGGGGCATCCACCGCACCGGGTTCGTCTGTGGTCTCAGCAGGCGTGCCACCGCAGGCGGCAAGAAGCATGCTGGCGATCACAAGAAGGCTTAACAAAGCAAATAATTTTCGCATCTTTCTTCTCCTCAAAATTTGATTGAGTATTTTTTATGACGTGCTTGGTACGACAAGGACGAACAAACTTTGGAAAGGGTTAGAGGGGTGCCTCCTTTCTTAACTAAATATTACTTAACCATGTGACAGGCTACAAAATGGCCTGGTTTCACCTCGCGGAAATCAGGGCGCGATTCAGAACAAACCTTGTCTGCAATCGGGCATCGCGTACGGAAGCGGCAACCGGAAGGCGGGTTGACCGGGGAGGGAACGTCCCCTTCCAGCAAAACCCTTTTGCGCTTTGCATCGGCAACCGGGTCTGGAATGGGAACGGCGGAAAGCAAGGCTTGAGTGTAGGGATGAAGCGGATTCTCATAGAGTTCATCACGGCTGGATAATTCCACCATCACCCCAAGATACATGACCGCAACCCGCTTGCTGATATGCCGCACCATCGAGAGATCATGCGCAATAAACAGGTAGGTCAGGTTGAACTGTTTTTGCAGGTCTTCGAGCAGGTTAACCACCTGCGCCTGAATGGATACATCCAGCGCCGAGATGGGTTCGTCGCAAACAATGAAGGAAGGTTGCAAGGCAATCGCGCGCGCAATACCAATGCGTTGACGTTGACCGCCCGAAAATTCATGCGGGTATCGGGAAGAAAAAGCCGGGTTCAGGTTAACCAACTCCAGCAAATGCTTGACGCGTTCGGGAATCTCCTCTTTCGGGATCACACCATGCACAAGCAAAGGCTCGCCTACAATATCCTCCACCGTCATGCGCGGATTAAGGCTGGCGTACGGGTCCTGGAAGATCATCTGAAGACGGCGGCGCGTTTTACGCAGATCTTCGCCAGTCAGATCCACAAGATTGACCCCTTCGAACAATACTTTTCCATTGGTGGGCTTGTAAAGTTGAAGGATCGACCTGCCCGTGGTGGACTTGCCGCAGCCCGACTCACCCACCAACCCAAGGGTTTCGCCGCGTTTCACTTCAAAGGAAATGCCATCCACCGCATGGACGGCGCCCACCCGGCGTTGAAACAACCCCCGGTAAATGGGGAAATGCATTTTCAGGTCTTCCACTTTCAAAAGGGTTTCGGCTTCATTGCTCATGCGCGAGGTCTCCCAGTGGCAACATCCACCCAACAGGCAACACGATGGTCGACGGAAGCAGTCTCCAATGCGGGGTTTGCCTGCCAGCATTTCTCCATCACCCACTTGCAGCGGGGCGCGAACGGGCATGCCTGCGGTTTTTGATACAGAACAGGCGGCTGCCCCTCGATGGAAATCAAGCGGCTGTTCTCCCGCCCATCCACACGCGGCAAGCTGCCCAGCAGCCCGATGGTATACGGATGTTTCGGATTTGCAAACAACTCATTTATCATGGCTTCTTCGATGATATATCCCCCGTACATGACGATGACGCGGTGAGCCAGCCCCGCCACAATGCCCAAATCGTGCGTGATCCAGATGATGGACATGCCGATTTCATCGCGCAGGCGTTTCACCAATTCCACGATCTGCGCCTGAATGGTCACATCCAGCGCCGTGGTCGGTTCGTCGGCAATCAGAACCTGCGGGCTGCAAGCCAGAGCCATTGCAATCATTACACGCTGGCGCATCCCGCCGGAATATTGATGCGGGTAATCTTTCAAACGATCTTTCGCATTGGGAATGCCCACAATGGAAAGCAACTCGGCGGCGCGGTCGCTTGCCTGGCTTTTGGTCATTCCCACATGCAGCATCAGCGGTTCCTCCAACTGACGTCCGATGGTCAACACCGGATTCAACGAGGTCATCGGGTCCTGGAACACCATGCCGATTTGCGCCCCCCGCACCTGGCGGATTTCTTCATTCGACATTTTGAGCAGGTCGCGCCCGGCAAACCACGCCTCCCCGGCAGTCACCTTTCCCGGGGGCGACGGAATTAACCTCAGCGCCGAAAGCATCGTCACGCTTTTACCGCATCCGCTTTCCCCCACCACCCCCAGGGTCTCGCCCTCCTTCAACCCGAACGAAACACCGTTTACCGCATGAACCACCCCGTCAGGGGTCTTGAACTGAGTCTCAAGACCTTTTATATCTAATACAAAACCTGGCATCCGTAATTCCTTTTCTGCATTGAGATAAGTACAGAAACCGCTTACGAGCACAAACCTTCAAAAAAGCAAGGCGAATTATACCCAATACATAGAACCCGGTCAACGGGAAACCCTCAATTGCGCCAAACAATTGATTTTCGATGACAATATCGCTTCCTAGACGCAAGTCGACTCCACTGGAGAACCGTTTTCGGGATGAAAACCCCGCCTCATCCGGACCCGAATCTTGATTCTGTCCATTCAGCCTCTCCCACCCCGAATCCGCGTTGACAACCACCCTCCCCTGCCATACAATCCCGTACGACAAACTTAAGTTTGTCGCCATCACTCTCAGGAGAACTCATCATGCTCAAAGAATTCAAAGAGTTCGTCATGCGCGGAAACGTGCTAGACATGGCGGTCGGCGTCATCATCGGCGGCGCATTCGGCAAGATCGTCGGCTCACTCGTCAACGACATCCTCATGCCGCTGGTCGGCTTGCTCATGGGCGGAGTCAACTTCAGCGAACTGTCCGTCACCGTTGGAAACGCCACCATCATGTGGGGACTCTTCCTCCAAACCGTGGTGGACTTCCTCATCATCGCCTTCGTCATCTTCCTCATCGTCAAATCTGCCAACAATATGAAAAAGGCTCCCCCACCCGCCGACCCAACCACCAAGGAATGCCCGCACTGCATCAGCGCCATTTCCATCAAAGCCACCCGCTGCCCGAACTGCACCTCGGAGATCGGGTAAATACGTAAACAAGTAAACAGGTAAACAAGTAAACAAGTAAAACCTGCTAGAATGTCTGCTGTATACTTGTCTACTTATATACCTTCCCCCCCATGGATTTCATCAACAAACTCAACCCACAGCAGCGCAGCGCGGTCACAGCGGCAGATGGACCCGTTTTGGTCATCGCAGGTCCCGGGTCCGGAAAGACGCGCGTATTGACTCAGCGTATCGCCTACCTCATTGCCAACGAAGGCGTCCGCCCGTGGCAAATCCTCGCCGTCACCTTTACCAACAAAGCCGCCAAAGAAATGGACGAGCGCGTCAAATCCATTTTGAACGAGCAGGCGACCGAAGGCATGATGCTCGGAACGTTTCACTCCATCTGCGCGCGAATCCTGCGGCGCGAGTCGGAGCATCTGCCGGTTGCACAGAATTTCGTCATCTTTGATTCGGATGACCAGCAAAGCCTGACCAAGTCCATCATCCGCGAAATGAATTTAAATGACAAGTTGTATCGCGCACAAAGTGTGCATGCTTCGATCTCGCGCGCCAAGAACGAATTGATCCTGCCGGATGATTACCCGATCAACACCTACCGTGATGAAGTAGTAAAGCGTGTCTATACCGAATACCAAAAGCGTCTCATCTCTAGTAATGCTGTGGACTTTGATGACATCCTCGTCTACACCGCGCAGTTGATGGAAAACAACCCAGCCGTGCGCGACAAATACGCCCAGCGTTTTCGCCATGTGCTTGTGGACGAATTCCAAGATACCAATCTTGCGCAATACGCGCTGGTGAAACATCTCGCTTCGCATCATAAAAATATTTTTTGTGTGGGTGACCCGGATCAATCGGTGTACGGCTGGCGCGGTGCGGACTATCGCAACGTGCGCCGACTTGAGCAAGACTTCCCCGACGCGCAGACGATTCTGCTTGAGCAGAATTATCGCTCGCATCAAAACATCTTAGATGTTGCCATGGGCGTGATCGACCGCGCCAGCAACCGCAAAAAGAAACGTCTCTTTAGTGATCGCGGCGTAGGCGAAAAAGTTTTCTTCTACGAAGCGCGTGACGATTATGGCGAAGCCTCTTTCGTCGTGGATACCATCGCCCAACTCGTTGCTTCCGGCGATTTCGAGCCGAAAGATTGCGCAGTGATGTACCGCACCAACTCCATGTCCCGTTTGCTTGAAGAAGCCTTCTTGCAGGCACGCCTTCCTTATAAACTCGTCGGCGCACAACGCTTTTACGGACGCCGCGAAGTCAAGGACATGATCGCCTTCCTGCGCCTCGCCCACAACCCCGCTGACGAAGCCGCCCTCGGGCGCATCATCAACGTCCCTCCGCGCGGCATTGGTGAGAAGACTCTAACGACATTACATTTAGTTGCGCGACAGAACAACACCAATGCCGGTTCGGTATTGCTCAACCTGGCGCATGGCGCCGAATCTAATTTTTATAAATCCTTCACCGGTCGCGCCGCATTGCCGCTCGCAGACTTCGGCGGCATGTTCGCCAACTGGCACGCACTATCAAAGACCGCCACCGTTGCCGAACTCTTCGACCGCATCGTCCTCGACATCAATTACAAAGCCCATATCATTGAAGATGACTCAGAAGAAAGCCTCGACCGTTGGGAGAACGTGCAAGAGTTGAAACGCCTTGCGCTTGAGTATTCCACCCGCTCGATCGATGAGTTCCTTGAAAACGTCGCGCTCATCGCCGACCAAGACACGCTCACCGACGCCAACGCCCCCACCCTGCTCACCCTTCATGCCGCCAAGGGACTTGAATACGGCGCGGTTTTCATCGTCGGTCTCGATGATGGCATCATTCCGCACAGCCGCTCCTTCGACGAGCCCGAACAAATGGAAGAAGAACGCCGCCTTTTTTACGTCGGCATCACCCGCGCCAAAGATCGCCTCTATCTCTTACGCGCCATTCAACGCGGCGGGCGCGGCATGGCGGAAGAAACTTTCCCCTCACGCTTCATGGATGACATCCCCCACGACTTGCTAGTCGGGCGCACCCGCACGGGACGCTCAATGCGCGGCGCACCTACGGACATCAAATGGTCGCTTCCGACTCCGCCCCAGTCTGCTCCTGTCATCCAAGCCTTATACAAAGCCGGGACTCGCGTCCGCCACCCAATGTGGGGCGAAGGCATGGTCATCAACTCAAGAATGCAGGACGGCGACGAGATCATTGACGTGGTCTTTGAGTCGGTGGGGATAAAACGTCTCGCCGCGAGTTTGGCGAACCTCAAAATTATCTAACTGCTCAAAGCGCCGTCCCCGGCGCGGTAGATTACAGAGTACGCTATATTCAAGAAATCCACTGCCAAGGACGGCAGTGGAAGCAACACTACACACGCTCAAAGCGCCGTCCTCGGCGCGACGGATTACAGTACAAACTATATTTATGACTTTCAACTCCATTCACGACCCGACTCATTTATATTTTGTCACGGCTACAGTTGTTGAATGGCTTCCTTTGTTTAAACACTCAAAATATACTGGGGTCATTCTTAGTTCGCTTGGATGCAAAAAGAAAAACGTCTATTGCTTTTTGCATTTGTCATCATGCCAACCCATGCTCATATACTCATAAAACCAGAAAACCAAACTATAGGTCAAGTTACTCAACAGTTTGGTTCATTTACAGCCCATGAAATCCTCAAAAAAGTACAAGAGGATGGCAAGACAGATTGGCTGAAGATATTTGAAAAAGAAAAACGAGACCCACGCCATAAACATAGTATCTGGCAGGATATTCAGGCAAAGAACATCTTCTCAATGAAAGTCTTGGAACAGAAGTTGGATTATATTCACCAGAACCCGATTGCTAAAAACTGGAATTTGGTGAATGATAGAGCAGATTATGTTTATTCAAGCGCAGGGTATTATGATTATGGACGAAAACCAATCATTGAAATTACGTAACTGCTCAGCCTGTCATTTCGACGAGCGCCAGCGAGGAGAAATCCAGCGCAATATTGAGAAGGATTTCTCGTGGCGCCTCGCGCCACTCGAAATGACAAGACAGGGTAGTGAATTGGCTGAGTAGTTACGTAATTACTGATATAAACGAATGGTTGGCTTCGACTCCTCCGCCGAGGACGGCGGAGGGAGCATAATTAAGGTTGGCAACAAGTTTAGCGAGTTTGAAGATCATATAACCGGCCGCCGACGGTGGACGGCAGACCGCGGTCCGTGGTCAGCGGTCTGCCGTCCACAAAAGGAGAATCTCATGCAATACGTAAACCTTGGCAAAACTGGCATGAAAGTCTCACGCCTGTGCCTCGGCATGATGACCTATGGCTCGAAGACCTGGCGTGATTGGGTTTTAGATGAAGAAGCGGCCAAGCCCTTTGTGAAGAAGGCGTTGGACGCAGGCATTAACTTCTTTGATACTGCCGATGTGTATTCATTGGGTGAGAGTGAGCGAATTACGGGCAACCTCTTGCGCCACTTCGGTGTGAAGCGTGAAAACGTGATCGTTGCCACGAAGGTCTTCTCCGCCATGAGTGACGAAGTCAACGACCGCGGACTCTCCCGCAAGCACATCATGGATGGCATTGATAAATCGCTTAAGCGCCTGCAAATGGATTACGTGGACCTCTACCAAATTCACCGCTGGGACTACAACACTCCCATCGAAGAGACAATGGAAGCCTTGAATGATGTTGTCCGCGCGGGGAAAGCAAGATATATCGGCGCGTCGTCCATGTTTGCGTGGCAGTTCATGAAGGCACAGCATGTAGCCGAGATGAACGGCTGGACAAAGTTCGTCTCGATGCAGAATCACTATAACCTCGTCTATCGCGAAGAAGAACGCGAGATGATTCCTTTGTGTGTAGAAACCGGCGTGGGTCTTATTCCATGGAGCCCCATGGCGCGCGGATTCTTCTCGGGCAATCGCAAACCGGGCGGCGGCGGCGAAACGGCGCGCGCCAAGAACGACCCGTTTGCCAATGAGTTGTATTTCCGCGATGGAGATTTCAAAGTGGCAGACCGTGTGCAAGAGATTGCCAGGGAACGCGGCGTGAGCGGGTCACAGGTGGCGTTGGCTTGGGCGTTGAACAAGGCTTATATCGCCGCGCCCATTATCGGGTCCAGCAAAGAGGCGCATTTGGATCAGGCAATATCTGCGTTGAATATCAAACTATCCGATGAGGAAGTCAAACGGCTGGAGGAGTTCTATCAACCGCATCCGGTGTTGGGGCATTCGTAATGTACCTGCGAATATTATTTCTCGGGTACAAGGTTTATTGCTTTCTCTTTCGCCCCATCCGCATGGGGGTGAGGGTTATGATGGTTGAGGACGGCAGGGTCTGGCTGATCCGCCATACGTATATGCAGGGCTGGTTTATGCCGGGAGGCGGGGTGAAAAAATGGGAAACCTTGGAAGCGTCTGCCCGGCGCGAGGCGCGCGAAGAGACCGGTGCGGAATTGGGATCGCTTGAATTTGTGGGCGTATACACCAGTTTTGTCGATTGGAAGACGGATCATACGTCTGTATTTTTGTGCGGGGATTTCAGGTTCGTGGGCGGGTCGGATGCGGAGATCGCGGAGATGAAGCTTTTTCCGTTGACGCGGCTGCCCGGGGATACCTATCCCCTCCATCGAAACCTGCTCGAAAAATTCGCCTCGGGCGGCAAACAGAAATTTTTCGGCGAATGGTAGTTGGGGGTTTTCAAAACGGTATAATAAGAAAACAACCTGACGAATGGAAACCTCAAACTATGACCCGTGAATCGATCAAGATCGTCATCCCCATGGCAGGCTGGGGAACCCGCATGAGACCGCACACCTGGAGCAAACCCAAGCCGCTGGTGAGCGTGGCTGGCAAGACTTCGCTTGAGCATGTGATGGATATGTTCAAGACCCTGCCAGACCCGGAGAATGCCGAGTTTGTTTTCATTGTGGGACCCTACCTCGGCGAATTGCAGGTCCCGGCATTCATCAAAGAAAACTACCCAAAACTAAAAGCGCATTTTGTAGTGCAGCATGAGATGAAGGGACAGTCGCACGCGCTGTGGCTTTCGCGCGAATACCTGAAAGGTCCGATGATCATGTGCTTCTCGGATACGTTAATGGAAACGGACTTCTCGTTTCTCGATAAGGAAGCCGCCGACGGCGTGGCATGGGTGATGCCGGTGGAAGATCCGCGCCGCTTTGGGGTGGCGGAGGAAGGCGCGGACGGCTGGGTGACGCGCTTCATCGAAAAGCCGCAAAGCATGGATAACAACCTTGTGGTGGTTGGGTGTTATTACTTTAGGAGCGCCGAACAGGTATTAGCCGCCATTGACGACCAGATGAAGCGCGGCGTGATGCTCAAGAACGAGTATTTCATGACGGACGCGATTTCGATCATGATCGAAGGCGGGGCAAAGGTGCGGACGCAGAAAATCAGTACCTGGCTGGATACGGGAACCATTGAAGCGACACTGGATACGAATAAGGTTCTGTTGGAAAAGATCGGTTCGCAGGTTGGAAAGTTTGACGGTTCGAATGTTGAGATCATTGAACCGTCTGCTATTCATGCCAGCGCAAAGATCAGTAACTCAAAGATAGGTCCCTTCGCTTCGATCGGGGCGAATTGCAGGATCGAGAATGCGCAGGTTTCAGAATCCATCGTCGAAGCGGATTGTGAGATCAAGGATGCAGCGTTGACCCGCTCGCTGGTTGGCAAACAAGCCAAAATTAAAGGAAGAGGCGATGGTCACGTCATGCAGTTGAATATTGGGGACACGAGTTCAGTCGAGTTGTAAAATGGAAGCGGTCGAGTGCAGGTCCGATACGGAATATGCGGAGCGTCCGCTTTCGCTGGTGTGGGAGGGACGACGCTATGAGATCGTGGAAATTTTTTCGCGCTGGCGCGGACCGGGCGAAAAGGGATTTTATGTTACGACCACGGATGGTCTGGCGTTCGAATTGACGTACCAGGAAATTTCAGACGACTGGCACGTGCAACCCATTTAACCTCGCCGCCGGGGACGGCGGCTGAGCGCAGGAGGCTTAATGCAGGAAATTGGTGCAGTACAACGACTCTCAAAACGTGTGGCGGGTTTGAAACCCAGCGGCATTCGAAAATTTTTCGACATTGCCGCGACGATGAAGGATGTAATCTCGCTTGGCATCGGCGAACCGGATTTCACCACGCCCAAACCTATTTTGGATGCGGGTATTCGGTCGCTGCAAAATGGCGAAACGCATTACACATCGAACTCCGGCAAGATGGAGTTACGCCAGGGGGTTGCCGACAATTTGAAGAAACTTTATAACGTGAAATATAACCCCGTTGATGAGATCATTGCAACCGTGGGCGTTTCTGAAGCGTTGTATCTTACGTTCACTGCTGTACTTGAACCGGGCGATGAAGTCATCATCCCAACCCCATGTTTTGTTTCGTATCAAGCTGAGGTGATCCTTGCAGGTGGCGTGCCGGTGGAAATTCCCGCGCGGCTTGAAAATAATTTTACTGTTGACCCCGCAGATATCCGCAAAGCCATTACGCCGCGCACGAAGATCATTTTTATCGGTTACCCATCCAACCCCACTGGTGCAGTTGCTCCGCATGATGTGATGGTGGAAATCGGCAAGATCGCTGAAGAATTCGACCTGCTCGTTGTTTCAGATGAAATCTATGACCGCCTCGTGTATGACTTTGAACATGTCTGCTTCCCGGCTTTGAGTGACAGCCTGAGAGAGCGCACGGTTCTATTGGGTGGCTTCTCGAAAGATTATGCGATGACGGGCTGGCGCATCGGCTATGCCTGCGCCCCTGCGGACATCATCGCTGGCATGGTGCGCATTCATCAGTACACCATCATGTCCGCGCCGACTACCGCGCAAGATGCCGCCATTGAAGCCTTGAAAACTGGCGAACCTTATGTGGCAGAAATGGTCGCGGAATATGACCGCCGTCGCCGCTTATTGGTGGGTGGATTGAACCGCCTCGGACTGACGACCTTTGAGCCGAAGGGCGCCTTCTATACCTTCCCCAACATCCGAGCCTCTGGCATGGACGATGAAACCTTCGCCGAAAAATTATTGCGTGAAGAAAGTGTGGCTGTAGTACCGGGCAATGCCTTCGGACCCGGCGGAGAAGGATTTGTACGTATGTGTTACGCCACTTCGTATGAACAGATCGAAGAAGCCCTGCGCCGCATGGAAAAGTTCATGAGCAGGCATGGGTAAGTGCAAGAAAATAGTGAATAGGTAATAGTGAATCGGTAATCGTAAAAAGCGGAGAGGTGTTGAGCCTGTCCGCTTTTTTTATCCGCCTGCAATTTTTACTTTGTAACCCAATTTCATCAGAACCTCCGCCATGCGTTGACGGTGTTCGCCTTGGATTTCGATCATGCCGTCCTTGACCGTTCCGCCTGTGCCGCATTCCTGTTTGAGTTTCTTGGCGAGAGTTTTCAGGTCTTCTTCGGTGAGGACAAGGTTCTTTACGACGGAAACCACCTTCCCTCCCCTACCCCCTGACTCGCGATGTAGATAGGCGGTCTGTTGCTGCGGCGGCAGTGAAGCCCCTCTCCTCCCAGGAGAGGGGTTGGGGGTGAGGTTTGTTTTCTTGCGCTGATCTCCATCAGAAGATGACCAGACCGTGCGATTATTATCAGGCATGACTATTCCCCTGTCATCAATTTAACGTAGATTTCTTCCAAAGCGGATTCGCGCATGGAGAGGTCTACCAATGTCCAGCCTTTGGCAGAGACTGTTTCGAGCATGTGGGCGATGCCATCGACATCATGCGTGCGGAAAATATAATTGCCGCCGATCTGCTCGTAATCCAATTTATCGTCCGAATGGAAGATGACTTGATATTCGCGCTTGCCAAGCCGCGAGCGGATCGCATCCATGGTGTCGAAGACCAGCAGTTTGCCGTTCTTGATGATGGCGACCCGGTCGCAGATGGTTTCGACGTGGAATAGGTTATGCGCACTTAGTAAGATGGTCTTGCCCTCGCGCTTCAAGGTTTTGAGATAGTTGATAATAAAGAAGGAAGTCAGCGGGTCGAGACCGGAATTCGGTTCATCGAGGATGAGCAATTCAGGGTCATGTAACAGAGTTCTTGCAATAGCGGTCTTGCGTTTCATGCCCTTGGAATATTCACCCGTGAGTTTATTCTTTTGTTCCAAGCCCAGAGACTCCAACAACCCGTCAATGCGCCCCATGGCTTTTTGACGTGGCATTTGATAAAGCTCGGAGAAGAACATCAAATATTGTTGGGCGGTCATCGCCTCATACAGCGGACTTTCCTCGGGCAAATAGCCGATACGCTGTTTGACCTTGATGCTGTGCTTGACCATATCCTGCCCCATCACGCGGATATCGCCGGAGGTGGGTTCGATCAGCCCGGCGATCATTTTCATGGTGGTGCTTTTCCCGGCGCCATTATGACCGATGATGCCAACGATCTCGCCCTGATTGATCTGTAAGTTCAGCCCGTGAACGACTGTAGTATTATCGTAGCGTTTGGAAACGTCTGTAAGTTGTATCATCTTGTAATTTTATCTCAAAGTAAACGACGAGCGTAGAAAACGATGAATCAAATCCTTGTGATCGCATGGCGGGAAATTACCCGTTTAAGAAAACGTTTCGGCGGCGGAGCCAGTCCGCTGGCGGTGGTCCTTTTGCTGGCAGTGTTGGGGCTTTCGGCATATTCTTTGCGAGATACAGTTTCGCTGGGCAGCGGTTTGTATCGCGTGGGCGTTTCGGGCGATGTACCAGAGATCAATGACAGCCGTTTTGCAGTGATCGAGGTCAGCGCGGAAGAAGGACAAACTCTTCTCGCAGATCAGTCCATTGACCTGCTCATCATCGATGAAGATGTATTTTCACGCGCAGATGACAAGTCTCAGTTTGCTGAGCGCGCGCTCAAACAATACATGGAAAAGTCAGAACTCGTTCGCGTTGGGAATTCGTTTGCAGAAGCAGATGCGTTCCCGCTGCGGGTGGGCATCAACTATCTCAGCGCCGAACAGCCTCCGGCGGGGAACGATGCGGTGGATGCACTTCCACAATCCACCAAGCCTGAAGAGATCATCATCCCATCATTGACTCCGCCTCCGGCTCCTTTTACGCAGGTGCTGGTCGCGTTGATCTACATCCTGCCGATCACCTTCATCAGCATTTTCTTTACGAGCAGTTTTATGGATGAAAAATCCAACCGCCGTCTAACGATATTGCTATCTGCGCCTGTCACGCCGCTGCAGATCATCCTTGGCAAGATGCTGCCGTATGCCGTGTTCGCGCTCTCGACCACGATTCTGATCGCGTATTTGACGAAGGGTGATATTCCGCTGGCGTTGATGATCTTTGCGCCGACGACCCTGTTCATCTTTGCGATCTATTTGATGGTGCCGTTGTTTTATCGTAACTTCAAAGATACGACCTTTATTTCGATGCTGGTGACCACAATGACGACGGCATATCTGGTTTTTCCGGCGATGTTCACCAATAGCAGCGACCTGGCTTACATCTCGCCGTTGACGTTGGCTGTGAAAATGTATCGCGCAGAACCGTTTGGTTGGCGCGAGTATCTATTGCCTTCGTTGCCCATGACGGCGATCTTTGGCTTTGCCATGTTCGCCGGGACACGATTGTTGAATGAAGAATTTTTGATGGGCTACAAACCCATCACACGCAAGATCGGGGATGCCATTTATTTGATGATGGCACATTCCAAGCCCTGGTTCGCAGTCACCTTGTGGAGTCTGCTGGTCATTCCGGCGGTGTACATGGCGCAGGTGGTGATGTTGGCATTTGCCACCAACCTGCCAGTGGGGTTGATCCTTGGTGCTACCTTGCTCACCGCCGCACTGATCGAAGAAGTGATCAAGACGGTCGGTATCGTCGTTTTAGCAGAGCGTGGCGTGGTGACTTCGGTGCGCGAGATCATTGGGTTGTCTTTCCTCTCGGCGCTTGGATTCTTGATCGGTGAAAAATTGCTTTTGCTGATTTCGGTCAGCGTAGTTTCACAAGCCAATGTCTCCAGCGCTTTGTTTGGAGCGGGCGTGTTCTTATTGATTCCATTGGCGGCACATTTCATTTTTACATCGCTTGTGACCCTGATGCGCATTAAACTGCGCTTCCCCTACTGGCTGGCATTAGCCCTTGGAACCATTGCTCATTTCTTCTATAACGCCACTGTGATGCGAGGCGGGCTATGATCTTCCCATTTCTGGCTATCTTCAAAAAAGAATTGACTTCGGTGCTGCGTGACCGCACCATCATCATTTCGATCCTGATCCAGTTCTTCATTGCCTCGTTCTCATCGGGCTTGTTGCTGGGTATGCTCTCGCTCTATGACCCGGATACCATCCTGCGATTTAGCGATGGGGGCATCCGCGTTGGCGTGGTTGGCGATGCCGAAAGTCCGCTGGCTAGGCTCATGAGCGAACGCGGATTGGGCGTTACGACATATCCAACCATTCAAGAAGCGCAAGCCGGGTTTTATCGTAATGAGGTACTCGCACTCGTTGATACCCCTCGCGATGCGAATGGAAATACCGAAGTCAAGCTTTATTTACCAGACTCCGACACAATCAGTTCGCTGATTCGCATGGTGATCCAGGAGCCGCTCAAGCAATATGAAAATTATCTGCGGGCAGAAAAAGGCATCGAAGTCCGCTATACCGACTTGCAAGGCAAACCGGCGACCTCGTTTGAGTTCGTTTATTCGGTACTCATTCCCATGTTGATGTTCTTCCCCGCTTTCGTTGCCGGGAGCATGTCCATTGATATGATCACAGAAGAAGTGGAAGGCAAAACCCTGCAAACTTTGCTCTCTGCGCCGTTAACCATCAGCGGGATGATTGGCGCGAAGATCACAGCGGCTGTCTTTCTTGCCGTCTTACAATGCATTGCCTGGCTGACGTTAATGCAGGTCAACAACATCGTCATTCAAAACACCGGCTGGATCCTTTTGCTGGCGTTGGTCATTGCGGGCATCTCCTCCACATCGGCAGCACTAAGCGCCGCATTTTTACAAGACCGCGAACGCTCACAATTCACCTACTCCCTGTTGCTGTTGGCAGGCGTGGGCATCAGCACCCTCTTGAACATTTCGCCCATCACAACCCTTTCCCGCCTTGCCGTCGGCGACGCGTACACCAACGGTTGGAATGTGCTGGTCTTCGCCCTCTTTTTTGCTCTGCTGTTTGGGTTGCTCCTGCGAGTCTCGCGCAGACTCAAATCCTGATCAACGCCTCAATCCCGCCGAGGCTTGTTTGCCCACCTAAACTTTTCTACTCTGAAACATCCTTCATTAGGTGACAGTCACTTTGCCCGCTCCGCTTCTCTACGGGGTGCTTCGCAAAAGTGAATGTCACCTTTTATTTAATTCTCCAACAATCCCTTCCCCGCCGCCACAGCCACCGCTGCCGCGCGGGAATCAACCCCAAATTTTTGATAGATACTTTGCAAGTGAGCCTTCACCGTTCGTTCGGTGATTCCCAGTTTGTACGCCATTTCTTTATTCCGTTCCCCTTTTGCCGCGAGTTGCAGCACTTCGAGTTCGCGTTCTGTCAGCGTGGAATTGGTTTGGGTTGACGAAACAGGCTTGGGCGCGGATTGAGGCGCAAGCACACGCGCGAGGATTTCAGGCTTGAGCAACGTCTCGCCTTTCGCGGCAGCATAAATCGTATCCAATAAACTTTCGCGGCTTGAGTCTTTGAGCAAATATCCGCGCGCTCCAGATTGCAAACCACGGATCATCAAGTCATCTTCGTTATAGGTGGTGAGAATGACGATGGCGATTTCAGGAAACCCTTTTCGCAAATAACCAATGGCGGTGATGCCGTCCATGCGCGGCATTTGCAGATCCATGAGAATGACCTGGGGATTTAATTTCGCAGCGAGCTCAAGACACTCCACGCCATCCACCGCTTCACCAACGACTTCAATATCATCCGCAGTTTCAAGGATCAACCGCAATCCCTCGCGGACGATGAGATGGTCATCCGTGATCATCACGCGAATCATGACGCACCCCTTGCCAACAGATTTGCGTTAATCTTTTTTGTTTGTAACTGCTTTGGTATATTACTTTGCGCTGATTTCGGCGGGCTGAAGCCCTGCCCCAGTTCGTGAAAGTCTGCTAAAGCGGACTCAGCCGTCAGCCCCAAAGGGGCTTCCATGTTCTGAGCAGGGGCTTCAGCCCCGCGAATTGTCATCACGACCTCCCCACCACGAATTGCACGCACGTCCCGCTTGCATCTGACTCAATCGCAAGCATTCCACCCGTCAGCCGCGCGCGTTCGTGCATCCCGACCAAGCCGTAGTGTCCCTTTATTTCCTGCTTCACATCAAATCCTTTGCCATTATCACGGATTTCAAGTTGCAGATTTTGATTTTGAATTGCAAACACAACCTTCACATTGCTTGCTTGTGCATGGCGGGAAATGTTCGTGAGCGACTCGCTCAAAATGTGCATGGCATGGTCAAGAGTTTCGGGGTCTAGTTGATTCTCTGTCACCGAAAGTTCCAACTCGCACGCCACACCCGTAGACTGTTTGAAGGTTTCCACTTTTTCACGTACTACATCCGCCACATTGACAGGCTCAGCACGGAGATTATCAATCGCCGCGCGCGATTCAGCCAACGTACTACGTGCGCGTGTGATGGATTGCTCCACGATCTCAGCCGCACGTTCGCTTCGATTGGATGCAAGATGTGCTTTCACAGCTTCAAGCTGCAAGACCAATCCTGCCACGCCTTGCGCGAGTGTGTCATGCAATTCGCGCGCCATGCGTTGACGTTCATTCTGCAAAGTCAATGATTCGATCTTGGCAGCAGAAGCGGCAAGTTTGGCGTTTGCACTTTCCAAAGACTCCGCAAGGTCAATCGCCTTCTGCCGTTGAACGAACAACTGGTTGAACATCATCATCATCAAAATGATCGAACCGCCGTTCACCAGCAGTCCCGTCAACGAGCCGAAGAACGTCTCACGGGTAGAGAACAGATACAAAAACCCCAACAACATCGCCACATAAAACAAACCGACGAAAAAAGCGCGGCGGGTATTGCCCCACACCCCCAACCCCTCGCCGACAATCGAAATCGTCGCCGAAAAAAGGAAGGCCAACCCCGCAGTGGAACGCCCATTCAACAACAAAACAATTCCCACCATCGCCGCCGTCTGTAATGGATAATAGAACAAAAGCCAACGCTCATTGTGGGTCACCCACAACACATTCAGCCAATACAAACTGATGTGCAAGAGAAACAACACAACCAGGGAAACGATAACAATTGTCTCCCCCGCCTCCCAAACCGACAGCACCGACGCAACTCCCATATATCCCATCAACAGGGTCAGGAAAATATAGAACGGGAAGACCATCTTGCGGTCAAGGTTGAGGCTGGCTGTGTCCATGCTTCGCATTGTACTTCAACCTGCACAGCCGCATATTGTCCGAACGGACAGTGTCCGCTTTGGGGTGGAATGGACGATGTGGAAGAGAGAGCCAACTCGTAGAATGACAACATCAAACGACCACAGACCACTATTCACTATTCACTATTCACTATTCACTGTTCACTATTCACTATTCACTATTCACTATTCACTATTCACTATTCACTATTCACTATTCACTGTTCACTATTCAGTCAACCAATCTCTAATCTCCCAAGGAGCCACCCATGTCCCACTACCTCTTCCTTCTCATCGCCTTCGCCCTCAACTTCATCGCCTCTGGCGGCAAATGGAACGTCCCCATCGCCGCGTGGATCGCGCCGATCTTCGTCCTGCGTTTCTATCGCCAGAGCGAAAAACCCTGGCTCGACTTCCTCCTGCTCTGGCTCGCCACCGCCATCCCGCTGATCGTTTCATGGAACGGCGCCACCTTCTTCCCAGGTCTTGGTGAAGTCGGCTTCTTCCTCGCCGTCGCCCCTATCGCCCTGATCGCCGTCGTCATCGACCGCTACTTCCACGTCCGCATCCCCAACTCCGCATGGATGCTCTTCATCTTCCCCATCGCCGCCACCGCCCTCGACTTCTTCCAAGCCAACGGCAGCCCCTTCGGCACATTCGGCGCATCCGCCTACTCACAACGCGGCTTCCTTCCCGTCATGCAGATCGCATCCGTCTTTGGGATATGGGGCATCACCTTCGTGATGAGTTTATTCGCCAGCACAGTCAATCATTTTTGGGAAGGAAATGCTTCGCCTCTTTCCTGGACTGTAGCTGGGGTGCTCGTCCTCATCCTTTCTCTCGGCTGGGTGCGGACTCTACTCCCCGCCCAACCCGAGCAGACCGCCGTCATCGCAGGCTTCTCGCTCCCAGAGGGGACTCTCTCCAAGTCGCTGAGTCAATTCAAAGACGGTGACGAAGCGGGTTTTCGTCAAGCCATGGATGAATTGCACGCCGCCGAGTTGAATCAGATCCGCACGCTCGCACAAGACGGCGCAAACATCGTCGTCATTCAAGAAGGCGGTGTGATCGGCATGACCGACCAGATCGAAACGATGATTCAAAACGCAGGCGCACTCGCCAAAGAAGAAAACATTTACGTTGTCCTGCCGACATTTGACATCGAGCAAACTCCGCCTGTGAACTCGATCTACATCGTTGACCCCAATGGTGATGTGGTTCTGCATCACATCAAATACGGCGGCAACATGTTCGAAGGCACGCTCAAAGGAAATCAGATTCTGCAAACCGTGGATACACCCTACGGAAAACTCAGCGCCATCATCTGCTGGGACGCCGACTTCCCGCACATCGTCAAACAGGCTGGCGCACAAAACGTGGACTTGCTCATCGTCCCCGCGCAAGACTGGCTCGGCGTGCGCGACATCCACGCAGGCATGGCAACCTTCCGCGCCGTGGAAAATGGATTGACGATATTCCGTCAAACTGGTCAGGGCGTATCATTGGTCAGCGACCCGTATGGCAAGGTCCTGAGCCGAATGGACTCATTCGAAGACACCGCCACCGATTTCGTCAGTGTCCAAAAAGTGAGCGTGCCGATCATCTCAGTGAATACGCTGTACCCGAAACTTGGCGATATACTTGGCAATGTGATGTTGGTCGGCTTGCTCACGTTGTTCGCGGGGATGTGGGTAACACGAAAGGTATCGCAGTAATTAAACAAAACGGGAGAATTCAACCGAACAGAATTCTCCCGTTTTCTCAACGCGTGGCTTTCGAAGTAGATGAATTAAAATCAGGTAGGAAACACACAATGCTCGTCATCTTTAGAGACGCACCAATGCCCTACCCCTCCACCGGAGAATTATCCACGTTGAATACGCTTTGGCTTGGAAACGTCCGCCGCTCCATGCCGATTCCGCAGTTGGGACACCTGTTGCTTGCGTTCCCAATGGGCAATTCATCCTTCTCCCTTGCAGGGATCGCCGTTGACCCATCCCAGTATCTGTTCCTTTCCCCGCAGGCAGATCACAACCCCATTCTTCTGACCCATCTTAATGAAGACGAATCTTCCTCCATTCTCATCCTCTGGCTCGGACCGATGTTCATCAAGGATATGGCATCCTTTTTGGGCATTCCTCCTGACCTGGATAAATTGTTACACAACCTGCCTTTGTTGCAGGGAGACAAGGTCACATCGCTTGTCATGGATATGGCGAAAGCCTATCATCGTGGATTTGTAAATGAAATCCTGGAGGATATTTGTTACGAGATCATTGGAGAGGTCATTCAATCAATGCGTATCCGCCAGCAAGCGCTGCAAAAAATGGCGCAACACAAAGACGGCACAATCGAAGACGTATTACCCCGGTTATTAAAAGCCCGGCAGTTTGTAGAATCTTGTTTTTCAAGCAGCCTGAAGGCAAGGGAGGTTGCCAGAACTACTGGTATTTCAGAGTTCCATTTTATCCGCATGTACAAGGCGGCATTCGGCATTACCCTCCGCCAGCACATCATCAACTTGCGGCTGGATTCAGCCCGGCACAGGCTTGAGACATCGGACGAAAGTGTCACAGAAATCGGCTTGAGGGTGGGCTATGGCAGCCTGAGTTCATTCATTCATGCCTTCTCAAAAAGGTTCGGTACTTCCCCATCCACGTATCGTCATCTTATAAAAATTAGCAGGATTTAACAAGCATTACATGCGGGGAATGGCTATACTACGCAAATTCATTCAAAAGCGCATGCTGGCAGGACAAAACTAGAATCTGTATGTAACGAAAGGATACATCCCATGTCTTCCATAAAAGCCTTAAATGTCAATCATCCGGAAATTCATGAAAACCTAAACGAGACAAAATACAACATAATCCGCGACGCAGTCCTTTCCGCATTTTCAAAGAAAACTGATAAAGGCGGGATATCTTTTTTGGACATGGAGGAAGCCGTCAGAGGCTACCTGATAAAGAAAAAAATCTCAATGGACCTGTTTCCCAAGCCCGGCTCAATACGCTGGTATACCAAAGCCGTTCAACTGGATCTTGAGGCGCGAAGCATTCTTGAAAGAGTGCCGGGGCAGGTTCCATTGCGCTTTCGCCTCATACCTTCCAAAAAATAAACTCATTGCCATGATTAACTCTGCGTATTTCTTGTTGCACCGTTCGGCAACGGCCCGATACGCAATCCTGTTATGGGTGATCTTCATTGGGCTTAGCGTTGTTATTTTCAATTTCGGATATATCGCCAGGCTCGAAGAGCACGCCCAGGGAAACATCATTCTAGACAATACATTTTTCTTTTATACGGTTGATTATGTCAATCAGCTGTTTACAACCTACGGAGAAGAGGGACGCTCACTATATCTCTTGCATCTGCTCACATTTGATTTTATATATCCGATTTTATTTTTTGTTACCAACGCAGTCTCGTTGATCTGCCTGTTAAATTACCTGCTGCCAGCCGCAAAAATTACAAGACACCTCCATCTTCTTCCACTTGCTCCAGCGATGCTGGATTATCTTGAAAATTTCGGGATCCTGCTGCTGTTGGCTGCTTATCCAAATCTACATCCATGGGTTGTAGCAGCGACAAGCCTTATCACCATGATCAAACTATCGCTGGTGAATATTTTATTTCTGTTGACCGTTGCGATCGCTGCAGGCGCAGCGATTAAATTCGTCCATCAGAAAATCAAACAATGACAAACGATATGTTGTTGGAGGCGCGATCTCTCAAATGCCATTCAGGTATCCTATGAACAAAGTGAGCCGTATTTTTTTATTCGAACTTCTATTCCTGGCAGGTTGTACGACAAACAACATCGCGACAACCCCCACAGGAGGCCACGAACCGCTTCCCGCCGCCGCTCAAACAGCGACTTTGGCCCCGCAGGAAGAAACCCTATCCGTCAATGCGGAGGTGATCGCCAGCGGCTTTACAGTTCCCGTCGCGCTCGTTTCCCCGCCAGATACCAGCGGGCGTTTATTTGTCGTAGAGCAGGGCGGCATAATTAAAATCATAGACCCTCAATATGGAATTCTCCCTGAACCCTTCCTTGATTTAAGAGAGCGTTTGATTGATCTGCGAACAGGGTATGATGAACGCGGTTTGTTGGGGCTGGTTTTTCATCCGGAATTTGAGAAAAACGGGCGTTTCTTTGTGTATTACACCGCGCCCTTGCGCGAAAATGCTCCTGAAGACTGGGATCATACCAATTACATTTCTGAATTCGGCGTTTTAGAAAACAATGTAAATCTCGCAAACCCGGATTCAGAAAAAGTCATTTTACAAATTGATCAACCGTACTATAGCCACGATGGCGGACAAATCGCATTTGGACCGGATGGATATTTATACATTGGCACAGGGGATGGCGGACCGGGCGGGGATCCTTATCATCATGCGCAGAGTCTGGAATCGTTATTGGGGAAAATTTTACGCATAGATGTCGATTTGCAATCTCCCTATGCGATCCCTGCCGATAACCCGTTCGTGGGTGAAGATGGTTTGGATGAGATTTATGCCTACGGTCTTCGCCAGCCCTATCGATTCTCGTTTGACAGCGCAGGCAGTCATGAATTATTTGTTGCGGATGTCGGGCACGATCTATGGGAGGAAATAAACATCATCTCCCCTGGCGGGAACTATGGCTGGAATGTTCGCGAAGGAACCGATTGCTTTAAACCCAAAGATGCAACCGAATTGTTTTCGACCTGCGCCGATATTGGTTCCCGGGGTGAGGCGTTCATTAATCCCATCCTGCAATACGACCGAAAAGCCGGACTTGCGGTGATAGGCGGCTTTGTATATCGAGGGGAAGCAATCCCATATTTGTATGGACGATATATTTTTGCAGACTGGCTTTCCACCAAGGGTACGCTTTTTACCGCCACCCCGCCACAAACTGAAAACCAAACCTGGGCAATGAATGAGGTAAAAATCGCAAACATGTCTTTCCGTGGAACCTATGTCCTCGGGCTGGGAACGGATAAAATCAATGAAATCTACCTTTTAACCACAAGGACGTACAACCTCCAATCCAAAGACGGACAGGTACTCAAATTAACACCGGCCCAATAGATAATTGGCATATTGATTACAAGGAAATATTTCATGATCATTTTCTGGCAAATCTTCTTCGCAAACATCATTCTTGTCTTCGTCCTGATTGGCATCCACGAAGTTGGGCACTGGGTCATGGGTCTGATCGCGGGAATTCCCTACCGAAACATGAAAATTCGCATGTTCACCTTCCCTCAACAGGTTTTCTTGCGAGACGAGCAGGATTGGGTATCTGTTTCCAATTACGAACGGTATCATTCCATTCTCAATAAATATGTACCGACCAGCAAAGGGAAGTATTTGTATGTCAGCGGGGGATTCCTTTTTGAGACGATATTCCTTGTAATATGTTCGCTCATCTTGTGGAAGTACGATTTTTGGCTTTACGCCGCCGTAGCGAGCGGACTTTCCCTGATGATGTTCCTCGTTTATTTATTCGCCATGGATATTCCCCAATCGAAATCCCTGAAGAAACCCTGGGGCGATACAACGATTCTGTTCTCCCTGTCCCAAAAGCCAACGATCCTTGTTGTTTCAGTCATGATATTGATACGAGTTGTATTGGCGATCCTCTTCCTTATCGAGCGAACATAAGGGTAGGGGGATAAAAACGGGAAAAGATAATTCATGAAAAAAACATGGCGCTATTGGGGAAAACTTTTCGGCGTTGGGCTGGGATTCTTTTACATCCTGTTCGTTGGCGCATATGCGTGGATTACTTCGGGCATGATGATCAGCCCGTCGCGCCATCCTGTTTGCTGTGATACGCCCGCCGATTTTGGCGCAGAGTTCGAAACAGTGACTTTGCAAACAAAAGACGGTTTCAATCTTTATGGCTGGCACATCCCTTCGACCAACGGCGCAGCAGTCATCCTCCTGCATGGGTACGGCGGGGATCGCGCCAGCATGCTTGCATACGCAAAAATCTTTCACTCACATGGATATGGGGTCTTGTAGTATGACCAGCGGGCCAGCGGCGAAAGCGAAGGGGAGACGCGCTCCTGGGGTCGGCTCAATGTTTGGGATGTTGAAGCCGCCATCGGCTTCTTAAAGTGCCGCAGCGATCTTCATCCCAAAGGCATCGGCATCAAGCCGGAATATCACAAGCGCGTTTTCGGTTTGTTCGACAAACTCGATCCGTACATCGAAGGCACCGGTATCGGGCTGGCATTGGTCAAACGCATCATCGAAATTCACGGCGGGGAGATCTGGGTCGAATCGGACGGGAATAAAGGCTGCGCTTTTTTGTTCACGCTCGGCACAGTGGATTGAAAAGACCTGCCCCGGTTCTCAATTCGAAGATCTGCGCCGCGGCGGGCAGTCACTTTTCAAAAGAGGGAGGGTAGGGTTATCATAGTGCCAGGCAATCGGTTCATCTCATCTTCAGGAGTTTTCACATGCAGGCATTAGGCATTGATATTGGCGGTTCGGGGATCAAGGGCGCGCCGGTGAACCTTGAAACGGGAGAATTACTGTCCGAACGATTGCGCGTCAAGACCCCAAAAGGCGCGAAACCCGAACCCGTGGCGGAAGTTGTCGCTGAGATCGTGCAATCCTTCAAATGGAATGGACCCATCGGTGTGGGCTTCCCCGCCCCCATCAAACATGGGGTCGCGCTCATGGCTGCCAATGTCTCCGAAAAATGGGTCGGCACGAATGCCGATGATTTGCTCTCAACAATCACCGGCTGCCCGTGCAAAGTGGGCAACGACGCCGATGTGGCCGGCATGGCAGAAATGGCGTTCGGGGCGGGAAAAGGTCAAAGCGGCGCCGTCATCATGATTACGCTGGGGACAGGGATTGGAACCGCCATTTTTTACAACGGTCACCTTTTGCCGAACACCGAGTTCGGTCACCTGCAAATGGACGGCAGGGACGCCGAACATCGCGCGTCCGATGCGGCGCGGCAACGGGAGGATATGTCCTGGAAGAAATACGCCAGACGTTTGAACGAATACCTGAATGAAATGGAAAAACTTTTCTGGCCCGACCTGTTTATCATCGGCGGCGGAATCAGCAGGTTTCATGAGAAATACCTGCCGTTGTTGAAGTTACAGGCGAAGGTCGTCCCGGCGCAATTCCAGAACGAAGCCGGGATCGTGGGCGCGGCGCTTTTCTCGCAGGGAGAGGCGATAAAACTATCGAGCCGTATCGCAAGCCGGGGCGGATAAGGTCAAACCACAGGAAATATAAATCGGCTCCCTGGTATTTGGCGGGGTCGCCCATTTTTCACAACAGAGATCAATTGGACTTTATCCGTAATAAGAAAAATGTCCCGAAGGTTTGCGTCTTCCTTTTGATTTGCGCAAAAAACCTTCGGGACGGTAATTTCAGATAAAGTCCATACTTTACGGCGCTGCGATCTCGCTATTCAATGTATGCAAGAATGCGACGATCGCATTCAGTTGAGTCTCGTTCAAGTTCAGTGGCTCCAACTCATTGTGACCAGCAAGGGAGGCAGGCGCGCTGTTGTAGTGATTCAAAACCGTTTGCAAGGTGGTGAATTGACCGGCGTGCATGAATGGCGCGCGCGAGGTCACATTGCGCAGGCTGGGCGCTTTGAAGGCGCGCTCCAACTCTTCACCTTCGGCGACCATGAAATTCAATTCGGCGCATTCTTTCGGTTCGGCATCGCTGTATGGACTCAAGCAATTGAATTCATCGGCAAGCACGCCTTGCGCGCCTTGTGCGCGACCCGTATCTTCGGGCAGACTCTCCACGGCAGGCACGCCTGTATTATGGAAAGAGTTATCGGTGAAGAGCGGACCGTTGTGACAGCGGGTGCAGTTTGCGGGTCCGATAAAGAGGCGCAAGCCTTCCACTTCTTCATCTGTCAATGTGGCGTTCATTGTTTGGGTGTCATTTTCAAGCGCGGCTTGCACATAAACATCAAAGCGAGAAGCGGTCGGCATGATCTGACGTTCATACGCGGCGATGGCTTTGCCCATGTTGGCGTAGATTTGATTGACAGTTTCCCGGTCTGCGGGACTCATCGCCTCCCACGCCGCCCGAGCAGATTCATCTGCCACCGGACCTGCAACTTCGGGGAAGCGGCTTCGGTCTGAAAGATCGGGCAGTTCGCCAAAGACGGCTTCGTATTCGGCGCGATAATGTTCCGCAATGAGATGCGCATAAAACGTGCGGCTGCCGCCATGTTCTACGGCGCTTTCCAGCGGACCCAACGCCTGCGCCCATTGACTGTCTTTGCGTCCATCCCAAAACATCCACGGGCTGTAGGCGGTTCCGGCAATCGGCATGGCGCGGCGGTTGGTGGTGCCAACTCCTTGTGCAAGCGGCAGACCATCTTGAAACCCTTTTTCGGGCAGGTGACAGGTTCCGCAGGCAACTTCTCCGTTGGAACTGAAACGGGTATCGAAGAAGAGTTGCTTCCCAAATTCAACGGCGGCGGGGTCGTCACCATATTGGTTGGATGGGTCAGGCTCCAGCGGGGGCAGGCTGCCGATCCACAGGGTTTTTAGCGTGACGAGTTCGGCGTCCGTCCAGGCGGGGCGGGTGAAGATGTAGCCCAGCCCGCCAGCAACGAGCACGATCAACAGACCCAATCCCGCAAGTAGTTTGCTGCGCTCCGACATTGATTAGCCTTCCAGATTCAAATTGAAGGTGATGGTGTCGGTCACATCACTGGCGGTGATGTTGAATTTCACTTCCCACCAGCCACCCATTTGGAACTTCATGCCTTCCACCAAATAATCGCCGTCCCCCAGGTATTCGGTCACTTGCGGAGCCGTGGGCAGACCATGACCATGCTGCGGCATTCCGCCATCGACGGTGATGGTGGCATTTTCAACGGGTTGACCATCGGCGGTTTCGACGTGCAAAGTCCATGTGTGGATCTGGTTGATGGCGATGGCGTCTTCGCTGGCGTATGAGACTTGGAATGCGCCGTTATCGGTGCTGCGCTCGGTGGCATAGTCCAACCCGCTGGGGGCGGAACTGCCGCCGTGCATACTCTCCATGCGCCCAGCCATGAGCGGGTGCATAAAGCGCGGACCGAGCACCGGCATGAGTAAAATAAAGGCGATCACAGTAATGACCGCCGTCAACGCAATGATAAGGATGGTCTTAAGAGTTTTGTTTTGCATGAGTTACCTCTGAAAAGATGATATTTTGGGTCGGAGTGGCGCGATATTATCTTTGGCAGGCAAGAGCGTCAATGCAAAACCGTGTTTCTTTATTGAATCTTTACAAAAGGTTTAATTTGTTTTTTTATGTTTTGGATACCATACCTCCAATAAATGACAACGGCAGGGGCGACCCGTTCAGGTAAAACCTGAATTCCATCAAAAAGAAAGGGTCGCCCTTTGCGCAAAATTTTTATAGAACGCGGTTGGGTCGCCCCTGCTGCAAAACTACAGGTAGAATCCTCACATGACCAAGATTCTCGTAATTGACGACGAACCCTCCATCACCAACCTTGTCAGCGCGTATCTCAAGCCCGAAGGCTGCGAAGTCTTCACCGCCGCCGACGGCAACGCCGGGTTGAAAGCCGCGCGCGCCTTCAAACCCGACCTCATCATTCTCGACCTGATGCTGCCCGGCATGGACGGGATCGAACTACTCTCCCGCCTGCGCCGTGAATCGGATGTGTACGTCATCATGCTCACCGCTCGCACCGAAGAGACCGATAAGATCGTCGGGCTGTCCGTCGGCGCGGATGATTATGTGACCAAGCCGTTCAGTCCGCGCGAGTTGACGGCGAGAGTCAAGGCGGCGTTACGCCGTCTGCAAGGGGCGGCAGGCGCGGGCGGAGAAAGAAGCGTGTTGTCGTTCCGGCGTGTCAAAGTGGATGTGGGCGCGCACGTCGTCACGGTGGATGAGTCGCCCATCGAATTAACATCCATCGAATTTGAATTACTCAAAGCGCTTGCCGAAAATCATGGGCGCGTGCTTTCGCGCGAGCAATTGCTCGAGAAGGTGTGGGGCGGCGAATATTTTGGCGAGATGCGCGTGGTGGATGTTCACCTCGGGCATGTGCGCCAAAAACTTGGCAGCGAAGAACTCATCGCCACCGTGCGCGGGGTGGGCTATCGTTTTGATGATGAGCCGTTGTAGGTTGAGGTCTATATGAACTACATTCGCGCCCGGCTGGGATTAAAACTTTTTCTTTCGTATCTGGCTGTTTTACTGGTGGGCGTCTCGGTCATCTGGGCCGCCACACAGATCGCCACGCCGCGCGCGTACGCGCGGCATCTTGCGTTCATGGAAGAGCAGATGGGCGCAGGTTTTATGATGGGGCAGGGGCAGGGCAGGGACAGGGGCGCGGCATGATGGCAGATTTTTATGAAAACTTTCAAGCCTCATTTAACGAAGCCTTGTTGATGGCTGTGCTTTCTGCCACAGTGATCGCAGTGTTGGTCAGTTGGCTGCTCTCGCGTAGTATCGTTTCGCCGGTACAAGCCATCATGTCTGCCAGCCAGCGTATTGCCGCCGGTCATTACGATGAGCGGGTCAACGCACAGGGCGCGGATGAAATTGCCCAACTCGCCGCACGCTTCAATCAAATGGCTTCCCATCTTGAGCAGGTCGAAACCATGCGCCGCCAGCTCATCGGCGATGTCACCCACGAACTGCGCACGCCGCTCACATCCATCAAAGGCTACATGGAAGGGCTGGTCGATGGCGTGCTGCCCGCCAACGCCGAAACCTTCAACCAGATCCATCACGAAGCCGACCGCCTCTCGCGCCTCGTGGACGACCTGCAAGAATTGAGTCGCGTTGAATCAAAAGCCTATTCATTGGATGTCCGCTCCGTGAGCGTCTCTTCTCTGGTGCAGACCACCCTAAAAAGGCTTTCCCCCCAGGCGACGGCAAAACGCATCACCCTCCACTCGAACCTGCCCGCTGACCTCAGCCTCATCCACGCCGACGAAGACCGCATCACGCAGGTCCTGGTGAACCTGACGGCCAACGCCATTCAATACACGCCCGAAGACGGCGAAGTGACCCTCTCCGCCGCCCGGCACGGAGATGAAATCCACATCTCTGTCAAAGATACCGGCATCGGCATTCCGCAGGAACACCTTGCCAACATCTTCACCCGCTTTTACCGCGTGGATAAATCCCGCTCGCGCAATGCGGGCGGCGGCTCTGGCATCGGGCTGACGATTGCCAGGCATATTGTCGAAGCACACGGCGGGAAGATATGGGTTCAGTCTGGGGGTGAAGGAAAGGGCAGCACGTTTTCGTTTAGTTTGAAGGCAGGCAGGTAAAAAAAGACCTCCGACGCTTTGAAAATTTCGGAGGTCTGCTTATTAGTGCGCCTTCACAACGCTGAATTTGTCTTTTCCAATTTTGTAATTGCCGCTGTGCTTGAGCACCTGTTCCACCACATCTTCGGGGATGTCTACAAACGAAATTTTATCTTCGATGCGAATCTTGCCGATAATATTGCCGGGGATATTGGCGTGGAAGGCGATCTGCCCAACAATATCATTCGGGCGGATGTTATGCGCCTTGCCTTTATTGATCTTGCAGCGCACCATGCCTTCTTCGTGAGCGCGGCTGCCTTTGACTCGTGATTTATCGCCAAAGCGGCTAAACGAAGGTTCGCGGCGTCCGCGATCATCCCTTCTCTTAAAATCGTCAGTCACCTGCGCCACTTCCGCAATCGGACGCTGTTTTTCGTCGCCGCGGGAAATTTTGATGGCGGCGGCGGCGATGTTCATCACATCATGCCCGGCTTCGATGAGTTCCTGCACCATTTCAAGTTCGCGCTTGTAACGTCCGCGCCCGAGCCAGACTTTGAGTTTCTCCACCACTTGGGTCTCGCGATGTTTGGCGATCTCTTCGGGAGTGGGCAATTCCATCTTGGCGATGGGTTGTTTGGTCAACGCCTCCACTTCGCGCATACGACGCTTCTCTTTGGGAGATAGCAGGGTGATGGCAACGCCGGTCTTGCCCGCGCGCCCGGTACGACCAATGCGATGGACGTACACTTCGGCATCGTCGGGCAGGTGATAGTTGAAGACGTGTGAGATGTCGTCAATGTCCAAACCGCGCGCGGCAACGTCGGTGGCGACCAGCACTTTTAGTTGATTCGCGCGGAAACGTCCCAGCACGCGTTCGCGGGCTTGCTGATCCAGGTCGCCGTGGATGGCTTCGGCGGGGATGCCGCGAACGACGAGTTCATTGGCAAGGTTGCTGGTCTCGGCGCGGGTGCGGGCGAAGATCAACGCGCTGTGAATGGGTTCGATCTCAAAAAGGCGGGTCAGCGCGTTGGTCTTGTGGTTTTCATGCACGAAGTAATAACGCTGTTCGATGGCTGCGGCGGTGAGCGTGCTTCGTTTAACGGCGACCGTTTGCGGGTCGCGCATGAAGCGCTCTGCCAGTTTGCGAATCCGCGCGGGCATGGTGGCGCTGAATAACGCGGTCTGACGCTCGGCGGGAGTCGTATCCAGGATTTTTTCGACTTCTTCGACGAATCCCATGTTGAGCATTTCATCCGCCTCATCCAGGACGACGGTTTTGATTCCGTTCAGGAAGAGGACTTTACGCTCGAGCAGGTCGTTCAACCGTCCCGGCGTGCCGACGACGATATCCACGCCGCGCTGAAGGCTGCTGATCTGCGGTCCGTAAGGCTGACCGCCATAAACAGCCAGCACGCGCACATGCAAATGCTTGCCATACTCTTTCATCGAATCGGCAACTTGCAGCGCGAGTTCGCGTGTGGGGGCAAGCACCAATGCCTGCGGATTCTTTTGTTTTTCGAAGTTGTTGAGAATGGGGAGGGCGAAGGCGGCGGTTTTGCCTGTGCCGGTTTGGGCTTGACCGACCACATCCACGCCGGTGAGCATGAGGGGGATCATGCCTGCCTGAATGGGAGTCGGCTCGGAATAGCCGAGTTCGGTGATCGCCTGCATGATCTCATCACGCAGGTTGAGGGAGGAAAAATCGGTTGTCATTGTTAGTCCTTTAGTTGGTTAGTCGAGTAGTCCGGTAGTTTGGTAGTCTGGCGGTCTTTCGACCATTCGCCTAACCGACCATGTGACCATCCGACTAGATAAGGGCTTGCTTTGACAACTCTTTCTATAATTCTTCCTGCTCAACAAGGTTTACCTTTTCAGGCAGAACCCGCCCAACAAAAAAGCCCGGGAGGTTTCCGCGGGCTGCTTAATTAGAGTCTATCAAAACAAGTTCCCAGAAATACAACGGGCGTGAGTGTACCACAGATTCAAAGCCGCGCCGATTTTTGCCCGGTTTGGGAGGGCGAAAAGGGGTGGTAAAAACTTCCCGGCCACAGAGTTCACAGAGAGGCTGAGAAAGAACCTCTATTTCTCTATGCCCTCTGCGGCATCTACATTAAAAATTCGTCCTGCGCTCAATTTACGTAATCGCACCAGTCTTCATACTTCGCCACTTTGCCCCGGATGGCATCGTGGAAAACCTCCTGAATCTTGCGGGTGATGGGTCCCGTTCGTCCATCGCCGATCTTGCGGTAGTCGATCTCGCTCAGACCGATCACCTCCGCCGCCGTGCCGCAGACAAAGACTTCGTCTGCAATGTAGAGCTGGTCGCGCGAGATGGGAACCTCCCTGACTTCATACCCAAGGTCGTTCGCAATCGCACAAAGCGAACTGCGGGTGATGCCTTCCAAAACCGGCGCGGTGGACGGGGTGTAGATCACGCCGTTGCGCACCACAAAGAGATTCTCGCCGGTGCATTCCGCAATGTAGCCCTGCGGGTCGAGCATGATGGCTTCCTGGAATCCGTTGCGCTCCGATTCGGTCTTGGCAAGCAGGCTGTTGGCATAATTGCCCGCGATCTTCGCCTTGGTCATCGAAATGTTCACATGATGGCGCGTAAACGAAGAAATATTGGCGCGGATTCCCTTTGCAAGAGCCTCCTCTCCCAGGTAGTTTGCCCACTCCCAGACGGCGATCATCAGGGACGGCTTGCCATAATCCACATTGAGGTTCCAGCCGCCGCCGTCCAGGTAGATGAGCGGACGGATGTAGCAATCTGCAAATCCGTTCACCCGCACCGTGTCCTTGTGCGCCTTCAATGCCTCGTCGAAACTCCACGGAAATTCGCGGAACCCCAACACCCGCGCCGAAGCGAACAAACGCTCCACATGCTCGCGCAGGCGGAAGATCGCCGGTCCCTTCGATGTGTTATACGAGCGGATGCCCTCGAAAACCGCCGCGCCATAATGCAAAGCGGGCGTCAAAAAATGCAACGTTGCCTGCTCAAACGGCACCAACTCCCCATTCTTCCAGATAAATTTGGATTCCATTCCCATGCTCGTATTCTCCTTTGTTGGGATAGGGCTTGCCCTATCCATAATATTTATATCCGACAGTGGATGGCGGCAAGCGCCATCCCTACAGCCTTTTGCTAATTTCATCCGCCATCTGACGGGTGCTTAACTTGCCGCCGATGTCGGCGGTTCTTGCGCCGTCGGTGATGGTCTGCTCGACGGCTTTTTCGATGGATTGCGCCTCCGCTTCCAGTTTGAACGAGTGACGCAGCATCAGCGCCGTCGAGAGAATCGTGCCAACGGGATTTGCGATTCCCTTCCCCGCAATGTCCGGAGCGGATCCGTGAATCGGTTCGTACAACCCGACGCTTGATTCGCCCAAACTGGCAGAGGGCAACATCCCCATCGAGCCTGCCAAAACAGACGCTTCATCCGTGAGAATATCGCCGAACATGTTCTCGGTGACGACCACATCCATCCATGCGGGACCGGTGATGAGTTTCATCGCCGCTGTATCCACGAGGGTATGCTCCAATTCGATCTCCAGATTCTCCTTGCCCATCTGCGTCGCGATCTGACGCCACAAGCGCGAGGATTCGAGTACGTTGGCTTTATCCACTGAAGTGACTTTTTTCTTGCGTCTCTTTGCCAAATCAAACGCCAGTTTCATGATGCGTTTGATCTCGTAGTCATAATATTCAAGGGTGTCGACAGCCCGTTCGCGACCATCTTTCACATCGCGACCTTTTGGGAAGCCGAAGTATAAGCCGCCTGTCAGTTCACGAATGACGAGAATATCCACGCCTTTGAGTTTTTCGGGCTTGAGCGGCGACCACTCCACCAACGCCGGGTGGACTTTGACCGGGCGCAAATTGGCAAACACGCCAAGTCCTTTTCGCAGCGCAAGCAGTCCGCGCTCGGGGCGGTCTTTGGCTTTCGGGTCGTCCCATTTCGGTCCGCCGACCGCGCCCAGCAAAACGGAATCTGAAGCGACGCAGTCTGCGAGAGTCTCATCGGTCAGGGATGAGCCGTATTTGTCAATCGAGCATCCGCCCATCAGGCGTTCTTGAAAGTCGAAGGTGTGATTGTATTTGCTGGCGACTTTTTCCAGTACCCGCACGGCTTCGCCGACCACTTCAGGTCCGATGCCGTCGCCAGGCAAGAGAGTAATTTTATAATCCAAGATATGTCTCCATAATTGAGGTACACGTTACGAGATACAAGATACGGGTTGCCTGCAACTTGTAACTTGTATCCTGTAACTTGTATCTTGTATCGTTAGTGCGCCACCATCAACCCATACTCCACCGAATCTGCCAGCGCGCGCCAACTGGCTTCGATGATGTTCGTCCCTGCGCCGACGGTGCTCCAGCGGGAGGTGGTGTTGCGCGTGTCTATCAATACGCGGGTGATGGCTTCGGTGCCGTGATCTGAATCCAGGATGCGGACTTTGTAATCGGACAGGGTGAAATTTTTGATCTGCGGATAATAACCGACGAGCGCCTTTCGCAAGGCAAGATCAAGCGCGTTGACGGGACCATTCCCTTCGGCGGCAGTGTGCAGTACTTCGCCCTGCACGCGTACTTTGACCATTGCTTCGGCAAAGATGCCGCGCCCTTGTCTGTGTTCAACATTGACAAAGAAGTCAATCAATTCAAACGGTGGTTTGTAGCCGTATTCCTGCCGCTTGAGCATGATGGCAACCGACGCCTCCGCCGCTTCAAAGGAAAAGCCTCTCGCTTCGAGTTCCTTGATCTCGTTGAGGATGGGAACCACCTCGGTGCCGTCCACTTCGACGCCGTGTTCTTCGGCTTTGCTGAGCAGGTTGCCGCGACCAGACAGGTCAGAAACGACAACGCGCATCTTGTTGCCGATCAGTTCAGGGTCAATGTGCTGATACGAGATCGCCGAGCGACGCATGGCAGCCACATGCACGCCGCCTTTATGTGCGAACGCCGATTTACCCACGAAAGGCAAATGCTCATCAGGCGTGAGATTGGCGACTTCTGCAACAAAATGAGACAGGTCATATAAGTGCTGAATATTTCCCTTGGGCAGGCATTGATAGCCCATCTTCAATTCAAGGTTCGCCATGACCGAGCACAAGTTGACGTTGCCGCAGCGTTCCCCCACCCCGTTGATGGTTCCCTGCACTTGCACTGCGCCTTCACGGACAGCGGTCAGCGCGTTGATGAGAGCCGTCTCTGAATCATTGTGCGGATGAATGCCAAACGGATGAGAAACCGCTTCTTTGACTCCGCCGATAATTGATTCTACTTCCCAGGGCATACTTCCGCCGTTGGTATCGCAGAGCACAACCATTTCCGCGCCGCCGCGAATGGCTGCCTTGAGTGTCTCGAGCGCGTAGGACGAATCCGCTTTGTAGCCGTCGAAGAAATGTTCTGCATCGTAAATGACTCGCTTGCCGTTGGCTTTGAGATACGACACCGAGTCTTCGATGATACGCAGGTTGTCTTCGTAAGTGGTTTGCAAGACTTCGGTCACATGCAATGTCCACGTCTTGCCAAAGATGGTGCAGACGGGCGTCTTTGAGTCAAGCAAGGCTTTGATGTTGGCATCGTCTTCGGGTCCGCCTTTGACGCGGCAGGTGGAACCGAACGCCGTAATGAGCGCGTTCTTCCATTGCATATCGCGCGCGCGTTCGAAGAACTCGACATCTTTGGGATTCGAGCCGGGCCAGCCGCCTTCAATGAACGCGACGCCGAGGTCGTCCAATTTTTGCGCCACGCGGACTTTGTCGTTCGCCGAAAGGTTGAAACCTTCAGACTGTGTCCCGTCGCGCAGGGTGGTGTCGTAGATTTGAATAAGGGGTAGGGTCATGTGTTGCCTTTTGATAATTGGAGATTAGAGATTGGAGATTCTTAATTACCAATTACCAATCTCCAATTACGCTCTTGCCTCAAACGCCGCGATTTCCTTCTCGAACCCCATAATGTACCCAAGTTCGTCCACGCCGTTGAGCAGGCAGGTTTTGTTGAACGGGTCAATGGGGAAGGTGACAGAACCTCCAGGGTAGGACAAGGTTTGGGTGGCAAGATCAACTGTCAGTTCGGCGCGAGGCGCTTCTTCCACTAAATCAAAGAGCATCTTGTGAGTCGCTTCATCCACGATGATGGGAATCAATCCGTTCTTCAGCGAGTTGTTGCGAAAGATGTCGGCGAACGAGGTGGAGATGACAGCGCGGATGCCCCAACTGGTGAGCGCCCAGGGAGCGTGTTCGCGGCTCGAACCGCAGCCGAAGTTGTCGCCCGCGAGTAGAATTTGCGCGCCCTGTGACTCGGGTTTGTTAATGATGAAATCTGCTTTCGGAGATTTATCGTCGTTGTAACGCCAGTTGAAGAAGAGCGCGTCGGCGAGACCGTTTTTGTCGGTCACTTTGAGAAACTGCGCGGGGATGATCTGGTCCGTGTCTATGTCGTTGGCAGGGATGGGGAGCGCGCGGGAGGTGAGGGAGGTGAAGTGTGCCATTTGGGTTTCCAGAGATTGGTAATTGGTAATTGGTGATTGGCGATTGGTAAGTAGTAATTGACTTGCGCTCGTTTCAGCGGACTAAAGTCCTGTCTCAGTTCGTGGAAGTCGGCTGAAGCCGACTAGCCCGAAGGGCTTCCATGTGCTGAGAAGGGGATTTATCCCCGCCGAGTTCGCGCATCAAGAGACCGTCATCCTTGGGTCAGTGACAACGCCGTTGATGGCAGATGCCGCCGCAGTGATGGGACTTGCCAAAAATGTGCGTCCGCCTTTGCCTTGTCTGCCTTCAAAGTTTCTATTGCTGGTTGAAACAGCATATTGACCTGGCATTAAGTTATCGCCATTCATGGCTATACACAAACTGCATCCCGCCTCCCGCCATTCACCGCCAGCCTCTTTGAAAATTTTATCCAAGCCTTCCCGTTCCGCTTGCTTCTTCACATCCTGCGAGCCAGGGACAACCATCAGGCGCACGTTGTCGGCGACTTTTTTGCCTTTGAGGAACGCAGCGGCGAGACGCAAGTCAGAGATGCGCGAGTTGGTGCAGGAGCCGATGAAGACCACGTCCACTTTTTGACCGAGCAGGGATTGACCAGGTTTCAGTCCCATGTAGTTGAGGGCTTTTTCGAAGGCGGCTTTTTGCGAAGGTTCGCTGAATGATTCAGTGGTGGGAATCTTGTCCGTGATCTTCATGCCCATGCCGGGATTCGTTCCGTAGGTGATCATCGGTTCGATCTCATCGGCGTTGAGCGTGATGGATTTGTCGTAGACCGCGCCTTCGTCGCTGGGCAGGGTCTTCCAGTAGGCAACGGCTTTATCCCATTCTTCGCCCTGCGGAGCGAACTCGCGTCCTTTGAGATAGTCGAAGGTCGTTTCGTCGGGAGCGATCATGCCAGCTCGCGCGCCGCCTTCAATGGACATGTTGCAAATGGTCATGCGCTCTTCCATGCTGAGCGAGCGGATCGCGGAACCCGTGTATTCAAAGACGTGACCCGTCCCGCCGCCGACGCCGATCTTGGCGATAAGCGCGAGGATGATGTCCTTCGCTGAGACGCCGGGTTTGAGTTTGCCGTCCACGCGGACTTCGTAAGTCTTCGGCTTCTTCTGCAAGAGACATTGAGTTGCAAGAACGTGTTCCACTTCGGAAGTGCCGATGCCGAAAGCCAGTGCGCCGAACGCGCCATGCGTGGCGGTGTGACTATCACCACAGACGATGGTCATGCCGGGTTGGGTGCGCCCGAGTTCCGGTCCGATCACGTGAACGATGCCGCGATGCGGACTGGTCATGCCGTGCAGGGTAATGCCGAATTCAGCGGCATTGGTTTCCATCTGCTTGATCTGCGCCGCCGCCATTGCATCCGCGATTGGAACGTCAATCGGAGTCGTCGGAATCGAATGATCCATCGTCGCCAGAGTTTTATCGGGGCGGCGGACTTTGAGTCCGCGTTGGCGGAGTCCGGTAAAGGCTTGGGGAGAGGTCACTTCGTGGACGAGGTGCAGGTCAATGTAAAAAACCGCAGGGGCTTCCTCCTGCTCGGTTACGACGTGAGAGTCCCATATTTTTTGGAAGAGTGTTTTAGGTGTGTTTGTCATAATGTTTTGTTGAATGTTGCAGGTTACAAGTTACAGGTTACAGGTTACAGGTTACAGGTTACAGGTTACGAGTGGCGTACCTTGTATCTCGTACCTTGTATCTCGTATCTCGCCTCAGCGAAATCAAATGCCCAATGGACAGAACCAACCATCAGGGCGAAAAGAAGCGCAATCCAATCTCTAATCATCCCAACATCACCCCAAAATCATTCGGCACTTTCCCTTTGCCTTCGGTTTGGGCGACGATGAGTTTGTTGAGCGCGTTGATGTACGCCTTCGCGCTGGCAACGATGATATCCGAATCCGCGCCGTGACCGCCGTACACGCGGACGTATTCCACTTCGCTTTGCGCATCCATCGTAGTGGCGCCGCTTTCGCTTTGAATGCGGACGGTCACTTCGCCGAGCGCGTCGATGCCTTCGGTGATGGCATGGATATTGAACTCCAACAACGTACATGGCACGCTGACGATCTGATCGATGGCTTTGTAGGTTGCATCCACGGGACCGGTGCCGATCGTGGCAACCGTGTGAATGACTCCATCCGGTCCACGCAGACGGACAGTGGCGGTGGGCATGCCCATCGTGCCGCTGGTGACCTGCAACCCGCTCAACAGATACACATCGCGCGGTTTGTAAAATTCGTCTGCGATCAAGGCTTCGAGATCGAGATCGGTGATGACCTTCTTGCGGTCTGCCAGATCTTTGAAACGCGCAAAGGCTTTATCGAGTTCAACGTCGTCGAGCGAATGTCCCATTTCGGCGAGGCGGTTGCGCAACGCAGCGCGACCGGAATGTTTACCCAGCACAAGATTGGTCTGGTTCACGCCAACATCTTCGGGGCGCATGATCTCATACGTGCTCTGGTGTTTCAACATTCCATCCTGATGAATACCCGCTTCATGCGCGAACGCATTCGACCCGACAATGGCTTTGTTAGGCTGCACAACGATGCCCGTGTAATTGCTGACCAGTTTCGAGATGCGTGAGAGTTGCTGCGTTTCGATTCCAGTATCCAGCCCAAAGACGGGATGACGCGTCTTCAATGCCATCACCACCTCTTCGAGCGACGTGTTGCCCGCGCGTTCGCCGATTCCGTTCATCGTCACTTCAGCTTGACGCGCACCTGCACGAATGCCTGCTAATGTATTCGCGGTGGCGAGTCCCAAGTCATCGTGGCAATGCACCGAAACGGTAATGCCATCGTGCATCCCCGGCGTATGTTTGATGATGCCATCGATGAGCGCATAAAATTCATCCGGCGTGGTGTAACCGACCGTATCGGGAATGTTCAATGTGGTCGCGCCCGCTTTGATGGCTTCACCCAACACGACATACAAAAACTCAGGCTCGGAACGACCCGCGTCTTCGGGCGAAAACTCCACATCCGCGCACAGCGACTTTGCATACGTCACCATCTCACTCACGCGTTGAATGACCTCTTCGGGGTCCATCTTCAACTTGTGCTTCATGTGAATCGGCGACGTGGCAAGGAAGGTATGGATGCGCGGTTTTTTCGCGCCTTGCACCGCCTCCCAGGCCTTGTCGATATCGGGTTTATTTGCGCGCGCCAAGCCTGCGATGACGGGAACGCGCGCCTCAGACTCAGGGTGGGCTGGGTTGCCCACTTCGAGCGCGATGCGTCTGACGGCTTCCAGATCATCCGGCGAAGCGGCAGGGAAGCCAGCTTCGATGATGTCCACGCCAAGACGCGCGAGGTTGTGCGCCACTTCCAATTTCTCGGCAGAGGTCATCGTCGCGCCGGGAGATTGTTCGCCGTCTCTTAATGTTGTGTCGAAAATCCTAACGTAGTTATTGTTCGTCATGCGGTCTTCCTTTCAGTGAGAAAGTAGACAAGTAAACAGGTAAACAAGTAAGCAGTCAGCAGGCGTGAATACTTGTCTCCTTGTCTACTTGTTTACTTCTTCCCCCAATTCTCAGGGCGTAACGATCTCACCGCCGCACCCGCGCGCCACATTTCAGAGTCACGGATGGCGGCGAGTTCCACTTCGAGCTTGGCGCGGTAATCAGGCTGGCCGTTGGCTTCGAGTGTGATGCGGGCTTCGTTGCCTGAGACAACCGATTCGTACAAATCCTCGAACACCGGCAGCACCGCATCGCGGAAACGCGGATGCCAGTCCAACGCGCCGCGCTGGGCGGTCGTGGAGCAGTTGGCGTACATATAGTCCATGCCGTTCTCGCCGACGAGTCGAATTAAGGATTGCGTCAGTTCCTCAACCGTTTCATTGAAGGCTTCGCTTGGCGAATGTCCATGCTTGCGGAGGGTCAGGTACTGCGCCTCCATGACTCCGGAGAGGGCGCCGATCAACACGCCGCGCTCACCTGTCAGGTCGCTATACACTTCATTCTTGAAATCGGTCTTGAACAAATAGCCCGCGCCGATGGCAATGCCCAGGGCGATGGCGCGCTCTTTGGCTTTGCCGGTGAAATCCTGGTGGACGGCAAAACTGGCGTTGATGCCGCTCCCAGAGAGGAAGTTCCGCCTCACGCTGGTACCAGACCCCTTGGGGGCAACCAAAGCCACGTCCACGTGCGGAGGCGGGATCACACCCGTGTCATCTTTGAAGGTGACAGAGAAGCCGTGAGAGAAGTAAAGCATATCGCCTTCATTGAGGTGTTCCACGATCTTGGGCCACTGCGAGCGCTGACCGGCATCTGACAGCAGGTACTGAATGACAGTGCCTTTTTCAACCGCTTCTTCCACTTCAAAAAGAGTCTTGCCCGGTACCCAACCATCCGCGATGGCTTTATCCCAATTAGATGTTCCCTTGCGCTGACCCACAATGACGTTGATGCCATTGTCGCGCATGTTCATTGCCTGAGCAGGTCCCTGCACGCCGTAACCGATCACTGCCACGGTTTCATCCTTCAACACCTCGCGCGCCTTCTCCAGCGAAAACTCATCGCGCGTCACAACCTCTTCTTCCACACCGCCGAAGTTAATCTTAGCCATTGTGTTCATCTCCTGGTTTTATATTTTATGTAGAATGGTAGACAAGTACACAAGTAGACAAGTAGACAAGTAGACAAGTACGCAACAATCTCGTAACTCGTAACTCGTATCTCGTATCTCGTATCTCGTCACTTGTATCTTGCATCTCGTACCTCTCAATCACCAATTACCAATTACCAATTACCAATCTCCCCCTCACGGCGTCATCTCCGCCAGCTCGCTCACATCGTCGTAGCGGCTTCCGTTCACCCCAGGCACGCGCCGCACCCCGTCGTTGACTCCGCGAGTCATCGAGACTTGTCCCGTGCGCACCATCTCGACGATCCCCAGCGGGCGCAGCAACTCGATCATGCCTTCGATCTTGTCCTCCGTCCCTGTGATCTCCACAATGACTGAATCCGCTGCCACATCCACGATGCGCGCGCGGAAGATTTCCGCCAGCCCGTTCACCTCGGCGCGGCGCTCGGGACCGACCATGACCTTGATCAGAGCCAGGTCGCGGGTCACCGAAGGCTGATGCGTGACATCCTGCACGTCAATCACGTTGACCAGTTTGTACAGGTTCGCCTCGATCTTGTGCGCGTCCATCTCGCCGTTGGGACAATCCACCACCACCGTCATGCGCGACACCTCGGGATCCTCCGTCCGCCCGACCGCCAGCGACTCGATATTGAAATTGCGCCGCCGAAACAATGACGCCACACGGTTCAACACCCCAGGTCTGTTTTCCACCAATGCGATGAATGTATAATTCATGTTTGCTCCTTCTTTATTTCCTATTTCACTGTTCTCCAGTGAGCGGGGCTAAAGCCGCCTGCTCAGCACATGGAAGCCCTTTCGGGCTGGCAAGCCGAGTCGGTTTCAACCGACTTCCATGAACTGAGGCAGGACTTCAGTCCGCCGAAACTTGAAACCTGAGACTTGTAACTTGTATCTCGTAACTCGTATCTCGTATCTCGTCAACCCGTCACCCCGCCTTAACTGGTCTCTGCATCATCTGATCCAACGCCGCCCCTGCGGGAACCATCGGGTACACCCCGTCTTCGCGCTCGACCTTGAACTCCAGCACAACGGGACCCTTCGTCTTCCGCGCCCATTCGATGGCTTCGTTCACCTCGTCGGGACTGGTCACCCGCCGCGCAGGGACGCCGTGCGCGTCCGCCAGTTTGATGAAGTCGGGCGTCAGCATGTCCACCGCGGAATAACGCTTCTCGAAGAAGAACTCCTGCCACTGGCGCACCATGCCGAGGAAGTTATTGTTCATGATGGCGACCTTGATATTCGCGCCCTCCTGAACGGCGGTGGTCAACTCTGCGGCGGTCATTTGGAATCCGCCGTCGCCCACGACCGCCCAAATCTCCTGGTCTTTCGCCGCGAACCACGCCCCAATCGAAGCGGGCAGACCGAAGCCCATCGTCCCCGCGCCGCCCGAAGTCAGCCAGCGATTCGGCTTCTCCAGTTGATAGTACTGCGCCGTCCACATCTGATGCTGACCGACATCCGTCGCCACAATCGCGCCCCCGCCCGTCGCCTTCCAAATATCCGCGACAAGATGCGCCACGTACAACTTGCCGTCGTCCACCCAGTTCATGATGCTTCGTTTGTCGGCTTCGGCTTTCCAGTTGTTGATCTCCTGCTTCCATTCCTCGTGGTCGTACTCGTCCACCATCGGGATGAGGTCCGTCAACACCGTCTTCAAATCGCCCACCAGCGGCACATCCACCGCCACGTTCTTGTGCATCTCAGACGGGTCAATCTCGATGTGAATCTTCTTCGCGCGCGGCGCATACGTCTTCAACGTCCCAGTCACGCGGTCGTCGAAGCGCATCCCAAACGCCAGAATCAAATCGGAGTTTTGAATCGCCAGGTTGGTGTGGACTTCGCCGTGCATCCCCATCATCCCCAAACTCAACTCGTTCGACGCGGGGAACGCGCCCAGTCCCAGCAGCGTGCTTGCCACGGGAGTCTGCGTCTTGACCGCAAACTGCATCAACGCCTCCTCCGCCTTCGACATAATCACGCCATGCCCGCACAGGATGACGGGCTTATGCGCCTTCTCGATCAACTTCACCGCGTCTTCCATCAAATTGCGCGGCGAATGCATCACAGGCTGGTAGCCAGGCAGTTTCACTTCATCGGGATACACAAACTCGCACGACTCGACCTGCGCGTTCTTGCAAATATCAATCAACACAGGACCAGGTCGCCCGCTCCGCGCAATGTAAAACGCCTCGCGAATCGTCTCGGCGATTTCATCCGCGCGCGTCACAAGATAATTGTGTTTCGTGATCGGCAGGGTGATGCCCGTCACGTCCACTTCCTGAAACGCGTCGCCGCCAATCAGATGCGCCGCCACCTGTCCCGTAATGAAAACAACGGGAACAGAATCCATCATCGCCGTGGCAATACCCGTCACCAAATTCGTCGCACCAGGTCCCGATGTCGCCATCGCCACGCCCACCTTGCCCGACGCGCGCGCGTATCCATCCGCCATGTGCGCCCCGCCCTGCTCATGCCGCACCAACACATGATGGACGGGATAACTCAACATCGCGTCATAAAGCGGCATGTTCGCCCCGCCAGGATACCCGAACACCACCTCCACGCCCTCCCGCGTGAGACATTCCCAAACAATTTCTGCGCCAGTCTTTTTCATATCATCTCCTTTTCGTGTGGGCGACGTTCTCTAACGTCGCTGTGCGCTAGAGAGCGCACACTACACACTCAATATTGCTCCCGTATCCGCGCATATCGCGTAAGCGACGTTCTCTAACGTCGCCGTGCGCTAGAGAGCGCACACTACGCATCTAATATTGCACCCGTATCCGCGCTCGTCACAAAATGCGAATATCGTTTCAACCACTTCGATGTGACTTTGGATTGGAACGGACTCAGCGCTTCGAGCCGACTCTTCAATTCCGCCTCGCTCAACCTGACCTCGAGCCTGCGTGCCACCAAATCAATTTGAATCACATCCCCAGCCTTGATCGCCCCAATCGGACCGCCCGCCGCGGCTTCTGGCGACACGTGACCGATACACGCCCCGCGCGTCCCACCGCTGAATCGTCCATCGGTAATCAACGCAACCTTGTCGCCGAGTCCCTGCCCCATAATCGCAGACGTGGGCGACAGCATCTCCTGCATCCCAGGTCCGCCCTTCGGACCTTCATACCGCACCACGACGCAATCCCCCGCCTTGACCTTCCCCGCCAAAATCCCCGCCATCGCCTCATCCTGCGACTCGAAAATCACAGCGGGACCCTCGAACTTCATCATCGCCTCGCTCACGCCGCCCACTTTTACAACCGCGCCTTTCGGGGCAAGGTTGCCGAATAGAATCGCCAAGCCTCCGCGTTTGGAGTGCGCGTTCTCATAACGTCGAATGACTTCATCGTCCTTGATTTCACAGCCTTGAATCGATTCCCCCAGCGTTTTGCCCGTCACCGTCAGCCTGTCCAAATGCAGCATCCCCGTCCCGCGCTGGACTTCGTTCAATATCGCAGGGATTCCGCCCGCGCGGTGAACGTCTTCCATATGCCACTTGCCCGCAGGCGACACTTTGCAGATGTGCGGCACTTTATCCGCCACAGAGTTGATTCGTTCCAGCGGATAATCCACGTTCGCTTCGTTCGCCAGTGCCAGCGTGTGCAGCACCGTGTTCGACGAGCCGCCCATCGCCATATCCAATGCAAAGGCGTCGTCAATGGCTTCGGCGGTGACAATGTCTCTCGGCTTGATGTCGCGCTCCATCAAGGTCACGATCTGAGCCGCCGCCTGTTTTGCCAGCGCTTCACGTTCAGGGGTCTTCGCCAGCGCGGTCCCGTTGAACGGCAGAGCCATCCCCAACACTTCCATCAGGCAGTTCATCGAGTTCGCGGTGAACATCCCCGAACACGAGCCGCACGACGGACACGCAAATTTTTCCAAAATGGATAATCGCTTCTCGTCAATCTTCCCCGCCGAATACGCCCCCACGCCCTCGAACACGGAAATCAAATCAATCGTCTCGCCTTCGGGAGTCATCCCCGCCTTCATCGGTCCGCCAGAGACGAAAATGGTCGGCACGTTCACGCGCATCGCCGCCAGCAGCATCCCAGGCACGATCTTGTCGCAGTTGGGGATGCAGACCATCGCGTCAAATCGGTGCGCCTCGATCATCGTCTCGACGCAATCCGCGATCAGTTCCCGCGACGGAAGCGAGTACTTCATCCCCATGTGACCCATCGCCACGCCGTCGTCCACGCCGATGGTGTTGAACTCGAACGGCACGCACCCCGCCGCGCGGACGGCGTCCTTGACCAGTTTGCCGAACTCCTGCAAATGGACATGCCCAGGCACAACATCTACATACGAATTGACAATGGCGACAAACGGCTTGTCGAAGTCCTCGTCCTTCAACCCCGTTGCGCGAAGCAATGCGCGATGCGGTGCTTTCTCATATCCTTTTTTGACTGTGTCTGATCTCATGCGGCTCCTTTGAGTTTCAGACCTGACAGGTCTCATCTGCGCTTTCGCTTTCAGCGGTCTTCGCGTGGGCAATGGTCACAAACGATCAGCTTTTTGCGAAGACCTGTCAGGTCTATGTTTTTGATATAAAAAGAGCCGCCCGTGGTTAGGGCGGCTCTCGTTCTCGCTCAGTGATTTATTTCGTTCTCACCGTTGCCATCCTAACCGAAAATTGTCCTTTAATAATAAGGACTACAACGAGGACGACAATAAGGTTGAGGGTGAAAAACGTGTTCATTGGTTTAGGATTTCGCCCGATTATAGGCGGAAAGGGAAATCCGTCAAGGTGATGATTTCCGATTCGGTGAAAAACCCTGTTAAATTTTTTTGTTCGCTGAATCAGCCCTGCCCATGGCGAAATGGGATCATCATCAGAAACCCAAGCGCGATGATTCCCTGACCAACCAACACGCCAGCCGCCTGCCAGGGACCAAAATAAGGAACCTGCGGGAAGGGGTGTGAGCCCAAGCCAAAGATATCCGCCAGCCCGGCAAAGACCGAAAAGACGTACCCGGTGGCGACCAGCCGCGAACCAATGTCTGAAACGATGGTTCGTTCGCTTCCCCACCACAGCGAATGCAATCCCAGATAGCCTCCCAGGCAGATGAACCCCAGCCCAAAAAGGAATACAACGATCTGAACGAAGCCAACGACCGGGCTGCGGTCCCAGCCGAAGTAATCGGGTTTTGCGCCGACAAGAAAAATGAACAGCCCCATAAAAGTGACAATGAGACTCAATCGAATCCGCGGCGTGGCGGTATCTTCGGGGCGTGAGGGAGCGGGAACGTTGGACATGATTTGAATTCGAGGATTAGGGCAGGTCGCGTTTCAGGCGGGCGAGCCAGTTTCCGCCGAGGATGTTCCCGGCGTCGGCTTCGGAATAACCGCGCGAACGAAGCAAGGATACCAGTTTTTGCAGGTCTGCGACGGTGTCGATCTCCGGCGGCACAGACTGGAGACCAAAGCCGCCGTCGAAGTCGGAGCCGATGCCGGCGTGAAGCGAATCCCCGGCGAGTTGGCAGATGTGGTCAATGTGATCGGCTACCACGTCCAACGGCACTTCTTCGCGGGGATGATCTTTTTCCCGCGACCAGCCGGCTTTGAGATAGGAATTGAATGGAACAACACCCACGACCCCATCGCGCGCGACGACGCCTTCGATGATGCGGTCTGTGAAGTGCCGGTTCGTGCCGGAGTTGGGCATCAGCGCGGCGCAATTGGCATGTGTGCCTACAATGGGTCCTTCGTAAACATCCAGCGCTTCGACGGCGGCGCGTTCGTCCATGTGGCTGAGGTCAAGGGTGAAATTGAAGTCTGACATGGCGGATAACAACTTGCGCCCGTCGTCGGTCAGCGGACCGGGTTCCTTCCAGCCGCCGCAGTAGCGGGTGCCGACCCAGGCGGGTCCGATCAGGCGGACTCCGCGCTCGTGCCACATCTCCAGTTCGCGGATGTTGCGAATGGCTTCGGCGCCTTCCATGAGGATGATCATGCCGACGGGATTCGACGCTTCCGGCGTGGATGAATGCCACTGGTCAAGATGAGTCTTGAGGTCCCGTTTTGAGGCGAGGATGGTGAATTTATCCGGCACAGAATCCTGCATCCGATGGTAGACATCCAATTGATCGCTGTAAAGTTTGTGGGCTTCGTCGAAGGTTTTGTAGACGAGGGGTTCGGTTTCGTAGGAGCGGAAGCGCAGGGGGGAGGCGAAGAGTGTGGCGAAGATGACGGCGACCCGCCCGCGCTGGTATTCGTGCCAGCTGATGAGGGTATCGCCGTTTTCTTTTATGATGGGGGAGCCCGCTTCGAGCGCGCGGGTTTCGGAGACGGGACGGGTGTAGTCGCGCCCGTATTTGAGCATGTTGTAGGCGATGTCGGCGTGCGCGTCAACGAGGATAGGCATGGAAGAATCCACTAAAAAACCAATTAAACACGAAGGTCACAAAGGGACACAAAGGAAAACCTTTCTTTTTTCCCCTTCGTGTACTTCGTGCCCTTTGTGTTTAAGACCTTTTGCAATATAGTAATGGGCATAATTGAAAAGCGCACCTTGCGGTGCGCTCTTTTGTTATTCGGTGTCTTCGTCGCCGCCGAAGTCTTTGGTGAGCATCTTGAAGTCTTTGTCGGCGAAGGCGGCCGAGTCCACTTTGCGGAGGCTCAAGCCGATGCGGTGCTGGTCGGGGTCGATGCGGATGATGCGCAGGGTTTTGACATCGCCCTCGTGCAGGACTTCCTTGGGATGTTCGACGCGGCTCTCGCTCAACTCGGAAATGTGGATGAGACCTTCGATATCGCCTTCGAGGCGGGCAAAGGCGCCGAACTTGGTCAGGCGGGTGATTGCGCCTTCGACGAGTTGACCGACGCTGAATTTCGACATGCGGTTCTTCCACGGGTCGTCCTGCAGGGCGCGGATGGACAAGCCAATGCGTTTCTTTTCGCGGTCGATGTTGATGACCTTGACGTTGACTTCCTGTCCGACCTCGAGGGCTTCCTTGGGGTGAGTGACATGGTCCCAGGAAATCTCGGAGAGGTGGACGAGTCCGTCGGCTCCGTTGATGTTGACGAAGGCGCCAAAATCGGCGAGGCTGGTGACGCGACCCGTATAGGATTGCCCTTCCTGTAGTTCGCTGATGACGCGTTCCTTTAACTCGGAGCGCGATTCGGTGCTGGCGGCGCGTTCAGAGAGGATCAGCCGGCGGCGTTCGCGGTCCACTTCCACAATGCGGACGGAAATGGGCTGCCCGACCATCTTCTGGTAGCGCTGCTCGGGCTTGTCGCCGGTGGACTGGGCGCGGCGGACGGCGCTGATCTGCGAGGAGGGGATGAATCCGCGCAGGCTGCCGACGGCGGCGATCAGACCGCCCTTGTTGAAGCCGATGATCTTGGTATCAAGGACGGTTTCGTCGGCGATCATCTTTTCGACATTTTCCCACGCGATCTGTTCGAAGGCGCGTTTGAGCGAAAGAACGACGTTGCCGTTTACGTCTTCGGGAATGATGACGAATACGTCAAGTTCCTGACCCACGCTGAGAGCTTCGCGCTCCTCCTGGGTCAGTTGTTCCAATTCCTTACCGGCAACCACGCCCTCGGATTTTGCTCCGATGCTGATCAGGATCTGGTTCTGGGAAATACTTGCAATTGTCCCTTTACGAATCTCGCCTGCCTTGGGAAGATCAATACTCAACGACTCAGATGCTAACAGCGCCTCCATCGATTGATTGTTGCTCTGATCTCCCTGCGCATTTGATGTCCCGCTCAGGGTTTCATTTTGGTCTGTCACTCGTGAACTCCAACTGGAAGAAATATGGACGGGATTATACAAGTGAAACGACAAGTTGACAACCCT
>JADJBU010000007.1 GCA_016703605.1 Candidatus Villigracilis adiacens | reverse complement strand
TGAAGATCACATCGCCATCCGGGCTGCGCTGCCCGAAACTTATCACCAGCGTCAGAAACAGGGGAATGATAAGAAGCACGAAGAGCCACAAGGTTGTGGGAAGCGCGAGGAACGTGCCCTGCATTGCTTTGCTTTCACGCAATCGTTGAAGCATGGTTAATCCTTTTTCAAGACGAGGGTATTTTCCGGCATGAACAACAGGGCAATGACCTGATCCTTGGTATAGAACGAGGAGGGATCGAGACGCGAAATGCGATTCTGCTCCATGACCTTCAAACGGATACCCCCCATGTCCACGTACACATGCGTATCCGAGCCGATGTAAACGGAGGTCAACACCTTCGCATTGAACAACCCCTCGCCTTTGGCGTTATTCTCCGCAATCCGGATTTTTTCCGGGCGGACCGAAATGGCGACCTCCTCCCCATTGACAAAACCCTGCGACATGGGCATACCGCGCAACTCAGCATTCAATGCCGGGACGAAGACCACCGCCTCATCCTTCGAGATGGACTTGATCTTGCCTTCGAGGAAATTCGACTCCCCGATAAAGTCTGCCACGAACCTGTTGACCGGACGCTCGTAGATTTCCACCGGGGTCGCCAGCTGCTGAACCCGTCCCTTGCTCATGACCGCGATGCGGTCAGACATGGTGAGCGCCTCCTCCTGGTCGTGGGTCACATAAATGAACGTAATGCCCAACTGCTGTTGGAGCGCCTTGAGTTCCAGCTGCATTTCTTTGCGGAGTTTTAGATCCAGCGCGCCGAGAGGTTCGTCAAGCAAAAGCACATCCGGCGTTTTGACCAGCGCCCTCGCCACCGCCACACGCTGCTGCTGACCGCCGGAAAGCTGCTTCGGGCGGCGGCGTTCCATGCCGGTTAGCTGCACCATCTCAAGGGCGCGTCCGACGCGCTGCTTGATCTCGTGTTCTTTCGCCCCTTCCATCTCCAGCCCAAAAGCAATATTCTGGGCAACCGTCATGTGCTGGAACAGCGCGTAACTTTGAAAGACCGTGTTGACCTTGCGCTGAAAAGGCGGCGTATGCCCCATTGCCTTCCCCTCGATATAAACCTCGCCTTCGGTGGGCCACTCGAACCCGGCGATCATGCGCAGGGACGTGGTCTTTCCGCAGCCCGAAGAGCCCAGCATCGAGAAGAATTCGCCGTTCCTGATCTGCATGGTGACATGATCGACGGCGTTCAACTCATTCCCCTCCGGCGTTATGAACTTCTTGACAACATCTCGTAACTCAACGGCAAATTCACTGGTCATCTATCTTCTCCGTCATGAAATTTGGACTTCCAAGTTCAGGAAGTTTGGTTACATGGATTTGTTGATGTCCGCCAACGCGTCGCCCAGGCGGTCGAGCAGGGCATCCATCTGCTCATAAGACACCACCAATGGCGGTTCGATGCGAATGGTTTGGGCGCTGGTAAGGGTTCCAGCCACAAGCACACCCCGTTTGAACAAGCCAGACGCCGCCTTGTAGCCGGTTTCGGGGTTTTTTGAAATGTACGCCGATCAGCAATCCCCTGCCTGTGACCATTTCAAAAATGTTCGGGTATTTTACAACAAAATCCTGCAATTTCGGCATCAGGTATGCGCCCTTTTCGGCAGCCTGTTCCCAAAGTTTCTCGCGCAGGGTTACATGGATCGCCGCAATTGCCGCCGAACATGCCAGCGCGCCGCCGCCTGTTGTGGTGGTGTGCATGAAGGGATTCGGATACATCATCGGCTTGAAAATCTCCTCGGTCGTCGTCACCGCGCTGATGGGCATGACTCCGCCGCCGAGGGATTTTGCCACGGTCAAAATATCGGGGACGACATTCCAATGCTCGACGCCCCACAACTTCCCGGTCCGACCGAGACCCGTTTGCACTTCATCCGCTATAAGCAACACGCCATATTTTTTCGTCGCCGCACGGATGCGGGGCCAGAAATCATCCGGCGGGACAATCGCGCCCGACTCGCCCTGAATCGGCTCGAACATGACCGCGGCGACTCCGATGCCGACCTTGTCACAGATTTCAAGTTGTTTTTCCACCGCATCCGCATCGCCGAACGGGACGTGATAAACCTGCCCGGCATACATCTGCCCCATCGGCGCGCGGTAATCGGATTTGCCCATTAACGAAAGCGACCCCATTGTCTTGCCGTGAAAGGCTTTCACGCCGACGATGAAGGCTGTCCTGCCAGTGTACAGTTTGGCGATCTTCATCGCGGCTTCGTTGGCTTCGGTGCCGCTCGCGCCGAACCAGGTGTATTTCAAGTCGCCGGGGGTGATCTCCGCCATCAACTTTGCCAGCACGCCGCGCAGCGGGTCGAGCAATTCCTGCGAGGGCATGGGCGAACGATCCAACTGCGCCTTGACGGTCTTCACCACTTCGGGATGACTCCAGCCCAGGTCCATCATGCCATAGCCGCCGAGGAAGTCGAGGTACTCGCGCCCGAGCACATCTTTAAAGACCGCGCCAGACCCGCTCCATTCCACCGCCGCCCAATCGCCAGACTCGGTCACAGACTTGCGGTATTCGAGCCAGTTGCGGTTGTAATGCTCGGCAAAATTCTGCTTCGACTCGTCAATGATGCCGCGCGCCTCTTCGAGGGTTGGGAACTCGTTCTTCTGAATTCATGTCCAGCCAGCGCGATGAATAATCCATTGCGTCTTCGTAATCCTATGTCATAAATCCTCTTCCGTGCCGCAGACTTAAGTTTGCGGCGTAACCTTCACCACCGGGGGGGAAAGGTTGCCTGTGGGGGGGGGGCGACGGGCGCGCGGGGCGCCGGTCGGATCCTCCATTGGGCGGGGGCTGGGCGCGCTTGGCGAATATGGTGGTTTTGGGGGGGGGTGTCGCCATTCGCTATCCGCCTTTCTCGCAGCGTCGAATGGCAGGCTAAGTTTCGTTGCTGGCCGCCGGGAAACTCCCCCTGTCCATTCCTTGGGCCAGCGCTCCACTACAACCTTCTTCTGCGTAAAAAACTCGACCGCATCCGTGCTTTGACCGTGCATGTCGCCGAAGAAGGAATCCTTCCAGCCGCTGAAGGGGAAGAAGGCCATCGGTGCAGCGACGCCGATATTGATGCCGATGTTACCCGCGTCGGCTTCGTAACGGAATCGTCTCGCCGCATTGCCGCTCGTGGTGAACAAACTGGCTTGATTGCCGTACTGCCCGCTGTTGACCAGTTTGATCGCGTCGTCAATATCTTTGACGTGCATGAGACTTAGCACCGGACCGAAGATTTCGGTGCGGGCAATTTCGCTTCCCGGCTGGACCTCGGACAGGATCGTCGGTCTGACGAAGGATCCACGCTCATAGCCTTTGACCTTCGTCCCGCGCCCATCCACAGGGACGCCCGCTCCTTCCTTCGCGCCGAGACCGATCAACTGCTCGACGCGCTGCATCGAAGCGGTGTTGATGACGGGTCCCATCTGCACGCCCGAGTCCATGCCGTAGCCGACCACGCGGGACGATGCCGCGTCGCAGATCAACTCGGTGAATTGGTTCTTTGATTCGCCCACGGTCACAGCGAGGGAAACCGCCAGGCAGCGCTGACCAGCACACCCGAAGGCTGAGTCGGCGACGATCTTCGTCGCCATTTCCATATCCGCATCCGGCAAAATGATGACGGGATTCTTCGCTCCGCCCTGCGCCTGAACTCTTTTTCCATGAGAAGCCGCAGTCGCGTAAATATATTTTGCGACATTGGTCGAGCCGACAAAAGTGATCGCGCGAATGGCGGGATGTTCGAGAATGCCGTCCACGGTTTCCTTCGCGCCGTTGACCAGGTTGACAACGCCTTTCGGAAAGCCGACCTGCTCGATGAGTTTGAAAATGAATTGCATCGTCATCGGCACTTTTTCAGACGGCTTGACGATGTAGGTGTTGCCCGCCGCCAGCGCGTACGGCAGATACCAGAACGGAATCATGCCGGGGAAGTTGAACGGCGCGATGGTGGCGCACACCCCCACCGGCTGGCGGATCATGATCTCGTCAATGCCGGGCGCGATATCTTCGACGAATTCGCCTTTGCCCATGTGCGGCATCCCGCAGGCGACTTCCACGTTTTCGTATGCGCGAACCATTTCGGCTTTGGCTTCTTCAAACGTCTTGCCGCATTCGTCCGTGATGAGCTTTGCAATTTCATCGCTGTTCTCTCGCATGATATTGCGCAGTTTAAATAAATACTGCACGCGATCGTTGACCGGCGTCCTGCGCCAGCCATCGAAGGCTTCTTTAGCCGCCTTCGCCGCCGCATCCACATCTGCCTTCGAGCAAAGCGGCGTTCTGGCGATCACTTGTCCGGTGGCGGGGTTGATGACGTCTGCGTATTCTTTGACGCTGGGTTTGATCCATTCGCCGTTGATGTAGTTCAGGATTTCCATGATTTCTCCAAAATCGGTCGCAGGTTACTGGTTGAAAGTTTCAGGTTTTAACTTGCAGCCTGCAACCTTTTACTTTAAGTAACTACCCTGCCAATTCACTACCTCGCCTTGTCATTTCGAGTGGCGCGAGGCGCCACGAGAAATCTTTCTCAATATTGTGCAAGATTTCTCCTCGCTCGCGCTCGTCGAAATGACAGGCTGAGCAGTTACTACTTTAAACGAGTTTTCCATCCGCCACGTTCAGCGCCTTCTCGACGATGGCAAGACCTTCATCTAACTGTTCTTTCGTGATGCACAACGGCGGGACGACGAAGACCATGCTGCCCATGTTGTTTGCCATGATGAAGGTGAACAAACCGTTTTCACGCAGGGCCTTGCCGACTTCCGCCATCACGGTTGGAGACATGATTTCTTTTGTCTCGCGGCTAGTGACCAACTCAATGGTGGAGAAAAGCCCGATATAGCGCACATCGCCCACAGAAGGGTGTTTGGCTTTGATGTCTTCAAGACATTCGCCGAGATAATTTCCCATCTTTTTGGCGTTTTCCATGAGGTTGTCCTCATCATAAACTTCGATGGTGGCGAGCGCCGCCGCGCAAGCCAGGGCGTGACCGTTATACGTCAGACCGGCGTAGAGATATTTGTCCTCGAAGAACTCGGCGATCTTATCCGAGACGACGACCGCACCTAGGGGGACGTATCCGCTGGTGATGCCTTTGGCAGTGGTGATGATGTCGGGGACGACCTTCCAGTTGTCCACGGCAAACCATTCGCCGGTGCGCCCCCATCCGCTCATGACTTCGTCGGAGATGAGCAGGATGCCGTATTTATCGCAAATCTCGCGGACGCGGGGCCAATAATCATCCGGCGGGACAATGATGCCGTTCGAGCCGACAACGCCTTCCATGATGATGGCCGCGATCTTGTCGGGACCTTCATATTTGATGACTTCTTCCAAATGCGAAATGCACTCGCGCTTGCAGGATTCTTTCTTCTGCCCGAACGGACAGCGATAGCAATGCGGGTTCATGAAATGCACGCCCCCCGGCATGGTCGGTTCGACGGCGTTCCGGCGGTAATCACCGGTCAGGGCAATCGAGCCGTGAGTCGCGCCGTGATAGGAACGGTATTGCGCCAAAATCTTATGGCGTCCCGTATAAAAACGCGCAATCTTGATGGCGTTCTCGTTCGCTTCCGCGCCGCCGAGGGCGAAGAAGGTTTTCTTCAAATTACCGGGGGTGACTTCCGCCAGTTTCTTCCCCAACAACGCGCGGACATCCGTCGTGTTGCCCGGATGCACAAAGCAAAGTTTTTCCGCCTGATCCTGAATGGCTTTGACAACCTTCGGATGTTGATGCCCGATGTTGGTATTCATCAACTGTGACGAAAAATCAATGTAACGCTTCCCGTCCGTGTCCCAGAAGTAAATCCCTTCCGCTTTTTCGACGGAAATGGGATTGACCTGTCCCTGCACAGACCATGAGAAGAAGGTGTATTCCTTGCTGAGGTTGACGATCTCTTTTGTAGTTAGGTTGGACATGGGTTTCCTCGGTTTGAGGTTGAAGGTTACAAGTTGAAAGTTGAAAGTTAAACCTTCAACCTGCAACCTTCAACTTATAACTCGCTTATTTCTTCACTTCTTTCACAATCTCCGCATACACGTTCAACGTCTCATCAATATCCGCGTCGGAGTGTTCGTAGCAGAGGAACCAGGGTTCGCGGGCGTCGTGGTCGGGCATGACTCCCTTTTCGATGGCTTTCTCTACAAGATGTAGATACATCTCGCGGTCAGATTCCTGCCAGTCGCGCTGACAGGTGACTGACTCGACGCCGAGTGAGAAGGAGAACATCGCCGGGTAACCGGTGAACACGGCGGGAATATCATTCTCTTCGAAGATTTCCTTCAAGCCGTCCATCAGGCGCTGTCCGCGTTTTTCGATTGTCTTGAGAATCGGTTTGGATTTAAGCAGGCTCAAGGTGGCGTACGCTCCCGCCACGCCGGGTTTGTTGTTGGTGTACGTCCCGCCTTGCGCCACTCCATGCCCGATGATGGACATGATCTCGCGTTTGCCGCCGAACGCCGCTATCGGGTAGCCGTTGCCCAGGGCTTTGGCATACGTGACCAGGTCCGGGTTGAGGCGGTAGTATTCCTGCGCTCCGCCGTTTGCGATTCGGAATCCCGTCTTCACTTCATCCAAAATGAAGACACAGCCATATTCCTCGGTCTTCTTGCGGATAAGTTGCAGAAAGCCATCCTGCGGGTTGATCGCGGCGCAATTGCCCTGACACGGCTCGGTAATGACGGCGGCGATCTGCTCGCCATAGGAACGCATCACACGCTCGAAGCCTTCGAAATCGTTGAACGGCAGCGTGATGATAAATTCGCGCATCGCTTTGGGAATGCCCGACGACGCCGGAACCGGGATGGGACTGCGGCGATTCCCGTAGGCGTCCACAGGCGCATAGGTGGACCACAAGGCATGGTCGTGCATTCCGTGATAATTGCCCTCGAACTTGAGGATGATGTCGCGCCCGGTATAGGCGCGCGCCACGCGGATGGCGTGCATGGTCGCTTCGGTGCCGGAACAGGCGAGGCGCACCATGTCAATCGCCGGGGACATTTCGACGATCATCTCAGCGACTGCGATCTCCAACTCCCCCGTCATGGCAAACAGGATGCCTTTTTGAATTTCTTCGATGACTTTTTGGTCTACTTCATCGAAGGCGTGACCCAGAATAATGGGACCGAACGCCATGCGGTAATCAATATATTTTTTATCGTCCACGTCCCACAGGTAGCCTCCCTTGGCTTTTTGAACGTACGGGGTGATGCCTTCCCCCCAAAAACGGAAATTGGAATTTACTCCCAGCGGTGCGACTTTCAATGCCCGCTGCTGGAGCGCCTGAGTCTTCGAACCGAACATGATTGCTCCTTGTCGCAACCTGAAGGTTGCGGTACGTTATTTGGATGCTGGAATGGTTTCGTTCTCTGACAGTTCGTTTGCTATGCGCTCTGGCACTCTCCACTGGTAAACATCTTTGAGAATGATCGGCACGATGGAGGTTGTGGTCTTGCGCACCCCCGGAACCTTGCGGACAACTTCGGTGACGAAATAATAGATCTCCGATGTGTCCTTTGCCACAACCTGAATGCTGATGTCATTCTGCCCGATGCCGCAGGCTACGTACGTCACATTTTCGAAGGAAGCCATCTTTTTGGCAACGTCCAAAACCGCGTCGGCTTCCACTTCCAGCCAGACGTCGGCTTTGATGTTGAATCCGAGCGCCTCGGGGCTGACCACCGCGCTAATCTGAATGACGCCCTCTTCGATCATCTTGTCCACGCGGTAACGGATCGCCCGCTCCGAAATCTCCCCCATGCGGCGCGCCATCTCGGAAGCGGACATGCGCCCGTCTTCCAGAAGCAAATTGACGATTTTTATATCAGTTTTGTCGAATTCATACATGTTATATATGCTTCTTTTCCGAAAGTGACACAAGAAATATACCTTACGGCTATTTGCTCGTCAAGGGAAGAGTTTTTGCGCATGATGGTTTTTTGCATAGTCGCTTGACAAGCCCGAAATCGGGAGAAAAGGCTTAACGCGAATGCAGCGAACATCGCGAAAAAAAAAATCAGGCGGCTTCAGCCCCGCGTATCATCGCGCAGAGGAATCTACAACATTTGAATGCTCCCTTGCAGGAGCCATGCTTTGCGCATGGAAAGGTTTTCCTTTACAATGGGACGACCGCTGGGATACAACAATGAAAATAAATCCTTCCGAAATACAAAAAACAAAAATCATCCGTTCACGCGAAATCGAGATCGAACTCCCCGCCACTCCAGTCCGCTATTACAGTCACGGCTGGCAGTCGTGGTCTCTCGCGGCATGGACGGACATCTCCACCCCCCTTCCGATTCAAAAGCCGTATTTTTTTCACGTATATCAGACTGACGTCGTTTATGCGCGGGAGACGAATCCGCACGGGTCGTGGCTGGGCGCGGTCGAATTTGCGGACGGGAAAGTCCTTCTCCTGGGAGCGTTAGCCACAGACGCGCACGTGTTCCTGAAACAGAATCAACTCGAAGGGCGGAGCGAGGCGGGCGAAATCGAATGGTTCGCCGCGTTTGGGAGCGAGGATCAGGTCTTCGATGAGTACGCCGGTCAATTGGGCATTCGTTTTGGGATCGCGGAAAAAAATCACGCGCCGCGCGTGTGGTGTTCGTGGTACAGCCTGTACATGAACATCACCGAAGAACTGCTGCATAAAACCTTCGACCTGCTCGGAGATTTGCCATTCGATGTATTGCAGGTGGACGACGGCTGGCAAAAAGATGTCGGCGACTGGGAGCCAAATGATAAATTTCCTTCGGGCATGGAGGCGCTGGCGAAGAAGATCAAATCCACGGGCAGGCGGGCGGGATTATGGCTTGCCCCATTGATCGTTTCGGAATCGTCGCGGGTTTATCGGGATCATCCAGATTGGCTCGTGCGCGACGAGAAAGGGAATCCGGTATCGGGGGGATACACCTACTGGGGACACGATTTCTACGCCCTCGACACCACGCATCCCGACGTAATCTCGTGGCTGGTTGCGCTCATGGAGCGGGTGCGCCGCTGGGGCTTTGACTACTACAAACTCGACTTCCTTTATCCGGGGGCGATGGTCGGGAAACGGCGCAGGGATATACCGCGGGAAGCCGCGCTGCGCGAGGCGCTGCGCCTGATGCGAAACGCCATGGGCGAAGGCGCGTATCTCCTGACGTGCGGAGTCCCGATCCTTCCCGCATTGGGCTTGTGCGACGCCATCCGCATCGGACCGGACGTTTCGCACGAGTGGGAAAACAATCTTTACGAGAAATATATGCAAAATTTTTCGACCCCAAGCGCAAGGAACGCGATTCGCACGGTCGTCAACCGCCTGTGGCTCAAACCGCTTGTCAGCATTGATTCGGACGTGGAGTATTTCACCGCCAGGGAAAACACGCTGGAGGAGGAACACAAAGCCCAGCTGCGCGACCTCGCCCTGCTCTGTGATTTCAAAGCCACCGGCGACCTCCCGCAATGGATGACGCCGAAGGAACGCGAACAGGTTCGGGACTTTCTTTTAACTGAACCGAAAATTTCGAAGATCAGCCGGTACGCCTTCCGACTCGACGACCGCATCGTGGACTTTTCATCCGCCGTGAAACTGCCTCCGCAGCCCAGGGGTTTTGCCGCGCTGTTGGCAGCGGTCGTCGGCTGGGCAGGGGAATTCAAGATCGTGATCCAACTCTTCCTTATGCTGGATAACATTGCAAAGAGAAAGCGTGCGTTGAAGGTATAAATACGGAGTCCAAAACCTCCAGACTTTGGAGAGAGAGAGTCGAACGTCAGGAGACGTTCGACACCGGTTAAACAAAAGAGCGACCCTTACGGGTCGCCTTTGTTATCCGAACATCTCATCCGTTTTCGCCGCCATGATGAAATCGTTCCTGTGCAAACCCTTCACCACATGCGTCCACCATTGGACGGTCACCCTCCCCCACTCCAGCACGATCCGCGGATGGTGATCCTCCTCCTCGGCAATCGCGGCGATCTTGTTCGTGAACGCCACCGCCTCGGCGTAATCCTTGAATTTGAACAGGCGCTCCAGGCGTTTTATTCCGTCCACTTCGACCAATTCCCATGCAGGGACTTGCGGCAGAAGTTCGGCGATCTCGGCTTCCGTCAACGCCGGTTCGCCGCCACGACAGGGAACGCATTTTGCAACGGCGAGAATGCTCATTATTTTTGCCTCAAAAATTCGTCTGGCTCAATCCCGGCTTGTTTCAAAATTGCCCTGAGTGTTCCTTCAGGCATGTCCCCCGAATGATTTGGGATGGTTGTGAATCTGCCAGTTCTTTCATTCTTCCATATTTCATGGCTTCCCGCCGCATGGCGAAAAAACTCAAAGCCCAAGGCTCTGAGTTTTTTTGTTATATCTCGATAACGAAACCCCGCGAGTCTTCCCATCGCTTCAACTCACAATAAGAGGGTAGTCAAAACTGTCATCCGCCAGCGGAAGATGAATATCGGTTTGAGCCTCGATAAGTTTCCTGGCAACATCGCGGGCAATTTCAAGGGTTTCCGCAATCGTGCGTCCCTGAGCAACCAGCCCTTGAACATCCTCCGATGTTGCCAAATAAACGCCTTCGGGCAGTTTTTCAATATGAATACGGACAATCCGCTCGTCCACATTAAACATGGATCACTCCTTTACTATGAATCCATTATACCGTTTACATCGCCCGGTTTCGACAATCGGATTCGCAACACCTTGCGCCCCGCCGCTTTCAAGGCTTCATAATCGCCCAATGCCTGCGCGCGGATAAGCGTCCCAAAACTCAAGCCCTGTCCGGGGATGTCCATGTCGTTTTCGGCATCGTACACGAACTGGATGAAGCGTCCCTTGTTGGGACCGCCCTTGTGGAACTGCCCCGTCGAATGTTGGAAGCGCGGGCCGAATCCAGCCGTTACCGGCAGTTTGGTCTTCGCGCGGATATTGGTCCGCAAGGTTTGAATGGCTTCGATCATCTCCCCATTTCGCGGAAGGTAAGCGTTTATCGAGACAAACTCACCCGCCTGCGGCTCGGAAAGGAAATTTTCCAATTCATGTTTGGCGTTTGGCGTTTCGAACAAATCAACATCCGCCAACTTCCCCGTCGCCTGAAAATCCTTGATCTTGGCAATCGTGCGCAGTTTGCTGTCCTGCACGTCGGGCTGGTCGAAGGCGTTGATTCCCAAAATGGAACAAGCCGTCGAGATCGCGATCTCCCAGCGAAAGAATTCCGCGCCTGCGTCGTGGAGATTGGTAATTGATAATTGGATGATGGGGAAACCTGCATCTTTGAGCGCGGCGACTCCGGCGTCAAGTTCGCCATTGCTTCGGATGTAGATGAATAAGCGGTCATCGCCATAATCTTCAGGTTTGCCCAGCGGTTCCAACGCGACCGGGAGGATTCCCCTGCCATGTTTGCCGCTGGACTCCGCGACGACCTGCTCCACCCACCCCGCCAAAGCGGATACCTGCGCATCAGCCAGGACGGTGAGCTTGTCCCTGCCCATCAAAGCGGACTCTGCGAGGAGAGCGCCCAACGCCACGCCGGGGTTACGCGCCGCAGGGACGTCCGCCAGCGATTGACTGCGCATCCGGTCGGCGGAGTCGAGCAACCTGTCAATGTCCATGCCGAGCAAAGCGGCGGGAACCAGACCGAAATCCGTCAGCGCGGAGAAACGTCCGCCCACGTTGGGATCCGCGTTGAAGACTTTGCGGAAGCCGCGTTCTTCGGCGAGTTTTTGCAGGGACGTGCCCGCGTCGGTGGTGACGATGAAGCGCGAGCCGTCCTTCCCGCTCAACTCCCAAACGTAATCGAGCGCTGCCATCAGTTCAGCCGTCCCGCCGGATTTGCTGGCGACGATGTACAACGACTTTGCGGGCGGATAACTCTCGAAGGTTTTCATCACTTGATTGGGGTCGGTCGAGTCGAGAATGGCGAGCGAGAGTTTGGCTTCGACGTTGAAATTTGCCATGAGCGAACTCAACACTTCAGCGGTCAACGATGAGCCGCCCATGCCGATGACCAGGACACGGTCTATCTTTTCGTCATGGACTTGTTTGGCAAAAGAGAGATAGCCGTCGAGTCGATTACGGGCGTCTTCAATCGAGTCCAGCCAGCCGAGGCGAATGCTGACTTCCTTCTGCCCTGCGGGGTCGTTTGCCCAGAGGGTGACGTCATGCTCCCAGAGGCGGCGGGGAAAAGAATCCGCTTGCAGCGTGGCTAAACGTTTGGAAACAGAATCAGCAAGCGGCGCGATCGAAGCGGGCGCAGCCTTCCGTCGCATTTCAATGGAATCCAGCAAAGACTTGAAGGCGTCGTCAAAGGCTTTCACGCCTTCATCCTCGAGTTCCTGCGTGACAGCGCTCATCGAAATGCCGAGGGCTTTCAGGTCAACAAAGATTTTCTGCGCGCCATCAAGATCGCGGGTGATGGTCATGTTCGCCGCGCCGTGATCGCGGAAGGCGTCGAGCGTGGCGGGCGGCACGGTGTTGACGGTGTCGGGACCGATGAGTTCGTCCACGTAAAGCGTGTCGGGGTATTTCGGATTTTTGGTTCCGGTGGACGCCCACAACGGACGCTGCACACGCGCGCGGAAGCGGGCTTTGAGCGTGGCAAAACGCGGCGAGGTGAAGATGGCTTCGAATTGTTCGTAGGCGAGTTTGGCGTTTGCGACGGCGGCTTTTCCGCGCAGGGGGGAATCTTCGGGGAGTTTGGGATCTATTTTTGTGTCAACGCGCGAGACAAAGAACGAAGCGACTGACGCGATATGCTGAACGGGCAGGTTGTTGGCAACACGCTCTTCGATGCCTTCGAGATAGGCGTTCATCACTTCGGCGTAACGCGAGAGCGAAAAGATGAGCGTGACGTTGACGTTGATGCCCGCCGCAATGCTGGCGCGGATGGCAGGCACACCCTCCTTTGTGGCGGGAATCTTCACCATCAGGTTCGGGCGGTTGACGCGCTCCCAAAGTTCCCGCGCCTGTTTGATCGTGCTTTCAGTATCGCGCGCCAGAAGCGGGCTGACTTCCAGGCTCACATAACCGTCGCCGCCTTTGGTCTGGTCGTACAGCGGGCGGAAGAGATCGCAGGCTTCCTGAATATCTTCCACTGCCAGCTGCCAGAAGATTTTTTCCGCATCCCAGCCCGCCCACGCCAGCGGAGTCAACGCCGCGTCGTAATCGTCGGTCTTGGCGATGGCGTTCTGGAAAATGGTCGGGTTGGAGGTCACGCCGCGAATATCGCCGCGCTGAATCATGGCGTTGAGTTCGCCGTTGACGAGAAGTTTTCTTTGAATATTGTCGTACCAAAGCGATTGACCGAGGGCGGTCAGTTTCTTGATCGAGTCGGACATTATAAAAATTGCTCCTTGAAATTAAGAGAATAGTTCATGGGAAACGGGGAATAGGAAACAGGGAATAGGGAATAGGGAATAGGGAATGGCTTCAAGAACCATCACCATTCACCATTCACCATTCACTATTCACTACTCACCATTCACTACTCACCACTCACTACTCACTGTCTTCTTCCATCTTTCTGATCTTCCCCACTCTTCGCGCAAAACGCTCGCCGCCTGCTTTATCGCCGAGATACTCCGCGTCCAAAAAGGCAGGCACAATCACTTTGACCAATTCCGGTCCGATCACGCGCCCGCCCATGCACAGCACGTTCATGGCGTCGTGTTCCACGCCCTGCGCCGCCGAGTAGGTATCGTGGCAGATCGAAGCGTACACGCCCTTCATCTTATTCGCCGCAATCGCCGCGCCGATGCCGGAGCCGCAGATCAAAATTCCGCGCCCGGCTTCACCGCTTTGCACTTTCTCGCCGACTTTTTTCACGAAATCAGGGAAGTCCACGGCATCGGCGCTGAACGTCCCAACATCAATTACTTCATGCCCCAATGCGTTGACCGCTTCAATGACTACTTCTTTCAATGGAAACCCGCCGTGGTCGCAACCGACTGCTACTTTCATGAATACTCCTGTAATGCCGACTTAAGTCGGCGTTACAATTCTTTTGCCCTTGCCACAACATTCTCAACCGTGAAACCCAGTTTCCCGAAGATGACTTTCGCCGGGGCGGATGCGCCGAAGCGGTCAATGCCGATGACGGACTGCGCGTATCGTTCCCAGCCGAGGCTTGATCCCGCTTCGACGGCGAGTCGCTTCTGGATGTTTTTCGGCAATACAGACTCGCGATAGGCTTCGTCCTGTTTCTCGAACAGTTCCCAACTTGGGAAGGAAACCACCCGCACGCCTTTACCTTCGTCCGCCAGTTTTTGCGCCGCTTCAAGAACGAGACTCACTTCCGAGCCGGACGCCATGAGAATGATCTCAGGAATACCGAAGTCTTTGAGCACATAAGCGCCGCGGGACAAGTCGTAGACTTGTCCTACTTCGAGCGTTGGGACATTCTGGCGGGTTAATGCCAGCACAGTGGGGCCGTCTCTGCGTGAAATGGCAACTTTCCACGCCTGAGCCGTCTCGTTGGCATCCGCCGGGCGGAGTACAACGAGATTGGGAATCAATCGCAAAGAAGTGAGATGTTCAACCGGCTGGTGCGTGGGACCATCTTCGCCCAAGCCAACCGAGTCATGCGTGAAAATAAAAATGGACGGGTAATGCGAAAGCCCCGCCAGACGAACCGCCGCGCGCATGTAATCTGCAAAGACAAGGAAGGTCGCGCCGTAGGGAATCACGCCGCCGAAGACCGCCATACCGTTGAGGATCGAACCCATCGCATGTTCACGCACGCCAAAGTGAAAATTGCGCCCGGCGGGAGAATCTTTTTGGAAGGCGGGCGAACCTTCGATTTTAGTGTTATTCGAGGGAGCCAGATCCGCCGAGCCGCCGATCAGTTCGGGCAGTTTCGCGGCAATCGCGTTAATGACCTTGCCGGAAGCGGCGCGGGTCGCCATGCCCTTCGCGTCGGCGGGAAAAATTGGCAGGGCAGATTCCCAGCCTTCGGGCAGTTTATTCATCAACACGCGGCGGTTGAATTCGGCGCCAAGGTCGGGAAAGAGACGGGTATACGCTTCAAGCCGAAGTTTCCAGTCTGCTTCGAGTTCGCGTCCACGGTCCACTGCCTTGCGGAAAAATTCCAAAGCATCGTCGGGGATGAGGAAACGCGGCTCTTTTTCCCAGCCGAGATTTTCCTTTGCGGCGTTGAGTTCATCATCGCCGAGAGGTTCGCCGTGCGCCTTCTGCGTCCCCTGCCGGTTCGGGGAGCCGAAGCCGATGATGGTGCGGCACAAAATCAATGACGGGCGCGGATCAGCTTTGGCGGCTTTGATGGCTGCGTCAATGGACTCCACGTCGTTGCCGTCGTCTACGCGCTGGATGTGCCAGCCGTAGGCTTCGAAGCGTTTGGCGCGGTCTTCGGTGAAGGCTAAATCCGTCGAGCCGTCAATGGAAATTTTGTTATCGTCATAGAGATAGATTAACCTGCCGAGCGAGAGATGTCCCGCCAGCGATGCCGCTTCCGAAGCAACGCCTTCCATCAGGTCGCCGTCTGTGACGATGGCGTAGATGTACGAATCGATCAATTCATGACCGGGTTTGTTGAAAGTCGCCGTCAGATGCGCCGCCGCAATCGCCATGCCCACTCCGCTGGAGAAACCCGCGCCCAGCGGGCCGGTGGTCAACTCCACGCCGGGGGTCCAGCCGTATTCGGGATGCCCGGGTGTGAGACTTCCCCACTGACGGAAATTCTGCAAGTCCTCCAAAGATAGGTCGTACCCGGTCAAATGGAGGAGAGAGTATAGAAGCATCGAGCCATGCCCGCCCGAAAGAATGAAGCGGTCGCGTCCCATCCACTTTGGGTTGCGGGGGCTGTGTCTCAGGTGACGGGTCCAGATCGTGAACGCCATCGCCGCCGCCCCCATCGGCAGACCGGGATGCCCCGAGTTGGCTTTTTGCACGCCGTCGGCGGAAAGAAAACGAAGTGTGTTGGTTGCGCGGGTTTGCAGGTCGTTGTTTGTCATGGGCGAAATTTTACCATCCGGCTTTAATATTTTTCCTTTAAATTCGTTGCTGGGAGAATGATCGTTCCCTCGCGCGGGTCTCCAAGGCTGGTCGCCTGTTCGGGCCTGTGCGCCGCCATCCAGGCGGTATACGCGGCGGCAAGGGTATCGAGTTGCTCCGCTGAATATAACAGTTCGAGGGGCCAGGTTCCCCTGAGCATTTTATGGCGTGTGATCTCCTCGAAGAAATCCATCGGGTCTTTGATGCGCATGCCTGCTTCATAGAGCAGCAACTGGCGTTGGATCTTTCCCTCCAGCGAAATCTTGGTCTGCGGAGCGGTTCCAGCCAGTGCGCAAAACGCGGCGTGCGGGTGGGTTTCCAATACTTGATGGGGGGCATCATCCCCTGCCGGGTATTTTTTAAAACCCATCCTTTCCAATTTGCGATACAGGGAAAAACCGGATTGCATCCACGCCGGGCAGGCTGCCACGGTTGCAGGCGTGCCTGTTACAGCGATTCCGCGTTCACGCAGTTCGAATTCCGCCATACGAAAGCCGGATGCGCGCGACTTAAGGGTCTTGAACATCTCCGGCTTCATCTCGCGCACCAGACCACGATTCACCCCCGACGGCGAATTGACCGCCACAGTGGCGAACGGCAGCCCCGCGAGGAAGGCGGTTAATTCATCCAACTCGGCGTCGGCAAGCGCAATGAGATTCATCCCTTTATCCAGCGCCGCATAAGTAAAGGATTTTTGGGGTGAAGCCGGGTCGACACCGACGAAAATGGGTTGGTTAAAAAGCATAGTAAGATAGAGAAGACGCCCGCCTGCAGCAGCCGGTCATTCAGAAGGCAGGTTGCAGGCACGAAAGAAATAAAACCTATTTTACATCCAAACTTCATGGATAAAACCCAAAGAATCATTTTCTACATTCTGACCCTGATCGCCGGAGCCGCCTGGGTTTCCCTCTCCGTCCAGCCGGGCCCGGTTGCAGCTGCAGACCCCGCCCCTCAAGCCGGTTTCCCCGCCCCCGATTTTTCGCTCAAAACCCCCGAAGGTGAAACCTACACCCTCTCCGATCTCAGAGGCAGCGCCGTCCTTGTCAACATGTGGGCAACCTGGTGCCCGCCCTGCCAGGCGGAAATGCCCGCCATCGAAAAGGTCTACAACGAGTATCGCAGCGAGGGTTTCATCGTGCTGGCTGTGGACCAAACCTACCAGGATAACCCCCTCGACCTTGCACCCTTTATCGAAGAATATAACCTGACCATACCCATCCTGCTCGACGAAACAGGCGACACCGCCCGCGCGTACCAGGCGCGCTCCCTGCCTTCATCCTACTTCATCAACCGCTACGGCATCATCACCGAGATCGTCATTGGCGGACCGATGTCCGAATCGCTGCTGCGCATCCGCGTCGAGGAGGCGTTGAAATAATGCTCGAAGCATTTCAAAACCTTTTCGCGCCGCCGCGCCACATGCTGTTTCTCGTAGCCGCCGCCTGGCTTGGGTTGACGCTCTCCGAACGCCGCGCGGAACGTCACACCATCAGCAAAGACGATCTCAACAATCTCGTGTTTTTCGGGCTTCTGGCTTTCGTCCTTGGCGGGCGTCTCGTGTCCGTCCTCCAAAACATCGCCATCTTCGCCCAAAAGCCGCTCGACATTTTTTCGATCAACGCAAACCTTTTCGATTCACCCGGCGCCTTCGCATTTGCCCTGCTTGCCGCAGCGGTCTATGGTCAACGCAGCCAGATCGGCTTTTGGAATTCGCTCGACGCCCTGACCCCATTCTTTGCCGTCTTTGCCGTCGGTCTTGGATTAAGTCACCTTGCCGATGGAACAATTCATGGGACGCCGACCAGCGCCCCGTGGGGAATCCAATTCCAGGATGAAACGACTCACCCGGTCAGCCATTACGAAGTTCTCGCTTCCCTGCTGACCCTCGGCTGGGTCTGGCGCTTCGGGCAGAATCCCCGTCCCGGCATTATCTTCCTATCCTTCGCCGCGTTGACCTCCGCCTCACAGATCCTGTTGCAAGCCTTTTACCCGGTACCCAGCCTTCTGCTCGGGCAATACAGAAACGGACAGGTCTTCGCCTGGGCGGCGCTCCTCCTTTGTTTCATCCTCATCGAAAGCAGGCTGGGTTCCGAATCAAGAACGGGCTGACTACGTCAGCCCGTTCTTTTTGTCATCCAAGTTCCGGCTCGATCAAACCGTAACTCCCGTTACGCCTGCGGTACAACACATTGATCCTGCTCGTCTCCGCGTTGTAAAACACGAAGAAGTTATCATGCCCGAGGTTGCGCATCTGAACCAGCGCCTCATCCTCGCTCATGGGGTAAAGGGTGAATTTTTTCCGTTTGGCAAAGATCGGCGAAAGTTCGCCCGTCTCGTAATCAATGATATCGTCCGCCACCTCAGCGGCAGACCGCCCGTCTCCGCGCCCGTGATAATGCTTGCCCTTGTATTTCTCGATCTGACGCTGGAGGTTATCCATTGCCTTGTCGAAGGCTGTCAGGGCTTCATCGGCGCGTTCCTCGGAACGAAAGGTGAAGCCCTTGCCGAATACAGTCACCTGGGCGACATTCCGGTCCTTGGCATCCCGCGCCGCCTTGTGGTGAGACAACTCCACGCGGGCGTCTTCGATGGCAGACAGGTAATGGTCGAGATTTCCCGCCTTTTTGGTCACATACTCCTCGATCCGTTCGGTCATACGAATGTGACGTGTCTGAACTTCCACTTTGTTGGACATGAAAAGCTCCTTTTTGGGTTGTGAGTTACAAACACCTGCGCGTCAGGCGACCGCCAGATCGTGATGGGGCAGCGCGCGCGCGACAGTCAACGCATAGACTTCCCTGGCGCCAGACGCGTAAAAAGCGTCCGCGCCGGATGATAAAGTCGAACCGGTTGTCGAAACATCGTCGATGATCAGCACAATCTTTCCCCGCGCGTTTTTATCCGCCTGAAAGGCGCTATGAACATTTTGTTTTCTCTCCTCCCGGCTCAATCCCACCTGCGACCGCGTCTCCTTCCGGCGTTTAAGCGCCCTTGGAGAATAATTCACTCCCAAACCCATGGCAAGCGGCTTTGCGATCATGGCAACCTGATTATAGCCCCTTTCGCGCAGGCGATGTCTCCCAAGCGGGATCGGAACAACCATATCCGCGTTCCAGCCCAGGTCCCGGACAAAGGGCAGCATTGCCGCCGCAAGAGAATCACCCATCGAAAAATTGCGCCGATACTTCAATACATGCAGCGCGGACCGAATTGGATCTTCGAATACCGCCCAGGCTCTCAAAGCGCGGTAACGCGGACGATCATCAAGGCAGTCTTTACAAGGCTCGGGGCTTTCCTGCGGCAAACCGCACACATCGCACAAAACGCCATCCAAAATCTTTACCCGCTGGTGACAATCGCCGCACCAGCGCGAACCGGCAGCGCCGCACCCGCCGCATTCAGGCGGATAGAGCAGGTCGAGCGCGCCAAAGATGGACCGATAGGCTTTGTATTTCCAATTTTCTGCCATCGAACCCTCCCTGATTCAAATCGGCAAAACCGTCCCGGGTTAATTCCCGAGAAACGGCGCAAAGGCATCTGCAATCTGGAAAGCGGCGGGAGCCATCAAAATGATCATGATCGATGGGAAGGTCAACAGCGCCATGGGAATGATCATCTTGACCGGGGCTTTGTGAGCCTCCTCCTCCGCCCGCTGCCGCCGCTTCATACGCATCTGGTCAGACTGGATGCGTAACACCTTTGCCATACTCACACCGAGCAGCTGGCTTTGAATGACCGCCGCCACAAAACTCGTCAACTCGGGCAGCCCGATCCGGTCAGCCATGTCTCTCATCGCTTCGCGCTGGGTTTTACCAAGTTGAATTTCGCGGATACACCGCCCAAACATGATGGAGAGCTCATTCTCCCACTTGTCCGCCACCTTAGACATGGCGGCTTCGAAGCCCAAGCCAGCCTCCACACAGATCGTCAGGAGGTCGAGAGCGTCTGGCAGAGCCTTGCGCACCTCATTCTGACGGCGGGTGATGCGGGACGAGAGCCACATTTGCGGGAAGAAAAAGCCGAGGACGGTGAACAGGGTAACGACAAGGATGATGCGTCCCAAGGGCCACGTCACCTGCGGCATGTTGGAAATCAAAGCCAGAAGCCCGCCAAAAATTGCAGCGCCGACGAAGCGCGTGGCAAGAAAGGTGGCGGCGTCGATCCGCCCGGGGTTTCCGGCAAGTTCAATCTTGAGGGTGGTTTCCTGAAGGAGTTTTTCGGGGGTAAACCGCGCCGAAATTTCGCCCATGCGCCTGGCAACCGGAACGACGACACGCTGCATGAAGGGCTGTTGGAGCTCGATGTCTTCAAGCGAAACATTCTCGCCGCGCTGGGTCGCCTCAGCCAGGCGAGCCAGAACCGGGTCTCCATCGTCATCGCCCTGAGCCTGACGGGCAAGCCGGGCGCCGATCACCACCACAAAGACAATGACGCCGACAATGGCAGCGACAACGACGATTCCAATAATGGTTCCAAGATTATCCATGCTACACCTCGATATCCGCAATTCGCATCATGATGAAATAACCGGTAAAGATCAACCCCAGGACGACGCAGATGATGGCTCCAGCGCACAAATTCCCTTTGGCAGTGATGGACATGAGATATTCCGGGTTGAGAAACCAAAGGATGAGGGTCAAACCAAAGGGGATGAGGGAAAGCACCGTTCCAGAAGTGCGCACCTGGGCTGTCATTACACGGACCTCGCCCTTGATGCGGATGCGCTCGCGGATGGTAAAGGAAATATTATCGAGAATTTCAGAGAGATTACCGCCGACCTCGCGCTGCACATTGATCGCAGTAATAACAAAATCCAGGTCGTCGCTGGGGATGCGGCGAAGCAGGTTATCGAGCGCGGTTTCCATCGGTATGCCGATCTGCAATTCCTGGACGACGCGCCGAAATTCATCGTTGATGGGCGGGGGCAGTTCCTTGCTGATCGCCTCCAACGCCTGCATGGTGGAGTAACCCGCGCGCAGTCCGTTGACCATCAAATTCAGCATGTCGGGAAGCTGGTCGCTGAATTTCTGAAGCCGTTTTCTCTGCTGTGATTTGAGGTAAAAGCGCGGCGCGATCGCGCCGATCACCAATCCGATCACCGCCGATATCCAATGCTGGTTGCCAAGGAACCATGCCACCAACCCAAAGAACAGGATGCTCAACGCGATCAAAACGATGTATTCGGCAACTTTAAGCTTCATGTCTGCGCGGGCAAGTTCGCGGGCAATATTGCCGCCGATCGGGGTTTTTTCTACCCGCTTGGATACCCAGTTGGTAATGACATACTTCTGGGCTTCCTTGTCGATCTCTTTTTGGTCATCGTCTTCAAGGTACTGACTGAGACGCTCCTCGACCAGGTTCCGCTCGCTATTCAGGGAAGCGATCAAACCGATGACCAGCAGAACGATCAGGACGCCTCCGCCGCCGATGATTACCCAGTTCATTGAATGATTTCCTCAAGTATGGGGTTCGCAGCCATGCGATTAATACCGTCTTCGTTCGCCGATGCCAAAAATGGACGGCGGCAGGTGGATGCCTGCGGCTTCGATTTTATCCATAAACTTCGGGCGCAATCCGGTCGGGCGCAGACGCCCCACAATGCGTCCGTTTTCCGTGCCGGTCTGTTCGAATACAAAGATATCCGTCATGGTGATCACGTCGCCCTCCATGCCGCTCACTTCGGCAATCGTGGTCACTTTACGGGTGCCGTCGCGCATACGCTCCTGCTGGCAGATGACGTCCACCGCGCTGGCAACCTGCTCCCGGATCGCGCGGATGGGCAGGTCCATACCTGCCATCAGGCACATGGTTTCGATACGGGCCAGGGCATCGCGCGGAGAGTTGGCATGGGCGGTGGTCATGGAACCGTCATGACCCGTATTCATCGCCTGGAGCATGTCCAAAGTTTCACCGCCGCGGCATTCGCCAACGATAATGCGCTCAGGACGCATACGCAGGGAGTTCATCACAAGATCGCGGATGGTAATTTCACCCCGTCCTTCGATATTGGGCGGGCGGGATTCCAACGTGACCACATGTTCCTGGCGCAGCTGTAATTCTGCCGCGTTCTCAATGGTGATGATGCGTTCATCACCGGGAATGAAACCTGAAAGGACGTTCAGAAGGGTTGTCTTTCCGGAACCCGTACCGCCGGAAATAAGGATGTTCAAGCGCGCTTCGACGCAGGCTTTCAAAAACTGAACCGACTCTGAACTGACCGAACCAAACTGAACCATTTGATCGACCGTGATGGGATTCTTGGAAAACTTACGGATTGTCAGCACCGGTCCCACCAGCGAGATGGGCGGAATGACGGCGTTCACGCGGGAGCCGTCCGGGAGGCGGGCATCCACATAAGGGCTGGATTCATCGATACGCCTGCCAAGCGGGGCCACGATACGGTCGATGATGCGCATGACGTGGTCGTTGTTCTCGAAGGTGATCGGAACGCGGTGAACCTTGCCTTTGCGCTCGATATATACATTCTTTGGTCCGTTCACCATGATTTCTGTGATGGTGTCGTCCTCGAGCAGCGATTGCAACGGACCAAAACCGAGGATTTCCGCCGAAATTTGTTCGAACAGCCTCGCGCGCTCCGGGCGCGAGAGGACGATGTTTTCTTCCGTCAGGATCTGCTCGAAGAGATTTTGAATGGTACGCCGGACTTCATCGGTCCGGGAGACGTCCATTGATGGGTCGATCTCAGCAAGCAGTTTGTTCTGCACCCGGGTCTTGAGATCAAAATAGGAACCAGCCTGGGGCGTGGTGATGGGCGCATTGACCCTTCTGGCTTGCAGTGAAGACAGGCGCGAAGAATCGCCGCCTCCGCCGCCGGAAGCGCCCTGATCGCCGCCCCCGGGTTTTGGTCCCGCAGGAGCAGGAGTATTATTCGCCGGCTGCCCGCCCTGCCCCTGTTCGATACGCTTCAATAAAGACATGCTCTATCTCCTTACCGTTTAACCGCCGAACCCTCACCCTCATTTTCAAGGGAAATCAGGCGCGCGCGAACGGTTTCTGCAAGCGAGAAAATCCCCTTTCCAATGGGCTGGGATTTGTTATCCAGCATAAATGGAACGCCGCGATTGACCGCGTTAATGGCTGTTTTTTCATCCAGCGGAATCGCCACGGCAATTTCATGCTTCAGGTTTTCGCCGACCCTCTCAGGGGTGATGGCAAAGCGCCGATCATACCGATTCATCGCAAAGATGACCCGTTCCTTGCCGATTCCCATGGTGGTCAATAAATCCAGGATGAGACGGGAATTCTTGATGGATGGAATCTCCTGGGTGGTGATCAGGACCACGACATCGCTCATGTCGATCGCAGAAAGAATAACCTCGGTCAGGATCGACGAAGTATCCACGACAATATAAGAATAAATCTTCTGCATGAACTCCAGTACCTTTACGAACTGGTCGGGCGAAACCTTCTCCGCCATTTCGGGGCGCTGGGGCGCAGCCAGGATGCGAATTCCCGAAGCCTCATGCTTGATCAGAATATCGTCCAAAATATCGCCGTCAAGGTCGTCCACACGCGGCGCGATATCGACGATGGTATTCTTTCCCTGCTCGTTCACAAAGATGGCAATATCGCCGAATTGCAGGTTGCCGTCAATCAGAACGGAACGGGTGTCTTCGTTGTTCAGCGCAATCGCAAGATTAACCGCAACAGTTGTGCATCCCGTTCCGCCCTTGGGGCTGTAGACCAGGATGACCTTGCCGCGCGCCGCCTGCTGGTACCCGCCAAATCCTCCGGGTCCTGCGCTGGCAGACATGATCATCTGCTGCTTTGCGCCCTTTTCGCGTTCGACATGCGCCATTTCCCCGGCTCTTTTTATGGCGGAAATGAGTTCATCACCCATGGGCGGCTTGGTCAAAAAGTCGCGCGCGCCGGCGAGCATGGCGCGGCGCATGTAGTTCTGGTCGCTTTGAACGGAAAGGATGACGACCTGTATATGCGGGGATTGGGCGCGGATCGTTTCCGTGGCGGTGATTCCGTCAACATCCGGCATGTTAATGTCCATCAGGACGACATCCGGGTTAACCTCCTGGGAAAGCTGAATCCCTTCGCGCCCCGTCCGCGCAGTGCCTACAACTTCTATATCTGATTCAAATTGCAGAAGTTTGCGGACATTCTCGCGGGTCTCGGCAATATCGTCAACGATCAGAACGCGAATCTTAGCAGCCATGTCGAAAGCCTTCACTCATCAAATTTTTTACTGCTCGGGCTGGGGAATATCGTTGGTTAAAACAGGCGAAACAAGCGCCGTCAGAGCCGGGTGCAGGCTGTAGGGCAGCTTTGCGGGAACCGGGATATTGTACTGGCTCAAAAGGAACTGAAGAGTGGACGCCTCGGTCGCAAGCCGGGATTGATCGGTGGGATTGCGCAGGACAAGGGAAATCTTGGCATTGGTGTAAACCAGATAGGAAAGCGTGACCGAATCCTGCGGGGTCACAATCAAGGTTACAAGATCGGGTCTTGCCGGGGCAGCCTGTTCCGCATTGGGGTCCTGAGGCTGTTGTTCTTCTGCGACCACCGTGGTTCCGGTGAGGGGAAAATCGCCCAAACGTAAAATGACCACATCCTGGAAGCAGGGTCTGGCAGACCGTTCGCGGACGTTGGGCCTCGGACGGGATCAGGTAGTACGGCTGTTGAACCGACGGGTCCAACTCGAGGCGGCCCTGGGCGGCGCCTGAAGAAACAACGCCCAGCGAAAGAATGGGCAGCCCCTGGGTCGAGAACCCGGTTTCGTCCGCGCCTTGAAGAACACCGCCCAAGCCGGTTCCGGTCAAAATGGCGGTCAGGTTCGGCAGGATGGTTTGATACGAGGGGTCTACATCCACAAAAAGCAGACAGACGTTCACATTGACGTGCGCACCGTTGTTCACGGCATATCCCGATGTCCCAAGGCGGTCTATCGGCACAGACATGGCGATCATCCCCGGCGGGATAAGAGCCGCCCATTCAGGTCCGGGAATCGATACCGCGGCAGACGCGTCCCCGACCATGCCCTCTGTAATGACCACGCCCTGCTCGAGGGGAACCTTGGCGAACTTGTCCACAAGGAAGGGCAGTTCTTCCGCCGTAAACATGACCGACACAACCTTTTCCTGGGGGATACTCAGGGTCAAGAGCGCGTCTTCGGTAACCCTGCCTCCCTGTGGAATGTTTTGCGCGGCATAGTAAATATCGACATATGTGATCTGGTTGCCGTCATCGCTCGGGGTGAACAGCTGGCGCAACAAGACAAAACCGACCACAACGGCAATGATGACGATCAACAGCACAAAGATCAGAGTGCGGGCACGACGCATAAGAATCTCCTCTCGGCAAGTTTCGCATAATTCGCGAAACTTAACACCGGGTAATTATACAAGAAAATACATCCTAAAGAATAACGGCGGAGACCATTGACTGGAAATCGCCATGCTCTTAACAAGTTTGTTAACCGCACGGGCTTATATCTTTGCCTGCACGGAAAATGAAATTTTGGCGCCGGACCCCACCGCGCTGTCAATTTCGAATTTTCCACCCAGCATCTCGGCGCGTTCGCGGATCAATTTCAAGCCGAGGTTGCTGGATTCGCTCAACGACTCGGGATCGAAGCCGCGTCCGTTGTCATCAACAGTTACCCGAAGCAGGTCGACGCCAAGGTCAAGATGAATCTTGACCATCGTCGCCTGGCTGTGGCGCGCGGCATTACCCAACAATTCCTGCACCGCCCGAAAGATCATGACCTCCAGGTAGGGTTCCAGGCGGCGTTCGTTTCCCGAAACCGTAACGCCCACATCCATGCCGGTCTGTTCTTTGAAGGCATCCGCATATTTTCGCAGGGTTGGCACCAGCCCCAGGTCGTCCAGCATCATTGGGCGCAATTCAAAAATAAAGCCCCGGACCTTTTGAAACGTACCCATGGCTGAGGTCTTCAGGTTCGCCAGTTCCTCCTTTGCCTGCTGGGGGTCCACGTCCAGGAGGCGCATGGCAATTTCCGTCTGGAGGATGAAGTTGGAAAGCGCCTGCGCGGGACCGTCATGCATCTGCCGCGAGAGGCGCTGACGCTCTGCCTCCTGGGCATTGACGATCATTTCGATGCCGCCCATCGATTCCTTGGACGATACGCCTGTCGCACCGGCGCCCGGGTCGCTCCCTGCGGAGGTTAATTTTTCCAGCGCGGCTTTATATTTTTCCAGGTGCGATTTGTCGTTTTGTAATTTTTCGAGTTGACCGCGCATGACCAGCAGGCGCTGCTGGGCATCGAGCGCCGAGTCGTACGCCATCTTGATCTCTTCCACCGCCCCGCCCTGTTTGACCACCTGCTGCAAATGACTGGTGATCGCGGTGTTCCTCTGGCTTAATTTGGATAACTCGCCCTGGCTTTGTTCCATCATCAGGGTCACTTCACGCAGGGCGCGCTGGGTTTCATCCAATTCGTTCTTGAAGTCTACAGTTTCTTCAGGCATGAATATCTCCTAGGCGCGGATATCGCTGTCCCTCAAGGTGACCCAGCCGCGCTTCAACGCGTACACCACCGCCTGCGTGCGATCCTCCACCCCAAACTTCCGCAGGATCGCTGTAACATGATTCTTGACCGTCTGGTGGCTGATGCCAAGAAGCGCCGCGATCTCTTTGTTGCTCATCCCCCGCACTACGCAGCCAAGGACTTCCATTTCACGGTCTGAAAGCGGATGGAACGGGGCGCCCGGTTCGCTGTAAGAGCGGCGCGCGCCTTCCATGCTTTCTTCGACCCACAATTCGAGTTCGCGGCGGGTGAAGACGTTGTTGGCGAAGACAAATTTCCCCTCCGCAACTTCGCGGATGATACGGGAAAGGTTTTGCGGTTCGATATCCTTGGAACAATACCCATGCGCGCCTGCCAGCGCGGCGTGGATCGCCTGCTCGATATCGTCGTAGCCGGTCATCAGGATGATCCGGGTGCCGGACTTATCCTGCGAGACTTGATGGGTGATCTGCTGACCGTTCATTCCGGGCAGATTGACATCGAGGATGGCAACATTCGGTTTCTTTGAGCGGATCAATTCCAGCGCTTCGTCCCCGGCGGCGGACTGGGCGATGATCCTCATGTCTGATTCCAGCGATAGCGCATCCACCACTCCCTGGCGGAAGAGCGGATGGTCGTCGACAACTAGCAAGGTGATCTGATTCATATCAGTCCCGGTCTCTCTTTTCCTTTGTTTTTTTCATGCGATGCGCCTCATTTTAACCCATTCTCTCACTTCCAACGATAAATTGTCATGGGAGCGAAACCCCCGTCTTCGGTCACAAAACCGCCGGCAACGAATACAGCCTCCCTGCCCGCCGCCATTTCATCATACAGGTCTGCAAAGGCGATCAGATAATCGGCGCCCTGTGATTCGAGATATTCTGCCAGCCGCGGCTCGTCGCGCATGAAGGGAATGACTTCGGGTGAGACCAAGCCAGCCAGGTCGATCAGCGGATGGGCGTCGAAATAGCCAAGCGCGCCGATATCGTGCGCCGCAATAACGTCGCCCGCGGGGATGTTCTCCGCCGCCCAGGCTGCGGAGGCGACCATTTCCTGTTCGATGAATGCAACATCCCTGGCGTAGGTATGGGCGCCGAGGAGCAGGAACAGGACGCTCAATGCGCCAACGCCCGCCTGCCAGAGTGTGCCGACAAACCATTGATAACGTCCGAACTGTTTTAAGCCGGAGAACTCGGTTACGGCAAGCAGCCCCATCAGAAAGAGGACGGGCATGGCAGGCATGACGTAACGCCCATGCTGATAGACGGGGAGGCGCAGGATATACAGGAACATGTAGCCAAGCGCCCACGCCAGCGCGAGCAGGCTGCCCCAGGAGCGGGCGCGGACGGATCGCACAGCCCAGACGATGGTGCCGATTACGAGGATGAAATATGGACCCGAGAACAATTGAAACGCCAGGTCGCCAAGGCGCTTGAAGATGGTTTGTCCCTGCCAGCCGATGTATTCGGCTTGTTTGGCGTAGAAGGTGTTCGGCATGGGCGTGTCGCCGATGAGCAGGTTGAACAGCAGGTAGAAAAGGAATAAAGCGCCGAAGCCTATCGACGCGCGGACCAGTCCGCGGAGACGGGTGGATGAATCTGCCCCGGAGAGCACGATCGCCAGCGCGAGCGGAGCGAGAAGGGTCAAACCGTCGGGGCGCACCCAGACACTTAGACCGGCAAGCAAGCCCAGGCTGAGAAAGCGGCGAGAGTCCGCCATCAAGGCAGAGAGAATTCCAGTGACGATCAAGGCATGGAGCAGGGTTTCCATCCCAGACATTGCCGCCCAAAGAAGATGCCATTCGAAGACGATAAAAATTCCAACCCAGGGCAGGCGCGGCGTGTAGGATGCAACCATCCGCCGGGCGGTTAGTTCGCAGAGGATGCCCAATGCGAATAAAGTCAGGAGACCGAGGGCATACGCCCAGATGTAGGGCGCGAGTCCGATGAGGAAACCGATTGAGAGGAGAGCCGACCATAAGGGAGAGGTGGAGCCCGCCGAAGGGATGCCGGGACGGAACGCCCATTCGCCGTGCTCGGCGAGGGTGCGCGCGAAGGTCAGGTGAATCCAGGCATCGTCGAGCGGGAAGCCGATCTTGAAGACCAGGGCGCTGGCGGCAAGATAAAGGAAGCCGCCGAATACAGTACACCCGGCAAGGATGAGCGCGTCGCGGCGGCTTAATGGTCTAAGGAATTGCAAAGATGCGAATCTCATTCACTTCACCCAAATATTGAAAACGCGGATCGCCCTGGGGTGTATCGTACAAACTGCGCAACGGTTCGATGCGCCCGCCGGGTTGGAAGATGTAATAATCGATCCCGTATCGTTCCGCCACAATGAGCAGGGTGTCGAGGTCGCCGTAAGGCTGGGAGTACGCGCTTCGACCGGTCATCATGGTGTAGCCGGGGGAGCTCAAGGCGATGACGGAATCTTCAGGCTGCGCCCCATTCTCGACGAGGAATTGTTCAACCGCGGGATAATCCAACTCACCCTCCTCCCAGCCCTCCTGGAGGACTCGCGCCCAAAGCACCCACCCCGAAAGCATGATGACGATCTGGACCAACGCGATTCGGAACACGACGTAGGCATGGTCTGTGAACCGGTTCCTTTTCCTCGCCCAGGCGACTGCGTGCTCCAGACCGAAAGGGGCAAGCGCCCAAAAGAGGGGCTGTAGCGCGGCGGTGGAATGGAAGAAACTTCCGCGTGCGCCGGCGAATGGGAAGACCAGGGTCATGACCGTGAAAAGGATCGCCCATGCGATAATGCCCAGTTGTATGCGGCGGTCTTTTTTCAACTGAATCATGCCGATGACGATGAAGGGGAAAAGGATGAGATGTCCCTGCGCCGCAATCGTGGATTGGACGTTGGTGGTGAACGACCACCAGCGGACTTTGAGGATCGCCGCCCAGCCGCTCGCCAGCCATGAATCCAGCGTCAATTTGGAGGCGGGGTAGATGAAGGTTTCATCGTAGGTGGTGAGCCAAAAGGCGCGGCTCCCGGCAGGCGACATGATCGAGCCGAATACATTCAGGTTGCGGGCATACCATGGACCCATGACGAGGATAAAACCGCAAAACGCGAGAATGCCAAATTGAACAAGCATTGGGAAGGATGACTTTTCATCGCGGGCGCGCCAAAGGATGAATAGAAAGGTCAACGCCAGCCAGAGCAAGCCGTCGCTTCTGGCAAGCGAGAGGATGCCCGCAAGCAGTCCCATCCAGAACCACGGGCGGGGACGGTCGGCGATATAGAAGAGAAGCCCCCCGGCGAGCATGTAGATGCCGTAATTATCGGGGACAGGTAAAAATGGAAGATGAAAGACGGGGAAGAGCGCAAGCAAGCCCGAGACCCAGGCAAAGGCTTTATTTTGAAAGAAACGATACGATAACGCCGCGGCAAGCGGCGGAACCAGGGATGCGATCAGGATAAAGAACAAACGACCCGATTCGTAGTTGATACTGCCCGTCAGCCACATGCCAAGCGCGGCGACGATGGACGCCAATGGAAACCAATAACCATGCGAAGGGTGCGGAATACCCTCCGGGTCGTCGAGGTAATTCCAAAGATAAGGCTCGTTGAAGCCTTCGCCTTTGGCAAGTTGAACGCCGCCCATATAATAGTAGTCGGAGTCGAGGTAGCCGGGTATGGATTGCAGGCGGCTGACGGCGAATTGAACGCTGAGGGCAAGAATAAAGAGGATGATGTAGGAACGGCGGGACATGGGGTGAATGGTAATTGGAGGTTTGTGATTTGCCAGGCGCGTTAGAGGCTGTTTCTTAGTAACTGCTCAGCCTGTCAAGACAGGGTAGTGAATTGGCTGAGTAGTTACGTTTCTTAACTCTTTTTTTGCCACAAAGAATCTTGAGAAAACCTTTTTTATGAAACGCTCTCTTAGAGAGAGTCTGCCCAAACGCGGGGCGGGCGGATTGCCCACCAGCGAATCCAGTATAAACCAATGACGGTGAAAACCGGAAGGAAGAGATATAGAACCATGCGGGTCAGGTCCTGGTATAGGGCAGGCATGTAAAGATGAAGCGCCCAGGGAAGCGCAAATAACAAAAGGGTGAGAAGCAGGATCAAGGCAGCGCCGATGCGATTCCAGCGGTCGCAGGCAACGGCGAAGATCAGAGCAAGCGGAAGGATAAGGACCGCAAGGTTTTCAATGCCGGTGCGAAAGCCCATAAGCGGGGTTGCGGCAAGGGTCAGGCAAGCCGCCCAATACAAACGGCGCGAGTCGGCGCGCAGGCTGGCATTCCATTCGTAGCCAAGCAGGGTTGTGAAGGCGGCGGTCAATGCCCAGGCGGGCAGGTCTCCATAGGCGGGCAGGAGGCGGCGAAAAACTGAAAACAGGGAAAAGCCGTATTCGGCGCGGAGGTTGTTCGTCCCTGCGCGCATGGCAGGGATGATCCAGCCGGGGTAAAGCAGGAACGAAACAGCCAGCAGGATGATTGCGAACATCGCAAAACCAGCCAGAACCCGCGCGCGGTTGGTCCGATAGCAATACCATGCCATTAAAAGAAGAAAGGGCAGCCCGCCCCCCAGTAGTAGGTGGCGGCAACCGCCAGCGCCCCGGCGAGTTCGTCCGCTTCGTTTTGCAGGGCGAGCAGGATGCCCGCATAGATCAGACCGAGCAGCAGGACAGGAGCGGCGTCTTTTAATGCTTGAATCGAGTAGAAGTTGAAAACACAGAAAAGAAAAAATAAAACGTAATACCAGCGCGGGACGACCCATTCGGTCAGGCGCAGGCTGAGGAGGGCGAAGGCGAACAAAGCCCACTCGAGGATCATGGTATATATCGCCCGGGCAAGCATCGGGTCGGGAAGAAGCGCGAAAGGGAAATAGAGGAGGAGAAGGTAAAAGGGTGTATCAAGGATGTAGGGCTCATTCCCGGCTGGGGCTGAAGTCCCATAAACCAAATCCTGAACAGTTTCAGGGACGTAGGTTGTGTACGGGTCGACGCGTTCGAACATGTAGGCGCGCGCCCCGGCCCAATGGCGCAAAAACTCCCCCCCGCCCGCCGGAAGGGAAAGGTTTGCATATACCAGCCCGACGGACACCGCAATAAAGACCATCACGACAATGGCGATGAAAATATAATCGCGCGTCGTCAACGATTTTGACGGAGGTTGAAAATTCATGGGCGTTTATCTTCCCTCGACCAGGCGGTCGGGATCGATATTCCCCGATGTCCATTCTTTGAATTGGGAAAGGATGACGGCGAAAAAGATCATAATCGCGCCAAGCGCCTGAAGCGCCGCGAGGCGTTCGCCGAGGAACAGCCAGCCCGAAATAACCGCGAACACCGATTCAAGCCCGAGGATGAGCGCGGCATCGGCGGGCGGAGTATGTTTCTGCGCCCATATTTGAAGCGTGTAACATAAACCCAGCGATAAGATCGCCGTGTAGCCGATGGCAAACAGAAGCTGCCCGTCGAACACGGGCATCGGCTCGACGACCAGCCCGAGCAGCAGGTTCAATATTCCGCACACGGCAAGCTGTCCGACGGAGAAGGTCATCGATTCGAATTTATTGGCATACTTGCCAAGGATGATAACGTGGAACGCCCAAAAGAACGCGCCGATCACCTCCAGCAGGTCGCCAAAACGCACGTCGAAACTTCCGCCTGTCGAAAGCAGGAAGGCGCCCGCAACCGCGATCAGGACAGCCATGATAAAAACCCAGTGCGGTTTTTCGCCGAAGAAAAGGAAAAGCAGAATGGGGATGAACACCACGTACAGGCTGGTGATGAACCCGGCATTTCCGGCGGTTGTGTATTTCACGCCAGCCTGCTGCAGGGCGCTGCCGATAAATAGAAAGAAACCGGCAACAATCATCCACCTGTATTGAGCGGTGGAAATCTTTTGCGCGGGGCCGGGTGATCGAAAGACGCGGTAGGCAAAGGGCAGCACAACAAATGCGGCGAGCAGGTAACGCACGCCGTTAAAGATATACACGCTGCCAACCTGACCGGCAACACGCTGGGCAACAAAGGCAGAGCCCCAAATGATCGAAATGGCAAAGAGGGTTAGGTCGGCTTTTAATCGCATGAGGTTCAGGGGTTACAAATATTTTTATTTCCGGCTTTCAACCAGTATAATCCATTTGCGATGGAGGCTTTACTCTCCCTCGCATATTTCCTGTGAGGATATAAATGGATTCTGTTTCGCAACGCCGCAAGGCGATTTTTTATCTCGTCATCACCGCCATTCTTTGGAGCACAAGCGGACTCTTCGTAAAAATTTTGGACTGGCAGCCGGTGGCGATCCTGGCTGGACGCAGCCTCTTCGCCTCGATCGTTTTCCTGATCTACCTGCGCCGCCTCCCGACTCAGTTTGGGCTGTGGCAGCTACTGGCGGCTGGGATGTTCATCCTGACCCAGTTCCTGTTCATCACCTCGACCAAACTGACCACGGCTGCGAACTCGATCTTCCTGCAATACACCGGTCCCATCTACGTCATCCTGCTGGCATACTGGTTCCTCGGCGAAAAACCCACGCGGACAGACTGGCTCGCCATGCTGGTCATCTTCATCGGGTTGACGCTCTTCTTCGGCGACGAACTCAGTTCCGAAGGTTTGTACGGCAACCTGCTTGCCATCCTCAGCGGCGTGACCGGGGCGGTCATGATGGTTTCCTTCCGCGCCCAAAAGGACGGCAACCCGGCAGAAAGCAACCTGATTGCGTTTCTTGTCACGGCAACATTCGGCTTTCCCTTCATCATGAAGGAAACCTGGACGGTAAACAGCTGGCTGATCCTCGCCTTTCTGGGCATTGTTCAGATCGGGTTTGCATTCATCTTCTTCACCAAGGGCATCAGGCACATCCCTGCGCTGGAGGCAAACCTGATCGGCACGCTCGAACCGGTGCTTAATCCCATTTGGGTGTTCCTCTTCTATGGCGAAAGCATGGGCAGGTACGCATTTATCGGCGGCTTGGTGGTATTAAGCGGCGTGATCTTAAGCGCAGTTGGAAGCGCCAGGGCCGCGGCGGAAGGGCATTAGAATTCGCGGCTTGTTTTTGCACAAACCAGTCTTCATCTCATCCCAAACTTTCAAACCTTGAACATGGGCTGCGGATTTTTCCGCCACAGAGTATTCATGAGCGGCGTTCAGCCATGTAAGTTTCCCACGCCCAAAACCATCTACACCCCATGACCAATCGAACCATTTCCCAGATCATCGAACCGAAGATGGTGATCGAAGGCGCGGGCGTGTTATTGAGACGCTCCATCGCCCCGCACGCCAGTAACCTCTTCGACCCCTTTCTTCTCTTCGACCATTTCGCATTCAATAACCCGCTCGAAGGTCCCATCCGCGGGTTTCCGACTCACCCGCATCGCGGCATCGAGACCGTCACCTACATGCTCGAAGGCACAGTCCGCCACCGCGACAGTCTCGGCAACGCAGGAACCATCGCCGAAGGAGACGTGCAATGGATGACCAGCGGGCGCGGGATCCTTCATGAAGAAATGCCGCGCCGCAGTGAACGCGGTAACATCTATGGCTTTCAACTGTGGGTCAACCTGCCCGCCGCGCAAAAAATGGGCGAACCCCGCTACCAGGAGGTTTCGTCAGGCACCATCCCCGTCATCGAGAAGGATGGGGTGACGATTCGACTCGTCGCCGGTGAAGTGGACGGAGTCCGCGGACCCGTGACCGAGATCGCCGCCGCGCCTCTTTACATGGACGTGAAACTGGATCCCGGTTCCCGATTCATTTACCCCATCCCAGGCGGACACACGGCGCTCATGTATGTCTTCGAAGGCACGGGTGAATTTTCAAATGAGGTGGTAGAAGCCGTCAGCCTGGTGAAATTCAACGATGACGGCGACCAGGTCGAGGTCAAGACCGAAGCGGGGGTTCGATTCATGCTCATTGCGGGCGCGCCCTTCAAGGAACCCATCTTCCCCTATGGTCCCTTCGTCATGAATACCCGCGAAGAGATCGAAGAAACAATCCGGGAACTGCGCAACGGGACGTTCATCAAGTAAACTCATGGGCGAGGCAACTCGCCCTTTTTTTATTTGGAGAAAAAACATGTCACAAGTACTTTATGGTCCGCGCCTCGGCAGGGAGGGTGAATTGCGCGTGGGGTGCAGCGCAGTCATATTTGACTCAGCGCGCGAGAAGGTATTGCTCACCCAACGCGCAGACAACGGTCATTGGTGCCTTCCCGGCGGTCATATGGAATCCGGCGAGAGTGCGGCTGAGGCGTGCGAACGGGAGGTTTTGGAAGAGACGGGGTTGAAAGTCAAAGCCATCCGCCTGCTTGGCGTGTATAGCAATCCTGATCAATTGGTCATTTACAAGGATGGCGGAAAGGCGTTCTTCGTTGTATTGAATTTCGAAGTCAGCGTGCTTGGGGGTGAGGTCGGTTTGAGCAATGAAACGACTTCCTTTGGCTGGTTTACCGCGGATGAAATGGAGACCATGCCGATCCATGCGAACCACACCCTGCGTGTGCGAGATGCCATTCGCGGCGGAGATGCAGTAATAAAGTAAACAGCCCGGACAGAAAATTATTCGTCGACTACCCCTTCACGCCGCCAGCCGTCAATCCGCGGATAAACTGGCGTTGGGTAAGCAAGTATAAGACGATCATGGGAACGGCAGATATGATCAACCCTGCCATCACCACAGTCCATTGCTCCCGCAACGCACTCGCAAATGACATCAACCCCAATGGAACAGTTTTGATATCATCATCCACGACAAAAGTCAATGCAAACATGAATTCATTCCAGACGCGCATAGCATCCAGCAACATCGCGGAGGCAAGGATGGGTCGGCACAAAGGGACCACCACACGCCAAAATACTGCAAATGGACCAGCGCCATCAATGACTGCCGCTTCCTCAAAATCCTTGGGTATTCCCAACATATATGAACGAATTAGGAATGTTGTAAATGGAATGCCAAACGCCACATTTGGCAGGATCATTGCAAAATAAGTATCATAAAGATTAAAGGTTGTTAGTATACGAAAAAGCGGGATCAAGCTGACTTCTGGCGCAAGCATCAACCCCCCAAGAATAAAATACAACAAAACAAATTGCCCCCGAAACTGAAAGCGGGACAAACCATACGCCGCCATTAATGAAATCAATGCATTCAAAAGTACCGCTGATATTGTAACCAGAACGCTGTTGAGGATATATTTTGCAATCCCATATTTCCAAGCCTGGGCATAGTTCTCCCAATGCCATTCCTGTGGAAGTTCCCAGCTATTTTCAAATAATTGCAGGTCTGTCTTGAATGAATTAGTAGCCACCCACAAGAGGGGATACAAGGCAACGAAGCTCAATACAAAAAAAAGAAAATAGATCAAGGCGCGGTTCAGTTTCTCGTTTAAATCGGAACTGAATAAGTGAGATTTTGCAGTCTTCATCTAATTTTCCTTTCCGGTGCGTCCCAGCCAAAGCTGGATGAATGTCAACAAGAAAGTGATTACAAACAAAAGTGTTGCGAGAGCGGCGGCGTATCCCATCTCATCATTCCGAAACGCGACCCGATACAGGTAGTTTCCCAGGACTTCACTTGCATGGTTGGGTCCCCCAGCAGTCATCACCCAAATAATGTCGAAAACCTTGAAAGCTCCGATAACCGTTATGGTCGTCATCACTAAGGTGGTTTCCCTCACCAAAGGAACAGTGATCCTGAAAAATTGTTGTACAGCATTTGCGCCATCGATCCTGGCGGACTCGAACAATTCCTCGGGAATTGCCTGAATCGCCACAATGAACAGGATCATACAATAACCCACCCATTGCCATTGAGAAACGGCAATTATGGAGTAGATTGCCGTTCCCTCCTCGCCTAGCCAGGTGCGGGTCAACGTGTCCAGCCCAACCGCGCGTAAAACCTGATTGATTAAGCCGGTGTCCGGGCGATAGATCAATTGCCATGTAACTCCGACCACACTGATCGCCAAAACAGAGGGCAGGAAAAGGATGTTCCGAAATAGTGTGCCGAAAAATGGGCGAACGAGATGTGCTTCAAGCATCGCAGCAAGTACCAGAGCAATAAACACCTGAAATATTACTGAGATGACGGCATAAAGGGTATTGTTGAACAGACTCAAACCAACGAGGTCATCGGTGAATATCCGTGTGTAATTTTCGAAGCCAATATAGTTCAGGGTGGTATCAATCGCACTCCAGCGAAACAGGCTGTAGTAAAAATTTTCAACCACCGGCAGATAGATAAAAACAGACATGAGGATCAATGATGGCAAAAGAAAATAATAAGGGGTTAGCTGGTTGAGGAACTTTCGTTTCATGATGCCTCGTTTAAATAGCCGCGTGGGGGTTGTCTTTTTACAGGCAACCCCCACTCCTTACGAAACTTATTGACTCAGTTCAGATTGCGCCTGGACAGCTGCATCGTGAACTTCCTGCATTAACTCTTCGGGAGTTTTTGTCCCATTGAGGATGGCTTGCATACCGGGCAGGTACACCTCAACGATCTTGATATTGATGTCGGTGTCAAGCCAGAGTGCCATACCGCTGGCAGTATTGATCGACTCTACACCTTTGACCACAATAGGTAGGGCGGTTTCATCGTTGACTGCACCAACAGCCGCACTGGGAATACCGAGCCGTTTCACATACTCCTTGCCCATCTCGGGACCAGTGATGAATTTAAGGAAGTCCATCGCTTCTTCCGGATGTTCGGTAGAAGCTGAAATCATGAAACCGTCTGGCGCTCCAGTGAGCAGCTTCTGATCGCCTTCGTCGCCAGATCCACTGGGGAACTGGAAGAAACCAAATGCGTCCTGGCCCATGCCGTCAGCCACCGTGACAAACTCTTCGAGTTCGATATAGATCATGCCAGCTTTACCCGCAATGAAGCTAGAGCGGGCACTGGAGTGGCTGATTCCGTTCGGACCTTCGTTAAAACATCCCGCAGTCACAAGGGTTTGGAAGCGGGCAAGTCCTTCAACATAACCCGGATCGGTGAAGAGTTTTTCAGCCGGTGCGGTCAGGAGGTAATCCGCCGAGCGCACATCGCCGCCGACCAATTTTGCATTAAAGTCTCCAACATAATGAGAGGCGGCCCATGGGAATTCATCACCAAACGCGAGCGGAACAACGCCATTCTCCTTCAAAGTTGAACATGCGGTAAGGAATTCATCCCATGTCGCGGGTTCGGAGATACCATATTCTTCAAACATGGCTTTGTTGTAAACCATGAACTTGGCGTTGATGCGCATCGGGACGCCATAGATCTTTCCATCCAATTTGTAGGGTTCCACGGCCGAAAGAATGACCTGATCTTTCCAGTCCGTGTTCATCACGGCGTCGGTAATATCAAGAGCTTGACCGGCGCGGGCGAACTTCCATGAAAATTCGCCAGCCCAGGAAAAATAAACATCCGGCACTTCATTCGCGGCCATCAATACGCGGATTTTGTCCTTATAAGGTTCGTCAGCAACTGCTTCCATTTCGATCGTGACATTCGGATGGTTTTTTTCATATTCCTGAACAGCAAACTCATAGAATTCCATATGCTCAGGTTCAGGCCATTTATGGAAGAACTTCAAAGTCACCGCTTCACTTTCGGAACCTCCCGAAGATTCAGATGTGCCGCCCGCATCTCCGCCACTACACGCGACGAGGATCATGGATAGGATTACCAAAAGGCTTATAACGTAAAATTGATTTTTTATCATCTTTCTTCCTCCGAAATATAATTTTCAAATATGAACGTTGCAAGAAATACCCAAATTATTCTCAGCCTCCCTCCTTTCCTGAACAGGGTACACCATGTCCAAATGCACCATAATGCAGGCAGTTCTCCGATGCAGACTCAGCAGCCAATTTCATGGCATGAGGGATTGATGTTCCCATGGCGTATTCGACTAAAAACCGTGCCGCAAACGCGTCCCCGGCTCCCAGGGTATCCACTACGTTTTCCACGGGAATCACACCTTGTTTGTGATGTAATTGCCCATCAAATACCCAGGCGCCTTCTTTACCACGCGTCATCAAAACAAGGGAAGTTCCTTGAGAAATCACCCACTTCATCAAGGCATCTTGATCTTCTTGAGACACATCAGCTAGCGACAAAAGGGCTACATCGATATGTGGCAGCAATTCTTGCATATAGTGGCGGTCAAGTTTTTGAGAGAAATCAAAGGACAATATGCGGCTCGCCAAGCGCAAGTCTGATATCTGATTTTCGATGTAGCTATAGACGCTCGTGTGAACGACATCGAAATCCTTGATGTAATCCAAATCAGCGTCTGATAAATTCAATTGGTTACACGCACCTGGATCGGATTTGCCGAAGACCCGATCGCCTCCTACGAGCGAGACTTCAGAAAAAGCTGTTGACGCATTTTGGACAACCCGGCAGCGTGATACGTCAATGTTTTCCTTTTTCAGGGAATCCAATACAAGCCTGCCCCGCCAATCATCGCCCACCCAACCAAGATAAGCCGCGGAATGTCCGTAGCGAGCCGCCAAGACCGCAACATTGACCGCATTTCCACCCGGAAAACACTGCCCCAAATGGGTGTATGTATCGACTGTGTTGTCACCGACGCCGATCATCTTCAACATGATTTAATACTCGAACTTCCACATATAACGCCGGGTGGATAAGGGGTGGTTGTGCCAAACAGCCAAATGCTCCGAAACCCTCGATATAGCCGCCTCAAGTACGAATGGCGCGAAGATTGCGCGGGCTTCTGGTGTAATTCCCTTCATTTCGAAATCTTTTGAGTCGTATACAATCAGTCGTTCGGTATATTTTTTACAGAATCGAATGACACGTTCGCCAATCGGTCGGCTGGGGTCCTCGCCCAAAAATACAACTACTGGTGTGTTCTGGTCCAACACCTCAAACGGGCCATGAAAAAATTCAGCAGCTTCACCAGTGAAGGTATGCATCCATTGCATTTCCATCAGGACGCAAACCCCAAAAACATAGGCATTCGAAGAAGTTGGACCGGATCCAAGGATCATCATGAAGTCGTCGTCTTTATAAAGACGGGCTTCGTCAGTTGCGCGTTTCTCGTTGAATTCAGCAGTATCAACAAGGACAGCGGGTAAAGCGCCTAATCCAGAAAGTACTGAGTCCGCCAACTTCCACTCCTCCACTTTCTTCATCACCCCAGCGACCAAAGCCATTATGATTATGAACTTGGCGTAATATCCCTGTTCACTCTTTCCATAGATAAACGTACCCGGAACAGCCTTTGCAAGTGGAGAATCCTCAAATTGAGTGACGGCCGTAACTTTGCACTTGTAGCTCTTCAAAAATTCCGTTGCCTGGATGATCTCAGGGGTGGTCCCGGAATGTGAGGCGAGAATAACCAGCGAATCCGCGCCAAGTTTTGCAGGAACTTGATTGATGAATTCCGCCGGGAAGTAAAGATGGTTTTCAAGAGTTTTTGCATCCCGATCCATCCAGTACTTGATAATGCCCATCTCGCGATTCGGAGCCCCACACCCAACGAAGAAAATTCGCTTGATGCCTTGTTGGGCAAGGTCAGAACCGAGTTTGAAGGCCCGGTCTTTTTCTACAAGGGCTTTTTCAAGGCCTTGTAGAAATAATTGTCGATCGATTTCAATAGCCATATTGATAGTCCTTTCAGTGTAAGTTTCCAGTTGGTATAAGGTATATACCAACATAGTTAAAAAAATTAAAAAGCGAGCGTACTGGCAGAAGAAAACATGACCAGGTCTGGGTTATTCACAGATTTAAGATACTCAACCGCTCGGTCATTTTCATCCAAAACAACAACACGCAACAACAAAACCGGATCTCCTTCTTTCAAAGACAACAGATACGCCTCCTCTGATGTCGCATAACTCAATTTTAACGTTTCGTTATTGTGAGAAAGCCTGATTTTGTACCGACCTAACAGGATCGAGTACAAGGATGCGGCCGATGTTTCCAAGTCAGCGCGGGAGAGGTCAGGAACAATATCGCGTGGCAAGAAACTAGTTTCGACACAAAACGGTTGCCCATTCGAAGTACGGAGGCGTTGAAGCATTATAAGCCGCTCGCCCACATGGATGTTTAATTTTTCAGCGACCTTTAATGGCGCTCGCATTTCTTCGAATCTCAATAATTTTGAACCGGCAACACTTCCTTCCTCGGCAAGCAATTGGGTCAGTCCAACCGCAACATCTTTACCGACATGACGACGAACTTTGGGTTGACGGACGTATGTTCCATTCGTTGATCGTCGCTCTAAAAAGCCATGTCGAGTAAGATTTTCGACGGCTTTTCGTACCGTCATACGGCTCACACCTAGCTGCTCAGACAATTCTCTTTCTGATGGGATCTGCTCGCCAGTTGAATAGACAGATTCTTCAATCATCTCCTTTAAAGTGGATTCAACCTGCAAATACAGCGGGGTGTTGGCTCGAATAAGTTTTCTAGCCATTGGCAATACCTTCAAGGTTGAGTTTTGGTATATACCAATACCCATTATACAGGACTTTTACAAAAAAGCAAGACTTGAAATCAGGATAATTCTTGTTAGTTTCGGCAATAGCGAACATATGGATTATGGTATCGATATTATAACATTTGCAAGTCACCTCACCAACTCTGACATTTTCTCTCTTGCGAATTTTTGTTTCTGTCAAACCGGGAATCCAAGTACGACAAAAGCGGACCCGACAATATGCTAACCTTTCATCCCGGACTTAAGTACCCCGCATGAACACGCCACTCCCCGACCCGTGGCGTGTTTGTTTTTGCAACTTTATCTAATAACGGAGGCTTTATGTTGAACAAGATTTCGGAAAAATTTTATGGCTGGGCGAAAGGCTGGCTGGTGCTTGCCCTGTTCGTGCTGGATATGTTCTTTGCAGGCTTTCTCATGCCGCTCATCGGCGGGATGATGCAGGGTGGGCAGGGCGGCATCCAACCCCTCGACCTGATGATCTTCCAAACGCCGGACAAACTCTTTGCGATGCTCGCAAAATACGGCGACCTGACCTTCTACCGTAACGTCGAATTGACGGTGGACATTATTTACCCCATCATTTATCTTTTTGCGTTCGGCATTCTTATCTCCTGGTTGTTCCAGCGCGGCTTCGCATCGGACAGCGCCATGCGCAGGTTGAATGTAATGCCGCTGGGAGCCTGGTTCTTCGATCTGTTGGAGAATCTCGCCATCGTGAGTCTGATCTCGCTCCACCCCGCCCAGCCGATTGCTTTGGGCTGGCTGCTCTTCCTTTTCTCGAGCTTAAAGTGGATCTTCGTCTTCGCCAGTGTCCTGCTCATGCTCGTCGGCTTGGTGATGGCGACCAGGAATGGATTCAGGAAACAGAATTGATTGGATAAAAAGTGGAAAGTGGTCAAACTTCACTTTCCACTTTCTATATCTTCAGCCACCACACCCCGGTACATTCCGGCAAGACCACCCACTCGTTCTCCCTGACCTTTTTGCCCAATTCGTCGCCGAAGAAAAAGCGGAGAGTTCCTCGGCTTCGGCAGGGAATCAAACTTGTAATCAGTGCGATCCATTTGTTCTGAAAGCCCTTCTCGTCCAGCCACGGATAAAAATTCCCGAGGTGGTCAAGTTTTATCGGCGATCGTTTCCCGTTCCCAGCGATTCATATAGAACGATGAAAGCCTGCCGGGCGCCAGAACGCGATTCATTTCCGTCGAACCATCTTTCAAGTTCCTCGCGCCAGGTATCGGGATTCCAAACCGCGAGATAGCTCAGGCTCCAGCCGGAGACAACCAAATTCGCAGAACCGTCGGGAACAGGCAGTTTGCGATGGTCGGCGATATCCACCTGCCAGTTCGAAAGTCCGCTTTGGGTGAATTTCCGGCGGCAGACTCGGAGCATCTCTTCCGAAATGTCAAATGCGTGAACGCTCTTAACGATCGGGGCGAGCAAACAGGCTAATCGCCCGGTCCCCGCTCCGAGGTCCAGGACGAGACGGTCGGCAAGGGGCGCAATCTCTTGCAGCGATTTCAGGATATTCCCCTGATGGTCCTCGCGCGCGATCAACGCCTCGTATTTATCCCCTTCGGTTTTGTAGATTTCTTCTTGAGTGGACATCCGCGCATTATAATACGCGGATGTCCAGCCTTTCCTCCTCCGCGCAAAAAATACAAAACTTGTTAAATGAACTTGGCTATGCCTATACGGTGATCGAACACGCCGAGTCGACGCGCACAGCGCAGGAAGCCGCCGACCGCGCGGGGTGCGAGTTGGGGCAGATCGTCAAATCGTTGATATTTCGCGGCAAGACAAGCGGCAAACCGATCCTGGTTTTAACTTCAGGTCCGAACCGGGTGAACGAGAAGCGGATCAGCGAATACGCGTGCGAATCCATCGGCAAAGCGGATGCGGATTTTGTGCGGACAGTGACAGGCTTTGCCATCGGCGGCGTGCCTCCCATCGGTCACGCGCAAACAATGGAAACGTATCTCGACGAAGACTTCCTCAAATACCAGTCCATTTGGGCGGCGGCGGGAACACCCAACGCGATCTTTGAATTGAAAACGGAAGACCTGAAACCCATGACGGGCGGACGGGTTGTAAAAGTGACATAAAAAGGCCATCGAACAAGGAGGATGATATGAACGAGTTGTTTTCCGTCACCCCCACGGATTCACCCCTGCAAATTTTTGGCGCGAAACACCTGACCGTTGTCGGGCTGTTCGCGGTTCTCTGGCTGTCTTTTTTCTACTTTCGTAAAGTCTGGGGGAAAACGGAGCGGGAGAGAATCCTTCCGGCGCTTGGGATTCTTTTGGGGCTGAATGAATTCGGACTGCATCTCTGGTCGGCATATTGGGGAATATGGAACATCCAAACCATGCTTCCGCTTCACATGTGCAGCGTCATGGTCTGGCTGACTGTGTACATGACCTTCACGCGAAGTTTTGCGATCTACGAATTTTCGTATTTCCTCGGCATCGGCGGTGCGTTACAGGCATTCCTCACCCCCGCGGACGCCTCTGCCTACGACATCCCCCACTATCGTATTTTACAAACCCTGATCGCGCACGGATTATTGATCACAATTCCGGTTTACATGACGGTTGTGGAGGGCTTCCGCCCGACACTGGCATCCTTCAAGCGCATCTTCATCTGGACCAACATTTACATGGTCGTCGTCTTTTTCATCAACCGCGCCATTGGCGGCAACTATCTCTTTATCGCCCAAAAGCCGCCCTCCCCCACCCTGATGGACGCGCTCTCTCCATGGCCCTGGTACATCCCGCAACTGGAACTGGTCGCCTTTGCGATCTTCTTCATCCTGTACCTCCCGTTTCTGATCAAAGACAGGCTGCCTCAAAAAAGCGCGGCTGGGGTTGCATAAACCCTGGCGCCTTGCTTTTTAAAAGATCGTATCCAACTTTCCCCCTACCAAAGAACCCTTCATCGGTTGTTTTCCTCCCGATAGAATAAGCGGAATAAATTATCCGAGGAGAAACCATGAAATCCAACCGCCCCATCGTTTTCCTTGTTCTTGCGCTATGGACTGCAAGCCTGGCTTGCAACCTGCCCGGCGCAACGCCCACCCCAGGCGAAACAGAATCCCCGGCTCCCATTCAACCAGCAGGGGCTGGAGGGTTATCCGGCGCCGTCTGGCATGACCTTTGCGCCGTGCCAGACGGCGCGCTCCCAAACCCGCTTCCAACGGGATGCGTCCCGACTGGGAACGGCAGCGCCATGGCGAATGGAAACCGCGAAGCCGACGAACCGGGCATAGCCGGAGTCACTGTGGACCTTCACGCCGGCACATGCGAAACACCCGCCCTGACCAGCGCAACCACAGACGCGAACGGTCTATACGCCTTCGCCAACCTTGCGGATGGCGAATACTGCGTGGGCGTCGACCTTGCCAATGAAGCCAATCAAAAAATTCTCATCCCCGGCGGCTGGTCTCACCCCACCACGCTCACATCCCTCGTTTACTTATCCGACACCATCCAAAACAACGAAACGATTACAGGCTTGAACTTCGGCTGGGACTATCAATTCCTACCGGAGATCGGCGCAACGGTCCCAACCGCCACCAATACGCCGCTTCCCGTTTCAGGGTCGTCGCCGTCGAACTCAGGCGCGCCAACCTTCACTGTGGATACGGCTGCAAACTGCCGCTTCGGACCCAGCACGGCATACAGCATCATCACATCCTATCCGGTTGGAACAACACTCACAATCATCGGTCGAAACAGCAACAGCAGCTGGTGGCTGATTCAGGTCAGCGCCTCGCAATCCTGCTGGATATCCGGGGTGACGGGGCACACCAGCGGAGACACAAGCTCGGTTCCTGTCGTAGCCGCGCCTCCGCTTCCTCCGACGGCAACGCCCACACCGACATCGGTCCCCGCCCCATCCGGCGATACCACCCCCCCCATTCTGAGCGGACCTGTGGCGGTCTACACAGACATCTACTATCCAACAGCCAACTGCGCGGCAAACATCTTCCAGGTGGCGATCCGCGCCCAGGATGATAATCTTAACGAGGTTTACCTGCGCTATCGGGTTCTAGGAAGCGGCGGCTATGTAGGTTCATGGAACACTTTGACTCCAAACGACAATGCCAGCGGCGGTTTGTACGGATTCAATTATGATCTCAACGCCCAATTCGCAGGAGAATTGGGCGGCGACAATGGCACAGTTCAATACCAGTTCTTCGCCAAAGACACGGCAGGCAATACCGCCTCTTATCCAGACGGAAGCGTATTGGGAGTTTCCCTAACATACTGCCCATAGCGAATGTAGTTCAAGGATGGCTTCACCAGCCATCCTTTTTTATTTGCAATCGGATAATCTTTGTCGTAAAATGACCGAACGACAAAGGAGAGAAAATGGCAGCAAAAGATAAACTCGCGAATGCGTCCCGCCCCATGACCGAAGAGGCGGATTTTCTTCAGATCAAATCCGTAGACCACGTCCACTTCTATGTGGGCAACGCAAAACATGCCATGTATTACTGGTGGAAGGCGTTTGGCTTCAAACCAGTTGCCTACTCGGGTCTCGAAACCGGCAACCGCGATTTCGCCTCCTATGTGCTTGAATCGGGGCAGGCGCGCTTCGTTGTTTCTGCGCCCTATTCTCCATCCAGCCCGCTCGCCGCACATCACATGCTTCACGGCGACGGGGTGAAAGTGATTGCCCTCGGCGTGGACGATGTGGGAAAAGCATGGAAGGAAACCACAGCCCGCGGCGGCAAATCGGCGTGGATGCCGCGCGAAGAGAAGGATGACTTCGGCATCTACCGAACCTCCGCCATCTATACCTACGGCGAAACCCTGCATGTCTTCGTCGACCGCGACGATTACAAGGGCGCATTCGCCCCCGGCTACAGACCGCTGAAACACGAAACCGATTCCGCCGGGCTTGCCGCCGTCGATCACATTGTCGGCAATGTGCAGCTTGGCAAGATGAACCACTGGGTCAACTTCTATCACAACGTCATGGGCTTCCGCCAGTTGATGCACTTCGACGACAAGGACATCTCCACCGAATATTCCGCACTGATGTCCAAGGTCATGCAGAACGGCAACGGGCGCGTCAAATTCCCGATCAACGAACCGGCAGACGGCAAACGCAAAAGCCAGATCGAAGAGTATCTCGATTACTATCTGACCCCCGGCGCGCAGCATGTCGCCATCATCACCGGAGACATCATCGAGACGGTCGACAAACTCCGCAGGAACGGCGTGGAATTTCTACGCGTGCCCGATACCTACTATGAAATGCTGCCGGAACGCATCGGCAGGATCAAGGAAGATTTCAAAACCATCCACGAACTCGGCATCCTTGTAGACAAGGACGACGAAGGCTACCTGCTGCAAATTTTCACCCGCCCCATCCAGGACCGCCCGACCATGTTCATCGAGATCATTCAACGCCACGGCGCGCAGGGCTTCGGCAAGGGGAATTTCAAAGCCCTGTTCGAGTCGCTGGAATTGGAGCAAGAGCGGCGCGGCAACCTGTAAGAGACTGTTTCTTAAATTTTTTCGTCATAGAATATCCATGAAACGAATTTCACCCCAAAGGCTTGTCCTAAGCGAAGCCGAAGGGATGAAAATGGAGTCCAAGGCGGCGTAACGCCATGCAACATCCCCAGACTTTGGAGTGAGAGTCGAACGTCAGGAGACGTTCGACTCCACGTTTTTAAGAGGTTCTCTCTGTGAACTCCCCGCCCGCCGCGGCAAGATAGAACTTAGGAAGCAGTTTCCAGGCGGAACCCGCCGCCTCTTTCTGACCCGCCGCCTGAATCTGTTTCAGGCGGCGGGTCTTATCTTTGAGTTTTACCTCACCAGTGGTTTATCCACCAAAACCCTCCAATTAGTATCAATGGGTCATGGGGTAAATCCACGCCTCCGCATAGACTCAAACCTGCTTTTACGGAGCCCCCATCATGAAAAAGAAAATCGGATACCTGCCCGTCCTATTCATCATCCTCGCCTGCGGAGCGACCGCCCCCGCCGCAACCCAGAGCGTCGACACAATGGTCACTCAAACCCTGCAAGCGCTGACGTCCGTCCCCGCGGCAACCCCGCAACCTGAGCAGATCACCCCGGATGGAACGCGGGTCGAAACTGCGGAAATTTCGCTCCTCATCCCCAACGGAGTCGCCAACGATGCCGCATCCGCCAGCGTCACAGATGTCGAACTCCCCTACATCAACCCGGGGTCCGGCGACATGCCTCAACACATCAAACTTACGCTGGATCTTTACGCATTATCCAACACAAGCCTCGAACCGCAGATTATGATCTTCCGCTCGAACGAATATTCCGGGTACAGCGAATTGACAGCGCTGATGATCGGCGAAATCCAATCCATGCAATATTCAGACGGGCAGCCGCTGCCCGAACACCTGGGAAGCGATTTCAGCGCGCAGATCCACGGCTTAAATTTTCAAAACGGTCATGGCGTGCGCTACCTGACCCAGGTCATGACCAACTTTACGCCGATCAACAACAGGGATTTTTACTATTATTACCAGGGGATGACTGACGATGGAAAATTCTTCGTTCAGGCGGTCCTGCCTGTGAACGCCGCCTACCTGCCCGCAGACGACAACCCAAACACCCCCTTGCCCACCGACGGCATCCCATTCAGCACGGAAGACTTTGGGGGCTATCTCAACGCTGTAACCCTAAAACTAAACAGCGCGGACTCTTTTTCCTTCAGCCCATATCTTAACCAATTGGATATGATGATCGAGTCCATGCTGGTGAAGGGATTCTAGGAGAATAAACATGAACAAAAAACTGATCCTTTTATTAACCCTGCTTGCGTTCATCGCGCCGGCATGTGGGGGGAGTTCCATCCCCAGCGAGCCCGCGGATCAAACTCAATTGCAGACCGTGGTTGCTTCGACTTTGCAGGCTGTGACGCAGGCAGCGGAAAGCCGCCCCACCCAGCCCAGCGGGATAACCGTCTCGTTCCAAAACATCAGTCTGGTGATTCCGGATGGTCTCGCCGGTGGCGCATCCAGCGAACTTGTCCCTGCTGCCGATGAAACAAATGCCGGACCCTGGGGTATTTCACCGGAGTATGTTGAATTCGTGTTGATGGATTATCCGCTCACGGGCAATAGTTTACCGCCAGTGATTCGTATTTACCCCGCGCAGGACTATGCGGCTGTTAATCCCTGGGCAAAAAACAGCCTCGAAAAGTTACAGGCAATTTTGGCAAATCCGTCCATGCCGCTGACGAATGAAAACCTTTCCACCATCCCCTTCAATGGGGCGGCGGGCCAGCAGTATGCCGCGCAGGCAAAAATACTTCCGCTTAACAATGGAAATGGCGTCCGTATGGTTTCGCAATATGGACAATTCCCCGGTCACGTCGTTAACAATGGCAGCTATTATCATTATGAAGGGTTGACCGGTGATGGAAAATACATGATTGCCGTCATGCTGCCAATCTTGTTGCCGTTGCAATCCACGGCCGAAAATCCGGACGCGGATGGGATTCCATATCCGAGCGACCCGGTTCAGGATGAGAACGGCATGAATGCATATTATCAAGGCGTCGTTGACTTATTGAACTCAGCCAGCCCGGATTCTTTCCAACCGAACCTGAACGCGCTCGACGCGCTTGTTCAATCGATTCAAATTAAATAGGTCGCCTTACGCGGTGCTGCGATATTTATCTCGCAATTTCAGGGCGACGTGAATGTCGCAGCGCCGAGGAACTGCGTAAGGTGAGTTAAATGGAACCTACGAAAAAAGGCTCTTTGGGATTAAGTGGGGTTTCTCTGCCATGGCGCCGATATCTTTGAGAAAGGGGATTTAATTTTGTGGTCTCTGTGGCTACCCCGCCAAATACCAGAGAACCCGCAAAAACAGATCGAATCGGCCAACCTGCCTGCTATCCAAACAACCTGCCCAACCCCTTGCCGCCGGTCTTTTGCAGGGTCTTCATCAATTTCTGCGCCTCGCGGAACTGTTTAACCAGCCGGTTCACATCCTGCACGTCCATGCCGGAACCGGCGGCAATGCGGCGGCGGCGCGAAGCGTTGAGAATGTCCGGGTCGCGGCGCTCCCTGATCGTCATCGAGTTGATGATCGCTTCAGACTGCTTGAATTGCTTTTCGACCAGCCCCGGGTCGATATTCCGCGCCGCCTGCCCCATCTGCCCGGGCAGCATTTCCATGATCTGCGCCAGTGGACCCATCTTCTTCATCTGCTTCATTTGTTCGAGCCAGTCTTCGAGCGAGAATTCCCCTTTCATCAACTTCTTTGCCTGCTTCTCGGCGGTTTCGGCGTCGTACATGGCTTCGGCTTTTTCGATCAAGCCGATCATGTCGCCCATGCCCAGAATGCGGGAGGATAAGCGCGCCGGGTCGTAGGTTTCGAGGGCATCCAGTTTTTCACCCGTACCGATGAATTTGATCGGCACACCCGTCACAGACCGGATGGAGATCGCCGCGCCGCCGCGCGAGTCGCCGTCCATTTTCGTCAGGACGAGGCCCGTCAGCGGAATGGCATCCTTGAATCCCTGCGCAATATTCAACGCTTCCTGACCGATCATTGAGTCGATCACGAGAAGGGTATCCACCGGCTTGACGTTCGCCGAGATGGCCTTGACTTCATCCATCAATTGCGCGTCCAGTTGTGAGCGCCCGGCGGTATCCACCAAAACGAGGGTGTAGCCGCCCTTTTCGGCTTTATCCAAGGAACGCCTGGCAAGTTCCGGGGGAGATATGGAAGTATCCGCCTCCACGTCCACGCCAACCCGCTCGCCGAGCTGCTGCAATTGTTTGACAGCCGCCGGACGGTACGGGTCGCCTGCCACCATCAGAATCCGCTCGCCCTTGGATTTGAGCAGCCGCGCCAGTTTACCGGTGACGGTGGTCTTGCCCGAACCCTGCAAACCGACCATCATCACCACCCGCGGTTTGGGACCGGTTAGATTCAATGGAGCGGGATCGCCCAATGTTGCAACGAGTTCCTCGTTGACGATCTTGATCACCTGCTGACCGGGGTTGAGCGCCTTGGACACCTCGGTTCCCACCGCCCTCTCGCGGACTTTGGCAATGAAGGTTTTCACCACGCTGAAATGCACGTCCGCTTCGAGCAGGGCGAGGCGCACTTCCTTCATGGCGGCATCCACGTCGGCTTCGGAGAGCTTTCCGCGTTTGCGCAGGTTGTCGAAGATCTGGTTGAGGCGTCCGGTGAGTGTTTCGAACATGAAAGGAATTGTCCTTGGGCGGTAAATTTTTCAGAGTAGGAGGGGCATTGTAGCGTGTAGCAGGTCGAGGGTCAAGCGGGAGGCGGGGGTGTTAATGCGTCGTTTACCCGCCTCCGCTTTACATCCCCATCGAAACTCCTTATACTGACATGTGTTCTTTCTAAAAATCCATCTCGCGGAGGAATCATGGCAACGGAAACGCTCGTCAACGATAGAAAAGAAATCTTCGGCTGGGCAATGTACGACTGGGCGAATTCAGCCTTTAGCACCACGGTGGGGACGGTCTTCCTGGGTCCGTATGTGGCGAGTCTGGCGCGGGCGGCGGCGGAGGCGGCGGGGACTTCGACTGTGTCCTTCCTGGGTATTCCAGTCGCGCCCGATTCCTTCCTGCCGTATTGCATATCGTTCTCGGTCGGGATGCAGGTTCTGTTCCTGCCGATCCTCGGCGCGATCGCGGATTATTCCCACCTGCGCAAACGCATGATGCAGATATTCGCAACGATCGGGGCGATTGCCACGATCCTGATGTTCCTGCTGACGGGCGGGTTGTGGTGGCTGGGCGGCGTGTTGTTCATTCTTGCCAACCTTTCATTTGGCGCGGCAATCGTTTTTTACAATGCCTACCTGCCGGATATCGCCAGCGAAGAGGAGCGGGACAGGGTTTCCTCCTATGGCTGGGCAATGGGTTACATGGGCGGCGGGATTTTGCTCGCGCTCAACCTTGCCTTCTTCATTTTTAGCGAAGACATTGGCGTTCCCGGTGACCTGGCGGTGCGCATCAACCTTGCCTCGGCGGGTTTGTGGTGGATCGGGTTTGCGTTCTTCACCTGGGCAAGGCTTCGTCCGCGGCACGCCGCGAAGGCGCTCCCGGCGGGCGAGACGTATGTGAGCATCGGTTTCAAGCAGTTAAAAAAGACTTTCAGCGAAGTGCGGCACTTCCCCGAAACGATGAAGTTCCTGCTGGCGTACTTCCTTTATAACGACGGCATCCAGACTGTGATCGCGGTCGCCGCTACATTTGCCGCCGCGCCGGTCATTCAGGGCGGGTTGGAACAGGATCAGACCACGTTGACGGCGGTCATCCTGATGATCCAGTTCATGGCGTTCTTCGGCGCGTTGTTCTGGGGCAAACTGGCAGGCTGGATCGGCGCAAAGCAATCGGTCATCGTCAGTTTGGTCATTTGGGCGGGCGTGGTCATCTATGCCTACGGCGGTTTGAAAGGCGACAGCGTGACCGCCCAATTTTTCATCCTTGGCGTTTTCATCGCCCTGGTGATGGGCGGGTCGCAAGCCATCAGCCGCAGCCTGTTCGCGCAGATGATTCCCAGGGGCAAGGAAGCCGAGTTCTTCGCCTTCTATGAGATCAGCGAGCGCGGCACCTCCTGGATCGGTCCGCTGGTCTTTGGTCTGGCAAACCAGATATTCGGCAACCTGCGCATCGCCATCCTTGCCCTGATATTCTTCTTCATCATGGGCTTGATCCTGCTGCCGTTTGTGAATGTGCAAAAAGCCATCGGAGATGCGAAACGCTACGGAGAAAACAACTCATCCGGCGCGCAGGTGTAAGAGGGCGCTATTGAAAATCGAACGTCGGGAGACGTTCGACCCCGGCTAATTCTGGAAGCAAAAGTGACTGTCACCTCGCAGGCGACAGTCACTTTTAGTTATGGCGGTTATTTATGTTTTGATATCCACAACTTGGGAAGTTTGAATTTTGGCGCGCGGTCGCTGGACCAGGGGGCTTGGGGAGCCATGACCATGCTGCACAGAACGAGCAAGGTCCGGTCGTAGTTGACCCGCCAGCCCGCGAAATCGAGCCAGGCGTTTTCGCGGTCGGGCTTGATGGGAAGCCCGGCCTCCTCCAGTTTGCGGATCAGTCCATCGTATTCCTCCCGCGTAATACTGATGGGGGTTTGAGGGTATTTGGGTTCGCGGGGGCGCGGGATGTCGAAGTAATGGGCAATGCGGTCGAAGGCGATAAACCCGGCGCGGATGCACAATGCGGCGGACATTTCGGTGGGGATTTCGATGGACGAAAGGACGATGGCGGCTGAGTCCAGGACTGCGCCGGCGGAGGTGACCCAGGATACGTCGGCGCGGGGCGAACGGAAGAAGACCAGCGCGGGCAGGGTGGTGTGGCTTTCCTCCATGTCTGCAAACCAGACCTCCCATTGACGCCAGAGATCGGCGAGTTTATCCAGCCCATGAATGCGCTGATAGCGGGTTAGCATGTCGTAGGGGTTGGGCGGGTTCCCGGCGCGGACTTCGAGCATGTTGACCAGTTGTTCGCGGCGCGAGAAGGCGGAGTACATGGTGGGCAGGTAGGCGATCAATAGCGCGACCATGATGAGTCCCAGCATGGCTTCGGAAAAAACAAACAGCGTAAGCAAAGGTCCCTCGGAGGCTGTGAATCCCAGGGTCAGAAGAGACGAACCGCTCAGTCTGAAATCGAAGAAAAAATCACCGGCGCTCAAAGCCCAGTAGATGAGGGCATATCCGAGGGCGATCAGGGCATACCAGGTCGGGACGAGCAGCATCAACGCGACCGGCGAGTAATACGCCATAATCGCGTCTTTTTGTTCGTAGGTCTTCGCAAAGCGGATGAGGAGTTCGACCAGCCTGCGCATCACGCCAAAGACCAGGCGGTTGAGCTGGCTGCGTGCGCTGCGCGGAAGGACAAAGGTTGAAACGGCAGACGACAGGGTGGTAAGAATTATGCCCGCGCCAGCCAGAAATGCGAAAATATGCAGGATGTTTTCCATAAGCCCGAATTATATTTGATCTCTTGCCAAAGTCGTTTTTGCCACAGAGATCACAGAGTTCTCAGAGGTGTTAATGGGCTTTTCTCAGTGTTCTCTGTGTCTCTGTGGCTGCTTATGCAAGCGGTCTATTGGAAAGCCGGGGTTTTCCGGGTATAGTTGGCGAATTCAGACGGAGGTTTCATGCCATCAAAGCAATTGGCGTTGACGGATATTCTCGGTTCCGACCCACTGGGAAGGTTGTTTTTTGAGCGTTGGAGAGTTTCCCCCTTTGCGGCGGGACTCTTCTTTATCCTCTCGGGTATTCTGTACGCGGTCATCCTTCCCTTGTTTTTTGGGTATCCGCCCGGTTTGGACGGCGTGACCCTTTTGAACATGGCGCTTGTCTTTCCGGTGGCGGGATATTTCTACGCCACCCAGCCGTGGAGCATCCTGCGCACTTATGAAAGCATCTCGCGCTACATGCGGGAGGAGGGCGACCAGAACCTTTTCCACATTGAGAAGATTCGGGCGTCTCATTCCCGCGCCTTGTGGTGGGTCATCGGCATTTTATTCGGGCTGCTGGGCGCGGGGCTGGGAATTTCATTCAGCGTCGAACATTTTCAGGAATACTGGTACAGCGCGAACGGCTTCGAGATCGCCCTCGTGCAGGGAGTGCGGTTCCTGGCTTACTACTGCATCGGTGTGGCGGCAGCCCGGCATATTTGCGCGTCGCTGGAAATGAACAATCTTTTCGAACGCGCCGACCTGCCGTTGACCGTGGACGCAGACCGGCTGGAGGTCTTCTGCTCGGTGAAGAACTTCGCGCTGGAATTTGTCGGCATCGCCGCGATCATCGCCCTCAACCTGGGACTCCAGCCCCTGCTGATCGACCCGCCGGTCCTCGAATATGCGATCTACGTCAGCCTGTATTGCATCGTTGCCCCGGTCAGTTTTTTCCTTCCATTATGGGAGGCGCATCGCAGAATGTCGAAGATCAAGAACCAGATGCTGGACCGGTTGAATTACGACTTTCAGGAACTGTCGCAGGAACTGCATCGCAAGATCGGGAGGGACGGCAAATCTGCCGCCTATGCCCGCGACGCCGATTCGCTGAACCGGTTGAAGCAGACCATCCAGACTGTCTCCGGCGCCACCGACTGGCCCTTCCAGGGGACGACCTTCTACCGCCTGTTCGTCACCGTCCTTTCGCCATTCCTGCTGGTGATTTTCGAGATATTTATCAACATCGTCAGCAACTTTTTCGTCCCGAATTAATGCTCACCTTACGCGATGTCATCCTGATCGAAGCGAAGAATCTCTGAGAGAATATTTCTTAACTCACCTTACGCAAAATACTCTAACAGCCCAAAATGCCCTTCGACTCCGCTCAGGGCGGCAGCCGTGCTGAGCGGAGTGGCGCTCGAAGCGCCACGTAGTCGAAGCACAGGTGCGTAAGGTGAATTAATAAAAAGAAGGCTCCTAAAACAGGAGCCTTCTTTTTGCAATCAAAACTTATTGGAGATTTTCGTTGAACAGGTTTCGGAAATCATCCTCAGAGACGAAGCCGACCAGTTTCTTCAACACATTGCCGTTCGCATCCAGAAGATAAAACTCGGGCTGATAGACAAACCCCAGCGCGCGCTGGAAGGATTCGGTGTTGGGGTCGTCGGCATCGAGGTAACTGAATTTGATCCTGCCAAAATATTCCGCTTCAAGCCCATGAACCATGGGCGCCATGGCGCGGCAGGTACTTCAGGTAAAGCGAAAAAATTCCACCAGTTGCAATTGCCCGGACGCAAAATTGACCGTTGCCGGGTCGGTGGCTTCGAGCGCATCGCCGCGGGAGGTGGCAAGAGGTTGAACTGCCGGAGCCTCGGTCTGAACAGCCGGAACCTCGGTTAAAGCGGGGACTTCCACAACCGGCGCCGCGGTCTGGGGGGCGCTTTCGGTTGGGGTGGTTGGGGCGCAGGAAACTGCCAAGAGGACAGCAACCAAGCCCAGGGCGATTCCCGAAGCGCGATCTTGTTTTCGTCTCAACGGGGGGGGATTCGTGCGAAGGCTGTTTTTCATAGGTTCTCCTTTTAAAGTCTGACAATCCACATAAATCCGACCTTACAACTTCTCATGAAGTTCTAACGCGCGCGGGGCTTGCATTAGTCCTCCTCGCCGGAAAGCAGTTTGATGCGTTCCCAGGGTTTCAGGCTTTCATCCTCCGCCAGCAGGCTCTTCAACTCGTACAACTCGTCGCGCAGAGCCGCCGCCTTCTCGAACTCGAGATTCTTTGCGGCTTCCTTCATCTGCTTTTCCATCTCATGTACGATCTGGCGCAATTCGTTGCGCGGCAGGTCTCCCTTGCCCTTAACCTTGTACTCGCCCTTCGCCTCGCCCACCGCCATCGAAGCGACCTCCTCGGTCAGGTCGTGGATCGCCTTGGTGATGCTAAACGGAACGATGCCGTTCTCCTCGTTATATTTCACCTGTTTTGCGCGGCGGCGGTTGGTCTCGTCTATGGCGCGCTTCATCGAATCGGTCATCTTATCGGCGTACATGATGACGCGCCCGTTCACGTTGCGAGCCGCGCGCCCAATGGTCTGGATCAGAGCCGTATCCGAGCGCAGGAATCCCTCCTTGTCCGCGTCGAGGATCGCAACCAGCGAAACCTCGGGCAGGTCCAAACCTTCGCGCAACAGGTTGATGCCGACCAGCACATCGAAGTTGCCGAGGCGCAAATCGCGCAGGATGCCGATGCGCTCGAGCGTTTCCACTTCCGAATGCAGGTATTGCACCTTAACTCCCAACTCAGACATGTACTTGGTCAGGTCCTCCGCCATGCGCTTGGTCAAGGTCGTGACTAAAACCCTTTCGCCTCTCTCCGTCCTCTGCTTGATCTCTCCGACCAGGTCGTCCACCTGCCCCTTGACCGGGCGCACAACGACCTCCGGGTCCACCAAACCCGTCGGGCGGATGATCTGCTCGACCACCTGTTCGGCCTGCCTCATCTCATATTCCGCCGGTGTCGCGGACGTGTAAATCGTCGAACCCATCACATCCTCGAACTCGTCGAACTTGAGCGGGCGGTTATCCAGCGCGGACGGCAAACGGAAGCCGTACTCCACCAGCGTCTCCTTGCGGGCGCGGTCGCCGTTGTACATGCCGCGGATCTGCGGAACGGTCATATGGCTCTCGTCGAGGATCAGCAAATAATCGCTCGGCAGGAAGTCAATCATCGTCCACGGGTGCGAGCCGGGCGGACGCCTGTCCAGATGGCGCGAGTAGTTTTCGATACCGGAACAATAGCCCACCTCCTTGAGCATCTCAAGGTCGTATCGGGCGCGCTGCTCCAGCCGCTGCGCCTCCAATAATTTCCCTTCGCTTTTGAATAACGCAAGCCGCTCCTCGAGTTCCCTTTCGATATTGACAATCGATTCCTTCAAGCGGTCGCTGTCGGTTAAAAATTGCTTGGCGGGGTAAATGGAAACTTCCTGCGGCTCCTCGAAGATTTCACCCGTCAGCGGGCTGAATTGCATGATGCGCTCGACCTCATCCCCGAAGAAGGCGATCTTGTATCCTTTCTTATCCTCATAGGCAGGGACGATCTCCAGCGTATCGCCGCGCACGCGGAATGTGCCGGGTCGCAGTTCCATATCGTTGCGCTGATACTGGCTCTCGATCAACTGGCGCAGCAGGGCATTGCGGCGATAGATCTCGCCGGTCTTGAAGGTCACCGTGCCCTTGCCGAATTCTTCCGGCGAACCCAAACCATAGATGCACGAGACCGAAGCGACGATGATCACATCCCGCCGCGAGATCAGCGCGGTCGTCGCCGCGAGCCGCAGGCGTTCGATCTCCTCGTTGATCTGGGTCTCCTTCTCGATGTACAGATCATGCCGCGGGACGTAGGCTTCCGGCTGGTAATAATCGTAATACGAGACAAAATACGAAACAGCGTTCTCCGGGAAGAACTCGCGGAACTCGGCATACAACTGCGCCGCCAGCGTCTTGTTATGCGCCATGATGAGCGCCGGCTTTTGCAATTGCTGAATGACCGAGGCAATGGTGAAGGTTTTACCGGTGCCAGTCGCTCCGAGCAGAACCTGGTGCTTGAGACCTCTATTCACGCCCTCCACAAGTCCGCGGATGGCTTCGGGCTGGTCGCCCATCGGTTGAAATGGCGCTTGAAGTTTGAAATCCATTGGGTTGTCTTTTCGCTAATAATGGGAACGTGTGTTCTATTTTACCCCAAAAGGTATGATTTTGATGAGAGTATAATCACCGCCACATGGACAAAATCAAAGCAATTCTCAAGAAAATGGAAGCCAGCGCGCCCGCCGCTTTTCTCGCCTTGTGTCTTTTATCCTTCGGCTTGCTCATCCCGCGCCTCGGCTTTTACATGGACGACTGGCCCTATGTCTTCTACGCCAATCTCAAGGGAATTGACAGCCTGCGCGAAATGCTCGTTTACGACAGCCGCCCCAATGCCGCCTGGCTTTATATATCCGCGTTTCGGCTGCTCGGGTTCAGCCCCGCCGCCTGGCATATCTTTGCCCTGCTGATGCGCTTCGCCACCGTCACCGCCTTCTGGCTCTTTCTGCGTTCGATGTGGCCCGAACAAAAACGCGAAGTCGCCGCCGCATCCCTTCTTTTCGCAGTCTTCCCGTTCTTTATGCTCCAACCCTTTGCCGTCGGCTCGACCCACCACTGGTTTGGCTTTGTCGCTTTCAACGCCTCGCTTTATTTAATGACCCTGTCAATCCAATCTGGCGCACCCCGGAAGTGGCTATACGCAATCCCAGCCCTTACCCTGGAAGCCGCGCATCTCTTCACCAGTGAATACTTTGCCGGGCTGGAACTCATCCGCAGCATCATCCTGTGGATATTGATCTCGCGGGTCGAAACCGGGTTCGGCAAAAAAATAACCCGCGCCTTCTTCAATTGGCTCCCCTACCTGCTTATCCTTGCATCGTTTTTCTACTGGCGCATCATCGTCTACCAAAACCCCGAAGGCGTAACCCGCAACGAGCCCGCCATTCTCAACCAGCTGCTCACAGAGCCATTCGGCGCCATTCTTTTCCTCCTCAACGCCTTCATCTCAGACACGGTCTCGGTCTTCACCCTTGGCTGGGCAAAAGCCTTCGACGCCAGCCTGCTCGACATCGCATCCCCTTTCGCGCAATTCAAACTCGCCGTTTGCGCTTTGACCTTTGCGCTCATAAATTACTATCTGCGCAATTTTTCGCCGCAGCCCGATGCGCCCCCAGCCGATTGGCGCCGGGGTCCAATCACGCTCGCCGTATTCGCGCTGATGACAGGCGGACTCCCGATCTGGTTCATCGGGCGGACCATCGTCGACAGCAAGAACCTGCTCTCCGCCTCGCGCTTCGGGATTCCGGCGACGTTTGGCGCGGCGCTGCTGACCTTTCTTCTCGCTGAATTCTTCGTCTCCGACAGAAATAAACGGAACATCCTCCTCGCCTTCCTGCTGGCAGCCTCCGTAAACTTCCACCTCGACAACACGAAGGAATTCCAATACTCCTGGGAGAAACAGCAGCGCTTCATGCGGCAGTTAACCTGGCGCGCGCCCGCCATCGAGCCGGGGACCGCCATCCTCACCGACCAGGAAGTGATGGGAATGATGGGCGAATACGCGGTTTCCTTTTCGATCAACACCACATATCAAATTTCCGATCTTGAGACAACCCCGCCCTATTGGTATTTCCCGTTCGCCTACGTCAACCCAAATGTGGACGACCTGCTTCAAGGCGCGCCGCTCGAGTATGAAAAGTTGACGATGCAATTCAACGGCAACAGCGGGCAAATGCTCCTCGTGGATTTCAACCCCGAACTAAAACGCTGCCTGTGGATTCTCCAGCCGCAGGATGTGAATTTACGCCTCGTCAGCGACGATGCGCGCAGACTCTCCGCCGGATCGGATATCTCATTGATCGGGCAGGCAGCCGGAGACGCGCCCAACCCACCCGAAGAAATTTACGGAAAAGCCGATACCGAATCATGGTGCTACTACTTCGAGAAAGCCGACCTCGCCCGGCAATACGGTCAATGGGACGAGATCGTCCGCCTGTGGAACGAAGCCCAGGCCGTCGGCGAACGACCCGACAACGGCTTCGAGTACATCCCCTTCATCGAAGGCTTCGGTCAGACAGGCGATTGGGAGCAGGCGAAGGAAAAAACCAAATTCGCGAATCGAATCACCGCCGGGCTGGAGCCGAGTCTGTGCGGCGCAATGGACAGATTGGCAAAGTCCGCGCCCGAATCACAAGAGAAGAATGAGACGATCAAAGGATTGAAGGAAGATTTGGATTGCAGTTCGTATCAATAAAAGATGACGGTCATGGCGCCGCGGCGCCATGACCGTCATCTGGTTTATTTGTCGGGGCGAAAAATTTTCAGAAAGCCGAATCAAGTTACAGTTAATTACGGAACCGGAGAAGCGGGAAAAGTTCCGGGCGGGGCGTAGAAGTCGCCGGGGTTGATTCCCGTCGTCGTTTCATCGCTATTCACCGTCACCGGAATCAGGCTGTGGTCGGCGCAGGAGGCGAGCAATCCGCATGGCACTGCCTGGCTGTACCCGCCCGGAATGGACGAATCCCCGTTGGGATAGGCAACCACATAATACTGACCGGGCGAAAGATCATCAATCTGATACGTGGAGGAATTTTCATTGGTGACGACGTAATGATAATTGACAGAGTCAACTTCGAACGCGACCACCGTCATCGAAGGGATGAAACTCGAAGGGTAGCTCAACTGTCCCGAAATACTGCCCGGCGCAGGAATGCCCGGATTTATGATCCCAGAGCCGCTGGCTTGGGTAGGATCAAAAAATGGCATGGGCGGATAATTTTCCGCGCCGGCATACCAGTTACCAGGGTCAACGTTTTGCACGGTAATACCTGCCTGCACCTGAACATCCACCCAGTTCGTATCTGCACAACCTTGATGCAAACCGCATACATAGAACTGGTCGTAACGCCCGGCTAATTTCCCGTCGGGCAGGGCATACGCTGCCACATGGTACGTCCCAATTGGAAGATTATCCATTTGATAGAAAGTTTGGTTTTGTGCCGTCTGAATCCAATAGAACTCAACGCTGTTCACATTGAACGCCACCACCAATAAAGGCGGAATTCCTTCGGAAGGGTAGGACAATTTACCGGCAATACCGCCTGTCGACGCATTATCATCAGGCACAGGCGTTGCCGCCGGCGCCTGGGCGGTCAATGCCTGAAATGTGGCTTGCACGATCTGATCCACATTCTGGGTGGCGGCGGGAACCACCGTCACCTGGGCAACCGCCGTCTCCTGAACAGATCGCACGATCTCGTCAATCTGTTCCTGAGAAGGCATGCAGGCAGCGGGCAAAAAACCGATCACGATTGCAAGGATGAATAATTTTCGTTTCATGGGGTTCTCCTCTCGAAATTCTACAGCCAATAGCCCATGAATGGATTTATGAACTATCCCCCAATTGGGTCAATACATCCAGCAGTTTCGCCGTCCAGACTTCCTCCTTCGTGACCGTCACCCAGTATTGACCTTTTCCGCCCCTCAAGCCGTTCGGCAAATCAGGCAGACGCTTCGCCTCCGCGCCGTCAGCGGGCGCGGGATACTTGAGCAGGATCTGCCCCGCTTCCCAGCCCACCGAAGCCAGCCCGATTTTTTCCGCCCGCAGTTTCACCCGCATCTGATAGAGAAGATTTTGCGCCATCTCCGGCAGTTGACCGAATCTATCGCGGAACTCCGAGCCCAGCGCGTCGAGTTCGGTCTCGTCGCGCAGGTCGGCAATGCGGCGGTATAAACGCAGGCGCAGGTCCTGGTCGGAGATATAGTTGACAGGGATGCCGACGGCGAGCGGGAGGTCTACGTTGACAGGCAAACTCAAAGGCAGGTTGAAGGTCGAAGGCTGCAGGTCAAAGGTCGCGTTCAGACCCTCGACTTTCGACTTTTGACTCTCGACCCGCCTTAACCGCCTCACCGCATCCGCCAACATTCTTGTGTAAAGATGAAAGCCAACGGATTGAATGAAGCCGTGCTGCCGCGTGCCGAGCAGTTCGCCCGCGCCGCGGATTTCGAGGTCGCGCATGGCAATCGAATAGCCCGCGCCGAGTTGGGTGTTCTCGGCGATGACCTCCAATCTCTGCTGTCCCTCCTGCGTGGGCGACATCTTGTTGTGGCGGAAGAAGTAGGCGTACGCCCGCATCGCTCCGCGCCCAACCCGCCCGCGCAGTTGATAGAGTTGCGCCAAGCCGAACGTATCGGCGCGATCCACGATCAGCGTGTTGGCGTTGGGAATGTCCAGACCGGATTCGATGATGGTGGTCGAAAGCAATATGTCAATCTCGCCGTTCGTGAAGCGATGCATCACCGCCGAAAGTTGATTCTCCGCCATCTGCCCGTGACCGATGTCAATCCGCGCTTCGGGGGCGAGTTTTTCGAGATGCGCCTTCATCGCGTCAATCGTCTGCACGCGGTTGTGGACGAAGAAGATCTGTCCGCCGCGCTCCAGTTCGCGCAAAATAGCCTGGCGCACCAAACGCGGAGAGTACGGTCCCACGTGGGTGATGATGGGCAGGCGTTCCTCCGGCGGCGTGTTGAGGTTGGAAATATCGCGGACGCCGGTCAATGCCATGTACAGCGTGCGCGGAATGGGCGTGGCGGTCAGCGTCAACACATCCACCTCGGTGCGCAGTTTTTTGAGGTGTTCCTTGTGCGTCACGCCGAAGCGCTGTTCCTCGTCAATGACCACCAAGCCCAAATCCTTGAACACGACATCGGACGAGATGAGGCGATGCGTCCCGATGACGATGTCCACCTCGCCCACCGAGAGTTGATGCAGAATTTCCGTCTGTTCGCGCGGTGTGCGGAAGCGGGAAAGCATCTCCACTTTGACGGGGAATGCCGCAAGGCGCTGGGAGAAGGTCTCGAAATGCTGCTGCGCGAGAACCGTCGTCGGCACAAGCACAGCCGCCTGCCTGCCGCTCATCACCGCTTTGAAGGCGGCGCGAAGGGCGACTTCCGTTTTTCCATAACCCACATCCCCGCACAACAAACGATCCATCGGGCGGGCGCGTTCCATATCGCGCTTGATGTCCACAATGGCGCGTTTCTGGTCTTCGGTTTCGACGTAGGGAAAACTATCCTCGAGTTCTTTTTGCCATTGGGTATCCGCCGCAAACTCGTAACCGTGAACCACCTGCCGCCGCGCATACAGATCCAGCAGGTCTTCGGCGACTTTTTGAACCGCCTCTTTCACCCGCGATTTCGTCTCCGCCCATGCCTGCCCGCCGAGGTTATCCAGCGACGGCTTGCCGCCGTCCGCGCCGACGTAGCGAGTGAGACGGTCCGCCTGGTGGACGGGGACGTAGAGAATGTCGCCGCGCTCATACTCCACGGTGAGATACTCCCGCTCGTGTCCGTCCAACTGTCGGCGGGTCAGACCCGCGAAGCGTCCGATGCCGTGATCCACATGGACGACGTAATCCCCTTCCTGCAAATCCGCGTATAACGACTCGGGCGTGTCGGCAGTTTGTCGCTGACGGGTGCGCGGCTGCGGGCGCTCCCAGCCGAAGATTTCGGAGTCGGTGATTAAGTGAATAGGGAATGGTGATTGGTCTTTGAGAGTGAAGCCTTCGGAGAGGGAGGCTTCGGTGAATTCGAGGTTGGGATGCTCCGATTCGGGGTAATGCTCGAACCACAGTTCCTTCAAGCGTTGAGACTGGCGCGAGACGATAAAGACCTGTTCGCCGCTCTCCACGATTGGAGCGAGGTAATCAATGAACGGTTTGAGCCGTCCGCCAAAGCGTTCATCGTGACCGAAACTTTCGGCTAAAGAATTCTCCGATTCTCCAGTCTCCAATCTATCTTCACTTGTCGAATGTCCCAACTCGATAAACGGTTTTTCATGCAGCTCATCGAACAACTCCGACCACGGCACATACGGCACGGGGAAACTTTCCGCAAGCGTGCCTTCCCTGATACTTTCGCCGCGAAACTTGACCGCCTGCTCCTCCACTTCATTCGCCATCGCATCAATGAGGCTGAGGTCGTCCGCAAGCACAAGAGTCTTTTGCGGAAGATAATCCAACAGCGAGGCGGGCTGTTGATGAAGCAGCGGAATATGAAATTCGGAAAGCGGAGTCTCCGTTTCAGTCGTGTCCGCCAAAAACTCTCGCGAAGGCGTAATTAGAATCGACTCGAGTTTTTCGAGTGTGCGCTGGGTTGCCGGGTCGAAACTGCGGATGGTCTCGATCTCGTCGCCGAAGAAATCCAATCGCGCCGGATTCAACTCGGTGGGCGCCCACACATCGAGGATGCCTCCGCGCCCCGAGAATTGACCCGGCTCGAGGACGGTGTTCACACGCTGGTAGCCGATCCTCGCCCACTCGCGCATCAGGGCGTCGGGTTGGCTGGTCTGGCTTACTGACAGCTTTTTGCACGCTTTGAGAAAGTCCCGCCGGGGCAGGGTGCGCGTCATCAACGAGCGGACGGAGGCGACGATGATCGGGGGGATTTCCGGCTTTGGGGTAAATGGCAGGTGGAAAGTGGAAAGCACCGTGAGCGTTTGAAGTCTCTCGCGGCGCGTCGTCACGCCCCAGGCGGCTTCTTCATAAAAAAGCGGGTTCGGCTCTGCAAAAAGTAAACGCGGAGACTTAACCCAAAAACCCAATTCATCGAACATCGCCAGCGCATGGTCGGCGCGGTCAGTAATGAGCAGGATGGGCTGGTTGATATCCGCGTGCAGGGCGGCAAGAAGCGGCAAACGGGCAGAACGCGGAAGACCCAGACCGGGGAGTGGTTTGCGCGTGTTCCGTTCACTCAGCAGGCGCTGATAGGCGGGAAGAGTGCGAAGTTGAGAAAGGAGTTGTTGCATGTTCGAGTGAATAGTGAATGGTGAATAGTGGATAAGTACAGCCGGTCCGATTCACTATTCACCATTCGCCATGACCTATTCCCTAACATCACCGTTGTACTTATTCATCGCCGCATTCAAACCCTTCATCACGAATTCGAGGGCGGCGTCGGTGGCGCGGGAGAGGATTTCGGGCAGGAGTTTGGCGTCGTCTTTCGAGAAATCCTGCAAAACGTAATCCTTCGGGTCCATGCGCCCGGGTGGACGCCCGATGCCAAGGCGCAGGCGCGGGAAGTCCTTCGTGCCGAGCAGTTCGATGGTGTTCGCCATGCCGCGCTGACCGCCCGGCCCGCCGGTGGGACGGATGCGAATCGTCCCAAACGGAATATCGAGGTCGTCGTGAGCGACGATCAGGTTTTCGAGGGGAATCTTGTAGAAGTGCAAAAGTCCCTGCACCGATTGCCCGGAGAGATTCATATACGTCTGCGGCTTGGCGAGGATGAGTCTGCGCTCTTCGTACAAGCCGGATGTGACGATGGCTTTGGATTGCACTTTCATTCCGCGCGCGCCAATTTTTTCCGCGAGATGGTCAATCAGCATAAAGCCGATGTTGTGGCGGGTGTCCTTGTATTCGCGTCCCGGGTTGCCGAGACCAATCAGGAGGTAGGGGTCGGGGGTCATGTGTCAGGTGTCAGGTGTCAGGTGTCAGGTTTCAGGTTGCAGGTTGCAGGTCACGTTTCTCGATTTGCCTTTTGCGTAATTGGTAGTTGGGCGAGGCTCAAGGTCTTCGCAGGCGGAGGATCAGGGAGAAGATGGCGAAGAGGATCATGGCAGCCAGGACGCTTTGCCAGAAGATGCTGGAAATGGAAGAGGTCTTCAATGAGGCAGGGTTTTCGGGGAGTGGCGTGGCGGCGGAAATCGCAACTCTTTGGGTTGGGGTCGGGTTTACGGCGGCTGCCTGGGCGGGGTCGAGAGGTTGGAAGCTGAAATCTGCCAATGTCGGGAAGGGTGAAGGGGTGGGAGGCTGCGTGTTGTTGCGGATTTTGACGCCTTCGATGAGGGCGTCGAGGGTCGAGCCGTCTTTCAGGAAAACGCGCAGGCGCAGGGTGTAGTCTCCGTCGGTGACGGCGGTGGTGTCCCAGGAGGCGATGACCGGTGTCGTGACCGGCTGGGAAAAGGTTTGGATGGCGAACCAGCCCGCGGCGGGGTCCGAGGCGGAGGGGGCGTAGGTGAAGGCTAATTCCGCTGAGTCGAATTCGGGGGAGTCCATCCTGCCTTGAATCTCGATCAAGCCGCGCAGTTCAGCCCCGGGTTGGGGGGCGGTAAGGGCGGGGGGTGAATCTTGAATGAGGAGGGCGAGAAGGAAAAACAGCGCGCGCATGGCAATCGTTGAGTTTAACATGAAGGGGGGGCGCGGTCAAATTTTGCCGCTGCACGGTTTGAAAGGTCGTTGAAATGGACGGGCAATTCTCGATTGAAGATTTTTCTGGTAAACTCTAGCCGTTCAATCATCCCTTAGGAGAGCATTTTATGGCACCATCACGCGCTGAACAACTCGTGGAACGACTCCGCACCATGCAAGCCGCCGCTCCCGATATCGAAGCCTCCGCCATCGTCTCGGTGGATGGTTTGATCATGGCTTCCGCCCTGCAACAGGGCGTGGAGGAAGACCGCGTCTCGGCGATGTCTGCCGCGATGCTGAGCCTGGGCGAGCGCATTTCCGGCGAATTGGGGCGCGGGGGGCTGGAGCAGGTTTATATCAAGGGCGATAAAGGTTCGATTGTGCTGACAGCCATCGGCGAGGAAGCGGTTCTGACCGCGATGGCGCGGCAGGAGGCGAAACTTGGCATGGTGTTCCTTGAGATGCGGCGCGCCGCTGAAGACCTGGTGAAACTGGTCGGATGAAACGAATAAAGTTTATCCAAACAAAATGAAGCAAACCCCGAATGGGGAGGGCAGAACGCCCTCCCCATTCTCTTTGTAATTCACGGTATCGTGAGGAGAATTGCATGACTACAAAATATTTATTCTTTACCGGCGGTGTCGTTTCATCGGTTGGCAAGGGAGTGACCGCGGCGGCGACCGGTTTGTTGTTGAAGGAACGCGGGTTCAAGGTGGCTGTTCAGAAACTGGATCCCTATATCAATGTGGACCCCGGAACGATGTCGCCGTATCAACACGGGGAGGTGTATGTGCTGGATGACGGCGCGGAGACGGACCTCGACCTGGGTCACTACGAACGGTTCATTGATATCCGCCTGAGCCGGGTGAGCAATTTCACCACGGGGCAGGTATATGCCGAGATCATCTCAAAGGAAAGGCGCGGCGATTATCTCGGCGGGACGATCCAGGTCATCCCCCACATTACGAATGAGATCAAACGGCGCATTGGGCTGGTGGAAAAGGAGACCGGGGCGGAGGTGGTGATTCTCGAGGTCGGCGGGACGGTGGGCGACATCGAGTCGCAGCCGTTCCTTGAGGCGCTGCGCCAACTCCGCAACGAGGTGGGGCGCGAGAACTGCCTGTTCATCCATGTGACCTGGCTTCCGACCATCGGCGCGACGGGCGAGATCAAGACCAAGCCCACGCAGCATTCGGTGGCGGCGCTGCGTTCCATCGGCATTTCGCCCAATATCATCATTGCGCGCGCCGACCAGGATGTGGACCGGAGTTTGTGCGACAAGATTGCCCTGTTTTGCGATGTGGAGAAGGACGCGGTCGTGCCGATGAAAACCGCCGGCGTTCTTTACGAGGTGCCGCTGATGTTGGACGAACTGGGCGTCGGCGAGTTAATTATGAAAAAACTGGGCTTGAAGGCCACGCACAAAGCGGATATGCGTCCGTGGAAGCGGCTGATCGAAAATGTTAAAAAGGAAAAGCCATCGGTCACGGTCGCTTTGGTGGGCAAGTATGTGGAGCTGCAAGACGCCTACATGTCTGTGCGCGAGGCGTTAAAACATGCAGCACTCGCCAACGAGGTGGAACTCGAGATTCATTGGGTGCATTCCGCAGACCTCGAGAAGGACAAGGGGTGGGAAGTGGTCAAGACTGCCGACGCTGTGCTGGTGCCCGGCGGTTTCGGCTCGCGCGGCGTGGAAGGCAAGATTCTTGCCGCGCGCTATGCGCGGGAGAACAACGTCCCCTACCTTGGGTTGTGCCTGGGGATGCAGACCATGTGCATTGAGTTTGCCAGGAATGCGCTTGATCATGAAGACGCCAACTCGTCGGAATTCGACCGGGGGTCGGAGTATCCGGTCATCGACCTGATGCTGGACCAGCGTTCGATCACGGACATGGGCGGGACGATGCGGCTCGGACTCTACCCGTGCGTCCTTCAACCAGGGACGAAGGCGGCTGCCGCGTACGACGAATCAAACGTCGAGGAGCGTCACCGGCATCGGTTTGAATTCAACAATGCGTACCGGGAGGAATTCGAGAGGAACGGCATGGTCTTCTCAGGCTTGTCGCCCGACGGCAGATTGGTGGAGATCGTGGAGTTGAAGGATCATCCTTATATGGTGGCGAGTCAGTTTCACCCTGAATTTCTTTCGCGCCCGATGAAGCCGCATCCGCTTTTTACCGGGTTGTTGAAGGCGGCAAAGGAGCGGGTGCAAGCGGGGGGTAAAAAATAACGCCCTCAACGCAAAACGCCCCGGAAGCTCCACAATTGAGTGGAGCCTTCGGGGCGTTTTGGGTTTGCGCGGAAGCGCGTCACAGCGGGAAAAGCAGATCCTAAATAATTCGGCAATGTCATATTAAGGCTGAAACCAAAGTTCTTAACCACAAAGGGCGCGAAGTAACACGAAGGAAATCTTTGAAACCTTGGGTTTTAGCATTTTGCTCGTGTGCAAGCAAAACATGTCAGGCACGGAGTCGAAAGTCGGGAGATTTTGCAGTCCAAACTGACAACCTTTGCTTGCACACTTTTGCTCTCCTTCGCGATCCTTTGTGGACTTTGTGGTAAAAGGTTTTGAATTGTGACATTGGCAAAATAAGAACGGTTCAAGGCACAACGATGGTCACAGACAAGGTCGCCCCGAAGGGATTCCCCCCCGAATCAGCCATCCGCCACGAACCTGTATACGTCCCATCGTTCTTGGGGGCGTTCAGGATCACGGATACTTCCGCCCAATCTCCCGGTTTGACGTTTCGCCCCAGGTGATTCCACGAGGAGTCAAAATCGTTATCAACAACAATCGCCATCAAGTAGTTGTATTGCCAGTCGCATGAACCGGTATTTTGGACCTTCCATGTCTTCGTAAATTCCTCGCCCGGGGAGATGGTCGTTCCGCTGGGGTAGTTGGCATCGCGCACCAGCGCGGAATTATTACATCCAAACGCCAGGGCGCCGGTGTTTGGGGTGGCTGTCGGCGGTGTGCCTGTCACCGTGGGAAGTAATGCGAGGTTTGATGTGGCGGTAAAAAAAACGGGAACGGGGGTCCATGTGGCGAGCGGCAGGGGCGTATTCGCCAACGTGGGCGGGGGCGGGAAGGTGTTCGTTGGCAGGGGTGTGTTTGTGCTGGCAGGAGTGGGAGTCACCAGGGCGGTTTGGGTGGCGAAGAAATCGGCAACCATCGTCCCGACAGAATAGGTCAGGATGATGTCCTCTTCGCTGAGCGTCTCCTCCTGCTGCGCGCCTCCGCAGGCGGACAGGAAAAGGCTGATACCAAGAAGCAGGGTGATGAATTTAGCGGGTGTCTTCATTTTGTCCTTTCGCAATGATTGGGATTATACTTGAAGCGAATATCAGGAAAAAACCTGCTTGCATAAGCAGCCGCAGGGCGCGGCGGGACATTTGAGGAAAATCTTTTATATCCCCTTTTCTTCGCGGCTCTTTGGCAAATGAAGCTATTGCAAGAGGTCTAATAAACCCCAGGAGCACAACATGGATACAACAATCGAAAGCATCTCTGCGCTGGAAATTCTCGATTCACGCGGAAATCCCACCGTGGAGGTGGAGGTTCTTTTAATGGATGGGTCGTGGGGGCGGGCGGCTGTCCCAAGCGGGGCGTCCACGGGCGAGCATGAGGCGCTGGAAATGCGCGACGGCGACAAGAAGCGCTATCTCGGCAAGGGTGTGGCGAACGCGGTGGCGAACGTCAACGGGGTGATCGCGGACTCGCTCTTCGGCTGGGACGCTTCAGACCAGAAGGGCATCGACGCCGAAATGCTGGCAATGGATGGGACGCATAATAAATCCAAATTGGGCGCGAACGCGATTCTCGGTGTCAGCCTTGCGGTTGCAAAGGCGGCGGCGAATTCATTCGGAATGCCGCTGTACCGCTACCTTGGAGGCGTATATGCTCACGTCCTGCCAGTGCCGATGATGAACATTATGAACGGCGGCGCGCATACGGGCTGGCAAAGCACGGACATGCAGGAGTTTATGGTGATGCCCTTCGGCGCGCCGTCCTTCACAGAGGGCGTGCGTTGGGGCGCGGAAATTTATCATGCGCTTAAATCGGTATTGAAGGAAAAAGGCTACGGCGCGCTGGTCGGTGACGAGGGCGGGTATGCGCCCGCGCTCAAGGCCAACAACGAGGCTTTGGAGTTGATCCTTGCGGCGATTTCAAAGGCGGGATTCAAAGCGGGTCGCGGCGAGCAGGTGGCGATTGCACTCGACCCGGCAGCATCCGAACTCTACGACGAGAAGACGAAGAAGTACAACCTGCGCAAGGAAGGCAAAGAACTGACCGGCGGCGAGATGGTGGAATTCTGGGCAAAATGGGTCAGGGACTATCCCATCGTTTCGATTGAAGACGGTCTCGCGCAGGATGATTGGGATTCCTGGAAGGCGCTCGTCAAGTCCATCGGCGATCAATGCCAGGTCGTCGGCGACGATTTGTTGGTGACGAATCCTGAACGAGTCCGCAAAGCGATCAGGGAAGATGCGGCGAATGCCCTGTTGGTGAAGGTGAACCAGATCGGCTCGCTGACCGAGACCATCGAAGCGGTGGATTTGTGTCATCGCGCCGGGTGGAGGGCGGTCACTTCGCATCGTTCCGGCGAGACGGAAGACTCGACCATTGCCGATCTTGCCGTTGCGCTGAATACGGGTCAGATCAAGACCGGCGCGCCTGCCCGCTCGGACCGTGTGGCGAAATACAACCAGCTCCTGCGCATCGAGTCGGAGTTGGGCAATACGGCGAAGTATGCGGGCTGGGATGCATTGAGAGTCAAGTAACGGCAAAGATAAAAGCCGGAGAAACAGAATCAGGCTCAAGGTCCGGGGGAAGCGGGGTCTTGAGTCTGTTTTTTAATCTGCAAAGTGAACCCTTCCGTTGTCAGGACATGTTTTGCGGTACGGGGAAAAATTTAAGTTGACAAACATCTCCAAATCATTATAATTAGTTTGTTGCTCCAACATACTAATTATTAGAATTCGATGAACCTCAGGAACACGGCTGACCAGGCATTTGTTCGCGAGACAAATCTCTCGCTGGTTCTCAGGCTGATCCATAACCAGTCTCCGGTTTCGCGCGCTCAAATGGCGGGGATCACGGGATTGAATAAATCCACGGTGTCGAGCCTGGTGGACGAGTTGATCGAGCGGCGGCTTGTGCATGAAACCGGCAGCAATAGCGGCGGCGCGGGACGTCCCGCCACCCTGCTCGAGATCAACCCGCAGGCGGGCAGCATCATCGGCGTGGAACTGGGCGTGGATTTTGTCTCCGTTGCGGTGACAGATGTTTTGGGGAACATCCTCTGGCGCAAGCGGGAAGATGCCCGACAGGAAGACGGGCAGGAGAAAATGATCAACCAGACGCTTCAGATTGTTAAGGAAGCGATCACAGCGGGGAAGCGCAAGAATTATCATTTTATGGGGATTGGTCTCTCGACGCCCGGCACGGTGGATGTGGACAAGGGTCTTTTGATCTTTGCCCCCAACCTGCACTGGCATAACGTTCCCTTTGTAAGGATATTTTCCGAACAGGCAAAATTAAAGGTTTTCGTGGAGAACGATGCGAATGCGGCGGCAATCGCCGAGCATCTGTTTGGCACGGCGCGGCAGTGCCAGGATTTTCTGTTTGTGTTTGCGGGGGTGGGCATTGGCGGCGGGTTGTTCCTGAACGGGAAGTTGTATCGCGGCAGGAACGGTTACGCGGGGGAGATTGGTCACTCTCCCATCATGGCGGAGCCGTCGCAGACGGTTTGCCACTGCGGCAATCGCGGATGCTGGGAGACGTACGCAAACCAGTATTCGATCATCCAGCGCATTCAAGCCCGGCTGGAGGTAAGACGCTCGAGCATTATTCCAAAACTCATGGCGGATCAAAATGCCCCGTTGAGTATTCCGCTGATCAAGCAGGCGGCGGACGCAGGCGACAGGGAGGCGATTGATTCGTTCACTGAGGCGGGTCACGCCATGGGGCAGGGTTTTGCCGGGCTGATCAACATCTTCAACCCGGAGCGTATCATCCTTGGCGGTCCGCTTAGCATGGCGGGTGAATATCTACTGCCAGCCATCAAAGAGACGGTTGCCCTGCACGCCCTGCCGGAAATCAACAAGCAGGTGGAGATTCTACTCTCGCCGTTCGGTCCCGATGCCAGCCTGATCGGAGCCATCGCCATCGTCGTAGACGACCTGCTTGCCCATCCTGCAAAAGTGGAAAGGAGGTGATCGGAAAACGGGCAATTCACATCAATTTCCAACGTCGGTAAATCAAAACAAAATTCTCACATAAGGAGAGAAGAATGAACAAAAAGTTATTTGCTTTATTGAGCCTTCTGGTGATTGCGTCGCTCGCGCTCGCCGGATGCGGCACCCCGGCTGCGACCGAAGCAGCCGCCACCGAAGAACCCGCCGCGACTGAAGCGGCTGCGACTGAAGAAGCCGCCGCCACCGAGGAAGCCGCGATGGAAGGCGATGCGGTCGAAGTGTTCTCGTGGTGGACGGGCGGCGGCGAAGCAGCCGGCCTCGATGCCATGCAGGTGGTCTTCAAAGCCGCCAACCCCGACATTGAATTCATCAATGCTGCGGTTGCGGGCGGCGCCGGAACCAATGCCCGCGCCGTGCTGGCCACCCGCCTTCAGGCTGGCGACCCGCCCGATAGCTGGCAGGGACACGCCGGTCAGGAATTGATCGGTACCTATGTGGCTGGCGGTCAGATCGAGCCGCTCAACGACCTCTATGAAGCCGAAGGCTGGCTGGCGGTCATGCCCGAAACCCTCATCCCGCTGATTTCATCGGATGGCAACATCTACTCCGTGCCGGTCAACATCCACCGCGCCAACGTGCTGTGGTACAACCCGGCTGTGCTCGAGGCGAACGGCGTGGCTGTTCCCACCACCATGGATGAATGGTTTGCCGCCATGGACACCCTGCAAGCTGCGGGCGTTCAGCCGCTTGCGCTCGGCGAACAGTGGACCAAGATGCACCTCTTCGAAACCGTCCTGCTCGGCACGCTCGGAGCGGATGCCTACAACGGCCTCTGGGACGGCTCGACCGACTGGGGCAGCGCCGAAGTCAAGACCGCTTTGGATAACTACGCCAAGGTTCTGACCTACGCCAACACCGACTCCGCCTCGCTTTCCTGGCAGGATGCCGCCCAACTCGTCATCAACGGCGACGCGGCGTTCAACGTCATGGGCGACTGGGCTGAGGGCTACTTCCGCGAACTCGGCAAGACCCCGGTGACCGATTACGGCTGGGCTGCCACCCCGGGTTCCGTGGGCGTGTTCCAGTTCCTTTCCGACTCCTTCGTCCTCGCGGTGGGCGCCCCCCATCCCGATGCGGCGACTGCCTGGCTAAAGACCGCCGGTTCCAAGGAAGGTCAGGAAGCGTTCAACCCGGTCAAGGGCTCGATCTGCGCCCGCACCGACTGCGATCCTTCGCTCTTCGGCGAATACCTGCAATCGGCGATGGATGACTGGGCAAGCAACACCGTGGTCGGCTCGCTGACCCACGGCGTGGTTGCCAACGACTCCTGGAAGACTGAAATTGACACCGCTCTCGGCTTGTTCCTCGCCGACAGCAATGTCGAAGGCTTCCAGTCCGCGCTCGTGGCGGCTTGCGCCTCCAGCGGACCCTGCAAGTAAGACTAAGTGTTAGAATGGTTGAGGCTCTCACGAGCCTCAACCATTTTTATTTTTACCGATAACTACTCAGCCAATTCACTACCCTGCCATGTCATTTCGAGTGGCGCGAGGCGCCACGAGAAATCTTTCTCGATATACGCTGGATTTCTCCTCGCGGAGTTTACCCTGAGCATGTCGAAGGACCCGTTGGAATGACAGGCTGAGCAGCGACTTCTACCGTATCATCCCAATAACCAGGAGACCGAAGGTTTGAGCAACTCAACCAGGTCTTTCGAGGAAACCTTCGGGGCGTTTCCCCATCAACCGTTTTTCTTTTTGCGAGGCATTCATGTCCAGAGACAAAGACCGCTTCCTGAACATTCTTCTCATCTCCCCCTCGATCATCGCAGTTTTTATTTTTGTTTACGCGTTCATTGGCTGGTCGGTCCGCGTCTCGCTCAGTAAATGGAAGGGACTGAACGCAGATTACACATGGAACAGCATCAACAATTACCTTGAATTATTCAAAGACCCGCGCTTCCATGTGGATATTCGCAATACGCTGATCTTTACCGGCGTGTTCGTCATCGGCAGTATGCTGCTGGGCTTCCTGCTTGCGGTAATGCTCGACCAGGGTCTCAAAGGCGAAGGGTTCTTCCGCAGTCTTTTTCTTTTCCCCATGGCGATCTCGTATATCGTGACCGGCGTGGTCTGGCGCTGGTTGATGAATCCCGCCACCGGCTCGCGCACCAGCGGACTCAATCTTCTTTTCACCAATATCGGTCTTGATTCGCTTGCCAACGCCTGGCACACAACCCCCACCTGGGGAATCGCCGCCATCGCCCTTGCCGCCATCTGGCAGATGTCCGGTTATACAATGGCGTTATATCTCGCAGGCTTGCGGGCCATCCCCGCGGAGTTGAAGGAAGCGGCTCAAATTGACGGGGCGAACGAACTGCAAATCTACCGTCACATCATGCTCCCGCTGCTCTCGCCCGTCACCTTATCCGCGCTCATCATCCTCGGTCATATGTCGCTGAAAGTATTCGACCTGATCGTGGCAATCGCCGGAAAGCAGCTTCCGCTCGACGTGCCTGCCATCTACATGTGGCAGATCACCTTCGACGGATTGTTCTACGGCAAAGGCGCCGCCATCGGCATCATCCTGCTCGTCAGCGTGGCAATTCTCATCATCCCCTACATCCGCTACACCCTTAAGACGGAGGCGCAATCATGACATCAAAACTCCGCCTCGGCAAAACCTGGCTCTACATCCCGCTCATTTTGATGGCGGTCTTCTACCTGCTGCCGATGTACGTCATGCTGGTGACGGGCTTCAAAAGTTTCGCGGAAATTGACCTGAAGACCATGTGGAACCTGCCCAAAGGATCGCCTTCGATAACTACGTCGAAGCGTGGAAAAACCTCGCGCCCCACCTCAAAAACAGTTTCCTGATGGTCATCCCCGCCGCCCTGCTCTCCTCCGCGCTCGGCTCGTTGAACGGATTCGTCCTCGCCAAATGGAAGTTCAAGGGCGCGGATGTCATCTTCCCATTGATCCTCTTCGGCATGTTCATCCCCTACCAGAGCATCATGATTCCGCTCGTGCAATTCATGAACCTTGCAGGCATCAGCGGATTACCCGGACTGGCTCTCGCGCATATCATTTACGGCATCCCCATCACCACCCTCACCTTCCGCAATTATTACGCCAGCCTGCCGCAGGAACTGCTCGAAGCCGCCAAAATGGACGGCGCGTCCATGCTCGGCATCTACCGCCACATCCTGCTTCCCATCTCCCTGCCCAGTTTCGTCGTCGTGCTGATCTGGCAGTTCACCTCCGCATGGAACGATTTCCTCTTTGCCGTCATCCTGACCGGCAACGAGGAGTGGCCCATCACCGTCGCGCTCAACAACATGGCAGGCAGCCAGATCATCGCCTGGAACGTGCAAATGGCGGGTTCCCTGCTGGCGGCCCTCCCAACCCTGCTGGTATACATCTTCCTCGGCAGGTACTTCCTGCGCGGACTTTTGGCAGGCTCGCTCAAAGGTTAACGCTCAAGGCTGGCTTCCACGCGGAGCCAGCCTTTTTACTCCCATGCCATCACCTTCCAAACCCAATATCATCCTCCTTACCGCCGTCTGCTTCTTCGCCTTCTTCCTATTTGGACTCACCGATAATCTCAAAGGTCCCACCCTGCCGCTCATGCTGGCGGAATTGAACATTGATTACGGCATCGGCGGCAACATCTTCTTCGGCGAATACCTCGGCTTTCTAATCGCCACCCTCATCACCGGCATCCTCGCAGACCGGTACGGACTCAAACTCGTCATCGTCCTTGCCGGGTTTTTCCTTGCCATCGGCGTGGGCGGATACAGCGCCTTCAACACACCCACCCTGCTTGCCGCCTCGCTTTTCATTGTGGGCATGGGGCTTGGCGCGTTCGAACTCGGACCCAACGCCGTCATCGTCAGCCTGTACCGCGAACAAAAAGGACTGTACCTCAACCTGATGTCGGTCATGCACGGGCTTGGCTCCATGCTTGCGCCGCTCTTTGCCAGCCTGCTTTTCAGCATTGGAATCAACTGGCGCGCCGTCTACCGCTGGGACCTTCTGCCGATCCTGATCCTCATCCTTGCCGCCGCCCTTCTGCGCTTCCCAAAATCCGACGAAACATCCACCCTCGATTTTCAATCCATCCCAAAGGTTGCCTTCAAAAACCGGCTGCCCCTCTATTACGCCTCCATGTTGTTTTACGTCGCCGCCGAAATCGGGCTTGCCTCCTGGATGGTCGTTTACCTGCAACAAGAACGCGCCATGAGCGCCGCCGCCAGCAACAACCACCTCGCCCTCTTCTTCGGTCTGCTCATGCTCGGGCGGTTCATGGGCAGTTTCATCGTCAAGCGGTTTGGGTATCTGCGCTCCACGCTCATCGCCTCCCTGCTTGCCCTGGTCAGCGTTTCGATTGGGATCGTCACAAATTTCGACATCTTCATCCCGCTCACCGGCTTTTTCTTTTCCATCATCTTCCCCACCCTCACCGCCTCCGTCTCCGACCTGGAAGGCAAAAACATCAACACCGTTCTCGGCGTGTTATTCACCTTTTCGGGGCTGGGCGGCATGGTCGGTCCCTGGCTGGTGGCGTGGGGCAGCGACCGCTTCGGCTTGCAGGCAGGCTTCTCAACCGTCATCCTGCTCACCGGGCTGACCCTGCTATTCATCTTCATCCTCCACCAAAGGAGCGGGCATGAACCGGATTCTTAACTGGGGACTCCTTTCGACCGCCCGCATCAACCGGGCTTTGATCCCCCCTCTCCGCGCCTCAAAACGGACCCGCTTGCTGGGCGTCGCTTCGCGGAGCCTTTCCTCCGCTGAAACCTTTGCCCGCGCATGGCGCATCCCCAAAGCACACGGCAGCTACGAAGACCTGCTCGCCGACCCCGAAATTGACGTCATCTACAACTCATTGCCCAACCACCTCCACGCCGAATGGACGGTGAAAGCCCTTCACGCCGGGAAGCACGTCCTGTGCGAAAAGCCGCTTGCGCTAAGCGTGGAGGAAGTGGACGCCATCATCGCCGCCGCGAAGGAAACCGGCAGGGTTGCGACCGAAGCCTTCATGTACCGCCATCACACGCAGACGATTAGAGTCAGGGAACTGGTGGATGAAGGCGCAATCGGCAGGCTTCAACTCATCAAAGGCGCGTTCACGTTCACGCTCACGCGCGATGGGAATTACCGCTTTATCAAAGAATACGGCGGCGGCAGTTTGTGGGACGTGGGCTGCTATCCCATCTCCTTTGCGCGGACAATCGTCGGGGAGGAACCGGCTGAGGTTTTTGGCTGGCAGGTGACGGGTCCGGAAGGAAGCGACGAATCGTTTTATGGGCAGATGAGGTTCGGGGATGGAGTCCATGCCCAATTCGACTGCGGGTTTGCATCACCATCCAGGTCGCACATGGAGGTCGTTGGGACGGAAGGGCTGATCCAAATCCCTGTGCCGTTCAAGCCGGGCGCGTGGAGCGAAGTCGCCGTCGTTCGCGGGGGGAAGGCGAAAAAGATTCGCATCAAAGGGCGGGAGTTGTACCTGGGCGAAGTGGAGGATATCTGCGATGCCGTTCAGGAGCAAAAGCCGCCGCGCATTTCACTGCAAGACAGCCGGGCGAATGTTGCCGCGATTCTGGCGCTGGCGAAATCTGCGGAGATGGGCGGTCCTGTCAGGTTGGGCAACTTTGTTTAGTCGTGCAACTATTGTTAACCCAAAAGTATGGGCAATTCCGCCCTTGTGGTTATAATTAAACCACTATACTCATTCAGAATTGGAGGCAATACCATGGCAAGCGTAACATACGATAATGTAGTGAAGAATTTTGGCGACGTATCCGTCATCAAGAACCTCAATTTTTCGGTTGAGGATAAGGAATTTCTCGTACTGGTGGGACCCTCAGGCTGCGGGAAAACGACCGCCCTGCGCATGTTGGCGGGGTTGGAGGAGATCAGCTCGGGCGGGATCAAGATCGGGGACCGCACCGTGAACGATGTTGCGCCAAAAGACCGCGACATTGCCATGGTCTTCCAATCCTATGCGTTGTATCCGCACATGTCGGTGTACGACAATATGGCGTTCGGCTTGAAACTGCGCAAGACGCCCAAGGACGAAATTAAAAAGCGCGTGAACGAAGCGGCTGAGATTCTCGATATCACCCACCTGCTCGACCGCAAGCCTCGCCAACTCTCCGGCGGACAGCGCCAGCGTGTGGCAGTCGGGCGCGCCATCGTGCGTGAGCCGAAGGTCTTCCTCTTCGATGAGCCGCTCTCCAACCTCGACGCGAAATTGCGCGTGCAGATGCGCGCCGAGATCAGCAAATTGCACCAGCGTTTGCAGACCACCTTCATCTATGTGACCCACGACCAGACCGAAGCCATGACGATGGCGACCCGCATCGCCGTGATGAACAAGGGCATTCTCCAGCAGTTGGACACGCCGCAGGTGTTGTACGACCGCCCTGCCAACCTGTTCGTGGCCGGGTTTATCGGTTCGCCCTCCATGAACTTCTTCCCCGGAAAACTCTCCGTCAGCGGAGGCAAGGTTTCGGTGGACATGGACACCTTCAAGGTCCAGGTGCCCGATGCGCTTGCCGCGCCCTACAAAAACATGGACGGGAAACGGGTCACCTTCGGCATCCGCCCGGAGAATATTCACGATCCCGATTTTGCCCCGGTCAACATTCACGGCGAGAAGGTCAGCGCCAAGGTGGACGTGACCGAGTTGATGGGTAACGAGACCTTTCTTTATCTTGTGAACGGAAAGAACACCTTCATCGCCCGCGTAGACCCGCGCTCCCAAAAACGGGTCGGAAACGAGATGCAGGTGATCTTCGACATGGATAAATTCCACATCTTCGACCTGGAAACAGAAGAAGCCATTCGATAACCAGGGGGATAAGTTTGCGAAAAGCCCGTCAATTTGAATCCCCGGATTCTTGCGGGCTTTTTCGTTTGCTTGTTCGTCAGTTTGGACAGACAGAGGAACCACATGACCACCACTCCGCAATGGGTAAAAGACGCCATCTTTTACCAGATATTTCCCGACCGTTTTGCAAAAAGCGACAAACTGCCGGACATCGGCTTCGAAGCCTGGAACAGCCCGCCGACGGTTCACGGTTTCAAGGGCGGCGACCTGTACGGCGTGATCGACAAACTGGATTATTTGCAGGATTTGGGAATAAACGCCATTTACTTCAACCCGGTCTTTGCTTCGGCGGCGAACCATCGTTATCACACCTTCGACTACTACAACGTGGACCCGCTCCTCGGCGGTAACGATGCGCTGCGCAAATTGCTGGATGAAGCCCACAAGCGCAATATCCGCGTGGTATTGGACGGAGTCTTCAACCACGCCTCGCGCGGGTTTTGGCAGTTCCATCACGCGCTTGAAACAGGGGCGGCTTCACCCTACAGGGACTGGTTCCACTATGATGAAGAACGCCTGAACGGACGGAAACACTGGGGGGCTTATCCGTCGCCGCACGAGGAGAAACTTTTGCATCAAGAGGATAGCCTGACCGCCATCGGTTATCGCGCCTGGTGGAATTTACCCGCCCTGCCCAAATTCAATACCAATACGCCCGCCGTGCGCGAATTCCTCTTTGACGTGGCGGAATACTGGGTGAAGTTCGGCATTGACGGCTGGCGGCTGGACGTGCCAGCCGAGATCGACGACGACGAATTCTGGCGCGAGTTTCGCCGCCGCGTGCGGGCGATCAACCCGGAGACGTACATCGTCGGCGAGATCTGGCACGAAGCGCAGAGATGGCTGCAAGGCGACCAGTTCGACGCGGTGATGAATTATCTTTTCACTGCCGCATCTTTGAATTTTTTTGCAGGCTCCCACCTGAACATGGATATCATCCACCAGGCGGGCGGATTGAAAGACCGCGTCCACCCGATGGACGCCCATTCCTTTGCAAACGAAGTTGACCGCATCCTGAGCCTGTACCCGCAGGAGATCACCTTCGCCCAACTCAACCTGCTGGACAGTCACGACATGCCGCGCTTCCTCTCCTGCGCGGGCGGCGACGTGGATTCGCTCAAACTGGCGTGGCTCTTCCTCTTCACCATGCCCGGCGCGCCCTGCCTCTACTACGGCGACGAAGTCGGCGTGGATGGCGGTCACGACCCCGAATGTCGCAAAGCCTTCCCGTGGGACAAATCGGAATGGAATCAAAACCTGTTCAACCGCGCCAGAGCCTGCATCGCCCTGCGCAGGGAACAGCCCGCCCTGCGGCGCGGAACCTACCGCAAGATTCACAGCGAAGACCATGTCATCGTCTATGCGCGGGAGTATGAGGGTGAAACCCTGTTCGTGGCGTTCAACGCTTCGATGAAACACAAGACCGTCGCATTGAACCTGCCGGAGCAGGCCACGGTCGTTTTTGGCACGCCGATGATAAACGACGGTCAACTCACCCTCCTGCCGCGGAGCGGGGTTGTATTCAAATAGGTCATCCAACAAAAAAACCAAAATCATGCTTGCTGCTGTAACCCAGGTCACCCATTATCTGGCAATGTCCATCTCGTTATGGATGGCATTCCATCTGTTCGCGCGCGGATACCCCAACCGCATCACCCTGCGGGCGGTCCTGGCGCTGCTGGCAATCGCGGTCTTTTTTCTGGACACCTACAACCACAACCATCTCTTCGCGCACAACAGCGGTCCATTTCGCGCCGCGCTGCTGGTAATCGCCCTCGACTGCTGGTACAGCGTCACCTTCGCGTTGCTCTCCCCAAACTCGCAAACGCGGTACAGGCGGATGGAAATTGCAATCTACCTGCTCGGCGCGGCATCGGTCCTGTCGCTTGTGTTCTCAGGCGGGGAAACCATGCCCGACGCAAACAACCTCCATACCGCCAGGCTGGACGGAAACCTGACCAACGTCGTTTACGGGGCGGCGCAGATCGCAGCGGCGGCAGGCACGCTTTTCAACCTGATGATCCACGACCAAATAAGAAAAACCACCGAGGGCAGGTATTATCTCTACGCCTCGAGCCTCCTTGTGTTGTCCCTCATGTATGGCATCATCTCGCTCATGAGTCCAGCCAGTTTTCCGCGCGTCATCGAAGACGGGCTGGTTTTCGGCGGCATCTTTTTGCTGGGGCTGTCTGTGGCTCGCCACCAGAGCCTGGTCGAACGCCGCACCATCTGGCAGGATTTCCCCATTGCCATGCTCGGCATGACCGTCATCGTCTCGTTCTATCTCGTCATTTGCGTCCTGCTCGGCATCCCCTCCACCTATTGGGCAACGCTGACGGGGTTGATCATCACCACCCATTCGATGTACGACCTCGGGCGCGAAGCCGTGGAACGCTGGCGCGCCCGCGAAGAGAATCGACTCCGCCGCAAGCCCCGCCTGCAAACCGATTCCAACGACGACGCCCTGCGGCTCCACCTCGACGGGAGGCTGGCTCTCCTTCTCCGGGCTTTGAACGCCGCCGAAGGTTTGATCGCCATCCCGCAGAACGACAAACTGACCGCCGTCTCGAGCCGCGGCGCCCTGCCAGTCGATTCGGAACTGCCGGTCGTGTCCGCCACGAACGAAGGCGTCTTCCGAATAGACGAAACCCTCCCGCCCCTGCTCTGGGCATCCCAATCCTTCGAAGGGATGCAGCCCATCGCCCTTGTTGCCATCGGACGTCCGCGAGCCAAACTTGCCTACTCCTCCGGCGAACTGGACCTGCTCGAGGAATTCACCGAAGACATCGGCACGCTGACCTCCATCAACATGGCGGGAAAAGCCGCCTCGAAACCCGAAGCCGACCGCATCCTCTCCGAGCCGATCCTGCCCCAGGAATCAGACGACTTCGTTAAAACGGTCGAAGAAGCTTTGCGGCATTTTGGAGATTCCCTTTTCCTCGGTCAATCGCCGCTGGCAGACCAGGTCGGCATAAGCGGAGACTCGCACATCGAACGCGGCAATCAGGTCCAATCGCTCCTGCGCGAGGCGATCCAATCCCTGCGCCCGCAGGGGGAACGTCCGCCCGAGCCGCTTCCGCGCGAGTGGTACAACCATGTCGTTTTGCACGACGCGTATATCAAAGGCGTCCCCAACCGCGAAGTGATCGCGCGGCTGTATGTCTCCGAAGGCACCTTTCACCGCATCCGCCGTCACGCCGGGCGCGGGGTGGCAAGGTATCTGGCAGAGAAGAAGAGGACTGGAAATTAATAGCTTTTGACAGTTTTCCTGCAAACGCGGGGGAATAATATCCTTGTGACCCATCCCGAACACGAAACGGAAGAAAAATCCAAGCCGGCATATTCTGAAGAAGAAAGCCATAACGCCTGCCTTCCATTCATGCTATGGCTGCTGCTTTTTCTAATACTCGGATGCGCGCTGGCGGCTTCCCTGCTGGCTGCGAACTAAAAGCCCCCTTTTCCGCATTTGTCCGTGAAACCCGCAAGCAGTTCCTCGGTACCGCGACATTCATGCCGCCCTGAAATTGCGAGATAAATCTCGCAGCGCCGCGCAAGGCGACTTAACAGTTTTTGGCAGTATTTTCGCGCCGGATGGATGAAAATATCGTCAAAAGGAGAACCGCATGATTACCAAAAAAAATCGTCACGTATTGTTTTTATCCACCCTCATCGCCCTGAGCCTGGCATGTTCCAGCGTCGCAGAATTATCCGCCACCGCCACGCCCGAAGCGACGGCAACCAGCCTGCCCACAAATACGCCGACGACAGCCCCGACCGCCACGAAAAAACCAACGTCCACGCCGCGCCCAACGGAGACGCCCATCCCAGCCACCGCAACCCCCGTCTCGATGGAAATGCCCGCCATCAACACGCAATACGAAGTAAAAGTACTTTACGCCTCCTATTTTGCCAAAGTCTTTTCCGGCGGGTTTGAATACACGCCCCTGGGCTTCGGCGGGAAGTTCCTCGATATTGGCGTCGTGATCAAGAACCGGCTTCCGGGCGAGTCTGTGACCGTTGTCTGGGAAAACGTGTATGTCATCGACCCGAACAACGAAGCCTGGTACCCAAACTTTGGCGGGTTCTACGCGCCGCAAAACAAGGATGAAAAATTCGACCCCGCCACCCTGTTCATCTACCCCGAAGACGCCATGGAAGATATTACGTTTACAGACACGGTATACATCCGCGGCATCTGGGCAACCGACGGGGCAAAGCCCGCCGCCTATCTTTTCGGTTTCGACACCTCGCCCCTGATCGAGATTGTAATAAAGTAGACGCCTGGTCATTGCGCCCTGTCCATTTCACGAACAGCGCAGAAGACTCTCCGCAAACCCAAGGCAGGTTGTTGCAGTCCCAAGCCGGGAGATGCCGCCCCGCCGCCTTAAACTCCGCGTTACGGCCCAATCAGCAAGTACAATAGAACGAAAAAAGCAGCGAGAAAAGCAAATCTTATGAACCATGAAAAAGAACTCCAACTAGCCAAAGCCCCGTACAACTGGCTCAAGGCATCCCCGCTCGTGACCATCCCCACCCTGTTCTTCATCGCATCCATCGTTGCCGCCTCGGATATCTTCTATTATTTCTGTCTCGGAAATTTCAACTGCGGCAGCGGCGGCAGACAAGCCATGGAGTTTGGCGTCGGGGTGCTGGGTTCGGCTTTGTGGCATCTTGTGCTGCTTCAATATGCGCTCAACAAACAAAGCGGACTCGTCCGCGAACATGGGCGCAAGGCGCTGTTACAGGCGGGCATCCGCACCGGGGTGGCGCTCTTCGGCGTGGCGCTCGATTGGCTGACCGAAGCCGGCGGCGGATTTGCCTGCATCTTCATCGGGATTCTCCTGCTGATCTGGGTGATCAATGCAACCCAATCCAAACGCTGGGTGGAAGGCGACACCCCCCCGGCGGCCCACCACCGTGTGGAAACATACAACCCCGAATTCAAACCGCTGATACAGCCGACACAGGACATGCTCGATATAGCCTTCGCCGATCTCGACAGCGAACGCGATGTCGTCGTCCTCGCAACCATCGAGAAATTGGGAAGTTTCAGCCAGGTCAATGAATCCATCCTAAAACGCCTCAAACAACTCGCAGCCGAAGACGACAACCCCGACGTCCGCATGGATGCCCGCACAGCTTTGAACCGGCTGAAATATTTGGAAGACTCAGCCCGCGCCATCGGTTCGGAAGAACACCAGCCGGAGCAGGACAGCGACCTGCCTGCGGAGACGTTGAATAGAATCCACCGGCAAATTCAAATCGAAGACGACATCCTCATCCTGCAAGCCATCACCAAACTGACGCATCTTAATTACAGCAGCGCGGCGATCCGCCTGAGGCTGGAACAACTTGCCATCCACAGCGCCAGCCCCACGGTCCGCGCCGAGGCGCTGGGCGCGCTTGGGTTATCCCAGAATCGCGTCGTGCAAAGACAATCCGCTTCAGGAAAATTGGAACGCGACATCCGCAACGCCATCCTGCAAGAGATCGCGGGCTGGGAATTTGCGGGCTTGCTCAACAAGCAAAACGCGGATGTGATCCGCCGCCGTTACGACTATGACTTCGCGCCTCAGACTCCGCCCAGCCCTTCTCCCGTCCAGACGGCTGCCCCCACTCCGCAGGCGGTTCAACCCAAACCGCTCCCGGCGCAAACTCCAGCCCCGGTCGCGCCGGCCCGGCCCCAGGTCCCGCCGGAGCCGCGCCCTTCCCTCCTCCAAACCCTGACAAGCGAAGCCAGCGTCAAAATCTATCTTTATCTCGGCGCGTTCTTCGTCATCGCCGCCGCCGCAATTTTGGGAGCGGTGGTGGAATCGCTGCGGCTGCCGATCCTGATGGCTGCCACGTTGATCTTTGGCGGGCTGGCGATTGCGATCAAGAAACGCCTGCCCCAGCCCAGTTTCGCGTTTTTTATTGTCTTCTCCTTCCTCCTTCCCATTACCGGGGTTTCACTGGAGGAATTTCTGCGGCAATCGCTGGGGCTTTCGAACGCGTTCACCGATTGGTATTGGACCCTGTTGTATTTTGTGATGTCGCTCATTTGGGCGGGCAGCGCGCGACTGTACGAGTCCAGGTTCTTTGCAATTGCCGCCTACATCTCGCTGGCGCTTTCGTTCTTCAACGCGGGCATCGCCATGAACGTTGAGCCGCCCATTCATATCTTCCTGTTGAGTTTTGCCGCGCTCGCCGGTCTGGCTTGGACTCGGATCCTGCAAACGTGGAAGGATTCAAATTTTGCGCTGCCGGTTTTCATCATCGCTCAAATCATGCAAGCCGTCACGCTGGCGTTTTCCATCGGCGCCTTCGGTTTGAGTTTGGTGGATACTTCGTCCGAGACCCTCCTCCTCATCTTCGGGTTTGGGACGTGGACGCTGGCGGCGGTCTTCTACATCGTCTCAGACCTCATCCAGCCCTTCTTTGCGTTTTCCTGGCTTGCCTCTGCCGCGCTCATCCCCATGCCCTGGTTTTTGGCTGTCTCTTTCGAACTCCAAAGTTTCGGCTCCGCAATTTTGATGTCGGTCTGGGGCGGGTTAATCGCCGGGCTGAGCGAATCCCTGCAGCGAACCGGGTGGGGCAGGAAGTTTAGTTTACAAAGCCTGCTGGCTGCCATGCCAAGCCTTGCGCTGGCGATCCTGACCGGCTTCGTCCACAAGGTTTGGCTGGGTCTCGCCGTTGCGCTGGGCATCGCCCTGCTCTTTACGCTTTTGCACATCCTGCGGAGTCGCTGGTGGCTGTGGACGCTGGCGCTCGCCAATTTTGCGATCGCATACTTCGCTCTCTTTCAACTCGATTTCATCGCCAGGCTCGACATCTTCTTTGGATATCAACTGACCGGCATTGCGATCCTCTTCCTGCTGTCCGACCTGCTGCTGAAAAAGGACTGGCAGGATAACCTCGCGTGGCGGCTCCCCCTGCGAATCTTCGGCGTGTTGTTCGCAATCGCCGCAAGCCTGACGCTGTTCTTCCCGGAGCAACCCGCCCAAGCCGCCTTCGGCTTTGGAGTCTTTGCGCTGTTCTGCGCCGCCTACGCGCTTCTCTATCGCAAACCGTTATTGGGCTACATTTCCGCCGCATACCTGCCGCTTGCCGTCATTTATGGGCTGGACGCCCTAAACAGCGACGCATGGCTCCCGGCGTTGACCGGGCTTGCCGTGGTCTATTATCTCGCCAGTGTCCTCTTCCGTTCGCGCGCAGGCTGGGGCGATATGCTCCGCAACAGCGGGCTTGCAATTGGCGCTGCCAGTTCGCTCACCGCCCTGATCCTTTTAAAAGAAACCGGCGGCTGGTACGCGCTCGTCATCGGTTCGCTCTTCCTTATCGAGACCTACCTCAGCCGCAAGGGAATCTTCGAGATCGGCGCGCCGGTCCTCTTCACAATGGGCGCATTCCTTATCCTGCGCGACCTTGAAATATTGGAAGTCTCCAATCACCTGTTCGCCTACAGCCTGGTCTGGATCGCGCTGGATACGCTTTTCCACCTCACCTTCCCCGATCCGCGCCCCTGGCAATTGCCGGTCCGCATCACCGGCACGGCGCTCACAGTCCTCAACACCCTATCCGTCGTCGCCGGCGGCAACAACGCATTCGCAGCAGCCTCATTCGGAATTTACACGCTTCTCTTCCTCGCCCTGAGCCTGATCCACCGGACGCCGGTCCTGGGATACCTCCCAGCCGTCTACCTGCCGCTCGCGGCGATCTTCACCCTCGAACATTTCCGCGTTGACGCATGGCTTCCGGTATTGACGGGCATCGCCCTCTTATACTTCGTCGGCGGGTTCGCCCTCCGCGCAAGGGAAGGCTGGTCGCTTGTATTCAGAAACAGCGCCCTTGCCCTGGGAGCCTTATTCTCCATCACCGCCCTGATCCTCTTCAAGGAAACCGGCGGCTGGTACGCAATCGTCGCCGGGTTGTTATTCATCGCGGAAATGTACCTGCGCCGAAACGGCTGGTTCGAAGCCGGAGCCCCCGCGCTCTTCACCCTCGGCATGTTCCTGATCCTGCGCGATTTCGACGCGCAGCGGGTCGAATATCACCTGCTCGCCTACAGCCTGATCTGGATTCTCGAAGACCTTGCCGCCCATCTGACATTCCCCAATCCGCGCCCGCTGGCGTGGTTGATCCGCATCGCCGGTGCGCTCACCGCCCTCGCCAACTACGGATTCCTTTTCTTCAATTCGGATCCGTCCACTGCGGCTTTCGGCTTCGCCCTTTACGCGCTTCTCTTCCTGACCGTGAGCCTGGTCTATCGCCAACCGGTCTTGCTCTACGCCTTTACCCTGACCCTGCCACTCTTTGCCGCATTTCTATTCCGCATCTTCGGCATCACCCAATGGGTTCATCCCGTGACCGGCATCGCAGCGCTGACCTACGCTGCCGGGCATTTCCTGCGCAGGCGCGGCAACCCCAACGGCTGGGACCAACCGCCGCTCTTCAGCGGACTTGCCCTGGGCATCATCGTTTCAGGAGCCGCGCCCATCCTCGGCGGGTTGGATGCGTCCATTCCCGTGGCAATCGCCGCCACGCTCTGGGCGTTCGAAGCATTCTCAAAACGAAACGCCTGGCTGGCATTCCCGGCAAACGGGCTGTACCTGCTGGCGTACTTCATCATCCTCTTTGAAATAAACGTGGACGAACCGCAGTTCTTCTCCATCGGCACAGCCCTGTTCGGTTTGATTCAGCACTACCTGCTGACCCGCGCCGAGGGCAAAACCGGCACATTCATCATGGGCATGTTCTCGCAATTCGTCCTGCTCGGAACGACCTACATCGAAATGATCAACAGGAACGACCTCAATTATTTCTTCCTGCTCTTCATTCAATCGCTGGTCATCCTGGTATACGGCATTGTCATCCGCTCGCGCAGCCTAACCTTCTTCCCCATCGGCTTTGTCGCGCTGGGAGTCGTCACCGTGGCATACAGCGCCTTGAAAGACGTCGGCACGATCTTCCTGATCGGCTGCACAGGGATCGCGCTGCTGATGCTCGGCGTGGGCGCGGTGCTCCTGCGCGAACGCATCGCCAAACTCGGCGAAAGACTCAGCGACTGGAAGGCATAAGCCCAACATCAGGAGATGTCAGACTCCCTTCCATCAATCCTCCTCCTCCCGCTCCCCATACACGCGTTTTACAGCCGCCTCCACTTCGGCGGCTGCATGTTTTTCGCACGCCGCCAGCGGACGGGTCGGGTGCGCCGCCTTCCGCCCGCCCTCGCTCATCACCTTGAAATCGAACAAACGCCCATCCGCTTCATAGACAACCAGGAGTTGATGCAGTTTTCCGCACACGATGCACCCGTGCGTTTCATTGCGTGAGGTCCGTTCGGGCATGGATCTCTCCTTTTTTTAACATAAAGTACACAAAGGTCACGAAGAAAAAAAAGAAATCCCTCACCCTTTATGTACTTCGTGTCCTTCGTGGTTAATAAGCTCTTATGGGTTTTTATTATTCTTCCGAGATCACAATCGAAATGATCTTGTCGCCCTCGAACGCGGGAGCCTGGTCCGGGTCGCGGCGGGTGATGCCATTCACCACATCCATGCCTTCGACCACCTGACCGAAGATGGTGTAGTTGCCGTTCAGGAAATCCTGCGTATCGAAGGTGATGAAGAACTGGCTTCCGTTCGTATCGCGTCCCGAGTTCGCCATCGCCAGCACGCCCGCCTTGTCGAAGACCAGGTCGCTGTCTTCGTTGACGAATTGGTAGCCGGGTCCGCCCATGCCCGTGCCGGTCGGGTCGCCGCCCTGCGCCATGAAGCCTTCCAGCACGCGGTGAAAGGTCAAACCCTCGAAGAATCCCTGGCAGGATAGAAAGACAAAACTATTGACCGTGATCGGCGCCTTATCGGGGTAAAGCTGCGCCTTGAAGGTCCCGCCGTTCTCCATGGTGAAGTTCGCAAAATAGTTCGTATTCGCATCCACCGCCATCGGCGGCGCGGATTCGTACTGGTCGGCGGCGCGGATGCCTGCAAACTGTTCGCAGACCAGCGAAGTCTGTTCGACCGCGCCCTGCTTCGGGGCATATTGCCAGGCAAAAAACCCAAGCACCAACAGCACCACCCCACCCGCGGCGTATTGAATATAGCGCTCCATTGTCACGGCTTGTTCTTTTTTCTTGACCAGTTTCTTTTTTGACATGCAAATCTCTCCTGTGTTTTCTCATTAGGCTCCATCGGAAATCACCGTCCTGAAGGTTTTTTTGACGCGACTCAAATGCAAAACGCAAACCTGCGGGACGTTTTCCTTGTTACCGATAAGGTCAATTATACCCACTTGCGTGCGGCATCTTTTTCCTGTATCCTTGCGGCGATGCGAAATTATTTCAAACGTCAGATCGCCCTGCCGCAGGATCACGGCTCATGGGTCTTTATTTTCAGCCCTCTGCTGGTCGGCTTCTTTGCGGGCGGCAATTTCAATTACGCCGCGTTCAACCTGTTCATCGCGGCGATGTCTGCCTTCTTGATTCGCCAGCCGCTGACGGTGGCGGTCAAATCCCTGAGCAGACGGCGCTCCGCTGCGGATCTTCCCGCCGCCCGGTTCTGGACTCTGGTCTATGGCTTAATCTCAGCCCTGGCATTGACCGGGCTTATCCTCGAAGGCTTCGGCTACGTCCTCTATCTCGCCGCGCCAGGGATACCCGTCTTTGCCTGGCATTTGTGGCTGGTGAGCAAACGCGCCGAGCGCAGGCAGGCGGGCGTTGAAGTCATCGCCACGGGCGTCCTCGCGCTGACCGCGCCAGCGGCGTATTGGGTCGGTATCGGGCAGTATCATCCAGCCGGTTGGTGGTTGTGGCTGTTTTGCTGGCTTCAATCGGCGGCAAGTATCGTGTACGCCTACCTCCGGCTGGGTCAAAGGGACATATCGCCGGAGCAGGCGCGAGGTCAGGGAAGAAGCGATTGGCTCCGTCTGGGCAGGCGGGCTTTGTTGTACACATCCTTCAACCTGGGGTTGACCATCATGCTGGGCTGGGCAGCCCTCATCCCAACCTTCGTCTTCATCCCGTTTCTGATCCAGTGGCTCGAAACGCTGTGGGGTATTTTCAAGCCCGCCGTGGGCTGGAAGCCGACCCGCATCGGCGTCCGCCAATTAATCGTCAGTATAATGTGGACGGTATTTTTTATAATTTGCTGGGGCGCGTGATGGATAAAATGAAATACGAATGGCTGGTGCGGGTCTTTGTACCCGGAGAAAAAATAAAACAGGTAAAAATTCTTTTTGAAAAATTCAACGAGGAGTAATAATGGATTTCGACCTGAATGAAGAACAAAAGATATGGAAGAAGATCGTCCATGAATATGCGGAAAAGGAGTTAAGACCCAAAGCCCGCGAAGTGGATGAAAAAGAGGAATTCAACTGGGAGGCGTTTCGCAAGGCGGGACCGGTGGGGCTGGCCGGCATGAGCATCCCCGAGGAGTACGGCGGCTCGAACGTGGATATGATCTCGAACGTCATCGCCATGGAGGAACTCGGCTGGGGCTGCGGCTCGACGGCCCTGGCGTTCACCGCGCATAACGGGCTGGGTACCGCGCCGATCGCTCTCTACGGCAGCGAAGAGTTGAAGAAGAAATGGCTGCCCATCGTTGCCAGCGGCAGGAACAAACTCGGGGCGTTGGCTCTCACCGAACCCGGAGCCGGTTCCGACATTCAGGGCGGCGTGGCCACCCGCGCCGAAAAGGACGGCAGCGAGTGGGTCATCAACGGCGCGAAGATGTGGAACACCAACGCCAGCATCGCGGAGTACATCATCACCCTTGTCCGCACCGACCCCAAAGGCGGTTCGAAGTCGTTGAGTATGATCCTTGTCTCCACCGATTCAAAAGGTCTCACCATTCACCCCGCCGAAAAGAAGATGGGTTTGCGCGGCTCCCCCACTCATGCCGTTTCCTACGACAACGTGCGCGTGCCGCTGGGGAACTTGATCGGTCCCGAAGGGCGCGGCTTGCAGCAGACACTCTCCACGCTGGATGCCGGTCGCATCAGCATTGGGGCGATCTCGCTCGGTCTGGCGCGCGGCGCGATGGAAGCGGCGATTTCCTACGCAAAGGAACGCAAGGCGTTCAACCAGTCGCTGGCAGATTTTCAGGCGATCCAATTCAAGATCGCCAACATGGAAGTGGAGATCGAACTGGCGCGGACGTACTGCTACAAAGCCGCCTGGCTCAAGGATCAGGGACGTCCCTACAGCAAGGAAGCCGCCATCGCAAAACTATACGCCACCGAAATGGCGGAGCGCGTGATCTATGACGCGATCCAGATCCACGGCGGGTATGGTTACAGCCGCGAATACAACGTCGAACGCATGTACCGCGACGCTAGGCTGATGACCATCGGCGAAGGGACAAGCGAGATCAACCGTCTGGTCATTTCGAGGCATGTGCTGGCAGGATAAGCATAAACCGACCGCAGACGGCGGGCTATGGTTGGCGGTCTGCGGTCAGAATTGCTCCTGGTAATGAAGCGCAAGTGACTGTCACCTCGCAGGTGACAGTCACTGTTAAATACAAATTCTGCGCATGAGCCAATAAATAGAAATTACTTCTTGACGATCACCCACGCCGTCCCATCCACCGACTTGGTCGACTTCTCCCCCACAGTAAACAATTTCATGATCGCATCCGGCGCGAGGAAGTGACTGCGCATCAGCAGCAGCTTCTCGGCAATGGCGATCAACTTCACGCCGAATGTGCGGATATCCGGCTCTTCGATGACGAGGACTCCGCCCGGCTTGAGCACGCGGAACATTTCGCCGGTTGTGCGCGAGTGATGTTCGACATGGTGCAGGGCATCCACCATGATGACGCGCTCGAAGGAAGAATCGGGGAAGGGCAGCCGCTCCGAAACGCCGCAGACAGGCGTCAGCGCAGGACGAGGCGCCCGGGCCAACATTCCAATAGAAACATCGGCAAGGACAACTTCATCCACAAATTCGCGGATCGCAGACGCAACCCGCCCCGTGCCGCCGCCCACATCCAGCAGACGTCCACGGACAGGCAGGGAGGCGATCTCGCGCATCAATTCTTTTTTTGAGTAGGTCACGCGGGCGTATATCGGCGCGATGAAGGAAAAATGATCGAATCCCATCGGGTTTCCTAAACGGTGATCAGGTCTTTGATCTGGTCGAAGGTGGAGGGACCGATGCCCGAAACATTCAGCAGGTCTTCGATGGAGGCAAAGGGTCCGTTTTCGTCGCGGTAATCAATGATACGCTGGGCAATGGATGGACCGATGCCCGGCAGGCTGTCCAGTTCTTCGAGCGAAGCGGTGTTGATGTTGATCAGGTCGTCTTCACTGCCGCCGGTGTCCGTCGGTTCTTCGGTACCGCCGGGGAGGTTTAGGTCGTCTTCACCGCCGCCCGAATCCTCCGCCAAGGGTTCTTCGCCAGACTTGTATGGAATGTCCAGCTGCTGCCCGTCTTCGAGCAAAGCCGCCAGGTTGATCGAGGCGACGTTGGCGCTGGAGAGCAATCCGCCCGCCGCATTGATGGCATCCTGCACGCGCGCGCCTTCGGCAAATTCATATAAACCGGGGCGCGGCACGGCGCCGATGATATGCACGGCAATCGGTTCCTTCGTCGGTGCGGGTTGCAGCGAGATCGGTTCGCCCGACGGCGCACGGAGGATGAACAATAACAAGCCAGCCAGCGCAAACCCTGCCATCACTCCAACCAGCGTATAAAGCGCGTTTTTCATACCCGGGATTCTACTCCAACTTCATAACCAGCAAATCCTCGTCTGTCCTGCGCACCAGTTTCGCGGCATCGAACAGGTTTTTGATGCGGCGGAAATATTTCGGCATCCCATTTCCATCCAGGACGCGGAAGCCGAACTTTTCATACATCGGTCCGTTATGCGAAACGCACATCAGGTACAACGGGCGCGGATTTTGCGCCAGCAGGGTTTCGATGATTCTTCGCGCAATGCCCCGTCCGCGAAATTCGGGCGGTACTGCAATCGAAGCCAGTTCGAGGATGTCTTCCCCGTGAGGTTTGACCTGCCCGCAGCCGACCACCCGCCCCGAGCCTTCGACGGCAACCAGAAAACGCCTCCAATCCAAGCCCATGGGGTTGATCCCAACCATGTGAATCAAGTCCTTGATTTGAGCGGATTCGGATTCAAGCGCCGGGCGGATTTCAAACTCGGGCATTTTAGATAACTCCGGCGGCAACAATGATGATAAACGAGCCGATGAACCAATGGATCAGGAATGGATAAAGGAATGACTTTGTCCGCCACGCCACCCAGCCGAAGGCGAATCCGCCAAAGATGGTCGAAAGCGTTTCGATCTCGGGCTTGCCGATATGCGCCAGGGCAAAAGGAACGGCCTGCAGCCACAGGGCGTCGTGACCGAATTTGCGGGCATATCCGAACAAGATCCAACCGCGGAAGAAGAATTCCCAGCCGAACAAATCGAGCAGGGTCGTCCACGGCAGGCCGGGCAGGTAACTTGCGTAATAACCCCGCATGGACGGGTTGCCGTGCCCGAGGAAGTAAATGACCGGCGCCATGACCAGAATGCCAAGCAGGGTATATATCAGCCCGAGTTTCCAATCTCCCAATTGAAAGCCGTAGGCGCGCGGGTTTTCACGGAACAACAGGATTACGATCAACAGCGGGATGATGAGATAGAACAGGACCCGGTCCCAATACTTGATTCCAAATACCGTGCGGTAGCGGTCCACCAGCAGGAGCAGGGCGCTGGCGACGGTTATCACGACGATCTTCCAATCGAAGTCGAGTTTTTCGCCGATGAGACTTTTCATTTCCGCAGTTTTTCGATGCGGCGGGCGATGTATGGCGAAAAATAACCGTTATATTTTTCCCACAACTCGGGGCGCATCCAGTCGTTGCCGGTCACTTTATGGCGGCAGGTGGGCATTCCGCACAGGCAGTCGAATTCATCGTAAGGCGAGCCGTCAGACATGGCGTAATCGAAGGTGAGGTGCTCCCCGGCTTCGATATCGCGCATCGCCACCAGCCCGATCTGGCCGCTGAGTCCCAGGTTCGGTTCACAGGAATGGTTGAAGCAGTCGTTCGGCTCTTTTTTCTCGGCGGTCAGAAGATAGAGTTCTTCGTCTATCTGGATGACCCGCTCGGTAAAGCGCGGCATGGACGGCTCGAGCTGGCGTTCGTGCAGGATCGTACCGCCCCACAGGGAGACAAGCTCGCCTTTTTGGATCGGGGCAAGGGTGTAAACGCAACAGCCGCCGCGGGAATTCGGGCGGGATTCGCATTTTGGGTTGAAATAGGAATTGGTCATTTTCGGGTTTGCAAAGGCCGGGAAGCGAGAGTCAGGTTTCGGCGGGGTTGAGGCGAAAAATGAGACGGACACGAGTTCCGTCTCATCCCGCACAATCCGTTCTTGTCAACTCACCTTACGCGGCGCGCTCCTGCGTAACATCAGTTATTAAATCTTTGGGCATTATAACGCATCGCGCAGCCTCGAATCAATCATCACGGTATAATTCTGCCATCCAATATCGGAGGAACTCGTGACTGACCTGCCCATCCACCCATTGACTGACGAACATAAAATGCTGCGCGACGCCGCGCGGGATTTCGCGCAAAAAGAGATCGCGCCCATTGCCGCCGAATTCGACGAGACGGGCGAATTCCCCCACGCCACCATCAAAAAAATGGGGGCGCTCGGCTTTATGGGAATCGAGATCCCGGAACAATATGGCGGCGCGGGCATGGACGCGCTCGCCTACGTCCTCGCGCTCGAAGAAATCTGCAAGGTGGACGCCTCGCACGGCGTCATCATGTCTGTCAATAATTCGTTGTACTGCCACGGCATCCTGAAGTACGGGACGGAGGAACAAAAGCAGAAGTTCCTGACGCCCATCGCCTCGGGCAAAGCCATCGGCGCATATTCGCTCACCGAACCCCAAAGCGGCTCCGATGCAGGGACGATGAGCAGCCGCGCCATCCGCGACGGCGATCATTACGTTTTGAACGGGCGCAAGTCCTGGGTCACCAGTGGACCGGTCGCCGATTTTTTCGTTGTCTTCATGATGACCGACCCGGAAAAGAAGCAAAAGGGAGTAAGCGCCTTTCTCGTGGACGGAAAAACACAGGGATTGATTCGTGGAAAGAAGGAGCCGAAACTTGGCATCCGCGCATCCGCCACCAGCGAATTGATCTTCGAAAACTGCCGCATCCCGGCGGAAAACCTGCTCGGCAAGGAAGGCGAAGGTTTCAAGATCGCCATGACCGTGCTGGACGCCGGGCGGATCGGAATCGCCACGCAGGCGCTCGGGATTGCCGAAGCGGCTTATGAAGCAGCCAGACAGTATGCGGGTCAGCGCGAGGCGTTCGGCCAGCCCATCGGTCAATTCCAGGGAACCGGATTCAAGCTCGCCGATATGAAAACCCGGATCGAGGCGTCGCGCTTGTTGATCTTTAATGCCGCGCTTGCAAAGGAGAATTCCAAACAGACGGGCGGGCGGTATTCACTGGAAGCATCCATGGCGAAACTATTTGCATCGGAGACCGCCATGTACGTCGCCCACCAGGCGGTGCAGATTCACGGCGGCATGGGCTACAGCAAGGAACTGCCCATTGAACGCTACTTCCGCGACGCGAAGATCACCGAGATATATGAAGGCACAAGCGAGATACAGAGGCTGGTCATCTCCAGGCTGGAGTTGGAGAAGAAATAGGATTCATGGAAACGACCCCTGTATGGTCCCTGATTCCGATTGCGGCAGCGGCGGCAGCCAGCCTGGCGCTGCTAATGTGGGCGCGTCGTCAGCGGTGGAGCGATCCTCAACCGGAGCCGGACCCAAACCCGCAGGCGGAATCGGCCGCCCCGCCCCCCGCCATCGGGGACTTTAAATCGGCGCTTGCATTATTTATTAATACCTACCGCCGCGAACTTGCGCTTGCCGGGGTATTGCTCGTTGTTTTGATCTTCGCGCTGCTCTCAGCTCCGGTCGAAATAAAGGGCGACTTCACAAAGTCGCCCGGCGAGATCGGCAGCCCGTTCTACTTCGTCCATTGGATGCGGAACCATCTGGTGTTCTACTTCCACGAGACCGCCACGGCAAGCAATCTGTTGACCGGACTGCTGGCGCTGGGGTTTACGCTCTTTGCGCTGGTCAAAAGATCGCCGCAAAAAATCAGAACGTCCATCCTGTGGAGTTTCATGGCGCTGGCGGGAAGCGCGCAATGGATGGTGTCGGGGCAAATTCAGTCTCCGCTGGGCGTGCCGCTTTACCTGCTGGCAGCTGCCGGTTTTCTCGTCTGGAGCCTGCTCAATAACGACGATTTAGCCGCAGGCATCGAAGGTCCGCGCGCGCTGCCCAAACACTGGGAGGCGGCTCTCGTCATCCTGATCGTCGGGCTGGCGGTCTTCGGGCGCATGTATCAATTGCAATCCCATCCCTATGGCATCGAAGGCGATGAAGCCAAATGGACCGCCGAGGTGGTCTGGCTTGGTCTGCGCGGCGAACTGGACCTGAGCGGGCTCTACCATCGTGACTCCCTGCCCGTCAGTTTTTACATGCAGACGATCTTCCACCGCCTGCTGGGTCCATCGCTCTTTGCGGCGCGGTTTGAAGTCGCGTTTTTCAGCGTCATTGCAACGTTTATTTTCTACCTGCTCGTCCGGCGCATTGCCGCCATGCCGATCGCGCTGCTGGCGTCGTGGCTGCTTGCCGCATCCATTTTTGATATCAGCGCCAGCCGTCTCTCCAACGTCGAAAGTCACGTCAAGATATGGCCCATCCTCGCGCTGCTGCTACTGGCATGGGCGCTCCACAAAAAGCATTGGACGCATTTCGCCATCGCAGGGATCGCGCTCGCCCTGGGCATCCTGACCTACGACACAGTCTGGCCCATCGGTCCGGCGATGCTGGTGATCGTAATCATCGAATCCGTCCGCCAGAGGGAGGGGTTCGGCTCCGCCATGCGAAACATCATGGCTCTTCTAACGCCGACCCTCTTTATCATGCCCTTCATCATCCCCTACATGACCGGCAGGCTCAGTTACTACGAATTCGGCAGCCGCGAATGGGGAGGGGACACAGCCGTATTTTGGGTTCATATTATGCGGGTGATTTCCAGCTGGTACGATCGCATGTATGAGGATTTTCTCTACAACCGAAACGGTCCCCTACTCAACGCGTTCCTCCTGCCATGGATGACCTTTGGATTTGTAGCCGCCATCGCCACCCTGCGCAAGCGACTCTCGCTGTGGACGACGCTCTGGCTGCTGCTCTTTATTTTCCCCATCCCAATCGCGGCTCATTCCCCCTTTGGCAGGGTCTACTACCCGGCATTGCCTGCCGTTTACATCCTTGCCGCGGCAGGGATGTTCATCTTCAGCCGCGAAAGCCTGCGCGGCTTGGGCAGGGACTTCCGCCCGCTCCTCACAGCCGTTTCGATCACTGTCCTCGCCTGGCTGCCCATTTTCAACCTCTTCATTTATTTCAACGAAGTCATCGATTTTTCAGACCGGCAAATGCGGCGCGAGGTTGCCGAACTGGCGGGAGACGCCGCCGGCATGGATAACTTCATCGCGCTGGCGGTCGTTCCCCTGGCGAACGAGGCCCTCAATAACGAACACCAGATGATCGAACTATTCATGCTGGGCAGCCTGTCCATCGACCAGGTCGATCATTCCTACGCCAAAGTCGCGCTGGATGAAGTCCTGCCAACCCTCAAAGAAATGAGCGACCGCCCGGCGCGTTCGATCCTGCTCGATACGCACAGCGAAAACGAAGTCGAAAAACGCGACGAACTGACGGCGGGCATCCGCAAATGCTACCCGGGAGCCGTCTGGCTGGAAGGCGACTATTTCACCCGCGTAGACCTCAGCCCCGAGATTTTGGAAAACCCCGCCTGCGTCAGCGCCGAACTGACGCTTGAACAACAAAAACCGGATACATTCCATTGGGCGCTTTCACAAGGCACAGCCAACCGGGTGGCAATGGCATGTGAAACACAGGAAGTCCGGCACACGCGGATCGATGTCGAAACGCTCAGCCCGGGTCCCGGATGGCAGGCGACGACCGCCTTCGCAACCGGCTGGACCGGCGAAGGGTTCCTGATGGATAACTTCGACAGCCGTCCCACCCAGTTTAGTTTCCAAGCCGATGAAACGCAGCCGCTTTATATCTGGGTGCGATACTACAAGCGCGTCGCGGATACCTCCCCCGGCTTTATCAGCCTGAACGGGGCGGCGTATCCTTTCAGCGATATCGAGCAGGAGGATGTCAACCAGTGGTTATGGGAGCGGATCGGTCCCTTCGACGTCCCCACCGGGGTGAACACAGGCGAAATCAGCCGTCCATACAACGACGACCCGCTGGGCTTTATGGCTTTGTTCATTGACGCCATCGTCATGGCGGCAGAACCGGATTTCACGCCGACAGACGATAACTTCATCCCCTTACCGGCGCAAACATTCACGTTTCCAAATGAAATTTCACAGGGCAATGTCGTATTACACCTGGAGCCGGGCGTGTATCGCTGTTCCCTCCAGGCATTCAGCCAGAAACTCCCGCTTGTAGACCCGCTGGGAAACGCCACTGTTCAATCGAACCCGGTTGAATTTCACATCGAGCCTTGAAGCGCCCAATGACCAACCCGAAAAAGAAACGCGCCGCCCGCCTGTCGGTCATCGTCCCGGCATTCAACGAAGGCTCGCACATCCGCAAAAATCTGCTTGCCATTCACGACTCGCTCAAGGGGCAGAATGCCGAGATCATCGCCGTGGACGACGGCAGCGCCGACAACACGCTGGCAGAGATCAGGCGCGCCGCCAGATCGAGACCGTCCATCAAACCGCTTCAGATGAACACAAATGCCGGGAAGGGCGCCTCGCTGTTTTTCGGGTTCGAACAGGCGCGGGGCGACGTCATCGTCTTCTTCGACTCTGATCTCGAGATCGCGCCGCATTACATAGTAAAATTGCTCGCCGTCATGGAGGAAGAACAAGCCGACGTGGTGGCTGGCGTAAAAGACCCCAGCTCCAACCGCTTCCCCGCGCCGCGCCGCATGACCAGTTCGCTTTACCGCAACACGGTGAAATTCCTCTTCGACCTGAGCATCTCCGACACACAGACCGGCATCAAAGCCTTCAAGCGCGAAGTGTTGGAGAACGCCATCCCGCGCATGAGAGTCAGCCGCTTCGCCTTCGACCTTGAACTGCTCGTCGCCGCTTCGCGTTTTGGCTACAAGATCGTCGAAAACCCGGTCGAGGTATCCTACGTCCGCAAAGGCGGCATGGGACGCATGAAATTCGGCGCGCTGTTCGCCACCCTCGTGGATACGCTCGGCATTTACTTCCGCGCAAGTTTCTGGCGCTGGCTTGAACCAGGCGCGGGCACCCAGTTCTGGATGGCTGCTTTCGTTCTGGGCGTCTTCCTCGCGGGCATTGGGTTTGCAAAAATTCTTTCGCCCATCATCCTCCAGCCCACCCTCGACAGGGTTTCCTATATCATCTTCCTGCGCTTCATCCCCGCCGCCGTCCGCGACCCAATGCTTGCCGCGGCGGGATTGCTGATCGTCACACTCTCATTGATCCAATTGAACAAAAGCCTGCTGAAAGCCTTCGCCCGCAAGGATCGCGGCGACCTGGCGGGCATCTTCCGCAAATGACAAATACCGCCTCCTCCCTTAACCTCGAACCTGCCTCCTGCCCAATCTGCGGACCGGACGCCCCATCCGTCGTCCGCTACGACTTCGCTCCGCACAAGGTCGTCGTCTGTTCCTCCTGCGGGTTGACATATCTCTCCCCGCGCCTGACCGAATCAGCCATCCTCGAACTTTACAAGGATGAAGCCTATTACAACTCGAATATCTCGGGGCAGGGATACGACGAGTATATGGAGATCAGCGACAACTGGGTGAAAACCTTTACCCTGCGTCTAAAGCAGATCGCGCCGTACAAATCTACAGGGAAAGCACTGGACATCGGCTGCGGACCCGGCTACTTCCTAACCGCCGCCCAAAAACTGGGATTCGACGTTCACGGCCTCGACCCCTCCGACTACATCGTGACGCAGGCGCAAAAAACCTGGGGAGACCGGGTGCGGCTGGGCTTGATCGAATCCGCAGGCTACGAGCCGGAAAGTTTCGACCTGATCGTCGCCTTCGATACCTTCGAACACATCTACGAACCGAAGCAATTTCTTGCCGCAATCCAGCGCGTCTTAAAGACCGGCGGAGTCCTTGCCATTACCACCCCCGACCCAACAAGCCTGTTATCCAAAATATCCGGTAAAAATTGGGTTTCCTTCAAATTGCCCGAACATGTTTTTTACTGGTCGCCGGGTACGATCCGAAAGATTCTTGGAGAACATTTCGAAGTTCTTGAAGTTCGCCGCGCCGGGCAGTATGCCACGCTCGGGTTTTTATTCCGGCGTTTGTTCCGGCTGGGGAACAACCCCGGCAGGTTCCTGAACGGATTGATCGGCATCCTGAACAAATTCAGCATATATTCAGACAACGGTTCGATCACAGCCATCGCGCGTAAAACAAGCCCATGAAAGCAATTCTCTTTCACAAACACGGCGGACCGGAAGTCCTCGAATACGGCGATTACCCGACCCCACAACCAAAACCCGGCGAAGCGCTCGTCCGGTTAAAAGCCGCAGCCCTCAACCGCATGGATGTCTTCGTCCGCAACGGCTGGCAGGGATTGAAACTCGACCTGCCCCACATCAACGGCGCGGACGGAGCGGGCGAAATCGTTTCATTCGGAGATGACGCCGGAGAAACCGGGGAATTAAGAACCGGCGACCGCGTCGTCATCAACCCCAACCTCGGATGCGGCGAATGCAACTTTTGCCAATCGGGGCGAGACAACCTTTGCAAAAACTGGCGCCTGCTCGGCGAAACCGTGCGCGGAACCTATGCGGAGTTTGTCGCAGTACCCGTCCGCCAGCTTTACAAACTGCCCAAAGAATACGATCCCCACCTGGCTGCCGGCGCCGCGCTTGTCTACCAGACCGCCTGGCATTCGATGGTCGCTCGCGGCGGGGTAAAAGCCGGGGAAACAGTGGCAATCGTCGGCGCGGGCGGAGGCGTGAACTCGGCGTCGATCCAGCTTGCGAAACACATCGGGGCAAGGGTCGTCGTCATCGGTTCCAATTCAAAAAAACTCCAACAAGCCGAAGCCCTCGGCGCAGACGTATTGATTGACAGGACAAAAGAGGAAGACTGGGCGAAGGCGGTCTACATCGCAACCGGCAAACAAGGCGCGGATGCGGTCGTTGACAATGTCGGGACGACCTTCCCATTGAGTTTGCGCGCCCTGAAAAAAGGCGGGCGGCTGCTGACCGTGGGCAACAGCGGCGGACCGCGCTTCGAGATCGACAACCGCTACATCTTCGCCAAACACCTTTCCATCATCGGCTCCACCATGAGCACCCTCGCCGATTTCAGGGAAGTGATGGGTCTGGTTGTCGCCGGAAAACTCAAACCGATCCACGATTCAACCTACCCGCTCACGGATGCCGCCGCCGCGCAGGAACGCCTGTGGCGCGGGGAAAATTTCGGAAAGATCACGCTTTCGATTCCCTGATGAAAAATTTTTTCAAGCACATCGCGCCCTTCGAGGTTGTCCTGATCGTCGTCATCCTCGCGCTGCATCTTCGCGCCGCAACCGCCGACGCATACGCATTCCCAAACCACTGGTTCGCGCGCGACGACGCCTATTACTACTTCAAGGTTGCCCAAAATATAACCGAGGGTCGCGGCAGCGCCTTCGACGGCATCAATATCACCAACGGGTATCACCCGCTCTGGATGCTGGTCTGCATTCCGATCTTCGCCCTGGCGCGGTACGACCTTGTCCTGCCGTTGCGCGTTCTGCTGGTGGTCATCGCGGTCATCCATGCCGCTTCATCGGTCATGTTTTACCGCCTGATAAAAAAACACCTCTCGCGCGCCGTTGCAATTGCAGCCGCAATATTCTGGTCTTTCAACTTATATATTCATTCCACCGTTTACGAAATGGGACTGGAAACCCCCATCGCCGTTTTCTTTGTCCTCCTGACCATAACCCAACTGTCGAAGTTCGAAGGCGAATGGCGGACGAAGGAAATCCCGCCGAAACGGTTCGTCCTGATCGGCTTGTTCGCATCCCTCGCCATGCTCAGCCGCCTCGACCTTGTTTTCTTTGCCGTCCTCGCCGGCTTGTGGGTCGTCTTCCGCGGCGCCGCCATCCGCTACTTCCTCCCGCTCGACATCGCCGCCATATTCGTCTCGATGACCAGCGCCGTCCTGTTAAGAACCGGCTTCGAAACCTACAACACCGCCTACGCGTCCTCCGTCATCGAAGCCACCCTGATCGCGCTGGTCGTCAAGATCGCCGCATTCTACCTCTTCGGCTTGTACCGCCATCCGCGTTCGATGCCGGCGCGGGCATGGCTGCGGCAGTCATTGACCGCCGCAATCGTCAGCGCAGGCATCAGCGCAATCCTTTACACCCTCGTCGTTCAAATGGGATTGGGGAAGAATTTTCCGCGTTCGGCTTTTCTCTTCGACCTCGGCATTACCCTGATCTACATCCCCGCCTCGCGCCTCGCCGCAGCCTGGTTCGCCAGCCCGGGCATTCGCCAGTCCGACGATTCGCCGCTGCCACAACTGAAAGCCAGCTGGAAAAAATGGCTCACCGAAGGGGCTGCCTACTACGGCGTTGTCGGCGGAATCCTGCTCGTTTACTTGCTCTTCAGCCAGGTCGCCTTCGGCACCCCCAGCCCCGTCAGCGGACAGATCAAACGCTGGTGGGGCTCCATGGGCGACACCGCCTACGAACCGCCAGCCGCAAACTGGTCGTCGTACTTTGGCGTTGGCTCGGGCGCATTCGACATCGGGCAGCCCTTCACCGAAGGGCTCTGGTATTTCAACGAAATCCTGCGTCCCTACTTCATCCGCGGCGCAGACATGGAGACGGAACGCTATTTTGCCCTGCTCTCCATTGCCGTTGCGGTTTTGCTTGTATTCATCGTCGTCTACAAACGCCGCTTCCGGCAGGCGCTCAGCAACCTTGGCTTCATCCCATTGATCTCAGCCAGCGTCATCCAACTGCTTTCCTACACCGCCACATCCTACGGCGGAATCAAGGAATGGTACTGGGTCAGCCAGATGATCCTGCTCACGCTCGTCTCGGGCTTGCTCCTGGACCTGCTCCTCAAACCCGCGCGCCGCATCCGTGGTTTAAACCTCGTCCTGACCCTCCTCGCCATGGCGGTTGGCGCAAACTCGGCGCTCCGGTTTTCGAGGTTTATCGAATACGCCATGCCGCACGGGCGTTACGAACCGGACCGTCCGCTCATGGAAGTGGTCGCCTTCATCGAAGCCAACACCCTGCCCGGCGGAATCATCGGCATGACCGGCGGCGGGAATGTCGGCTACTTCATCCAAAACCGCACCATCGTCAACATGGACGGGCTGATCAACAGCTACGATTACTTCCACGCCCTTCAGGATGGGAACGCCCCCGCCTACCTGCACGAGCGCGGCATGGCAGTCGTCTTTGCAAACCCGCGCCTGCTGGCATTGCCCCCCTACTACGGTCAATTCGCCCCCTACCTCGAACGCTTCGCCAGTTTCGGCGGAAAAGACCTGCTATTCCTGCTTGAAGAGCCGAAGTATTAAGCCATGAAACGTCCCCTTCCAGTAACCCTCGCCTTTTGGGCGGTGTTAATCCTAACGATATGGAACACCCTCAAAGCCTCGACCTTTATCGCATGGAGCGCGGCGCTTGACGAATTCTCCACCCGCCATCCGCCCATCATCGGCGCGGCATCAGGCATCATCTGGGCATTGACCGGGTTGACTCTCGCCTGGGGCTTGCGGCGCGGAGACCGTTGGACAGCAAAAGCGCTCCCCGTCGCAGCCATCGGTTACATCCTTTGGTATTGGGTCGAAAGACTCGCATGGCAGCCGCCGCGCGCGAACCCGCCATTTGTCATCGTTTTGGACATTGCAACGCTTATACTTGTATTCGGCGCGTCGAAATCACTCTCGAGAGAGGCATATGAACGAAACAACGAAAACCCAGCAGTTGAATGATTTAAAAGCCCGGTCCCGCCTGGGCGGCGGACAGGCGCGCATAGACGCCCAGCACAAAAAGGGACGCATGACCGCCCGCGAACGCCTCGACCTTTTATTGGACCGCGGCTCCTTCCGCGAAGTGGACCCCTTCGTCGTCCACCGCACCACCGACTTCGGGCTGGACGAACAAAAATACATGAGCGACTCCGTCGTCACCGGCTGGGGCACCATAGACGGCAGGCTGGTCTACGTATACTCGCAGGATTTCACCGTCTTTGGCGGCAGCCTGGGCGAAGTCCACGCCGAGAAGATCTGCAAGATCATGGACATGGCAATGAAGAACGGCGCGCCCGTCATCGGGTTAAACGACTCGGGCGGCGCGCGCATTCAAGAGGGCGTGGTTTCACTGGCGGGCTATGCCGATATTTTCCTGCGAAACACAATGGCATCCGGGGTCATCCCGCAGATCTCCGCCATCATGGGTCCCTGCGCGGGCGGAGCGGTCTACTCCCCCGCCCTGACCGACTTTATCTTCATGACCCGCAACACCTCCTATATGTTCGTCACCGGACCCGACGTGGTTAAAGCCGTAACGCATGAAGAAGTGACCCAGGAGGAACTTGGCGGCGCGAGCGTGCATTCGGAGAAATCGGGCGTGTGCCACGTCGCCGCAGACAGCGAAGCGGACACGCTGTACCAGATCCGCAGGCTGCTGGCCTACCTTCCGCAAAACAACATGGAGGATACACCCTTCGTCCCCACCTCCGACGACCCCCTGCGTATGGACGATGAACTTAACGCCATCGTCCCCGACGACCCCAACAAACCCTACGACATCAAGGACCTGATCCGCCGCATCGTGGACGACGGCAATTTTTACGAAATTCACGAAAACTACGCCGGGAACATCGTCGTCGGCTTTGCCACCCTCGGCGGGCGTTCCGTGGGCATCGTCGCCAACCAGCCCGCCGTCCTCGCCGGCGTGTTGGATATCGCCGCCAGCGAAAAAGGCGCGCGCTTCGTCCGCTTCTGCGACGCGTTCAACATCCCAATCATCACATTCGAAGATGTTCCCGGCTTTTTGCCCGGAACCAACCAGGAGCATCACGGCATCATCCGCTCCGGCGCAAAACTGCTTTACGCCTACTGCGAAGCGACCGTGCCAAAGCTGACCGTCATCACCCGCAAAGCCTACGGCGGCGCGTACTGCGTCATGTCGTCCAAGCATATTCGCAGCGACCTGAACCTCGCCTGGCCCACCGCCGAAATCGCCGTGATGGGACCCGACGGCGCGGTAAACATCATTTTCCGCAAGGAACTTGAAAATGCCGAAGACCCCATCAAACGCAAAGCCGAACTGGTGGCAGAGTATAAGGAAAAATTTGCCAACCCATACGTGGCGGCTTCCCGCGGCTACGTGGACGATGTAATCGAGCCAAAAGAAACCCGCCCGCGCCTGATCAACGCCCTCGCCATGTTGAGCAACAAGCGCGACACAAACCCCGCCAAGAAGCACGGCAATATTCCGTTGTGAGAAGATGGACAGGCAACAAATACCCGCGTGCCTACCTGTGTACATGCCTACGCGCCCACCTGCCTACCCAAGATTGCCCCCGCGCTGAAACAAAAGATACCCGGATTGATTCATCATGAATTCTCATGCAACAGAACGACTCAGGAAGGTCGCAGATTTCGTCAAAGCCCGCCGCGCAGCCACAGAGGCAGCCGGTCACTCGAACCCGGGTTTCGACTATCGCTGGAAGCATACCCTGCGCGTCGTCCAGTATGGAAAACGCCTCGCAGAACTGGAAAGCGCGAACATCGAAATCATAATGGCGGCATGTCTTTTACACGACATCTCGAAGTTCGACGCCGAAGACTACGGGGTCGAACATGGACGGGTCAGCGCCCGGATTGCCCGTCCTTTCCTTGAGCAAATCGGGTACGAAAAGGAAACGATGGACAATATCCTGTACTCCATCGCCGTTCACGTGGACGACAACGCCGATTTCGAACATCCCGTCACCATCGAGTCGAAAATCGTCAGCGATGCGGATAATATCGACCGCTTCGGTCCCTACCGGCTGTTGCTCTTGTTCAACCAAACGGAAGACTACGGGAAGTTGATCGAACAAGCCTCCAAACGCCTGCTGACGCTGAAGAAATACCGCGAAGGCGGAATCATGGGAACAAAAAGCGGCGAAAACCTGTTCAATCGTCAACTGGATTTGCAAATCACCTTTCTCGAACGCCTGGTGGAAGACAGCCGGTTGACCGTGGAGATTTAATATGCGGAGCATTCATGTTTAAAAAAGTCCTGATCGCAAATCGCGGCGAAATCGCCGTTCGCATCATCCGCGCCTGCCGCGAACTGGGGTTGGAAACCGTCGCCGTCTTTTCAGAGGCAGACCGCAACGCCCTGCATGTCCGCTACGCCGACGAAGCCTACCTGCTCGGTCCCGCCCCCTCGCGCGAATCCTATCTGCGGGCAGACAAAATCCTCGACATCGCAAAAAAATCGGACGCAGACGCCATTCACCCCGGCTACGGCTTCCTCGCCGAACGCGAAGACTTTGCCGCCAAATGCGCCGAACTGGATATCGCTTTTATCGGCCCCAAACCTTCCTCGATTGCCGCAATGGGCGACAAAGGCAAGGCGCGCGCCACCGTCATCAAGGCGGGCGTACCGGTTGTGCCAGGCACGGAGGATGTCGGCAACATGACCGATGCCGACCTCCTCAACATTGCCCCGTCCATCGGCTTCCCGCTTCTGATCAAGGCGACGGCGGGCGGCGGCGGAAAAGGCATGAGAGAAGTCCGCAGCCTGGACGAAATGCCAGCCCTGCTCCAGTCGGCGAGGCGCGAGGCGGAATCCGCGTTTGGAGACGGCAACGTCTACCTCGAAAAACTGGTCGAAGGGGCGCGTCACATCGAGTTCCAGATCATCGCCGACTCGCAGGGAAATGTGATCCATCTCGGCGAACGGGAATGCTCGATCCAGCGCCGCCACCAAAAACTGGTCGAAGAAGCGCCATCGCCCTTCCTCGACGATGAACTGCGCGAAAAGATGGGCAGCGTTGCCGTCAAAGCCTCGCAAGCCGTGGACTATCTCAACGCCGGCACCATCGAATTCCTGGTGGACAAAGACCGCAATTTCTACTTCCTCGAAATGAACACCCGCCTGCAGGTCGAACATCCGGTGACGGAAATGGTCACCGGCATAGACATCGTCGCCGAGCAATTACGCATCGCACGCGGACGCCAGCTCAGCTACACACAAGACGATGTGAAATTCAAAGGGCACGCCATCGAATGCCGCGTGAACGCGGAGGACCCGTTCAATAATTTCATCCCCTCCACGGGGCGCATCAGCCACAGCCTGATTCCCACTGGTCCCGGCGTGCGCGTGGATACGGGCGTGTATCCCGGCTTTGAGATCACGCCCTACTACGACCCAATGATCGCCAAACTCATCGTCTGGGGCGAGACCCGCGCCCAAGCCATCCTGCGGATGCGCCGCGCATTGGAGGAATACCGCATCGTCGGCGTGCGTACGAACATCCCCTTCCACCAAACGCTGATGGATTCGCATCGCTTCATGGGCGGGCAGTTCGATACGCGCTTCGTGGAGGAACGCTTTTCGATGGAAGGCGCCTCCGAAGCGGACGAAGCACAGACGGAGATCGCCGCCATCCTTGCCACCCTGGTGGCGCACAGGGAAACCGAACGCTCGGCGCAGATCGTCCGCCGCAATGAACGCGATACCAGCAACTGGAAATGGGTCGGGCGCTGGGAACGAATGCACCGCTAAACCGAGGAAGCCACATGAGATACATTTCAACCATTGACGGCAGGGAATTCGACATCGAGATCATGGACGACCATCATGTCCGCATTGGGGGGCGGGTGATCGCCGTCAATTTCGAGTCGGTCAGCGGGCAGCCGGTCTATTCGCTGATCCTGGATGGAAAATCCTTCGAGTCGTTCGTCTACGAAAGCGATGATGAATGGCAGGTGCTCCTGCGCGGACGACAATACCAGGTAAAGGTCGAGGATGAACGGGAAAAGCGCCTGAAAGCGGCGGCAGGCGGGGGCGTGGCAGAAGGAGGCGAGTTCCACCTCAAAGCGCCCATGCCGGGGCTGGTCGTCGCCATTCCGGTCAGTGAAGGGCAGGAGATCCAAAAAGGGCAGGTGCTGGTCATTCTCGAATCGATGAAGATGCAGAACGAACTGAAAGCCCCGCGCGACGGCGTAGTGGCGCACATCAAGGCAAAAGCAGGCGAGAGCGTGGAGCAAAAACAGATCCTGCTAAACCTGCATTGATATGAACGGTCACGAGACGGAGGTTAAGTTTTTTGTCCGCGACCTGGCGCGTGTTGGATCGCGCCTGCATGAACTGGGGGCGGGTATGGTCCAGCCCCGGGCGCACGAGATCAACATCCGCTTCGATACGCGGGATGGCGCCCTGCGGCGGGAATTCAAAGCCCTGCGCCTGCGGCGGGACACCGAGGCGAAACTCACGTACAAAGGTCCCAGCAAGGAAAGGGACGGCGTGCTGAAAAGGCGCGAGATCGAATTTACGGTCGGCAATTTTGAATCCGCGATCCAGTTCCTCGAAGCGCTCGGCTTCGAACCGGCTGCCTACTACGAAAAATACCGCGAAACCCATGAATTAAACGGCGCTCACGTCATGCTCGACGAACTGCCCTTTGGAAGTTTCGTGGAGATCGAAGGGGGCGACACCGATACGCTGCGCAGCAATGCGGCGGCGCTCGGCTTGCGCTGGGACGCAGCCGTCAGAATGGGGTATCTCACCCTGTTCGAGCGCGTGGCGGAAAAACACAGTCTCGATGCGGGTCAATTAAGTTTCAATGCGGTCAAGCCCGTTCAGATCGACGAAAATGATTTAGGCATTACCCCAGCCGATCAATGATTCATTGCCTGAAAGACGGAAACGGACTCCAAAATCTCCGGGCTTTGGAGTGAAAGTCGAACGTCCGCCGAAAAACCAGCTCACAGACAACAACATGCTCCAAAAACGTCCAAATCCATTTTTGAAATTCTTCTTCAAAATTCCGATCTTCATGCACAAGATCGGCTTGGGCGGCTGGGAGGAACTCATCGGCGCGGAATGGATGCTGATCTCAACGATCGGCAGAAAAACCGGGATACGCCGCGAGACGCTCGTTGACGTGATGGATTACGACAAAACGACCGACACCTATTACATCGAAGCCGCCTATGGCGCGCGCGCCGATTGGTTCAAAAACATCAAAGCCAACCCGGTTTTCGAAGCGCAGGTTGGCAGGTGGAAATTCCAAGCGCAGGCGCGGGAATTGAACGCGGCGGATACCGGCGAAATGCTCGTGCGCTTTTTCCGGCGCAAGCCCGCCTACACCCGCTCCGTGATGGCGATGGTCGGCATGAAGTTCAAGGATGAAAATGAACTGCGCGAATTGGGAAAGAACCTAACGCTGCTGGCGGTCAAGCCGCTATCGTCCGATCGTTCAGCCACCTGACCGATTCTACCCCGGAGTCGAACCCCAACAGCGTGGATAAAACTTCCTGGACGGAACCAGCCTCTCCCGATGTGATGAAGCGGATTCTCCCCCCGCCCCGACTCCTCATCCCCCCCGCTTCCAGCAGACGTTTGACCTGCCGCGCCACTGCGGGGGCCGGGTCTATCACCCTTACTTTTTCCCCGACTATTTTTTCGATCAACGGAATTACAAAGGGGTAATGCGTACATCCCAGGACAACTGTATCAATATTTTTATCGAGCATTGGATGAAGCGCGTCTTCCAATATCCTTTGCGTTTCATCGCCGTCCAAATTCCCCATTTCAATTTGTTGGACGAGTCCATTGCAGGTATTTTGAAACAACTCAACCCCATTGGCAAACCGCTCGACCACCGATGCGTACAACGCCCCCTGGAAGGTCGCGGGTGTTGCAAGCACGCCCACCTTCCCGGTCTGCGTTTTTTCCGCCGCCGGTTTGACAGCCGGTTCCATGCCGACGAACTGCGTATCGGGAAATTTATCGCGCAGGTATTTCAACGCCGCCGCCGAAGCCGTATTGCAGGCAACGACGACGATCTTGGCATTCTGCGAAAGCAAATAACGCGTGATGCCCTCGGAGAAATCCTGAATCTGCCCCATCGGGCGCGGACCGTACGGCACATGTCCCTGGTCGCCGAAGTAGACAATATCTTCATCCGGCATCAAGACCCGAATTTCGCGCAGGACAGACAGCCCGCCCGCGCCTGAGTCAAATACGCCGATTGGGGTTTGAGTCAAATTCATCAGATGGCAAAGTTCCTGAGAGACTGTTTCTTAACTCTTTTTTGCCGCAGAGAACACAGAGAATCTTCAGGAAACCTTTTGGCAATCTCTGCAAACCCGGCGTTCTCTGTGGCTGAGGCTTTCTTACACCTTTCACAGACTTAAGAAACGCTCGCTGACAGTAACTCGTGATCCGTAAATTACGATTCACGCATTAGGGGGTTAAGTTTTTCGACGCATCCACAAAGGACTTAAACAAATTCCGCATCACAGGCTGGTCGGTCAGCCATTCGGGATGCCATTGCACGCCCATCGCATACGGATGACCGGGCAGCTCCACGGCTTCGATCATGCCATCTGGAGCGTGACCCACCACCTTTAAGGGAGAGGCGATGTCCTTCAATGCCTGATGGTGCAGGCTGTTGACTTGAAGCAGCGTCTCGCCGAAGATTTCCGCCAGGCGCGAGTCTTCGTCAATGTTGACCGGGTGGATAAGGGTCGTGAATTCGTCCTGGCTGTGTTCGATGGCCGTCTTGAACTGGTCGGGGATGTGCGTGTAAAGCGTGCCGCCCAATGCCACATTCATCACCTGCACGCCGCGGCAAATCGCCAAAAAGGGCTTGCCGTCCTCGACGGATTGTTTCAACAGGGTGAGTTCGGTTTCATCGCGGAAGTCATCCACGTCCGAGATGCGGTCGTGGTCTTCGCCGTGAAAATATTTTATGTCGATGTCGCCGCCGCCGGAGAAGAGAACGCCTTGCAGGCGCGAATACAGATCGAAGCGGTCGTCGTCGTTCAGGATGGCGGGAACCAGAACAGGAATCCCGCCGCCCTGCGCCACCGCGCGGATGTAGGTATGTTGAACGGCGGCAATATCACGCTCAAATTTATTCTTCGAGTTATAGGTGGTGATTCCGATCAGGGGTTTGGTCATGGATGCCTCCAATAAATTTACGCGCACAAGCATACCACGAAGACGCCGCAGTTAAATAAAAAAAGCCCCGATGCTGCCATCGGAGCCTGTGAAGGAAAAACTACGAAAATCTTTCCTTGATGCGCGCACTCTTGCCGGTGCGTTCGCGCATGTAGTACAACTGGGCGCGGCGGACCTTGCCGTGACGTTCCACCACGATCTTGTCCACGCGCGGTGAGCGAAGCAGGAAGGTGCGCTCCACGCCGATGCCGTTGGACGCCATGCGGCGGACGGTCACAGACGCATTGTTGCCGCTGTTTCGCAGGCGGATGACAATGCCCTTGAATTCCTGGACGCGCTCACGCTCGCCTTCCTTGATCTTGACATGCACGCTTACCGTATCGCCCGCAGCCAGCTGCGGGATGTTCTCGTTATTTTTCGCCTCAACGGCTTTCATCAGGTCTGCCATATCCGTTCTTCCTTACTTTTTGTTTTGGTTTCAAATACGCGCGAGGGCGGATTATAGCACGACTTCCCCCAGCCCACAAGCAAAAATCATGCGTACTTTCGGACCGCCAGCACGGCATTATGACCGCCAAACCCGAAAGCGTTGCTAAGCGCCAGCGATATTTTCACCTCGCGCGCCTTGTTGGGGATGTAATCAAGATCGCACTCAGGGTCGGGGGTTTCATAATGGATCGTCGGGGGCAAGACACCGTCCCGGATGGCGTTTACGCAAAAGATCGCCTCAAGCGCGCCGGTTGCGCCCATCATATGCCCGGTCATCGACTTGGTGGATGAAATCGGAATCTTGTATGCCAGGCTGCCAAAGGCTGCCTTCACCGCGCGGGTCTCGGATTGATCGTTGAGCGGCGTACCCGTCCCATGCGCGCTGATATACCCCACCTCGTCAAAATTCGCCCCGGCAGATTTCAAAGCCATCAAAATCGCCGCCGCCCCGCCAGCCCCATGCTCATGCGGAGCCGTGACGTGGAACGCATCTGCCGTCGCGCCGTAACCGGCAAGCTCGGCAAGGATATGCGCCCCCCGGGCTTTCGCATCCGTTTCCCGCTCCAGGACGAGCACCCCCGCCCCCTCGCCCATCACCAAACCATCCCGGTTCCGATCGAAAGGCTGGGGCGTCATCGAATAATCCTCATTACGGCGCGACATCGCCCCCACGCGGTCGAACGCCGCAACACCCGTCGAAGTGATCGTCGTTTCGGCGGCGCCCGCAAGCGCTGCATCGATCATCCCGGTGCGCAGCATCATCAGCGCCGTGCCGATCCCGTCCGCACCGGACGCGCACGCCGAAGCCACCGAGAAGCACGGACCTTTTATACCAAACTCGATGGCGGTCATCCCCGCGCCGCCGTTCGCCATCAGCATTGGGATAAGGAAAGGGCTGACCTTGCGCGGACCCTCCTTATGGTTCGTCAAAATGGCATCCTGCAACGAGCGCAAACCGCCGATTGCCGACGAAATGATCACGCCGATACGCCCGGCATTCGCGTCTGTCACCTGCAGCCCGGAACTGGCCAACGCCTCTTTTGCGGCAGCCACCGCAAACTGCTCGTAGCGGTCGCGCCGCCGCGCTTCGCGCGCATCCATGTATTGATCCGGAACAAAATTCTTTACTTCCGCCGCAATATTCACCTGCAAATTAGCCGCGCGAGGGTCGAAGATGGTGATCGGCGCCACCCCCGATACGCCCGCAACTGCGTTCGCCCAGGAGTCCTCAACATTCAAACCAAGCGGATTCACCGTCCCCATACCCGTAATCACGATACGATCCTGCATTTTTCCTCCGGCATAAAATGAATTAAGATGACTATAAAACACGGGAACCACCAAAGCGTGACGCGCCGCCCCATCCGCCGCCCGTGCCTGTATCAGCGCTGCGAACCGGGTTCCCCCCGAAAGCGAATCGAATCAGAAACGATTCCCCGCTACGGAACGCCAAATATTCGATTCCAATATTTTTTTGGCAGCAGGCTGTAATAACCCGTATTGAAGCGGACAATCTCGCGGATGCGCCCCGGAGCGTTCAAGTCGCCGTGAATCAGAATGGATAATTTGTCGTAATACAACTTCAAGTCTGGGTCTTCGATCAGGTTTTCAGAGAAATTCGATTCGATGGTCTCTTTATACCCGGCGGGATAATCGCGGTAATAATGCCCGATCCCCGCCAGCCCGGGGTTCGCCGGAATATGCGCGCGGAGCGGGTCTGCCAGGGCATGGGTATCGATGATGTAGATTTGAGGTCCCGCATAATAGCCATACATGCCGATCGTCCCATATTCGACCGGGCTGGTTTTTTCCTGCGCGGCCTTTACTCCCAGCGCCGCCCATTCATGCAGCCCGCGGTATTTGAAATAATTGATCCATCCCGTCGCGCCGAAGTAAAAATACTTTTCATAGGCGATCTCATAACGGTCGCCGGAGACGCCTGCCTGGGTTCCGGTGATAAAAAGCGGCGGGCGCTCGGCCGAGAACGCCGTCAAGACGAGAAATGCAAGGAATAAATTCCTGACCCTGCTGGAAATCGAACCGAACGTCCCTGCAAAGTCGAAGGTCATTACCAGCAGCCACCCCATTATGAACATCGCTGAATAGAACCGCCCGGACATAAAATCCCCCCCGACCCAAAGAATGTAACCAAAATACAAGAGGCAGCCCGCCGCGATGCCGACCCGCTTCGACTCGCGCTGAAACAGAAGGGTCGCCATCCCGGTCAATACCGTGCCAAGCGTAATCGGGTCCCAGTGCAGGGAATTCATTGTGTAAACCCAGCCTTGTTCCAAAAGCAGCCCGGTCGGAAGCCCGGTCTCGGCTTTGGTGTAATAGGTGTTTGGGAATGGAAAACCATAATAATACAAACTGAACAATTCCCACAGCAGCAGTGGGATAAAACCGCCAAGCATGGTAAGCGCCGCGCTCCAGCGGGATTTCTGATCTGAAAGCCACACAAGAATCAAAGGCGGGATGTAAAACAGAATGGTGTCCAACCGGTTGAAAGCCGCCAAGCCAGCCAGAAGAGCCATGGCAAACAAACGCCTCCGGGTTGCAGGCTCAGGCTGGAGAAACTGGATCAGGAACAAGGTCAGGAGAAGATGCGTGAGCGGGTTTTCCAATCCGGAGGAGGAAAAATCAATGAAAGCCGATGATCCGCCCAGGAGGACAAGCCCAAAGATGGAACGAATCGCGCCCGATGCAAAGTTCCGCATCAAAAGCACAATCGTCCAGATCGAAAGGATCAGCGACGGAATGTAGAAAACATACAAGGGGTCCGAAAGGATGAGGTCGAAGAAAACCAGAACGAACATCCACAACGGATGGGTGTAGACCTGCGCACGTTCGCCCACATTCCAGACCAGCCCGTACCCGTGCAGGAAGTTATCCACAGTGCGGAGGGTGATGAAGGCGTCGTCAGCCACCCATAAATTACGAATCAGGATTAAGATCAATAACGCCAGGCTGAGATACCCGGCAACCTGAGCGGGGCGGTCCACCCTGATATTTAATTCAAAAGGCGCCGGAGAGTTGGAAGAATCTGCGTTCGTCACGGACATGAATTTCTCCTTATTTGGGATTATACATGAAACGAGTTTCAACCCGCGCCTCCCGGACGCTCTCCAGGCGGGTTACAAAATATGACATTTTACGTGATGGTCATTTTCCATAATTCTTGTAAAATAATGGGCAGATGCAGGAAGGCTGCGCCGGAGCCGAACCTGAAACCAACCGTCCACTTTTTCTTGCCCCAAGGAGGCGCGCATGATCAGCACGGAAACCCTGTCTCAGTTCAGCCTGTTCAACGGACTTCCCGACTCGTTCCTGAAAGAGATCGCTTCCATCAGCAGCCAGTCAGCGTACAAGGAGGATGATTTCGTATTCCGTGAGGGGGAAACCGCCGACAAACTGCACTTTCTTCTGAACGGAAGCGTTGCCCTGCGCGTCAAACTCACCTCCCGCCCTGAAAGCGTCACCGTCTCCTATGTTTCGATGCCCTATCAAATCTTCGGCTGGTCGGGGATGGTCGCCCCGCATCACTATACCTCGAGCGCCCAATGCGACGAAGATTCGGAATTGCTCATTGTCCCGGCGGAACAATTCATGAAACTGCTTGCCAGCCAGCCGGAACACGGCTTTCAGGTCATGTTGCGCATCGCCGAAGTCATTGCAGACCGCCTGCGCAACAGCCGCCAGGCGTTATTGAAAACGTTATAGAAATTTTCCAAATGAGGGGGGGGCATAATGAAAAATGCGTAATCCGTAATGCGCGACCTGCAAAATTACGGGTTACGCATTATGCTTTATTTTTCACGCACTCAACCCCTGCTTCGTCTTTTCCTTGCCGCGCGAGCGCATAAAATTCAACACCCGCGGCATCACATCCGAGTACATCGAATACCAAAACTTGCTGGGGGCAAAGTCATACGCGCCAAGCGTCCGTACCACCTCGCCTCCCAAACCTTCCTTGAAGCGATATACGCCCCACATCGAGTCGCTTTCATCGAAGACATCCGGCGCGCCCCACAGGTCGTAGGTCAGGCAGCCGTGCGCCATGGCGTGTTTCATCGCCGCCCATTGCAAAAGATAGGTCGGCATTTTTTCACGATGAGCATTGCGCGACATTCCATAAACATAATATCCGCGCCCGGCGAACATAAATAAAAATATCGCCGCCACCGCTTCCCCATCCACTTCGGCGATCAAGGGGACCGCTAAAGGCTGACTGCTGATGGCTGCACTCATAAATAACTTCCACACTGTCATGTAATATTCTTCATCGCGGATCACAAAGCCATCACGCACCGACGTTTCGGCGTACATCTTGTACAACATTGGCAAATCCGTTAACTTGCCTACGCGCACCGTAACGCCCTTCTTCTCTGCCAAGCGAACGTTGTAGCGCGTCTTCTGCTTCATGCGCATGAGGATGTCTTCTTCGCTGGAAGATAGATCGACCATGACCGTATTGCGGAACTGGATCTGGTCGGACGACTCCACCCACCCCCTGCGCCTCAAATCGGACATCACAGCCTGTCCGCTGTTTTCTGTGACCTCATCCACGCTGGCAGGGACTCCGCGCCCCAGCACCACATCAGGATCGAGTTTCAGGAAGATCGCGCCTTGTTTTTTCGCGAAGGATTGCAGATCATCCAACACCCGCTTGCGAAGAGACTCATTCGTCCAATCCATGAGCGGACCTTTGGGAGCGTAGAAGATGGAGAAGCGACGGAAGGCGGTACGTTTTAGGATGAGAGCAGAAGCAGTAATTGGTAATTGGTAATTGGTAATTGTCTGAAGATCGCTCGTCACTTGAAATTTACCGTCTTCTGTCCAGACAGCGTAATAGGCAGACCACCCGTACTTCGCCTTAACCTGCCCCCATTCGTAAGATTGCAAAAAGTGTGGGTCAGGCAGGTTGGAAATGATTTGATTCCAAGAATCACTATTCACTATTCCCTATTCCCTATAAACTTCAAATACGCCCAATACAACAACGGATTGTAAACTCTATCAAACGCCTGCGCCGCGCGTTTGAGTTGACCGCCAAAGCCGCGCTTGAAGCGATAGACACCCCACAAGCCATCGTGGCGCGACTCGAATTGGGCTTCAAGCTTTTCTTCGTTCTCATCGGGAACGCCCCACAGGTCGTACTCTGCACATCCACGCGCCTTTGCCCAACGGATGGCTTCCCATTGCAGAAGATAGGTCGGCATGCGGTTGCGTTCTTCGTTGTTCGACGCGCCATAGACGTACCAGGCGCGCTTGCCGTTGGCAAAGACCATCAACGATGCTAATGGTTTGCCTTCGTATTCAGCGACGAGCAGTTCACAACTCCCTTTCGGGTGGAAGAGTTCGTAGGCGCGTTGATAATATTCTTTGGAATGTACGCCAAAGCCATCGCGCCCACCAGTGACGGTCATCATCTCATGGAAGGCTGCGACGTCATCCCATGCGCGGACTGTCACGCCTTTTTTCTCAGCAAGGCGGATATTGTAGCGGCACTTGGGTTTCATTCTTGCCAAGATATCTTCTTCGCCACCTTGAATGTCAATTGTAATTGTGCGAGGAGGTTGGATATTATGGGGAGAAATGCGGAATGCGGAATGCAGAATGCGGAATGCAGAATCCCATGAGTCGGGTTCGATTTTCAGGAAGACAGCACGGTTCTTTTTACAAATCGAATTGACTTCACTCCAGAACGATTCACTGTCAACTGTCCACTGCCCACTGTCCACTGGTTTAGGCATGTATCCAATCGTGAATCCCAATGGCAACTTACGAAACAATATCTGCGCACCCATATCCCCTGAAATAACACGGATGGGTTTCCAGCCAAAATCCTTTTTGAGTTCGCCCCACTCACCCATCTGCAAGAGATGCGCGTCGGGGAACTTCGTCAGGAATTGATTCCATTCGGTGAGGGTGACTTCGGTCATTGCTGCACCGAGCCGGAGGGCAGGAAAAGGTTGATGGTCTGAATCAAGTCGTCGGTACGAGAATGAAGCGCGAGGTCTGATAGTTTATCCAAGGTTTGAGCGAGTGCGGCGCCGTCCACATGTTCTTCTTTCGACATGCGGAAAATTTCCGAGTGCTGGGTACGCTCAAAGTCCACGCCGTCTTCGAGTAAGTCTTCGCGCAGTTTTTCGCCGGGGCGAATGCCGGTGGTTTGAATATCAATGTCGCGATAAGGCTCGAGACCGGAGAGACGAATGAGATCCTTAGCGAGATCAAGGATGCGGACCTGCTCGCCCATGTTGAGCATGAAAACCTCGCCGCCCGTGCCCATGCATGCAGCCTGCAAAACGAGGTGCACAGCTTCGGGGATGATCATGAAGTAGCGATACATTTCAGGATGCGTAATGGTGACGGGACCACCGCGCGCGATTTGATTTTTAAAGGTGCGCACCACGCTGCCGCGACTACCGAGCACGTTACCAAAACGCACAACCGAATATGGCAGATTGTTGCGTTGCGCTGCATCAAGGACGGTGAGTTCGGCGAGACGTTTGGTTGCACCCATCACACTGGCGGGACGAACGGCTTTATCGGTGGAGATGAGCACGAGTCTTTCTACCCCATGCCTGACCGCTGTTTCGACGACGTTCTTTGTGCCGAGCACATTGTTCGTGACCGCTTCTTCGACATTGGCTTCCATAAGCGGAACATGCTTATGCGCCGCAGCATGAAAGACAACTTGCGGTTTGTGTTGACTAAATACTTTTTCGATGCGATTCAGATCGCGGACATCGGCAATGACCGCCTGAATATTGAGCGCAGGAAAATCATTCTTGAGTTCTTGCAAGGCTTCAAAGATACTATTCTCACCGTGACCAAGCAAGACAAGTTCGGTCGGGTTCCAACGCGCGACCTGACGGCAGAGTTCGCTGCCGATCGAGCCGCCCGCGCCAGTGACGAGAATACGTTTGCCGCCAAGTGTTGCGCCAATGAGACGGTCGTCAATCTTGGCGGGTTCGCGGCGCAGAAGATCGGTGATATCCACTTCACGCAGACGGTTGACGCTGACCTTGCCGCCGAGGAGTTCATAAAAGCCAGGGATGATGCGGGATGTAATTCCGCGCTTACGGCATTCGTCGTTGACGAGGCGGATGATATGCCCCGGCGCGGAGGGAATGGCGATGATAACCTCGTCCACTTGTTTGGTGTCGAGAGTCTTTGCGAGTTGATCGATCTTGCCAATGACGGTCACGCCATAGATGTTGTGATTCTGCTTGGCAGGGTCATCGTCGAGAAAGCCAACAGGGATGAGATTCAATTGGGATGTCTTCTGCAATTCACGGACAACAAGTGCGCCCGCGTCACCTGCGCCAAGGATGAGGGCGTGACGGGTTTTGGCGTTGACTTGTGTTGATGATTGCTCGGCGAGGATGCGCAGAACAAAACGCGAGCCGCCGATCAGAATGAGCGAGATGAGCCAGTCAATGCCGAGAGCAGAACGCGGCATGCCCGGCTTGATCAGGTCAAAGCCGATGAGCAGGAGCATCACGCCAGATGCAAGGACAGAAGCAGTTGTCACAGCAAAGGTGATGAGGCGTAGCTCATTCGTGCTGGCGTAGACCCAAAGACGGCGATAAAGTCCGAAGAAAAAGTAAACAGGGATTTTGACAAGCAACGCCACCGCACACATCACCAACGCGGCAGGAAAGTAGTACGGTAGTTCGCTCACATCCAACCGTAACGCAAAGCTGCCCAACACCGAAACAATGGTGAGGGCAAGGTCGCCAATCAAGACGAAGCGGTTGCGAACGTGGGGACGGGAAGACATTTGGAGTGTAGAAGGGTGAATGAGGAATGATGAATTTGGAGATTGGTAATTAGTAATTAGTAATTGGTGATTGGTAAACGCATTAAAAACGAATTACCAATCTCTAATCTCTCTTTACTACTTACCATTTACGAATTACGCATTACTTCTACAGCCTCTTTCAATCCCTCTGCCAAGGTGACTTGCGGCTTGTAGCCGAGCATGTCCATGATCTTTTTGGGTGTGCCAATCGAGCGATAGATGTCACCGGCGCGCGGTTCGGCGTGGACGTGTTTGGGGGCATCCGGGAAGATTTGGTAGAGGATGTCGAGCAAGTCGAGCAAGCGGGTTTCGACGCCTGTACAAACATTGAAGATCTGCCCCGGGGCGGCGGGATGTTCGGCGGCAAGCAAATTGGCTTGCACCACATCACGCACGTTGACCAGGTCGCGGCTCTGACCACCGTCACCGAAAATAGTGATGGGCTTGTTATCCAAGATACGGCGGATGAAGATCGGCACAGCGGCAGCGTACATCGAGTCTGGTCGCTGGCGTGGACCGTAGACGTTGAAATAGCGCAGGGCAACCACTTCGAAATTGAAGGATGCAGTGTAAAGTTGACCGTAGAGTTCATCCACGCGCTTGGACGTGGCATACGGTGATAACTGTCGCAGCGGCGTATCTTCCGAAAGCGGATAGGCTTCCGAGTCACCGTAGACGGCGGCGCTGGTGGCGAAGACGGCACGCTTCACGCCTGCCTTGCGGGCGGCTTCGAACAAAATGGACGTTCCTGTCACGTTGGCATCGAAACACTCCTGCGGTTTTTCCATTGACTCGGGAACGGAAACAAAAGCCGCTTCGTGGAAGATGATGTCCATGCCTTGAACGGCTTCTGCAACTGCATCTGCATCGCGCAAGTCACCTTCGATAAGTTCGACATCCAAACCTTTGAGATTTTCGCGCTTGCCGGAGGAGAAGTTATCGAACACGCGGACAATATCGCCGCGCTCAAGTAAAGTACGTGAAATGTGCGAGCCGATGAAGCCCGCACCGCCGGTTACCAAATAATTCATAAAAAACGCCCTTTCTAAACGGATTTCAAAGTCTCCCGACTCTGAAAATTCATCATATCCAACGACAAGAGCCAACGACAAGAGCCAACGACAGGAGTCGTTGGACTCCAAGTTGGACTCCGGGTTATCTTCCAGTCCTTCGCAGCACAGTTCCAATGGTACGAAGGACGATGCTGAAATCCATGTTCAACGTGCGGTGCTTGATGTAATAAAGGTCGTACTCAAGCTTCACAAATGTTTCCTTTACCGTTGCAACATAGCCATAATTGATCTGCGCCCAGCCTGTAAGACCCGGCTTGACCAACAAACGCGCACGATAATAAGGGATTTGTTTCTGATACTCCGCCACCAACTCAGGGCGTTCAGCACGCGGACCAACCAAACTCATTTCGCCGCGCAGCACCGTCCAGAATTGCGGCAGTTCATCCAGGCGGGTCTTGCGCAGGAAGTTCCCCACCTTCGTCACACGAGGGTCATTTTCCTCCGCCACTTTGGCTTGCCCATCTGCCTCGGCGTTCTGCTTCATGGTCCGAAATTTGAGAATATTGAAGGGCAGCGCGCCCTTGCCCAGCCTTGGCTGCGAGTAAAACACAGGAAAACCCGTCTCGATAATGATCGCCAGCGCGATAAACGGAAGCAGCAGCAGAAAAACCAGCGTTCCAAAGACTCCGCCCAAAATGTCCATGCTCCGCTTCAGCAACTCGTAAAAGCCGTGAACGCGCACCTGGTCCACAAAGGAGCGGATGACCCAATCGGTCTCGAGATGCTCGATGGGCACGCGCTGGGTCAACTCTTCATACATGATGGGCATTCGCGTCACTTCGATGCCGCGTTCCTGAATGTCCAGCACGGTCTGGAAGGTTTCGCCCTTGATCTCGCCCGTGATCGCCACCACCACATCCGAGATGCGGTAATCTTCCATCAGATTGAAGAGCTGGCTGCTGTCTCCCAGTACGGCAAAACCGTGAAAGGACTTGTTCCTCTTTGCAGGGTCGTCGTCAATGAAACCGATCAGCAGGAAGGGCGGCGGGTTCAGTTTGCGGTACGCATCCACCAGGGTGCGCCCCGCCTTGCCCGCGCCGATCACCAACACCCGGCGCATCAACCCCGAGGAGGTGTAAAGCCGGATGTAAACAGCCCGCCAGCCGAGGGTCAATGCCGAAGCAAGCACCAGGAACACGCCGACCGCAATACGTGGGAGCGAATTCGGATCGGTGTTGATCGTAAAAACCAGCGAATAGGTCAGCAGCCCAACGATGGGCGCGGCGGCAATCGCCCGCAGGGTTTTGCGAAAATTTGAAGCCGTATGGATCTCGTACGAATCGATCATCAACAGGACCCAGACCAGCGGCAGCAGATAAAACCAAACCGGCACATCGACCTGGATGATGCGCTCGGCAACGTTCTCCCTGACCCCGCTTTCGATCAGGCGGTACAGGGAATATTGATACCAGAAATAAACCGCGCCAGCCGTCGCCGCAGCGGATGCAATAAAATCCCCGATCAACAGGACGGCGCGTTGTTCGCTGGGTCTTAAGCGTAATGAGGGACGGTAGATATCAGCCATTCTTGAAAAAACTTACAATGCCGCTCCATAAAAATCCCGCGCCCCAGCAAATATGCATGGTCGCAATCGAGAGCGGCAGCCCCCAGGTCAGGTACCCTTTCTTCTTCCTGATCGCCAGCAACATGCCAGCCATCGTCAACGCGGCGAAATAGGCGGTTACCTGCATAAAAAGCAATAACCGCGCAATGCCAAACCATAAGGATAACACAATCAAAGAAGCCAAAATAAAGACAAACGCGGGCGGCAACGCCTGACGCCAGCGCAGGGTGTGCGGATAACGCTTCAGCATTTTCAACTTCCAATAACCGTAGCGCCAGTATTGCGCGGCAAGTTTGGAGAGCGTGGCGCGCGAAAAATAAACCGAACGGATCGAAGGGTCGAGCCAGACCACGCCGCCCGATTCCCTCACCCGCGTATTGAACTCATAATCTTCATTTGATAACAACGTCTCATCGAACGCCCCAATTCGCTCGATCAACTCACGGCGAAAGGAACCGAACGGGACGGTATCCACAGCCCCCGGCTTGGCATTGAGGCGGTACATCGCATCCCCCACCCCGAGCGGGTGCGCCGCCGCATGGGATATCGAATCCGCGATCCAGGTATTCGCGCCCGGCTGAATATCCCACACCCCGCCCACGTTATCGCCCCTGCCGTTTTGATGCGCCGCCACGCAACGCTCCACATATTCGGGGATCGGCATCGAGTGGGCGTCCAGGCGGATGAAGACCCCGCCTCGCGACTCGCGAATAGCCTGGTTCACACCAGACGGTATGGACCTCGCCCGATTCTCGACCACGCGAACGGTCATTTCGGGGTGGTCGCTGCCAAACGATTCAATCGCCGCGCGGGTGTTGTCTGTCGAAAGCCCGTCTGAGATCACAACCTCCATCCGTTCGAGAGGGTATGTCTGCAAGCGTAAAGCCTCCAGCAATTTGTGGATGGTGGCTTGTTCGTTATAACAGGGGACGATGACGGAAACGAAGGGCTGGTCGGTCATGGGTCAGGCACGGTTTCGCCGCCCAAATCGGCGGCGAAGGATAAGCGGTGGTTATTGAACTGTACGAGATCTGTTCGGCAGAGAGAGGGGAAGGGTCACTTCCATGCTGGCGCCAGACCCGGTCTCGTTTCGGACGCTTATTCTACCACCATGCGCCAAAACGATTTCCTGAACGATTGCCAGACCCAGACCCGCGCCCTGGTGGCGTCCGCCCTGCCTGGATGGGTCTGCCCGATAAAAACGCTGGAAGATGAAGGGCAGGTCTGCCTCTGGAATGCCCGAACCCGTATCTGCCACAACGATCTTCACGCCGCCAGGCTCAGCCGTCACGCGGACAGTGACCGCGCCTCCGCGGGGCGTGTGTTTCAAGGCGTTATCGATCAAATTTGTAAAGACCTGAGACAGACGGTCTCCATCCCCGATCAGAGGCGGCAGGGCTTGGGCGGCATCGAGTACGATACTTACCCCCGCCCGGTTTGACTGTGGGGTGAATTTTTCCGAGATGGAAAACAGCAGGGCGCGCAGGTCCACCGGCGACATCTTTAATTCGGCGATTCCCGAATCGAGTTTTGCCAGGTCGAGCAGGTCGAAGACCATTCTCTGCATCCGCTCGGTTTCGCCGAAGATCACCTGCGCCGCCTGCCGGCGCGATTCTTCGGTGTCGGCGGTTCCATCGAGCAGCGCCTGGGCGAACCCATGGATGGACGTTAGTGGGGTTTTCATCTCATGCGAGACGTTCGCCACAAACTCACGCTGCGATCTTTGGCTCGATTGCACGCGGGTAACCATGGAGTTGAAAGCCTGCGTCAGTTCCTGCACTTCACGCGGTCCCTTCACCGTCACCGGCTTCACCTCGGCGGAGGGCATCCCCCGCGCGGCGTTGACAATGCCCTGGAGCGGGCTGGCGATCCAGCCGGAGATGAGGAATGCCGCGATCAAAGAAAGAAGGAGCGCCGCCGTCCCCCCGAAAAGGATGACCGGCATAAACTCGTCGCTGAACAGGTTCAAAAAGGATAAACGCGGTCGGGGGGATGCGACCATCAAAAACGAGCCGTCGGGCAGTTTTTCGATGGAATACAGCCATGCGCCGCCTTCTTCATCCCGTATGAGCGGGAGCTCCTTCAGGAAAACCTTCTTTACAGGGAAGTTGATCTGCGGCTCCTGCCCGGAGGCGGTGTCGTAAACCATCTGCTGGTCTTGCGCAAAAAGGATCAACCGCGCGTTGAAGGTTCGCGCGGCGCGCTCTGCCAGCGCGGGCATGGATGGCGCCTGCGGCTCTTTTGCCCGCTCCACCAGAACAGCCTGAACGGCGCGAAGCCGTTCAGTGGTCTGGCGATAAAGAAGCGGGTTGCGGTACAGGGAAATGAAAAGGACAATCGTCACCAGGCTCAAGGCAGTGACGACGATAAGCGCATAACTCAACCACAGGCGGGACCGCAGGGATGTGAACATGGAAGTCAAAATATGTCATTGCGAGGAGGGCTTCAGCCCGACAAAGCGTCGCCGTGCGACACAATCTCGCGCAACGTTGAGGAGATTACTTCGGGCAAGGAACAAGAGCGCCCTCGCCATGACGTCAGGTTACAAATTTATACCCCACGCCGGTCACTGTTTCGATCTTAACGCTCCCGCCTTCGATCTTCTTTCGCAGGTGGGCGATGTGAACATCCACAGTTCGGGTCTGACCGAAATAATCGAATCCCCAGGCGAGTTGAAGCAATTGCTCACGGGAGAAGACGCGCCCCGGCGACTCTGCCAGGGTGAGCAAAAGGTCAAATTCCTGGGCACGCAGGTCGAGGGTCCGCGAAGCGAGGCGGACCTCCCTTGAGACCGGGTCAATCGTCAGGTCGCCGCGATGGATCGGTTTGCCGTCGGCGGGCTTGTTTGAATCGCTCCTCCGCAGAATTGCCTTAACCCGCGCCGTCAATTCCCGGGGGTTGAAGGGCTTGGTCAGGTAATCGTCCGCGCCGAGTTCGAGACCGAGAATCTTGTCGATGTCCTCGTCGCGCGCGGTGAGCATAATGATCGGCACATTATCCCCCGCTGAACGCAGCCTGCGGCAAACGTCGAACCCGTCCACTTTTGGGAGCATCACATCCAGCACGATCAACGCCGGTTTTTGTTTCTCCGCAGCCGCCAGCGCGGATTCGCCGTCGGCAGCCTCCTCAATGCGATAGCCGTCGCGCTCAAGATACATGCGCGCAAGCTGGGTAATGGACGGTTCGTCGTCTACAAGCAGGATCAGTTCAGAAGACATGGGTTATGCCAGGGCAACGCACTCGATCTCGACCAGCGCATTCTTGGGCAACCCCGCCACAGCGACAGTTGTCCGCGCGGGTGGGTTTTCGGCAAAGACCCCGCCGTAGATCGCGTTCATCTTTGCGAAATCGCTCATGTCCTTCAGAAAGACCGTGGTCTTGACCACCTTGCTCATGTCTGTGCCTGCCGCCGCCAAAACATTGGTGAGATTGGCAAGTACCTGGCGGGTCTGCTCTTCGATCCCGCCGGGGACGAGTTCCATGGTGGCGGGGTCGAGGGCCACCTGACCCGCCGTGTAAACCAGCTCTCCGATATGGATTGCCTGCGAGTAGGGACCAATCGCCTTTGGGGCTTTATCGGTATGGATGACGCGCTTGCTCATGATTTCCTCGTTTCGAGTTTGGGATGGTTTTGAGTTGTATTTTAATCGAGGAAACCCGATTCAGTAGAGCAAGTCTGTAGACTTGCTCTACTGCTTGCATTACGAGTCGCGTTCCTTTGGCGGCTCCTCCGGTTTATTCTCTTCGCGGAATGCCTTGATCGCTTCCCGCAGCGCCTTGAAGGTTTCGCCCATCGATTCCTTGACCGCCTTCATCTGGTCGCGGGTTTCCGTAAGCGTGGCTTTCGCCTGTTCGGCATCGGTGACTTTACCCTCCGCATCGAACCCGGCGTGGGCGGAGATGACCGTTCCCAATGCCTCGTACTGCGGGCGGGTGGATGTCAACGCCGCTTCGTAGGCGTCGAGGGCGGCTTGCAAGTCCGACACGTCCTTGCCGTTTTCGGCGGCTTTATCGATCATGCCCTGGAATTTGGCGATGTGCGCGTCGGTATTTTCGAACGCCTTGCCGGTGCGCTCATACAGTTTCAAGACCCGCGCCCAGGCTTTTTCCAATTTCTCGTTGGTTGGTGCGGGCGGATCCTCGTCCGCGGCAAACGCGCTGGATGCGGGAACCGCCGCAAGGGCGAGCGCGACGACGAGAAAGGCCGTCATGGTTTTTGCAAATATGTTTTTCATCGTGAACCTCCTTCAGGTTACGACGAAATTGTAGGTCTCGCGCGTTAGCGGGGTGTGGAGGGGTTGTAAAATTGTTGTAAATTTCGCGCCCCGGAGTCAAAAGTCTCCTGACATTTGACTCCAACGACAGGAGTCGCTGGAGTCCATATTACAGGCGGCTACGGCGAAGGCAGAACAATCGGCGTCAGCGTGACAGTGGGAACTGGGATCGGAGTCGGCTGCAACTCCATCCAGCCGCTGTAGGCAAAGTATTCTGTCAGAAACTGCGCGCGCTCGCGTTCGTTCATCGGGCGCGGACGGGAGAAATCCTCCAGCATGGCAGACAGCAACTCCACGCCGAGATATTTGCCATCATAGAAGATGTGCCGGTCAATAAACTCGCGGCGGGTTTCGTCGATCACGGAACCATCGGGCAATTCATAGGTCATCTGGTCGAAGAATAAATTTCCCAGCCCAAAATGAATGAAAGAATCCCCGCGGAACTCCATCAGGTGCGGATAGTGCGCCTGGCTGCCGCTGACCACCGTCGCCCCGGCATCGGCAACGGCATGAAATCCCTCTTCATGCATATAACATGGACCTGGGTGATAGCATTCCTCGTGTTGAAACGTAAAGATAACCATGTATCCCTTCGAGACGGCATCTTCGACCTGGTTTGCAAAGAATTCATAATCGCAATCCGCCGCGCCGGGTTGAATATCGGTCGCTTTGACGATTGTATAAGAAACCTTTCCGTTGCAGCCCATGAACGCGATCCTGTTGCCGTTCACATCCAGAAAGACCGGCTTGCGCGCCTCGTCCACATTTGCGCCCCCGCCATAATATGGAATGTTATTATCGCGGTATATCTTGAGCGTATCGAGCATGGCTTGCGTGCCGCGGTCGGCAAAATGGTCGCCGGTCAATTCCACAATATCCACGCCAACAGATTGGAGAAGTTCGAAATACTTCGGGTCGCTGCACAGGATGAAATTTTTATAACCCGGCGTCGGCGGCGGGCAGCCTGCGTCGAACGGCACTTCGTTGCTGATATGCGCGATGTCGGCGTTGGCAAGCCAGTCATGGATTAACTCGCCGGGTCGCGTCACGCCTTTCGTCTCCATCGTGAACGCAGTCGCGCGCACCAGGGCAGTCACGCCGGTCAACACAACGGTCGTCATCTTCGAGGCTTCGCGGTTCGACGCGGGCAATTCAAACGCCGCGCCCGTCAAGCCAAATGTAACCTTCAACGGATACATGCCCGCGTCGAAATCTTTTCGCACCGGCGATTGACCGTCCACCGTCAACACTTTCCACTTCGGTTGGATTTCTTCAAAGGGAATGATCGCCGGACTAAAGGGCTGGGTCCACGCTGAATCCAGAATCTGCTCTTTGAGAACGGTTCTCACCGCGCCCGGGGCTGGTTTGCCCCAAAGAGCAGTCAACGCCCCCAGGGTGGATTCTGCCATGAGCAGCGGTTGACCGCTTCCAGTTAAGAAAGACCCGCCGCTCCAGACGCTGAAAAGGTCTGCGGACGAGACTCCATCCGTCACTGTTGGGAAAGGCGCGACGAGGGCGTAAATCCATAAGGAACCTGAGTCGGCGGTATCCAGTTTTTGCGTGGCGATCTCGGGCGCGTCCACGATGGGAAGCCCGGCTCGTTGCGCAGTTTCGCGCAACACATCCGGCACAGCGGGGCTGATCCAGAGCGCATTGGGCATTGGCGTTTGCGTGGCAGTTGGAGGGAGGGCGGCGGTCGCGGTCGGCGCGGCAGGCGTGGGCGAGGCGCAGGCTGAGAGGATTATCGAAAGGAGGAGGATGGAAGTTTTTTTCATTCGTTTTCCAAAAGAAAAGTACGAAGCGCTAAACACCTCGTACTTATATCTTTACTGGCTTAAGCGCGCGAGGGTCCGCGTCAGTTTATTGCCAGCTTTGTTTTCGTATATGACTTTAATGCGTCTTCGTCAATGGTCACGCCCAAGCCGGGTTTGTTCGGCACGTCAATGGTCGAGTCGGCGTTGAGGACGAAGCGTTCATGCGTAATGTCGCGGGTGTAATAGCGGTCTGAGGCGGAGACATCGCCGGGCAGGATGAAGTTGGGCAGGGATGCCAGCGCAAGGTTCGAGGCGCGTCCGATGCCCGTTTCGAGCATCCCGCCGCACCAGACCGGCATGTTATGTTCCTGCGCGAGGTCGTGGGTCTGGATGCCCTGACTCAAGCCGCCGAGCCGCGCCGGTTTGATGTTGATGATCTTGCAGGCTTTCATTTCGATGGCATAACGCGCATGACGCGGCGAGACGATGCTTTCATCGAGGCAGACGGGGGTGTTGAACTTCGCCTGGAATTTGTGATGGTCCCAGATGTCGTCTTCAAAGAGCGGTTGTTCGATGAGCAGGAGATTCAGGTCGTCGAGCGGTTTGAGCGAGTCGGCGTCGTCCATCGAGTAGGCGGAATTGGCGTCCACTTGCAGGCGGATATCCGGGAAAGCCGCCCGAACAGCCTGGGTAAAGGTCACATCCTTGCCGGGTTTGATCTTGAGTTTGACGCGGGCATAGCCGCTCTTGACAAAATCAGTGACGGTTTCGACGAGTTTCCCGGGCGATTCCTGAATCCCGACCGAGACGCCGACTTCGACCTTGTCGCGCGCGCCGCCGAATAACTGTTTGAGCGATTTTCCCCCGCGCTTGCCGAGCAAATCCCAAATTGCCATTTCGACGCCCGCCTTGGCAAGGTGATGCCCGCGGATGCCCGCCATGCGTTCCTGAAAATTGAGCGCGTCTTTGATGTCTTTGCTGAGGATCAACGGCGCGATGAAGTCTCTTAATGTGGGCATGGCTGTGCCGGTGGTCTCGTAACTGTAACCGGGGTTGTACGAGGCGACGCATTCACCCCATCCGACCAGCCCTTCGGAGTGAATTTCGATGATGATGCATTCGCGCTCTGTCTCGCGCCCAAATGAAGTTTCAAACGGGGCAACCAGCGGCATGGAGATGTGGTGGAGGGTGATGGATTCTATTTTCATGGTCATATTGTACGACAAGGTTCGCCTTGTCTGCGCGAGGAAGCAAACTGAAGTTTGCAGTACGACAAACTTCAGTTTGTCTGCATGGGGAAGCAAGCTGAAGTTTAACCTTGCTGAAGCAACGGCAAACCCAGTTTGTCCTACTATTGCCCTTCGTCTGTGATTTTGATTCCCTTTAGTGCGTCGTCGAGGCTGGTGGCTTCGAGGCGCACGCCGGGGGCGGGAGTCCCGCAGAAGGGGCAGATATTCCAGGGCAGTTCCATCAGGCGGGAGCAGTTATGGCAGGATTTTTTCAATTTGGTGTGACAGTTCGGGCAGACCTGCCAATCCTCTTTTACGCGCCGTTCACAGCCCGGGCAGAGCGGCAGGTCTTCCAACGCCTGGAGCAGGGCTTCCTCTTCCAGTGTGCGCTGATATTCCTCTTCCAAAGTCCGCGGCGGGCGGAGGATGAGGTAGACCAGCACGCCGGGCAGGTTCAACACGGCAACCAACAGTGCAGAGAGAGTCTGCACCAGTGGGTCGCGCGCCCGCGAGCGGATGTCGCGGTAGGTCCAGATCACGAGGCTGATCCACAAAGCCACGAGAAACGCGCCGGCGAACGCAGTCAAGACAAGGGTGAGGTTGGCGAGGAAGACGGGATCAAAGGTCATGAGAACTCCGGGGTGGGTTCATTGTAATACATGGCATGGCTGTACCGCAAAATATATTTTCAGTAGATCACGAAACCCATGCGTAAAATTTGCGCTCTCTAGCGCAAATGCGGCGGCAGAGACCGCCAAATACGCGCTTTCGTGAAGTACTGATTTTGTATTTCGGGCAGGCAAGGTGTGCGGCAAAATTCATTTTGCACCAGGGCGGGCAAGGTGAACCTTGCCGTACGGGTTAAGGCGTGACGAATTCGAAACGCCATTCCGTCCCCTCTGTAAATTTGCGCGAGGTGACTCCCATCATTTGGTAGAAGGTTTGCCCGGGGCGCAGGTAGATGGGTGTGCCATCGGGGTGGGTCAGGATGATGGGCTGGTCAACGGCAGTCCGGTTCCACTGCGCGGGAATGGCAAGCCCGTCGCGGAAGACGTAGGCGCTGCCGTAATCGAATAGCTGCGGGTTGTATATCTCATCCTGCGCCTGTCCCTGGCTGGTGAAGATATACGGCACGAACAGAACAACCACATTTTCGAAGGCAACCGGCTCTTTTGTGTAATCGTCATAGAGCTGGCTGTACTCTTCCGCCCTGCGGGTGATCAGGTCTTTGCTTTCCTGGTAGCGGAAATAATTTTTTGTTTCCGGGTCGTACGCCCAAAAATTGTAATTTACGGCGGAATAATAATTATAGATGCGGGTGACAATGGATGGGCTTTGGGGAATATCTTCTGAAAAGAAGCCGCCACGTATCGTTTGGGGGCTGTTGTCCCAGCCTTTTTTGGCGGTACACGCCTCCCATTTTGCGGCATTGAAGAATACATTGTTATATCCTTCGCGGTTATACGGACCCATGAAATACGGCGGGCAGTTGCCAAACCCCACCGTGATAAAAAACGAATCAATATCGAGGGTATGGAAGTATTCCAACTCGCGCGGATCGGCGCCTTTGAACATCAGGTAGGAATGATACATGCGCACCAGATGCTCGTCGAAATATCTCCCCGAGCGAACGGGACCGACCCTCTCGGCTTTGGCGGTGTTTTCATAAAAGATGCCGACAAAACGCGTGTCGCCCCATTCGATGTAGTATTCGTAGACCACATCCGCCAGCGTCAACCCGGATTGCGGACGAACGTAGTCGGGCGAATTGCTGACCTTGATTGCCAGGGGTCTGAATTGCAGGAAGGCGGGGTCGCCCACGGGCAGGCCGGTCAACGGGTTGTATTGCAGCAATTCGCCGCTGGGCGATGAAGTGGCAATCGGCGCGGAGATATTTTCCGGAATCACATTCTGGGTTGGGTGGGGCGTAAAAGTCGCTGCCGCCTGCGGGGTGTTGACAGATGCGTACGGATCGGAGGACGCCCCAGCCTGGGGTTGAAAGGGCGTCGGCGTTGGCTGCGAACTCACTGGAAGTGAAACAGGTTCCGGGTCCGGGGTTGAAGCGGGGGGGGTGGGTGTGGAACAGGAAACGATCAGGGTCAAGGTCAGAATCCAGTATCCGAATTTCATCCGACCGCGTTTGTGTGCTTCGAACATCATGCCAGGATTTTACCAAACGCATCCGGCAGGCAGCCCGCCCTGCAATTATGTCAACATGTCCGGGCATGGAAGGGTTGGCGGCAAAAGCGGCGCGGGCATGTTCCCTCCAAGCAGACGCCGGACTCCATGCAGATGCCTGTTACAATTATGATCTCCCATGTTCCTGTTGTTGGTTTGTCTATTATTATCCATCACATCGATCACGCTGGTGCTCCTGCGTTTTTTTCAACCCGAGGCGCGTTATGCCTGGCTGGTCGCCGCCGGCGGTGCGGCGGCGGCGTTTATTAGCGTTGTTTTTTGGGCGGGCATCATCCCATTCGAAGCGACCCTTCCCGCCTGGCAGCCGCAGACCCTTTTCCCGACAGCCGTCACCTTTCGCGTGGACGGAGCCGCGTGGGCGCTGTCTGCATCCATCACTGCCTTGACCGCCGCGATCCTCCTGACCGCAGTGACCCGCCCGGTGTTTGGAAACACCCTGTCCTGGGCAGGGACGCTGATGCTGGGCGGCGTGGGCGTTTTATCCGCGGTATCGAATAATCCGTTGACCCTGCTTCTCACCTGGGCGCTCCTCGATCTTGCGGAATTTTTCGCCCAGGTCAGTTCGGTGGATGGGGCGCGTAACAATGAACAGGCGGTGATTTCATTTGCAACGCGGGTTGCAGGCAGTTCGTTCCTGTTGTGGTCCTACATCGAAGGTTTCTCGAGCGCTTCCACCGGAACCTTTCAATCTTTACCCTCGAATACAAGCCTTTATCTGGGTATCGCGGCGGGGTTGCGGCTCGGAGTCCTGCCGTTGCATCTGCCCTACGATCCAAAATCGTCTTTGAGGCGCGGCTTTGGCACCGGTTTGCGGCTGATCGGGGCTGCCTCCACCTTGAGCGTTTTAACGCATCATCCGCTAACGGCTGCCGGGTGGACTCCCCTCCTGATGCTCCTTGCAGGCATCGCCGCCGTGTACGGCGGCTGGATGTGGCTCCGCGCCCCCGATGAATTGAACGGACGTCCCTATTGGATGATCGGTATCGCATCGCTTGCAGTGCTTTCGGCTTTGGGCGGCAACCCCACCGGCGCGGCTGCCTGGGCGTGCATCCTCGTCCTCGCGGGAGGCGCATTATTCCTTTCAGCGGCGCGGGGCGTTCACATCAACCGCCTTTTATTGGTCGGTGTATGGGGTCTCTCGAGCCTGCCCCTCTCGCTGACCGCCACCGCATGGAATGGAAACACAGGCTTCGCAATCCCATTCGCCCTTGCAGCGCAGGCAGCCATGGCAGCCGGTTACATTCGTTTCGCATTGCGCCCCGGAACAGAATCGCTCGACGAATCGCCCGCCTGGGTAAAGGCAGTCTACCCGGCAGGGCTGGCTGCCCTTCTGATCGTTCAGGTTTTACTTGGATTATTTGGCTGGGAGGGGGCACTTCAGACCGGTAATTGGATTCTAGCCCTTCCCGCCTCTCTCCTGACCTTGGGCTTGTTCTGGTCCACCCGGCGTTTCCGCATCTTTAGCCCCGCCCGCGTCCATTGGGTCGGCTCAACAGGGTCGGGAGTCAACGGCATCTACCAGAGTCTTTGGGCTGTCTATCGCGGTCTGGCAAGGCTTTCGCAAACCATCAACAAATCGCTGGAAGGGGAGGGCGGCATCATGTGGACCCTGCTATTCCTGATATTCTTCATTCTTATCATCACCGGGGGAACGCGCTAACATGCTGCTCGACATCCCTTCCTGGACGGCAGTCCTCCTTACGCTGACGACTTCGACCACGATCCTGATCAGCCGCGACTGGCGCGCGCTTCTGGGCGCGCTCGCGCTTCAATACCTCGCCGCCTTCTGGCTTGTCACCCGCCATCTTCCGCTGGCAATGGGTTCGGTGAAACTGATCGCCGGGTGGATGTCCGTCGCCGTCCTCGGCATGACGCGCATCAACCTGACCCCGGTCGAAGACCGCGACCAGGACCGTTTCTATCCGCGCGGATCGGCATTTCGCCTGCTTCTAATGGGGATCGTCATACTCGTCTCAGCCGGAAGCGCGCCGCGCATCGAAGCTGCGATCCCCGGCATGGGGCTGCCAGTTATCGCAGCCGGGCTGCTGCTGGTCGGCGCCGGCCTCGCGCAACTTGGTGTGACAAACGACCTGTTACGGGTAACCCTGGCTTTGCTAAGCATCCTGGCAGGTTTCGAGATTCTTTATGCCGCGGTCGAAAGCGCCATCCTTGTCACCGGTCTTCTGGCGGCGGTCAACCTCGGGCTGGGAGTCGTCGGCTCGTACTTGATGACAGCCGGTTCGGTCCCGCTCATCGCCCCGGAGGACGAGGAATGAGCGCCCCCATCCTCTGGATCGGAGCCCCCCTGCTGGCTGGGGCTGCGATATTTTTCCTCCTGAACGAAAAGTATTCGGCATATGCCGGAGGCGGGGTTGCCGCCCTGCTTTCGTTAATCGCGCTCTTTATCCCCATCGATACGGCGCTTTTACTCGGCTCCCTCTCCCTAAAGATTTCTCCAGCCATCGAGGTCTTCGGGCGCAGTTTTGAATTTTCCGCAGCGGATGGTCCCCTGCTGGCTATGATCTATGGCGTGTCGGCGCTTTGGTTTTTCGGCTCCGAGTCAACCGGCTCGGCGCGCCGTTTCTCGTCGCTCGGGTTGATGATCGTCGCCCTGCTGACCGCGTCGCTGGCCGTCGAACCCTTCCTTTACGCCGCGCTCCTGCTCGAAGTGGCAGCCATGCTGATCGTTTTCCTGCTGGTGCCAATCTATCAAACTCCAGGACGCGGTGTGGTGCGGTACATCGTCTACCAGACCCTGGCAATGCCCTTCATCCTCTTCTCCGGCTGGATGCTCGCCGGGGTCGAAGCCAACCCCGGCGACCTGCGCACGATCCTCGAATCCGGAATCATGCTCAGCATGGGCTTTGCCTTCCTCTTCGCGGTCTTTCCCCTTTACAACTGGATTCCCCAATTGATGGAAGAATCACCGCCATTTGCAGTCGGCTTCCTTTTATGGGCGCTGCCGGTCTTCACCGTCATCTTTGCGCTCGGTTTTCTCGACCGTTACACATGGCTGAGAAACACCGAACAAATTTCGAACGCCATTCTATTCTCAGGCGTGCTGATGACCGCGTCAGGCGGAATCTTCGGAGCCTTGCAGCGGCACCTGGGCAGGATCATGGCATATGCCGCCATCGCCGAAACAGGGCTATTCCTGGCAGCCCTCGGTCTAAACTCGAGCGACCTCGCCGACATCGTCTTCCTTGCGCTCATCCCGCGCGGATTGGAACTGAGCGTTTGGGCGCTCGCCCTGTCCATCATCAAGCGCAGGGCGTATCCGCTCAAATTCAGCGACATTCAAGGGCTGGCGCGAAAATACCCAATTGCAGCCGGTTCGCTCATCCTCGCCCATCTTTCCGTCGCCGGCTTCCCCCTCTTGGCGGGCTTTCCAGCGCGGATCGCGCTGTTTCAGGCGCTTTCCGTTGAATCGCTGGGCGCGGCATTTTGGGTCTTCCTCGGTTTGTGGGGTCTGCTGACATCGGCGTTTCGGACACTTGCAGCATTGGTTATGTCGGCGGAGGAAACCCCGTGGGAGGTCAATGAAACCTGGGCGCAAACCCTCATGCTTGCGGTTGGCGCGCTTGGTCTCTTTGCCCTCGGATTCTTCCCGCAGATAATGCAGCCCTTCCTCGCCAGCCTGCCGCAGTTATTCGAACACCTCGTACAATAAGCCCCAGCAGGTATAATCCTCCAACATTGCGGAGTTTCCATGGAATTTGAACAAATCATCAAACGGCTCGACTATCTCGAAAAGCAACAGCGCGACATGAAGGACAGCCTGTCTTCACTCAAGGAAACCCTGGCCTCCCTCGACTCTTCGCTGGGCGTGCTGTCGAAACAAATGAAAACCTTCGGCAAACAGATGACCGAAGTCACCCCGGCGGCAAAACGCGTGGAACAATTCGAGATCCATGCTGACCAAACAGCGTTCCGACATCCTTAAACTCATCGACGAAAACGAAAAAGCCCGCGCAAAAGCCGAGAAGGAAACGGCAAAACGCGTGCAAAGCGAGATCAGCGAAGTCAGCAAGGCGGTCGTACAGGTCAAAGCCTCGTTCAACCCGGCGGAACTCAAAAAACAGATCAAGGAACGCGGCGACGAAAACCAGCGCGCGCTTAACGACATCCGCGACCTGAGGCTGGCAGTGGAGGAGACGCAAAGAGGCACGGGCGACGTGCGCCACACCCTGCTCGCAAACGAGGAGTCGCGCAAGAACGACCTGAAACGCATCTCAGACATCCAGGGCGAACTGACCGCCCTGCGGAAACGCATCGACGAAAACCGCGACAAAGCCACAATTCAGAGCGATTCCATCCGCAATGTCGAAAACAAAATCACCGACCTGCTTGCATCTGAACTCGAAAGAAAGCAGGCGCAAACCGCCTTCCTCGAACATCAAATGGTTGCACAGGTGGATCGCGACCGCGGCTGGAAGGAATGGGAGGAAAAGTTCACCGCCTTCCAAAAGGGCGCCGAAGCCATGGATGTTCAGGTGCAAAAACTGGACGAGACCCTGCGCAGCGCAAAAAAGGCGCAGGACACCTACATGGAACTCAACAACAAACTCGAACGGCGCATCAACGAAGTGACCGAGATGCAAAGACTCGCCGAAGAACGCCTGCGCCAGGAATGGATCAGCTTCAAAGCCGACGACCAGAAACGCTGGACCGGGTACAGCCTCTCCTCCGAGGAAGCCTTCCGCGACCTCCGCAAAGAGGTGCTAAAGAGCGAGGAACGCACCGTTGCCATGAACGACATCACCCAGGCATTGCGCGACCAGGTCCACCAGACCGCCGACGTATCGGAAAAACAACTCCAGGAACTGATGAACATACTCCACGAATGGATGACCTCCTACCAGCGCATCATGGGACACGGAAAGAAGACCGTCAAAAAACAATCATGAGAGTAATCGGCACGGCAGGACACGTCGATCACGGCAAGTCCACCCTGATCGAAGCGCTTACAGGCACGCACCCGGATCGTCTCAAGGAAGAAAAAGCCCGCGAGATGACCATCGAACTGGGCTTCGGCTGGCTGACCCTGCCCGGCGGCGAAGAAGTGGGGATCGTGGACGTGCCGGGTCACCGCGACTTCATCGAAAACATGCTTTCAGGGATAAACGGAATCGACGCCGCCATGCTCGTCATCGCAGCCGACGAAGGCGTGATGCCGCAAACGAAGGAACACCTGGCGATCCTCGACCTGTTGAAAATTCCCGCCGGGTTGATCGTTCTGACAAAGACCGACCTCGCCTCAGACTCAGCCTGGCTTGATCTTGTTTCGACAGACATTCGCAACGCTGTCAGCGATACCGTCATGAAAGACGCGCCCATCCTCCGGGTCTCTGCAAAAAACCGGAACGGACTGGACGAGTTGATCTCCAGCCTCCAATCTCTTCTTCAAACCAAACCAGCCCGCCCCGACCTCAACCGTCCGCGCCTGCCCATTGACCGCGTATTCAGCATGAGCGGATTCGGAACCGTGGTGACCGGCACGCTGCGAGACGGAGGTTTTTCCACCGGCGATGAAGTGGAAATCCTGCCGGGGGAAATCAAGGGGCGCATCCGCGGGTTGCAGACGCACAAAAAAAAGGAAGAGACCGCCCTGCCCGGTTCGCGGACGGCGGTCAATATCTCAGGCGTAAACGTGGAGCAGATTCAACGCGGAGATGTGCTTGCGCATCCGGGTCAATACCTGGCAACAAAACGCATCGACGCGGGCTTTCAGGCGTTGAAAGATATCCAAAAACCGCTTATGCATGGCGACGAGGTTAAATTCTTTACCGGCGCAAGCGAAACGGTCGCAACCCTGCGCCTGCTCGGCGCCGAAGAGATCAGCGCCGGAGCGGGGGGCTGGATCCAACTTGAACTGCGCGAGCCTGTCATTGCCCTGCGCGGCGACAGGTACATCCTGCGCAGACCCTCGCCCGGCGAAACGCTCGGTGGCGGCGCGGTAATGGACCACCAGCCAAAGGGACGGCATAAACGCTTCGACGCAAATGTGATCAAATCACTCGAGGCGCTCGCGCAAGGCTCCCCGGCAGATGTGCTGTTGGAAGCCGCGCTCGCGCTGAAGATCGCGCCTGTGAAAGAGATCATCGCCCGGTCGAGGCTGGAGATCGAAAGCGCGCAAGCCGCCCTGAACGAACTGACTGAGAGTGGAGCGGTCATCGTGTTGGGCGATTCGCTTGCGGCGGCGTCGTCATACTGGAAGACCTTGCAGGCTTCGATCCTGCATCTGGTCGAAACCCATCACAGTCAGTTCCCCCTGCGCCGGGGTATTCCGCGCGAGGAACTGAAAAGCAGGGTGAAACTTGCGCCGAAGGTTTTCAACGCCGCTCTTGCGTTCCTTGTGGAAAATCAATTGCTGCTCGACACGCGCGGAGCGGTATCCAGCCTGGGGCATGAAATCAAATTCAATGGGGCAGACCAGACCCGGGTCGAGGCGCTGAGGCGCAGATTCAAAGAGAATCCCCATGCCACTCCAAGCCTCAAGGAATGCCAGGCGGAGGCGGGCGGGGAAATCGTCAACGCCCTGATCGAAATGGGCGAACTCAAGCCGGTTTCAGAGGATGTGCTTTTCACAACGAAGGATTACGAAGCGATCGTCGAACGGATCAGGGCGGCGATCCATCGAAACGGCAGCATCACGCTTGCCGAAACGCGGGACATGCTGGGAACGACCAGAAAATACGCGCAGGCATTGCTGGAACATTTGGATTCGATTGGGACGACCATGCGCGACGGCGATGCAAGGAAGTTGAGGACGCAGGCTTGAACATCCTTCGCCCGCCAGTCTTTGAAGACGAGGAGAAAACGCGCCAGGCGTATCTTCTGAATATCATTCTGTGGGCATTGATTCTTGTCCCCATTCCATACCTGGGCTATATCCTGGTCGGGGCTCGGGAATCGATTGGGCGCGCTCTCATTCAAGCCATTTTTGGCGAGACGGTAAATTTCCTGCTTCTGTTTCTCATGCGGCGCGGACGGGTGCATGAGGCGAGCGCGCTTCAGGTCGTCCTCTTCTGGCTTTTCTTTACCGTCACCGCCGTAACGGCGAACGGCGTGCAGGACGAGGCGTACATTATCGGGTATCCGCTTGTGATTCTGATCGCGGGCTTGTTGATGGGACCCCGGTTCGCGGTCGCCTCGACCACTCTCTGCCTGCTGGCAGGTTTGGGCATGGTGATGGCGCAGAACGGCGGGTTGATAAATGATTCGCAATTAAGCCCTCCCACACTGACCTGGGTGATCAGCCTGGCGTTCTTTCCGGTGATCGCCACATTGCAATCGCTGACGGTGCGCACCATGCGGGAGGCGACCCACCGGGCAAGGATCAGCGAGGAGCGATACCGGTTGATCTCGGGGGTCATTTCAGATTATGCCTTTGAGAGCGTCATGGAAACCGAGGATCAAGCGCGGACGGTTTGGATGGCGGGCGCATTCGAAAAAATGACCGGGTACAGCCCGGAAGAATACATATCCACCGGCGGGTGGTACGCCCATATCCACCCGGACGATCTCGGGCAGGATGCGAAGGACATGGAGAGGCTGCTCAACAACCAGGATGTGCAGGGTTCAGAAATACGCACCTTTACCAAAACCGGCGAAATCCGCTGGGAACGAATCTTTGCCCACCCGATCTGGGATCACAAGAAAAATCGTTTGAAGGGAATCGTCGGCGCGGTTCAGGATATTACCGAACAAAAAGAGGCGGAAAAAAAACTGCGCGAAAGCCTTCTCCAGCAGTCTGCCATTCTTAATAACATCCCGGATACGGCGTGGCTCAAGGACCTCGAGGGACGCTACATTGCGGTGAACAATGAATTTCTGCGAATCAGCAAACGCGCCGAAGAAGAAGTGATCGGAAAAACCGATCCCGAAGTGTGGAGCGAGCAGATCGCGGGGTACAACAGCGGCGACGACGGGGAAGTCATCCGGGCGGGGATGTCGAAAAGCGTCGAGGAAAAGCAGGTCGACGGCGCGGGGCGGGAATATTGGGTGGAAATCATAAAGACCCCGATCCGCGATAAACAGGGGACGGTGATCGGCGTGACCGGGATCGCCCGCAACATCACCAATCACAAACAACAGGAGCTCGAGCAAACGCGCCTGATCGCCGAACTTGAGGCGAAGAACGCCGAACTCGAACGATTCACCTATACCGTTTCACATGACCTCAAATCGCCGCTGGTGACCATCAACGGATTCCTCGGCTACATTGAAAACGGCGCGCGCTCCGGAAAAACCGAACAGGTCTCCCGCGACCTGAATCGGATTCGGGAGGCAGTGGACAAGATGCAGACGCTGCTGAACGACCTGCTTGAATTATCGCGGGTCGGTCGAATCGTCAACAAACCGGCCACGGCTGGGTTCGGCTCGATCGTTCAGGGCGCCATCGCCCAGGTTCAGGGGTTCGCTCCAATCGCGCGGGGCTGCCGTCGAATTCGTTGATGAAGGACACATGATTTCAGGCGACCGCGTGCGCCTGATGGAAGTCATCCAAAACCTGCTGGAGAACGCCGTCAAATTCATGGGCGACCAGCCCGCCCCGGCAATTCGCATCGGGTCGTTCGCAGGCCCCGGGGGAGAAATTATTTTCTTCGTCGAAGATAACGGGATCGGCATCGAACCGCAATACCAGGAACGCATCTTCGGCTTGTTCAACAAACTCGACACGAACACCGAAGGCACGGGCATCGGGCTGGCGCTCGTCAAACGCATTATCGAAGTGCATAACGGGCGCATCTGGCTCGAATCCCAGCCGGGCAGGGGCAGCACGTTCTACTTTACCCTGCCAATTACCAAATAGTACAAGGAGCTGCCATGTGCGGACGATTTACCCTGAGCGTTGACCCGGCGGAACTCGCCGACGTGTTTGGTTCCTACGAATTTCCAACCCAATTCGCGCCGCGTTACAACATCGCCCCCTCACAGCCCGCGCTTGCCATCCCAAACGACGCAAAGAACAGGGCGGATTTTTTCCTTTGGGGGCTGATCCCCTCGTGGGCAAAAGACCCCTCCATCGGCAGCAAACTCATCAACGCGCGCGGCGAAACGATTGCCGAAAAACCGTCGTTCCGCGGCGGGTTCAAATACAAACGCTGCCTCATCCTCACAGACGGATTCTACGAATGGAAAGCCGCGGCAGGCGCGAAAACAAAAACCCCCTATTACATTCACATGAAAGACCGCAAGCCCTTTGCCTTTGCCGGGCTATGGGATGTATGGAACTCCCCCGAAGGCGACTCCCTGCGCACCTGCGCCATCATCACCACCGAACCGAATGATCTGATGTCTGCCCTGCACAACCGGATGCCCGTCATCCTCGACCCGCAGGATTACGATCTGTGGCTGGACCCCGCGCCTCAGACTCCGGAGAAACTGGTCCACCTCATCAAGCCTTTTCCCGCCGACGGCATGTCTGCCCACCCGGTCTCAACGCTGGTCAACAAACCGGGCAACGACCGCCCCGAATGCATCCTGCCCGCCTGATGAATCAATGAATCCAATTCAACGGTCGCTGATCGCCCGCTTCCCCGCGCTTGGCTCCAGGGATTACGTCCTTTTCCTGGCCGGTCAATTCGTCTCCGTCGTCGGCACATGGATGCAAGCCACCGCCCTGCCCTATCTTGCATATCGCATCTCAGGGCGTCCATTCGACCTGGGTTTGATCGGTTTCGCCTCCACGCTTCCCACGCTTCTGTTTGCCCTCCCCGCCGGTGTGCTCGTGGAACGGATGGATAAGCGCAGGGCGGTCATTCTTTTGCAGGCGGTCATGTCGGTGCAGGCGTTCGGGCTGGCGTTTCTGGCGTTTACCGGGCAAATTCAAATCTGGCAAATCCTTCTCCTTGCGTTCATCTACGGTTCCGCCATTGCCGTTGAGGTGACGGCGCGCCAGGCGATGCTCATCGAACTCGTCGGGAAGGAAGCCCTGCCGAGCGCCATCGCGCTCCAGACCACGGTATTCAATCTCGGGCGGGTCATCGGTCCGCTGTGCGCGGCATGGCTGATCTCTGCCTTTGGGAACGAGGGTTCGGTCTTTCTCGCAAACGGGGTCAGTTACATCTTTGTCATCATTGGGCTGTTCGTTGCGCGCACGCGCTTCAGGGAGGAAAAGGCGCCGGAACCTTCGCAGGGCATGAGAAGCGAGTTTCGGGAAGGGTTGCAATACATCCGCTCGAACGCGATTGTTATGTCTGCCATTTTGATGTCTGCCCTGTTGGGCTTTTTCGGCATTCCGTTGATTCAACAGGTCCCCGCCATTGCGCGCGACATCCTCCAGCCGGTGTTGACATCTGAAACGCTGATCGCCGCGCGGACCAGCAACCTTTATACGGCGCAGGGGATCGGCGCAGTGACCGCGGCGCTCATGATGGCATATTTTTCCGCTGCGAATAAAACCTCCACCCTGTTATGGGGTCAGGCGTTGTTCATCCTGCCGGTCATTGCCCTCGGCCTGACGACCGACTCCTCTCTCGCGTTCATTTTATTGATCTTCATCGGCTGGGGTACGGTGACGCAGTTGATCAGCATGAATACAATGATTCAGGTGCGCGTTCCGAACGAATTGCGCGGACGGGTGTTCAGCATTTACTTTTGGGGTTTGCAGGGAGTGGCTCCGTTTGGCAGTATTTTGATCGGGTGGGTCGCGCAGACCTGGCAGGTGCAAACCGCCGTCCTCGTCGGCGGGGTCGCCTGCCTGCTGGGGGTCGCCGCGGTCAGGCTGGTTGTCACTCCACGGAAAAGCGACTGACTTCATTGTTCCCAAACGGAGTCCAACATCTCCCGGCATTGAAGCCTTGCGCACGAAACGGAGTCAAACGTCTCCCGACGTTGGGACTCGCGCATTTCATAAAGTTGAATAATAAACGTCTCATCTGCCCAACCGTGATTTTTTTTACGTGTTATGATGCCCCAAATGAACAATGAATTCAAGGAAGAACTATCCGACAACAAGGAAAAGGATGCCGACCCAGCGCCGCGGAGATCGATTGCCATGCGGTGGGCTGCCAGCCTGCTCGATATGGGTTTGGGCGAGCCGCTGATCAAATTGGGAACAAATCTGTTGACCGTGACCCTGGTCGCCCTGGTCGTCGTCATGGCGGGGAATTTCTACCGTCAGGCGCAGGCGGAACCAGATGGGGCAGATCAGCCCCCGGTCGAGGTGGAGGCGGGCGCGCAGTCGAATCCAAACCAGACGGTACAGAGTCCGGTTGAGGCGGGGGTCAGCCGCTCGGCGCAACTGCATACGAACATCCCCAGCCGCCCGCGAAATGTGATGGAAAATTACACCGTTCAGGACGGCGACACGGTCTTCGGCATTGCGGAAAAATTCGGGCTGCAACCGGAGACGATCCTTTGGGGAAATTACAACACCCTGCTGGATGATCCGCACTCGTTGCAACCGGGGCAGGAATTGATCATCCTGCCGGTGGATGGGGTTTATTGGGAATGGCTGGGGGGCATCCCGTTTGGGGAGTGGGCGCGTTTTTACGGCGTGTCTGCGGCGGATGTGATCGAGTATCCGGGAAATAATATTGACCCGAACACGGTCGGCGATTATGAAAATGCGAATATCAAGCCGGGAACGTGGTTGATCATCCCCGGCGGAAAGCGCGATTTTGTGAGCTGGTCTGCTCCTTTGGGTGTGACCCGCGAAAACCCCGCTTCGGCGCGGGTGCTCGGGGAGGGCGCCTGCGACCCGGTCAGCGGCGGCGCAGTGGGGTATGGATATTTCATCTACCCGACCAATAAACATTATCTTTCAGGCTTCGATTTTTCGCCGCAGACCAATCATAACGGGCTTGATTTCGCGGGCGACACCGGCGAAGGGGTCTACGCTTCGGACGCGGGCGTGATCGTCTATTCGGGCTGGAACGATTACGGGTACGGAAACATGATCATGGTTGACCACGGCAACGGTTTCCAATCGCTATATGCGCATTTGAGCGCGATCAATGCGGGCTGCGGTCAAAGCGTGGGTCAGGGCGAGGTGATCGGCGCGGTCGGCTCGACGGGTCGGTCTTCGGGTTCGCATTTGCATTTCGAGATCATGGCGGGTGTGAAGGTCAACCCGTGGGATTACCTGCCGCCCCCGTAAGAGACTGTTTCTTAGTAACTGCTCAGTGGCTTGTCATTTCGACGAGCGGAGCGAGGAGAAATCCTGGACAACGCCAAAAAGATTTCTCGTGGCGCCTCGCGCCACTCGAAATGACAATCGAGAATGAGCAGGCTGAGCAGTTACGTTTCTTAACTCTTTCTTGCCACAGAGAATCTTGAGAAAACCTTTTAAAAATTTCTGTGAACTTGGTGTTCTCTGTGGCTGAGGCTTTTTTTCACGCCTTTCGCAGAATTAAGAAACACCCTCTAAGGCGCTGTTCTCAATTTTCGTGGATTCTGCCAGTTGACAAGCCCTTCCAAATTCGCTAAACTATACGCAAGACTACACGCAAGGGATTTCTTATGGCAAAAACTTCCGCACCGGCTCATATCGGCTCGAAAACCCTCCTGCCCGCCGCGATCAACGGCTGGGAGATGTTTCTCTACGACCAGGGACGCTCGCCCAATACGGTTAAAGCATTTCTCTCAGACACGCGCCTGCTGACCCAGTACCTGCCCCCCGATCAATCGATTGGCGCGGTGACCACAGACGATCTCAATAAATTTTTCGAGTGGATGGAAAAGGGACGCGGGGTGGCTTGCAGTCCAAAGACGCTGTCGCGGCGCATCACTTCGGTAAAGTCGTTCTTCCGCTGGCTTCACCAGCATGGCGCGGTCAGCATGGACCCGGCGGAAAAAGTGGCGCAGCGTTCAGCGATCAGCCCAATCCCGCAGGTGCTGACGGACGACGAACACGAATCTGTGCTGCTTGCCGCCGACCGTCACCGCCGCGCCAAGAAGGCGGATGCCCGTCCGTATGCGCTGGTCGCGCTGCTGCTGAATACCGCGATCAAAAAAAGCGAATGCCTGGGGATTCATGTCAACCATTTTGAACTGGATGGGAAGGAGGGTCCGTATCTTTTCGTCCGCTATGCCAGCCCCGCCAACCGCTACAAGGAGCGCAAGATCGAATTGACGGATGACTGGGTCGCCGCCTACAACGAGTATCTCGCGCAATATAAACCGGTTGACCAGGCGTTTCCCTGGTCTCCGCGCCGGTTGGAGTACCTGCTGGAAGATGTGGGCGAAGAAGCCGGGTTGACCAAGCATCTATCCTTCGATATGTGCCGCTGGACATGCGCCCTGCGCGATTATCAAAGCGGCATCGAGCCGGACAAGGTCCGCCAAAAACTGGGCGTTTCCAAGATCCAGTGGCGCGAGTTGTTCATCAAACTGAAACAGTTGAATGGCGAAGTCAAAACTTGATGTACGCAGGCCGATGTCGCCCCCCCCTTCTCCCCCCCCCCCCCCTTTTTTTCCCTGTTTTTTTTTTTGGGAAAACATCCCCGCCCATCACGGACGGGGATGTTCGTCCTTCTCGGGGGGCTGCACTGAAAAATACACCACCCGCTTCGTCGATTCCTTCAAGCGATGACGATGCGCCGGGCGGAATCCAGGAACCCAAACGATCTCCTCCCCCGCGCACAAAAGGGGCCAGCGGTCGCGTGCGCGCTGCGGAAGTTTTTCATTGACGAAAAAGTCGGAAAGTTTTTGGGAATGCCCGTCCATACCCAGCGGGGAAAAGTGATCGCCCTGACGCCGCGCCCTGAGATCGAACTGCTCCGGCAATTCATCCGCATCCAGCCAGACCTGGAACGGGTCTTCGTTCTCTTCAGATTGCTCCATCGCCAGGTCCGACAGCCGCCAGGTTTCGCTTGCGACCCGCCACCCGCCAGCCAGGGAGGTTTGTTCGCCGACGCCAATCGGGATTGGCGAGACGCCGGGCAACTGGGGCCAGCGGTCAAATGGCAGTTCGGCATGAGGGGCGCAGACGTGGAGCAACTCCGCCTCACGGTGCAGCCGCATCCCCGCTTTCAAGTCCAGCCCGGTTCCGGATGTGGTTGAGTTAAGAAAGTCTTCGGCGCGCCTCAGGGTTTGATAGCCAATATCAACCCCGGCATGAAGAGTCTGCATGGCATGACGGATCAAATTGCGCTGTAAACCGGGCGGCTGGGAGGTCAGACGCGGCAGGTCGAAGGTGACGATCTCCTCGGTGGCGGAAACCACCACCTCGCCCCAGGCATGTTCGAGGGTTTCCATTACAAAGGCAAAATCGCCCTTCAATGAATACGACATGCGCAGGACCGTTTCGCGGAATTTTGGATTGTAAGTCTCAAGAGTGGGAATCAACAAATGGCGGATGCGATTGCGCTGAAAATTAATCGAATCGTTGGTTATGTCATGAACCGGGCGGATGCCGTTCACCGCGCAAAACAGGACGGTTTCCTCGCGCCAGGCATCAAGGAGCGGGCGGACGACGGGGATGTCGGGGTCGAAGGATTTGATGATCGAGCGATGCGACATGCCTTTCAAGCCGGAGATGCCGCTGCCGCGCAAAAAATGCATCAAAACGGTTTCGACCTGATCGTCCGCTGTGTGCCCGACCGCCACTGCCTGGGCTTTTTGACGGCGGGCAAGGTCGAAGAGAAAGCGGTAACGCAGCGTTCGCGCCGCCTCCTCAATGGACATTTTCTTTTCAGCGGCGTAGACCCGCACATCCGCGCCGTCGATGACACAGGGGAGCATGAGCCGCCCGGCTGTTTTTTCCACCTTTCGCGCATCGGAGGCAGATTCAGGGCGGAGTTTGTGATCGAAGTATCCGATAATCAACGGATACCCCGCCATCCGCATGGATTCCATCAAACACAGACTGTCAGGTCCGCCGGACACGCCAACGACGGTCAGACGGTCTTTTACAAGACCACATTCATATTCGAGGATTGTCTCAAGGTTTTCCAACATTTAGATTTGATACAACTCGACCAGCACGCCGCCGGTGGATTCGGGGTGGATGAAGGCATACTTCTTGCCATCGGCGGCTGTGCGCGGCTCTTCATTGATGAGGCGAATGTCCTTCGCTTTCAATTGCGCCATCATGCCTTCAATATCATCCACTTCGAGACAGAGGTGGTGCATCCCCTGTCCGTGTTTGGCGAGATATTTGGCGATGCCGGAATCATCCGTGGTCGGCATGACCAGTTCCACTTCCGCGCCAGCCAATGGCAGGAATGCCACCTGTGATTTCTCGGCGGGGACATCGCGCAGTTCGTGCAGTTGAATCCCAAGCGCGTCGCGCCAGAACGCAAGTGATTTTTCCATATCCTCGACGACGACGGCGACGTGGTTGATGGCTTTGATCTGAGGCATTGGTTCTCCAATTTTGAGTGATGAGGGGATTCTACTTCAAGATGCTTGATTGTCCTCTTGCAAAAGTCGTTTTTGCCACAGAGATCACAGAGTTCTCAGAGGTTTTTTCTCAGTGTTCTCTGTGTCTCTGCGGCTGCTTATTCATGAAGTCTAACGCAATCGGCAGCGCGGACCTTGCCCATTCGGCATACATTTTGCTGGAGGGGTGCAATCCGTCTGTAGCGATCAGGCTTGGGTCGTCTTTGGCCTGGCGCGAAACAGGCGTCACATCCACATAATGCGCGCCTGTTTCTTGGGCTTCTTCCAAATTGACTTGGTTGAACGCGTCTATCTCGCCTGCGATTTGCGAAGCGTCCCGTCCAGCCGCAAAGGGAGTCACGCCCCAATCGGGGATGGAAAAGACAATGACGCGCTGCGGGTCTCCCCCGGCGTATTCGATGGCTTTATTGAGCAAAAAGACAAAGCCTTCGCGGTATTCTTCGATGTCCCGTCCGCGATACTGGTTGTTGACGCCGATCAGCAGCGAGACCATGTCATATGGCGGCGAAAGCGTTTCCTTTTGGATTCCATCCCAAAGTTCGTCCGTCGTCCAGCCGGTGCGGGCGATGATTTTCACCTCGACGGTCAAGCCTTCATTTGCAAGCATTCCCGCAAGTTGATTTGGAAAGCGTTCGGCTTCCGCCACGCTTTCGCCGATGGTGTAGGAATCGCCTAAAGCAAGGTATCGAAGGGACATTGAACTCTCCGGCGCGGGGTCTGGGACGGTCGCGCAACTGATCAGAATCAGGCAAAACAGAATTACAAATTTCTTCACGGTCGCAAGTATATCAAAACCAGCGCGGGATTAATCTCGCGCTGCTTTTTGCGTAGTTTGCATATATCAACAAGAGTTACAAAGTACTCGCCTGCAAGACAAAAGGTTTGCGTAACAGGCTGAGAACGATCAAGCCAGCCATGAGCGCGGCGGCGACCCACGCGGATGCGACGATCAGCGGCTCGGAGGATTGCTTGACGGCAATGCCGATAAACGACCAGACCAGCACGGCGAGAAAAGCAACATCCCTGCGAGTGATTGCCATCGCGATGCCAAGTATGGAGGCAATCGCGAGCATGATAACAGCCCAGGTTTGGGGGGCGATTCCGAAGCCGTTCCATTCGATGAGATACAGCCAGTCTGTGACGTTGGCGACGGTGGCGACGGTGATCCAGCCGAGGTAAACACTGAACGGAATATCCACTGACCAGCGTTCGGCGCGGGAAACCGAATCGCGATTTATATTCAATCTCAGGTAACTGGCGATGAGCAAGCCCAACAGCGCAAGCATGACCAGCACGCTCAAGCCGAAGAGATTGTAGTGCCAGCAGAAAAGCCAGGCGGCGTTGGCGATTCCGCTGAGGGCGAAGAGATAGCCGAGCCGGCGCAGGCGGGGACTTTCCTTTTGGTCGGCGCGGAATTGGAATATCGTGAACGCGATCCAACCGACGTAGATGATGCCCCAAATAGCGAAGACGTACCCGGCAGGGACAAAATAAACCTGAAAGCGGTCCGAGATTTCGCCGGTGTTCTGTCCGTTGAGCGGCAGGGTCGAGGCGAGGATGTTGACCGTCAGGGCGAGGAGGACGGAGAGCAGATTTGCAAATTGACGCAGGGTGTCTTTCATTGCGGGAGTCCTTTCGGGGTTACAAGGGTTGAGGTACGAGATACAAGATACAAGATACGAGTTGCGAGGTTGTCTTATGCCAATGAATTCACCTTCAGCCACAACGCGGGGATGCGGCTGAGTTTGCCAATGGCGCTCAGGGAAGCGCGGCGGGAGAAGACATCGTAATCATTCTTCTCGATTTCATCGAGGATGCCGCTGTAGAAAACGGATGCGGCGCCGATGGCAAGTTGACCTTCCTTTTCGAGCAGTTTGACGCCCGCCCAGGATTCTTCGTAGAGCTGGCGGGTGCGTTCGATCTGGAACTTCATGAATTGACGCCAGTTGTCGGTGACGCGACCTGCGGCAATATCTTCCTCGCGGATGCCGTAGGTGACGAGTTCTTCACGCGGCAGGTAGAGGCGACCGTTGCGGTAATCCTCTCCCACGTCGCGCAGGATGTTGGTCATTTGCAAGGCGACACCAAGTTTGATGGCGTATGGCACAGCCTCATTGTTCTTGAAGCCGACAATGTACATGCTCATCAGTCCCACCGTGGAGGCGACGCCGTAGCAATAGGTGGCGAGGTCGTCGAAGGTCTGGTAGCGGCTTTGAGAAAGGTCGCGGGCGACGCCGTCTATCAACTGCAAGGCGTAGTGACGCGGGATATGGTATCGGGTGAGGGTATCCGCCCAGGCGGAGGCAACCAAATCGTCAGCGGGGGAAGAGGCGGATTCGACAATTTTGCGCCAGTAGTCCAGTTCAAAATCCCGATCCTTCTTTAATTCAACCTCATCCACAATGTCATCCACGGTGCGGCAGAAGGCGTACAAGGCGCGGACGGCGGAGCGTTTTTCTTCGGGGAGCAGACCAGAGGCAAAATGGAAAGATTTGCTATGCGCAGCGGTGATGACCTCTGCCTGCTTATATGCCTGCCGTAACGAGGCGTCGCCAGCCCAATACGAAAAAAACGGGCGGGTGGACGGATGCGGAATGTGTCCCGCCAGGGATAATAGTTGGTTCTCCCAATTCGCATGTGCTTGCATAAGTCTCTCCTTTTCAACTCTGTTCGATTTTTCATATTTTACTGATATTGTCGTATTTGTCAAGGTTTTGCAAATATATTTTTAAAACCTTGACAAATAATAGACAATGTGTACAATACAAATACAGACTGAAAAGGAGAATGCCTATGAAACCTACTGCCCTCGTGATCGGCGCCGGAATTGGCGGAATCGCCACCGCCGCCCGCCTCGCTAAAAATGGATATGACGTGACCGTGCTGGAGAAGGAATCCACGCCGGGTGGACGCTGTAACCAGATCGTCCGCGACGGACACCGCTTCGACATCGGTCCGACGCTTTTCCTCATGCCCGAAGTTTGGGAGGAGACCTTTGCCTCTCTCGGCGAAAAGATGAGCGACCACCTCGACTTGCGCCGCATTGACCCGACGTATAAAGTCCACTTCGACGACGGTCTGCGCCTCGAACTGACCTCCGATATTGGCAAGATGCAAACCCAGCTCGAAGCCGTGGACAAGACCGCCTTTACCGGTTTCCTCGGCTACATCGCGGAGGGCGCCAAGCATTACAAAATATCGGTCGAAAAATTCGTCGGGCGTAACTTCTACAACATCTTCGAATATTTCAGCCTCAAGAACCTGCCGTTGATCTTCAACCTCAAAGCCTTGCAGAAGCACTACACCAACACGGGACGCTTCTTCAAAGACGAACGCCTGAAAGCCGCCTTCACCTTCCAAAACATGTATTTGGGACTCAGTCCCTATGACGCACCTGCCACCTACTCCCTCTTGCAGTACACCGAGTTGGCGGAAGGAGTCTGGTATCCGATGGGCGGTATGTACGCGGGGATTCAGGCGCTGGTGAGGGTCGCGGAAAAATTGGGCGTGAAGTTTGTGTATAACTCGCCGGTGAGAAAGTTGCAGGTTGAGGGTTCGAAGGTCGTCGGTGCTGAAACAATGGATGGCAAGAGATATTCCGCGGATATCTTCGTTGGCAATGCAGATTTGCCTTACATTTACAAAGAACTTTTGCCCGACGCCAAAGAAGCCAAGAAGTTAGACGAAAAACTTTATACCTGCTCCACCATCATGTTCTACTGGGGCGTGGACAAGCAATACAAGCAGATCGCGCATCACAACGTCTTCCTCGGCGGCGATTACAAGGCTTCGTTCGACCAGATCTTCAACGATCACACCCTGCCCGAAGTGCCGTCTTTCTACGTCCACGCGCCCGCCCGCACCGACTCCGCCGCCGCGCCGGAGGGACAGGAAACGCTGTACGTTCTCGTGCCGGTCGGTCATCTCGACGCCCGCAGTGAGCAGGATTGGGACGCGCTGGTGGACCGTGCGCGCGAGACCGTCTTTGCCCGCCTCGCCAAAGAGATGGGAGTCACCGACCTCAAAGGGCATATCAAGTTCGAGATCGTGTACCAGCCCAAAGTCTGGAAAGAGCGCTTCAACCTCGAAAAGGGAGCCGCGTTCGGGCTGAGTCACAACTTCTGGCAGGTCGGTTATCTCCGCCCGCAGAATCGTCACGCCACCTACAAAAACATGTACTTCACCGGAGCATCCACCCACCCCGGAACCGGGCTTCCAATCGTCCTGCTCTCGGCTCGTCTGACAACTGAGCGAATCCTCAAAGAAAAAGGTACAATAGCTGTGCAAAAGGTGGCTAAGCCATCTTTAAACCCTGCATAACTAGGAAAAATCATGCTCAGCAAATCGCCTGCCTTCAACCTGAAAGCCGTCCTGCTCGAGACCGGTCTCGCCGCAGACACCCTGCGCGCCTGGGAACGCCGCTACGGTCTCCCCGTCCCGCAACGCACGGCAGGCGGACACCGCTTGTATTCGCAGTACGACATCGAGACCATCAAATGGCTGATCGCCCGCCAGGCGGAGGGACTTTCGATTTCCCGAGCCGTAGATCTGTGGAATGAACAAACCGCCTCCGGTTCGGACCCGCTGGCTGCTCTTGCCCCAACGAGCATGATCCTCACCCAGAGCGGATCTGCCACCTCCACGCCCGACACCACCCTGGACGCCATCCGCGCCGAGTGGGTCAACGCCTGCGTAAACTTCAGCGAAGTGCAAGCCGAGCAGGCGTTGAACAAAGCCTTCTCGATCTTCCCCGTCGAGTCGGTCTGTGTCGAAGTCCTGCAAAAAGGCATGTCTGAGATCGGCACGCTTTGGTACGAAAACCGCGCCAGCGTTCAGCAGGAACATTTCGCCTCCGGTCTCGCCATGCGCCGACTCGACGCTTTACTGAGCGCATCCCCCGCCCCCACCCGCCCGCAGACCGTCGTCGTCGGATGCCCGCCCACCGAATGGCACACCTTCACGCCGTTACTACTTGCGCTTCTCCTGCGCCGCCGCGGATTGAACGTCATCTACCTCGGCGCGAACGTCCCCGCCGACCGGTTTGTCGAGACCACCCAAAAGATCAAAGCAAATCTGGTCGTGCTGGTCGCGCAGACGTTGAACTCCGCCGCGCACCTGCAACATGCCGCGCTTGCGCTCCACGCGGGGAACGTCGCCGTCGGCTTCGGCGGGCGCATCTTCAACCTGCGCCCCGGCATCGTAGACTTTGTCCCCGGTCAGTATCTTGGCGGTTCGCTCGATCAGGCGGTTCAGTCCATCGAAACCGTCCTCAAGACCAAGCCGGGGATTTCAACCCCGAAGAGCGCATCCCGCGAACATCTCGCCGCGCTTCAGGGATTTATCGCCAAACGCGCCCACATCGAAAGCGACTTCAAACTCAGCCTGCCGCCCCTCTCCATCAGCCCGGACGACATCCATTCCAGCATCCAGCATCTCGGCGACAACATCACCGCCAGCCTGCAATTCGGCGACATGGATCATCTCGCCGCGGAAATGGAGTGGCTGAAGACCCTGCTCCACACCCACAACCGTCCGCGCCAGGACTTGATCGACTTCATGGAAGCCTACTCCCGCGCCGTGGACAATCACATCAACGGGCAGGGCGAACCGATCAAGAAGTGGCTGAGAGATAAGATTGCCAGTTTGGCGTAAAAAATAAAGGTCAACCATGAACATCCGTATCACCACCGACAGCACCTGCGACCTGCCTGCGTCCATCGTGGAAAAGCACGGCATTACGGTCATTCCCCTGTACATCAACCAGGGCGATAAATCCTTCGTTGACGGAGTGGACATGAGTCGCGAGGAATTCTACCGGCTGCTTCCCGCCTTCACTCCCGCACCCAGCACCGCCACTCCCAGCATGGACGCCTTCGCGCAGGCATGGAACAGACTCGCCGACACGGGCGCGAAAGCCATCCTCTCCATCCACATCTCGGAGAAGTTGAGCGCCACCGTCAACACGGCGCGCGTCGCGGCGGAGCAGTTCAACCGCATCCCCGTCACCGTGCTGGACTCAAGTCAACTCAGCCTTGGGATGGGATTCATCGTCGAGAAGGCGGCGCAGATGGCTGGACTCGGTCACAAGATGGAAGACATCCTCGCCAGCCTTTCCGAAGTAATGAAGCGCACATACGTCTTCGCTTCGCTCAAGACTCTCGAATATCTCCGCCGCAGCGGACGCATGAACTTTGCCCTGGCGCGTTTCGGCGAACTTCTCCAGATCAAACCCCTGCTCCACATGAACCAGGGCAACCCCGCAGCACACCGCGTCCGCACACAAAGGAAAGCCACCGCACGCATGATGGAATGGTTGAACGAGTACGCGCCCTTCGAAAAGCTTGCCATCGTCCACGCGGGCGTACAGCAGGAGGCGGAGGAAATGCTGGAACGCATCAAACATCACCTGCCGGGTGGGGACATTCCCATCGTGCAGATTACACCCGCGCTAGGCGCGCATCTCGGGGTCGGCGCGATCGGATTCGCCTGTGTCGCTGAACGCGCAAGCGACGTTCTCTAACATCGGCGTTAGGGAACGCCCGACTAGACTGCAAAGGAAAAATAACAGCATGAAAAAAACCGACATCACCTCTTTCGTCATCTTTCTCGCCATCGTCATCATCGGCTTCCTCGTCGCGCTGGCAGGGAGTCAGAACGGCGCGACCCTCGGCGGCGCTCCCGTCTTCGCCATCGCGGTGGGACTGGCTTTCCTCATTCAATGGCTGGTCTTCATCCCGTCGTACATCTTCCAGACCGAAAAATTCTTCGACCTGACGGGCAGCCTGACCTACATCACCGTCACAGGACTCGCCGTCTGTTACAGTCGCTACAGCGTCCCGCTCGATGCGCGTTCCATTCTGCTTGCCGCGCTGGTCATGGTCTGGGCGCTGAGACTGGGCTCCTTCCTCTTCAGCCGCATCCAAAAGGCTGGCAAGGATGACCGCTTCGACGAACTCAAGCCGAGCTTCTTCCGCTTCCTCAACGTGTGGACGATCCAGGGGCTGTGGGTCACGTTCACTGCCGCCGCCGCATGGGTCGCCATCGCCAACACCACCCGCCGCGAACTGGATATCTTCGCCGTCGTCGGTCTGCTCGTCTGGCTCCTCGGCTTCGCCTTTGAGGTCATCGCAGACTCGCAGAAGAGCCGCTTCAACGCCGACCCGTCCAACAAGGGCAAGTTCATCCGCACGGGACTGTGGTCCCGCTCGCGCCATCCCAACTACTTCGGCGAGATCGTCCTCTGGCTCGGCGTTGCCATCATTGCCATCCCTGTCCTGCAAGGCTGGCAGTGGGTCGCCATGATCTCACCGCTCTTCGTCGCAATCCTACTCACCCGCATCAGCGGCATCCCCCTGCTCGAGAAAAAATCGGATACCAAATGGGGCGGTCAGGCGGATTACGAAGAATACAAGAAGAACACGCCTGTGTTAGTCCCGCGCTTGTAACAGTGTAGTTGGCGTTCTCCAACGCCAACTCGCAGACAAGGAACACCATGACCTTCCTCAAAATCCTCCAAATCCTCGCCGTCATCCTCACCATCGTGACGGGACTCGTCTCCCTCGTGTGGCCGCGCAGTGTGCAAGGCTTCACGGGACTCACCGCCCCCGACGGGCGCGGCATCACTGAGATCCGCTCGATCCTCGGCGGACTCTTCATCGGGCTTGGCATCGCCGTCTTCGTTCTTGCCACGCGCGAGACCTATCAAATGCTCGGCATCATGTACCTCGCCATCGCCGCCGTGCGTTTCGTCTCCATCTTCGTGGACAAGTCCTCCGTACAATCGAATTGGATCAGCGTCGTCACGGAGATCGTGCTCGGAATCATTTTGGTGCTGTAATGAAACTCGCAAAAATCATCTCCCTGCTCGGCGTGCTTGCCATGACCGCCGTGTTGATCTACGGCTTCACCGTCGGTGACTTCGCGGGCGAAGGCAGTCAACTCCTGTCCATGCCGTGGGGCATCGTCTCGCTTGTAGACTTGTACACAGGCTTTACACTCTTCTCCATGTGGATCATCTACCGCGAGAAGTCCCTGCCCGTTGCCATCCTGTGGACGATTGCCATGCTGACGCTCGGTTTCTTTGCGGGCGCGTTGTACGCCTTCCTCGCCCTGCAATCCAGCAACGGCGATTGGCGCAAATTCTGGATGGGAAAGAATGCCTGACAAGGCGCGTGAACTTCTCGAAGAGTTCCGCGCAGTGACTGGGAAGGTTGGACTGCTCGATACGATCCTGCCGCCGATTCTTTTCCTCCTGCTGAACGGACTGGCGGGCTTCACCGCCGCGATGATCGGCGCGCTCGGACTCTCCATCGTCATCGCCGCCCTCCGCCTCCGCCGCGGACAGTCGCTGGTCTACGCGCTTGCCGGGTTTGGCAGTGTCGGTCTCGCCATCGCGCTTGCGCTTCTGCTCGGACGTTCGGAGGGATTCTTCCTCCCCGCCATCGTCAACGGCGGCTTGACCGTCGCCCTCGCGTTCGTCAGCCTGCTCATCCGCAAACCGATGGTCGCATGGACGAGTTACCTCGCCCGCCGCTGGCCCCTCGACTGGTACTGGCACGAAAAAGTCCGCCCCGCCTATGCCGAAGTGACCGTTATCTGGCTGTTCTACTTCGCCGCAAGATTATTCTGGCAGGTCTCGCTGTTTCAAGGCAGCGAAATTGACGAACTGACTTTGGTCAACACGCTGACGGGCTGGCCCGCGACCATTGCCCTGCTCATCATTAGTTATCTCTACGGCACGCGGCGACTCGCGCAACTGCGCGGTCCCAGCGTGGAAGAATTTCGAAGCGGCGCACCCGCTCCCTGGTCGGGTCAGAGGCGCGGGTTTTGACATGACTTCGATCTGGTGGATTCGCCGCGACATAAGGCTCGCGGATAACGCTGCGCTTCATTCCGCGCTCGGGGCGGGTTCAGCGCTTCCAGTCTTCATCCTCGACCCAGCCTTCGACGACTCATCCGCCCGCCGCAAAAATTTTCTCTACGAAGCCCTGTCCGCATTAGACAGAGACCTCCGCCAACGTAACTCGTATCTTGTAACTCGTAAAGGCGCTCCGCTGCAAATTCTTCAGCAACTCATCGCCGAAATCCACGCCGACGCCATTTACGCCGAGGAAGATTTCACACCCTACGCCCGCAAACGCGACGCGCTGATTCAAAAATCCCTGCCCCTGCAATTGATTCACGGACAGACCGCCCAGCATCCCGAATTCGTCAAAAAAGCGGACGGGACTCCCTATACCGTCTACACGCCCTACTCCAAAGCGTGGAAGGCGCGGCTCGAACCCATCCACCTGCTCCCCGCGCCGGAGACTCTCAACACCCCGCCAGGAATCAAATCTGAACCGCTGCCCGAATTTACACCCAATCCCCTCTTCCCCGCCGGTGAAGCCGAAGCGTTGAAAAGGCTGAATGATTTCACCAACGCGGCAAAGTCTGGAGACTTTGCACTCCATGCGCCAATTCATGAATACAAGACAAATCGAGACCGCATGGACTTGGACGGCACATCATCGCTCTCGCCCTACATCCACTTCGGCATGATTGGCTTGCGCCAGGCTGTTCACGCCGCAAAATGTTCGGACGTTGAAACGTTGAAACGTTCGAACGTTCAAACCTTCCAACCTTCCAACGCACGCGGAGCGGATACCTGGCTCAACGAACTGATCTGGCGCGAGTTTTACATTCAAATCCTGTACCACTTCCCGAAGGTCGCCAAAACTGCGTTCAAAGAATCGCTGTCGAACATTCCATGGCGGGACCAACCGTCAGAGTATGAAGCGTGGAAGAGGGGCGAAACAGGCGTCCCTGTGGTGGATGCGGCGATGCGTCAACTCACAGAGACCGGCTGGATGCACAATCGCGCCCGCATGATCGCCGCCTCATTCCTCGTCAAAGATTTGCTGATCGACTGGCGTTGGGGCGAGTCGTGGTTCATGGAGAATTTGCTCGACGGCGACATCGCCGCAAACAACGGCGGCTGGCAATGGACGGCGGGAACGGGAACCGACGCCGCGCCGTACTTCCGTATTTTCAATCCCGTTCTGCAATCGCAAAAGTTCGACCCGAACGGCGATTACATCCGCAAGTGGGTTCCCGAACTGCGCGGGCTGGATGCGAAGCAGATCCACGCGCCGTGGGAATTTGGTTTGAAGATCGCGGGCTATCCGTCCGAGCCGATTGTGGATCGCGGCATCGTCAAAGAACGGACGTTGGCGGCGTATGGGATGGCAAAGGAACGGGCGTGAAGCAGAAGATTTCAAAAGAACTCGGGCGCGAAGCGTTGACCGCCCTGCTCCAAACCCGCTCCCCGTTGGGACCGTTGAAGGTCATGGCGAAGCACGTCGGGCGTTTCTTTCAGATTCCACTCCCCGGCTTTCGCCCGTACGTTGTACATGGACATGAAGCCGCGCGTAAAGTTTTGGTGACCGACCGCGATAAATTGCTGTGGCGCAACACCGACCCCGTCACCGACTTATTGCAGCGCGGCATTCTGATCACCGATGGCGAGGAACACGATCATTACCGCTCGTTGATGGAGACGCCCTTCCATCCTTCGCAGTTGACGCATTACACCGAAATGATGATCCGCCAGACCGAACACGTCGCCTCCGCATGGAAGGACGGCGAAACCGTGGACATGCTCGTCGAGTCGCGCAAGATCGCCCTGCTCATCATCATGCAGACCCTTTTCAGCAGGGATGCGCGGAACGACATCCCCCAAATCTGGAAGCCGATCCTCAAATCCATCGAATACATCTCGCCCGGCGCGTGGATTCTGTGGCGGAAGATTCCGCGTTTTGGTTTTCGCCAACCGTTGAGGGAGTTGGATGATTATTTGTTTGGGATCATTGAGGAAAGAAGAAAGGGGAAAGAAGAAATTAAAAAGGGTGATTTTCTGGGACATCTGATTGACGCCGGACTCTCCGACCGGATCATCCGCGACCAGATGGTGACGATGCTCATCGCCGGGCACGACACGTCCACTGCTTTATTGGCGTGGGTCTTTGCCATGCTGGGTCAACACCCTGATGTGCATAAAAAACTTGTCGAAGAAGTGGATGCGCTCGAAAAATCGCCTTTGCTCGATCAGGTCATCAAGGAATCGCTGAGGCTTTATCCGCCCATTCACATCGGCAACCGCCGCGTGGCGGAAAAGATCGAATTTGCGGAAGGGAAAATCCCAGCCGGGGAGCGGATGTTCTACTCCATCTATCTCACCCACCGCGACCCGGAGATTTGGGAAAACGCCGAGCAATTCTGCCCTGAGCGTTTCGCCCACGGACGCAAGACTCCGCCCATGAGTTACATCCCTTTCGGCGGCGGACCACGAGCCTGCATCGGCGCGGCGTTCGGTCAAGCCGAGGCGCGGGTCGTGCTGGCGCATCTGCTCAAACATTTCACCTTTGAATTCACCGGGCATCCCATCCATCCGCACATGGGCGCGACGCTGGAGCCAAGACCGGGGGTGAGGATGAGGGTGGCGAGGAGAGCGGTGGAAGGTGGAACCCTTCGACTTCGCTCAGGGCAAGAGTGGAAAGTGGAAAGCCATCAGTGAGTAGTTATCAGTAAGCAGTATCGCGTAACTCATATCTTGTAACTCGTATCTTGCAACTCGTATCTTGTAACTCGTAACTCGTATCTCGTATCTTGCAACTCGTATCTTGTAACTCGTATCTCGTATCTCATCTCATTTCTCGTAACTCATACCTCAACCCCCATGACTTATTTCGGTTTTCTCCTACGTTTTCTCGTCATTCCCATCATCGCCTTTCTCGCCATTACATGGTGGGACAATAAAAACGCCCGACCGATGCCCGGCTTTAGAAACGGCAGGGCGGTGTGGATGGCGATTCTCATTCACATCATTCTTGCTGTTGCATACACCACGCCCTGGGACAATTACCTCGTCGCTACCGGCGTTTGGTATTACAACCCGGAACTCGTCACAGGCATTGTCATCGGCTACGTGCCAATCGAAGAATATACATTCTTTGTGCTGGAGACGATTCTCGCGGGTCTATGGTGGTGGTTCCTCGCGCGCCGCATCCCCGAGCCAAAACAGGAGTTCAAGCCAAACCGCCTGCTTGTGTACCTGTCTTCCTGTGTACTTGTCATTCTTTGGCTCTTCTTCACCTACCAATTCTTCCGCGGTCCCGTCGAGTGGACCTACCTCTCCATCATCCTGTTCTGGGCGCTGCCTGCCATCTTCCCGCAAATGCTCTACGGCGCAGACATTCTCTGGCATTATCGCAAGTTGGTCTTCACCGCCATCTTCGTCCCCGGCTTATATCTCTCGCTGATGGACATCGTCGCATTGACCGACACGACCTGGAACATTTCAAAGGAACAGACCACCGGCGTTCTCTTCTTCGGCATTTTACCGCTCGAAGAAATCCTTTTCTTTTTCGTCACCAACGTCCTCATCGCGTTCGGCATGACTCTGCTGCTTTCGAAGCGCGGCGTCCAACGCTTCGAGGATTGGAAATCCAACAACTACAAAGGTCTCCCATGAAATTCAAACAATTCGACAAACAACAATACCTGACCATCGAAACCTTCCGCAAAAACGGGCAGGGAGTGAGGACTCCCGTCTGGTTTGCGCAGGATGGAGAAACGCTTCGAATCTGGACGCAGGCTGATTCCGGCAAAGTGAAGCGCATCCGTCGGGACGGTAAAGCGCGCATTACCCCCAGCACGGCTTCAGGCGAATCCCTCGGCGAGTGGATAAACGCCAGCGCAACGATATTCGAAACCGAAGAGGAAGTAGCGAAAACCGCCGGGTTATTCAGGAAAAAATACGGATTGGCATTCAATCTATTTGGAATGATGGGAAGTATCCGCAGGGCGAAATACGCTACAATTCAAATAAAGATAACCGGGTAATGCGTCGCCCGCTGTTTATCGAAAAAAAGACCAAAGCGAGGTTCGATGAGCGGACAGGCTGACAAGGCAAAAAACCTTCTTTCGCTTCACCTGAATGGAAGGCTGTTGGTACTCCCCAATGTATGGAATCCGATCGGGGCGCGGATGCTCGAAGTAAAAGGCTTTCCCGCCGTTGCCACAGCCAGCGCGGCAATCGCTGAGTCGCTGGGCTACAACGACGGCGAGCAAATCAAATTGGAGACGATGCTGGACATGGTCGGCAGGATCGTCCGCAGCGTGGACGCGCCCGTGACGGCGGATTTCGAAGCGGGATATGCGGATACGCTCGACGGGTTGCAGGAGAATATTTCAAGGCTTCTCGACACCGGCGCGGTCGGAATCAACTTCGAGGACAGTTTCGACGACAGTTCGCGCCTGCGTCCCATCACGGAGCAGGTGGAACGCATCAAAGCCGTCCGCGAGGCAGCGGCTCGGAAGGGAATCCACCTCGTCGTCAACGCCAGAGCCGACAGTTTCTTCGCGGAGGAATTCTCCTCGGAAGAAGAACGCATCGAAGACGCCGTCGTCCGCTCGAACGCCTACATCCAAGCCGGGGCGGATTGCGTCTATCCCATCGGGTGGGGCGATAGGGAAACTCTTCTTGTTTTGAGAAAACGTATTTCCGCCCCGATCAATGTGCTCGCGACTGCAAAGACGGCAAGCCTGAACGAATTGCAGGAGATCGGCATCAACCGCGCGAGTTACGGTCCTTATGTCTTCCGGGCGCTGCTTGCGAAGACCTCGGACATGTACGATGAAATCAGGGAATCCCGCGGCAGCAACCTGGTCTTTGAAAGTCCCTGGAGCGGCGGCGATGTCAGCCGTTATCTGAAATCCGGCGCGGAATAATCCTGCCGCACGGCGCCTATCTCAACGATTCGCAATCCACCCGTTCTTCATACCGATAGCAACTGTTCGCGTCCTCGGCGCAGACTTCGCACATGCCTTCCATTAATTCAAAGGTTGCCGGGTCTGCGCCAGCGATGACGCCGGTGATGCTGCTGTAGACATTGTTTTGATCCTTTGCGAACCAGGAGTTCAAGACCACAAAGGAGTCCGGGTCTCCATCCGGGAGTTTTTTCGCCTCACGATACACGCATTGATCGTCGCGATTCCAACCGTCTTTCAGAAAAGTAAAAGTGGCGGGGTCGCACGCCTCAAGCGGGACGTCCTGCCTGTAAACATCGCGTGCATCCCTGCCCCATTGAATGTCGAACAGCGCAAACGTGAACGGGTCTGCTCCGGGGATCACCCTGACCTGATAATAGACGCTGGCGTTGTCCCTGCCGTATGATTCGGATATTGCCGTAAAACTCCCCGGGTCTGCCCCTTCGACAGCATATTCGTGATAATACACCTGCAAATCGTCCCTGGCGTACCCGTGTTTATCCAGCGCCTGAAAAGACCCGGCATCGATATTTGGAATTGGATGCTCGACATATCCCCGCCCTTCGTCCAATGTCGCATACACGTACGTGACGCCCCTCTTTTGATATCCCGTGCTAAAAACGCAAGCAGGGACCAGCGCCGCACTCATCAACAAAACAAACAGCCGGGACCGTTTGGACATGGCAAATCACCTCTAATCATCTTTTTTCAAAACCAAGAGAACAGCCGCCCGCGCCGCAAAATAAACTTATTGACTGGGATTCACGCCGGAGATTTTATCATCCCCGGCTTGCCGCGCGAAATTATTTTTTTGCCCAAACAACCGTTTGCAGGAGCCGGGTCAATACGATGGCGGTCAAAAACAAAGCCCAGTCCAGGGTGAACCTTCCGGTAATGAAAATAACCAGTGAGACGAAGAATAATCCCAGCCCGGTCAGAATGCTTATCCGCAAGACTCGCCTGCGTTCACGCCCGGGGATGTCTTCACGGGCAGGCAGGGAGCGCAGTTCCAATTGAAATTCAACCATGTCATAGGCGGTCATGGCAAACGCCGCGCCGGCGAACATCCAGCCGGGATGCAGACCAAACCAGACGCCAAGCGCGGCGAAGAATAAACCAAATAGCGCGGCGGCGGATGAAACCCATCGCCACTTTTTCCATGCCGAAACCAGCCACAGGACGCCGAACAGGACCTGCCATTTTGCGGTCGTTTCCCAGCCTGCCTGCCAATAGCCCCAGGCGAACGACCCGGCGGCGGCGATGATGCTTGCAATGAGCGTTGTAAAAATCAATTTTTCTCCGCGAAAAATTTTACCATCCCGCCTGTCCCACAGGTATCGAATGATATACTGCCTCCATGAACATGGACTGTGACGGCGTTCTTCACCCGAAAGCCATTGAAGGGATGCGGTTGTTCAATGCGGGGGAATTCTTTGAAGCGCACGAGGAGTTGGAACTTGCCTGGCGCGAAGAGGCGGGGGCGATCCGCGATCTGTATCGTGGGATTTTGCAAATTGCGGTGACTTATCTCCACATCTCGCGCGGAAATTATGACGGGGCAGTCAAGGTGCATGGGCGGAGTTTGAAATGGCTCGAGGGCTGGGGAGATGTCTGCCGGGGAGTCAACGTCGAAAAGTTAAGAGAGGATGCGGCCCGGGTCGTGGCTGAAGTGGAACGGTTGGGGCGGGATGGCATCCACAGGTTCGACCCATCCCGCTTCAAGCCGGTCATTTGGAGCGAACAACGGACCTGGCGGTGCGACCGCTGCGGGAGCGAAATGCGCGAGGGAAATTGCAAGATCGCCTGCCCGAATTGCGGCAACCGCTTCGACTGTTCGGACCTGAATTTATATTTCGATTGATTGGCACCTACGCGCCGCCGCGCATTCGATACACAAGCGCGCTCATCCCCCCAAATTCCCAACAGGACGAATTATCAGCGCCGAGCCGAGGGTAAGGTTGATCCGAATCAGTTTTGAGGCGGCGGCTCCGGCAGCCCGATGCCGGTCACCAATGCCAGGCGGATGTCGGTTGGGTCGAGCAGCCCGCGCAGGGATTCTTCGAAAGCAGTCAGGTCCCAGGCGAGCAGGGCGAAGAGCATCGCAGACAGCCCGTACCAGACGGAAACGCCCGCCCACACAGACCCGGCGGAGATCAACCCAAAGAGGGCGAAAATCAATCCGCTAAAACGGGTGAGATGCCGAAGGTGAAGGGCAAGCCATGCCACGCCAAGCAAGGCAATTCCGGCGACGGGGTAGGGGAATCCGGCGTCGGCGAGGGAAAAGGTTAGAGCGGCAGAGCAGGCTGTGATGGAGAAAAGAACCGCGCTCTTCGTCATGACTGCGCCTTAATCCCGCGTTGAATGGCTCGCATCCATACCACTGGGCGGTTCAATGCGGCGTAGGCGGCTTGTTCGAAGGGAATTGCTGTGTCCCAGTTGACGACTTGTACGCCCCTGTGACGCAATTCGCGCAGCATGGTTTCGCGCTGTAAGCGCAGGATGCGCATTGCCAGGTTGACGGCGGGGCTGGGCTTCAATCCCCGCGCTTCGAAGGTGACCGCATCCGGGCTGATGATCGAGAGTTGAAAGCCGAGGGCGCGCACTGCGCTGAGGATTTCAAGTGCGCGAATCGATTCTTCGAAGATCGTCTGCCTGCCTCCGAATTCGTTTACGCTTTTGCGGGCGGACGGGTCCAAGCATGAGCAGGTACATGATCAACAACAGGGCGGGAATCAAATAACGGAACCAGCGGCCTCCCAAGCCGGACTCCGTTTCTGAAAAATCGAAGGCATTGCTTCTCTCCAGTCTGGTAACAAAGGGCTGTCCGAACTCCACCTCACGCACGCCGGAAGCAAGGGCGACAAGCGCAATAAACGCGGCAATAACCAGCAGGATGACCCAGAATTTATCGCTGAAAAATGACTTCATGAGAGTGGCGCAATTTTACCATCCCGCCAAAGACGACCAATCCTTCGCCAGGAGTACTTTTTGCCGCCATTTTTGCCCGTTTTTAAAGAAAAAGCAGAGCGTCTTGAAGGGCGCTCTGCCATTGGTCAACCAGGGAATTCGCTACAGCCGTGAGCGGTGATCGATCATCCGCTCATCAACTACAACATAATCCTGACGGTCGTTCAACAATCTTTCTGTGGAGGCGATCATGCCAAACAACACCAATCCCACAAACGCGATTATGAATAAAGTTGTGATCATTTGAAACTCCTTTCCTTTCACTTCATGCGCCAATCTGCGCCAAGCAATCATTTCTTTTCTTTTTTGCCACGGAGGGCGCAAAGAATATTGAGAAAGTCCATTTAAAAAAACCTTGTGAACCCGGTGTTCTCCATGGCGAAGGCTCTTTTTACACCCTTCACGAACTTAAGAAACATGCTTGATGGTTACTATAACACACCCACCGGCCGCCGCGCCTTGCGCCGACCGCTAATATGACACGATTCTTACCTGATATTTATCCTGCTTTTTTACAAAGGTATTCGAGGGGTCAGGGGAGCAAAGCCCATTATGACTATGCGCAATTTGCCAACTTCGCCGGGATAACCTTCTTTCTCGTGCTATAATGCCGCATCATGAAACGCAATTCCTTCTTTGTCAACGATAATAAAAATAACAATGACGATACCTCCCCTATCGTTGGGCGAAGCTTTGCTGGTTGACGGATAAACAAGTCGAAACCAAATCGCCCAACGCGAAAGCGCGGGGCGATTTTTTTATATACATCATCATACCCCCGTCATTGGGAGGAGCCGTTCTTTGGCAACGAAGCAATCTTATAAATAATTCTGAGATTGCTTCGGGCAGAGAACAAGAGCGCTCTCGCAATGACAAAAGAGAGGCACTATGTACAGAACTCATCTATGTGGAGAATTAAGAGCCAGCCATGCCGGGCAGATCGTTATGCTTGCAGGCTGGGTGAATCGACGCCGCGACCACGGCGGGGTGGCATTCTTTGATCTGCGTGACCGCGCGGGCATCGTTCAGATCACCATTAACCCAGACCTTCCTAAAGAAGTGTTGGACCAGGTTGCCAATGTCCGCAACGAATGGGTCTTGCAGATCGAAGGCGTGGTGCAGAAACGCCCTGAAGGGATGGCGAATCCCAAAATGGAAACAGGCGAAGTGGAAGTCATTGCCAAAAGCGTGACCGTGCTCAACGCCTCGAAGACTCCCCCATTCATGGTCAACACCGACGCTGATCTGCCTGATGAAAACATGCGCCTCAAGTATCGCTACATTGACTTGCGCCGCGAACGCCTGACCAGGAACATGGTGCTACGACACAAGGTCATCAAGTTCATGCGTGACTATCTTGACCAACAGGGTTTCATTGAAATCGAAACCCCGATCATGTTCAAAGCGACTCCCGAAGGCGCGCGTGACTACCTTGTGCCCTCCCGCGTCTACCCGGGACAGTTCTATGCGCTGCCCCAGTCGCCGCAACAGTTGAAGCAATTGCTGATGGTCGCAGGCATGGACAAGTACTTCCAGATCGCGCGCTGTTTCCGCGATGAAGACCTGCGCGGCGACCGCCAGCCTGAGTTCACTCAGCTCGATCTTGAGATGTCCTATGTGCATCGCGACGATGTGCTGAACTTGGTTGAAGGTTTGTTCACCAAAATGCTTCCTGCCGTGGCACCGCACAAGAAGTTGTATTCCTCGCCGTGGCCCAAGTTCTCTTATAAGGAAGTGCTCGAACGCTTCGGCTCCGATAAGCCCGACCTGCGCTTCGGCATGGAGTTGATCGACGTCACTGATGTGTTGGCGAAAAGCGAATTCAAAGTCTTCCAGTCTGCATTGGAGGCGGGTGGGGTGATCAAGTGCATCGTCGCGCCGAAGTCTGCGGAGATGTCTCGCAAGGAACTGGATGCGCTCACGGAAGTGGCGAAGTCGTTTGGAGCGAAGGGAATGCCTGCTGTGGCGATCACAGCCGAGGGCGTGAAAGGAAGCGCGGCAAAGTTCTTTAAGGAAGAAGAACTGGCGGCGTTGAAAGAAAAATCGGGAGCAGGAGTCGGCGATCTGATCGTCTTTGCTTCTGATGCTCGTGCAGTGGTCAACAAGACTCTCGGCGGGCTGCGCTTGTGGTTCCGCGATAAATTGGACCTTGCCGATAAATCGATGATGGCGTTCGCGTGGGTGGTGGACTTCCCGTTCTTTGCGTTCAATGAAGAAACGCAGGCGTGGGAGTCGGAACATCATCCGTTCACAATGCCGAAGATGGAAGACTTGCCGAAGTTCGATACCAACCCCGGTAAGGTGTATTCGGAAGCATATGATATGGTCTGCAACGGTTACGAGACCGCTTCGGGTTCGATAAGAATTCATCGCCGCGATATTCAGATGAAGATGTTCCAGATGCTCGGCTTGAGCGATGAAGAGATCAAAACAAAGTTCGGTCACATGCTGGAAGCGTTCGAGTACGGAGCTCCCCCGCACGGTGGCATGGCTCCAGGCATTGACCGTCTCGTGATGCTGCTGGCGGACGAACCGAACATCCGCGAAGTGATCGCCTTCCCCAAGAATCAGAATGGTCGCGATGTGATGGCGGATGCGCCGTCGGAAGTGGAACCGAAGCAGTTGAAAGAGCTGCATATTAAGTTTTCGTAAAGACGACCGCTGACCGCAGACGACAGACCATAGAAAGCGGTCGGCGGTCTATCGTCTGTGGTCAAGAAGAAAGAAGAAAGAATGTCAACGATTGATACAAAAACAGTAAAACATGTTGCATTTTTAGTTCGCTTGGGAATCTCCGAAGAGGAAGCGCAAACATTTAGCGGACAATTCTCGTCCATCATTGACTACTTCAACATGCTCAACGAAGTGGACACGGAGAACGTCCCGCCTGCTTCGGATATCGCCAACGCCGAGAATGTACTGCGCGAAGACGTGGTCAAACCGTCCATGAGCCGCGAAGAATTCCTCAAGAACGCGCCAAAGTCCGAGCGCGGGTATGTCAAAGTGCCGACAGTTTTAGGTGAAGAATAGAGATTGGTAATTGGTAAATAGTAATTGGGTTTTATTCAATTACGTTACCAATCCAGCATCTACTCTCTTGGTCTCAATCTCCAATTACCAATTACTAATTACTCTTCTACCATGCAACTACATACACTAACCATTCAAGAAGCCCATCAATTACTAATCACCAAGCAGGTTTCCTCCGTCGAGTTGACGCAAGCCATGCTTGACCGCATTCACGATGTGGACAAGAAGGTCAAGTCCTACGTCACAGTCACGGATGATCTCGCACTTGAACAGGCAAAGAAAGCCGATGAGCGCATTGCCAAAGGCGAGAACGTCACCCCGCTGACGGGCATTCCCTTTTCAATGAAGGACTGCATCTCCACACGCGATGTCCGCACGACTTGCTCGTCGAAGATTCTCGAAAACTACGTCCCACAATATAACGCCACTGTCACAAACAAACTCGCGGACTCTGGCGCTGTCCTCGTTGGCAAGACCAACATGGACGAGTTCGGCATGGGCTCCTCCTGCGAGAATTCCGCCCTCTTCCCCACCCATAACCCATGGGATCTTGAGCGCGTCCCTGGCGGTTCGAGCGGCGGCGCGGCGGCGAGTATGTCCGCAAGTCTGTGTACCTTCTCCATCGGCGAAGACACGGGCGGGTCCGTGCGTATGCCTGCGGGCTTCACCAACGTCACTGGAATCAAACCCACATACGGACGCGTTTCCCGCTACGGCTTAATTGCACTGGCATCATCGTTTGATTGCATTGGTCCGATGGCGCGTGACGCGTATGATTGCGCCACAGTTCTTGAACACATCGCTGGTCACGATCCGTTGGATAGCACTACGTACCAATCACCAGTTACCAGTTACACCAAAGACATCAACAAATCCGTCAAAGGCATGAAGCTCGGCATCCCGAAAGAATATTTCGTGGCTGGTATGGAAGCAGGTGTTGAGTCCGCCATGCAAGAAGCGATTCGCACCTACGAAAAACTCGGCATGGAGATTCACGAAGTCTCGCTCCCCCACACCAAATACGGCTTGCCCGTTTATTATCTCTTGCTCTTCGCTGAAGCCAGCGCCAACCTCGCCCGCATGGACGGCACGCGTTTCGGTCTCTCCGTTTCAGATGGCGCGAAAGATGTCATCGACATCTATCTCAAGACTCGTCACGAAGGTTTTGGGGATGAGGTCAAGCGCAGGATCATGCTTGGCGCGTATGCCCTCTCGGCGGGATATTACGACGCGTATTACTTGAAGGCACAAAAAGTGCGCACGCTTCTTCGTCGGGACTTTGAAACTGCTTTTTCCAAAGTTGACATTCTCCTCGCCCCGACCTGTCCCACCACCGCCTTCAAACTCGGCGAAAAGACCAGCGACCCGCTCGAAATGTACCTCTCTGATATTTACGTCGTCGCCACCAACCCTGCTGGCGTCCCTGCCCTTGCGCTCCCCGCTGGCTTCTCCAACAACATGCCCGTCGGTATGCAACTCATCGGCAAGCACTTGGATGAGGCAACGCTATTCCAGGTTGCTCATGCCTATCAACAAGTGACCGATTGGCATAAGCAGCAACCGAATCTCTAGCATGTCACCCTGAGCGATAGCGACACATGCACCGCGTTGCGGATGCAGTGCGGTGAGGGTCTCTACCACGGCATAAGAGATTCTTCGCCGCAAAGAACAAGAGCGCGGCTCAGAATGACAAAAAACTGTCATTGGTTCTCGTACACGTAAAAAATGTAATCCTGATACTTCGTGTCCACGCCCAGATCATGCAAGGCACGCAAAAGTTGAGCACGATGATCGGTAGCGTGATTTGCAACATGCAGAAGCACTTGCCAGGCAAACAAAACCTGATCTTCTTCTGGGTCTTTGATCGGCTTGGTGAACAACATATCGTCCTGCAATTCGGCAAGGTAAGCGCGAGAATTTTTCTCCACCGTATCCAGGAAAGCACGAATGGCATCGCGATCATCAAAATCAACGGTATCTGGAAGCGGATCAGCAGGTTGAGCGCCGCGCAATTCGCTGAACCACATTTCTTCCGCATCGAAGAGATGGACAAGTTGTTCCCGAATTGACCCACGCGAGTAATCCGCTCTCTGGGTGAATTGCTCAAAGGTCAACGAAGCGACATGCTCCAAAATCTTGCGGTTCTCGGCAAAGTGATAGTTGTAAAAATGACGAAAGGCATCTGCATTCATTAGTAAGGCTCCTTTTTATGAAGTAAAAACATTATAGCAAACAGACCTTCAACCTTTGACATTCAACCTTCAACCAAAGCACCACGAGACCACCAAACCATGAAACTAACCTACGAACCCGTAATCGGACTTGAAATTCACGGCGAGTTGCTCACCAACTCCAAAATGTTCTGCAGTTGCTCTGCAGACTATGGCTCCGCGCCTGAGCCGAACTCGCAACATCTGCCCCGTCTGCACAGGGTTGCCGGGTGCCATGCCAGTCGTCAACAAAAAGGCGACGGAGCTTGCCGCGTTGGTGGGTCTCGCGTTGAATTGCTCCATCAACAAGCACAACACCTTTGCGCGCAAAAATTATTATTACCCCGACCTGCCCAAGGGTTATCAGATCTCGCAATACGAATTGCCGATCGCAGAAAAAGGCTGGCTCGAAGTCAATGCCGATGGTGAGAATCGACTCAAAGTCCGCGTGAGGCGGGTTCACATCGAAGAAGATACGGCGAAACTCGCGCACGAAAAAAATTATGCGCTGGTGGATTTCAATCGCGCAGGCGTCCCCTTACTTGAGATCGTCTCCGAGCCCGATATCCGCACCGTCGAAGCCGCGCTCGATTACGCCACGAAAGTCCGCGCGATTTTGCGTTACCTCGGCGTGAACTCTGGCGACATGGAAAAAGGCGTACTGCGTTTTGAGGCAAATATTTCTGTGCGACCTGTTGGAAGCGATGAATTTAGAACACGAACCGAAATTAAAAATCTAAACAGCTTCCGCGCGCTCGTCCGCGCTTCGCAATATGAGATCGAACGCCAGATCAAAATTTATGAAGAGGGCGGCACGGTTGTGCAAGAAACTCTCGGCTGGGATGATGCTCGGGAAGTAACGACCAGCCAACGGTCGAAGGAAGAGGCACACGATTATCGCTACTTCCCCGAGCCAGACCTTCCTCCGCTGCAACTTTCTGATTCATGGATCGAGTCGATTCGGAGTCAACTGCCTGAACTGCCGGAAGCAAAGACCGCTCGCTTCATTGCGGACTTTGGCTTGACACCGTCCGAGGCGCGTTTTCTCACCGTTGACCTTGCTCTCGCCAACTACTTCGAGGGCGTGGTGGCAAAATCGAAAAGCCCCGCCAAGACCATCCACTCGTGGATCGCGGGCGAGTTCATGCGTTACTTGAACGACTCAGGCTTGAGCATTGATGATGTGACCCTTGCCCCCGAAACGCTGGCCAAACTGATCGACATGGTGACGGACAAGACCATCGGCGCCAGTGCAGGCAAGACCGTGCTGACCGAACTCTTCAAGAACGGCGGCGATCCGGCACAGATCGTGAAAGAAAAAAATCTCTTGCAAATGACGGATGTGAGCGCCATTCTTGAGATCGTAACGAAGATACTCAACGACAACCCCAAAGAAGTGGATGACTACAACGCGGGCAAAGAGACGTTGTTTCAGTGGTTCATGGGTCAGGTGGCAAGAGCCACAAAAGGCAAAGCCGACCCGAACGTTGCGAAGGAGTTAATGGTGAAGGGTTTGAAAGAGCGGAGGAAGTAGGTTCAATTTAGACTTCTCACCCTGGTTGACGCGCCGCCCAGCCCCACTGCCAAAAAACCGAACGCCATGACAAGCCAGACAGTAGGCACTATGTATCCAAGCGCGTTGGGCATAAAGCGTCCGCTCCACTGGGCGTAGTACGCGCTCAAACTGACCCCAAGCGAAGCCAGAAACCCAACAGCAAAAACAGCGGCGCGTAACTTCGAAATATTTTCGTTGCGCGCAAACAGGAACAAGCCTCCAAGCGAAAGGCAAAAAACGCTAAAGCCGAATCTCATAAAGTCAAAGCCGCTTCCGGAAAAAAATCCCGCCACGCCTTCAACCAGGTACCAGACTCCTCCCAGGGTAAGCATCCGTTTGGGTGTCATGCCGATTTTCATTTGCGCTCCGTTTTCCGTATCACCAGTTTCAACCCCGACCACGTCTCGCTCACCGAGCAGACTTTTACATCCACGAAACCCATCGGCAGGGCAATCTCACGGATCACATCCTCCGTAATGTCCGTTTGAATCTTTGCGGATTTTTTGTACCACGAGACCCACACAAAACCATCCTGAGCCAGTTCCTTTCGCAGGATGGAAAGCGCCGCGGTCAAAAATTCGCTTTCGGTGGCGAAGACATGCGCCGCCTGCACCGGCGGGCGGACGTTTGACGCCAGCGCCACGCCTTTGGGCAACTCTCCCAGCCACGCCTTGTATTCGCGCGGCACGTTGATCGTCAACACGCGCAGGGGCGCCCTGGTGAAGCCGAGTTTTTTATAAAGCGGGGTTCCAGAGTATCCAGATTCCATTTGCATATTATAAGCAATTGCGCGGAAAATTTCTTGATTTGACCGCTTAACACCTGATTCTTGACCTCATGACTCGCTGGCTTGATCCTCACCCGATTGAAATCTCCGCCTCATTCTCTGAGCTAGGGCTGTCTCCCCTCGTCGCGCAGACTCTCCTCCGGCGCGGAATCCAAATAGATGAAAGTATCTCCTTGACTCATTCCCCTCCCCAGCATAGAATACTGCCCATCATGAACAAGTCCGCGCTCAAGCACCACCATCATATTCAACCCCCGCATGGTCGGGAGGTTTATGTGCGCGTACCTGTGACTCAATAGCAGATACCCATACTTCACCTCATCAAGCCCCGACCCTGCGTCGGGGTTTTTTGTTACCCCCCTCCGCCTGCGGCACCTCCCCCAAATGCGACAGAAATACCGTCGCATTTGGGGGAGGACGGGTGGGGGTGCCATCAACTTCCAACCACCAACCACCAACTAAAAGGAACTTAAATGACCCAACGCTCAACCCTCCGTCTCTCCCTTCCCTCCAAAGGACGCCTCATGGACGACTCGCTCGACTTCCTTGCCGAGTGCGGACTCTCCGTGCAGAAATTGAATCCGCGCCAGTATCAGGCGAAGATGCCTGCCCTGCCCGAGTTGACCGTCCTCTTTCAACGCCCAGGTGACATCGTCGTCAGCGTCCGTCAGGGCAGCGTGGACTTTGGCATCACGGGCATCGACGTGCTCGAAGAAAATCGCGGCGACAATGGCGAGATCATCGTCCTGCATGACGAACTTGGTTATGGCGGCTGTGCGCTCATGCTCGCCGTCCCCGAAGCATGGACAGATGTCACCGACATCCCTGCACTGAAAAATATGTGATGAGTCTCAACCGTCCGCTGAGAGTGGCGACAAAATTCCCCGTCCTCACCGAACGCTTTCTCAAGGCGCAGAACATTCCACACACGCTCATCACCGCCGAAGGGACGCTCGAAACCGCGCCGACCATCGGCTATGCCGACATCATCTCCGACCTTGTTTCGTCGGGGCAAACTCTGCAAGACAATCGTCTGCGCGCGCTGCGCGATGGCGTCATCCAAGCTTCGCAAGCCGCGCTCATTGCAAACCGCAAAGCCTTGCAAACGAATCCACAAGCGCTCGAGATGGCACGTCGCTTGCTCGAGTACATCGAGGCGCACATGCGGGCGAAGGAAAATCTTCTGGTCATTGCGAACATGCGCGGGCGGAGTCCCGAAGCGATCGCGTCCAAACTTTTCAATGAAACATCCGTTGGCGGCTTGCAAGGTCCAACCATCAGCCCCATCATCACGCGCGAATCGAATCAAGATTGGCACTCCGTCACCGTCGTCGTGCCGCGCAAACGCCTGCCGCAAGCCATCAGCGAATTGCGCGCCATCGGCGGCAGCGGCATCATCGTCTCGCCCGTCACGTACATCTTCGAAGAAGAGCCGCCGCGTTACACCGCCATGCTCGCGGCACTCAAAACCAGTAATTAGTAATTGGTAATTACCAGTTACCAATTACTAATCTCGAAAGGACTTGCCATGTTCAAGCAATATGATTCTCAAACCGCACGCCAAACCATTCTCAAACGCACGCCGCCCGATGAATTCCCCGTCAGCGCGCGCGTGATGGACAACATCGAAAAACTTTTTGGTGAAAGATTGACCGCTGAAGTCGCCGTGACTCGCATTTTGAAAGACGTGCGGACTCGCGGTGATGCCGCTCTTCAAGATTGGACAAAGCGCCTCGATTCTCTTAATCTCAAACCTGCTCCCGTTTCGACGGCTTTGATTCAGTCCGCGCTTGATTCGATCTCGCCCGCGCAACGTGACGCGCTTGAAAAAGCCGCCGCCCGCGTCGAAGCCTTCCACAAAAAACAACCGCTGACCTCATGGTTCACCAACGAACTCGGCGGCACTGTCGGGCAGATCATCCGCCCGATTCAACGCGTCGGTTTATACGTCCCTGGCGGTACGGCACCATTGCCTTCGACAGTGTTGATGAGCGCCATCCCTGCACGAGTGGCAGGCGTAAAGGAAATTGTTGTAGTGACTCCACCAATGAAGAATGCAGAAGGCAGAAGGCAGAATAATTCTTCATTCGACATTCTTCATTCTGCATTCATAGATCCCGTCATCCTCGCCGCTTGCGCCGTCGCAGGCGTGGACGAAGTTTATGCCATTGGCGGCGCACAAGCCATTGCTGCACTCGCGTATGGTACAGAAACCATCCGCCCCGTTGACAAAATTTTTGGACCTGGCAATCTCTTCGTCACATTGGCAAAGCGACAAGTCTACGGCGTGGTCGGCATTGACGGGCTTGCGGGACCCACCGAAACCATCGTCATCGCCGATGATTCGGCAAACCCCGCATGGGTCGCTGCTGATCTACTCGCCCAAGCCGAACATGACTTGCTCGCCTCTGCTATTCTTCTTACTCCCTCGCAAACCCTCATTCAAAAAGTTCAAGCCGAAGTTGCGAATCAAATCGAACAACGCAGCCGCGCAGACATCATCGTCGCTTCGTTGGAAAATCGCGGCGGCGCGGTGTTGACTCGCGACCTCGCCGAAGCCGTTGATCTTGCCAACGAGTATGCGCCCGAACACTTGGCATTATCTGTCACGGAGCCGTGGCGTTGGGCAGAGAAAGTCAATAACGCGGGCGGCGTCTTCATGGGTGAACATTCCTTTGAAGTGCTGGGCGATTATCTTGCAGGTCCCAGTCACGTCATGCCAACAGGCGGCTCCGCCCGCTTTGCTTCCCCACTCAACGTTTGGGACTTTGTGAAGATCGTCAGTCTCGTCGCGTTGGATGACAAAACCGCGCAAGCAGTTGGTCCCATCGCCGCGACCCTCGCGCAATCTGAAGGTTTGGACGCGCACGCGAATGCTGCGTTACTAAGAAGCCAGACCTGACAGGTTTCCGCAAGTCCGTAGCGGTCGAACACTATCACCATTCATAGATACCTGATGAGAAACGTATCGATAAAACCTGTCAGGTCTTTGGAGTCATTATGAAAATAAGAACCCACCTCGAATCCCTCCCCCCATACACCCCCATCGAGCCGTTTGAAATCTTATCGGCAAAGATCGGGCGTGAACCGTCGCAGATCGTCAAACTTGATGCGAACGAAAATCCCTACGGCATTCTGCCCGCCGTCCGCAAGGCGCTCGCGGAGATGGACTTTCCGCACATCTACCCCGACCCTGAGTCGCGTGCCTTGCGCCAGTCGCTGGCACAGTTCACAGGCGTAGACGCAGACTATCTGCTCGCGGGTTCTGGTGCGGATGAATTACTCGACCTGCTCATGCGTGTCTTCCTCGAACCGAACGATTGTATTCTCTCCTGTCCGCCGACCTTCGGCATGTATCCCTTCGACGCGGAGTTGAACGCCGCCCGTTGTATCGAAGTGCCGCGCAATGCAGACTTCTCTTTGAACATGGACGGCATAAGAAAAGCAGTTGATGAATACAAGCCAAAGTTGCTCTTCATCGCTTCGCCCAATAACCCCGACGGCTCTTTGATCCCATCGGATGTGATGGATGAATTGCTCGCGCTTCCGCTGTTGGTGGTGCTCGATGAAGCCTACATTGAATTTGCAGGCGAGAATCTCGGCGCAAGCCTCAGCCGCATCCGCGAAGTGCCGCAGCGGGAAAATCTTGTTGTGTTGCGCACGTTCAGCAAATGGGCGGGGCTGGCGGGGCTGCGCATTGGTTATGGCGCGTTCCCCAAATGGCTCATGCCCACCTTGTGGAAGTCCAAGCAGCCGTACAATGTCAACGTCGCTGCCAGTGTTGCCGCACAAGCGTCACTTGCGAATGTGGATGATTTGAAAGTGTTGGTCGAAAAACTCAAGGATGAAAGAACCCGCCTCCTCTCCGCGCTGACGGAGCTTCCGTATCTCAAGCCGTATCCTACGCAATCGAACTTCATCCTCTGCCAAGTGAACGGACGTGACGCCGCCGAGTTGAAAGCGAAGTTGGCGCAAGAGTTCGGAGTCTTCATCCGCTACTTCAACAAGCCTGGGCTGCGAGATCACATCCGCATTAGTGTGGGAAGAACGGGTGATACGGATGTTTTGATTGACGCGTTGAGGAAAATATAGTCAAAAGTCGAAGGTCGAAAGTCAGCTGACCTTTGACCTTCGACCTTTGACAAGGAGTAATGATGAGAACTTCAGAAGTATCCCGTCAAACAAATGAGACACAGATCGAAATCAAATTGAACTTGGATGGCACAGGCAAGCATGAGATTTCCACGGGTGTGGGATTCCTCGACCACATGCTGACTCACCTCGCCGTGCATGGTCTCTTTGACTTGACCGTCAAAGCGCAAGGCGACTTGCACATTGACGTCCATCACACGGTGGAGGATGTGGCGCTGGCGTTGGGTCAAGCCTTTGATAAGGCGTTGGGCGACCGCAAGGGAATTGTCCGCATGGGAGATAGTTTCGCGCCGATGGATGAGACTCTCGCACACGTGACAATGGACTTGTCAGGACGTCCGTATGCAGTGGTGCAGGTCGAGTGGCACACGCCGTATGTAGGCAACATCCCTGTGACATTGTTCCCGCATTTCTTTGAGTCGTTTGCGGTGCAGGCACGTTGTAATCTCCATGCACGAGTCTTGTACGGACGCGATGACCATCATCAAGCCGAAGCGTTGTCCAAAGCCTGGGCGCGCGCGTTGGATGCGTCCACTCAATTTGATGCGCGGCGCGACGGGAGTATCCCTTCGACAAAAGGAAGTTTGTAAAGACGATGAAAGAGGAAAGATGAAAGATATTGTGTTGATTGACGCAGGCACAGGGAATTTGCGTTCTGTACAAAAAGCGCTTGAAAGCGTTGGTGCGAATGTTTTCCGCACAGAGGATGCTGATAAAGTTTTGAATGCAAAGAAAGTTGTGTTGCCTGGTGTGGGGGCGTTCGGTGATTTTATAGATGGCATGAAAGCCAATGGTCTCGATGATGCCGTGAAGCAAGTCGTTTCGCGCGGTGTGCCGATGTTGGGAATTTGCGTTGGCATGCAAGCCTTGTTCGAGATCGGTGAAGAGATGGGCGAACACGAAGGCTTGGGTCTGCTGCGCGGAACGGTCGTGAAGTTTGCAGATACGTTGTCAGTGAAGATTCCGCATACGGGGTGGAATCAGGTTCAGGTCAAGAAAGAGGCGGCGCTCTTCGATCAAATCCAAGATGGGGCGTATGTCTATTTCAATCACTCGTTTTACTGTCAGGCGGGCGATCCATCCGATGTAATCGCGGAGGTGGACTATGGCATTCGGTATGCGTGCGCGGTGCGGCGCGAGAATGTGTTTGGCGTGCAGTTCCACCCTGAGAAAAGTCAGGCGGTGGGGCTGCGCATTTTGAAAAATTTTGTGGAGGCGTGATGTTTACGATCTATCCCGCGATTGACTTGCGCGGCGGCAAAGTGGTGCGATTGAAAGAAGGCGACCCTGCGCGGATGACGTTGTACAGTGATGACCCCGCCGAGATGGCGAAGCGTTGGATCGATGCTGGCGCTACTTGGTTGCATGTGGTGAATTTGGATGGTGCTTTTGGTGAAAGTGATAATGCGAATCATGTTGCGCTTGAGTCATTTTTGAAACTTGGCACGCGCGTGCAATTTGGCGGCGGGATGCGTTCGCTTGAGTCGATTGAGTCAGCATTATCGTTGGGCGTGAGCCGCGTGATTCTTGGAACGATTGCGATTGAACAACCAGAGATCGTACGCGATGCCTTGACTCGTTTCGGCGTGGAACATATCGCCGTTGGAATCGATGCGCGTGATGGTCTCGTGCGGACTCGCGGCTGGAAAGATAACAGCGGCGTGCCTGCACTTGACCTCGCGCTTCAAATGCGGACCTTTGGACTTGATACCGTTATCTTTACCGATGTCAGCCGCGACGGTTTGGGCAGCGGATTGAACATCCCTGCGACGCGAGAGTTGTCTGAGAAAAGCGGACTCGACGTGATCGCTTCAGGCGGTGTGCATACGACTGCGGATGTGAAGGCGGCGAAGGATGCGGGGTTATCTGGCGTAATCATTGGGCGCGCTATATACGATGGAACCGTGACCTTAAATGAGGCGTTACAAGTCTAAGGTCAAAAGTCGAAGGTCAGATGGTTGCGACCTTTGACCTTAGACTTTTGACTCTCAAGATTGGAGAATTATGTTAGCAAAACGAATCATCCCTTGTTTGGATATCAAAGATGGACGCGTGGTGAAAGGCGTGAACTTTGTGAACCTGCGCGATGCGGGCGACCCCGTGGAGCAGGCGCGTCTGTACGATGAGCAAGGCGCGGACGAGTTGGTTTTTCTCGATATTTCCGCGACGCATGAAGGACGCAAGACGACCTTGGAATTGGTCAGCCGTGTAGCAGAGACGGTCTTCATGCCGTTGACAGTCGGCGGCGGCATCCGCGAGGTGGGCGATATGCGGAATTTGTTGCTGGCTGGCGCGGACAAGGTCAGTGTCAACTCGGCGGCGGTGAAGCGACCTGAGTTGCTTTCTGAAGGCGCGAGTCGCTTTGGGGCGCAGTGCATTGTGCTGGCGATTGACGCACGCAGAAATGGCTCAAGTTGGGAAGTGTATGTAGCAGGCGGACGTACCCCCACAGGCATTGACGCGGTCGAGTGGGCAGTGCGCGGCGTGGAGTTGGGCGCGGGTGAAATCCTGCTCACCAGCATGGATGCCGATGGCACGCTCGCGGGCTATGACCTTGAACTAACGAGTATCATCTCAAACATGGTCTCTGTACCTGTCATCGCTTCGGGCGGGGCGGGGACTCCCAGTCACTTTGCGGATGTGCTCACGAAGGGCATGGCTGATGCGGCGTTGGCGGCGTCACTGTTCCATGATGGGAAGTTGAGAATCCCTGAGTTGAAAGAAGAGTTGGTATCGCAAGGCGTCCCTGTAAGAATTTCAGAAGAGAAAAAGAATTAGCCACAGAGCACACAGAGTTCACAGAGATTTTCATTTTTTCTCAGTGTTCTCTGTGTGCTCCGTGGTGAAAAAGAGGTTCTATGGAAATCAAGTATGATGCGAATGGACTTGTTCCAGCGATTGTGCAGGATGTTTTTACAAAGGATGTCTTGATGGTGGCATGGATGAATGCTGAGTCTTTGCGGTTGACTCTAGAGATGGGTGAAGCGGTGTTCTGGTCGCGCAGTCGGCAGGAGATTTGGCACAAGGGTGCAACATCTGGCAATGTGCAGAAGGTGGTTGAAATCAAAGTAGATTGTGATGCGGATACGTTACTGGTGCTGGTCGAGCCTGCGGGTCCGGCGTGTCATACGGGCGAACGGACTTGTTTTTTTAGATCGGTTGAAGGTTCAAAGTTGAAGGTTGAAAGTTAAGACCAATAACCTGCAACCTTCAACCTGTAACCTGAAACTGGAGAAATAATGAGCATCCAATGGTTGTTTGACGTGATCGAAGAACGAAAGAAGAATCCCGGCGAGAAGTCGTATACGACGAGTCTCTTCAATGAAGGCTTGCCGAAGATCGCGCAGAAGGTGGGCGAAGAAGGGACGGAAGTGGTCGTCGCCGCGTTGGCACAGGAAGACCAGCGACTGATCGAAGAGGTCGCGGATTTGACCTATCACACACTCGTCCTGCTCGCGGCGCGTGGGTTGACTCCAGCAGACATTACGGCTGAATTGGAGAAGCGGCACAAATGACAAAAATTATTTTGCTCGATGTGGACGGGGTGTTGGTCACACCCGGCGGGTATCGCGCCGCGCTCCATGCCGCCTTGAATCATTTTGTCCATCTGATGGGCGCGTCGCAATACGATCTCGAAGAGGAACAATTGTCCGAGTTCGAGAAGCGCGGCATTTTTAGCGAATGGGACATGGCTCCGCTTTTGATCGGCGGACTGTGGGATGAAATCCTTTCCCACCACTCGGATGCGCGCCTGCCTGCAACTCTCACCGCCGCCGCAAAAGAGATCGGGCGTATGTTGGATCGCGAACACCTGCCCACGCATTTGCATATTCCATTTTTTCAAATCGAGGATGGAAAATACCCCGCCGAGTCGGCGCTGCAACAGGGCTGTTTCCCGAACATCCCATACGATTTGCGGGTAAACCTGCTCAGCCGCACGCGCGATATTCACTTCTCTGAAACCATGCGCGTATTTCAGCAATTTTCATTAGGCAGCCGCATCTTTGAAAAGACATACAACCTGCCTGCAATTATCGAGACCGATTCGCTTTTGGCAAGGCATGACGCATCAAATCTGACAAAGGAAATGCTCGCCAAATTGACCAGTGACAGACACTATCTTTCAACGCTCACGGCGCGTCCCTCCCTGCCGCCCAAAGAGATCGAGAATTCGCCGTTGGGATACGCGCCCGAAGCGGAACTGGCATTGGAACTGGTCGGGCTGGCGGGGATTCCCGTCACAGCCTTTGGCAAGTTGGAATACATTGCCGCGCAGCACGGGCTTGACCCCGTAAAATTGCTCAAGCCTTCGCCGTTTCAAGCCCTGGCGGCAACGCTTGCCGCGTGGACTGGCGATGAACTTCACGCGTTGCGGGCAGCATACAACTGGCATGTTTCAGGAAACCTGAACGGAGAATTCGACGGATTGCCGAAGTCGTTTGAACTGATCGTTGTGGAGGATACGATGGGCGGCATTCGTTCGACGCGGGCGGCGGGAGAGATTTTTCAAAAGGCGGGATACGATGTAAATATTCGTCCGCTCGGCTTGACGGGTGGAAGTCCCGCCAAAGCAATGGCATTTGAAGCGGCAGATGTGCCGTATTTTGACAATTGGGAATCTTTGATGGCGGGGTTATAAATAACCAACACGGATGATCCAACAGGCTTGACACCTGATACCTGACACCTGATACTTGACCTCATGACTCGCTGGCTCGACCCTCACCCGATAGAAATCCCCGCCTCTTTCTCTGACCTGGGCTTGTCCCCCCTCATCGCGCAGACTCTCCTCCGAAGCGGAATCAGCTCCCCCGTCGAAGCCGAGGCGTTTCTTCATCCCGAAAAGAATCCGCCCAGCCAGTTTCCAGAAATCGAAAAAGCCGTTGACCTCATCCAGTCCGCCATCCGCAGCGGAGACAAGATCTGCGTCTGGGGCGATTTCGACGTGGACGGGCAAACCTCCACTGCGCTGCTCGTGCAAACCCTGCAATCGTTGAATGCAAATGTCGTTTACTACGTCCCCGTGCGCGGACGTGAAAGCCACGGCGTTCACATCGAAAGTTTGAAACCGATCATTGATAACGGCGCGAAGTTGCTGCTCACCTGCGACACCGGCATCACCGCCCACGCAGCGATTGACTTCGCCAACTCACACGGACTGACCGTCATCGTCACCGACCATCACGATTTGGGCGAAACGCTGCCGAACGCCAAAGCCATCATCAATCCCAAATTACTCCCTGAAGACCATCCATTGCGAAATTTGGCGGGCGTTGGGGTTGCATACAAACTCGCCGAGGTGCTCTTAATCGAAAATCAAAAATCTGAAATCGTAAATCTCCTCGATCTCGTCGCCCTCGGACTCATCGCCGACGTTGCCCTGCTTCAAAACGAAACCCGCTCGCTCGCCAAACAAGGCATCGAACAACTGCGCAACACAAGCCGCATCGGCTTGCGCGTGATGGCAGAACTGGCGGGCGCATCGTTCGACTCGCTCACCGAAGAAACCATCGGCTTCACCTTTGCGCCGCGTCTCAACGCGCTGGGACGATTAGCCGACGCCAACCCCGCCGTCGAATTGCTCATCACCGATAACCCCGCCCGCGCGCGCGTGCTTGCGGCGCAGATCGAAGGCTTGAACGCGCAAAGACGGATGCTCACAAAACAGGTCTTCGACTCCGCCGAAGCGCAGCTCCAGGAAAATCCCAAACTGCTCAACGAGCCGGTCATCGTGCTTTCGCATCCCAACTGGCCCGGCGGCGTGGTCGGCATCGTCGCCAACAAACTCGTGGACCGTTATCACAAGCCCGCCATCCTCTTCAACGAATCGGACGACGGCATCCTGCGCGGCTCGGCGCGATCCATCGAAGGCTTGCACATCACCGACGCGATTGCGACGCAAAAAGAAATCCTGCTCGGCTTCGGCGGTCATCCCATGGCGGCGGGCATGTCGTTAAAAAAGGATGATCTCCCCGCCTTTAGACGCGGACTTGCCAAAGCAGTTGAGCGGCAACTGGGAGAGATCGCCTTCGAGGAGCCGACGCTTCAACTCGACGCCTGGCTTGCCCTCTCCGACCTGAGCCTTGACCTCGCCGACAGTTTGGAGCTGCTCGCCCCGTTTGGCGCGGGCAACCCGCAGTTGACTCTCGCCACGCGCAACGTCACTCTCAAATCTGCCATCGCGCTTGGCAAGACCAAAGAACACATCCGCCTGAACGTGGAAGATGAAAACGGCGAGGTCGCCAGCTTTTTATGGTGGGGCGGCGCAGGCGAAGAACTTCCGCCAACCGAAACCAAATTCGACATCGCCTACACCCTGCGCGGGACGTCCTTCCGCGGGCAAAGACAGGTCACGCTTCAATTCAAGGAATTTCGAGTCACCGAAGAAAAGCCTGTTGAAATTCGAGAGCAGAGATTGGAGATTAGAGATTTGAGACTGCAATCTGCAACCTTGAACCTGCAACCTTCAACCCTGATCTGGGCAGAAGGACCCGACCGCTCCGCAGGCGTCAACCGGCTCGATCTGACTCAGGCTGACGAATTCACCATCTACACCACGCCCCCATCCCCCGCCGAACTGCGCAAAGCGTTGGAGATCGTCAAACCGAAAATCGTCTACGTCTTTGCCAAACCGCCTGCCGACCAAAAGCCCGATGAATTCCTCACCTATCTCGCAGGCTTGTGTAAATTCGTCCTCAACCAGCGCCGCGGAAAGACGACCGTCTCCGAACTCGCCGCCGCATCCGCCGCGAGAGACTCCGCCGTTCAACTCGGCTTGGAGTGGCTGGCGGCTGGGGGTCAGCTCACCGTTTCAATCGAGGACGATGCGGTACTTCTATCCAAAGAGACTCAGGAAAAGAATCCCTACCTGCAAGCGGAGTTGTTCATCGCCCTGCGGGGGGTGCTCAATGAAACATCCGCTTACAGAAATTATTTTAGAACAGTCACTGAACCAGGCACACTCTTCAACGCATGAGCCTTCATTGATTGCAAGAAATGTCAAACCATAAAGGAGAGAAAAATGGAAGAACCGCAACCCGCAGCAAAAGTCAACATTAAAGGATGGATCACCCGGATCATCGGCGCGCTGTTCATGGCCGCCGCGATTGTATTTTTTGTCGGGGCGGTCATGCTCGACCTGGTCGGTGAAAAAGCCATCGGGGAGTTGTCGAATATCGCAGAGCAGCATCCCGGGCGCAGCTCATGGACCGGGCGCATGGATTTCACCGCAAAAACAGGTGAACAAATTACGTTCTATCCTTTAACCCATCCCACGCTTTTCGACATAGACCCCTACCTCAGGGGCAAGACCTATCTGGACGAACCCGATTATGAAGTGCGCTATCTGGCAAGTTACCCCCAATTGGCAAAAGTAAAATTGGCGTTCTTTCTCGAATACATCAATCACATTCTCGGACTGTGCCTCGGAACGTTCCTGTTTATGATCGGTTCCGCCCTCACAGCGACAAAGAAGCACAAGCCTATCGTCATAGATTTGAGCAGGAAGGAATAAGAGACTGTTTCTTAAATTCTTTTCTCACCACAGAGAGCGCGAAATTCACAGAGACTTGTGTTGACTGTCCGAAGGGCATTCGCGCCATTCGCATTGAGAATTTCTTTACCCCGTCAGGCAGTTGCGTAACTTTTACAGAAGAGCCAAAATCTCTAAAAAACTCCGCACTCTCTGTGTGCTCTGTGGCAAACCAGCAAAGATTCAATCCAAAAAATCCATCACGCCGAAGAAGTCTTCAAAATACGAGAGCAAACGCTGAGCCTTTCCGCGGAATTCTTCGTTCTCCGGGCGGCGGTCTTCCATTTTGGCGAGCAGCCTCTCACGAAAACTGACCGCCTTTGAGGAAGGCAAATCCATTTCCAACTCGCGGATCATTTTGAGCGCCTGTTCCACCTTCCCCATCGCCTCGGGCAGGGACGATTTCTCATCCGCCAATTCCTTGAACTGTTTGCATTTGTATCGCTTGCAACTGCGCGGATAGTCCGGCGAGGCGTACACGGTACATGTCCCATCCCAGACCGCGCAGGGTTGTAAAAATCCACGCTGACGCGGGTCGTCACGGATGACGGTCAAGCCGAGTTTTGCCACCTTGTCCAATTCGCTGGCGTCGAGCCGCACCCACGAGAAGAGATGACCCGAACAGCACAGTCCGCAGGCTTTGCAGAGGAGGTTGGCGGGGGAATCAGTCATGGCGCGAATCATAACAGAGTCCCCTTGAGGGGGCTTTGCAGGAATAGCGCGGGGGTTTATCCCCGCGCGGGGCTGCGGCGTGGAAAAAGGATTCAGAAAACAGAAACAGCCGTCCCTTAAGAAGGAAGCGGATGGTTTCCCATCCGCCTGGTCTTCTAATTCAGGGGCAATCCCAATTCCATCAATTTCTTTTGCGTAGGGTAACCCTTTTCATCCCAGCCGCGCTTTTCGTAGAACTCGGGCAGCATCTTGTCGAGTTCCACAACCCTGCCCTTGGCGGGACCATCGGGCAACGGTTCGTTCAACATACGATACGGAAGCACATCCCATTCGGGACCGGAACCGGCTTTGATGAGGAACATGCGCTCGAGGGTATAGACGCGGTCGGCGGCTTGCATGGCTTCTTCGGAAGTGTAGCCTGCGCCAGTTGCCAGATTCATCATCTCGGAGAGAATCTTGGGCAAGATCATACGATCCTTATTAAACATGTAACGAATGCCTACAAAGACACATACACCGGAGGAATCCATTAGTGCAAAGGAGTCTTCAAAATGTTTGACGAGTTCCGGTTTGCCTTCGGTTGTTAACGGGTTCTCCTTGACAGGCACACCGAAGACTTCTTCATAGGCAACATCACCTTCCATATGAGATGCGCCTTTATTCGACGTGGCATACAGCAAGCCCATGCCCTGCGAGCCGCGCGGATCGTAGCCGGGGAATTCCTGTTTGCGGGTGGTGACGGCGAGTTCGGGGTGACCGTATTTTTCAGCGAGACGGTAACTGCCCTGCGCAAGGTCTTTGCCAAAACCTTTATTGTATGCCATGAGTTTAATCATCTCGATCATCGCATCATGGTCGCCGAATTTAAGCGGCATACCCACAACGTCTTCAGAGATATAACCCTTCTCGTACATTTCCATCGCCACGGCAATCGTCATGCCGGTGGTGATGGTATCCATGCCGTATTCGTTGCACAGATAATTTGCTTTCACCAATGCGGCAAGATTGCTAACTCCGCAACCGGTTCCAAGCGACGAGATGGTTTCGTATTCAGGTCCTTCACCCTTGCCTTTATAGGGACCATCCGGCACTTCGGTGAGACGCCCGCACGAAAGCGGACAGCGATAACAAGGCGTATGACGAATCAGATACTGATTCTTAAGCGCGTCACCGTCCACGTTATGGACATGTTCGAACGTCCCTTGCAGGAAGTTGCGGGTCGGCAAAATGCCAAGCGTGTTGGTCACCTGCGGCACGTACGACGTGCCGTAAATGCGCATGTTCGAGCCTTTCTTCACATCCGCGCCCACGTTCTTGGATGTCTCCACGCTGATTGAGCGCATCGCTTCGGGGTCGTGCAGAGGCGGGTTCTTGTTCCCCATCGCTACCACGGCTTTGAGGTTTTTACTTCCCATCACCGCGCCGACTCCCGAGCGAGCCGCCGCGCGATGTTTGTCGTTCATGATGGCTGCCATCAAGGCAAGGTTCTCACCCGCCGGTCCGATACAGGCGACTCGCGCCTCTGCGGACGTCTCCCCCTTGAGGATATCCGTCGTCTCGTGCGTATCCTTCCCCCAAACATGCGCCGCAGACCGGACCTCGATTTGGTCCTCGTTCACCAAAACGTAGACGGGTTCCGAGGCTTTGCCCTCAAAGATGAACAGATCGAAGCCGGTGCGCTTCATCCATGTGGGGAATTCGCCGCCGGAGTTGGAGTGCGCCAATGCGCCCGTCAGCGGGGATTTGGTGACGACCATATAACGGTTGCCGGTCGGCGCGGGGGTGGCAGTTAATGGTCCAGTGGCGAAGATGAGCATATTCTCCGGCGAGAGCGGGTCAACCGCCGGGTCCATTTCCTTGTACATGTAATGGATCGCCCAACCGCGCCCGCCGAGGTAATCACGAGCGATTTTGGGATCAACGTCTTCGGTGGTGACTTTTCTTGTGGTGAGGTTTACGCGTAAAATTTTGAGATGCCAGCCGTACATGGGAACTCCTGGGGGAAAGGATGAATGATGAAGGTTGAAGGTCGAAGGTCGAAGGTTGAAGGTTGAAGGTCGAAGGTTGAAGGTTTAAAGTTGAAGATCTTCTTTGTGTATCTTGGTGACCCTTTGTGGTAGATGCTATCCGCCAGCGATGGCAGAGAAGGCTGTGACGGTATCGCCTTCCTGGAGCGGGGTGTTCAGGTCAACGGTCAGACCGTTCAGCACGATCACGCTTTCATCGTTGAGGGGGATGTCGAAGCGGGAGACGGCGTCGAAGACGGTTGCGCCGTCTGGAACGTCCAGCTCGATGACGCCATGTTTGTGCCCGGCGGGAAGGGCATCGCGGTAGTTGGCGATCATTTTAACGCGGATCATCATTTGTGAATTCTAGCATGATGTAAGTCGGATTGCCAATCCGACTTACTGCGATTTACAATAGGAGCATGAAACGACAACTTCCCTATCATGGCTGGTGTTTTGTGTGCGGAACCGATAATCCGCGCGGTATTGGAATCACGATGTTCGTGGATGACGAAGGCGTACTCACGTCTGAGTTTACGTTGAACGAGACGCACCAGGGTCCGCCGGGGCACGCGCACGGCGGGGCGTCTGCGGCGATACTGGATGAGGTGATGGGTCTGGTGGTCTGGGCGGCGGGGCATACAGTGCTGGCGGCGAATATCAACATCAATTATCGCAAGCCGCTTCCTCTGTTCCAGCCGCTCATTGCGGAGGCCCGCATCAGCGAGGTGGGGGAAAGAAAAATTATCAGCGAGGGAAGAATCATGCTGGCAGATTCAACCGTCGCCGTGGAGGGAAGCGGGGTGTACGTCATCGCAAGGCAATTCTTTGAAAACTCGTTATTCAGCGGAGTCCACTCATGAAAGCCTGCCCTGCGAATACTATTCCGGTTCGCGGATCAGCCAGACCGCCATGCCTGCGCCGACGAATGCGGCGACGATAAGCACAATTACGATCATGCGGGAGGAACCGCCTTCGTTTGCCGGTTCTTCTTCCGCAAACAAAGTAGGGGTGAAAGCAATCGCCGGTTCGCTGGCGGGAGTGGATTCTTGAATTTGCGTGGGGGCAAACGTGAGCGTGGCTTCGACCGTCGGCGCGGATGTCGGGAGCGCCGCCTGGGTCGCGCCGGTCATCACCAGCAATTCCTGTCCCTGATAAACCGTCTGGTCCCCGCCCATGCCGTTCAATGACTGGATGCTCTTGATCGTCGTGCCGTAGGCGATGGCGATGCTCCACAATGATTGCCCGTATTGGACCTTGTGAATCACCGTGCCGTCTGGGTTGGGCGTGCTGACCGTGACCGGCACCATGAATTCACTGATGCCGCTCGAACTGCCCGAGGGCGCGCTCGTCATCACCGCCGCCGCGCTCTCCTGCTGCTGCCCGGACGATGTGGCCGCTGCGGTATCAACGGCATAATAATAACTGTCGCCCGATTGCGAAACCCCCGCGCCAATATGCGTAAAGTTGCCCGAGAGCATGGTATTCATATGTTCAGCATCCTGCCACGCGCCGGGGACGGCGTCCCATACGAGCGGACCATATGTGTTCAATATATTCTCAGAACGAAAGCCGCCCGCCGAAAGGTCGCCTGCCAGCGGAAAACCCAGCGACAGTAATTGCTGCGTATACGTTCCGCCCGGGCGGGCGTGGGTGACGTTCCCCGTCGCCGCCATGTAATCAGCTTGCGATTGGGCGGTCTGCATCAATATGGGATGGACGGGCAGGGGCGCGAGTCCGTTTGCGAGGCGTAGGGAGTTGACTGCGTCTATCAGTTGGGATGGGGAGGTGATGTTCGCTTGCGGGCGGGCGGAGGCGGATTGGGGGAAAAGCGCCAGAAGGGAGAGGCAAAGCGCAAAGCAAAAGACGAATAAACGCAAAGGCGCAAAGGCGCGAAGGGTGGTTTTCATTTCAGGAGTTTTTTCAAGGCAAACAACAACTTATCCATATCTTGTTTTGTATTATAGCCCTGCACCGAGAGGCGGATTAATTTCCTCTCATTCCATTCGATGACGGGGATTTCGATGCAATGCTCATCGTACAAACGCGCTTTGAGCGCGGCGAGATCGGTGGCGGCTGGGAGGGAGAGAAGGCTCATTTGGGCGAACCAAAGTTCCGGGTCCGAATGAAGCGGGGCGCAGCCGGTCAGGTCGTGGATTCGTTTCCACGTATCCACTGCAAGGCGATGACATGCGCTTCGCACCCGCGCCCAGTCCTGATCCTGTTGAAATTGAATCGCCTTCGGGACGGTTAAGAACGCGCCGAGATCGCGCGTGCCCCACCATTCGTGATGGTCAACGAAGGTCGAGCCGCTTGGGTTCTCGGATTCATATCCCCATGAGACGACGAGGGGCTTGAGCAAATGTTGAACTTCGGGGCGCGCATAAAGAAAGCCCGCGCCTTTGGGAGCGCAAAGCCATTTGTGCAAATTGCCGCCGTAAAAATCCGCGCCGAGGGAATCGAGATGCAGTGGAATCTGACCGGGGGCGTGAGCGCCGTCTATGACGGTGAGGATGTTTTGCGCGCGCGCCTTCTGAATGACGGCTTCGATGGGAAAGAGGGTGGCGGTGGGCGAGGTGATGTGACTGAGAAAGATGACCCGCGTGCGGGGAGTGACGCCGCGCCAGAACGATTCGACAAAGGCTTCGTGAGAGGCAAGGTCAACGGGTTGGTTGATGTAGGCAAAGCCGCGCTCTTTGGAGAGGAATTTCCATGTCCGATCCAACGCGCCGTATTCGTGATTCGTCGAAAGGACTTCATCGCCTGCGCCCAATTCCAGCGAACGCGCGACGATGTTGAGGGCGATGGTGACGTTTTGGGCGAAGACGAGATTCCCCGCGTCCGCGCCGAGATACGCGCCGAGGGATTCTCTCGCGGAGCGCATCAGGTCGTTGTGCCGCCGGCCGAGAAATTCGACGGGTTGACTCTCCAATTCCCTTTGCCAGCGCTGGTATTCGCGGAAAGACCGGCTTGGGCGTCGCGCCGAATGAGCCGTGGTTGAGGAAGGTCACGGAAGGGTCGAGCAGGAAGTGTCGTTTGAGGTTGAACATGGAGGGGATTATATAGGAAGATTGTACTATCCAATCACGTAATGGATACTGCCCACACATCCTCAAATGGTTGTACTCATCATCAATTTTTGGAGAAAAAATGACCGACCAAAAGATCACCCTATACGGCGCTTACTGGTGCCCGGACTGCCGCCGTTCGAAGAAGTTTCTGGGCGAGCAATTTGTACCGTTCAAATGGATCGACATCGAGCAGGACAAGGAGGCGGAGCAATTCGTCCTGCAAAAGAACAACGGCAAGCGCATCATCCCGACGATCGTGTTCGAGGACGGGTCGTTCCTCGTCGAGCCGACAAATGCGGAGCTTGCGAAGAAGCTCGGTTTGAAGACCGAGGCGAAGAAGACGTTTTACGACCTGATCATCATCGGCGGCGGACCGGCGGGGCTGACGGCTGCCATCTATGCTTCACGCGAGGGCGCGGACGTTTTGCTGGTCGAACGCTCCGGTCTGGGCGGGCAGGCGGGCATCACTGTCGGGTTGGATAACTTTCCCGGCTTCCCCGAAGGCATCAGCGGACAGGAGTTCTCGGAACGGGTGGCGCAGCAAGCCCGCCGCTTCGGCGTGGAAATCCTGCAGGCTGTGGATGTGGAACGGCTTGCGCAGGAAAACGGGTATCACGAGGTTTACACTTCAGATGAAAAACACTATCACTCGAAGGCGATCCTGATCGCAACCGGCGCATCGTACCGCCGGTTGGATGTCCCCGGCGAGGACGATTACATCGGTGCGGGGATTCATTTCTGCGCGACTTGTGACGGTCCATTTTATAAAGGCGCGAAGGAGATCGTCGTCATCGGCGGCGGGAATTCGGCGGTGGAGGAAGGGTTGCACCTGACCAATTTTGCCGAGAAGGTGATCCTTCTTGCGCGCGGCGACAAACTGACCGCCAGTCAGATCGCAATCGACAAGGTCAACGAACCCGGCTCGAAGGTGGAGGTGAGATACAACGTCAGCGTGGAGTCGTTCGATGGACAGGATTCAAAACTAAAGTCGATCAAGATGCGCAACAAGGCGACGGGAGAGGCTGGGGAGCTGCATCCCGCCGCAGCCTTCGTCTTCATCGGTCAACAGCCGAACACCGCGTTCACCAAGGGCTATTTGGAAGCCGACCAAAGCGGTTTTCTTCTGACCGGGCACGACCTGAAGCATGTCGGCAATGCCGAAGCCCTGCCGTTCGAAACCAGCCTGCCGGGAATTTTCGCGGCGGGCGACGCGCGGCACGGCAGCGTCAAGCAGGTGGCGTCTGCGGTTGGCGAAGGCGCGGCGGCGGCGATCTCGATCCGCGAATTTTTGCGCAGAGGATAATGGCGCGTTTTCCGCCCGGGGTCAGGTAATGAATGACGATGCCGTGACATCCAATCAGGCGGCACATTCATTTTAAATTGACACATTGGAGGAAACATGACGCAGGAAAAGATCATCATGTACGGCGCGGACTGGTGCGGCGACTGCCGCCGCGCAAAGAAGTTCCTGGACGAGGGGAACATCCCATACGCATGGATCAACACGGATGAAAACAAAGACGCCGAGGATTTCGTCCGGCGCGTGAATAACGGTAAACGCATCATCCCCACCATCGTCTTTGAAGACGGCTCCATGTTGGTGGAACCTTCGAACGAGGAATTGGCGGACAAATTGGGAGCGGTTGTATAAATCGTACATGCGGCGCAAGCCAGGAGGCTTGCGCCGCATGTACCCGGCAAGGTGGGTATAATCCTGTTCATGCGTGCCAGGTTATTCAATCAATCAGACATCCCCGAAAAATACCACTCGAACTTCATCAACCTCTATCTCGACATCGCCTGGTTCGGCGTGTTGAGCGGCACGGCGGTCAACTTTCTCAACGTGTATGCCGCGCGTCTCGGCGCGAGCGGGCTGCAGATCGGTTTGCTCGCTGCGGCGGGCGCCGTCGTCAATCTCTTCCTCGCCATCCCCGCCGGGCATTGGATCAGCAAACGGCACACGGGCAGGGCGGTCTTTTGGTCTTCCGTGTTGTTCCGCCTCGGTTATTTTCTTTGGATTCCCCTGCCGTGGCTGTTCGACCCGCAGGCAGAGATATGGGCGCTGATCGCAATTACATTCCTGATGGCAATTCCCCTCACGCCGCTGGGCGTGGGCTTCAACGCGCTGTTTGCCGAAGCCGTGCCGGAACGCTTCCGCGCACGCGTGGCGGGCACGCGAAACATCACCTTTGCCATCGCCTATGTCGTTTCATCCCTGCTCGCCGGGCTTCTGCTAAACGCCGTCTCCTTCCCGCTGGGCTATCAGTTTATTTTTTTGATCGGGGCGGTGGGCGCCGCTGTGAGCAGTTACCACCTCAGCCAGATCAAACCCCTGCAAGCGGAATCCTCCGCGCCTCCCACCCCGCCCGAACCTGATTCGCAACCCCGGGGCGGGTCTTCGCCCAAGCCGTCTCTCCTGCGGCTGGATATTTGGAAGACTCCCTTTCGCCCGGTCCTGCTCGGGCTGTTCTTCTTTCACTTTTCGCAGTACATCGTCACGCCCCTGTACCCAATCGCATTCGTGCGCCAGATCGGCTTGAACGACTCGCAGATCGGCAACGGGACCGCCTTCTACTATTTGTGCGCCACGCTGGTATCGTTCCAACTCGGGCGGGTCGTAAGCCGATGGGGAAACAGACGCGTCACAGGCTTCGGCGTACTGGGCATGTCCTTATACCCGATCATGCTGGCGTTTGCGCAAAACACCGTCCATTTTTATATCTTGTCCTTCGTCAACGGCGGGATATTTGCGTTCGTCAATGGAGCCTACACCAATTACATGCTCGAACGAATGCCGCCCGAAGACCGCCCCCCGCACCTGGCGTGGTACACCATCATGCTCAACTTCGCCATCCTCAGCAGTTCCCTGCTCGGCCCGCTCGCGGCGGATGCGGCCGGGCTTGCTCCGGCGCTGGTCGGGCTCGGCTTTCTGCGCCTGCTTGCCGGGTTGTACCTGCTCAAATGGGGATGAACGCAGGCACGTCGCAACCGTGCTAAAATCATCCTGTGACAGATAATATCAAGATCGTTTCCACCAACCGCAAAGCCGGTTTTGAATATACATTACTCGAACGGTTCGAAGCGGGGCTTGAGTTGAAAGGCTCCGAGATCAAATCGATCCGCGCCGGGCAGGTCAGCATTCAGGAATCCTACGTGGATGTTGAACTTGGCAGGGAGGCCTGGCTTCTCGAAGCGCATATCGCGCCGTATGAACAGGCGGGCAAGTACTTCAACCACGACCCGCGCCGCAAACGCAGGCTGCTCCTGCACAAAAAGCAGATCCGCGAGTTGTGGAATAACGTCCGCATCAAGGGCATGACCATCGTTCCGGTCAAGGTCTATCTCAAGGATGGGCGCGCCAAGGTCGAGATCGCGCTGGCAAAAGGCAAGAAAGCCTACGACAAACGCGCGACGATTGCCAAACGAGACGAAGCGCGGGACAAAGAAAGAGCGATGCGAGTCAGATAGTTAGATCGTCACATGGCCAAATAGTCTTCGCGACTACCTGACCATGTGACGAACAGGCTAGGAGACTAAAATGCCCCCTTCCACCATCGGCGGAATCAACCTGTTACCCGATCCCGAAAAACGGGCGATCTACGCCAAATACATTCCCCAATCCCTGCTGGAAAAATACAGCCTGCCGCCATTGACCTCCGCGGCGGGATACAACCTGTTGCAATTCCGTTTTGCTTCCGGTTCCACCGACGTGGAAATGCGCCTGTACCACAAAGTGGACTTCCCGGACCCGATCCTGTACGCGCACCTGACCGATACGATGAACGGACAGATCCACGTTTTGCTTTACATCCTCAACGACCCGGACTCTCCGCGCTACGATGTGGATAAAATGCCCGACGGCACGCCGACCAAGTTCGGCATTTTGAAGCGCAATGTCGAGGCGGAGGCAAAGGCTTGCGAGGCGGGACTGGCTCCAGGTCAGGTAAGACGCGGACTCAGGTTGCTGGGGTCCGCCATCGAAGCGTTCGAGGGTTTCGTCACCGCATTGGGTCACGATATGTATTTCGTCGAACCGCTCTACTATCACAACGCGGTCATCTTCGAGCGTTATGGGTTTTCGTATCAAATGGGAAAACGCCTGATGGAAAGCATCCATGCGGGCTTTCAACCCGGCGGCGACCTTCATTCACAATTGGACGGTTCGACCCCGTTCCGCAAAGCCGAAGCCGCCGAAAGCATCCGCAAACGCTCCTGGGCGATCCACGACGGGATTCTCGGCGAACCTTTTACAAATGTAACCATGTACAAGCGCGTGGGAATATCTTCCGGGGTAAACACGACAAAGGATTGCAAGTGGTGAACCGGCTTGATTAATCGGCAATCAGGTTTACGCCACGCCGACTTCCAACGCCGCCAGCAATGCTTCAAATTCCTCCCTGCATTCGGGGCACATATCAAGATGACGCTGCACCAGCGGAAACAGGTGCATGGGATTTTCGCCGCGCATTTGCATTTCAGCAAATTGATCGATCAAGTCGTGGACTTCGTCGCAGGAGAGTTCCTGCTCATGGGTCATGGACATCATGGCAAGCGCAACCTGCGCCTCTGTGGGTGGAGACGTTTTGCGAAATAAGCTCTGCAACCAACTTAAGAATTTTCTCATTTTCAGTTTGACATTCAACTCAGGTAATTAATTACCAAACAGGTCGAGCAGTTCTTCAGGCTCGAAGCCTTCACGCTTGAGACGGCGTCGCATCCTCAGGCGGGCATCATGCATCATTTTGTAAAGCGCATTACGATTCGTCCCCATGCGTTTGGCGACTTCATCCATCGGCACGCCTTTGATGCCAATGGCAGTCAGCACAGCGCGTTGACGGGGAGTCAGTTCTTCGGCAAGGATACGCTCCACAAGGCTTGCCGCATCTTTTCGTTCGGCTATCGCTTCGGGATGCGGATCGTCGGATGCGAATCGTTCGGAGGGGATTTCGCTCGGGTCATCGCTGGATTCCAGCCCGTCGAGTGAGACTTCCTTCCAGCGGCGGTGACGTAATTCGTTGAGCGCGATCCGAATGGCGATCTTGTATACCCAGGTGGTGAATTGACTGCGCCCCTCGAATGAGTCGAGTCTGTCCATCACGCGCAAAAGGGTTTCTTGAATGACGTCTTCAAGGAAGGAATCAAAATGACCAGAGTCGGGGGAAAGCCAGCGGGATAATGCCCTTGGCAGCACTCGCACCAGCGTATCGTGTAATTCTGTAAGCGCAGAATCGCGGTCTTGGGGTGAGCGTAAGTCGTTGAGCCATGTCTGGTTATCGCGCGGCATGGCGTGATTATACCTAGTGTGGGCGGAAAAAAATTTCAAAGATGAGAAAAGGTCTATTGAGGCGAAGCAGGTATCAGTTTAAAGAAGAAGCGCCCCCGCCCTACGGGCATCTCCACCAAATTCCACATTGATTCTCAAAAAATAGAGAAACCCTTTTCGGAATTTGGGGAAGGCTGGGAGGGGGTGTAAGAACTCCACCCCGACATGTGTCATACCTAAAATAGATTCAACTCGGAGGCAGTATCCATGAAATACGATGTCGCCATCATTGGTTCGGGCATTGGCGGTTCAACATTGGCAAGCGTTTTGGCGCGGCAGGGATTAAAGGTGATCGTCTTCGAAGGCGGGACGCACCCGCGCTTTACCATCGGCGAGTCGATGATCCTTGAAACGTCTGAAGCCATGCGCGCGCTGGCGGAGTTTTACGATGTGCCTGAGTTGGCGTATTACAGTTCGGAAAATTATTACCAGAACATTGGCACGCAACATGGCGTGAAGCGGCATTTTAGTTTTGTGCATCACACAGCGGGACAACACGTAAATGTGAAAAAAAGTTTACAGGCAGTGATTCCGCGCCTGCCATACGGACATGAAATTCACATCACTCGCCAGGACTCGGATTATTTTCTGACATCAGTGGCGACATCGTATGGCGCGACGATTTTACAAGGCACACTGATCAAAGATATTAATGTGAAAGCCGATGGCGTGGAAATTATCACCACCAAAGATGTAGTATATGAGTCAGAGTACGTGATCGACGCAGGCGGGATGAAATCCATCCTTGCGCAAAAAGAAGGCTGGCGGCATCGCGATTGTATTTCACATTCGCGCACAATCTTCACACATATGATTGACGTGCCATGCTTCAACAATGCTGGACCTTCGCAGGAAGAGTTTAATCATCCATATCGCTTGTCCGAAGGGACATTGCACCACATCTTCAAAGGCGGCTGGTTGTGGGTTATTCCATTTAATAATCATCCCGATTCCACAAATCCGCTGTGCAGTGTCGGCTTGCAACTTGACCCGCGCTTGTATCCCCAGCGTGACGACCTGACTCCCGAACAGGAATTCCGAGAGTTCATCAAACAGTTCCCAGACATCGAAACGCAACTCAAGAACGCCCGCCCCGTGCGCGACTTTATGCGCATTGACCGTCTGCAATATTCCGCACATCACATTGTCGGTGACCGTTTTGCCTTGCTTGCTCATGCGGCAGGATTCATCGACCCGTTGTACTCGAAAGGTTTATACGTCACACACGCGCAGATATTCCTGATGGCGGATTTAATTCTCAAAGCCAAAAAGACGGGCGATTACTCGGCGAGCGCGTTCAAAGACCTTGAAACCATGACGCTCGGTTACATCAACATGCACGACAGGCTTGTGGCGAGTTCGTTCAAGTCGTGGAGCAATTACAAACTGTGGCAGGTATATTCCGTGGTGTGGCTGCAAGGCGCGTATCTTGAATACCTGCGGCTCATTATGAATCGCTTCCGCGCCAAAGGTGACCGCGAAAAATATTTGGAATTCATGAAGCCGCATCGACTGGCAGGCGGCGGCTTTAGCAAGTTCTTCGAGATACAGGAAAAAATTGACGCACTGATGGATAAGGTCAACCCCGAAGATGAAGCGGACGTGGAGCGTACCGTCGCCGAAGTCCGCCGTCTTTTCGATGGCTTCCCGTGGATGCCCACCACCATCCGCGCTTTGTTGCATGGCAAGAATCATTTGCCCGATAACAAACTGCGTCTTAATCTTTTAAATCGCAAAGTCGGCTTCATGGGCAGCGGCGTGTATCGTGAGCACATGTTCGGTGATGAAAGTATGTTGCACTTGTTAATTCTCGCGGCAAAGGATGAAATGAAATACTCCGTGCGCGGCATTCGCAAACAGCGCAAAACTCATGCGCGGCTTTCGTGGCAGGTCAAGTAATGTTCGACACTCCCCTTCGCAAGTTCAAAGATAAAGTGGGCAACCCGCTCGCCCGACGTCTGAGCCGCGTTTCCCCCACCACGGTGTCGCTCCTCGGTCTGGTCATCGCCTTGCTTGCCGCATGGTGCGCCTATCGTCAAATCTATTTCGCCGCTTTCGCATTGTGGATTTTAAATCGCGTGCTCGACGGACTCGACGGCTTGCTGGCACGAATGCACAACAAGCAATCGGACTTTGGCGGATACGTGGACATCCTGACCGATTTCGTCGCTTACGCCGCGCTTCCCATCGGACTGGTAGCTGGTTCGCCTTCGAGTGAGCGTTACCTCGCCTTAGCCTTCATGCTCGCGTCCTTTTACATCAACACCGCCTCATGGATGTACCTCGCCGCGCTGCTCGAAAAACGCGCCTTGCATGGCAACGACACCCAAACCAGCATCGTCATGCCCGCAGGTCTCATCGGCGGATTTGAAACGATTATTGCGTTTTCTATTTTCACTCTATTTCCTGCATATATCACTCTGCTGTATTCCATCTTTGGCATTTTGGTTTTCTTCACAATATTTCAACGACTTATTTGGGCAAAAAAAACATCACATAGAAAATATCTAAAAATCTCCAATTACCAATTACTATTTACATCCCAACTGAAACCTGACCCATAAACTCCCCTCCCCCCACCTTCACCCTCACCTCCGCCGATGGCGAACAAGTCTCCCTCAGCGAAGTCCTCAAAAGCGGAAACGCCCTACTCGTCTTTCTCCGTCACCTTGGTTGAATACCCTGCCGCGAGCATGTCGCACAGTTGTGTGACCAACAAAACGAATTTTCCAAATTGAACACGCGTGTTTTTGTCATCTCTTTTGGAACCCTTCCCGCTGTGCAAGAATGGCTCAAAGAAACCTGCGGCAACTTCACCGTCCTGCTCGACCGCGAACGGACAATCTACAACACCTACGGACTCGAACGCTCGAAACTGCGCTCAAAAAGTCCGCGTACATTATGGCTATATTTCACCCGCTGGCTGCAGGGACAAAAATTCCACGACTCGCACGGCGACGATACCAGCCAACTCGGCGGCGACTTCATCATAGATAGGAATGGTAAACTCCGCTTCATCTATCCCAGCCACGACCCCGCCGATAGACCTTCGGTGGAGAAGCTGCTTGCGGTGTTGAAGCAAATCAAACCTTGACCACTCACCACGTCCCACTCACCACTTTCCACTCCATGAACACCATCCCCTCCCACCTCGTCATCAACGCCGCCATTGAAAAGAAATTCGGCGCAAAATACAAACTCGCCAAATCCGCGTTTTTGTGGGGCTCGGTCGTGCCAGATATTCCACTTGGTTTAATTTCCATCGGCTACTTCGTCTATTACCGTTTTTTCACCACCCAAGACGTTTCAAGCATCATGGACAAAGCCTTCGGCGAGATGTACTTCAACGACCCATTCTGGATTGCAGGTCATAACTTTTTGCACTCGCCCACCGCTCTCCTCATCTACGCCATCCTCCTATGGCGCTTCGTGGACAAACCCAACACCCGCGGACATTGGTGGCTGTCCTTCGTCTTCGGCTGCATGGTTCACTCCGTCATCGACATCCTCACCCACTACGACGACGGTCCCGTGCTCTTCTTCCCCTTCGACTGGCACACCCGCTTCCATAGCCCCGTCAGTTACTGGGACAGGGCGCATTACGCCAATCAATTCTTCTGGGTCGAGTTGGGGATTAATATTGTGTTATTGGGGTATTTGCTTTTGCCGAAAGTGATTCAGAAATTCAAGCGACCACGGACGACAGACCGCTGACCACAAATCTCTAATTACCAATTACCAATTACCACTCGCTACGCCGCCACCTCGAACAAATATTCAGCGGGCAACTGCACAAAAACATTCTCGCCGTGCGCAAACATTGGCGCGGGCATCGGCAGACGCACGCGCGTCGTCAACTCGCCCAGCCGCACCTGCACCTCCAACGCCTCCCCGCGAAACAAACAACTCTGCACCACACCCGCCAGCGAATTTTCTGTTTCTTCTTTTTGAATGCGGATATGTTCTGGTCTGATAGCGAATACGCTTCGACCGACCTTTGACTCATCGTTGAGTCTGACTCTGCCCACATCCGCCGCATCCAACCACCCGCCGCTTGCTTCGCCTTCGAGAAACAGATCCACCCCGACAAATTTTGCGCTCCGCACGCACGGTGGACGATGAAACAGCGTTTCGGGCTTGTCATATGCGGTGACTTCCCCATCCAACAAAATCGCCATACGGTCAGACATTGCCATGGCTTCACTCAAGTCATGCGTGACGAATATCGTCGTGATGCCTAACTCGCGTTGAATATCACGGATCGCCGCCTGCAAATTCATCCGCACTGACGTATCCAAACTCGACAGCGGTTCATCCAGCATCAGCAATTTGGGTTGAGTCACCAACGCCCGCGCCAACGCCACGCGCTGACCTTCCCCGCCCGAAAGCTGACCCACCTTGCGCTTCTCAATCCCAGGCAAGCCGATCAAACTCAACATCCGCTTTACTTCACCCTGAATCACGGATGGCGCAACGCCCTGCATTTTCAGCCCAAAGCCAATATTCTCCTCCACATTCAAGAACGGAAAAAGATACGACTTCTGAAACATCAACACCGCGCCGCGTTTGTTTGGCTCCGTCTGCAAAATCGATTCGCCATCGAAGCGAATGTCGCCGTTGTCGAGTTGTTCAATGCCTGCGATGAGTTTCAACACCGTGGATTTCCCCGAGCCCGAAGGACCCAGCAGAGTCACCATCTCGCCATCGTTAATGGACAGCGAAAAATCTTTCAGCACAGGCGCTGAAGCGTTTAGGTAGGTTTTGTGGAGGAGGTGATTTGGATGTGGGTCATAAATTCCTTTTATGTCATTGCGAGGAGGAGCGGAGCGACACGCAAGCCACTCTCATGACATGCTTTGCGGTCTAAAGCATCGCCGCTCGCAATGACATATTCACTAATATTGCTCCCGAATATCATTCCCGTGCCGATTCAACTCGCGAGCGGTGAACGCGATGACCAGCGCGGGCGGCAGAATGAACAACAACGATTTGATCGCAATCGTGGACGGATTTCCGCCCGACGCCGCAGTGAACAATAAAACTGGCAGCGTGATGATCTTTCCGCCGCCGATGAGTAACGTCAGCAGGTATTGGCTCCACGAGACCAGGAAAGCAAACAAGGTCGCCACCACTAAACTGGGAGTCATCATTCGCAGTGTGATATTGAAAAAGATCTGCGCGGGACTTGCGCCCAATGCCAATGCCTGATGTTCGTAATTTTCATCGTATCGCGCAAATGCACTGGATAAGGTGAAAACGGTATACGGCAGGGTGGAGATCAAATGCGCCAGTGACACACCCATGATCGTCCCCGCCAAACCAACACGCAGAAATAAAATATTCAAGCCCATGCCAATCGCCAACGGAGGAACCACAGTTGGAAGGAATAACACCAACCACGCGATCTGCCGTCCGCGAAATTGACGCAAGCCCAAAGCACGCGCCGCAGGAAATGCAAGGATCAACGAAAGCAAACTGACAATGACCGCAATCACAAAGCCCTGCCACATTCCGCCTAATGTGCGCGGGTCATCCATTGCACGTTGGAAGGTAGTGGTTGTCCACTCGCTTGGGAAAGGCGCAGGGAAGAACCATCCTTCGGTGAAGCTATATACGATAAAAAGCGCCAGCGGCGCAACGAGAACTAAATAGAGAAGAGCGCGAATAACATACTTCATTTATTCCGCTCCTCAAGCTTCAAACTCACCACTGCCACCGCAAGCACGATCAGGGTAATGATCAGGCTGATGACCATGCCTTCGGAACGGGCACCCAGGTCTGGGTCAAGAAAGAAGCGCAGCGCCAACACAGGCAGGGCACGCGGGTATCCAATCCCCAACAAGGCGGGCACTTCATAACTGCTGAAGATCAATCCAAAAACAAGCAGAGCACCTGCAAACAAAGCGGGCATCACTTGCGGGATCATCACATAGCGCAATCGCTGCCAGCGGCTTGCACCAAGATTCTCAGCTACAACATCGTACCCAATGGGTTGCGCACGCAGCACGCCCAGCACGATCAACGCAAGGAAAGGAATTTCCTTGATCGAGTAATGCAAAATAATTCCAATGCCGAAGCTGTCGCGCACGAGGATGGGAAAATCAGCGGGCACGTCGATCCATCCCAACGCCGCCGCCCAGCGCGCAAGGATTCCGCTTTGCGAAAAGAACAACAATAACGCCGTTGCCCACGCCAAATGCGGAAACGCCAAATGCCCGTTGACCGCCAGCGTATCGACTTGATTTTTTTGACCCGACAACCAGACCGCCGCCATTAACGCCAACGCGGATGAAATGATTGTGGACGCGGCGCTCACCCATAACGAGAAACCAAGTGAGACCCAAAACTCGCTTCCTGCCGCGCCCGTGCCTGAGAGTACATCCCGATACGCATCCAGGCTGAGAGTGTCCTGCCCGATCACGCGAATGATTCCGAAACTTTCCAGAACGGCATAAAACAAACTTGCCCCCAGCATGATCGTAATAACGATCAATGCAGGAGCAAGGGATAGATAAGGGGAAGGTCTGAATTTCATGGTCAGGCTCAAAGCGTCAGATAAGGGATGTAGGAACTTAGAAGTTAAATCCTACAAATTTTACAGAGAACACGACGTTAGTCTCGGATCTCAGTCTCCGCCCCCAATCAGGATAAGAGTTTAACCTGATACCTGACGATTGAAAACTTGAACCTTATTGTTGCAGCACGAACTTTAGCCAATCCTGTTCCACCAGGCTTTGATATTCCGCCGCAGTATCGCCTGCCAACGCTTTCGCCATTTCATCTGCTGGGGTGGCGGATTCACCCAATTTGCTTGCAGATTCTTCCAGCAAGGCAACCTGTGCGGGGTCAGTGACGCGGGTTACATCAATGGCAAAGCCGAGACCGAATCCGTTTTCGGGCAGAATCTGGGCGGCTTGGAATTCAGGTTCAAGCAAAAGATTTGCCAGCACCAGCGCCGCAGCCTTGTGCGGAGAATTGACAGGGATGGCAACATAATTGAAATCACCGATCATGTAATTATCAAAGACAAAGGCGCGCGCGGTTTCGGGCATACGACCATCAATGATCCAACGCCCTGCGCCTGTAATATCCTGGGTCATGCTGAAATCCACTTCGTTGTTGGAGAAAAGCGTTACCAGTTCGGCTTCATCCTTCGGATAGACTTCGCCTTCACGCCACAGGCAGGGCTTGATCTCATTGAAGTAGTCCCACAGTGCAGGCGACTGGGAATCCCAAAGCGTCTGGTCGAAACTCAGCCATTGTTTTGCATCTCCGCTGATTTCGTACAATGCGCCCTTTGCAAAACGTGTGCCGATAAAACCGCCAGGTCCAGGCGCAATGTAGGTAAAGCGACCAGGGTTGGCACACGCCCACTCTTTGAGGTCGGCATACGAGCGCGGAAGTTCATCTTCACTCGTCCGCGCCGAATCATAGATCAATTGAATTTGCGCCGATGACCACGGACTTTCCATATTATCCACAGGACGACCAAAATCCAAATTGATGGCGGGATTCTCCCAATTGACAAACTTCGCATTCGGGATGACCTGCGCCCAGTCTTTGTAGAGCATATCGGCTTGCTTGAGAGTGTAGAAATTCTCGCCGTTGATCCACATCAGATCCACTGCGCCTTCTTCCACGCCTGCTTCTTTTTCGCTCAACACCTGATTGACGTAATCCGCCGCGTCAGCAACGGGCACGCGGTTGAGCGTGATGTCGTAGCGTTCCTTCAACGCCGTGCCGTAGAAGGTATCCACGTAGGCATTGATACTGTCCGAACCGCCCCACATATACCAGTTGACGGTCTGCCCCTTTGCGGCGGCTAGAACGCTGTCCCAATCGTTGATGTCAAACTCAGACGATGATTGGGCAGGGGAAGCACATGCCGCGAGCAGTAAAGATAAAGTAACGAGCAAGTAGATAATTTTTTTCATAGGTTCTCCTTTTTTTACCACGAAGGGTCACACGCGTGCCTGCGCACGGTGCAGGCAAAGTGTCACAAAGGTTTTCCTTCGTGACCCTTTGTGACACTTTGTGGTTAATTTCCTTTCAAAAACCGATACTTCAAAAACGCGCCCAACTCTTTCCTAATATTCGGCAGGGTTTCGCGCATAAAGAAATCTGCCACTTTCAAAATGCCACTCGAAAATGTGGGGTACGGATACACCAGCCGATAAATTTTGTGCAGTGAAATCTTCTGGCTGATGGCAAGCGTAAAGAACGAGATCATTTCCGAAGCATTCGTGCCCACGATAGTCACATGCAAAATCTGACCTGTCAGTCGAATCACATCGGCAATGATGAATCCATTTTCCACGCCATCGGTGTAGCCGCGATCCGTATGATCTTTGAAATCCACACGAATACGCTTGATGAGTTGCGGATGATATTTCTCCGCGATCTGTTTTTGCGTCAGCCCCACATTCGCCACTTCGGGGTCACTAAAAGTCGCATTCGGGAAGATCGGTTCTTTCTTCGCCAACGGCAAAAATGGAAATGCGATTCGCTGAATTACACGTCGTCCCTGCGCATTTGCCGAATGCGTAAAAGCGGACGTAGGCGTGACATCCCCAATCGCATACACACCTTTGACATTCGTCTCCCCAAACGAGTTGACCTGCACCCCCGTCCGCGCATCCCACTTAATTTGAGCCTGATCCAGTCCGAGCGACTCTAGATTCCGCACCCGACCGACTGCAACTAAAACCTTGTCCACATCCTGAATTTTGATTTCCTTCTCGCCCTGCTTCAAGGTCAGCGTTTTGGCGGCTTCGTCAAATCCCGTAGCAGTTGCGCCGTAATGTGTAACAATCCCCTTCTTCTCGATCTCTGGCTGCAATGCCTCCGAGACCTCAGGGATATACACCGCCAGCGGACGCGGGTCCAGTGCATACATGGTCACCTTTGCGCCAAGTTTGCGGAAGGCGAACGCCATCTCCATGGCAATCACTCCCGCCCCAGCCACCACCAAATGCTTCGGCATATCCCGCAGATCAAATAGTGACTCATTCGTCAGCGTGCGTTCCTTCGGCAAGCCAGAAATTTCGATCATGCGCGGGCGCGCCCCCGTGGAAATGACGATATTCTCCGCACTGAGTTTTTGCGTGCCGCCTGCTTTCAACGTCACTTCAATTTCCTTCGGTGCGCTGAACTTTGCCCAGCCTTCAATAAACGTGACGTTCTTCAAATGGCGCACTTCTTCGGTCTCTTTGTCGCGCAGCGCGTCACGCTTGCGGGTCACTTCTTGCAAAGCCTCATCGGGATTCATTCCAGGCTTGAAATGTTTCGCCAAATGAATCAACGTCTTCGACGGCACACAGCCCACATTCGTGCAATCGCCGCCAACATGATTGCCTTCGATAAATGCCACCTGCTTGCCCAGCCCTGCCAACCCAATCGCCGCCGTCATCCCGCCCGACCCCGCGCCGATGACGATGGTGTGAAAATGATTTGTCATGATGTGTGTTCCTCTATTTTGAAATCCCTTCACGTTTTTTGAATATTCTCGATAAAACAATGCTGACAATAAAGAGCGCCACCGAAACCCCAAGAGTCACGGGGTTGAACTTCGGCAAGGCACCATCAAAGCTTTCAATCGAAGCACCAAAACCTACGAAGGCAATTGTCCCTGGGATGGAGCCGAGCGCCGTTGCCAGAATGAATGCCCAATATTTTATTTTCAAAAAGCCCGCCAGATAACTGACCGCGTCATACGGTAGAAAAATAAAACGCATGGTCATCACCGTTTCAAAACTGTTCTCGCGCAGACGGCGCGCATATTTCTGCACCAGCCCATCAGAGCCATTAGGGTCTCCTCATTAAATATCCCTTCGCCGAAGAAACGCCCCACATAGAACGCAATCGTGGACGAAATGTTACTGGCGATAATCGTATATAAAACACCGAGAACAGGTCCAAACACAAAACCACCCGCCAAAGTGAGGACGGTGGATGGAAACAAAATCAACGGGCGCACGGCATACAAAACGATATAGATCAACACGCCCCATGCGCCGTTCTTCATAAAATCGAGCAACTGCTGAACGACCTGCAGAGGGGAGAGTCCGTTCGAGGCAGCGTATCCCTGATAGAGGGCAACCAGCCCCACCCAAAAAAGAAGCGCGGCGATCTTCTGTCCATTGCGTTGAAAAAAATTTTTCTCAGTCATAAATTTTCCTTTCCCTATTGGAAACAATTCCCGCCCCGTTCTTACCAGGTTAAAAAACGTTAATCATTTTGTAAGATGTTTCCGCGCTTACCTGTCACACAGTTATGGAAAAATTCCTCATCTCCATCATCATCTTCGCCTTGACCTTATCCTCCTGCACAATCTTTCCCCAAGCGAGGACAGCCGCATCTGACTCACCCGTGCCTGATTCTCCCCAACCAGCCTTAACCTTGCTTCCAGCCGAATCTCCTCCACCCAACGCCGAAAGCGAATTCACCACCGACTTCAGCAAACATTCGGTGCCGTATTCCGAAATCCTTTCGGGAGGTCCGCCCAAAGATGGGATTCCCTCAATAGATGCGCCCAAGTTCCAGTCCACGAAAGAAGCGGATGAATGGCTCGATGACCGCGAACCCGTCGTATTCGTCCAAGCCAACGACGAAGCGAAAGCCTATCCCATCCAAATTTTGATATGGCATGAGATCGTGAATGATACGGTTGGCGGCGAACCGTTGATGGTTTCGTTCTGTCCGCTGTGTAATACGGCAATCGCTTTCAAGCGCGCCTTCGATGGGCAGGTCTTGGATTTCGGCACAACAGGCAGATTGCGTTATAGCAACTTGATCATGTACGACCGCCAAACTGAAACCTGGTGGCAACAAGCCACAGGCGATGCCATCGCAGGTGAAAACACGGGAGCGCAACTGGAGTTTTATCCCGCAGCGATGATCTCTTGGGCAGATTTCAAATCACAATATCCTGATGGGCTTGTTCTCTCGCGAGACACAGGAAATTCACGCGACTATGGGCGGAATCCTTATTTCGGCTACGACGACATTAACCAGACCCCATTCCTGTATGATGGATCGACGCCTGATCAACTCCCGCCAATGGCTCGTGTCTTAACAATTGACCTGAACAATGAAGCGGTTGCGTATCCGTATGATGTGCTACGAGAAGTAAATATTATCAACGACTCTGTGGGGAATGAAGAGGTGGCTATCTTCTGGGTGGAAGGAACCGCCTCCGCGCTGGATGCGAATAATATTCCCGAAGGGCGTGACATCGGCACAGCAGCGGCGTATTCCAGAGTCTTGGAAGGCGCGACTCTTGATTTTGAATTCAAAGATGGCAGTATCTTCGATTTGCAAACAGGCAGTGAGTGGAATATTCTCGGTCAGGCAATTGCAGGCGAATTCTCAGGCAGGCAGCTTGCGCCAGTCGTTTCCGTAAATCATTTCTGGTTCTCATGGGCGGCTTTTAGACCGGAGACAAGAATCTATCAGCCGTCAAAATAGCCCCAAGAAAGCGATTGACTCAACCAATGAACGTTACATGACAGCGATTGTTATTCAATCAAAATGGACAGGGATGCCTGTCCGTTTTGATTTGTTCGCCTACTTACTTGCAATCCCCACCACAGATTTTCCACAGAAGACATCAAAGGTCTCCAATGTGCCTTCTTCGCCGAAGCCGCTGAGTCCCCAGGCGGGACGGGGCGCATCGACATTTAATTCGAGCAGACTCACACCGTTGACCTTGACTCCACCCGTGTTCATTTGACGTGCGACCTGCATGGCATGGTCTTCGTCTTTCGAGAAGACGTAGCCGCCCAAGCCGTACGGAGTTTGGTTCGCAAGTTTGACGGCTTCGTCGTCGGTTTTGAAGGAGTGAACAGTGGCGACGGGTCCGAAGATTTCTTCGAGAGTCTCTTCGGGGGCGACTCCCGTTATCAGCGTGGGAGAAAGATAATAGCCTTTCGAATCAGGCGTCGGGGCGGAGTGATGCGTTTGTCCACCTTTGGCTTTGAGCGCGTTGACCGCGTCCAGGATACGACCATGATGCGCTGAGTTGGCGAGCGGTCCGAGTTGGGATTCCATCGAGAGCGCGTCGCCCACTTTGACTTGCTTGAATTTATCCAGCGCGGCGTTGACGACCTGGTCTTGAATCGATTCGTGGACGATAAGGCGACCAAGCGCGCGGCACCACTGACCGTTGAGCGTGGTCATGCCCGCGACAATGCCATCGGCGACCTTATCAATGTCGGCGTCAGCGAGAACGACCATGGCATTGTTACCGCCAAGTTCGAGTTGCAGGGATTTGAAATCAGGCGCGCACGCCGCGGCAACAGCGCGACCGCCATGCAGACCGCCCGTGAACGAAACGGCACGCACGCGTTTATCGCCGACGAGTTTTGCGCCGACATCACCGCCGCCGTTGACGATTTGAAAGAGACCCTTGGGCAAGCCCGCGGCTTCGAGTCCATCAACGAGAAAGAGACAGGAATACGGCGCCCACTCGGTGGACTTGAGAATGACGGGACAACCCGCGGCGAGCGCGTTGGCGATTTTGTGCGCGGCGAGCGCGGCGGGAGAATTCCACGGGACAATGGCGACCGCAACACCGAGCGGCTTGCGCAGGACTTCCACATCGCCATGCGGACCTGGGACTTTGTTGACAGCGTATCCACTGCGGAGCACGCCAGCGGCGGCTTTGAACGCGAGCCAGACAATGGCGTTGACAAAACTTGTGGTGCCGAAGACAATGCCCGTGTTATAGGATTCAACGGCGGCAATCATGGGAGTGAGTCCCATCAGATGATTGGCGGCGTTATCGAGAATCTCGGCGCGTTTTTCGGGAGAGGTATTCGCCCACCCGCCTGACTCATGCAAACGCTGCGCGACCTGCAAGGCGCGTTCGATGTTCTCAGGGCTGGTCGCCATTTGCGGGGCAATCTTTTCGCCTGTGTTCGGGTTGTGGACGAAGGCTTTCATGTCCACAGTCGGGGCGATGCGTTCACCGTCAATGTAATCGAAGAGTTTGAATTTTGCTTTTACTTCTTCGAGCGGGGGCATTTTGATTTCGGGGAAGGACATGGTTACTCCTTGGGTAATTGGTAATTGGTAATTTGACCGCCGACGGGAGACCTCCGACCGAGTCTTATGGGTTTGGTTTCGCAGTCCGCCGTCGTCGGTCTGCGGTCGGGTTTTCTAGTCTGCGGTCAGTTCTGCTTCACCGTAAACGACTTCGTCTCCGCGCCATCGGTGATGGACTTCGCCGCTTCGAGGCGTCCGCGTTCGGCGGGGAATGCCATGACGAGACTCATGGCAATATCGCGCAACATGCGGGCGATGACGCCTTTGTTGGCGGTGCCGCTTGTGCCAGTCATCTTCATGGCGAGTTGCACCACTTCAAAGCACGCTTCAGAGGCTGTGCCTTTTGCCATGCGCCAGTGTTGCACCACTTCGGTCTTGGATGCAATCGGCGGTTCGCAAGTCTCCAGGTCAATTTGGCGGCGCAACCACAAACGCGCGGTTTCGATTTCGACCGTCATTTTACCAATCAACTCTTGATGGAACGCGCTGGTCGCAATCGGTTTGCCTGTGTCTTCAAACTTCATCTTCATCGTTGTATCGAGAGCATAGTCATAGGCTTGTTTTGCCGCGCCGAGATAAATCGCAGAGATGGCGGGCTGGTTGCCCATCAATGAGCCGCGACTGGCACCCATCAACTTGACGAACGCGCCAGGGATTGCCAATGATTCATCGTCGGGCACAAAAACATTTTCAAGGATGATGCCATGTGACGCGGTGGCACGCATCCCCAATGCATCCCACTGCGGACGTTCCTTCACGCCCTCCGCATCACGCGGGACGAAGAACATGACCAAGCCTTCAGCCGTATCGTACCCTTTGAGTTTCGCCGCCACCAAATACGCATCCGCGACGCCCGTGTTGCAACCGAATGATTTCACGCCGTTGAGTTTCCAACCGCCACCTTCGGCTTTCTCGGCTTCGGTGGAGATAAAGACTGCGCTTTGCGATGACTTGGCGGTCTCGCTGGCAAAATTCCCGAGCAGCTGATTCTTTGTGCCCATGCGATGCAAAACATTTTCGGCAAAGGTTCGCACAGCGGGGATTTCTTCTTCTGTGAATTTACCTTCCTCAATTGCATCGAGCGCAAGGATGCCACGCGATGAGGTTGAGCAATGGAAGAAATATGCCAACGCCGTGGATGGACATGCCGTGCCCATTGCAAAGGTCGCGGCGGCTAGGTCGCGCAGACCGCCGCCGAGTCCGCCATAGGATTCGGGGACGACGAGTCCGAGCAAGCCAGCTTTGGCAAGTGTCGCGCGATGCGGGACATAAAATTTTCCAGCGGCATCTGATTCTTCGGCGTGCGCGCGCAACTCAGGAAGAATCGATTCGACTCGTTCGGCGCGAGTCCGTTCGGCGGGAGTCAAATCATCAAAAAGAAATTCGGCGGTGAGTTTGGTTTGGGGCATGGTTTTGATTCCTATCTTTGGTTATGGTTGATGAAAATAATTTGCTCAATGTTTGAATGAAATAGGAAAGAAGAAAGACGGCTGACGACCGACCGCTGACCGCTTCTTTCCTCTTTCATCTTTCTTTGCGGTCGGCGGTCTGCGGTCGAAGATTGATAAAGGCATACACCAACACAATCGCCAGCACCACCGAACCCATCGCCCCAGGCGTGGATGTGCCGTACGCGCCGAGCAGAAAACTTGCCAGGGCAGGCATGACCACGCGTGTGGCGCTTTCAAGCCCTGCGCCCAATCCCAACATGCCGCCGACTTCATCACGCGTGACGGCTTTACTGATGGCAGAGTTGATAAGCGCGTTGAACGAGCCTGCGCCAACTGCCATGGGAAACATCGCAACGAGCAGCATTGGAATAGACTGAGAGAACGTCCAACCGAGCATACCGACCAGAGTAAACCCAAGGAAGGTGACGATGAGGCTTGACTCTTTGAAACGCGCCGAAAGCGGACCAATCAGCCCGCCTTGCATGATGACCAAGACAATGCCGAGATAAGCAAGGATGTAACCCGTCTGCTGTGCGCCCAAGCCAAATTTATTGAGCACATAAAGCGGAAAAACCGTTTGAAATGAATTGAATGCAATCGCAAAACCAAAACGCACCCACAAAAGCGAACCAACCTTGGGATGGTTGAGTGCGGCGAGCAAAGCAGCAAATGAAATATCCGCTTTCTTTTGCGCGGCAAGTTCTGCGCGGCGTTCATCGGTAAGCGATTCGGGCAGCCAGAAAAAGACAGTAAGCAGATTGATGAACGCCAACGCCGCCGAAACAAAGGCTGGCACCGCAAAACCATATTGACTCAAGATGCCGCCCATGGCTGGACCGAGAATAAAGCCAATGCCAAACGCCGCGCCAAACATACCCATGCCGCGCGCACGATTCTTTTCATCGGTCACATCGGCGATGTAGGCTTGTGCGACGGAGATATTCCCAGCCGTGAGCCCTGAGAGAATGCGGCTGGCGAACAACCAGACCATTGAATTGGCAAAGCCAAGAATCAGAAAGCCGATGAAGGTTCCCAAAATGCTAATGAGAAAAACAGGACGGCGTCCGTATTTATCGGAGAGACGTCCAAGGATCGGCGCGCTGATCATTTGCATGAGCGCATAGGACGAGACGAGAAGTCCCGTTTGAAATTCTGTGGCGCCGAACGAATCAGCGAAAAAGGTTAACAACGGCACGATCAGCGCGAAGCCGAGCATGTCTATGAGGACGATGAGTCCGACGTTCAAGAGGCGTTTGTTCAATGTAGGTTCCTTTTCATCTTGGCTACTTTCATCTTTCTTCTTTCCTTGCAAAACGAAAGAGGAAAGACGAAAGAAATCTTACAGGGTTGGGCGTTTGATGTATTGACCTTTTGCTTCACCCAAAATCTTTCCGTTCTCATACACCTTGTTCCCACGCACGAAGGTCGCCTTGACCTTGCCTGTGAGTTCATGCCCTTCGAACGGAGTGTATCCTTGATTTGATTCAGATTCAGCGGCTCTAACAACAAACGATTCATTCGGGTCGAACAGAACGATATCCGCATCGTAACCTTCGGCGATATCGCCCTTCGATAAAAGTCCATAACGCTGGGCGGGATTCCATGAAACGAGTTCCGCCATGCGATTCAAGGACAGTCCGCGTTTGGAGCCTTCGCTGTGCAAGCCGCTCAACATGTATTCCGTGCCGCCAAAGCCAGATTTTGCCATCCAAATATCATCGGGATGGTCGGCGTTGTATTTCATCTCGGTCGAACAGCAGGCATGATCGCTGACCACCCAATCCACATCGCCGCTCAGCACCTTCTCCCACAAAAATTCCACATCTGCACGCGGGCGAATCGGCGGGTTGACCTTTGCCAGCACGCCGTTGGGTTCGTCGGTGTCGAGCAGTAAATGTCCAATCGTTACTTCGCGCCTGAAGTTGATATGCGGAAATAAATCCCTCATCATCAACGCCGCTTCGAGCGCCTTGCGTGATGTCAGGTGCAACAAGTTGATATTCGCGCAACTTGTCTCATGCGCAAGATACGAAGCGATGAACACAGCCAATCCCTCACTGTGCGGCGGACGCGCCGCGTTATAGGCGTGCAGTCCCTTCAACTTGCCATCGCGCTGCACCATCGACGTGTACGCATTCAAAATGTCTGCCACTTCGCAGTGCAGACTCAAACTGATGTGCGGAGCTTGTTTCGGATTCGCTTCAATCATCTCGCTCAACTTACGCATGATGAACTCGAAATGCGCAAAATCGTATTTCTCGCCTTCTTCCAACTTCAAAAAATTATGCTGCTGGTCAGATTTGCCATGCAGTCCATGCCCGCCATAAAACATAAATATCTTGAACGACGACACGCCGAAGTCATTCATCAACATCGGCATTTCATCAATGTGACCTTTGTTAATCGGCGCAAGATGATAGGCATAATCCACCCAGTATTTGCCTTTTGAGATTTCCAACACTTCTGGATAAAAATCCTTGTACGATCCGCCCTTATTCAAATAATATTCGCCCGTGCGGAAATACGTCAGCGCCGATGTCACGCCACCCATCGCCGCCGCCTTGGATTCCGTGATCGCATCTTCCGCCAACGGGGAATAGATACCGACATGCATGTGCCCATCAACGAGACCAGGGAACGCCAACAGTCCCTTCGCATCATGGACTTCTTTCGCCTCTTCCGCAGGGATGCTTGGTGCCACCCTCTGAACCTTCCCCCCGCTGATGGCGATATCTGCCACTTCCACGCTCGTCTGGTTCGGTCGGACAAGTTTTGTGTTCTTGATGAGTAAGTCGTACATGAATGAATTTGTAACTTGTTACCGCCGACATGGTGACCGCGTTTGAACGGTCTGCTACGATATGATCTTGTATTAATTTTTCAATTGTGGTTTGGTCAATTCCAATCTCGGCTAGTATTTCCCGCGAATGTTCGCCAATCTTGGGCGGATTGATCTCTAACTGCGAGCCTGCGCCGCCTAACAACAACGGGAGGCGTGGAAGTTGAGTCGTGTCGCCATTGGGCAATATGGTTTCCAACAAACTCTGACCCTGAATTAACTGCTCATCGGTAAACAAGTCTTCGGGTTTGGCGATCGGCGAAAATGGGACATCTGCCTGTTCACAGCGATTCAAAACATCGACTTTAGATAGTTTGACTATTCTCTCCGCTAATTGAGGGATCAACCATTCGCGCTGGTCAATGCGACCATTATTCGTGGCGAGGCGTTCATCCGCGAGCAGGTCTTGCAACTCGAACGACTCACAGAAGCGCACCCATTGCTTGTCGCTGGTCACACCGATGAAGACCAGTTCATTCTCGCAAGTATTGAATGTTCGGTAGATCGCCCACGCGCTGACTCTGGCAGGCATCGGCGGGACGGGCTCCTTGGTCACTGCCGCGTATGCCATGTGATGTCCCATGAGGAAGGCAGCAGTTTCGAACAAAGCGCTCTTCACAAGTTGACCTTTGCCCGTCACATCGCGTTCGCGTAACGCGGCGAGGACTGCAACCGCTCCATAAGTGCCGCCCATCACATCAATGACAGAAGCGCCCGCGCGGAGAGGCTGACCGACGGGTCCCGTCATGTAGGCGAGTCCGCTCATCATTTGGACGACTTCGTCGAGGGCGAGGCGGGCGGAATAGGGTCCGGGGAGGAATCCTTTCAGGGAGCAGTACACAAGCTTCGGGTAACGCGAGGCGAGGGCTTCATATCCAAAGCCGAGTCGATCCATGGTCCCAGGCGCAAAGTTTTCGATCAGGACATCCGTCGATTCCAATAATTTGAAAATGACTTCACGCCCCGCATCAGATTTGATATCGATGGCGAGACTCTTTTTGTTGCGATTGAAAAAGGGATAATAGCCCGTGCCAAAGCCCTTGAGTTTGCGTGTCGGGTCACCATCCAGCGGCTCAATGCGAATGACTTCCGCGCCAAGGTCGGCGAGAACAAGTCCGCAGGCAGGACCCAGCACGGCGTGGCTGAATTCGAGAACGCGGAGGGAGGAGAGAGTATGAAGGGTCATTGGCAGAAATTCGACGGCAGACCGCAGACGGTGGACGGCTGGTAACTGGTAAATAGTAATTGCGGTCGGTGGTCGGTCGTCAGCGGTCGTTTATACATAGTCGCCATGCTTCACCAAATAATTCACCAACCCGCCCGCGTTGAGAATGTCGATCATCTGCTGCGGCATTTTGGTGGCTTGATAGGTTTCGTTCTTTGTATGATTTGTGACGACACCATTCTCAAGGTCAACCGAAATGGAATCGCCTGATTGAATGTTGTGTTGTTCCACTTCGATGACGGGCAGACCGATGTTGATGGCGTTGCGATAAAAAATTCTTGCGAAAGTTTTTGCAACTACAACCGAAATGCCCGAGGCTTTGAGCGCGATCGGCGCCTGTTCACGCGATGAACCGCAGCCGAAATTATTTCCAGCCACGAGGATATCGCCTTGCTGAACCTTTTTTGAAAATTCAGAGTCGAGGTCTTCAAGCACATGCGAAGCCAACGCGGACATATCCAGGGTCTTGGTGTATTTACCTGGGATGATGCGGTCGGTGTCGATGTTGTCGATGGGGTAGACGTGAGCGGTGGTTGTCATTCTGTTGGTTCAGAGGCTCCATAATCTCCCCCGCCAGCGCAGATGCCGCCACAACAGCGGGCGAACCGAGATAGACCTGCGCTTTGGGGTTGCCCATGCGCCCTTGAAAATTACGGTTCGTAGACGAGATGACCACTTCCCCATCCCCTGGTACGCCGAGATGTGACCCCACGCAGGGACCGCATCCTGAGGTGATGAAGGTCGCGCCAGCATCGGAGAGGATTTGGATCGTGCCATCTTTGAGCGCGTCATTGAAAACTTTTTTGGAGGCGGGCGCAATGATGAGTCGTGTGCTGGTAAGTTTCTTGCCCTTCAACACTTGCGCCGCGGCATGGAGATCTTCGAGCCGTGTGTTGGTGCAGGAACCGATAAAAGCATATTGAACTTTCGTTCCCAGAACTTCATCAATGGCGACGACGTTCTCAGGTGAGTGCGGCTTGGCAATTTGTGGACGAAGATTTGAAACATCGAAGGTCAACTTGCGAACGTATTCTGCGTCGCTATCTGCAAAGGTCGGTTCGAAGGGATACCAAAGGTCGAGTCCTGTTGGGTCGACCAAGCCTGTCTTCGCTCCCATTTCGGAACTCATGTTGGCAATTGCCATGCGGCTGGCAAGCGTCATGGACTTGATCGTCTCGCCTGTGAATTCCACGGCTTGATAATTCGCGCCTTCCACGCCAAGTTCTTTGACGAGGAAGAGGATCAAGTCTTTGGAGGTCACGCCTTTTTTCAGTTCACCGTTCAATGTGATCTTGATGGTCTTCGGCACTTTGAGCCATGTCTTGCCCGTCAACATCGTGGCGGCTAAATCCGTCGAACCGACGCCAATACCGAAAGCGTTCAACGCGCCATAGGTTGGGGTGTGCGAGTCCGCGCCGAGAAAAAGATCTCCTGGCTTTACATGAGCATCTTCCACCATCAACTGGTGACAGATGCCTTCGCCGATGTCGTACAACCTGCAACCCATCTCAGCCGAAAAATCGCGCATGAGTTTGTGCAAGTTCGCAACCGTCTCATTCGGCGCGGGCGAAGCATGGTCAATGATCAACGACACACGCTCAACATCCCAAAGTTTCTTCCCGCCCATCTGACGGAACGCCTTGATCGCAAACGGTGACGTCGCATCGGTCGCCATCACCCCATCCACGCGGACAATGGCAATATCGCCTGCTTTCACAGGCTTGCCAGCGTGTTGGGAGAGGATTTTTTCGCTAATCGTTTGTTTCATTGGTAATTGGTAATTGGTAATTGGTAATTGGAGATTATGTAACTACTAATCTCTAATTACCAATCTCTATTCTCTATTCGACTAACCTATGCATCTTCGCAGGCAATTCCTTGCCCAAAAATTCTTCCATACGTCGTGACAGCGCGCCGACTTTCTTCAAGTCCACACCCGTTTGAATGCCCATTTCGTGCAGCATATTCGCCGTATCTTCAGTGGCGACATTGCCCTTCGCGGTCTGAATGAATGGACATCCCCCGAGTCCACCGAACGATGTATCGAACATGGTCACACCCGATTTCAATGCGGACAACAAATTCGCCAAGCCTTGTCCGCGCGTGTCGTGCAAGTGCAGAACCACAGGCACGTTCCCTGCCAGCGGCAGAACTTCTTGCACCATACGTCGAATCAATTGCGGGTTACCCAAGCCAGCCGAGTCTGCCAGCGAGAGTTCATCAATGCCCATCGCTAAAAATCTGCGCGCCATCGAAACGACTTTCGCCTGTTCGATCTTGCCTTCATACGCACAGCCGAACGCCACCTGCACACCGACGCGCACTTTCACGCCATGTTCACGCGCCATCTTCACCATCTCGGCAGTTTCCGCGATTCCATCTTCAACGGTCGTGTTGGCATTTTTCTTCGCGAGCGTTTCACTGGCAGGCACGCCCATTTCCAACTGCTTCACACCCGCCGCGATCGCGCGCTCCACGCCTTTCATGTTCAACACCAACGCGCTAAAGGTCACGTCATCGCGTTTGGGCAAACGCGCAAACACTTCAGCAGCGTCCGCCATTTGCGGCACGATCTTCGGATTCACAAACGAGGAAACCTGAATATTCTTGAGTCCAGCGTCGGCGAGGAGAGAGGCGTATTCCACTTTCATGTCGGTCGGGATGAACTTCTCCTCACGCTGGATTCCATCCCGCAGCCCGACTTCGACTAAATTAACTTCCATCGGCACCGTTGGGATTTCAATCGCTTCGCTTCGACGCCAGAGCCTGTTGTGGTAAAGAAGAGGCATATCCAACTCTGACACAGACAAGTCCTTGACCTCGCCCACAAAAATGGTATGGTCGCCGCCGTCATACATCGCCCAAACAGTGCAATCGACCCATGCCAGCGAATCAGGCAACAGCGGACTTCCCGTCACCGCCGTGTGAGTCTTCAGTCCTGCAAAACGATCTTTGATCTCAGGCTTCATGCCCGCAAAGCGCATCCCGATCTCAAGCTGCCGCGCAGACAAAACATTGACCGCGAAGAATCCGCTCTCGGCGATGACGTTATGCGTGAACAATTTTTTATTGAGCGAAACCAACACCAACGGCGGGTCGAGGCTCAGGCTGGTGAACGAACTTGCGGTAATGCCAATGGGAGTCTCGCCATGCTTGGACGTGACCACGGTCACACCCGAAGCGAACTGTCCCATGGCGCGTTTGAAATCGTTTGGATCAAAGGTCATGAATAATTCCTAATCAAAAAGATTGCGTTTTACAAATGGCGCGGTCAAAAATCTCAGCATCAACTTCCAGCGCGGTTGAAATTCGAGCACGGCGCCGTTCTTTTCATTGATCAAGCATCTGGTCGGCAATCCACGGCACAACATCAGTGAGGCGATTGGCAATGATATTGAAGATCGGCTTGACCTTATTCAACTCTTCGGGCGTTTTGTACTGACCCGTGACCATATCCGTAATGACCATGCCAGGCTGAATGGTCGCCACTTTGACGGTTGTGTCCTTCACTTCCTTCGCCAGCGACTTGCCAAAAAACGCAGCGGCGGCTTTGGTCATGCCGTAGACGGAGAGCCCAGCCATGGTACGTCCGCTGGAGCCGAAACCTTCGAGGTTGTAGATCCATCCGCCGCCCTGCTCAAGCATCCCTTTGATAGCGACACGCGAACCATAGATCGAGCCGTACACATTGGCATTGACCGAATCTTGGATCACCTCAAGCGGCAGTTCCCAAACATTGGTCATCGGGTGGGCAACGCCTGCGTTGTTGATCCAAATATCAACCCGCCCGAATTTTTCCTTTGCAAAGGCAAAGAGTTTTTCGTTGTCTTCGTATTTGGTCACATCGCACAAACAGCCAGCGACGTTTTTATGTTTTGCGGAAAGAGTCGCAACGGCTTTATCGAGCGCATCCTGTTTGCGCCCGCTGACAACGACGTTGTGTCCACGCTTGAGGAATTCCTCGGCGAGTCCGTAGCCAATGCCTTTGGTGGAGCCTGTGATGACAATTGTTTTTGACATAATATTCTCTTGCCTTGCCTGAGCGGGGCTTAAGCCGCCTGCTCAGCACATGGAAGCCCTTCGGGCTGATTGCGGTCCGCTTAGCGGACTTCCACAAACTGAGGCAGGGCTTTAGCCCGCCGATTCCTTCCAGTTGAGTACCCCAAACGTCGTATACAACAACTTATCCGACTTATACACCTGCCACACCACGCTCATCGTGAAGTTATCGTCAATGATGAACTCACGTCCCTTGATTTTCAGCGACTCGCCGTAGAAGTGCTGCGACGTGTACAACGCCCGTCCGTAGCCGAAACTGTTGCCGAATACATCAGGTCCTTCAAAGAAGTGACGGTTGGCATTGCGATAGCGGTTGAATTTGTATTTCTTCTCGAACGCACCGCTGACCGAGACGTTCATCTCGAGCTCGCAACAAATCCAGCGGTTTGTAATCAATGTGAACTTGATTGACGCCCAATTTTTCCTGGTCGGCGCCATAGACGAGCATCTCGCCGTCCCACGCGCCGTTTTTCTTGGACGGCAAAATATGCGGGTTGCGTCCGTTGACTTTCTCCCCTTCGCAGTGAGCGTCAATGCGGGATTTCGTTTCAGCGTTCTCGTGATAATCGAACGCCACTTTATAAATGCCATTGAACACTGTGCAAATTTTCGGTCCATCGTAGATCAACGACGAATACACCTGCGTCTGCATATCAGGCAGGATGGGAACCATCGTGCGCAGGTCGCCTATCCAGCCGGGGGAGTAGTAGTGCGCATCCACCAGCGTCCCATACGGATGCCCCGCGCCGATGAAATCGGGACCAAGATAAATTCTGTCTTTGTCCGAGTCGATCACGCCGAATGCAAAAATATCCGACACTTCGAATCGTCCCACCAGCGGACCCGACGAATCCTGCAAGTGTGTGTTCATGTAATACATCGTCGAGCCTTTATCGTTGTCAAAAACCGACGAGCGATAAACCTTGTTGTAACCGATGTGATTACCTTCAGTGTCGAAGATGGACGGCAGTCCATGCCATTCGCCTTCGATGGATTTCTGCCAGTTGGAGGGTTGATTGGTCATGAGGTGGTTCTTTCTGAGGTTTGTTATTCAGGGTAACTTTAATTGCCTAACACTCTTAGATGTCATGCTGAGCAAGCGAAGCATCTCGTGTCTCAGAGACCCTTCGGGCCCTTGCGCCGCTCAGGGTGACAATTTGTAAGGCAATTTGCGTTACTCGGAATAATTGTCGTGGTGGTCTCTTCGGTGTGTGAAAAAGTAATCAGTTATCAGATGGACTATTCACTGATAACTGATTACTGCTCTTTACTTTTCTATATCCTGATTCTTCAATATCTCGCGCAACTTCGCGCCAATCTCTGCCCCAACGAGACGTTCCACCTGTGCCCAGACCTTGTCCACTTCGGGGTCGAAGATGGCGTTGCGGTTGAGTTGGTCGCGAGCGGCGAAATCGCCAGAGGGGACAGCATCCGCAGGAACGCCATTCTCGACAAGGTTAAACCAATGCTCAAGGTAGCCGTTCACGGGAGTTTGAATCTGCTCGAAAGCGGATTCGCTTGCACGGTATGCCAACATCCATGGAGACATGAGCGCGTACTGCTTTGGTCCAAGTTGGGCGGCGGTGAGTCCTTCGATCTTCTTGGCTTCGTCAAATATCGGAGTTAAGCCATCAAACGCGGCGTTCATATACTTGAGATTTGCGCCCAAATCTGCACGGGGAATTAGATCAAGATGGAAGGCGAAGTATGGACCCGCCATTACTGAGTCAAGTGTAAAGTGCGGGATGTGGCTCTCGGGCTTGGTGAACGCGAAGAACATATGCGAGTCGAGTCCGATGGACGGGACGACCAAGCCGATGTAGACCAGCTTGTGTATCTTCTCTCCGCAAAAGATACGGACAGAGCCAACCGGAGCAGGGCTCATCGGTGAGAAAAGGCTCATATATGGCGACCCGACCTCGGTGAGTCCGAAGCGGGTTTTTATCTTCTCTAAAGCGCCGAGCGAAAGTTGTTGCGGTAAAGACATGAGTTCTCCAATCCAATTCTTTCTTCTTTCCTCTTTCTTTATCGAGCATCAAAGAAAAAAGAGGAAAGAAACTTAATCGTCCGACTTCTTCACATCCACCGTCGGCACTTCGTTCAAGACCCATGCCTTGGCGAGTTCAGGCACTTCTTTGCGCGCAGGCGAAGGGATGACCACCGCATGTTGGCGACCGTATTCTTTTTTGATGCGATGAATGTCGATCTGCCAACCCTTATCAATGTACTGCTGGCGCATCTTGCGATAGGCAATTTGAATGCCATCAGACTTCACCGAAAGTTCAGCGCCGATGTCGTAGGGCAACAATTCAGGGCGCTGTGAAAGCACAATGGGATAATCCTGCTTGAAAATTTTCAACACGCGTTTGAGCGCATCGCCGTCTGCCCAATCGCCTTTGAAGAAAGTGCGCAGCTGCGTCCACTTGATGGTTCGATATTCATCCACCGGCAAATGAAAATTGAACAACACCATCAGACCCATGGGCAACGAGACTTCGAGCAGCGTCATGCATGGCATCCAAAATGCGGCGCGAGTGCGAACGCCCTTGGGTTCTTCTTCCTGCTTATACAAACGCTTCCATAAACCTGGAATATTTTTGCGCTGCGGCTTGAGCGTTACGATCATCTCCGCACCCAAATGATGCGATGTGGTTTCATAATCGGGAATGGAAGGTTCATCGCGATTGCCAAATGCGCCGCCATGCACGAACGGAGCGTGCGCGGCATCGAGAGAATTCTCAAGCGCGCGTTCATAATAGACAGGCCATTCAAATGTGCCACGCACCACTTTGAAATCGGGGTTATCGAAGTGCGGCAGGTCGGGCAATGCGGGGCGCTCGGCTTCGGGCAGATCGCCAAGGAACGCCCAAATGTATCCATACTTTTCAACGGTCGGATACGAATCAACGCGCGCCTTCTTCGGCACAGCCAGATCGGGCTGCGCGGGAATCTTCACACACGCACCATCGGCTTTATATTCCCAGCCATGATACGGGCACACAATGCAATCGCCGCTCATCCAGCCGTCTGAAAGCGCGCCGCCGCGATGTACACACAAGTCGCTCATCACATGCGCCATGCCATCGGGCGTGCGATACAACACAAATTCCTGCTCCAATGCCGTCACGCGCATCGGCTTATCTTTTACAACGTGCGAAAATTCGAGGGCCACCAAAAATTCTTTAACATGATTTTCTCCTTGTTATTTTTTACGAATGACAGCGTGCTCAGCCTGAAGTTCTAATTTTGTCCGCGAACATGTTTATTGATAAATAATTCCACAAGACCTGCAATTTCATTTCGAATTTCCTGCGCGGGTCTTGTCATTTCCAAATCCAAAAAAAAGCGACCTGTTGTTTCATCCAGTGGATGAGCGATGGAAAAATGATTCGCGCCTTGCAAGAGGACGTCCCACGCCTCTTCCCCC
>JADJBU010000006.1 GCA_016703605.1 Candidatus Villigracilis adiacens | reverse complement strand
ATGGCGATCAACGGCTTCGATAACGCCGTTCCTTGTCGTATTGCGCCTGTATGCTGAAAGGTCACACCGCTTTCACACGCCGCAGGCAGTCTGCGGCGTTTTTGTTTAAGTACCGCAAGCTTAAGCTTGCGCCACGAGAAAAACCATGATCCAAATTCAACTCTCCAACATCACCCTCGTCCTCGGCGCGAAACGCATCTTCGAGAATCTCAATTGGGAGATTCAACGCGGACAGCGCATCGGTCTGATCGGCGCGAACGGCGCGGGGAAGTCGTCGCTGTTCAAATTGATCGAAGGGGAACATGCCCCCGAACTGGGCGGAGTCATCACCCGCGCCCGCCCTTCGACAGGCTCTGGACAACGCCTCGTTACAACGGGATACCTGCCCCAGCACCCCGAACTTGATCCCACGCTGACGGCGCTCGACGCCGCGCTCATGGGCAATCCGCGCGTGGGGGAGGTTCACGCCGAACTCGAAAAAGTGGAATCCAGTTTGGGCGATCCCGAAGTCTATGGCGATGAGAAGAAGTTACAGCGCGCGCTCGAGCGACAGCATCGCCTCATCGAAGAGTATCACGCCCTGGGCGGCGACTCGTACCCGGAGCGGGTTCGGGGAATCCTGCTCGGGCTGGGACTCGCTCAAAGCGAACTGACCAAGCCCCTGTCCGTGTTGAGCGGCGGGCAGAAAAAACTCGTCGGGCTGGCGCGGCTGCTTCTGCTCAATCCCGATGTGTTATTGCTCGACGAGCCGGACAATCATCTCGATTTGCCGGGGAAAATCTATCTCGAAAAACTCATCCGCGAATACGACGGGACGGTGGTCATCATCTCGCATGACCGTTATTTGCTGGATGCCGCCGTAACGCATATCGCCGAACTCGAAGACGGCAGGCTGACGGTCTTTGAAGGCGATTACACCTCGTACATGGCGGACAAGGAAATGCGCCTGGCGCGGCAGGAGGAAATGTTTCGCGCGCAACAGGTGACGATCAAGCGTTTGGAGGCGGCGATCAAACGGCTGGCGATTTGGGGCAAGGTGTACGACAACGAAGATTTATCGCGCAAGTCCAAGTCCATGCAGAAGCGGCTGGACAAAATGGACAAGGTCGAGAAGCCGGTCACTGAACGCAGGCGCATGGAACTTCAACTCAACGGCTGGCGCGGCTCGAATAAGGTATTGGAACTCGCGGGTATTTCCAAATCGTTCGGCGAGAGGCGCGTGTTTGCGAATATCAACGAGACCATCTGGCACGGAGAACGAGTCGGGCTGATCGGCGCGAATGGGGCGGGGAAATCTGTGCTGCTGCGGATGATCCTCGGCAAAGAGACGCCGGATGCGGGCGAGATAAAAATCGGTCCCAGCGTTTCGATTGGACATTACGCGCAGGAGCATGAGACCTTGGATTTCAACCAGACGGTTTTGGACGCCGTGCGCTATGCGGGCGAGATGAGCGAATCGAGAGCGACGGCATTTTTGCTGCGGTATCTGTTCACGTATAAGCAGGTCTCGCAAAGAATTGGCGAACTCTCCGGCGGGGAACGCAGCCGCTTGCAGTTGGCATTGGTCGTTCTCTCCGGCGCGAATTTCCTTTTGCTCGATGAACCCACCAATAATCTCGATATCGCCTCGGCAGAAGTGCTGGAGCAAGCCCTCGAAGATTTCGAAGGGACGGTGCTGGTCATTTCGCACGACCGTTATTTTCTCGACCAGACCGTTCAGCGTTTGCTGGTGATCGAAAACGGCGGGCTCGTTGGGTATGCAGGCGGGTACAGCGATTATCTGGAGGCGAAGGAAAGTGGGAAGTGAGAGGAGAGCGGAAGGCGGAAGGCAGAAGGCAGAAGGCAGAAGGCGGAGGCGGGGGGCAGAAGGCAGGGGAAGCCGCCCAGGCGGAAGGCAGAGGCAGAGGGAAGCAGAGCGGCCTGGAAGGCAGAAGGCGGAAGGCAGTAAAACTGCTTCCGCCTTTTTTCTTTCATCTTTCGTCTTTCTCATCACTCATACCGAAACCTCATCATCCCGACCGCAAAAAACACCGCCGCAAACCCAAGCAGAACCGCCGACTCAAGCCGAATATCAAACCATGCCGCCGCGCAGGACGAGGTCGAGCAGTCCCTGCATTGCCCAGGTGGTGGGAAGTATTTTCACGACGGTCTGCGCCGCGGCGGGGAAGAGTTCGAGCGGATACCAGCAGCCGCCCAGCAGCGCCATGACCATGCCCGCCATGATGCTGAGTCCGCTGGCTTGACTCTCGGTCTTGATGAAGGTTCCCATCGCCGTGCCGATGGCTCCAGCGGCGAGCGCGGCGCAGGTGAGCAGGATAAAGAGCGCGAGCGGCTCCTGTCCCCATTGCAGGTCAAGCGCGACCATGCCAAACAAAATCAGCAAGGACATTTGAATCAGCGCCATGAGCACTTGCCCGGAGATCGTCCCCAACAAAAAGATGGCTTTGCTGGTCGGGGTGGTGAGGACGCGGCGCAGAGTCCCCTGCTGGCGTTCGTAGGCAAACAGGGCGGAGATTCCGAAGAGCGGGATGAACACCCATGTCACCAACTGCCCGGCGGATGTATTTGCCCGCGGGTCATACTCCACCTGGTCTGGCGTCGCGCCTTCGATGACGGTGATGCGTTCGGGCGTGTCTGCCTGCATGTCTTTGGCGAGTTTCAGCGCGTCGTCGAAGTAGGCTTGCTCGGCTTCGGTGGATTCGAATGTCCCGCGCGTTCTGGCTTCCTCCAGCGCGGTATTTGCGGCATTGACCGCGCTGCTCACGCGGCGGATGGCGGTTTGGACGGCGCGTTTGGATATGCTGGCGTCCATGTTGTTGGGCTGCTGGCGGAATTCAAGCTGCGCCGTTCCGTTTTGAATGGGTGCAGTATCCATATCCGCGGGGATGATGAGGACGGCGTCTGTGCGGCGGGCGTCGAATTCATCTTCTGCTTCCTCCAGCGAAAGAACATCCGGGTATGCCGCTGTGGATTTTTCCAACTCGGCGATGATCTCCTGCGAAATGGAGTTGTCCGCCAGGTCAACAACCACGAGGCGGGTGCGGTTGTTGGTCGGGTTTCCGGAGGGACTTCCGCCCGCGAGCAGGAAGGTGAAGATGAGCGGCAGGATGATGAAGAACAGCAGTTCCGACGAACTCGCAAAGCGGATGACCGCGTCCTTCCATGCGATGGCAAATATTTTTTTCATGTTCATTCTCCCCCCTCTCCCTTTGGGAGAGGGGCAGGGGGTGAGGGCTATTTCTGCGCCAGATTCTTCCGTCCGAACAGGATCACAGACGCTACAAACAGGATTCCGCCCATCGTCAGCAGGGCAGTGACCGGCGTGGAAAGAGCCGCGAGAGTCCCGCCGAGGGCGAGGGTGGTGAATCCATCCAACGCCCACGAGTTCGGGGTGATGCGGCTGATCGCCTGCACGTACGCGGGCATCTGGTCGAGTTGGATGAAACTCCCGCCGAGGATTCCGAAGATCAGCATCAGCGCCGAACCGACGGAGCCGACCTGCGCGGGCGTCTGCGCGAGCGCGGTGATGATCATGCCCCAGCCTGTCGCGCCGAAGACGGCGGCAAGCACGAGGACGATCACACCGAGCGGGTCGCCCCATTTCAATTGAAAGAGCAGCGATGTGCCGCCGATGAGGATGAACATCTGCGCCGCGCCGGTGAGAAAAATGCCGAAGACCTTGCCGCCAAGAATTTGAGTTGAGTTGGTGGGGGAGACCAATAAACGCGGCAGTGTGCCTTGCGCTTTTTCGGCGAGGATCGAACGCCCGCCGTAACTGACGGTGAACATCAGGAACATCAACGCCATGCCGGGCGCGAGATAGGCGAGGATATCGAAGTCCACTTCTGCGCCGTCGGCGGTGGACGTGTTGAGCGCGATCGCCAGGGTGTCGTCGTCCGGTGCGTTTTGCAATTTCTCCGTCATCTCCTGCCCGGCGGCTTCGGCGTCCTGCGGAGAAATTCTTCCGCTGATGAGCAGCTGCATGATCGAAACCTGCCCGCTGACCGATCCCTCTTCGATGCGGCTCATGAACTCATCCAAAATGGATTTGACGATTCCCGCGCTCGTCGGGCGCGTGGGGTTGGCGTACAGTTCGATCTGCAAAACCTCCGGCTCGCTGCCGTTATCGAAATCTCCTGTTTGCGGGATGACGCTGCGCGTGAATCCCATTGGGATGATGATCGCCGCCGCGGCTTTATCATCCTCTACAAGTTGACGCGCCGCTTCGGGACTCGTGCCGGGGCTTGGTTCGACCAGGTCAGCCAACTCTTCGCTGTTGAAGGTATCCACCAACGCCTGCCCCAGTTCGCCTTCATCCAAATTGACGATGACCACGGGGATATCCGAGATGCCGGTCGAATTGCCGCCGCTGAATCTGCCGGTGACCAGTCCCATGCCGAGCGTGAGCAGGAAGGGCGCCAGCAGCATGAAGATCAACGCCGCCCGGTCGCGGAAGGCGAGTTTTACATCTTTGATGCCGATGAGAAGTGTTTTGAGCATGGTTTCTCCAAGAACGTAATTGGTAATTGGTAATTACCAATTACCAATTACCAATCTCTAATCTCTCAACGCCCTTCCCGTCAGGTGCAAAAACACCGCTTCGAGATTCGGCTCGCGGATGTCAATCGAGTGGATTTTGATACCGCGTTCGTTGGCTTTGGTCACGACGGGAGCCATCACGTCCGCGGCGGAGGGGGTCACGACGGAAATTTCGTGGTCAATGGCGTTGGCTTCCAGCACGCCCTTGATTCCCTTGAAGGCAGTCACCAACGCTTCGGGGTCTTCGTTCTCGCCGATGTGCAGGATGAGCGTCTCGCTCTCGCCGACCTGACGGGTCAATTCCTTTTGCGTGCCGATGGCGATCAACCTGCCGTGGTCAATGATGCCCACGCGGTTTGAGAGTTCCTCGGCTTCTTCCATGTAGTGAGTCGTGTAAAGGACGGTCATGCCCTGCTTGTTCAGGTCTTTGACTGTATCGAGAATCGCGCGGCGCGATTGCGGGTCAATGCCGACGGTGGGTTCGTCCATGAAGAGCAGTTTCGGTTTATGGAGCAAGCCAACCCCGATGTTGACGCGGCGCTTCATCCCGCCCGAATAGGTTTTGACGCGATCCTTCGCCTTGTCCACCAGCCCGATCTGATTCAGCACTTCCTCCACGCGATTTTTGAGGGATGCGCCGCTCAAGCCGTACATCTGCCCCCAAAAAATCAAATTCTCGCGGGCGGATAAATCCTCGTACAACGCCAAATCCTGCGGCACCACGCCGATGGCATTGCGCACACCCATCGCGTCTTTCGTGATGGAATGTCCCGCAATGGTCGCATCGCCGGAGGTGGGGGCGTAGAGCGTGGAAAGCATCGAGATCGTCGTCGTCTTCCCCGCGCCGTTGGGACCGAGTAAACTAAAAATCTCGCCATCCTTTATGGAGAACGAGATACCTTTGACTGCCTGAAAATCGCCGTAGTTTTTGACCAGGTTTTGAACTTCGAGAATATTTTCCATGAGAACTCCTTGGTGAACTGGGGAGATATACGAGAGTGAGGTGGGATGGGTTGTTTGAATCAGAAGGCGGAAGGCGGAAGGCAGAAAGCGGAAAGCGGAAAGCGGAAAGCGGGGGGCTTGGATTATTTCTTGTGGGGGGAGCGGGGCATGAACTTTTCGGGCATGGACATCATTGTGCCGAGCATTTTACCGACTTCTTCATAACCTTTGATGAGTTCAAGGTATTTTTCAGGGGCGAGGTATTCACAATCCTTGGCGAAATCGAGCCAGACCTGGGTCTCTGTCGCTTCGCCGTCCGCATCGGCAAGTTTGCTGACGAACATTTTCGGGTATTGGCGTTTCCTGAATCCCTCAGCGATATTGGCGGCAATGCTTCGAGACGAGCGGCGGATCTGGTCGGTGAGCGAATACTTTTCTTCCTTCGGAAAGGATTTGCTCTCCTTGAAAATGTCCATGGCAAGTTTATATGCCGCCTGATACACCTTCAAATCCCGGTGACCTTTCAGTTCAACGTACGCCATGACATCCTCCTTTGAGATCATTGATTTCACTGAAACTTACCACAACACAAATCTGCCAACTGCCCACTGCCAACTGCCAACTGCCAACTGCCTACTGCCCACTGCCTTCTGCCTTCTGCCTTCTGCCTTACCCCCTCCCATACCTTCCCAACAACTCCTTCACCTCCCCATGCGGCAGCGCCTTCACGCTGATCTCGTGCCCGGTCATATCCTCGGCGGCGACCATCGAGTTGATGATGGCTTCCTCCGTGGCGAAAACTGTCGCGGCAAAGACGGGGTCAATTTTGTCGTTGGATAAAGATTGGACTTCAGAAATTCCCTGGGCGTTGGGTTTTGCCGCCCCCGGATTGGCTGTGGAAAAAGCCAGGAAGATGTCCCCCGACCCGTTCCCGCCGATGGAGCCGGTTCTTGCCATCCCAAGCGAGACGCGCCTCGCCACACGTTTGAGTTGGTGCGGCAACAGCGGCGCATCCGTCCCGACGATGACGATCAACGAGCCGTCATCCATTCGGTAGGGATCTTCGCCGCTGGTGATGGGAGCATCGTCAACCAGGTGTTTGCCGACTGGCGCGCCCGCAATGGTGAGCAGATGCCGCCTGCCGAAATTGGTTTGAGCCAGAACTCCCACCGTCCAGCCGCCGAGTTTCTCCGGCAGTTTGCGCGAGGACGTTCCCGTGCCGCCCTTGAATTCATAGCACATCATCCCCGTCCCGCCGCCGACGTTGCCCTCTGCGATCATGCCCGCTTTTGCGGAATCGAGCGCTTCAAAGACGTGATGCTCCTTCACAAAGAAGCCGTCCATATCGTTCAGCCAGGCGTCGGCGGTTTCCGCCACCACCGGCAGTACCCAGGGCTGGTAGCGTTTCTTGTGCTTCACCTGCCAGGCGATGATCGCATCGCGCACGACCCCGACGCTGTGCGTGTTTGTAATGCCAAGCGGACCCTCCAGCGACCCCGACTCTTCGATCCATAACGCGCCCGTCATTTCGCCGTTGCCGTTGAAGGAGTGGATGCCCGCGTAGACCGGTGTGAAATCCTCCCGCCCGCGCGGGTGGATGACCGTCACGCCCGTTCGCGCATCCGTCCCTTCGATGATGGTGGAATATCCCACCGTGACCCCCGGCACGTCGGTGATGGCGTTGAATTCGCCGGGCGTCCCCTCAAATGGAATCCCCAGGTCTCGCGCGCGGATTCGCCCTGGGCTGGTCGAAGGATTCTTCATGGTTTTCTCCTCGATGATATGGATGATGAAATTATATCTGAGCGGCGTTCCTGCTGGTACAATGGGCGCATTAATTTTCGAAAGGATAAAATATGGCGCACGATACAGTAAAAGACGGTCTGGTTGTTTCGATGGAATACAAACTCACCGTGGATGGGGAGGTGTTGGACTCTTCCGATGAGGCGGGTCCGTTGCAATTCCTGACCGGGTACGGCAACATCATCCCCGGCTTGGAAAATGAAATGATGGGCATGAAGATCGGCGACAGCAAAAACGTCACCGTCCAGCCCGAAGACGGATACGGCGAATTCGACGAGGAAGCCTTCACCGATGTCCCGCGCACGGAATTCCCGGCGGACATGAAACTGGAGGAGGGCTTGGAGTTGCACGTCACCGACGAGGACGGCAACCATCAAGCCGCCTACGTCGCTGAGTTCGACGACAAGACCGTTAAACTCGATTTCAACCATCCGCTTGCCGGAGCCGTGTTGGAGTTCTCCGTCAAAGTCGTCGCCCTGCGCGACCCGACCGAAGAGGAACTCGACCACGGTCACGTCCATGAGGACGGCGGGCATCATCACTAATGAGTAACGCCGACTCTGCAAAGCGCCCTGTGGGTAAGTCGGCGTTACCTTTTAATCTGCCGTTTGAGCGCCTGCCGGACGCCGATGATCAAAACCACCACTCCCAGCGTCAGCCCGCCAAAGTTACTCATAAATTCACTCACCACCTCCCACTGACTGCCGAAAATATACCCCAGCCCGCCGTACAGGACGATCCACATGATCTCGCCGAGCGCGTCGTAAAACATAAAGCGCCGGAAGGGATAACCGCTGCCGCCCGCGATCAGGTTGGTGGGAATCGCCAGCGCCGTCACCAAAAAACGCGTGAAAAAGATCGTCCCCCAGGCGCGTTTCTCGAAATACGCCCGCGTATTTCTCCACGCAGGCGACGCGCCGAATTTTCTCTGCGCCCAATCCCTGCCGTAAAATCCCATGCCAAAACTGAGCGCGTCTCCCAGAAGCGCGCCCAGCAAGCCCAGAACAGACATGACCCCCCAATCGAAATAACCCTGCTGCGAAAACGCCCCAACCGCAATCACCATCAGGGAAGCGCCAACCGGCAAACCGACTGCGCCGAGAAAAAGGGTCAACGCAAAGATGGGCGCGCCGTAGTTGATGACCTGCGTCAGAAAAAAACCGGAAACGGATTCACTCATGGCGTTGTCGGCGGGAGGGAAGGGGAAAGCGGGCGCGGCGGCATGGTTTGAGACTGAAACGCCCCAATCGCCGCTTTGACCTGGTTCAAAACAACATCCGGCTGGTTGGGGAAGTATTCATCGTTCAACTGCTTCAAACTTTTCCTGCCGTTCTGCTTCCCCGGCGGCAGCCCCAGGCTGATGAAGAGCGCGTCCGGCGGCGTATCGTAGGTATCCGCAATGTAGGGAAGCGTCATCCAGTCGCGGATCAACTCCACATCGGTCTGGTTGGCGGAGGGCGGCTTGTCAAATGGCAGACCGGGTCGGTGAAAATGTTTCAGGGCGCGCAGCGTTCGCATCCCAAAGAATGCCGCCACAACCACCCCAAGCGCGATCAACCCCGCGGTGATGATTCGTTGTCTGTTCATGCTTTTATTGTATCCCCGCTTTCGAACAAATCGTAAAGAAACTGTGTGCAATCAAAACAAGAAGCGTGTCCAAAAGTCCACGCCTCTCACCATTCACCATTCACCATTCACTGAATTCACTCCTGCCATTCCAGCTCGAAATCACCCACAAACACCGTATGCCCGTCTTCCACGCCCGCCTCGCGCAGCGCCTTATCCACGCCAAGTTTTTGCATCAACTTTTGGAAGCGCCGCACCGAGCCGTGGTGTTCCCAATAGGTCATCTTCGCCGCGCGTTCGATGGCAATGCCGGATACTCTCCACTTGTCCCCATCTTCCCTATGGATCTTGAACTCGTTCGGGTCTGTTTCCGGTTTATAGACGGGCAGCGCCTCTTCCTCGACCTGGGCTTGGGGCAGTTCCTGAAGCATTTTATACGCCGACAGTAAAATCTCGCGCGTGTTCTCGCGCGCCATCGCCGACGCCGTGACGATCTCCACTTTTTTCTTTTTGAAACCGGCTTTGATTTCCTTCAGCCTTTCCTTCACATCCGGCTGGTCAATTTTATTGATGACCACCACCTGCGGCTTTTTCCCAAGTTTCGTGTCGAACAGCGACAACTCCGTGTTGATCTGGCTGTAATCGGCAAGCGGATCTTCGGAGAGTCCGTCAATCATGTGAATCAAAATCCGCGTGCGCTGGATGTGACGCAAAAAGTCGTGACCCAGTCCCGCGCCCTCGTGCGCGCCTTCGATCAGCCCGGGGATGTCTGCCAGTACCACCGTCGCTTCCTCGTCAATTTTAGCCACACCGAGATTCGGTTCGAGAGTCGTGAACGGATAATCCCCGATCCTGGGTTTGGCGTTCGTCAGAACGGATAGAAGCGTGGATTTCCCGGCGTTGGGCAAGCCGATGATGCCGATATCCGCTATCAGTTTAAGTTCGAGGCGCAGCATCTTCTCTTCGTGAGGTTCGCCGCGTTCCGCCGTCCGCGGGGCCTGGTTGCGCGACGTGGCAAAGTGCTGGTTGCCGCGCCCGCCGCGCCCGCCCTTGCAGACGATCAACTGCTGACCGGGGTCGGTCAGATCGCCGAGCAGCGCGCCGGTTTCGGCGTCGTAAACAATCGTCCCCGGCGGGACGTTGATAACGAGGTCCCTGCCGCCGCGCCCTGTCATTTGCGAGCCGCCCCCGTTGGCCCCGTCGTCTGCTGCAAAGGATTGGTTGGGTCGAAAATGCGACAATGAATTAAGCGTCGGCTTGACTTCGAGGATGAGGTCGCCGCCCTTGCCGCCGTCGCCGCCGTCCGGTCCGCCGCGCGGCTCGTATTTTTCACGGCGGAAGTGAACCATGCCGTCGCCGCCTTTGCCGGATCTTACATGAATATTTACCTGGTCTATGAACATGCCTCCATTATAACGGCGTAACGGATGCCAGGCGGCGTATTCGCAGCGTGAGGGTGGGGCGGGCAAGCCTTCGACGCCGCTTTTCATTTTCCCGTTAAAAACGACAAAGTTGAAAAAAATTGTCATGGCATTATTATGATTAGCGGGTTTATTGAGATGATAATCAGGGCAGGTAAAAAAATGAACGAGAAAACGGGAAACGACCAACAACCCCTCCTTCTGATTGTGGAAGATGAAGCGCCCATCCGCATGGGGCTGTCTGCGGCTATGACCCGGCTTGGGTATCGCGTGATCGCCGCGGAAAATGGCAGCGATGCGATTCTGAAAGCCAGTGAAAATCACCCCGACCTGATCATATCGGACATCAAGATGCCCGTGCTCGACGGTATCGAATTAAAGAAACGCCTCGGCGCCGACCCGGCGCTTGCCGCCGTGCCGTTGATCTATCTCTCCGCCCGGAGCGCCGTCGAGGATCGCGTCAACGGCATACGCTTCGGCGCGGATGATTATGTGACCAAGCCCTTCGATGTGGGCGAATTGGCGGCGCGGGTCGAGGCGGTCTTAAGGCGCGCGCGGGGCGAGCGCAAACTCGGTTTTGACCTTGCGCGGCAGATCGACAGGGAGGAGATGGAGCGGCTTCGCCGTGAGTTGATGCAGAACTTTCACCATGAGGTTCGCACCCCGCTCAACAATGTGATGATGTTCCTTGAGATCGTTGCCACCCAAAAGTTCGAAACGGTCGAGGAACAAAAGGAATTCATCCGCATTGCGCGCGCCAGCGGAGACCGGCTCGAGTCTCTTATTTCCGATATTATCTTCCTGACGGATCTCGATCAGGGCGTGACCAACAACGTCCGCCAGGCGTTCAACCCTGAAAGCCATGTTCTCCCTTCGCTCAAACGACGGCTGATGCGTTATGAGGGAAAATCGTTGAATTTTGTGCCGATCATTTCCACCAGTGGAACCATCAAGGCGCCCCGGCATGAGTTCGCGCACGCCATCCAGCATCTTGTCGATAACGCCTTCAAGTTCAGCCCAAAGGATGGGACGGTGATCCTGAAGATCGTTCCGGGCGAACGCGGCGGCGCGGTGGTTGTGGTGGAGGATCAGGGGGTGGGGATACCGGCTTCGCTGCGCGAACAGGTGTTCGAGCGTTATTACCAGATCAGCCAGGGACCGGCGCGGGAGTATCAGGGCTTGGGTCTTGGGTTGACCATTGCGCGCGCGGTCTTTCGTTCGCTTGGAGGCGATGTGACCATTCTCGAAAGCGCGCGCGGGTGCTGCATTCAGGGGACGCTGCCCGATGTTTCTGTGGACGATGCCGCGCATGGATGAAAAGGCTGTCTCGGTGGAGAATCCGCCCGTCCGCGCCGGAACCCGCGAGCCGTCCTGGAACAATGGGCTGGATTACCGCGCGTTGTTCGATCAGGCGGGGGATTGTATTTTTGTCATCAGTCCAGACCTGACGGTGCTTGCCGTCAACCCGCAAGCCGGGCGTTTGCTTGGTTATGACGAGGGGGAACTGGCAGGGCAATCTGCGGCGGCACTGCTCGGGTTGGATAAATCAGCCTGGGTGCGCCTGATTTTTGAGCAGCCGACGAGGAGACCCTTCGAGCGCAGTTTGCGAAGAAAAGACGGTTTGTTCATTCAGGCGGAGATGAGTTCGTCGGCGGTGCTGGATTCAGCCGGGGCGCCGGTCTGCGTTCAATTGATCGCGCGCGATGTCAGCGAGCGGAGGCAGAACGAGCGCATCCTGAAGCGCAATATGCGCGCCCAATCCATCATCGGCGAAGTAACGGCGATGCTCTTCCGCTCGACAAATATCGAGGGGCGGATGCCGGAGTCGCTTGAGCTGCTTGGGTATGCCGTGGGCGTGTTTAGCTGCGTGATCTTCGAGGCAAAAAACTCAACGCTGCGCATCCGCCACAAATGGGTGGACCCAGCCGTCCCTGAGTTTGATGCGGAGGCGGTGTTGAATCCGTTTTTGGATTCTTTGGCAAGGTTTCCGGACCGGGTTTTTACCATCCCCGATGCTCCTGAGAATGCTTCAAGCGTGCCGGGGATTTCGGTGCTGGCGGTTCCGATTCAGGGGGCGCTGGGGATGTGGGGTTTTCTGGGTCTGTTCAGCGGGGAAGACCGGCAGACCTGGCTGCCGACAAGTTTCGAAATCGTTCAGACGACCGCGAACCTTTTGGGGGCTGCCATCGAGCGGACTCATTATGAGGAGACCCTGCGCCTGAGTGAACGCCGCAACCGCATCATTGTGGACGCGCTGCCTGATCTGCTTCTGCGGGTGGATCGTTCGGGACGGATTTTCGATTACAACGCCAGCCCGGTTCATCCGCTTTTTCTGGAGGCGGCGGTGGTGATTGGGCGAAACCTGATTGATTTGTGGGGCGACGAGGTTGCCGGAAAATTGCTGCCGAGAATTCCAAATGAGACTTTGTTCACGCAGCCGCGCATGGTGGATTCGTTCTGCCTGCCCGGGCGCGACGGGGTTTTCGAGGCGCGGCTTTTTCCGCTTAGTAAACTGGAGGCGCTGATCCTTGTGCGCGATATTACCGAGCAGGCGCGGCTCGACCAGATGAAATCGGATTTTATCAACTGGGCTTCGCATGAACTGCGCACGCCGATCACCTCGGCGATTCTGATGACCGACCTGCTTCGCAAGGGATGCACCCCCGAGGAGAGCGAGGAGTATCTTGCGACCCTTTCGAGCGAGTTGAACCGCCAGAAGAATTTGATCAATGAGTTGTTGATGGCGGGCAGGCTCGAGCATGGCGCGCTGCGCGTGGAGATGGCGCCGCTCGACCTGTTGCCTGTTTTGAAGGAGTCGGTTTCGGGGGTGAAGCCGATTGCAAAAATGCGTAATATCAACATCCGTTTTATGCCGCAGCCGCAGCCGTGCGTGATTTGGGGGGATCGCAGCGCATTGCACCAGGTATTTATCAACTTGCTCAGTAATGCGGTCAAGTTTTCGCCGGATGGGGGCGATGTGGAGATTGGTCTCGAGCAGACGGGGAAGGAGGCGCGCGTGTCCATTTCAGACAGCGGGCTGGGCATTCCGCCTGATGCCCTGCCGCACCTGTTCGAGCGTTTTTACCGCGCGCGCAACGTGACTGCGGCGGACATCCCCGGGAGCGGGATTGGTTTGTATATCGTTAAATCCATTGTGGGCGAACTCAGGGGCGGCATTCATGTGGATACGGAGGTCAACAAGGGGACGAAGTTCACTGTGACCTTGAATCTTGTCGAGACGATCTGATTGCTTTGGGGTAAGAGTCTGTTTCTTTATTTTTTTTGCCATAGAGAACACAGAGAAGATTGAGAAAACCCTTTAATAATCTCCGTGAACGCAGTGTTCTCTGTGGCTTGGGCTCTTTTTTCGCGCCTTTCACGGAGGGAGCGCTCAAATTTTGTTATTTGGACTGCAAAATCTCCTGATTTTGCAGTCCAAAGTCGGGAGATGCTGCACGGCGTCGCGTCGCCGCTTTGGTCTCCGCCGTGCTAACAACTTTTCAGCGCGCTGGTTTTGAATTTCCTCTTCCTGATCGAGTAAATTAAAGTAAAATTCCAGCGGCGAACCCGGTGTCGTCATGGCATATCCACTTTCCCGTCTCGGAGTTTTGGTGAAAGCCGCGCCTGAAAAAGACGCGGATGGGTATTTGCGCGAGACCAAAAAAACCGGGATGATCGAAAAAGACCTGGGCACCGGCGATTATGCCGTGATGCTTTTTGCGGGCGGAACCCCAGTCTCTGCATATATCCTCAAGGACGGGGGCGCAAAGACCCTCTCAACTTCCGAATTTACAGCATTTCCTTCAAAGTCAGCCGGGGAGGTGCGGGTGATTGACCTGTCTGATGTGGCGGGCAGGCTTGCACGCCTGGCATTTGAATCCAGGCAGGTGGCGCGGGCTGCGATTCAAGATGCGGAAGACTGGCGCAGGCATATCGAACGCTGGCAGAGGGAGAACTGGAGCGGGCTGGTCGAGGTTAGCTCCCCGGGTTTATATGGCATGGCGCTTTTCTGGCGCGGCGGCGCTCAAAAGGCAGACATGATATTTTCGAATGAAGGCGGCATTCTCACGGAAACATTCGGGTTTGAATCTCCAAACGGCTTTCCCTGGGAGGTCTCCGCATTTGCTTTCGACGAATCAGACCCAGCCTATCAATGCGCGGCGCTCAGGTACGCAGTCGTGGATTGGACAAATATGATTCTCGCCCGCTACCAGGAGTTGGTGGGGCATAAACTGCTCGAAACGCTGGAGCAGGAACTGAATCGACAGATCCAGCCCTGGGAATGGAAGATCGCACTGGGCAGGGCGGCCATAACCGATTCGCATTTCTTTATCCATCCAAAGGACGCCGAAACCGCCTATCGGGCGCTGTTCATGTCCATGGGCATGTTGATGGACATCGTGATCGGCAGCGCGCTGACCCGCCGCCTGCTAAAGGAAACCTTCGACCTGCTTAACCCCGCAGACATCCGCCTGCTGACATCCCTGCGATTGATACCAGCCGCATTTTCGGAATGAAGAAAATGGATCATGTAAAGAAAACCACCATTCTTGGCATTCCCCCCAGGCAAATCCTGATCGGTGGGGTGAGTATGGCATTTGCCCTGCTTGCGGTTTTATCGTGGCAGTATTTTGCCGCCCTGCAAAACGATATCGACGCTTTTTGGGACGGGCAATTTTTCAATTACATTACACTCGTTCCCGCCATCGGGGCGGCGCTTGCCGGGAGCGCAGTAACCGGACAGTTTGTAAGGGGGGAGCGCCCCCATCGAATCTGGGTGGCATTTTCACTCGGCTTATGGTTTTGGGTTGCCGGCGAGATCAGCGTCATCCTGTTTGACTTTTTCCCCGCCGGGATCGTTTCTCCCGATTTTCAACTGGTGGATATATTCTGGCTGTTGGGTTACTTTTCCCTTGGGCTTTCGCTGGTTCTGCAATTATTGTCCGCGTATGGGATGGGGCAGAGGCGGGGATTGTCCATCTATGCGGGCATGGTCGTTTTTGCAATTATTCTGGCAGCCTTGTTGACGGAAATTGTAAGAAAGGGAAAACCGGATGATTCGTGGTCTTTCCTCTTCGTGACCATCCTGTACCCGGTTCTGGACGTGCTCGCAGGGGGGACTGCAATCTGGCTTTCCCTCCTCTTTGGGCGTGGACGCTGGAGCCGACCCTGGTGGGGGCTGATCCTGTTCGCCATCACAGACGCCATTGATGCCTTTTACTGGAGCGGCGGGTATGACCTCGTTTCCGTCGCCGCCCAGAACACCCTCGATTTTATTTCACTGGTCACCTACCCTGCAAGTTATATGACAGCGGGGCTGGCATTGCTTGCCAATTATTTCATCCTGCGCTACGGCATGGAAAGCGGATTATTGAAGCCCGCCAGGGAAAGCGGACTTGCCAAACGTGGCATGGAATAAAACCACCCTCGAGATACACACCCCCGGCAAGGGGCTTCACGACATCACCTCGTCTATCCGCGCCCAAATAAAAGAATGGAACGCCCGCGAAGGGATGTGCTTCCTATTCTTGCAGCACACCAGCGCCTCCCTGGTCGTCAGCGAGAACTGGGACCCAACCGCCCGCGCTGATCTGGAGACCTTCTTGGAACGCCTCGTTCCCGAACGGGACAGTTGGTACACCCACGATCTGGAAGGACCCGACGACGCCACCTCCCACATCCGCTCGATGTTGACCGATACCAGCCTCACCATTCCCATTGACGACGGCGATCTCTCACTCGGAACCTGGCAGGGAATTTACATCTTCGAACACCGCGCCCGCCCGCATAGGCGCAAGGTGCTGGTGCGGGCGCTGACAGTGGAATAATACTAATTAATTGCCCTCTAATTTGGGACGCAGAAAAACGCTGGTACACGCTGATAAGAGAAAAAGATCAGCGTGAATCAGCGTCCTGTTTGTTCTTAAGAACAGACTCACCTGCAAAACCTTAATTTCGGGGTGAGGTATGTTTTTCATTCCTCAATATAGAATCGGATGCGGTTCAGCGTTGTCCATTCGGTGGAGCCGTCGCTAAATTCCACTTCCACCCGGTCGCCGCCTGCGCTTCGTACGGTCACATCGTAGTACTGACCATCCTTCGCCGCTTTGCATTCCACTTCTTCGTCCGCCGAAACGGCATATTCTTCGAGGAATTCTTCCTGCGTCCATTCTTCCTCGCCCGTATCAAAGCGGATGAAAATATCTTCCTCTGCAATGTTCAAGATGGTGGCGGGGTAGAAATAATCATCCTCGTCCCAGTAAGCAAATACACGATCACCTTCGTTCCAATAGTCCATTTAGAATCCTTCTCTCTATAGTTTGGCATTCAATCAAAGAAGCCGAATGAATTTTATCACCCGGCTTTCGATCCCCAATCTCCAATTTCCTACTGTGTGCAAGCAAAACATGTCAGGCACGGAGTCGAAAGCGGCGCAGAGTGACGCCGTGGCGGCATCTCCCGACTTTCGAGCAAAATCAGGAGATTTTGCAGTCCAAACTGACAACCTTTGCTTGCACACTTCCTACTTTTTCGCCCCAAACTTCTTCATCAACACATCCTTCAGCGTCGGCGCGCCGATCTCCTGCAACTCGTATCTCACGCGCTGAATCGGCTTGTTGATCTTGATCACGCGACTCAAGTCAATCGGCGTGCCGATCACGACCATATCCACGTCCGACTTGTTGATGGTCTCTTCGAGTTCGCGGGTCTGTTTCTCGCCGTAGCCCATTGCGGGCAAAATCGCGCCGGTCTTCGGATATTTCTCAAACGTCCTGGCAATCGAACCCACCGCAAACGGACGCGGATCAACGATCTCTTTTGCGCCGAAGCGACGCGCCGCGACATAGCCAGCGCCGTATGCCATTTCGCCGTGAGTGAGCGTCGGACCATCTTCCACGACCAAAACGCGTTTGCCGAAAATGGCATCCGGGTCATCCACAAAGAGGGGAGACGCGCCTTCGATTTGAATCGCGTTATGGTTCAACCTGCGAAGCGACTCGCGCAGTTTAATCACGTTCTCCGCATCGGCAGTGTCCACTTTATTAATCACAAAGCAATCCGCCATGCGCACATTGGTCTCGCCGGGATAATACGTGAACTCATGCCCGGGGCGATGCGGATCTGCGACGACGATCTGATAGTCTGGCACATAGAATGGGAAGTCGTTGTTGCCGCCGTCCCACAACACAATGTCCGCTTCGGCTTCGGCTTTGCGGATGATCTTCTCGTAATCCACACCGGCATAAATGATCACGCCGCTGTCAATATGCGGTTCGTATTCCTCGCGCTCTTCGATGGTGCATTCGTATTCATCCAAATCGTCATACGAAGCGTAACGCTGCACTTCCTGTGCGACCAAATTTCCATATGGCATCGGGTGACGGATCGCCGCGACTTTGTAGCCCATCTCTTGCAAGACCGCCGCCACGCGCCTCGTCGTCTGACTTTTGCCTGATCCCGTCCGAACAGCGCTGATCGAAACGACCGGCTTGTTCGATTTAATTTGCGTGTTCTTCGTGCCCATGATTCTGAAATCCGCGCCCGCGGCGTTGACCATGCTGGCTTTGTGCATCACATATTCATGCGGCACATCGCTGTAAGAGAAGACAACCTGTTCTGCGCCGTATTTCTTGATGAGATCGAGCAGCTCTTCCTCGGCGCGGATGGGGATTCCGCCTGGGTACAGCGACCCAGCCAACTCTTTCGGGTAGAGCCGTCCTTCAATATCGGGGATTTGGGTGGCGGTAAAAGCCACAACGTCGTAGTCTTTATTCCCTCTAAAAAAAGTATTGAAGTTGTGAAAATCGCGCCCGGCGGCGCCCATGATGATGGTTTTGATCGGCATGGAAAACTCCTATGCATTCCGCATCGAGGACATCGTCCGAGCCGACCCGGCTTGGGATTTGAGCCTGCCCGTTTTTACCCAATGCGGTCTTCCTGATTAAATTAAACAAGAAAACAGGCGGAACGCCAAGATAACGTTCAGCCTGTTTTTGATGTGACACGCGCTTCCTTCCCCGCTCGAAATTGATTCGGCTACCGAACCATCTTCCACGCTGACGGCAATGCCACCGCCGCGGCGACCAGCTTGACCGCATCGCCGATCACGAACGGAAGCAATCCCAATTCGACGGCTTTGCCCAAACCGCCGACAACGACGCCCAACCATGCGACGCCGAAGGCATAGATGATGAGCGTGCCAGTGAGGAACGGCGCAATGGATGTTTTGAAACTGCGTTCCATGCCGCGTTCCGCCAGCAGACCGACAACATACGCCGCCGCAATGAAGCCAGCCAGATAGCCAGCCGTCGCGCCGGTGAGAATGCCAAATCCGCTTGCGCCGCCTGCAAAGAAGGGCAGCCCCGCCGCGCCCTGGACGATGTAGGCAAGTATGGCTGCCGCCCCGCGCTTCGAGCCGAGTAACGCGCCGACGAGCAGCACGGCAAAAGTCTGCCCGGTGATGGGGACAGGGGAGAAGGGCAGGGGAATCTCAACCTGCGCAAAAAGCGCGATCAACCATGAGCCAAGCAAAACGAGGGTGATGTCGCGCAATCTTTCCGATACGCGCGGAAGGGCGCGGTTGTAGATGGTTGGTGCGAGGGTGGTCATATAAAATTTATCTCCTGAGTGGAATGTCGAGAGTTATAACACGCAAACTCTTATGAAGATTTGGAAAGGGATTAATGTCATTACGTCCCCCATGCAGGATGACACGACGCTTTTACGAGTTTGGCCGTCGGCGTTTTATCGGCGCGGTCAGGCAGTGAACAGCGCCATAACCGTCCACCAGTTTGGTCAACTCGGCATATTTGACCGTGAAGCCGCGTTTTTCCAACTCGGTGTTGACGCGCGGGTTGGAGGATAATGCGGCAATTACTTTCTTGTTTCCGAGATTTAGCAGGTTGGTGGCGAAGTTCTTCTGCTCGGCTTCATCCACTTCAAAAATCTCCACGCCGAGCGCGGACATAAATTCGCGGAAGGTCCCCAGCCGCTCGGTGAGGATGCGTCCCTTTTCCTGCCACACGCGCACGGCTTCGCGATGGTCGAGTTCGGTGGTGTACGCCATGACCAGATCCTGTGTGAGTGGAATCCAGAACATGTCCAGGTGCATCACTTGCATGTGTTCGCTGGTGGGGCTGATGAAGAAATTGCTTTCCTCTTCATGCTGGCGATTGACCACGGCGATGAGTTCGATGTTGCTCGCCTGCAACGATCCGCCGATCTGACGGCAGACTGCCTTGACGGCGCTCAGGCTCGTCCGCGCGCCGACGCCGATGAAGCAGCAGCCTTTGAACATGGCAACGTCGCCGCCCTCGATGGTCCCTTCGCGGATGTCTGTCAGCGCGGAGCCATAACCGAGATGGTGGAGCGCGTCTTTGAAAATACGCACCTCAGGTTTGCGGATATTCCAGCGCAGGGAGGAGAGGATGACGCGGTCTGTGATGACTTGTGATTGGTCGCGTCCGTAAAAGATATTTGCCATGGGCCACGGCTTGGAAAGGCTGAGCAGGTCATTCAACCGCAAGGCGCCCTGTTCGCCGTAGTAGGCAATATCCTGTTCGAGAATAATGTCAATATCGCGTTTGACTTCGTTGTATACGTCAATGGGGGAGATGTCGGTCAGTCCGTCTTTGGTGAGGTCGTTCTGTTTTGCGTGGCGGTATTGTTCAAAGGTGGTGTCCGCTTTGTGGTGGAGTGCCAGTTTCAGGTCATGGATGGAGGCGGGCAGTTCGGGGATGTCCCTGTGCTGGAGCAGTTCGGCGACCGCATCCCTGGCGCGGATGATCTTAATTCCCTCACTTTCGATCAATGCCGACATGCAGGCGAACTCTCCGCGCGCTTTGGGGACTTCGTAATAACTGCGAAAGAGACTGCGCGATTGCGGCAGGAGTTGCCCAAGCAGGGCTTCGATGCCCGGCTCGCCCCAAACCAAAACTTCTTCCAAGGGATGCGTCTCGTCAAAGATCATATAGGCCTTCATTTATAAAAACAGACTAAACCGTTAAGGGTTTAGTCTGTGGGTTCGTTCGGTTTCTTACATCATATCCGGCGCCTGAATGTCGAGCAGACGCAGGGCATTGGCAACGGTCTGCTTCGCCGCCGCCACCAATCGCAGACGGGCGTTCTTCACGTTTTCATTTTCAGTCTGCAAAACGGGCACCGCATGATAGAACGAGTGAAAGGCATTTGCCAGGTCGTAGGCATAGGTCGCCATCACCAGCGGACGATACTCCTCCGCCGCCTGCTGCACCTTCTGCGGGAACTGCGACATCTGCTCGATCAACTCGATTTCCTGCTTGGTTAATTCATACTCGTAACCCGTAACTTGTAACTCGTAACCCGCAGCACCCGCCTTCTTCAAAATCGAATTCGCCCTCACATGCGCATTCTGAATATACGGACCAGTGCGCCCATCGAAGGATAATGCCTCGTTGATATCAAAAACAATATCTTTGTTGTTATCCACAGAAAGCAAAGAGTACACCAGCGCGCCCAAGCCGATCTGTGTGGCGATTTTCTGACGTTCTTTTGCGGGGATGTCCACGCTCTTTTCGGCTTCTACTGAAAGGACACGTTTGATCGCCTCGTCATAGACTTCCTTGAACAAGACCACGGTTCCCCTGCGGGACGACATTGCGCCTTCGGGCAGGGTTACATATCCGTAGGAAAGGTGATAACACTTCCCGGCTTGCTTGAAGCCCCACAATTCCAGAATTTTGAACGCCTGTTGAAAGTGCAGGCTCTGGCGGAAGTCCACTACATAAATGGAGCGATCCACGTGATACTTCTCGAATTTTTCTTTTGCCAGCGCAAGGTCTTTGGTCAGATAGAGCGACGTGCCGTCGTTTCGTAACACAACCGCCGTGCGATACTTTTCTTTGGTGAGACCCAGTTTCTCGTCTATCTTGATGATGACGGGTCCGCCTGTTGCGCGTTCATCTTCGGCGATATTGCGTTCGATGAGTTCGTGGATGATGGCTTTGGAGGGTTCATCCGCTTCGCTTTCGTAGAACCATACGTCTATCTTCACATCGAGCATGTGTAAAATTTCGCGCAGTTCTTCCAAACTCCACTCGCGGGTTACGTCCCAGAGTTCGCGCACATATTCGTCGCCCGCATCCCACTTGCGGTACATCTCGCGTCGTTCGGCTTCATAGGCTTCGCGCTGCGCGGTCTGTTCGGGTGTTTCGTTTTCCTTCTTTTCGAGCAGGGCGGTGGCTTCGGCGTAGATCTTCAACATCCACTGTCCGCGTTCATGCACGCCCGCGGGTTCCTGCCCCTTGTAGAGTTTGTCGTACATCCACATCACGGTGATGACGCCAAGCCCCAGGTCGCCGGGATAAGATGCGCGGATGGTCTTGTACCCTGCAAACTCAACAAGCCTTGCCAGCACTTCACCCAAAATGGTATTGCGCGCATGTCCAATATGGAAGGAGTGATGCGTGTTCGGCTGGGCGTATTCGACCATCACCGTTTCGGTCTTCGCCGCGCCGCGACCAAAGTCCATGCCGCTGTTCAACACTTCGTCGACCACGCGCCGGGCATAATCGGATGTTTCGAAGTAGACGTTGAGATAGCCTTTCACCGCTTCGATGTGACTGATTCCCGCCACGCTTCCTATCTTGACTTTGACCTGCCCGGCGATTTCCTGAGCCTTTTGCGGCACTGGAGCCTTTGTCCCTTTGCCGAGCTTCGCTTCGTTGGCAGCCGTCTGAAAGAATGAAGTGGCAAAACCCCATTCACCCGAGAAGGGGATGGGCTGCCATTTCAAATCCGCCAGCGCGATGTCATTGGCGGCACAATATTCTTTGATTTTTTCTTCGATGAGTTGCTGTTCTTTTTGAAACATGATTGTTTGGATTATATCAACTACAGATAACAAAAAACGGGAGTCTTGCGACTCCCGCTCCGATTGAGTGCTGTATTACGCGCTCTTTTGGGTCAACGCTGCAAGTGCCTTCATCAGTCGGCTCTTGCGGCGCGCGACGGTGTTCTTGTGCAGGACGCCTTTTTCGGCAGCCTTGTCCAAGGCGCTGATGGCTTGCATGACAGCCTGCTTGGATTCGGGGGTATCGCTGGTGAGAACTTTGCGCGCAGCGTTATCGGCAGTGCGGGCGGCGCCACGGACGTTGCGGTTACGCAAACGGCGCTTCTCGTTCTGACGATTGCGTTTGATCTGGGATTGAATGTTAGCCAAGGGTCTTCCTCCAAAAAATTCTTGCCTTACTTTTACGACGACGGCATACATATGCCGCTTACAAGAGCGGTATTTTACATGCGGGGGGCATATTTGTCCAGTAAAACAAAAGGAAAAACCGCGGGCAAAATTACCCGCAGTTTTTTTGCGGTTAGGGGGTGTTCGTCGGGGCGACGTTGTTGATGGGCGTGAAGGTTGCCGTCGGCAGGAAGGTGCCGGGGCCGGGCGTGATCGGCGTGCTGGTGGGCGGGAAGGTTGCGGTGGGAGTCACCAGGTTGACCGGGATCTGCAGAATCTGCCCGACAAAGAGGGCGTTGGGGTTTTCGATGCTATTTTCTTCGATGATCGCTTCAATGGTGCTGTTGAATTTATCGGCGATCCCTCCGAGCGAGTCGCCGGATTGAACGATGTATTCGATCAGGGTTCCTGAGCGCAAATCGGGCGGGACGGTGGTGGCGGTGGGAAGCTGCATATCCGGATTCGGGAGCAGGATGACCTGACCCGGGACCACGATCTGGGTGGTCGGGTCGATGCCGAGACCGGTTTCTTCATTGTAGGGGTTGAGGAGCAGGATGAGTTGAATCGCGTCGTCGCCGAGGGCGAATTTTTCTGCGATCACTGCCAGCGAATCTCCGTCCTGGATGGTGTAGGTAAAGGGCGCCGAGAAGGTCGGGGTCGGGGTGATGGTCGGGGACGGCGTTTCTGTAAATGTGGGCGTGGGCGTGTTGGTATTGGTCGGCGTATAGGTGGCTGTTGGGGTGGGGGTTTCGGTGGCAAGCAATAGGTTGATCGGTTTACCCGGCAGCGTGAGCCAGTAGATCAGCAGGGCGAAACCTCCCAGCACCAGCACGCTGGCGGCGACGGTGATTATGTTCTGCCTGCCGCGATTTCGTTTGCGATACGAACCGATTACGCTGGAAGGTGGGAGGGAGGGAGGGGGTTTTACTGTCATTCAATCATCCTTTTGCACTCTGTCTTGATGTTTTCCAACCATTGGTAGTGCAAAATAATTCTACCTGAAAAAGGGGAAAAGCGTGAAAAAAGTAAACAGGGCACAGGTAAACAAGTACACAGGTAAATATGTAAACAAGTATCAGGTAAGAAACCCGGTGCAGCCGTAACAATACGTGTCTACGTGTCTACGTGTCTACGTGTCCCTACGTGTCCCTACCTCCCCATATGTTCCTTCAAATACTTCCCCGTAAACGACCCCTTGACCTTCATCACCTGTTCCGGCGTTCCCTCTGCGATGAGTTCCCCACCTCTGTCTCCACCCTCAGGACCAAGGTCAACCAGCCAGTCCGCGACCTTGATGATGTCGAGGTTGTGTTCGATGATAAGCACCGAGTTGCCCGTTTCTACAAGCCTTTGCATCACTTCGATCAGTTTATGCACGTCGGCTGCGTGCAGACCGACAGAGGGTTCGTCAAGTACGTATAAAGTCCGTCCCGTTGCGCGGCGTGATAACTCCTTCGAGAGTTTCACGCGCTGCGCTTCGCCGCCGGAGAGGGTCGTCGCAGGCTGCCCGACGCGCACATATCCCAAGCCAACTTCCTGCAACAGTTTTAATTTATTCTGCATCTGCGGATAGTTCTTGAATTCTTCGAGCGCGTGGTCCACGGTCATGTCCAGCACGTCGGCAATCGAATGCTGGTCGCGGAACATCACCTGCAAGGTTTCGCGGTTGAAGCGCCTGCCGTGACACACGTCGCATGGCACGTACACATCCGGCAGGAACTGCATTTCGATGCGCAATTCACCCTGTCCCTGGCAGGCTTCGCATCGTCCGCCGTGTACGTTGAACGAGAATCGCCCCGGCTTGTATCCGCGCACTTTTGATTCGGGCAATTCCGCGAATAGTTTTCTGATCTCATCAAACAGCCCGGTGTACGTCCCGGGGTTGGAGCGCGGCGTGCGCCCAATGGGTGACTGGTCAATATTGATGATCTTATCGAGATGCTCCACGCCGAGAATCTTTTTATGCTCGCCGCCCTGCGTGCGCGCGCCCATCAACTTCGCCGCAAGTTCGTTGTATAAAATGTCGCTCATCAACGTGGATTTGCCCGACCCGCTCACGCCCGTGATGCAGACCAGTTTTCCAAGCGGGATGTTCACATCAATATTCTTTAAATTATTTGCGGACGCGCCCACGATCTTTAGACTTTTCCCATTCCCTTCGCGCCTCTTCTTCGGGACCTCGACCTGTCTCCGCCCCGAGAGGTAGAGTCCAGTCAGGGACTTTGGGTGCGCCAAAATCTGTTTGGGTGTTCCCTCCGCGATGACCTGCCCGCCATGCTCCCCCGCGGCGGGACCGAGGTCAATGACCCAATCTGCTTCGCGGATGGTTTCATCATCGTGCTCAACGACCAGAACCGTGTTGCCGAGATCGCGCAGTCCTTTGAGTGTTTCGAGAAGCCGCGAATTGTCGCGTGGATGCAAACCAATCGAAGGTTCATCCAAAACGTAGAGAACACCCACGAGACGGGATCCAACCTGCGTCGCCAGGCGGATGCGCTGGGCTTCGCCGCCGGATAAGGTCACGGCGGAGCGATTCAACGTCAGGTAATCCAATCCCACATTGACGAGGAAGTTCAATCGTTCGTGAATCTCGCGGATGACTCGCTCGGCAATTGCCTGCTGTTTTTTGGTGAGCGGCGAGTTTTTCCCCGCAATTTTCTTCACCCAATCCAATGTTTGCAGCACGGGCCAGGAGTTGGCTTGGACGATGTTCACGTCGTCCACCGTCACGGCGAGGGCGGCGGGGTTGAGGCGTTTCCCTTTGCAGGACGGGCACGGACGGTCGGACATGTATTCCGAAATCTTCTCACGGATATATTCTGAGTTGGTTTCCTTGTAACGTCGTTCGAGGTTGGTGATGACGCCCTCGAACGCGCGCGTGAACTTGAATTCGTTGCCGTTCGCGTTCTGGTAGGTCATCTGAATTTGTTTGCTGCCCGTGCCGTATAAAACGACCTTTTGTTGTTCCTTCGTCAATTCGCCGAAGGGCTTCTCCAAATCTATTTTGAACGCCTTCGATGCGTTGACCAGGCTCTGCCAGTAATAACCGCCTTCCTCGCGCGGACCCCACTCCATGCTGACGATCGCTCCGTCGTTCAGCGAAACAGTATCGTCGGGGATGATGCGGGCGGGATCAATCTCCAGTTTCGAGCCAAGTCCCTGGCAATCCGGGCAGGCGCCCTGGGGGGTGTTGAAGGAAAAGGTACGCGGCTCAATCTCGGGCACGGTCGAGCCGTGTTCGGGGCAGGCGAGATGCTCAGAGAATTGCAAGTCAAAGGTTGCAGGTCGCAGGTCTTTTCCTTGACTTTCGACTTTTGACTTTTGACCATCAACCAAGTTAACCGTGAGATACCCTTCACCAAACTTGAGCGCGGTTTCAATTGAGTCGGTCAGGCGGGTGAGGGCGGCTTTCTTGTCTTCCTTCGAGCCTTCCTGCGAGATGACGAGACGGTCAACCACCGCCTCGATGGTATGCTGTTTGTAGCGATCCAATTCGATCTCATCATCGAGCGAATGGACGGTTCCATCCACGCGGGCGCGGGTGAAGCCTGCCTTGCGGATCTCTTCGAAGACGGCTTGATACGTGCCTTTGCGTCCGCGCACGAGCGGGGCGAGGATGAGGATGCGCGTGCCTTCGGGCAGGTTGTGAACCTTGTCCACGATCTCCTGTGCAGACTGGCGCGAAACTTCGCGTCCGCACTCGGGGCAATGCGGGATACCCGCGCGCGCGAACAAGAGACGCATGTAGTCGTAAATCTCGGTGACAGTGCCGACCGTGGAGCGCGGATTGTGACTCGTTGATTTCTGGTCAATCGAAACGGCGGGGGAGAGCCCATCAATATAATCCACATCGGGCTTGTCCATTTGACCGATGAACTGCCGCGCATACGCCGAAAGCGACTCGACGTAGCGCCTCTGACCTTCGGCGAAGATGGTGTCGAACGCCAGCGACGATTTTCCCGACCCCGATAAACCGGTAATGACGACGAATTTGTCGCGCGGGATTTCAACGGTAATATTCTTCAAATTGTGGACGCGCGCGCCCACGACACGGATCTTGTTGGATGACATGCAGTTTCCTTGAGCGGATGGGTTGTCTTTATTTTAGCACATTTGTTTCAAGAATAAACTTCTCGTATAAGTAGGTGTGCAGGCAAAACATGTCAGGCGCGGAGTCGAAAGCGGCGCTGTGGTGGCGCCATGGCGACATCTCCTGACTTTCGAGCAAAATCGGGAGATTTTGCAGTCCATACTGAAAACCTTTGCTTGCACACATAAGTAGACACATAGTCGCAGAAAACGCTGAGAAAAGCCTCTTAAAACCTCTGAGAACTCTGTGGCGAAAACGACTTTTGTAATAGGTAAAAAATATGGCAAAAGCAAACCTTGATTATAACCAATGGTTTGACGCCCCATTTCGATTTTAGGCATCAATAAAAGGAAATGATCATTTGGGCTGGACCCCGCTCAAATACAACATCGCATAACACGCCAGCCAGTGCTCCACCATGTAATCGGAGCCGGTCACCGCGCCCATGCTGGCTTTGGCGTGGATGTCGCTCCCGGTTTCGAGTAATGGTTTACGAGGATCATTGGCGGGCAGAATTTCACTCAAATGCTTCCACACAAAGGCGCGATACACGTTCAATCCATGCAGGTGCGCGAGTTGCCCATCCGACGCATCTGACACGAAGGCCGGTTCAAACAGCGACTTAGGCTCTCCAGACGAAAGCCTCGGCAAGAACGCATCCACCCAGGCGAGCAATTCGTCGCGTTCAAGCACGAGGCTCATCAAGTCAATTTCGGTCAGCGCAGGCGAGAGGAAGTCCGTGCCGCTGGGCTCGTAATGGGCGGGGTAATCCCGGTCCGCGCCATACCATTGAATCGCCGCCTTCGTGATGGCGGTCAACAGGCGCGAGTCACCTTGCGTTGCCAGATATCGCGCCCACGGCACCGAGCGCGCCAACCCAAACGCGCTATTGCTGTGCATCCCCACGCGGATCGGATACGTCGCCTTCGGCAGCCATGCCAGGAATCCATCCGTGATCACATCCGCCAGCGGACGCGCCGCCTCCAACCACTTTCGGGCGGTTTCATCCTCCCAACGCGTCAGCTCGTGGACGAAGGTCAACGCCCAACCCCAGCCATACGGTCGCTCGAAGCGCGGGCGGGACCGCATGTACGCCGCTTCCTGTGCCAAGGTTTCAGGTGTGAGATGCTTATTGAGAACCTTCAGCGTTTCAGTCGTGTCGAAAGCATGTGGCACCAGTCGCAACAGACGGATCAACACCCAATGCAACTCCACGCTTGAATGCCAATCGAAACATCCATAAAACGCCGGGTGTACCTCGCGCGGAGTCGGACGGTCGTCCGGTCCCGTCATCATGTGCTGCATCTGATTCGGATATTCCTGCTGAATCGAATGCAGGATCGAATCCGCGTAGGTGGATGCGACTTGTTCGAGTGCGGTTTTTGTGGTTCTATAGGTTGTCATTGGAGGGTTTTTTCATGTCTGCACGTTACTTGGATTATTATCATCTTCATCCCATAGCATTGGGTTTGCCTCAATGTAATCGGTTTTGTTTTTTAAATCTTTTTCATCACGGATGATATGGTCGTAATAATTGCGTTGCCAGATGCCTGTGGCGTTTAATTCCTTGTGGATGCGATAGGAGACTGCGGATTTGTATGACCGCACGGTCGCACCCAATGAACCTGGCTTGACATTAATTTTGTGAGTTGAATTGTTATCGTAGGGGCGCAGCATTGCTGCGCCCCTACGATCATCGGCGATTACGATAATCCCATGCACATGATTTGGCATGATTACATGTAACCCCAATTCCACATTTGGAAAATGTTCAGGAATGGCGCGCCAGCATTCATCCGCGACTTTGCCGTATTCGTTCAGGATCATCTCCCCATTTACAACCTCACCAAACAGACAGTCACGTTGATATGTGACGATGGTCACATAATACGCACCCACCTGTGAATAATCATATTCTTTCAGGCGGATGGATTTGCGGTGGTGCTTTTGCGGATCGAACTTTGACTTCTGCATTAATAGGTATAAAACCCACGTCCACTCTTCCGCCCCAAATACCCCGCATCCACCATCTTGCGCAACAACGGCGCCGGGCGATACTTATCTTCGCCCAAATCTCTCTGCAAAACTTCCATCACGAACAGCACCACATCCAAGCCGATCAAGTCCGCCAGCGTGAGCGGACCCATCGGGTGGTTCATGCCGAGCCTCATCACCGCATCAATCGCTTCGGGCGTGCCGACATTTTCCTGCAAGGCGAACACCGCTTCATTGATCATCGGGCATAGAATGCGGTTGGAAATAAAACCGGGAGAGTCGTTGGCGGTCCAAGCTTCTTTGCCCATGGCCTTGCACAACTCCAGCGTCGTGCTCAACGTCGCTTCGTTGGTGGCGAGTCCCTTGATGACCTCCACCAGTTTCATCAGCGGCACCGGGTTCATGAAGTGCATCCCAATGACCTTCTCCGGTCGTTTCGTGACGGCGGCGATCTTGGTGATCGAAATGGACGACGTGTTCGTAGCGAGGATCACGCCATCACTTGCGTTGGCGTCCATGTCTTTGAATATCTTGAATTTCAATTCGGGGTTTTCAGTCGCGGCTTCGATGATGAAATCCGCCTCTTTCATCGTCTCCATCGTGGATGTGTACCTGATCCCGTCTGCGGATGCCTTTTGCTCCGCTGTGAGCACACCCTTCTCCGCCAGCTTCGCCGTGGATTTTGCAATTGTCGCCTTGGCTTTTTCCAACGCCGCAGCCTGCACGTCCATGCAAGTGACTTGATACCCCGACGTCGCCGCGACTTGAGCAATACCATTGCCCATCGTCCCTGCGCCGATGACGAAAATATGTTTGATGGTCATAATGTTCTCCTTGGGGTAGTAGACAGGTATACACGTAAACAAGTAGGCACGATCATTTTTTTACCTGTTTACTTGTCTACCTGTTTACTTGTCTACTTGTCTACCTGTCTACTTATTTACTTATGTTGCTTTTCGCCATGCAATCATATTATTCTGAATCTGCTCAATATGCCCGGGAATATGCCTTGAATAAATGTCGATCCACTTATCGAAGGTGTATTGCCCTTCCATTTCCGGGTGTTTGATCCAATGGGTGTCAAAGACAATTTCAGGGATACGTTTCAATAATTCATACGTGGTCTTGCGTGCCAGTCGCGTCACTTCGAGTGCGTCTTCAAAATTGTGCTCGTGATAGTTCAGCACCTCCGCCCAGAGCGGCTGGTTGTAGCCCATAAGGCTCCCGCCCGGCTCGACGATCAACTTCCGCGCGCGTAAGGCGGCATTTGTTTCACTGTCCGCGATATGGATGATGACCTCATACACGCTCCACTCTTTCGGCTCCGGCTTGAAATGCATCGCCTCTTGCGGAACTTCCGCCAAAGCCGCTTTCAATAGATCGTATCCGTGTCCATACAGTTCGAGCTTTTCATTGCGTTCTTGTGTGTTCATCCTTGACTCCTAAAAATAAAGAAGGTTTGAACATAATCACATTCAAACCTTCAAACGTTTTAACCTTCCAACTCAATTGCCATCGCCACCGCTTCGCCGCCGCCGAGGCACAACGATGCGATGCCTCGTTTCAGTCCGCGGTTTTGCAAGGCGTAAATCAACGTCGTCAACACACGCGCGCCGCTCGCTCCCAGTGGGTGACCGAGCGCAATCGCCCCGCCATTCACGTTGACCTTGTCCCAGTCCCAGCCCTGGTCAGCGAGGGCGTAGCCGTCCGCGAGGACTTGGGCGGCGAAGGCTTCGTTCAACTCAATGAGATCAACATCTTTTAACGTCCAGCCGATTTTTTTCAATAACTTTGGCATGGCGTAGGCTGGTGCAGCAAAAAGAAATTTTGGTTCCAAAGCCGCTTGGGCATAACCGACAATACGTGCAATCGGCTTGAGCCCTTTCTTTTCAGCATACGCACGAGACGAAATGACAACCGCCGCCGCGCCATCGTTCATGGACGATGAATTTCCTGCCGTCACTTTTCCGTCCGCTTTGAAGACGGGTTTTAACTTGGCTAATGACTCTAGCGACGTATCTTTACGCGGACCTTCGTCGTGAGCCACAGTGGTCACTTCACCTTTGCGCCCGGGAATTTGGACAGGAACAATTTCCGGCGTAAACTTCCCCGCCTCTTGAGCCTCTACAGCTTTGAGGTGAGAGCGAAGCGCGAATTCATCCATCGCGGCACGGGTCACTTCATATTCATCTGCAATAAATTCTGCGGCGTTGCCCATGCCCCAATTCTCGAAGGGATCCCACAAGCCGTCGTTAAGCAGGGCATCGGTCATTTGCGTGTTGCCAAATTTGAGTTCACCCATGCGACCGCTGACGAGATACGGCGCGCGACTCATCGACTCAAATCCACCGGCGATGAAAAGCTCCGCATCGCCCGCGCGAATGGCTTGAGCAGACAACATCGCCGCTTTCAAGCCCGAGCCGCAGACTTTGTTCACAGTGGTCGCACTGACTGTTGCAGGTACGCCGCCAAAGATGAGGGCTTGGCGTGCTGGGGCTTGTCCCAAGCCTGCACTGACGACATTGCCCATAAGAACTTCTTCCACTTCATTGGGGTCAATGCCCGCGCGTTTGACGGCTTCTTCGATCGCGATTGCGCCAAGCTTTGGCGCCGGGATGGTGCTCAACACGCCCTGAAATTTTCCAATCGGCGTGCGTGCCGCACTTAAGATGACCGCTTCATTTTGGTTGCTCATCTGTTTCTCCTGTGGGTGATGCGGCTATTATACATGCAGGAATTTCCTCCCAGCGGAATTCGCCCTGGGCGTAATGGATAAACAAAAAAAACGAGTTGCAGATAGCAACTCGTTCCTCAGCCTGCTTTCACTTTTTTTCCTCCTTCACCATGGGTTCACGATCTCCAACCCTGTATTTTCAAAATCATCTTCATTCATCGTAACCAGCACCATCTGATGCGTAAGGGCTGTGGCGGCGATCAGAGAGTCGATGGATGGGGCGGGGGGAAGCCCGAGTCGCTCAAGGTTGGCAGATAACTGCCCCCAACAGATGAATATCTCGGTGTCCAGGGGGAGGATATGTCCTTCAAAGCGAACGAGAAAAAAATCCCGAAGCCAGGCTTCGAGTTCCTGTTTGCGGTTTGGGCTGCCGACCAAATGAATGCCCTTTGTGATTTCCCCCACGGTAATGGCGCTTAGAAAAATGTCTTCGTGTTCGAGAGAGTCGACAAAAGCAATGACTTCAGGGTTGGGTTGGAGCTTGATCAGTTCTTCGATGACGCAAGTGTCGAGCAGATACTTCATAGTTTCAAGGTTTTACGCGGCAGGGATTTGTCCCGGGCAAGATTGAGATTTGCGCCCGCAAGGGGCGACGCACTGAAAAATTCAGAAAGCTTCCCCTGCGATTTGCGCAGTTTTTCATATTCGTTGTACGAGAGGACGACCGCCGTCTTCTCTCCGTGCTTCGTTATCAATTGCGGACCCTGCCTGATGGCGAGGGTAATCACTTCACTAAGATTATTCTTGGCTTCCTGTATTTGCCAGACGGCATTCATCGGCGAACTCCTTGGGTAAGCCAGTTCGTTTCTGGCTAGTCGAGCCAGATTTTACTCTTTACGGACGAATCCTGTCAAATTCCAAATCGGCAAGTTTTTTTGGGATGTCTTTCCTGTGTTGCGCGTAGCCAGTTTAGCCTGATTCTCCCCTCAAGCCTCATCCCACGTTTTTCAACGCCTCACGCCTGCTCAAGGGACTCAGCCCACCCGTGGCTTTGACATACGCCTGAACCTTTTTTGGCTCCGTCCAGGCGTATTGCCGCAGCGCCCAGCCGATTGCCTTGTTGATGAAAAACTCGTCTGAGCCGAGGTTTTCTTCGATGATCCCGCATAGCAGTTCAAAGTCTGTTTCTGCTTTATAGCCAAGTTGAAACAGCAGGGTGGTCCGTCGAAGCCAGAAATTGTCAGACTGCGCCATCTTTTCAGGTACCTCGCCTTTGACTTTGGGTGGCGTTTGAATTGCGCCCCAACGATGTCTCCCGCAATCAGATCGACCGTATCCCACCAGGATTTGTGGGTGATGAGATCTTCGATTCAGGGTAACTTTAATTGCCTAACACTCTTAGATGTCATGCTGAGCGAAGCGAAGCATCTCTACGATTGTCTCAGAGACCCTTCGTGGCGCCTTGCGCCACTCAAGGTGACAATTTGTAAGGCGATTTGCGTTACTCGGAATAACTAACAAACTACTTTGCTCCCTCCGGCGCGACATAGCGGATCACCCAGCTTCCGTCGCCCTGGTTGGTTACATATGAATACGGGGTTGCCACGAAGAGCCAGGTCTGCCCGGGCTTGAGCGGGGCCGGGTTTCCGCCTGCGTCTGTGAAGTAAACCGGGCGGGCAAGCCCCGTCTCTTTTTCGTATTCGCGCGCCCTGGCGCTCCAACGAATATCATATTTCATCCCGTCGCGGAAAAGAACCCCGAAGCCGCCGCCGCCGAGTTCCAGCCCCCAATCGATCAGGGTTGGGATGGGGACATGCCTGTACTCGAAGACCTCCTGCTCGACGAATAAGACGACGATGTTCTCGAACTGCAATTGTCTGCCGGTCAGCCGGTCTATCTCGGCGTGAAGGTTTCCCGCGTTTTCGGGCGTTGTGTCGTCCACGTAACGCCAATACGAAGCGGAGAGCGGGTCGTACATCCATGCCGCCTGGTTGAGCCTGGCAATGTAGGAATTTACCTTGTTTGCGGGCAGTCCGCCGGGCGGGGGCGTTTCGGAGAAAACATTCGAGGCGTAATTGAATTCTCCCGAGCGCGATTCGCGGTTTTCCTCTGCCAGCGACTTCATCTTTTCGATGGGCAGCATCGCGCCGCCGCTGGCTTCGTCGTGGGGGACGAGGTAACACTGCGGCAGCATCGGCAAAATCTCCGGCGAGGCGGAGGCGTAGATGAAACACGAGTTGATGAACATATTGTGGATGTCAATGTAGAGCAGCCGCCCCGAGCGGACGGGTCCAACCTCCGCGGCGGGTAGTTGCGAGTCGCTCGAGGGTGGGCGCGTTTCTTCGGACGGGACCAAGCCTGCGTCCAGGTAAAGAAGCGTGGATTTTAAATCCGCCCCAGCCCTGCCCGAATCTGGGTCGGCGTCGCTGTCGCGGTCTTCATCCCCGATATTTTTCCGGGTGAACTTGAGCCAGGCGGGTATTTTGAACTCGACGATATATTCCCCCGGCTGGACGTTGAAGCCGTAGTAGCCGTTCGAGTCGCTGGCGGTTTGTTGAAGCAGGCTGCCGGATGCGTCCAGCAGGTTGACGCAGACGCCGCCAACTCCCTTTTCGTAATCTTCCTGCGTTCCGTTTTTATTTTGGTCGAGCCAGATTCGATTGCCGAGTATGTTTATTGTTTGAACGAACGGCTCGCTGCGGGCGGGGCAATCTCCGGTGATTGGTTGTTCCGGTTGGGGAAATTCGCCGTGGAAGATGGCGAGGAAACGCGTTGCGCCTTCGGTGATGTAAAACTCGAAGACCCACGGGGCGAAGGACAGCCCGGCTTGCGGGCGGGCGGCGGCGGGAAAATGTGAAATGGATATTGCGACTGCGGGCGTGTCGAACAGGCTTGGGTCTTCCACCGCGCGCCCGTTGAGCGGGTTGATATGCGGGGGGAAGTTTTCGTTATCTGGTCCGTAATGGGCGGGGGTGGAGAATGCCTGCGGGGTGGGGCTGGAGGTGGGCGGTGGGGTTGCGGGCGTGGATGTGATCGAAGGGAGTTGCGCTGTGGGAGACGGCGCGGTTATGTTGTCGGCGCATGAAGCGGCAATGATGCCTGCGATCAAAATATAGTAAACCGGGGGTGGCAACTGCCTGGAGCCTTTCATTAAGTTCTCCGTTTTCCAATGTCCCCAACTTCTGAATCACTTTCCTGCAAATGCGCCGCTCACTTTTTTGTAGGTATCCTCCAGCGATTCGGGCAGCACGCGCGCGCCGCCGACTGAGGACATGAAGTTCGTATCTCCTGCCCAGCGTGGGACGATGTGAATGTGGATATGCCCGAGCACGCCCGCGCCGGCGGCTTCGCCCATGTTGATGCCCACGTTGAAGGATTGTGTTTTGTAGACCCCGCCCAATACGGTGGTGCAGCGCGAGGTCAATTCCATCATCTCGGCGCGGGTGGACGGGGGCAACCCGTCGAGGGTCGAGACGTGTTCGAAGGGAATCACCATCAAATGTCCGCTGGTATAGGGGTAGCGGTTGAGGATCACGTACGAATCCCTGCCGCGAAAAGCGATCAGGTTATCTACGCCGTCCTGCATTGCCTGCGCGTGACAGAACACGCAGACGTCTTCTTTATTGTGGGTTTCGATGTATTTCATACGCCAGGGTGACCAGAGATGTTTCATGATGTCGTTTGATTTTAACAGAGAATTCGGCTGGCGGCTGGGTATGGGCGCGCAGGGGTGCGCTAAAAGGTTTTAAGGGCGGAGTCCAAAGCGGCGCTGTGGTGGCGCCGTTGGCGCCACGGCATCTCCCGACTTTGGACTGCAAAATCTCCTGATTTTGCAGTCCAAATAACAAACTTTGCACGCCTGCGCGGCATGGCTATGGCAAAGCCGATGGACAAAATGGAGATTCAAGCAAAAGACTTAACGCGAATAACGCAAATGGGGCGAATGACGCGAAGCGCAGTTCTTTTTGCAATTCGTCTTGATTCGCTCTTCGCATTAAGGGTTTATGACTTGCTGCAACCATGATCCATGCGGGAAAATTCTAGACATTCCGCCGTCCTCATGATAAACTCGCGTTTATACCCATTTCAAAGCGCACTCGTAAGAGTGCGCCTTTTTCTGCGAGTGTGCAATGGATGTCTTACTTACCGGCTCAGTAGCCTACGATTACCTGATGACCTTCCCGGGTCACTTCAAGGAACAGATTCTGCCCGAACGGCTTGAATCGATCAGCCTTTCTTTCCTCGTTGATTCAATGTCCAAACAGCGCGGCGGCATCGCGCCGAATATCGCCTATACCATGGCGCTGCTTGGGGAAAAACCGCGGGTCATGGCGACCGTCGGCGAAGACTTTGGGGATTACCGCGCCTGGCTTGAATCCAAGGGCGTGGACACAGACCTGATGAAGGTGGTTCCCGGCGTGTTCACCGCTTCGTTCTTTGCAACAACGGATCATACCTCCGCCCAGATCGCTTCCTTCTACCCCGGGGCGATGGGCTACTCTGCGACCCAGTCTCTCAAGGAACTCGACAAAAAGCCAGACCTGGTCATCGTCTCTCCCAGTTCGCCCGATGCGATGATGAAATTCCCCGCCGAATGCCGCGAGTTGGGCATTCCCTATCTGTACGATCCCAGCCAGCAGGTTTTACGGCTTGAGGGCAAGGAACTCGCCCGCGATATGGAAGGCGCGTACTTCCTCTTCTGCAACGATTACGAATTCGGTTTGATCTCCAAGAAGACCGGCTGGAGCCTCGACCAGATTCTTGATCACGTCAAGGTGCTGGTCATTACCCGCGGCAAAGACGGCGCGGACCTGTACTCCGACGGCACCTCGGTTCACATTCCGACCGTGCCGGAGGACGAGATCGTCGACCCGACCGGTGTGGGCGACGCCTTCCGCGGCGGATTCCTCGCCGGGTACTCGCACGGCTTCGAATGGAAACTGTGCGGCGAGATCGGCTCGCTTTCCGCGGTATACTGCCTTGAACAGCGCGGAACCCAGAATCACTCCTACGCCCGCGAAGACTTTGTCCAGCGCTTCCGCAAGCATTTCGACGACAGCCAAAAGCTGGATGTGTTGTTGAAGTAACCAGAAATCTCCAATCACTACCCACCGACCCATAATTATCAAAAAGAAGGAGCACTACATGAGCAATTACGATATCAAAGACATCAACCAGTCGGAAGGCGGACGCCGCCGCATTGAGTGGGCGGAACGCGAAATGCCCGTCCTGCGTTCGATCCGCGAGCGCTTCAAGGAGGAGAAGCCGCTCAAAGGGATGCGCCTTTCCTGCTGTCTGCACGTCACCACCGAGACGGCGAACCTGATGCGCACCCTGCACGACGGCGGCGCGGACATCGTCCTGACCGCCTCCAACCCGCTCTCCACACAGGACGATGTGGCTGCGGCTTTGGTCAACAATTACGAGATCCCCGTCTTCGCCATCAAGGGCGAAGATAAGGTGACGTACTTCAAGCACATCCGCGCCGCGCTCGAACACATGCCCCACATGACCCAGGATGACGGCGCCGACCTCGTCTCCTCCCTTTTCTTCATCGAAATGGGACGTTTCGAAAAACTCGAACCCTCCCTCGCGGATTGGGCGAAGAGCCTCAAGGATGATGAACGCAAGCAGATGCTGAAGAACGTCGTCGGCGGAACGGAAGAGACCACCACCGGCGTGATCCGTTTGAAGGCGATGGAGAGGGACGGCGTGTTGAAATTCCCCGTCATCGCAGTGAACGACGCGTTGACCAAACACATGTTCGACAACCGCTACGGAACCGGGCAGTCCACCATTGACGGCATCGTCCGCGCGACCAACGTCCTGCTGGCGGGTAAAACCTTCGTTGTGGCTGGCTACGGCTGGTGCGGACGCGGTCTCGCCTCGCGCGCGCGCGGCATGGGCGCCCTGGTGATCGTCACCGAAGTGGACCCGATGAAGGCGCTCGAAGCCGCAATGGACGGTTTCCAGGTCATGCCGATGATGGACGCCGCGAAACTGGGCGACATCTTCTGCACCGTCACAGGCGACTTGAACGTGATCGACGGCAAGCATTTCGAAGCGATGAAGGACGGCGCGCTGGTTGCCAACTCCGGTCACTTCAATGTCGAGATCAACATCCCCGCCCTCGAAAAGATGAGCGTTGGCGCGCCCAACCTCGTCCGCCCGTTCGTGGACCAGTACACCACCAAGGATGGGCGCAAGATCAACATCCTCGGCGAAGGGCGCTTGATCAACCTCGCCTCGGCTGAAGGTCACCCTGCTTCGGTGATGGATATGTCCTTTGCCAACCAGGCGCTTTCCGCCGAATACATGGCGAAGAACGCCGACAAACTGGAGAAGAAGGTCTACTCCGTGCCGACCGAGATCGATAATGAGATCGCCCGCCTCAAACTCGAAGCCATGGGCGTCAAGATCGACATCCTCTCCGACGAGCAGCTTCACTACCTCAACTCGTGGGAAGAGGGAACCTAACCGAATTACGAATTAAGATTTTAGATTGACGATTACCCCGCGCGCTGAGCGAAGTCGAAGCGCGGCGGGGCTTTTGATTCACTCACCATACGCACGATGTCATGCTGAGTAAGTCCACGGCGGGAAGGAACGCCGTTCCAAGAGAAGAAATAAGAGATTCAGCCGCGGATTACGCGAATTTTCGCGAATTGTTTTAAAATCCGCGTCAATCTGCGAAATCTGCGGCAAATGGGCTTGAAAACCCCTTGTTTCTTTGGAGCGAAGCGAAGCAGTTCTACGACTGTCCCAGAGACCCTTCGCTCCACTCAGGGTGACAATCTGAAGGGAGAACTGCGTAAGGTGAGTTAATCATTCTTTCATGATGCCGCGTTGAATCAGCGTCTCGAGATAGACTGCCTGTTTTTTACCGACCAGTCTTGCAAGGCGGGGCGCTTCAAAGATCAGTTGCTTGATCTTCCTGAGCGGATGGACCACGCATTCGGTCCCTTCCTTCAAATCCTCGAATACAACCAAACAGACCCATGCATCCGGCCTATCCAAAATGGGGTCGCGCCGTTCGGGCGAATCCTGAAATGTCCACGAAAGCCCGTAGCGATTCGCAGCGGACCGCCTCTGGGTCTTGACCGCCACTTCGAGATCGTTGACTCTCAAATCTGCCGCCCAGGATTTGCGCTTCGCCTCATACACGCCGTAGTCTGGTCCTTCGACCGAGCAGTTTCTACCCTCGAAGAGGATCGCCGCCTCCTCGCCAAGTTTGGAGACGAAATGGTCGTCGCGGATCTTTTCGATCACATCCTGGTTGCTGTCCTTGTAATTGACCGTTCCTGTAACCGCGAAGGCGAAGGCGCGGGCGCGTTCCTTTGCGTCATCGGGAATGGGTACGACCTGCGGGGCTTGAAAGGTGGGCATGAAGACGATTATACAAAACAAAACGTCCTGCGGGTTTCTGCAGGACGTTTTGTTTTCATTTCAAAAACTATGCTTACGGACAGCCCCTGGTAACGCTCTTCTTTGCAGCCTGCCCGGCGGCGTTGAAGGCTTCGACTTCGAAGATGGATGCGATTCCTGCCGCCATGGAGGAACCCTGCGGGACGTTGTACGAGACGCTGTTTGCGGGAATGCTGGCGATCAATGTGCCGTTGACGTAGATATTGAAGCCGTCTTCGTTGTTGGATTTATCCTCCCAGGTGAGCGTGCCCGAGTGTTTGAAGTTAATGCCGTCGGGCGTGCAGACCATGGTGATGTTCACATTGTTGACCGGCGCAGGCGAGGCAAGCGTGGGTGTGGCTGTGGGCGTGGAGGTAAATGTGGGCGTCGGCGTTGGGGGATCAGTATTCCTGCAACTTGGCGGTGTCGCCGGAGACGGTCGCGTACTGCGGGAACAGCCAGCAGGTTCCGGTACTGCCGGGGTTGTTGATGATCCAGTAACCGGTGGGTGAATTCTTCCCAACCACAATTCCTTTTGACCGATCACCAGGGCGCCAATGATCTGATACGCCGTCCCTGGACCGGTGCGGCAGTTGGTATTTACGCTGACGGTTACTTCAGGCACGCTGGGGGTTCCGGTCAATTCGGGGGTTGCCGTAAAAGCCGGTGTGGCAGTGGGCAATTCCTGTTGAGGCGCGTTTCCCCCGGAACCGGACTCGAGTAATAATGCCTGGGCGGTGACGGTGCCAGCCAGGTCGACGGTTGGCTCCGTGCCGCTGGGCATGTTGCAGGCGGTCAGCGAGGCGATGAGAAATACGCTTACCAATAAAAATGATTTTCTTCTAAACATGGGTCATCTCTCCTTTTGGGTAATTATGTCCAACTTCAAATAAATCTTCAAGGGTTGTGCCGCGCTATTGGTACTATGGCTGCGAAGGGACGTTGGTACTATCACATAACCGCTTCCATTCCTCGATGGATAGGGTTTCTGCCCGGCGCATGGGGTCGATCTCCGCGAGGTTCAACATTGTTTCAGCCTCGCTGGTTTTGATATGCAAACCCGCCGAGAGGGAATTGCGCAACGTTTTCCGTTTTTGCCCAAACCCGGCTTTGATGAGTTTGAAGAAGCGCGGCAGTTTTTCGCGCGGAATCAACGGCTCATCATAAATGTCCACGCGCAGGATGGCGGAATCGACGCCGGGGACGGGATGGAATGCCCCGGCGGGAATCTTTGCCACGATGCGCGGCGAGCCGTAAACCTGCACGCTCAGGGCAAGCAGGCTTCAGAGGTGATGTTATAGGGAATGTTTGCCGCGGCGATGTAGCCGGGTTGATCCACAAGATCAGAGATGGATAACTCTAAAATATCGCCGTGGATGATGCGCATATTCGGATGCGGCGTGAGAACAGCCTTGAGAGGGGCGAGCAGGTCCGGGTCCAGTTCGACCGCTGCAACGCTCCGGGCAGAACCAGCCAGGTAGCGAGTCAAACTGCCGAGGCCAGGACCAATTTCCAGGACACAGTCATCCGCTTGAATCTCTGCGGCGTCTGCGATCTTTTCGAGGGCGGAGGAATCCTGTAAAAAATTTTGCCCGAGTTTTTTATCGGGACGCAAGCCGTAGCGTTTGAGGACGGCGGCGGCGTCGAGCAGGGGAATGGAGGTGTGGTTCACTGGCATATAAATGCCGTATCTTCTTCGTCGATGACGGGGGATGGCGTGGAGGCGGCTGCCTCGGGGCCAGGTGCCCATTTGGAAGCGGGTCACGAAGTCGGTCAGGATGACGAAGTCGGCATCGAGGATGGCGATGCGTTTATCGAAGACCGGGTCGAAGACGCGGGTCTGTTTGAAGAGGTCGCCGGGGAAACTTGCCAGGGCGATGTTCCGAGGCGGCATTTGTGTGCCGAGACATGCCAGTTGGCTGAGTTGGGCGGGTGTCAAATCGGTGCGGATGTTGTCTTGAAATGTTTCGATCAATGCGGGGACCTGCGCCAATATCTGCGGGCTGGTTATTTTTTTCCGGACGGCGCAAACGACAAGGTTCTGGTTATCAGCCCGTTCGAAACTTCCGCCTGAACGGTTGCGCGCCAGTTTCAAGGCTTCGGCTCCGTTGAGGTGATGCGTGCCGACTTTGAGACCCGATGTCTTTGCTGTTTTTTCATCCTTGACCTCCACGTCGATGCCGCCCATCGCGTCGATGATGTGTTCGAAGGTGCGCATGTTGACGGTGATGTAGTGGTCAATGTTCGCGCCGAAATTCTTATTGAGCGTGAGCGCCATCAGTCCCGAGCCTTCGCAGGGGTCGTCCCAATATTTGAAGCCGGGCTGCCCGTAAAGGAACGCCTGGTTAAGTTTTTCGTGATCCTGCCCGTTGAGGTTGTCTGAGATGTGCGGAATCTCGACCCACAGGTCGCGGGGAAATTCCAGCGCGCTGACCTTGGGTGTGCTGAAATCCACGCGCACAAGGTCGGATCGCATCGCCCAGTCCATAGGTGTAATTGTCGCCGCGTGTATCCGCGCCGATCACGAGGATGTTCATCAATGCCGGACCGCCGCAGCGCGGACCGGAGGTGGTGTGGCAAAGAAACGGTCGGTGCAAGAGTTACCTGTCCCATTTGTCCTGGGCGCGGGCCCGGCGAAGCCGTCCAGGTGGGAGGCATGGCGATGGTCGGCAGGGGGGGTCCCAGCGGCTTTTCTGCAAATGCGCAAAGGACCCGATATGCATAGATGCCCAAGCCCAGGATGAGAATGAGCGCGACAATGGATAGGCTTCCAATGATGATGCGTTGTGTTTTTGTCATGTTGTCAAATCTGCGTTCAGCAGAGTTGGCATCTCCGTCCGTAATTGCGCAAGCAGTTTGAATTCTGCCGACCCGATCGTTTTCACCGTACATTTCACCGCGAAGAAAACCCTTGAAACTTGGCGTTCTTAGCGCTCTTTGCGGTAAAAATCCGAGGATATACAGTAGAGAGTTCATCGAAAAAAATATGGAATCTCCGCCGGAGCCGGTTCGAGGAAGTATACCGTCACCCAGCCGGAGAGACCGCCGATATTGTTATCGTCGTAGCCGAGGTCGATCCATTGGGTGCGCGCCACGCCGTAATTGGTTTCGACAATGGGACCGCCGCCCGTATCGCCGATGGTTGCCACCCCATAGCCGGGAATATAAACGCGCATCCCTGCCAGATAGGAATAGATCGAATAATCCACTGCCACGATCCCAAACCCGGCAGGCGCGCCGCTCGCCGTCCCATACGCGCATCCGCCGGTGCCGCTGTTGCAGGGCGAATACCAGGTCGCGTACATCTCCGTCGCATACCAGTATTGGTAGGGCGCATTCCCGCCGACCGGCGCGAGCGTGATCTTCGAACCGCTGACCACGATCTGCGTTATTGGTTCGCGCAGTGTGGATTTTTCTTCGTCCTCGCGGCTCGCTTCGATCCCATTTTCAAACCGTACCCGCGTGCGGATCATCGTCACTCCGTTCACGCCAGTCTGTTTGACTTCCTGATTGCCAAACGGCACATCCTCCGAGTAAGATTCCTCGGTCGAAAACGGTATGGATTCATATTCCACTAAAAAAGATTCGCTGACTCTCGTGACTTGAATCTGCCCATCAAGCGGAAGCGCCTCATTCTCCGCCGGGAGGCTTGAATCCAACCCCATGAGCGGAATCCCCGCCTCAGCCAATGCCTCCCCAACCGTCCCCGCCGCCGAGCGGATGGTGATAACTTGATCGCCTGTGGTCACACTCAATTCACGCGCCGGGAGGATGGTGATGACCAGCGACTCACTCACCGCCAATCGCCCGGCGGCAGGACCTTGTCACCCTCGCGACCCCAGCCCTTTTCCTCCTCCAGCAACTCCCGACCGTCAGCGCGGATGAAGATACTCCCCGCTCGCCATCTGGCGTGACGATTTCATCTTCACCGCGCGCCGCAGTTCCAGTTGGATCTTTCCAATTGTGTTGATTTCTTCTTTTAGCCGCTGCGGAACCCCGTTCACCAAAACCCGGTCAATGGGCTGCGGCGTAATTCCCACTTCGGCAAGGATCAAGATGGGAAGCCTTTCGCGGGTCGTCAGGGTGACGGTTGAGTTGCCGTCGATGACCGTAACCTCGCGCTCTGCAAGCGATCCGCACCCGGTGAGAACAAAAAAAAGCACGGCAAAATTTTCATAAGCAATCTCAACCAAGGTGTTTCATCAAGACAATTATACCCGAACGCCGGAGTCCAAAGGTCACCTGCCGCTTTCGACCCCCCCCCCCATTTTGTTTCCCCCCCCCAATGAAACCCCCAACTTTGGACTTGGTTTTCGGATAAAATTCCAGCATGGAATTGCTCTCCAGCATCTCAAACCCTTTGTCAAAAACATCCGTTCGCTCCGGCAGAAAAAAAAGCCCGGATTCAAACCGGCGCCTTCCTCGTTCGAAGGTATTCATTACGTCGGTGAGGCAGTCGATGCCGGGTGGGAGGTCGAGTCCGTCGTTTATGCGCCGGAGACCCTGAACAGCGCTTACGCAAACGACCTGCTCTCGCGCCTGGCTGGGTTCAATCTTCGGGTTCAGCCTGTCACGGCGGCGGTGATGGAATCTCTTGCAGATAAGGAAAACCCGCAGGGAATTCTGGCGGTTGTTAAAAATAAATCCCGCTCATTCGACGACGCGCGTTCAGCGAAAAAGCTGGCGGCATTGGTCTCACCGCAAGACCCCGGCAATCTCGGCACAATCCTGCGCGCTGTGGATGCTGTCGGCGCGGACGCGCTCTTCCTGCTCGATGGGGGCGTGGAGTTGTATCATCCCACCGTCGTCCGCGCCAGCATGGGGGCGCTTTTCTGGAAGCCCGTCATCCAGACCGCCTTCGATGATTTCACCGCCTGGGCGCGCGGACGCGGCGTTCAACTCATTGGGTCTTCCTCCAACGCCGGCGCGGACTACCGTACTCTTGCGCCTCATGAACCCTGGGCGTTGATCCTCGGCAATGAGCAAAAGGGACTATCGCCCGGGCAAATCTCCGCCTGTGATGTGACCGTCTCCTGCCCATGCGCGGGCGCGCCAGCTCGCTTAATCTCGCGGTGGCGGCGGGAATCTTGTTGTATCAATATGCAAAATGAAGGGGTTGATGATCCCGGGTCGGGGCCCTAAAAAAAAACCCAGGCAATTTTCCGGGTAAGTTTGAGAAGCGGCAATTCCAGCGCCCTGTAACTCAAGAAACCCGACCGCCAGCGCGAGCGCAAAAAGCAATCGTGATGGCAATGGCATTATCGAGGAGGGAATCTGTGGCAAAAAGCCCCCAAACCTTTCCAACTACATTTGCCGTGAATAAGTGCGAGAGGTAGACCGAGTACGACACATTCCCCAATTGAACGAGAAATCCCGGCAGGAGGACCCCGTTCCGTTCGGCGTGGGTGATACAGAAAACGATCACCACGGCGGGGATGCCGTAAAGAAGGGTCTCCGCCAGATTGACCGGCATCAAACCCGTGGACTGGTTATATCGGACGAACCCAAATGCGGCGGAGACCAACCCGAGAACTGCCGCCGCTGCCAGGGTTTTACCGCCCACCTTCAGCGGCGGACTTTCATGATAGTGAACAGCCAGCAGGCATCCTGCTATGAACTCGAAAGTCAACGGATTGAAAACCACCTTCGTCAACGGGCTGGACATTGGAAAGCCGGAAATCCCGATCCCTGCCGCCCAAAGGAGCAATGCCCAGGCCAGAAATTTCTCTGGCACGAAAGCCAGGATAATAAAGAAAACAAGATAGAAATACATCTCGTGGATCAACGTCCAGCCGACCTGTACCAGGGGCAAAAGACCGGTGGGGAGCAACAGGTACGAGGCGGCAATGTCAACCTGGTTGCCTTGCGAGTTGTTCACCCATGAAGGCTGGACGAGGAATACGAGCAGCGCCAGCGTGGTGTAAACCCAGTAAAGCGGATAGATCCTCGATACCCGGTGGTAAAGAAAAAGCAGAGCAGATTTTGTTTGACCGAATTTTCCCCTGGTCACGGTCACCATCACGAACCCGCTGATGACGAAGAACAGGTCCACGCCGAACATGCCGAAGCGAAGCCAGTCCGGGAGCAGGTCGCCGCCCCCGCCATATTTTTTTTCGATAATGACCAGGTGAAACAGCAGGACGGATAGCACAGCCACTCCCCGCAAGGCTTGAATGTTTTGTAATTTTTTCATAGGTTGCCGTAATTTTACCCTGCCGCCTCAAAGGTGAACACATCTGTTTTGCCAATGTCGCATTTCAAAGCCTATTATCATAGCGCGGTTGTACCGCAAACTTCAGTTTGCGCCCCGGCGGGCGAGATAAATCTTGTGGTACTGGGCAAAATCTTCACGATTCGCGTAGTTTTTACAGAGCAATACTACAAAGTCACCGGCGGCGTGTTGCTTGTTTTTCCGGTAATCCCATCTTGCGATAAAATTAATAACAACCACCGTTTTAACGGAAATCCTTTTCACCACAACCCCGAGGGCTTGGGACACTAAGGTCACGAAGGAAAACCGCCTGTAAACCTGAAACCTGAAACCTGAAACCTGAAACCTGAAACCTGAGGCTACATCCCATGAAACTTGTCACCGTCTCTCAAATGCGCGCCATCGAAAAAGAAGCCGACGCGAAAGGTCTTTCCTACGCGCAGATGATGGAAAATGCCGGGCGCGGACTTGCCGAATACCTCCATAACCTCGGAGAGAATAACGGCTGGGAAACCGTCACCGGGATTGTCGGCTCGGGCAATAACGGCGGCGATACCCTCGTTGCCCTTGCCTGGCTGGCAGAGGCGGGCTGGCGCACCCATGCCTATCTCGTCAACCGCAGGACCGCCCGCGATCCGCTCGTGACGCGTTACCTCAAATCTGGCGGCGACCTGACCCAGTTTTCCACCGACACGAATTTCGAGTCGTTGCGCGATTTTTTGGAGGATTCAGACCTCCTGCTGGACGGACTGCTTGGGACGGGGATCAAACTCCCCCTGAGAGATGAAGCGACTCTCGTCCTCCTGGCAACGGCGCTGATTCTGTCGAGTCTCGATTCGCCGGTGTTTGTCGCCGCTGTCGATTGTCCATCCGGCGTGGATTGCGACACAGGCGCGCGCGCCGATGAAACGCTTCGCGCCGACCTTACGCTTACGATGGCGGCCGTTAAACAAGGCTTGCTGAAACTTCCCGCCTTCGATCATGTCGGCGATTTGGAATTAATCGAGATCGGGCTGCCCCCGCAGTTGGATTCATGGAATGCGCTGAAGATCGACGTGCCGGATGCGGAGATGATTTCCCCGCTGCTGCCGGAACGAAATTCCGCCTCTCACAAAGGGACGTTTGGTACGGCCTTCGTGGCGGCTGGTTCCACATCCTATACGGGAGCGGCGCTGCTGGCGGGAAAAGCCGCCTATCGTATCGGCGCGGGCTTGGTGACGATGGCGGTCCCCGAACCGTTACACGCCGCGCTTGCGGGTCACCTGCCCGAAGCGACCTGGGTCCTGTTGCAACACGAACACGGATTTGTTTCCGAACAGGCATGTCATCATGCAGCGACCAGCCTCGAACGCGCCACGGCGATATTGATCGGCCCCGGTTTCGGGAACAAGCACACCACTAAATTATTCGTCGAACAGCTCATCCCAAAACTCGACCTTCCCGCCGTGTTCGATGCCGACGGCTTGCGTCATCTCGCGGGCATTCATGAATGGCGCAAAAAGATCAAACAGACCGCTGTGCTGACGCCGCATCCCGGCGAGATGTCTGCCATGACGGGGTTATCGCGCGAAGAGATTCAGTCGAACCGAATTGATATTGCCGCGAAATATGCAAAAGAGTGGGGGCATGTCGTTGTTCTGAAAGGCGCCTTCACTGTCATTGCCTCTCCCGATGGGCGGATCGCGGTCATTCCGGTTGCCACCCCCGCCCTCGCCCGCGCCGGGACAGGCGATGTATTGGCAGGGTTGATCGTTGGTCTTCGTGCGCAGGGATTGGATGCATATGATTCTGCGGTAGCGGGAGCATTCATCCACGCCGAAGCCGGCCTGCTCGCCGCCGACTTGATAGGCACAACCGCTTCTGTATTGGCTAGCGATGTGTTGGACGCGGTCTCAGAGGTTCTTTCTGAACTATCAGGCTTTTAAAGGCGTAGTTCATGAAAGGCTTGCGTATGTTTCTTTGTTTGAATTATTATTCACGTGATGAATGATAATTCAAATACGACGGACTATAGAAAACGCTGGATCCCGCCGCTTATCAAAGTGGATATGGGTTGAATGCCTTGATCGATGATACGGTTGTCCTTTACGCTGTCGATTCTTCGCCTGCGTTTGAAAAACGCTATCGCGCCCGTTTTTACTTCAACCCCAATTCGCTGGTCATGGGTAACAACACGTCGCATTTCATCTTCGACGGCTACAATACCAATAAAAACGACGCCATGTTCCGACTCGAACTTTTCTACGAAGGCGGAACGTACAAACTTCGCCCGCGCATCCTCAGGGACGATTGGGGATATACGAACGGCAGCAAATATGTCATCGGCAACGACTGGCATGTGATCGAAATTGATTGGAATACTTCGACCGCACCCGGCGCGAACAACGGCTACCTTTCGCTCTGGATTGACGGTACGCTGGCTGGCACCATCGCCAATGTGGACAATGACCAGGCGTTCCAGCGCGTGGACGAAGCGCGCCTCGGGGCGACGGGTGGGCTGGATGCCGCCACCTCCGGCTCGATGCTTTTTGATAATTTTGAGTCCCGCCGCGAAACTTATCTTGGACCGCTGACGCCTCCCGCCACCCAAGAGGCAAGCCCTACCCCGACTGAAACGCCGACACTCGAGCCTACTCCCATTGAAACGCTCACGCCTTCGCCAACACCCATGGCAAACCTGCCTGAAGGCATTTATAGCAATGTTTCCTTGAGCCTGCCGAAATTCCTGCAGATCCGGTCGGACTATTACGTCCCGCAGCCGCAGGCCACATTGACCACCATAACGATTGACTACACCTACGATCCGCTAAACCGCCTCACCGCTGCGGACTATTCGACCGGAGACTACTATCACTATACTTATGATTCCGTCGGCAACCGCCTGTCACAAGAGGACATGGTCGGCGGTCAACCGTCTGTGGTCAATTATGTCTACGACGACGCCAATCGGCTTGCAAGCGTGAATGGAGTCAGTTACACTTTCGATGATAACGGGAATTTATTGAGTGACGGTGCGAATACCTATGTCTATGATTCTGCCAATCGCCTCGTATCTGTTAACAGCACAGAGACCTACACCTACAACGGGCTCGGCGACAGGTTGACTCAAAACGGGACTCAATACGTCCTCGACCTCAATGCTGACTTGACCCAAGTCCTCGATGACGGGACAAACTCATACCTGTATGGTCCTTCGGCAGGCTCAGGAGGCAGGATTGCGCAAGCCAACACGATGACCGAATACTTCCTTGGCGATGCTCTGGGCAGTGTGAGACAATTGTCCATGACCGATGGCGAAATTTCCCTCGCACAGAGCTACGATCCCTACGGGACAGTAACCTCCACGGCTGGGACCTCGTTCACTCCCTACGGCTTCACGGGCGAAACAACGGATGCGAACGGACTGATTTATCTCCGCGCTAGATACTATAATCCTGCGGACGCAAGATTTATGTCACGCGATACTTGGGCGGGAGATGTCAATAATCCACTTTCGCTGAATCGGTGGATGTATGTGGAGGGGAATCCGGTCAATTTGGTGGATCCTACAGGGTATTCCCCTGACTGTGATTGCCTAATAAAATGGTCAGTACCTTTTCCCGAATTTATTGGCACAGGCGTATTTGGGTATGATTATGATGAATGGGTGGAATGGCCGTATGAGCCATCAACTATTTTCTTAAGTGTTGAGTTGTGGACACGTCACATATATAAAAAAGAATTGGGAGATAGTTGGTATGTTGAAAGATGTTTAATGGTTAATGATTCTGGAACCTCTATTATTACTTGAGTTTAGAGTAGCAAAGTGGCGCACAAGAGTTGTGCGATTGATCTGAACATTAAAAACTGAAAAGCAAATACCAATTATGGACTGGCAGAAGCCGAAACCTGAGCTTTTTTGCTCTTGAACACCACAGGATAACGAACACGCGGCGGTGGGCAATGATTCATCTGCCTGCCTTTGCCTTTTCCTGCGGGTCTGGGCTTGGAGGCGGGTGTACCCAACTCCAACAAAAATGCCAAAGCGGAGCGTTGCACTTGATAAGGGGTCAGTTTGGCGCGCTGTTGTCTGCTGCGCGGATACCAAGCTGGATAATCTTCCTGCACCGCATCACGCATGAGAAGCAATTGCCAATATGCCAAAGCGCACAACCACATCCATTGCTGGGCGCTCACCAGACTCGGAGACCGATTGCTGTTGAGCCCCATGTGTTGTTTCAGAAACCGAAACATGTGCTCAATCGCAAAACGCCAAAGATACATACGGCACAGATCTGAAAGAGAAATGCTTTGCGGTCCTGTCCAGAATAACCACATCGGTCTTTTATAGCGTGGCGTTCCATCTTCTTTCAGGAATTCCACTTGTACCAGAGTGCCGATCAAGGTCGCCAGTTTCTTGAAGTGTAGTTTGTACCAGGCTCGTACCCGCACAGTTTGTTTCCCAAGTTGAAAGGTCTCACTTCGATCTTCCAGCACGATGAGCACTATTCAACTTGAAAGGTTTCCCATGCTTACGAGGCGCACCACGACTCCCCTTTGGTTTTTCTTGAGGCTCTTCGTACAAGACACGATTGCTGTGCAGCCGGATCAATCCAAAGGTATGCTTCAAATGCTCGAAAATGCCCAAAAAGTGTTGCTCTTCGTAGCGACTGTCTGCCACAATCACTTTTTCTTCCGGATCGCGCATCCAACTCCTGAACTTGTACTGCCGCTACTTTGGTGTCTGTCGCTTCGGTATTGATCCTTTCAATATCCACTGGCGCCGCCAGGAACCGCCGAAATGGATCAGGCGTACCAACCATGAATACTTGTGACCATAGCGCATTGGCTCTTTCTTGCTCGATTTCAATACACTCCGATCCGGCAAAGTTTCTGCCTGCTCGTGTTCATTGGCGGTGGCGTCCACTGCATACACTTTGTACCCGACCATCGTTTCGCTGCCTTCCGGCGTGCAAGCTGGCAAGAGCGACAGAAGTTCATCCATATCCATTTCGCCGTTTTCCAGCCCATCATACACACTGCAAAACTTCCGCTGAAATGGTTTCTGTTCACTCAGGGCAACCGGTGAACTTACCTGACCCGCAACCGTCAGGGCGTCGATCAGGTCGAACAAAATATCTGCTCGCCTTCTTAGACTTTGGTATACTGCTTTTCGGAACTCGCTGAGAGGTTTTTTGTTCACACCAAAACTTTATCAGCAAGTTCCATTTTTGTTAATGCCCGACGAACTCTAAACTCAAGTTATTACTCAAAAAGTAAGTTTAGTAAGTATGGGTGTAATCCATACTGTTGGTAAATGGACACAACACCTAGTTATTGTTCAAATATGGCAGATAGAAACTCAAAGGTATCAACCTTATAGTGCCGGGTGGAGTATTGAGAAAGATATGGACACTAAAATAGATTTACCTTTACATGCGCAAGAAAACGGGAATTGGCCATATTCAGATTTGATACATCCTTAGCTTTTAGGTTAGGCAAGGGGAGCGATTATTCAACGCCGCTTGCCTAATATTGCTTCCGGAGTATACTAAATGAAAAAAATGTTGATAGTTGTTGCTTTCGTTGCAATCTTTGTATTGGGAAGTACTTTGGCGTTCAAAGCATTGGCAAATTATTGCTATATGTTTTTCGGACCATTGATCGTAGTAAACAATACTTCGGAAGAGATAGTAGAAAGGTTGTTGTTGGCAATCTCGCTCGTCAGTTGCTTATTATTAGCAATTGGTCTCTCCCGCATTCATATTTTTTTTACTAAACATGAAAACTCAAGGTTCTTTTTATATTTTTTATTGACGGTTTCGTTTTGGTTTATCGGGATTGGTATCAGAACAGTATTGCTTGCAATTACCCTCCCAGCCCTGCGAAAAACCCTCGGCGAAACCAATATTAGTATAGGTCTTCGGATGGTTGGGTTTCCAGAATGGGCTTTCGGTTCAGCATTGGCATTTGTTTTATTGACTACTTTTCTACTGTATTTTGATAGCCTACTGAAAAACTATAGAATGACGAGGTAAATACTATCCCTCATATCACCGATTTTTATTAAACAGGTTATCCACCTTTCCCACGTACCAGTATCAACATTCTTGTTATCTAAGTTATCCTAAAGCGGAGCGAATGAGTTTTGTGTACCTACAACGGACTTGGCGACAGGTTGACTCAAAATGGGACTCAATACGTCCTCGACCTCAACGCTGGCTTGACCCAGGTCTTGAACGATGGTGAGAATAGTTATATGTATGGCTTGGGTCGCATTTCGCAAACTAATTCAGAAACAGAATATTTCTTGGGCGATGCTCTTGGTTCTGTAAGGCAATTGACAGATAGCACGGGTGAAATCACACTTGTCAATACTTATGAGCCATACGGCAATACTGTAACTACATTTGGCACAGGAGAATCTGCGTACGGCTTCACGGGCGAAACGACGGACGCCAATGGGCTGATTTATTTACGCGCCAGGTACTACAATCCTGCGGATGCAAGGTTTATTTCGAGAGATACTTGGGCGGGAGATTTCAATAATCCACTTTCGCTGAACCGGTGGATGTATGTGGAGGGGAATCCGGTAAGCTATGCTGACCCAAGCGGTTATTGTGTTCGAAAGGACGGTAGCATTGACCCATACAAATGGCCGTTTTTCGATTGGGGGCCATGTCCTTCCGATTCTACTCCAACACCAACGCCTTCACCTTCACCTACTCCTTCGCCAACTCCAACACCTTCACCTACTCCCACATGCACTCCTACACTCCCTCCGACGCCAACAGCCACACCAACACCCACGACGATCCAACTGGCCATACTCTATATACAAAACTCGAAATCGCAAGAGGGTCTAGCGGCATATAATTACACTGTTTCCAATGGTATCCAAATTAAGTATAACGCCGCTAAAAAATGCTTCGGGAAATCTCAGGGAAAAAATAAACCAATTTTGGTACCGCCGTCGACATGTGGTAATGGAACGCCTACATATATTGCTGGCACAATAGCGCATGAAGTTTTCCATATTAAGACAGCCTCACCCAATGGCTCAAAATGGGAAGAATATCAGGCAATGCATATAGGCGATATTGTTCAATACCATCGCCAATCAGGCGGTAGAAGATGGTTCAAAAGCGGGATGAACCATGCCCAAACGGGCAATATGCTGGAAAATCTCAGTCAATAAAATGCCATCAGGCTTTTGCGGAAGTAATTTTATTGTCTCGGCGACATAACGATGCCCACGATAATGGGATTTCAAGTCCAGGACGCTGAACTCAGGATTGTTCTTTCGATATTGCCTCAGAAGAACGGAACTGAAGTTCACCATAAAGAACGAGAGGTTGGCGGCGTTCGTGACTGCCTCTTGTTTTACATTCATGAAGTCATCCAATCCCCAGTATTGCTTGGCATCGCGGAAGTTGAACTCGATCTGAAAGCGCAAGGTGTAGTAGTCATACAGTTTCTGGTAGGACAACTCCAAATCCGTGCTGAACAAAATTACATGCGCCTGCTTTTTGCTGGAAAGATTGGTCTTCAAGATGACTACGACGTTGATCGGGGCAGCAAACTCACGGTTGAGCAGTGTGGCTTGATAGATCTGGGTACGAATGCCTGCTTCGGTTTCATCGGATTTCAAGTATTTCTTTTTCATGTTGCGCACATCGACTTTGTCTCCATAGGTCGGATGGGGACCGTGTCCACAATACTTGCCTGCGAAGGGTTCAAATAAGGCGGCGTCGGAACGAAATTTTGAAACCAACTGTAAGCCCGTCTGCAACACCATCCAAGCGCTTGGATAGTTTCCAAAATGACCGTCCATCACCAGGTACCGCACCGTCAAAACACCCTTCAAAACTGCCAGAAATGCCTGCAAAATCGACTGAATGCGCAACAATTCAGGGCTCAAGATCGGTGGTTCCTTCTTCCTGTTCTTGCTGCCTTTCGGTCGACCAACTGGACGTTTCTTCTCTTTGCTTGGCTTTTCCTTTTCTTTTTTCTTCGGTTGTTTCGGCTCCTTGATGATTTGCACGGCTTGAATGGGGTAGGACTGCCGCGCCTGAACATCGATCAATGAAAAGACGAAGAACGATAAGCCAGGAATCACCCGGTTTTGCAGACTGGAGAAAAACCGTCCCAGCCCGTGGGTCTCTTTGCCTGCCTTGCCAAACACCACTTCATCACCGGCTGCGATGTACTCACGATCCGGTTGATGAAATTTGCTGGTAAATAATATCCACTGGATTTGCAGCCACAGAATCGGTGTGTGATACAGCCGTTGGATCGTTCGATAACTGCCGCCTTTCTCGGTCCAACGCGACAGCTCCAACATGGTGATCCGTCCGTTGCTGATCAACATGCCGTACACGACCTGACTCAATTGCCGCAAGGTCGTCGTGGAAATCACTGGCGCAATGCTTTGTAAAAGTGCTACAATTTCGGTCATGGGCTTCTCGGGTTTGGGATGTTTTCGCAAACCTACTTTACTCGAAAAGCCCTACTTTTTCACCTCATTTTTGGCGATGGTATTAATTGTTAGAAACGATTTAATTCAGGCTGGCTATGGCAACAGCTCTGATATGAGGCATTCTCTAAGTATCTATACTGTAAACTTAAATAACCCAAATCAGTCACAGTTAACAAATGATTTAGATACTTGGATCGCCAATTATGAACCCTCGTACAATAATCTTCAGACGCTTCCATAAACTCCGACTATATGGAAATTACCGAGGATACATACATGAAGAAAAAGACAACTTTTTATTTTTGGCAGCTTCTTTTAATATGTGTTGTTGCGTTTGTGCTTTCTGGCTGTGGTATAGCGACACCAACTGATACACCTACTCTACAATGGCAGCCAATGCCAACATATGATTACTATATTCCCCCGTCCAATATGCCAGGATATACACACTACATCCCATCCGAGTCGTTTACTATTCATTTAGAATTTGACTATCCAAGTTACTGGTGGCTTCAAGAACATACTGGTGAGACAGGTACGCCATCTATTGACTTGGGAGACCCGCGAATTCTTGCTTTGCCAACTCAAGCTCCAGGGAATTTCCATCCAACACCAAATGACTTTGGCAGCGTTTATATTTGGATTATACCTAATGTACCTGGGCAAAGCCCTGATACTGAGCTTGAATCACACAAACTAGGTTACAGTGAAATTCCAAGGATAAAAGTGCTTGGCGATTATAAGATTATGATAGATGGAAACGAATCTAGCGTGCTGGAGTATCAAGAAAATGATCCAGAGACTTCTCCTTCCTTGATGTTTTATCGAAGAACATATTTTATGGTTAATGGTCAAGTGTATGAAATAATTTATTCAGTTGCTGATAAAGACCGTGGCGGTGAATTTGACAAAGGATATGATCACTTTCTCAATAGTTTAAAGATAGTACCCTAATTACGTCTGCTTATCCAGCGTGGGCAGTGGTCAACTAATCCTTCGACGATAACGGAAATTTATTGAGTGACGGTGCGAATACCTATGTCTATGATTCTGCCAATCGCCTCGTATCTGTTAACAGCACAGAGACCTACACCTACAACGGGCTCGGCGACAGGTTGACTCAAAACGGGACTCAATACGTCCTCGACCTCAACGCTGGCTTGACACAAGTCCTTGATGACGGGACAAACTCCTACCTGTATGGACTTGGCAGGATTGCGCAAACCAACACGTCCACTGAGTATTTCCTTGGCGATGCCCTGGGCAGTGTGAGACAATTGTCCATGACCGATGGCGAAATTTCTCTCGCGCAGAGCTACGATCCTTATGGGACAGTAACTCACACCGGCGGGACTTCGTCAAACGCCTACGGTTTCACCGGCGAGACGACGGATGCCAATGGGCTGATTTATTTACGCGCCAGATACTACAATCCTGCGGATGCAAGGTTTATGTCAAGGGATACGTGGGCAGGGGATTACAATAGTCCGCTGTCGCTGAACCGGTGGATGTATGTGGAGGGGAATCCGGTCAATTATGTGGACCCAAGTGGAAATAGACCGTATCCTCCACAGCATTGCGTTTGGGATCCTGGTCAAAACGTTCCATATGTAGAAACATTTGCCAAGATTTCAAAATCCGATTGGCTTAATACCTATGCAATGGCTGGGGTGGCTGTTCAGTGTTGGGCAGAAAGTTATGATTGGAAAGTAAATGATGACTATGATGGACAAGGTCCAGGGAAAATTACTAACAAAGAGAAAGAAACACCTTATGGTGAAAGGATTCCAAACCCTAAACGTCCGAATAAAGAAAATGAGCACAGAGGGTATGGTATTTTATGCTATACCATTACAAAGTTTGATAAGAAATTAATGAAATATGTCCCATGCACTATCTGTAAAACAGAGGAAGAAATGGATGCTCTTTATGGAGCCGGAAACTATAAACAAGAGAATCCACATGACCAAACAGAAAAATCATGGGCAATTGAATACATGCGTAGGCGTATTAAACTCGCAACAGATGCTTGTATCGCTGCTGGATGTAGTTCGACTGATATATATATAGTGGCAGCTCTCGCTCAAAATGGGCCAGGGTTTACAAAGTTTAATCTTATTCAGGATGGTCTTACCGCAAAGGCGAACAGAATAAACGAAGGAGGCATAACCATAAAGTGGTTTGAATGGTTTAGAAATGGTTCGTGCGTTGATACTTCTCAGCAATTAAATAGGTTCGAAAAGGCTACAGATAAACTAAAGACTTGGTATATGCCTAGAGATATTAATTTTAATACTATTCACGAACTGCAAAGAATTCATTTGTGTCCAAACTAATAAAATGAGATTATTTAATATGATAAAGCAATTAACAAGTAACATAAAATGGTCGCCTATACCGTTGGTAATCTTAATTTTTGCCACTTTTGCATCGTGTGACAATTATGAGCAAGATTATCCTACTCAAGGTGCGCATTCTAATTCTGTAGATTATCTTATTGCTCCAGACACCATCTTGACGATGTTGTCTCAAGGTGATTCAAATGTTTTCTTTCCTGTACAAGCAACTCCTGGCCCAAATGATGATCTTCTACCTAACGGCTCTTTTTCATGGACACAAGCTGACTACTTAAAAATCGCCGCTGCTCTAAGTCAACATGCTTGGGGAGACCAGTTAGAAGGCTGGAAAATATATTCACTAGATATTGATCGAAATTGCCGTAATCTGAATGCTGGTTTCGATTCTTTTAGAGCTACTTACTATAAAGAAACCACTATAAACTCTGAGGAGAGGTACATTACACGACAAATTGATATTTTCCCATTGGCAAAATTAGTGACTTGGCGAGATGGAGCAGACTACCCCCACTCGTTTTTGAAACCTTGGCATGCTGTTGACTTTAATAATTTCAAAATTACTGCCGATGAGGCATTACAGATAGCAGAAGAAAATGGCGGAGTTGATGCAAGGTTGAAATCTAATAATGAATGTATGATACTAGTAAGTTTATATCAAAGAAATCAAAACAAATGGAGTGTAACCTATTACCCCTTAGTTTCATTTCAGGCATTAATTAATCCCTACAATGGTGAGTTTAAAATATTTAATGAACTCCACTAAAAATGGTCAATGATCTTCCGTCGACTGTTCATTTGGTTATGAAGCTGCTAACAGGTTATCCGACTTAAACGGAATCAACCACGTATTTGATGATAATGGGAATTTGTTGAGTGACGACGCGAACACTTATGTCTATGATTCCGCCAATCGCCTCGTTTCTGTCAACAGCACAGAGACCTACTCCTACAACGGGCTCGGCGACAGGTTGACTCAAAACGGGACTCAATACGTCCTCGATTTGAATTCCGGTTTGACCCAAATCCTCAACGACGGGACAAACTCATACCTGTATGGACTTGGCAGGATTGCGCAAACCAACACGTCCACTGAGTACTTCCTGGGCGATGCCCTGCGCAGTGTGAGACAATTGTCCATGACCGATGGCGAAGTTACCCTTGCGCAGAGCTACGATCCTTATGGGACAGTGACTCACACCGGCGGGACCTCGTCAACTCCCTACGGCTTCACCGGCGAAACAACGGATGCCAATGGGCTGATTTATTTACGCGCCAGATATTACAATCCTGCGGATGCAAGGTTTATGTCACGGGATACGTGGGCGGGGGATGTCAATAGTCCGCTTTCGCTGAACCGGTGGATGTATGTGGAGGGGAATCCGGTCAATTTGACTGATCCAAGTGGGTATATCACGGAGAAAGAATCTACCGAGGCAAATAAAATAGTCAAGGATTTAAGAGTCTATAGAGTTTTTGTTCGGGTTGACTGGGGAATGGCACATTTCTCAAGTAGCTATATGAACCAGCCGGGCGTCCCGTTTTCAACTTGTGCTTGGAAGAAAGGTCAATGGGAGTTGGCTGAACTTCGAGAACTCAAAATGGGGGTAAGAGACCTATCGCGATCAATGGGCGGGTTAAACAAATTTATTTTCAACCTTGGTTACGTTGACGTCTATAAATATAAAATGAGTCACAAAGCGGCTGGCGGTAAAAATTATCTGAAAGTAAATTACGACAAGCATAATTTAGATCGCTGGACTGTAGTCCATGAATTGGGGCATTCATGGGACGCAAAAAATAATTGGAAATGGTCGGAAGGGTTGGAAATTTTTACTACAGCGCTTGGACCCAGAACTCAGCCCAGTGTATGCGACGCAGATCAGCGACTGCCTGGATGTAATAATGCAGGCTATGTTTACGGTGGTATACCAGCCGCAGGTTCGGATAAAAATTTCGATGCAAGGGAAGATTTTGCAGAATCCTTAGCGGCGTATGTTTATCCGGGAAAAGCACACGATAGAGTTAAAAAATATCGATATATAAATAATGGAATTTACAAAGACTTTTTATATTATAGCGACTATCGTACAACCGATCGTTGGGCATACATCGACTCTCTGATCCGTTTATCGATACACTTACAACAGCAAAAGTGATAGTAGGAGATGAAATGAGGAATGTCATTTACAAGCTTGGTTTGACGACATTTTTTCTTGCGGCCTGTGCAAATTCAGAACTTGTACCTGTCACGCCGACTATTGTCTTTGCAACTCCCATGCTTTATCCAACTCCTCTTCCTGAAACATGGATCGGAGATGCCGGATTGGTTTCTGGAGTTCCGTGTAAGGCACCTTGTTTTTTTGGAGTTGTTGCAGGACAAACACCTGTAAATCAGGTGGTTGGTATTTTAAAGGAAAACGGAGTTCAGCCTTGCGTGATTGAAGATGAACTCCGTGTGCTATGCGACAATGTAAGCATTGAGGCAGATATAGAATCTAAATTGGTTATAGGTATAGGCTACACATTGGATCAATCTGTATCGATTAAAGAACTTTTTACGACTTATGGTGAGCCGGACTATATTGAGGTAATATCAACTAGTATACCGGAAGCCCCTATGGTTAGCGTTGCGTTACTGTACGATAATTTGAGGATGGTTATATACCCGCCAGAGATAGATGGCGTGGACTATATAGTAGGAGAATCAACTGTGCCTGAGTCGTTTATTTACCTAGATGATACGTCTTACGAAGACATGAAGCATTCATATTATCTTCAACTGTGGGCAGGTTACGGAGTATATACGCCGCAGCCTTGATCTGGATCTTTCTATACATTCAGATCAGGCTGTCAATTTACTTCATAGTTTGGAAAGCAATACAAACTTTCGCAGCTTTGGTAAGAGCCGGATCGCGTAGGTGAGCACTTTACCCGAGCATTTCCTTGATTTCCTTGAGGGCGCGCTTGGATCCGCCCGCCAAATGACAGATTCGTCAGTTGAGTTTGCCTTTGCTCAATCGTACGATCCTGGAGTTTACCCTGAGCCTGCCGAAGGCGGCTCGTTCAATTAACCGGGAATGGCGAATTTATACGACCTTATCTCACAACAACCTGATCGAGCAGCCATCCAAATTCATCCCTGTCCGCCATCCCCCGCCAAAATGGAGAGCGTTCGCCGCGCCTGCCGCCGCCCCGTATTGCAACGCCGCATCGAACGGATGCCCCAATTCAAGCGCGAACGCCAGCCCGCCCAAAAACGCATCCCCGCTGCCCACGCTACTCACCGCCTTAATCACAGGCAGACGCGCAGTCCATGCGCCTGAACGACCCGCCAATACCGCGCCGTCTTTCCCAAACGTCACCACAACAGATGAAATGCCATCCTTCAATAATTGCCTGCCAGCCTGTATGGCTTGACCTGCGTTTGAAATTTTTATTCCCAACGATTCGCCCAACTCGGCTGCATTGACCTTGATGTTCGCGCCGCCCAACTTCAATGCCGTCTTCAGCGCCGCGCCGCTTGTATCCACCCAAACAGATTTTCCCCGTTTTACAAGCCCGCGCAATAGGACATCGAAATGATCCAATGAAAACCCCGGCGGCAGGCTTCCGCTCACGCAAACGAACCGACAATATTCCGCCTGCTTCCAAACATCGTTTACGAACGTCTCGCATTCCTCTTCGGTCACATCCGCACCACGCTCGTTGATCACGGTTGCGTCTTTGCCGTCTTCCACTAGAATAATGCAAGTGCGCGTCTCATTCTTTACCCGTGTCCAATGTGCGGATAAGCCTTCACGCTCTGCCAATTCTTCCAGAAGATTACCTGTATGTCCACCGATCAGCCCCATGCAAAGTGATTCGCCGCCCAAAGCGTTAATTGTCCTTGCAACATTCAACCCTTTTCCGCCTGCCGCAGCCAGCGTTTTATCTGCGCGATGAACTTCACCAACATGCAAAGAAGTCACATGCAAAGTGCGGTCAATGGCGGGGTTGGGCGTAACGCACAGGATCATAAAAATTTCAACGCTTCTTCGAGAGAGGGTTGCCCGTTCGTGCCGCCCGCCTGTTGCGTGGATAACGCCCCGCACACACAAGCCAGCCGCAAGGATTTCTCCAATTCCCACCTATTCAGATAGCCGTAAATAAACCCCGCGTCGAACGAGTCGCCTGCGCCAACGGTATCAATAACTTTTACAGGGATGCTTTCGGTTTGGACCTTTCGACTCCCAAACATTCCCAACACCCCAGCCTTCCCCAACTTAATGGCAAGCGCCTCCACCTTTGACCCAAGCCTGCTTGCTGCTTCTTCAACATTCTCCGCGCCCGCGAGCGACTTTGCCTCCGCTTCGTTCGGCAGAAAGACATTCGTGACTGCCAGTAATTCATCGAAGCCCATCCATTTTTCGGATGGGTCATAATTCGTATCCAATGAAGTAGACAGCCCAAGCGCATGAGCGCGTTTGAATAAAGCGGGCAGGTCAGGCCGGAGTTTGGTCTGCAGGAAGTAACTTGCCACATGCAAGTGACGGGCTTGCGCCAGTAAACTATCAGCGATGTCTGAGGCTTCGAGTTCAGCGATCAAGCCTGGGTGAGTCAGAATCGCGCGGTCTCCCTGAGCGTAGTCAAAGGACTGATTGAGAATCACACTGAGTCCCGTCTGCCCATCTTTGCGGATGATGACATGGCTCACGTCTACACTGCGTTTGGACATTTCGTCGAGCATGAAACGCCCAAAGGTATCGTCGCCGCAGATGCCAATGAACGCGACCTTCAAACCCAGTCGTGCCGCGCCACAGGCAAAGATGGCAGAGGAAGAACCAATTGTGAGTGCGGCAGATTCAACAAGTTTTTCAACCTGACCAAACTCGGGTTTGATATTGCCTGAGAGGATTAAATCGGGATTTATCTCTCCTGCGACTATAAGATCATACATAGCCCAACTCCGAAGGAGTGAAATTTTATAGCATTGAAGGAACAATATTTTGAACCCCGAAGGGGTGATATGGTTTTTATCATGTCATCCCTTCGGGATTTATTAATAGATTGATTTCGTTTCTAGAACCCCTTACATCCCTTCGGGATTGATGGTCTTCTAATAATTTTTATGCCAATCGAACGGCGCTTCGGCGTGATAAAAATCGTAGAACGGTTTGGCAAGTGCGTGACATAAGGAGGTGAGGCGTGAGATGCGCTGTTGCCCGACGGTGCGCAGAAATTCGAGGCGATCATCGCCCATCATGGTGACAGATTCCTTCCACACAGCACGACCGACGGCAATGCCGCTTGCTCCCGCATTGCAGGCGACAACAACTTGCTGGACGAAGGTTTCATAATCCACAGCAGCTGAGAGCAAAATCCACGGGATGTCGGTTACGGATGAAATTTCTTCGCAGGCTTCGCGCCAAAGGGTTTGATTCGTTTCAGTAACATCGAGCGGGAACTCCGCTTTGAGAATATCTGCACCCAAAGGTGTGAGGCGTCTTGCGCTTTCGACCACTACATATCTCTTCTCTTCTGAGGAAAGTTTTTTGTTCTCATTGAGAGAATAGGATAGAGGTTCAAGCATGAGAACGAGATCGTGCTTGGCGCAGTCTTCGGCGATCTTTGAAGTGAAGTCTTCGATCTCTTTGGCAGTGGGGGAGTCTGGATGATAGTAGACCAGCAGTTTGATCGCCGATGCGCCCATGCGTTTGGCTTTTTCCACGTTCCAGCCTGGGATGATCTGTGCCTGACGGGCATTGGCATCGCCTGCATAGCCCGTCGATTCAACGGCGACGACCAGACCAACGTTGCTGGGAATGACCCCCTTTGCAATGGCTTGCGCGGCAGCGACTTCAGGGTCTAGCAAAACAGAAGTTGCGCGATGGGCGAGAGCTTTGGTCACATCGAGTTTGAAGCGGGAGAGTTCGGCATTGTCTACGAAGGCGGGGTTGGCTTTGCGCAGGTTTTGACGATGGTCGAGGGCGAGGGCGGTGAAGGTGCCGCGTTTGGATGAGATCTGTTGCAGTCCGCGAAGTTTGCCGATGGTGATAGGTTTCATGGGTTGGGTTCCAGGTTTCAGGTTTCACGTCGAAGGTCAAAAGTCGAAGGTCGAGAATCTTTTGACTTTAGACCTTCGACTTTTGACGGGTTTCACGAGCAGGTTTCCAGCCACGCATCCAGCCCGCGTTTTTTGAGGATGGCGCTGAAGTTGAGTTGTTTTGATTTTTCGCAAAAGGCGTTGAAATCGCCAGGCAGGTCGGTGTATTCGGCGGCGAAGACGGGTTTGCCTGCTTCGATATAAGGAAGCATCTTTTCAGCTTCATCGTAATAGAAATAGTCTTCGGTGATGGCGAAGTCGTAGATGTTGACGAGTTCTTTCACTTGGTCGGATGCATTCTTTTGACCGATGGCGAGTCCGCGTTTGTGGGCTTCGTCTGCGAGCCAGAGGGCGAATTTCAACTGGTCGTCATAGGTCAGCGGGAAGCCCGTATCGTTGGTGTAGATTTCCATGTTATCAGGTTCGACGGCGTCGAAGCCTTTGGCTTGGCACAGGTCGAGGCGGGCGAGCAGGATGGGCGCGAGTTTGTCGATCTGGCGAATATCGAGCCAGCGTTCACCTTTCCAGCCATCGTAGTCTTTGCCCAATACTTCGGCAGGGAATTGGTCTTTGTCGGGTCGCCAATCTTCCCATGAGCCGACGCTGATGTAGCAAATGACTTTGCGTCCTTTGGCGTGGAGTTCGTCAATGATGGCTTGGTCAACGTACAGGTCAATATCGTAGACATCGGCCTCGATCGAGGTGTCGATGTCGAGGTCGCCGATCTGCCATTGCCAGGTGAGTCCTGCGGTGGGGTGCCACCAGTGGGTTGCAGGTTGAAGGTCAAAGGTCGAAGGTTGGGTAGTGGAAGGCATGAGTGTGGATTCTTTTATTGAGGTAGTGGCAGGCTGGGGTGAGTCGGAGGCGGGTTTACATCCTAACAAGAAAGATGAAAGAAGAAGGAGAGTCAGCGCGCGGCTCATTGGTATTCGGGGAGCATGTCGCCGTGGGCTGTGATGAGTTCATCGACGAGTGACCAGATTTGGTCGAGGCTGAGTTCGGCGGCGGTGTGCGGATCGAGCATGGCGGCGTGATAGATGTGTTCGCGTTTGCGGGTAAGCGCGGCTTCGACGACGAGCGATTGCACGTTGATGTTGGTCTGTTGCATGGCGGCGAGTTGCGGCGGCATCTTGCCGATGTGCGTGGGTTGCAATCCGTTTTTGTCGACGAGCACGGGAACTTCGACGCAGCAATCTTGAGGGAGGTTGTCGATGAGTCCGTTGTTGGCAACGTTGCCATAGACGACGCGCGGAGTACCTGTTTCGAGCGAGTGGATGATGAGCGAGCCGTATTCCTGACTGCGTTCATAGGACTCGTTGAGTTCGCCGCGTTCGAGCGCGGCTTTATCGGCTTCCCATTCGGCGATCTGAATCTCACAACGTGTGATGTATTCGTCAACGGGGATTTCAAATTCTTCGAGCAGGTCGGGGCGGTTTTGTTTGATGAACCACGGCACATACTCGCTGAAGTGCTCACTTGACTCGGTGACGAAATAACCTGTGCGTTTGAAAACTTCATAGCGGACATGGTTGGCAAGTTCGCGATAACCGCGCGCATAGGTTTTGGCTTTGGCGACTTCGCGAATTTTTGGATACAGGTCTACGCCGTCCCGTTCGAACTTGAGATAGAACGCCATGTGGTTGATACCTGCACATAGGTAGTTGATCTCATTGATAGGCACGCCGATATCTTCGGCGAGGACTTCGGCTGTCCCTTGCACACTGTGACACAAGCCAACCGTTTTAATTTTGCTGGCTTTGTTGATCGCCCAAGTATTCATCGCCATCGGGTTGACGTATTGAAGGAAAGTCACATCGGGGCAGACTTCTTCCATGTCTTTGCAGATGTCGAGGAAGACGGGGATGGTGCGTAGTCCGCGCATGATGCCGCCGATGCCAAGCGTATCGGCGATGGTTTGTTTGATGCCGTACTTCTTGGGAATCTCAAAGTCGATGACGGTGCTGGGTTTGTAGCCGCCAACCTGGAACATGCTGATGGCGTAGTCTGCGCCATCGAGAGCGGCGCGGCGGTCGAGCGTGGCTTCGATCTTCGGTTTCGCGCCGAAGAACTCCGCAATTTTGTGTGCAACGATCTCGGTCGTTTGCAAACGCACAGGGTCAATGTCCATTAGGCTGATGGTGGACTCCGCAAGCTCGGGGAAGGCGAGAATGTCTGCGAGCAGGTTCTTGGCGAAGACGGTACTGCCTGCGCCGATGAAAGTGATTTTGGTCATGGTGAGACTCCTTGTTGATTAGGTTTCAGGTTTGAAGGTTTGAAAGTTACAGGTTGAAGGTTAGAGGTTTCAGATTTATGGATTTTGTATTTCTTTGAATTCATTACCACGTTGGTAATTTCCGCCAGTAGATTTATTTACTGTTACTGTGCCGAGAATGTTCAAGCCTGTTTGTTCATCGAAGATATTTTCGTTGGCGAATTGAACGGCATAGAGTGGATTGTCGTGCAAGGTTTCGTAGGCATCAGGAAGCCAGAAAGCGAGTTGATAATCGCCTTCATCCGCGTTCGAGGGGATATGCAATTGAACATTGAACGATGAAGTTCCAGGCTGCCATGTACGCGGGTCTATCGAAGTTTTGACTTCATAGCGTTCAGTGCCGTTGAAGAGAACAACGTATAAAAACCTTTCATTGATGATCGAAGCAAAGCCTTTGTTCTCTATCGCACCCGCGAGATTCAGAATACCGCCTGGACGCACCTGTTCATTGAAGTCTGCCGAGGTCAACGCGAGACGATAGCCCATGCGGTCCGTGATCTCTTGTAGGCAGCCGCCATCTTCCCATGAGCGAATGATACCTTTGTGATACGCCTCATTGATGGCGGAGAAATGCAGCAACTCCATTTCTTGAATGGCATTCGTGCATTCTGAACGCGGCGGGAAGGGGGCGCAAGTTTCACCAGACATGGGTGTGAAGCGAGTCAACTCGGCGAGGTAGGCTTGGTCACGTTCGATGGTGATCTCACCATCGCGTTCGTAGGTGCCAACATCTGTCTCGCTTGAAAGAAAACAATCGTTGTGATGCGCCACTCGTGCTGTCACTGCATCTTCAGGATTTGGATACATCTCAATGATGTTGGCAGGATAGCGCACTTGCACATAGCGATTCGGAATCGCGGCGACCAAAACGGTGAGAATTTCCTGCTTGTCTTGAATATTATCCAAGCCATTCGTGGAGGTGTGCCACTCGCCCCACGCGCCGATGAAACCTGCTTCGACCCAGGCAATGATATCCGTGTTGGTTTGCAGGAGCGGAGTTAACTGCTCGATATGGCGGAGAATTTGTGCTTTGGAGGCATCGGGTTCCGAGTCGGGATAGGGTCCCTGATTGTAGGCAAAGCGGATGATGGCTTTGACGCCCGCTTCGCGGATATCGTCGAAGTTGGTCTGTAATCCGTTCAGCAGGTCTTCAGGGATGTCTGATTCGCGGTAATCGTTCAGGTAGATATTGAGATGCGCGAGGGTGTTGCCTGTGATGCGTACAGAGCTAAACCCCGCTGGGCTGGGCAATTCGTAAGGAGTGAAGAATCCACGCTCGGGATTGAAGAGGGAGGCGTCAGAGTAGGTGTAGGTATGAGAAACAGAAGCAGGTTCGGGTGCGGTTGAGGCGGGTACGCATCCGAAGAGGAAAGAGGAAAGAAGAAAGATTGAGAGAAGTTTCAAGTTCCAGGGTTCAGGTTTCATGTTATTTGAATGCGGATGAGGTTGCCTGATCTACTATCCAGCGTTGCAGGAAAATGTAGACGACGAAGATGGGGACGAGGGTTAGGATGGAGGCGGCGAGGATGAGTCCCTGGTTGGAGACGTGCGCGGTTTGAAACCAGACGACCAATAATGGAATGGTTCGTTTCTCTGGTGAGGTGAGCACGATGAGGGGCCAGAGATAATCGTTCCAGGTGGACATGAAAGTGAAAATGCCGAGGGAGGCGAGTGGAGGCCCCATTTGCGGGAGGACGATGCGGCTGTAGATTCCAAACTCGGAGGCGCCGTCGATGCGGGCTGCGTCCATGAGTTCTGAGGGCATGGCTTCGATGAATTGCTTCATCATGAAGATGCCATAGGCGTCGATGAAGGCGGGGATGATGAGCGCCCAGAGCGAGTCGATCAGACCGAGTTTGACGACGAGCAGATAGTTGGGGATCATGACCACTTGAAAGGGAATCATGATCTGAATGAGAATGACCCCGAATGCGAGGTTCTTGCCTTTGAAGTGATACTTGGCAAAGATGTAGCCTGCATAGGAACTGGTGAAGAGCGTGATGACCACGCGCATCAACGAAACGAAGATGCTGTTGCCCAGATTTTGCGCGATGGGAATTTTTTCATCGGTAAGGATGGTGGTGTAATGCTCGAAGGTCGGTTGTTTGGGGAAGAAATCGGGCGGGGTCTGGCGCAGTTCGGCGGTGGTTTTTAGTGAAGAGACGATGATGTAAAAGAACGGCAGGAGGGTGCCGATCAGCCCGACGATCAGGACGGCATATGCGCCTGATCTGCCGAGCACAAAACCAATGGAAGGTTTTTTGTTTGATGAAGTTGTCATCTTAATACTCCCATTCAGTGCGCAGAATGCGGAATTGAATCACGGTCAGGGTCAGGATGATGATAAATAAGATCATCGACATGGCGGCGGATAAGCCAAGATTATTCGCAAATTTGAAGGCGTTCTCGTAAATGCTCAATAGCAAAGTTTGAGTCTGGTTTTGAGGTCCGCCACGGGTGAGGAGTTGGAAGATGACAAACACTTGCAGCGAAGAGATCACCGTCAGAACGCTGGTCAGTAACACGGTCCGGCTGAGAAGCGGGACGACCACGAGCCAGAATTCCTGCCAGGCAGTGGCGCCATCCACGCGGGCGGCTTCGCGTAACGTCTTCGGGATGGATTGCAAGGCGGCGACGAAGATGACGAGGTTGTAGCCGAAATCCTGCCAGACGTGCGCGATGACCACACAGATCATCGCCAGCGGCACGCCGAAGTAGACCAGGCTTGGGTCTTGCAGCCATGATTTTGGCGGGACGAGTCCGATCGCTTTGAACATGATGCTTAGCAATCCCCACCCTGGCGCATACATGTACGACCAGATGATAACGAGCGCCACGGAAGATGAAATGGTGGGCAGAAAATAAATGGCGCGGAATAAGGTCTTGAAACGCTCGCCGATGGATTCGAGCAATACGGCGAGGGGGAGTGTGATGAGGAGGTTGAGCGGCAATACCAGCGCGGTGAAGATGAACGTGTTTTGAATGCGAGGCGAAAGACTTCGGCGGGCTTGGTGTTTTCTGTGAAGAGTTCGATGTAGTTGTCAATGGCGATGAACGGATTGGCTCCGCCCAAGCCGAGAAAGCCGCTCCCTTCGCGGATGGGGGAGTAGCTGAAGAAGCTCATCACCACCGCCCAGAGAATCGGAAACAACGTGAACACTCCCATATAAAGAAGAATGGGAGTCAGGCTGGTATAGGCAAAGCGACGTTGTCTTTCTGTTAATTTGCCGTTGTCGCTAATGACTTCTTTTTTGAAGAGAGTATTGAATGCCATGGAACCTCACTACAAGGATAAAGCCTGAAGGATGAATACTAAAGAAAGATGTAAGAAAGAGCGGCTCAGCATTGCGGCACAAGCCGCTCTTTCTTGTTTACTTGCTACTTGTCTACTTGCTTACTTTCTTACTGTGCAGAATCCACCATGGCATTTGCGGCTTCGTGAATGCTGTTCGCGGCTTCTTCAGCGGTCTGGTTGCCTTGAACCGCATCGAGGATGGTCGGGTAGACGATCTCATATGCCAATTGATCGGGGTCGGTCAGGTCGCCTTGATAGGCGCCCGCATCCAGGATCGGGAGGACGGCGGCGGCGAATGGAACGGCTTCCACATACTTCGCATCCGCGGCGACAGATTTCATCGCAGGGATGGTTGCCGAGGTCGTGTTGAAGTACATCACATTGGCTTCATTCGCGCCGAGGAAGGCGGCGAGTTGCCAGGCGATATCCGCATGTTGGGTGCTCTTGCCAACCACATAACCCCATCCGCCCACGGAGACAAACTTGTGTTCTGAACCCATCATTGGGGGCAGGGAAACATAATCGAACACCAAATCGGGATAGCCGATCTTCGCATCGCCTGCGTACCAGGAGCCCAACACACCGATGGCGTTGTGTCCCTGTGCGAACGAATCGCCGACCCATTCGCTTTCCGCGTTGAAGATGATCGGGTCAACCAAACCGTCGGTCTGTGCCATGTCCATTAACTTCTGGATGGTGGCAACGGCTTCGGGTGAATTGAAGTTGAAGTGCTTGCCATCTTCAGCGAAATAACTGCCGCCTTGTTCCAAAATGCCAGCCAGGAAGTAGGTGAAGAGTTGGTCGCTGTTGGTGTAGTGCATACCTGCTGTGGTCATCACACCATCGGAGCCAAGCGCGGTCATCTTCTTTGCATCGGCAACCACGGCATCCCAATTTTCCCAATTGGGTGGGTAGGCAACGCCAGCCGCTTCGAACAAAGCAGGGTTCACGTACGCGCCACCGTATTCGAGATTGTATTCAGCAGGGAAGCCATACAACTTGCCGTCGCAGGTCTGACCACCGAGCGGCGCGTCGAAGAAGATTCCCTTCGCGGCATCGAGAGTCATCACATCGGCGGGGACTTCGAGCAATTGTCCACCTGAAGCATATCGGCAGGTATATCCGCCAGGGATGAGGATCACATCGGCGGTGTTGCCAGCGGGGAGCGAAGTCTGGATGGTCTGAATGAAAACATCCCACGGGAAGGTCTCGTACTTGATGGTCACATTCGGGTTCGCCGCCATGAAGTCATCGAACATCTTCTGGTTGGCTTCATTGAACGCAGGCGCCTGATGTCCCCACACACGGATCTCAACCTTTTCATCAGCCGCAGCAGGCGCTTCGGTCGCACCGCCGCCGCACGCGGCAAGCAACAGGCTCGCCATCACAAAAACGAACAGTATCTTTTTCATGCTCTCTCCTTTTTTGATTAAAAATCTAATTTCACGACCGCCGTCAAATTGGTGGGGCGGTCGGGATTCAAACCTTTAGCCAGTGAGCGATAGAACGCCATCAACTGGATCACTGGAAGATACAAAACACTGCGGACACTCTCTGGAACATTCGACTCAAAACAGACATCCGCCCCCGACTCACCGAAAGCTGCTACGGTTCCCCCAAGCATTTTCATCTCTGATAGCACCTTCGCCTCGTGGGCTCGATTCGCATCTGAAAGCATTCCCACCACCACGGCATTTTCATTGACCATGCTCATCGGTCCATGGCGGAATTCCAAAAAGTGGAAAGGTTCACTGTGAGTGAGTGTCATCTCTTTCATTTTGAGATTCACTTCACATGCCAGCCCATAGCGAATGCCCGAGCCGAGAAAATAAAAACGGTCGAAGTTCAGGTTTTCACCGACTACTTTAGCATAGGCTTCATACTTTGCCATCAACGCTTCGCCCGCTTTGGGCAAATCACTCATCGATGAAAGCAAATCATCGCGTCCTGCCATTTTTGCACACAAGGCAGTCACCGCTACGTACATCGAAGCGAAGGAACGAGTCTGTGCAACGGATTCTTCCTGTCCTTTATCGATCACGTAATTAAAGTCTGCCATGCGTGAAAGGACTTCGTTGTAATTGCTGATGACGGCAACGTCACCGCGCTTTTCGGCTTTGAACTTCTCGACTGCTTTCACGGTTTCGGTCGTCGTCCCCGAGCGGCTGATGGCAACCAGCAGGCAGCGCCGCAAACTGGAAGTTTGCTGTACGACCGTCTGCGAATTCAGCAGCAACTCTCCGCCAGGGACGGCGCGCGCAGAGCGACCTGTCAGCTCGGTGTATAAAGCTGCGGCAGCCAGCGAGAGGTAGTAGGTCGAGCCGCAACCAGTGAAAATGACCTGGTCGTAGTCGCCCGCTTTGGGTGAGTCCGAAGCGCGCACGACATCCAATGCCTGTGCCCAGGCTTGAGTCTGAGTCTTGATTTCGTTGTAGGTGTGATAGGTTTCCATGTTCATTTGAATTTCAAAACTTTCATCGCATTTTCGCGGTAGATTTTTTTCAGCACGTCATCAGGCAGATACAAGCCATAGGCATAGAAGCGCCCCTGCCCAGGGACTTCGCTGGTGTTGTAGTTGAAATACTCATCGTCTGTTTCAAATAAGCGATAACCAAGACGATAGGCATCGAGGTCAGGGCTCATGTCGGAACCGTATAAGATACGATCTTGATATTGAATGAAAAATTTTCGTGAGGTATATGGCTGGCGTCCGATCTCACCGAAGCGGGCGGAGGTGTCGATGTAATAGTTTGGGCAGTCATTGAGCATCTGCCCGACCCAACCGAGATTCTCTCCGTAGCACCCCATGTGCGCACCAATAAAAGTCGTTGATGCGTGACGCTTAACCAGATTCTTAAAACTGTTCATGATGTGCATGAACGACGGGAACGGCGGGCTGGTAAATGCCCAATCGGGATGTTCACCGATCTCTTCCCAACGTTCATTGGTTTCATCGATCGGGTCGAAGAATGCGACTGGGTCAGCAACGTGAATCAAAACGGGAAAGCCAAGTTCACCTGCCGTTTCCCAAATGGGGGAGAGGCGTATATCGTCTACATCTACCAATTTGTCTTGATGGTCTTTGACGTGTAACCCGAGCGGCTTCCAGATCTTGAGTCCCTGTGCGCCGCGCTCTTTCTGTGCGATCAAACGCTTCGCCGCCCACTCTGGGAATTGATCGCCCAACTCCTGCCACTTCGCCCAATCCACGCCGCCGAAAACCTGGAATCGTTCAGGCGCGCCTTCTTTGAAATGTTTGAGATGGGCATCGAGGATATCTTCTCCCCAGCCGCCATCGAGGTCAACATAATGGGTGACGCCTGCTTCATCGAGAAGGTCGAGTAATTCGCTCAACGGCTTTTTATCCCAGCCGCCGCCGAAGGGTTCACCCAGATGATCGTGCGCGTCAATCACAGGGAATTTGGGTTTATTCACCAGGGTTGTTTTCGTAACAAGCTTTGATTGCGGACGAAAATCTTTGAGAAGCATAATTCTCCTGAGTTATGAAATTGACCTACGCGATGACGATTTCGATGCCGAGCTTTTTCAAGGACTGGAGGAATTTCTTTTCTGCGTTTGAGTCTGTTACAAAAACATGCATGGTTTTCAATGACGCGAGCAAAGCCGTAGCCACACGATTGATCTTCGTATGATCGGCGGCGATGATGACCGTCCGCCCGATCTTCAGGATGGCGCGGTCTGTGAGAGTTTCAGGCAGGTAATCGTTGGTCAGACCATGTTCCAAACTGATTCCGCGTGTGCCCATAATGACCTTGTCCACATGCAGTTCGGCTAATGCTTGCTCAGTGATATGACCGATGAAGGAAAGCTCACTCTCGCGCAACTGTCCGCCCAATGAAACAACGGTAATGTCTTTGATGCCAGCCAATGCATTCAATACAGGTAATGAGTTTGTGATGACGGTGAGATTCTTGCGGTCGCGCAAATGCTTGGCGGCTTCGAGCACGGTCGTCCCTGAGCCGAGGAAAACGGTTTCGCCGTCGGCGATCAATTCCGCGGCGGCGCGTCCAATGCTGGATTTTTCATCCACTTGCTCGCCTTCGCGCTCAAGGATGGGCAACTCTGGCGGAGCCTGCTCTGCAGCGATCACACCGCCATGCACGCGTTGGGCTTTGCCTTGAGAGGCAAGCGTTTCCAGGTCGCGCCGCGCGGTGGCTTCGCTGATCGAGAATTGCTCCACGATCTCAGCGACGCTTAACCGTCCCTGTTTACCGAGCAGGGAAAGGATTTGTTTTTGCCGTTCAGGGGTGGGGGTGAATTCGCTCATAATCGCTCATCAATCAATCATAAATAATCATAGCAGGTTTTGGGGAAATTGCAAGCATTAACTCATGGCAAAACGTAACTACTCAGCCAATTCACTACCCTGTCTTGTCATTTCGAGTGGCGCCTCGCGCCACTCGAAATGACAATCGAGAATGAGCAGTTACGGAAAACCTTTTAAAATCTCCGTGCGCTCTGTGGTAAAGCGGGTTCCCACTCGCGTTAAGCCTTTACCCAATATCAGAAGAGTTGTCAATCTACTTTGCGAAAGCCATACATGGCAAAATGGAGATTGGGTTATTAACACCTTACGCGGAACGTCCTGAAGGCGTCGCTGGGGCGGCGGCGACATTCTCGTCATTCAGGCTCGTTTTCATCAAAACCTTCCGGAATCGTGCGTAACATCAAGTTATTAAACGAAAACACCCCCATGCATGGGGGCATACTCAGTAGCTCGCAAAAACCCGCGTAGTTTGCGCTTCCGCGAAGCACCGATACTGCGCGAATTTGTTTATGCTTTTGAAGGGTGAACAGGTTTCCATACCTGTTCACCCTTCAGCACTTAATTAAACCTTTGCGCAATAGGGGCGACCCTTTCTTGCTGATTGAGCTTACATTAAGCCCAGGCGGCCGCCCCTGCGACAAAATCGTATTTAATTTATTCGGCCTCCTTACGGGCAGTACGGGCTGAGCTTGTTCATCTCATGTACGGGGTTGTACCAGCTAAATTCTTCATTGTCGCTGAAGTAATAGTAGGTGGCGCCGTTAGGAGCCATGGCAACTGTGATGCCGCCATAGCCGGACATGAACGGAACCCAGAACGAACATGAATACTGCGAAAATTCGGATGGCGTCATGTTCTTTGCCCAGAAGGCGTTGTTGTATTTGAAGGCGACTGAGCCGGTGGTGTCGAGTCCGCGGTCGCTGGCATCGTCTTGCATCGAGTCGGCGAGCATATCGGGTTGGAGGATCTGCGTCCCGTTGGCGATGCCATTGTCGGCGTTGAGGAACTTGGCAACCTTGGCAATGTCGTCGCGCGTCCAGAAGAGACCGTAACCGCCGAAGGGTGAACCTGCGCTTGAATTGTCGGTGCGGATGGTGCTGACACCGGCGCTCAAGTTGATGGGCGCATAGACTTCATTCTTCATCATGGTGAAGATGTCTGCGCCAGAGCCTTCCTGCGATTGCAGGTAATTGTTCATGGCGCGGGTGACGATGAAGGTGTCGGACGAGTGATAGTTCCAGAAAGTGCCGGGTTGACCTTGAAGGGGAAGTTCAAGGCGGCGGTCATTTTATCGGTGTAGGGTTCGGCGAGGAAGAAGGTTTCCATGTAGGAACCGGCTTCATCGGATTCGTACCCGGCGAGGCGATAGTTGCCCGTCGCCATGTCGATGGTGTTGTTGAAGGTCACGCTGGTCCATGTGCCGATGCTTGAGGTGGCTTCAGGGACGTAATCTTTTACCAGCAGGTTGTACACGCCAGCGCCGTACTTTTGACCAAGGCGCATCAAGGCTGTGCCAGCAAACGCGGACTTGGCTGTGGAGTACGATGGTGCGCAAGTTTTCGCAGAATGCATACGCGCCAGCGCGTGGTACAGCCGGAAACGTAATTGACGCCGTTATAGATCACGCCGTAATAGGTCATATGCTCGGCAGTAACACCACTGCCAAAGACGCTGACATTCACAGCGGCGGATGGGTAATCGGTGACAAGATCAGTGATCGGCTTGGTGGGGAGGCGGTTGCCAACTTCCAGCGCATGATTCGCTTTGAGGGCGGCAGCATTGCTCACAGTGTAGGCAGAATACGTCGCGGACAGTTGTCCCCACATGTTGACCTTGTAGTAGACACAGGTCTCCTGCGTGATCTGATAACGGACTTTGGAAACGCCGCTATTGTTGAATAGGAAGGTCATCACGCCATTATGGGTGCAGTTGGCGTTGCGTTGCACGAGCGCGAAGGGGAAGGATGCGCGGGAGTAGCCGTTATCGCTGGTTTCCTTCCAAACGCGCCCGGGACCGATGATGTAATTCCAGTAGGGATGCCCGGTATAGATGAGACCTTGTGTGACGGGGATGAGATGACTGCCGTTTTGAACAAATTCAAAAACTGAATTCAGGCAAATGTTTGCGCGGGTTGTCGCCTGAACCGGTGTAGCGATAGGTGTCTTTAACTTCGGAGAATCCGCCGCTGGTGGCTTCGTTGGTAAGTTCGAGCCTGCCTTCAAAGACATGATCGGGCATGGCGGCATTGGCGGGCAGGGCAAACGCACTGTCATCCACTGGCGCAGAACTGGAACCTGTCATCAAGTCGTTGTAGGTGAGCAGGGTGCGGGTGACGCTGCCATTGCCTGTGAGCGGGTCGCCGGGAACGGATCCGCCCGGGGGAGGCGTGGGTGTTGGTCCCTGTGGGGTCGGCGTGAAGGTTGGCGTGTTGGTCGGTACAGCGCCGGATGCGCCTGTTACTGTGATGTCTTCAGCATAACAATAATCACCGGTGGTCGCGCCATTGCCGCGATAACGGACCTGGAAGTTTGCGTTCTGGTTCGCGCCTGCGATATTGTTCGCTGTTCCGCCGAAGAACGATGAATTATCCTGCCCGTCGTTCAACGTGCCGATGGCGGTCCAACCGCTGCCGGTGTTGACCTCAACATAGCAGTGGTCGGCGCTTTCCAACGATGAGGCTGCCATATTCCATGTGACGGAAATATCGGTGTAGCCGACCGTGGAGATTGTGCGGGTGATGCTGGCGGTTCCGCGGATGCGGACTGAGTTAGGCGCGATGGACGGCGTGGCGACGCTGGACACATTGCCGGAAGATGTCCAGCCGCTGTAGCCGCTGTTGAAATTGGCGGTGTAAATGGTGGCGGTTTGCGCTTGAACCCCGGCGCGCGCAGGCAAAAGGCATGAAGCGATCAGGAGTATGCCGATGCACACTCCGATAAAGGACTTTTTCATTTTTTCTCCTTTGGCGGTGGATGACGATGGACGAAAATGGAAACGTTCAGCCCCTGCTGCCTCCTTTGCAATAATTGCGGAATGAATTCCGCGTTACCCATTATTGATATGGTGGAATTGCAGTTTCCCCAACTGGTCGAAACCGCCCTCGGTTAGCCCGTGATTCTCATAGATCGGGAATTTATGTCCCGAGTCACGCAATTGCTTCAACGTTTGTGCCAAGCCGAGTGTGCCGTATTCACGCGTGCGCGTGGTGTGATCGAGATCAAGCATCTCGGTCATAAAGGTTTGATTCGTCCCGGCTTGTTGCAGGATGCGTCCATCGGGGTCGATGATGGTGGAACGTCCGCCGCCCCATTGCCCGATGCCGTTGATGCTGACGAAATAACATTGATTGAACAAGGCATTGGCGCGCGCCATCACCAATTCCAATTCGCGGTCGGATGTCGGTGTCAGTGTCGGTTGAATGATGACTTCGGCTCCCATCCATGCCAGCGTGCGTGAGACTTCAGGGAACCACATATCGTAGCAGATGCACAAACCGAAGCGACCCACATTGGGAATATCGAACACGCAGAACTGGTCGCCAGCAGTTGTTCCAGCTTCATAAGGCAGCCACGGGAACATCTTGCGATACTTCGCCACGATGTCGCCATCGGGTGAAATGACCACTGAGGTGTTGTACATTTTGTCTTCATGCATTTCCCACATCGAGCCGGGCACGAGCCATTGTCTCGTCTTGCGCGCCAGGTCACATAAACGATCCGTCTGCGGTCCGGGCACGGGTCCGCTGTTCGTCTTCCACCAGTTCACATCCACCGGCGTTTTAAATTGCACCAGCCCCGGCACTACCAGTTCGTGATACACCACCATGTTCACCCACGGCATCTGTTTGCGGATGTTCAACGCCACGTCCGCCATCTTCTCGAACGTCCCATTCATGTCCCATGCTTCCACAGACATTTGCACACCAGCGATCCCAAATAAACGACTCATGACATTCTCCAAAATTATTTGGGGTGTCATTCTGAGCGAAGCGAAGAATCTCTTGCTTGTAATTAGAGACTCTTCGGTCGCAAAGAACGCTCCCTCAGAGTGACATCAGACAAAATGACAGGCGACTTGTCGCCCTGCGCTGAGCGAAGATGAAGCGCCGCTTCGTACCTGACCTAAAACTGGTTCTGTTTCCTGACAGATTTTCCGCCCCGCGGCGATCGGGCAGCGCGTGTGAAAGCGGCATCCGCTCGGCGGGTTGACGGGGCTGGGCACATTGCCTTCGAGCACTTTCAATTCACGTTTTCCCCGACCACCGGCATGGGAATCGCGCCAAATAACGCCTGTGTGTACGGATGCAGCGGCTGGTTGTAAATTTCTTCCGCCGAGCCGATTTCGACCAACTTGCCCAGGTACATCACCCCAATGCGATCGCTGATGTGCTGTACCACGTTCAAGTCATGTGAAATGAAAAGATAGGTCAGCCCCAAGGATTTCTTGAGTTCATCCAACAGATTGATGATCTGCGCCTGCACCGATACATCCAACGCGGACGTAGGTTCGTCCAACACGATCAACTTCGGGTTCAGTGCCAGCGCCCGTGCCACCGCCACACGCTGACATTGTCCGCCAGACATTTCATGCGGAAAGCGGTCTAGATGCTGTTCGCCCAAGCCGACTTGCTTAAGCAACTCGATCACCCGTGGACGGATTTCGCCCTGCGCCAAGATCTTATGTGTGACAAGCGGCTCGGCAATGATCTGCTCCACCTTCATGCGCGGACTCAACGACGACAGCGGATTTTGGAACACGATCTGCATTTCACGGTGGATCGGCTTCATATTTTGCTTGCCGACTGCGGTGATGTTTTTGCCATCGAACAGGATGCTGCCAGAAGTCGGTTCGATCAGCCGCAGGATCATCCGCCCCAGGGTCGTCTTCCCGCAGCCGGATTCACCGACCAAGCCAAAGGTCTCGCCAGAGGCGATGGTCAGGTCAACCCCATCCACCGCGTAGACGTGTTTGACATCGCCCGAAAGCCATCCGCCCGGCAATCGGAAATGTTTTTTGAGGGAGTGGAGTTCGATAAGTGCAGTCATTAGTGAGTAGTGAGTAGTGAGTAGTGAGTAGTGAATGGTGAGTAGTGAATGGTGAATGGTGAGTAGTGAGTAGTGATCAGTTGTCCGGTTCGCCGATCAAGAAGCAAGATGCGAGATGCGCTTCGCTTACATTCGATAGCGCAGGTGGATTCATTGTGCAGCGCTCCATCACGAACTCACAGCGCGGCGCGAATGGGCATCCCTGTACCATGCCGGGGTTGGATGGAACTGTGCCGGGAATGGCTTGCATCTTTTTGCCGCGTGAGCCGGGTTTGGGAATAGCGTTCATCAGCCCGCGCGTGTAGGGATGCTGCGGGTTATTGAAGATGTCGTTCGTCGAGCCGGTCTCTGCCACGCGCCCGGCATACAGCACGGCAAGACGGTCACAGGTTTGGGCAACAACGCCGAGATTGTGTGTGATGAGAATGACCGAGAAATCGAATTGCGTTTGCAGGTCGCGCAGCAGACGAAGAATTTGCGCTTGAATGGTCACGTCCAATGCGGTAGTCGGTTCATCGGCGATTAGCAGGCGCGGCTCGCAGGATAAAGCCATCGCGATCATCACGCGCTGTTGCTGCCCGCCCGAGAGTTGATGCGGATACGCCGCCAACATGCGTTTGACATCGGGCAGACCGACCGCGTTCAACATTTGCGCGGCGCGTTCGTTGGCGGCTTTGCCCTTCATGCCTTTATGCTGGCGCAGAACCCGTTCCATCTGTGAGCCGATGGTGAAGACCGGGTTGAGTGAAGAGGATGGGTCCTGGAAGATCATCGCAATGTCGTTACCGCGGATCGTTTCCATTTCCTTGTCTGGCAATGTCAGCAGGTTCTTATCCCAGAAAACGATTTCGCCGTTGGTGATATGCGCCGAACGCGGGAGCAGGCGCAGGATCGAAAGCCCGGTCACGGTCTTGCCGCAGCCGGTCTCGCCGACCAAACCGAATATCTCGCGAGTGCGTACGTCAAAGGAAATGCCGGTCAAGGCTTTGAGTGTGCCGCGCTCGGTCTTGAATTCGAGCGAGAGGTCGGTGATGGTGAGGAGGGTGGTCATAATAATTTGGACAAATTGAAATTTGTCCTACCTGTATTGCCTCGGGTCAAAGATATCGCGCAGGGTATCGCCCAATAAATTGAATGCCAGCACCACAATAAAAATTGCCATGCCGGGGAAGGTCGCGATCCACCATTGGTCGAGGATGTACGTCCTGCCTTCGCTGACCATCAAGCCCCAATCGGGTGCGGGCGGCTGGGTGCCAAGCCCGAGAAAGGCAAGCCCGCCCATCGCAAGGATGACCGTCCCCATATCCACGGTGGCTTGCACGAGGATGGGGGAGATGGTGTTCGGCAGAATGTGACGGAAGATAATGACCGCGTCAGACACGCCGATGGCTTGCGCGGCCTCTACAAAATATCTCTCCCTCAAGCCGACTGCCACTCCGCGCGCGATGCGCGTGTACCAGGGCCACCACGAGACGACTAACGCAATCGCGGCTTTGTCGAGTCCGCGCCCAAGTGCGGAGGCGATTGCCATTGCCAGCAATAACGAAGGGAAGGCGAGGAATAAATCCGTGATGCGCATGATGACTTCGTCGAGCCAGCCGCCTTTGTAGCCAGCCAACGCTCCCAATGGCGCGCCGAGCAGCACTGCGAACAACACCACGCCGATGGGGACGATCAACGCCGAACGCGAGCCCATGATGATGCGGCTGAGAATATCGCGCCCGAGTTTGTCGGTGCCGAATAGATGTTCGGCAGAGGGAGCCATGAGCGTGTTGGGCGCATTGGTCTTGCCTTTGCCTTCTTCGGGATACGGCGCCACTTGATCTGCAAAGATCGCCATGAATAAGACGAGGATGATAATGATCGTGCCGATTAATGAGAGCGGGTCGCGCAAAATGACTGAGAGCACATGCCGCGCTGTGCGTTGATTGGCTGACTCAGTAAGGGGAGATGTAGTAACAGTCATGGTTATCTCAAACTCACCCGCGGGTCGACCCACGCTTGCAGCAGGTCCACCACGAGATTGATTAGCACGTAACCTGTCGCGCCGAACAAGGTCATGCCCATAATGGCGGGATAATCAAGATTGAGCAATGAGCGGACTGTAAACAGCCCCAGCCCGGGCCAGTTGAATAAGACTTCAACAAAGAATGTGCCCGTCAATGCAAAGGCGAAGGTCAAGCCGATAACGGTCAACGTGGGACTGATGGCGTTTTTGAGGGCATAAAAATAAATGATGAAATATTGGCGAATGCCATACGCCTTTGCCGTGCGGATGTAGTCCTGCTCCAGCACTTCGAGCATGGCGGCGCGGGTCATGCGGGCGATGAGTCCAATGGGGTAGGCGGCAAGGGTAAAGGCGGGAAGGACAAGGTGTAGAAAAGCATCTTTGAGGGTGACCCAGTTCGAGGTTAAGAATGAATCGAGCAAGATGAAGTTGGTGATCTCCGTCAGCGGATTCGAAAATCGCAGGTCACTATCCACCCTGCCCGCCAGCGGAAGTAAATCCAGGTTGCGGAAAAAGACGATCTGTAAAACAAGTCCGAGAAAAAAGGCGGGCATCGAAACGCCGACAATCGAAATAATGCGTACCATCCAGTCGAAGGGCTTGCCCTGCCAGCGCGCGCTCAACACGCCGAGCGGAACGCCCAACAGGATGGCAATGAACATGCCCGGAGAAAAGTAATTCGAGCGTGGCGGGGACGCGCCCGGCAAGTTCTTCGGTGATCGGGCGCTTGGTGGAGATGGATGTGCCAAGATCGCCGCGCAGAAGCTCCTGCATGTACACCGCATATTGAACCGGGAGCGGTTTGTCGAGACCCAGTTGTTTGGTCACTCGTTCGATGTCCTCCTGCCGCGCTTTGGGTCCGATGTACAATGCCGCCGGGTTGGCAGGCACGACGCGCGCGATGAAGAACGTAATGATCGAAACACCAATCAAAACGAAGAGGGAAGTACCCAAACGGCGAAGAAGGAATTCAAGTTTTTGCATGAAGGGTATTTTATAAGACCTGACAGGTTTTGTGAAAACCTGTCAGGTCTCGACTTTTTGGTTACACCCTAATTAGTTAGCCGGGCGCAACTCGTAGAACCAGAAGCGCACATCGGGGTAGTTCAGGTTGTACTGGAATCCGCTGACATGGTTCGGGACAACGAAAGCGACCATCGTATCGAAGAGGAAGGCGGCGGGCGCTTCGTTCACGAGCAGGGTCTGGGCTTCGGTGTACTTGGCGCGTGAGGCTTCCACATCGGTGCCGCTCAAGGTGCTGGCTTCATCCATGAGGGCGTTGTAGTCCGCGTTCATCCAGTAGGAGAGGTTGAACTTGGTGGCGTTGAGGTTGCCGGGGTTCTCGGGGTTGCCGTAGAACATGCTCCACATATTGTCCGCGCCTGCATCCGAGTAGGTGGGCCAGTAGAGGAGCAGGAAGATGTCCTGCGCGTTGGCGGGATCGCTCTTGGCGAGTTCCCATTGCTGGGTGAACTCAAGCGCTTCGATGGTGACATCCACGCCGACCTGCGCGAAGGAGTCTTTGATGAGCGGGGCGAAGGCTTCTTCGGTCGAGTTCTCGGAGGCGTAGGTCAGTTTGAGGCTGAATCCGCCGCCATCGTAACCGGCTTCCTTCAAGAGTTCCTTTGCCTTCTCGATGTCATAGGTGTATTGCGGAACATCTTCCGAGTAGGGGAACACACCGGCAGGCACGGGTCCGCGCGCTTGTGTGCCGCGTCCGCTTGCGCCGATGGCGATGATGTCTTCGTAGGGAATCGCGTACGATAACGCCGCGCGCACCTTCGCGTCATCCAACGGCGCTTTCAGGGTGTTGAAGAAGGCGGTGTAGTTGAACAACGCCGGTTCGAGTGAAGTGAAATAATCGGGGTTGGATTCAAAGGAACCAAACGAATCCGCCGGGACCGAAGTCACCAAATCCACTTCGCCGCCTTCGAGCAATTGCTGGCGGGTGGTGGCTTCGGGCACGAAGGTCACCAACACTTTTTCATACTGACCGGCTTCCCAGCCGCCCCAATATTCGGTGAACTGGGTCAGGACCAATTCCTGGTCGGGTGTATAGGATTCGATCATATATGGACCGGTTCCGGCAGAAACGCCGGCAGTCCAGAAGTTCTCATCGGCGGCAGCGGCATCCAATGCCTTGGGGCTGATGATGTACGCGGCGTATTCCGAGCCGAGAATCAATTCCAGCGGCTGCGCCCACGCGAGTGTGAACTTCACGGTCAGGTCATCCACTTTTTCTACGCTTGCGAGTGGCAGCCAGATGAACGAAGCGCCGGCGCTTTCCTTGGCAAGCGTGATGGACTTCACTACCGCATCGGCGTTCATTGGCTCACCATCGTGGAACTTCACACCGTCGCGCAGTTTGAACGTCCACACCAAACCGTCGTCGCTCTTTTCCCAGCTTTCAGCCAGCAGGGGAGTGAACGGCTCGGCGCTGCCGGGCGGGTTGACGCGCACCAACTGCTCATACATGTTTGCCATGTATGCCGCTTCGGTCGAGAACGAAGCGATCGGGTCCCAGGTGGTGATGTTCGCCGAGCTGGCGTACTTCAACACCACAGGTCCGGCCGCGGGGGCTTCGGTTGCAGCCGGGGCATCCGTGGCGGCAGGCGCATCCGTTGGCGCTTCGGTTTCAGCGGGAGTTCCGCCGCCGCACGCGCTCAACAGCATCGAAAATACAACGATCAACGACACGAACAGGGTAAAGCGTTTCATAGGGTCTCCTCTTTTGGGCATACAAGTATTGATGTTATCCTAACACTCCCTATTTGCAAAAAGTTTGCAAATTCCCCGCTATAATCCAATTCAATGAAGCCCTCCATCCTCCTGCGCACTAAATTCCTCATCCCGCGCCCGCGCCCCGAACTGCTTCCGCGCCCGCGCCTGGTGGACTGGCTGGATTCGACCTCAGACAAACGCCTGACTTTGATCTCCGCCCCGGCAGGATACGGCAAAACGACCCTGCTTGCCGACTTCATTCACGCTTCAGACTCCGCCCATGCCTGGTTCACCCTCGACGCAGGGGATTCCGACCCGACCGTTTTCCTCACCTACTTGATCGAAGCCCTGCGCAGTATGAAACGCGCTCCTGATTCGCTCACTCATGCCATCGGTCAGACGGCTCAATCCCTGCTCGACAGCGCCGAAGCGACCATCTCCCCGCAACGCGTGTTGACCGTGCTGGTCAACGAACTCGCCGAGCAGATCCAAACCCCGTGGCTGATCGTGCTCGAAGATTATCACTACGTCACCAGCCCCGTCGTCCACCAACTCGTCGACTTTTTACTGGAAAACGCGCCCGACGGCTTGCGCCTCATCATCTCCACCCGCACCGACCCGCCGCTGGCGTTGGCGCGTCTGCGGGCGAGAGGTCAACTGGCGGAGTTACGCGCCTCGTCCCTGCGCTTCCGCGAAGATGAAGTTTCGAGTTGGATGCAGGCCAACCTGCCCGATATTTCTTCTGAAAATCTAAACCTCTTAAGTGAAAAGACCGAAGGCTGGGTGGCGGCATTGCAGATTATTCGTTCCTCCCTCAGCGGACGCGACGCGCAGGATGTCAACGCCATGCTCTCCGGCTTGAGCGGCTCCCAGCAATTCGTCTTTGAGTATCTGGCAGAAGAAGTCTTCAAACGCCAGCCAGATGATTTGCAGGAATTTTTATTGCGCACGTCCATCCTTCAGCAAATGGACGCGTCCGCGTGCAATGCGGTGGCGGGCGTGAAGAACGCCCAGTCCATTTTGGAGGAATTGGAGAAGCGGAATCTTTTTCTCTCTTCGCTGGATTCACAGAAACGCTGGTATCGCTATCATTATTTATTCCGCGAGTTTTTAGTCAACCGCCTCGGGCGGGAGGGGGAAGAATTAACCATCAGTGTGGAAAAAAGTGCGGGAGTCCACTACGAGTCGCAGGGCGAGTTGGAGGCGTCGCTTTCGCATTATCTCAACGCCCGGGATTTTGAATCCGCCGCGAGAGTCGTATCCATCTTCGCCGCCGATTACGTCGAGCGCGGGCGCGTGGAAGCGCTTCATCGTTATCTCAGCGCGTTGCCCGGCGATGTGATGAAAGCCAACCCCGAATTGATCCTGCAACACGGCAACACCCATTGGCGGCTCGGGCAGACGGGCGCGGCGATTGCGTCGTTTGAAGATGCGCGTTCATCGTTTGCGGCGCAAAGAAATTCCAGCGGCGTCTGCCGCGCGATCACGCGTCTTGCCGAAGTGAACCGCGCCCAGGGAAATTACCGTCAGGCTGAGACGTTATCGAAAGAAGCCTTATCGTTCGCAGATGAAGACCACGCCGCCCGCGCCGAAGCCTTGATGTCGCTGGCAAAAAGCGCCGGGTTTTTGACTGGCATGGATAACGGACGCCAGCTCGCTGAAGAAGCCGTGGATGAAGCGCGGCTGGCGGAAGATGGGATCAGCGCATTGGCGCGCGCAAACTTTTTGCAATCGCTCGGTCAAATCTGTTGGTGGCACGGCGACCCGCAAGCCACGGTGCGATATTGCCAGGAAGCCCTGCAGATCGCGCCCGAAGAATTTTCACCGATTGGGGCGCAAGCCTATATTTCATTGGTCACGCCGTATTTGTATTGGCGCGAGTTCGATAAAGCCCTGCAATACGCCGAGCGCGGATTGCAGATCGCGCAGACGCTTCATTTGAAAGAATTACTGCCGAGCGCATACACAGCCTTGGGCAATGCGCTCACGCGTTTGGGCGAAACTGCCCGCGCCGAAGCGAGCCTGCGGCAGGGCATGGAGATCGGTCAGCAATTGGGTTTGGCTTCGTATGAACAGTTGATGGCGACGGGTTATCTCGCCTACAACCTGTGCGGACAGGGTCGCGTGGAGGAAGCGCGTCAACTGGCGGAAGGCGCGTTGTGGTCGTATACGGGCAGTCCCGATACCTATGAAGCGTACGTCTGTCGCAGCGTGCTGGCGGATGTGGCGCTGGAGAATCGTCAACTTGATAAAGCCGAGCGTTTGTTCGGCGAATTGGTGGAGGTTGGCGAGCGGCGTCAGTTCCGCATTCCGTTGGCGATGGTGTACTTTGGTTTGGCATACATCCATCTCGAAACAAAGCGCACTGCAAGCGGAATCGAATATGCCCGCAAAGCCTTGCGTCTTATCGAAGCCTCGCGCACATTTCAACTCTTTCTCGATCAAGGCGTCCGCTCACAGGTCGTGAGCGAGGCGTTGATCCGCGCCGGTGAAAAGAGTCCGTTCCTGGAACGGGTGTTGGAAAATTTACCGGAGAAGCCAGCGCCGGTTACTCTACAAGATCGTAATTCGATTCGCGTGCAATGCTTCGGAAATTTCCGCGTGTGGCTGAATGGGGAGGAGGTCTTGCAGGAGCGCTGGGTCTCTGCCAAGGCGCGCGACCTGCTGGCATACTTCGTCACCATGCGCGGTGAAAAGATTCCCGCTGATAAAGCCTTCGACGCGATCTGGGGCGAAAAGGAACGGACGAGTCGCACCGCGTTTCATACCGCTCTCTCCCGCCTCCGCAACGCCCTCAAAACTGGGGACGACAGCCCAAGATTGATCCTTGTCGAAGTCGGCGAATACTGGCTCGACTCCGCCCGCTTCAGCATAGATGTCGACGAATTCAACCTGTCCATTGCCAAGGCGCGTTCTGCCGCGGGTAATGAGTCCGCTATGGAATGGTACGAGCGGGCGGCGGATTTATACCAGGGCGAATACCTGCAAAACCTGTATTACGAATGGGTCTTCCCCGAACGCCGCAGGCTGGCGCAGGCGTATCTGAATGCGCTGGAAGAATTATCCGCCTATTACTTTTCCACCCGTTCGTATAAAAAAGCGATCGGGTATATCGAAAAAGCCATTGCCCTCGACATACTCAACGAAGACTTGTACTGCCTGTCCATGCGGGCGCACGCGGAATTAAGCGACCGTGCCAGCGTGGCGCGAGTCTATGCTGAGGTACAGTCTCGGTTGAAGGCGGAATTAAATGCCAAACCCATGCCTGAGACGGTCAGGATTTATAACGAGTTGATGGGAACGAAGTAATTGCTTTGAAAACCACGAACGTCCCGTCCGCTCATGGGCGGGGCGTTCGTGGTCAGATGGCAGTACGCTGCAAGAGCGTCCTGGATGACAGCCGGATTGCAGACAGGGAGGTCTCGGATTTAACCCTGCTTTCCCGGCAATTCATTCCCCAGATTAACCGCGCGGCTGGCGTCGGGAGAAAACCCGTACCTTGTGAGTGACGCCCTAATATTAGGGCGCAAAGATGCTCCCTGCGCCGGGGACGGCGGCTTTGAGCGTGACCTTGCGCTGTAATGCTAATGGCGGTATTGATTATGGCTGCCAGACGGGCGAGCCGCCGTTGACGTCGTAGTCCGTCACCAAAATCCAATTGGATGGATCCGGGTTGTCGAGTTCCATGATGTACAGTTGAAAGGGTCCATCCTTGGTGGTTTTGCTGAGCTGGAAGACAATGCTTGCGCCATCCGGCGACCAGGTGGCGTTCTTGCATTCGTAACCGTCTGTGAGGGGCAGCTGGTTGGAGCCGTCTGCGTTCATGAGCCAGAGTTCATCGGTGTCGTCGCAGTACACGCCGTAGAGAATCCGACTCCCGTCCGGTGAGTAATAGGAGACGCAGCCCTTTGCAAGCTGTGTTTCGTTTTGACCATTGGCGTCCATTGAGTAGATGTAATATTTGCCGGAGCGGTTCGATGAGAATGTGATTTTTTTGCCGTCGGGCGACCAGGCGGGAAACCAGCTGTTTGCGCCGGATGTGAAGGTCAACTGTGTGCGGTCGCCGCCATTGATGCGCATTTTGTAGATATTTCGCTCGCCGTCACAATCGGAATAGAATGCGATCCAATCGCCGTCGGGCGACCAGACGGGACCCCAATCGTTGCATCCATTATTGGTAAGGTTGTAGGCAGTCCCGCCGGAAATACCGATGATTGCCACTTCCTGATCGCCGCCTTCATTGGTCTGGTAAACAAGTTGATCGCCGTCAGGAGACCAGGATGGGTAGAGGTCGTGCGCTGCGCTGGTGGTCAACTGGGTCGGGTTATTCCCGTTAATGTCCACGATATAAATATCGGAATTGCCGCCCATGCGCGAGTTGAAGGCGATCCATTTTCCGTTCGAGGGGGCGGAGGTCGGAGTCGGTTCGGGGGTGGGTAAGGAATCGGATGGCTGATCAGGCGCCGGCTGGGAGAGAGGCGGTTCTGTCGGGGTTGAGGAGGAGGCTGCGGCTTGAGTCGACTCTTCGCCGGTATCCGGTCTGAACATCCATCCCAGTGCGAAGGCGCCAACGATGAGCGCGCCAAAACACAGAAAGGCAATGCCGCCCGCCAGCGCCCATGAAGGCGGGCTGGGTTTTGCAGGTTTTTCCGACCAGGGTTGATCGGGGTCAAAGAATTTATCGTATGGGATTGTTTCCAGCGTATCGGCTTTCGAGTTCAATCTTTCAAGCGCATCCGCGAATTCCTTCATGGTTTTGTAACGGTTGTTGGGATCGCGGGCAAGCGCTTTGAGCAGGACGTTTTCGACAATGGGCGGAAGGTCGGGGATGAATTGCGTGGGGCGGGGCAATGGATCGGCGCTTTTCTTCAGTATGACCGCCATGGGCGTATCGGCTTTGAATGGGAGCCTGCCAGTGACCATCTGGTAGAAGACGGTGCCGAGGGCATAAACATCCGAGCGTTCATCCGTTTTGCCGATGCCCTGTTCGGGCGCCATGTAATCGGGCGTTCCGATGCCGACACCCGAACCCGTCAGGTCGTGCGTTTCTTCGTCGCCTTCGATTATTTTTGCGATTCCGAAATCGGAGAGCATGGGGTCGCGGTCATTTGCCATTAATATATTGGAAGGTTTTACGTCGCGATGGATGACGCCCTGGGTATGAGCCGCCTCAAGGGCTCGGGCAATTGGGATAAGGATTTGCGCCGATCTTTGCCACGGAATGGGCTTGCCTGTGAATGTGTCCTTCAACGTGCCGCCGGAAATATATTCCATCGCCAGATAGGGCAGGTTGTCGTGCTCGCCGTAGTCGAAGACTTTCAAGATGTTCGGGTGGGATAGTTTTGCCAGGGCTTTGGCTTCACGTTTGAAGCGTATCAGGAATTTTTCGGAGAGTTCGCGATACGGAAGGATGACCTTGATGGCGACATGCCGCTCCAAAGCGGTGTCGAGCGCCTTGTATACCACTGCCATGCCGCCTTCGCCTATTTTTTCCAGAAGGTGGTAACGTCCGAGCGCTTTTCCAGTGAGGTTGTCAGTCATGTTTAACGATTCCTGTTTGGGGTCAGTATCTTACAAGTAAATCCTTGTTTTGCGTAAGGGTTTTTTACACAAAGGACACGAAGCGCGCAAAGGTTTTAAGGCCATCCTTCGTGTTTAAAACCTTTTCCGGTTTATCCGGGTTAGGGTAGAGAATCTGCGCAGCGGAACCCAAGGTAGTTCGCCGTGGTTGATGGGTCATAGCCGATACGCCTGGTGGCGAGAAGATTTTTTGTATTGGCAACATCCCATGCGCCGCCCCGGATAACCCGCCCGCTGCCGAATGGCGGTCCCTGGGGATCCTTGTTTGGCGAGTCGGAGTAGTAATTCTCATCATACCAGTCTGCGACCCATTCCCAGACATTTCCAGCCATGTCATAAATGGTATACGGACTGCTCCCGTCGTCGAAGAGCCCGACCGGGGCGGTATCTTTATACCCGTCGCAATTCGGACCGCCGGGGATGACGTAGCCATCAAGCCGCATCAGATCGTCGAAATTCCCATTCCGGCATTGGAAGCTATTTCCCCAGGGATATTTATATTCATCGATGCCGCGCGCCGCTTTCTCCCATTCCGCCTCGGTCGGGAGCCGCGCCCCCCGCCATTCGCAATAGGTCTGTGCTTGATCCCAGTTCACGTGGATGACGGGGTAATCCGCATATTGGGAATTCCCGTAATAAGCGGATCGGGTTCCTGAACTGCCGTCTTGCGGCGGGTCGCAGGCCCCGTCTTCGACACAGGCTTCATAAAGGGAGTTTGTGACTTCGTATTTATCCATGTAGAAGGTTTCCAGGTATACGAGATGCCGGGGACGTTCATCGGCATTCCCGTCATTGCCCCCCATGATGAATTCGCCTTCGGGGACGAGGCGCATGGTCGCCCCGGCGTCATTGGTGAATTCTTCAGGGATTGGCGTTGGGGTTGGGGTAAATCTGGGGGTATTCGTCGCGCGGGGGGTGGGGCTTGGGGTCTGGGTTGCGGTTGGGGCTGGAGTAAGGAATGAAGAGACAACTGGATATGCCGCAAAAAGACCTCCGCTGCAACATAGCAGAAAAACAATGACGATAAGCGCTCCTGAAATCCATTTTTTTGTTTGACTGAAAATTGGTAATCCAATGGTTTTGGTTTCTTCGCCGCCTTCCGTTTCAATGTATTTTCCCTCGAGCGCATCGGCGAATTTCTTCATCGTTTGGAAGCGGTCTTCGGGTTCCCGGGCTAGCGCCTTGATGAGAATTTTTTCGATGTGGACCGGCAGGTCTCGGATATACTGCCTCGGATTTGGCAGACTTTCAGTACTCTTTCTGATCATGGCGTGCAGGGGGGTATCGGCATCGAAGGGAATGCTGCCCGTGACCATTTGGTAAAAAACCACCCCGAGGGAATAAATATCCGAGCGTGAATCGGCGTGACCTTTGCCTTGTTCAGGAGCCATGTATTTGAATGTGCCAATCCCCCGTCCGGTTCCGGTCAGGTCATTGGTGGTTTCATCATCCAGGATAAGTTTGGCAATGCCAAAATCGGATAGTTTGGGTTCGCGCCCGCCTGCCATTAAGATGTTTGCGGGTTTCACGTCGCGGTGGATAATGCCCTTCGAATGTGCGGTGTCGAGCGCGCGAGCCAGGGAGGCGGTGATTTGCGCGGCTCTTTCCCATGGGATGGGCCTGCCTTTTAACATATCCTTCAAGGTTCCCCCCGGAATATGCTCCATTACCAGGTAGGGACGCCCCTCGAGTTCGCCAATATCGAAGATGGACAGGATGTATGGGTGCGAAAGTTTTGCGAGGGCGAGCGCCTCCTGCTTGAACCGGGCCAAAGCCGTATTGGAACCTGACCCCTGCAGGTGGATGAACTTGATCGCGACAAAACGATCCAGGTTCAGGTCGTTCGCCTTGTAAACGACTGCCATGCCGCCCTCGCCGATCCTTTCGAGGATGCGGTATCGCCCGCCGAGCGTTTTTCCGATGAGATTATCTGCCACGTAAATTTCCTCCTGCCTATGATTTAAGGACGAACCACTCCATTGTTTTGAGCGCAGACCTCAGCCGATACACCCTTGATGATCAGGATGTCGCCGGGGAATATCTCGCCCATATTTTCCTGAACATCGCCTTCGCGAAATACCTGCTCTGAATTAACGCCGAATTTTCCGGCTATCCGGTTAACGTAATCTCCGCTTACGACAATGTAGGCGCAATTCACCAGACCTGAACCTGCAAGCGTCTCTGTCGCAACCGGCGGCTCAGGGGTTTCAGTCGTTGCGGGGGAGAGCGTTACATTGACGGGCGTAACCAGGGTCTGTGTCGGACCCGCGGAAGGTATAAATGTTGATGGAGGAGAAACCGTCATGCCGGGAGAGGCGGTAAATGCGGAAGAAGAAGCCGGGATCGGAGTGGCAAATATCTTATCCCATTGGGATGCGCCGAACCAGCCAAGTAGGACAAACGTCGCAAGCGTCAGAGTTCCCGCGCCGATCAGGGAAAGTTTGCGGACTGTTAATCCAGGCGGAAGCATCAAAGGTTTGCCGTATTTGACGACCGATGCGGTGATGTTATCCGCCCCGCCGCGTTCGTTGGCAAGACGAATGAGACGCTCAGCAATATCTTTAGCGCTCCCATGCGCAGACTGAAGAATATCCTTTTCCGAAACATGGCCGGTCAGGCCGTCAGTGCATAACAGAATGATATCGCCGCGGCGCAGGCGGATGGGCGGGTGGATGTCCGCTTCGAGGTTGGGACTCCCGCCGACGCTGCGGCTGAGGCGGTTGCGGAATTTGGATTCGCGCGCTTCGGCTTCGCTCAAGGTTCCGGCGCGGACCATTTCCGCCACAAGGCTGTGGTCGCGGGTGATCTGTCTGACCTGCCCATCCCGAATCAGATATGCCCGGCTGTCGCCCACATTGGCGACGAGCAATTTATCTTTACGTATAACCGCGGCGACGAGGGTCGTGCCGGTCCGTTCGCCGCGCGGCAGGTTCTTTTCGGAATATTCGATCAGTTTCAGATTGATCTGTTTGATGATGTCGCTCAGGCGTTTTTCGGGGGGAATCTGCGGCGCTTCATAATAGACTTTGAGCAGGGTTTCAACGGCGAAGGAACTTGCCTTCTCCCCTTGTTGGTGCCCGCCCATGCCATCGGCGACAACGAATAACCGCCCACTTTGATTTAACTCGCGGCTATCCTGCGGCTCGAAGGATTTTGAATAATCTTCGTTGTTGTCGCGTTTCTTTCCGATGTCGGAACGGTTGTAGAAGTTGATTGTTGGCATGGGGGTATCTAATTGAAAATATGTTAGCCATTATTTGTCGTTAGAAACAATATTCCGATCAGGTCATTCATTGATTGACTCCTTGAATTTTACAGGCGGGTTATTTGGATTTTTCGAGGAAAGTCCTCATGTCCGCAAGCCTTCCTTCAAGCAGGGCGATCCGGGCTTTGTCCAGCGTTCGGTATGATTCCATCTGGGCGGGATTCCCAGTGAAGGATGAAAAGAAAGACGCGTACGAATTTTGGAGATCGTTGACCGCGCCGACCAGGTCCAGCGGGTTTAGGGTTTCAGGGATTTGAACCGTTGCCAGGTAAGCCCTCCAATCGGCTTCAAGCGCATAAAGGTCTTTCCCATATACGTTGACATAACTTCCATCATGGTAGACGAGTTTTAGCGAGCCGATCCCGTATGTATCCACGAGGTATTTTACAAAACATCCGGCGGCGTAATAATTTTGCAGGTCGTTGATGTGCCCCAGGTAGGTCGTCTGAGAACTTGATATGGACGGAAGAGATGATGCCTGTAAATATGCCGCGCAGAATATTTCTATCGGCAGGTGTTCGGATTGGGCGATGTGCTCCATGCCGAGATAAACCGCTGTGCCTTCACTTAACATGGTCGAAGAAGGCGACCCGAAGGAATGCCAGGTGACAAGATGGGTTAATTCATGGGTTGCAAGATAAAGCTGATCATCCGGGTTCCCTGTTCCGTCATGCAGAAAAAACGTGCGGAACAACACGGAGGTGCCTCTGCCGCGCAAGGCAAGATTCGGTGCTTCGAAATTCGTCCCCGCCACATAGATGTCGAATGGATATGAAAATGTCAGACCGAGGCGGCTTTCAAGGAAGGCGAGCGCATTCAATTCGAGGCGGGCTAGTGCTTCAGGGTCTTGGGCGGGAAAAGTATCCGGCTGGTAGTGAAGGGTGAATCGTCCGGTATCCAACGAGAGGGGATACCCCTTGTTTATGTCGCCATCAATGGTCGAAAACCGCCAGGTGCGCGGAGGAAATTCCTGCCCGGGCAGGGGGATTTGGATGAACTGCCCTTCCAGCAAAGTATCTCCTGCCATGAAATTTGCAGATCGCAAGTCATTTTCTGATATGCCGTATTTCAAGGCGATGCTTTCGAGGGTGTCTCCATTCTGCGCCATGTAGCGATCTGAAGTCAGGGTTCCCGGCGGCGGGCTGGCGATGGGTAATTCACCCGAGGCTGGGATGACGAGCGTCTGACCGATAAAAATAATATCTGAAGTGAGGGCATTTGCCGCCTTGATTTCTTCGACGGACACATTGAACTTGAATGCGATCGCGAGCAGGGTGTCGCCTTGTTGAACGGTATAAACGGTGGGCGTTGTGGTGAACGCAACCTGCGCGGTAGGGGAGGGCTCCGGGAAAGAAGTGGCAGAGACGGCAAGAGCGGGGGGAGTGGATGACGGGGCAGGCAAGCCCTCCCCTTTGAAAGGAGGCGGGAACTTTATGATCCAGATAAGTAGGGCAAACACCAGAACAAGCAAAGCTAAAAGAATCCCAAGGATCGCCCATTGAATGGGACTCAAACGAACCGCACCCAAGCCTTTTTGTTTCATTCTGCTACCGCGACCACGACCCCGCCCAGCCATTATCGCTTGTGAGTTGTTCCAAGCCGCTGCCATTCGGGCGTATCACCCACAAGCCGTCTGATCCATTGAATACGATCAGGTTTGATTCAGACCAACTCGGACGCCCATAACTGCCTTCGATCACCAGTTGCGGATCGCCGCCGTCTGCCGAGATCGTCCAGATTCCCGTCGGGTTTGTGCCCTGCCCGGTGGCGGAGTTGTACGCGATCTCCTGCCCATCCGGCGACCAGGCGGGCCAGCGGCTGTCATCGCCGAAGGTGATCTGGCTGTTTTCGCCGCTGTCGAAATCATAGACAACGACCTGCCACGTCCTGCCGTCAAGATGCATGTAGGCGAGTTTGGAACCATCAGGCGAAAAGACGGGACCGCGCCCGCTCAACCCGGTTGACCTGTCGTTTCCATTGGAATAGATTCGTATATCGCCGTTGGTGTTGTAAGACACGCCGGGTTCGTGCCGGACGTAAACGATTTGATCTCCCGAAAGCGCGTACTGCGCCTCGCGGTCATCGTAACTCGGACTGCCAATAATCATGAATGGACTGTTGCCGCTGGCGCTCACCTGCCAGATGTCGTACGTCCCGCCGCAATTGGATTGGAAGACGATGGATGTGCCATCCGGCGACCAGTGAGGGACCGAACTGTCGCAATCACCGCTCGTCAGAAGATCTTTGCCGCCCCCGTTCGAATCTGCGACATAGATGCCGGCGTTCTGCTCCGAGGTTCCGATCACATAGGCGATTTTGATGGGGAAGTTTCTTTCCGGGGCGGGGGAGGCGGTCGCTTCATCGGAGGATTGAACCGACACAGGAGAAGATTCAGTCGCCTCTGCCTGGACCTGTCGCGGGGGCGCTGAATCCGTTGGGTTTTCTCCTCCTGAATTTTGACCCGGAAATATACGACCAGCCGCAAACGCCAATCCCAGAATTCCCACGCATAAGATCAAGACTCCCACGCCTGCCACGAATGGAAAAATCGAGATTTGCTTCTTTCCATCAGCGACAGTCTTTGTTCCAAATTGGTCGTAGGTGGTATCGCTTGTGACGGGTTCGGCAAAGGTTTTCAGCGTATTCCCTCCGCCAATCAGGGCTTCAAGCGCATGTTCAAATTCGCTCATGGATGTAAATCGTTCCGCCGGTTTTTGCGCCAGCGCCTTGATAAGAACGCTCTCCAGTTGATCCGGCAGCCCTTTGACATAGGTTGAGGGCCGGGGCAATGGTTCGGTGATTTTTTTGAGCATTACCGCCAGCGGAGTATCTGCCTGATAGGGTAGACGCCCCGTCACCATTTGGTACAACACCACCCCCAGGGCATAAATATCGGATTGTTCGGTCGCCTCGCCGGCCACCTGCTCGGGCGCCATATAATCCGGCGTGCCAATACCCGCGCCAGTATCCGTCAGGGAGGTTTCCGTCTCGCCCTGCCCTCCTATGATTTTTGCAATGCCAAAATCAGAAAGCATCGGGTCGCGTTCGTTTGCCATCAAAATATTCGCCGGTTTGATATCGCGGTGAAGGATGCCTGCTTTATGCGCCGCCTCCAATGCCCTTGCCGTTTGAATAACGATTTGCACAGATTTTTGCCAGGGGAGCGGTTCAACTTTTATTAAGTCCTTGAGCGTGCCGCCTTGAATGTAATCCATTACCAAATAGGGGCTGCCCTCGTACTCTCCATAGTCGAATACCTTGACGATATTGGGGTGCGAGAGATTCGCCAGCGACTTGCCTTCGCGTTTGAATCGCGCGAGAAATATATCTATTTGTTCCTTGCCCGGCTGAATGAACTTGACGGCAACGCGGCGATCGAGGGTGGTATCCAATGCTTCATACACCAGTGCCATCCCGCCTTCGCCGAGCTGCGAAAGAATCTTATAACGCCCAATATTCTTCCCGATGAGACTTCCCATACCCATTCTCCTGGTTTCCCGCGCGTTTTATGTTTGATCTATTTTACCGCTCTATCAGGTAATGTCCTGCCTCTTCAGGGCGATCAGCGTCCCGGCAAGGAACAGCGTCGAAAGCATCCCCAGCATGAACCAGTTCCCGACCAGGTTTGGGATGCTGCTCTTGTAATTCAAGGTGAAACCGTATTCGGTTCGGATCTCGACCGGGTCGGGGTCGTCAATTGTGACGGTCTGCGTGACCATTTCATTCACCGTCACCAGTTCATTCTCCACCACGGAAGGCATGGCGACCGGGTTGCGACAGCCGGGGATTTGCTTCATTTCGGTGGTGATCGTGACGGGCTTCCAATCCGGGTCGGGCTTCTCCACTTCCACTGAAACCTCCTGCGTGATCGGTTCCGGCTGGAAGCGGGTCAGGGATAACGTATCCAACCCTTCGAGGTCCGCGGTCGAGCCGAGGGCTTGCATCGTCCAGCGTGTCAACGTGATGGATGAGAGGCTTTTTGCCGCGCCCGGCAGTTCGAAGATCACTCCGGCGAAAGTGATCTGCAAGAACAGGACGCCCAGAATGATGTACGTGACCGTATTTTGGTTGGGCGAAACCGCGGAGATGAACAACCCCATGCTGATAGCGGTCAATACTGCGAGGAAGATCGTCACGTACATTTCGAGCACGACCGGCAGGAAAACCCCGGAGGATGGAAATTTCACTTTCGCGCCGATCACCAGCAGGAAAAGGAAGCATTGAATGGCGGCAAATATCGCCAGCGGCACGACCTTGGAGGCAAGGTATGGAATCAATTTTACAAAAACCATCCGCTCGCGCATGTAGATCGTGCGCTCCTTGACGATCTCGTACGCTGACGAGAACAGTCCCAGCATGACCGCCGTCAACGCCATGATGAACAAAAGTTTTTGCGCGTTGCCGACCACGAAGTAACTGGCGCTGCTTTTGCCCGACGCCATTTCGGAAGCCAGTTGCTGGCTGATCGCGGCGGGCGAGTCGCCGGTCAGCCAGCTCGCATCCGCGATGCCGAGGATGAGAAAAGCCAGCAAGGGCATCACCGCCAAAAGAATGATCAGCAGCGTTCGGTCGCGGAAGATCAGGGAGAAATATCGCCGCGTCAGGAGCAGGAACTGGTAGAGGAATGTAATGATGGAAAACTGCTGCCCGGACCGTTTTCCCTGCGATACGTTCTTGCCGCCGGTAACAGATTGGAAACGGTCCTGCACCTGTTTGAAGAATGGGGATGCCCGGTATTTTCTTTCCCAAGTTTCGGCGTTTTCCTTTGCCTGTTTTGGTTCGGGGTCGCTGATGCGGTTGTATATCTCGGCAAAGTCATCGTCTCCGACACCGAAAAAATCACATGCTTTTCGGGGAGGCCCGAAATACACCATGCGCCCTAGTGAAAGAAAGGCAACCTGATGACATTCGGTGATATTCGCCGTGGCATGGGTGACCAGAATGATGGTCTTGCCGCTGTCCGCGAGCTTGCGCAGGATGACCATCACTTTTTTCTCCAGCCCGGGGTCAAGCCCAGAGGTCGGCTCATCCAAAAAGAACAATGGCGGGTCGGCAAGCAGTTCCACGGCAATACTGGCGCGTTTTCGTTGCCCGCCGCTCAGGCTGGAGATTGCCTGATCTCGTTGCGCGGTCAACTCCACTTTATGGAGCGCATCATCTATACGCGATCGAATTTCTGCCTCGGTCGTATCCGGCGGCAGCCGCAAACGGGCGGAATATTCCAATGCCTCCTGCACTTTCAGGTCTGAATGCAAAATATCATCCTGAGGCACATACCCGATCATGGTGCGGTAGGCATCGTAGTTTTCATAAAGGTTATCCCCTTCCACAAGCACTTTGCCTTTAGGCGGAATCAGCCCGCTCAATGTTTTCATGAGTGTAGACTTACCCGCGCCGCTCCCGCCTACCAATGCGATAAATTCCTGCGGGTAACAGGAAATATTGATGTCATTCAGGATACTCTTTTGTTTTGAGCCTTTCCCGGCAATCCAGGTAAGCCCTTTACCGTCAATTCGAAGTCCGCGCGAGGCGGCATATTGTTTGAGTCTTCCCTGCCCCTCATAGTCCAATCGGAACGGACCGATCTGAATGACATCCCCCGCTTTCAGCTGCTCGGCGCGGTGGATTCGTTTCCCATTCAGGAAGGTCCCATTCTTGCTTCCAAGGTCGGTGAGTGTCCATTCAGGCGTCCCAGGCTGGATGGAGGCATGTTCCCGCGAGATAACGGGGGATTGAAGCTGAATATCCGCTTCCTTTCCACGCCCGATGACCTGTCTCTTTTGCCCAGACGGTGTAACTCCGTGAAGATGAACGTATCCCGTCGTCGAAGTGGGTCTTTCGATCACCGTTTCCCTGCCAACCGGGTGCGGGGCGGGAGTTTCTTTTTCATTTGAACCGTGGAAAGTGATGAAAACCGCCTTATTTTTTTCCCTCCCCAATTGGAGTTTCATCCCATCCTTTAGTTTTATTCCCTGAACCTGGCTTTCATCTACGAAAGTGCCATTTTTACTTTCGAGATCCGTATAATACCAGCCGTCGGAACGTTTTTCCAATTTTCCATGCTCGCGCGATACAACATCGGCGGGTATTGTAATGTCAGCCGAAGGCGAACGCCCCAAAGCATATGTATTACGTGTTAATTCGAGTTGTTGTGAAGCGCCTGTTGGAAGCAGTATGACAAGGGTGTTTTTCATTAAATTACCTCCTGCGGTTTTAATTCACCCGCTGAAAATGCCAATACCTTCATTGGAATTCAGTATATAATACCGCCTGCCGCTCGTCAATCTGTAAAAAATCCTAAGCGTCGATTGTGGGCAATTCCATACATGGGAGACAGTCATGTTATTTTTCCGCAAACGAATACTTCGCCCTTGGACCATTGTTTTTGCCATATTAATTATTGGGGGGGGGGGCAACTTCAACCCGTATTGGCGCAGTCGAGCATTGACGTGGTTGTTCATTTTGTAGATGGCGATCCCTCTGAAACGGATGTTTCATATAATGTGAAGGCTTATGTTTCCGTGGCGGACGGTACAGGGAGTCCTGTCAATGGTCTTGCCATCGAGGATTTCACTCTTGTGGAGGATTCACAACAGGTCGAGATTACCAATGTGGCGGCGGCAGATGAACCCATCAATCTCGTTTTACTGATTGATACCAGCGGAAGCATGATGGGGACCGGAATTAGCGCCGCCAAATCCGCTGCCGCCAGTTTTGTGACCAGCCTCGGCGCAGGGGATCGCGTGGCAGTGGTCACCTTCAACGACAACATCGTCACGATTGTGGATTTCACCACCGATCACCAATCTGCTCGTGATCGTATCTCCCTGGTTGACGCCACCCGTGGCGCTGGTACCTGCCTTTATGATGCGGCATATCAGGCAGTTCAGATGACTGCCACGGTTCCTTCCGGACGCCGGGCTGTTGTGCTGTTTACTGACGGTGTGGACGAAACTGCAAGCGGCGATCCGTGCAGCGCTAACACCCCCGATGATGTCATCAAGATCGCCACTGCGGGTGGGACTCGCGCGCCGGTTTATACAATGGGGATGGGGAGCAAAGTTGACCGGAATGCGCTCAAACGGCTCGCGACCAACACAGGCGGACGCTTCTTCTATTCGCCAGACTCTAATAACCTGGACATCATCTTTCGCGAGTTATCCGACTCCCTGCGTTCGCAATACCTGGTTGAATTTTCCTCCCAGGCAGGACCCGGCGCGCATACTCTGGCAGTTACAGTAAGGATATTGAACGCACAGGACACTGATACAAGAAATTTCCTTCTGCCGAATTTTCCCTTACGATTGATTTTTGCCGAACCCGCCGAAGGAAGCGAGGTGAGCGGCGAGACCAGAGTCCGGGTCGAAACCTTCGGTCAGGGTCAGACCATCAACTCTGTGCTTTTCCAGATAAACGGGGCAACAACTGCAACGGTAACAACTTCACCTTATGAGACCCGGATCGATTTCTCGGAATATGCCGAAGGCTCTTTAACCATAGATGCGATTGCTCAGGGCGCCGATGGGAATCGAATTGGCACGGACATCCAGCACGGTGCAAAACCTTGCAGCGACTGCGGCAATAGATACAGATGATAACGGCTTTTAATTTTGGATTATCTGATTTACATTTTTGGCATGCGGGCTGCTGCTGGTCCTGGGAATCGGCTTTGGCGTTTTCAATTTCATTCGTAAACAAAAGCAGCGTCAACGCGACAGGGAATGGGAGGAAAAGGTTGGCGGGGTGGGAGCGCTCACGGTTGAAGAACTATCCTTCGGATCTGATGATCGAACGATGGATGCCCTGGATGTTCCAGCCGGCGCTTACGGAAGATTGACCGTCCTCGCCAGTGACGATGAAAGCATGGTTAATCAGCCTTTCGATTTAATTAGCGAACGTACCACACTGGGAAAAGGCGGATAATGATATTGTTTTCCTGAAAGATAGCCCTGTTTCGCGGCATCATGCGGCGGTCGAAGTAAGGAATGGCGGATTGTTTTTAATGGAAATAATCGAATTGGATGAAAAAAATAATGAGAAGCCGCCTGCTTATGGCACCTTCATCAATGAAAACAAAATGGGCAGAGACGGGGTTTTTCTTCAAAACGGAGATGAAATCCGCTTGGGGAAGCGTGTACGGCTTAGATTTAAGGCTGGAGAAAGAATTCGGTTCGGAGACGATGCGACCGCGGATTCTTTTACTGACGAAACGACGGACACCCAGACCCAGCGACTCTTTTGACGAAACGGGTACATCCTTTTTGTTTTTCCGAGCAATCAGATCTCTTGCCCGATTTCTTGCGGGTTATCGGTGATTGTGCCGCTTTGTTGTGTGAAGTATTTAAGTGTCGCTCCGGCAGCAGCGACGCCATTTATTTTGAAATACGTCTTGCGCGTTTTGCGCTGCGCCGAACCGTTCTCTTGATGTAATGGGAAACAGCATTAGTTCACGATACCCGGTCTGGATTGGCTTATCCCAGGTTGATCTCATCCGCCAGGGACAATATCTCCTCGTTGGAAGGGATATCCGTCATGTCATGTCCATAATGGACATAACGCGCCACCCCGGCTTTGTCAATTACTACCTGGGCGGGCATGCGCCCCAGTTTGAACAGGTTGACTTCCTGTCCGTACAGTTTCAGCACACTGGACCTGGGATCGGGCAAGCCGATGAAGGGCAGCGCTTCTTTTTCGAAGTAGGCAGTGAAGGCTTTTGCATCTTCAGGTCCCACAACCACAACTTCGACATTACGTTCAATAAATTTCTGATGATCCTGGCGCAACTGCGCCATATGCTTTTGGCAGAATGGTCAGGCAAATGTGCGGTTGAAGACCAACAGCACATTCTTATGGTTGCGCAGGGCTGATAATTTGAAAGCCTTGCCGGTGTAATCGGTCAGGTTGAAATCCGGGGCAGGCGTATTGATGGAAACGCGGGGCATGTATATATCCTGTTTTATTTTTTTGCTGCCGTACATTTCCTTCGTAAAGAAACCCTAAAGGTCTTGCCAATTCATCGGTCATTTGCGAAGGCAAAACAGACCTTTAGGGTTTCGGGGTGTACGGTAGAGTTTTTTTTCTGGGTTATCGTGCCGTTTTATTGTATGGAGTATTTACAGCCTCACTCCGGCAACAACGACGCCATTTGCTTTGAAATAAATCTTGCCGCGCGTTTGGAACTGAGGCGATAGATGAAGTTCATGAACGCGGAATCGCGTCCGACCAAAATTTCGTATTCGTCGCGTTCGATTCCGTCCACGATGATCTCCGCGGCTTTGCTGGGAGGCAGGACTTTCATGGCGCGTTGATTGCTCGACGCGTCCACCTTCAAACTGTCACCCACGCCTGAATTGTTCGCGATGTTGGTGCCGATGGCGCCGGGGAAGATGACCGTCACTTTGACGTTGGTGTTCGAGAGTTCGGAGTGTAGCGCTTCGGTCATCAATTTGACCGCCGCCTTCGACGCGCCGTAGATGCCCTGCCCCGGCACGGGGAGAAAACCGCCCATGCTGGAGACGTTGGCGATGTGCGCTTCGGGGCGTTTGAGCAGGTGCGGCAGGAAGGTTTTGATCATGTAGAGCGTGCCATAGAAGTTGACGTTCATCACGCGCTCGATGGCGGCATAGTCGAGATCGTTGATGCGGACGAAGGGCTGGATGATGCCCGCGACGTTGATCACCCCATCCACCGCGCCGTGTTTGGCGATGACCTGTTCAGGCAGGGCTTCCACCGCCGCGCGGTCGGTGATGTTGACGACGTGCAGGGAGAGTTTATCTTTCTTGTCGCCCGCGAGTTCCGCCGTTTCTTTCAATCCCGCTTCGCTGATGTCCAACGCGGCGACGCGCGCGCCTTTGTTCAGCAGATGCAGAACCAGTTCTCGCCCGATGCCATTTCCGCCGCCCGTGACGACAATGATTTTGTTTTGAGTTTTCATGAAGTTTTCCTTATAGCGACTTACAAATTGAGTCTTGCTTTTTGTACAAGAATTTAAACACAAAGGACACGAAGTACACAAAGGTTTTCCTTCGTGACCTTTGTGTACTTTGTGTTTAAGCCTTTTCGGCTTTACGGCAATTTCCCAACGGGACGAATCTTTCCGCCCGCAATGTGTTTCGCGGCGATGTAGCCGAACGTCATCGAAGGTCCGATGGTGCTGCCCGGTCCGGGGTAGGTGTTGCCCATCACCGAAGCGGAATTGTTGCCGACCACGTACAAGCCCGAAACCACAGAGCCGTCTTCGCGCAGGACGCGCGCGTGTTCGTCCATCACCAGCCCGCCCTTCGTGCCAAGATCGCCTGCCACCATCTGCACCGCGTAGAACGGCGGCTTCTGGATGGGCGCAAGGCAGGGATTGGGCTTCACGGTCGGGTCGCCGTAGTAGCGGTCGTAGGCGCTGTCACCGCGACGGAAATCTTCGTCCACGCCGCTGAAGGCAAATTGATTGAAGCGTTGAATCGTCTCGGCAAGAGTATTGGAATCCATACCGCATTGCTTCGCCAACTCTTCGATGGTGTCGGCGCGTTTGAAATATCCGCTCGTGAAATAGGATTCGGGAATCGCCTGCATCGGGAAGAGCGTGCCGAAAATATATTTATTGCGATAGCGGCTGTCCATGATGAAGGTCGCGGGGACGTGCGGGACTTCTTTGGTATGCTTCTCGTACATCGCGTGGACGACTTCGACATAGGAAGCCGCTTCATTCGTAAACCGTTTGCCTGCCGCGTTGACCATGATCCCGCCCGGGTACGAGCGTTCGCCGACGTGGAACATGGGCGGCGCGTTCGGCGGGACGCTGGTCGGTCCCCACCAGGCATCGTCCATCAGGTCAACCTTTCCGCCGATCTTCATCCCCGCTTGAATCGTATCGCCGGTGTTGGCGGGATTGCCCGAACTCCACTCGTGGTTGACGGGCGCCTTCTGATATTTTTCGCGCATGGCTTGGTTGTGATCGAATCCGCCCGCCGCCAGGACTACGCCTTTGTTTGCGCGAATCCGAATTGACTTGCCATCTTTTTCGACAACGATTCCCACGCACGCGCCGTTCTCGATCACGATCTCTTTGAGCGGCGAGTTCAGCCAGATGGGGACGTTCTCATCTTTGAGCGAGAGCCGCAGGCGCGCGATCAACGTCCGACCCAGAGTCAGATATTTCACGCCGGTCAGGATGTTGAAAATTGTCCGAATGCCCACTTTGAGCGCCGTCCATTTGCCCGCCCAGGTGGAGGTGATCATGCCCAGTTTGTTGAATTCGCCAATGCTGAAAGCCAGTCCCGCCGGGGCTTCGAGACTCATCGGGCGCAGTTGAGGGAAGTCACTGCCGAGTTTCGCGCCGTTGAAGGGAGCGGCTTCAAGCGCGCGCCCGTCCGCCATGCCGCCGGGTCGTTCGGGATAATAATCGGCGTAGCCCTTCGCGCGTTGAAAGCGGACGTGCGAATTGCCTGCCAGATATTTCACCATCTCCGGGGCGTTTTCAAGATACGCGTCCTGCAAGGATTGCGGCGTGCGATTCCCGACGGTGCTTTGCAAATACGTGCGCGCCTTTTCGAGCGAGTCGTCCAAGCCGTCCCGTTGCAAAAGGTAATTGTTCGGAATCCACAGCCCGCCCCCGGAGAGAGCCGTTGAGCCGCCGTAGTATTCCGATTTCTCGACCATCAAAACATCCAGCCCCGCCTGCTTTGCCACCAGCGCGGCAGTCATCCCGCCGCCGCCCGTGCCGACGATGAGTACATCGGTTGTGTGATCCCAGTTTGTCATGTGCCTCTCCTTGAAAAATTTTGACTGATTTTACCCTTCTTACCTAACTAGCGCTAGGTAAATAATTTGCAAAAACGTATATAATCGGGGCATGGCAAAATCAATCTCCCCAGCAAAACCCAAACGCGTGCGACGCGACCGCAAAGATGAGATTCTCGAAAAAGCCACGGCGCTCTTTGGCGAGTATGGCTTTCAAGGCGCAACCCTGGCGCGGATCGCCGAGGCGACCGGGCTGACCGAGCCGGGCGTCCTGCATTACTTCCCCAGCAAGGTGCATTTGTTGCAGGGCGTGTTGGAGTATCACGACCGAAAGGAGGTCGAACGATATTCTGGGATGCTCCAAAAGGAAAAGAAGAGCGTCTTTGAAATTCTGAAACTTCACGAGGGCGTGCTGATCGAAGAGCAAAAGACCCCGGGGTTGATTCAACTGTTCGTGGTGTTGGTGGGGAAAGCGTCCGAAGCGACCACCCCTCTCATGATTTTTTTGTGGAGCGTTACCGCCGCGTGCGCGAGATGTATGTGGAGCAGTTTCTGCGCATGAACCAGCCCCGCTTCCGCCGCGACGTGGAACCTGAGAAACTCGCCACGCTCATCCTGGCAGTTGTGGACGGGTTGCAGATTCAGTGGCTGCTCGATCCGCAAAAGGTGGACGTGCGGTCGGCGTTCGAGTTGTTTTCGAAGATGGTTGCCGGGTATATGAACGAGTAGCTCGCTGTAGAATGGACTTTACCGGTAGTTAGAAAGGCTCTTTGATATTTGGCGGGGTCATCCATTTTTTACCTCTGAGGTCATGGAGTCTGCAGAGGAAAACCTTGCGACACCTTTCGTTTCCACCTTGTCATGCCTGCAAAGGAAGTTATAATAAGCGCGACTTGTTTGTATAATATCCCACAAGGAGAAAACTCATGACCCATATTATTACCAGCCTGTGTGTGCGTGACCGCGGTTGCATCGAAGTCTGCCCCGTGGAATGCATGATCCCGGGAGCGCCCCTCAACGAATGGCCCTGGATCTACATCGACCCCGATACCTGCATTGATTGTGGCGCGTGCGTGCCCGAATGCCCGTATGCGGCGATCTTCCCCAGACGAAGTCCCCGCCGCGTATGTCGCCAAGGGCGGAGAGTCCATCAGCAACGTCGGACTCACCGGACATTATGAAGCGTCCAATCACCACGGCAAGCAGGTCGTGCTCGAAACCACCCGCCAGCTCGCCGCCGGCGAAAGCGTCGACCTCACCCCTGATATCCAGAAGAACTACGAATTCTTCAAGAGCGGTCCGGGCTACGGCGCGAAAGATAACGACCCCGGAATTTAATCCGTCACAATTAAACACGAAGCCGGGAGATGCTCCCGGCTTTTTTTACTCACCTTACGCAGTTCTCCCTTCAGATTGTCACCCTGAGTGGAGCGAAGGGTCTCTGGACAGTCGTAGAACTACTTTGCTTCGCTCCAAAGAAACAAGGGGTTTTCAAACCCTTATCTTAACCACTTCACCCAACCTGACAGCATTGTACCAGACCCGTACAACCCCCAAGACTGGAACAGATACAGCTATGCGCGAAACAACCCTCTAAAATATACCGACCCGTCAGGACACAATGTAGATTGTGGAATGGGCGATCCTTTCTGTCAGGTTAAACCAAGCGAAAAGATGTTAATCCAAGACAGGTCACGATATTTAGCTCATAGAATTTCTAAAGGCGAGATTGATGATTTAGACGCACTTGCAAGCCTAGCAGATTATGCTGTATCACTCACACCTGATTGTGCAGAATGTGTTATTGACAATCTTGGGGCTGTACTTGTTGGACATTCTAATGGCGATGATATTGACAACTACGCTTGGGAAGAATTGATGGTGCAATCAGGAAATCACACAAGAGACCTTTGGTTCCTAAACTCCATTCCTTTCTCACAAAATGGTTACGATAATATCTTTCAAGATCCAACTGGACCTGGAAATCAGGCATACCATTTTTGGTTTTATGTTATGGTTGGATACCAATCTGGATCTACTATAGGAAACATCGGGGTAGATGCACACGAGGATTTTCTTTCAAGAGGTGCTGCGGGAAGGTCTGAACAGGATAGATATTTAGGCTATGAAGGTGTCAATCTAGGAGTGTCAATTAAAGCTGGAACTGTAGACATAAACAACTTAGGCAATTATATAAGAGAACGCCTGTCTCCTGGGTCAGCCACAGCTTTGTATTACCAAGAGAAGTATTGCATATATTTGCAACAATTAAACAATCCATATTTTCATCCACCACATCCATGAGCATGGCATACTATGAAGAAAATACTATCAACCACGAAAAGAAACATTGTCAACGGATTCTTGGCTGTATTCCTGCTAAGTCTTGTGGTGTTTATATCCTATTGGACGGTGTATAAGGATATTGATTACAAGACCTGCATAAATCGTACAGCAAGTAATTTGAACATTGATCCAAGCTACTCATCGCTTATGTCGTACATTGAGAATCTATTGCCAATTGGCACTACACGCTCCAATGTTCATGAAAGCCTTCAAACAATAGCTCCTATCCAAATAATGCGAATTGATGATAATGCTGGACTTCTTGAACGAATAACAATAGAGATTTGTCATCATCCATTTAACAATCCTGCATTCTATGTGTATTACACGTACAGTGAAAAACTCACTTCAGTTAGATTTGAGGTTGACCCTTAATTGGCGGTGTATGTTCATGGACAGTACCCAACGCCTCGCGCAATTGTGTCGCAATGTGTAATCGTTCTTCATCGCATAGTTGAGGCAGTTCCAATCGCTCAATGAGTTGAAACAGTTCTTGCCCTGAGCGTGTCGAAGGGTCTGGTTCCTGCACTTTAACAATTTCATATTCCTTTTCCTGCTCAGATACGATCTCCAACCTCTGCTCGACTCTTTCCATCGCGGCGAAATAATCGTCAGCCACAGTCTGATCATGAGCGCGGGCATAGACCATCGTACTGCTGAGTTCCTTGTGACCCAGAAACCGCTGGATGGACGTGATGCGGCAACCCGCATTGAGCAGTTGCGTCGCGCAGGTATGCCTGAGACGGTGGGGAAAGACCTTTACACCCACGCGCTCGCCTGCGTACTTCAACTGCGCACGGATCAAATCCTTCTTCAACGGCGCGTTGCGGTACAGAAAGACATGATCGCCTGAACCCTCTCCGCGCACCTTCAGATACTCCTGCAAAGCATGGATGGCGGTCTCGGTCAGATAGATTGTGCGGTCCTTTTTGCCCTTGCCATCCCGCACAGAGAGCCTTTTCTGGGAAAAATCGAGGTCTTCCAGGCGCAATTCCTCGACTTCTCCCAGCCTCAACCCGCCCTGCCACAAGAGATAAAACGCTGCCCGCACAAGTAAAGCCAGCCTGCGATGACTATCCAACATTGCTTCACGCACACTCCGCTCCACTTCTTCGCGCAGTTTCTTCACCTGTTCATCGGTCAGGTATCTCGGCAGTGGATCGGGTTGCTTGAGACCTGGGATCTTCAACAGCGCTTGCGGCACAGCATAGCCTTCTTCCTGCAAAAATAACAGGAAGGTACGCAGGTTGCGCAAGTCATTGTTCACACCTGTCACGGAATACTTTTGACTCAAACGATGATCCACATACTCCATCACATGCTGGCGTTTGAGGTCTTTGAACTCCTGTATATTGCCCTTCTCCACAAAGAACCGCCACATCCTGAGATACCCAGACCAAAAACGGCGAATACTGTTTTGCAATCGCGCGGCTCGCCAGTTGCGTTGTTGCAAGTGTTGGTAACGTTCCAGTTCATGAACCAGCCAGATGGGAAGTCCAGAGGCGGCGCGGGCAGAGTCAAAGGGCGTCTCCTTGCGGGAGCATTCAAAGAATCAGCCCCCCCCCCAAACCCCCCCCCCCCCCCCCCCCCCCCCCCCCCCCCCCCCCCCCCCCCCCCCACCCCCCCCCCCCCCCCCCCCCCCCGCCCCCCCCCCCCCCCCCCCCCCACCCCCCCCCCCCCCCGCCCTCCCCCCCCCCCCCCCCCCCCGCCCCCCCGCCCCTCCCCGGGGGGGCCCCCCCCCCAAACCCGCCCCCTCCTCCAGGGAAGGGGGGGCGCCCCCGGGTTAGGTGGCCCGGGGGGGGAGGCCCGGGCCCCCCCGCCGGAGGGGGGGGGGCCCCCCCCCCCCCCCCCCCCCCCCGCGGGGGCCCCCCCCCCCCCCCCCCCCCCCCCCCCTCCCCCCCCCCCCCCCCCCCCCCCCCCCCCGGCCCCCCCCCCCCCCCCGCCGCCCCCCCCCGGGCCGCCGGCCCCCCGGGAAACCCCCCCAGCCCCCCCCGCACCAGCGGTGCCCCCCCCCCCCACCCCCCCCCCCCCCCCCCCCCCCCCCCCCCCGGGCCCCCCCCCCCCCCCCCCCCCCCCCCCCCCCCCCCCCCCCCCCCCCCCCCCCCCCCCACCAAACCCCCCTCCCCCCCCCCCGGCCGCCCCCACACCCCCGGTCGCCCCCCCCCCCCCCCCCCCCCCCCTCCCTCCCCCCCCCCCCCCCCCCCCCCCCCCTAAACCCCCCCCCCCCCCCCCCCCCCCCCACCCCCCCCCCCCCCCCCCCCCCCCCCCCCGCGGGGGGCCCCCCCCCCCCCCCCCCCCCCCCCCCCCCCAATCCCCCCCCCCCCCCCCCTCCTTTCCCCCCCCCCCCGGTCCCCCCCCCCCCGTTGGGCGCCCCCCCCCCCCCCCCCCCCCTCACCCCCCCCCCCCCCCCCCCCCCCCCCCCCCCCCCCCCCCCCCCCCCCCCCCCCCCCCCCCCCCCCCCCCCCCCCCCCCCCCGCCCCCCCCCCCCCCCCCCCTCCCCCCCCCCCCCCTCCCCCCCCCACCCCCCCCCCCCCCCCCCCCCCCCAAACCCGCCCCCCCCCCAAAGGACCCCCCCCCCCCCCCCCCCCCCACCCCCCCCCGCTGCCCACCCCCCCCCCCCGGTCCCCCCCGCCCCGGGCCCCCCCCCCCCCCCCCCTGCGGGGTCCCGTTTCCCGCCGGGGCCCGTGCCCCCTGCCCCCCCCCCCCCCCCTCGTGCCGGGGGGGGGGGACCCCCCCCCCCCCCCCCCCCCCCCCCCCCCCGCCGGGCGCCTTTTCCCCCCCCCCCCCCAAACCCCCCCCCACCCCCCCCCTCTTTTCCCCCGGTTTTTTTCTCTCCCCCCCTCCCGGCGCCCCCCTTTTTTTTTTTCCCCCGGGTATAATCCCCGTTTCCCGGGCCCTTTTTCTACAACTTTGGGCTCCCCTCCTTGCTCTCTTCCCCTAATCCCCGTTCGAGTCGTAGAAAACGTTTGAACTTGTTCAACCCATTGCGACTGGCTTTGATCCAATCTTGACTCGATTTCTTGGCGATGACATACTCCAATGTCTTTTGAAAATCTGCTTCCAGATCGAGTTCGATGTGTGGTTTGAGCTCCAGCCCCAATACATGCCCCGCCGTGGGCAGATAAATGATCCTGGAAGACATTTCACTTGTCCCGCCTTCCAGCAGCCAATCGCGATAGCGTTCATACAGCGCAATATTTTCCTGAGGCCAACAGGCAGTGGGTTGTGGTTTTGAATAACCTTCAGGCAAACGTTTATCGCGTGTGTAGTGCAGGGTCTGATCATACTGCTCTGCCAATGAGTGCGGTCTACGCAGAGGGCACATCACTGCCACCCTTCCAGTTTCGCGCAGGCGGCATAATAATCCGCGCAGACCTGTTTGTCATTCGCCATCACGTACGTCTGTGTGCTCTCGATCCAGCGATGTCCCATGAGCTTCTGGATGGACGTGATTGGCGCATCTGCGTTCAACAGGTCGTTGGCAAACGAATGCCGCAAACGATGTGCGCTGATTTGAACCTGTGCTTCTTCACGATAACGCATGAGCCGTTTGTGAATGGCGGTGGTGGATAGTCCATCCTCCAGATAACTCAAAAAGACGAATTCGCTCTTCGCAGATGGACGCTCCGCAAGGTATTCTTGCAACGCGGTTTCTGCCTGTCTTGAGAGATACACACCTCGTTCTCTCGACCCTTTGCCGCGCACGACGATCCGTGGATAGTCTTCTTCCAGGAACAGATCCACCAAACGCAAAGCAGCCACTTCGCCAATGCGTAATCCACATCTGAGCATGAGCAGAAACATGGCGCGGTCGCGTTTGTCCGTGATGACGAAGAAGAACTGTCTCAATGTTTCTTCATCTATGGGACGCGGTAATCTCTGGTGTTCGCGTATATGATGTCTTCTGAAAATAACTGGACAGACCAGTTCATCGTCTTCCGCAGTAAGGAATCCATACAAAGAGATTACTGCCGCCAAACGACGATTGATCGTGCTTGGTTTGAATCCCTGCTCGCTTTGAACTGCAATGAAACGGTCTATATCTCTGAATGTGATTTCTTTTGGTGGACGATCCCCTACCACTCCGATGAAGAAACGCAGATCGTAGCCGTAGTCCTTCCACGTCCGCGCTTCTGGACTGCGCCTGCGAGTCCAATTGACGAAACGTTCAACTTCCGATAGCATGAACACACCTCCTGTGTTGCAGAATGTTGGGTTGGGATAACCTCATTCTACTTCCAGGAGGTACTCCACTCCCAAAAGCATCACGGAGTGGTTAAGATAAGTGATCATTTGCCGCAGATTTCGCAGATTGACGCGGATTATTAAAAACAATTCGCGAAAATTCGCGTAATCCGCGGCTGAATCTCTTGTTTCCTTCTCTTGGAACGGCGTTCCTTCCCGCCGTGGACTTACTCAGCATGACATCGCGCGTAAGGTGAGTTTTGTGAATGCAGACCTGCCCCTGAATTTTGTGCAAACAACCTGCAAGTAATCGTGAAGTCGGCTCTTTGAAAAACTTTGGCTCATATACAGAACCTGCGCGCTTTTCATAGATAAGACAAAACTTTTTGGACACGGATACGCGGATTCTCACGGGATATCCATAAGACCTTTAGTATCTTGTCAGTGAAATTCTTGCGTCGCATTGGCGACATTCTCGTAATTCAGGCTCGTTTTTCATCAAAATCTTCGGGAGGGCGTAACATCAGCCATTAACAACAAGGTGACGGGGTTAAATACGCCAATTACCGCCCCAATGCCGCGTTCAACAAACGTTCGCCGAGCGTCTCCGCAAATTTTGGGTTGTCCTCCTCCAGCGCGACCACCAACACAAGCGGCGCGCCCTGCCAATCAGGCGGGTCCCGGCGATGAACCATGTCACCGTGGTTTTGTTGATGCGCCCCGGGCGGAATGACTCCAGAACGTCCCATTTTCCTTGAGGAGGAAAGAGCCGCCTCCGCCGCCGCCTTTGGGTTGAATCAACTCCCGGGCTTAGTCAACGCCGGAAGCACCACCCATCCCTGTTCGCGGGTGTTGACGGCGGTTGCGATCCGCGGCGCGGGCGAAACTCCCTGATAACTGACCGCCGCCCAAGACAAACCTGCAACGGACTGGCGCGCAGGTCTTCGATCTCGTTGGTCATTTCCCGTTTTGCAACCGGCATGGCGATGAGCGGCGCATCAAACAGACCCGCCTCACCGAGGAATGAAAGCATGGCGCGTCAGACGGAATATCCCCGTCGAATGCGGCTTGGATGACCGGCAGCATGGCGCCGCCCAGGGGTAAAGCCCCTGTGTGGCGCGGTTGAGCAGGGGCGAGTTTTGTCCTGCGAGAGCGCATTGCTTGTTCATCCAATAGGTTTGGGTCGAAGGCGGGGTGAGATGCCATCACCAGGATTTCACCCGTTTCGGCATTCATCAGAATGATCGCGCCGGTGTGGGTTCCGGAGTAATTCGTCTGCCCTGGTTTTGAAGGGAGAGGTCGAGGCTGAGGCGCACATCAAACCGGGGAGGGGGTTCCATAGACCAATTGGTTGGTTAAGATCAGGCTGGACGGTTGCCCTGTAAGCCGCGCAGATATTCGTCGAGACTCGCTTCAAGCCCGGCTTGACCGTACACAGGATGCGTATAGCCAATTATCGGAGCCAAATCTGGATACAGGTATTTTCGGATGAAGAGCCCGCTTTCGCCGGTTGTGACATGGAGCGGCGTGTTGGCGCTGTCCACCAGTTCGCCGCGCAGGACGTAACGGTCTGCTATGGCGCGGCGGGCGTTGTCTGTGCAGGCAGGTCGTCTCCGTGGACAAGTTGCCTACCAGGCTCCGCCAATGGCGCAGGCGGCAAACCCGACGGCAAAGATGCGGATAAGGTGGAAATGGGCGTGATTCTTTTATTGGCGCAGGCTCATCGTCTTCGACATGGCTGGGGGTGAGAAGTAAATAGAGCGCCAGGAAGGATGTTAGTAACGAGGAGCCGCCATAGGAGACGAAGGGCAGGGTGACGCCGGTTAGCGGGAGGAGGCGCAGGTTGCCGCCGATGATGAGCAGGCTTTGGATTCCAAGGTAGGCGGTGATGCCAGCTGCCAGGTAACGTCGGAACTGGTCCGGCGCGCGCAGGGCGATGATCAAGCCGCGGCTGAGAATCAGCCAGATGAGGCAGACCAGTCCCAAAAGTTCCAGCAAGACCCGCTTCTTCCGAAATTGCAGCGAAGATAAAGTCTGAGATGGAGACCGGCACCAGCAGCGGACTCCCAATTCCCAATCCCCTTCCCAGAATGCCGCCGTTTGCAACTGCCAGCAGGGATTGAATGATCTGGTAGGAGTTGCCGGTTGGGTCGCCCCAGGGGTTGAGCCAGCCCACGACGCGGGCATGAATGATGTCTACGAAGTAGTATCCGATCAGCAGGGCGGCGAGCAGGAAACTTCCCGGTTCCGATCAGGATGCGCCGTTGCCGGTTGCGATGAACAGGAAGACGGTGAAGATCATGATGAACATGGAGGCGGTTCCGAGGTCGCGTTGAACGACCAGCAGGAGCAATGCCAGCCCGGTGACGACGACAGTTGGGACGAGCAGCGGGATGGATGAAAGGCGGATGCTGGAGCGGTCTGCGGGGTATGCGGAGAGGTAGATGACCAGCAGGACTTTGAGCGGTTCGGAGGGCTGGAAGTATACGCCGCCGAGGTTGAGCCACAGGCGCGGACCGATGCCCAGCGGGTTGGTTCCAAGATGCAGGGTGAGGGCGGTGATCGCGGCCCGGCGCTGAGGAAGATGTATTTGTAGTTTCTAAGGAAGGAAAGGTCTTTGCGCAGGCGCAGCAGGATGATGAGGGTCAGGAATGAGATGAGGAGCCAGGCGGTTTGCTTCAAGCCGAAACTTTCATCAAGCCGCCAGATGGCGAGCAACAATCCCCAGCCTGTCATCAGGGATGCCGCCGGGAAGATGTATACATCCCGCTCGGGCAGGGTTTTGTCAGGAGGCGGTGGATGAGGTAGGTCGCGCCGCCCAGGCGAAAAAGCCAACCCAATGAGAGTCTATAATCCACGTTCCAGCTGCGTTCGCGCACTGCCGGGGAGAGGGTAAGGATGCTGGATTGCAAAAAAAGAAAGAGCGCTGCCCATTGCAGGAGGCGCCCTTGCGCTGAACGATTCATTGCAGCCGGGATGTATTGCGTTTTTCGAGACGCTGGGTGGGTTCGATGACGACGTTTTCAGAAAGGCTGACGCTCAGGCTGATGCCGCCGCATTGGAGTTCGTCGCCCGAGGTGATGACGGTGGGGATGGAGACTGGGGTGTCGTTCAGTTTTGTGCCATTGGTGGAGGCGAGGTCTTCAATCCACCACTGGTTGTGGTGGTATATCAGGTGGGCATGGCGCGCCGAGACGGTGTCGTTCGAGAGGGGGATGTCGCAGCCGGGGTCGCGTCCGATGGTGATGGCTGCCTGGTTGAAGTGCCGCAGGGTTCCATGCCCGCCGGGGAATTTGATCATAATTCCGATGCCCGGCACGCGCCGGTTTAGTGAGCGTTACTGCTTGGCGGCGCGTTTCGCGGAACAGGAATATAAACGCCCATGCGAGAAACCCATACAACGCCGCCGTTGCGAGGAGTCTCAGGGCAAGGACGATAACTCCGCTCATTTTTTCTAAAGTCAGCCGTGGTATGGTCTTTATTCAGGGCTGCCGTGGGGCGGTCTTCATATCCTGGTTCTTGAATGGGGCGGTGTCTTTCAGGTCGGGGGCGCGGAGGGGGATTATCCTGCCCGAAGATCAGCGCCACGCCCGCCAGCGATATGACGTCGCCCGGGTAGAGCACGCTCTGGCTTGTCCGCTGCCCGTTGACGAATGTCCCGCCGGTGGAGTTCAGGTCGAAGACGACAAAACGTCCCTTGATCGCCCATGGGCATGGTTGCGTGAGACGCGCGGATCGTCGATGACCAGTTGATTGTCCAGCCTGCGTCCAATGTTGACCACGGACATGTTGAGCGGGAATATCTTTACGCCTTCCACAATGAGGAAGGAATTATCCGGTATCTTATCTCCAGATTTGTCGTTGTCTTCGTTTTCCAGGGGTTGCGTTCGTCTCTGCCATTGCTTCAATCCGGTGGGACGTCAAAATTTCGGACATCATTTTTGGAATACTTTCGTCAGTCGCCACACTGACGGTCGGCGCTATTGTAAACTTAAAACCCGCTTCCCGGGCGACCGCGGAGATGGAATGCAAGATAACTGTAACGAGGTTTTTATCCGCCCAGGCGCTGGCGGTTTCTGGATTCAGAACAAGCGTATAAACATCCGGGATGACGATTGCCCCCTCGGAGGCGATCCGTTCTTTTGGATGGCGGCTGCCAGTTTTTGCGCGATCGCATCTTCCACCTTTTACCCGGCAGGACCTTCAACAGGTCAACCTCGATCAGGGTCTGGAGGCGGCGCTCAAGTTCGTTCAGGTTCATTTGGAAATTTTAGAATAGCGGCTTGTTGCAGTTGGGGCAGGACCGAACGCCGGGTTTGACCACAACCCCGCAATGCGGACAGGTTCCAGGCTGCACCCTTCCCAGGGGCGCCCCGCACGCGCCGCAGGATGGCGCTCCGACCGGGTTCGCCACATGACAGTATTCGCAGGTTGTGCGCCTCAGGTTTTCAGACAATTCGGCAGACGCTCCCGCCGCCTGAGCCGCCTTTGATATCAGCAGCCAGATTTTTCCTTTATTTGCAGGTTCTCGATATCCTGGGCAATATCATCCAGCCGCCCCAATAACGAAAACGGGTTTTGATCGCGGCAAGCGCGCTCATACCGCGGCTCGCCACCACTCCAAGCAAGGCTTGCTGCCCCAACTCCACCATGATCCCCTCGTCTTCAAGAGATTGGATGGTTACCGTCATGGCTGTCTGCCGCCCGACATCGCGTCGGGTCTCGTCCTAATTGCACCACCAGCCGGTCGCTGTACCGAGGGTTTGCGCGCGCATGTTGCCCTGGTTGAACTCGGCAAGCAATGCCTGTGCAATATCCACGGCTTGATCGTTCCGTGAAAGATTTTCCTTTCCATAACTCGATTATAATCGCCTTTGCGATTCTCTTTCAGAAATTTACGGAAATGACCACTCACAAGTTTCCCCTCTTCACCAGTTTCGATCCTTCTCCTTCTTATTGGATTTTCCCCGCCTCCTCCCCGACTTGGTCCTTGCCCAGCAACCGACGGATACCCCCGCCGCTGTGACCGGTTTATTCATCACCGTCACCACCACCGAACCGCAGATCAACGTCCGCCTCGGATTGAGTTCGACAGTGTACCCTGTTGTCGGGACTCTTCTGACCGGCTCGACCGCCCTGCTTTTGGTCGTTCTCCCCGGCGGCGATTGGATTCAGATCGAGTTCGCCCCCCTCCCGGCGGGAAGGGCTGGAGTCTACTCACCGTTGGTGCAGGTTTCACCGCTGGGCAGCACGCTTCAAATTGTGGAGCCGCCTCCAACCCCGGTGCCGCCCGCCACATCCACCATCGACCCGACCCTGGCGGCTCAATTTATCGTCCAACCCACCGGCACGCGCCTGCCGACCTATACACCGGCTCCCACGCTCGCGGCGGCTACCTTCGAACCACTCCGGGCAGACCTTCACAAACGTGCCGTGGGCTTCCATTATTATTGCCCTTGCCGTTCTTGGGGTGATCGGGTTCCTGCTTTCGTTGATCCGCAGGTAAATTCATTATGCCGAAACTGGTTAACCGCCTGATAGTTGCGCTGGTCGTCATTGGGCAGGCGCGCTCGCTGGTCTTCGCCCTTCGCAGACAAGAGTGGCGGCGCAGCAGCCTACAGGTTCGATCCCCAACCGTCACCGGAACTCCCACCGGCATGATCGTGCGCGTCAACCTCGATCTTGAGATCGTCAACGTCTATTCAGGTCCGAGTTCGTATTTGTACCCATCAGTCGGCGTTCTTTTGGTCGGGCAGGAAGTGCCCGCGTTGGGGATTTCGGAGGACGAGAATTGGATTCAGGTGTACTACCCGGGCGTACCCGGCTCCGTTGCCTGGGTGTACGGACCGTATGTAACCATCATCAAAACGGGACGGCTTCCCAGAATTCCCGCGCCGAGCACGCCGACGCCGCTTTCCACGCCGACGATTGACCCGACCCTTGCGGCGGCTTTCATTGACCCGGTCACCCCGACGCGCCTGCCCACCTTCACGCCTCCGCCTGCGCTGGTGGTTCCAACTTTTCTTCCGAACCTCGATTCGGGGAACCGCGTTCCGGCGGGACTGCTTATCATCGCGCTTGGATTCATTGGCGGCTTTGGCGCCCTGATCTCCTTCCTGCGCGGGAGATAGCGCTTTAACATCCGTCTGTAAAATAAAAACTGGACAGTGAAAACTGTCCAGTTTTGTAATTTGTCAAAATCAGTTATTGCAACTGCAAGACCCGCCGCAGGCGCACCCGCCTTCGCCGTGGCTGTGACCGTGTTCCTTTGCGTTTGGACTGTTGACGGCAAACCCTGCGCCGCGAACGGGGTCATTCACATAATCCACCGTGGCGTCGCGCAAGTATTCGATGGAAACCTCGTCCACAACGACTTTCACGCCGTTGCTTTCGAAGGTCGAGTCGACATCGCGGGAAGTTGTTATCGAGCGCCATCCCAAAGTTGACGCCGCAGCAACCGCCGCCCGCCACGTACACACGCAGGGCGTATCCCTCGAGATTGCGTTCGGTGAGGATGTTTTGACCGCTTCACTGGCGGCGGGGGTGAGCGAAAAAATCTGGGTGGTAATTTCCTGGAGCATGTTTTTTCTCCTTTTACATACGGTTAATTTCGATGAATGTTATCAGGTTTGATGCGCAGTGTCAACTTTTGCGCTGACACTGCGCATGGCTTCCTTGACGAAACCCTCGTGGGGGGAATAAAATCCAGCCCGTTCCCACCGTGCGCCTCCGGCAAGGAGGCGCGTTTTGTGCGGTGGAACAAAAAATTTTTTGAGGGCGAAGGTAACCCTGTTAAGGCGGGGTGAGAGGCGCCCGAGGAGCAAAGCAAGATGGAAAAAGTGGTTTTGAAGGCAGATAAACGCGACGTGACCGGCAAACAGGTGAAAGCCCTGCGCCGGGAGGGAAAACTTCCAGCGGTGATCTATGGGCGTCACCTTGAACCGATCTCGATCGTGATGGAGGCGCATAGCGCGGGTCTGGCGTTGAGCAAGTTGACATCCTCCAGCCTGATCACAATCGAAGTGGACGGGGCGTCCTACCCGACCCTCGTGCGCGAACGCCAGCGCGATTACATCAAGGGTTCCCTGACCCATGTTGATTTTCTGGCTGTGGATATGAACGAAAAGATCCGCACCAGCGTCGGTCTTGCGTTCGTCGGCGTTTCAGGAGCTGTGAAGGATTACAACGGTATCCTTGTTCACAACCTGGAACGGCTCGAAGTGGAATGCTTCCCCGGCGACCTGCCCGAGCGTATCGATGTGGATATCGCCATGCTCAAGCAGATCGGCGACCTGATCCGCGTGCGCGATCTTTCGGTTTCGGATAAGATTCGACTTTTGGCTGACCCCGAGGAAACCATCGCCGTGGTCACGATTATCAAAGAGGAAACTGCCCAGGGCGCGGGTAACGGCGAAGCCGCCGCGGCTGAAACTTCACCGGAACTCAGCGTGGAACGCGGCAAGAAGGCTGACGAAGGCGAAGAAAAGAAGTAATCCAGGTTTGCGAAATCCGCCATCACACGATGGCGGATTTTTTATTTATTTTGCTGCCTTACGTTTTCTTCGTAAAGAAACCCTAAAGGTCTTGCCGATTAATCGGTGATTTATACGAAGGAGAAACAGACCTTTAGCGCCTTACAAGTTTTGTGAAAGTGTTTTCCGCCACAGCGATCCTAAAGTTCACGGAGAGTAACAAGAGGTTTTCCCTGTGGTCTCTGTGCCCTCTGTGGTAGATCTTTCCGGCTTGCCCGGGTTGGGATTGGGATGTACGGTGGAGAAATGTGCAAGCAAAATATATCAGGCATGGAGTCGAAAGCGGCGCAGAGTGACGCCGTGGCGGCATCTCCTGACTTTCGAGAAAAATCGGAGACCCTTCGAAGGCTCAGGGCAAGTTTTTGCAGTCCAAACTAACAACCTTTGCTTGCACACACCCGACTGGGCGGAACAGTTCCCCGATTGTTCGCTGTTATACTTCGAAGCGCATAGGACATAAAATGGAGCAGGAATGAAAAACGCCATCCAATTTCTTTTGTTTGCCGCAGCGGTGTCTGCATGTCAACCCGTCGCGCCCCCCTCCGCAGATCGCGTCGCAAACCGGCGAGGAGTTTACGCTTGCGCCGGGGCAGGAGGCGGCGATGCAGGGAACCGATTTGATCGTCACCCTGACCGGCGTCCCCGACGACCAGCGCTGTCCGCTGAAGATCGAATGCGCCATGAGCGGTCCGGTGACCGTAACCATTGAGATTGCCATTTCCCCAGTATTCGACTTCGTAGATTGACCCTGATGACTATCGCGTAACTTTCGTTGTAACGAAATAAACAATCCCAAGCAATCCGAGATGTGCGTCGCGCGGCGTCACCCGACCCATCAGGCTTTATTTTCGCCCCACTCCCGCGCGGGGATGAACCCCCGCGCTATTCCTACAAACCCCGCTAAAGCGGACTATCACAAATAAACGGAGATTTGTCATGACAGACTACGACGTAATCATCATCGGTTCGGGCGCGGGAGGACTCGCTGCTGCTGTCGCGTTGGCGCGGGCGGGGAAGAGGGTGTTGGTGTTGGAACAGCACGACCGACCTGGCGGGTGGACACATTCGTTTACGTTGAACGGGTATCGGTTCAGCCCTGGGGTGCATTACATCGGCGATTTGCAGGAGGGCGGAGGGTTGCGAAGGATTTACGATGGGTTGGATGTGTCGCAGGATTTGGCGTTTGTGGAACTCAATCCCGATGGGTACGATCATATCGTCGTTGGAGATAAACAAGTTGATTTCCCCAAAGGCAGGGAAAATTTAATCGAGCGGCTAAAGGGACATTTTCCGCATGAGGCGCAGGGGATTGATGGATATTTCGCGGACATGGAGGCGGTGATTCGCGGACTGCGTAACATCGGCAGGATGGACAGACCGTTGGAGGCGGCGAAGGGCGCGGGGAATATTCTCAAGTGGATGCGTGCCACAGGCGCGGACTTGATCAACGCGCACATCAACGACCCCGTTCTGCGCGGCGTGTTGGCGGGACAGTCGGGGGATCACGGCTTGCCGCCGTCGAAGGTGTCGGCGTTCATGCACGCGGGGATCACGAGTCATTATTTCGAGGGCGGATACTACCCGATGGGCGGCGCGTTCACGATTCCGCGGGCGTTCGTTCGGGGGCTGAAACGCTCGGGTGGGGCAATCCGCCTCAAGTCACGCGTGAAGCGGATCATGATGGAGGGGAGAAAAGTTATCGGCGTCGAATTGGAATCGGGGGAGGAAATCCGCGCGGGAGTCGTCATCTCCAATGCCGATCCCGAAGTGACGTTCGGCAAGTTGATCGGGCGCGAACATTTGTCGGCGAAGTTGAAGCGCAAGTTGGACGGGGTGACCTATTCGACGTCGTGCCTGAGTTTGTTTTTTGCGACGGACATGGATCTGCGCGGCGCGGGACTCGACTCGGGCAATATGTGGTACTACGATCACGCGGACGTGGACAAGATTTATACGGACGGACTCACGGATGCTTTGCTGCGCGAAGAGACGCCGCCTGGGATGTTCCTGACGGTGACGACGTTGAAAGACCCGTCGAAGATGCATGCGACGGGCGCGACGGCGGGACATCATACCTGCGAGTCGTTCGCGTTCGTGGGCTATGAGGCGTTCGAGAAGTGGGCGAATACAAAATATGGCGCGCGTCCCGCCGATTACGAGGCGATGAAGGAAGACCTGGCGTGGCGGATGGTGCGCGGGCTGGAGAAGCGCATCCCTGGGTTGAGCAGGCATATCGTGTTTTGGAGTCTCGGCACGCCGCTGTCGAACGAGCATTATCTGAACGCGACGCGCGGCAATTTGTACGGGATCGAGAAGTCGCCGTCGCAGGTGGGTCCGCTGGGGTTCACGTCGAAGACCGAGTTCGAGGGGCTGTTCCTGTGCGGTCAAAGCACGACCAGCCACGGCGTGGCGGGGGTCACGGCTTCGGGTGTCGACGCGGCGAAGGCAGTGTTGGAGTGTCGGACGAGGGATTTGTTGAGGGAGGGTGGAGGAGGGATGAGGTTGTTGTCAGCGGATGAGGTAACGGATTCGTCAACGGATATGAAACGGATGAGCGGATGGGCGGAGGAGGAGGAGACAGAAATTTAACCGCGAAGCACGCGAAGAGCGCGAAAATTTTTTGGGGAACGGATTTTGGAAACGGATAGCAGATTGGGGCGGGTGGGGTCGCTTCGCGCGTCCCTTCGACACGGCTCAGGGCAAGCGGGGAGGTTGATTCGGTTTCGAGGGGGTTGGTTTTGCGCTGTTAGCCCGCACGGGGATACCCTAACGGGCACACGTGAATCCCCGTGCTATTGGTACGAAGTCCGCTGAAGCGGACTGGTGGAATCGGCACGCTACTCATAATCATCTAATCGAAGTATACTGTTACAAGTCACTGGATTTATTATGCCAAAAAACACCTTACCTAAATCAATTCGAGAACTTGGCGTTGCTTATCAAATCAGGCTTTCGGGTCTCGATGAGCAATTGGATTCGAGCGAAAAGATCTACGCGTCCGCGTTCAAGAAACTTTACTATCATCTTTATTCGAACAGCAATTCGAGTCGGTCGGAAAAGATCATGTCCGACCTGTCGAACCTGCTGTTGTGCAAGATCGTTGCGGAAAGAACCAATGCCCAGGATGTGATTGCGGATTTTCTGGACAAACGGGGAACCGCTAATGAATTACTGTTGCCTTTGTTGAAAGAAAACTTCCCGCATTTGATAACGGATGAGGACAAGTTTTATCTGGATGACAAAGCCCTGCGATATGGATTGGGAGAGTTATCTGGTTTGTCGCTGCAATCCGCGTCCGCGCACGTGATGGGGGAGGCGTTTCAAGCTTTGATGGGTCCGCGCCTGCGGGGCGACAAGGGACAGTTCTTCACGCCGAAGTCGCTGGTCAGGGCAATGATCGCAATTTTAAATCCTGCGAGCGGCGCAAAGGTTGTTGACCCTGCCTGCGGGACGGGCGGCTTTTTGGTCGAAACGCAGTCGTTACAGAGTCGGAATTTTCAAAGTCAACCGTTTGGAAAACTGATCGGGATTGATAAAGACAAGGATTTATGTCGGCTTGCAGAAGCGACACTGGAGATTGTCGCACCTGAACGCGGAGTTATTTTGAACTGCAATTCGCTGGACATCAAAACCTTGATGAACTTGCCAGAAGATCAGTCGCCATTCAACGCTGACTATGTTTTGACAAACCCACCCTTCGGCGCAAAAATCAAAGTTACCGAAAGGGAGATTCTCAAACAGTTTCGTCTGGGTCACAAATGGACGTATTCTGATTCGGGATGGATACAGGACTCTCAGTTAAGAGACGCGCAGGATCCTCAAATCCTGTTCATCGAACTTTGTATTAGCTTATTGAAGCCTGGCGGACAAATGGGAATTGTCCTGCCAGAGGGCGTGTTCGGCAATACCAACATGGGTTATGTTTGGGACTTCATAAGAAGTCAGGGCAATATTATTGCATTGCTCGATTGTCCAAGAACAACCTTTCAACCCAGCACCGACACCAAAACCAATGTGCTGTTCTTTGAAAAGGGGAAAACCACGCCGTCAACTCAAAACGATTCCAACAAGGCATGGATGGCTGTCGCTTTGAACTGCGGGCATGACCGAAGAGGCAGGTTCGTAAAAACGAACGGCGAATCGTATCCCGATGATTATCCTTTGATTGGGGATAGTTTTAAATCGCGTTCAACCGAATTGACGCCCTGGCAACAAGTCGAAATCACTGACCCGTATTATCTGTGCCCGCGATACTACGACAAGTCGCCGCTAAAAGAACTCGAAAAAGAGGCACAGCGATTGGGGGCGGAATTAATATCCATTCGCGATATGGTGAATAAAGGTCACTTGTTCATCAGGAAGGGTCATGAAGTCGGCGCTGAATCTTACGGAACGGGAGAAATTCCTTTCGTTCGCACTTCGGACATTTCGAATTACGAAGTGTCCATTGACCCGACACGCGCGGTCAGCGAAGAAGTTTATGAGCAATTCCGTGATTTGGAACAACTAGCCCCCAACGATATCTTGATGGTCGTGGATGGACGATACAGGATTGGACGCAGCGCGGTTTTGCATGAGCACAATTACGTTTGTGTGGTACAAAGCCACATAAGAATCATCACGGTTGCTCCCAAATCTCCGATAGATGCCATCGAACTCTTGTATATTTTGAACCTGCCGATGATTCAACATCAGATCCGCAACCTGGTTTTTATCCAATCAACGCTTGGCTCTCTTGGAAGCAGGTTGAATGAAATCATGATTCCCATCCCAAAGAAAAATGCGGAATGGGTCAGGACAATTGATGAATTCCGCCAACTGATCCAGGGACGTTCAGATTTGCTTAAGCGCCTAAAGGAATTCGATCACGCGGGGTATGAACTCTAACCCGCGTCAACTCGTTTGACGATTCCCCGAATCCATTTGTAAAACTCCGAGACGGTTTTGTTGCCCTGGGCGATGTTGCATTCCCTGTGAGCAAAACCAACGTTGTCGGAATTGTGTTCGCGAGGGCTGATGTGTCCCGTCTCGATTTCCGCCTTTCCCCTTTGAGCCTTTGAAAACAGGGAGAAGTCCAGTTTTTCCCTGCAAATAATACAAGTTGTACTTCCTGGCTTCATTCCGCCAAAATGACTTTCCAGATACTCCTTCGCTTCTTCTGGCGGTTTCGGCGCGCCGTTCATCTGATACGCGAGCCATGTCAGTTTCTTTGCAACGGACATGCAGTTGTCATACGTTGCTGCTTTCTCTCTCAACTTGGCGACGACCTGCGGCTTCAATTTTTCCATTCGGATGTTGTATCGCGTCAGTTCGCCATCGGATAGCAACATGACCCAGCGAAGAATCCTGTTTGGTCCCGCCTCTTCGCTTTTCCATGCGGCTCCTGTGGTCATGGTCGAATCTCGCTTGATTTTTTCGGCGACGGATTTCTGTACCGTGCGCAAATGATCAAGATAATGAAACTCGCTGTGTTTACCAGAATGACCTTTGGGTAACTGGCAAAGTCTTGGCTGTACAGACTCATAAGCAGAGCGAGAAGAAATAACCTCATTGCAAAGTTTAATCATGTTCGTCTCCCTCAATTGAGATTGCAGACATTACTTTCTTATCGAAGTTTTCCAACAACTCGCTTGGTAAAACTTTTAGGGCTTTGGATAATCGGAGTAAATTCATCAGCCCCACGTTTCTTTCGCCCCGTTCAATTCCGCCAATGTAAGTGCGGTGAAGATGGCTTAAATCAGCAAGCGCTTCTTGCGATAAGCCACTTTGTTCCCTTAGCCGCCTGACAGATTTTCCAAGCAACATCAATTCAGTCTTTTTCATGCCTGAATTGTATAAGTAGACACACTATGAATCCACAGACTATCAGTATTTAATGCGATATGATTGTTTCATTCTCTCGGAGTACAAAATGCCGCGCTCCCAAATCGAGTGGACAGAATCCACTTGGAATCCGCTTACGGGTTGCGCGAAAACCAGTCCCTAGCTGTAAGCATTGCTACGCGGAGCGGATGGCGAATGACCTATCCCCCCGCCCTTCCCCAAGGGGAAGGGGGCTGTGCGCTTGATGGTTGTAGTGATTTTCCATGACAAAGTAATTTTTGTTTGAGGAGCATTAGTCTCTCCCCCTTGGGGGAGACGGAAGAGGGGTACGCGTTCGGAACGACTGGCGGAACTCAGTCCGCGCTTGGGGTGGACGGAGAATATCTGGATGGGCATCAGCGTGGAGAATGAGGATTATGTCTATCGCATTGACGATTTGCGGAGGACGGGCGCAAAGATCAAGTTTTTGTCCGTGGAGCCGCTGTTGGGTCCGCTGCTGAGGATGAATCTCAGGGGAATCAACTGGGTCATCGTGGGCGGGGAGTCGGGTCCAGGCGCGCGTCCGCTGGAGAGGGAGCCTGCCCTGAGCGAAGTCGAAGGGTGGGCGGTTGGGGTGCGGGATCAGTGCAGGAGGGCGGGAGTCCCGTTCTTTTTCAAGCAGTGGGGAGGTGTACAAAAGAAGAAGGCGGGGAGGTTGCTCGATGGTCGGATGTGGGATGAGATGCCGAGGGAGATGGGGTTGGTCAAGGCGTGAGAGGGGCGAAGGAATTGAAAAACCTGCAAACAAACCCTTGAAAAAAGGTTAGCATTGTGCTAACATTGTGCTGTGTACAAAATCTCCTATTTCAAAGAAGCCGAAAAGACATTGCAGAGGATGCCGCGCAACATTGCGAAATTGATTCGCGAGAAGCTGAAAGTTATTGCCGCCAGTCCATACGCAGATCATCCCAACGCCACAAAGTTGCAAGGCAGGGAAGGTTATCGGCTCCGAGTTGGAGATTGGCGAGTCATTTACAAGATAAAGAATGAACAACTGGTTATTATCGTGATGAAGGTTGCTTCGCGCGGAGAGGTTTACAGATGAAAGAAGACATTCAAATCATCGAACGGGATGGAAAGCCTGAATGGGCTGTGCTTCCCTATGAAGAATATATGGAACTTATCGAACAGGCTGAGATGCTTGAAGATATTCGCGACTTCGACAGGATCAGCGCGGCGATTGATAGCGGGGAGGAAGAGTTGATTCCCTCCGAGGTGGTCTACGCCATCCTTGACGGCGAAAATCCCATCAAAGTCTGGCGCGAATATCGCGGGTTGACTCAACAGCAATTGGCGGACAAGGCGGGAATCAGCAAGCCGTATCTTTCGCAAATCGAAACGGGCAAGCGAAAAGGAACGACCGATATTCTGTCTGCGATTGCGAAGGCGCTGGATGTGTCGCTGGATGATGTAGTGGAAAGGACAGAATAAAACAGGCGGCATTGCAGCCGCCTGTTTGTTTGAGGGGCAGTTACGGGAATTTTGGGGCAAGGCGGGCTTGTAAAATCAAGGTTGGAGAAGAAAACGCCGCGCTCCTGAATCGAGCGGACAGAATCCACCTGGAATCCGCTAACGGGTTGTACAATGAGGCAGAACTGGTGGCGCTCATGAAACGAGCGGACCGAAGCCGCAAAAGTTTACGCCATCCAGCGGCAACCCGATTTTGTAAAACAGACTCAGAGAGCGTTTCTCAAGTCTGTGAAAGGTGCGAAAAAAACATCAGCCACAGAGAACGCCGAGTTCACGGAGATTTCTAAAAGGTTTTCTCGAGATTCCCTGTGTTCTCTGTGGCAAAAAAGAATTAAGAAACAATCTCTCAGATTTGTCTTCTGACCTGAAACCTACCATCTCTCCCAATGCGCAATATCCTCAAGCGCCACCCGCCCGCCCTTCTTTGGCGGCGCGGATAACTTTGTCTCTTCAAGCGGATACCCAAACGACAGCGCAATGCGCAAATGCCATTCGGCAGGAAAGCCCAATATTTCGCGCGACTTTTCGAACTCATACAACGACGCAGGCACCGAACCGACTCCCAACTCCCATGCCGCCAATTGCATAAAAGCTGCCGCCTGCCCGGCATCGAACATGATCTGAAATTTTTCGGTTGGGTCGGGCGTGAGGATCGCTACGCCCAATGCCGCGCCCGCCAAATGCCCCGCCCATTCGCCGCAGGTCGAGAGTTCCTTCAAGACCGCTTTATCCCGAATCGCAATGAACTGCCACGCCTGCGTATTTTTCGACGACTGCGACCGTCGCCCCGCGTTCAAAATGGCATGGACCACATCCTCGGGCAGGGGCTTGTCTTGAAACTTCCTCACCGCGCGCTTCAATTGAATTGCATCAGCCACATTCATCTTCGCCTCACTTCCAAACACTGATTACTGTTCACTGAACACTTTTCTACTTTCCACTTCTTCACCACCTAAAAGTATACAGCCCCATCCTTCAATTGTGTGGATTTTGTGCATACCCCTTTACTTGTAAGAACATGGGCGGTTTTCTCATCTGAAACTAAAGCCGCGCCTGTATAGTGGAGCCGTTGGTCGCGAAGGCTTCTCCGCTTTATTGACAAGGAACTGTGCATGAGCGATTCGAAAACAGATATTTCAGGGCAATTCAAGAGTTGGATGGAGAACATCGGCTCTTTCCTGCGGAGGGGATTGCCCTTCGCCTGGGGGATTTTAGCCGCCCTTATTACCCTAGCCATCTATCATTTCATATTCATCGCGCCGAAGCAACTCAGCACGGACGATGTCAATCGGACCGTCGCAATTGCAATGGCGTCCGCGACCCCTGAACCGGCTTATTCGACGCAGGTCTATCAGATCATACGCCCGTCTCTGGTGCTGATCGAGGTGGAGGAAACGCATCAGGACGCTGAATCAGATTTCGGCTTGGGCAGCGGCGTGGTTGTCGACAACTTTGGCGACATCCTCACCAGCCTGCACGTCATCGACGGCGCGACCACGATCCTGGTCACCTTTGCGGACGGGACCCAGTCTGAGGCGCAGGTGGTGATGGAGATGCCCGAACTCGACCTTGCCGTCATTCAGGCATTGGATACGCCGTTGGTGGTCGTCCCGGCTGTGCTTGGGAACCCCGGCGCGATGCAGGTCGGGGATGAGGCCTTCGTGGTTGGGAATCCATTTGGCTTGTACAGTTCGCTGACCTCGGGAGTTATCTCCGGTTTTGACCGGGTCTTTCGCGTGCCGGATAGTCATGTGGAGATCCCGGGCATGATCCAGTTTGACGCCGCGGCAAACCCCGGCAACTCGGGCGGTCCGCTGCTGAACCGACAGGGCCATGTTATCGGTATCGTCACCGGGTTGATCAACCCCACAGAAGAGACATTTTTCGTCGGCATCGGATTCGCAGTGCCCATCAATGCCGCCGTCGGCGGGATGGGCTCGCCGCCGTATTAAAAGGATTACGTCATTGCGAGGAGCGCCCTTGCTCTTCGCGACGACACATGCACCGCATTGCGGATGCAGTGCGGTGAGCAATCTACTAATACGCGTTGAGATTGCTTCGTGGCGCCTTGCGCCACTCGCAATGACGGAACAACAAAGGAGACTCTTACATGGAACAAACCAACCGCGAAAACAAACTTCCAATGGAGCGCGTTCTTTATGAAGTAAAGAAGGTCATCGTCGGGCAGGACCATCTATTGGAGCGGCTGATCGTCGCCCTGCTTGCCCGCGGACATATCCTCGTCGAAGGCGTGCCGGGTCTGGCGAAGACGATGGCGATCAAGACCCTCGCAGATTCAATCGGCGGCGAGTTCAAACGCATCCAGTTCACGCCCGACCTTGTCCCCGCGGACCTGGTCGGGACGCGCGTCTACAACCAGAAGACAGGCGAATTCAACACGTCGCTTGGTCCCGTGTTCACGAATTTATTGCTTGCGGACGAGATCAACCGCGCGCCTGCCAAAGTCCAAAGCGCATTGCTTGAAGTGATGCAGGAACGCCAGGTCACCATCGGGCGCGAGACCTTCAAGGTGCCGAATCCGTTTTTGGTGCTGGCGACCCAGAACCCCATCGAAACCGAAGGGACATATGCCCTGCCCGAAGCGCAGGTGGACCGCTTTATGCTCAAGGTTCTGATCGGTTACCCGACGGCAACCGAGGAATTCGTCATCGTTGAACGCATGACCGGCGTAATTCAAGCCGTGCAAAAAGTATTGAATACTGACGAGTTATTGGAACTGCAAAAGAAAGCGGATTCAGTCTACGTCGACCCGTCGCTCATCGAATACGCTGTGAAAGTAGTGACCGCCACTCGCAGTCCAAAAACGGTCGGTTTGCCGAACCTAGAAAACTACATCACCTTTGGGGCAAGCCCGCGCGCTTCGATCAATTTAATCCTCACCGCCAGGGCTTTGGCATTCGTTCGTGGGCGGACTTACGTCCTGCCGCAGGATGTGTTGGACATGGCGCTGGATGTCATTCGTCATCGGTTGGCGCTTTCCTACGAAGCCTTGTCCGACGAAATTTCGAGCGACGATATCCTGACGCAGATCCTCGACCGCATTCCCGTCCCCGTGGTGCCATTGAATGAACACTTCAACGTCCGCGCGAACGCCTGAGCGCATCCTGCACCGGCTGGACTGGCAGGTCATCCGCCGGCTGGACGGATATTTGCAGGGTGATTACCGCAGTCTCTTCCGCGGCTCCGGCGTGGACTTTGCCGACCTGCGCGAGTACCAGCCGCAGGACGACATCCGCTACATCGACTGGAACGTCAGCGCGCGCATGGATGCGCCTTACGTCCGCGAGTATATGGAAGACCGCGAGATCATCGCCTGGTTCCTGCTCGACCTGAGCCCGTCTGTGGATTTCGGCGCGTTGGATAATCAGAAACGCAATGTCTTGATCGATTTTGTCGGCGCGTTGTCACGACTGCTGACGCGGCACGGGAATCGCGTCGGGGCGATCATGTTTGGGAGCGGCATCCAGCGCCGGGTCCCGGCACGAGGCGGGCGGCTGCATGTCCTGCGTCTCATCAACGATCTGCTCAAGCAGCCGCAGCATCAACGGGCGCCGATGACCGACCTCTCCGAATTGATCAAAGGCGGGCTGCGCAGTATCAAGAAGCGTTCGCTGGTCTTCGTCGTCTCGGATTTCATCAGTGTGCCGGGCTGGGAAAGATCCCTGCGCCTGTTGAGCGAGAAGCATGAGGTGATCGCCATCCGTTTATGGGACCCGCGTGAGATGTCGCTGCCGGATGTCGGGCATGTAATTCTCGAAGACTCTGAAACCGGCGAGCAGATCTATGTCGACACGGGCGATAAAAAATTTCGGATGCGCTTCATGCAGGCGGCGAAAAAACGCGAAGCCGATTTGAACGAAAGTTTCAAACGCGCGGGCGTGGATGTCCTGCCGCTTTCGACCGAAGCGGATTTGATCCACGCCATTGCAAGTTTTGTAATGCTGCGCCGTCAGCGCCGGAGATGAATTCCATGTCATTCGCCTGGACGTTCATGCTTTGGTCGTTGATCCTGATCCCCGCCCTGATCCTGCTTTATCTGCGGATGCAGGGGCGGCGGGCGCAGATCGCGCTTCGCTACGGGAACCTGGGCTTGGTCCAACAAGCCTCGGGTCGCGGTGTCGGTGTCAGGCGGCATATCCCGGCAATATTGTTCCTGCTTGGGTTGACGGTTCTCTTCGTCTCTCTCGCCCGCCCTCAAATGGTGGTGGGATTGCCGAAGGTCGAAGGCATCATCATCCTCGCCTTCGATGTCTCCGGCAGCATGGCGGCGGAGGATTTCACGCCCAACCGGCTTGAAGCGGCAAAAAGACTGGCGGTTGAATTCGTCGAGCGTCAGCCATCGAGCGTCAAGGTCGGCGTGGTGGCATTCAGCGAAAGCGGACTTTCGGTGCAGCTGCCCTCTGCCGACCAATCCGAGATCATCGCTGCCATCAACCGCCTGCGCCCCCAGCGCGGCACGTCGCTCGCAAATGGAATTGTCGCTTCGCTGAATACGATTGCCAACCTGACCGGGCAGGAGCCCATCGTCGGCTTTGAAGGCGCGGATGTCCCCGCTCCTTTAAATGGAATCCCCGAAGTTTCATCCGATCAATCTTCCGCCATTGTCCTGCTCACCGACGGCGAAAACAATATGAATCCAAATCCGCTTGAGGCGGCATTGCTGGCGGCGGAGCGCGGCGTGCGCATCCATACCATTGCGGTCGGCAGCCGCGAAGGTGTCGAACTGACCGTCAACGGCTTCACTGTCTTTACCAAAGTGGACGAAGCAATGCTCATGCAGATATCCGAGATCACGCAGGGGACGTATTACATCGCCGATGCGGATGATGACCTGGAAGAAATGTACGAATCCATCGAGCCGCGCTTGAAGGTCCAGGAGGAACCGCAGGAGGTTACCGCGGTCTTTGCCGGCATCAGCATCCTCATCCTTCTTGTCGGTGGTTTGTTGTCTTTATTGTGGTTTAGCCGTGTACCGTGATGTGTCATGCTGAGCGACACCGGCACTGCATCCGCAGTGCGGTGCATGTGAGCGAAGCATCTCTACCTGCGCATCGAGACTCTTCGCTATCGCTCAGAGTGACACACTAAAGGTCGCAAGAGGTCTTAATGGAATTTCTTTGGTCGCCCGTCTTTTATCTGTTTGCGCTCATCCCCATCTCGGTCCTTGTCTACATCCTGATTCTGCGGCGGCGTAAACCGTTTGCTGTCAGGTACTCAAGCCTTTCATTGGTGCGCGCTGCCAAGCCCCGGCAGACCCAGTGGAAACGCCATATCCCATTTGCGCTGTTTCTCATTGCCATCTCCAGCCTCATCATGGCTATGGCAAGACCGGTCTCCCCTGTCACACTCCCCGCTTCGAATGCAACCATCATCCTTTCCATGGATGTCTCGCGCAGCATGTGTTCGACGGATATTTCCCCGAACCGACTCGAATCTGCCAAAGCCGCCGCGCTGGAATTTGTCAAATCGCAGAACGCGGATACGCAGATTGGCATCGTCGTCTTTGCCGGTTTCGCCGTCATCGCCCAGCCGCCGACCACCGACCGCGCCCTGCTCGAAGCAACCATCAGCGCCATTACGACCGCCCGGCGCACCGCCATCGGCGAGGGGATACTCATGTCGCTCGAAGCCATTTCCGAATTCGATGACTCCGTCATCAGCCCTTACTCCGGCATTGAAGTCGCGCCTGTTGCCCAGGGCGAATACATCCCCGCCATTGTGGTACTGCTAACCGACGGCGTCTCCACAACAGGGCTTGGCCCGCTCGAAGCCGCCCAAATGGCAAAAGACCGCGGAGTGCGCGTCTTCACCATCGGCTTCGGCACCACCAATAACGATGCGCCGATGAACTGCAATCCCTATGCGTCGTATTCCGACCCAATCGATCCGTTCTTCGGCGGCGGGGGCGGCGGTCAATTCCGCCGCGAGATAGACGAAGCCACGCTTAAACAGGTCGCAGATATGACCGGGGGCGAATATTATCTTGCCGAAAGTTCGGAACAATTACAGGATGTCTTCGACAGCCTGCCCACCCAACTATTCACAGTCACCGAGACCACCGAGGTCAGCGTCTTCTTCGCCGCATTCGCCGCCATCTTCATCTTCCTGTCAATCCTCCTCTCCCTGATCTGGAACCCACTCCTATAAAGGACTCCAACGTCGGGAGACGTTGGAGTTAGCCTCCGAACAAGCCCAAAATCTTATACGTGTATAATTCACCCAATGGAAGAATCCCCCAATTTCAAACCATTCGGCCTCTCCGCGTTTGCGCTGGCGGTCATCGGCTGGGGCGGATTGTACGTCGTTCTCACGCAAACCCTGCCTTTCGTCTGGTCGCGCTGGGGATTTTTCGTCCTGCTGTTCATGGCGCTGACCGGTACCTCGCTCCCCATCGTTTTTTATTTTCACCGACGCTTCCCAGCCGAACCGCCCGCAAACGGAGACGTTATCATCCGCCAGGCGACCTGGGTGGGCGTTTACGGCGCAACCCTCGCATGGCTGCAACTGGGGCAGCTTGTCACCCTTTACATCATTCTCGGTCTCGCAGGCGGGTTGATCGCCGCCGAGTATTTCATCCGCATCCGCGAGAAGGCAACGCGCCGCCAGCCAATCATCCACGATGACAACCCTTCGTAACCTCCCTTCCATCGAACAACTCCTTCAAACCGAAACCGCCGCGCATTTGATCGCGCGATTCGGTCGCCCTTTGACTCTGGATTCGCTTCGCCAAACCCTGGACGACATCCGCGCCCGCTTCAAACGGGACCCGGGGGTTGGATTGCCATCCATTGACCTGATCCTCACCCAAGCCGAATCGGCGCTCGCCGCCTGGACGGCGCAAACCCTCCACCCCGTCATCAACGCCACCGGAGTCATCCTCCACACCAACCTCGGACGCGCCCCCCTGAGCGCCGCCGCCATCCACGCCATGGACGTTGTCTCACGCGGCTACTCCAACCTCGAATTCGATCTCGAAACCGGCAAGCGCGGATCGCGCCTCATTCACGCCGAATCCATTTTGCAGAAACTGACCGGCGCAGAATCCGCACTCGTCGTCAATAACTGCGCTTCCGCCGTTTTGCTTACCTTATCTGCGTTGGCGAACAAAAAGCGCGTCGTCATCGCCCGCTCGCAACTGGTCGAGATCGGCGGCGGCTTCCGCGTGCCGGATGTGATGAAGCAATCCGGCGCAAAACTGGTCGAGGTCGGCGCGACCAACAAAGTCCGTTTATCCGATTACCAATCCGCTCTCGAAGAATCCGCTGCGCTGGTCATGCGCGCGCATCGCTCCAACTTCAAGATCGTTGGTTTCACCGAAGAACCGGAATTCAAAAGTATCGTGGACGCATCTCACAAAGCAGACGTTCCCGTCGTGGACGACCTCGGCTCCGGCGCGTTGTACGACACCGCCAAATATGGCTTCTCCCACGAACCGACTGTGCAAGAGTCCCTGCAAGCGGGCGCGGATGTGATTCTCTTCTCCGGCGATAAACTGCTCGGCGGTCCGCAGGCGGGCATCATCATCGGCAAAAAGGAATTGCTCGATAAAATAAAAAAACATCCGCTGGCGCGAGCCGTCCGCGCGGATAAGACCTGTCTCGCGGGTTTGTCTGCCACGCTGACTCATTACCTCAAGGACGAGGCGGAGCGGGAAATCCCCATCGTGAAGATGATGTCCCTGACGCTGAATCAGGTTCGAGGTCGGGTGGAGGCGTGGCAGAACGAATTAAGGCAGGGAAAAATCGTCGAAGGTCAATCCACCGTGGGCGGCGGCTCCCTCCCCGATGAATCCATCCCGACCTTTTTGCTCGAACTGCAAGTCAAATCCGCCGAAAAATTTTTACGCGCTTTACGCAAGAACAACCCGCCCATCATCGCCCGCACCGAAAATGACAGAATCCTTCTCGACCCCCGCACCGTTCTCCCCGAACAGGAAGGCGCGCTGCTGGTGGGAATAAAAAACGCCATAAAGGCTTAACGCGAATGACGCAAAAAAAGCGAAAGACGCGAAAGGATTGGAGAGATGACCGAAATTATCGAGAAGGAATTGTCTTACACGATTGTAAAAGCGGCATATGAGGTGTTCAACACGCTGGGACCGGGTTTTGACGAGGAAATCTACGAAGAATCAATGATCGTGGTTTTAAAGAAATATGGGTATAGTCCCGAACAACAAAAACGGGTGGAGGTGTTCTTTCAGGGAGTCATGGTTGGCTTTCATAAACTCGATTTGGTTGTTGAGAGCCGGGTGATTTTGGAATTGAAAGCGGTGTCTGAAATTGCCCCTGTTCACAAACAACAGGCGCTGGCATATCTCAAAGCAACCGAATTGGAGCTTGCCCTGGTCATCAACTTTGGCGCCGGGCGTTTGCAAGTTGCAAGAGTCGTCAATTCCAAAAACAGAAAGGTTATATCCCGCCAGGCGAGTTTCTAATCAAAACAATAGACCCTTTCGCGTACATTCGCCCTGTTTGCGCTTTTCGCGTTAAGAGGGTTTTTGAATTCATCTTATTCAGTCACCGGAGACCCAATGAAATCAGACCTTGATGCCATCATGCAAGCCCGTAATTTGGACGCGTTTATTGTGTTCGGAAACGCCGAGAATAACCCGCCCATGTATTACCTGACCGGCGGCGGGCATGTCAGCCACGCCACGGTGATAAAGAAACGCGGCGGGGAGCCGGTTTACTTTTACAACGACATGGAGCGCGACGAAGCCGCCAAAAGCGGATTGAAATTAATCCCCTACAGCAAATACGATTACAACGAACTCCTGAAAAAAGCCGAAGGCGATCAATTGCTTGCGAACGCGATGCGTTACCAGCAGATGTTTGAGGATGTCGGCGTGACCGGCGGGCGGGTGGGCATTTACGGGCATTATGATATCGGTTCGGTGTTCGGAATGTTGAACCGCCTCCAGAAACTGATGCCGGGAATCGAATTCATCGGCGAGGCGCGGGATGAATCGATTTTCCTGCGGGCGATGGAAACGAAAGATGAAAATGAAGTCGCGCGCATCCGCAAAATGGGACAGGTCACAACCGCGGTGGTGGCGAAGACCCGCGAGTACCTTACCTCCTGCGATGTGCGCGAGGACGAAGTTTTGCTGAAAGAGGACGGCGCACCGCTCACGGTCGGGGACGTCCACTCGAAGATTCGCTTGTGGGTTTCCGAACACGGCGCGGAACTGCCCTCCGGCTTCATCTTCGCCATCGGGCGCGACGCGGGCGTGCCGCACTCCGCGGGCAACCCGGCAGACTTGATGCGTCTCGGTCAGACGATTGTCTTCGATATTTATCCAGCCGAAGCGGGCGGCGGCTATTATTACGACTTTACCCGCACATGGAGTCTCGGTTACGCCACGCCGGAGGCGCAAGCCCTGTTCGATCAGGTCAGGGAAATTTACGATACCTTGAACGATAACTTCGATCTGAATGTGCCGTTCAAAGATTACAACAAGATGACCTGCGAGTTTTTTGAATCAAAGGGACATCAAACGCCGATGAACACGAAAGCGCCCGTCGAAGGCTACGTCCACAGTTTGGGGCATGGCGTGGGATTGAACATCCACGAACGCCCGTTCAGCGGACTGACCGCGGGCGACGACCAGCGCCTCAAACCCGGCGTGATCATTACCTCCGAACCGGGCTTGTACTACCCCGAAAAGGGGATGGGCTTCCGCATCGAAGACACGCTCTGGGTGCGCCCCGACGGTGTGATGGAAAAACTGGCGGAGTATCCGTACGATTTCGTTTTGCCGATGAAAAAGTGGAAGGGTAAATAAGTAAATAGGTGACAGTCACTTTTAAAGTGACTGTCACCTTGGCGTATCATGCTTCACCTCCAATCCCTCACCCTGCGTCCCTTTCTCGAAAGCGACGGCGGCGACTTCCCGTTTACGGTTCCCGTCATCCGATCTTTGGCTGAGATTCAGTTCAAAGCGCCGGTGACCTTCTTTGTGGGGGAGAACGGCTCGGGCAAATCCACTGTGATGGAGACGCTGGCGTGCGCCGTGGAATCCATTACGGTGGGCAGCGAAAGCGTCAAAACGGATAAGACTCTCGCGCCCATCCGCAGGCTGGCGAGATATTTCAAACTGGCTTGGACGAAGCGCACGCGCAAGGGTTTCTTTATGCGGGCTGAAGATTTTTTCGGGTATGCCCATTCCATGCGGGCGACGCGCGAAGAACTCGAAGAGGAGATGAACAATGTGGAGCGCGACTATCAGGGACGCTCCAAACTTGCGCGGGATTTGGCGCGGTCGGCGTACTCAGGTCAGCTTGCGGCGATGAAAAATCGTTACGGCGAAAAGGATTTGGACAGTTATTCACACGGCGAGGCGTTTTTGAATTTGTTTCAGGCGCGTTTCGTCCCCGGCGGCTTGTATCTTTTGGATGAACCCGAAGCCGCGCTTTCGCCGTCCCGGCAGCTCAGTTTTCTTTCAGCGCTCAAGCAAATGGTCGGGCAGGAGGCGCAGTTCATCATCGCCACGCATTCGCCGATCATTTTGGCATATCCCGGCGCACAGATTTTGCAATTCCACGAAGGAGCAATCCGCGAAGTGAAATATAATGGACTGGAACATGTCAACCTCACCCGCGATTTTCTCGCCAACCCTGAAGCCTTTTTGAGACACTTATAAAGGAGTCCTTACAAAGGAGTCCAACGTCTCCTGACGTTGGACAGTCAAAAGTCGGGAAACTTTTGACTCCTGATACGAATCATGCCCGAACTCAAACCCGCCCGAATCCTTGCCATTGAAACCTCCTGCGACGAGACCGCCTGCGCCGTCATCGAGAACGGACGCGCGTTGCTTTCGTCCGTTGTCGCATCGCAAATGGAAATCCACGCGCGTTATGGCGGTGTCTTTCCAGAAGTGGCTTCGCGCCAGCATGTCTTGAGCATCGTCCCCGTCGTCCAGCAGGCATTGGCGCAGGCGCATCTCACCCTCAACGACATTGACGCGATCGCCGTCACGCAGGGACCGGGTCTCGCCGGGTCGCTCATCGTCGGCGTGAACACGGCAAAAGGCATCGCGCTTGCGCTCGATAAACCGCTTGTGGGCGTGAATCATCTCGAAGGGCACATCTATTCGTCGTGGGTGTATGAGGCGGGGGAGAAGATGCCGCCCGCGCCGCAGTTTCCGCTCATGGCTTTGCTTGTCTCGGGCGGTCACACCGAATTGAATCTCATGACCGATCACCTGACTTATCAACGTCTCGGCGCGACTCTCGACGATGCGGCGGGCGAAGCCTTCGATAAGGTGGCGCGGCTGTTGGATTTACCCTATCCGGGCGGTCCGTCCATCCAAAAATCTGCGGAGGAGGGCGACCCGGACCGCTTCCGATTCCCCCGCGCCTGGCTCGATGGAACCTGGAACTTTTCCTTCAGTGGAGTTAAGACCTCGGTACTGTACGAGGTGAACGATTTGAAAAAACGCAGCAACGGCATTCCCATCCCCGATCTTGCGGCGTCGTTCCAAAAAGCCGTGGTGGATGTGTTGTTCAAGAAGACAATGGATGCGGCGCGTGAGTTTGGCGCGAAGGAAATTCTGGTCGCGGGCGGAGTCTCTGCCAACCGCGCCCTGCGCGAAGCCTTCAAGGGACAGAATGAATTCCCCGTTCATATCCCGCCCCTTTCGCTCTGCACCGACAACGCCGCCATGATCGGTGCGGCGGGATATTTCCGCCATGCGCTCGGGCATGTTTCGGAATTGGATATTGACGTGTTCCCGACGTGGCCGCTGTCGTAATAATTTGCGTAGGGCGCGTTCTCTTACGTGCCCGTTGGCGCAAGAGAGCGCCAATTACGCAGGTTCGATTAAAGAGCAAACCCCCAGCCGCTGCCCAGCGTTTGGGGGTTTGACATCAGGAGAATGCAACTTTCATTATATTCCGCGAGTTAAACGTTCCCTGAACATGACCTAAGCATTGGATGAGAGGAATCATTCGAGCGCGGAGATTAAATTTTCCAAAGTTATCGGTCCTTCGCGCAGGATGACGGGCTTTTCACCGGTGCAATCCACGAGCGTGGAGGGAATCCCGCCGGGGGTTTTGCCGCCGTCTAGGATCAGGGGAATCCGCCCGTTGAGTTGGTCGTAAACATCCCGCGCGGTTAGCGGATTTGGCGCCCCGGAGGTATTCGCCGAGGTGACAGCCATCGGTCCGGCGGCGCGGAGCAGGGCAAGCGCGTCGGGGTGATTCGGAATCCGCACGGCGACGGTGGAAGTGGCAGATACAGCCCGGGGGAGAGTCGGCTTTTTGGGGATGACGCAGGTCAACGGTCCGGGCATGAAGCGGGCGGCAAGACGGAGAGCCATGTCTGGGATGTCGAATCCAACCTTATCGAGGTCGCTCAAGTCTCCGATCAAAATTGGAATTGCCTTTTCGAGCGGGCGGTCTTTGGCTGTGTAGATGCTTTCGATGGCGGCGTTATTGAAGGCGAGTGCGCCAAGCCCGTAGACGGTGTCGGTGGGGAAGGCGACGATGCCGCCGCGTTGCAGGACTTCGAGCGCGCGCGCAATTTGGGAGGCGGGGACGATCTCAGTTTTCATGGAGCGAGATTTCCAGCAGGCGGTCGTGACCGGCAAGGTCTCGGCGCAGGGAGATGGATGCGTTTGAAAATTTTTCGGCGGCGAGTTGACGCGCTGCGACTCCCTGCGTGGCTTCGATCTCGAGCAGGATCATGCCGTGCGGCGTGAGCCAGGCGGGGGCAATGTCGAGCAGGCGGCGATAGAGATCAAGCCCGTCTTCGCCTCCGTCGAGGGCGAGGGTGGGTTCGCGCCCGAAGATGGGAAGTCCGCTGAGGGTTTGGGTTGGGATGTAGGGGAGGTTGGCGCAAATGAGATCAATTTTCGATTTATGATTTACGATTTGCGATTGTGGGGGGAGCAGATCGCATTCGGTGAATTGGATGCGGTGATGGACGTGAAATTTTTTCGCGTTGGCTTTGGCAACCTTGAGCGCGTTGGGTGAAATATCGGTGGCGAGGATGTTCGCATCCGGGATATTCACGGCGAGGGTGACGGCGATGATTCCCGGCCCTGTGCCGATGTCTGCCACGCTTCTCTTCGACGGGTGGGCGGAGAGCCATTTAATGGCTTTTTCCACGAGTAGTTCTGTCTCTGGTCTCGGGATGAGGACGTCGGGGGTGACGGTGAAATCGAGTCCGTAAAATTCCCGGTGACCGAGGATGTAGGGCAGCGGTTCGCCCGCTTTCAGCCTTGAGAATGCCCGGTCTGCTGAATCAATTTGTGATTGAGTCAGAGGCGAGTCGAGGCGGGCGAGGAGGCTTGGGCGCGGGAGTCCGATCACGTGCGCGAGAAGAATCTGCGCATCCAGTTCGGGGGAATCCGATTGAAGAGTGGGGTTGACTTGCTGGAGATACGTTCCCGCGTTCATGGGATATTTTTCACCACGGAGAACACAGAGTCCACAGAGGTTTTTTCTCCGTGTTCTCCGTGACCTCAGTGGTTAATGTTATTCGTCGTCATCCACGCCGGAGGCGGCGAGTTTACCGGCTTCGTCGCGGGTGGTGAGTTCGTCAATGAAGCCGTCAATGTCGCCGTCCATCACGGCGGAGAGGTTGTAGTTGGACAAGCCGATGCGGTGATCGGTGACGCGGCTTTGCGGGTAATTGTAGGTGCGGATCTTTTCCGAGCGGTCGCCGGAGCCGACCTGCGAACGGCGGTCTGCTTCCAGTTCTGCCTGTTGTTTCGCAAGTTCGATGTCGTATAACCGCGCGCGCAAAATGGAGAGGGCGCGGAGTTTGTTTTGCAGTTGCGAGCGTTCGTCCTGGCAGGTGACGATCATGCCGGTGGGTTTGTGATACAGGCGCACGGCGGTGGAGTTCTTCTGCACGTTCTGCCCGCCCGCGCCGGAGGAACGGTAGACTTCGACCTCGATGTCGGTTTCGGGGATGTCCACGTCCACTTCCTCCACTTCCGCCATGACTGCGACAGTGGCGGTCGAGGTGTGGATGCGTCCCTGCGACTCGGTGGCTGGCACGCGCTGGACGCGATGCACGCCCGACTCGTATTTGAGTTTGGAGTACGCGCCCCTGCCCTTCACTTCAAAGATGATTTCCTTGTATCCGCCCACGCCGATGGCGTTTTCAGACATGATCTCGGTCTTCCATTTTTGCCCGTCGGAATAGCGGGTATACATGCGGAAGAGGTCGGCGGCGAAGATGGCGGCTTCGTCCCCGCCCGCGCCCGCGCGGATTTCGACGATGACGTTCTTGTCGTCGCGCGGGTCCTTCGGCACGAGCAGACCTTTGATCGCCTTTTCGAGGTCTTCGATTTTGGGTTCGAGGTCGGAGACATCGGCTTTGGCAAGCGCGATCAACTCAGGGTCGCTTTCGTTGAGGATGATCTCCCTGGCTTCTTCGAGGCTTTTCACAGCCTGGCGGTATTCCCTTGCCTTTTCGATCAGGGGTTCCAGACCGGTGCGCTCCTTGCTGATCTCGGCGGCGCGTTTGTAATCGACGCCAACCACGAGCAGTTCCTGTCCCAGTTGTTCGAATCGTTCTTCGATGGCTTGTAGTTTGTCGAGCATGGTTCCTCGTTGATTGGACTGTGCCGCAGGATTTATCTTGCGGGTTGCCGGATTATCGTACATGCAGCCGCAAAGTGAACTTTGCGGTACCCGGAGGGCGGATTTGCACAAGAAAGCGCGGCGCCGGAGGGAAAGGCGCCGCGCGGGGAATAATGATTAAGAGACGCTAATAGGTCGCGAAGGCGGTAACCACCATCGAAAGAATGACCACAAATGCGAAAAATGCGAAGAGGTACTGCGAGACCTTCCGCCGCCTTGTCACGGATTGATCCGCGCTTTCGATCTGTTTCTGACGTTTTATGCTTCTTCCGGCCATTTCAACTTACCTTTCAAGATGTTTATAAAAGGCTTGCGCCATTGTTTTTTCGAGTTCCTCGATTGTAACAGGTTTCATCACGTAGCCGTCCGCGCCGAGCTGCATGGCTTTGTCCACCGTCACATCGGCGGCTTCGGAGGAGAGCATGATGACGGGCAGGTGTTTCCATTCCCTGCGGCGGCGTACGAATTCGAGCATGTCCAGCCCGGTGACCTCCGGCATGTTGATGTCGAGGATCAACAGGTCGGGGCGTTGACCCGCCAAAAGCGCCTGCGCGGCGGGACGCGCGTGATTATAGTGCTTCGAATGATAATCGAGCACTTTCAGCATCAGGCTGATCGCCCGCGCCATTTCATCGTCGTCGTCCACGATCCAGACTTCTTTCATTTCAGGCTTAATTCCAGTTTCTTCCAAAACTCTTCGAAGGTGATTTCCATCGGTGACGAAACATGCGCTTCCGGGTCTTCGACTGGATGCCAGTGCCAGCCGCCCGTGTTGTCCGCGCCAAATATGCGTTTTTCATCCTTGATTTGGGAAAATGCCGTTTTGCCGGTCTTCGAGCTGTAATACACATCCAAAATGCTGCGATTGGCAAGGAATATTCTCATGCGAACCTGGCGGTTGGTTTCGCTCAGGATGCTGATTCGCATCACTGAGTCGGACTCTGAACAAACCCGTTCGACGTTTTGCCTGAACTGAAAAACGGCTACGAAAGCCATTTCTCGTACTCCATCAAGTCTTCCAGCTCGGTAATGGAAAATTCCCAATCCCAATTGTCTTTTTCCACCTTATAGGAGTTCGGGTCTTCGATCCTGCCGTCTTTGCAGGCTTTTTCGAATTCCGAAAATGACATGCCGTATTTTTTTTCGTATGCAGCGATTTGTTCCCGCAACGCGCCGGTTTTCAATCGAAAGAAATCCTTGAGGATTTTCGACAAGGCGCTGTTGATGTCTGTGTCGCCGGTTGTTTGTTGGAGAATTTCGTAGATCGGATTGGATAACGTTACAGATTTTGTAAGCATTTTGACCTCTACTCCAAATGTGCCTTCACGCTCTTCGCGGATGTTTCGTTCATCCCTTTTACTGTCAACATCTCTTCGATACTCGCTTCCTTAATCTTATCCACAGAGCCGAAATGTTTCAAGAGCGCCTTTCTTCTTGTCGGACCAATTCCCGGAATGGAATCCAGTTGGGAAGCCAGACCCAGCTTCGTCCGTTTTTTGCGATGCGCTGTGATCCCAAAACGATGGGCCTCGTCGCGGATTCTCTGCACGAGATAGAGTCCCTGCGAATGGCGGGGGAGCAACAGCGGCTCGCTTTTGTGCGGGAAGAAAATTTCCTCCTCCTGCTTGGCAAGCCCCACCACCGGCACTTTATCCATTAGTTCGAACTGCTCCATGACTTTGACCACGCGCCCCAGCTGCCCTTTACCGCCGTCAATGATGATCAGGTCTGGCAGGAAGGAAAACGACGCATCTTTTTTGGACCCGGGGCTTGACTCAGCGTCCTGCGAGCCTTTCCAACGCCGGAAGCGCCTCGTGAGCATTTCTTCCATTGACGCAAAATCATCTGGCGCGCCAATGCTCGTGGACTCGATGTTGAACTTGCGATACAGTCCTTTCGACGGCACACCCTGCTCAAAGACCACCATCGCGCCGACGGTGGCGACTCCCTGCGTATGGCTGACGTCGTAACATTCGATCCGGTTTGGCGGCGCGGGTAAATTCAAATACGTTTGCAGATCCGAAAGCGCCTGCTCCTGCCGGTGGGCATCGGCTTGCCATTGCGCCCGCAACGAGGTCAGGGTTTCAGTGGCGTTTTCGGTCGCCATCTGCACCAGGTCTTTTGGCTGACCTTCTTTCGGAACCAACAGTTCCACTTTTTCGCCGCCGCGTTTGGACCTGAGCCATTGCGCAACGATGATGCGTTCTTCTATTTCCTGCGGCAGCATCACCTGTTCAGGGATATTTGCCGCTTCGGTATAGAACTGCTTGACGAATTCTCCCATCACCTGGTTATCGGTCGTATCTTCCGTCCCTTCGAGGATGAAGTATTCGCGCCCGATCAGTTTGCCGCCGCGGATGAAGAAGATCTGCACGCAGGCTTCGCCGTCTTCGCGCGCCATCGCAATCACATCCGAGTCGGCGTAATCGGTGCCAAAGACGATCTTCTGCCGTTCAACGATCGACTGCATCGCCTTGAGTTGGTCGCGCAGTGCCGCCGCCTTTTCGAAGCGCATCTCATCGGATGCTTTTTGCATTTCAAGCTCAACCCGCTGAATGATCGGCTCGCTGTGCCCGCTGAGAAATTCCATCAAGTCTGAGATCATCTGGCGGTACCCTTCTTTTGAAACCGCCCCAATGCACGGACCCGTACATAGTTTGATATCGTAATACAAACACGCGCGCGGATCGTTGCCCGTGATCTCGCGGTCACAAGTCAGGTACGGGAAGATCTTTCGCAGCACTTCCAGGGTCTGATACACCGCCCATGCCGAAGTGTACGGACCGAAATAACGTGAGCCGTCCTCTTCCATTTGGCGGGTGACCGTGATCTTCGGGAACGGTTCGTTCCAATGGATTTTGATGTACGGATAGCGTTTATCATCCTTCAAACGGATGTTGTACTTTGGGCGATGCTTCTTGATGAGGTTCATCTCAAGGATGAGCGCCTCAAGTTCAGACCCCACTACGATCCATTCAATATCGGCGATGTCTCGCACCAGGCGGCGGGTCTTGTTATCGTGGCTTGAATCGGCGTGAAAATAGCTCCGCACGCGGTTCTTCAAATTGATCGCCTTGCCGACGTAAATAATCGTCCCTTCGGCGTTGCGATACAGGTAACAGCCCGGCTTCGCCGGCAGGGTGGCGAGAATGCCCTGCAATTTCTCCGAAATTTCCATTGGCGGCTATTCTACCGTAGAACAAGTCTATAGACTTGTTCTACAAGGCTGTCACCCCAAATGTTGCGCACATTTCCCCCCCCGCGTATGGATAGTCAGGTTTGCCTTGGCGGAAAATCCCCGGGGAATATTTGCTTCGTTGCAAATTTACAAACCCTATCGAATCCGGACAATTCTGCCGTAAAATTACATCGGACCAACTCACAACATTAAGGAGAATGAAAAATGGAACAAATCCCCTCGAATGCCCCTGTCATGGAATCCAAGCCCGGCGTGGCTGGCTGGTTCCAGGTCTGGGCGAAGGTCTACACCAAACCTTCTGAACAGACCTTTATCGAGATCACCGACAGTCCCGATGCGGCAGCCAAAACCGCCTACATCTGGGTCTTCATTGCCGGTACGGTCTCCGGAATTTTTCAGGCAATTGTCCGCGCCATTTATACGGCGATGGGCATCACGCAGCAAATGCCAATCCCCGGCTTTGAGGAGTATATGCCGCAAGCGGCTCCCGCCGGTGATATTGGCTCGGTTTTGGCCTCGCTCGCCGGAGGGGTCTGCGCCGCCCCGATTGCCGGTCTGCTCTCGATTGTTTTCTTCGCGCTCGGCGTCGCCATCGTGCAGTGGATCGCCAAATTATTTGGCGGCGCCGGTTCCTACGACAAACTCGCATACGCCTTTGGCGCGATCTCGCTCCCGCTGAGCATCGTCACCTCGGTCCTGTCGCTGCTGGGCGCAATTCCATTTGTCGGAATTTGCACCGGCATCTTCTCCCTTGGCTTGTCGTTCTTTGCCATCTACCTGCAAATGGCGGCTGTCAAGGGTGTCAATCGCTTCGGTTGGGGGCAGGCGGCTGGCTCGGTATTGATCCCCCTGTTCGTCATCCTGTTTGTCTGTGGATGCGTTGTGATCGGCGGCTTGATGTTGCTCGGACCCGTCATCGGCGATGTCTTCGGGCAGATCAACCAGGGATTGGCTCCCTAAAATTCACCCAAGCAAAAACTCCCCCGCGCAGGCAGGGGAGTTTTTTTTATAACTCGATCACAAACATCGTGCCCTTGCCCACTTCACTCTCCACTTCAATCGTCCCCTTGTGAGCAAGAATCAACTGCTTCGAGATCGCCAATCCCAGCCCGCTGTTGCTGCGGTTCGTGCGCGATTTGTCGCCGCGCCAAAAGCGGTCAAAAATAAACGGAATATCTTCGGATGCGATTCCTGACCCTGTATCCTTGACCTTGATCCGCACGCTTCTTTCTTGACCTTGAATGGATTCTGCCTCGATGGAAATTTTCCCACCCGACGGCGTGTGCCGCAGGGCATTGGAGATGAGGTTGGTGAGCACCTGGTTGAGCCTGTCATAGTCTGCGGTGATGGTTTGGTCTGGGTCTGCGTTCTGAACGGTCAAGTCCAAACCTTGCGATGCGGCTTGGGCGGAAAAACTCGAAGTGAGGTCATCCGTCAGATCGGCAAGCAGGAAGCGGGTGGGGTGAAGCGGAAGTTGTCCCGTTTCGGCGAGGGAGAGAGTCTGCAAATCCTCCACCAGCCGGGCAAGCAGTTTGGTCTCATCCAGTGTGTTGTTGATATGCTCCGGCGTCGCTTCGTAGACTTTATCCAGCACGCCTTCGAGGTTGCCTTGAATGATATGCAGGGGCGTGCGCAGTTCGTGGGCAATGTCGGCGGTGAGATTGCGGCGCTGTTGTTCGGCGCGTTCAAGTTCCTCGACCATCTTATTGAAGCGCTTGACCAATTCGCTGAACATATCGGACTTGCTCTCTTTCACGCGCACAGAGAGGTTGCCTTCTGCGACTGAATCAATGGCGTTGAACATGTCGCTAAGCGGCTGCCCAAAACGCATATAGAGTGTGAACATCGTGAAAACTGCCAGTACGAACACTGCCACGGGCGCCGCGCAAATTAAAAGCCAGATATTGCGAAAGCCCGAAAATTCAGAGAATGCCCAATATAAAATAGCAGCCACACCCCCAAAGAAAAGTGAAAAAATGCCAAAGAAAAAAAATGCAAATGGAAAGAATTTTCGTCCGCTGCTGCGGCGCTTGAACGAGAAGCGTCTGGGTTGATCGGAATGTGGGGGATGGAAATGTTTCATGGTTATTGGTAATTGGTAACTGGAGATTAGTAGTAACTACTCAGCCAATTCACTACCCTGCCTTGTCATTTCGAGTGGCGCGAGGCGCCACGAGAAATCCTTTTCAATATTGCGCTGGATTTCTCCTCGCTGGCGCTCGTCGAAATGACAGGCTGAGCAGTTAGGATTAGTAATTACAATTTACCACTTACTAATCTCCAATCTCTATTCTCTGATCTCTACAAACCGATAGCCAATTCCATACACGGTTTCGATCATGTTCTCTCCAGAAGCAGTTTCAAGTTTCTTGCGCAGGTTCTTGATGTGCGAGTCCACGCTTCTGTCGAAGCTGGAGGCGATGCCATGCATGTCTTCGAGCAATTGCTCGCGAGTGAGCGTTTGCCCGGGGCGTGTTGCTAATAGTTGTAGAAGTTTAAACTCGTTGGGCGTGAGTTTGACCGGCTCGTCGTTGAAAGTCACTGAGTATCGGTCTGGGTCCACTTCCAATTTTCCCACACGCAGGAGGCTCGGCGGTTTGACCTCGCCTTTGCTGCGGCGCAAGATCGCCCGCACCCGCGCCACCAACGCCCGCGGCGAGAACGGTTTGATGATGTAATCATCCGCGCCGATCTCAAGACCCGTCACCTGGTCTACTTCTTCGGCTAAAGCCGTGAGCATGATGATGGGAACGTCGCTTTCGCGGCGCAGTACCTTGCAGACTTCGCGTCCGTCCATGATGGGAAGCATCAAGTCCAGCACGATCAAGTCCGGCTTTTCATTGCGGGCAACCGTCAGCGCGGCTTGACCGTCTGCGGCAGTCACCACGCGGTAGCCGTTCTTTTCAAGATAGTCACGCGCAATGCGCACGATCTTGGGTTCGTCATCAACAACGAGGATAAGTTCAGGCATGGGGGGAGTATAAGTGAAGAGGGATGAAAGATGAAGGATGAAAGAATAAGTTGCGAGAAATGAGTAACGAGAAAAAGATCTTCGTCGTTACTCATCACTTGTTACTCGTTACTTCTCTTCTGTCTTGGCGGATTCTTCATTACCTTCCGCGGGTTTCTCGCCATGCGCGCGTTTGTGCCATTCTTCAAAAGGCGGCGGGACGTTACCTTCCCAGCCTTTGCCCCAGTGTCCGTGGTGACCCCAGCCATGCCGCATTCGGCGGAAGAAGATCATTTTCATGAAGCCGAAGAACAGGAAGAGGAAAAGGAAGGAGAAGCAGATCGCGCCAAAAGGATTGAAGTGATGGCGATAGCCAAAGGCATATCCGTGCGGGTGACCGTATCCATACCCGTAGCCGTACATCGGCGGGATGGGTGCGACCTGCCCATTTTCTGCCGCCTTTTCAATGGCAACAGCAACTTCAGGCGCTTGTGCGATTCCTTGCGCGACACCGGCATTGTATGCCATGAACGCGCCGCCAGCAACCAGCCCCAGCAGGAGCAGGGCTCCGATCAGTCGAAAGATGAAACCGTTACGAAACATTTTTACCTCCAATGGTAAGTGATTTGGTTTGTTCTTAGAGAGTGTTTCTTAACTCTTTTTTTGCCACAGAGCGCACTGAGAACTCTGAGAAAAACCTTTAAAAAAGTCTCTGTGAACTCTGTGTTCTCTGTGGCTGAGGCTCTTTTTCACGCCTTTTTTGACTTATGAAACGCTCTCTTACTGTCTAAATGTATCAATCCATTGTGGAGGGATTATGGATGGGTGGGTGAGGGATTGTGGAGAGAGTGTAGGAAAAATGTCAACGGATGACCACGCTATTGGTTCTTCCAGATTTCCCAGTTCCCATTCCCGTTGACGGGCAGCCCTTCTCCGAGCCACTCGTACATCGAACCATCGTAGATGGCGGCGTTTTCATGCCCGGTCATCAAGTGCGCCGCCGCATTGACCGCCGCCGCGATGCCGCCGCCGCAATAGGTAATGATGCGTTTGTGTCGGGCGACATTCTTCAACTTTTGGGAAAGCTCTTCTGTTGGCAGGAGGTAGTCCATGCCTTGCATCAAATCCAGGGCGGAGAGGCAGGAGGAACCAACGATATGCGAAGCCTCATAACTCACCTGCGGCAGGACATTAACGATGGCAACCTCTTCATTTTCGATGGACGCCAGGACCTCCTCTTTGCCCGCCAACATCCCCGGATTAAGGTTTGCCTTGAATGCAGCCGGAGCATATTGATGGACTTCTTTTTCGACCTGCCCGCCCGCCTTTTTCCACGCGTCAAGCCCGCCATTCAAGATGCGGACGTTGGTATGCCCGGCGTAGCGCAACACCCACCATGCGCGGACTGCGTAGGGCAGCATCCCACAGGCGTAGACGATCACTTCCGAATCGTTGGAAATGCCAGCCGCCCCGATCTGCCCGGCTAGCAGGGGTCCGGGCGAGATCATAAATTCATAGCGGTGGCTGGGGTCTGAAAAACGCTCGTGGTCGAAATACGCCGCGCCTGGAATATGCCCCATCAAATACATGTCATCGGTGATGCTGGCGTCGAAAACCAACATGTTTTGATTGTTCGTTTTTTGTAAAAGTTCATCGGCTTCAATTAATATCTCTTCGCGTTTCATGGTTTATCCTTCTCCAGGTGATTCTTCGACTTCGGCTGCTTCTTGGGAGTTTACTGCGGCGCCTGCCCGATCCAGGGCTTTGGTGGTGACCCAGCCCAATACAAGCAGCCGCCCGAAAATACGAACAACTTTTGCCAGCGCAATTTTCATCATCAGCCTCCGAGTGGTTTCTTAGCCCAAACTTTATCAATCCATTATGGAGGAAATATGGACATCCCCGCCAGAGAATGTGGAGACTGTGGAGGTTGCGTTGGTGGAGTGTAAGAACTGACGGCAGACGATAGACCGCAGACCGCCGTCGGTCGTCCGCCGTCTGCGGTCTGTCGTCTGAATATGGCTTTTGCAAAGTTGCTTGATGTTTCTTTGAATTTGGGGCAGGGTTTAACGCGAAACGCGCAAAGTGGGCGAAATTACGCGAAAACCGATTAAGAAATTCGCGGCATTCGCCTTTTCGCGGAATTCGCGTTAAGATTTTCCTGACCTTGCAAAAGCCATGGTCGTCTGAATTTGCAACCTTTCCATACCTTGCGCATCTGATAAAATGCAAACCGTAATAAACAAACCACCCCCATCGTCTCAACGGTGAACGAAAATCAAAATTGGCAGGAAACCCCATGACAGATAACCGGCACGTAAAAGTTCTCATTCTTGGCGCGGGACCCGCGGGCTTATCGGCGGCGCTGTATGCGGCACGCGCTGAGCTCGCTCCCGTAGTGCTGACCGGGATGCAGTTGGGCGGGCAGGCGGCGCTCACACACACCATCGAAAACTACCCCGGCTTTCCCGAAGGCGTTGGCGGACCTCAGCTTGGCGAGCTTTTCCAAAAGCAAGCCGAGCATTTCGGCGCGAAGGTCGAATTCGACATGGCGCACGAAGTGGATTTCTCCCAGCGCCCCTACAAAGTGACCGCCGACAGCGGCGACTATTTCGCCGACACCGTCATCATCGCCACCGGCGCCAGCCCTGTGCATCTCAACGTCCCCGGCGAATATGAAATGACCGGTCGCGGCGTATCCTATTGCGCCACTTGTGACGGCTGGTTTTTCAAGGATAAGAAAGTGGTCGTGGTGGGCGGCGGCGACAGCGCATTTGAAGAAGCCCTCTTTATTACCCGTTACGCTTCCTCTGTCACACTCATTCACCGCCGCGAAGACTTTCGCGCGGGCGCCATTTTGCAGAAGCGTGCCAAAGAACATCCCAAGATAAACTTTGTCTTGAATACGGTCGTCACTGAAGTCAATCAAGGTGAAAAACTCACCACGCTCAAACTCAAGAATGTGAAAACCAACGAAGAAGGCACATTCGACACCGACGGCTTGTTCATCTTCATCGGTCATACACCCAACACCCAAATGTACAAGGGTCAGCTTGAAATGAGCGACCTCGGCTACCTCAAGGTCAACGACAAAATGGAAACCAACGTCCCCGGCGTGTTCGCGGCGGGCGAGGCGGCAGATGCCACCTTCAAGCAGGTCGTCACCTCGGCGGGCATGGGCGCCGCGGCGGCGATCCAGGCAACCCGTTATCTCGAGTCGCTGGAAGAGGAAACAGCCCACAGTTAAGAAAGAAGCGGATGAAGGGCTGCGCCTCAGGCTGGGGGACGGCTGACTCCGTCCGAGCGGCGGAATCCAACATCCAATCTTTTCCACCTAACAGACTCGTCCCCGACGGCGGGTCTGTTTTTTTGCGGCTAAAAAGTGACATTTTGTACTTTTGATAATGGTCACTTTCGGATAAAATTAACAAAAAACACGGCGTTTTTGCCGATTCCATTGGAGGAACGATGAAGAAAATTTCGATTGTTGGCGCGGGCAACACAGGCGCGACCGCTGCGCATTGGATCGCCGAGCGCGAACTTGCCGACGTGGTTTTGCTGGATGTGGTCGAAGGGATGCCGCAAGGCAAAAGCCTCGACATGCTCGAAGCCATGCCCATTATCGGCAAAGATACGCACGTGATGGGGACGAATAATTATGAAGACACCAAAGGTTCAGACATCATCATCATTACGGCGGGAATCGCGCGCAAGCCGGGTATGAGCCGCGAAGACCTGCTCAAGACCAATGCCGAGATCGTGGGCAAGGCTGCCACTGAAACCTTGAAGCACTCACCGAATGCAATTTTCATCGTTTTGACCAACCCGCTCGATACGATGGCGTACCTCACGCATAAAGTGACCGGTCTGCCGCGCGAGCGTGTGATCGGGCAGGCTGGCATTTTGGACTCAGCCCGTATGCGTGCCTTCGTGGCAATGGAAGCCGGTGTTTCCGTTGAAAATGTGCAATGTTATGTGCTCGGCGGACACGGCGATGAAATGGTTCCGTTGACCCGTCACTCGAACATTGCTGGTATTCCGCTCAAGGAATATTTCCCCGCCGATAAACTCGAAGCCATCGTCAACCGCACCCGCAAGGGCGGCGGCGAGATCGTCAATTTGCTCAAGACCGGTTCTGCCTACTATGCGCCTTCCATGGCTTGTGTGCAGATGGCAGAAGCCATTTTGAAAGACAAAAAATTGATCGTCCCTTGCGCCACCCTGATGCAGGGCGATTACGGTTTGAACGATATGTACTTCGGTGTGCCGGTGATGCTCGGCGCGGGCGGTATGGAAAAGGTGATCGAATACAAGTTCGATGCCGACGAGAAAGCCATGTTCGAGAAATCGGCTGCCTCGGTCAAAGAATCGCATGACGCGCTGAAGAGCGTGGTGAGTTTGTAAGATCGGTGGACAAGTAGACATGTAAACAAGTAAACAGGTAGACATAGACATGTAAACACGTAACATATCGCCTGCTAACTTATACCCTTGTGTGCCTGTATACCTGTGTACCTCTGTACTTCATATCTAAATAGGAGTCTGCCATGATTTTGCATGAAAAAATGTCTGCTCAATTGCCCGCGTGGCGCGAACGCATTAAAACTCTGGCGAAGGAACACGGTGAAGTGGTGGTCGATACCGTAACGGTGGGGCAGATCGTCGGCGGGATGCGCGATATCAAATCCCTGCTGACCGACGTTTCCTTTGTCGATCCGGCGGAAGGCATCCGCTTCCGCGGCATGTCCATTCCTGAAGTTTTGAAAGCCCTGCCCAAGGCGAAGGGCGGCAAAATGCCGTTGGTGGGCGGCTTGTTCTATCTGCTGTTGATCGGCGAAGTCCCCACCAAGGAACAGGCGCTCGAAGTGGAAGCCGAATGGGCACAGCGCGCCGAGGTTCCCGATTACGTTTTTAAGATGCTCAAGTCGATGCCGAAGGATGCGCACCCGATGATCCTTCTGAATCTGGCGGTCATGTCGTTGGAGCGTACGTCTGCCTTTGCCAGCAAATACAAGAAAGGCATGAAGAAGGATGAATATTGGGTACCTGCCCTTGAAGACAGCCTCAACCTGACCGCGAAGATCCCCGTGATCGCAGCGTTCATTTATCGTATGAAGTATTTTGGTGAAAAAGGAAAACCCAAATACAACCCCAAGTTGGATTACGGCGCGAACTTTGCCCGCATGTTGAAGGTCTCGGATAAGAAAGGCTATGCCGAACTTTCCCGCTTGTATTTCATCCTGCACAGCGACCATGAGTCTGGCAACGTCTCGGCACATGCGACGCATCTGGTTGGGTCTTCGCTTTCCGATATTTATTTCGCCTATTCAGCCGGTTTGAGCGGGCTTGCCGGTCCATTGCATGGGCTGGCGAATCAGGAATGCCTGGGCTGGTTGTTGGATGTGCATACCAAGTTTGGCGGCGTGCCCTCCCGCGATGATCTGTATAAATTCGCCTGGGATACGCTCAACAGCGGCAAGGTCATCCCCGGCTACGGACACGCCGTCCTGCGTGTGCCCGATCCGCGCTTCACCGCGCAGATGGATTTTGCCAAGAAGCATTTCCCTGATGATGAATTGGTACGCCTTGCAGACATGGTCTTTGACGTCGTGCCGACCGTTCTCAAGGAACAGGGCAAAGCCAAGAATCCCGCCCCGAATGTAGATGCCATAAGCGGTACGCTTCAGTATTATTACGGCGTGCGCGAATTTGACTTCTACACCGTGTTGTTCGGTGTCGGTCGCGCATTGGGCGTCACCGCCAACTACATTTGGATGCGCGCTCTCGGTATGCCGATCGAACGTCCCAAGTCGCTGACCACCAAGATGTTGGAAGACGCAGTTGCCAAAGCGGTCCAGCCGCTGTAAATAAAAACAGAAACTCCCGGGTTCCGCCCAAACGGAACCCGGGAGTTTTTTTATGGATAAATAACTCATCTTACGCGTCGCGCTCTTGCGTAATATCAGTAAGCAATATCAGGTATGTACTAAAAAACCCGACAACTTAACCGCCGGCTGCGCCCCTATCTCACAATCGTTCTGACCACGTTCGTTGTGCAGGCGAAGACCGTAACGCAGACATCGATTTCGCCGGAGAAATCCCCCGGCAGGACAGCCCTGCCGCTGAAATTGAACAGGATTTCTCCGCCTGGCGGGATGGTTTCATCGAAGGAATATGTCTGATAGGTGTTGCCCAGGCTGTCGAACTCGTAGGTTTCGATATAGGCGGGCGTTACTGAATCAAGCACGAACCCGTCCAGAAACCCGGTTGTAATGTCGATGCTGTCTATGGATACCTCTGCGGAGGTAATGTTCGTGACGGTGATCGTGAAGTTGTACGGCCCGCCAACCTCCGCATCGATGGGGACGTCCATTTCGATCCGGACCGTTTCATCCGCGTTTTGCGCGCCCAGCCAGACCAGCCCCGCAAATGCGCCTCCACAGCATAAACCGATTGCCAATACGATCCCGCATCCAAGCGCCATCCACTTCCCGGTATTATTTCCAGAATCCATTTCGTTCATTGCAGCCTCCAGCTTGAATGATGTTATATTGAGCGCGGCGCGCATGAGCCGGAGGTCCTTCAACTGCTCGCGCGCGCCTGTGCATGGTGATAGTTTTACGCTTTAAGCGTGCCATGCTGAGTAAAGCGACACTTTGCAGGGCAACCTATGTTACCCTGCGTAAGACCTTTTATCTGACCGTTTCCAGCAGGAAGGCGTAATCGAGGGCGATCTCCTTCATCGAGTCGAACCGTCCGCTTGCCCCGGCGTGACCGGAACTGTAGTTGACATAAAACACCGTCAGGTTGTCGTCTGTTCGAACCTCGCGCAATTTGGCGAGGAATTTCGCAGGCTCCCAATACGCCACGCGCGGATCGTTCAACCCGGTGGTGATGAGCAGGTTGGGATAATCCGCCGGTTTCAGGTTATCGTAGGGCGAATAGGAAAGCATGTAATCGAACATCTTTTTATCGGCGGGGTTGCCCCACTGGTCGTACTCCTGCGTGGTGAGCGGAATGGACGGGTCGTTCATGGTGGTGATCACATCCATGAACGGCACCTTGGCAATGACCGCCCTGAACAAGTCGGGGCGCATTGTCATGCAGGCTCCCATCAACAACCCGCCCGCCGAAGCGCCCTGCGCGGCAAACTTGTCTTTCGCGGCGTACCCCTCCGCGATCAGGTGTTCGGCGCAGGCAATGAAGTCGGTGAAACTGTTGCGCTTGTGTTCCATCTTGCCCTGCTCGTACCACTCGCGCCCCATGTCATACCCTCCGCGGATGTGGGCAATGACGTAAACGAATCCGCGGTCGATCAGGCTGAGGCGGTTCGAGTCGAACCACGGGTCAATCGTCGCGCCGTAGGAGCCGTATCCATACATCAGAGCAGGGCTTGTCCCATCCTTCTTCTGCATATCCCTGCGATAAGCGACCGTCATCGGAACTTGGGCGCCGTCCGGCGCAATGGCATGAATGCGTTCCAGGCGGTAATTCGATTTGTCGAACCCGCGCACTTCATCCACTTTTTTGGTCGTCCATTCGCCGGTGTCCATATTGACATCCGCAACGGTGTTTGGCGTGATCAGCGATGAATATTTCAGCCGCAGGAGGTTGGTGTCGAATTCGGGGTTGCCCTCCGGGAAAACGCTATAGGAAGCATCGGGGAAGTGAACATAACGGACATCCCCTGCCCCATCCGCGTCGCTGATGCGGAACTGCTTCAACCCGCCCCTGCGTTCATGGACGACGATATGGTTCGCAAAGGTATCGACTCCCTCCACAAGCGTATCCTCCCGGTGCGGGATGACCTCTGCCCAGTTTTCCCTTGAAGGCGAACCTGCCGGGGCGACGCTCAGTTTGAAATTTTTCGCGCCGTCGTTATGCACGATAAAGAACCTGCCGTTGTGATGCTCTGCGTTATAGTCCAGCCCCTGAATGCGCGGCTGGAGGATGCGGAAAGTACCGGTCGGGTCGTTCGCGTCCAGGAAACGAAACTCACGGGTGTTCGTGCTGTAATGATATGTCGTGATGAAGGCATCGTCGCGGGTCTTGCGCAGGTAAAGGTAATAGGTTTCATCCGCCTCGTGGATCAGCAGGGCGTCTTCCTTCGGGTCTGTGCCGAGGACATGCCGGAATAATTTTTCCGGGCGCAGGGTTTCATCGAGCGTGACGTAGAAAAGGGTTTTATTGTCGTTTGCCCATTCCACGCCGAACCTTTCGTAGGCGCTGCCCAAAACATTGCCAATGGTCTCGGGAAAATACTCGCCGGTCTCGAGGTCTTTGACGTAAAGCGTGAACACCTCGCGCCCTTCGAAATCCGCCACATAGGCGAGTTTTGTCCCGTCGGGGCTGGTCGCGAATCCGCTGATGCCGCAGAAGGTTTTGCCGACCGCCAGTTCATTCTGGTCGAGCAGGATTTCTTCGGGGGAATCAAGCAACCCCTTCCTGCGGCAAAAAATGGGATATTGTTTCCCATCCTCGTGTCTTTCATAGTGGAAGTAGCCGCCTCTTTTCTCAGGGACGGTTGAATCTGTTTCCTGAATCCGATTCTTCATCTCGGAGAAGAGCGTCTCCTGCAGCGGCTTTGTGTGACCCAGCATCTCATCGAGATAGTCGCTCTCCGCGTGGAGATATTTCAGCGTTTCGGGATCCTCCCTGTTTCGCATCCAGTAATAATCGTCAACGCGGGCGACGCCGTGCTGGGTCATCACATGCGGGCGTTTTGGGGCGGTGGGGAGCGATTTTTTGTTGGTCATCAGATTCCTTTCGGTTGGGCGTGAGACGCTTTCATCCGGGTTCACTGTATCTTCATCATTCTCTGTGAAGCAAGCGTGCTTTGCTCCACCTCGCTCATTCTTGCGTAGAGGATCTTTTCGTTGATCTCGAGGTGGTTAATAAGCTTTAGCGCGGAGACGATCCCTTCGCCGATCAATTCACCGTCCACTTCGCCGTATTCGATCTCCATCAAAATATAATCGGCGCGCGAGTCGCTGGCGGTGCCTTTGGGGTCCTGCCAGGTTCCAAGAGCGTCGAACTCGGTCGTCGCTTTCATGAAATTCAGGGCTTCGGTCTTCATGCGGGGGATGGTGAGCGAAAGCAGTTCGCGATGCGTGCGGTTAAAAGTTGCGTTGAAATCGGCGTCGCCGAACAGCATACCAAAGAGCATGTCCTTTGCGTGGCGGAGAAGAGAATTTCCTTCCACCGTTCGAAAACCCTCAGGGATCATTTCTTCACCCTTTTGGGGGGCGGATTCAAGCAAAAGTCCCCGCGCCACCAGCGCCTCGCGTGTGATCTTCCTGTAGGCAGAGATGAACACTTGAAGTTTCCCCTCATCCAAAGCCAGTCCCTTGACCCGTTCGCTGAACTCGGCGCGTTTGCGGTTTTCCTCCTCCTTGTTGTGTTTGCGGTCCAGTTCCTGCAAACTGTGGGCATCGAGAGTCAGGCGCACGATCTGTTCGACCAGCCATTCCTTGTCCTGCCCGGCAAGGTAGGCGCGCAGTTTTTCCTCGAACTGCGGCACGATCTCGCGGTTGATCTGGCGGATGATGGTCTCGATGGTTGGCATGGCTCACTCTCCGTCTTGCCGGGGCGACAAATAATGCAGGATTATACTTTGTTCATCGAGCGGGCATCGTTGGCTGTATAATCATGTCAGACAATATTCATGGAGCATTCATGACCAGTAATCACACTCGTAATCCCGGCACGCCCCTCGACCTTGATTGGGTGATGGGCGCGCACATCAACAAAAGCGCAGTAGAGCGCCGCACCGCCACGCTCACGGGTCGCCGCACAGTCAAAAAGGATTGGCAGGCAGCATGGCTTTTACGCGCCATCACCAATATTGACCTGACCACGCTCGCAGGCGACGACACGCCCGGGCGCGTCCATCGTTTATGTGCGAAAGCCAAGCAACCGTTGCGTCCCGACATGCTTGAAAAACTTGGATTGAACGGCGAGCGGATCACCGTTGGTGCGGTGTGCGTGTACCCCAACCGTGTCGCGGATGCAGTTCACGCGCTTCAAGGCTCTAATATTCCAGTTGCCTCTGTTGCGACAGGTTTTCCTGCGGGACAGACTCCTCTGCCACAGCGTATTCAGGAGATCGAGCAAGCCGTGGAAGCAGGCGCCAAAGAAATTGACGTGGTCATCGCCCGCAATTATGTCTTGACAGGCGACTGGCAAGACATGTACGACGAACTGCAACAATTCCGCAAAGCCTGCGGTGACGCGCACATGAAGACCATCCTTGCCACGGGTGAACTTGGTTCGCTCAAGCAAGTCTATCAAGCCAGTTTAGTGTCCATGATGGCAGGCTCGGACTTTATCAAGACATCCACAGGCAAAGAGCCGACCAACGCGACTCTCGATGTGAGCCTCGTGATGATCCGCGCGTTGCGTGATTATCTCGACCGCTTCGGCTACAAAGTGGGCTTCAAGCCCGCAGGCGGAATCAGTTCCGCGAAACAGGCGATGGCGTGGCAGTCACTGATGAAAGAAGAACTCGGCGATGAATGGCTGAAGAATGACTTATTCCGCATTGGCGCAAGCAGTCTGTTGACCGACATCGAGCGGCAGTTGTATCACTACATCACAGGTCACTACGCGGCGAAACATCACATGCCGATGGGATAGTTTTTTTATTGAAAGGAGAAAGACATGAATGCAAATATTTTGTCACAAGATTTAGTCCGCAAGGCTGTGATCGAAGTGGCTCAACTGGAAGAAAAAGAGCTCTTAATTGTGATCGAGATGGTGGATACCCTCAAAAAACAACGCGCCCGACCAAACAAGGAATTGGCGGCAGAAATTGTTGCCAAAGCCAAAGCCCGCGCTGAAGAAGTGAAATACCTTTCACGGGATGAGGCGATGGAAAAATTTGGAAACACACTTAATGCGATTCGTGAGGAAGCCATCGCAAAGGGCACAGCAGTTGATGGGGAAGTGGAAAGTGACTAAAAAAATCCGAGCCGTGTTGGATACGAATGTCTTTGTCTCTGCCGCGTTGAGTAAAAATGCGAACAGCCCAACCCGCGAAACTCTTGACCGCTGGAAACGGGATGAATTCGTGTTGTTGATTTGTACGCCATTGGCTGAAGAAATCGTCGAGAAACTTCTTGATCGTCATGTGGATAACGAAAAAGTTGTTGACTTGGTTAAGACTCTTGCTGATTGGGCTGAATGGGTGGAAGTCCCTGCCGAGAAAATCGAGTCTCTCCTTTCTGATCCTGACGACAATGTTATTGTCGCCTGTGCAGTGGAAGGCGGGGCGAATTATCTTGTGACCTACGACCCACATTTCGACTCCTTGCAAGGTGAATATCGCGGTGTGAAAATCGTCAAAGCCATTCCGTTTTTAGATGTATTGCGGAAACAATGACGGAATAAGTGGAGTTTTATATGAGCAAAATACTTGAAATCTTCAACACCATGGAATACGGACCTGCGCCCGAAGCGCCTGATGCTGTCAAAGCGTGGCTGGATGAGCATGGACGTAAGTTCGGCTTGTTCATCAATAACGAGTGGGTGACGCCGAAGGGTGCGAAGTTCTATTCGTCTATCAATCCGTCGAATGGCGAGTTATTAGCCGAGACCACGCAGGCGGGACAAAAAGAAGTCGATGCGGCGGTGGCTGCGGCGCGGGAGGCGTTCAAAACCTGGAGCAAGACTCCTGGTGTGGTGCGTGCGCGTTATTTGTATGCGATTGCGCGCAACCTTCAGAAACATTCGCGCTTGCTGGCGGTGCTCGAGTCCATGGACAACGGCAAGCCGATCCGTGAATCTCGTGATATTGATGTGCCTTTGCTGGCGCGTCACTTTTATTATTATGCAGGCTGGGCGCAGTTGATGGAAACCGAACTGCGCGATTATCAACCTGTCGGTGTGGTCGGGCAGATCATCCCGTGGAACTTCCCGTTGTTGATGCTGGCGTGGAAGATCGCGCCTGCGATTGCGATGGGCAACACGGTTGTGTTGAAGCCTGCTTCGTACACAAGACTCACGGCGTTGCTGTTCGCGGAAATTGTCGCTGAGGCGGGATTGCCCGCTGGCGTGGTGAACGTCATCACGGGAAGCAGCAGCGCGGGCTCGATGATCGTCGAACATCCCGATGTGGATAAGATCGCGTTCACGGGTTCAACCGATGTCGGGCGCACGCTCCGCAAGCAGACGGCTGGCTCTGGCAAAAAACTCTCGCTCGAACTTGGGGGCAAGAGTCCATTTGTCGTGTTTGACGATGCCGATTTGGATGGAGCAGTTGAAGGCGTGGTCGATGCGATTTGGTTTAATCAGGGTCAGGTTTGTTGCGCAGGGTCAAGGCTGATAGTGCAGGAAAATGTCGCAGGGAAATTCATCCAAAAATTAAAAAATAGAATGGGACACATGCGCGTGGGCGACCCGCTCGATAAATCCATCGACATGGGCGCGATCGTTGACCAAAGCCAATGGGACACGATCGATGGCTGGGTGAAGACGGGCATTGCCGAAGGCGGCGAATGTTTTCAGCCGAATATCGCGCTGCCCGAAAAGGGACTGTTTTATAAACCGACGCTCATCACGGGGCTTGATGCGGCGGCTTCAACTGTGCAGGAAGAAATTTTCGGACCCGTGCTTGTGTCGCTTACTTTCAGAACTCCGAGCGAAGCCATCGAACTTGCGAACAACACGCGCTATGGTCTCGCGGCGAGTGTGTGGAGCGATAACATCAACCTCGCGCTCGATGTCGCGAGCAAGATCAAGGCGGGCTCGGTGTGGGTCAATTGCACCAATCAATTCGACGGCGCTTCGGGCTTCGGCGGCTATCGCGAGTCGGGTTACGGGCGCGAAGGCGGACGTGAAGGTTTGTTTGAATATCTGCGACCAAAATGGATGGAACGTCCGCGCCCAGAATTTACAATAGATGCGAAATGGGGAGGACACGTGCCTACGCTTCCGACTCAGCCGGGAGCTGCTCGGGCAAATGGACATTCGCTTCCGCTGGTAGATCGTACGCCAAAGATGTACATCGGTGGCAAACAGGTGCGACCTGATGGCGCATACACCACGACGGTGTTGAACGCCAAAGGGAAGATTGTCGGGCAGGTCGGTGACGGCAATCGCAAAGACATTCGTGATGCAGTCGAAGCCGCACACAAAGCGCGGACATCAGGCTGGGCGATGCGCCACGGATACAACCGCTCGCAAATTTTATATTTCATCGCAGAGAATCTCGATGCCCGCAATGCCGAGTTCGTAAAACGAATCGTCGAGATGACGGGACGCACGCAGAAGTCCGCGCAAGCCGAAGTGGACGCGGCGGTGGAACGTCTTTTCAGCTATGCGGCATGGGCTGATAAATACGGCGGCACTGTGCAAGAGACCACCCTGCGCGGAATCACCGTCGCGGTCAATGAACCTGTCGGCGTGATCGGCATTGCCTGCCCCGATGAAATGCCCCTGCTTGGTTTCATCTCGCTCATGGCGCCTGCGATTGCACGCGGCAACAGCGTGGTGATGCTCCCCAGCCAGAAATATCCGCTCTCGGCTACAGACTTTTATCAGGTGCTCGACACCTCCGATGTGCCTGGCGGCGTGGTCAACATCGTCACAGGCGACCGCGACCATTTGGTCAAGACCCTTGTTCAACATGAAGACGTTGACTCGCTCTGGTACTTCGGCTCGGCGGAAGGCAGTTACCACGTCGAGAACGAGTCCGCTGCGAACATGAAACGCACATGGACAGGCTACGGTCTGCCCCGCGATTGGCTCGACCGCGAGCAAGGCGAAGGTCACGAGTTCCTACACGAGGCGACGCAGGTCAAGAATATCTGGGTGCCGACGGGGGAGTGATTGTAGAAAGTAGTGAGTAGAAAGAAAGACCTCCGAGCTGTCTGCTCGGAGGTCTTTGTTAGAGACACTATCTTTTATTATTTCTCCACCTAGAAGGATATACAATTTGGTCTCTGAATAAAATCCAGGAAATGTACCTCTCAACTAAATCTTCAAGTTTGCGGTTTTCTTCTTCACTTACTGTAACTTGTAAATTTACTTCAGAATCCCCTCTATGAATTAGAGAGTTTCTGGATTTATTAAATTTCCTAAATGCTATTATATCCATTTCGTAATTCGGTAAATTTGCTTCATTTGCAAGAGTTTCAAATCGAGTAGCTAAACTTGGCTTCTGTAATTTTCCAAGGTGCTCAAAATATGCTAAGAGTTGCTCTTTTTCTTGTTCTTCACTATCGATGATTAATTCCTTGATTTTATTGAATTTTAATTCTTGTTGTTCATCTGTTGATTTATCTTTTTCAAACTTACCTAAAGCTACTTCTAGTGGGGTGAACAGCGCTAAAAATTTTGAGACATTATCTCTTTCAGACCAAGCTCGATGTAACCATTGAAACAATGTTGTTGCAAACTCACGAGCCTCACTAGATGCTTGTTCAACTCCCCGCAAAGTAGTTTCAAGCTTTTGTATTCCATTTTGATTGAGACTTAATTCCTCCAATATTTCCAGTGCAGATCCGTTTATTCTGTATGCCCAATCATCAGTGTTTCTGATTACAAAGAGATTGTCGTTTATAAGTTCACGAATAAATTGGGGGTGAAATCGCAAGCCGATAACACCTGCAATCAAGTCACAAACTTCTGTAAACCTCTCAAGTTCTTTTTTTGCTATATCAATTATCTCGTTATGTGCCCCTGACTTTGGATCTTTATGAAATTTTTCTGATAATTCTTGTGGCACTTCAATAGACTTAATGCATTGAATTTCTGTAAAGAATTTTCTAGGATAACTTGAAGCTGTTGCGTCCTTGAAGAATTTCCATTCTCCCATCATAGATATTTCCCTAGGAACAATAAACTTTCCTGCCTCTTTAGTTGTTATTATTATTCCGCGTTTTGGTTTATCACCAATATAGATTACAACATCGCATTCTTCCATTTTTAAGTGAATTTCTAGTTCTTGTTGATTAGAAATTGAACAGCCTATTGAATCGTAAAGTCTGCGGTAACCTATGAGCTCTTTTGCCATTTTCTCGTTTCCTTCCTAAAGACAATATAATTAAATATATCCTCTATTTCCCAAAGCACAACGGCAAAAGCAACCCCCTCCGCCTTCGGCACCTCCCCCAAATGCGACAGAAGTACCGTCGCATTTGGGGGAGGACGGGTGGGGGTATTATTTTTGCTTTTCCAGCGCAAACTGAATCACGCGTATCACCCCATTAATATCCTTCATCACATCGTTGTTCCAAAATCGAATCACTTTATAACCAAAAGACTCAAAATACTTTGTTCTTTCCACATCATACTCAACCTGCTCTAAATGTTGGCTTCCGTCTAGCTCGATAATGAGTTTCTTTTTGATACAGCAAAAATCAGGGATGTAGTTTCCAATGGCGTGTTGCCTTCTGAAGCTCACCCCTAATTGGTCATTGCGGAGGTACGCCCACAGTTTGGCTTCGGCGGGAGTAGGCTCTTTGCGCAGTTCATGTGCGCGTTGATAACCTTTGGGCGTGGTTCTGCGGGCTGGCATGCGGCGATTTTACCCCAAGCGTTAAACCCCCCTCCGTCTGCTATCACAGGCAGGGTGGGGGTCAATAATGCTTCTCAATTCCCCCGAACCCAATCTGCTTATTCTTCGCGGTCACTTCAATGAAATATCGTAATCTCTTTTTGAATTCTTCGGGACGTTTGCGGGCTCCATCTATAAACGCAACGCGGATGCGAATGTAAGCATCGGAGAATCCCTGAAAATTCTTCCAGGCTGCTTTGTCCGTTTGAATGGCTTTCAAAATATCAAGCGGGATGACGAACTCGGCGTTCAAGACCTCTGTCAGCGTATCGGCTACTTCTTTGATGACTTTCTTTTGCGCCACCAATGTCCGCAGGCGCTCGATGTTGGCTTGCGAGTATTTTGCTTTTGGCTTGCGCGGCGAAAAGCGTTGGACGGTATGCTCGTTGTCTAATGTCTTGATGATGGAGTCGATCCAGCCGAAGCACAGGGCTTCTTCCACCGCGTCGTTGTATTCGATGCGCGGCTTACCTGTCGCTTTCTTGGGGTAGATCAGCCAGATTTCATTCTCGCTTTTGTAATGCTGCTTGAGCCAAGTCCGCCAGTCTTTGGGGTTGGTCAGGTAGAGTGTGCTTGAGATTTTCACTTGGCTTCTCTTTGTAGATACTTTTCTCAAAGTATAAGGGTAAAACTGTCCCTCCGCCTACGGTCAGGTGAAATATGTGAATGCAAACGTTGTCAGTTGAGACTGCGAAATCGGGAGATTTTGCTCGAAGGTCGGGAGATGCCGCTGGCGCAAACAGCGCTCGCACGTTTTGCTTGCGGGCAATGAGTTTGACTGTTCCCCCCATCCCTGCTATTATCCTTTTAATGAGTCTTTTTTACGTCAAGCGGATGTGGGAATTATTTCTCGACCTGCCGCGCTGGCTTCGCCCCGGGCTGGGCGTCAAGCGCTGGCTGGTTGTGACGCTTGTCGGGATCACGCTGGTCAGCCTTGGCATTGCGGTCATCATCATCGATCTCTATCGGACGGATTCCTCCGACCCCGCGGTTCTGACATTCCTTTCCTACGCCTCGCTGCGTTTTCTGCCGCGAATTTTGAGGGCGGCGATCTTTGGCGGGATCGGCGCGTTATTTATCGCATTTGGGATGTATAAGTTGAACCGCTCCCTGCTCCGCCCGTTCCTGCGCCCCGATTCAGACGTGGTCACCACCCTGGCAGATTTTCAACGGCGCAACCGCGGTCCGCGGATGGTGGCAATCGGCGGCGGGCATGGGCTTGCATCGCTTTTACGCGGATTGAAAACCCGCACCCGAAACCTCACCGCTGTTGTCACCGTGGCAGACGATGGCGGGTCGTCGGGCAAACTGCGCGAAAGTTTTGGAATCCTGCCGCCGGGCGATATTCGGAACTGTCTCGCGGCTCTCTCCAACGATGAAGACATGTTGACCCAACTTTTCCAGTACCGCTTCACCGGTTCGCCGGACCTCGAGGGACATTCCTTCGGCAACCTTTTCATTACCGCCCTGGCAGACATCACCGGAAGTTTCGAGGGCGCCGTGGTCGAATCGGGCAGGGTGCTTTCGGTGAATGGGCGGGTGCTGCCCTCGACTTTGCACAATGTAAAACTTGTGGCAAGCATGGAACTGCCCCATGTTCTCCATGAAGTGCGGGTCGAAGGTGAGAGCAAAATTCCAACCATGGCGGGACGTGTCCGCCGGGTCTGGCTGGAACCGGACGACGCGCCTGTATTTCCGCCGGTCATCAACGCCCTGTTGTCTGCCGATGTCATCATTGTGGGTCCGGGCAGTTTGTATACAAGCCTGCTCCCAAACCTGCTGGTGGACGACCTGCTTGCCTCCATCCGCGCCAGCCGGGCTGTCAAGATTTATGTCTGTAACATCGCCACCCAGGAGGGCGAGACCGACGCGTTTACCGCGGCGGATCACATTCGCGCATTGGAGAACCATGTGGGCGGCGATGTTTTCGATGCGATCCTTTGCAATATTAATTACAGCGGCTCGCTGAATTCGACCTCGGTCTGGGTGCGGGCAGACGACGAGACGCTTGCCGATGAGCGCGCCAAAACCGCCGATCTGGCGGACAATTCCCATCCGTGGCGGCACGATTCTGACAAACTGGCGCAGGCGATCATGAACATCTATAACGAGCGCGCCGGTCCGCTTGCGTAGCAGCCCATTGTCAGCAGGCAGAATCAAGCCCGGGCGGGGTGGGGAGGCGCAGATTCCTGACGAATATCACCCAAAAGTGTAACAGTTATAAAATTCACAAATCCGCTATAACGAAGTAAAATCCTTCAATCTTCAAGAAAACAGAAAAATCTTATGGAGGATTTTCCCATGACAGTCAAAGTAGGCATTAACGGATTTGGTCGTATCGGACGCCAGGTGTTGAAGGCGATACGCGACACGTACTCGAAGGAACTTGAGGTGGTGGCGTTCAACGACATCGGCGACATGAAGACCATGGCGCATCTGCTCAAATACGATTCGACCTACGGTCGTTTCGACGGCACCGTGGAGGTTGCGGACGACAGCCTGATCATTGATGGAAAGAAAGTCAGGGTCTTCAAGGAGACCGACCCGGCAGCCATCAAATGGGGCGACCTTGGCATCGACATCGTCATCGAATCGACCGGTCTGTTCACCATCAAGGAAGACGGCGTGAACAAGAAAGGCAAGACCGTCAAAGGCGCGGTCAACCACATTACCTCGGGCGGGGCAAAGAAGGTCATCATCTCCGCGCCTGCCGAGGGGGAAGACCTCACGGTTGTGCTGGGCGTCAATGAGGATAAATACGATCCCGCCAAACACCATGTTGTTTCAAATGCATCCTGCACCACGAACTGCCTGGCGCCCGCCGCCAAGGTGGTGCATGATCTTTACACCATCAAACGCGGTTTCATGACCACCGTCCACTCCTACACCAACGACCAGAAGGTGTTGGACATGCCGCATTCCGACCTGCGCCGCGCCCGCGCTTCCGGTTTGAACATCATCCCGACCACCACTGGCGCGGCAAAGGCAGTCGCCCTGGTCATCCCCGACCTGAAGGGCAAGTTCGACGGTTATTCCCTGCGCGTCCCAACCCCCACCGTCTCTGTCGTTGATTTCACCGCTGAACTCGAAAAAGAGACCACCACCGAAGAACTGCGTCAGGCGTTCCGTGATGCCGCCAGGATGCCGCGCTTCAAGGGCGTTCTCGAAGCGGTGGACGAACCCCTCGTCAGCATGGACTTCAAAGGCAGCTCCTACAGTTCCTCGGTTGACCTGCCCTTCACGAGCGTGCTTGGCAAGGATAAGAGCAACTTTGTCAAAGTGGTCACCTGGTACGACAACGAATGGGGCTACTCCTGCCGCACAGCCGATCTCGCGGCGATGATGGCGAAAAGTCTTTAGTGTAAACAGGTATAACAGTACGCACGTGTTTACCTGTGTACCTGTCTACTTGTCTACCTGTCTACTTATCCCATGAACAAAAAAACTGTAAAAGACCTCGACCTCAAAGGCAAACGCGTCTTCATGCGCGTGGACTTCAACGTGCCGATGGCGGAAGGCAAAGTTACCGACGACAAACGCATCAAAGCCGCGCTGCCGACGATTCAATATTGCCTGGATCAGGGCGCGTCGCTTCTGCTGGCGAGTCATTTGGGGCGACCCAAAGGCGGCTCAGACCCGACCTTTAGCCTGCGTGCCGCTTCGGAGACTTTAGCCACGCTGATTAATCGCCCGGTAACCATGGCGCCCGATTGCGTGGGACCGGACGTGGAGGCAATTGCCAGATCGCTCAAGCCCGGCGATGTGGTCATGCTCGAAAATACCCGCTTCCACAAAGGCGAAGAGAAGAACGATCTCGAACTTGCCAAGCAAATGGCGTCGCTTGCGGATGTGTACGTCAACGATGCGTTCGGTTCTGCCCATCGCGCTCATTCTTCAACGGAAGGTATTGCGCGTTTCCTGCCCGCCGTCTCCGGCTTCTTGATGGAGCAGGAACTCGAATATCTCGGCAAGGCGGTGGCAGACCCGGAACATCCCTACATCGCCATCCTCGGCGGCGCGAAGATCAGCGATAAGATTTTGGTCGTCGAAACCCTCGCCGCCAAATGCGACAAACTCATCATCGGCGGCGGCATGGCAAACACCTTCCTCGCCGCGCAGGGACTGAACATGCAGGACAGCCTCGTCGAGGCGGAATCCATCGAGACCGCCAAGACCCTGCTCGGCAAACTGGGCGATAAACTCGTCCTGCCGGTGGATGCGATCATTGCCGACAAGTTCGACGCCGAAGCGAACACCCAAACCGTGGACGTGGACAAGATCCCCGCCGGGTGGCGCATGTTGGACGTGGGACCGAAAACCGTCAGCGTATACAAAGACACTTTAAACGGAGCCAGGCTCATCGTCTGGAATGGACCCGTGGGCGTCTTCGAAATGCCGAGGTCTGCCGAAGGCACATTCGCCCTCGCAAAGATGCTGGCTGAATCCAATGCCGTCACCGTGATCGGCGGCGGCGACTCTGCCAGCGCGGTCAAGAAGGCGGGCGTTGCCAAACAGATGACGCACGTTTCCACCGGCGGGGGCGCATCGCTGGAATTTCTGGAAGGCAGGGAACTGCCCGGTGTGGCGGCTTTGAACGATAAATAACTTGCGCGTAGGGCGCGATCTCTATCGCGCCTGTCTGCGTAAGAGAACGCAGACTACGCTTAACGGTCATAGGACAAAGGGAGCAGGCGTTTTTGATATGCGCCTGCTCCTTTCATTTGTATAATGCCGGAAACTTTACAAGGAGATAGAGAGATGGAATCAACCCCGGTCCCCGCGGAGGGACAGAAAAATAACCGCAATATCATCATTTATACTGTCGTTGGCGTTTTGCTCAGCTGCTGCTGTCTGGGGGCTGTCGTTGGCGGATATTACGCGTATCAGGCATATGTGACTGCCCAGCAGGCGGTGGAGGATATTCAGAATTTCGACATCCCGACCGATGTGCCTTTTGTCCCGGTTGACCCGAACGGGACGCCGGTTGTCCCCAACTTTGATACCAGCGGCGATGTCCCTGCCGGCGGGTTGGCGGACGATGAAACCCGCCTGGTCGCCTGGGCGTCTGTCCAATTGGTCGGCATTATGTCCGAATGCACCGCGCCGACCGTCGAAGGCACCACCATCACCGTCATCCAACAGCCGGACGCAAGCGGAATCTGGCGCGAAGAGTGGAACGTCAACTGCGGCGACGGCACCTTCAAACCCTTCCCGTTGACCTTCACTCCTGAAAACGGCATCGTCAATGTGACGGTTGAATTCCAGCCTTAGAAAGACTATTTCTTAATTCTTTTTGCCGCAAAGAACGTAACTGCTCAGCGGCTTGTCGTTTCGACGAGCCATTCGATACCCTCAGGGTAAACTCCGCGAGGAGAAATCCTGGACAACGCCAGAAAGATTTCTCGAAATGACAATCGAGAATGAGCAGGCTGAGCAGTTACCAAAGAACACAGAGAATCTTGAGAAAACCCTTTATAAATCTCCGTGAACTCGGTGTTCTCTGTGGCTGAGGCTCTTTTTTTCGCGCCTTTCACAGACTTAAGAAACGCTCTCTTAAACACTGGAGATCGAATCAAAGCGGATGGGAAAACCCATCCGCTTTTTGATTCCATGACAATTTACAATCAGTTTACAACCCTCTAACCAGACCCCGCCCCGCTCGGCTATAATATGTACCACCTTGGAGGCTGTTTCTTAACCCGCTGCAAAGAGCGCAGAGAATCTTGAGAAAACCTTTTTGATCTCTGTCAACCCAGCCTTGTTTGCGGCTGAAGTTCATTTTTATACCTTTCACGAACTTAAGAAACACTCTCTTGATCACGGAGAATATTCATGTCATTCAAACCGGGCGAAAACGTCGGTCCTTATCAGATCATAGATCAATTGGGACAGGGCGGCATGGCGTCTGTTTACAGGGCGTATCACGCCGCGCTCGACCGTTATGTGGCGTTAAAGGTACTGCACCAGGCTTTCAACGAAGATTCGACCTTCATCGGGCGTTTCCAGCGCGAGGCAAAAGTGGTGGCAAAACTCGAGCATCCCAACATCGTGCCGGTCTATGATTTTGCCGAACACGAAGGACGCCCCTACCTGGTGATGAAATTCATCGAAGGCGATACGCTCAAGGCGCGCATGGGGGCGGCTCCCTTGTCTTCGCGTGAGATCGAACAGGTGGTCGAGACCGTCGGCTCGGCGTTGGGATACGCCCACCGGCAGGGCGTTTTGCACCGCGACATCAAACCCTCGAACGTCCTGATCACCAGCGAGAACGTAATGTACCTCGCAGACTTTGGGCTGGCGCGCATTGCGGTTGCGGGGGAGTCGACCCTTTCCACCGATTCGGTCATGGGCACGCCCCAGTACATTTCCCCCGAGCAAGCCATGGGCAAAAAAGACCTCGACGCCCGCACCGATATTTACTCCTTCGGCGTCATGTTGTACGAAATGGTGGTGGGGCAGGTCCCGTTCAGCGCGGATACCCCCTTCTCGATCATTCACGACCATATATACACGCCGCTGCCCCTGCCGCAGGTGATCAACCCCAATGTGCCGGAGCCGGTTCAACGGGTATTGCTGAAAGCGCTGGCAAAGGACCGCGAGGACCGCTACCAAAGCGTGGATGAACTGATCGGGGCGTTCAAGTCTGCCTGGCTCGAAGCCGGAATGCCCATGCGCGGCTCCGACGTGACCCTGGCTCCCGGCTCGGTAAAACCGGTCTCCGCCCCGGATTTAAAACCCCGCAGCGCAACGAATGCCGGGATGCAGAATCCGCTCAAACGTCAGAAACCGAGGCGCGGCAATTGGATGTGGGCGGCGGTCGGGTTGGTTGCCATCCTGTGCTTTGGGTTTGGATTCATCGCCCTGCGGAATACCCTTCCGAACCTTTCCAGGCGCGGGACGGATGCGACCCCGACACCCTCGCTGGCTTCTCCAACCCCCACCGCCATACCAGGACTCCCGCCTCTTCCCCCGGTGGGAGCGAATCCTCCACCGGGAATTTTTCCCGCGCCGACGCTGCTTCCCGCCGACCAGATCACCCCCGAAATGCAAACCGCGTACGACCTGATCAATCAAAACCCGGGAGACCCATACGCGCACCTGGCATTGTCGCTTGCCTTCTGGAATGCAGGCATGGCAACCCCCGCCGCCGATGAATCCATTCAGGCTCAAAACCTTGCCGGGTTCGATAACAAGACTTTCTACGCCAATGCCGCAGACCAGTACCGGGCGAGCCAAGCCTGGCACCTCGCGGCTGGGATGTACGTCCACGCCATTCCCCTGTATATCCGGCAGGATGGGGCTGTCCCCGACGATATCAAGGACGGTTTCCGCGAATCGGCGTACCGCGGCGCGCAGTATGCAAACCTGCCGGTTGTGATGCCCTTTGAACAGGCGGGCATTATTCTGCCGGATTTCGCCAATATCGTGCGCGGACGTCACGCCTTGTATGCCGGCGACCTGGCAAAAGCCGAGGAGTACCTGGCGTTGACGGAAAAATCCTCCGAGTTTCTCAAAGAGTCGCATTTATTGCGGGCGGAGATTGCCGTTCAAAAGGGCGATCTCGAAGATGCAAAGCGCGTTCTGACCGCGCTCTCCAGCGATCCTGAAGCCTCAAAATGGATGTTGATCATGGCGGAGGAAATTCTCAAGACGATCCAGTAGGGGGTATTATCCTCCTGCCGAAGCGGCGCTGTGGCAAAGAAACCCCGCTAAATCTCGAAGAGCCGAAAAATTTGAGGAGAAAAATGAGAATTCCATTCGTAGCCGGTAATTGGAAGATGAATAAAACCATCGCAGAGACGCGCGACCTGCTTTCCGCGCTTCTGCCCACCCTAAGCGGGATCGACGGCGTTGAACGCGTCGTCTGCCCGCCGTACCCTGCCTTGATGACTGCCTCCGAACTGGTTGCAGGAAGGGGGGTTGGCTTGGGCGCGCAGGATATGCACTGGGAGGAAAAGGGAGCCTTCACGGGCGAAGTCGCGCCGGGCATGGTCGGCGAATTATGCGGCTATGTCATCCTTGGGCATTCGGAACGCCGCGCCTATTTCGGCGAAACGGACGAGACGGTAAATAAAAAACTGCTCGCCGCGCAGAAAGCGGGTCTGACCCCCATCGTTTGTATCGGTGAGACGCTGGCGCAATATGAAGCGGGCGAAACCGCAAAGGTCGTTTCTTCGCAGACCCGGCTCGGCTTGCAGGGCGTTTCCGCCGAATTTGCGCCGACCATTGTGGTGGCGTATGAACCGGTCTGGGCGATCGGCACAGGCAAAGCCTCGAGCGCGGAAAACGCCCAGGGCGTGCATGGAGGCGTGATCCGCCCGGTCTTGAAGGAATTGTTCGGCGCGGAAACCGCCCAGTCCATCCGCATCCTGTACGGCGGGTCGGTGACTGCGGCAAACGCCGCCGAATTCTTCTCCCAGCCCGATATAGACGGCGCGTTGGTGGGCGGCGCAAGTTTGAAACCCGAAGACTTTATATCCATCGTTCGCGCGGCTCAGAAATAGGCGTCCTGGTTATCACCACTCATCCAAGCCTCTGTAAAACGAAGAGGAAACGAAGCCGTGCAATTCGTCGGTCTGCTCATATTCACGTTGAACCTTTTACCGCTGGTGTATCTCCAGCGGTTTTTGCATCGCGAGGTGCAGATCATTTTTTTCCTGGTCACGCGCAACAAACCGTTGACCATCGCCCTCTTTTCGCTGCTCTTTCTGCCGGGGGTCCTGCTGCATGAAGCCAGCCATTACCTGACCGCCAAACTCCTCGGCGTGCGGACGGGCCGCTTCACGGTCATACCGCAGGCGGTCAAGGACGGCGGATTGGTGCTGGGGTCTGTCGAGGTCGAGAAGACGGACATTCTGCGCGATTCGTTGATCGGGCTTGCGCCCATTATTGCCGGGACGCTCTTCATCGCTTATACGGCTGTCGTTCAATTACGGCTCGACGCGCTCTGGCATGTCGCCGCAAACGGTCAGTTCAATTTGTTTTTTATGGGGCTGGGCTTGCTCCCCAACATTCCCGATTTCTACCTGTGGTTTTACCTGACCTTTGCCGTCTCGAGCACCATGCTGCCCTCCGAGTCCGACCGCCACGCCTGGCTGCCGCTCGGTCTGTGGATCGGAACCCTCCTGGCAATTGCGCTGATCTCCGGCGCCGGTTCATGGATGCTTGAACATCTCGCCCCCTCCCTTGATTCATTTTTTCGCTCGGTGTCGCTGTTGTTCGCCCTGAGCAATATCGTGCATGTCATTTTGTGGCTTCCCCTGTACGCCTTCCGCTCCCTGCTTGTGTTCTTCATGGGAGTCGACGTGCGATAGCCTCCCTTACTCCATATCCTTCATCCTGATATAAATCGCTTCGAGCGCCCCGCCCGCCACCGCCAGCGCCTTATCCGAGACGAGCCGGGTCAGCGCAGGGTCGTTGCGGGCGTCCACGTCGCCGATCTTCATCCCTTCGGTTATCTCCACCCGCGGATGGATGAGTCCGCGCAGGATTCCCGTCGAAGGGGCTGACAATGGGCGCACCGTTCACCCGTGCGATGGTCTCGCCCTGCCTGCACGAATCGCCGATTGCTTTTATTGCCTCCAGCGAACCGGCTGATGGAGAGCGCAGCACGCGGCGCGGATCACCGTCCGGCTGTCGGCTGTCTGATGCGGCTTGACCCTCCCAATACAATCTTCCGAGCGTGTGCCCGCGGCGGGTTTCGATTACAGCGTGGCAATCGGCTCCGGCTGTGAAACCAGGTCCAAGTCCGATATGAAGCGCGACATTCCCCGGCAAAGGCTCGGGCTCCAGTTTGGTCAAACGCGCGTCCACGAGGAAGGTCGAAGCGGGGCTGGTCAGAAATTGATTCTTGAGGATGTTGGCATGGGGGTCGATCAGGATGGGGATTTCCCGCGCCTCCAACGTGACCTGGAACTGGTCTGCCGAAACAAGCCTTGATGTGACGCCTTCGACCGTTTGCGTCCCTTCGTAGACCGCCTCTGAAAAAGACACGCTGCGGCGCACCGCCAGGGGTTTGTCGAGTTCGAGGATTGCGATTTGAAAGCCGACCCGGTGCAGGCGCAGGGCGACCCCGCTTGCCAGGTCGCCGCCCCCGCGGATGATGATCAATGGATTCATTTTGGTTGCTGCTGCTCCTGAAGTAAAAGCCCGAACGAATAGGTGGAGACGTAAATGAAGATGAACAACGCGGAAAAGACCGTGATGAAGATGATGGATTGCAGGCTGGGGTTTGTGGCGTAATGAAGAATATCGCCGAGCCGGGCAACCGGATGGAAGATCACATCCCACGAATTCCAGCGCAGGAAACGCCCGATGTAAATGCCCACGCTGCAAAGTGTACCAACGATGAAGACGAAGAACCAGCCTGTAATGCGACCGAAAGATTTGCGGACGATGTCGTGCATTACGAACAATGAGACGATCCCCAGCAGCAGGCCGGTCCAGGCGAACCAGTTGACCAGCAGGGTGTCGAACCAGATCGGCACATCGGGGCGCGGATGCCGCAGGTGGAACAGGTCGGTGAGGATGTAGGGCGCGTTGGGGAAGAAGAGCAGCCAGAGCGCCGCGGCAGGCAGGACCGTCAGCACGAGCGAACGCCGCCGCGAGGCAAAACTTGAAACGGCGTACGCCATGATAAGCGGCAGCCAGGCGAGGAAGAGGTTCCACAACAGGAAGATGTAATCCATCGAGCCGCTCAATATCGTGCGCAGGCGGAACAGCGCGATCGAGATCAGGCTTGCGCCGATCAATATGCCCACGATGGCAAGGTGGAATCGGACGGGGCGCAGTTTTGCGAGATAGGTTTGAATCATTTCTGCCTCCAGGTTTTCGCGGATTGTATCCGTGACCGCTTTCAAACGCTTTCAAAGAGTGTCAGGATTTGAAATCAATTGACCGGCTGGGTCGGCTGGGTGGACGCCAGCTGCTCGGGCGAACTTCCGGCGAGCGCGGTCTGTTCGCTCAGCATGTGGCTGAACGAGTAAAGCAGCAGGAAGATGAAGAGGAAGAAGAGGGTGTACGCGAACGTAAACGCTGCCAGCCGCCTGCTCGGGTCGATGACGATGCCGAGGATGACCATTGCCGTCTCCGCCGGGTTTTGCAGGATGTCCCATGAATTCAGGCGGACAAAACGCCCGATGTAGACCCCGAAACTGCTCAAGCCTGAAATGGCGAAGACGAATGCCCAGCCCAGCCAGCGGTTGAATGAGCGCGTGATGATGTCCTGCATCAGGTAGAGGGAGATCACGCCGAGCAAAGTCCCCGTCCATGAGCACCAGACGACGATGATGACGTCGTACCAGAGCGGGGCTTCCTTCCCGGCGCCGCGGGCAAGGTCTTGCAGGTCGGTGAGCATATAGGGCGCGTTTGGAAAGAACAACAGCCAGAGGAAGGCCACGAAGGGAATCGCCAGGTAGACCCACAGCCGGTTCCAGGACAGCGCATGGGCAAGATAGGCAAGGATGAAGGGAATCCACGCGAGGAAGAGGTTCCAGATCAAGCCGGAATGACGGGTCGAGTCGGTGTATACCACCCGCGCGCCCACCAGCGTGATGCAAGCCGCGCAAGCCAGGTTCAAAAGGATGAAGACCGCGATATTGTGGCGGTTGCGATAGGCCGAATTTTTTATACGATTGAGGTTCATGCAGTCTCCGTTGACCGCCCGCGCGGGCGGTCAATAAAATCCCCCGTTGCAGGTATTGGTTTGTAAAAACGGGGAATCAACGTCTCAAAAATTCTAACAGAATTTCGTGGACTTCGCCCGGACGCTCGTAGTGGGGGATGTGTCCGCAATTTTCGAGGACGTGGAATTCTGCGTGGGGCATGGCGGCAAGGATCTCGGCGCTGTGCTCGAAGGGAATGGTTTTATCCTGCCTGCCCCAGAACATCAGCGTGGGTTTCTTCATGGCTCCAACCCGGCGGTAGGTATCCATGAACGAATCGAGCATCCCATTCCGCATCGTGGAGAGGATGGCGCGTTTGAACCCGTGATACCGCATCTGGACCTTGTACTTTTCCTGGAATTCAGCCACCAGTTCGGGAGTGAACAGGTCGGCGGCGATGCCCCTGACCATGCTCCCGCTTCCGAACAGACCGAGGACCAGTTCGCCGATCCCGGGCATTCGCACCGCCTTGAGCATGGGCGAGATCGAGACCGGCTTCGCCCCGGCTGGGTCTATCAAAATATATTTCGAAACCATCCGCGGATGACGATCCATGAACGACGCGGTGACGGCTCCGCCCATGGACAGACCCGCGAGGGCAATATTCCTGAAATTCAACGCTTCGAGCAATTCCCATAATTGGCTTGCGAATAATTCTGCGTTGTATTGGACGACGGGTCTGTCTGAAAAGCCGCGCCCGAGCAGGTCGTAGCGCAACACGCGAAAACCCCGGCTGGACAGGAATTCAAAGGTCGGGTCGTAGATGAAGTACGGGACGGAGAATCCGTGTACGAGGACGATGGGCGGACCGTTTGGGTCGCCGCCTTCTTCGTAGTGCGTCACCCCGCTGGGAAGTGTAATGAACGACCCCGGCAGTCCGTTGCGGGTCGTCCCGTTCAATGTGATGCTTTCACCGAGGTAGGGGAAGGGCATTTTTAAAAATCCGATAAATCCTTCCCGGTTCGCGGGAGGAATGCTCCATCAAAAATAGACATCCCTGAGCAGGATGCGGCTGGGGTGGGATTGGTCAACGATCAGCGCGGCTTCTTTTGCCTTCAGCAGATGTTTTGTGTGCCCGGTGATCACCCGGTCGAGCGCGCCTTGACGGTCGGACCCGTAACATGCCGAACCCGCAAAGGGACAAATACCGCGGCAAAGACAGAAACCCCGCCGGTGATGATCGCCATGAAAAATGCCATTGATCAGGCGGGGCCTTTCAGGCATGTTTATCTTTCCAGTAATCCCAGCACTGCCGGGAGCAGTTGTTTCTTTCTTGAAACGATGCCGGACGCGTCGCGGGTGCCGTCTGTCAGGGGCGGGTAAGGCAGGTCGTTGAGGATGGGCGGGGCGTTTGAGGTGACGATCAGGCGGCTGGTTCCGCGCACAACGTCTGTGATGAGGAGCATGGCAAAATCGAGACCGCGCTTGTCGCGCAGGTCGTCGAGCGCCCTGGTGAGCGATTCCAGGTGTTCGGAAAGCTGCATGATGTCCGTCACCTCGGCTTGGGCAACGGCAAATTTGAATCCGCCGCCTTCGAAGGACTTGATGTCTGTGCTGACGACTTCCTCCGGTTTGCGGTTGGATAAGCCCGCCCCCGCGCTGAGAAGCGACTTGCCGAAGGTTTCGATGGTCTCGCCCCGCAGCGGACTCCCGCCGACGAACGCCCAGCGCGCAAGACGGTCTGCGGCTGTCCGGTCGCGGGTTGTGGTGGTGGGAGAGGTCAGGATGAGCGTATCAGATAATAACCCGGCAAGCAGCGCCCCTGCCAGGGCGGGCGGGGCGGAGAGACCGGCTTCCGCAATCTGTTCGGTGACCAGGGTGGAGGTCGAGCCAACCACATCCACAGTGAAGCGGATGGGCTGGTGGGTGTAGGGATTCCCGAGCCGGTGATGGTCGAGTATCTCCAGAAGTTCCGCCTCTTCCAGCGCGGCAATGGACTGGCGCGGCTCGTTGTGATCAACCAGCACGATCTTGAGGCGCGGCGGGTTGAGAATATTCCGCTGACGGGTGATTCCCAGGTAAAGCCCCTTCTCGTCCACCACCCAGTAATCGTCCACCTCGCTGCGCAGGATGCGGTTGAGCGAATCGCGGATGTGGGCGTTCGCCTGAAATTTCGGCACGGAAGTGTCCGCCGCATCCTTGCACTGGGCAGACATCATCTCGCGCACGGTCGTATCGCCGGGGCGGGGACCGAGGGTGCTGCTGAAATAATTGAAGAGGCTCATGCCGTTGATCATTCCATACGGCGTGCCATCTTCATTGACGACCGGGGCAAGCCCGCCGGTGCGGCTGGCGAGCGTCCACGCCATGCCGAGCTGGGCATCGGGGGGGATGCTGTCCAGCCGCTGCATGACGGATTCAAAGCGGGGAGAGGCGTCGGTGAGGAGGAGGGGGGCATCCAGCCCGAGGGTCTTCAAGGCCCATGAGGTCTGGGGGTTCAGGGCGCCGGCGCGAGCCGCCACAGCGTTGACACCGTCCCTTTCGCGCAGCAGCCAGGCATATCCCATGGCAGAGGCGATGGAGTCGGTATCGGGGTTGATGTGTCCTACCACATAAGTCTGTTCGAGCATGACGTTCGGAATCTCCGGAAAATATCACCCTGGGGCGTGGATTGTCGTTTGATCACCATGATTATATCTCGCCTTTTTCGACCATGCTCAGGAAGAGCCGCGCGATGATGGGGTCGAAGTGCAACCCCGTCTGTTCCTTGAAATATTCGATAATCTGTTCGCGCGCCCAGGCTTTGTTGTACGGCCGGTCGTTGCTGAGGGCATCCCATACATCTGCCACGGCGAATATCCGGGCGGCGAGCGGAATTTCATCCCCCTTCAACTTTTGCGGGTAGCCAGTCCCATCCCATTTTTCGTGGTGGAAATACGGAATCTCGATGGCTTTGCTCAGGATCGGGATGCTGGAAAGAAGTTTAAAAGCCGTTGTGGGATGCTGTTCGATGATAACGCGCTCCTCGGGCGTGAGTTTTCCCTTTTTGTGCAGGATCTCATCCGGGATGCTGATTTTGCCGATATCGTGCAGGATCGAACCGCTGCGGATGTAGTCCAGGTCTCTTCCCTGAATGCCCATCTTCTGCGCGATCTTCAATGCGTTTTCAGTCACGCGCCGCGAGTGACCCTCTGTTTCCCTGTCGCGCAGTTCGAGGGCGCGCGCCATGCCCTCCAAAAGCGACTCGTACGCTTCCTCCAGTTCATGCGTGCGTTCCTGGACGCGGTCCTCCAGTTTGGTGTTCAGTTTGCGAAGCTCGCTCTCCAATTCCTTGAGGGCGGTGATATCGTGGGAAATATAGATGCGGCCCGTCATTTCCCTTTTGGCGTTGTAAAGGGGCCAGATGGTCAATTCATAATGGATCTGTTTATGGTTGATCTCGAAGACCGCCTCGGTTCGCGCATAAGATACGTGCGTATACATCTTGATCGGAATGGGGAAGTTGTCAAATACCGCCTTGGCGGGTTTTCCAATCACATCGCCGGCGGCTTTATCCATCAGGTCGAGCATGGCTGAGTTGATATCCGCCACGTTGTTGTTGACATCCAGGATGACCACCGGGTCTGCCAGCGCTTCAAATACCCGGTCCCGCGGGATGGGGTTGACCTCGAATATCCTGAAACGAAAAAGCCCCCAGGCGAGAAGGATATTTCCAACCGCCACTGTGAACGGCGACGCGTCGCGCTGGTCGGTGATGGACACGCCCGCCAGCGAAAGGATCGACCCGGCAACGGGCAGGAGCAGCCCGACCAGGATGAACCCGGTCTGGATTCGATACAGATTATGCGGCTCGCGCATCCGCTGGAGCAAAAGGACGCACCCCGCAAGGGCGATGAAATATACATAAGCCGAATAGGCAAGCGCAACCGGCGAAAATTTATAGACCAGGACCGAGAAAGGTTCACCCTGTATCACCCCCGGGTCGAGGTAGATGAGGCGATGCCATGGATCTGTGAGCACCATGAACACGAAAAATACCGGATACGCCATCAGCAGGGCGTACAGCCTTTTGTACCGCCTGAATCTTGACTCTGTATATTGTGTGACGAATATGGGAAAAAACGCCAAAGGCACGACACTGACGCACCATTGAAAGCTTTCCCAAAACAACTTGTCTCCAAGCCCAGCCGAGACCGTTTCCATGGTATTGCCGAAGATGTAGAGCGTCTGCCCAAGCGTATACCAAAAGAAAGCGAATGCCCCGCGCGAGCTTCTCCATCTCCAAACATAAAACAAAAGCCCCAGGGAAATCCCCAGCGACCCGGCGTATGGAATTAGGTGGATGATCTTTTCCTGGCTCATGTAGGCGGCGATTGCTTCATTGAAAGGGCGGTTGACCGATGGAACATTCGAACTGGGAATGGCTTTCCGGGTGTTGATGGGATAAAAACAACAATGATTTGATTATACCCATCGCGCCCTAAAAAAGAACAGGACGCGGAAAACTCCTCCGCGTCCTTCCCCGCCCGTTCCTGATTCGGTTTACTGATGCCTTGCCGCCCTCCAGACCCTTTCCGGTGTGGCGGGTATCTCGCTGACGTTGACCCCGATCGCGTCGAGGATGGCGTTCCCGACCGCCGGAGCGACTCCGTCCATCGGAATTTCAGCCACAGCCTTTACCCCGAACGGATGACTCGGCTCGAAGGTCTCGACGAAGATGGTTTCGAGGTCGGGCATTTCGTCCGCGCGGAAGAGATGATAACGCTCAAGGTCGCGTTCGTAGGCGGCGCCTTTCTCGTCGTAACGCATCTCTTCGCAGACGGCATATCCCAATGCCTGCGTCATGCCGCCTTCGATCTGCCCCGAGGCGGTCAGCGGATTGATGATGACGCCTGAGTCGACAGCCATCACAAGTTTATCCACCGTCACCTGGCCGGTCTCCGTATCCACGGTCACTTCGGCGAATTGCGCCGCAAACGGGGGAGGGGAAACCGGCGAGACATAACTCGCCACACCCATGATCTGTTCTTGATTGTTTTTGTGCAGAGAGTCCAATGCGATTTCACTGAGCGGGATGGATTGTCCATCGGGAGCGACAACCATTCGGTTTGAAAGTCGCAAGTTGGAAGGTTCAACCTGCAAACCTGCAACCTTGAACATTTCGACGGCTCTTACTTTGATTCTCTCCGCCACAATTTGCGCCGCCTTGGTCGCCGCCGCGCCGGAAATATACGTTGTGGACGATGCATACGCGCCTTTATCAAACGGCGTGAAGTCCGTGTCGGATGAATAGGTAATCATATCTTCCACCGGCACGCCCAGCACCTCCGCCGCCATCTGCGCCAGGACAGTATCCGAGCCGGTTCCCAAATCCGTTGCGCCGACCAAAAGATTGAACGAGCCGTCGTCGTTCATCTTGATCGAAGCGCCGCCCATATCGAGGTAGGGAATCGCCGTCCCTTGCATGACCATGGCCACGCCAATTCCCTTGCGCTTGTAGGACAAGCCTTTGGCTTGTCCGCGCAAGTCGGAGACTTGCGCTACGTGCCATGATTCATTCCCGAACTTCTGGTCCCACCCGATTGCCGCCTTGCCTTGAGCGACGCATTGCTCCAGCCCAACCGTATGGATGATCTCCGGGCGCGGCTCGCGTCCTTCGTTCCATGCCGTCGAAAACGGATGATATTCTCCGGGGTGAATCGCATTCTTCAAGCGGAACTCGATCGGGTCGAAGCCCATCGCGCGTGCGATCTTTTCCAGGTGGCGGTCGAGGGGCCAGTATCCCTGTGGCACGCCGTATCCGCGGAAGGCTCCGGCGGGAGGCGTGTTGGTGTACACCACGTCCGCATAGAATTGGATATTGGGCGATTTGCGGTATTCGCCGTCGCCGACGTACAGCGCCATGGATTTATGACCGGTATTCCCCGTGACGGTCAACGCATGGCAGCCGTACGCGCCTGTGTCTGACAGGGCATACATGGCGTTTGCGGTGATCGTCCCGTCCTTCTTTACACCGGTCTTCATTTTCACCCGCATCGGGTGACGAGAGCGCGCGGCAATGAATTCCTCTTCGCGGCTGTATTCGTAGATGACCGGGCGTTTGGTGGCGATCGTCAAATGCGCGGCGACGTCTTCCATCAACACTTCCTGCTTTCCGCCGAACCCGCCGCCGATGCGTGGTTTGATGACGCGGATGCGCTTGATAGGCAGGTCGAGGACTGGCGCGAGCATTCTGCGGACGTGGAAGGGAACCTGCGTGGACGTGCGAATCACCAGGCGGTCATCCTCATCCCAATAGGTCACGCAGACGTGCGGCTCGATATGCGCCTGCTGGACTTTGGGTACTTCATATTCGGCTTCGAAAATTTCATCCGCCTCGGCGAAGCCCTTGTTCACGTCGCCGATATCAATGCGGATGTGCGCCGCGAGATTTTTATCCGGGTTTGAATCGGCGAAGTTGACATATTCCGGTTCATCGTGAATCTTGACTGCATCCGGTTTCATCGCCTCGCGCGAGTCGATGATGGCTGGCAGGATTTCGTAATCCACTTCGATCAGGGAGAGGGCTTTCTCGGCAATCTCCGCCGTCTCCGCCGCGACGAAGGCCACGCGGTCGCCCACGAAGCGGACTTTGTGATCGAGAGAGAAGGCATCGAGCGGACCGGGGATCGGGTCGGATTGACCGGCGGTGGAATACACGACGCGCGGAATATCCTGCCAGGTCAAAACGGAAACCACGCCCTGCAATGCGAGCGCCTTTGTCGCGTCAATGCGTTTGATCCTTGCATGGGCATGGGGCGAACGCAATACTTTCGCGTGCAACATGCCGCGCATATCCATGTCTGCGGTGAAGGCGGGCTTGCCCTGCACGAGTTTGATCGCGTCCACTTTCTTTTCGGGCTTGCCGACGGTCTGCCAGGTTTGAGTTTCGGGGGTGACAACAATTTTAGGGAGGGTTCGAGTTTGCGTTAGGGCGTTATCTGTATCCGGTACACTCGGAGACAAGTACACAGGTAAACCATCATCCTGTGTACTTGTGTACCTGCCTACTTGTTTACCTTCTCCGCGCATCACCACCGCGGCTTGCATCACTGCCTGCACCGGCTTGAGATACCCCGTGCAGCGGCACAAAACACCGCTCAAGGCTTCGCGCACTTCCGCCTCGTTGGGGCTGGCATTCTTCTCGAGCAGACTCTTCGCCGCGAGGATCTGCGCCGGTGTGCAGTATCCGCATTGGATCGCGCCCGACTCGACAAATGCCTTTTGCAGCGGATGAAGTCCATCGGTCTTTCTCCAGCCCTGGTCAGGGTGTTCGCCCAGGGCTTCGATGGTGGCGACAGCATGACCCTCCGCCTGTGCCGCAAGCAGCGACCCGGCATTGATGGGTTTACCGTCGAGCAGAACCGTATCGGCTCCGGTGAGTCCCTGTTCGTCGCCGAACTTTACGCCATGAAAGCCCAGCCCGCGCAAAGCAGCGAGCAGGGTGGTGGATGCGGGCGCGTCGATAGTGTGTTCGATTCCGTTGATCTTGAGGATGATGTTCATTGCGGCTCCTTGTAGAACAAGTCTATAGACTTGTTCTACAGCAAGTTGGGATTGACGTAAGTATAAGTCCAGTCCTGCCAGTCTTCGACTAGACCTGCCTTGACAGGGTTATTGGCGATGTACTCTAAAATACGGGTAAATTCCTTTTCATCTCTTACAACGTGGTCGTAACTCTCATGCTGCCAGAACGCGCCTTTACTCCCCAATAATTTGGCGCAGGCATAACCGCTCCGCCCTTTAAGAAGGCGCATGGCGTGACTTACCGCAGTGTAATTTTTTCCGTCGCTTAATTTTGGCGGTTCGGGGATGTTTTGTTGATCCATCAACATGTGACAGTGGTTGCTCATAAGACAAAAAGCGTGCAAATGATAATGACCGGGGTGTAAGGCATGGAGTTCGCTCCTGACAATTTCCGCAAATCGCGGTTCTGCCAGCCAGCGCGGACCGTCTTTGGGACGGTCGAGCAATGCATCAAAGCGGGCAAAGTGGCGCTTTTGGATTTTATAGCGTTCCTCCCGCAGATCGTCGCCTTTGTGTTTTCCAGCCGCAAGGCGCAACTCCCACTCGTATTGCTCTTTTAATTTTTTCCAGGTCTCCACAGGCAGGCTGCCTGCCAGGCGAAAGGTGATGAAGTACGCGGCGTTGGGCAGGTGGTAATGCGGGAGGTTGCGCCGGAAGAATTCGTTCATGGATTTGCCTGCGTAGAGCAAGTCTATAGACTTGCTCTACGTCATTTCAGCCGATTTTTTAATTCCTGTAGATGGGAGCTGTGCTCCCATTTCCATCAATATGGATTAGAGGATTTCTTTATCCACGATAAACCTTGTGAAGTTCCAAGTCCTTGTACCAGACATCGGCGGCATGGTGGTAGGTGGCGAGCCAATTAATTGATTGCCCACTCAATACCTTTTGCCGGATCGATAGCGAAATCAGGTTTTTTTTTCGGGGTCTTCCCCGGGGGTAAAGCCCAACTCGCTCGAGTAGAGATCAGGCAGTTGGTTCCGTGATAAGTACTTTCTTTCGATCCAAACAGCGGCAGTGTAAAAACACTCGAGGAGCAATCGATGAGTTGGATCTAACTCATGCACAGTTTCACTAACGTATTTTGAGAACTCGGGGTGACAAAGAAAAAGTGGAATAAGGCTTAATTGTAGCCGCGCTTCCCGGTTTTCTGCCAGGAAAATGATCAAATCTTCAGGCATCATTGTTGGCGGATGATCGGGTTTTTTTCCGAGGATAAAACGAACCTCCCGCGCCCAGAGTTCTGAGACGAGTTGGTCGTTTGTGATCGCGGAAGCGTTATTCATAGCCATAAATCCAATGAGGGCAGGGATTTATCCCTGCCCTCTTATTTTACCTAAAATGGGGACTTAAATTTTGTCTTTGTCTATGCAACCTTGGTGATCTTCAACTTTTCCTTCGAGCCCTCGAGCGCGGATTGTGCGCCGACGACGACCACAGCATCAGACTTGACCGCTTTTTCGAGGGCTTCGCCGAATGCGAGGAAGTCTTCTCCGTTGGTGGAGAGGACCTGGTCGCGGATTCTCTGGCGCATTTCGTCGGTGCGCCCGGTGAGGTGGCGCATCATGGACGTGTAGCCTTTCGCGTCGGGGAGTTGATACGCGTCCAGTTCGCCGATGGTCGAGATGATGGCTTTCTTCAATTCGTTATCCGACAGGCGTTGTCCTGAGCCCGTCGAAGGATGCGAGGGCTCAAGCCCTTTCAGGAAGGCGGGAGCAGCATCGTAGTTCTTAATGGTGTCGTCCACGTTCGGGTCGCGGTAGGACAGGTAGGTGAAAACACCGGTGGTGTCGTCGAACTGGGCGAAGACGCCGTACGCGCCGCCCTGCACGCGCACCTTCTCCCAGAGGTGGGTCATGCCGAGATAGCCGATGATCACCTGCGAGGACCCGTCGTATTCATAGCCGAGGTCGTAGAGGTTCGCGCCCTTGCCGACGTAGTTAACCTGGGCGGGAATTGCGAGACCTTCCTTTTGGGTTGAAGGTTGAATGTTGAAGGGTGCAAGTTGAATGTCCTTGACCGGCATGGCGAAAATGAAGTTCTCAAGATGCGGCTGCACGGTCTTCCAATTCGCGGCGTCGAGGGTGACATTGGCGATCAGCGTCCTGCAATTGATGAGCGACTCGCGCATCGCTTCCATTTTCTCGAGAACCTTCTTCCAATTCTTATCAATATCATTGGCAAGTTCGCGCAGGGCAAAGAGATAGCCCACGCCGCGAGTCTGGTCGTTGACCCAGCCCGCCCCGCCGAACTGCGAGCGCAGGCGTATGTTCGCAAAGCGATGCCCGGCGGGCGCCAGCGCAGACTCGACGCCGGATTTTTCCTCCAGCACGATCTGCCTGAGGCGTTCCCTGTTATTGAGCTTTACGGTCAGGAGGACGTCCCTGAGGATGGACAGCATCTCCTGGCTTTGACTCACCGTGGACTTGCCCCGAATCATCAGATATGCCTGCGCCTCTTTCGTGGGGAGGTTTGTCAGGCTGACCGATGAGCCGTGGATTCCGCCGGTGCTTTTTCCGATCCGCTGCGAGAGTTTGACGTAATCTTCGGTCTCGGTGCCCATCTCGAACAGGGCGCGCGCGAAGACCTCCGTCAGCGGGAGCAGGTCTTTGGGCATGGCGCGCAGGTCGAAGGCGAGGTCGAGGTAGAAGATGCCGTTGGTGAAGATGTCGTGATAGAGGACTTTGCCGTCCTGCACTTTAATCTCTTCGATGGGCAGGGTGCGGATTTGTTTATCGAGGTCGTTCAAGTCGAGCGCGGGGATGGTCGCCAGCGCTTCGGGGGTATCGGGCGTTTCCTGTAATTCCTTGAGGCGTTTTGCATTTTCGGCGTGACGGCGGATATCGGAGTCGGTCATGTTCTTTTTGGCAGAATCAAGCCTGGACGATTCATCCGCCTCGAGGCGCTGACCCAGTTCCGGGTCCGGTTTGAAGCGCAGGGTCGTCCGGTGATTATTCTCGAGCAGGTGAGTCTGGATCAACTTCTCGAAGTAGCGCGAGTCGTTGGTGAGTCGACTCTTGATATCGGTCAACGGCGCTTCGAAGGCGAGGACTTTGAAGGGGTCGTCGTCGTGGAGCCAGGTGGTCAGGGCGCGCAGCATCAGCCCGATGCCGCGCGGGAAGGAGCCGGTGTTGTTCTCGCGCAGGGCAAACTCGATGGTGTTGATGGATGCGGCGGTCATGTCTGGTTCGATGCCTTCGGTGACGAGGGTTTGCAAGGTATCGAAGATCAAGGTTTCGATCTTCTTCGCGCTGCGGGCGCGGGTGCCTTTGAGACCGGTGGAGAAGAACATCTCGCGCAGTTCGGTTTCGAGTCCGCCTCCGGCGAGGTCTTCGCCCAAACCGGAATCCATGAGCGCCTTGCGGAGCGGGGAGGCGGGTGTGCCGATCAGCGAATGCGAAAGGATTTGGAAACTGAGCGTGAGGACGGGGTCGGAGGTGTCGGGCAGTTTCCAGTTGACGGTGAGGTAATGTTTGTTCTCGATGTCTTCGCCTTCGCTGGCGATGTAGGAGGTCTCGACCTTCTTCGGTTTGTTGAAGGGTTTGCCCATCGGCACCGCGGACTTGACCTTTTTCTTTTTATACGGCTTGAGGTACCCTTCGATCAATTTCAGGCGTTTCTCGGGGTCGTCATCCCCGTAGAAGAAGATGAACGCATTCGAGGGGTGATAGTAGGTCTCCCAGAAGGCGCGGAAGTTTTCGTAGGTGAGGTCGGGGATGTTCGCCGGGTCGCCGCCCGAGTCGACTCCGTAGATGTGTTTGGGGAAGAGAGATTGTTGGATGGTGCGGGCGAGCAGATTCTCCGGCGAGGAGTATGCGCCCTTCATCTCGTTGAAGACCACGCCCTTGTAGGTGAGCGAACCGGATTTTTCATCCACTTCGAAATGCCAGCCCTCCTGCATCAGGGTCTGTTCGCTGATGAGCGGATGCAGGACGGCGTCCATGTAGACGTCGATCAGGTTGTAGAAGTCCTTTTCGTTCTGGCTTGCCACGGGGTAGCAGGTCTTATCGGGGTAGGTAAAGGCGTTGATAAAGGTCGCGAGCGAGCCTTTGTTCAATTCGACAAACGGTTCCTTGACCGGGTACTTCTCGGAGCCGCCCAGAACGGAATGCTCGAGGATGTGCGCGACGCCGGTCGAATCCTTGGGCGTGGTGCGGAAGTTGATGCTGAAGACCTTATTCTCGTCGTCGTTGACGACCGAGAGCAGGCGCGCGCCTGTGCGTTTGTGTTCGTACAGTTGGACAAGGGAGTTGATCTCGGGGATCTGCTGTTCTTTGATAAGGGTGAATGATTTGGGCATGGGTTCCTTGGGAGTGGTAGATTGGTAAATTGGGGATTGGTAGATTGGTGATTGTGAAGGGACTTGGAGGTGTTACAGTCCGGCTATTCTATCCAGCTTTTGGCGATTTGTCTTGCTTGTTCTTGAAACCACGCTTTGACCGCTGCCCATTCGACGTGTTCGATCAGATCCAGATCGGTTTCCTGGTCGGCGCGTTCGAAATAGACCATTCGTTTGGTTGGGGTGATCGTGTTCCAGAATAATTGAGCCGTCATATACTGCCTGCGTTTAATACCAGATTCCAGAATTTTCGATCTGGTTCAGGGAGAACTTCATTGCCCCAACGCCTGACCCAACCGGCAATTTTGTCGATTGAATAGGTTTGGAACAGCCATTTGATCTCGGCGCGATTCCCATATTGCAACACGCGCTCGATGATGGTGTGGGCATCCTTTTCGGGGGTTAGTTTGGCAAGGTCGTATTCCTGGAAGAAGGGGGTGAGGGAGGCGGGGATGGAGGTCATGAGTAAAGGTCGCGTGTAGAGAAACTGGTGTTCTCAACAATCTAAATGTGATCGCTTTGCAAGATGTGGTTGTGGAAGAGGAGGGACACGGAAGGAATTATACCTGTGTGGGAGTCAGTGAGATGAGTTGTTTATAACGTTTTATCCACATAATCCCGCAGGGACTCTGTCACCTGTTCCTGCGCCTTGACCAGCCTCAGCTTATTCCGCATTTCCACGGCGGATCAATAATCCCATACTCCAGACCTGACAGGTTTCACCGTGACGCGAGTCAATCGCAACTCTCGCGTGGACAATGACGCGAATCGGGAAGGTATCGTGGAAACCTGTCAGGTCTTTTCACGATACCCCAGCCCCCCGCTCCTCCTCCGCGGACTGGAGCCGACCTTCCAGCGCATCACACAGACTCAACAGCTGCTCTGCTCGCTTCACAATCCGTTCTTGTCTGAATAAAAAGCGATGCGCAGCAATCGTAACCAAAATTACACGCTCCCCAGATCTTTAACATCCCCTTTAATCGGCTACACCTCGCGCATGCAAACATCCCAGAGGGTTATTGCATGGCTTGACTAGTTTTCAGGAAGTCCGCATAGGTCTCGCGGCATCCTTTATTAGATGACGTTAGCTTTCGATCGAGCGCGGCGAGCGTGTCGGTTTGTTGGGACGTAACGGCATGGGCAAGTCCACGCTTTTGAAGATGCTCAATGGCGATGTCGACGCTTAGATGGCATCATCGTCCGCCAGCAGAAGGTCCGCACGAAGTATTTTCCGCAGGAGGTGTCGCAAGACCTGCACGGACGCATCGAAGACATCATCGCTTCTGGTCTTATCGATACCGACTTTGCCGAAGACGAACATCACTGGAAGCGCGGCCACCAGGTACAGAAAACCATCTCGTTGATGGAACTCGACGGCGAGCCTGCTTTGAAACTGGTTCCGCAGGGATGAAGCGCCGCGTCATTTGCTTCCGGGCTTGGGTCTGCATCCCGGACCTTACTGCTTGACGAACCCACCAACCACCTCGACATCCAAGCCTTGGTGACTGGCTCGAAGACTTCTCAAACGTTGGGGAGGGACGCTCGTTTGTGACGCATGACCGCGTCTTTTTACAGAAGCTCACTACCCGCATCATCGGAACTCGACCGCGGCAGTGTCTGGCGATTGGGCGTGTGATTACCCGACCTTCCTCGAACGCAAGAAGCCATGCTCGAATCCGAGCAGATTCCGAATGCGCCTTCGATGTTAAAACTCGCGCAGGAAGAACAATGATCCGCAAAGGCACCGAAGCTCGCCGCACTCGCAAACGAGGGACGTGTGCTCGCAGTTAGGTACTTACGCCAGCCAAGCGCCCGAACGGCGTGACCTGGTTTTGGCGTGAAAAATGCAGATCGGCACCGAGAAGCGTTCAGGTAGGTTGGTGATCGAAACTGAAAATATCAGTTGTGCTTACGGCGAGAAAAAACCATCATCCGGGATTCACCACCACCATTCAACGCGGAGATAAGATCGGTATCGTCGGCGCGAATGGTTCGGGTAAGACCACGTCGCTGAAACTGCTCATGGGTCAACTACAACCGCAAACGGGTGAAGTCCGTCACGGCACGAATCCTGACATCGTTCATTTCGGACCAACCTGGCACAACTCGATTAATCCAAGTCCGTGCTCGATAACGTCGGGTGTGGACGCGACACCGTCACTATCAACGGGCACGCGCAACCTGATGGGCTATCTCGAAGACTTTCTCACGCGTGACCCGTGTCCGCGCGCCGATCACCGCACTTTCGGGCGGCGAGCGCAATCGCCTTTGCTCGCGCGCCTCTTCTTCATGCCCGCCAACCTGCTTATCCTCGATGAGCCCACCAACGACCCTCGATATCGAAACGCTTGAAACTCTCGAAGACCTTTTTGCTTGATTATGAAGGCACGCTGTTTGTCAGCCACGACCGCGCTTTTGTCACTAACATCGTCACCAGCACCTGATTTTGATGGCTCTGGTGACGTGAGTGAATCATCGGCGGATACGTAAGACTGGCAAAACACTTGATGCGTACTCGTCTCGCCCGACGCCGAAGCCTGTTTCAACAACCCAAACAGAATCCGCCGGATGCAAAGCCCGCCTCCCGCAAATTAAGTTAAGCAACGAGAAACGCGAACTCAAGAACCGCCGCCGCGGATCCAAAGGCTCGAGGAAGAGCGGAATCAACTCGCAGTCAGGATGGGAGGCGCCTGAGTTTTACCAGCAGGAGGGGGCAGTCATCACCCAGTCCGTCGGGCGGCTGGAACAAATTCAAAGAACCTCCCAAGCCTACGAGCGCTGGGGGGAGTTGGAGTGGTTAATCGTCCTTTCCGCTTTGACCAGTTCGTCAGCCTGTTCCTGTCGGAAGCGATGTAATTTCCCCGCCATTTGCTTTGTATTTGGCGACCTCGACCGGGACCGCCGGGTTCAGGTCGAAGGTAGGGGGGGTAAAGCAGGTAGTAGATTTCCCGCGCGGTAAAGACCGGCTGTTTTTTTATAAATTGATTAATGCCAGCGGGTCGGCGTCGATGGTCATCAGTTCGTCCATGGCGTCGTGGAGTACAGGTCTTTTTTTGACCTGTTTGTAAGCGCTGTAGAATGGTTGAACTTTGGTTCCTGCTCAGGTCGCTTCCTTCAATTCCCGTAATCGTTTTCGACCTCTTCCAGTATCCATGCCGCGTGAAGGGCTCATTGTCAGTCGGGGCAGAATCCAGCGGATGATCTTTTCGTGTTCCTGAAAATTCGGCGGAACAGCAGGCGGACGAAGTGTGTGATGTTTACGATCCGTTTGATCTCGCGCGGTTTTCGATGATGTCAACCACGGCAAATAGTTTGAGGGCTTCGCGTTCGGGTTTGGTGAAGGTGACGGGCACCCGCCTCGGTGCGGGTTTGTTTGGCGGCGGGCTTTTCGGCTGGCGGCGGGCGGGTCTTTCCGCTTCTGCGGTTCATCCATTTGTTTCCGGAATGCGTTCGTCCAATCCGGGTCTGGTTCATTTTGTGCCGGGAACTTTGCCTCGACCTGTTCCTTCCTCCTTGCTCCATATCAACGAATCGACATAGTTGCTGATCTCTATGCGCTTGGCGAAGGGGAGATCACGAACGGTATCTGCACGATCTTGCTCGAGGTATTCTTAGCTGTTGATGCCTGCCTTGACCAGGACGTCGCCGTAGTTTTCTCAGATGGCTCGCACGGTGATGACGCGCGTCGATGCCGAGGAAAACGACGAAGGGCGAGCCGTCGCGAAGTCGGCGAGCAGGAGCATGACGGTTTTCGCGGCGACTCTCCACGGCTTTGCGGTGTTCGCGGCGGTCGAGGTCGTCGATGAAAAGCAATGATGCGGGTCTGGCGGGTTTTTTCGCGGCTTTCGAGCAATTGGGTAATGAACCCGATCTCGGCTTTGATGTCTGCCATGATGCCGATCTGGTCGCGGAAGTCTGGTTTGGAGGCGAGTTTTTGCAGGTTCGCGGCCTGGGTCATGAATACCGTGTCGCCAAATTCGCGCAGGGCAGACCACAGGATTGGCAGGGTCGCCAGCAATGAGCCGCCGATCACAGACGCGCTGGTCACTTCGCCCAGCCATGTTCATTGACCCTATGCGGCTTGGATGTTGGCGAAGGCGGTCGTCAGGCTGATGAGCACCCGGAATGGCGTAAAGAGGAAGACGCCCAGCGCCTTCGGAAACAGGCCCGCGCCGCCTTTGAGAGACGGTAAACGTGGGTGCGCAGACCGAACATGTTTTTCGACCTTCCGCGGTACAGGTGGGTGACGACTCGCCCAGAGATGCTCGTCGCCTGAAATACACCCAGGCGTTGAATTCGATGACGACGGTATCCACCTGTTTTTCCGATTTCGGCGCGAAGAGTCGGCCGAGTCGGTTGGGCTGCCTCGCTGGCCAGGATGATCTCCTGACCGGAAGCTTTGCTGAGCAGTTCCTTGATCTTTTCATCAAAAAGGATTTGGCCCGAACCCCATTGTCCGTAAACCCCAATGGTAATGGGCGTTTTTACCTCGGGGTTTTGATGAGGGTTA
>JADJBU010000005.1 GCA_016703605.1 Candidatus Villigracilis adiacens | reverse complement strand
CTCAGTCTGTTTCAATTTTCCCGGGATTTCATTTAAGGCGAGTTCGCCAACGATCTCCACCTGTCCGGAGCGTTGAAGTATTTTTTTCCACGCGGAACGCGCCATCTTATTATCGTCTACTATTAAGACACTTACAGAATCCGGGTGATTCTTAGGGAGAGGTTTTTTTGTCGGCATTTTCCCTACACCTCGAACACCTTCAACACCTCATCGCCATAGTGATTGATGACCTTGACCGCGATCTTGCCTGTGGACGGTTTCTCAAATGGGACGGAGGTATTGGTATACAACACGCTCCACGCGGATTCGTCGATCTCTGCCCGCAGGGCGCGTTTGAGTTTGTCGTAGGGTTCGTCGGCGCCGGTGAAGTAGGCGTGGCGGACGATGAAGGATTCGCCGTTGTAGTCACTGTCGAGGAACCAGCAGGCGATGTCGTCGGTGGAGTTGGAGCGGATTTCGCCTGTGGTCGGGTCGTAGACATCCAGCCCTTTGAGCACCACGTAGAGCCGACTTAAGTCGGCTTTACGAATTTCCACATCGGGTTCGCCGAAGACCATGAAGAGGTTGCCTGCGCCAGTTTTCTTGAGCAGTTCGTCGCCCATTGCCAGGTCGGGGTTCATGCGGGTGGGTAGGACGGTGAGTTTGCCGTAGCGTTTGGCTTCTTCGCTGACGTGTGGGTCGAAGGCAAAGCCACAGATGATGAGCAGGTCGAAGCCCACGCCGAGGACGGCTTCTTTGGCGGCTTCTTTCACCTGTTCGGCAGAGACGGTTCCTAGTTCAGGACCAATTGACAGGGCGGCGCGACGCGGTTTTCCATCCTTTTCGGTGTATTCGCCCACGGCGTGGATCCACGTCCCCGCGTAGGGTTCGAGCGAGTCGAATTTCAGTCGCTGGTTTTTGACGGTGTTTTGTACGCCCGCGCTCTTGAGGTTTTCGAGGATCATTTGGGTGAAGTCGTGGGTGTTGAGCACGTCTTCTTTGAAGGCGGTGGCGGGGTCGTCGGGGGCGAGGACGCGGTGCGGGGAGAGGCTTTCGACGGTGAAGGGACCCGAGACGCGCACGCGTTTGTTGTCCTGGTAGGGTTTGTCGTAGAGGAATTCGGTATCGGCGCGGCGGGCGATGGAGGCGTCTATTTCTTTTTGGCGTTCCTGGCGGAGGTTCCAGTATTCCTGTAAAAGACCTGTCAGGTTTCCGCGAGAGTCCGATGGAGATGTGTCTTTGTCCGCGCGAGCGTCACGTTGAGCCTTGTCGCTGGTGAAACCTGACAGGTCTCTCGGCACTTCCCATTCTTCCCACTTCTGTTTGGCGGCTTTGTTGATCTGTGCGCGCAGTTCATCCAGTTGACCTTGAACCTTGGCATGGATTTCATCTATCTCTTCATTATTCGCAATGGACTTGAGCGTGACATGCGGCACGCGTTCATAGACGAAGCCGCGTTTGATGTCTTGACCATCCCCACTGGCAGACTGGTTCACCGTTCCACTGCAAACTGACCAGTGACTTCCGCCTCTTTCCTGCGCCCTTCAACTGAATCAGCCAACAGGTAGTATGGATAACGCCCAGACATGAGCCGCGTCCGCGCCAGCGCAATGGATACGCGCGAGGTGTCGATCGTGATCCAGCGACGTCCCCATTGTTCGGCGACGTATGCCGTGGTGCCAGAGCCGCAGGTGGGGTCGAGTACCAGGTCGCCTGGGTCGGTGGTCATTAACATACAACGTTCTATAACTTGGTGGGAGTTTGAACAACATAAATTTTATCTTCGGTCAAACGACCTGTTGCTGTGTCTACCCAAATATTGTTATTGGATTGCAGGAAAATCATCAAGTACCTAACAAATTTGATGCTGTTTGTGCAACACGAATTGATTTGAATAATTTATCAATTCCATCCATGCTTGTCTTCCAGATTACCACGATTCCAGGAATATTTTTTTCCTGATAAAATGAAATTGTACTCCCTGGAGGTTGTGCCTTGAGAAGTCAATGTGCTGGCGAATATTGTTGCTTCCTGAAACTTTCAAGATTCATTTCAGGCTTAGGTAGTCGTCGAGTTCCATCACTGAGTCCAACCACGAAAATACTTAAATCGCCAGTCGTTTCGCCTTTTGGGCAAATGGTTGGCGATATTTAGTCTTGCTCTATTTTTGGCATACCAAAGAATATAGTCGCATGAACTGGCGGTAAAGATCGCTAGACTTTGCCACCAGTTTTTCAAAGAAGGTGATTGAAGCAGAATTTTCGCTTCCAAATACTTCATCAAAAACACTTCGAACCAAGTGCACATTTTCATCACCGATTTGAACAAAACGCTTCCCTTCTGAAAGCAATTCTCGCGCCGACACCAAACGGTCACGCAAATACGCCAAATACGAATGAATCCCCAACTGCCAGGTATCGCGAAAGGCTTTCACCTGCTCAGGCTGGCGGGTGGTGTCTTCGGCTTTGCCGTCTTTCACGTCACGCTTGCGGGTCGAGACCTGCCAGTTCGAACCAAACTTGATCCCATACGGCGGGTCAAAGTAGATCATCTGCACCTTGCCCTTGAGTCCCTCCTTCTCGGCAAGTGAGGTCATCACCATCAACGAATCGCCCAGAATCATGCGGTTCGACCAATGCTGTTCGTGGTGGTAAAAGTCCACGCGGTCTTCGAACGAAAGACCATTGAAATCATTGAACAGAGAAGGCTGGTGGGACAAACTTAAGTTTGTCCCACGCACCAACTCAACGATATTCTGCGGCTTGATATGCTCCTGAATATAGATCGGCACCGCAGGCACGGCTAGATCCTGTTTATCCTGCTCATCCTTGCCCTTCCACACCAACTGCGGGTCCAAAGACGGGTCGCGCGGGTAGAGCACCGTCTTCGGCGCTTTTTCTTCGTCCGCGATAAAGTCACGCAATTCCTCGGTCGGGATGTTCGCGCGCTTGTCCTTGTGAGAGACAGAGTCCACGGGTGTGGGGAGTTTTGGGGAGGCGGGTTTCTTTTTGGGAGGCATATCCAATTCCTTGGTTGACTTTTGCCGTTAACGTGATTATTATTAAATCGTAAAAGCCGAAAGGCTCACCCCATCCCGCGAAAAGTGGCCGACTGTGGCTGCCTGCCCCCATCTCTGTTGATGGATCCGGCTAGCGGGGTGGGTTGCCGTTTAAGGGCGGTATTCGAATATGAACTGCAATTTATCCCGATCAATTCAAACGCTTCGTGTCGTCTTTCGCGTCGCGGCGAAGGATCGCTCCCGCCACCAGGTCTGCCGCCTGAATCAGGTCTTCGCTGCGCGAACGGCGGAAAAAAATACGGCTGAATTCATGCTTGACATTGTGGTTTTTCAATGTGCGTTTCAATTTGAAAAGCGCAATGTTTGCCGAGCCGACTTCGTCCAAAATCATCGTACCTTTGCGCCTGTATTCCACAGGATGCGGTTGATCAACTCCACAACGCAGTGCAGGTAGAACTCCATTCCATCCAGGTCGCGCAGGGCATAAGGCATGCTCGTTTTATCCACGATCAACGCCCATGCCGTGAAATCCGCGTTATGAATGGCGGTCATGGTTTTCTCACGCAACCTGGCTGAAGTCAACGAGTTGAAATGAAACTCGTAATTTTGAACAAGGTTCTCGCTGTGACGCAAATCAGCCAATACGGAACGCAGTCCGTCGGCGTCCCGTGTCGCCACGACCGCCACAACAAAATATCTTGACGCGCCTTTTTCAAAATTTTTGCTGGCGTCGCCTGCTTCATCGCCTGCGAAGATAAAGGTCAGGTTGTCCGGCATGTTCTACCCATCCTTTGTGGAGAGTTTTAGGGCGGAGGGTTTCTTTTTAGGAGGCATGGTTACCTTTTAATTTCGCAGTAAGAACTGTGTAGATCAGCCCAAGGGTATTGGTGCGATACTTGGTACCAAGAGAATCTGCGGCTTCAAACGTGCGAACCGCCAAAGGATTGGAAATGGAGGGAAAAAATACAAGGTAAACAGAGAGCGATTTCCGCGCTCCCTCAGCCAAAACGGTTTCCTGGGAAAAGATATTGTGACGTTTCTGAAACCAGAATACAGCGTCTACTTTGACCAGGGTGGCAGGGCGGCGTCCAACGTTTGTTATTGTCAACAGATACTGACCGTCAGCCAGCTTGCCGTGTGTCTCAAAAACCAAAGATAATTTCAAATGACTGCGGTCACGTCGAAAGTTCCGCCATGATAGAAGCAGGGAAAGACTGCTGAACACAAGCGCGATCATCGAAAGATAATCGGAAAATTTTTCAGGCTTAAGCATCCTTCCTCCCTGTCACTAACAATGGACCGATCCCATCCACATTCTTACCCTTCAAGAATGCCCGAATCGTATTCTTCGCATCCCAGGGGTCCACGATCTCCAAAAACTTCCAACGCCCGAATCCACCGTGATTGTTGATGGCAGGTATCCACAGGTTGCGAGCCGTCTCTACTTTTGCGGCTTTGTCTTTGCGGGCTTCGCCGCTGACTTCAAGGATCAGATTAAGCAGGTCGTCCCTGCCATGCCCATCGTCCACCCGCAGGATGTAGTCAGGTAGATATGATTTTTCCTGCCCGTTGAAGGTATAGGGAATCGAGAAACCCAGTTGGAAGTTCTTGACGTAATGGATCACTTCATCCAATTCGTCTTCGATCACTTCCGCTAATTTCCCTTCCCATCCACTATCGAGCACCACATGCGAAATATGCGATTTCTCACGACGGGTGCGGTATACATCGCGGGCAGTGTCAAAGTCCACGTAGCGGGTCGAGCCGAGCGCGTCATACGGGCGCAGGATCGGCAGCAGAGTCTTCTCGCCTTCCGCGCCCGGCGTCACCGCGCGGTAGATCTTGTCCACGGCGTTATGCGCCAGCGCCACCATCAACAACATTTGCGGGAAGGCATTGTCCTTGCAGGTCAGGCAGGTCTCACGCCACTCGCGCACGATCGTCAACAACTGTGGGAACAGCCACGGCTTTGAACTTTGCTCGTCGTTGAAATACTTTTCCATCAACAACGCCGCCAGGCGGAAATCCACTTTATTCAGGCGTTCATCCTTCAAGCCATACAATTCATGGAAACTGGATTCACCGATAATGGATTGCATTTCGGTCTTGGTGGGCAGGTCCGCAGTGGAAAGCGCCATTTTTGAATCGTTCGTAAATGTTGCGGTCAGCTTCTCGCTCTCAAACTGATAGCGATAGCCGGTCACTCGCGGGAATTGGATCTCACAATCGATCCGGTCTTCCAACGCCCGCACACGCGTCGGTGTCGGACCCGGCAGTGGGTTCGGCTGTGACCCAGCGCTGGGGATGAAGGAGAATGGCACGCCATACACCTCGGCGTACTCTGCATCGAACATCCCATCCTTGTTGACGGCATAACTGCGCCGCCTCAACCCTCGACCGACAACCTGTTCGCACAAAAGTTGAGTCCCAAACGCCCTCACGCCCAGGATATGCGTTACCGTGTTGGCATCCCAACCCTCGGTCAGCATCGAGACGGAGACCACACAACGCACACTCTCGCCCAGTTTGCCCGCCTTGCCAACCGTGTTCATCACCTCACGCAGAATGTCTTCATCCGAAATATCATCCAAATCCCGCCCGGGGAAGCGCGCCCGATATTCCGCTTTGAACTCCTCGATCTCCAGCGCTGCCATCTTCTTGAACTCATCGGTCATCCCCTCGCCTGATTCCAATTGCTGGCTGTCAATCAGGATCGTATTCGGACGGGAGAGCCATTGTCCGCCATCAACATTGCTGAATAGCGCCAATTTTCCAGGTACGGGAACCGTATCGCCATTCTTCAATGACTTCTCCCAACCCGAAACATAGTCATAAACCATCTTGGAAACATTCGTGTTATTGCAAACTACGATAAATACGGGCGGGGTCAAGCCGCGTTCGCGGGCATCCTTGTTGGCTTCCCAATGTTTGAATTGTTTTTCGTAATTACCATACAGGCTTTGCAACGCGCCTTCCAACTCAGGCGGAACCTTCGGCTCGGCAGATGCCTCTTCTGCCTTACGTCCCTTTTTGGGCAATTGCTCACGAATGCGCAGCCACAAGTCGCGGTAAGTTGGTTGTTCGCCTGTCATAGAGTCATCGGCAACAGGTACGCGCGGCACTTTCACAATGCCAGATTCTATGGCATCGATCAACGAAAAATCAGAAACCACCCAGGGAAAAAGCGTTCCCTCGTTATAACCTGATCCGCGCAGGAAGAATGGTGTGGCGGAAAGATCATAGGTCACCTTTACACCCAACTTGGATTTCACCGCCTCAATACCGGAAATCCAAATCCGCGCCTCTTCATCGCGTTGTTCTGCTTCACGCCGCTCTTCACCTTTGAGCGATTCCTCTTCCTCACCATCTGGCTTACGACGGTAACAGTGATGCGCCTCGTCGTTTATAACGATAATGTTCTTCTTGTTTCCCAATTCACGACACACCCGCCGCACCATCTGGTCAGGCGTCTCGGTAAACGGGTTATCTCCCTTGTTTGATCTAAGGATCGCTTTTGTCAATTTCCCAGCCGAAACACGCTCGCGCAACTTGAAGGCATGAAAATTCGTAATGACAAATTTTGCCTTATCCAATTCGGAGAACAAGTCCGCCGGGATAATGTCATGTTGTTTGTAATAATTCTGTGGGTCATTGGGAAGCAACACACGCAAACGGTCTTTGATCGTAATACCTGGCGTCACAATAAGAAATGTGTCAGAAAACCGCGCATCCTGCGAATTGGCAATCTTATTCAACGCCTGCCAGGCAATCAACATTGCCATGACCAATGTTTTGCCGGAACCGGTTGCCATTTTGAATGCAATGCGATAGAGCAAAGGATTCGACTGGGCATTCTTTTCACGCAATAAATTTTCCACCCATGCTTCGCCATATCTCGGCGCTACTTCCGTGATCCAGATCGCTGTTTCCAATGCCTCGATCTGGCAAAAGAACAGTTTCCGCTCACGGTCTTCCCGTTTCCAATATTCCAACAATCTTGCAGTGATCTTTGTGATGCCGACATATCCGCCCCTGCGCCATAATGCCACCCGCTCGCGTATGCGGTTGATTTCCTTATTTTCTTCCACCCGATCTGCGGTCCACTCGGTTTCGAAAGAAAGCTGTTTTGCACTTTTCTTCTTTGCGCGCGGAATCGGAACGAAGTACTGGCTGATGCGCCGTTCTTCGACGATTTCATCCGTGATTCCATCTTCCGTAAATCGGAAATGCCGCTTCGGTTCTTCAAAAGGGGAATTTAGGACTGGATTCTCGATAACGACTTGTTTCATGTTATTCCCGTCAAACCGCTCGCTCGAATAATGATTGAAATCCCGGATATTTTCTGATTATACATTACATCCACCCCCTTTAATCGGCTACAATTCGCCTTCATATAAAAGACCATGTCACTCTGAGGGAGCGCTCTTTGCGACCGACACATGCACCGCAGTGCGGATGCAGTGCGGTGAGAGTCTCTAAGATGATTTCAGAGACCCTTCGTGGCGCCCTGCGCCACTCAGGGTGACAACAAAAAGGATTATTTTTTTCATGGCATTAATTAGTTTTCAGGACGTCCGCATAGGCTTTGGCGGGCATCCTTTATTAGATGACGTTAGTTTTCAGGTCGAGCGCGGCGAGCGTGTTGGTTTGTTGGGGCGCAATGGCATGGGCAAGTCCACGCTGTTGAAGATGCTCAATGGCGATGTCGAGCCGCATGACGGGGTCATCGTCCGCCAGCAGAAGGTCCGCACGGCGTATCTTCCACAGGAGGTGCCGCAAGACCTGCACGGACGCATCGAAGACATCATCGCTTCGGGGCTTATCGAAACGGACTTTGCCGACGATGAACATCACTGGAAGCGCGACAATCAAGTACAGAAGACCATCTCTTTGATGGAACTCGACGGTGAGGCCCGCTTTGAAACCTTGTCCGCTGGGATGAAGCGCCGCGTCATCCTTGCCCGCGGCTTGGTCTGCAACCCAGACCTTTTGCTGCTCGACGAACCCACCAACCACCTCGACATCCAAGCCATTGACTGGCTCGAAGACTTCCTCAAACGCTGGGGCGGAACGCTCGTCTTCGTCACGCATGACCGCGTCTTTTTACAGAAGCTCACCACCCGCATCATCGAACTCGACCGCGGCAGTGTCTACGATTGGGCGTGTGATTACCCGACCTTCCTCGAACGCAAAGAAGCCATGCTCGAATCCGAGCAGACTCAAAATGCGCTCTTCGATAAAAAACTCGCGCAGGAAGAACAATGGATCCGCAAAGGCATCGAAGCCCGCCGCACTCGCAACGTGGGACGTGTGCTCGCGTTAAAAAAATTACGCCAGCAGCGCTCCGAACGGCGTGACCTGCTTGGCAAAGTGAAAATGCAGATCGGCACTGAGAAGCGTTCAGGAAGGTTGGTGATCGAAACTGAAAATATCAGTTATGCCTACGGCGAGAAAACTATCATCCGGGACTTCACTACCACCATTCAACGCGGAGACAAGATCGGTATCGTCGGCGCGAATGGTTCGGGTAAGACCACGCTGTTGAAACTGCTCATGGGTCAACTGCAATCGCAGACGGGTGAAGTCCGCCACGGCACGAATCTCGACATCGTCTATTTCGACCAACTCCGGGCACAACTCGACGAATCCAAGTCCGTGCTCGATAACGTCGGTCAGGGACGCGACACCGTCACCATCAACGGGCGCACGCGCAACCTGATGGGTTATCTCGAAGATTTTCTCTTCACGCGTGACCGTGTCCGCGCGCCGATCACCGCGCTTTCGGGCGGCGAGCGCAACCGCCTTCTGCTCGCGCGTCTCTTCGCCATGCCCGCCAACCTGCTTATCCTCGATGAGCCCACCAACGACCTCGATATCGAAACGCTTGAAATCCTCGAAGACCTCTTGCTAGATTACGAAGGCACGCTTTTGCTTGTCAGCCACGACCGCGCTTTTCTCAATAACATCGTCACCAGCACCTTGATTTTGGATGGCTCTGGCGACGTGAAAGAATTCATCGGCGGATACGAAGACTGGCAAAAACAATTGGATGCAGCCCCCGCCTCTCGCCCGACGCCGAAGCCTGTTTCAACAACCCAAACAGAATCCAAGCCGGATGCAAAGCCCGCCTCCCGCAAATTAAGTTACAACGAGAAACGCGAACTCGAAGAACTGCCGCCGCGGATTCAAAGGCTCGAGGAAGAGCAGAATCAACTCACAGTCAGGATGGAGGCGCCTGAGTTTTACCAGCAGGAGGGGGCAGTCATCACCCAGTCCGTCGGGCGGCTGGAACAAATCCAAAAAGAACTCTCCCAAGCCTACGAGCGCTGGGGAGAGTTGGAGGGTTAATCGTCCTTTTCTTCCGCTTCTTTGACCAGTTCGTCAGCCTGTTCGTCGGAAGCGATGTAATTTTCCGCCATTTTGGCTTTGTATTTGGCGATCTCCGACCGGACCGCCGGGTTCAGGTTGAAGGTGAGGGGGTAAAGCAGGTAGTAGATTTCCCGCGCGGTAAAGACCGGCTGTTTTTTTATAAATTGATTGAATGCCAGCGGGTCGGCGTCGATGGTCATCAGTTCGTCCATGGCGTCGGAGTACAGGTCTTTTTTGACCTGTTTGTAAGCGTTGAGAATGGTTGAACTTTGGTTCCTGCTCAGGCTGCCCTTCAATTCGTAATCGTTTTCGACCTCTTCCAGTATCCATGCCGCGTGAAGGGGCCATTGCTCGGTCAGCAGAATCCAGCGGATGATCTTTTCGTGTTCCTGAAAATTCGGCGGGAACAGCAGGCGGACGAAGCGGTAGATGTTTACGATCCGTTTGATCTTGCGCGGGTTTTCGATGATGTCGTCCACGCAGCGTTTGAGGGCTTCGCGTTCGGGTTTGGTGAAGGTGACGGGCACCGCCTCGGTGCGGGTTTGGGCGGCGGGCTTTTCGGCTGGCGGCGGGGCGGGTCTTTCCGCTTCTGCGGGGGGTTCATCCATTTTTGTTTCCGGAATGCGTTCGTCCGAATCCGGGTCTGGTTCATTTTGTGCCGGGAACTTTGCCTCGACCTGTTCCTTTTCCTCCTTGCTCCATATCAACGAATCGACATAGTTGCCGATCTCTATGCGCTTGGCGAAGGGGATCACGAACGGTATCTGCACGATCTTGTCGAGGTATTCGTAGCCGTTGATGCCCGCCTTGACCAGGACGCTGCCGTAGTTTTCTTCGATGGCTCGCACGATGACGCGCGCGTCGATGCCGAGGAAAACGACGAAGGGCGAGCCGTCGCGGTCGGCGAGCAGGAGCATGACGGCTTGCAGCACCTCCACGGCTTTGCGGTGTTCGCAGCGGTCGAGGTCGTCGATGAAAAGCACGATGCGGGTCTGGCGGTTTTTTTCGCGGCTTTCGAGCAATTGGGTAATGAACCCGATCTCGGCTTTGATGTCTGCCATGATGCCGATCTGGTCGCGGAAGTCTGGTTTGGAGGCGAGTTTTTGCAGGTTCGCGGCCTGGGTCATGAATACCGTGTCGCCAAATTCGCGCAGGGCAGACCACAGGATTGGCAGGGTCGCCAGCAATGAGCCGCCGATCACAGACGCGCTGGCTGCCTGCCCGGCCATGTTCATTGACTCCCATGCGGCTTGGATGCTGGCGAAATCGGTCATCAGGCTGATGAGCAGCCCCGGAATGGCGTAAAAGAGGAAGACGCCCAGCGCCTTCGGAAACAGCCTCCGCGCCGCCTTGGAGAGACGGTAAACGTGGGTGCGCAGACCGACATGTTTTTCGACCTCGCGGTACAGGTGGGTGACGAGACTCGCCCAGAGATGCTCGCTGCCCGAATACACCCAGGCGTTGAATTCGATGACGACGGTATCCACCTGTTTTTCCGATTTTGGCGCGAAGAGTCGGCCGAGCCGGTTAAGCAGCCTCGCTGGCCAGGATGATTCCGAATCGGAATCCTTGTTGAGCAGTTCCTTGATCTTTTTCATCAAAAAGGATTTGCCCGAACCCCATTGTCCGTAAACCCCAATGGTAATGGGCGTTTTTGCCTCGGGGTTTTTGATGAGGGTTACGAAGGCGTCGGCGAAACGCGAGTAATTCAGTTGATCGGCGCCGATGGACTGGTCGGTGGAGACGCTGAAGAGTTTGCCCACTTCGACGGGCTGCGCGTCCCCCGCGCCGGGGGCGGCTGGCTCGTCAACCGGCGCGTCGTCCGATGGGACCTTCGAGGTCTGGTTTGCGCCGCCGAACCCAAAGCGCCCAAATAATCCGCTGTTTTCCTGTTGGCTGGCAAGCAGGTATTCGCGTTGTAACTCGGTTAGAAGAGGGGCTGTGCCGCTGCTCCCGGTTACCATTCGCAGTGTGTCCTGATAGTTTTGTCCGCGCAGGAGGTAGCTGGACTCTTTGTTGTTCTCCTCCCACTCCTGCGCCATTGTGAGCAGGCGCGTGTGTTCCCTGGTCCATTCGGGGTCGGTATGGAGCGCATCCATGATCTTTGAGAAACCGGATTCGTAGTCGTCCTGGGCTCTTATGAACACCCAATTCAAACTGGCGAGTTCGAGGGAGACCTCTGTGGGTTCAACGTCCCGGATCACGACCGGGATGATCCGTTTGTTGTTTGCGACCGCGATTTTTAGTTCCCCGCTGGCTGCCGTTGATTTAAGCGAATCGGGGCTTAATAAATAAAGATACGCGTCTGAAGCCTGGATGGCGCGTTGAATTTCCCGCATCCAGTCTGCGCCGGCGTTCAAATTTTCGTAATCTATCCAGGCGTTAACCCCCGAGTTTTTCAGGCGTTCCACAAACCCTTGCGTGAATTGCCTGTCTTTTCGTGAATAGGTGATGAATGCCTGAACGGACTCTCTTTGATCCATGTCAACCTCTTGACGCTTAATTTGCCTGGCTTTTACGCGGTCTGCTCAATCCCGGTTAACTGTAAAGGTCTTCTTCGTCTTCCGTTTTGGGCGGCGGGGAGCCGAGGGCGAAGTCCCACACGCCGCCTTCCTTCATGGCGGAGGCGACGTCGTAGGGGACGGGTTTGACCCCGTATTTTTTTTCCCGCACGAATTCGAGGATGAGTTTGTGCGGCGGGCGTTCGAGTTTGAAACTCTTTTGAACGTGATTGAGAAAGTATTTGGCGCTTTCGTTCGAGATGGCGAACATCCGCGCGATTTCTTCGTAGGCTTTGATTTTTTCTTTGGCGGTCATTGGGTTTCCATTTTCACGATCACGATCCCGCCGAAGCGGTGTTCATCGGCGCGGCATTTGATGCCGTGGATGGTGCAGTCGTGACTTTCATAGGGTTCGCCGGTGTCGGCGTATTGGGCGGCGTATCCGCCGGAGAGCGCGGTATTGAAAAAGAGCAGTGCCCGTCCGTCCGGCGAGCGGGCGAGTTTGGCGCAATCGGCGCAGACGTAATTTGGATAACGCTCCGAGGGTTGGACCGTTCTGTAACAGATCGGGCAGGTTTGCATGATGCTCGATCCACCGTCAGGAGACGTTGGAGTCCTGGGGTGTTAGGAGATTTCCGCAAGACAGCGTTTGGCAAGGACGGCGGCGATGTCCATGCGGTAGTCGGCGGATGCCCATTCGTCGTCGGCTTCGTGGTAGGCGTTCATGGCGGCTTCCTGGAGTCCGTCCGCTTCGGTGCCGTCCATTGCCAAAAGCGGGGTTTTGCCGTAGCCGCAGAGGGTCAGGCGGGTTCGTCCCGAGTTCCACTGCGCCAGCGCTGCGCCGACGATGGGTTTATCCGCCGGGGTCTTGGAGACGAATTGGAAGGCGGTCTTTACGTTGAGCGGGATGGTAATCGAGGTGATAAGTCCGCTGGGGCGGGTGAGGAGGTATTCTCCGCAATTGACGATTGACGATTGACGATTGACGATTATTTCGATCTTCGCATCCATCGCCAACAGCATCGTTACAAAGGTCGAGCGACCGTCGCTGGCGACAAGAGTCCCTGCAACTGTCGCCGTATTGCGGATGTTGAGCGGGGCTTCGAGTTTGAGCGCGGTCTTCAGGGATGCGGGGCAATGCTCCGATTCAAGTAACGACTGCAATGAGCATGTCGCGCCGATGATCCATTCGTTGCCGTTGGCGCGGAGCGAATCCAGCCCGAGGCGTTGTAAATCAACGACTGAAACAGAATCAGTCGTCGGCTTGGAAAGAAGCGTACCTCCTCCGAGCGGGACGGTGTTGGGTTGAGTCAGAAGCGCGAGGGCTTCATCCATTGTTTGGGGTCGGTGATAGGTCGAGATCATGGGGCGTGCCTCCGTGCCTTGATTATATATCGTTATGGCGGGGGCAAGGTCATTTTGAAGCGGACGGCAAGCAGGCGCATGAGGAAGATCGTCGCCGCGCCGATTAGTGAGGCGGAAAGGGTGTTGACGTGGATGCCGTAAAGAATGGCAAACAGGGTTGTGCCTGCAAATGAGCAGGTGGCATAGAGTTCGGTGCTTTGACCGAAGACGCTTGGAATGCGGTTGCTCAATACGTCGCGCAGCACGCCGCCGAAAATGCCGGTGACAACTCCCATGAGGATGGCAACAATCGGCGAGAGGTCGAGTTGAAGCGCGTACGTTGCGCCAAGGATGCTGAAGATGCCCAGCCCGACGGCGTCGGCGGTGATGAGCAGGCGGCGGGAAAAGGTTTCGAGGCGGTAGAAGGCGAGGAAGGCGAAGGCGAGGGCGGCGATGGTCAGCCCGGGGTCGTGGACCCAGAAAACCGGGACGCGCCCAAGCATCATGTCGCGCAGGGTTCCGCCGCCAAAGGCGTTGACAAAGGCGATGGTCGTCGCGCCGACGATGTCCATTTGGTGTTTGCGGGCTTCGAGCGCGCCGGAGATGGCGGAGGCGATGACCGCGGCGTAGGTGAGGATGAGTAGTATTTGGTCCATAAAAATAGCGCTGCCCATTACGCGGGCAACGCTATTTTACTGCCTTCGCCAGAACGCGGTACTACTTTGGCAATGTCACATTTCAAAACCTTTTACCACAAAGTCCACAAAGGGTCGCGAAGGAGAGCAAAATGCTAAAACCAAAGGTTTCAAAGATTTTCTTCGTGTTACTTCGCGTCCTTTGTGGTTAAGAACTTTGGTTTCAGCTTTAATGTGACATTGCCAAACTACTCAGCCTCCCGAAAAAAACTGGTCGTACTCCGGCGATAGGAATTCCCGGTCGAGCGCCTGGATGTAGAAATCCACAATGTTGCTGCCGTTGGCGTACCGTCCGTGAAAGTGCCAGACGGGCTGGACGTACAGATCCGGGGTGAATTCACCGGACGGCGAGGCGTAGAGCATGTTGGCGCTGGGAGCGTAATACGCCAGCTCTATCCTTTCGATGACGAGATCGGGCTGCGAGTACGGCTCACCGCCGAAGGGGTCCGGTATGGGTTGGAGTTTATCCGCCATGATGGGCAGATCGGAGGGTTTGCCGTTGATGGGGTTGATCGCCGGCGCGGTATTAAAAACGCGAACTGTCGGGTAGCCCGCGTAGGCTTCGCCGGGGACGATCAACGCTTCGATGAGGACTTCGGTATCGTAGTAGCTGTTCTGGTCCGGGAAGACGCCGGTCGAAATCAGTTGCACGTAAGTCGTCCCTTCGCTGGTGAACAATACAACCGGGTTTCCGTTGATCTGCGACGCCTCCTGCGTACCTTTGAGGATTTGGAATTGCAGATTCGGGTAGAGCGGCTCGAAGGATTCCACTTCGAGATAGGTTTCGCCCTGCTCGCCAAAGCGGACGTTTCCTGTGATGGCGACGGGTCGGTTCACAAACTGCTGTAACGGCTCCAGATTTTCGCCTTCGAGCGAATAGTACCATTGACCGTCTTCGGCGGCGAACCAGTAGTCGGCTCGCAGCGAATCGTCGGGCAGGATGAAGAGGTTGATCTGCACGACTCCGCGCGCATTTTCCAGCCGTGTGGGGGCTGGCACGCCGGGAATGGTCAATACCCAGCCAATGGAGATCAGGGACGGGTCGGTGATGAAATTGACGCTCATCAGTTCTTCGACGGTCACGCCGAATTTTTCAGCGATGCCTGCCAGCGTGTCGCCATCCTGGACGGCGTACTTTATGAAACTGGCGATTTCCGCCGGGGTGTATTGCTCGTTCGCGGGGATGGGCGTGGGGAAGGGCATCGGCTCGCCGCTCAAATTGAGTTTACGGAATCCCGCCCCGCCCCCGCCTCCTCCGCCGCCCATGTTGTTGGCGTCTTCTGAAAAATGGATGTTCGTCCAGTCCATGACTCCGTCAACGACCACGCCGCTGACGCCCAGATATGAGACGCCGATCTCCGTGTTCAAGGGCAGGTCGGCAGGCGCGTCGGCAAGGATGTATTCCGTCCCGTCCAGATCGCTGGTGAGGATGATTGCGCCGTCTTCGCTTCTCAGCGAACCGGAGACGTACGCCGGTTCCGCGTCCATGTTCAACGACTCGACGACGAACCTGCGAATGCCGTCCTCGACCACGAATTGACCGGTCGCCTGCGCGAAGATGTAATCGTTCAGGGATTCCAATCCGTCTGTATTTCCACTCAGCGGAATGCCGTCCAACAGGTAGAGGCTGTTCCCGCCGGGGATGGCGGCGGCGTAGGATGAGATCGAGCCGGAGATCGAGACGGTCTGGTTGTCCGGGTATTCCCGATACCATTGTTGGGGCGGCTCGTAATCGGTGGAATATCCCATCTCTAAAAACGAAGCGGAGTTCCCGGATTCATCCAGCAGGGCGTCCAACGCTTCCTGCGCGCTGATAATTCCGTATTCGCCGACCGGGCTGGGATCGTAATGTTTGAGAGTCGCATCCAGCGAAACCACTTCACCGTCCCCGCCGAAGTAGACGCGCATGGACGGAGAATCGAAGCGGATCGGCAATCCATCCGGCGCGGTTTCATACAACTCGTACATTCCGGGCATGGCAGATTCCCCAATCACATACGGGAAATCGAATCCGTTTGCGCCCAGAAATTCCGCGATGACCGCCTCGGCATTTTCAACCGGGAGGTTGCCGTTGACGCGATAGAGCCGCCTGGCGTCCGGCAGGTAGGTGAAGTAGTTGACGGTATAAACGGTCAACATGCGTTTGCCGTCCGAAGCGACGTAAACGGTCTGGTCGGGCAGCCCGGCGGACGCGGTTGTATAAATTTCGCCCTGAATCCCAAACTGCTCCGCCAATGTCCGCGCCTCTTCCAGCGTGGCGGGCGGGTCGCTGACGAAGTCGTACACATTCGCGGCGGCTGGCGAATCCGGCAAAGGCGCGGCGAGGAATAATTTTCCACCGTGGAAGTCGTACCCGCCTTCGGAGTCTCCTTCAGGCGTGATGTTCGGGTCAATGACCGCGCCCGGGGTGGGCGTGGCAGCGGGGGTTTCGTCGCCGCTGCCAACATGTCCCTCCGGTTTCAGCGTTGTGATCAGCCAGACCATGAAAAACGCCAATGCCGCCAGCGCGCCGATTCCCGTCAGCGTGGGAAACAGCCCCTTCCAGTTCCATGAAAACGCCGTGCGTGGTTTGTGCGCGGCGCGTAGGTTTTGCTCCAACTCCGCTTTGAAGACCGGGTTGGGCTGGGTCTCTTCCGAGGCTTCGATCAATAAATTTTCAATGTCGCGGTTTTTATCAGGATCATTCATTCTTCCACCTCCATTCCGAGGGAGGTTCGTTCGCGCAGGTCTTGCAACCCGCGTGAGACGAGCATTTTTAGCGAGGCTTCGCTTTTCTTCATCACGCGCGACGCTTCGATATGAGTCAACCCGCCGAAGTAAACCAGCACAAGCGCTTCGGCGCGTTCGGGCGAGAGTTGGCGGAGCGCGCGGGCAATGGATTCGAGCCGGATGCGCCGCATGGCGGCTTTGTCTGTGGGCAGGCTGGGGCTGGGGTAATGCTCCGCCGCCTCCAACGGGACCTCGAACCGGTTGCCGCGAAAGAACATGAGTCTCTTCCTTGAGGCGATTCCCATGATCCACGCCGCAAACGAGCCGTCGCCCCGAAACGAGCGGATGCCTTCGAGCGCCGCCGTGAACGTCTGCGAGGTCAGGTCTTCAGCGTCCTTCACATTGCCGATGTGCGCCATGAAATAACGGTATACCTTCGTCACATGCGCGCGGTACAGTTCGGCGAACGCATCCGCATGGCTCGCCGCCTTGTGGGCAAGATCATCTTCGTCGAGTTCTTTGATTTCCATATTCATTAGGGTGGTCATATACCTCCTGCGGTTTGTGTACACAAGTGTATGTTGCAGGAGGAGGGGAAAAGGTAACGGGCAAAATAAAGACCGTGGACGCTGAATCGGGGTCTCCGGTCAATCGTCCGCCTGTCAATCCGGGTAGACTTTCCAGCCGAGTTCTTCCAGTTTGCTCAGATCGAGTTGATCTTCAGGGACGTTGATGTGCATCCCCGTCCCTTCGGCGAGGAGTTCGTCCGTTTCCGCGTCGTAGATTCCGCCCCAGGCTTTGGCAATGCGCCCCTTGTTCTCGATGACCCTGCCGATGATCTTTAATCCCCTCCCAATTGGCACATTCTTGCGATACTTGATCTCCAGCTTCCCCGTAAACATAAAGCGCGGATTCGCCGGGTCGCTGCCCATGTATGCCCGCCCCGATACTTCATCGATGATCGCGGCGACGATGCCGCCGTGCAGCACGCCCGGATAGCCTTCGAAATGTTCCGGCGCGGTGTACTGCGTTTCGATCACGCCGGGCTCGGTCTCGTAAAAATGCAAATGCAAGCCGGCGGGGTTTTCCACGCCGCAAATGAAACAATGGCGCGAGTTGGGTTGTTTTGTTTTGCCCATTACTTCTCCCCCCAGTGGATCGCAATCGTCCCGAACATCAGCCGTTTGAAGTTTACTTTTCTAAACCCAACTGCCACCATGCGAACGGTCAGCGCCTCGGCGGTTAGAAAATTTTCAGTGGTGTCGGGCAGGTATTCATATGCGTCGCGCATTCCCGAGAGCAGTCCGCCCACGAAGGGAATGATGACGTGCATGTGAAACTTGATAAAGGGCGAAAGCAGGTTCTTCTTCGGGCGCGTGGTATCGAGGATGACGATTCGTCCGCCCGGTTTAAGGATGCGGTGTTGCTCCTTCAACGCCTGCTGAACGTCGGTCACGTTGCGCATCAAAAAACCGGAGACCACTGCGTCGAAGGTCTTGTCCTTGAAGGGCAGGTTCAATGCATCGGCGGAGGAAAAGTTCAGGTCGCCGTTTTTCTTTCCGACGCGCATCATCTCCAGCGTAAAATCCGCCGCGGTGACGCGGGCTTTGGGGAACTGTGTCAGCGCCTCGCGGGCTAAATCACCGGTGCCCGTTCCGAGGTCCAGCAAAGAGGCGTTGGGACGTACCTTCGCCAGTTGAATCACTTCCTTCCGCCAGCGGATATCCATTCCGCCGGTCATGAGTCGATTCATCAGGTCGTAGCGATGCGCGATCTTTGTGAACATGGATTGAACGTATTGGGCGCGTTCGTGCCCGGTCAGTTGGGTCATAGGGTCTCCTGGTTCGCCGATTATACGACAACGGGCATGATATACTGCGGCGGCTCGGAGTCCGATATCCCGGAGTCCAGCGTCTCCCGACGTTGGAAAATGAGGACATGATGACACAGGAAAAAATGAATCCAATTCAAATTTGGTGGCTTGCGATTCGCCCGCGCACACTGCCTGCCGCCGCATCCGGCGTGACGATGGGCAGCGCGTTGGCGTGGCTCGACGGTTCGTTTCAGATCCTTCCCGCGCTTGCCGCGTTGATGGTGGCGCTGTTATTGCAAATTGCAAGCAATGTGGCAAACGATGTCTTTGATTTCGAGCGTGGCGCGGATACCCCCGAACGATTGGGACCCGTGCGCGTGACCCAGGCTGGGATGTTGACCCCGACCCAGGTCAAACGCGGACTGGCGGTCATCATCGGGCTGGCGATTCTGTTTGGCTTGTACCTCGCCTCGCTTCGCGGCTGGACCGTGATCCTGCTCGGCGCTGCCGCCATTCTCTCCGCTGTAGCCTATACCGGCGGACCGTATCCGCTGGGTTATCACGGCTTGGGAGATGTCTTCGTCTTCATCTTCTTTGGCGTCGCCGCCGTGGCAGGGACGTATTTTGTGCAGGTTGGTTCAGTCAGCGCCGCGGCATGGTGGATGTCTGCGCCCATTGGCTTGATCGTTACTGCCATTTTGGTGGTGAACAACTTGCGCGATCTTGAAAGCGACCGCAAAGCAAGCAAGCACACACTGGCAGTACGATTCGGCGAAAAAGGCACAAAGCTGGAATATATCCTTTGCATGGGAGTTGCTTATTTAACCCTTCTGTTGCTTTTTGTAATGGAGGTTATTCCAGTTGGCGGGTTGCTGGCTTGCTTATCTTTGCCGATTGCCATCCGCACCCTGCGGGTGGTTCTCACCCAAAAAGGACGCCCGCTTAATGCCGCCCTTGCTGGTACAGGTCAAACCGCATTTTTATTCAGCATGTTCTTTTGGCTTGGGCTCTTCCTTTCTTAAAACTTACCAACTATCAAACTACTCAACTACTCAACTACCCCACCTAACTCACAAACTTCCACCCGCACCACTTCCGTTCCAGCCAGTCCACACTGAAATACATCCCCAACCCCAACAGACTCATCGCGATCACCCCCGCATACATGGACGGGTAATCCAGCAGCGTGCTGCCGCGATAGTAGATGTAATATCCCAACCCGTATTTTGTGGCTGAAAGTTCGGTGATGTACAACACCGCCACCGCCGTGCCAATCGACTGTCTTAACGCTGTCAGAATGGCGGGCAGGCTTGCGGGCAGGTAAATGAAGCGGAAGAGCGCCCGTCTGCCCGCGCCGAGGCTTTGCAGGCTTTGAATCAACTGCGGTGCGATCCCGCTCGCCTGGTCGCGCACCAGCACCACGATCTGAAAAAACAGGATCAGGAACATGATGACGATCTTGGACGTATCGCCGATCCCCAAAAATAAGATGATGACCGGCACGAAGACCACTTTTGGAATCGGATAGAGCAAATAGATGACGGGGGCGAAAATGCGGTTCAACCGTTTCGAGCCGCCAATGACCAGCCCCGCCGGAGCCGCCGCCAGCGCCGAGAGCAGCATCCCCGCCGTCACGCGCCACAAACTGACGGCGAAATGAATCAATAACCCGTTTTGCAATTCTTTGAAGAAGACCACAAACACCGTCAACGGAGTTGGCAAAATGGGCATGGATACGATCATCGCCGCAACCTGCCAGGTCGCAAGGATCGCCGCCGCCGCGAGAAGGACGTCGCGCCGTTTCATTGCGCGCTCCGTGTTTGCATTTCGTTTCTAAGTTCCCTGCACAGGTCCTGGAAATCGGAAGTGTTCTGATATCCGTCCCTGCCCGCGTTCGGATTCTCGAAAATGCGCGGATTTTGATTGGGCGGCGTACCCAATAAAAGAATCTTTTTTCCCAGCGCCGCGGCCTCTTCGATGGCATGGGTGACGATCACCAGTATGATATTTTTTTCTTCGCACAGCGAGAGCGTCAGGCGCTGCAGGTCGTCGCGGGTGATCGCATCCAGCGAAGAAAAAGGCTCATCCATCAGGAGCAGGTCCGGTTCGAGGACGAGCGTGCGGGCAATCGCCGTCCGCTGACGCTGCCCGCCCGAAAGTTGAGCCGGGAATTTATCCGCCGCTTCGCCCAAGCCGAGGCGTTGAATCCAATTCTCGATATTGTTTTTGGGGATGAAATCATCCGGCGCGTGTTTGCCGTCTGCGCCGTAAAATTTGCGGACGTTCAGTCCCAACGCCACATTCTCGCGCACAGTAGACCACGGTAACAAGCCGTAGTCTTGAAGGATCAATCCGCTTTGCGGGCGCGGACGGGTGATGTGTTCGCCGTCGATCTGCGCTGAACCAGATGCCGGGAACTTCAACCCGGCCAGCAAATACAACAGCGTGGTCTTGCCGCAGCCCGAAGGACCGAGAATTGCCCACGTCTCGCCGCGCGTGATCTTCCAGTTGAAGTTCTGGAAGAGCGGCGGGTGATCGGCGTACCCGAAGGTGAGCGATTGGATGTTTATCATGATAAGAGACCTGACAGGTTTTTGGAAACCTGTCAGGTCTAATAAGCGGATTACGGCAGAAGCGACCCGTTGACCGAATCGGCGTAACTCACATCCGCGCTCAAAATCCCTTTTTCCTTGAGCCACGCCAGTCCGTCATTCCATTCCGCCTCGGTGGGCACGGCTTGATCGGGGAAAGGCGGCACGGCAAAGGTTTCGAGCAACGGCGGCGGGACGAGTCCCTTGTCGCTTAATAAGGCAGTGTATTTCGCCGAATCCAGGTTGATGAGATCAGCCGCTTCTTCGATCGCCGCAAGGAAAGCCTTCACTGCTTCGGGGTTCGCATCAATCGTTTCCCTGCGGAAAGAGTACACGCTGAAACCATATTCAGGGTTCATCGAATCGTCGACCACATTCACCGCGCCCTGACTCATCGCAAGCGAGGCCAGCGGGTCGGGCAGCACAGCCGCGGCAAGTTCGCCCGACCCGAGCAGCGCCATGCGGTCGGGGATCTTCGGCACGGCAATCGTCTTGATTTCATCGGGAGATAGTCCCTGTGTTTGCAGCAAGCGCTCGGTGACGTATTCGATGATCGTTCCCTGCGAGACGCCGATCTCCACATTCCTGAGTTCAGAGGAGACGGTAATGCCGCTCTGCCCCGAAGCCAGGATGCGAAAATGCGGATACCCTTCGCCCGGTCGCAGCGCATAACGTACAACCTGCATTTGCGCGGAATCTTTATTGAACAGCATCACTGAAAGCGTCTCGTTGATCGTCCCATCCGCCTGACCCGCCGCAAGTAACTGATCGCGCTCCGGCGCGGAAGCCACAGGGATGAATTCAACCGCCACGCCATGTTTGGCGAACAGACCTTCGGCTTCGGCAACGTACATCGGCAGCGCGTCGATGATCGGCAGGACGGCGATCTTAAGCGTGCCGGCGTTTTCCACCGCGGCGGATTCCCCGGTAACGGCAGGCGGCTCCGTCTGGACCTCGGGGGCTGATTCGGTTTCAGCGGACTGGGTGACAGGGACGGCTGGCGCGCAAGCCGCGAGTAAAATGGCGAGCAGCGAGATAAGCGAAATGATTCGTGCTTTCATTCAAAGTCTCCTTGATTCTTTTCTCTTTGTGTATACGGCAAGCAAAGAGCCGTGTCAAGATGATACGGCTCTTGCATTTCAGGCGCACGGTATTAAAGCTTAATTCTGCGCGAAGGTATCGATCAGCAATTTGAAATTTCCGCCCACCGGGTAGAGGATCGGACAGGTGCATCCGCGCTTTTTGTACTCTTCCACTTTGGCTTTCGCTTCGGAGGGCGTGCCAGACGCCGTGATCTTGTGGACGAGTTCATCCGGCACAAGGTCCTTGGCTTTCATCACCTGTTCCTTCGTGGCGGGCCAGCCCAAAATGGACTGAATCTTTTGAACCACATCGTCTGAAACATTCGACGCTTTGGCGATATGCGGCTGCTGGGCGATGTACTGGCATAACAGCATCTTGCTGTAGTCGATGGCTTTCTCGTGGCTTTCGTCCACCGAGCAGACGATCAACTGCGGGCGGTCGAAGTCTTCCATCTTGCGCCCCGACTTTTTCAAGCCGTTATTCAGAAGTTCCATCGCATTGTCGTTGTATTCGGGGGCAACGCAGTAATTGAGCACCGCGCCGTCCGCCACTTCGCCGGTGAGTTCCATCATCTTGTCGCCGGTCGCGCCGATCATGATCGGCACATTGCGCGGTTCGCGGCGTCCGTAGACCACGTCCAGTTCGATATCCTTCACATGGATGAATTCGCCATCGAAGGTGACGCGCTCCAGGTTGAGCAGTTTCCGCATGACCTGTACTGTTTCCTTCATGGCAGTCAACGGCTTCTTGCGGTCAATGCCGACGTTCGCCGCCAGCGGGTCCCACCATGCGCCCAATCCGCAGATGATGCGGTTCGGGGCGAGGTCGTCCAACGTAAGAAAAGTCGCGGCAAGCAGACCGATGTTGCGCGTCCAGTTGTTGATCACGCCCGAACCGACCTTGATCCTGTTCGTCACAGCCGCGTAACCAGCCATCGGCACGATTGCATCGCGCACGAGTCGGCTTTCCGCCTGCCAGACGGCTTCAAAACCTTTCTCTTCGGCGTACCTTGCATAGTCCAACCCGTCGCGCAGGTCATGCGAATCTTGCAGGTACAGGGCGACACGCTCTTTGGTCATGGCATTCTCCTTTTGTGGGGTGATTGATACGGCTGTGTTCGTTAGATTTAAACTCTAATCGGTTGTCAGACAATTGATAAAAATTTTGCCACAGGTTTCGCAAAATTCATAGGGTTTACGAAACATGTGGCGTATGAATGTCTATACTTTTTGAGATTCGATCTTGCGTATCAACTCAAGGTCTTCCGGGTCGTCGAGATCGAGTCCCAGCGTTGGAAGGTCTACAACCTCGAGCCTTGCGCCGGATTGAATGGCGCGTTCACAATGGCGTTGAAACGAACCTTCGCCAAACTCATATTCGATCTGCCCGGCAGGGACCATCAACAGGGCATTCGTCCCCTTGTGATGACGGTCCGGCGCAATGACCACAACCGGGGGCTTGGTCGCCCTGTCGATCAGCGCGACCACATCGTCGGGAGTCAGAAGCGGCAGGTCAACCGGCAGCACCAGCACCCCCTGCGTCGCATGGACCTGAGCCACCACCGAAGCGCGGGCTAAAGCCGTGTTCAAGTGTGGCTGTCCGTCCTCCTGCACCGTCTTTGCGCCGTGATTGCGGGCGATGGTCAACGCGTGCGAGTCGCGGCTGACGACCAGCACTTTATCCAGTTCCTTCAAACTCGAAAGAGTGCGAAGGGTTCGTTCCAATAATTCCTCGTTTAAAGCGGCGCGTTCGTCTTCCGTTAATGTGCCTGCCAGCCGCGACTTTCCGCGCCGCAGCGGCTTTACAGGCAGGATTGCCCAAAGTGACATGGTTATAAACTCCCGGCGAAGTGTAGCACATCCTGCGCGAGGCGCGCGCGGTCTTCGACATTTTTCATAAGCGTATCGGCTGCCCGGATTTTAACCTTCATCGATTCGACCTGTTCGATAAATGCGCGATCTGCGTTGTCTAACACAAAACCCTTCAAGATGGTTCGATAATGTTCCGCCACCGCCAGCGCCGAGGGTTCGATCCCCAGTTCACGGTACATCTTCGCCGCCGGTCCCTTCACCGCCTCGCCGCCGATGATCGGGGAGACGGCAACGACCGGTTTATTGATCTGTTTGACGACGCGCAGGATGGGATCGATACTCACCCAGGGATTCGATGGACAGAAGATGACCGCATCAGCCGACTGAAGCGCCTCTTTCGCGCCCGGGGCTGGTTCAGCGACGTCGACTCCGTCGAACCTGAAGCCTTTGACCCGCGGCTCGCAGCGCCTGTGGACAAAATACTCCTGAAACGCCAGTTCGCCTTCCTCCGTTTCCACCATCGTCCGCACCGGCGAGTCTGTCATCGGCAGGACGGTGGGGTTGATATTCCACGCTTCGCAGAATTCCTTTGTAATTTGCGAAAGCGGTTTCCCTTCCTTTAGTCGCCTTGTCCGCTCGAGATGGGTCGCCAGGTCTCTGTCTCCCAGGCGGAACCAGGCAGGTCCGCCGAGTTTCTCGATATTGGCAAAGGCGTTCCAACTTTCGTTCACCCGTCCCCAGCCGGTTTCAGGGTTGGCAAGCCCCGCCAGCGTATAACAGACGGTATCGAGGTCCGGGGAGATATTCAAACCGAGATGCTCGAAGTCATCCCCGGTATTGACGATGACAGTCAGGTCTTCAGGCGGCAGGATGAGGGACAGTCCATGCGCCAGCTTTGCGCCGCCGACCCCGCCCGCAAGTGCTGTGATTTTCATTGAAATATCGAAATATCCTTTAGTTTTTTTCGCTCGCGCAGCGGCGGCGTCTCCGCCGGATACCCAAGCAGGAACATCGCCTGTGGTTCCCATGTGTCGGGCAGGGTGAGCGCGCCTTGAACGGTTTTCTGAGCAAACATCGGGCTGCATACCCAAACGCCCCCGAGTCCCTCGGCGTGGGCGGCGAGCAGCAATTGCATCCCGGCATTCGCCGCAGACTGGGTGGCGATGATGTATTCGGCTTTCCTTCTTTTTGTATCGGGGTATTTATCCATCCCGCTCATGTCTACGCAGAGGATGACAACGACCGGCGCGTTTGAAACCCGCTGGCGCGAGCGTTCGATGCGTTTTTGAATTTCATCGGGCGGCAGGGCGTCTTGTTCGAGGTCGCGCTGGAATTCGAGTGCCATTGAATCGACGAGCCGTTGTCTGGCGGAAGAATCCGTCACCACGGCAAAACGCCAGGGCTGCCGGTTATGCGCGGAGGGGGCAAAGGCGGCAGTGTGGAGAATCTCGCGGATGACCGAATCGGGCACCGGGTCCGGTTTGAAGCGGCGGATCGAGCGGCGGGCGCGCAGGAAGTTGCGGAGGTCAATCGTGTTCGTCAAAGGATACCGGTTGAATCTTGAAGATGATCCGCTTCTGACCCTCGCGGTATGTCCACGGTTTTTTGTAATAGCGCATCGAGAGCCTGTTGATGTGCTCGTCTGCGCCTTCGCGTGTGAACGAGACGACCCTTCCGCGAATCCCGAGGTAGCGGTACGGATCGTTCGGGTCCTGGATAACCATCGCCACATCCGCCTGCGATTTCATGTTGCGGTCTTTCAGCCGCCCCTCATTGGTATTGATGAGAATGTGTTCTCCGTCGTGGTCGAACCAGACGGGCGAGACCTGCGGCTGTCCCTTCGCGTTTACAGTTGAAAGAAAGAGAAAGGCTTTTGTTTCAGGTTTGAAGAGGTCGAGGAATTTTTCAGGGAATGGCATTCTGCCTCCGTGGTGATGATTGCGCCGTCTTTATAGCAAACCTGTATAAGATTCTTGTTAGTAGAACAAGTCTACAGACTTGTTCTACTGTTTTACCGAAACATATCCATATCTTTCGGACGGATGAGTTCCTTGAGGGAGCCTTCCTTTGAAGGATAGGGAAAGCCGCGCACATGCGTCACTGGAGTCCCTTCGGCGGCCTGCCCCATTACAAGCGATGCGGCTGCGGCAAGTTCATCCGCGACCCCGACGATGGTGGCTTTGAGGGTGTAGCCGAACAGGTCCTGCCAGCCGCGCTCGTCGACCAGGGCCGGGATGCCGCCCAACCCGATGCACACGCCGACTGTGCCGTTGCGCCAGGCCCGCCCGTGCGAGTCGATGATCATCACGCCTGTGGTCTTTCCCGTGGTTTTATAGATTTCCTCGCGCAAATTTCTTGCAGAAAGGTCGGGGTCTTCAGGCAGGAGCAGGACGAAGTCTTCATCCGGGTTGACGTTGGAATGGTCGATGCCCGCGTTCGCGCACACAAAGCCGAGCCGATGTTCGACGATCAGCACATCCTTGCGGACTCTCAGGACTTCATTGCTTTCGCGTAATATCCATTCGATCAGGCGCGGGTCTTTTTCCACCTGTATGGATAACTCTTTAGCCCGTGGAGACGGTTCGACATCCGCAAGGTTGACCATGCGTCCTTCGGATTTGCTGACGATCTTTTGGGCGAGGACGAATATGTCGTTGTCTTGCAGTTCCAAGCCTGTATTTGGCATGGCATTAAGAATAATATCCGCCAGGTTGTCTCCGTGGCGGATAAGGGGGATGTTATTGAGAGGGGTGAGGGTTAGCGACATTGTGCTTGATGCATAATGCGGGATGCTTAATTTTTATACATCCCGCATCACGGATTACTTTGAAATACCCGTGATCTTGATCCCCGCATGGGTCGAGCCGTATTTTTTGTTGATGCCGATCAATACGCTGGTGAGACCCTCGACCACCACCGAATTCTCGAGCGGACCCGCATCCCAACCGCGCAGACCGGCGGCTTCGACAAGTTTGATGACCTCGGAACGCGCGTCCTTGCTGGTGCCGGTTACGAGCACATCGCATTCCACGCCTTCGTTGCCCAGCAAATGTTCGTGGGATATATTTTGAAATGCGGCGCAAACTTCCACGCCTTCACCGAGGATTTGCCTGGCTTCCTGCGCGGCAGACCCGGCGGCGGGCATTTGGACCGTGGCGACCTTCGGCGGCACAAGCGGCACGGTCACATCCACGAGGATTTTTCCTTCCAACTGCTCTTTGACCGTTTCGAGGGTGTCGCGGTGCGCGGCGTAGGGGACGGTCAATACGATGATGTCGGCTTCTTTTGCGGCGAGGGCGTTGTCCATACCGGCAATCGAGATGCCCTCCCCGAGCATTCCCTGTATTTCCTGCGCGGCTGTGATGGCTTTCTCTTCGCTCCGCGAACCAATCAGAACGTGGTATCCGCCCAACGCCCAGCGGTAGGCAAGCCCCTTGCCCTCCTTGCCTGTGCCGCCGAGGATCGCGATCTTTAGCAAAAGTTGACTGTTGTTCATATACGTAAGACTCCGTTGATTGCATTAACTCATGTTAACCCGTCCAAAGGGCGACTCTCTTCCCGCTTTCAGCGGGACGCATCAAGGTTCCCGGTAAATTGGACGGGTCGCCCCTTACGGCGCAAGGTAAACCTTGCGCTGCTGCGTTAAATAACCTTCGCAACTTCCTCTTCGTACTTCTTCCAAATGCGCGGGGCAATTTCCCTTGCGCGCGCGGCGATCTCGGCTTCGTCAAGCGTCAGAAGTTCGCGGTCTTTCATCAGGAATTTCCCGGCGACCATGGTCGAGGTCACCATGCTTTGCTGGAAGCCGAAGAGGATATGCCAGGGCAGGTTGCCGTCGGTGAGCGGGGTGTAGGGATGGTAGTCCACGAAGACCAGGTCGGCAGCCGCGCCGGAGACGAGTCTTCCGATCTGTGTATTGGGGAAAAAGACCTCTGCCAGCGCAGCGTTGTTGTAGACCGCCATTTGCTGGACGTCGTATCCGCCCATGCGGCGCGGATCGCGGTGTTCGGCTTTGTGCAGGAGATATGCCGCCTTCCAGTCGTCCCACATGGAATTGGAGAAGCCGTCGTTGCCGAGGCAGACCTTGATTCCCAGCCGCAGCATGGACTCGACCTGCGCTGCGCCGACGCCGTTGTTCATATTGGAGCGCGGCTGGTGGGTGAGCCAGGCGCCGGTCTCTTTGAGGATTTCCATCTCGCGCGCATCGAAGTGGACGCCGTGGGCGGTGATGGTCTTCGGACCGAGGATGCCGTGTTTATGCAGGCGGTCAATGACGCGCATATTGGATTTTTGCAGGCTGTCGTATTCGTCTGATTCGTGTTCGGCGGTGTGGACGTGGAAGCCCATCCCTTCGGGGACGGCGGCGGCGCAGGCTTGCAGGGTCGCGCCTGAAAGCGTCAGACTGGCATGAAGCCCGAAGGCGGCTGCCAGCCTCGGGTGCGGATTCGAGGCGAGGCGCTTCATGAAACGCGCATTTTCCTGAATCCCGGCATTCGCTTTTTCGACCCCGTCGCGGTCGGTGACTTCGTAGCAAAGCACGCTGCGCAACCCGCTTTTGTCCACGGCGTCGGCAATGACATCCAGCGAGCCGTCTATCGCGTTGGGTGAGGCGTGATGGTCGATCAACGTCGTTGTGCCATGTTTGATGGCGTCCGCCAGGCAGACCAAAGCCGAATAGCGGACTCCCTCCGCGTCGAGCGAGCGGTCGAGGGGCCACCAAAGTTTTTTGAGGATGTCGGGGAAATCCTTTGGCGCGGGCCCGGGAATCGCCATGCCGCGCGCGAATGCGCCGTAATAATGGGTGTGGGCGCAAATACCGCCGGGCATTACGTATTGCCCATTGGCATCCACCGGCTTCATTTTTGGGTATTTGGCGGTCAGGGAGCGCGTCGTCCCGATCTCTTTGATTACATCGCCTTCGATCAGGATGGCATGGTTCGGGAGAACGCGGTTGGGCGTTTCCCAGGTGATGAGGTTCGCGTTCGTGATCAGCATGTCAATTCAATCCATATTCTGAAGGATCGGGAAGTTTGACCCCCGCGGAGCCAAGTTCCCATAAGGCGTTGAACGTGTATTCCCTTAGTTCCGTGTCGTCGTCCTGCATGGCTTCGTAGAGATATTTCAAGACATGCTCCTGCGGCGTGAATTTGAGCAGTTGCAGCGAGGCAAGGCGGACTTCGGGGTCTTCGTCTCTTAAAGCCACGAGCAGGATGTCGGTTGCCGGAACGCCCGGCGATACGCCCACGCCCTTCTTTGCGGCAAATTCCACCAGCCAGGGCGTGTCGGACGGGGCGCTGGTTTTTACCGGCGAATAGGCTTCGCCCTTCGTCCGCATGTCGATCACTTCGGTGGCGGCATTGCGCACCACCCATTGATCGTCTTCGATCTGGACCTTCTTCAAAAGGTCGAGCGCCCAGTCTTCCATGACGCGTCCCAGCCCATAAATGGCGGCGCGGCGCAGGAGGATATCGTTGATGCCGATGCCATCCTTCAACATCGAGTGACCTTCGTTCGGGTCGTTGGCGACCGCCTCGCCCGCGGCGCGGCGAACGTCCTCTTCGCCGTTCAACAATGCGCGCGCGGCGATCTCCATCGCTTCGATGCTGCCGATGGCGGCAAGCGCCATGCAGGCGGCGCGTTTGACCGATACGCTGGGAGCCTGCAACGCCCCTTCCAATAATTTCAGCGATTTTGCATCGCGTGTCGCGCCGATGCCCAGGATGGCAAGATGAATGAGTTCGAAAGACTTGGACGAGGCAAACTGCCGGAATAAAGAAGCGGCAGCGGGATCGTTGCTGTAAATGAAAGCCGCCAATGCCTGTCCGCGCAGACCGAGCGGCAGTCCGTCTGTTTGCAGGATTTCAGCGAGCAGGCTGAACATCTTTCCCCGCCACGGAGCATTGCGCGGCGCGTCTCGCAGCCAGCGCGCGGCTTCGAACAGTGAGCGGTGCATCGGCAGGCGCGAATACCCCATCATATATTGCGCCAGGCGGCTCGCGTCGCCGTGAGCGGCAATGTAGCGCATGGCAAGGTTTTTTCCCGACCAGTCCGGTTGGTTGAGCAGGGTTTCATCCGCGTTGTAATTGGTCAGCGCGTGACCGGCGAGGTATCCGGCAAAAACGGGGTGAACGAATCGCATCCGGTTGTTCGGGTGCGAGACCAGCAGTCCGCTGGCGGTCATTTTTGATAACAACCCATGCGTGGGGGTGGATACCTTCTCGACCTTTTTGCGCGTCCGGGTGGTTGGATTAATTTCCTTCGCCTCACCTTCGGACGTTGGAACTGGTTCGCCTTCGGGAGTTTCAGCCACCTCGAAGGATTTCACCCATTCCCGCGCCTTACGCGGATCGAAGACCGGGTCGGCGCTGATGACGACCTGCATGGCAAGGGTCTCCAGCGCGGCGACGGGCGTGTTCGCCGGGGCGATGCGGCGGATGTGGGTGGCGATTGACTCCAAGACATGCGGACCGAGACTGTCTCCCGCGTACGCGCCCCAGACCTTGAGAGTCAGTTCAAGGGGAGATAAGTTTCCAGTAACAGAACCAAGCCAGGAGTTGACAAGAAGCGGGTCCACGTATCCGGGTCCGGTTTGCGCCCAGGCTTCCAGCGCAATGGTGCGCATCCATAATTCGCCCCAGGCGGTGATAAATTTTGCGTTCGCTCTTTCGTTCCAGGCGGAGAGCGAAAGGGGGACGAACCCAAGCAGGATGAGACCGTCCAGGTGTTCGGGCGCGCCGGTGGTGACGATCTGAATGTCGGGGTGTTCGTTTAGCAGCGTTTTGAAAAAATCGGAAACAAGATTTTGTTCGTCCGGCGTGATTTCGTCGAAGCCGTCCACAAGGAAAAGGGCTTTGCCGCTCTTGAATGCGTTTTGCACAAATGCCGGGATTTTCCCCGCGTCGAAGACCGGCGCGTTTTCTGAAACGGATTCGATGATCGGGTTGAGGATGTTCCTGGGGTCTTTCACCGGTAACTGCAAATCGGCGACATGCAGGTGAAAGGGGATGGCATCCTGCTGCCTGCCCAGTTTTTCGCTGCGGTTTGCGGCGAGGCTGGCGAGATATGCCAATGCGACGGTTTTGCCCATTCCGGGCTGACCGATGATGACGAGGTTGGCTCCGCCTGCCAGGGCTTGCGGAAGGGTCAATGTATGCGGCTGGTAGATGGCGGCGAGTTCGGGCCAGGCGGGCAGGTAGGGCAGGCTTTGGGTGACGACATTTTCGAAGCGGGCGGCTGCTCCCGGCGCGATTGGTGCGGGGGGGGTAAGGACGGTCGGTTCCTGGAGGATGTCGTCCAATGCGAAGAGTTGGGCGGCGATGTGCATCCCCTGCGCGCGGCGCAGCGCCAGGCGGCGGTGGTTTTCTTCGACGGTGTTCGTCTTGCGGGATTGGGCGAGTTCGCGCTGTTCCTTCCAGATCTGGCGCATTTCGTCGATCAGCGGGCGCGAGCGGGTGACGACGAACCACAGGATGGTGGCTGTCAGGAAACCGGCTAGGAAGGAGATGGGTTCGAGGTTGGCAAACATGCGGTTGGTCTAATTCGCAAACAGGATGCGCCCGCAGGAGGGGCAATACGCCAGGTTTTTTTGCGAGCGGGCGTTTTGCTGGAGGGCGGCGTTGATGGGCGTGCCGCACGAGGCGCAGACGCCGTCTTCCACCTTGGCGACTGCCACGCCGCGTTTCTGGTTTCGCAGGTCTTCGTACGAACGCAGCATCGAACTTTCGATTGGTGCGAGCGCGGCTTCGCGTTCCTGCCCGAGGCTTTCCATTTGTTTGACGAGGTCGGTCTGTTCTTCGATCAGTTTTTTGTGTTCGTTCCCGAGCCGCGCCTGGATGAGTTCAAGGTCGGTCTTCGCCTTATCGCGGCTTGACCCGGTCTCTTCGGCGAGGAACATCGCTTCAAGTTCGCGTTCTTCGAGGGTGGCGAGGTGTTTCTTGAGCGAGGCGATCTCTTTTTGAATGTCCTGTAGTTCCTTTGGGTTTTTGATCGAACCGCCGTACAGGCTGGATTCGGCTTGTTCGATCTTTATCTTCAACGCGCCCACTTCCGCTTCGGCGTTCTTCAGGCTGTGCTGGGCGCGCAGGTGTTCTTCGGTGGTTTGCTCGAGCCGCGCGCGCGCGGAGCGCAGCTCCGCGTCGTTGTCGAGGGCATTCTGGATGGCATCAAGGCGCGTACGGACGCGGTCGATTTGACGGTCCACCTGACCAAGTCGGTACAGTCCCAGCGATGCGCTCATGGGTCGAATTATATACGATGTGCGATAAAACAACCCGTTTTCACAATATTGTGAAAACGGGTTGCCTGGTCATTGGCTGGCGACGTTGAAGTAGTTGTAAACCGCCTGGGTGAGGTTGACAAAGAGCGGGTTGGTTACGTCCCAGACGTTTTGAACGGGATGGTAGGTGTAAATGGAGAGGACGAAATTTCCGCCCGGGGAATAGACGATGCCCACATCGCTGATATCGTGCATGACGCCGTCGCGCGAAAGGACGAAGCCGTGTTTGTGGGGGACGAGCGTTCCATCGGGGACGCCCGCCTGGATCAACGCGCCGAATTTGTCGAGGGCGAGAAAGTCGATGATCGCCTGGCAGGTGGCAGGTGTGACCCGCCCGGGGAACGCGGCGATCAACGCGCCGCCGCCGGTTTGAACGCATTGATAGATGTCTGCGAGCAGTACGCCCATCTCGGATGCCGTGGTTTGCGAGTAGGGGTCGGGGTCGGTGAAGATGTCTGCGCGGGCGTTGCCGGGGGTGACCTTGTTTGGAATAAGGTTTGGCGCGCCGAGGAAGAACATGCCGCTGATGTAGGTGCTGGTCAGCCCGATGGCTTCCATGTTTTGGGTGACAATGACCGGTCCATTGCTGGGGTCAATGCGTTCGAGGATCAGGTCGGTGGCGGAGTTGTCTGAGATCTGGAAGACGCGGGTGATCACGTCCACGGTTTGGGCGTCGAGTTCGGTTCCGCGGTTGATCAGGTAGGAGGTCAGGATCGGGAGTTTGATCGTGCTGGAGGCGGTGAAGGCGATATCCGGCTCGACGGTGACTTCCTGTTTGTTGTTGATCGCGAAGTGAATCTCCTGCCCGGTCTGCAAATCCATCATGTAAAAGCCGAGCAAGCCGTCGAAATCGGAGACGGTGACGATCTGCTTGAGCAGGATCGCAAGGTTGTCGGCGGTGGGGCGCGCGGCGGTGGTCTGGTTGAATGTAAGCGCGACGGAACGGTCGGACGGGGAGCGGAGCGCGGTGGTGATGATTAATACGGCGCGGTCGAGGTCGAGAGTCTGCCCGGGAGCGCCGGGGAGGAACGAGGTCCCGCCGGGAAGCGGTTGGGCGGGCGCGGGGGGCGTATCGTAGCGGGAGGAAATCTCGTTCTGTAGAAATTCCCGCAGGCGTTCCTCTGAGATCGAGGCGCTGAGCGGAATCTCAGTGGAGGGCGGGGTGCGATTCCACAGGTAATCCCAAAACCCGCTCCAGAAGGAACCGCCCGTGCGCGAAAGGTCTGCGGCGGCGAGCATCGTGTCGATATCCACGGTGAAGCCGACGGCTCCGGGGTCGATGTGAAAGACCGCTTCGCCATAGTGGATTTCGATGGGGGAGGTGTAGACTTCGAGCAGGCGCTGCGAGGCTTCGGCGGGGACGAGTCCGTCAACGGGCACGCCCGCGATGGTCATTCCGGCGGGGTATCCTGTGCGCTGGCGGCTGTAGGCGATCAGCGATACGACGGTGAGGACGAAGGCTCCGATCAGAAACAGGATGGAAACGCCGCGTAAAATGGTATTGGTGTTGCGGTTTCTCACGCTGGGGTTTAACCTCTGATGATTTTATTCATGACAAATATCACGGAAAAAGTATAACATACCGAACCGGGCGGGCTGTGCTAGAATAAATCACTGTGTGCAAGTAAAACATGTCAGGCACGGAGGCGAAAGCGGCGCTGTGGCGCCATGGCGACATCCCCCGACTTTCGAGCAAAATCGGGAGATGTCGCAGTCCACATTGACAACCTTTGCTTGCACACAAATCACAATACATCCCATTAATCAAAGGATGGATATGCTCCGTTCATTCTTCATTTACCTTTCCAAAGCCGCATGGGCGCAGCGTTTGATCACCGGTTGGGGCTTTGCCTGGCGGACCGCTTCGCGGTTTGTGGCGGGAACCAACCTGGCAGACGCCTTGAAGGCTGTGCGTGATTTGAACGCGAAAGGCATCAATGCCACGCTCGACCACCTTGGCGAGCATACCAACGCGCCCGAAGAAGCCCAGCAAGCCGCAGAGGATATTTTTGCCACGCTGGATGCCATCGGCGCGGAACCGGGCTTGAGAAGCAATGTCTCGATCAAACTGACCCAGATCGGCATGGGGCTGGACGAGCGCCTGTGCGCTGAAAACCTGGAACGGGTTCTGTCGCGTGCGAGGGCGGCTGCGACTTTCGTCCGGGTGGATATGGAAGATACCCCCTATACCGACAAGACCATCAACCTGCATTATGCCATGCGCGAAAAGGGATACGAGAATCACGGCATTGTGATTCAGGCGTATTTGTTTCGGACCGAAGCCGACACGCGCCGCCTGCTCCAGGACGGCATCCGCATCCGCAATGTGAAGGGCGCGTACAACGAACCGCCCGATAAAGCCTTTCCCAAAAAAGCGGACGTGGACGCGAACTTCGACCTGATCACCAAGATCATGCTGGACGCCTCACTCGCGCAAGCATCGTCCCTCAGCGAAGACGGGCGCATCCCGCCCATCCCCGCCATCGCCACCCACGACGACAAGCGCATTGCCTTTGCGAAAAGTTACGCCGAAAAGATCGGTCTGCCCAAATCGGGCATGGAATTCCAGATGCTCTACGGCATCCGGCGCGATTTGCAGGAATCGCTTGTCAGCGAGGGATATTTGGTGCGGGTCTATGTGCCGTTTGGAACGCATTGGTATCCCTACTTTATGCGCCGTCTCGCTGAACGCCCGGCAAATATCTGGTTCTTCATCTCCAATTTCTTCAGAGGCTGAGACGCTTCCAATCTCTAAAACAAAACGGTGAAAAGCCCTGGGTCAACCCCGGGGCTTTATTGACCGCATGGCGGCGCTGAAATACAATAGCCGTCTTGAATTTTCAATCCCAATCAAGAAAGAGCAGCCCGCATGATTTTGTCTTCCATCCCCCTTTCTCCAGCCCTTTATCTCGACCCCGGCTCCGGCAGCATCGTCTTGCAAATGATCCTCGCCGCGATTTTAGGCGCGGGTGTGATTATCCGTTCCCAGTGGTCGAAGATCAAACGCTTATTCGGCGTCAAGCCCGCAGAGGACGACGATTCCGGGGACGGCGGGGACAACGGTGACAACTGAACGGAATCGCGCCTCCTTCCGCGACCCAAGCGGATTCCTGTTTTCTCGAGACGGAGTCCTGTACCGGCAGGTTAATCAGCGTTACCGAAGCGACTACTCCCTGCTCACCGGTTCCGGGCTTTACGACAACCTGGTCAAGGGCAGGCTTCTCGTTCCGCATGAAGAGACAACCGTCGAACCGGAGGAGCCGTCCCTTGCCTTCAAAGTGATTTGCCCGCAGAGGGTCGGCTTCATATCCCATCCATACGAGTGGTCCTTTTCGCAGTTGAAAGATGCCGCGTTGACGACCCTCTCCATTCAGCGCCGCGCGATGAAGCATGGCATGTCGCTCAAGGATGCGAGCGCCTACAACATTCAATTTCATGAAGGCAAAGCCCAACTGATCGACACCCTTTCCTTTGAAGCGTACAAGGAAGGCGCGCCCTGGATCGCATACCGGCAGTTCTGCCAACACTTCCTCGCGCCGCTGGCATTGATGGCAAAGGTGGATGTCCGCCTTTCGCAGCTGCTGCGCAACCACATAGACGGCATCCCGCTCGACCTTGCCAGCCGTTTGCTCCCGTTTGGCACACGCTTCAACTTTGGGCTTGCGACTCACATCCACTGGCACGCAAAAGCCCAATCGCACTATGCGGGCGAAAAGGTCGCAGCCTCCGCCGGAAGGATGAGCCGCGAAGCGTTGATCGGCCTGCTGGATAATTTAAAGAGCGCGGTTCAAACCCTGGACTGGAAGCCTGTCGGCACAGATTGGGGCGAGTACTACACCTTTACCAATTACACCGATTCCGCCTTCGAAGAGAAGAAGCGCATCCTAAATGAATGGGTGGAAAAAGTCCGCCCCGCCTCCGTCTGGGACATGGGAGCGAATACCGGCGTCTTCACGCGCATCGCCGCCGATAAGGGCATTCCTTCGGTTTCCTTCGATATCGATCCCGCCGCGGTCGAAAAGAATTATCGGCAGGTCAAAACAGCCAGGGAAAGACACATCCTGCCCCTCGTCATGGATTTGACCAACCCCAGTCCGTCGCTCGGGTGGAACAACCACGAACGCGACTCGCTGACTTCACGCGCCCCCGCCGACATGGTCCTTGCGCTCGCCCTCATTCACCATCTTGCCATTTCAAACAATGTCCCTCTTTGGCAGATCGCCGAGTTCTTTCACGGGCTGGGAAAATGGCTTGTCATCGAATTCGTCCCAAAATCGGATTCGCAAACGCAAAAATTACTCGCTTCCCGCGAGGATATTTTCGACGAATATACGATTGAAGGGTTTGAGAAACGCTTTGGCGGGAGATTCTCGATCCTGGACAAACGCGCAGTGTCCGGTTCCGGGCGGGTCATGTATTTAATGGAAAGAATCGAAAATTGATTTGCCGAATATTGGGTGGATGTCCGACTATTGGACTTTATCCGAAATTACCGTCCCGAAGGCGCCGCCAGGGACGGCGGCTTTGAGCAAGTCACCGGCAGTTTTGCGCTACACACCTGACTATTGTGTCCTGGGCAGTCCCCTGACGGCGCGCAGGACCGTCGCGGTCAGTAATATAACCAGCCCCCAACCGTAAAACCAGCCGAAGAAGATAAAGTTCGCAAAACTCTTTTCAAAATTTTCGAGAATAAACAAAAAGGGGACGCAAAGAATCGCTCCGGTGAGCCAATGTTCCGCCTTCCATTCATCCAGAAACCATAAAACTGGCAGCAGCAGAATGGTGTATCCGGTCCATGCGACAGGCGAGATGAGGAGAGTTGCGGTAATCGCGGTTAGGTTGATGGCGTTTTCCCCGGGTTTGTATTTCCACACAAACAGCGCGATTGCGATTGCAACCGCGGCGCTCAGGGATGTCCCTGCGCCCGAAAGATCGAACCGCGCGGCGAGACTTTGAAGCGAATTATTCCCCGGAAAAAGCAGGAGGTCGGGTCCATACTTTATGGATGCGTCGAACCATTGCGAGTAGATGCCGGTTCCGTACTTCAGGAGCGGGATCGAACTGACGAGGCTGAATACCATGCCCGAAACCAGGAAGGATTTCAGATACCCACAGACCGCAAGGATCAAGTTCCAATAAAGAAAGTTCGGTTTGATCGCCGCCGTCAGGCCGAGAAACACGCCGGCCGCCCAGTAGTTTTTTTTTCTCAAAAAGTGGAGCGCCCCGGCGGCCAGCGCCAGGAGAAGAATATAGATCTGCCCCAGTTGCAGGGTGTGCCACATTCCAGCCAGGCTGAAAGAGAATAGAATTAGGAACCACTTCCGGCTTTTTTGTTTTTTTGCCGCAGACAACATGAATACCAGAACGGAGAACAAGGCGAAGGAAAATATCCTGGATTGCGCAAGCAGCCTCCCTGGCGGAATGAGGCGGATTTCTTCGAAGAGCAGGGCCGAAACTGGCGGGTTGAGGTTGGGGGCGATGCCAGAGATTCCCGCCTGCTCGAAATCGACCTCGAATATATATGGAGCGTCTATCGAGTAGGGGTTCCCCCCCCCGGCGGCAAGCTGCCCGGCTGCAATGAAAGAACCGAGGTCGTAGTAACTTGTGTTGGACCTCAGCACCCAATCCAGGTTATACATGATTGTCAGAAGCGCCAGCCCTCCAAAAAACGCCCAAAAGAGAACTTTCTTTGCGAGATTGATCGACATAAAAGTTTCCATGCGCATGTAAAGAAAAAAAACGCGTCAGTTGCCCCGCCCCGGCTGCTTCAAGAAGACCGCGCTCTCGGCCGTCTCGTATACTTTTTTATAAGAGTCTTCACGCAGGAGTTCCGAGAGAAGATTTCCGATGTTCTTTCCGTTTTTTTGGACAACAATGTAATCGAAGTCGAGCCGGTTTTCAGAGATATTCGTTTCGATACATTCGAGCGTTTCGGGCGAGTTCACGCAGTTCTGGATGGCAATCAAGAGATCGTTTTTTTCCTCGAAGTCAATGTTTTGCAGCCACTCCATGCCCTGGATGGTTGTCAGGCTTTTACGGTCGGCAAGATAGGGAAACCATTCATTATTATGGTCGCTGAACAGGTTGGGGCTTCCCGTTATCACCAGAAAGCCCGCTTCCTTTGGCGTGTTGTTATTGATCCATTCGAATGCATCCAGCGTGTCGGCTGATACCTTTTTGGTCGAAAGGTTGAAATCGAACATAAACATTCCAACCAGGAGGGAGATCGATAAGTATGCGAATAATATCGCTGCCGTTGGGACGGCGAACGGACGCCCGGAGGTTCCCCGCACCAGTTGCTCGTTGGCTGATAACCCCGGCAGGACGGTCTCCGTCAGGTAGACGGATGCGAGGATGCACATGGGGATGACGACCACGTTTGGCGCGTTTCGGGGCTCCAAAATGAACGGAAGGATGAACCACGCCGGTAAAAACGCCTGCCTTTTCGAGACTTGATGGAAAAGCCCCAAAAACGCCAGAACGGAGATAAATGTCAATAGTTGTTCCCCGGCAAAATTATCGAGAAATTGAAAGATGACAACAAACGAATGAAACCCGGTTTTACCGGCGGAAAGGAACGGAGAAAAGCCGAAGCGGGAAACGATCAGCGCCCACCAGGGGGATGTCAGCGTCAGTGTTCCGAGGGCGACGACCAGCCCGTTTTTTACCCCGCCGATTTTTTTGTCGAAGATAAACCAGATCAACGCGCCCGTCATGGCGGTGTGAAGCGCCGCTTCCGGGTGGGACAGGCATACCAGGCTGCAAAATATAATCGAAGAAATAATGTAAATGCGTTGTTTCCTGGTAATCAGCAAATACAACTGCGAGGCGGCGAGGACGAGGAACAGGTTTCCCAGGCTTCTTGTTACCCCGCCCCCCATGATAAGCCACCATGCCGTGCGGGGTAAAAACGCATAGAAAAAGATCGCGATACCCGCCTGAAAAGTCGAATTCGTTACCAGCCGCGCGAGGTGAAACACGAAGGGCAGCGTCAGGGCGAGCACAATGGCGGGCATCCACGTTATGACCTGAATGGACGGGATTCGAAAAAAAACGCCCACGGCTCCGGCGATGTAGAAAGCCAGGGGCGGGTAGGCGAACGGGATTTCGAGACGGTTGTATTCGACGTAAAAAGGAAGCGCAAAATTATTCTGTTGAATGCCTTCGATCATCTTGAGAAACAATGCGCCGTCGTTGATGGGAAAGCCGGAGATGGCGGGGAGATACAGGCGAAGATATGCCCCAAAGAGCACGGATGGAATGAATATCAGAAACCCGATCTCCTCCCGGGTAAGCCTTCTCTTCTTTGTCGGGTTTTTATTCTGCCCGGGCATTTCCATCATTCCGTCCTTTCGAAAATCGCGTTGTTTTGGAATTATAAACCGCCCAATACTGAGGAGGTTTGCTCAACTGATCTCTTGTGTGCAAGCAAAACAGCCAGGCACGGAGTCGAAAGCGGCGCAGAGTGACGCCGTGGCGGCATCTCCCGACTTTCGAGCAAAATCGGGAGATTTTGCAGCCCACATTGACAACCTTTGCTTGCACACGATCTCTTGGCAGCGCGCGGACGGCTGCCATTGTCTGCTACAATCGCTTCGCAGCGAATATCATCCTCCCGCAGAAAGTTGGCAGTTTTTTTGACGCAAATGCCGACTGTTTTTTTCTTCATTCAAGCAGGGTGAAACAATGCTGATACCCATTGTTGGAGGCATGTTCGTATTATACACTTGCGAAACCGGGCTTCCGGGTCTGATCGTTTGACATAATGAAAAGGATATATGAACCGCCATAAATCGCTTTCCGAAAACCAATGGATCGGACTCGTTTTTTTCGTAGGATTTCTCCTCGGTGGATTTGTCCGCTTCTTCCCCGGACTTCAAGCCGGGTTTCCGCTCAATGACGGAGGCATGTTCCTGAGCATGGTTCGGGATTTAGCCGTCAATGAATATGCCCTGCCGAAATTTACTTCTTATAACCTGCTCGATATTCCATTTGCGTACCCACCGTTTGGTTTTTATATCGCCCGCCTGCTCGCGGATATTTTCTCCCTGCCGGAGTTGACGCTCCTGCGCTGGCTGCCCCCGTTCGTCAATTCGCTGTCCATAGTTGCGTTTTACCTGCTGGCTTCCGAATTGCTTGAATCGAAACCCAGGGGGGCGCTGGCATCCGCGTTTTATGCGTTGACGCCGGGGGCGTTCGGCTGGTTTGTGATGGGCGGCGGGCTGACGCGCAGTTTCGGTTCCTTTTTCCTTTTGCTGACCGTTTCCTCGGTTTTGGGGTTGTATAAAAATGGCGGAAAAAAATTTACAGCGTTGACCATGCTCTTTGGGGCGCTGACCGTTCTCAGTCACCCTGAGGCGGGGATTCATGCGGCGGCATCCTGCCTGCTGGTATGGATATTCTTCGGGCGCGCGGTCAGATCGTTTTTCCAATCCGTTATGGTGGCGGTTGGCGTGCTGCTCCTTTCATCGCCCTGGTGGGCGACGGTGATTTCTCATCACGGGCTGGAGCCGTTCCTTTCGGCAATGCAGACCGGCTCGCATGGGACGCCGCTTTTGACCGCTCTGGGTTCGCTGATCACTGTCGAGGGAATTATTCCGATCTCGACTGCGTTGCGCGTAATTGGGTTGGCGTGGGGCGCTTGGAAGCGCCGATATTTTTTGCTGGCATGGGCGGTCCTTCCGTTTTTGGTCGAGCCTCGCAGCGCGCCGAGCGTTTCCCATTACCCGATGACGCTTTTGGCCGCGCTGGCGTTTGCGGAGGCGTTTCCCGCCCTGGTGGCGCGATTAAGGAAGACGACGATCGATCTCGAAGCGTTGTATTCAAGCCGGGGGTTTAATGCGGCTTTGTTTGCAGCATTTTTTTTACTTTTTATAGATTCGGGTTTGTATGGGTTTCGATTGGTGGGGAATAGTTTGCGATTGCAGGATCGCGAGGCGATGACATGGGTGGACAAATCTGCCGCGGGTGACGCTGTCTTCCTGGTATGGACGGGAATCAAAAGCCCCGAGATCGACCCTTATGTAGAATGGTTTCCCGCCCTTGCCAACCGGCGCAACCTGACCACTTTGCAGGGATATGAATGGCTGCTTTCCGATGGGTTTTACGACCAATACGGTGAACTGGCGCGATTGCAGCAATGCGCTTCGGTTGATTGTATTGAATTGTGGGCGGAACGAATGAACTGGCGGTATGACTATGTGGCGGTCTTCGAAGGGCAGAACACGGATTTGGATGATTTGTTCGCCGGGGAATTGGGGTATTTCGAAGTCTATTCACGCGAAACTGTGACGATCTTTGGACGGGCAACACCATGATTGGATCCCGAGTCGTGCCGAAGAATCCGTCCTCTTTTACGCGACATGAATTTGCCGCTTTTGCCTTGTTCCTTGTGACAAGTGTTTCGCTTGCATGGATGGCGTATTCCTTCGGCGGCGTGGATTTTGGCGTGTATTATGCGGCGGGCAGGGTGATGCTCAACGGCGGAAATCCCTACGATTACAGCCAATTGGCGGGTGAGATTGTTTCCTCCACCGGCGCGTTGAATAACCCTTTCTATTATGCGCCCTGGTTTGCCTGGGCGATGTCCGTTCTGGCATTATTGCCTTATGAGTTTGCGCGTCTTTGCTGGGCTGTGGTTAATGTTGGCTTGTGGTATTGGGGATTGTTCAACCTCTCGAAATTGATCGAATGGCCTCCTGCGGGCTGGCGGCGGTGGGGCGCTTATTTATTTGCCACTATTATATTTGCCTGGTCTACCTGGGGATCGGAGCAGGTGGGGGTTACGATCTTGTTTCTTGTCACAGTTCTGCTGCTTTCATACCAACAGTCGCGCCAGATACTGACTGGTTTTTTTATGGCGTTGATTTTGTTCAAGCCAAACGTCACCGGGTTTCCGGGGCTGGTCCTCGCGGCTTGGCTGATCTCCCGCCGGGAATGGAAACCGGTTATCAGCATGATTGTCTCCTTGTCAGGTTTTCTTGTGATCTCGCTGTTCGTGTCGCCAGGCTGGTATCTCGCCCTGATGCAACCCGATAAATTGACCGGCTTGTCTTACACATTGAACGAAAACGGCGCAGCGCAAACCCTGCGGTATGTTTCCACGCTGCCGGGTTGGCTCGCCTCATATGGCGTGACAGGCGTGTTTGCTTGCGTGATTTATGTTTTCGCCGCGTTATTGGGGATTATTTTTACAACCTGCCTTGTGAAAAAATCGAAAGATATGACGGCTTTGACGGCATATTCCTTTCTAGTGAACTTCGCCCTGACGCCGTACGCTTTGTTTTATGATTATTCCGTCCTGGTCGTCACACTGTTTTATTTGAATGCGCGGCTTTCCCTGAGACCCATGCTTACACAGCTTCAACGGTTAATGAATGGATTGGTGATCGCAAGCCTGTTCGTGGGAGACAATATCTCGTTTCGTTACTGGATCGTGGTGATTTTTATTCTTAGTGGAATAAGCCTGCTGAAAAAAGACCCGCCACAGCAAAAAACTTCGTGACCTTGTGCCGCTTCGACAGGCATAGCGCAAGCCTTCGTGGTAAAAGAAGTTTTTCAATACAAAATCAACGGTTTCAACGGCGCGTCATTTTGTAAACCGCTTCTGCCACTCGAACAACTTGTTCAACGCCTCGATGGGGGAGAGTGAATTTACGTCCATGTCCTTCAATTCATCCAATAACGGATTTGTTTCCGGGAAGAGCGCGGCTTGTTGCGCGACATTCGGATCAATCTTCACACCGCGCGCCGCGGATTTTTCCAACTCCAGCATGATCTCGTTGGCGCGACCAATGACCGGCGCGGGCAGACCTGCCAGTTGCGCCACGTGGATGCCGTAGGATTTATCCGCGCCGCCGGGGATGATCTTGTGCAGGAAGACCACCCTGCCATCCGCTTCGCTGACGGCGACGTTGTAATTGCGCACGCCGGGCAGTAATTCTGCAAGTTGGGTCAACTCGTGATAATGCGTGGCAAACAAAGTCTTCGCCCGCAACTGCGGATGATTATGAATGTGTTCGATGATGCCCCACGCAATCGAAAGCCCATCATACGTCGAAGTGCCGCGCCCGATCTCATCGAGGATCAACAAACTGCGCGTCGTGGCGTGATGCAAAATATTCGCCGCCTCGACCATCTCGACCATGAACGTGGACTGCCCCGCATGGATTTCATCCTGCGCGCCGATGCGGGTGAAGATGCGGTCAACCAGACCGATTCTTGCCGAAGCCGCCGGGACGAACGATCCCATCTGCGCCATCAACACGATCAACGCCGCTTGTCTTAAAAATGTACTCTTCCCAGACATATTCGGCCCGGTGATGACTCGAATCACTTCGCCTTTTTCAAAGATGACATCGTTGGGGATGTAGCGGTCTGATTTTAACAACTGCTCGACAACCGGATGCCGCCCCTCGTGAATCTCCAGTTCGCTTCCTGCGTGGACCTGGGGCTTGGTGTACCCATTCAGAGCGGATACTTCGCCGAGAGCGGATAAAACATCCAGTTCGGCAATCGCCCGCGCAGTGGAAAGAATCTTGTTCGCCGCCTTCGCCAGTTCCGCGCAGACTTCTTTAAAAAGGCGCGTCTCGATCTCCTTGATGCGTTCTTCGGCGTTCAAGACCAGCGTTTCGTATTCCTTCATCTCCGGCGTGATGAAGCGTTCGGCGTTGACCAGCGTCTGCTTGCGAATGTAATGCTCCGGGGCTTTGTCCGCCGCGCCGCGCGAGATTTCGATGTAATAGCCGAAGACCTTGTTGTAACCAACCTTGAGAGTCTTGATGCCCGTCTTTTCGCGCTCCACCGATTCGAGATTCGCGATCCACTCCCGCGCATGTTTGGACGCATCCATCACCCCGTCGAGCTCCGCCGAATACCCGGGACGGATCACACCCGTGTTTTGCAGTGTCGCAGGCGGGTCGTCATCCAGCGCGTTTTGCAGGAGTGACAACTGCTCCGCGCAAACTGACCACTGCCTTCCGCCTTCTGCCTTCTGTTCGCCAATTACCTCTTTTATCTTCGGCAATTCCCCCAGCGTCCCCCGCATCGCCGCCAAATCCCTCGGCTGCGCCTGCCCGGCAATGACGCGATTGATCAGGCGTTCCAGATCCGCGATCGGTTTCAACGCCTCGCGCAACTCCGCCCGCGCCATGCCGTTCTGAACGAAATATTCCACTCCGTTCTGGCGTTTGATGATTCGTTCAACATTCAATAAAGGCTGGCTGACCCATTGGTGGATCATGCGTTTGCCCATCGGTGTGATGGTCGCATCGAGCGTGCCGAGCAAAGACCCTTTGCGTTCGCCGCGTAATGTTTCGTCCAATTCCAGGTTTCGGCGGGTGGATGCGTCCAGGGTCATGAACTCGTTCAGGCTGTAGGAACGCAGCGAGTTCAAAAGATTCAGCGCGTTGGGCTGGGTTTCTTTGAGATATTGAATGATCGCCCCCGCCGCGCGGACGGATAAACTGTTCGCCTTCAACCCAAAGCCATCCAGCGAGGCGGCGTTGAATTGAGTCAGCAGCGTCTCGTTGCATTTGCCCGGCTCGAACTTCCATGCAGGCAGGGGGGTGGTGTGACCGATGATGCCGTCGGGAAGTTTTTGATTATCAGGAAACAGAATTTCAGCGGGGTGGAGTCTCGTCAACTCGGCGCGCAGGGCCTCGAGCGGAAGTTCGGTGACGGCGAATTCCCCGGTGGTGACATCGGTATAAGAAACAGAAGCAGCCGTCCCGGAGGAAGAGCCGGAGGAGTCCAAAATCACAGAGGCGAGATAGTTATTTGCATCCCCCGGCAAAAGACCCGGCTCGGTCACCGTCCCCGGAGTCACCACGCGGACGACTTTGCGTTCGACCAATCCCTTTGCGGGGACTTCGCCGATCTGATCGCAGATGGCGACGTGATAGCCCTTTTCGATCAGGCGCGCGAGGTAGTTGTCAACGGCGTGATAGGGAATGCCTGCCAGCGGCACGCGCACCCCGCCGCCGACCGGACGCGAGGTTAAAACAATGTCGAGTTCGCGCGCGGTGATCTCGGCATCTTCGTCGAAGGTCTCGTAAAAATCGCCGAGCCGAAAAAACAAAATCGCATCGGGATGTTTCTTCTTCTCATCAAGATATTGCCTGCGGACGGGGGTGATGTCTTCGTTGGACATGCGGGGATTTTACCATTTCAAAAAGGTTGGCGGTAAAATAGCGCAAACCGTTACAGAGGCTCATACATGTTTAGGAAAAATCAAAACCCGCCGCGCTCCGGATTTCCCTTTTCGCATCCATCCAATTCGCCCGAACCCGCCGAAACATTCGATGAATTTATGGAGAGGCTTCAATCCATCTTCGAAAGCGAGGATGCCGATGCGTATTTTGACGCCATTGAATCCGCGCCCGCCCGCTGGCAGAGAAAACCGGAGTTCATGACCGCCAAAGCGGTTGGACATTTCCGCGCCGGGGAGGATGAGGGGATGCGTGTTTTGGATGAAATCGAACGCGTGCATCCCAAGTATGCCCCAACCTATTATTACAAAGCCATATATTACATCCAGCGTATGTTTCCCGCCCGCACCCTGCGGATGTTGAACCGGGCACATGCGCTGGCTGAGATGGATGACAATGCGGAAGCTCACATGGCTGAAATGGAAAAACTGGCGAAGGGAATGATTGGGGATTCCGCAAAGATGCTGGGCGCGCCGTATGAGACGATGGAGAAAGCCGGTTTGTGCAATGAGGTCGCGCAGGAAAAACTTGCGGCGGGAGAATGGGCGGCGGCGGAGCAACAGGCTCGCGAAGCCCTAAGGTTGATCCCGCATTGGGTTTCCCCGCGTAACAACCGTTCCTTTGTGCTGTATTACGCCGGGAAGGTTCAGGAGGCGATTGCCGAGGCTCGCAAAGTGTTGGAAACCGAACCGGAGAATTTTCACGCGCTGAAGAACCTGACGATCTTTTACATCGGGTTGAACGAGGAGGAAAACGCGCGGGAATACTCCAGGGCGATGAAGGATCGCGTGCAGAAGGCTGGCGACGATTTTGCAGAGTACGATACCGCCATCTCTGTGCTGGGATTAATGAGCGATCACGCCGCGTTATGGGAATTGGGACAGAAATTCCTCAAACGCGACCCGGATGAATTAATGGAGATGTCGTGGCACTCGCTGGGGATTGCCGCCCTGCGCTTTGGAAAGAACAAGGAGGCGCAGAAACTTCTGGAAAAGGCGGGGGAGTTTTATGAGCCTGCCTTCGAACTAGCGTCGGAATTGCGCCGTTCCCTAAAATCGGGGAAAACCCTTGTCGCGCCGTCGTATTACTCAAGTTCCCTGGGAACGCTTTTGCCGCAGGTTGCCGTGGAAGACTTGATCGATATATTATCGAAATACAAGGGCGACGGCGACCCCCCGCCGTATTTGCAGAAAAAACTGGACCAGTATCTTCAGCCGCGCCCCTATGTGATCAACGGCTTGTTGAAAATGCTGCCAGATCCAAACTCTGCCGCTCCCGTTTCGGGAATGTTGTTGTCCATTTGCCGCCCGGATGTGGACGCCCGCCTGCTCGAATTTGCGCTGGGCGATCAAGGGGATGACAATGCGCGTCTTAAAGTCTTATCTGCTTTGGCGCAAAATGGGCGGACAATTCCTCCCAACCCCATCCGTTTTTGGAGCGTGGAATTGGGCGAGTGGCGCGAAGTTGAATTTTCCGGGCAGATGCTCACTGACGATATCGAATTGAACATTTCCGAAGAAGCCGCCCAGTGGGTGGAGAAAGCCCAAAGGTCCGCCGACAACGAGGATAAGATATCCTATCTGAGCAAAGCGGTTCAATTGGACCCGCAAAGCGGATATGCCGTTCACATGTTAGGCATAGCTCTCATACAGAACGGACAAAAGGAGGAGGGCATAAAATTGGCGAAAAGGGCGGTGGAAGTGGAACCGGAGTATATGTTTGCCTATGCCAATCTTGCGTTATTGGAAGCGCAGGAAGATGAACCCAACGTCGAACTGGCGCGGGGGTATATTGCAAAAGTCCTGAAAGCCCCGGCTGTTACTGAACAGACCGCCTTTATCGCCCATGTGGCGTCCATGTATCTCGCCTTCGACCTGAAGGAATTCGAAGTTGCCAAGCGCGAATTCGAGGTTGCCTCCAGCCTGCGCCCGGACAATCCCCTGCTCGATGGGTGGGAGGGACGGTTGAGAATGGCAGAGGTGTTTTCCGGCGGCTTTTTTGCGAATTTCCAAAAGCAAAGCCGGGAACGGGCGCACAAAAAAACCATCAATACAAAATTGGAATCGGACACAACCTCCGAGACAACCCTGAACGGCCTCACTCGGGAAGCGCTTGCCGAAGTTGCGCGGTTTTGGGACGTGACCCCCTATGGTCGGAAGGCGGTCTTGATAGCGAACATCTCGCGGGAAATGCGCGACCGGGAATCCCTTGACCGGGCAATCCGAAAATTATCCGCCGATGAGAAGAACGCGCTGGCGTGGGTTCTTGAAAACGGAGGCGCGCGGTCGTTTGCCGCCTTTTCCGAAAAATGGGGAAACGACCTCGAGGAATCGACTTATTGGCAATATCACAAACCCAAAACCGTCATGGGCAGGCTCCGATTATCCGCTTTGCTTGCAAAAGGAACGCTCGCAGGGGAGCAGGTCGTCTTCGTTCCCGCCGACATCAGACCCGTGATAAAAATGCAATAGGAGATCAATAAATGTACAAACTTGTTTTAGTCCGTCACGGACAAAGCGCGTGGAATCTCGAAAACCGCTTCACCGGCTGGACGGACGTTGACCTGACCGACCTCGGCAAAGCCGAAGCCGCCGAAGCCGGAAAGTTGTTGAAAGAATCCGGTTACGATTTCGACATCGCCTATACCTCCGTCCTCAAACGCGCCATCAAAACCCTCGGCATCATTCAGGATGCGATGGATTTGGACTGGCTGCCCGTCATCCGCGCATGGCAGTTGAACGAACGCCATTACGGTTCGCTGCAAGGCTTGAACAAAACCGAGATGGCGGAAAAATTCGGCGAGGCGCAGGTAAAAATATGGCGACGCTCCTACGATGTGCCGCCCCCGCCATTGGAGTCGGATGACTCCCGTCACCCGCGCTTTGATCGCCGCTACGCCTCATTGACTCCGGGACAGCTGCCAGCCACCGAGTCGCTTAAGATTACGCTGGAGCGTGTCCTCCCTTACTGGAACTCGACCCTCGCGCCTGAGATAAAATCCGGAAAACGCCTGCTCGTCGTCGCGCACGGAAATTCCATCCGCGCCCTGGTGAAATATCTCGACAACATTTCAGAATCCGAGATCACCGAGTTGAATATCCCCACCGGCTTGCCGCTGGTCTACGAACTGGATAAAGAATTGAAGCCCATCAAGAATTACTATCTCGGCGACCCCGCAGAAGCCGCCCAAAAAGCCGCCGCCGTCGCCAACCAGGGCAAAGCGAAATAATACAGACTTCCGAAGTCTTCAAGACTTCGGAAGTCTCTTGGAGATACTATGCCCCTCACATCCCGCGAACGTGTCCTAGCCACAATCAACCATGAAGTCCCCGACCGCGTACCGATTGTCATCGGCGCAAGCAACGCCACCGGAATCAACATGGTCGCCTACCGCCGGTTGAAAAAACTCCTCGGCGTCGAATCTCCCGATAGATACATCTACGACTTCCCCGAATTGGGCGCGTCCTTGGTGGACGAAGAAGTTCTCGAACGCCTTCATGCCGACGTGCGCGGCGTGTGGGACCGCGAGCCGCAGCACATCCTCGAGAAGAACGCCAGCCGCGAACCCGGTTCCATGTATTACAACTCCTGGGGTTCGGGCGTCGTCAAAGCCGCCGAGGATTCCTGGTTCCCGCATTATCACCCGCTGGCAGAGACGCATTCCATCGAAGACCTCGAGAAATATCCGTGGCCCGACATGAACGACCCGACCCGCGTGGCGCACGTCCGCGAACGGGCGCGGAAACTGCACGCGGACAATCAATACGCCATCATGGGCACGCCCTGGCTGGCATTCCCCGTCGAACGCGGCTATGAAATGCAGCGCATGGATCACTTCTATTACAACATGGGCAGGCATCCCGACTTCACCGTCGCCCTGTTGCAAAAGACCGCCGAACTGTGCAAAACCCTGATGGGACATTTCCTCGACGAATGCGGCGACGTGATCGACATCATCAAGATCGGCGACGACCTCGGCATGAAGACCAGCCTCATGCTCTCGCCGAAGATGTACCGCAAACTGGTCAAGCCCATCCACGCCGATTATCTTTCCTTCATCAAATCGCGCACGAAGGCCAAGGTCTTCTTCCACACCGACGGCGACGTCTTCGACCTGCTGCCCGACTTCATCGAAATGGGCATTGACATTCTCAACCCCATCCAGTCCTCCGCCGGGAAGATGTCCAACCTCGAAGAACTCAAGAAGCAATACGGCAAACAACTCGTCTTCTGCGGCGCGATAGACACCTCGAACACGCTGCCCTTCGGCACCCCGGACGACGTCCGCGCGGAGGTGAAGCGCAACATCGGACTCCTCGGCGAGGAGGGCGGGTACATGGTCGCCGCCGTCCACACCGTCATGGCAGATGTTTCCCCGGAAAATATTCTGGCGATGGTGGATGCGGTCGAAGAGTTTGGCTGGTACAAAAAGTGAGTCGCGCAGCGGACGTTCTCTCACGTCCCCGAGTAGTTTGCAAATGAGTCAAAGATGAATTGGATGAAGAAAGCGATTCAACACAAAAACCAGATCGTTTTTACAGCCGGGTTGCTTTTCCCGGCTTTTGTTATCTTCATGTACCCGTCCTGGTACCAGCCCGACGACCTGGATGCCTTTCTATACTGGTCGCGGGAATGGGCAAAGGACGCGCAAAGCATTTATGTCAACTGCGCGTATTGCAACTACCCCTTTCTCGGCATGGCATTCTCCGCCGGGGCAGTGGACTTTCTCGGCATCCGCGACTTTGAAGGGATGACGGGTCTATTCCGTTACTACCTCGCCGCCATCGACCTGCTGAATGTCGTCGTCCTTTTCTACCTGCTTAAAACGCTGAAGGTCAAAGACGCGGCATTTTGGGCGGGCGTTGTCGGCTTGCTGCCATCGTCATGGATCGGCACATCCTTTTGGGGGCAGATCGACAACGCCGGGCAGTTTTTCGTTTTGGCGTTTTTCCTCGCGGCGGCGCGACTCAACGAAATCCCCGAATCAAAGCCCTGGCGGAATTATCTCCTCGCCTTCACTCTCGGTTTTATCCTCTCCTGTCTCGTCATGACCAAACAACTGGTCTTTTTCAGCATGATCTCCCTCGGTTCGATGGCCGTCGCAAACCTCATCCTCATCTCGCGCAAATGGACGGCTTCGCTTCCCGCGCTGGCCGCTCTCGCCGTTTCATTCGCCGCGCCGATCCTGCTTGTCGACGCGAACCTTCAATACGACCCGCAGTATCTCTCGCACCTTCATTACATCCTTGCCACCGGCAGCAGCCACGGCGACACCATCTCCTCCTTCGGCTTCAATATCTGGACGCTCTTTACAGACAATCCCTTCGGCTCCTCCCACGAACCCTTATCGGTCTTCGGTCTGACCTTGATTCCCTACACAACCGGCATCGTCTTGTTCCTTTTGAGCGTCGCATCTTTAACCCTTGCCGCGATAACGTACCATGCGCGTCAAAATAAAAATGAGACCGCCGGGTTTACGCATACGCATCTGGCTTTCTGGCTTGTCCATCTTGCGCTGGTCAACCTGGGTTTCAACCTGTTACTAACCGGCACGCACGAACGCTACCTGTACCATTTTTATCCCTTTGCCATTGCCGCCATCCTCTTCATTCAAAAAATGGACGGTTTCAACCGGGCGGTTTTACTCGGCGGCGCCGCCTGCTACGGATTCTTCCTTTACGGTTATCTCACCGGCTACAACCAGTTTTTCGACCAACTCCCGTACCGCCTCATGACCCTGCTTCATATTTACCTGGTCGTGTTCTTTAGCGGGGTGTTGTTCAAGCGCTTTTTGAATCGAAATCCCGCGGCGGCGAGGTAGGGGTTTTATGGATATTCTCGAGGGATTAAAACCCCGCTTCAAAGGCGACCTGCGGCTGGATCCTGCCTCCAGGCTTTTGTACTCCACCGACGCCTCGTCCTACCAAATCGAACCATTGGGAGTCGCCATTCCCAAAGACCAGGACGACCTGCAAGCCGCCGTTGAATTTGCCGCAAAACACCGCGTCCCCATCCTCCCGCGCGGATCAGGCTCCTCGCTTGCCGGTCAAGCCATCGGCGAAGCGCTGATCCTCGACTGCTCCCGCCATCTCGATTCGATCCTTGAGATCAACCCCGCAGAAAGATTCGCCGTCGTCGAACCCGGCGTCATCCTCGCGGACTTGAACCGCGCCGCCGCCAAACACGGGCTGACCTTCGGTCCCGACCCGGCTTCGGCGGAACGCGCCACCATGGGCGGCGTGATCGGCAACAACGCCACGGGGGCGCATTCCATTCTCTACGGTATGAGCGCGGACCATTTGCTCGAAGCGGAGGTGGTGTTGGCGGATGGGAGTTTGAGTACATGGGGAATGGTGAATAGTAGATTGGGAATTGGGGGTGGGACATCGGAGATTGTTGCCGCCGTAAATGAAATTCGTGAAAAATATGTGGAAGCAATCGAACAAAACTTCCCCAAATCCTGGCGCAACTCGGCGGGGTATCGGATTAACTATCTTTTGCCGTGGAGTCCGTCGACCCCGCCGCAATGGGCAGGCAGTTTTTATCCTGCCGACCTTCGACCTTCAACCTTCAACCTTGCCCCTTTGCTCGCCGGTAGTGAAGGCACTCTCGCCGTCATCCGCAAACTCAAGGTCAACCTTGTCCCCAAGCCGAAACATACCATCCTCGGGGTTTTATCTTATTCGAGCATCGCCTCCGCCTGTGACGACGTTCCGCGCCTGCTGGCGATGAACCCCAGCGCGGTGGAGTTGATTCCGCAGCTGATCCTTCATAATGCAAGGAATATTCCGCATTATGCGCGGCAAATGAACTGGGTAATTGACGACGCTTCGACCGGGCTCAGCGCATTGCCAGCCGCTGTTCTTGTTGTCGAATTCAGCGGGGACGATCCGGTTGCATTGAAAACGGCGGCGCGTGGTCTCGGCGAAGTCTCGACCACCAGCGCATTATTGACTGTAGCAGAAACCCCCGAAGACCAGGCGCGGATTTGGAGCATCCGCAAGGTGGGGCTGGGGATACTTGACTCGCGCCCGCAGTCTGCGCGACCGGTGGCGTTCATCGAAGACTGCGCCATCCCGGTGGAACGGCTCGGGGATTTTGTGCGTGAAGTCGAGCGGATTCTCGAAGCGCACGGCACCTTCGGCGGAATCTATGCTCACGCCTCGGCGGGATGTTTGCACATCCGCCCGGTGTTGGATTTGCAAAAGGGCGAAGGCGTCCGCGCCATGCGTGAGATTGCCGAACAGGTCTTCGCGCTGACGATGAGTCTCGGCGGCGCGATGAGCAGCGAACACGGCGACGGACTGGCAAGGGGCGAATTCATCGAACGGACGTATGGGCGCGAAGTGACCGACGCCATGCGCCTGTTGAAACAAGCCGCCGACCCGCAAAACATCCTGAACCCCAAAAAATTATTCGACGCGCCGCCGATGGACACGAACCTGCGTTACGGCGAAAACTATCAAGCCCAGGCATGGACGCCCGTCTTGAAGTTCGATCACGAGCGCGGGCTGGCGGGCGCAATAGAATCCTGCAACGGGCAGGGAGTCTGCCGCAAACAAACCGGAGTGATGTGTCCGTCGTTTCAGGCGACGCGCGAAGAAGCCAACTCGACCCGGGGCAGGGCGAATCTCCTGCGCGGCTTAATCTCCAATCACCAATTACCAATTACCCAAATCGAAAATTCCGCCTTCTCCGCCCTCGATCTCTGCCTCGCCTGCAAAGGCTGCACCTCGGAATGCCCGAGCGGCGTGGATATGCCGAAGTTGAAATACGAGTTCATGAACCAGTATTACAAATCGCATCGCCGACCCTTGCGCGATTATCTGTTTGGGTATTTTCATGTTGTTGCGAAACTGCTTAACCCGGTTGCGCCTGTTGCGAATTGGTTCATGCGGGCTGGCTGGTCTCGCAGGTTGATCGCGCGGGCGCTGGGGATAACGGAGAAGAGGGAGTTTCCGGCGTTTTGGGGGAGGAAAGTAGGCAAGTACCCCCCCCCCCCCGCCCCCCCGGGTGCAGGTAGACAAGTAGACAAGTATGCAGGTAGACAGGTAGACAGGCAGCGGGTAATTTTTCTTTCGGATGTTTTTTCGCATTACATCGAACCGGAGGTGGAGGAAGCCGCTGTTGATATTTTGAATTATCTCGGCTATGAAGTCAAAATCCTGCCGGTCATCGGCGCGGGGGCTTCGCTGCTCTCGAAGGGATTCCTCGACGCGGCGCGGCGGCACGCGGAAAAAGTCATCGGCGAGATCCAACGCCTGGATGGGGGAGCAGGCTTGAGCGTGGTCGGATGCGAGCCTCCCGAAGTGTATACGCTCAAGCGCGAGTACCAGGCTTTAATGCCGAATCGAGCCGCAGAGTTGAAATCCATCACAAAAAGGGTCTGGCTGGTGGATGAATTTATTTTGCGCGTAGCCAATTTAGAAAATGTTGCTCAAGAATTGAATTTAAACCTGGATAAAAAAACGCGCCTCACCCTCCACCCGCACTGTCACCAACGCGCGGAAGGTCCCGCCGCCGACGGTTTGCCCAGCGGCGTTTCGGCGACGGCTGCGATGTTGAAAATATTTGGCTATGATGTGGATGTGATCGAGGCGGGCTGCTGCGGCATGGCGGGGACGTTTGGCTTTGATGCCGAGCATTACGAGCTTTCGATGCAGGTGGGGGAGTTGGGGGTGTTGAAGAAGATCAGGGAATGGGGAATGGGGAATGGGGAATTGGCGTCGAGCGGGGCGGCGTGCCGGATGCAGATTCGGCAGGGGGCGGGGGTGGAGGCGCGGCATCCGTTGCTGTTGGTGAAGGAACGATTGAAAATCCTGTGAGGTGTCCATGTTGAAGCGAATTTCCAAATCCTTTTATTCCATGTCCACGGGCTGGGCGGCGTTGACCGGGCTGGCGGTCTTTGTGTTCTTTATGATCGTTGTTTTGCCGCAACAGGCGCAAAAGGCGGAAGCCTACAGCGGCGGGACGTCGCCGGATACGTCCTACATTTATTCGGCGGGCGATCTTTATCAGATGGCGGAGGATTACGGCGCGGAGGGACGCGCGGCGTATATTTATGCGCGCTTCACCTTTGACCTGGTCTTTCCGCTCGTCTATGGGTTTTTTCTCACGGCGACGATCAGCTGGCTGCTGGCGCGCGGACTTGTTGAAACCTCTGGCTGGCGGCTGTTGAATCTCTTTCCGCTGGCGGGGCGGTCTTCGACTACCTGGAAAATATTTCCACTTCGATCGTGCTGGGACGCTACCCATCCCACACGCCTGTGGTGGATGTTCTGGCTCCGCTGTTTACGGCGGTCAAATGGGTCTTTGTGAACGGCAGTTTTGTCCTGCTTGTGATTGGGCTGCTGCTGTTTTTGTGGAAGCGTTTGAAGAAGTGATTCTTCAGTAGGCTAAACGGCAAATATGGGACGCAGAAAAACTCGGATTTTTAAAAAATCAAGAAAAAAGCCGGTTTGCGCTATGTATGCGGTGGAAGGCTGTATAATCCACGTCAACGGTCCGGCGACAGCAAAGCGAAGGCGGAGACTTGTCTCGAAAGATCAGCGAAGAACGCACCCGCAAGGAAATGATTGACCCACAACTTGAAAGAGCTGGGTGGTATCTTCACGACCATTCCAAGGTGAAGACTGAAATCCCTGTAGATGGCTATGATGCCGAGCCGTGGAACGGAGTTTCGGATTATTGCCTTTACCGCGAAAACGGGGAAGTATTGGCGGTGGTCGAAGCCAAGCGGACTTCCACCGATGTGCGGCTTGCCGAAGCACAACTTACCTATTACGTCACTGAAATTGAAAAGCACCAATCTTTCAGACCGTTTGGATTTTTAGCCAACGGACTTGAAATCCATTTTGTAGATGTGGGGATCGCACACAAGCGTGAGGTATTCGGATTCTTCACGCGCGAAGATTTGGAGAACCTTCTTTATATTCGCCAGAATGCGGTGCCGCTCAGTTCGATTGAAATCAATAACGAGATCGTTGACCGTTCCTATCAGCACGAAGCGATTCGCCGTGTTTGTGAAGCTTTCGAGCTACCGTCCCGAAGGTTGGCTGGGGAATCGTTAAACTCTGAGGGAAAACCTTCGGGACGTTCAGGCGGAGGCAAGCGCAATGCTTTGATCGTCATGGCAACAGGGACAGGCAAGACGCGTACAACGATGGGATTGATCGATGTGTTCATGCGCTCCAATCAGGCGCGGCGGATTTTGTTCGTGGCAGACCGCGATGCACTGGTTGAACAGGCAAAGGATGATGGCTTCGAGAAATTCATTCCCAATGAACCCTGCACCCGTCTGCGTAGCTGGGACGATCCGCATGCGCGCACGCAACGCCTGTACGCGGTGACTCTCCAAACGCTGAGCAATATCTTCGAGCAGTTTTCGCCCGCTTTCTTTGACTTGATCGTGTTCGATGAAGTCCATCGCTCGATCTACAACAAGTTCAATGAAGTGCTGGAATATTTCGATGCCCGCCAGGTGGGACTGACCGCCACGCCCGCCAATTACATCAACCGCGATACCTTCCTTGCCTTTGATTGCACGGATGGCAAGCCGACCTATCTTTACACGTACGAACAAGCCATCGAAGACAAATTTCTCGTGGATTACGAACTCTACGCCGCGCGGACAAAGTTCCAGCGGCAGGGCATTCACGGCGTGGACTTGACCGAGGAAGAGCGCAACGCCCTGATCGAAAAGGGACTCGACCCTGACGACATCAATTACGAAGGCACGGAACTGGAACGAGAAGTCAGCAACCGTGACACGTTGCGCAAGCAGTGGGAAGAGATTTGGGAAGTCTGCAAGAAAGACTCGTCGGGACAGTTGCCTGGCAAGACCATCGTTTTTGCCATCACACAGCAACATGCCTTGCGCCTGCAAGCTGCCTTCGATGAGATGTATCCGCAATTCCCGAATCTGACCAAGGTCATCACGCATAAATCTGAATATCGCGGCACGTTGGTGGATGCGTTCAAGAAGAAGGACGAGCCGCGCATTGCCATTTCTGTGGACATGCTCGATACGGGCATTGACGTTCCCGAAGTAGTCAATCTCGTGTTCATGAAGCCTGTGCAATCGCCGATCAAGTTACAGCAGATGATCGGGCGCGGGACGCGGGTGCAGGCGGCGTGCAGAAATCTGGCGTTATTGCCAAACTTCGAGAAGAAGGATTTTCTCATTATTGACTTCTGGGAAAATAACTTCAGCCGAGACGCCAAAGAAGTCGTTGACCAGTCCACGCCTGTGTTGGTGACGATCTTCAATACGCGCTTGAAATTGCTGGAGACCTATCTCAAAGACCAGAAAGACCCTGATTGCAAACAGGTGATCGCTGACCTGCGCGAGCAGATTCAGCAAATCCCGACCGACTCGTTCACCATCCGCAAGCACATGCCAGAGATCGAAGAAGCATGGACGGATGCCTTCTGGGATTATCTCATCCCCAGCAAGATCGAATTCCTGAAATTGAAAGTTGCCCCGCACCTGAGGCTCGTCCCTGGCGTGGATGTCGCCGCCGCGACCTTCATCAGCAAAGTGGAACGGTTGAAGTTGAAGAAACGTGAAAAAGATCTGACAGGTCTTGGAGACCTGTCAGGTCTCATCGGGATGATTGTGGAAGATGCGCAGAGTTTGCGCGATACGATTTTGTCTGATGGTGAAATCAAAGCAAAGAGCATGTGCGTTCCTGAAAAACTGGTTGAATTCTCGAACAACGAATTGAATTTGCTTCGAGATGTTCTTTCCCCATGTATGAAGAACAAAATGCGTTATGACTCTTTCCTTGAACTCGATTTACTGGATTCCATCGCCATCAGCGGCTACATTTTGCTCACCAAAAGCGGAGAGAAAATGTACGTGGCGGAGTATCGCCGTTTGGTGGAACAGCGCATTTTGGAACTGGTTGCAAACCACCCGACTATAAAAGCCATTCAGCAGGGACAAAAGATCGACGACTGGCAACTGCTCGAACTGGAGCGCACGTTGACCAGGGAACTCGGCGAAGGCGATTTGGAAGTGACGCCTGAAAACTTGAAGAAGGTGTTTGCCCACACCGCCGATAGTTTTCTCGGCTTGGTGCGACAAGTTTTAGACATGCAATACCTGCCCGATTACAAGGATTTGGTGGCGCGGCAGTTTGAAACCTACGTGACCCAGCACAACTATAACGCCGACCAGATTCGCTTTTTGCGCGCCGTGCAAAGTGTGTTCTTGCAGAAGCGCCATCTCGAAACCGCTGACTTGTATGATGCACCCGCTTTGGTTGGATTTGGTCAAGATGCGGTGGAACGCTGGTTTTCAGATGATGAAATCCAAAATATGGTTGAATTTGCAAACCGAATGACGGTGTAACCATGCCGTATGATCCCGACGTTCATCACCGCCGTTCGATACGGTTGAAGGAATATGATTACACCAAAGCGGGCGCATATTTCGTTACCATTGTGACGTACCAACGCGAGCCTTTGTTTGGTGAAATCGTGGATGGTGCGATGAATTTGAATCCGTTGGGCGAGATTGCGCGACGAGAATGGTTCAAGACCGCCGAATTGCGTCCGTATGTTGAATTGTATGAAGATGAATTTGTGGTGATGCCAAATCATGCGCATGGGATTATTTGGAATAACGGGGCGGATGGAGGGGCGGAGCGCCGCTCCGCCCGTACGGGCGCGGCAGATGAAAAACCGCATGTTGATGCGGGTTCATTGGGCGCAATTGTCCGAGCGTATAAGTCGGCGGTGACGTATGCCATCAACGCGGCGAGGCAATCACGCGGGGTGGTTGTTTGGCATAGGAATTATCACGAACATATCATTCGTGATGATGCTGACTTGAAGCGAATTCGTGACTATATCGCAAACAACCCGTTAAAATGGACGGAAGATAGCCTGAGATAGCGTAAGGGCGGAGCGGCGCTCCGCCCTTACATGACATGGAGATACACCTTTGCTCACCGACCCTAAACTACGCTCGCAAGTAGATGCCCTTTGGGATAAGTTCTGGACTGGCGGTCTCTCTAACCCGCTCGATGCGATCGAGCAGTTTTCGTATTTGTTGTTCTTGAAGCGGTTGGATGACCGCGAGAATGCGGCGGAGAGGCAGGCGAAACGTCGGGGCGAAACGGATAGGGGCGCAGCGCCGCTGCGCCCGTACATCCCGAAGGAGATGCGTTGGGGGCATTGGACGAAGATGAAAGCCGAAGATGCGTTAAATCATGTGAAGACGGTCGTCTTCCCAAAGATGATCGAGTTGGCTGATGAAAAATCATCTTTTTGGGAGTACATGCAAGGCGCAGAGTGCAAAATCCGCAAGGCGAGTCTGTTGATCGAGGCGGTGAACCTGATCGATGAGATGAAAATCTCAGAGCAGAATCAGGATGTGCAGGGCGATCTGTATGAGTATATGCTGGGTCATATGCAGTTTGCGGGGCGCGGTGGACAGTTCCGCACGCCGCGGCATATTATCCGCATGATGGTGGAGATGATCGCGCCGAAGCCGCGCGAGCGCATTGGCGATCTGGCGGGCGGGACGGGCGGGTTTCTCGTCAACGCGCACCAGTATATTTTGGAGAAGCATACGTCGGCGGGGATTTTGGAGTACGATGCCGAGGGGCAGGCACACCATCTGATCGGCGACCAGTTATCGGCGGCGGAAAGATCGTTCATGTCGTCGAAGAAATATTTGCGGGGCTTCGATAATGATTCGGGGATGACCATCCTGCGCATTGGGTCGATGAATCTGATGTTGCACGGGATCGAGTCGCCGCAGTTCTATTACATGGATTCGCTGTCGAAGTCGTTCGATGATGAGCGCGAGTATGACGTGATCCTGATGAACCCGCCGTTCAAGGGCGCGGTGGATAAGGGCGGCGTTCATCCCACGCTGCCGAGCGATACGACCAAGAGTGAGTTGCTCTTTCTGCATTTGATTTTGCGCGCGCTGGATATGGGCGGACGGGCGGCGGTGATCGTGCCCGATGGCGTGCTGTTCGGGTCGAGCCGCGCGCATGTGGAAGTGCGTCGCAAGATCATCGAGGAGAATCGGCTGGACGGGGTGGTGTCGATGCCTTCGGGTGTGTTCAAGCCGTACGCGGGGGTGAGCACGGCGGTGCTGTTCTTCACGCGCGGCGCGCAGACGAAGGACATCTGGTTCTATGATATGGCGCACGATGGTTTTTCGCTGGACGATAAGCGGGTGGCGATTGATGAGAATGATATTCCCGATGTGGTGAATTGTTGGGAGAAGCGGAATGATAAGAAGTTCTTAGAGAGTAGAGAAAAGAGAATAGTGGAGTTGCAGAAGGAATTGACTCCGTTGAAGGAAAAGCGTTTGAAGTTGCAGGCGGATATAAACCGCCTCTCTTTCGAACTGGCAATTGATTCTGTTTCTGACGGTGTCAACGTCCGGAAGGTTGGTTCGGATAAATCGAGTCGCGTGAATGAACCTTCGGGACGATTACAGGAAGCCAACGAACTACTCTCTACTCTCCAATCTCTAATCTCTCCCCCCCAATCTGAATTGGATCGTCTGACTCGCCAGTTCTGGGTGACGAAGGAGCAAGTCAAAGCCAACAAGTACGATCTCTCCGCCAGCCGCTACCGTCAAGTGGACGCGGACGCTGTCTATCACGAGAAGCCGTCTGTGACGCTGGAACGGTTGGCGCGGTTGGAAAGTGTGATGCTTGATGAAATAAAAGAACTTGGGAAATTGGTAAATGGTAAGTAGTAATTGGTAATTGCTGAATGAATAAATATCCTATTGTCCCGCTTGGTGAAGTTTGTGATTTTGTTTATGGCGACGGTTTGAAAGAGACTGATCGCAAGGGTGGCGACATACCTGTGTATGGTTCAAATGGAATTGTTGGTTGGCATGATGAAGCACTAACAAAAGGTGAAACTCTTATTATTGGTCGAAAAGGTTCAATTGGAGAAGTTCGTTTTAGCAAAGTTCCATGCTGGGCGATTGATACAACTTACTTCATTGAAAAAACAAAAGTGCCTTGTGATTTCACTTGGCTTTATTACACATTGAAGGCACTTGATTTAACACGTCTCAATAAATCTGCCGCCATTCCTGGCTTGAATAGAGAAGATGCTTACGAACAAAAAATCCCCCTTCCCCCGCTGACCGAGCAAAAGCGGATTGCGTCCCTGCTGGCGCGCGCCGACCGTCTCCGTCAACTGCGGCGGACTGCGCACGATCTCGGCGATGCCCTGCTCCAGTCCGTGTTTTTGGAGATGTTTGGTCATGTAAGAGTAAATGACAAAAAATGGGAATTGTCTAAGTTTGAAGATGTTTGCGAAACTCGGTTAGGTAAAATGCTGGATGATAAAAAGCAAACTGGCAAACACAAACGACCTTATTTGCGAAACTTCAATGTTCGATGGTATGAACTTGATTTATCTGATATTGCTGAAATGGATTTTGACGAGAAAGACCGAAAAGAATTTCGACTTCAATATGGCGATGTTCTAATTTGTGAAGGTGGAGAAGTTGGTCGAGCCGCAATTTGGCGTAATGAAATGGAAGAATGTTATTTTCAAAAAGCATTACATCGAGCGCGTCCGAATCCAAAATTAGCAAATCCAGAATACATTGTTCATTTGCTTTGGTGGCTGGCTCAAAGTGGCGGTTTGGTTGACGCAACTTCACAAGTTACGTTTGCACATTTGACTGGTGAAAAACTGAAAGAACTTGTTATCCCTGTCCCACCGCTGAGCCTGCAAGAAGAGTTTGCGGGCGTGGTGGCGCGGGTCGAGTCGCTGCGGGGGCGGATGGGCGAGTCCACGCGGCAGGTGGAGGGGCTGTTTGAGAGTCTGCTGGCGGAGGCGTTTTCGTGAAAAGACCTGACAGGTTTCCACGAGAGTCTTGCGTTCAGAGTCTCATGTCCGCGCGTGGGTTGCGATGGACTCGCGTCACGGTGAAACCTGTCAGGTCTGGAGTACGGGATGGGCTGTTTGAGAGTCTGCTGGCGGAGAGTTCTCGTGAAAAGACCTGACAGGTTTCCACGGAAGTCTTGCGTTCAGAGTCTCATGTCCGCGCGTGGGCTGCGATTGAGAAGCGTCACGATGAAACCTGTCAGGTCTGGAGTACGGGATGGGCTGTTTGAGAGTCTGCTGGCGGAGGCGTTTTCGTGAAAAGACCTGACAGGTTTCCACGAAAGTCTTGCGTTCAGAGTCTCATGTCCGCGCGTGGGTTGCGATTGAGAAGCGTCACGATGAAACCTGTCAGGTCTGGAGTACGGGATGGGCTGTTTGAGAGTCTGCTGGCGGAGAGTTCTCGTGAAAAGACCTGACAGGTTTCCACGGAAGTCTTGCGTTCAGAGTCTCATGTCCGCGCGTGGGCTGCGATTGAAAAGAGTCATGGTGAAACCTGTCAGGTCTGGAGTACGGGATGGATTGTTTGAGAGTCTGCTGGCGGAGAGTTCTCGTGAAAAGACCTGACAGGTTTCCACGAGAGTCTTGCGTTCAGAGTCTCATGTCCGCGCGTGGGTTGCGATTGAGAAGCGTCACGATGAAACCTGTCAGGTCTGGGTGTAGGATGGATTGTTTGAGAGTCTGCTGGCGGAGGCGTTCTCGTGAAAAGACCTGACAGGTTTCCACGAGAGTCTTGCGTTCAGAGTCTCATGTCCGCGCGAGGGTTGCGATTGATTCGCGTCACGGTGAAACCTGTCAGGTCTGGAGTACGGGATGGGCTGTTTGAGAGTCTGCTGGCGGAGAGTTCTCGTGAAAAGACCTGACAGGTTTTCACGGAAGCCTTGCGCTCGGAGTCTCATGTCCGCGCATGGGTTGCGATTGAGAAGCGTCACGATGAAACCTGTCAGGTCTGGAGTACGGGATGGGCTGTTTGAGAGTCTGCTGGCGGAGAGTTCTCGTGAAAAGACCTGACAGGTTTCCACGAGAGTCTTGCGTTCAGAGTCTCATGTCCGCGCGAGGGTTGCGATTGAGTCACGTCACGGTGAAACCTGTCAGGTCTGGAGTACGGGATGGGCTGTTTGAGAGTCTGCTGGCGGAGAGTTCTCGTGAAAGACCTGACAGGTTTCCACGAGAGTCTTGCGATCAGAGTCTCCGTGTCCGCGCGTGGGTTGCGATTGAGAAGCGTCACGATGAAACCTGTCAGGTCTGGAGTACGGGATGGGCTGTTTGAGAGTCTGCTGGCGGAGGCGTTTTCGTGAAAAGACCTGACAGGTTTCCACGAGAGTCTTGCGATCAGAGTCTCATGTCCGCGCGTGGGCTGCGATTGAGAAGCGTCACGATGAAACCTGTCAGGTCTGGAGTACGGGATGGGCTGTTTGAGAGTCTGCTGGCGGAGAGTTTTCGTGAAAAGACCTGACAGGTTTCCACGAGAGTCTTGCGATCAGAGTCTCATGTCCGCGCGTGGGTTGCGATTGATTCGCGTCACGGTGAAACCTGTCAGGTCTGGAGTACGGGATGGGCTGTTTGAGAGTCTGCTGGCGGAGAGTTCTCGTGAAAAGACCTGACAGGTTTCCACGAGAGTCTTGCGATCAGAGTCTCATGTCCGCGCGTGGGCTGCGATTGAGAAGCGTCACGATGAAACCTGTCAGGTCTGGAGTACGGGATGGGCTGTTTGAGAGTCTGCTGGCGGAGGCGTTTTCGTGAAAAGACCTGACAGGTTTCCACGAGAGTCTTGCGCTCAGAGTCTCATGTCCGCGCGTGGGTTGCGATTGAGTCGCGTCACGGTGAAACCTGTCAGGTCTGGAGTGGTCGAGTCGCTGCGTGGGCGGATGGGCGAGTCCACGCGGCAGGTGGAGGGGCTGTTTGAGAGTCTGCTGAGTGAATCATTTGGAGAATAATAATGCCGAAAAAGCCAACAATTCCAACAGAAATTCAAGAAGAAGTACAAAAACTGATTGATGAGTTCAATCGCGTAAACCTGAAAGACTCTACAGCGCTCTTGAGTGCCTTTTTTTCAAAGAAGATAAAGCGTGGTTATTCAGCCCGTTTCAAAGGCAAATTTCTATATCTGGATCGTACAGATCGCCATGAGCCTTTGCCGATTTGTCGTCTCACCTGGAATGGCAAAATGGATAATTGGGACTTCGCCATATTTAAATATTCAAGTGAAAAATACGATTCCGAAGAATGGTTTTTCCCAGGCGCAGAAGAAGTGGACGGTACAGTCACTGGCGCAATGAAAGCGGGAATGATCGCTTATGAAATCAGATAATCTGCAAGAAGAATTTGCGGGTGTGGTGGCGCGGGTCGAGTCCCTGCGGGGGAGGATGGGAGAGTCCACGCGGCAGGTCGAGGGGCTGTTTGAGAGTCTGCTGGCACAATCATTTGACGGTGGACGGTAAACGATGGAAAACTACTCTCTACTCTCGAATATCTACTCTCTGCCTTTGCGGACGTGATGGCGCGGGCACGCACCCAACCTGCCGGGTGGGTACTACCTGGCAGGTTGGGTGCGTATCTCAGGCAGTTTTCAACGCCTTATCATTTTTTCTGGCTGAACGGCTTTGCCATTCCCGACACACTGCGCGGACGAACGCATCTCCGGCGCAGTGAGGAACGCGATTTCACGGGATCAGTTTTACCCAGGGAACTGTGACGGGGAATCCGCGTTTGTCGTTATCCGGCAGGATCGCTTTGCGGTCTGCGATCAGGATCGAGTAACGTTCACCCGGCAGGACGTCCAGCGCGATGAGCGGGCTGCCCACGCAATCAGTTGGAACCGAGCATTCGGTATGCCCGTAGTGGTACTCGGTCGGCGCATTACTGAGGCGGGCATAGAAGATATACGTCCCCGGCGCCGGAATTGCCATATCCAGCGGAGCCGAAGTCGGAAGATACGGGGCGGTATGCATCCCTGCCGACATAAAAATGGTGATCGTCCTGCCGGTGTAGACTTCCTGCGCGTACAGGTTCGCGGAGAATCCCGCGCCGCCCGCGCCCATGTTGAGGGCAATGTTGACGATGGCTGGGATCCCCTCAAAAGTGGGGGAAGGGACCTGCGTGTAGAACGGAACGATGGTTGCAGTAAGGAAGTGGTTCGGGTCTGCCGCGGAAGGCTGGGTTAATTCAACAGCGAGCGGCGTGGGGATGGGCAGGGAAGGCTCCCCGGTCCCTGCGCCGGTTCCACATGCCATAAGTGTCAGAAGGATTGCCATACAAACTATAACAATAAATTTTTTCATTTTATGCTCCTGTGATCTGATTATATGGCTGTCGTGGGAATCGAAAAGGACCAATCCGAAAATATGCTCCCTGCGCCGTCCCCGGCGCCTGAGCGCGACCTTGCGCTGTACGACCAAGAGACTGTTTCTTAACCCTTTTTTGTATTTTCGTAATCGCTCAGCCTGCTCATTCTCGATTGTCATTTCGAGAAATCTTTTTTGGGTTGCCCAAGATTTCTCCTCGCTCCGCTCGTCGAAATGGCAAGCTACTGAGCAGTTACAGAAAACCTTTTAAAAAATGTCTGCGAACTCGGCGCCCTCTGTGGCTGAGGCTCTTTTTCACGCCTTTCACGAACTTGGGAAACGCTCTCTAAGAGGATGCGCTAAAGATATTTCTGCCGCAGGGTATTCAATTTGCCGCAAGCCGGTTTGGAAACGCCCCCATCCTGTATAATCAGCGCAATGTTCCAATTTCAAATCACAGCCAAAAACAACCGCGCCCGCGCCGGGATATTTTCAACCCCGCATGGCGGACTTGTCACACCGGTCTTCGCCCCCGTGGGAACGCAAGCCACCGTCAAAACCCTCACCCCCGAGCACCTCAAAGACATCAACGCTTCGCTGGTCTTGAGCAACACCTATCATCTCTACCTGCGCCCCGGCGATGAACTCGTCCGCGACATGGGCGGGCTGCACAGGTTCATGCAATGGCGCAGCCCCATGCTGACCGACTCCGGCGGCTTTCAGGTTTTCTCCCTCGCGCAAACCCGCAAAATAGACGAAGACGGCGTAACCTTCAAGAGTCACATCGACGGTTCGACCCATCGCTTCACGCCGGAAAAGTCCATCCAGATTCAGGAAAACCTCGGCGCCGATATCATCATGGCGTTCGACGAATGCGCCGACCCGAACGACCACGCCTACATCAAAAAAGCCATGCAGCGGACTCATCGTTGGGCGGAGCGATCGCTGAAAGCGAAGACCCGCCTCGACCAAGCCCTGTTCGGGATCGTACAAGGCGGGGTGGACCCTGCGCTGAGAGCCGAGTCTGCCAAATTCATCGCCTCATTGGATACGCCCGGCATCGCCATCGGCGGACTCTCCGTCGGCGAAACCAAACAGCAGATGCACGACACGCTCGACGTCGTCATGCCCCTGCTGCCCGAGAACAAACCGCGCTACCTGATGGGAGTCGGCACCCCCGAAGACCTGATCAACGGCGTATTGCGCGGCGTGGATATATTCGATTGCGTCCTGCCAACCCGCCTGGCGCGGCATCATTCCGCCTTTGCGCCCGAAGGACGCCTCAACCTGATGAACGCCTCCTTTGCGCGCGACGAGCGTCCCATTGACGAAGCCTGCGATTGCTACGCATGCCAGACGTTTACCCGCGCCTACATCCGCCATCTCATTGTGGCAAAAGAACTCCTTGCCGGAACGCTCATCTCCATTCACAACCTGCGGGCGTTGATCCGTTTGATGGAAAACATCCGCGCGTATATCGCGGACGGTTCGTTTGAATCCCGCGCGCCGGGGTTGCTGGCGCAATGGCAGGGAAACGCTGAAAGAAAACGGGCGCAAGCGTCCCCCGGCGTTTAACCGCTTTACGGAGAAACAACTTGACCTTTATTCACGCCCTCATCCTTGGCATCGTGCAGGGACTGACCGAATTCATCCCCGTCTCATCCACCGCGCATTTATTCGTCATCGGTCATTATCTTGGCCTGCCCGCCGACGACCGGACATTCGCCTTCAACGTCATCGTTCAAATGGGAACCGTCGCGGCATTGCTGGTTTTCTTCTGGCGCGATTACTGGCAGATCGTCATCGCCTTCCTTCGCGGCATCCGAACCCGCAAACCGTTCGACGATTTCCACTCGCGCCTCGGCTGGCTGGTGATCGTCGCAACCATCCCGGCGGGAATTGTCGGACTCGTCCTCAATCGCTTCGTAAGAAACATGTCCGGCGACCCGTTGCTGTGGGCGGGGATTCGGCTGCTCTTCACAGCTTTGCTGCTTGCGGCAGTCGAATATTTCGATAAAAAAAGCCGCACATTGGAGTCCGCCACATCGCTGGATGCGCTTGTCGTGGGCTTGTTCCAGGCGCTGGCGATTTTCCCCGGCGCATCCCGCTCCGGCTCCACCATGGCTGGGGCAATGTTCCGCGGCTTCGACCGTCCCTCCGCCGCCCGATTCGCCTTTCTCGTGTCCGCGCCGATTCTGCTTGCCGCCGGACTGTACGAGACCGTGCAGGCAATCCTCCTGCCCAACACGACCGAATTTTTACCCGTCCTCATGGTTGGGTTCATCTCATCGGGGATCGTCGGCTGGCTTGCCATCCGCTGGCTGCTGGGATATTTACGTCAGCATTCGCTTTATATTTTTTCCGGCTATTGCCTGATCGCCGGGATTGTCGTTTTTATTCTTCGCTGATCGCATCCAGGAATGGACCCGAACATGGATACAAACACCCTTCTAAAATTGCTTGTTGAAACAGAATCCCCCTCCCACGACAAAGCCGCAGTGGACCGGGTCGGCGCCATCATGGCGGACGAGTCGCGCAAACTTGGCGCGCAGGTGGAAATTGAGCCCAATCACGAAACAGGCGATCACGTTATCGCCCGCTGGGGCGGCGCAGGCAAACCCATCCTCTTTGTCTGTCACATGGATACGGTCTTTCCGCTGGGAACCATCAAATCCTTTCCCTATCGCGAAGCCGAAGGCAAGATCATGGGACCCGGCGTCTCAGACATGAAAGCCAGCCTGGTCATCTCGCTTGCCGCGATTGAAGAGTCGATAAACGAGGGATTGAGCCGCCCGATCACCCTGCTCTGCACATCCGACGAAGAGATCGGCAGCGTCACCTCGCGCGGCTTGATCCAAAACCTTGCAAAAGAATCCGAACTGGTATTCGTCATGGAACCGGGGCTCGTCAGCGGGGCGCTCAAGACCTGGCGAAAAGGCGGCGGCGGATTCCATCTCAAAGTAAAGGGACGCGCCGCGCACGCGGGCGGCGACCACGAAAAGGGACGCAACGCCATCGAAGAAATGGCGCATCAAATCCTCGCCATTCAAAAGATGACCGATTACTCAAAAAAGACCACCCTCAATGTCGGCGTCATTCAAGGCGGAACGGTTTCCAATGTCGTCCCGGAGGAATGCAGCGTCGAAGTGGACTTCCGCGTCTTGCAGCCGGATGAAGGGGAGCGCATCGAAACGCTGATAAAGAATCTCAAGCCCGCGCTGGACGGAACCACACTCGAAGTCACCGGCGGGTTGAACCGCGGTCCCATGCCGTTCAACGACATGATGCAGGCAACATTCGGAAAGGCAAAAACGATTGCCGCAGGAATCGGACTGGATCTAACCGCAGGCGGCACGGGCGGCATGTCTGATGCGAATCTCATCGCGCCTCTGGGCATCCCCGTGCTGGATGGGCTGGGCGCCATCGGCGAAGGCTATCACTCGGACCGCGAATACATCTTTGCGGGCAGCATTCCCCAGCGTGTAAAGCTGATCTCGACCTTGTTGAAGTCTTGGTAGCGGTTCAAAAGACAGTATATTTTCATGGGCGCGCTAAAAGGTTGTAAGGGCGCAGTCCAAATAACAAACTTTGAGCGCTCCCATTTTCATAATGAAGCCCGTAAGGCGGGTTAATTGTCCTCTTAAATTCGGCTTGACAGCGCGGGCGGCTATGGTAATATCTAAACCAGTTTGCATTACAAACCGGTTTACGTGAAACGCATGGAACAGAATTTTACAGAGATCAAGCGGCGTGTCAGGCATTATTGGTTCAAGGACGGCATCGGGGAGATCTCCGTCGGCGGGCTTTTGACGGCGCTTGCAATTTACTTCGCCGGGCATCGCGCCCTGCCGCCCGTTTCCAACGCGCCCCTCTACCTCGATCTGGGTCTGGCTTTCATCTTCATCCTCGGGATTGCCTTTACCCGCAGACTCATCCTCATCTTTAAGACGCGCATCACCTATCCGCGTACCGGCTACGTGGAATACCGCATGGAAAGCGTCTCGTCGCTGCCGGTCAGGATCGGCATTTTCATAGCCATTGCCGCATTCATCCTTTTGCTGATCATGATCGGCAGATGGGTGGGTTCATTTCAATGGGTTCCGGCTTTATTGGGCGGTTTGATAGGCGTCATCGCCTTTGGCGTTAACAAACTTGCGGCAGGCTTGGAGCGATTTGTCTATCACGCGGTCCTATCGCTTGTTTTGGGAATCGGATTTTCCGTCAGCGGGCTGCCCCCGCAATATGGCTTGAGTTTATATTACCTGGTCCTGGGCGTGTGGCTGATCGGATGGGGCGGACGCATCCTGAAAAAATACCTCCGCGAAAACCCGCTCCCCGAAAGAGGCGCCGATGACTGACGGGCTGCGCTCCCTGACCGACCTCGACCGCATCATCCATGAACCGGCGCGCCTGCTGATTCTAACCATCCTCTCCGGGGTGGTGAGCGCGGACTTCCTCTTTTTACAGCGCGAAACCGGGCTGACCAAGGGAAACTTGTCCGCGCATCTCTCCCGCCTGGAAGAGACCGGTTACGTCAGGATCGAAAAAACATTCAAGGGAAAACTGCCGCTCACGATCTGCAAACTCACCGCTGCCGGGCAAAAGGCGCTGGCAAAATACCGCCAGCAGGTGCAGGAGTTTATGAAGAAGACCGCCGACGCCAACTGAAAACACTTTGCAAAGTATTGAAATAAAACCGACTGGACAATGGCAGTAAAATGAAATTCAGGTTATGAACACATCTCTAATCGAAATAACAAACCTATCCAAAACCTATTCCACAGCCGCCGGAGACTTTCCCGCGTTAAAGAACATCAACCTGACCGTCAACAAAGGCGAGTTCCTGGGCGTGGTCGGAAAATCCGGCGCGGGCAAATCCACCCTGCTGAACATGATCAACGGCGTGGACGAACTTTCAACCGGCGAAGTGCTCGTCAATTCAAATGGCGGGCGGGTATCGGTGCATCGCCTGACCGAAGATGAAAAAGCCCTCTGGCGCGGACAGACCATGGGCGTGATCTATCAGTCCTTTCAACTGCTGCCCATGCTGACCCTCGTCGAAAACATCACCCTGCCGATGGACCTGGCGGGCAATTTCAAACCGCGCGAATCGCGCGAGAAGGCAATGGAACTCCTGCGCCTGGTCGAGATCGAGGAACACGCCGAAAAACTTCCAGCCCTGATCTCCGGCGGGCAGCAGCAGCGCGTCGCCATTGCGCGCGCCCTCGCCAACGACCCCGACATCCTCGTCGCCGACGAACCCACCGGCAGCCTCGACTCCGTCACCGCCGATCACATCTTCGACGTATTCTCCCGGCTCGCCTCCGAGCGCGGCAAAACCATCGTCATGGTCACGCACGACATGGGTTTGAAAAGCCGCTTCACCCGCTGCCTGACCCTCGCGGACGGGGAATTGCAGGATGAAATAACACCGTCTGCAAAGGCGAAGGGGAGACGTAAAGCATGACATCCAGACGAAGCGCCCCCCCGCATCGGACCCAGCCGAAGCCTGTTCTGCAAAAAGTGAGCGATGCCGCCCCGGAAGCGATCATCGAAATGCGCGGCGTCGTCAAGAAATTTTCAAACGCGGCGGGCGAGTTTACCGTCCTCAAAGGCGTGGACTTGCAGATCGACCGCGGCGAATTCGTTTCCATCGTCGGCAAATCGGGCAGCGGAAAATCCACCCTGCTGAACATGATCACCGGCATAGACCATCCCACCAGCGGGCAGGTCATCGTCAACCATACCGATATTTACACCGGCGTGAGCGAAAGCCAGCGTTCCAAATGGCGCGGAAAGAATCTCGGCATCGTCTTCCAGTTCTTTCAACTCCTGCCCATGCTGACCCTGCTCGAAAACGTCATGCTCCCGATGGATTACGTGGACATGTACGACTTTGATCTGCGCCCCGTGCGCGCATTGGAACTTTTGGAACTGGTCGGCTTGGAAAAATTCGCCAATAAACTGCCCGTGCTGGTCTCCACCGGTCAGCAGCAGTTGGCGGCGATCGCGCGCGCCATGGCTTGCGACCCGCCCCTGCTCATCGCCGACGAACCGACGGGCAATCTCGATACGCGTTCCTCCGATACCATCATCGGGCTGTTCGAACATTTTGTTCAACAGGGCAAGACCATCGTCATGGTCACGCACGACCCGTCGCTGACCTCGCGCACCCACCGCAACATCATCATCTCCGACGGCGAACTGATCGACGAAACCATCTCGCGCGGACTTCCGCAATTGCGCCACCGCCACATGCTGGAATTCACCAAACTGGCGGAACGCAGGGTGTACCAGCCGCATGAAGCCATCATTTCTCGTGATGAAAAATTGAATCACTTCTATGTCATCCGCAAAGGCGAAGTGGAGGTTGTCCTGCAAAAACAGCGCAGCAAAGAGACCGTTCTTTCACGGCTGGGCGCGAATGAATTCTTCGGCGAAGCCGAACTACTGCGCGGCGGCAGGTCGATTGCGAACGTGCGGGCTGGCAGGGCTCCCGTGGAGGTGCTGGCAATCCCCCGCGGCGACTATAACCGCGTGATGGAAGAATCACCGGTCACGATGGAAGCGGTCGGCAAAGTCGTGCAAAAGCGTTTGCAGGAACACCGCATGGCAGACCCGAGGGGCGGCAGGAAGTAACCAGTCTTGGCAACGCAAGGCTTGCCTTGCGCCATGACCGCAAAGTGAACGTTTTGGTGCAGAATTAAGTAACTCGATGAACTCCGACCCGCGCAAACTTCCGCAAGTGCTTTACATCGCAGACAGCGACGAATCCCGTTCGCTTGTGCGGCGTTTGCTCGCCTATCATTATGTTGTGCTTGAGGCGGTGAATCCGCTCGATGGGTTGGGGCTGGCGGGCGAGACCATGCCGAACCTGATCCTGCTGGATAACAATCTTTCGCACATGACCAGCAGCGAAGCCGCAACCCGTCTGCGCAAAATGCTGCCGGGGACGCCGATCGTTGTCGTTTCGGGCGATACGACGCCGGGAGCGCGGGAACGGGCGCTGGCGGCCGGCGCAGTGGGATTCATACCCAAGCCCATCGACGACGACTTTGAAGATCTGGTCACGGCATATTTGCATGGCAGGGTTGACGAACTGGAGGATGCGGAGGGCTACCTGCGCGAATATCAACAGGAACTGGCGACCAAGATCGAAGACCAGACCCGCCAGTTGACGAATACGGTCGAACGCAATAAATACCTGCTCCAGCAAAACCAGAGGATGTTTTCCATGCTGGAGCGCAGGCACAAGCTTCTCGAAACGGCTGCCCGCGTCGGGCAAATGGTCACATCCATCCTGGACCTGACCGATCTGTTGCGGCATACGGTCAATATTATTTGCAGCGAGTTTAATTTCTACTATTCAGGTATTTTCCTCGTTTTAGAGGATCGCAAATGGGCGGGGCTGCGCGCCGGGTATGCGCTGGCGGGGCGCAAAATGCTCGAAGCCAATTACAAACTGCCCATTGATGAAAAATCCATGATCGGGCGTTCGATCCTGACCCGGCAGGCGCAGATTGCCCTGGATGTGGCGGGCGAACCTTCGCGCTTCAAGAACCCGTATCTGCCGGATACCCGTTCCGAGATGGCCCTGCCGCTGATCGTTAATTCCACCTCCGTCGGCGCGGTGACGGTGCAGAGCAATGAATTGAACGCCTTCAATGAGGAGGATATTGCGTCCTTGCAGGCGATGGCGGATCAGATCGCCATTGCGATCAACAACGCCAATTTGATGAAAGACCTCGAATCGGCGAATGCGGAATTGCTGCGAACGAAAACATTCGAAGCCATTGCCACCGCCACGGGCGAAGCCATCCATTGGGTGGGCAACAAGGCGGCGCCCATCCCGGGCAGTGTGCGGCGCGCGCGGGAGGATATCCAATACCTGCTGGCGTTGGCGGCGCAGGTAAAGGATTCAGAGTTGGACAATGCCTCTTTGGCGGCGGCAGTTCAAACGGTCCGGGAAGAGGCGCAGGCATCCGGCTTGGATTTGGAAAAGATTCTGGCGGAGATGTCTGCCATGAAGCCGGATCGTTTGCAGGCGTTGGTCAGCGTAGAATCGTTGATCGAAGATTTGGACATTGCCGAGAACAGCGCCAGGACCATCCTTGATATCAAGGAAGGCTTGATCGGACCGGCAAGGCAGCGCAATGACGCGCCGGTGTCTTTGCGCGAGATGATCACGAACACGGTCGAGAGTATGGGCTTGCCGCATGGCGCGGTTGAATTGACCTGGGCGGAGGACATGCCGCCCGCGCATGTGGACGCGCGCCAGGTGGAGCAGGTTTTCAATAATTTGATCAAGAACGCCTGGGAGGCGTTGACGAACGCGGAGACCGCCGAGCCAAGGATTTTTGTGGACGGGCGTCGGAGTGATGGTGATTTTGTGCTTGTCTCTGTGCGCGATAACGGACCCGGTATCCCAAAGGAAATTCAGGAAAAAATCTGGGTGTCGTTCTTCACCACAAAGGGCGGCTCGGGCGGCACAGGGCTGGGGCTTTCTGCCGTGATGCAGATCGTGAACCAGCACGGCGGGAAGATCTGGTTGCAGAGCGAAGCGGGCAAGGGTGCGACGTTCTTTGTGCGCCTGCCTGCGGAGAAGTTATCGTAAATTAAGACCTGACAGGTTTTTAAAACCTGTCAGGTCTAGTACAAAACCTCGGAGGAATGAATGACGACCGTACTTTTAGTTGACGATGAAAAATTGATCCAGCGCAGTTTGGAGAAGACTCTCCTGCGGGCGGGCTATGATGTGTTGACCGCGCCCGATTGCAAGACCGGCAGCGAGGTCTTCGCGCAGAACGCCGCCGCAGTGGATATTGCCGTGCTGGACTTGAACATGCCCGGTTTCGACGGCGTGCCCAAGAATGATGCCGGGCTGGACCTGCTGGCGGATTTGAAGAAAAAACGCGCCAACCTGCCTGTGGTCATTTTGACCGCCTACGATGAAGTAAACAAAGCCAGGGACGCCGTCTCCAGGGGCGCATCCGCTTTCTTCGTGAAAGGGCGCGAGCAGGGACTGGTGGAGTTGATCCAGAAGATATTGAATTCTTAAACCCGACTTCCGAAGTCTCTGAGACTTCGGAAATCTATGGAGAACCCTATGACCAACAACATCGAACGACATGCAAAATTATTGAAAGCCTCCGCCCGCGCGGCGAAGAACATCACCACCATTTTGGACCCCTACGAACTCTTCCAGCGCACCGTGGATATCATCAGCGATGAGTTCGGCTTTTACTATGCGGGCGTCTTCCTGGTGGACGAAGCCTCGCAGTATGCCGTCCTCAAAGCGGGACGCGGCGAAGCCGGGAAAGCCATGCTGCGCGAGGGTCACAAGCTCGCCATCGGCGGCAACTCGATGATCGGCGCGAGCATCGCCAACAAGAAGGGACGCATCGCCCTCGACGTGGGGGAGGAGGCGGTCTTCTTCGAGAATCCGCACCTGCCCAAGACCCGCTCCGAGATGGCGCTTCCGCTCATCGTCGCGGATGAGGCGATTGGCGCGCTCACGGTTCAGTCCACCGAAGAGGCGGCGTTCCACGAAGAGGATATTGACGCGCTGCAAACCATGGCGGATCAACTTGCGATTGCCATTCAAAATTCCAAACTGCACCGGCAGGAGGAACGCCGCTCGCGTCTGTTGAAGGCGGCCAACCGCGTCGGCAAGGAGGTGGCGTCGCTGCTCGACCTCGACCAGCTGCTGCCGCAAACCGTCAACATTATTTGCGAAGCCTACGGCTTGTATTATGCCGGTGTCTTTTTGCTCGATGAACAGGGCGAGTACGCCGTGTTACGCGCGGGCTATGGCAAGGCGGGCAAAGCCATGCTGGCGGAGGGGCACAAACTGCGCGTCGGTACCGACTCGATGATCGGCGCGTGTATCGCCATGGGCGAGGCGCGCATCGCGCTGGATGTCGGCGAAGAGCGCGTGCATTTCAAGAATCCGCACCTGCCGCATACCCGTTCCGAGATGGCGCTGCCGCTTGTTTATGGCGGCAAGACTCTCGGCGCGGTGACAATTCAATCTTCGGAGGAACGCGCGTTCAGCGAAGACGACATCACCACGCTGTTGACGATGGCGGAACACCTCGCGGTTGCGATCAATAACGCGCATCTGCTCAACGAACTCAAGGAAGCGCACAGCGAAATTCTGCGCAATAAAGTTTTCGAAGCGCTGACCACCGCCTCGACCGAAGCCATTCACTGGATCGGCAACAAGACGCTGCCCATCTCGCTGACGGTTGCCCGCCTGCGCGAAGAGATCGCCGACGGCGGCGTTGATCTCGAGTCGCTCAAGGAAGACCTCGACATGATCTCCGAAAGCGCGGCTCAGATCATTCAGGTGAAGGAACAACTCATCGGCGCGGTGCGCGAAATGAAACCGCGCCCGGTCCTCTTTGCCGATGTGCTTCAAACCGCAGCCTTCCAGCGCGGCATTCCGCAAAAAACGCTCAAGGTCGAGATCGATCCCGCCGCCGCATACGTCATCGCCGACTCGACCCAGCTTACCCGCGCGGTTGGCAACATCCTGCAAAATGCCGCCGAGGCGGGCGCGAAATCCATCAAGGTGAGCGCGCGTCCCACCGAGGAACGCGGCGTATTGGAAATTGACATCGAAGACGACGGCGCGGGTATGAACGATGAAACCCAGCGCAAGGTCTGGTCGCCGTTCTTCACCACGCGCGGCGTATCGCATCATGGTTTGGGTCTGCCCGCCGCCATGCATGTCGTCTCGCAATCGCAGGGGCGCATCGCCCTCGTCAGCGAAGCAGGCAAAGGCACAACCGTTGCCATGTTCATGCCGCGCGGCCGCGTGGATGCTGAGCAGGCTCAACCCGGCGCGGTCAAAAATATTTTGTTGATCGACGATAACGACGATTGGGCAAATCTTTTGACTGAAATGCTCAAAGGCACAAAGACCAAATTGACCCACTCCGCCGACTTGAAGAAGTTTCCCGAAGCCGATCTGATTCTGGTGGACGAAAACATCGCCTCGGCTCCGCTGACCGATGTCCTGGCTGCCCTCTCCGGGGCTGGTCTTGCGCCCAAAACGGTCATCCTCACCTCTGCCATCAACCCCGAGCGCGTCACCCAATACCTGCGCGACGGCTTGAAGGATGTGACCGTCAAGCCGTATTCGGCTGGCGAGTTGAACGAACTGTTGAAGTAGAAAACCTGTATCGCAACCTTCAGGTTGCTTTGCGCAATCTAAAGATTGCGGTACGGCAAGGAAATTATGCGACCACGTTGGCGAAAAGTATTTCACGATCTATGGGATAGTTTCATGCGCACCGCATTGGTGGTTTTGTCCATTGCAGTGGGCGTCTTTTCCATTGGGGTGATCACCGGCGCGTATGAGATCATCTCCAATGACATGGGGGCATCCTACGCGGCGAACAACCCCGCAAATGTCGAAATGCGTATGACGAATTTCGACGATGATGTATTGTCGTCCATCCGCAATTTCAAGGGCGTGTTGAATGCCGAGGGCAGGCGGGTGAGCAATTACCGCGTCCGCCCCGAAGGCAGCAACCAATGGACGACCATTGACCTGATCGCGGTGGAAGATTTCAGCAAGAATGAGGTCAATTTGCTGGTCCCCATTTTGGGTGAGTCTGAAGCGGGCAAGGATGAGATCATCCTCAATAAAAAGAATATGGAGAAAGTCCATGTGACCGTGGGCGAGTATCTCGTCTTTGAACTGGCGGACGGCACGACGAAAAAGTTGAAGGTGGTCGGCATTGTGCAGGACGCCAGCACCGGCGCGGATGATTTTCTCGCGCCGCCCTTCGCCTTTACGGTGATGGACACCCTGCAAACCCTGCGGCAGCCGGAGTTGTTCAACCGCGTCTACCTGACCGTTTCCGAGTCGCCCAATGACCTGCCTCATATCCGCGCGCTTGGCGCGGACTTGAAGGATAAACTGGAGAAGAACGGCAACACGGTCATCCGCACGCGCTATTCGGAACGCAACAAACACCCGATGACCGATACCATCAATGCCGTGCTTTATATTTTGATGGCGTTGGGCGTGCTGATCGTCTTCCTCTCCAGTTCGTTGATCGCCAACACCCTGAGCGCGTTGTTGAGCCAGCATTTGCGCCATATCGGCGTGATCAAACTGGTGGGCGGCAGGAACCGGCAGGTCTTTGCGATGTACCTGACTCTCATCATGGCGTTTGCCGCGCTGTCCCTGCTGATCGCCATTCCGCTGGGCGGCTGGGGCGCTTACGGGCTGGCGGAGTTCATCGCGGACAATTTGAACTTTGGACTGCTGGGTTATCGCATCGTTCCCATCGCGTTTTTTGTTCAGGTCGGCGTGGGGCTGCTGGTTCCGCTCTTTGCCGGGCTTGCGCCTGTGTTGAACGGTTCGAAGATTTCCGTGCTGCGCGCCTTGAGCAACGACATAGCGGGCGACGAAAGCAAGCCGCATGTGGCGGGCGAAAAGCCGCGAGTCAACTGGCTGGACTGGGCGCTGGTGCGCCTGACCCGCATCCTGGCTGCGCGGGGAATGCACCTGCCGCGTCCGTTCATCATTTCATTGCGCAACACCTTCCGCCGCACGAACCGCCTTTTGTTGACTCTCTTCACCCTGACGATGGGCGGCGCGATCTTCATCGCCGTGTTCAACGTGCGCGTCAGCCTGCGCGACTATACCGAGAACATCGGCAGTTACTTCCGCGCCGATGTGACCCTCGATTTTGACCGCGCCTACCGCATGGATGAGATTCGTCAATATGCCTTTCAAATGGAGGGGGTGGAGGACGTGGAAGGCTGGCAGTTCATCGGCATCGAATTGTTATACCCGGATGGCTCCGTGGCGGAAAACGTCAACCTGCTCGCGCCGCCCGCCGATACGAACCTGGTCAAGCCAATGATCGCGGCGGGGCGCTGGATCCAGCCGGGGGATGTCCGTAAACTCACCATCAGCGAAGCCGTGTTGAAATATTATCCCGAATTGCAGCCCGGCGATTCGCTTTACCTCAAAGTGGATGGTCAGGAGGAAGTTTGGGAGGTGGTGGGCATCTTCAAGTTCGTCGGGCGCGAAGGCGTGCTTGCCTATACCCCGTTGGAATACGCCGAAAAGATCACCAACCTGACCGACCGCGCCTATTCCTTCCGCGTGGTGACGACCCGGCACGACCGGGAATTCCAGAATTTGATGTCTGATAAGCTGGACGATTATTTCCGCGACAACGGATTCAAACTCCGCCAGGCGCAGCCGGGCTTGGCTTCGCTTGATTCTGTTTCTGAAAGCCTGGACATCCTTGTGGTCTTTCTGCTCATCATGGCGGTGCTGACCGCCATCGTCGGCGCGATGGGTTTGACCGGCACGATGGGTATGAACGTGCTGGAGCGCACCCGCGAGATCGGCATCATGCGCGCCATTGGCGCGGACGACCGCGCCGTGATGCGGACGGTGATCGGCGAAGGCTTTGTGATCGGCGCCATCTCCTTTGTGCTGGCGATTGTTATGTCCATTCCGTTGACCTACGGTCTTTCGTTCATCGTCAGTATTGCCATCTTTGAGACGCCCATTGATGTGTTGTTTACCTATCAGGGCTATGCCATCTGGCTGGGGTTGGTGCTGTTGCTTTCCGTGCTCGGCTCGGTGCTGCCCGCCAGAAATGCGGCGCGGCTGACCATTCGGGAAGTGCTGGCGTATGAGTGATAGGTAATAGGTAATAGGTAATAGGTGATTGGTGATTGGTGATTGGCGATGCTGAGTGGCGCCATCGAAGAGTCGTCAATCGTCAATCGTAAATCGTCAATCGTCAATCGTAAATCGTAAATCGTAAATCGTAAATCGAAGAAGGTTTCCATGAAGAAAAACATGATGTTCTTGATCTCGCTCGTCGTATTGTTCACGCTGGCGCTGTCGGCGTGTGGGGGCGGGGATGCCGCGGCAACGCCGGAACCCGCAGTCGAAGAAACAGTCTCGTCCGGCGATGTGGTCGCCGAGGGACGGCTTGAACCCGTCCATGCGGCGAATTTGTCCTTCCAGGCGCGCGGCGTGGTGGAGGAGATTTTCGTCAAGGCTGGGGACGCTGTCAGCGGGGGGGATATTCTGGCGCGGCTGACAAATGCCGGGGCGGCGGAGGCGCAGGTTCTCGTCGCGCAAAACGCCTACGATACATTACTCCGCAATGAAAGCGGAGATCGCGCCAAACTGTGGGATGCGTACATGCAGGCGCAGGTTGCCCGCGCCGAAGCCGAGCGCGAGTGGGAAGACCTCGACGTGGACGCCATTGATGACCGCATCGAAGAGATCGAAGGCGACATCGAAGATTTGAAGGAAGACTTGCAGGACGCGCAGGATGAGTTTGACAAGTATAAAGACCTCGACGAAGAGAACTCCAAGCGCAAGACCGCCGAGGACGATCTCGAAACCGCGCAGGAGGACTTGAACGATAAGGCGCGCGAGTTGGAGGAGGAAGCCCGCAAGCGCGATGAGGTGAAATCGAAGTATGACGCCGCCCTTGCCGCCGAAGCCGAGGCGAAGTATCAATACGAGATCAGCCTTGATGGCCCCAATGCCGACCAGCTGGCGATTGCCAGGGCAAACCTTGATGCCGCTAAAGATGCGCTTTCCGCTTATGTGATTGTCGCGCCCTTCTCCGGCATGGTGGCGGATGTGAACGTCGGCGCAGGCGAGCAGGTTACACTGGATACCCGCGTTGTCAGCCTTGTTGATGACAGCCAGTGGTATGTCGAAACCACCGATGTGACCGAATTGGAAGTGGTGGATTTAAGCGTCGGTCAACCTGTCGTTTTGCGACCCGACGCCCTGCCCGACCTCGAATTGACCGGCACGGTCGAAGCGATCAGCAGCGCCTTCACCCAGTCGGGCGGCGACATCCTCTACACCGTCCGCGTCCGTGTGAACGGCTCCGACCCGATGCTCAAATGGGGCATGACGGTGGAGACGATCTTTACATCCGCTGAATAAGTTTTGAGTCCGGAGGGTTGCTTCCGGACTTTTATTTTTAGGTAACTGCTCAGCGGCTTGTCATTTCGACGAGCGAAGCGAGGAGAAATCTTGGACAACGCCAAAAAGATTTCTCGAAATGACAATCGAGAATGAGCAGGCTGGGCAGTTACATTTTTAGAACAATTGAGTGATTGAAAGTTGCCCTGGAAAGTGCCATAATAAAACTGCTCCGAGAAAGAGCAAGACCGGGAAAACCCGGTTACGCAAAGCCCCACTCTAAAGCTGAACTGAGCCATGAGCGCCGGGGCTGCCGATAAAAGCAAAATCACGCGAAAGCGTGACGGCGCAAAGTCAGAGCGTCTAAAATCACGCGGCGCGTGATCACGACCGACCGACTGCCGAAAGGCAAAATCATGCGAAAGTGTGATGACGCAAAGCCATGGGTCTAAAACCGTGATTTGATTTACGGTCAGGATTGCCAGGCTGCCGAAGAGCAAACCTTACCTGCAGGGATGATCCGATTCTGGTCATCCCTGCTTTGATTTCATGGCTCTTTGGGGTTTAGTGGGATTTCTTTGCCATGGCGCCGAGGCGCCGCACCGGGACCTTTGAGAAAGAGCGTTTAATCCTGGTCTCTGTGACTGCCCCGCCAAAGACCAGGGAACCGGTTTAATTTTCCGTTCTACACAGTTGATTACTGGATCGTCAATTCACATATCTCCGTCTCCTGCCGCCCTGCCGGGGATGTCCCCTCAGAGTCGCTAAATTCTTTGGAAAAAATTCTGGTAAGCCGAACTTCGTGAATTCCTGATGGAAGGACGCCGATGGGCAGCCTCCAAAATACGGAATTGGTCGATTTTAGGACTTGTTGCGCCTTTCCGACGTCCTTTGCCTGCCCATCCATTTCGAGAACAAAGCTGGATATGGATATGACCTCATCCCGCTTTACTTCGTCGTCCGTGCTCCAGCCCCAGACAAGAATGATGGGGGTGCCGGATTTTACAATTCCGCTATTGGGGTTGTTCTGGCATCCCAGGATACTAACCTCCTGTTCCTTCGAGGCGGCGCTTGTTTCAACATAGGCGGGGAGGATGAAAATGGCGGCAAACCCCAAAAGGATAAGCAGCAACCCGCTGCCCCAGGACTTGACTCCCTCCGGAGAGGAGTATTTTTCGATTTTCAAAATTCCCAACCCGGAAAGCGTCAGATATATCCCGATTGTGACAAGCAGCACCCCAAAATATGTCAACGGCGATTCGAAACTTGGCGTTCCAAACATTACTTCCTCCTTATGGATTTTTTTGATAGAGTAAGGATACAACAATGCTGTGTGCGTTTCAAGCGGAAAAACCCCCTACGGTATAATCCGCGCATGGCAAAATCCAAACCCCTCGACCCCGAAGCCAAGCCCGACGACCGCGTGGATAACGCCCTGCGTCCGCAGAAACTCAACGATCTGATCGGGCAGGATCAAGTTAAAGAAAACCTGTCCATTCTCATTGCGGCGGCAAGACAGCGCGGCGAGGCTCTCGATCATGTGCTGTTTTACGGCCCGCCCGGCTTGGGAAAGACCACGCTGGCGCATGTATTGGGCAACGAAATGGGAGTCAACGTCAAGGTCACAGCCGGACCCGCCATCGAACGCGCGGGCGATCTTGCCGCCATCCTCACCAACCTTCGCGCAGGGGATATTCTCTTTATTGATGAAGTGCATCGCCTCGGACGCGCCGTGGAAGAAGTGCTGTATCCCGCCATGGAAGATTTTGCTTTGGACATCGTTATCGGAAAGGGACCTTCGGCTCGTTCCATCCGCCTGAAGCTGCCCCGGTTTACTGTAGTCGGCGCCACGACCAGACTCGCTCTCGTTACCGCGCCGTTGCGCGCAAGATTTGGCGCGGTCTATCGGTTGGACTATTACGACCTCGAAGCAATGAAGCAGATCGTGAACAGGGCTGCGGGGTTGCTCAAGGTCCCGGCGGACGAATCAGGCATCAGTGAGGTGGCGAGGCGCGCGCGTGGGACTCCGCGTATCGCGTTGCGTTTACTCCGTCGCGTTAGAGATTTCGCCCAGGTCCGCGCAGACGGAGTCATTACGCAAAACGTCGCCAAAGAAGCGTTGGATTTGCTGCAAGTGGATCCGCTCGGCTTGGACGACGTGGATCGCCGCGTGTTGAGAACCATCATCGAAAAATATTCCGGCGGACCGGTCGGCTTGAACACCATCGCCGCCTCCATCAGCGAGGAGCAGGATACGATCATGGATGTGGTCGAGCCGTATCTCTTGCAGTTGGGCTTTCTCGATAGAACCCCGCAGGGGCGCGTCGCGACCAAATCCGCGTATGAACATTTGGGGTATCAGTACACGGAAGAGGGCCAGCCGAGGTTGCTTTAGGTTGGAAGGTTTCATGTTGCAGGTTGAAGGTTTACTTTCAACTTGCAACATGAAACCTTCAACTGAAATATATGGAATCCCTCTCCCGCACCCTCATGCTCTTTGGAATCATCCTCTTCCTCATCGGCGGCGGGATGTACCTCGCCGCGAAATTCGGCGTCCCGCTCGGACGCCTGCCCGGCGACATCCGCATCGAAGGGGAGAATGGCTCGTTCTATTTCCCGCTGACGACTTCGGTTTTGGTTTCTGTTTTGTTGACGATTGTTTTGAATCTTATTTCCAGTTTTTTGAAAAAGTAATTTGAAAACCTCCGACTTCGACTACCACCTCCCTGAATCTTCCATTGCGCAGACTCCCGCCGAGCCGCGCGACTCATCCCGTTTGCTGATCCTGCATCGTCAAAGCGGGGAAGTGGAGCATCGCTTCTTTCGTGACGTGAGCCTGTTCCTGCGCCCGGGCGATCTCCTCGTCCTGAACCGGACCCGCGTCATCCCAGCGAGAATTTTCGCCCGCAAAGAGACCGGCGGCAAAGTGGAGATTCTCCTCTTGCGCCGCCGCGACGCCCTGACGTGGGAGGCTTTGGTGGGAGGCAAAGGCTTGCGCGTAGGCAAGAAGGTATTTGTGGAGTCCGAAATCTCCCGATTTCGGAACGGCGGTGAAAAGCCCGGCGGCGGTGAAAAGTCGGGAGACTTTTCACTCCGGGCGGAGATCGTCGAAATCCTCGAAGGCTCGGAGCGGCTCATCAAATTCACCGAACCCATCGAACCGTATTTGTCGAATGTGGGCAATGTGCCCCTGCCGCCGTACATCCACGAGAGGCTGAACGACCCCGAACGTTATCAGACCGTCTTTGCCAAAGAGCCTGGCTCGGCGGCTGCTCCCACGGCTGGACTGCATTTCACGCCGGAATTGCTCGCGAAGATTCAAGAGATGGGGGTGAAGATCGCCTACGTCACCCTGCACGTCGGCTTGGACACGTTTGCGCCGGTCAATGAGGATGACCCCGAAGAGCATAAAATCCATTCCGAGTGGTGCGAACTCCCGCAGGAAACAGCGGATTTGATCAACCAAACGAAACAATCAGGCGGGCGGGTCATTGCCGTTGGCACAACCTCCGTGCGAACGTTGGAATCTGCCGCGCAATCACCAACCCTTCGACATCGCTCTGGGCAAATCACCAGTCACCAATTACCAATTACCAATGACCAATCACCAATTACCGCCTTTACTGCCCCCACTTCCATCTTCATCCTCCCCGGCTATCAATTCAAGGTCGTGGATGCGATGATCACCAACTTCCACCTGCCCAAGTCCACGTTGATTATGCTGGTCAGCGCCTTTGCAGGAAGGGAAAAGATTCTCGAAACGTACGAACTCGCAATAAAAGAAGGCTATCGGTTTTACTCCTTCGGCGATGCGATGTTCATCGAGTGATTAGAGATTGGAGATTGGATTCTCCAATTACCAATTACCAATTCAACCTTCCCCCCCATGAAATCACTTTCAACTTTAAACAACGAAATCATCTCCTGCCGCAAATGTCCGCGTCTCGTGACATGGCGCGAGGAAGTGGCGCGGGTCAAGCGCAAGGCGTATATCAACGAGGAGTATTGGGGCAAGCCGGTGCCGGGATTTGGCGACCCGCAGGCGCGCGTCTTCGTGGTGGGACTCGCTCCCGGCGCGCATGGTTCGAACCGGACAGGGCGTCAATTCACGGGTGACGCTTCGGGAGATTTTTTGTTTCCGGCGTTGCACAAGGCTGGGTTTGCGAATCAGCCCAAGTCCGAGTCGCGAGGCGATGGGCTTATCCTCAAAAACATGTATATTACGGCATCCGGTCGCTGCGCCCCGCCGGACAACAAACCATCCAATGAAGAATTGAATAATTGCCAGCCGTTTTTGGAGCGCGAGTTGCAGATCATCCAGCCGAAGGTGATCGTGTGCCTGGGTAAGATTGCCTTTGACCGCGTCCTCAAAATATTCGCGGTGCGAGGTTTGAAGTTTGCGCATGGCGCGACATACAAACTGACGACGGATCGCTGGTTGCTGTGTTCGTACCACCCCAGCCGGCAAAATACATCTACAAAAAAACTGACCCCAAAGATGTTCGATGCGATTTGGGAAAAAGCCCGGGAACTTTCAGAAGCGTGATGAAAAAAATCAATTGGAGAATCCCCGCAGCGATGGGCGCGCTAGCCCTATCGGTATTGACGTTTGCCTTTGTCCTTTGGGCGGGCGATATCGAAGCTGCAAATGAGACCGCCCTGTCGGCGATGAATTCCGACTCGCGGGTGTATGTAAGCGGTGAAAATGGATGGGTGGTCTTTCATCCCGCTGACGCGCTGCGACCGGAGACCGGTTTTATTTTTTATCCCGGGGGAAAGGTGGATTACCGGGCGTATGCCCCGGTCTTGAAGTCCATTGCGGCGCAGGGATATTTTGTGGTGTTGGTGCCGGAGCCGTTGAATCTGGCGTTGTTTAACGTCAACGCGGGAGCGGCGGTTCAGTCGAAATATCCAGAGGTGGCGAATTGGTTCGTAGGCGGGCATTCCCTCGGCGGTGTTGCCGCTTCGATGTATGTTCGTGGGCGGGAGAATATCCGCGGGCTTGTCTTGTGGGCGGCGACCCCGGCGGATGATTCCCTTCGTGGTCAGGATATTGCCGTGTTGTCTGTTTACGGGACCCTGGATGGTTTGTTCCCTGAAGCCCGCGTGGATGAGTCGCGCCGACTCCTGCCAGATGATGCGATCTTTTTCGGAATCGAAGGCGGCAACCATTCGCAATTCGGTTCCTATGGATTACAGGAAGGCGACCTTGAAGCGGCGATTCCCCCCGAAGGACAATGGGATCAAACTGCCTCGGTAACGGTCGAATTTTTCGAGGGGGTCTTAAAATAACGACTCTACCATTTTTAACGGGAAACTCTTTTGAACCACAAAGTCTTGTGTTGGGACTGGCGCCCTTCGTGGTGGGGTTCGTTCCCGTAAATTGCGGAAGAGCCGAAATAACTTGGCGGTATACCCGCTCACTGTTCGCTGAACTTTTATGAAACGCTTTAAAAAATTAATCCTTCTGTCGTTCGTCTTTGCCTGTGTCACCACCGCGCTGGGACCCTTTGCCGTGCCTGTTCCAGAATTGGATGGTTTGCTCTCTGAAAGGGATTTACTGGAACCCGACAGCCGGTTCATCGAGATCGATGGGGTGAACATTCACTATAAAGAGGCTGGCTCGGGCGGGCGGACGTTTATCCTGCTTCATCCCTTTGGCGGGAGTACCTATTCCTGGCGCGAGGTGATGGATGACCTTGCCGCGTATGGGAGGGTCATTGCCTACGATAGACCCGCCTTCGGTCTGACGGAGCGCCCCATGCCGGAGGACTGGCAATCGAACCCGTACGGGATGAAGGCGAATATCGAGATTTTACGAAAACTGCTGGATGCCTTCGGCGCGGATCGGGCGGCGCTTATCGGAAATTCCGCCGGGGGCGGGCTTGCGGTGGCGTTTGCATTGGAGTATCCTGAACGGGTGGATGAACTCATCCTGGTGGACCCGGGCGTGGGCGGCGGGTATGGTCCGCAGTTCCCGGCTTGGGCGCTGCCCGTGATGTGGACTCCGCAGATGAGGCACCTCGGTCCGTTGTTGATGCGGGATTACCAGGAGTCGCTTCCGCTTACGGTGGAACGCGGATGGCACGACCAAGACAAGCTGACGGACGATATCCGTCAAAGGCATTTGCAGGTTCTGACGATAAAGAACTGGGACCGCGCCTTTTATGAATTGACCTTTGCGCCAGCCTACCCGGAATTGCGCCCGTTGCTCCCCGAACTGACGGTCCCAGCCCTGGTCGTTGCCGGGCGCGAAGACAGGTTGATCCGCTCGTGGTATTTCGAGGCGATTGCCGCTGAAATGCCCGCGGCGCAGGTGGAACTCATTCCAAATTGCGGGCATGTGCCGCAGGAGGAATGCCCCGAGCCTTTTATGGAAATCGTATTGGACTATTTGGAACTTCGATGACACAGGGATTGATCACGCCGGGCGAACCCGCCCCGGATTTCGAACTCGCCGATACTCATGGCAATTTGGTCCGCCTCTCGAGTTTTTACGGCGGCAAACCGGTCGTGCTTGCCTTCCTGCGCGGCTTTTCCTGACCGTTCTGCCGCGCGCAGTTGGCGCGCCTGCGGGATGATTATGAAAAATTCACTTTGCGCGGCGCGGAGATCGTGGCGGTGGGTCCCGACCGGGAGGAGGTCTTCAGGAATTATTGGGCGCGGGAGGAACTTCCATTTATCGGACTGCCCGACCCGGCGCATGGCGTTGCCAGGCTTTACAGGCAGGAGGTCAATCTTTTCAAACTCGGACGGATGCCCCTGAACTCGGTCATTGATATTGCGGGACGCATTCGTTATATCCATTACGGCTCATCCATGACGGATATTCCGCGCAACGAGGTTTTTTTCAACGTAATAGATGAATTGAATAAGACATCCATGTAGCATGATACCTGGACGTATTGCTTTTTTAGGCTCCGGCGAGACCTCTCTTGCGGGCGGGCGGATCTTCGAGACCCTTGCCCGGCTCATCCCGGACCCGCTGCGGATCGCCATCCTCGAAACGCCAGCCGGCTTTGAGTTGAATGCCTCCCTCGTCGCCGGGCGCGTGGGCGAATTTCTGAAAACGCGCCTCGGGAATTACAAACCGACCATAGACCTGGTTCCCGCCAGAAAAAAAGGGACGGACTTCAGCCCCGATACCCCTGAACTCCTTGAAGCGTTGACGCGGGCGAACATGATCTTTATGGGACCCGGCAGCCCCAGTTATGCGGCGCGTCAGTTGAAGGATTCGCTTGCCTGGGACGTTATCCGCGCGAGGCACAGGCAGGGCGCCACCCTGGTGTTCTCCTCCGCCGCGACCATCTCGGTCGGGCGCTGGGTGCTGCCGGTTTATGAAATTTATAAAGTGGGCGAGGATGTTCACGTCAAGGACGGGCTGGGTCTGTTTAACGATTTCGGCATGGACCTTTCCTTCGTGCCGCACTGGAATAATGCCGAAGGCGGCGCGGACCTGGATACCAGCCGTTGTTTTGTCGGCATGGAGCGTTTTCGCCAGTGGTGCGACATGCTCCCGGAGGAAAACACGCTCGTCGGTCTGGATGAACATACCGGCGTCATCATGGATTTTGAGTCGGGCGTGTGCGAGATCAGCGGGGTCAGTTCCGTTTCCATTATCCGAAAATGCAGCCCGGCAATTTTCCCCTCCGGTTCAAAGTTCGACCTGGGCAAACTTGGCGGTTTGCGGCTGCCGGAGCCTGCTCATTCCGGTATTGCAGAGAACGCCTGGAAGATGACGTTTAACGCTCAAACCACCGGGGTCGAAGGTCCGCCTGCTGAAGCGCTTGCATTGCTCGAAGAACGCAAACAGGCGAGGGAAAACAAGGATTTCGCCGCCTCAGACCGCCTGCGTAATGAGATCGCCGCGCTGGGGTGGAAGGTTCGGGATACAAAGGATGGGCAGGAGTTGGAAAGAGTTCAATAGCGGAGTCAAACAGCTCCCATTGTTGGCGGCTCAAGGGTTGGGAGGCTGTTTGTATCCCGCGCCTGCTTGTGGAAATAAGGGAACAATAAAAGAAGAAAGAGAAAAGAAAATTCAGAATCTTCGAAGAGCCAAACCTTAGCCGCAGATTTACGCGAATTTTTCTTTTGCAGTCCGCGAAAATCAGCCAGAAGCGGGAAATCCCGAAAATTAAAAAGCCTCCTCGCGGGGAGAAGGCTCAATGGGGTTGATCAGGTCAAAGTCACGAAAGAGGCGGGGCTAGAATTCATCCTCCTCTTCCAGCCATTCATCATCCTCTTCGCCGTCGATTTCTTCATCCTCCCACTCATCCGATTCTTCTTCGTCTTCCCAATCGTCGTTGGCGGCTGCGCCTTCGGTGGGGGAATAGGTCACACATCCGGTGTCCGGGTCGAATTCCACGGCAGCCGCGCCGCACAACCCTTCATCGATGAACACACAGTCGGTGTAGTGACATTTGATACGGGGCATTTCGAATCCTCCTAGAGTTCGTTTCGGATCAGGCGCGCGACCGCGATAATAAAGATCGCCGTCATCGCAACCTGTGACGTGACGCAGAACGGGCAGATCGCCTTCAGGATGGCAAGTTCAACGTACACCAGCCAGAGGGTGAAGAGAAAACCCGTCAGCGACATGCCGAAGATCAGCATGGCGCCGTTTTTGCGCAGGAATTCCATTTTGACTTCGTAGAAGTGAACGACCAGGATCGCTGCATACCCAACGATGCCGAAGACCGCAACCGGAATGCCGTTCACTTCAGAGAACACACTCGCGTTGACGGTCGAGCAATCGCCCGAGCCGAGGCACATGCCGTCGTTGCCGCTTAATTTATAGATCGTCATGTACACGGAAACCGCCAGACCGACGATCACGAGCGCCACTGAAGCGCGATAAAGCCATTTATCCATGTTTCCTCACAGCAAGATGGCGTCCACTTCCGAGCCAGCAGGCACGCATTTTACACCAGCGGGAACGATTAGTAAAGCATCCGCCTGCGCCAGCGACAACAAATTTCCCGACCCCTGGTGCCCGGTCAGAAATGCGGATGGAACGCCGTCTGCGCGCCGGATTCTCGCCCGCAGATAACTCTCCCTCCCATCCGATTCGACCTCCTCTGCGCATCGCACCCGGACCCTTTGCCTGTCTCCGTCCATCGAGCCGCTCATCCGCTGGAGGGCGGGACGCGCGAAAACCTCGAAACCGACAAACGCCGAAACCGGGTTGCCCGGAAGACCGATGAAGGGAATCCCGCGATACTCCCCGAAGGCGAGCGGTTTCCCCGGGCGCATGTTCACCTTCCAGAAATCCATGCTTCCATTTGTTTCGATCACGTCCTTGATGAAATCGAACGCGCCCACGCTCACCCCCGCAGACGATAGGATCAGGTCGGCATTTTCATCCGCCGCCTTGTTCAATAAAACCGTCACCGATTCGCGCGTATCCCTTGCCACACCCAGGCGGATGACCTCCGCGCCGGTTTGGGTCAGCAGCGCCGAAAGAGTGTAGGAATTCGAGTCGCGGATCTTTCCCGGTTCGAGCGGGGCATCGGCTTCGAGCAGTTCATTCCCCGAAGACATCAACGCCACCCGCGGTCTTTTGCAGACGTTGACAGACGCATGACCCAGGGTGGCGAGCAAGCCCAAATCCTGCGCTTTCAATCGCCTGCCCTTGCTCAATACGATATCCCCGGCGCGCATGTCGGTTCCGCTTACGCGAATATTATCCCCCGCTCCAACGCTTTTCCCCAGCCTGACGCTGTTGGGCGGAGCCGCGCCAGCGTTTCGATTCTTGAAGTCGGTGTCTTCGACCGGGATCACGCAGTCTGCGCCCGGGGGCATTTGCGCGCCGGTCATGATCCGCGCGGCTTGACCCGCATAGATGCCCGTCGTCGGCGCGGCTCCAGCCGGAATATCTGCAACCACGCTCAGGGTCCGGCTGGCGGCGGCATCCTCCGACCGCAATGCGAATCCGTCCATCGCCGAATTGTCGAAGGGCGGGTAGTCGCCGTCTGCAACAAGGTCCTGCGCCAGGACGCGATTCAGCGCGTCGGACAGGGAGACCGATTCGGTTGTCGTTGTATGAATTCGGGAAAGGATGCGCTCGCGCGCCTCGGCAACGCTATACATATGAAAGCGGCGCGATTATACCCCCATTGTTCACCCCGGCTTGGTTCTAACCGCCTCCATCACATTCGGCAGGATTTCGATCCGCGTCAGGATGCGGCTCAACTGGGTCAAATCCCTGACTTCGATGATAAGGCGCAGGTCTGCGATGCTGCGGTTCACGTTGACCGCCACATCGTTGATGTTGATGCTTTCATCCGCAAGCAGGTTCGAGATGTCGCTCAGCAATCCTTCGCGGTCGTAGGCTTTGATCTTGACCGGGATCGGGAAGGTCTGTTCCACGTGCCCCCAGCCCACCTTGAGGAATCGTTCGCGGTCCTGCGCCTGCAATACGTTTGGGCAGTCCTGCCGGTGAATGGTGACGCCGCGCCCGCGCGTGATGTAGCCCACGATCTGGTCGCCGGGCATGGGGTTGCAGCATTTCGCCATTGTCGCCAGCATTCCCTTCAAGCCGACGACCTCCACCGCGTCGGTGGGTTTGACCGGCGTGGCGGGCGCGTTCGCTTCGAGAATATCCTTGATCTCATCGTCCTGCGAAAACTGCCTGATGAGTTTGCTGATGGAAAGTTCGCCGGTTCCAAGGTCGATGAACATTTCGTCGGGGGTTTTGTAATCAAGTTCGCGCGCCAGCTTTTCAAAGTTGACTTCATTGATCCCCAGCCGCTGCAACTCGCGTTCGAGCGTATCGCGCCCGGTGGTGAGGTTTTGTTCGTCCTCGAGTTTTTTGAACCATACGCGGATCTTGGAGCGCGCCCGCTGGGTCTTGACCAGACCAAGATGGTTGTTCAGCCAGTCGCGGCTCGGACCCCCGCGTTTTGCCGTGAGGATTTCCACCGCATCGCCGGTCTTCAGTTCATGGTCGAGCGGGACCAGTTTTCCATTCACCCGCGCCCCGCGGCAGCGATGACCGATGTCTGTGTGGACGTGGTAGGCAAAATCAATGGGGGTCGAACCGGCAGGCAGGTCGATGGCGTCGCCGCGCGGGGTGAAGATGTAGACCCGGTCGCGGAACACGTCCGTTTGCATCGATTCGACGAATTCGGCGGCATCGTTCACGTCGCTGCCCCATTCCATCATCTTGCGCAGGTCTTTGATGCGTTCCTCGAACTGTTTGTCGTGCTTGCCGCCCTCCTTGTACCGCCAGTGCGCGGCGATGCCGTACTCCGCGTTCATGTGCATTTCCTGCGTGCGGATCTGGATCTCGAGCGGACGTTTGTCGTCGTACATCACCGCCGTGTGCAGCGACTGGTAATGGTTATCCTTCGGCGCGGCAATATAGTCGTCGAATTCGCCCGGCACGGGGCGCCAGGAGGTGTGGATCACCCCCAGCGCGGCATAACAGGACGGCACATCCGGCACGATCAGGCGCACCGCGCGCACATCGTACAACAGGTTGAAGGATTTATCCTTCTTCTGCATTTTTTTATAGATCGAGTAGATGTGCTTCGGCCTGCCGCTGATCTCGGATTGGATGTGATTCTTTTCGAGCAGGCGTTTCAGGTTGGTCTTGATCTCTTCGAGTTGTCTTTCCCGGTCGGGTCTGCGTTCTGCCAGCGAACTGGCGATCTCTTTGTATTTTTCCGGCTGGACGTAGCGAAAACTGAGGTCTTCCAATTCCCATTTCAACTGCCAGATGCCGAGCCGGTTTGCCAGGGGCGCGAAGATGTCGAGCGTTTCGGCGGCGATGCGCAGCCGTTTGTGTTCGGGCATGTGACCAAGCGTGCGCATGTTGTGCAGGCGGTCTGCCAGTTTGATGAGCACCACGCGCACATCCTCGCCCATGGCAAGGAAGGTCTTGCGCAGGGTCTCGGGCACCATATCCTGTTTACGTCCCAGGAGGGCGGGCTCCACTTGCGGGTCATCCTGTTCGGCGTCCCCCGCTTCGGCGTGCTGGTCGCCGCGCGAGACTCGCGGCAGGTGCGTCAATTTTGTCACCCCATCCACCAACAGGCGGACCGTGTCGCCAAACTCGCTGCGAATATCCGCCAGTGTGATCGGCGTATCTTCCACCGTATCGTGCAGCAACCCCGCCGCAACCACCTCGGCTGGGACCTTTAGTTCGGAGAGGATTTTTGCGACCGCGATGCAATGGTTGATATAGGGTTCGCCCGAATGGCGTTTTTGCTCCCGGTGCGCCTCTTCCGCAATGTTGTAGGCGCGGATCACCAGTTCGCGGTCGGCGGGCGAATACCTTTCCGGGAGCTGCTCCATCAATTGCTCGAACGGGATTTCTGCGGAAGCGGATTTCATTCCTGTAATTTTACTACGCGGCGGGCTTCGCCGACTGTTTCCAACCCACCTTGCGCATTTCCCCGGTACCGGATATTCATATCGCGGTTGTACCGCAAACTTCAGTTTGCGCCCCGGCGATGGGTTTGAAAACCCCTTGTTTCTTAGGAGCGAAGCGTCTCTACGACTGTCCCAGAGACCCTTTGCTCCACTCAGGGTGACAAACTGAAGGGAGAACTGCCTAAGGTGACTTTATAATACAGGACTTGCGCCGCAAATTTTGCGGAGAGACTGGCACAGGGCTTTTGCAAAGTTAGGAAAAAATTTAACGCGAATTCCGCGAAAAGGCGAATGTCGCAAATTTCTTAATTGGTTTTCGCGTTAAACCTTGCTGCAAATTCAAGGGGATGTCAAGCGACTTTGCAAAAACCATCGAGACTGGCAGGAACTTGGACGGATGAGCATGACAAACAACATAACAAGATTTTTGGACTCGCAAAAGGTGAGATACACTGCCCACGACCTGCCCCCCGAAAAATTGGGGGCGGTGGAGGCGGCACAGTTCATGGATGCCCCGGAGGAACAGGTCTTCAAGACCATTGTTATAAAGCGTGAAAAGGGAAAACACGTCCTGGCGGTCGTCCCTGGTCCGCGGGTGGTGGATTTGAAACTGCTGGCGGCGTTTCTTGGCGAAAAAAAGATGCTCCTGCCGCCCGAACGCGAAGCCGAGCAGATGACCGGGCTTCAGGCGGGCGGCATCTCTCCCCTGGCGCTTATCAACAAGGGGTTTCAGGTCATCATCGATTCGTCGGCGCAGGGATTCGAGGAAATATTCATCTCAGGCGGGCAGCGGGGGTTGAATATTCAACTTGAAGTGAAAGACCTGGCGCGGCTGGTCAATGCCCGCTTTGGAGAGATCAGCCGGGCGGGTTAATACGAGACAAAATCTCCGGCAAGCGCATCGTTAACCCAGATCGTAAACCTGCCGGTCGAATAGGTTCCCAGTAAAATTTCCGCCTCGAATTGCTGGAAGACATCGTCGCATTGAATGTCGGGGTCGATCAGGCTGTAGGCTTCGATGAAAACCCGGAACTGATCATCCGGCGGGCTGATCTCGATGCGCAGTTCGTTGCAAACGCTGGGCATGTGCCCGGTGATAACGATGGCGGCTCGCGGAGGCGTGAATTCGTATTTTTCAGAGACGATCACCGAGGCGACTGTCACTGCGGCGATCTGGCGGCCCGTATCCTCAATGTCTGGCGCGTATGGGTTTTCGTCCTGCGTGATGCGATAGGGGACGGGGATCGCCTGCGTCGGCTCCCGGGTTGGGACGGGCAGGCAGGCGGATAAGGTTACAAGCAGAAGCGCAGCAATCCCCAGGGCTGGCCTTCTCAGGTGGTTATAGTATTGCTTAGTAAAATCTACGTCAGTCGCGAAGATTTTGCCCAGTACCGCGAGATTTATCTCGCCCGCCGGGGCGCAAACTGAAGTTTGCGGTACAACCGCGTTATGCAGGGAACGATTCCAATTTATCATGCGCATATTTTATACCCGGCGTGCTAGAATACCCCCGTTTTGACTCGCGGAATACCCATCTGGGTAAAATACCAAACATAGACTGCATCACAATATTGATCGAGAAAGCAAGGAAGAAATGGAAATCTCACTGGCATTGGGCGGCGGCGGCGCGAAAGGCAACGCGCACATCGGAGTGCTTCGCCGCCTGGAAAAAGAAGGATATAAAATCCGTACGGTCGCCGGAACAAGTTTTGGCGGCATCGTGGCTGCGTTATACGCTTTGGGATACTCCCCGAAAGAGATACAAGCCATCTTCGAATCCGCCGACCAGAAGGCTTTGTATGGGCGCGATCATGAAGACGGACCCTCCCTGCTGGGGCTTTCCGGCGCGCGCGAATTATTTGAACGTGTCATCGGCGGGAAAACCTTCGCGGATACCCGCATCCCCTGCGCGTTGACCGCGGTGGATATTGACAGCGGAACCGAGGTCATTCTGGACGACGGCAGTTTGATGGACGCCGTGCTAGCCACGATCGCGCTGCCCGGCATATTTCCTGTTCAACGCATCGGCGAAATGAACCTGGTGGACGGCGGCGTTCTGAACCCGGTCCCGGTCTCTCTGGCGCGCAAACTTTCGCCAGATTTGCCGGTCGTGGCGGTCGTCCTCAATGATCCGATTGACAAGCCGTTGAACCCTTATAGTTTACCGGTTCCGGGCATCGTCCCCCGCGCCATCGCGGACAGGATTTCCCGCATCTCGCTTGCCCAGTCGCTGGATATCTTCCTGCGTTCTGTAGACGCCTCCAGCCGCTATGTGGCCCACCTGCGCCTGCAAGTGGACAAGCCCGAAGTTCTCGTCCGCCCGAATGTGCATCACATCAACCTGCTCGATAATGTCACCGTCGAAGAGGTTGCACGGCTTGGCGAAGAAGCGTTGGAAAATGTTCTCCCCGATCTCAAACGTAAGACCGCCTGGCTTGCCCGCTTTAATCGGCGCGTGTTCGGGAGTAATTGAGTGTGTGCAGGCAAAGGTTATCAGTTTGGACTGCAAAATCTCCTGATTTTGCTCGAAAGTCGGGAGATGTCGCCATGGCGCCACAGCGCCGCTTTCGACTCCGTGCCTGACATGTTTTGCCTGCACACAATTGAGTTTCCGGAGTGCAAAATCTCCAGATTTTGCACTCCAAAGCCGGGCGGCTTTGGAGCCATATCATGACCCGAGATTTAAGAAAATATAAACGTTCCACAGACACCCGGCTTGTAGTCGGCGCGATCCTGCTGCTTTTGATTGCCGGGCTGGGGTTGATCTGGCTGATCTACGGATTCGGCGCGGCAGTCACCGGCTTTCTTTGCATCCTCGCGGCCTTTATCCCCATCGGGCTGATTTTCATCTCACTTTATGGAATGGACTGGATCGTAAAACGTGCAAACCCGGATGAACACAGAAACGATTGAATTCAACGGCTGGATGATGCGCTTCCGCCCGGCGGTGTCTGGGAACCGGCGCCTGCTGGTCATGCTCCACGGCTGGACCGGCGACGAAAACTCGATGTGGGTCTTCGCGCGGAATTTTTCCGGCGAGAAGCATTGGATTATCGCCCCGCGCGCGCCTCATGCCGCCGACCCGCAGGGATTCTCCTGGCGCCCGGCTCAGGTCCAGACGTTTGGCAGACCCAGCCTCGAGACGCTTTTGCCCTCCGCTGGGGCGTTGATCCGGCTTGTGGACGAGTACTCCGCTTCGGTCGGGGTCGAGGCGGAAAAGTTCGACGTGATTGGATTCAGCCAGGGCGGGGCAATGGTCAACGTGCTGGGAATGCTCTTCCCAGATCGAATCCAAAAAATGGGGGTGCTGGCGGGTTTCCTGCCGTCCGGCCTGGATGATTATGTGGAGAAAGGCGCGTTGGGCGGCAAGCGGATTTTCGTGGCGCACGGCACGCTGGATGAACTCGTACCCATCGACCGCGCCCGGGCTTCGATGGAGTTGATGGAGAAGGCAGGGGCTTCCATTATTTATTGTGAGGATGAGGTTGGGCATAAATTGAGCGCTAACTGCCTGCGCGCGCTGGAGGAATACCTTGCCGATTAATCCTGCTCTCACCGCGCTGTTGACGATGGTTTTGTTTGCAGGTATGCTTGCCAATTGTTATTATGATGTAGGGGCGACCCGTCCAGGTTGTTCAAACCGCAAAAACGAAAAGGGAGGGTCGCCCGTGGACAAGAAAATGTCCGCGCGTAGGGCAACCCTCTCATTGCGCAAAAAGGTTCTTTGAGATGCGGACGGGTTGCCCCTACGATATAGAAGGTGAATTAATGAGGAAATACATCTCCCGACGCGATTTTATAAAACTTGCCGGTCTTGGCCTTGGCGCGATGGCGTTCAGCCGGGTCTCCCCCCACGATATCGATTACCGCTGGGATATTTTCAGCCAGCCCAAACGTCTGCCGCAGTTTCCGGGCAGCGCCATCATCGGGCGTGTCACCGAGCCGGATATTGACATCCGCAACCGGCCGACCAATAACCCGAACCAGAATACATCCATTGGCAAACTCGGCGCGGACTCGCTCGTGGAATGGAACCGCGAAGTGGTGGGCAATGTCATCGGCGGATTGACGAATCAGCGTTATGTCGAAACCCCGCAGGGATATGTCTACGGTTCGGTCGTCCAACCGACAAAGAACCTGCCGAATATCCCCGTGACCGAACTCCCCAACGGGCAGGGCTTTTGGGCGGAGGTGACCGTTCCCTACGTCGACATCGCTCACGAAGGCATCATCGCCTCCCCCTGGCTTCAGGATCACATTTCCTTCAACTTCCCGCCGCGCCTGTATTACGGGCAGGTGGTCTGGATCGACCAGGTACGCACGAATAATGGCTTTCCGGAATACCGCTGGAACGAAGACGCCAATGGACGAGGTTATGGCTATGGCGGTTATGGAGAATTCTTCTGGGGAGACGGCGCGGCATTCAAGATCCTGACAGAAGCCGACGTCACCACGATTGCGCCCGAAGTTGACCCAAATGAGAAAACCATCTCGGTTGACCTGGATTATCAATCCCTCTCCTGCTTTGAAGGCGGGCGCGAAGTCTTCTTCTGCCGTATTTCTTCCGGTAAACGCTACGATCCCGTCACCGGCGAAGTGGTTGACACCTACGCCACCCCAGCCGGGACCTTGTTGACCTACTGGAAGATCGTCTCGAAGAATATGACTGCCGGGAACGAAGGCTCGGGGTATTCGACCCCCGCTGTGCCCTGGTGTACCTTTATCGCCTCGGGCGGAGTCGCCATTCACGGCGCGTTCTGGCACAATGCCTTCGGCGAAAGGCGCTCGCACGGCTGCGTCAACGTCACCCCCGAAGACGCCAAATGGATATTCCGCTGGAGTATGCCTTTTGTATCGCTCGGAGCCGGTGAAGAGCGCCGCGAATTGCCCGACCACGGCACCATCGTCAACTCGACGGAAACTCAGTTTTAAGTTCAGCCGAACCGGAGCATAAATGGATATTTCAAACATCACCGTATGGCTCGCCCTGCTGGCCGGGCTGGCATCCTTTCTTTCGCCCTGCGTATTTTCGCTGGTCCCCGCTTATGTGGGCTACCTCGGCGGGATCGCAGCCGGCAGCGGCGCTCCGGGCGAAAAACCCAGCCGTTGGCTGACCTTCTCTCACGGGCTGGCATTCGTTCTGGGATTCAGCATCGTTTTCGTCCTGCTCGGCGTTGCCGCGTCCTTCGCGGGCGGATTGCTTTACGACCTGCGCTTCTGGCTGGCAAAGATCGGCGGGATCGTGGTCGTCATCTTCGGTCTGCATATGATCGGCGTCTTTCACATCCCCTTCCTCGCTTACGATACCCGCGTTCAAAAAGCCCCAGACCCAAAACTCGGCTACCTCTCCTCCGCGCTGATGGGGGTCTTCTTCTCGGCGGGATGGTCGCCCTGCGTCGGTCCCGTCCTCGGCGCAATTCTGACCCTCGCCATCAACGGCGGGAGCATTTCTCAGGGAGCCACGCTTCTTTCCTTTTACTCAGCCGGGCTCGCCATCCCATTCCTGATCGCCGCCCTCGGCATCGGCTGGGTGACGACCGTCCTGCGCAAATACAGCAAGACCATGCGCTATGTCGAGATCGCCATGGGAGTCATCCTCGTCGTCATCGGCATCCTGCTCTTCTCCGGCACCTTCGAGATCATCGCCCAGCGCGGACAATTCTTCTTCTACGACTTCGGACTCTAATTTGGACTCCAACATCTCCAGATGTTGGAGTTTGCCAGTCCAAAGTCAGGAGACTTTGGACTCCTATACTTATTTATGCTAAACGTAACCCTCTTCACCAAAAAAGACTGTCCCCTGTGCGATGAAGCGCGGGAGCATCTCGACGACCTGCGGGAGAAATATCCCCACCGGCTCGCCGAAGTGGACATCACCCTCGACTCGGCGATTTACGCAAAATACAAGGACCAGATCCCCGTCATCGAAGTGGGACCGTACACCCTCCACGCGCCGATCTCGCGCGAGAAGTTACAGATCACCCTCGGCGCGGCGTCCGACCGCAAGAACCAGCTCGAAAAACTGGACGACCCAGTCTATAACTATAAATTAAAGAAAGGCAAAACCTTGAGCGCTGGAGACCGCATATCCTTTTGGATCGCAAAACATTACCTGTTGATCCTGAACCTGTTCATGCTCTTTTATGTCGGCTTGCCGATCCTTGCCCCAACCCTGATGAAACTCGGCGCGGAGGACGCGGCAAATGTGATCTACCGTATATACAAACCGCTCTGCCATCAATTCGCCTTTCGTTCGTTTTTCCTTTACGGCGAACAACCTTTTTACCCCCTCAAAGAGGCGCGGGTGGAGGGATATAAAACCTTCGAGGAAGCTACCGGCATTCAGGGGCAGACGATCCCTTCAGCCTCACCCGTTTCGATGCCCGCAACTTCACCGGCAGCGAGACCCTCGGCTACAAGATCGCGCTTTGCGAACGCGATACCGCCATCTACCTGGCGATCCTCGGCTTTGGCGTCGCCTTTGGTCTGACTGGCAGGCGCTTCAAATCCCTGCATTGGATGCTCTGGCTTCTGCTCGGCATCGCGCCTGTCGGGCTCGACGGCTTCTCCCAACTCTTCAGCCAGTTCAACTGGGACTGGCTTTCAGCAATCGTCCCCTATCGTGAAAGCACGCCCTTCCTGCGCGCCCTGACCGGCAGCCTGTTCGGCTTTTTCACCGCCTGGTTCGCCTACCCCAACATCGAAGAATCGATGAACGAGACCCGCCAGTATTACATCAAGAAATCCGCAGTGATCGAGGCAGGCAAGTAAATGCCCTTCGACCAATCCGACGGACTGCATTATTACCAGTTCGATATTTTTTCAAAAGAAGTCCTCAACGCGGTCTTTACCCGCCAGGGCGGAATCAGCCCCGAACCGTGGACGTCGCTCAACCTGAGCATTTCTGTGGGCGATGACTCGCAGCGCGTGACGGAGAATCGAATGCACGCCTTCAACGCGCTTGGACGAAACCCCGCTTCCCTCCATGACGTGTGGCTGGTCCACGGAGTTGACATTGTCCACGCCGATGCCCCGCGTCCGCTTGACAGCCCCTCCCAAAAAGCCGACATCCTTTTCACCGACAACCCGGCTGTTTCGCTCTTCATGCGCTTTGCAGACTGCGTGCCGCTCTTATTCCACGACCCAGTGAAAAAAGTTGTCGGCATTGCCCATGCCGGGTGGATGGGAACCGTGAAGGGCGTCGCTGAAGTCTCCGTGAAGGCGATGCAGGAACGCTACGGGTCGAAGCCAGGCGACATCGTGGCGGGCATCGGTCCATCCATCGGCGTCGACCATTACGAAGTGGGCGGGGAAGTCGCCGATCAATTCCGCGGGAAGTTCGAATCTGATTCCGAAAAAATTCTGCAAACACGAGACGGCAGAATCTACCTCGACTTGTGGACAGCCAATGCGTTGCAGTTGCAAAATGCGGGGGTCGAGCAGATTCAGATATCCGGTCTATGCACCGCCTGCCACCTGGACGATTGGTACTCCCATCGCGCCGAAAAAGGCAGGACAGGCCGGTTCGGGGCGCTGATGGCGCTGGCGTAGACCTGTAGCGCAAGTCTATAGACTTGCGCTACAATTTGTCCCATGAATGAACTCGTAAATTCCATCCGTGAACGATACCTGGGGACGCTGGATAAAATCTCGGCAGCGGCAAAACGCTCGGGGCGGGGCGCGGAAGCGGTGAAACTCGTCGTGGTGACCAAGGCTCAACCGGTGGAAACAGCCCGGGCGGCGGTCGGGGCGGGGTGTCTCATCCTCGGCGAAAACTACGCGGAGGAGGGTGTCACGAAAATTCAATCATTGGCAAATTTTTCTGCGGTAGAATGGCATATGATCGGTCACGTCCAGAGCCGCAAAGCGCAGATGGTGGCTGGGAACTTTAACTTTATGCACTCGCTCGACAGCCTGAAACTTGCGAAACGGCTGGACCGCTTCTGCGCGGAGGCGGGGCGCGTTTTGCCGGTTCTGCTCGAATTCAACGTGGGCGGCGAGGAGAGCAAGGGCGGCTGGGATGCTTCGGATGAATCGCGCTGGGCGGAACTTTCGGGTGAGTTCTCTGAGATTTTTTCCCTGCCAAATTTGCGCGCGCGCGGGCTGATGACCATGCCGCCCCTGGGCGGGGATGCGGGGGCGTCCCGTCCGTATTTTATAAAACTGAGGCGGCTGAGGGATTTTCTTTCCTCCCGGTTCCCACAGGTTGACCTGGGCGAGTTGTCCATGGGAACCAGTTCTGATTTTGAGGTTGCGGTGGAGGAAGGCGCGACGTACGTCCGGGTCGGCGCTGCCATTGTCGGAGCAAGACATTACAACACGGAGAATGCATGAACGTCGAATTTCTGGTCTTGTTTATTCGGGTGGTGGTTGAGACCTTTATATGGGTTGTGATCGCGAACTCGTTATTATCCTTTTTTCTTTCGCCCTACCATCCCGTGCGCGAGGCGTTGGAGCGGATCGTGGGACCCTTTCTCAACCCCATTCGCAACCTGATGGGGAACACCGGGGCGGTCGATTTCAGTCCCCTGTTCCTGATCCTTGCCCTGGAATTGTTGAAGCAGCTTGTGATCGGCATCCTGCTCTCGTTATAACTCTTACCCGAGGTGTATCATGACAAGAAACTATGTTCTCCATGACGGCAAACGCGGATCGGCGCTGGCGCTGCGCATCACGCCGCGTTCGAGCCGCAACCAGATCGCGGGCGTGCTGAACGACGGCACGGTCAAGGTGCATTTATCCGCCGATCCCGCGGACGATAAACTCAACACCGAACTGGTCGCCTTCCTTGCCGAGGTGCTGGGTGTGCCAAAGTCGCGGGTTGAGATCGTCGCCGGTGAAAGCGGACGGGATAAACTCGTTTCGATCCTGGATATGGATACGGAGACGGCTCATCAACGCATTGTGGCGCATATGGATTGATAAGGCAGTGAATAGTGAATAGTGAATAGTGGAAGAGACGGTCGAGAGGCTGTCTCTTTTTTTCAAGCAGGGAAAAATCCGCCTGGTTTCGCGCCGCCCCGTCGGGTTAATCCTTTTCCCAATCACTCAGCCAGCGGACCTGGTCCTCCATTTCCTCGGCGGTTGTTTCGTTGTAACTACTCAGCGGCTTGTCATTTCGATGAGCGAAGCGGGGAGAAATCTTGGACAATGCCAAAAAGATTTCTCGAAATAACAAGCCTATCTCCGAATCGTCTCCTCCCTTGCCGGACCCACCCCGATCCACTTGACAGGGACTCCCGCTGCTTCTTCGATCATCCTCACATACTTCTGCGCGTTGACGGGTAAGTCTTCAAATGACTTTGCCACCCTGATGTCCTCGCTCCAGCCGGGGAAGGATTCGTAAACACATTCCACTGTATCCAAGCCATACGCATCCACATCCGCATAGCGGACGGTTTCACCGTTCAACTTGTAGCCGGTGCAAACTTTAATTTCCTTCAAGCCGCTCAACACATCTAGTTTGGTTAAACAAATTTCGGTCATGCCGCTCAGTTGGGCAGCGGTGCGCACGATCTCCAAATCCAGCCAGCCCACGCGGCGGATGCGTCCCGTTGTGGCGGCGACTTCGCCGAATTTTTTATACACTTCGCTTTCAGTGTCGTGAATTTCCGTGGGCAACGGACCCGCGCCAACGCGCGTGGTGTAGGCTTTGGTCACACCGACCACGTTCTGAATATATTTCGGCGGAATGCCAAGTCCCGCCGACGCCGCCGAAGGGATGGTCGTCGAAGCCGTCACGAAGGGATACGTCCCCCAATCCGTGTCCAAAAACGAACCCATCGCCTGTTCGAGCAAAAAGGTTTTGTTCGCTTTCAATCCATCCTGCACCAGCGAAAACAACTCTTTCAAATACGGCTTGACCTTCGCATAATGTCCGCGATACTCGTCGCGCACCTGCTCGAACTTCAACGCTTCGCCGCCCAGTGCGACGATGATCTTGTTCTTCAGGGTCAACTGCACTTCGAGCCTCTGCTCGAAGATGTCGCTCGCAAAATCCGTCCAACGAATGCCGTTGTAACTGACCTTGTCCGCAAACACGGGACCAATTCCGCGCCGCGTCGTGCCGGTCGCGCCCGCGCCTTTGGCTTCTTCGTACAGGCCGTCCAAAATCTTATGATACGGCATGATGATGTGCGAACGCGGCGAAACCCACAAACGTCCGTTCACATTCACGCCTGCCTTGTCCAGCATCTCGATCTCTTCGATCAGTACCGCCGGGTCGATCACCACACCGCCGCCGATCAATCCCACCGTGTTCTGCGCAAAAATGCCCGAAGGCACAAGATGAATCTTGAACGTCCCAAACTCATTGATGACGGTATGCCCGGCATTGTTCCCGCCGTTGAAGCGCGCCACATAATCTGCACGCTCTGCCAGAAAATCCACCACCTTGCCCTTGCCCTCGTCGCCCCATTGCGAACCGATCACTGCGATCACTGTCATGTTCACTCCTTCTGCGCCGCTTCGCTCAGCGCGTAATTTCGTCTGTGATTTGAATTGCAACGCCGAGATAGGATTCTGGCGATAAGCTGATCAAACGCCGACGCGTTTCCTCATCTACCTGCAACGCTTCGACCCAGGACTTGTAATGGGTCCGGTCCATTTGGCTGCCTCTCGTCTGAGACTTAAGCGTCTCGTACGCGTCGCTCTTTCCCGCCGCGCGGAGGATCGTCTGCGCCCCTTCGCTGATAACCTCCCAATGGGCGTTCAACTCGGCTTTGAGTTTTTCTTCCTCTGCATCAACACGTGACATGCCCTTGGCGGCATTGGTCCATGCCAGCAACGTATGACCCAATGCCGTCCCAAACGTTCTGCGGACAGTTGAGTCCGAGAGATCGCGTTGTAATCTTGAAACCGATAACTTCTGCACGTAATGCCCGAACATGGCGTTTGCCAAACCTAAATTACCCTCGGCATTTTCAAAGTCTATTGGGTTAACCTTCTGCGGCATGGTCGAAGAACCGACTTCACCCGTCACGACCTTTTGTTTGAGCAAGCCGTCGCTGATATAACGCCACATATCCTGGGCGAAATCGATCAGGATGGCATTGGTCAACTGCGTGGTTTGAAAGTAGCGGTTCCAGTTGTCGTATGGAAGAATCTGCGTCGTGACGAGGTTTGGTGTGAGTCCCAAAGTTGTAATGAAGTCTTTGCTGAACTTAAGCCAGTCTATATTTGGATAGGCGGCGTATAGCGCATTGAAATTTCCCGCCGCGCCGTTCAACTTCCCTTCGAACTTGTGACTCGCTATCTCGTCCCTGCGCTTCATCAACCGAGCCAGATGCACGGCGATCTCTTTTCCCAACGTCGTCGGCACCGCGGGTTGGCCGTGAGTCCGCGCGAGCATGGGGGTTGCCCGATGTTTTATGGCGAAGTCTCGCAGGGAGGCGAGTAAGTTGTCGAAAGCGGGGAGCAGGATGCGGTCGCGCGAGTCGCGCAGGGCGAGGGACTGGGCGAGATTGTTAACGTCTTCGGAGGTAAGACCGAAGTGGATCCACTGGTGTAAGTCTGCCGGGATTTTCTCTCGCAAGAAATACTCGATCGCTTTCACGTCATGCCGCGTGGTCTTTTCGTGTTCCTGAATCTTCAACGCATCTTCATCCGTGAAGCCCTGTAGGTCCGGCTTCCAGCCGGATAAACTCTCAGCGGAGATAATGCCTGTTTTGGAAAGAGCAGTCAAAAAGTCCAGTTCGAGGCGGGCGCGGGCGCGGAGAAAGGCAAACTCGGAGAAAAAATCCCGCAGGGGGGAAGTTTCCTTTTCGTAGCGTCCATCCAGCGAAGAAAGCGCGCGCAGGCTCATCACAAGCATTATAATTCGGGCGGTTTGATTTTGCCCCCCAGGAGTTCGCATGAAGATTTTGCAGGATACTGCCCTGACGTATGATGATGTGCTTTTGGTTCCGCAATATTCGGACGTTGACTCGCGGCGCGCGCTTTCGACCCGCAGCCCGTTAACCCGAAAAATTTTTTTGAATGCGCCGATCGTCTCGGCGAATATGGACGTGGTGACCGAGAGCGAGATGGCGATCACGATGGCGCGCGAGGGCGGCATTGGTATTATTCATCGTTTTATGACCATCGCCGGGCAGGCGCGTCAGATCGACCGGGTAAAGAAGGCTGAGTCTTTCATTGTGGAAAATCCGATCACGATGACCGACCAGCATACGGTGGGCGACGTGAAGCGCGTTGTCGAAGAGACGGATACGGGCGGTATTCTTATTGTTGATAAACATGAAAAGTTGATCGGGATCATCACCACCCGCGACCTGTTGTTCGAAGACGATGACAGCAAGCATGTCACCGCCATTATGACTCGTGAAGTGCGCAGCGCGCCGCCGGATACCTCGTTGAAGGATGCCGAGCGTTTGCTGCATGAGCATCGCGTGGAGAAACTTCCGCTGGTGGATAAGGACGGCAAAGTGACCGGCCTGGTGACGTTGAAAGACATCATGAAGATCACCAAGTTCCCGAAAGCGACCAAAGACTCAAAAGGTCGGCTCGCCGTCGGCGCGGCGGTGGGTGTGCGCGATAAAGAGATGCGCCGCGTGGAAGCCGCTTTGCAGGCGGGCGCGGATTGCATCGTGGTGGACATCGCCCACGGCGACTCGCATCTTGAGATCGAGATGGTGAAGAACATCCGCAGGCATTTTCCAAGCGCGCAGATCATTGGCGGCAATGTGGCGACAGCGGATGGCACGAAGCGCTTGATCGACGCGGGCGTGGACTCGGTGAAGGTGGGGGTGGGTCCTGGTTCGATCTGTATCACGCGGCAGGTGGCTGGGTCGGGCGTCCCGCAATTGACGGCGATCATCGAATGTGCCAAAGCTGCCGCCGATAGTAAAACGCCGCTCATCGCGGATGGCGGGATTCGCTACCCCGGCGATGTTGCCAAAGCCATCGCCGCTGGGGCCCAAACCGTAATGATCGGTTCCATGCTGGCCGGCACGGACGAAAGCCCCGGCATGATCATGACCCGCCGCGGTCATCGTTACAAGGCGTCGCGGGGCATGGCGTCGCTGGCGGCGAACATCGAGCGCAACAAACGCGAAGGCAACGACCTGACCCGCGAAGAGGTCGAAGATTACGTGGCGGAAGGTGTCGAAGCGGCGGTTCCATATCGCGGCAAGGCGCGCGAGGTGTTGAATCAACTCGTCGGCGGTTTGCAGTCTGGCATGAGTTACAGCGGCGCGACGACGATTGAAGAATTCCAAGAGAAGGCAATCTTCATGCGTATGACGGGGGCGGGACTGAAAGAGTCTGGTCCGCATGATGTGGAAGTATTGGGTTAGAAGGTTCAAGGTTGAAGGTTGCAAGTTAGAAGAACCTTCAGCCGATAACCTTCAACTTTCAACCTGAAACTTGCAACCCCATAGGAGAACCCATGACCGACCAAACCCAAACCTGGATCGAAAAAGATAAAAGGCAATTGCACCCCACCTATCACCCAAAGAGCCACGCCAACCCGCTGGTGATCGAAAAGGGCGAAGGTGTCTGGATTTACACGACCGACGGACGAAAAATCCTCGATGGCATGGCGGGGCTGTGGAACGTCAACGCCGGGTATGGGCGCGAGGAAATTGCCAAAGCCGCCTACGACCAGATGAAGGAACTGGCGTTCACCTCGAACTTCTCCGGCATGACCAACCTGCCTTCGATTCAACTGGCGGATAAACTTGCGGGCTTTGCCTATGAGGGTTTGAACACAACCTTCTTCACCTCCGGCGGTTCCGAGTCGAACGACTCCGCGTTTAAGACTGCGCGTTATTACTGGAAGCGCAAAGGCAAACCGGGCAAGTACAAGGTGATTGCGCGCAAGGGCGCGTATCATGGCGTGACGCTTTCCGCCACGTTTGCCACGGGGCTTGAAAAATATCACGCCATGTTCGGCCCCGCGCCGGAGGGATTTGTCCACATCCCCGCGCCGAATCCGTATCGCTATGAAGGTCAATTGAAGGATGGGGAAACCGTCGGGCAGGCGGCGGCTCGGGAGTTGGAAGAAGCGATTCTCCGCGAAGGAGCCGACACCGTCGCCGCTTTCATCGCCGAGCCTGTCATGGGCGTCTTCGGCGTGGTCGTTCCACCCGACGATTATTTCCCGCTCGTCCGGCAGATTTGCGACAAAAACGAAGTCCTCTTCATCGCGGACGAAGTTATCACCGGCTTTGGTCGCACGGGTGAATGGTTCGCGCTCAAGCATTGGAATGTGAAGCCCGATATTCTATCGTTCGCCAAAGCCATCACCAGTGGGTACGCCCAACTTGGCGGCATTCAAATCTCCGATGAGATTCGTGAGACGATGGAATCCGCGGGTGATACTGAAGCGTACATGCACGGCTACACCTACTCAGGTCATGCCATGGCGTGCGCGGTGGGACTGAAGAATCTCGAGATCATGGAACGCGAAGAATTCCCCAAACGCGCGCGTGAATTGGGGAAGCGCCTGCTCGAAGGCTTGAAGAAGCTCGAAGAATTTCCCTTCGTTGGCGATGTGCGCGGACTGGGTCTGGTCTGCGGCGTGGAAATTGTGTCTGATAAAAACACCAAGACCGCCGACCCCGCCACCACGATGAAAATTTTCAAAGCCGCCGAAGCCCACGGACTGCGTTCGCGTCCGCTTGGGAATACGCTGGCATTCTCGCCGCCATTATCCATTACCGAAGATGAAGTGGATGAGATCGTCAAACGTCTCGGCGCGGCGATGGATGGGGTGGGGTAAATGGTAATTGGGGATTGGTGATTGATAAATCGTAATGCGTGATGCGTAAAACGCAAAGCGCAACCGCCAATCGTAAATCGCCAATCGTAAATCGCCAATCGTCCATCTAAATCGAATGTCCATCTATCACGATATCCCGCTCTCTCAAGCCCAAGACCGCCTGCGCCAAGCCTTGCAGGATGCCGATCTTTGGCGTGTTCTCGGCGTGGAAGAAATTCCGCTGGATGAAAACGCGCTGGGTCGCGTCACCACCGAACCGATCTGGGCGGAGGTCTCTTCGCCGCATTATCACGCCTCCGCGATGGACGGGTTCGCCGTCCGCGCGGTGGCGACGAATGGAGCCATGCCCTCCGCGCCGGTGACGTTATACCTGGGTCCTGATGCGCAGTATGTGGATACGGGTGACCCGCTGCCGGAGTGGGCAAATGCAGTCATCCCCATTGAAAATGTGGAATCGTTGGACGAGAATGGCGAAATTACAAAAGAAATTCGCAAGCCGTCGTCCATCCGTATTCGCGCATCGGTCGCGCCGTGGAGTCACGTCCGCCCGTTGGGGGAGGATATTGTCGCCACGCAGTTGGTCTTGCCCGCCGGTCACGTCCTCCGCCCGCCGGATTTGGGCGCGATTGCCGCGTCTGGGCATCAGACGATAAAAGTTTCCCGCAAGCCGAAGGTGGCGATCCTGCCGACCGGCACGGAACTTGTCCCAATCGGCTCGAAACTCAAGGCGGGAGACATTCTCGAATACAACTCGCTGGTGATCGCGGCGCAAATAAAAAAAATGGGCGGCGAGCCGACCCGTTTTCCGATCACCAAGGATGATTTTGATTTGATCTGTCAGCGCGTAAAAGAAGCCGCGCAAACCCACGACCTCGTCCTGCTCAATGCCGGTTCCTCCGCAGGCGCGGAAGATTTTTCATCCAAAGTCGTCGAAAAACTCGGCACACTGTTGGTACATGGCGTGGCTGTCAGACCCGGACATCCTGTTATCTTAGGCGTCATTGCGAGGAGTGGCGCCTCGCGCCACGACGAAGCGTCGCCGTGGCGCCGTGGCGACACAATCTCCAATGATGAGGAGATTGCTTCGGGGAAGACCATCCCTCGCAATGACGTGATCCCCATCATCGGCGTCCCCGGCTACCCCGTCTCTGCGGCTCTCACCGTGGATATCTTCGTCGAACCCGTCATTGCCAAATGGCTGGGGCGGCGTCCGTTGGAGTTGCCCATCGAAGAAGCAACGCTCACGCGCAAACTGGTCTCGCCCGCGGGCGACGATGACTTTGTCCGCGTGGCGGTGGGGAAGGTGGGCGATAAACTTTTGGCGGCTCCGCTTTCGCGCGGGGCGGGCGTCATCACCTCGCTGGTGCAGGCGGATGGGCTGGCATTGGTTCCCAGCGGCACACAGGGCATGGAAGCGGGCGAGAAGATTCAAGTCCGCATGGTTCGCAGCCGCAGTGAGATCGAAAAGACCATCCTTGCCATCGGTTCGCACGACCTGACGCTCGACCTGATGGCTCAATTCCTCGCTGAACATGGCAGGCGGCTGGCGTCTGCCAACGTCGGCTCGCAGGGTGGGTTGGTGGCGCTGCGGCGCGGCGAGGCGCATTTTGCCGGGTCGCATTTGCTTGACCCGAAGGATGGCACGTATAACATTTCATCCATCCGCCAGTATATGCCGGGGATTCCGGTCAAGGTTGTGGCGTTGGCGGGGCGTGACCAGGGTTTGATCGTTAAGAAGGGAAACCCAAAGGGAATCAAAAGTTTGGGAGACCTCGCAGGTTCGAGCGGAGTCCGGGGCGTGCAATTTGTCAACCGCCAGCGCGGCGCGGGCACGCGCGTCCTGCTCGATTATCATTTGAATTTGATGACAATTCCCAAAGAGTCCATTCTCGGCTACAATCAGGAAGAGTATACTCATCTCGGTGTTGCTTCGGCGGTTGCATCGGGACGCGCCGATTGCGGGCTGGGAGTTGCCGCCGCCGCTCAGGCCCTGGATTTGGATTTTATTCCGCTGTTTCAGGAGCGATACGACCTGGTAATTCCGAAGCCATTTGCGGAGGATGAATTGCTTGCGCCTCTCTTCGACCTGTTGGTTGATGCGCGGTTCCGGGAGGCGGTATCCATGCTGAAAGGATATGACGTGTCTGTGATGGGCGCGGTAATTTTGGAGGATTGAATGATCGAAGGATTGATTATTGACGATAACCGCAATACAGCGGATGCGCTCCAGCAGATGATCGAACTGCTGGAAATGCCCGCGCGGGTGGCGTACGGTTCTGCTGCTGCGATGTCTGTGCTGGCGAGTTCCGTGCCGCAATTCATCTGCCTCGACATCAACATGCCCGGCGTGGACGGCACGGAGGTGCTTGCGTACATCCGCCGCGAGCCGCGTTTGATGAAGGTTCCGGTCATCATCATCACATCCGATGACCAGCCCGAGACCCGCCAGCATGTGATGCGCGGCGGCGCGCAGGCGATGATCATCAAACCGGTCACCATCGAAATGCTGGAAGGCGCGTTCAAAAAAGCGGGGATCGTCAAGTAAACCAAAAAGGCTTCCGTTGAAAGACGGGAGCCTTTTTTTATTTATCCGTACCGCAACCTTCAGGTTGCAGCGCGCGTTGCAACCTGAAGGTTGCGGTACTGGAAAATCAAGGCGCGGGCCAGGGGATTTCCGCCGGTTGCGAGAAGCCGTGTTTTTCCACCGTGTAGATTCGTCCCCAAGACGGCGCGGCGCATCCGGCTTCGTCCTTGACGGTGTAACTGGTGAAATCCTGTTCGGGGAAGGATTCCGTCCACCAGAGATAGGCGCCGTCCTGGCAGACAAAGGCTTCGATCAGGTAGCCGCGGTCGTCGTCGGCGGTCATGCGGACCTGGTCCCAGGTGATGGTCACTTCGTCTCCACTGCGGGAGGCCTGTACGTTGGGCGGCGGCCCGTACATGTTGCTGCCGATGCGTTGCAGGTCCGGTTCGAATTTTTCGAGTTTGCTCACATCTCCCGCCACATCCACCACAGACGGCGCGACCCAGCAGGAGTAGGTGATTTTATCGAATTGAACGTATAGCCAGTTGCTGTACAGGGCGCGGTATCGCACTGTTCCCTTGTCGCCGGCGAAGAGGTCTGCGGCATGGAGATAGGCGGCAGATGGACCGTAGCGGCAGTGCGCCTGTTTGTTGACGGTAACAGTTGGGGCGCCGGGTGTTTGGGTGGGTTCGGCGGTGGGCGTTTCGGTTGGCGCGGGGGTGAACGTATGTGTGGGGGGCTGGGATGGAAGAGGGGTGGCGGTGATGTAGACGATGACCGGGGTTGCGGTGTCGGCTGGGGCGGTTGCCTGGGCGGGAGAGCCGCACCCGCTGAGAATGAAGATCGCCGATAAAGCCAAAGGGACAAGTTTTTTCATCTGAAGTTCTCCAATAAAGTTTGGGTGTTGACGCCGAGCGCTTCGTTGGCGTATCCGCCTTCCATGATGATCGCGGTCGGGAGGTTTAGCCCGGCGATGTGTTTTCCGATCCTGCCGAATCCTTCGCGGGTGACGTGGAACTTCCCAAGCGGGTCGCCGTCGTAGGTATCCGCGCCGAAGGAAAGGACGAGATGTTCCGGCGCAAATCCGCGGATCAGTTCGAGGGCTTCGTCCAATGCGGCGAGGTAGCCTTCGTTTCCGGTATCTTTCGGCAGCGGGAAATTTTTATGCAATCCCTCGCCCAAGCCTTTGCCGGTTTCATCGGCAAAACCGACGTAATGCGGGTACTCATAATCCGGGTCGCCGTGGATTGAAATGGTCAGAACGTCGCTCCGTTCGTAGAAGATGTCCTGCGTCCCATTCCCGGCGTGGTAGTCAATGTCGAGCAGGGCGGTTTTGCCTTTTTGCGAAAGCCAGTTCGCCGCGACGGAGGCGTTGTTGATGAAGCAGTATCCGCCTGCGTAATCCTTCCCGGCGTGGTGACCGGGCGGGCGGCATAAGGCGAAGGATGAATTTTGAAGGTCGAAGGATGAATGCGCGGCGCTTAAGGCGATGTTTGCAGAAGTGAGGGCGGCTTTGTAGGTTCCAGCCACGATACAGGCGGAAAGGTCCATCATGTAGTATCCGCCGCGCCCGTGGAGTGAACTGGTGGGACGGCTCTGCCGTCTCAGCGCGAAGGTGGCGGGCAGGAAAGCCTCCGTTTCCGGCGAAGATGAAACCCTGGGGTCAGAAGCCAGCCACTCGTCCCAGCAGGAGGCGAGGAAGTTGATATATCCCCGGTCGTGGATGGCGAGGATCGGGTCGAGTCCGAAATCATCGGGTTCTGCGAATTCAGCCCAATCCGTTTTTTTTAGCGCCGTTAAAATCCTGTCCATGCGGTCGGGGTTTTCGTAGTAAGGCACGCGCATTCCGCCGTCGAAGACCTCGAAGGGCGGGTAATGATTGCGGTGTTCCTCGGAATAAAATATTTTCATGGTAAGACAATTTTACCCTCATGCGTCTTTGTGTGGTGGAGGAACATAATGGAACTGTTTGAAGCAATTCATGGAAGAATGACGGTCGGCAAGGTCAAGCCGGATGCGCTGCCGCGCGAAATCGTCGAAAAACTTTTGAGCGCAGGGGCGCAGGCGCCGAACCATCATAAGGTGAGACCATGGCGGTTTGTAGTCCTGACCGGGGATGGACGGAGGAAATTGGGGGATGTGATTGCCGCCTCTTTCGCGGACCGGAATCCGGACGCCCCAACCGAAGTCCTGGATAGACCCCGGGGCTTGCCACTTCGCGCTCCGGTTGTGATCGCTGTCGGCGCGGATAAACCCGGCGAAGCGCGAATCCTCGAAGTGGAAAATATCGCGGCGGCTTCGGCGGCTTGCCAGAATATTCTTCTTGCCGCTCACGCGTTGGGGCTGGGTGCGATCTGGCGGACAGGCGAATGGGCGTCGGATGTAATGGTGAAGGAGTTTTTGGGTTTCGCGCCAGACCAGCACATCATCGGTTTTATCTATGTTGGCTATCCCGATGTTTTACCGGAGCCATACACGCGCATCGGCTTCGAAGACCGGGTGACGTGGGTGGAGTGACGTTTGTATCTTCGCAAAATGAACCTTGTCGTACTGCGAAGTTTGTTTTGTGAAAGCGGACAAGGTGAACCTTGTCGTACTGCGAAGTTTGTTTTGTGAAAGCGGACAAGGTGAACCTTGTCGTACTGCGAAGTTTGTTTTAGAAAGCGGACAAGGTGAACCTTGTCGTACTGAAGTTTGTTTTGAAAGCGGACAAGGTGAACCTGTCGTACTGTGAAGTTTGTTTTGTGAAAGCGGACAAGGTGAACCTTGTCGTACTGTGAAGTTTGTTTTGTGAAAGCGGACAAGGTGAACCTTGTCGTACTGTGAAGTTTGTTTTGTGAAAGCGGACAAGGTGAACCTTGTCGTACTGTGAAGTTTGTTTTGTGAAAGCGGACAAGGTGAACCTTGTCGTACTGCAAGGTTCACCTTGCGCTCTTTTTGAACCTTAACTCACCCGCCTCGACCCGCGTTTTCAAGGCGTTTTCCCTGGGCGGGATCGGACAGGTGGCGTAAGGGGTATAGGCGCAGGGCCAGTTATCGGCGAGGTTGAAATCAAGGACGATCTCGTTCCCATCCGGCGGCGGGAGGTAGAACCGGCGTCCGCCCCCATAGGTTGCGTCGTTGTTGGTAGCGTCCTTAAAATTGAACAGAAGCTCGTTCCCGCTTTCCTCGGCTTCGAGCGCGCATTCTTCGCCGTTCAATGTAAAACGGGCTTGACCCATAAAAAATGTCGGGACTTCGGTGCCGATGCCCTTGATGCGGATGGCCGGACTGGGCGGATCGTAGCGGATGAATTTTGCGGTAACTTTGTATTCCGAATTAACGGGGTAATAGTTGAACCCGTCAAATCCCTTTTTGAGTTCGGCTTCCCTGTCCCAAATGCGGATTAATGTATCCGCCCCGCGGACGATGACCTTCATGGTCAGAACGCCCACATCGAGCAGGTCTGCCTTTGGGTCTTTGTCGGTGAACAATGGGCGCGGTTCGACGGCTTGACCGTTCATCGTCATATCGGCGGAGGGATGGACGGTAACCTTCCCGCCTTGGAAGAGGAAATATCCGCTGATGGGTTGGGGGAATTGGGGCAGGGAAATTTTCGCCCCGGGGCTGCTCCCGAAACTGTTTTCGCCTTCCTCGAGCCAGTACAAGCCGACGAGGTTCAACCAACTCAACGGGTCGGATGCGAATTCCGCCCTCCGTTTTTTGCGGTGATCTTTTATGGATTCGACGTAATCCGTCATGAGTTTACCCGCCCAGGACTTCGATGAGAATATCCGGTCTGTCGGTGATGATTCCGTCCACGCCCCATTCGATGAATTTGCGCATTGTTTCTTCGTCGTTGATGGTCCACGGTTCGACAGCCAGATTGCGGGCGTGAGCCGCGCGGACGAAGCCGGGGGTCATGACCGTGATGCCGCCTGATTCCTCGGGCACTTGCAGGGAGTGGAATTGCGGCGAGTAGAAGCCGCCCAAAAATGCCTTGGTTAGCAGCACGAATACCGTGGTTTCGTTCTTTGCGCTGGACGTGGCGACTTCGGGGCATTCCGCGCGAAACTCCTCAAGCCGTTCATCGTGGAAGGATGCCGCCAGAACCTTATCCTGCATGTTGTATTCACGGATCAGGTCGCAGAATGGTTTTGCCATCGAGGCGTTCGTCTTTTTGATTTCGATGGTCATGCGCATGTCGGGAAATGCCTGAAACACCTCTTCAAGGGTGGCGACGGTCAATCCCTGTCCGCGGTAGGGGAAGGTAAGTCCATCGTCCGGCGACCAGTCGTAGGCGGCGTCCAGTTTTTTTAATTCGTCCAGGGTCATGGATTCGATTTCGCCTGCGCCGTCGGTGGTGCGGTCCACGGTTTCATCGTGCATGAGGATGAGCGCGCCGTCGGCGGTGATGTGGATGTCCATTTCGAGGACGTCCGCGCCGAGGGCTGCGGCCTTTTGAAAGGCGAGCATGGTTTCGCCGGGCCAGACGCCGTCTCCGCCCTGGTGGGCGATGACGAGCGGGCGCGCGGTGTCCGGTGTGTAGTATGGATGTTCCGGGGCGGGTTTTGCCGTCAGCCGCGCCGCAGCCAGGACAATGACAATGAGGATCGGGACGACGTAGCGAAGTTTGTTTTTCATGGGAGGTTTCCAGTAAAAGGGTCGGGCAATTTTACCCTTAAGAATTGACATGTGCCACGTTTTCCCGTATAAGTGCGGCTGGTTCGATAATCTGCTTTGGAGGAAGTCATGTTTGCGATGCGTTTATTGTCCGGGGGAGCGGATACGGGACTTCTGTGGATATTGTGGGTTTTGCTGGGTTTGTTTGCGCTGTCGGCGGCTGTCGGCTGGCTCTCCAGCTTGAGAAAACCGGAGCAGGCTGGGGCGGAGTCTGAAGCGGCTCTTCCCGTCGCGGGGGATGATCTTGTTCTCATCGAGGGGATCGGTCCGAAGGTGGCGAAGGTTCTCGGCCGCGCAGGCATCTGCACGTTCGAAGACCTTGCCGGGGCGAAAAAGGCGGATGTGCAGAAGATTTTGGACCAGGCGGGTTTGCAGATGATGGACCCGGCGGGTTGGATCGACCAGGCAAAGCTGGCGGCAAAAGGGGATTGGGACGCTTTTGAAAAGTTGAAGGGCAGTTTAAAGGGTGGGCGGAAAGGAAAATAACGAAACTGTAATTATCTTTGCGAGGATGTCATGTGTTTTATGTAATAAAAGTCACGTTGCATTTTGGATAAATTCACTATAATATCACCGACAATTAATAACCGGAGGTTACGATGAAGAAAATGTTTTTTGGACTGTTGGTTTTGGCTTTGAGCGCCGTTGTGCTTTCAGCCTGTGGAGGCAGCGCGGCTGCCACCGAAATTCCCGCGGTTCCGGCTGAATACGCCGGCGCCGCCAACCCGCTTGGCGCGGATGCGGCTACTGCCGGAGCGGAAGTTTTCAAGACCAACTGTGAATCCTGCCACGGTCCCCAGGGACATGGCGACGGTCCTGCCGGCGCGGCGCTCGATCCCGCCCCGAAGAACCTGCCTGAACTTGCGGCACAGGTCAGCGATGACTATCTTTACTGGCGCATCAATACCGGCAAGGAAGGCACCGCCATGGTTGCCTGGAAGGGTATTCTGACCGATGACCAGATCTGGCAGGCGGTCGCTTTCATCCGCACGTTGAAATAAGTTCGGATATTTCCAAAAAAACACCCGCGAAACGAATTTCGCGGGTGTTTTTTTATGCGAGGGTTTTGGCTAATTCTCGAGCGCTTCCATGATCTTGTCCTTCAATTCGCCGGGGTGGAAGGGTTTTGTGAGGTAGTCGGTTGCGCCCGCGCCAAACGCCACTGCGCGGCTGTCGCTGTCGTCCAGGGCTGTGACGATAATGATGGGAGTCTGGGTGAAGAGGGGTTCCTCCCTCAGCATCCGAGTCAGGCGGAAACCGTCGGGCTGGGGCATCATCAGGTCGATCAGGAAAAGGTCGGGGGTGTTGGATTTTGCAACTTCGACCGCCTGGGAACTGTCGTTGACAGCCAGTGTGTCGAATCCGTCGGCTTTGAGGAGTTTTTGCAGCAGGTCTGTGACCAGTTTGTCGTCGTCGACCATCATGATTTTGATCATTGGGCTATCCTGAGTATAACGATTCTGCGGCTGGGTTTGCGCCGGGTTTTGTCAATGATACAGCCATTGTGAGACAACCGCAAGGCGCGGGCATCAGGCTGAGAGCAGGTCGCGGACCTGCTGGGTGAACAATCGGGGGAGGATGGGTTTGGTTACAAACTGGTCGGCGCCCGCATTCTGCGAATCTTTCCGCGATCCATCGTCGCTTAATGCGGAGACCATCATCACCTTGATGTTTTTGGTGTGCGGGTTGGATTTGATCAATTTGCAGACGGCGATGCCGTTGATATCCGGCATCATGATATCGAGCAATACAACGTCTGGCATGAAAGATTCGACGACCTGGATCGCGCTCCGGCTTTCCTGAACGTGCGCGGTTTCGTGCCCGTCCATCTGCACCACTGCCTCGAGCAGTTTGATGGTTTCGAGATCGTCGTCTACTATTAATATTTTCGCCATCGGTATCTCCTGTTGAAAAACTGATGTAACCCGCGCGCCTATTTGGAGTCGCCGATCAGTTCGACGATCTTTGCGGAAAGCTCGTCGAGGTTGAAGGGTTTGGCAAGGTAGCCGTTGGCGCCGAGCGTTGTGGCGCGGCTGTTGCTGTTATCGAGCGCGGTGATGATGAGGATCGGCGTGCGGGCAAAACGGGCATCGTCGCGCAACATGCTTGTGAGGGTGAAACCGTCCGGCGGGGGCATCATGATATCGAGGATGAAAAGGTCGGGGCGCGCCTGTTCCGCGGCGGATAGGGCTCTGGAGCTTTGATTCAGGGTTGTGACCTGGTAGCCCAAAGAGGACAAATAACGCCCCAGAAGGGTTGTCACTTTTTCATCATCGTCCACAATTAGGATTTTTGCCATGTTGATTTCCTGGTTTGACGGGTATTATTTCGGACTAATTATACCTGCTGAGGCGGATTGCCGTGCGACCGCAACGAATTGCGAATGATGCCAAACCGGACATCCTACTCCATAATATCAGACTGGCGCGTGAGAGAGCGTGTCTTAACTGACGTAATGCAGTGCGTCGCACTGAACGGGTCAGAGTGTCCAGCAAACAGGGCGAATCCTCTCGTGAGACTCGTCTGTTTCTGGCTGGTCCCCATACGGGAATGATATACGATGTGCTCTCCACGTAAGGGAGTTCTTAAGTCTTAAACCAAAGGCAATTTGCCACAGAGCATCCATGAAACGACTTTCGCGCCAAAGGTTTGCCCTGAGCGAAGCCGAAGGGATTGAAAATGGAGTCCAAAGCGGCGCCGTGACGCCAACGGAGTTCTCTGTGAACTCCAAGCCCTCTGTGGCGAGAATAGAACTTAAGAAACAGTCTCTAGGGTGAGTTACAACTCCTGGTAAATACTTCCGTACCCCTTGAATATCCGCCGCATGGTTTCGAGAACGGCTTGATATTTCTCCTCATCCACCTCGAATTGGACCGAGACCTCTGCGAAACCGGCTTTCCCGAATTTTTCAACGACGCGCGGTTCCACCTTGACCTGAATGCTGCTGCGCGAGAGTTTGACAGACTCCAGTCCCATGTAGCTTCCATAAGACTGGTCATTGATCTCGAAGTAATAGTTGCTGTCTTCAAAACCGGGTTCGATGGGTCTGGAAAACGACAGCACGGATGGGGCGTCTGGGTCGGTCTCCGGGTCGGCGAACATGACATTTGCCGTGATGGAATTCGAATATGCATCTATATAATTAGCTGTGAATTTCATGGTTCTCCTGACGCTAAAATGGACTTTGGATTCATGAGTGGAGATTTTACCCGGTCATCAACTCATCCACCGCATTCGCCAATTCTCTTAGATTACTGACCTTCAACACATTATTACAGATCGGTGCGTACTTCTTCATGTCGCTATCGCCGTTCCACATATAGTCGGGTTCGGGGTTGAGCCAGATCGTGCGCGTGGCGCGGCGCGCCATCGTCGAGAAAATATCAATGCGCGGATCGTTGTAATTATTGCGCCCATCCCCGACAATCAACAAGGTGGTGCCGCTGTTGAGCGTGTCCATGTATTCTTTGTTGAAATCGTTGAGCGACCAGCCCAGGTCGGTGTTGTAATGCCCGCTCGGCATGCGCCATAATACCGAACTGATCGCTTCGTCTGCGTTCGTGCCGGTGAAATCTTCCGAAATGGATTCGAGATGGTCGATGAAGGCAAAGGCATGTGTCTTGCGTACCTGTCCTTGCAATGCAAAGAGAAAACTCAACATCAGTTTCGAGCAAAAGCGCATCGAGGTGCTGACATCACAAATCACTACGATCTTGGGCTTGCGAATTTTGTCGCGGTGTTTGATCTCCATCGGCACGCCGTGATATTTCAAATTCGCGCGGATGGTCGCCTTCGGATCCATTTGCCCGGTCTTCATTCTCTTTTGGCGTAATGCAATTCTTGTGCGCAGAGCAGCGGCGAGGCGCTTGACTTCGCGCTGCAAAACTTTTTTGTCCGCATCCGACAACGCCTGAAACGGACGGTTCATCAGGTTCTCGAGATTGTCCCGCGTGGCGCCGTGGCGCCATTCGCTCATGTTCTCGGCAATGCGCTCACCGGCAAATTGCTGCATCTGTTCCTGCATCCCTTGCATGTTCTGCTGGATCATCTCGCGGATCTGCTCGACACGCTCGCGGCTCATGCCCATCTGTTGCAACTGCTCCATCAACTCGCGCATCGCCTTTTGCACTTCAGGGAACGCCATTGCCCGCATCATGCGTTGGGTCATCCAGTTTTGATATTGGAGATTCTCCGCCTGATTCAAGCCGACGAGTTGCCCCAACGCCTCCAGCTCCGCACGGGACAGCGGTTCGCCGTTCATCAGCCTTTCCATCCGCTGACGGAGTTGCTCTGCGAAATTTTTCATCGCCTCGACCAGCATCTGAATCTCTTCCGGCGTCAGGTCATCCGATGGGTTGCCGCCCATCTCCGGCGGAGTCCCTGAGCCGAAGAAGAGCGGGAAGAGCTTATCGAAGATGGAGAGGTCTTTCACATCCTTGATAAGCGTGGCACGCAAAGATAGCCGAAACGACTCGCGGTCTTGAATCCCCATCAAATCCACCGCCGAGAACGCCTCGGCAGACTCCGCGAGCGACACGCGCACCCCGCTGGCACGCAGGGCGGAGATCAATTGAAGAATGCGAGATTCCATATTGTCTTATCCTGTAGGGGCGGGGTTTCCCCGCCCCTGGATCAATTCGTAAAACAGGGCGAGAGGACCTCGCCCCTACAAATCAATTTCCAGAGAACCGACCAAAATCATCCGCGGGCGGACGTTGCTTCGGGCTCTGCGGCGGACTCATCAGCTGTCGTTTTGCTTTTTGCAAATCCGCTTCGTGTTTCAATAAAACAGAAAGCGTATCTTCCAAAACATCCTTATCCAAATTCGTGGCGTTCAACGCCACGAGCGCATTTGCCCAATCAAGCGTCTCACTGATCGACGGTGACTTGCGCATGTCTGCCTTGCGCAGTCTCTGCACGAATTCCACGGCTTGTTGCGCGAGCTTGGGATTCAGGTTCGGCACCTTCAAATGCACAACCGCCAACTCTTCTTGCAAACTGGGGTAATCCACGAACAGATACAAACAGCGTCGTTTCAACGCCTCCGAAAGTTCGCGGGTGTTATTCGAGGTCAGCACGACGACAGGTTTATGCTTTGCAACAAGCGTCCCCAACTCTGGCACCGAAACCTGGAAGTCGCTCAAGATTTCCAAAAGGAAGGCTTCGAACTCCGCGTCGGCGCGGTCAATTTCGTCAATCAGCAAGACCGTGGGCTTCTCGCTCAGAATCGCCTTCAACAGCGGACGTTGCAGTAAAAAGCGAGTCGAGAAAAAGACATCTTCCTCCTTTGCCAGTTTATCGGCGGCTTCGCTCAAAGATTCAGCCTTGCCCAGGGTGTCATTTAATTTATCGCGCAACAACTGTGTATAAAGCAACTGCTTGGAATATTCCCACTCGTACAACGCTTTAGACTCATCCAAGCCTTCATAGCACTGCAAACGGATGAGTTCGCGTCCCGTTGCAGAGGCAATGGCTTTGGCGAGTTCCGTCTTGCCCACGCCAGCCGGACCTTCCGCCAGCAGCGGCTTGCCTAGCTTTTGGGCGAGATACACAATGGTCGCAATTTCATCGGAAGCAATGTAATTCTGTTTGCCCAGTTCGGTTTTTACGGTTTTGGTCGAATCAAAAACGGTTGTCATTTTTCACCTTTGTCCATTCAGATGCGTCGCGCTTCATCCATTTTACTGGCCAGTCCAGCCGTTCACCAATCTCTAATCTCTAATCTCTAATCTCTAATCTCTTATTACTTCTTGATCCACCTTGGCCTGGTCAACACTTCGGGTTTGAGGATTTCATCCAACTCCGCCTTCGTGAGCAGACCACGCTCCAGCACGATCTCGGTCACGCTTTTGTTGGATGTGTACGCCTCTTTCGCCACCGAGCTTGCATTCTCGTACCCGATGAACGGATTCAACGCTGTGACGATTCCGACCGAGCGGGTCATGTGTTCATTCAGGCGTTCCTCATTGGCAGTGATGCCCTTCACGCAGCGTTCCGCCAAGGTGATACAGCCGTTGCGTAAATAAATGAGGCTATCAAAAAGACTATGCGCGATGATCGGCTCAAAAGCATTGAGTTGTAACTGTCCGCCATCCGCGGCGAAGGAGACGGTGACATCGTTGCCGATGACAAGAAAGGCGATCTGGTTGACCACTTCAGGAATCACGGGGTTGACCTTGCCCGGCATGATGCTTGACCCCGCCTGCACAGCAGGCAGGTTGATCTCGCCAAATCCCGTTCGTGGACCTGATGAAAGCAAACGCAGGTCGTTGCAGATCTTTGAGAGTTTTACTGCCACGCGTTTGAGCACGCCTGAAAGCTGCACGAACGAGCCAACATCTTGTGTCGCTTCGACGAGGTTTCCTGCCGTGATGTATTCAATCCCTGTAATCTCGCTGAGGTGTTTCCGCGCCAGTGACGCATACTCAGGATGTGCATTGATGCCCGTACCAATTGCGGTTGCGCCCAGGTTCATTTCTTGAATGAGTAACGCGCCTTCGCGCAAACGCTGTTGGTCTTCTTCGAGCATCACCGCATAGGTGCTGAATTCCTGACCAAGAGTCATTGGGACGGCATCTTGCAATTGGGTGCGTCCCATCTTCAACAGGTCTTTGAATTCTTCAGCTTTTTCAGCAAATGCGAGGCGCAGCACTTCCATGCCTGCGATGAGGTCGTTGATCAAAAATCGCAGCGCCACTTTCACGGCCGTTGGGTAGACGTCATTTGTGCTCTGGCTCAAGTTGACATGTTCCAGAGGATGCAAAAATTTATACTTGCCGCGTCCGTGCCCAAGGATCTCCAACGCGCGGTTGGCAATCACTTCGTTGGCGTTCATGTTCGTGGACGTGCCTGCGCCGCCTTGAATGACATCCACGACAAACTGGTCATGCAAACTTCCAGCACGAATGTCCTCACAGGCTTTGATGATCGCATTTGCCTGCTCCGCATTCAACAGATCCAATTCCAGGTTCGCCTGTGCGCATGCTTGTTTTACACACGCCAGCGCCTTCACCAAACTCGGATAGGTGCTGATCGGTATATTGCTGATCGGAAAATTTTCCAACGCCCGCGCCGTGTGTACGCCGTAATAAACTTCATTGGGTACAGGGTGATCTCCCAAAAGATCATGCTCGATTCGACGACTCATTTTTTGACTCCCAGACTTTGATAGATCGTTAGATTCGCTTGTAATTCTTTCTCGAGTGTGAATTGACCAAGAACCGCTTCTCTCGCTGACCCGCCAATGGCTTCCCGTTTTTCAGGCTGGTTCACCGCCTCAGCCGTTTTCTCTGCCAGGTCCCGTGCGTCATTCACGTTCACGAAGATTCCATTTACACCATCTTCAATAATATCCAATACACCGCCAACCGGTGTGGCAAGGACGGTCTTTCCGCAAGCCATCGCTTCAAGTACGGCATTTGGCATCCCATCCCGCAGTGACGGATGCGCGAAGACATCCATCAAGGAATAATAGGCAGGCAAGTCTTTGTGGGGGACGTGTCCGGTAACGGTAATGGACAATTGCGGATTATTGCTTTTGAATTCTTCAAAATACTTTTTATCTTCGCCTTCTCGTACTTCACCGACGATGAGTAGGGAAACCGGCATGGTTTTTGCGATTTGCGCGTAGCCAGAAAGAAGTGTAGCCAACCCCTTCTTTTCACGCAGTTCCCCAACAAACCCAATGACCTTCGACCTTTGACCTTCGACGCCCAATGTTTCTGCCAAGACATCATTTCTTTCCATCGGCTTAAACCGTTCTGTATCGATCCCATTTGGAATAACGTGAATTTCCCGATCCACAAAAGCCTTTGCCTTTTTTGCCAGCACGCTTGCATTGGTCGTTACCGCATTTGCATTTTGCAGGGCGTACATCACATGCGAGAACTTGGACGGGTCGAATGCTGCGCGCTCGATGTCGTTTCCGCGAATGGAGACGACGCTGGGAATGCCCAAATATTTCCCGGCATAAGTCCCGACAAATCCTGCCATGGGTAAAAAATACGCGTGGATTAAATCAAACGGCTCGCGCTGATGTTCTTCCACGATCAGCTCGAACCAATCCACCAGCGTATCGTCCACGCGTTTGTGTACGCCGAAGCGGTTTACGTGGGCTCCGCCTGAGCGTTGAGTCTGCTTGATGGCGGGTGGCAGGTTCGGGCTTGGGGCGAAGAGGCGGACGTCATGTCCAGCCGCAGATAATGAATCCCCCAATCGTCCCGCTGAGATTGCAAGCCCTCCAAGGTCTGGTGTATACTTTTCGCTAAGCAAGGCAATTTTCATCATAACTCGCATAATGCGCGTTCTCTCACGCGTAACGGCGTGAGAGAACGCCGACTATAAAAGAAGATTGCAATTTTCATGAGGTGTCTCTATGGCGAAATGTGAAATGATCGTTGGTTATCTGGTTCCGCATCGCTGCGAGAACCCGGCGTTGGGAACGTGCGCAAAGTGTGGGCGCGGGTTTTGCGATGAGCATACGAATACGACAAACGAAGGGCGCGTCTGCCTTGCCTGTCAGCAGGGGCTGGAGATGCCGGTGGCTTTGCCGATTGCGGCGGCGACATTTACCGCCGCCGACCTGACCACCTTCGGTCGTTCTTCCACCTGGGACGATGACGACAGCGGGGATATGTTTTCTGATCTAAGTTGATTTTAACCACGAAGGACGCCAGGATCGCGAAGAAAAAATTCTTTTGTGTTTAACCTTTGTGTACTTCGTGTCCTTTGTGTTTAAGAATCAATACGGCCCGATCGTCTCCCAAATCTTTTTATTCTCTTCGATAAAGTCATCGCAGCGCTGGCACGGCTTGAGCACGGGTGGGTGCATTTTCAAGCGGACTTGACGGTATGCGTCACCTTCCCATACTTCTTTGAAAGACTGATGGACGATATTGCCCAACGGGGGGATTTTTTCACGGGTCATGCAGCACACATACACATTGCCGTTGAAGTCGATCAAGGTATGGGACCAGGGGGCGTAGCAGGGATGCTTCTCGTAGAAGCCGAATGCATATCGCCCGGCGCGTCCCAAGCGGACCTCGGACTCGTCCCGCCCAAATGGGAAAGCATCTTCATCCGAAACGATCAGACCTAATTCAAGCGCACGTTCCGCAATGCGCGGTGCGATCTCGTTATTGAACTTTTCGATATCCTTCTTACGCATGGACAGAATTTCGCCGCAGTGATCGTCCACTGGGATGAGGTTGATGCCGTCCGCGCCGAGTTCGTGGGCAAGGTCTGGGAGGGCGGCAAGGCTTTCGTAATTGGTGCGGCTGACCACCGTGTTGATGCGAATATTCAATTTGCCTTTGTGTTTGTAACGCCGAAAAAACCCGACGGCTTTGGTGGTTAACTTGAAGGCGCCTTCCACGCCGCGGATCTTTTCGTGCATCTTGCGAATGGGCGAGTCGATGGAGATATTCACGCCGCGCAGACCGGCTTCTACCAATTGTTTGGCTTTCTCTTTCGTAATAAGTGTGCCATTGGTGGTCATGGTCACTTTGATGCCGAGTGACGATGCCAATTCCACAAAATCGGGGATGTGCGGTCGCAGCATCGGTTCGCCGCCGGAGATGTGAATCTTCTTCGTGCCCATCTCTGCCAGTTCGGTGATGACTTCTTTCAGGCGTTCGGGAGTCACAGGCGCTTCGCGAGTTTCGCGCCAGTGGTTGCACATCTCGCATTTGAGGTTGCAGCCATAAAAGACCTTGAACTTAACATAAAGCGGCTTGAACGGACGCGCGTTCAAAACCGCTCCTTTGAGTTCTTCCTTTTCGTTGGAGATCGTTTCGGAGTTATGCATAACAATAAGTTGATAAATTGTAACTACTCAGCCTGTCATTTCGACGAGCGCCAGCGAGGAGAAATCACCAATGAGAAGACGCACCGCGCCACAAGGAGGGTGTGAATGCAGTTACGATAAATTGTAACATCCGTGCTTTGTATTACCCAACAAGATACTTTCCAAGCGCGGAGATTTGTGACTTTCGGAATTCCTGCACGAGCGGGAGGCTGTGATCGAAGGCGTCGAACCCGTGGAATGCGCCTTGAACGACCTCCAGGTCGCAGGTAATGCCTGCCTCTTTCAACCTTTGGGCGTAGGCAGTATCTTCATCGAAAAATATATCCAGCGTGCCCACGCCGATCCATGCTTTGGGCAGCCCGGAGAGGTCGCTTCGGCGGGCAGGGGCGGCATACTTCGGAGGGGTTTCTGCGCCGTAATTTTTCCCGAGATACGACTCCCAGCCAAATTTATTGTTCTTGTGGCTCCAGGTTGGGCTGTTGCTGTCGTCAATGTCGGCGCGCAGAACGGTTCTGTCATCCAGCATGGGGTAGGTGAGCAGTTGAAAGATGGGAGAGACTTCCCGGCGGTCAAATGCCAATTGCGCCAGCGCGGCAGCCAGTCCGCCCCCGGCGCTTGTGCCGCCGACCGCCATCCGATTTACATCGAAGCCCAATGCGTTTGCGTTTTCTTTTGCCCAGATCAACGCCGAGTAACAATCCTCCAACCCGGCGGGGTAGGGATGTTTGGGCGCGAGGCGATAATCCACCGAAACGATGCTGATTCCCAGTTCGCACACGAACTGAATGCATATCGCATCCTCCATTTCCGGTTTGCCGATGATGTATCCGCCGCCGTGCATCCAGATCAGGACGGGCGTGGCGCGCGCGGATTTTAGCGGCTGGTAGATTCGCAAGCGGATTTTTACACTGCCATCCCCGTTATTAATTATGACATTCTTGACCGATACCTCTTCGGGCGCTTTCGAGGCGGGCATTAACGATATCAATGACCGAATGAGCCAGAGGTTATTCCTGCTGTAATGAATGGACGGGCTTTTTTTGAGCACACCCTGAAGTTCCGGGTGAACAATTGAATTTTGCTTTGTCATAAGTTAAGTTCCAGCCGCAGTCTGACTTCATCGCCCTCGTTGAGTTTTTCCGCTTTTTGCGCCAGCATTTTGATGGGCACAAGGTAACGTCCGTCTTTCGGGAAAAGGGACGTCTTCCACTCGGTCTTGCCAACCTTCACCATGACGGGAATCACACCCCAGCCATAGGTCACCAAATTGGAAACAGCCTTGATATTGGCGCTTTCCTTCTCCGGCACAGCCACAAATAAATAGGGAGCGGGTCCGCGCCATTGGAAGATCTTGCCTTTGAATTCGATAACCATCATACGGCTTCTCGTTCTGCCAGCACTCTGAGCGTTTCATTATGGCTTTCGCGGGTAATGGGGTAACTCCAGGCGAAGAGAACAGCCAAAAGAAGCAGGACAGTAGGCACGGGTCCGGTAAAGAGGCGGATGGCTTGAATGGCAGAATCCGGTTGGATGGGTAAACTTCCGCTCGCGTCGGGGGTGATGTATCCAGTGGCAGCGAGGGCTTGTCCCATCCCCCAAAGCGCGAGAGCCGTGGCAAGTTTCTGGAAGAATGAAGCGAAGGCGTAATACGAACCCTCGCGGCGTTGACCGGTTTGCAGTTGGTCATGCTCGATGATGTCAGGAATCATGGACCACGGCAACACATACGCGGTGGCAATGCCCGAACCTGCAAGCGCGGCCAAGATATATGCCAGCGTAATTCCATCGGCGGGCAATGCTGAAAGACCAAGCAGAACTGCGATCCATGTAAATGTGCCGAGAATGAAAGCGCGGCGTTTATCGAGCTTCTTTGCCACCCATACCCAAAATGGAATGAATAAGATAGCGGAGAACTGTGCCGCGAGCACAAAATAATTGGCTTGCTCTGGCACGCGCAGACGGTAATTGGCAAAGTACACCAACATGGCGGCGAGGATGCTGGCGGTTGTCCACGATAAAAGATACAGACCCATCACGAATCGAAACGGACGATTGTTCAACGTCAACTTTATTGACTCAAACCACGGAAGCGGTTCAGATAATTCCTCGATGGATTTCTCTTTGGTGATTCTGAACACCGCCAGGGGCGGGATGATGGATATCAGACCCAATCCAATACCAAGGATGCTGAAAAGCAAACGTTTATCCGTGATATACCAACCCAGCACAGTTGCAAAAATGATCGCGCTAAGCGTACCGCTGATCGAGAAGACCATGCGGTAGCCGTTCAGTGAACTGCGTTCATCGTAGTCAGAGGTTAGCTCGGGCGTGAGCGCGTTATAACCGACATGCACTACAGTGAACGCGGTATCAAAAAGGATGAACGTGATCGCATAATAAATTGCCAAGCCAAGTTGATCGAACGGCGGCACGAACCACATAAAAATAAAACTCAACCCGAGCGGCACTGACCCAAACAAAAGCAAGGCACGCCGCCGACCCCAGCGCGTGCGTAAGCGGTCCGAGAACATGCCAAACAGCGGGTCGTTTACGGCATCCCACAGGCGCGGAATTAAAACCGACCATGCCGCATAGTCTGGGCGCAGGCGGGCAACATCGGTCAGGAAATACAGTTGAAAGAACGCCAGGATCGCCAGCGGAATGCTGGTGCTTAGGTCGCCGGTGCTGAACAACATTTTGAAACGGGTCGATAAACGTTCGGGTGTTGCGCTCATGATTTGGTTGCTCCTATTTGTCATCCTGAGTGATAGCGAAGGATCTCTTAGACTGACACAGAGACTCTTCGCTATCGCTCAGAGTGACAGTCTGAATTACCACTGCTCCACTTCTTGTGGGACGTGAAGTGTTCGCCTCTCACCCGTACCTGGGTCTGTGTACTCGTACCGGGCTTCTGCTTCCACTTGAAGTTGATTCTCCATTGCCCAGCGCATCAACTCTCGCAGTTGACGGAAGCTCTCTTTAAAAGATTCGCCGTCTTTATAGCCGTAGCGATAGTTGAAGTATTGTGGGTTGTCGCGTTCCACATATTCCAACATGGAATGAGCGGCTTGGTAGATTTCCTCTGCTTGCGGCTTGCGGTCTAATTCTTTGAGCACTTGCACTGGCAGGAAGATATAGTCTCGGATGGAGTCGATCAGGTTCGGGCGGTGGGCGAAGCGACTGATCCATGAGCCGTCGCTCAACTTCAATGCGGCGGGAATCTCTACGGGTTGACCATGCTTATCGAAGAGGGCAATATCCAACGTAAAGATTTCGTTTTCAGGCTGGCTTTCTTTGCGCTTGCATTCATCTTCAGGGACGAGCGCCCAGATCGCATCCATGATGTCGTCGGCGGCTTTTTGCAGGGCTTCTTTCTTATGCGTGGAATCATCCAACCGAACCGGCGGCATGACATCCCCAACATTCATCTCAAATAGCGGACGCTTCCATTGGAAGATCTCCGCCATTTTTCCGCGCGTGTCGCCGAATCCAATGGGAAGAATCGGCGCCTGTGTCAGGTGACTTAACCATGCCACGCCGGTTTGTGCTTTTTGTTTGCCCGGTTCCCAAAACCCGCCTTCAGGGAAGATGCCCAACATGCCGCCCTGCTTGAGAACATCCACGCCCATTTTGAGCGAGGTATTGCTGGTGTAGCCACGATGAACGGGGATCAAACCATACAGGTCTATCATCTTCCCAATAAAGCCATTCCAGGGCATTTCGACCGCGCCCATGAATTCAACGGCTTTGGGAGAGTAGGTTCCCATCAAGACCACTTCCATTGCACCTGTATGATTACCCACCACGATCAACGGACCGTGCCTGGGGAATTTTTTCAGCCCGGTAATTTTTATCCGCGAGAGGAGCGGAAGAAGCCCGTGGATCGCGCCGCGGAATAAACCTCGAATGAAGACATTGCGGGGATATTTGATCGAATGGGTCATGTTAATGACCGCTATTTTACCCCTGACTGATGCCGGCGCGCTCCCCGCCGCCTAAGATTGCGGCGGGAGCAATTTCCGGATGGATGCTTATTCCAGATAAAGATTCCTCAAACGTACCACAGCGGCTTCGTCCAACCCCAACCCGTTCCAAAGATAATTCTCGAACGCGCCATGATCCTGCTCGATCCTGGCAAAGGCGGCAGAGAGATAACGCTCGTCCGCCCGCATAAAACCCGTGATCCCATCGGCAAATTTTTTCCCCTTTAGCAGGCGGGCGACGAAGATCTCGCGCTTGTAAGCGGATAAAAGGTATTGATTCGTCAGCAGGTAATCCTGCATTACAACGTCGAGCGGCACGCCGAGGATGCGAAGGATGACCCCCGCCGCAAACCCGGTGCGATCCTTCCCCGCCGCGCAGTGGAAGAGGACGGGTCTCCCCTGCGAGTTCAAAAGTTCCCGAAAGAATTGCCGATACCCCGGCGTGAATTTTCCCGCCAGTTCAATATTCGTTTTGATCATGTATTCAGCCGGGTCGAGGGTCTTCATGTTCCTCGTCATCTCGTTCCGCGCTTCATGCCAGACCTTTGTGCTGACATCTTCCATATGCAAGTTCAGCAGGCGCGCGCCGTCCGGCAGTTTATCCGGTTCGCGTTCCACTTCATGCTCGGCGCGAAAATCAACCACCAGTCCGAGGCGCAGCGCTTCGAGAAAGCGTCGATCCGCCCCCGTCAATTTATTCAACGCGTCGGAGCGGTACAAAACGCCCCAGCGGACAACGCGCCCGTCTGCGGTTTCGTATCCGCCCAGGTCGCGGAAATTCTTCGCGCCTGAAAGCGGCAAACGCCTTGGGTGGGCGCTGTTTCGGACTACCGGCATGGATGCCGTTTTGAGATTGCTCATGATGAAAGACTCCTTTTCAAAACCGCGCGTATTATATCGACAGTTGCATGAAAATGCGATTAACGCAGGATAACCTCCGACTAACATTGGCTTAAAGCGTATAAACTTGGACTGCGCCTCAGACCGCGGTCTGACAACCCTCAAAAAAAACCAGTGAACCGAATTCGCAAAGGTATAATTACAGCGCTTACCCAAAGGAGCATGATGAATACCGCAATCGCCCTCGTGCTTGGATTGTTGACCGGCTGGCTGGTCGAATGGATCATTGACTGGTTTTACTGGCGGCGTCCGCGGGACGAAAAACCCGCGCCCCCGACTCCGCCCGCGCCTGTTTCCGCTTCGACGGCTGTTCCCACGCTGAAGACCCGCTACAAATCCCCGCCGCACGATGCCGACGACCTGAAGAAGATAAAGGGCATCGGACCGGTGATCGCAAAACGCCTGAACCAGGCGGGCATCTATACCTTCGCGCAACTGGCAGACCTGACCCTCGATGAATTCGAAGAAGCCCTGGGCGACCTGCTCCAGCGCTTCATCAACGAACGCGCCATATTGCGGCACGCGCGCGAACTGGCGGATGCAAAAGATCGAGGGGAATCGAAATGACCGAACCGCTCCGGACGCGCTACGCCCCCGGATACGATCTCTTCAAACTGATCGTTGCGATAATCCTGACGGTCGTTTTGATCTGGCTGCTTTTGCAGGAAAACAAGCGCAAATACGAACAGGCGCAGGCATCGCCCACCCTGGCGAACACGCCGACATTGCAAGCCACGGCGCAGACTCTCCTGCCAGACTCAACCGGGACATCCGCAGCCTTCACCCCGACCCCGGCAGCGGCTCCCGCTGAATCCCCGACTCCCGCCGCGCCTTCTGTCACCCCAGGCCCCGAAGCCTCCCCCGCGCCTGATCTGAATGCCTGCCCATCCAACCCGACCCGGATCCAAGTTGGCGATACGGTCAAAGTGTTGGATTGGCTGAACTTCCGCATTGGACCCGGTTTGAATTATCCCATCCAGCGCGCCAACCGACCCGGCATCGAAATGGAAGTGATCGGCGGTCCGGTTTGCACGGTGAAAGAGGAAGACCCGCCCCGCGCCTATCTCTGGTGGAACGTCCGCGCCGAAGGCGGAGAGGAAGGCTGGTCTGCCGAAGCGCCGTTGAATTTCCCAAATTATTTCATGGAGCCGGTGAAGTGAGAGCGGCAACGGGGTAAGCGATTGTTTCTTGATTCCAGAGTATTCATGAAACGAGTTTCACCCCGAAGGCTTGTCCTGGGCGAAGCCGAAGGGATGAAAATGGAGTCCAAAGCGGCGCGCCGTGATGGCGCCGTTGGCGCCACGGCATCTCCAGACTTTGGAGCGAGAGTCGAACGTCAGGAGACGTTCGACTCCGTTTAAACCTGTTTTCATATCAGAACACAGAGAAGCTTGAGAAACCTTTTAAAAATCTCCGTGAACTCGGTGTTCTCTGTGGCTGAGGCTCTTTTTCATGCCTTTCACAGACTTATCCCTCGTCCCTCATCCCTCGTTACTTTTATTCCCCACCTTGCTCATCGCATATTCCGCCAGCGCCGTAATCGTCAGCGACGGGTTCACGCCCGGGTTGGCGGGCATCACCGAGCCGTCTATCACATACAAGCCGGGGTAATTGTGAATTTCAAAATTCCCGTTGATCAAACCTTCATCGGCATTTTTTCCAATAGGCGCGCCGCCGAGGATGTGTGCAGTGGTGGGCAGGTTGAGCAGGTTCTCGCCGATCGAGCCGAGCGCCACGCCATTGGTGCGTTTGGCAAATTCCCTGGTCACCTCGTGCGAGCCTTCCACCTGCGCGTTGATGGTGTAGCCGGGTTCTTCTTCTGCCACCATGCCGGTGCGCAAGAGTGTGAAGATGCTTTTGCCGATCTTGAACCGCATCCGGTTATCGGCATGTTGCATCACCAGCAGAATGGTCACGTTATGCGCCCAGCCCGGCAGGAAGAGCGCCTTGCCAAAGTCAATGGGATGGGTGAGCGCCCAGCCCAAAAAGTTGAGCAGGCGGCGCGGAATGCTAAAATTTTTATCGATCAGCGGCGCGGCAAGAAAACGCATCAGCGATGAGCCGTCGGGGTAGCGCACAGGCTCGATGCGCGTGATCTCATCGTGGTTATAGATGGAGGAAATGGATACGCCTTCCGAGTAATTGATATCGGATTTACGTGCCACGCTTCCGAGCAGACCTTCGGAGTTGGTCCTCACCATCGTCCCAAGTTTCGCTGAAAGTTTCGGCAGCGACTTCTTCACATCGCGCAGGTTCAGCAGCAGTTTCATCGTTCCCATTACGCCAGCTGAGAAGATGACGTTCTTCGCATGGACGGTGCGGGTTTGCTTGAAGAGTTTGGTCGAGTCGCGGAAGGTGATCTCGTAGCGAGCTTCTGACCTTTGACCTTCGACTTTTGACTGATTCTTGTCAAAGGTCAAAGGTCTAATGTCGGTTACTTCCGCTTCAGAGGTAATTATTGCCCCGCGCTTCTCGGCAAAATACAAATAATTTTTCGGCAGGGTGTTCTTCGCGTTGTGCCTGCATCCCACCATGCAGCCGCCGCAGTGCTGACAGCCCGCCCGCGCGGGACCTTCTCCAGCGAAGTAAGGGTCTGGAACGGTGACACCAGCCTCCCCGAAGTATGAGCCGACATCCGTCGCGCGGAAGGTGCGCCCCATGCCGCGTTCCTCCGCCATTTCTTTGAGCAGTAAATCCGCTTTCCAAAGTTTGGGGTTTCTGGCAACGCCCAACATTCTTTTGGCGGTTTCATAATGCGGACGAAGCACATCACCCCATTCGATGGTTTGACTCCAGGCGGGGGTTGCAAAGGTTTCGTCAGTGGGAACTTCGAGCACGTTGGCGTAGCCGAGACTGCCGCCGCCCACGCCCGCGCCGTGCAGAACCATCACGCCTTTAAGGATGGAAATTTGCAAAATGCCGTGAGCGCGTAAGGCAGGCAGCCAGAGATATTTCCAATACTGCCAGTTGGACTTGGCAAAATCGTTATCTTCGAATCGCTTGCCTTTTTCGAGCACGAGAACCGAATAGCCTTTTTCGGTTAACCGCATGGCTGAAACACTGCCCCCAAAGCCGCTTCCAATAATCACATAATCATAGACCTGAGACATGCGTGTGCCCTCCGCGTTGAATTGGCGCGATTATAACTTGTCGAAGGAGGGGTGACAAAGTTAAGCAAGCGGGTCTGAATTATCACAAAGAAGGCGTGATTTTTTCCACTACTTTTTCGACTGCGGATTTGATATAGTGATGACAGGAACTGCGATACAAGATTTCTTCAAGGAGTCAAAATGAACACGCTGCTCGAAAAAGGTTTTCTTGCCGGTATCGGTCTGCTCTCGATGACCCGCGAAAAGGCGCAAAAGATCATTGATGATCTCAGCCATGAGGGCGAGGTGCAAAAGAATGAAGTGACGCAATGGGTCGACCAGCTTGCCAGCCGCGGCGAAGAAGAGCGCACAGCCCTGCGCAAGTTGATCCGCGATGAAATGAAAAAGGTCATGGACGATATGGGGCTGGCGACCAAGGAAGATATTCAGAAATTGATGGAAAAACAGGGTTGATGGTTTCGGGAACCCCTTCCTGGTAACAGACTTTGATGTTTGCGCCCACCCGTTCCATCCGTCACCTGCAGCGATACAGCGACATCGTTGCCATCTTTGCCCGCCATGGATTTGGTTTTCTGGTTCACCGCCCGGAGACCAAATCCCGCCGTTGGCTGCGGGCGTCGTGGCGCGGACCTCAAAAGATCGAGCCGCCGTCCGAAGATGCCCTCGCGGTTCATTTCCGAACCGCGCTGGAGGAACTGGGTCCCACGTTCATTAAGTTCGGACAGATCCTCTCCACCCGGGCAGACCTGTTGCCCCCTCCGTTCATCGTTGAATTAAGCAAACTGGTGGATTCGGTCTCCCCTGAACCCTGGGAGGTGATGCGCGCCCTGCTGACCCGCGAACTGGGGAAACCGCCCGAGGAAGTATTCGCCTCGATTGACCCGCAGCCGATGGCGTCTGCCTCATTGTCTCAAGTCCATGCCGGGGTTTTGCAGGATGGGCGCGAGGTGGTGATCAAGATTCAACGTCCGAACATCGCCTCCGTGATCGATACCGACCTTGAGATCATGGCATCGCTTGCCGCAAGTGCGCAAACCACCTCACTCGGAAATTTCTATGATTTCATGGGCATCGCCGACGATTTTAGTTTCACCCTGCGCAATGAATTGGACTATCAGCGCGAGGGACGCAATGCCGACCGCCTGCGGGAGAGTTTCAGCGGACAGGAACACCTTTTACATATTCCCAAAGTATATTGGGAATTGAGCGCCCAGCGCGTGCTGGTCATGGAGCGCATTCGCGGCATCAAGATCAGCGATATCCCCGCCCTGGATGCGGCTGGATATGACCGTCACAAAATATCTTTGAATAGCGCCAGCGTGACCATCAAACAGGTGTTGGAAGACGGTTTCTTTCACGCCGACCCTCACGCGGGAAATTACCTCATCATGCCGGGCGAGGCGATCGGGCTGGTGGACTTCGGAAAAGTGGGCTACCTGCGCGACAAAGACCGCATGGATTTGATCCGCCTCTATATCGTCGCCATTGAAATGGACGTGGAAGGGCTGATCGACCAGTTGGCGCGCATCGGCGCCGTGCGAGAGGATGTAGACCGCAACCGGCTCGCGTCGGACCTGAGCCGCTTCCTGAACAAATATAACGGCGTCCCCATCAAATACATCCGCGCGCGCGAGTTGACCGACGAGATCACGACCATCACCTTCCGCCATCGTCTGCGACTACCGTCAACCTGGTGGCTGGTGGGGCAGACCATCGTCATGTTGGAAGGCATTGGCTTGCAACTTGACCCGGACTTCGACGTCTTCAATGCGGCGGAGCCTCACGTCAAAACCTTGATGAAGAATCTCCTGCTCCCGAATGGAAGCTGGGTACGGTCTGTCCTAATGGATGCTAACAATTGGGGTGAGATGTTGCATCGCCTGCCGCGTGTGGGCAATCGGATGATGGAACGACTGGAACGCAACGAACCCTTCCGCATGGAGATCAAGGATACCGACCACATCCTCGCCCGGCTCGACCGGCTCGTGACGCGGCTCTCCCTCAGTTTGCTGGTTGCCGCTTTTGTGCTGGGACTGCCGCTGTTAATTCCGCTTACCACCCCAGATAGTTTGCCACGATGGATCCTTTTGCTCGGCATGATTCCGATCATCGGCGCAGGAATCTGGCTGGGATGGTCTTTGTTGAACACCCCGAAAAAATAATCTACCGAAACGGACAGGCAATCCCAGTTGGGCAGGCGAGTAACCCTTGAGCGCGCCATCGCAACCCACTTTCGATTTCGCCTTTTTTAAGTTATCCTTGCAGCGATGCAGCCAAGCCTGTTCAACGAAACGCTGACCGTCTCCCAACTCACCTTCCGCATCCGAAAACTGCTGGAGGAAAACCCCGGGTTGCAGGATGTCTGGGTGGAGGGCGAGATATCCAACCTCTCGCGCCCGGCATCGGGTCACATCTATTTCACGCTCAAAGACAGAAACGCCTCGCTCCGTTGCGTGATGTGGAAGACCGACGCGGCGCGGACCCGCCCCGCCTTGCAGGAAGGCGCGGCAGTCGAAGTCCACGGAAAGATCGCCGTTTACGAGCCGCAGGGACAGTATCAACTGATCGCCAACCTGATTCGTCCCAGGGGCGAAGGCGCATTGTTCCAGGAATTTCTGCGGCTCAAGGCGCAGCTCGAAGCCGAAGGTCTCTTCGACCCGGAGCGTAAACGTCCCACCCCCGAACTGCCGCGAAGAATCGGAATTGTCACATCCGCAACCGGCGCGGCGCTGCGCGACATCCTCAACACCCTGCACCGCCGCCTGCCGCTTGCAAGCGTAATTCTCGCCCCCTCTCCCGTTCAAGGCGTAGACGCCCCTCCCGCGCTCGTGTCCGCCCTCCAATCCCCGATTCTCCAATCCTCCGACGTCATCCTGCTTGCCCGCGGCGGCGGCTCCATCGAAGACCTGTGGGCGTTCAACGACGAACGCGTCGTTCGCGCCGTCGCCTCTTCGCCCATACCCATCATCTGCGGCGTCGGTCACGAAACCGATTTCACCCTCTGCGACTTCGCCGCCGACCTCCGCGCCCCAACCCCCACAGCCGCGGCGGAACTGGCTACCCCGATCACCATTGACGACCTCCACGCCCAGCTTTCGACTTTCCACTCCCGCCTCACAGACCTGACCTCGAGCCTGCTCGCTGACCATCGGGCTTTGATCTTCACCCTGGCAGCCCGCCTGCGATTCGTCTCCCCAGACCGCCGCATCCAATCCGAACATCAACACCTCGACGAACTCTCGCGCCGCGCCTCCTCCGCATTGACCCACCGCATCCAATTGCAGTTTGCGCGCGTAGACGGAATATCCAAACGCCTGTCTGCCCTGAACCCCGAAGCCGTCCTCTCGCGTGGATACGCAATCGTCACCCGCATCGAAGACGGCAGGGTTGTCTCCAGTGTCTCCGATGCCAGGGGCGGGATGACCGTCAGAGTCAGTGATGGAGAATTCGAAGTAAAACGAAATTCGTAAATCCAAAATCACAAATCCAAAATTGCCGGAGTGTCCATGCCCAAGCCCAAACCCGCCCAAAAGCCTGTCGAAGAATTGACATACGAAGAAGCCCTCGCCGAACTGGAGGGAATCGTCGAAGCCCTGGAAGGCGAACAAAACCCGCTCGACGAGTCGCTGAAATTGTTCGAGAGGGGGCAGGCGTTGATCCTGCGCTGCGGCGGATTGCTCGAAACCGCCCAACTCAAAGTGCAGAAACTGGCAGGCGAGACCCTGGTGGATTTCGAGGACGAATCCCAATGAACCTGCTCGCCATTTTTCAGAACAAGGTTTTAATCTCCGTCATGGTCGGCTGGCTCCTGGCGCAGACATTGAAGATTCCCACCGAATACATCCGCTCGCGCAAATGGATGTGGGCGATGTTCTTCGCCGCCGGGGGAATGCCCTCCTCGCACACCGCGTTGATGGTGGCGGGCACGCTTTCGGTCGGCTTATATTACGGCTTCGACAACCCCCTCTTCGCCATCGCCGCCGGCGTAACCATGATCATCGCCCACGACGCGGCGGGAGTCCGCAGGCAGGCGGGCAAACACGCCGAACGCATCAACCTGCTCTTCGACGAACTTTTGCATGGTCACATGTGGAGCGAGGACGAATTGAAGGAGATCATCGGTCACACCCCGCTCGAAGTGATCGGCGGCATTATTCTTGGGCTCCTGGTTGCCATTGTGCAATGGCTGCTCTGGAAATGATCAAACCCGTTTGATGCGATTGCTCACCGCCCGGGTGAGCAATTTTATTTCAGGGACTTTGAAGAGCAACGCCCCCGCAAAGTAAATGACCCCGCCAAGCGCCACGCCACCCAATGCGACCAGCCAGCGGCTCAGACTCCCCGCAGCCTGAATCCACAACCCCAAGCCGAGTCCCATTCCCAGCCCCGCCAGCCCAACCCGCCACACCCCATCCCAAATGGATCTGCCTTCGATGCCATTCAGTCGTCTGCGCATGAAGATGAATAGCGCAGCCGCCTCGAGCGCCGTTGCCAGTGAATTTGCCAGCGCCAGCCCGCCCAGCGGATACCAGCCGATTTTCTCAAACAAACTTGCGAATACAAAACTGAAGACCACATTCAAGCCCATTGCAATCGCGCCGATGACGACCGGGGTCTTCGTATCCTGTTGGGCATAAAAAGCGCGGGTCAACACTTCCATGATGCTGTGACCGACCAATCCCGCCGCGTACCAGGCTAATGCCCAGGCGGTCATCGAGGCAATCGTTGACGTAAATTCTCCACGCTCGAAAAGCATCGAAACAATCGGTCTCCCCAGCAGGATCAGCCCCACACTGGCGGGCAATGCCAGCATGAACATTCCACGCAAAGCCGAGGCGAGTGATGAACGCATCTCATCCACCTTGCCCAGCGCATGTTGCGCCGAAAAAGTCGGCATCGCCGCAATCGCCACCGACTGGGCAATCGCGGCCTGCGCCATGACCATCAACGTAAACCCATACGTCAGGCTTTGAATGCTGCCCTCCGCCATTTTGGAACCGAGATTATTGTTGACCCAGAAGTTCAACTGGACAATCGCCACGCCGAACACGCGCGGCCCCATCAATTGAAAGACCCGCACCACATCGGGGTTGCCGAGTCCCAGTGAAAACGAAAACTCGCCTTTGAGCTTAAAAAGCGATGGAAGCTGAACCAGTAAAAATAAACCCGCGCCAATGACCACGCCCCACGCGAGACCGTAAATCCCAAGCCAGCGAGATAAAACAACGACTCCGAAAATTTGGCCGATCTGATACATCGCCGCTGTGATCTGCGGAATGAAGAAAACCTGATGCGCGTTGAGGATGCTGATGACCAATCCGCCGATGCCGAAAAGGACTGCGGATATGGATTGGATGCGCAGCAACTCAACGGTCAGTTTGAATGTCTCCGGGTTGCTTGAAAGCCCGGGCGCGAGCAGGTAGCGGACAATCTGCGGCGCAAAGATCGAAGCGAGAATGGCGGCAAGAGTCAGAATCAGCGTAACCAAATTAATGAGAGACGAAGCCAGCTTCCATGCGGAAGAGCGTTCATCCTTTACCAGCAATCCCGTAAACGCGGGCAGAAAGGCAGACCCAAGCGCGCCTGCCGCGATGAGCGTGAAGAGCGTCTCGCTGACGCGGTTCGCGGAGAAGAACGCATCCACTTCGGCGGCGGGAAAGGCATTCGCAACAAGAATGCGATTGACCAAACTGGCAAGTTGACCAAAAAGGATCGCGATCATCACCGTCCCCGCGGCGCGGGCGATCTGGCGATTTGCATTTGAGTTTGAGTTGTTGTCTGTCATTGCGGCAAGATTATAATTGACCTCTTGCAAAAGTCGTCTTTTGCCACAGGCTATTCATGAATCGAGTTTCACCTCGAATGGAGAAAGCGCCGTCCCGAGGGCTGTCAACCGGAATTCCCATCCTTCCAGAAATCTTCGGGATGTTTTTTGTAACAGACATGCAGATGTCGCCACCGCCCCTGCTGCGTAAGGTGACTTAAAGACTCCGCGACTCTGTTCTCCGTGGTTAGTGAAAACTTTTATAAGAGGATCAATGCTTTCATGAAAACTATCTGGATATGCCTGACAATTCTTGTTATCTCGACTCTCTCGTGCTCTTTCATAACTCCCATTTCAGAGCCGTTGTCTCCAGGTTCGACGGAAGCAGTCCCTGCAACCGAGCCTGCTGGTTCGCTTAAGCCCATCGAACTCCCCGCCGGTTACGGCGCGGACGGCGGCTGGATTCAGATCTACTTCACGAACCCGCAAAGCCCGCTCTCTTCTCAACAAACCGGCGGCATCGACCAGCCGCTTGCAGATGCCATTGATGCCGCCAGGCTAAGCGTGGATATTGCCATGTACAGCTTCAGCCTGAACAGCATCCGCGATGCCTTGCTGCGCGCGTATGACCGGGGCGTGCGGGTGCGCGTGGTGGCGGAAAGCGACAACCTCGACCGCTCCGACCCGCAGAAGTTGAAAGACGCGGGCATTCCCATGTTGGGCGACAGGCGCGAAGGATTGATGCACAATAAATTCGTCGTGATCGACGGCTCGGAGGTGTGGGTGGGCGGCATGAACTACACCGACAGCGGCGCATATGAAGACAACAACGTTTTGATGCGCATCCGCTCGGTGAAGATGGCGGAGAATTACACAAAGGAATTCGAGGAGATGTTCGTCGAAGACCGCTTTGGCGATAATATCCTTGCCGAGACGCCCAACCCGCGCGTGACCATTGACGGGACCCCGGTGGATACGTACTTCTCGCCCGACGACGGCGTGCAAGCCGTTTTGCTCGACATTCTCAACGAGGCGCAGGAAAGCATTTATTTCATGGCGTTTTCCTTCACAGCCGACCCGCTGGGAGAGGCGATCCGGGAACGGGCCGAATCAGGCGTCACCGTGGCGGGGGTCATGGACGAGGAGCAGGTCGCGTCGAACCAGGGGACCGAGTTCGACCCTTTCCGCCAGGCGGGTTTGGATGTGTACATCGATGGCAACCCCGGGCAGATGCATCACAAGATCATGATCGTGGACGAGAGCATTGTCATCGTCGGTTCTTATAATTTCACCAACAGCGCCGAATCGCGGAACGATGAGAATTTGATGGTGATCTACAACGACCAGATCGCCGCGTTTTTTATTGAGGAATTCCGCCGCGTCTACGGGCAGGCGGAGTAACAACGAAGATCTGATGGGCGTCGCGTGGCGCCATGGCGACATTTCCGAACCCGTCTGGATTTGCAACGACTCCCGGCTCCCGCCCCCTTGAAATTGGTCTGGCGGGAGCCGTAACTTTTTCCCCTCCTCTGCGACTATTCGGGTGTAAGTAAACAACCAATTTCAGAGACGAGGTGAAAATATGAAAAAGTACTCCCATTTATTGCTGGTCCTGGCGGCGTTGACAGCTATGATCCTCAGCGCGTGTGGAGGGGTTGCGGCTGAAGGTGAAACCTCTGCCGGCGGCGACAAACCCCGCGCTTCGCTGGTCGAGTTTACGGGTGTCATCGAAGCCATCGATGGGGATCAGTGGACCATTGACGGACAGGTGATCACGATCGATCCCTCCGCCCTGCGTGATGGACCCTTCGAAGTTGGCGATACTGTCAAAGTGGAAGCCGAAGTCCAGGCGGACGGCACCGTGGTTGTGACCCGTGTCGAACCCCCTTCAGCTGACGACGCGAACTCCAATGACGATAATAGCAATGGCGGGCTTGGAAATGCCAACGGTAACGCGAATACCAATGACGGCAGTTCCAACGCCAATGGAAACGTCAACTCCAATGATGACAGCTCGAACGGCAATTCGAACGACGACAACTCCAACGACGATGACTCGAACGGCAATTCGAACGACGACAACTCCAACGATGACGACTCGAACGGCAATTCGAACGATGACAACTCCAACGATGATGACTCCAACTCGAATGGAGACGACGATGACGACGACAATTCCGGCTCCGGCGGCGGTGATGACGACGATGATGACGACAACTCCGGTTCCGGCGATGATGACGACGACAATTCCGGTTCCGGCGATGACGACGACGACTAATCTCTGCTGAATATTTGGCGCAAGAGGTTGCCTGGAAAGAAATTTCCAGGCAACCTGACTCTCGAATGGGCCTTAGCGGATATGACCAGGCAAACCCTCACCCCCCTTGTTCTTTTTATATTATTTTTTACCGGCATGGCGGTCATCCAGTTTTCCACACCGCACATGCCAGATAACGACGGCTTCTATCACATCAAATTTGCCTGGCTGATGCGCACCGAAGGCTTGAAGCCGGATTTTCCCTACCTGCCGATGAGCATCCTCAATGGCGAGGATTTTTACGACCACCACTTCCTGTATCACGTCGCGCTGATCCCCTTTACATTTGGCGACCTGCGTCTCGGCGCGAAATGGGCGGCAGTGACCTTCTCGGCGCTGGCGTTTACCGCAGTCTGGTATTTGCTCCACCGTCAAAAAGTCCCGTATGCCTGGCTGTGGGCGCTGGCATTGCTCGGAATCTCCGAAGCCTTTCTGTACCGCATGTCCATCTCGCGGGCGCAGTCGCTTTCGCTGGGCATCATGGCGCTGGGGCTGGCATGGATGTTCGAAGGAAAATATAAACACCTCGCCGTGGTGTCCTTCCTATATGTCTGGATGTATAACGCATTCCCGTTGATGATCCTTCTGGCTGGATGCTACACCGGGGCCGTTTACCTCCTCGAGAAACGCTTCGACCCCCGCCCGTTGCTTTATTCAAGCGTTGGCATCTTTGCCGGGTTGGTTTTCAACCCGTATTTCCCGAACAACCTGATCTTCACCTACCATCACTTTATCGCCAAACTCGAACTGGCTGAATCGATCAAGGTCGGCAACGAATGGTATCCCTACGACACGGGGCAGTTGCTGAATAATTCCCTGCCCGCTCTTCTTGCTTTTACCGGCGGGGCGCTTGCCCTCGGATTGACGGGACGCAGGATGACCACGCGCACAGCGACCACATTGTTTGCCGCCCTGATCTTCGGCGCGATGCTTTTTCAGGCAAGGCGCTTTATCGAATACTTCCCGCCGTTCGCCCTGATCTTTGCCGCGTTCTCTTGGGCTTCTATGTTCGATTTCGATAACAGCCTGCTCATGCGGCTGACGACGAAGAAGCAGGCATCCCCGTTTTCGATCGTTCTTTCGCTCGCCATCCTGGCTGGGATGGTCAAGGCCTTCCCGGCCGTTCAGGCGCAACTTGCGGATTCAAAACCTTACGACCTCTACGAAGGTTCATCTGCCTGGCTGGCGCAAAACACGAACGAAGGCGAGATCATTTTCCAGACAGATTGGGACGATTTCCCACGCCTGTTCTTTTACAACTCGCGCAATACATATCTCGCCGGTCTCGACCCGACCTATTTTCAGATCTACAGCCCAGACCTGTATCGCGAATGGGTGAAGATCACCCGCGGCGAAGTGGAGAATCCCTCGCGCTTCATCCGCTCGGATTTCGGTGCGCGCTTCGTGCATACCGACCTGAACCACGGGAACTTCATCGAGCAGGCGCAGGACGACCCGGGTTTGCGCGAGGTGTACCGGGATGGACAATCCGTTCTTTTTGAAGTCATCGAGCCGTGATACGATTATGCGGACTGGAATCAATGAGATGACAACAACGAAGGAACAGGGCACAGCCCGCCTGGACGGATTGGATTCGCAAGCCATCGGCGCGGTGTACGACCAATATTTCTCCGAGGTCTATCGCTTCGTGTTGTACCGGGTTGGCGACCAGACCCTTGCCGAGGATATCGCTAGCGACGTATTCATCCGCCTGCTCGAAGCAGCGAACAAGGGAAAAGGTCCCGACTCCAACCTCAAAGGCTGGCTGATCGGAACCGCCTCGCACATCATCACCGACCACCTGCGGAAGAAATACCGCCGCCCCGAGCAGGAGATTCCCGACTCCCTGCCGGATCTCTCTCCCGGTCCTGCATCCGAAACGGACCGGCGCGAACAGAACCGCCTTATGCGCGGCGCGTACGACAAATTGACTCCCGAACAACAGGAAGTCCTCGCCCTGCGCTTCGGTGCGGGGCATTCGCTCGAGGAGACAGCCTCACGAATGAATAAAAATGTGAACGCAATCAAAGCCCTCCAATTCCGCGCGCTGGCATCGCTTCAGCGCGAGATTGGCGAGGTGGATCATGACTGAAATATTTGACGCCCTCGAATTTTGCCTCCAGGAAATGGAGCGCGGCGCGGACCTTGACACCGTCCTGGCGCGCTTCCCCGAACACGCCGACGAATTGCGCCCCATTTTGAAAACCGCCGCCAAAGCGCGGAGCATGGTTTCTGCCGAGCCTTCGCCCGATGTGGTGCGGCGTTCCCGCGCGCAGGTGATGCAGCGCGCCGCGCAACTGCGCGAGTCGAAAGCCGCGCCGCGCCAACGGGTGATTCCAGCGTTGTCGCGTTTGGCCATCTCATTTGCGCTGACGGCTTTGTTCCTTGCCAGCGGTGCGGGGTTGGTCAATGCTTCGGCTTCGGCTCTGCCCGGCGAGAATTTGTATCCCGTCAAACGCGGCTGGGAAAGCATCCGTCTTTTCTTCATCTTCGATCCGCAACTCCGGAATATGCTGGAGGATGAATATGAAAACGAACGCCTGCATGAAGTAAATGAACTGCTTGCCGAAGGAAGGCATGAGGTCATCCAGTTTGCCGGGGTTTATATGCAGGTGAACGGGATTGATTATGTTTCCGGCTTGAAGGTGATTCTGCCAGCCGATGCGCCTGCTCTCGCAAATGGGGACGCGGTGATCGTCACCGGGCGGACGAACGCCCAGGGCTTCATCAGGTTTCAAGTATCGAGATCCTTCCGGAGGGTTCAGTCGTTCCATTGGGCAGCCCGATTGAGGTGGAAACTGAGGAAGGATCGGAATCGGGGGAGGAAAACGCTTCTGAAGGCGAATCAGACTCCGGGTCCGGGGATGAAGCGGGGGCATCCCAGCCTGAAGAATACGAACTCAACGGCACTCTCCAATCCGTTTCTGAGGCATCCCTTGTGATTAATGGCATGACGATCCTGCTCGATCAGGCGAATGTCGAGGGTCGGTTATGTGTGGGTATGGAAGTGGAAGTTAAAGGGTATTATGCCGCTGATGGTTCGTTCGTGGCGCAGGAGGTAAAGGGTGAGGGGCAGTGTGGGCGAGGCCCCTCTCGGGTCGAATGAAAATTCCAGCTCGAATTCCGGCTCGAGCTGAACAACGGCGGTGAATGAAAACTCCGGCTCCGGCCGGCAACTCGAACGAAGGTGACTCGGGGGGGATGATAACCCATTGGCGGCGATCGAGTAATGGTGACGATGGGACGACGGCGACGATGATGACGACGATGGCGATAATTCCGGCTCCGGCGGTGGCGACGACGACGATTAGAAATAGTGTACAATCCCGCCCATGAATTCTTTATCGCGCAGGGACTTTTTGAAGATAGGCGGTCTTGCGCTGGGCGGGCTGGCATTTACGCCCTTCCTGCCCGGGCTGACCGATTTCGACGACAGTTTTGTGGTGCGCATCGGCACGGCGAACATGCCCGTGCGCAAGGAGCCAAGCGACGAAAGCCGCATCGAACTCAGCCGTTACCGCGACGAACTTGTGCATGTCTACGGCGAAGTGACAGCGCAGGAGCCGGAGCATAACCCGGTCTGGTACCGCGTTTGGGGCGGCTACCTGCATCGCGGGCGTTTGCATCGCGTGCGGACGATCTATCACACCCCGATCGAGTCCATCCCTGCGGGGTCGCGCCTGGTCGCAGACATCAGCGTGCCATTTACCAACCCCTGGCGCTATTCCAAAGCCCTCGGCTGGCAGATCATGTCGCCGCCTTTGTATTATGGTTCGGTGCATTTTATAGACGCCATCGAACAGGGCCCGCCCGGCGCTGATTATGCCGGTCCCTGGTACCGCATCTTCGACGAACTCGACTCGAATGTAACCTATTACGTACCAGCGATCCATATGCGCGTCCTCCCGGCAGATTCCCTTTCCCCGATCTCGCCCGATGTGCCCTACGAACAAAAACTGATCGAGATCAACCTCTCGACCCAGATGCTCTACGCCTACGAATACGGCAGCATTGTCTTTCAGACCAATATCTCCTCCGGCGTCCCCGGCGACCCGACCGGCGGCGCGGGCATTCCCACCACCACGCCCACCGGAAAATTCACCATCCTCGATAAAGTCCCCGCCAAACACATGGGCTACAGTTATTTCGGCGAACAAACCTCCGGCAACGTCCTCGCCGATGTGGATAACTACGTCCTGCCCGGCGTGCCGTGGACATCCTTCTTCACAACGCAGGGTCATGCCTTCCACGGAACCTACTGGCACGAAAATTTCGGCTCGCCCATGAGTCACGGCTGCATCAACATGCGCACCAACGAATCGAACTGGTTGTTCCGCTGGACCAGCCCCGCGCCGCTCGCCCCAACCACCGAAAAAGTCGCCACGCGCGGGCTTGGCACAAAGGTCGAGATCCATTATTAGTTTGCCAAGACTCCCATGCCTACACTCCACTGGAACGGAAAGCATCTTTCCCCGCCCCAGCCTGTCTCGTTGACCCTTGACTCGGTCGTCCACCCGAAGGGACGCGGCTATCCCAAATCGCGCCCCGATGGACGCCTGATCCTCGGCGACAACCTGCCGGTCATGTCGGCGCTCCTGCCCGCGTACGAGGGGAGGATAAACCTCATCTACGCCGACCCGCCATTTTTCACCAACCGAAAATTTTCCGCCCGCGTGGGCAGGGGCGAGGATTCGCGCAAACCCTCCAAATGGAAACTGGCAGAAGGCTATCACGACTCCTGGGCGGATATGGATTCGTACCTGCAATTTCTTTACGAACGCCTGCATCTCATGCATCGTCTGCTCGCCCCAAACGGGACGCTCTACCTGCATCTCGACTGGCACGCCGACGCCCAAGCCCGCCTGATCCTGGACGAACTCTTCGGCGCGGAAAACTTCATCAACGAGATCATCTGGGCGTATCATGGACCGTCGCCGATCCGCACTGCGTTCAACCGCAAGCACGACACCATCCTGATGTATGCCAAAAGCCGCGAGTACACCTTCAACGTGGACGACATCCGCGAGCCGTATAACCCGAACACCGTCGCAACCTTCAAAGCATCGCGCAAGGCGGGCTTCGGCAAAATTCCAGACCTCGAGCGCGGCAAAGTCCCGGAGGATTGGTGGTATTTTCCCGTTGTGGCGCGTTTGCACAACGAACGGACGGGCTATCCCACCCAGAAGCCCGCAGCCATGATGGAGCGCATCATCCTTGCCTCGTCCAATAAGAACGACCTGGTGGCGGATTTTTTCTGCGGCTCAGGCACCACGGCGTTGACGGCGGCGAAACTGGGCAGGAAGTTCATCACCTGCGACGAATCGACCCGCGCGGTTAATACGGCGCGGGCAAGGCTTGCAGGGGTGAAATCGGTTTTCACAGTTGAGCGCGATGTGGCGGCGCAGACTGGGGTGGCGACAAAATCGAAAAAGGTCCGGCTGAAAATATCGGGCGACCTTGTTCAATTGAAGACCTCGCTCGATGTGGATTTTTGGGAGGTGGACCCTGCCTGGGATGGGAAAATCTTCCGCAGCGCCGCGCAGGCTCAACGTCACGTAAGAAGCGGGGATATTCCCATGGAGTTAAAAATAAAAATCGGAGGCAGGGTCTGCATCCGATTGGTAACGGTCGAGGGGAAGCAATTTCAGATCAGTAAATAACCTGTTGCCGTTCTGCGCGCAGAGCGGCTGGTTCTCCCGCTTGCGGCTGTTGTTTTATATATCCAACCGATAGCCCACGCCGCGCACGGTCTTGAGGAACTTCGGGTTATCGGGGTCAAGTTCGATGGCGCGCCTGAGCCATGAGATGTGGACGTCGAGCGTGCGCGTGTCGCCGGTGTAATTCGTCTCCCAGGCTTTTTTGAAAAGGGGTTCGCGTTCGACCACTTCGCCGTGTTTGTCCATCAACAATTGAAGCAGGGTCACGAGCCGCGGGGTGAGTTTGGCGCTTTTGCCCATGCAGCGCACGCGCCGTTTTTCGAGGTCGAGCCGGATCGGGCCGACATGCAGAACGTTCTTGCCGTCGCCGGGCAGCAGGGGTTTGATGCGGTTTACAAGTTTTTGCACGGTGAAGGGCAATACGAGCACGGCATCCGCCGCATCCTTGCTTACATCGCGTTCCTCTTCGAGAATCAGGATGATGGGTAGTTTCGCATCCTTTTCGCGCAAAGACTGACAGATGCGCAAACCGGTGCTGCGCATCGAGGCCGCGTTGATGACGACCAGGCTCGGGCTGACTTCCTTGAGCAGCGAAACGGCTTTACTTCCGTTCTGGGCGATATGGACATCAAATCCCTTCTTCTGCAGGTCTGCTGCAAAAGAAGGGACTTCGGCATGTTTTGATTCTATGATCAGAAGAGTGGTTGTCTTCATGAGTGATTTCGAATAATGTCTTTCGATCCTGCTGGGTTTTAAGTTTGTTAAGATACCGGCATTATACACCAATTCTTAACATTGGTCTCAAACCCGGGTACTATTCGATGAATTGAATCATTGACATATTTCTTAACTCGCTTTGCACTGTAACGCGAATTGCCAAACATCAGTCCTTAGAGACTGTTTCTTGAGTTCTTTTTCACCACAGAGGGCGCGAAGTTCGCAGGCAAAACCTCTTGAAAACCCTCTTCTCTCCCCTCCCCCCCCGCAAAATTTTTTTTGGTTTTGGGCTTAAAAAAACCCCCTTTAACCCGCGTAAGCCGCAAGTTGACCGCAGCCCGCGTTGATGTCGATTCCGCGTCTCATGCGGATCGTGCATGGGATTCCGGCTTTCTCCAATGCCTCTTTGAAGGCTTGCGCGCGTCCGCGGTCGGTCGCTTCGCCGTCGTATCCCTGGGTCGGGTTCAATGGAATGGCATTCACGTGGCAAAGCAGCCCCTTGAGTCTTGCGGCGAGCTTTTGCGCCGTCTCCGGCGTGTCGTTGACCCCATTGATGAGCGCCCATTCGAAGGTTACGCGGCGATGGGTCTTTTCGATGTAGTATTTGCAGGCTTCGATCACATCTTCGATCTTGTATCGCTTGTTGACCGGCATGATGGCAAGCCGCTCGTCGTCGTCTGCGGCGTGGAGCGAGATGGCAAGGTTGACCTGTCTTTGTTCGTCGGCGAAGCGCCTGATTTGCATTGCAAGCCCCACCGTGGAAATGGTGATCCTGCGTGCGCCGAATTTGAAACCGTCCGCGGCGTTGAGCCGGTCGATTGCCGCCATCACATTTTCGTAATTATGAAACGGCTCACCCATGCCCATGAAAACGATATTGCTGACCGTCTCGTTCTGTACCTTGAGCATTTGCGCGTAATACATCACCTGCGCCACGATCTCGCCGCTGGAGAGATTGCGTTTGAAGCCCATTTGTCCCGTGGCGCAGAAGACGCACCCCATGGCGCAGCCCGCCTGGGTGGAGATGCAAAGCGTGCGCCGGGTTTTCGTGATCCGTGATTCGTAATCCGTAATTTGCCCTCCCGTTTGCGTTTTACGCTTTACGGATTGTATATTTCCTGTTTTGTGATCGTCCGCCGGGTCGCCGTATCTCATTAATACTGCTTCGACCAAATTCCCGTCTGCCAGTTGAAACAGGGTCTTACGCGTGGACTTGTCTGAAGATTCACGGTAGGTTTTGACCGAGAACGGCATAAAGATGAATTCCCCGCCGAGTTTCTCGCGCAGGGCGCTCGGGATATTGCTGAATTGTTCCGGCGACGAATAAAGATGCTGGTAAAGTCCCTGCCAGATTTGCCTTGCGCGGTAGGCGGGTTCATTCCATTCTTTGAGCAGGCTTTCAATATCGGGAAGTTCAAGGTCGTATAGAAGCATGGCTGATTTCACGGTGACGGGGATTTTACCTTAGAGAGCGTTTCTTAAGTCGGTGAAAGGTGTGAAGTGTGCAAGCAAAGGTTGGCAGTTTGGACTGCAAAATCTCCTGATTTTGCTCGAAAGTCGGGCGCTGTCGTGGCGCCAACGGCGCCACGACAGCGCCGCTTTCGACTCCGTGCCTGACATGTTTTGCTTGCACACGGTGTGAAAAAAGAGCCGCAGCCTTAGAGGATACCTGGAAGGATGGAAATTCTGGCTGACAGCCTTTTGGGACGGCGCTTTCTCCATTTGGGGTGAAACTCGTTTCATGAATACTCCGTGACAAAAAGGGTTAAGAAACAGTCTCTAACCCGGCGCGGTATTCGTATGAAACAAACAGGGATATCGTAGGGAAGGCGAAAATCTTCTTATCTTTTTTTCACATATAATCGTTATCCTTGAGTATTGATAAGGAGAATATATGTTGAAACCCATGAAACCGCAGACAGGAATGCCTCGTAACCTATTCCTGTGGATTTTGGTCGGCTTGCTCGTCATCTCCGGTGTTATTGCCCTGGTATCTGCCTTCGGGGGGGGAGACGACGGCGCGGATGAGGTCAATGCCGTGTATACCAACGCCGCGGCGACGGTGGCTGCCCAGCAACAGGGACTATTACCCGCATCGCCGACTGCGACTGCGGCTGGTACTCCGACCGCGACTGCAACCTTCCTCGCCCTTCCAACCGCCAGCCCGACCCTGTTTACAAATCCTTCCATCCCCACCACCTCGAGCGGATCGTCCTCCGGCGGGTCTGGCGCGGTGGGTTGTAACAACTCCGTTTTTGTGTCCGATGTCACCTACCCGGATGATACGGTCGTCACTCCCGGGCAGGCGATCAAGAAGACCTGGAAATTGCAAAACACCGGTTCCTGCGCCTGGACGCCGACCTATAAAGTTACATTCATCTCGGGCAGCGCGATGGGCGGGGTTGCGACTGCCATCGGCATCACCGTCGCGTCCGGGGCATCCGGCGACGTGACTGTGGATATGATTGCTCCCGCCACGGCAGGCGAGGTCATCGGCTACTGGATACTGACCAACGATAGCGGGCAGAATTTCGGCTCGAATTTTTATGTTCAAGTCAAGGTTGGGGGTACAACAACAGGCACCGCCGTTACTTCAACCCCCGGCGCAACCACGCCGACTGTAACAGCAACAAGCGTGACGACCGCGCCTACTGCCGCAAACAACCCCACTGTCACTCTTACCTGCACTTCCGATGGCGGAGTAACCCCGCAATATAAATTCTCTGGAACTCTGGCGTGGGAAGATTTGTCCAGTGATGAAACAGGATTCAGAATTTATATAAATGGCGTTGTGGTCAATACTACATCGGCAAATGCCACTTCGTACGCTGTTCCTGAAAGCGCATTTATGCCAGCCGGAACGCCGCTTGTTTTCGGGGTGGAAGCATTTAATGTTGCTGGCAGCGCTACCACAGCTACAGTTTCAAGTCAGTGCCCGTAACTAACTCGCATTACGCAGTTCCTCGGTACGGCGGCATTCATGTTGCCCTGAAATTAAGAGATAAATCTCGTAGCACCGCGCAAGGTGAGTAACTGAATTAACTGACGTTACGCAGTGCGTCGCACCAACGGGTCAGAGTGTCCAACAAACAGGGCGAATCTTCTCGTGAGACTCGACTGTTTCTAGCTGGTGTGACGCACTCTCCGCGTAAGGTGAGTGAATTAAATCCCCGCAAAAAAGCCCGTGATTTCGCGTCACAGGCTTTTTTTATTCAACCAGCGTCCACAAGCTCTCCGCGATAATATCCGGCTTCCACTCCTTCGCTTCTTCGATTGTCCCGACCCCGCTTAGCACAAACGCAGTCGGGCATCCCACCGCCTGGCCCGCCGCAATATCCGTCTCGAGCCGGTCGCCGACCACCAGCGTTTCCTCTTTCGATGTTCCCAACCGATCCAGTGCGAGTTCCATCAAAAAAGGGAAAGGCTTGCCAGCAACCATCGGCTCCACCCCCGTAGCCGACGTCACCACCGAAAGCCACGCCCCCGAACCGGGAATTTCCCCGCGCGGAGTGGGAAAGGTGCGGTCGGTGTTCGTCGTATAAAACGGACGCCCCGCCCGCACGAGTAAAGCCGCTTCGGCGATCTTTTCGAAATTGATTCCCCGGTCGATGCCCATCACCACCGCTTCGGCTTGCGGCGCATCCTCCACGCCGACGATCTCGAAGCCCCGCTCAACCAATGCCGCGCGGATGCCGTTTTCGCCGATTACAAACATCCTCGTCCCGCGCGGATGCCGCTGAGCCAGCAGGAAAGCGATACCCAGCGCAGAAGTCACGATCTGACCCGGCTCGACATCCACCCCCAATTCGGAAAGTTTTAATTGATAATCTTCCGGCGTCTTCGTCCCGTTATTTGTGGCAAAGACAAACTTCAACCCCCGCCCGCGGATTCGGCTGAAGGTTGCGGGCAGGTCGCCGATCGGCGCGTTGCCCTTCCAGATCACGCCGTCCATGTCCAGAATCAATGCTTTGATGTTGGTGGGGATCATATCGAAAACTTCTTGTTCAAATAGTTCAACACAGGCTTGTCAATCCATAGACCGTTCGGGTCGGCGCGCTCTTCGAAGTTTTCGTTGCCGATGAAGGCATTGAACGCATCGAGGAATGCAAGTTGCTTTTTCAAATACCCTTCGCGTTTGAGAATGGCAGTCACCTGTTCGAGAGCCTTGCCTTTTAATGGAACCCGTTCCTTCTCTGAACTTTTATCGAAGTACAGGCGATGCAGTTCCAGCAGTTCCCCAAGGCGCGGAACCGGGTCCTCGTGGTCGTCCACGCGATAGTCGAGCCAGCGGTCGTTATAACCGCCGTATCCGCCTTTGGGTTTCACAACATAAATTGCCGCCGACTGCCTGCCCCGCCGGTCGCCCCCGGCGCGGTCTCCCGCCAGCAATGCCGCAAAGAGGCGTGAGGGAAGCCCGCCTCTGCCTGCAAGGAACGCCTTTTCCATCGCCGCCACCACCTTTGCCCCGGCAAGGATATTCCCCTGAATCGCATAACCTTTCCCTGTCACACCGCCCGCCCAGGGAAAACATCCCTCCCCGGTGAAGGTCGCCGCCCTGCCTTTCCCATCCACCACACCGACCTGGCGCAGGTTGCGTTCATGATCGTTCCGCAGCAGCGCGGCAAGCGTCTCTTTTGCCGACATGCCGTTGGATAACATCTCCAGCCCGCCCGGACCGAACGCCGTATTCGCAAAGGACTGCGTCGCCACCGCGCCGCATCCCGCCTGCGCCCAGGGAACCACCGCGCCCACCGCCGGGAATTTCGAAGCCACCGCCACGCCCCATATCTTTTCCTTCAAATCACATGCAACAATCGAAAATGTCATATGCGCCTTCCGTAATGAAATATCAGATGGATTTCCGCCATTATAAACGCAAGACCCCGAAGGTTTCTCCTCGGGGTCTCCAATTACCGGTTACCAATCCCTACTTGGAAGCCTTCTCCGGCATCTCAATGATCTGATCCACCAACCCATAATCCATGGCTTGTTTGGCGTCGAGATAATAATCGCGGTCGAGGTCGCGCTCGATCACCTCGAGAGGTTGACCCGTATGTTTCGCCATCACGCCATTCAACAGGCTCTTCAGCCTCAAAATCTGCTTCGCCTGAATTTCGATATCCGTTGCCTGTCCCTGCGCGCCGCCGAGAGGCTGGTGCATATGCACGGTCGCATTGGGCAGGGCGTAACGGCTGCCCTTGGTTCCCGCAGCCAGCAACACAGTCCCGAACGAAGCGGTCACACCGACGGCAACCGTGCTAATCGGGTTCGAAATGATCTGCATCGTGTCGTAGATCGCCAGCCCAGCATAAATCTGCCCGCCCGGCGAATTGATATACATGCGGATTTCCTTCTCCGGGTCTTCATGGTTCAAAAACAACAACTGGGCAACGATCACATTTGCAACCTGGTCGTCGATCGGCGTGCCGACGAAAATGATGTTGTTGCGTAAAAGCAGCGAATAAATATCATAGGCGCGTTCGCCGCGGCCTGTATTCTCCACCACCATCGGAACGACATTCCTGAAATCTGGGATCATGTTCAATCTCCTTGTTCGCCCAATGCTACCGGACGTGTGTTGGATTTTTGTAAGAGTTTGATAGACCTTATAAAAACGCGCCGCATCCTGCGCATGGAGCGATTCTGCTCCCTCGGACGCGGCGCGCATCTTTCCCGAACTTGAGCCTGCCAGCCCTCAAAAGATTCTTTCTACTCTGCGGCCTTCTCTTCCCCACCCTCCGCCGGGGCAGAATCCTGTTGCGCGGCGGCTTCCTCTGCAGCCTTCTTCTCTTCGGCTTCGCGTTCCTCGAACGGTTTGTACCCGCCCATCGCAATCGTCTTCAACATATCCAGCGCCTTGCGCGTCATCGCGCGGCTGGCGGCGTCCATTGCAATCGCCTGGCTCAACTCGCGCTGACCCTTCTTCCCGCCGCGCACCTTGCTGAAATCCATGCCCTGCATGGCAAGGTTGTTGATCGAATTGCTGAACTCCGCGTTCAACGAATCGTCGTCAACCTGAATCTTTTCCACCTTCACGATCTCATCAAGGAGCAGCCCGCGCTCGAGCCGCTTCTTCGCCACCGGTTTCACATCCGACTCAATGAACGCCTCCCGGGTCGTATTGCGGACCTTGAAATACGTATCCAGGTCCATGCCCTGCTGGGCAAGCCGCTGGGAGAGGTCTTGCAAGACATGCTCGCCCTCATGCTCGAGCGTATGCTCATGGTACTTGATCGTCGCCCCTTCCTTGACCTTTTCGATCAAGTCCACAAAATATTTATCGTCGTATTCGTTCTGCGAGCGGAACTCCACATCCTTCTTGAGGGTTTCCATCAACGCATCCACGGTTTCACCGGCGCCGGTCGTTTTGGCGAACTCATCGTTGATTTCGGGCAGGGTCACCCCGCGCACAGTCTTAACCGTGACGTTCACCTCCACATCCTTACCCTGCAATTCCTCCACGTCCCAGTCCGCGGGGAAGGTGTGCTTGACGGTCTTGCTCTCTCCGGCTTTCAAACCGATCAGTTCCTTTGCAAATCCGTTGTAGGGCCATTCCGTGTCCCGTTCTTCGCTGCGGATAAAGGTCGCGAAACCTGTGCGGTTCAGTTCCGGCGTTTCAGAGGAAACATCGAGGAGCGCATAATCTCCCGTTTCCACTGCGCGTTCCACGGTCTCAGTTGAAGCGTACATCTGGCGCAGGTTTTCGAGCGCGGCAGCCACTTCGCTTTGATCCGGCGCCTGCCATTCATATGCAAGCCGGACAGAGGTATATTCGCCAAGTGTCACCTCGGGCGCGAGCGGCACGCGAAAGATGAATTTCGGCGGGTCGAGGCTTTCGATGTTTTCCAAACTTCCTGAGGCGCCAGGGTCCACGTCCGCTTCCTTGAGGATGTTGGAATATTCCGCGTCGATGAACATGTCCACAGCCTGCTCGGTGATCGCGCCCTCGCCGTAGGTGCGTTCGACGATGTGATAGGGCGCCTTCCCCGGGCGGAAGCCGGGAATGTTTCCGCGCTGCGAAATTTTTGCGGCGGCTCGTTTTTTGTAACCGCTCATCTTGTCTCCGTCCACTTCGACGATCAATTTGACGGAGTGGTCTTCCTGATACTGTTTTTCGATGTTCAAAGTAACCTCACTGGTTTCAACCTGACAATTTTTCAAGACATGCCGGGTCTTTTATATTGGACGTCATCGGTAATGAGAAGAAAACGTCCCGAAGGTTGCCATGCGGCCTTTGATTTGTTTGAAAAGCCTTCGGGGCGGTTATTTCCGATAAGGTCTATTTTTGTGGGGATGGTGGGAGTCGAACCCACACGCCTTGCGACATGGCGTCCTAAGCGCCACCTGTCTGCCAATTCCAGCACATCCCCATGTGCCGTCAAGCGGGCGCAATTATACCGTAGTGAGAACAGGATTTGGGCAATAATTTAATGGCGGGTGCGCTAAAAGGTTGTAAGGGCGGAGTCCAAAACGGCGCCAACGACCCCGCGCCTGACATGTTTTGCTCCCCACGGCGGGGATTTGGATTCTTGCGAAAACGTTTGCAAGGTATAATAACGCGACATTTCACTGGAGAGAGAACTCGTGCCGATTCCTTCTGGCATTCCCGCCCCCGACTTTGCATTGCCCGACGATACAAATACCCTGCGAAAACTTTCCGATTATCGCGGAAAGAATGTGATTCTCTATTTTTATCCGAAGGATGATACGCCGGGTTGTACGAAGGAAGCCTGCAATTTTCGTGACGATTATTCCGCCTATGAAAGCGCAGGCGTGATCATTCTCGGCATCAGCCCAGATTCGGTTGATTCTCACGTAAAGTTCAAGCAGAAATTTCGGCTTCAATTTCCCTTACTTGCCGATGACGGTCATGGAGTTTGCGATTTATACGGAGTGTGGGGTCCCAAGAAATTCATGGGCAAAAGTTATGAGGGCGTCCTGCGGACGACTTTTCTGATCGATCCCCAGGGAAATATCAAAAAGGTGTACGAAAATGTCCGCCCTGCCGAACATAGCCGGGAACTGCTGGCTGATTTCGCCTCGAATTAACCGGCTCGCGTACCGCAATCTTGGTTGGTGTGTTCTATAAAAATAACCGCCGAAGAAAATGGAATCCCGTCGGCTTATTTTGCGAGTTGCGCAAGCTTATTGGTGAAATGAGGATGGGTTGTAAAGGTTTGTAAGATCGGAGTCTAAAGTCTCCCGGCTTTGGACAAAATCTCCATATGTTTGCAGCCCAATTAGCGACCGCGGGATTGAAAGCGGCGCTGTGGCGACATCTTCTGACTTTCGAGCAAAATCGGGAGATTTGCAGTCCAGACTGACAACATTTGCTTACGCACTCTTAAAACTCTCAATGGCGTTTTACCCGGATTTTGTTATAATCCTACCTTGTGAAAATTACGACAAATAATACTAGAATAGTCCGATTATTATTCACCTTCGGGGTTGATCCCCGTTGAAATTTTTCAGGAGAGAGTCTATGGGTCATTTTGTAATTGTGGGAATACTGGTCGTTGTCATGGCTGTTCTCACGTATTTTGGTCTCGATGCGACGGGACTTGCCACCCAAATGCATCCTGTGGCGGCTAGCGCGCAAGCCGCTCCCATTGATCAGTTGTGGCATTGGGAGGTGATGGTGATTTCCTTCCTGTTCGCGCTGATCGTTGTGCCGATCGGTTACAGCCTGACGGTCTTCCGCCAGAAGAAAGGCGAAATGCTGGACGGCGAACATATGGAGGGCAACGCCAGCCTGGAGATCGCCTGGACGGTCGTGCCGCTCATCATTGTGGTGATCTTTGCCTATTTTGGAGCCTACTCGCTTGGCGAGGTGCGCCGGGTGGATGCAAACGCCATGATCATCAATGTGACCGGGCAGCAATTTTCATGGACGTTTGAGTATCCCGAATATGGATTTGTCACCACCGAGTTGTACCTGCCGGTGGATCGTCAGGTCGTTCTGAAAATGCAGTCGAACGATGTCATCCATTCATTCTGGGTTCCCGAATTCCGCGTCAAGCAGGATGTTGTGCCGGGCCGCATCACCGAGTACCGCATTACGCCGACGCTGGAAGGCAGTTACAAGGTCCGCTGCGCGGAACTATGCGGCACCTCGCATGCCTACATGGAGTCGCCTGTTGTGGTGGTCGATTCAGCGGCGTATGATGCCTGGGTGGTGGAGCAGGTCAAAATTGCGGAAGAGTCGAAGACTCCCGAAGGTCAGGGCAAACTCCTCGCCACCAAAAATGGCTGCATCGGTTGTCATTCCGTCGACGGCGCCGCCATGACCGGACCCACCTGGTTCGGGTTGTACGGCTCCGAGGTTAAACTTGCGGACGGAAGCACAGTAACGGCGGACGATGCATTTATTGCGCAATCCATTCTCGAGCCGACCGTTACGGTCGTGGAAGGTTATCCGCCTGTCATGCCTCCCTATGTTTTGACCGATGAAGAGATATCCAACCTCATCGCGTACATCAAGACCTTGAAATAAATTTGCGAAGGATTAGATACTATGAAGGGATTCTTTTCTAGCGCCCTTGCCCGCGGCTTGTTCTGGCAGGTGATCGGCACCCTGGTGGGCGCCGGGCTTGTCACCGGGATTCGCGCCCTGATGGGTTTGAGCGCCACTGATACATTCTTCTTTACCGAACCCGCCTGGGTGTTGGGCGGTTTCACCGGCACGTTGTTCTTCCTCGTTGGTTCCGGCGTAACCGCCGACTGGATCAAATGGATGCGGGGCATCGATACACCCGACCATCATGAAGATCACCATACCGGCGCGGCGAAATACATCAACGTGTCGCTTGACCATAAGGTGATCGGCATTCAATATACGCTTGTTGCCCTGGTGTTGATCGCCGTGGGCGGCTTGTTCGCGCTGATCTTCCGCACCGAGTTGGCGGCTTCGGAACTCCAGTTCCTGACCACCGATATGAAACTCTTCGGTCAGAACGGTCCCCAACTTTACAACACGTTGATGTCACTGCACGGCATGATCATGATCGTCTCCATTTTGCTGGGCATTGCAGGCATCATGAACTATGTTGTGCCGCTTTTGCTTGGCGCCGCCGACATGGCTTTCCCCCGCCTGAACGCGTTCTCCTATTGGATCGCCGTCCCTGCGGCTGTGCTTCTGCTCTCCAGCCTTGTCCTCGGCGGTTTCGATACCGGCTGGACGGGTTACCCGCCTCTTTCTGCCCGCGCGCCCGTGGGAATGCAGATGTTCTTCCTGGGTGTCTTCGTCGCCGGTTGGTCTTCCATCCTTGGTTCGCTCAACATCCTGGTAACGGTTGTGCGAATGCGCGCCAGGGGCATGAATGCCATGCGGATGCCGATTTTGGTCTGGGCTTCCATTGCCACTTCATTGATTGCATTGACCGCCACCCAGTTCATCGGTCTTTCCTTCCAATTGGTGATGTTCCAGCGCCTGTTTGGCATGGGCTTCTTTGACCCTGCCAAGGGCGGCAACCCCGTTCTCTTTCAGCACCTTTTCTGGTTCTATTCGCACCCGGCTGTGTACGTCTTCATTCTTCCCGGTTTGGGCGTGATCTCTGAACTGCTTCCCGTATTCGTGCGAAAGCCGCTTTTCGGCTATCGCTGGATCGCCATGTCTTCGCTGGGCATTGCCCTGGTCGGTTTCCTGGTTTGGGCGCACCACATGTTCACCTCCGGCATGAATGAATACCTGCGGGTGCCTTTTATGTACAGCACCCTGCTGGTGGCTGTGCCGACCGGCGTCAAGTTCTTTTCGTGGGTGGCTACCATCTGGAAGGGCAGGATTTCAACCCCGACCCCCATGCTCTTTGTGCTGGGCGGCATTATCGTCTTTCTTCTGGGGGGTCTTACCGGTCCGCCAAATGCCACGATCTCCACGGATTTGCACCTGCATGACACCTACTTTATTGTTGGTCACTTCCACGATACGATCTTTGGCGGGTTTGTCTTCCCGTTCTTTGCCGCCATCTATTACTGGTTCCCCAAGGCGACCGGGCGCAGGATGAACGAAACCCTCGGTAAACTGCATTTCTGGCTGATGACTCCTTCGTTCTTCGTCCTGACCTTTGGCATGATGTACATCGGCTTGATCGGAATGCGCCGCCGCATCGCGGACTATGACCCCGCGCTCGGTATCGATGGCGCTCATCTCGTGTTGACGATTGCCGCCTTCCTCATCGCCACTTCGGTGTTGATCTTTTTCTACAATTTCATCAACAGCATCAGGAACGGCGAAAAGGCTGAAGGCAATGTCTGGAATTCGCGCTCGCCCGAGTGGCAGGTTCCCTCGCCCATGCCCGCGCATAACTATGAAAGACCCTTCGAGGTGGTGGGCGAGCCGTATGACTACGGCTTGAACGACTCCGGGTTTGTGAAATTCATCGAAGAGCCCGCCAAAGGCAAGCACTAATAAAAGGCGAGGAGTAAATATCAATGGCACATACACAAGATAAATCGTCCGCCCTGGGGCAGGGCGTGGTGATCTTTGTCTACCTGACAATATTGACCATCACTGAATATTTTGTCGCTGTTTCCTTCAATGCGGCGTCCCTGCTGGTCGTGATGGCGGTGATCAAAGCCGCGCTCGTCATGTATTACTACATGCACATCTACAAACTCAATGAAGAGAGCAGGGACGGCGAACATTCCTACGCCTACAAGACGGGCACGAATCGGCTCGGACTTTGGCTCTTCCTGCTTTCAGACGGTTTTGTCTTTGCCGGTCTGTTGGTGATGCGCGCCAACCTGCTCGGACTCACCCGCCCGCATCTTAACCAAATGCTTGGGCTGGCGGTGACGGCTGTCCTGCTCATTTCGTCCTTCTTCATGAACCGCGGCGAGACCGCCATGAAGTACGGCGACAGGAAAGAATTCATGAAGAACACCCTGATCACCTTTGTTCTGGGTTTGGGCTTCCTGATCGGCGTGGTTTTTGTCGAATGGCGGCTGGCCGCGGATGAAGGGCTGGTGGCTTCGTTTGGCAACCCCTCCGTGGGTCCGCTGGGCGGCGTGTTCTATATGATGACCGGAATGCACGCCTTCCACGTTTTTACCGGCTTGATCTTCCTCGGCGTGGTTTGGAACAATGCCCGCAAGGGTGTATACTCCGCCGAAAAGCACTGGGGCGTGGAAGCCGCCGCGGTCTATTGGCACTTTGTAGACCTGGTCTGGATCTTCTTCTACCCCGCCTTATACCTGATCGGCACGGCTGTGCAATAATCAGCGCTGAATGAACCTTCTCCGCCGCCGATGAGGCGGCGGATTTTTTTGACAGATAACTACAGGTAGACCATGGATAAAAAGCTGGCTTGGGTAGGCGGGGGAATTTTGATGGTTGTGGCCGCTGCTGCGGCGCTTTCCCTTCTGTTTGCCAAACCTCCTTCCTTTCGCGGGACGTTGTACGCCGAGCCATATCCCCCGGCTGCGGATTTTGCATTAACCAAAGCCGACGGAACCGAATTTCGCCTGAGCGACCAGAAAGGCAGGGTCGTCCTGCTTTTCTTTGGATACATCTCCTGCCCGGATGTCTGTCCGACCACCCTGGCGGAGATGAAACTGGTGATGGAAAAACTCGGCGACACCAGCCGCGATGCGCAGGTTGTTTTTGTTTCGGTCGACCCGGACCGGGACACATCGGAAAAAATGCAAGCCTATGTGGAGCATTTCAACCCCTCGTTTCTGGGCGTATCGGGGACCATCCAGGAACTCGAACCGATCTGGAAAGATTATTCGATCACCCGTGAGGCGGTCGAAAGCGATTCGGCGTTTGGCGTCATCATCAACCACACCGCCCGCGTCTTTCTGGTGGACCCGCAGGGAAACATGCGGCTGACCTTTGCCTACCAGACCCCCGTGGACGACATTGTCCATGATATCCGGCTTATATTGGAGCAGGGACAATGAACTTTTCGATTCGACGGATTGCGATCTCGTTTTTTATCGGGCTTGCGCTGGCGGCTGTTACCACGGAGCTTTCCTACTTCCTCCTCAAAAAGGAGAATCGCGCGCCCGGGGTCATCGAACTGGTCATTCCCGCCGGAACCGCGGAATTGATCCGCGCCGGTGATGCGCCGCCGGAAATCCCAAACGATATGCGGTTTGTCGTCGGCGATACCCTGAAAGTCATCAATCGGGATAATGAGAATCATCAACTGGGCCCGCTGTGGATTCCCGCCAACTCTTCCGCGAGCCAGAAACTGGAAACCGAAGAGAATATGGTGGTCGAATGCACCTTTCAGCCGGGAAGTTACATGGGCATCACCGTGCAGGAGCCGGTCACCTGGCGCACGCGTCTCTCCGGCATTTTCTTTGCGGGCTTTCCGCTCGGGGCGATGTTTGCCGTGTACAGCGGCTTGGTCGGCTCGCGCGGCAAAAAGGAAAATAAAGAACGTGTTTCGTAAAATGTTTTCGCGCAAGTGGCTCTTCACCACCCTGCTCGTCCTTGCGGGCACGGCGGTATGCGTCCGTCTTGGCATCTGGCAGTTGGACAGGCTTGCAGGACGCCGCGCCTTCAACACACAAGTCGAAACCATGCGCGCGGCTGCCCCGTTGAACTTGAACGAGTCCACGCCGGATGATCTTGCTTCGATGGAGTGGCGGGCGGTGACGGTGAGCGGTGAATATGACTTCGAGAATCAGGTTGCGCTTCGGAATCAATACAGCGAAGGCGTGTACGGATTCCATCTCATCACCCCGCTTCTTTACAACGGGACGGCTGTTCTGGTGAACCGCGGCTGGATCCCCGCTGAAAGCGACTCCGTGCCGCAGGATTGGCGCGCCTACGATGAAGCGGGCGGGGTGACGGTCACGGGGCAGATTCGGCTTGGGCAGGGCAAACCAGCCTTCGGCGGAGTCGCGGATGCGCTGCCGATGGACGGGACCCGGCTCGAGGTGTGGCATAATCTCGATTTGGAGAAAATGTCCGCGCAGTTTCCCTATCCCATTCTTGATGCGTTCATTCAACCCAATGCGGGGGAGGATGCCGCGCCGCCAATTCCGTACCAGCCAATTATTGAATTGACGGAAGGCTCGCATTTCGGGTATGCTTTGCAGTGGTTTACGTTTGCTGCCATTTTGTTTTGCGGCTATCCATTCTATTTGAAGAAACAGGATGATTGATGAAATGAGATATTCGATTCACACTTCCTTTGCGCGCCGGGGAGTGCTTTTACTGGCGTCGGTTTTTGTGTTGACGGTTGTGGGGCGGCTTGTGACGACCACGAATGCCGCCTTGTTTTGCGCGGGCTGGCCGTTGTGTGTTCCAACCAGTCCCATCGGTTATGTCAAGTTGTTTCATTTGATTTTGGTGGGGATGGCGTCTCTTGTGATGATTTCGGTCTGGCGCAAGGCTTGGCGCGAACAGAGACATCATCCGCTCATTCTGCCGCTGACGACGGTGACCGGGGTGTTGTTCTTTGGTCAGGCTTTTGTAGGCGCGATCGAAGCGACCAGCCATTATCCGACCCATCTTGTGGTGCTTCACACGTTGACGGCGGTGGCGTTGTGGGTTTCGCTTGCCATGCTGGTCTTTGTCTCCGGCGCGCTGAAAGAGGACGGGGTCGCCGATTATCAATTCGGCTGGCGGCAGCGGGTGAAGGATTTCTTCATCCTCTCGAAGCCGGTCATTGTCCTTTTGCTGTTGGTGACGACCTATGGCGGGCTGGTGGCTGGCGGCAAGGCTTTCCCCTCCGCTTCTTTGACGTTGTGGACCCTGCTGGGCGGCGCACTGGCAGCTGGCGGTTCGAGCGCGTTGAATCAATATATTGACCGCGAACTGGATAAGAACATGCAGCGCACGTCCAAACGCCCGCTGGCAGACGGACGTTTGACCGCCGCCGAAGGTCTTTCGTACGGGTTGGCGTTGAGCCTGGTCAGTTATTACCTGATGGCGGGGCTTGTCAACCTGCTTGCGGCGCTGCTTTCGCTGGCTGGAATTTTCTATTACGTTTTCTTCTACAGCGTGTGGCTTAAGAAGAAGACAGTTCAGAATATTGTTATTGGCGGTGGGGCGGGGGCGATTCCGCCGATGGTGGGCTGGGCGGCGGCGACGGGTGAACTCAGCCTGGGCGCGTGGATTCTGTTTGCCATCATATTCATGTGGACCCCTCCGCATTTTTGGGCGCTGGCAATCGTGCGTATCAAGGATTACGCGCGGGCTGGCGTGCCAATGCTGCCCGTGGTGGAGGGGGAGGAAAAGACCCGCAGGCAGATTTTGATCTACACTGTGGAATTGATCGCTGTGACGCTTCTTCTCCCGATCTTCAACCTGGCTGGCACCATTTACCTTGTTTCTGCGCTGGTGCTTGGGGCGTTCCTGTTCTATGCAGCCTGGCAGGTCTGGCGCGTCGGCGGCAACAAGGCGGCGTGGATCATGTACCGCTGGTCGAGCATGTACCTGGCGTTCATCTTCCTGGCATTGATGGTGGATGCGGTGGTGTACTAAAATCTATTAATTGTCACAGGAATTTTCTATTTGGTCAGTAATTTCTATAAAATTATATGGATTTACATGAGGCGAATAATAGGTTTTGTCTGGTAAGAGGGGATAGTTTGTAGTGACCCCCTAAAACTGGACAGTAGGTATAAACTACCGGACAGCCGAAAAAGGAGCACAAAATGGCAAGAACCCGAAGGATATTCAGCGCGGACTACAAAGCGAAGGTGGTCTTGGAACTGATCAGCGGCACAAAAACCATGGCAGAAGCGAGCCGCGAGTACAACTTGAAAACAGACCTGCTCTCACATTGGAAGAGCCAGTTTCTGAGCAATGCGTCGAAAGCATTTGAAACGACAACCGAAAGCGACCCACAACAAGAACGGATCGTAGAGTTGGAACGGTTGGCAGGCAAACAAAGCCTGGAAATGGAAATCCTAAAAAAAGCATTGACGCTCTTGCCCCAAGCAAAACAGAAAAACGGGAGCTAAGCCGAAAAATGGGCAAGCAGTACCCAAAGGCAGTCGTCAGTCGGGTTTTGGGCACATCGCGCAGCAGTCAATACTATGAGAACAAGCCCGCCGAAGACAAAGCCTTGGATGCTGAGATTCAGAGCGTGTGCGCTGAATTTCCGCGGTATGGGTACCGCCGTGTAACCGCCGAATTAAAAAGGCGTGGCAGGCAGGTCAATCGCAAGAAGATTGCCCGCTGGATGGCAAAACTGGGTTTGCAAGCGCGAAAACCAGCGGCGCGGAAGTGCCGAACGACCAACAGCGACCATCCCTATCCGCGCTATCCCAATCTGGTGAAAGACTTGCCCGTCGAACGTCCTGATCAAGTCTGGGTTTCGGATATCACATACATCCGCCTGCAAAAAAGGCTTTATCTATCTGGCTGTGGTGATGGATGTTTTTACACGCTGCATTCGCGGCTGGCATCTGGATTGGTCCTTGGATCAGTCGCTCACCCAAGAAGCGCTCTGCAAAGCTTTGCAAACCCACTGCCCGGAGATCCATCACTCAGACCAAGGCGTTCAATATGCCGCCAACCGCTACGTTGAGATTTTGCAAGGACATGCCGTTCAAATCAGCATGGCAGAAGTTGGCGAACCTACACAAAACGGATACGCGGAGCGTCTGATGCGAACCATCAAAGAAGAGGAGGTTGACCTTTCCGATTACGAAGACTATCATCACGCTTACAAGCAGATTGGGCAGTTCCTTGAGGATGTCTATATGCGCAAGCGCGTTCACTCATCCTTGAAGTACCTGACCCCTGCCGAGTTTGAGGCTGCTTGGCTTTCCAAGCAAACTCTTGTTAGCCAAACGCCTCTTTAGTGTTCAGTTTCTTGGGGTCACTACAGTTAGCACCAAAATAAGTATCAAAAACAACCCTAAATGAGTTGACTGGTGTGATTGACGGATATAAAAGTTCTGTCTTTCCACCCGGCATATAATATGCATTTAGGATAGACGTTCTCTCGAAAAGGCATGAATCTTCTAATGATGTAGGGCTTAATAATGAACCTGAGCCATGGTCCCCTTGAATGATTATGACGGGAGGTGTTTTGGAGGAGGTTAAAATCGAATCTATTGTTTTGATAACCTTTTGATTAACATATTGAAGCTGCTCTATATATTGAGACTGATATTCAGATACATCGCCTGCAAAATCTTCCGCATCTCCCGGAGCATATGGACGATTTGTCGTAACAGGATCGCCTTCCGCATTAAATACGAATGGGGGATGCGGGGCAATTATGTGAACAAATACAAATTTATGTTCCTCAACAAGTGGCAACCCAGAAAGTTGTTCAAAAGCATATTCGATCCGTTCGCGGCGGGTCCCATAGCTTGGCAAAGGTAGAATGGAGCGGAGCTGATCGGTGAATGGAAGTTCTGTATCATAAAATGCGCCAAGAGCTGTGATACTCATGTAAACGCGTTCAAACTCAGATACCTTTACTGCATTAGGATAACGATATATATCTGCGTCCTGCCAATCAGTGAAAGCGTAATCGGACGCCACGGTTGCTGTTATAAAACCCATCTCCTCTAACAGGAGCCGTGTTTGATTGTTCTGAAATAGATCGTATAGTGGAAGATAGTTGGTCGAATCCCAGCCTGCTTGTTCCTCCGTAAAATTGAGATAGTTCATATTAAGGGAGGAGGGGATCGAGACGGCAGTTCTAATATAGTTGCTTCGACTTTGTTCTGCTACATAAAACCCGCGTTTGCTTAACTCGTTAAGAAAAGGACTGTTGTCATATCGGAATACATCTTTTAATACATCTGCTCGGGTATAACCGTCCAGGATAATATAATAAACATCAGGCGGATTCTCGGCAGAAAGGGATTGTGGCGGCATTTCCGCCCGAATGATCTCACTCCACGGTGTGCGGGCGTCATCAATACCCTTGAAAATAACCCTTGAAATTTGATAAAGAGGCACTAGCAAAGATACTAAGGCGATCATGTTCATATATGGTGATGCCATTCTAAGGAATGGTTGTGTTAAATATTTTCCCCAAAGAAGCGGGTGCGCGAAAACGACTGATATGGATACGCCTATAAAGACAAGAAGTAAATGCGCCCAGGAAGTAACGGGGATCGGGATTAAGCGCAAAAAGTATCCTGTTGACGAGAAATAAAAAAACAGCAATCCTGTCGTAAGACAAGAACGTTCCAAGTTTTTAGTTTTTCCGTAAATCGAGGTAACAAATAGAACGGTTGCTAAAAGTTGGAAAAAAAATACGCGCATGGTGGTTTGAAAAGGGATTCCTCCAGGCAGCTGTGCATATAATGTTATTATTGGATTAAGCGTTAGTAAAAAGACATATAAAGGTATTTTTTTCATAATAAATCCATTTAGCGACATGCTTTTGGGAAAATTAGTGAGAATTACAAGCTTTCCTGGGAAATACGTGGTATTCTGAAAGACAGGCAAGTCTTCAAATTGGATGACCGTATACTCTGTCAGAGTTTTGGGATTCTGGCTATTTGGAGATGACTTTGAAGATTTTTACATTGTTTTCGTTATACACCAATTCAAGGCTGGCAGGGGGGATGAAATCGCCTGTGATCTCCCTTTCGTATGGTCCGAAAATGACCCACCCGATATGGGTCTGCGAAAGCCAAGCAGGTGGTTGGGTTCCTTCAAAGAATCCTTGCATTCCAAGTTTTTTCTGTTCAAAATGTATGGTTTCCATTTCATGTCCCACATAAACGCGTAAACCGGTCTTTTGTGCTACGAGTTGACTTGTGGTGATATTTGCCAGAACAAAATCATTTGGTGGAACGTTTTCATTCAGCCAGGCAAAGGCATCATCCAATTCGCGCGGATAATACCGCTCAGGTGGAAGTGTTTTGAGAAAGAGGCTCAACCCCAGGATCAGGTACATGGTGGAGATTGAAGAGAGTAAGACATACGTGAAATAAACAAGGTTTTCGCGTTTGAGAAGAAATGGCGCCCTTTGGATAATGTTTCCCAGTCCGTATACAGCCAATATCCCTAGGGGGATGGTGATTCCAAGTAAGAAACGTCTTTGGATGGCGACCGGAACATACGCGAACGAAAAACCAGCAACGACCCAGAACGTCAACGCGAGCGTGCTTGGTGTCCGTTCCCGAATGGCAAGATAAATTGCGTAAGGGACGAAAAGAAAGAATGGGGCGAACCCCAAGAGGTAATAGCCCAGAGGCGGTGAGAGAGTCAGGTTTTGATTCGTGAATTGACTCCAAATTGGGGCGCGGCTGAGGACGAGAAAATTGTAAATCAGTAAAGGAATCTGTGATAAGGCGATTACCGCCAAGGCAATGAAGTGACACGGTTTAACCTTGCCTTCCCGCCACCATAATGATAAAACCGCACCTGCAAATACCATATCGACGACCGCGAATGAGATCGGATTTGTTGTTTGGCTGAGAATTGCCAGAATACAGATCTGCAAAATAAGTTTCCAATTTCCTGTTTCGAAATAATTGAAGAATAAATTCACAGAAAGTGCCATCAGCATCAGGCTGAAAGAGAAAGCCGGAAAAAGCGAGATGCTAAAGAAGATATAAGCATCAATCAGCCAGAAGTCGATAGGGGAAATGGGCTCCAGCGGAACCCCAAGGGAAAGCTGTAACCAGCCCACACCAGCGCCAAGCACCGCTAGGAGAAATGCTGTCCGCGCCTGGTTTTTGGTGGAAAGGAACTTTTGACAGACTCCGTAAATGTAATAGAGGGCGATCAAACCAAAAAAACAGCGGGCCACATGATAAGTAACCTCGACATCTGAGCCAATCCATATACTGATGTGACCAAGCGTAACGTAAAAGAGTCTCAGATAAGCTGGGAGATGGGGTTCGTCCGTAAAGCGGAGTTTGTAAGACCAATCGCCCAGTTGCCCCGCCTGCATCATTGCGAGATGGACTGCGTAATCTTCCGTATCGAAGTAGATGCCTTTGAAGCGCCATTCCTCTGTTTGCGAAGATTCGCCAACCAGGAATGGAACCGAGCCAAAGGCGAGGATAGCAAGAGCAATTAAAGCAAACCAAAGCAGATCTTTATCTCTGATGATGGTTTTCACGGCGTTGTCCGCTTGTAGAGATAAAGTTTGAGATCATCCAATTCTTCCACACTCTCGAGTTGGAAGTTCTCATCCAGGTATGTGAGATGGGGATGGGTTGTGTGCCCCTGCAATGTGTACTCTTCGATGGATGGCTTGTAGATGACGAACCAGATTCGTTCAGCTTTATCAGCGGCTTCTTCGATGGTATCAAATTCACGCACTCGGAGGATTTTGCGGGTGGCGGGAGCCAGTGTATCCACATTGCTTTTTGGTGGGTCAAGAATGAACCCTTGGGGGAGGGAAGGATTGAAATAGAAAGCTGGCAGGTAAGACAACTTGCTAGAATGAATGATGAGGTCTCCATCCTCCAGTTTGTGTTCGATGGTAGAGTTCAAAAGCGAGAATTGACCATATGGGAATCCGCGATAAGTCAAATGCTGGAAAACTCCCATGCCGGATGCAGCCAAAAGACAAACTGCCACGGAAATCTGAATCGGACGTGGCAGGTTTGTTTTTACGAGAACCCAAGAAAGCCATATACAAAAAAAGACCCCACTGGGTAATAAGGCGCGTTCTATGTAAACAGGCAACCATTGCGAAAAGAGAAACAGCAAGACTGGCGGCATAAACGCAAGATATAAAAGCCAGATGCCATCCCTTTTTTCGTTTCCACGGTGGAAGGTTTGCATCAGTCCAATGGCGATTACCGTCAATGCGAGAAACAAACCGAGGAACAAGAGAGCGGTATTTGGCAGTGGCAGGTTGGTGACGTAGACCAGCAGGAGAGTAATAAATTTTTCCGCCCCAGGGCGCTCGACCCAGTACGCGTTAGCTATTTTTTCCACCTGGGAGGGAAGTTGTGTTAGCCATGGGATGTAAAAAAGGAGCGCCCCCAAGCCTGCCAGAATGGCATAGAGAAGGCTTTTCCAATCCCGCCATATCAAGGGGGAAGCCGCCAGCGGCAGGAGGTAGAATGCTGCAAGGTTATGGGTGTATTGAGCCATTGCTGCAGAGACCGAAAAAATGATCCACCACTTAATCTTTCGTGATCTTTTCCCGCGAATAAATGCATATGTGGAGAGGGCTAGCCAGAATGCCAGGAAGGCATACATACGTATCTCCTGGGAATAATGGATATGGAAAGGTGATAAGCCAATCAGGATTGCCGCGGTTTGGGCTGTCTTTTCGTCGAATAATTCTGCTGCCAGCCGATAGGCAAAAACGATTGTAGCCATGCCCGCGAGGATCGATAACCCCCTGGTGGCGACTAGCGACTGTCCGAAGACTTTCATCCATAGCCATAACAGTGTGTAATATCCCAACGGATGAATGTCGGATGCTCCTCCACTGGTTGCAGTCAACGTGCCATAAAGCATTTCCGCTGGTCCCTTTGAGGAAAAGAGGAGCGCGAACGCTTCGTCGTACCAGATCGGGCGAGAGAAAATGCCCGCCAGGCGTAACAGGGTGGCAAGTGCAAGGATCGACGGCAGAATAAATAGGTTTTTATTGGTCGGGGATTTCATTTATTTTTTGCCTGAACATAACCGCGGTTGAATCTTTATATATTAGTTCCCAGTCTTTATTCACTTGCAAAGATCGTGCCAGCTGAGAATCAGGTTGAATAATTGTCCATTCGATCTTGTACATTTTGAAGACCGGCTGCCAGCCGTCCACCTTGTTCAACGCAGCTTCGTAATCGCGGGTAAGTGCTTCGCCGTAGAAATCTGTTTGGCTGTCTATAAAAACTGTTTGCCGGGGCCAGAGCCGAAAAAGCAGGTACCCTCCCCAGTTGAATTCGTTGAACACATTACCAGTCTGTGGGTGTTCGACAAGCCAATCGGTTGCATAGGTTGGAAAAACATCCGGATTGAATTGGTTGGATGCATTTCCATGCGCCTCGGAACGGAATGCCAAAAACAGGGCCGACCCCACTACGAAAACCACTGTCCAAAGCCCGCCTGTGAGATATCTGTTCAGTTTTATAATGTTCGATTCGGCAGTCTTCCATTTGGAAACAGACTTAAGGATATTACTAGCCTGATTTGTAATTATCGGTGCGGCGGCAATTGTAAATAAAGGGATATTCCGCGCCATGAAAACGCCTAGGAGGGCGAAACCGGCAAGTAAAAAGATGTGGGCGATCCGGATGCTTTTAATATCGATTATGAATATAAATACCGCTATCACCAATAAAAATACAAATGGCCACGCTCCCGGTTGCGCAAAATTCACTGGCATGGTTTCAACAGTATGGCTGATTATGTACTGGCTGTTATTATTTAAAACAGCCTGCCAACTCCCATATCCGCTGGGTGTAACGAAAGTCATTGGGAGAAATGCGAGGCTTATAGCAGGTATTGACCAGTTATTGGAATATTTTCTTGTAACGAGTTTCTCCCAGAGCCAACCGGAAAAATATGCAAGCCATGCCAGCACTCCAAAGATGAAACCCCCATGCAGGTTAACCCACACAAGCATGAGCAGGGAGAGGTGCCACCAGGGAATGTTTTCTCCCCGATGTAACTTTTCTAGGCGTTCCAGCCAAACAGATAGTAGCAGAAACGTAAAAATATGAGGCCTGGGAAGCCAGTGAAGACTTGACGCTGAAACGGATATGATTGTTACAAAGAGCGCGGCCAATGGCAACCTGCTTCGACTTTCAGTATCGCTGTATACGATCATGAATGCCGCGCCGATGACCAGTGCGCAAAGGAATATTACTCCATCAAAACCAAGAGCGCGATATGCCAGGGAAAAAAAGACCTGACTTAGCCATTCGTATGGAGGGCGTGGTTCACCGTTCTTGGTAAAGGAGAATATATCGATTGTTGGAATACTTTGGTGGTCAAGTATATAATTTCCAAGAGTCAAGTGTCGTCCCAAGTCACTGTCCAAGGACAACATGCGGGGACCGAGCACCAAAATAGCAAAGAATATTGCCAGGAAGAGCATTTCTCGCAAGCGTGGCAATAAATAACGTGACATGAAAATATTTTACCTGATGCCTCATGGCTGTATCGAATTGCATAACAGCAATTTACTGTTTTGAAAGCCCGATTAAAAAACAACGACTCGCCCACGAAACGAAACTCGGGGCGAGTCGTTGTTTTCGAATTCTATTCGCCCAAATAATCGCGCAATTTTCGGCGGATGGACGGGTGGCGCAGGCGGCTGAGGGCTTGTGCTTCGATCTGCCGGACGCGCTCGCGGGTGACGCCCATTTTGCGTCCTACTTCTTCGAGGGTGTAGGCTTGCCCGTCAAGCAGCCCGTAGCGGAGTTGCAAAATGCGTACCTCGCGCGGTGGCAGTCCGTTCAACACTTCACCGAGGTGTTCGCGCAGAAGGTTGTAGGTGGCGGTGTCGTCGGGCGGGGGGGCTTCATCGTCTTCGATGAAGTCTCCAAGCACCGAATCTTCCTCGTCGTCGGTGGGGGTTTCCAGCGAAAGCGGACGGCGCGCCACCTGGATCATGTTCTCCACTTTCTTCGGAGGCACGTCCAACGCTTCGGCAAGTTCTTCCACACTCGGTTCGCGCCCAAGGCGCTGGGTGAGTTGATGCTGAACCCGCAAAAGTTTGTTGATCTGGTCGCCCATATGAACCGGTACGCGGATGGTGCGTCCCTGATCGGCGATGGCGCGTGTAACGGCCTGGCGGATCCACCAGGTGGCATAGGTCGAGAATTTATGACCGCGACGGTAGTCGAATTTCTTTGTGGCGCGGATCAGACCGATGTTGCCTTCCTGAATCAGGTCGAGGAAGGGCACGCCGCGTCCCATGTATTTCTTGGCAACCGAGATCACCAGGCGGGAGTTCGCCGTGATGAGGTGTTCGCGCGCCGCCCAGCCGTCTTCGATGAAGCGGCGCAGTTCGAGACGGCGTTTGGGTGAGACGGACCCATGTGCCAGTTCTTCGCGGGCGGAGCGTCCGCGTTCGATGCGCTGGGCAAGCTGTACTTCTTCGGTGGCGGTCAGCAATGGGACGCGGCTGACTTCCTTGAGGTACAAGCCGATGGTGTCGTCTGTATCGATATTGGCGAGGTAATCGTCGAGCGCGAGGTCGGGTTCGGGTTCGGCTTCGCCGCTTTCCTCCACCGCCACCAGTTCGTCTTCGGTCGGTTCGGGGATCATGCTTTCTTCAACGAAGGGGATGCCCGCGCTTAAGAGAGCCGAAAACGCCTCCTCCAGCTGTTCCACGTCCTGCTCGGCTTCCGGAAAGAAGTGTAATATGTCGTCGAGAGTAACAAAGGACTTTTGCCGCCCCAGTTCGATCAAACGCGCTATCGCGGAATATTCTTCTTCATCGTCTTCGCTTATCAGTATCTTGTCTACATCCATTCACTCTTCCAACTTTCGCTAAGAAATTGTCTAACAACTGCCAAAATTAGAATACACGTTTTTGGGGCGAAATGCAATAGCCGCACAACCATCAGATGCCTTGCAATGGTTTTGTATTACTGGCTGGCGCTGATGAGGGTTGACTTGTCGGACCTCAAAGGTGTTCCATCATTCTTCGAGGTCCGGCGTTGTCAGGGATTCGCGGTCGGAGTCGCTTCCGGCGTGGCGGCGGCATCGGTGGCTGGATCAGGCGTCGCCGTGGGGAGAGGCGTTTCCGTCGCAGTTGGGACGGGGGTTGGCGTATTCAGGTATGGCGGCGCGGAGATCAGGCTCTCCAGCGTTTCGATCCCGCTCAGGGCGGCGACGAATACTTCCTTTTGATCCTTGCGGACGTAATAGCCGTTCTCGGTGGGGGTTTTGTCGCCTACTTCGAGAACGCTTTTCGTGCCGTCTTCGAATTCGATGGTGATGACGTAATCCGGCGTGTCGAGCCCGAAGATGGCAGGGTCATCCGCGTTTTCGATGGGGACGATGATGCGCAACGCCCCGACCTGGGTGGCAGCCGCTTCAGCCGCGCCCTGGTCTGCTTCTGTTTCTTCAGGCTTGGATAATACCCAGGCTTTGTCTGCGTTCCGTTCGATGCGGGTTGAGATTCCTTCGGCGTTCGTTATTTCGACGGCGGTTGCAACGAGCGTTTCGTCGAAGATAAAGGTTTCTTCGGCGGCGGGGGTTTCGGTGGCGTTTGCTTTTTCGTCTGCCTGGCGGTTCATGTAAAAGACCGCGCCAATGGCAAGCGCGAGGACGGCAAGCGTGACCCAGGTTCCGGCTCGGAAGACGGGTTTTCCCGGGCGCGGCGTCGGTTTGACCCGCGGCGCTCTCGGCGGCTTGACCGTCCGCGTGGTTTTCTTTGCGTTTATTTTTTTATTGGCTGCCATAAATATTAACCTCGCCTGCGGCGTGAGAGCCAGCTGGAGATGCCGAAAAGGACAACCATGCCGGGAACCACAATGATCATGATGACGACCAGTAACAGCATTCGCCAATCCTGCTGCATGGTGAAGGTGCGCGGCGTGCTTTGGCGGGTGGTCAGGTTGAGCAGGTCTTCCTGTTCAGCCGCCCAATCCACCGAGTTGATGAAGAAGTTGCCGTTGCCGTACACGTCGAAGTTGCCGTCGATGGCGAAGAGCGAGTTGCCCACAACGACCACGCGCCCGGTGGTGGCGGCGTTTTCACCCGCCGCAGCCATGAACAGTGGACCGAGGATATCCGTTTCGGGATTGTAATTGGGGTCGGCGTCTACATTTTCGTTCGGTCTTGCCCACGAATTTTCAGCGGTGCTAATCAGACCGGTCTGGGTGACGTTTTCCTTCTCGCCGGCGATGGTCAGGCTGCGCGCCTGGGGCATGATGACGATCAGGTTCTCAGACAAGCCCTGGGTGATGGCGTGCGCGTTGTAGCGCAGGGAGACGGCCGCGTAGGGGTTGTCGGGGTTCGAGCCGTCGATAATGACATCTTTGTTGAGCGTGATGCCCCAGTCTTCGGTCAGATAATCGGCGAGGGGGTCGTTGGCGCCGCCGAATTCGGTGAAGAAGAGAGGGTCTTCGAGGACGACAAGTGAACCGCCGTTATCCACATATTCCTTGAGCAGTTTTACTTCGTCTGCACTGACCGGTTTTTGCGGACCGGCGATGATGATGGCGAGCGCGTCTTCCGGAATTTCGCGGGTTGTGAGCAGGTTGAGGGTGTTGACGGTGTAGTTCTTGGCTTCGAGCGTGCTTTTGACGACGCCGTAGGTGATCTCGCCGGACTCGAAGGAGATTTCGCCGTGACCTTGCAGGAAGTAGACCGCGCGCGCGCCGGGGCTGATCAGTCGCAGCAGGGCGCGGGCGATCTCAGTCTCGCTGGCGAAGTTGGCGATTTCCTTGTTTTCCCCCATTTCGAGCAGGACTTTGCCGTCGCCGGTTACGCCCGCCAGCCTGGTGGAGACCGGGTCGAGGTCGGGGTTGACGAAATCGTATGAAAACCTTCCGTCGCTGTTGTTCTTGAATTTTTCGAGCAATTCTTCAGCGCTGGCAGGGTCTGAATTGGTCGAGTAGAACGCGGTCGCCTTGACCGGCTCTTTCAAGGAGGAGAGGATTTGCAAAGTCTCCTTGGCGAGGGTGTTCGATTTATCGGCGGTCAGGTCCCAGGGTGAGCCGAGCAGGTCGGTATTTTTGAAGACGATGTAGTTGACGGCGATGAGAATTCCGACGAATGCCAGGGTGAGGATCAGCGAATTCGAACCGTAGCGAGCCTGTCGTCCGGTCAGGAAGCGGCGGACGCCATCGGGGTTGAGGATGGCAGACACCGCCAGGGAGACGATCAACAGACCGACGCTGATTTGCAGGGCGATATCCACCCCGTTTTGAATATTTTCCGGCAGGGGGAACATGCCGATTGCGCCGAGCAGGTTTGCAAAGCCGATCAGACCTGTGGCGATACAGGCAACCAGCGCGACCGTCAAGCCGATCAGCGCGTATTGCGCGTTTTGGTTTTTCTTTTTTCCAGCCATTAGCGCCATCTCCGAATTTCAATTGCAGTGGTGCCTGTGAACAAGCCGAGCGAGATCAGGCTCAGGTAGTACGCGATCCCGCCCAGCGTCATCGTTCCGGCGTTCATCTGGTCGTAGGGGTTTTGGATGCTGAGGTAGTTGAAGACCTCGCCGCCCTGCGGCAGCAAGCCCGCAGGCAGCCCGATCATGAAATACAGGAAGAAGATGATGCCCAGCGTGACGAAGAAGGATGCAAACTGGTTGGTGAAGATCGCCGAAACGCCCACCCCGATTGCAAGCATGGTGCCGCAGACCAGGATCAAGCCGATATAGGAGGAGATCACCGCCAGCCAGTCGATGCCAGGCTCGACGAAATTATTCAACACGAGCGGGTACACCAGCGTGATGAGCAATACGAACAGGATGAAGAGCATCGCCCCCAGCCATTTGCCGATGACCAGTTCCGAGTCGCGCACGGGAGCCGTGAGCAGCAATTCAAGCGTGCCCATGCGGGCTTCATCGGAGAGCAGGCGCATCGTGAGCGCGGGGGAGAGGAAAACCATGAGGAAGACGAACAGACCGTTAATGGGCTGCGCGCTTGGCGCCGCTCCGCCTCCGAACATTGCCTGCTGGCTTGAATAGAAAAGGATCAGGCTGAAGTAAATACCCATGGGCAGGAGGACCGCCAGCATTACCACGTATGCCAGCGGACCGTTGAAGTAGTTATCGTATTCGCGTTTTGCGATGGTCCAAATATTTTTCATGGGATTATTTCTTCCCTTCGTTTCCGGTCAGTTCGAGGAAGATTTCTTCGAGGCTCATGCCCAGCGGACGGAGTTCGAGCAGGTCGTAGCCGTCGCCGATCACCTGGCGCGCCACTTCGGGGCGTAAATCCTTGCCGGAGGCGAATTCGAATTCCACGCCGCCGTCGTCGAGAGTCTCCACTTTACGCACGCCCTTCACGGTCTTGATGGAGGAGGCGAGTTCGTCCGCCTCGCCGCGCACGCGCACAACGACGCGTTCCGCGCCGAGCAGGCGGGCTTGCAGGTTCTCGGTGGTATCTTCCGCAACGATCTTTCCCTTGTTGATGATCAGCACGCGGTCGCACAGGTTTTGCGCTTCGTTGAGCAGGTGGGTTGAGAGTAAAACCGTCCGCTCCTTGCCGATGCTGCGGATCAACTCGCGCACTTCCACCACCTGCCCGGGGTCGAGACCGATGGTCGGCTCGTCGAGGATCAAAACCTCGGGGCGGTGCAGCAAGGCCTGGGCGAGTCCGACCCGCTGCTTCATCCCTTTCGAGAGGTTGCCGATATAGCCATCGGAGCGGTTGATCAGCCCGACCATGTCCAGGGCTTCCTCCACCCGCTCATCCACGTTTGGGATGTGGCGCAGTTCGCCCATGTACTTCAAATAATCGAACACAACCATGTCGTAATACAACGGCACGGTTTCGGGCAGGTAGCCCACCCGCTTGCGTACCTCAAGCGATTCCTCCACCACATCGTACCCGGCTACGATCGCCTCGCCATCGCTCGGCGGCATGTACCCGGTCAGGATGCGCATGGTGGTCGTTTTGCCCGCGCCGTTCGGACCCAGAAACCCGACAATTTCGCCCTGCTGGCAGTCGAAATTGAGGTTGTTGATGGCGCGGCGCGATCCGTAGTCCTTTGTAAGACCGCTAACCTTGATCATTGCTTCTCCTCACATTGAAATTTCCTACTTGGGATAAATCACAAAGAAAAGACACAGCCACGGGGGCGGTGCCTTTTTTAGTTACCGTAGAATACTATACAATATATGAAAGACCCAAGTCAAGCGGCTGGCGCACTTCTAATCCAATCCTAATTTACTACCCATTGAAGGGACGCTGGGCTATAATTCGGATATGACCGAACTCATTTATCAGACCGACTCTTATCTCAAAGAATTTTCCGCGGTTATTGTATCGAACGACCCGCAAAACCGCGCCGTCATCCTCGATCGATCCGCTTTCTACCCCGGCGGCGGCGGGCAGCCCTGCGATTTCGGCGTCCTCGAAGTGAACGGAATTAAATACCCTGTGGAAAAGGTCAAGAAGCAGGGGGATGACCTCCTTCACTTTCTCGGCGGGACCGAGCCCTTACCCCCGCCCAACTCCGCTTCTCTCGGGACTTTGGACTGGGTGCGGCGATACCAGTTGATGCGCACTCATACCGCCCTGCACATCCTGTGCGGAACCGTCTTCCGCGATTACGGCGCGAAGGTGACTGGCGGCGATATGGAACCCCTCAAGGGGCGCATGGACTTCGAGTTTGAGTCGATGCGCGGTGAGTTGGTCCGCGAGATCGAAGCGGCGGTCAATGCCGAGGTGGGGAAGAACCGCGGGATCAGAGTCAATATCCTCCCGAGGGAAGAGGCATTCCAGATCCCGGATCTGATCCGCACCAAAATCAATTTGCTCCCGGAGGGAATCATGCAAGTCCGCACCGTTGAGATCGTCGGTCTCGATCTGCAAGCCGACGGCGGAACGCACGTGGCGAATACCTCGGAAGTGGGCATCATCAAGGTGACCGATTACAAAAGCAAGGGCGCGATCAATAAGCGGATTTATATCGAAGCGCAATAGCCCAGCGCTGCGCCGCTTTCGACTGTGCGCCAGGCAAAGAGAAATAGTCCATTTAGGGGAGCCCCCTTTACTAGCCGTGCTGTATAATTTTGAAAACCTGGCGGGTCAACCCGCCCTCAAAGACAAAAGGAGAATGTCAAAATGAAACTCAAGAAATATTCCATCTGGCTAGCTTTATTCGCCCTGATCCTTGCCCAGCTGGCTTGCGCCGCAGGCGAACCCACGCTTTCGAACGTCCGCACTGCCCGCGACGAAGACGGCGCGCAAGCCGCCTCAACGTTTGGCGCGTTCGATACCATTTACGTGGTGACCGATCTTGCGAACGGCGTTGCCGGAAACACGATTACCTCCCGCTGGTTCTTCGACAACGTCCCCGGCTTCGAGTCCGGTGCATTGATCGACGAATCGACCATTGACGTGACGGAAGAATCATTCAACGGCACGGTCTATTTCTTCTTCCCGCCCCAGACGGACGGCTGGCCCCTCGGAACGTACAAGGTTGAAGTCTATTTCAACAACGTCCTGAACAGCACGGTCTTTTTCACCATTCAATAAGCCTGCGCATCCCAAAGCGGCTGTCGTTCAGACAGCCGCTTTTTTTTATTTGCGCTTCCCGGTTCTCCCGTTTCCGCTGGAGATGCCGCATGGCGTCACAGGGCTGCATCTGATATTCATAACTCACCTTACGCGATGCCGCGGGATTTATCTCGCTATACAGACCGATGTGAATGTCGCGGTACTGAGAAAGTGCGTAAGGTGAATTCATAAGTTCTGCGCCTGGACAACGAATATAATATGGGCGTGGAGGCTGTCATGAAATACAAGCGGCTTGGCAATACCGGTTTGAATGTGTCTGCCCTGTGCATGGGAACAATGCAATTTGGCTGGTCGGTGGCAGAGGCGGAGTCTCATCGCATCCTGACGGCGGCTTTCGAAGCGGGCATTAACTTCATCGATACCGCCGATATTTACTCCAAATGGGTGGAGGGCAATCCCGGCGGCGTGTCTGAGACATATATCGGCAATTGGATGAAACAAAACAAAATTCAGCGCGATCAGGTCGTGCTGGCAACCAAGGTCCGCGGCGAGATGGGAAAGGGACCGAACAATGAGGGCTTGAGCCGCGTTCATATCATGCATGGCGTTGAACAGTCGCTGAGGCGCCTGCAAACCAACCATATTGACCTGTATCAATCGCACTGGTCGGACGAGAACACTCCCATCGAAGAAACCCTGCGCGCCTATGACGACCTGATCCGGCAGGGCAAGGTGCGTTATATTGGCGCGTCCAATTACGCCGCGTGGGAGTTGATGCAAGCCCTGTGGGTTTCGGACAAATACAATCTTGTCCGCTACGACTCGTTCCAGCCGCATTACAACCTCATCCACCGCGACGAGTTTGAGCGCGAACTGCGCTCCGTTTGCGAGACGTATAATGTCGGCGTGATTCCCTACAGCCCGCTTGCGGGCGGTTTCCTGACCGGCAAATACCGCCAGAACCAGCCCTTGCCCGAAAGTAAACGCGCCGATGCGCGAAAAAAGTCGATGACCGAAAGGAATTTCAACCTGCTGCATGAGATGGAACGCATTGCACTGCTTCACACTGCCGCCATTTCGCAGGTTGCCCTGGCATGGCTGCTTGCCGACCCGGTCATTACCAGTCCCATTATCGGGGCGACCTCCATCGAGCAGTTGAACGAAAACCTCGGCGCCCTGGAGGTTAATCTCGCATCTGAGGAACGCGAGACTTTGAGCAAGATGACCGCCTGGCAGCAGGAGTAAAAAATTTCAGGCTTGACTTTCATAGCGCGGTTGTACTGCAAACTTCAGTTTGCGCCCCGGCGGGCGAGGTAAATCTCGCGGTACTGGGCAAAATCTTCGCAATTGGCGTAGTTTTTACAGTGCAATAATACATGCGCCATTGACGCATGACCATTTTATAACCAAGGAGAGAGAATGATTGTTTTACAAGAATCGAAGGAAAAACGGGTTTTCAATAATATTCTTGGCGCAATGGGCGCGACCCCGCTCGTGCGTTTGGAGCGCATCGGCAGGGACCTGCCCGTGCCGCTTTACGCCAAAATGGAGATCATGAATCCCGGCGGGTCGGTCAAGGATCGGGTGGGGGCGAACATCATCGAACAGGCGGAGAAGCGCGGCGAACTCAAACCGGGCGGAACCGTCGTCGAAGCCACATCCGGCAACACGGGCGTGGGGCTTGCCATCGCCGCCGCCCTGAAGGGTTACAAAACCATCTTCGTCATGCCGGACAAGATGAGCAACGAAAAGATTTTACTGTTACGCGCCTATGGCGCGCGCGTGGTGATTACGCCCACCGCCGTCGGTCCTGAAGATCCGCGTTCCTATTACGAGGTGGCGAAGCGGCTTGTGCGCGAAACCCCGAATGCAATTTTAGCGAATCAATATCACAACCCCGATAATCCGCAAACGCACGTCATGACCACCGGACCCGAAATTTGGGAGCAGACCGATGGCAAAGTGACCGACGTCATCATCGGCATCGGCACGGGCGGAACCATCACCGGCGTGGGACGTTACCTCAAATCCAAAAATCCGAACATCACCATCGTCGGCGTGGACATTGAAGGTTCGATCCTGACCGAGATCTGGCAGAACAACGGCATCATTCCTCCCGGCGCATACCCCAAGACCTATAAAGTGGAAGGCATCGGCGAAGACTTTCTGCCCTCCACAATGGATATTCGCGTGGTGGATGCCATCGAACGCGCAGGCGACCGCGAATCATTTTTATGGGCGCGCCAGCTTGTGCGCCAGGAGGGGATCTTCGCGGGCGGTTCCTCCGGCTCGGCAATTGCAGGCGCGATCAAATATTGCCGCAAATTAAGCGGTGACCGCCTCGCTGTCGTGATTTTGCCTGATTCAGGTTCCCGCTACCTGTCCAAGTTCTATGATGACAAATGGATGCGCGAGTTCGGATTCCTGACCATGGAATTCGGCGAAATGTCGCTGGGCGATTTGTTGATCGCCAAACAGAACAAAACCCTGCATACCGCCACGCTCGGCGACACCATCCGCAAGGTGGAACTGGTCATGCGCCAGAATGCAATCTCGCAAATGCCGGTCGTGGATAAAGATGGAATGCTGGTCGGCTTGATCGAAGAGGTGGATATGCTCAATCACATGCTCGAAGATCACAACCATAGCAACGATGAACTCATCGACCCGCTCGTTCAAAAAGCGGGCGCTGTATACAGCCCGTCCACTTCGCTGGACGATGCCATGCATTCCCTGACAGAAGGCTTGGCATTGATTATCGTCGATGGCAACCGTCCGGCAGGCATTCTCACAAAAATTGATGTATTGGATTTTGTGGCTGGGAAGATTTAGAAGTGATTTAACGAGTAACAAGTAACAAGATGACGGGAGAAGTTCAAGGAACTTCTCCCGTTTGTTTTAACGGACTGGACTCTGCAAGTAGAACTTGCAGAGTGGTGGGCTGGCAGAATTCCAGAAATGGAACTTCTGTATCTCCATTCTCGTGTGTGAAATAATTCCTTAATTTAATAGGAACAAATGTTCTGTTACAATGAATCAAACTTTACCTATAGGAGAATGAAATGAACTTTAGCGCTATCAACTGGTTGGCTGTTTTATTTTGTGTTCTGGCAAGTATGGTCATTGGCGGAGTTTGGTTCGGACCCAAAACTTTCTTCCCGGCCTGGTGGAAAGCCGTTGGCAAAACGGGTGAACCGAGCATGGGCGGAGATGCGAGCGCTCCTGGCTCATCCCTCGGCATGGGCATGGTGTGGGGAGGGATTGTTCTCGCCGCATTCGTGCAAGCCGTATTCATGTCATTGATGGTCAACGCCATGGGTAGTATGTCTGGCGGCGCGACACTTGGCTCCGGCGCGATGGCCGGTTTTTTTCTCTGGCTTGGGTTTGTTGCCCCTTCCAGCCTCACCAATAAGTTGTTCGCAGACCGCATCAAGGCCTGGGTGCTCGAACAAGGCAATCACCTCATCACTTTTGTTGTGATGGGCGCCATTGTCGGCGCCATGGGTTAGCATTAATTCGCTTGAAGTAAAATACAGCGGACGGTTAACCGTCCGCTGTATTTTTTGGAGAGAATATGATCCGTCCGTATCAAGAAAAAGACTTTGATGCAGTCACTGCCTTATGGTTTAACGCCATGCTGGTTGCCATCCCGGACTTAATGAAACGCATGGGGTACACGCTCGAAGGTTCACTGGATTACTTTCGCAATGGCATCCTTGCTGAAAACCAACTCTGGGTCTATGAGTTGGATGGAAGGTCTGTGGCCTTTCTAGCGCTAAAAGATGATTTCATTGACCGTCTCTATGTCGCGCCCGAATTCCATCGCCGTGGTATTGGGCAGGCATTGCTTGATCATGCCCGGACTTTACACCCGAATCATCTTTGGTTGTTCACCAATCAAGTGAACACCATGGCGCGAAGCTTTTACGAAAAGAACGGTTTTGTTGCAACGCGATTTGGCGTCAGCCCGCCGCCCGAATCCGAACCCGATGTGGAATATCACGGGTATTCAAAATAATATGCGCCCGACCTATCTCGAAGTCAACCTCGCCCAAATGCAAAAAAATATCGAAGCCATTCGCGCTCACGTGGGCGGCGCGAAGGTCATGCCGATGGTCAAAGCCAATGCCTATGGTCACGGCATCGAAGGCGTTGCGCCATTCATCGAACCCTATGTCGACATGCTCGGCGTCGCCTTGGTGGAGGAGGGCATTCAACTTCGTCAACTCGGAATTAAGAAACCGATTCTGGTTGCCGGTGGGACCTTGATCGAGCAGTTGCCACTATTCCCTGAACATGACTTAACCCTCACCGCCTCATCCCTCGACTTGTTGCTGGCTGCTGACCATCTGGCCGAATCTACCCGAAAGCGACTCACCGTCCACCTCAAGATCGATACCGGCATGGAGCGGGTCGGCGTCCGCGAATACGAAGCGGAAGAGTTCATTTTGAAAGCATTTGCGTGTAGTCATTTGAACGTAGAGGGGATTTATACTCATTTGGCGAACTCCGAGTTGGTCGAGTTGACTGGCTTGCCTTCGCGTGTTGTCACGGCTCAAGAACAACTTGAACGTTTTCGGGAAGTTCTTCACTTATATGAGGAACACTCCCTGCCTGTCCCGCCGATTCGGCACGTCTGCAATTCTGGTGGGATTCTGAATCTGCCTGAAGGTTATTTGGAAATGGTTCGTCCTGGCGTCTTGCTTTACGGAGTTTACCCGGGGCGCGATATTCCGCGGACGATTGATGTGAAGCCTGCGCTCACTTGGAAATCACAAGTTGCTTATAGTAAGGTCGCACAGCCGGGGCGCGCTGTCAGCTATGGGTCGCTGTGGCAGGTCGAAGGGAGTCTGAGGCGCGTGGTTACCATCCCATGCGGATATGCCGATGGATACTTCCGCCGCATGACCAATCAAGGACGAGTCCTCATCAATGGCAAATCGTATTCGCAAGTGGGGCGCATTTGCATGGATCAGTTCATGGTGGATGCAGGCAATGACGATGTGAAGGTGGGGGATGAGGTGACGCTGCTTGGCGGCGGCATTGCGCCAGAGGAACTTGCAGATTGGGCAGGCACGAACGAATATGAGGTGATGACCAATATCAGCGCGCGCGTGCCGAGGGTGTACATTTAATATCACGCTCCCTGCGCCGGTCTGCAAGCAAAGGTTGTCAGTTTGGACTGCGAAATCTCCTGATTTTGCTCGAAAGTCGGGAGATGCCGTCACGGCGTCACTCTGCGCCGCTTTCGACTCCGTGCCCGACATGTTTTACTTGCACACCTGCGCCGGGGACCGCGGCTTGAGCAAACCTGGTGGGGTACAATAGGCGCACTTTTTGTTTTGAGGTGAGAGTTGAATTCCAAGGTTAGAGATTTTGCGTTGTTGTTCGGCGTGGCGGGCGTTTCGGTTGGGCTCGATCAATGGACAAAATTATGGGTGCGTACGAATATTGAATTTGGCGGGCAGTGGCTGCCGGAGTGGTTGAACTGGCTTAGCCCGTATGCGCGGATCGTGCATTGGTACAACAGTGGGGCGGCGTTTGGCATGTTTCAGAACGGCAATCTTGTTTTTACGGTTCTCGCTTTTATCGTGATCGGGGCGATCATTTACTATTATCCGCAAGCCGAGACGAATGACTGGACCTTGAAACTAGCCATGGGCTTGCAGTTGGGAGGCGCGGCTGGAAACCTGATCGACCGCCTGTTAATGGGTAAGGTCACGGATTTTATTTCCGTTGGCGCGTTTCCGGTGTTCAATATCGCAGACGCTTCCATTTCAGTGGGCGTGGCAGTTTTGCTGCTGGGGGTCTGGTTCAAAGAGCGGGAGGATAAAATGAGGGCGGCAGTTGCGGATGTTGAGGCTGTGAAGGAAGGATGAACGAATTGGAGGAGACCCCGGTTGTTTCTGTGAAAGAAAAAACGCACCAGGGGCGTTTTTTAATCTTTGTTTCCTGGGCGTTGGCGTTGATCGTTCTCGATCAATGGACAAAATGGCTTGCGCGCAGGGATATTCCACTGGGCGAATCCAGCCTGCCGCAATGGCTGGGCTGGCTTTCTCCCTACGCGCGGTTTACGCATATCCAAAACAGGGGCGCATCGTTTGGGATGTTCCAGGATGGAAACCTTGTTTTCATCGTCCTGACCTTCCTGATCGTGGGCGGTATCCTTTACTTTGTTTACAAAATGGAGGAATACAACCCGTGGATGCTGGTGGCGGGCGGTTTGTACCTGGGCGGCGCGGTTGGTAATTTGATAGACCGCCTGCTGTTTGGCGCGGTGACAGATTTTATATCGGTCGGCACATTTTATATTTTCAATATCGCAGACGCGGGCATTAATGTCAGCGTGGCGATGATGCTGGTCCTGTTTTGGATTCAGGGGCGGGGCCAGCCTTCGGAAGGGGAACGGCAAAGCGAGGATGAGGTTTTATGACAGACAGGATCGAGACCTATCATTATGATGAACGGGCGTCCGACCGGCTGGACAAATTCCTGGTGTCCTGCCTGCCGGAATTTTCACGCGCGCGGGTTCAGGGGCTGATCGCGGACGGATTCGTTACCGTCAACGGGGTTGCGGCTAAAAAAGCGGGGCAGGTCATCGAGGACGGCGACGATATCGAGGTCAGAATCCCGCCGCCCCAGCCCAGCGGTTTGGCGGCGGAAGATATTCCCCTGGATATTATCTTCGAGAATGACGACCTGATCGTGGTGAACAAACCGGCGGGGATGGTCGTTCACCCGGCGGCGGGGCATTATTCGGGGACTCTGGTCAATGCGGTTCTGGGATATGACCCGGAACTGGAAGGCATTGGCGGTGAGGAACGACCCGGGTTGGTACATCGATTGGATAAAGAAACTTCAGGGTTGATCGTCCTTGCCAGGAATGAGCGCGCTCATAACTGGCTGCAAGATCAGTTCCGTTTGCGGCTGGTGGAGAAAACCTACCTTGCGCTTGTAGATGGCAAGCCGCCCACACCTGCCGGGCGTGTGGAGGCGCCTGTTGGACGCGACCCCAGCCATAGAAAGAAAATGGCTATCGTCCCGCCGGGCAAGGGACGCGAGGCCATCAGCGAATACAAGACGCTTGAGTCTTTCAAGAATCACACCCTGCTGGAATTTCATCCGCGCACCGGGCGCACGCACCAGATCCGCCTGCATTGTCAGTTTTTGGGCTGCCCGATTGTTGGCGATGCGATCTATGGAAAGAGGACTCCGACTGTAACGATTGAACGTCACTTTTTACACGCATTTCGATTAAAGATTATTCTTCCCAGCGAAAAACAGCCTCGAACTTTTGAAGCTGAATTACCAGAAGAATTGAAGAATGTTCTTGAAGAGGTGGAACGCTATGAATAATGAATACGTAGACCTGCGTTCCGATACCGTCACCAAGCCCACGCCGGAGATGCGCGAAGCGATGGCGGAGGCGGAGGTGGGGGATGACGTTTATGGCGATGACCCGACGGTGAATCGATTGGAGGAGAAAGCCGCGGAGATGCTTGGCAAGGAGGCGGCGCTGTTCGTCCCTTCGGGCACGATGGGCAATCTATTGGCGTTACTTGCGCATTGTTCACGCGGCGAAGAAGTGATCTGCGGCGATAAGTCGCATATTTATGTGAATGAGGCGGGCGGAATGGCGGCGTTGGGCGGGATTTATCCCCATCCGGTGCCGAATCAAAAGGATGGGACGCTTCAACTTGAGGACATCCGCGCCTCGATTCAACCGGATGATTCGCATCGCGCCATTACGCGTTTGGTCTGCATCGAAAACACGCAGAACATGTGCGGCGGGGCTGCGCTTTCAGTGGAATACACAAAGCAGGTAGGTCATCTGGCGCAGGAAAATAACTTGAAATTCCACATGGATGGCGCGCGCATTTTCAATGCGGCGGCGGCATTGGATGTGGACATCAAAGAATTAGTCGCGCCTGCGGATTCAATCATGTTTTGTTTGAGTAAGGGGTTGGTCGCGCCGGTTGGGTCCATGCTTGTTGGGGATGGGGCGTTCACTGAGAAGGCGCGCCGTCTGCGCAAGATGCTGGGCGGGGGGATGCGGCAGGCGGGCGTTCTTGCGGCGGCGGGGCTTGTGTCGCTGGAGAAGATGACGGTGCGGCTTAAACAGGACCATGCCCGGGCGATGAGCCTGTACGAAGCGCTGAAGCAGGTTTCGGGATTAAGACTCGAGGCGCAGCCTTCCTCTAATATGGTTTATTTCAGGCTGGACGATTCGGTCGCGCTGACGGAGGATCAAATCATCGCGCAGATGAAAAAACGCGGCGTGCTGGTGGATTGGTCTGCGCCGCGTGAGTTCCGCCTGGTGACGCATTATTGGGTGGACGATGCCGGGGTGGGGAAGGCAGCCCGGGCTTTCAAAGAAACGCTTGGCTGATTGGCGGTTTACGCCGGTGCGTTGCCGCGCATAAGTTCTTCGAATTTGACGACCATTTCAGGGTCGAATAATTTCCCCGCTTCTTCCTTGAGGTATGCCAGGGCTTCTTCCTGCGAGATTTTTTGGCGGTAGGGGCGGTTGCTGGTCAGGGCGTCGAAGGTGTCCACCACGGCGAAGAGCCGGGCGAGTTCGGGGATGCCGCTGCCTTTCAAGCCGCTTGGGTAGCCGGAGCCGTCCCAGCGTTCCTGGTGAAAGCGGATGACGGTGATGGTATCTTCGAGGAAGGGGATGCCTTCCACGATTCTCGCGCCGATGTCGGGGTGGAGTTTCATGATCTTCCATTCATCCTCTGTCAGCGGACCGGGTTTGTGCAGGATGGTGTCGCTGATTCCGATCTTGCCGATGTCGTGAAGTAATGCGCCTCTTTCCAGGATTTTGACCTGGTCCGGCGAATACCCGAGGCTTTTTCCCAGCCTGACGGCGAGACGGGTGACGCGCGAACTGTGACCTTCGGTTTCCCGGTCGCGCGCATCGAGGGCGGAGGTGAGCGAGGCGAGGGTCTGGTCGTAGGTTGTTGCGAGAGTATCGTACGCTGTTTTGATTTCCTTTGCCTGCCGCCGCGATTCGACCAGCAGCAGCGAACGTTCCAGCGCGATTGCCGCCTGGTTGACGAGCGCTTGCAGGTCGTTGGGGTTGGCGGCGGAGGACCTGGCGGGGTCGTCGTGGGCGTCCATCCAGATCGCGCCATAACTGCGGATGGGCGTTTGAATGGGCAGGCAGGAGCGCATGACGGATTGTTCCTGCGAGAGGTAAATGGTTTGACCCGAGGCGACCGCGTCGACGATGAGACTCATGGGGTGTTCGGAATGAACCCGGTTTCCTTCTTCGTTTATCAGCACTTCGGCGAGGACGCTTTGGTCTGGGTTGAGCAGCACGATCCCGGTGGATAGATTTCTGGCGAGTTTGTGGGCGGTTTGGGCGATGTCTGAGGCGGCGTCTTCGATGTTTTCCGCCTGGATGATCTGGTTGCTCAACCTGTAGAGCAGGGAGGTGATGCGCAGCGATGAGCGCAGTTCCTGCTGGAGCCAGGCGCTTTCGAATGCGCCAGCCGCCTGGATGGAGATCAATTCGGCAAGCGCTTCATCGTTTTCGGTGAAGAAGGTTCCATTCTCTTTGCCGAATACGAAGATGCCGCCGATGTTTACCTGATGCCAGCGTATGGGGATGACAAGCAGGCTGCGCAGCGAGGCGTTGTCCAGTTTCAGGCTTGCCGTCTTTTGGAATTTTCTTACGTCGCGGATGCGGAACGGCTGGCTTGCCCGCAGCGCGAGGTCTGCCATTTCGAGCGAGGCAAACGCCGCTTCAATGGATTGACGAAGCAGGGGGGCATTCCCCGAAGATGCCTGCTGGATGAAATTTCGTTCCTGCCCGGGCTGAATGTAGATGTGGGTGAACTTTGCCTGTAAAACCGCGCGCGAACTCCATGCCACTTCGCGGGTGGTTGTTTCCGGGTCGAGCGCCGAGGTCAGCTGGCTGCCGGTCTGCACGAGTTCCATCAGGCGGTGGTGATGCCCCGAGCGCTCCCAGCCGCGGGTCAACTCGGCGGCTGCCATTTCGACCATGTTGATCTCGACGCTGCCAAATGCGTTCGGTTTTTCGTTGTGCAGGGTGATGATGCCGGCGATATGTCCGTTCATAATCAAGGGGGCAGCCAGGACGGAGCGGTCGTTTTCGTTTTTGAAGGGGATGAAATCCTTTTCGGCGCGGACGTCGTTGATGATCTGCGTTTTTCGCTGCCGGTACGCGCGTCCAAACACGCCCTGGGCGTCGTCCTGCCGGTAGCCTTCCGTTTCCAGTTTGATCTGGCGTCCGAAGAATGCGGAAAGGGAAAACTCCCCCGCTTCGGAGTCGTGTAAAAAGATCATGACAAGCGAACAACCCAGGGCGCGTTCGAGGGTGTTCACCGTCAATTGGGCGGATACAGGCTGGTCGAGATGGTTTTCGAGCTGCTGGCTGAGTTCGAAGAGCAGGGTCAATTGGGCGTTGCGTTTTTTCTCGACCTTCAATTTCTTGTCGAGCACAGCGATCTGGTCCGCCTTGACCCGCCCGCGGATTCCCTCCGGGGTCATCATAAACGGCTGAACATATCGCTCGATGCGGCTGTTCCAGGCGGCGATCCTTCCCACCGGCGCTTCATCGTTCCCCGGAAGGTCGTCTTCTGTCCGGGTCAATTCCTCCATCAAGCCGTTGGTCGTCATGATCACGGTGGTGGTTCCGTAATAGACCAGCGCTGAAAATAAAAGAAAGAACAGCAGGCTGCCCTCGCGCGCCCAAAACGGAAACGGGTGTATTTCGAGGAACGGATCCAGCATATGGAGAAGCGTTCCCAGAAATACCGCCAGCGCGATCTCACTCACGTACCCAATGGCAACCATGCGGCGGCTGAGAATATCCGAGTCGGGGATTAAGATTCGCTCCCACCTGATAAAACGCTGCAAGAGCAGCATCGAAACGATCGCCGCCGGCGCGACCAAGTTTTCGAACCCGGGAATTAGAATCGCATGGACGCCCAGCACCGCCCAGGGAACGACCTGCAGGGAATTCAAAAGAAATCCGAACCGGAGCATGGGAAAGGCGATGGTAATGCCCCCAAGGAAGGCGGTCGAAAAAAAACCTGCCGCAAGAAGCGGGATCATGACGAGATGCCATTCCTGCCGGCTTTGAAAACCCTCAATCAACAGGACGACCCCCGCCCCAAATGTGGTCAAAAACAAACCGAACCGCATCAGGTCGAAGGGCACGAGACGGTTGCCCGCCCGCATGAATGTCACGGCGGTTTGCATTGCCCCGGCAACCAGCATCGACACCGCCCCGACGAATTGCCCGGTGAACGCCATTAACCCAGCTGCTTGCAGCAGCGCGATGGACGCCAGCCCATTGATGAACATGGCGCGACGTTTTCGAAACCGCCAGACGCAGCCCGCCTGAAGGGCCAGCCCCAGGGCGAGACAGGCGATCCCCATCAGGACGGGGAGACCCGTTATATAGAACTCCGCGTCGATCTTGAAGCGCCCCGGCGTAAAGAGCAGCCCCAAGCCGCAGCCTTCCAGCAGGAGGGATATAAAAAGGTCGAAATTTTTGTCGCGGGGGAATTCCATGCCGGGCGGAGGATAGCATACATGGGGGAATTTATCTACCTTTTCATTAGCCTTGATATTGTGTTGAACGGCTGATGTCTATTCATGTGAATTTGCAAATTGAGGTGTGCCAATGCCCCCCCCCCCGGGCGTAAATGACATAATCTTATATCTGATATAATCGCTTGCGCGAACCGCTCATGGGGATGCGCCAAAAATATTTCATGTCATAAGGTCATGTCAATGCAAAAATTTATCACCCTTGCCCAAATAGACGAAGCCGCGGACGAGATTCGCAGGCGGATTTCCACCGAACCTGGCGTTGGAATGATTCTCGGCTCAGGTCTTAACGGGTTGGCTGATTCTGTCCAGAATCCGGTTTTCATTCCTTATACCGACCTGCCCCACTTCCCCGTCTCGACGGTCATCGGACACGTTGGACGTTTTGTTGTCGGCGAACTGGAGGGGAAACCCGTCATCGTCATGCAGGGACGCATCCATTATTATGAAGGCTATAGTATGGGAGAAGTCACCCTGCCCGTGCGGGTCATGCACAGGCTCGGCGTTCACAGCCTGGTTGTCACCAATGCGGCGGGAGGAGTCAACGCGGATTTCGCCCCCGGCGATGTCATGCTGATCACCGACCAGTTGAACCTGATGGGCATGTCCGGCTTGAACCCCTTGATGGGACCCAACCTGGAGGAAATCGGTCCGCGCTTTCCAGATATGAGTCAGCCATATGACCGCGATTATTGCGCCCTTGCCCGCGCGGTTGCAAAAGAAAACGGGTTGACCCTTCGCGAAGGCGTTTATGCCGGTTTAAGCGGACCTTCCTTCGAGTCCCCGGCTGATTTACGCTTCCTGCGCCTGGCTGGCGCGGACGCGGTGGGCATGTCCACCGTGCCGGAGGTGATTGTGGCGCGTCATGGCGGGATGCGCGCGTTGGGGCTTTCCGGCATCAGCAATAAAGCCAATCTCGACGGTTCCACCGTCACCACCCATGAAGAGGTGATTGAAGCGGGCAGGGTGATCACGCCCAAGATCGAGTCCATTGTCCGGGGTGTCCTCCGCGGAATGTAACCGCGTTTTCTGATGGCAGACCTGCTTAAATTCCTCGCTGATTACGAGGTCTTGATCTACCTTGTGCTTGCGATTGGCGGAATGTTTTCCTTTCGCTGGCTGTATCGCTCCTGGCGCGAATGGCGGGTTGCCGTTTTCAGCCTGGAGCGCGAATTTTCCGGCAGGCGCCTGGGGCGTTCCGCAGTGGCCTCCCTCCTGATCGTCGTGTTTTTCTGTTTCGAAATTACGGTTGCATCCTTCGTAATTCCCGGGCTGCCCGCCGATTTTTTCCTCTCCACGCCCACCCTCGACCTGATCTCGACTCCCACCGGCACGTTGTCGGCTGATTTCATGACCCAGTTTGCCGCGCAGCCAGCCGCTCCTGCGCAAACAGGCGGGGCGGGTTGTCTGCCGGGTCAGATCGAGATGACCTTTCCCGAACCCGGCGATGAGATCAGCGGCGTGATCGAGTTGACCGGCACGGTCAACATTCCCAATTTCGGTTTTTATAAATATGAAGTTGCGCCGGGCGGCAGCGATACCTGGGCGACCATTGCCGCGGGTCGCGCCGTGGTTCAAAACGCCTCCCTTGGGCGCTGGGATACAACCGCCCTGACCCCCGGCGATTATCAATTGCGTTTGGTTGTGGTTGACAACCAGGGTACCAGCCTGCCTCCGTGCGTTGTGCCGGTGCAGGTCGTTCCGAGTCAATGAAAGAGATTGCGAACCCATGTCTGAAATTCAAATCCGCCCGACCATCGCCTCTGACCTGGCGCGCTTGATGGGCATCGACCATTCGATCAAAAGCGACGCCGTCTGGCAGTTGGAAGTCCGTCGTGAGACGGGGCAGGTTTCGGCGGCGTTCCGCGAGGTGCGCCTGCCGCGGTCCATCGAAGTCCCTTACCCTCACAATCATTTTTCGCTTGCCGATGATTGGATCAAGCGTTCCATGATGTTCACCGCCCTTGTTTCAACCGAACCGGCGGGGTATGTCAGCCTGTTGGAGCGGGGCGCATCCTCCACTGTGTGGATTTTCGACCTCGTGGCAGACCCGGGGCAGCGCCGCCGCGGCGTGGCATCCGCTTTGCTGGCGGCAGCCCAGGCCTGGGCGGAGTCGAGAGCGCACCGCCGCCTGATCCTTGAAGCGCAGTCGAAGAACATTCCCGCCATCCGGCTTGCGCAAAAATCCGGCTTCGAGTTCTGCGGGTATAATGACCATTATTACATCAACAAGGATGTGGCTTTGTTCTTTGCTAAAATCTTGAAGTAAAGGCAGGGTTGCGCCCGATTTGGGCGACTTTATTGGAAGGGCAGAATGATTAACGGTTTGTCTGAAACGTTGCTGGCGGGGCTCCAGACGATCAATCAGATTCTTACGGCGGGAATTGCCATCACGGCGTTCTCGCTGTTTCTCTATTCGCTTTCGTTCAACCTGCGAGACAGGGTGGCGCGTTCGTTTGCGATCATCCTGCTGTGTGTGGTGGTTGTCTTTACGGCGGAAGCCCTGCAGGACAATACGGTTTCCGTTCAAACGCTTGATCTATTGATGCGCCTGCAATGGGTGGGACTGGCATTTTTACCCGCGGCATATCTCCATCTTTCCGATGCATTACTCGTTACGGCGGGACGTCCATCCCGCGGACGCAGGCGCGTTGCGGTGCGCGGCATGTACGCCCTGTCGGCTGCGTTCCTCGTCCTGCTGGCGCTCGGTTACCTGCTTGGTCCCATTGTGCCGGATGGCAAGCCCGCCCCATACCTCGAGCGCACCGCCTGGACGGAAGTCTTTACATTTTTTTATGTCGCCATTTTGGTCTGGGCGGGAGTGAATTTTGCCCGCGCCTATAAATTGATGCTGACCCGCTCGGGACGGCGGCGCATGTTGTACCTGATGGCTGGCGCGACCGCCCCCGCTCTCGGCTCGTATCCCTACCTGCTTTTTGGGTACGAACTGGCAGCCCGGCATGAGTTCCTTTTCTGGAGCGCGGCGGTTGCGATCAATCTTTTGGTGGGGGCCTTGGTGGTCGTAATGGCGTACGCCGTGGCGTTCTTCGGCGTTTCGTGGCCCGACCGTGTAATAAAAAGCAGGCTTTTCAAATGGATCATGCGCGGACCGGTGACAGCCTCTGCCACCCTGGCGTTGATGACGGTGGTTCGGCGCGGCGGCGAATTGTTGGGAACCCCCTACAGCGCATTCGTTCCGTTTACCGTGGTCACCTCGGTATTGTTGATGGAACACGCCATCACCTTTGCCGCGCCGCTTTGGGAGCGCTGGCTGTTCTTCGGACGCGACCGCGGCGAACTGGAGTTGCTCCAAAATGTGGAGGAACGCCTGCTGACCCAGGGCGACCTTCAACAATTTTTGGAAGCGGTGCTTGCCGCCGTCCGCGATCACCTGCAATCGCCGTCTGCATTCGTCGCCGCATTGGACGACGAGACCCTGCTGCCCGTCGTTGTGGCGGGAAACCGCGCCATGATCGAGCAGGAAAGCCTGACCGAAGCGCTCGACCATGTCAATGGCGATGTCCGCCATGAGTTCCATTGGGGCAACTACTGGGTACTTCCGCTTTATGCCCGCCGCCGCCCCGAAATGGACCGGGACGAACTCCCGCCCCTGCTTGGTTTGCTGGGCGTGGCGAGGAGCGACGGACGGACAACGATGGAACACGACCAGCGCGAATCGCTCTGGTTGTTGGCGGAACGCGCCGCGCTCGCGCTCGAAGACCGACAGCTTCAACAGCGCGTCTTTCGTTCGCTCGCCGATATTCAGCCCCAGGTGGAGATGATCCAGCGCATGAGAGCGGCGAGTCGGTACGATTCGCGCGCCGCCCTCGAGGCGGACCCCATCCCGCAGGAAGCCGACCTTGCCAACTGGGTCCGCGATGCGCTGACGCATTACTGGGGCGGACCGAAATTCACCAACAACCCGCTCACAAAATTACAGGTGGTGCGCGAACTGGCGGACAAGGAAGACGGCAATACCGCCAATGCCTTGCGCGCCCTTTTACGCCGCGCCGTGGATGAAGTCCGACCGCGCGGCGACCGGAAATTCACCACTGAATGGATCCTGTACAACATCCTTGAAATGAAATTCATCGAAGGGCGCAAAGTGCGCGATGTGGCCGCCAGGCTTGCCATGTCTGAAGCCGATCTGTACCGCAAACAACGCGTGGCAATCGATGCGGTTGCCAGGGCGATCATGGAAATGGAAGTGAATCAACTCGAAAGATGATAATCAGTAGATTACGAAACCCATGCGTAATTTGCGCTCTCGTGATCTACTGAAAATAGAACTCTTTTGAACGAAACCGCCCGAAAAGCCCGGCAGAGATCGAGGGCATGTCGCGGCTTTGAAGCGGATATTTATCAAGGAGCATCGTGATGACAAATGAAAACGTATTGGCGGCGGGAAATGTCGAAACGGCAGACGAAGGCTGGTGGGAGTCGGTGCTGGCGGAGGAGCACCGGTATTCGGGGTTGATCGGGCGCGGGTTCAACGCCAAGCCTGAGGCGCGGAAAGAAGCGGAGAGGGTATCTGCCCCGGACGAGAAAACGGTCGACTGGCACCTCATCAAAGACCTTTATATGAAAGACCGGATCGTCGAACTCACGGTCACCGGTCATAACCGCGGCGGCTTGCTGGTGGAGGGCGGCGGGTTGTCTGGCTTTGTCCCCTTTTCGCATCTCATCGAACTGGCTGGCAGGGACGACCTTCAGCGCGGTCAAAACCTCGAAGCGTTCGTTGGACGCGCCCTGCGCTTGAAGGTCATCGAATGCGTGCCGGAGGATGGGCGCGTGGTCTTTTCGGAACGCGCCGCCCAGAGCGAACCCGGCAAACGCGCCGAATTATTTCACTCCCTGCACTCCGGTCAATGCGCGCGCGGCACGGTCACAAACGTCACCGACTTCGGCGTCTTCGTCGACCTCGGCGGCGTGGAAGGGCTGATCCATATTTCAGAACTTTCCTGGGGACGGGTTTCGCATCCGTCACAATATGTCAAACTGGGCGGCACAATCGACGTTCAGGTTCTCGACCTTGCGCCCGAACGCTGCCGGGTTGCCTTGAGTCTCAAGCGCCTCCTGCCCAACCCCTGGGAAATTGCCGCGGCTGAATTCCCGATCGGTTCGATCCATGCCGCCACCGTCACCAGCGTTCTGTCCTACGGCGTTTTTGCACGGCTCGACCAGTTCGGCGTGGAAGGCCTGGTACATGCCTCCGAGATCGAACGCGAAGACGGACTTGCCCTCAAAGACCTGCTTGCCGAAGGCCAACCCGTTCAAGTGCGCGTCCTGCATCTCGACCCGCCTCATCACCGGCTCGGCTTTAGCATGAGGCTGAACTAGGCGATGCCGGAACCGCGCCGATTCCAGCAGGAGGAACTTACCCCGCGCAGCGACTGGCTTGAACGCCTCGCCCGTTTCAACACGCAATTCGGGCATTTTCTGCGCGACGCCGCCGGGGTGGCCCTGGTCGCCTTTGCGCTCATGATGTTTTTCGCGCTTTGGGAATGGACAGACGGCGCGCTGCTTGGGTTGATTGCATCCATCCTGCGCACCTGGTTTGGATGGGGAAGCGCCCTGATCCTGATCGGAATTGGATACCTGGGATTCTTCCTTCTCCAACGCGAACAAACTTCCCTGCGCTGGGGGCGGATTCTCGCCCTTGAACTCGCCTCTCTCCTCACCCTGGGCTTGTTTGCCGCTGCCCGGGGCAATGACCTCTTCCGGGCTGAATCCGGCCTGGATGGCGGGCGACTCGGCTGGGGCATTGTGCGCCTTCTCTGGCAGTACATGGGGAAATTCGCAGGCACATCCGTTTTATTCCTGCTGTGGATGCTTGCCGTTGCAACCGGTTTCGGGCTTTGGGTGCGTCTCGAAACCTGGCTGGCAAACATCGCAGGCGATCAGGCACCGGTGATCATTTCAACGCCAACGCCGGAACAGCAGAAGGAACCCGAAGCGCAGGTCAAGCCGCCCACGCCCAGGAAAAAGACCCAGCCCCTCCCGCCTGAATTCCGCACCCAACTTAAAGCCGCGGAGAAGAAGCAGGAAAAAGCAGCCAAACTGCCCCCGCGCGGCGAAGATTTACCCCCGCTCAACATCCTGCTTGGCGATACAGCCGTCCGCGCCGATGAACGCACCATCAACCAAACGGCGGGTCTGATCATGAAGACCCTCTCCGAATTCGGCATCCCTGCCACAGTGATCGGATACCGGGTCGGTCCGTCGGTGACGCAGTTTGCAGTCCAGCCTGGCTTCATCAAAAAGGGCAACGAAGAAGAGGACGCCCAGCAGATGAAGGTGCGCGTCGCGCAGATCGCCTCCCTTGAAAAAGACCTCGCCCTGGCGTTATCCGCCCAGCGCCTGCGCATTGAAGCGCCAGTGCCGGGGAAACCCTACGTTGGAATCGAAGTTCCAAATACGAACACAACGATCGTGCGCCTGCGCACCCTGATGGAAGCCGACGATTTCTACAAGGTCGGCGCGCCGTTGACCGTTGCCCTCGGACGCGATGTTTCCGGCCATCCGCTCATGGCAGACCTGTCACGTATGCCGCACCTGTTGATCGCCGGTTCCACCGGTTCGGGCAAATCGGTCTGTATCACATCCATTGCAGCCTGCCTTGCCATGAACAACACACCCGAAGAACTGCGCATGGTCATGATCGACTCGAAGATGGTCGAATTGATCCGCTTCAACGGCTTGCCCCATCTTTATGGCAAGGTCGAAACCAATCTCGACCGCATCCTCGGCGTGCTGCGCTGGGTGGTGGTGGAAATGGAACACCGCTACCGCCTGCTCGAAGCCATGCACGCCCGCGATTTGAATTCCTATAACAAAAAAGTATCGCGCTCGGCAGATGGACAGTCGCTGCCGCGCATTGTCGTTTTGATCGATGAACTCGCCGACCTGATGATGTCTGCCCCGGACCAGACCGAGCATAACCTCGTCCGTCTCGCGCAGATGGCTCGCGCCACCGGCATTCATCTTGTGGTTGCCACCCAGCGCCCGTCTACGGATGTGGTCACGGGTCTCATCAAAGCCAACTTCCCGGCGCGGCTTGCCTTTGCTGTGGCATCCAGCGTAGACAGCCGCGTCATCCTTGACTACACCGGCGCAGAGTCCCTGCTTGGGCGCGGCGACATGCTTTTCCTCAACCCCGAGGTTGGCAACCCCGTCCGCGCACAGGGCGTGATGATCACCGACATGGAGATCGAACGCCTGCTCTCGCACTGGCAAAAGAATTCCGACCTCCAAGCCGAAGACGTTCCGCCCTGGGAGACCCTCCTCAAGGAACCCGATGAAGATGAAGACGACGGTTTGGTGGAACAGGCGATCTCCATCGTCCGCCAGCAGCAGAGGGCATCCGCCTCCATGCTCCAGCGCAGGCTGCGCATCGGCTATCCGCGCGCGGCGCGCCTGCTCGACCAGTTGGAGGCAATGGGCGTGGTCGGCCCCTCTCAGGGCGGCGGCAAGGAACGCGAAGTATTGATCAGCGAAGAAGACCTGGATGAGAAATCGTAAACATGTAGTACCGAACGTAGTACCGACTTAAGTCGGTACTACCCTTAGCCTATGAAAACAAAACAAACCTTTTCAGACAAAGCAAGGATCATCTTCAAAGGGATTCTCGACCCCATCGGCGCGTTCCTGAACCGGCTGGGTTTAACCCCAAACACCATCACCCTGTTGGGGCTGGCTGGCACCACGATTGGCGCCTACGTCCTCTCGCAGGGAAGGATGACGACCGGCGCGTTCATTTTGCTTGCTTCGGTACTGGTGGACGCCTTCGACGGCACTATGGCGCGTTTGCGCGGCGAGCCGAGCGATTTCGGAGCCTTTGTCGATTCCGTCAGTGACCGTTACGCGGAGTTGGTCACATTCGGCGGAATTTTATATTTTTTTCTAACCCAGAACGATTATCCCGGTGTGATCGTATCCTTTCTCGCGGCGGCGGGGTCTGTGCTGGTTTCCTACGTCAAAGCCCGCGCCGAAGGGCTTGGTTTTACCGCAAAGGTCGGCATCCTCACACGGCTCGAGCGCTATATCGTCTTGATTCCGCTGCTTGTTTTTAACCAGCCTTTTATTGCTGTTGTTGTCATCGCAGTGTTGGCGAACATTACCGCCTATCAACGCATTCTGCACGTCCGCGCGCAGGGGCGTGAACGGATCAGGCAATCGAAGGAACCGAACGCCTGATGGATGGCGTTTCGCTCGGTCCGCTGTTCCTGCGCTGGAACGGACTTCTGGTTGCCCTGGGCGTTTCCGTCGGCGCGTTGATCGCCGCCCTCGAAGCCCGGCGGCGGTATCGTGATGCGGACGTCGTTTATTATCTTTTCATGCCGCTTCTAGTCTGGGGATGGATCGGCTCCCGGCTCTGGCATGTGCTGACCCCGCCTCTTTCCTCTGTTCAACTTGGTCTGACAACCCGGCATTATCTCTCCCATCCGCTGGATATTCTTTCCTTCTGGATCGGCGGTTTCGGCGTTCCCGGCGCAATCCTCGGCGGGACGATTGCCCTCTGGGTGGTCTGCCGCAAGGATGAATTGCCGTTTTGGGACGTGGCGGATATCCTTGCCCCGGGTCTTGCCGTCGCCCACGCCATCGGGCGGATCGGGAATTATTTCAATCATGAACTGCACGGCTTGCCAGCCATCCTGCCGTGGGCCATTTTCATTCCCGTGGAGAATCGCCTGGCAGGATTTGAGCAGGCGGAGTTTTATCATCCCCTGTTTGCCTACGAGGCAATTCCCGTGTTTGCGCTTGCGGCCATCCTTCTCTGGTTTTCGCGGGGCAGAATGGCGGAACGCTTGAAACCCGGCGAACTTTTCCTTGCCTACCTTGGCGGGTATTCGGTCATTCGCTTTTTCCTCGAATTTTTACGCTTGGATTCCGCCCTTATCGGCGGGGTAAACGCAAACCAGGTCTTTTTTACGGTCTTGTTCGCGGCATGTGCGGTGATTTTGGTCCGCAGGCGGCTTGTCCGGGTTTTGTAAGGCGGTTGAGAGGGTCTCGTTTGAAGCGGGGGAATAAAATGAAAGCAATCGGTTCAGAGTAAAGGATAAATCCGATGATCGAAACAAAAGACCTGAGTAAACAATTTCACGATTTTATGGCTGTCGAAGGAGTCGATCTTTCGGTTCAGTCGGGGCAGATATTGGCGCTGTTGGGGCAGAACGGCGCGGGGAAGACGACCACCGTGCGCATGTTGACCGCCCTGTTGCAGCCGACGCGCGGCTCTGCCCGGGTGGCAGGATTCGATGTGACGAAGAATGGACACGACGTCCGCGCCTCGGTGGGGGTGTTGACGGAGCATCACGGCTTGTACATGCGCATGACCGCCGTGGAGTATATGGATTTCTTCGGGCAGGTCTATGGTCTTTCACCGTCGGGGCGGAAGGCGCGGCTGGAGAATCTGCTGGAATATTTTGGGCTGGCGGAAGCTTCGAAGCGGCGCATCGGAGAATACTCGAAGGGAATGCGTCAAAAACTTGCGCTCGCGCGGGCTTTGATGCACGACCCCGGCGTGTTGCTCCTCGACGAACCCACTTCCGCCATGGACCCGGAATCCGCGCGGCTGGTGCGGGATGAGATCGCGCGTTTGAAGTCTGCCCGGCGCACGATCATGCTTTGCTCGCACAACCTGACCGAGGTGGAATTGCTGGCGGATAAGATTGCAATCATTTATCGCGGGCGTATTCTGATCCAGGGAAGCCTCGAAGAACTCAAGCGGGAGGTTTTTGGCGCGCCTGAGTATGTTGCTCAATTTGCGCGGGAATGGAACGCGGATGGATTTGAATTGCCTGGGGGGATGGAAATGCTCGAGAAAACAGCGACCAGTTTCAAGGTCCGGGTGGAGGCGCCGGGGGTTTCCAATCCGCTCTTGATGAAAAAACTGGCGGAGGAGTCTGCTCCGGTTTTGTCGTTCCATGAAGAGGCGCGGACGCTCGAACAGGTGTATTTGAAGGTGATGGCGGCGGCGAGAGGTAAAGACTATGCTCAATAAACTTCGACCGGTATGGCTTGTGGCGGGGCGCGAATTGCGCGACCAGGTCCGCGATTGGCGCGTGCTGTTGCCGATGATGATCCTGACGCTTCTCTTTCCGTTTCTGATGAACGAGTTTGCGCGGGAGACTGTCGATTTTTTGAACCAGTACAATGCCAATCTTGTGCTGGACCGGCTCGTGCCGATCTCGATCATGATCATCGGGTTTTTCCCGATCACGGTTTCGCTGGTGGTGGCGCTGGAGTCTTTTGTGGGCGAGAAGGAGCGCGGCACGATTGAGCCGTTGTTGACCGCGCCGTTCGACGACTGGCAGTTGTATTTTGGCAAAATGCTCGTCGGCACGGTGACGCCGTTGACTGCGAGTTACACCTCGATTGGTTTGTACCTGTGGATGATCCATCGCCAGGGGCTGGTATTTCCCGACGGGCTGGTGATGCTTCAGTTGATGCTGCTGACGACCGCCCATGCGGTGTTGATGGTCAGCGCGGCGATTGTGATTTCGGTCCAGTCCACTTCGGTGAAGGCGGCGAACCTGCTGGCTTCCTTCATCGTGATTCCGGTGGCGATTCTGATGCAGGGTGAGGCGGTTGTTTTGTTTTGGGGCAACGAGACGATTCTCTGGCTGGCAATTGCCGGGGTGGTCATCATGTCTTTGTTGTTGATTCGGGTCGGCATTGCGCATTTCGAACGCGAATACCTGCTGGGGCGCGAGATCGACACGCTCAACCTGCGATGGTTTCTGGGCGCGTTTTGGAGGAATTTCAAAGGGGATGCCGCCACCTTGGGCGAATGGTACAGCCTCAAGGTCGGGGATTCTTTGCGGAGGGTGTTGCCGGCGTTGATGGTGATTGTGGCGCTTGCCGGCGTGAGCGCGTGGTTGAGTTATTCCTGGACGATGGATAACGCCTCGGAAACCATTTCGAGGGCGTCTGAAAAAGACCTTGCCAAGATTGAGGAGAGTATCGGGGAGCTGCCCGATCTTGCGAGTATGCGCGAACATTTCAGCGCCTCCTTTCTTTTTATGAACAACACACGTTCGATGGTGGTCATTTTCCTCGCCGGGCTGACGTCCTTTAGCGTGCTGGGCGTCATGATCTATATGTTGAACATTGCGTTGATCGGCGGGGTGTACGCCCTGCTGGAGCTGCTCGGCATTGCCCCCCTGCCGATATTTCTGGCGGGCATTCTGCCGCATGGGGTTTTCGAACTCCCGGCGCTGATGCTTGGGAGCGCGGTGGTGCTTTATATTGGGGCGGTGCTGGTCACCCCGCAAACGGGCAAGTCGATGGGCGAAGTGATGGTTGAAATGCTGGCAGACTGGGCGAAGATATTCGCCGGCTTGGTGGTGCCGCTTTTGGCGGTTGCCGCGCTGATCGAAGCCTACGTCACCCCGGAGATTTTGGCGAGGGTCATGGGAGGTTTGTGACCGGGCTTGCTCGAATCCGTTAACAATCCGGGAAAATTGGGTTAAGATTTGACCCATGGCGAAGGTCATCATTCTTGGGGCGTCGAACGCGATCCCGACACGGGAGAGCGAGAACACGCATATGGTCATTGTAGGGAGCGAACGCACCGTGCTGGTGGATTCGGTCAGCAACCCGATCCTACGCCTCGAGCAAGCCGGGCTGGATTTCAACGAGTTGACCGATATCATCCTCACGCATTTTCATCCCGATCATGTTTCCGGTGTGCCGCTTCTGCTCATGGATATGTGGCTGATGGGGCGCAAAAAACCGCTCAACATCTACGGGCTGCATTACACACTCGACCGCGTGGAAGGTATGATGGGCTTTTACAACTGGTCGGAGTGGCCCGAATTTTTTCCCGTTGTTTTTCACCGCCTGCCTTCCCGCGAAATGACCGCCGTGCTGGACTGCCCGGATTTCAGCATTCACGCCTCGCCCGTGCATCATATGATTCCCAACATCGGTTTGCGGGTGGAATTTCCGCCCAGCGGCAGGACGATGGCGTATTCCTGCGATACCGAACCCTGCGACGAGGTGGTGCGTTTAAGCGCGGGCGTTGATGTCCTCATCCACGAAGCGACCGGCGCTGAAGCGGGACATTCGTCTGCCGCGCAGGCAGGCGAGACCGCCGCCAAAGCCGAAGCCGGGCGGCTTTATTTGATCCACTATCCCACCGGCAGGTTTGCAAAAGGCGACCCGGTTGCGGAGGCTGCGACAAAGTATCAGGGAGAGATCGAACTTGCAAAGGACTTTATGACCCTCGAGTTTTGAAAATCGTCGCGACGCACTGTGTAACGTCAGGTTACTAAGGCAAACTGGTAACCCACCTTACGCACTTGCCCTTCGACTACGCGCGGAAGAGCATCCGCCCTGAGCGGAGCGACGAGCGAACGTTGAGGAGCGCGGTCGAAGGGCGTTTCATGTAGAAATAATTAATTCGCGTAAGGTGAGCTGGTAAATAAAAAATCCCCCCGCGTGAGGGGGATTTTGTTACCAGCCGTTTACATAGGGTTCCCACTCCCGGTTATCCGGGAGATGCCTGCCAAAGATGTAGGATGCGTCGGCGGGCGGTTCCTTGGGGATGTGCAGAAGTTTCATGTGCGCCTCCTCCACCTTTCGCCCGCCTTTGCGGTGATTGCATGAGGAGCAGGCCGTTACCAGGTTTGTCCAGATATGCCTGCCGCCCATGTGCCGCGGGATGACATGGTCAATCGTCAGGCTGCCTTCGTGTTTCCCGCAATACTGGCAGGTATAATTGTCACGCCGGAAGACCTCGCGGCGCGTTAATTTGACGCGCGGGCGCGGACGATGAATCTGCGATTCCAACCGTATGACCGATGGACGGGGGATGAGATGTGAAATGGTGCGGATGTGCCCGCGTCCGTTCGCGATCATACCGGCTTTACCCGCAAGGATCAAAGTCACTGCCCGTCGAGTCGTGCAAACGTGGATCGGCTCAAAATTCGCATTGAGCACCAGTACGGGTTCGTTCATAAAGTCCGATAATCTGCGTGATTATACATCCAGAACGATAATCCGGTAAACGAGCGCGTTGGAGTATCATTACAGGAACGCCTATGCAAATACTGATCGCAGGCGGTTCGGGGCTTCTCGGGACCGCCCTAAAAAAATCGCTAATCGCGGACGGGCATCGAGTCCGCATTCTCTCGCGCCGCGATGCGCCCGGAATTGTAAAGTGGGACGGGCGCGCCACGAACGGATGGGGGAGCCTCGTCAATGAGATGGATGTGGTGATTCACCTGGCGGGAGAGAGTCTTTCCTCCTGGCCCTGGACCGCCCCCCGAAAAAAATCCTTCGAAGATTCGCGGGTCTTTCCCGGGCTTGCGCTGACTCAAGCCATTCGGGAGGCGGATCGCCGCCCAGGCCTTTTTGTGCAATTTTCCGGCATCAATCATTATGGCTTGCAGGGTGAGCCTGCCGACGAATCCACGCCGCCCGGCAGCGATTTCCTTGCGCAGCTGACGGTCAAATGGGAGGATGCCACCAAGCCGCTCGAAGAGTTGAACGTCCGGCGACTCGTCCTGCGGACATCGGTTGTGCTGGCGAAAGACAACCCGATTATGAAGTTGATGTCTCTGCCGGTTAAATTTTTCGTCGGCGGGCGCATCGGCTCGGGCAGGCAGGCATTTCCCTGGATCCATATCAAGGATTGGGTGGGCGCGGTCCGCCATTTGATGACGGATGAAAGTGCGCGCGGTCCGTACAACCTGGTCGCGCCCGCGCAGACCCCGCTGCAAGAGTTCACCGAAGAACTTGCGCGGGTGATGCGTCGTCCGCACTGGTTCCCCGTCCCTGATCCGATTCTGCGGAGCGTGTTGGGCGAAATGAGCGTCACCATCCTCGAGGGCAGGTTCGCGCGCCCAAAACGATTGCTCGAGTCCGGGTACGAGTTCCAGTTTCCGGGTCCGCGCGAGGCGCTGACTGATTTGTACGATTAAGCCAAAGGAGTAGATCAAACTCATGAAGAAAATTTCCATCCTCTTATGTTTTTTGCTGGCGGCTTGCGCGCCTGCTCCAGATTCGCAGGTGGTTCTGCCGGACCTTTTGCCGACAGCCACGGCGTATATTGATGCGTCCTATCCGACCGCGCAGGCGAATGTTGCTGCGGCGCCGCAGTCTGCCGCCGGTATTAATATCAATGTTAACCGCGCCTGGCTGGAGGGCAAGAATCTCAATGCGGATGTATGCTACAACCTGCCGGATGCTTCTGATTGGTCCATTTGGGCGGCAAGCCTGACTTACGGCGGCGCGTTTTTGCAGGAATACGGCGCGACTTTATTAAGTTTGCAGGAAGCCGCCAATGGGCAGCCCGGTTTGCGCTGCGATACGCTGACTTTTGTCGTTGCGCCGGATGCCGACCTGACCAATGCGCTTATCACGATTGAGGCGATTGCCGCGCCGCCGCAGCCCGAAGATTATTGCGATATTTACATGCCGAAGATTCAGCAGGCGATGCTTGAACGCGGGACCGGCATTTCGCTCGATTGCGTGGATGTGAATGGCGTGTTGACCATGCAGATCGTTTCCAGACCGGCGGAGATGTCGCAGGAGCAGGCAGAGCAGATCGTTTACAGCGACGAGTTTTATACTGTCCGCGGTCCGTGGGCGTTCCCGATCAATTTGTCGCAGTAGGGTTCCTGTTGTATAATATCGGCATGTTGCCCGGGAAGTTTATGCGCCGTTCTTATTACCAGCACCCATAGCCGCGTGCGATGGTGTGAATTGAACGCGCCCCATCATCGCGGGCGCGTTTTTGATTTTTTATAGCGTTTTTTTCGGGACGACCGGGCGGCTTGCCGTCCCTGCGCTGAAATCGCGCAAGGAGAATGACCGATACTTCGCAAAGCAGGCTTTGCGGCACGAAACCAGGATCAGGAGAGCCGAATGAACATCGAAGAACAAGTTGAATTGTTGATGCAGGGAGCCGATTACGGGGATGAGGAACTTCAAAAGAATATGGCGCGGGAACTCCGCGAACGGCTGCTTGGCGCTGAAAAAGAAAACCGTCCGCTGCGGGTGTATTGTGGTTACGATCCCACATCCACCGATCTGCATTTGGGACACACCATCTCCATGCGCAAGCTGCGCCAGTTTCAGGACCTGGGGCATGAAGTGACCTTTCTGATCGGTAACTACACCGCGTTGGTGGGCGACCCGTCTGATAAGAATAAGGCGCGCCCTGTGTTGACACAGGAGCAGGTTGCTGAAAATGCCAAAACCTACGCGGAGCAGGCTTTTCGCGTATTGGACAGGGGCAAGACAAAAGTCCGCTATAACGGCGAATGGCTGGGTGAACTTTCACTTGTAGACCTGATCAGGCTTGGGCAGAACTTTACCGTTCAACAGTTTTTGGCGCGCGAGAACTTTGCCAAACGTCTCGATAAGGGCGAACCGATCTACCTGCACGAGACCTTCTACGCCCTGATGCAGGGATACGATGCCGCCGCCATGCAGACCGATGTTCAGGTAGGCGGTTCAGACCAGTTGTTTAACATCATTGTAGCGGGACGCAAACTGCAGGAGGCGCTGGGTCAAAAGCCCCTGGTCGGCATTATCACCGGTATTCTGCCCGGTACGGATGGTGTGCAGAGAATGTCCAAATCCACGGGGAATATTGTCCCGATCAATACCGGTGCGGATGATATGTTCGGGAAGTTGATGTCCGTCCCGGATTCGGCGATGGGAATTTACATGCGGCTTGTAACCCGGTTTAGTCCGCGGGAGATCGAGCAGATCGAAAAGGACGTCGCGTCTGGGGCGCTTCATCCGCGCGACGCGAAGATGAAAATGGCAAAAGAGATTACCAGCATTTTCTACACCGATGAGGAGTCCGCCGCCGCCCAGGAACATTTTGTGAAGACGTTCCAGCAGAAGGAAATCCCCGATGAGATGCCTGAATATGAATTGCTGGCTGGGCAGGCTGTGGTGGATGTAATTCTCGCGGCGGGCATGGTGGAAAGCAAGAGCAAGGCGCGTCAACTCATCGATCAAAAGGGGGTTCGGCTTGACGGAGAAGTCCTTGAACGCGGCGATGCAGTCTTTCCGCACCCCGGCGTGTTGCAGGTTGGAAAGCGTCGCTTCCTGCGAGTTAAATAACGCGCATTCCGCGATTTGACAGGCGCCGAAACTCAATAAAAAAACAGACCCGACCGGGTCTGTTTTTTTGAGGCGTCGACGGGATTTGAACCCGTGATGAGGGTTTTGCAGACCCTTGCCTTACCACTTGGCCACGACGCCTAATAAACAAAAGGATTGCTGACCGAAAGGAAACTTCAATCTGCAATCCTCCAGTTTGAGCGGGCGATGAGATTCGAACTCACGGCCTTCTCCTTGGCAAGGAGACGTTCTACCACTGAACTACACCCGCGTTATCGACCGGTTTGGTCGAGAGTGCCGAGACCCAGGATCGAACTGGGGACACCGCGATTTTCAGTCGCGTGCTCTACCAACTGAGCTATCTCGGCCAAACCATATTCTTTTGTTAAGCGGTCGTCATTTTACACGCACTTAATGGGATTGTCAAGAAAAGGTGTGCAAGCAAAACATGTCAGGCACGGAGTCGAAAGCGGCGCTGTCGTGGCGCCAACGGCGCCACGACAGCGCCCGACTTTCGAGCAAAACCAGGAGATTTTGCAGTCCAAACTGACAACCTTTGCTTGCACACAAGAAAAGCGCGCAATCCGCGCATGGCTATTGTAAAGTCAGAAAACCGTAGCGCGAATTTCACGAAAAGGGCAAAAGCGCGGTTTGATATTCGCGATACTCGCTGCGTTCGCATTCTTCGCGTTTAGCCTTTCCCCTTGATACAGGCTTATCGAACGACTTTGCAAAAACGGCAGTCGAGCCTCGTAACGCGGGCGGTGAGACTCGAGCAAAGATGTTTTCTGATAAGAGGATATGGCAGTTTCGACATCAGAGATATTTCGATGAATTGAAAAATCCGATTGAAATTGGCGCGTGTTTTCTCCCCGCCTTTTGCCCATGGAATCAAAGTTGACAAAAGTGGTTTCTCTGCGGTATATTGTTATAATGTTATAACATTTAGCCTGTGGAGGAAGTCTTTGGCTGGTAAAAACAAAATTCGAGTGGCGGCGGTGCAGTTTGGCGTGGTGGCAGATGTTGCTGCGAATCTGCAAACTTGTATGCGGATGATAGACGAAGCGGCGAAGGTCAAGCCGGATGTGATCGTTCTGCCTGAATTTGTCAATCACATCGCCTGGTACAGAGACGCGGCTCATTGCTACGGGGTGGCTGTTTCGCTCGACGATGTTTTTATCCACGCGATCGGCAGTAAAGCCAAAGAACATGGCTGCTATATCAAGATCAACGTCACACTAAAACGTGATGATGGCAAAGTTTCAGGCACGAATGTTTTGTTCGACCCAGCGGGGAATGTGGTCGGGTTGACCGATAAGCAGATTTTGATGGGTAATGAAAATAACTTCCTTGAGAAGTCCACAACGATCGCGCCGATCCTTGAAACGGAAGTGGGGCGGGTGGGTATGTACGCCTGCATGGACGGAGTCATCCCTGAGGTGGCGCGGGCATTGGCGGTAAGACGTCCGCAGATGCTGCTCAATAGTCTGAACTCATTTGCACATGATGAAGCATCATTGCATATCCCTGTGAGGGCGGCGGAGAACAAGGTGTTCGTCGTTGCGGCGAACAAGGTCGGGTCGTTGGTGCCAGAGGAGATGCGCGAAGCTGTGGCGGCACGACTCAAGATTGACCCGAGTTTTCTCGAAGGCGCGGGTGAGAGTCAGATCGTTGCGCCCGATGGGACAGTCTTAGCCAAAGCGCCAATGAAAGGCGAAGCAGTGGTCTTTGCAGATTTTGACTTGAGCGAAGCTGATAATAAACTTCGCCCCGATGGCACGGATATCATGTCCACGCGCAGACCTGAGTTGTATGCGCCGCTTGGGGTGGAGTCAACGAGTGGCGGGAAAACGCCTGGGGCGGAGAGTCTGCTTGCGGGGGCGGGGCAGGTTTCAGGTCAAGGCAAAGAAGCGGTTGCTTCCGCGTTGAAGATGATTGCGGAGGGGGAAAAAGCTGGAGTTAAATTAATTGTCCTCCCAGAGTTATTCCACATAACTGATTTAGATAATGCGGAAAAAGAATCGTTTGAGATGATTTGTGCGTTGCAAAGCGAATTGAAAGATGCGTATGTGGCGACGTCTATTGTGGAAGATGGAATGCATGTGGGTGTGATGTTTAATAAAGATGGCGTTGTATTGAAGCAGCCACAATTGCACAAGTCGGGCAGACATGCGTGGTCGAAGTTGGGCGATGAGATGACTGTGTTCGATGCGGAGTGGGGGCGCGTGGCGTTGGTGATCGGCAATGATGCGATTTACCCTGAGACGTTTCGGCTTGCGGCGTTGAAGGATGTGGAAGTGGTGGCGGTGCCGACGTTGATCTTGGAGAAGTGGGAAGTGGAGTTGGGTTTCAAAGAACGTGCGGCTGAAAACCGCATGAATGTGATCGTGGCGAGTAAAAGCGACAGCGGCATTTATGCCATCACTGAAGATTTTACGTTGTGGACGGAATGGAAGAACCGACCGTTCGATGGCAATATCAATTATCCCGTGATAACAATGTCGCAAGGCGATGGCTTGACGGTTGCGGAAATTCATCCTGCGGCGTCGGTCAATAAGATGGTTTCGCAAAAGACAGATGTTTTGAATGGCAGACCGTGGCATATTGCGGAGCCGATTGTCAGTGAACAGTAGATAGTGAATAGTGAATAGTGAATAGTGAATTGCCCATCCTCATTGCTGGCGCGGGTCCTGTGGGGCTTTCGTTGGCGTTGGCGCTTTCTCAGGCGGGCATTCCCGCTGAGGTTTTTGAAATGGACGCGGAACTCAACACGCAGATCCGCGCGAGCACCTTTCATCCCAAGACGCTTGAGATGTTCAAAGAGTGGGGTGTGGTGGATGAGATCATCCAGCATGGATACAAAGTGGATCAACTGCAATATTGGGAACGCGCTCCGCGCCGCCTCATCGCCGACTTTGATTATGGTTGCATTTCAGACGATACTCCCTACCCGTATCGTTTACAGTGCCCGCAGCATATCGCCACGCGTGTGCTGAAACCTGCCGTCGAAGCGACTGCGACGGGTAAAGTTCACATGGGTCACAGACTGATTGACTTTACCGATCACGGCACGCACGTCACCGCGCGATTTGAAACCGCCAGTGGAATTGTCGAACGCGAAGGTTCATACATCGTCGGCGCGGATGGGGCCCACAGTGCTGTCCGCAAGCACTTGAATATCGGCTTCAAAGGCAAGACTTATGAAGATCGCTTTCTTTTAATTGGCAGCGACTTGAAGACCGAAGACTTGCTCCCAGGTGCGGCGCAAGTCTGTTATATCTTCGACCCTAAAGAATGGGTTATTATTTTGAATCTGCCTGATATTGTCCGCGTGGTGTTTCGCATGACGGACGATGAAAACGAAGCGACTGCCATGCAGGAAGGAAATCTACGTCGCAGGATTTCTAATTTCTTTGGTGAGGTGCCGCCATACATTATCAAAACTACACAGTTGTATCGCGTTCATCAGCGCGTGACGGATACGTTCCGCGTGGGGCGGGCGTTGCTGGTGGGCGACTCAGCGCATAACAACAATCCATCGGGCGGCATGGGCATGAATAGCGGCATCCACGACGCGGCAAATTTGACGGAGAAATTTGTCCGAATCTGGAACGGCGAATCAGATTCCATCTTGGATGATTACTCGAATGAGCGCAGACAATATGCAGTTGAGTCTGTGCAACTCTACACGGACCAGCAATACAACAACATGGTGATGAGCGCGGAAGAAGAGCGCGAACGCAGGAACAAGTCACTTTCTGACGCGGCGAATGACCCCGCGAAGGCACGGGCGTATTTGTTGCGGGCGAGTATGTTGGAAGAACGGATTTAAGATCTTTAACCACGAAGGGCACAAAGTACACAAAGAAAATCTTTCGGAAGGCTATTCGCTCATCAGTCTTCCAACCTTAGTGATCTTCGTGTCCTTTGTGTTTAAAAGGAATGACAATGAAAACTTACGGACACTTCATCCATGGACGCGAAGTCCCTGCTGCAAACGGCGAAACGTTTCCAAGCTACGCGCCGATGACGGGCGAGATTCTCGGTCATACGGCGCGGGGGACGGAGGCGGATGTTGAAGCGGCGGTGACATCGGCACGCAAGGGGTATGAGCATTGGTCAGCGTTGCCGCCTGCGGAACGGGAGAAGATTCTGCTCAAGTGCGCGGATAACGTCGAAGCGAATTATGACCGCCTGCTGAACCTGCTCATTGATGAAAGCGGTTCGGCGGTGATGAAAGCAAAGTATGAAGTGCTGTATACCGCGTCAGTGCTGAGGACGGCGGCGGGGGAAGTGCGGCGCATGTATGCGGACACGTTGCCGAATGAAAAGCCGCATCGCATGTCTATGGTGGTGCGTGAACCTGTGGGGGTAGTGCTGGCGATATCGCCATTCAATGCGCCGTTGGTGCTGCTGGCGAAGATGATCGTCTTTCCGTTGGGGGCAGGCAATGCCGTCATCGCGAAGCCGTCAGAGGAGACTCCGCTTATTGCGGTGGAACTGGCGAAGGTCATGAAAGAGGCGGGGCTTCCTGATGGAGTCTTCAACGTGGTGACGGGCTTCGGCGCGGAGTGTGGAAGTCCGCTGGCGAGACATCCCAAAATGAATGGCATTGCGTTGACGGGTTCCACGGGGACGGGAGTGAAGATCGGTGAGATCGCCATTCAATCCATGAAGCGGATGCAGTTGGAGTTGGGCGGGAAAAATCCATTACTGGTCTTGAACGATTTTGACGTGACCAAGGCGGCGGAGATCGCGGCGGTGGGTGCGTTCACGCATGGCGGGCAGATCTGTATGTCGAGCGCGCGCATTTTGGTCGAAGCTCCGAATGGACGCGCGTTTGCCGAAGCGTTGGCGAAGAAGGCGGCGAGTTTACATCTTGGCGATTTGCGTGATGAGAAAACGGCGTATGGTCCGTTGATCAATCAACGTGCGGTGGATAAAGTGGTGCGACATGTTCAAGCCGCGAAAGATGGCGGCGCGGAAATTCTCACGGGCGGCGCGGTACATAACGGACTTGTATTTCAACCGACGGTCATTTACAACCCGCCGCGTTCAGGCGCGTGTTGGGATGAAGAGACGTTTGGTCCCGTGGCGATGGTGATGGAAGTGCCGTCGTTCGAAGAGATGATCGCCGTTGCGAATGAGAGCGATTACGGTTTGAGCGCGGGCGTGCTGACCAATGACCTTGTGCGCGGCATGACCGCCGCAAGAAAAATTCGTTGTGGGTCGGTGCATGTCGGCGCGCATTCGTTCCAGTCTGACCCGATGGCGCCGATTGGCGGGTATGGCATGTCGGGGATTGGTCGCAGTGGTGGGAAATATTCGGTGGAGCATTTCACCGAGTTGAAGTGGATTTCGTTGGAGTTGGGGGAGACGCCGAGACCGTTTTAGATTTTAGATTTACGATTGACTATTGGTTGAGGAAAGAAGAAAGAGGAAAGAAGTTGATGGTTCTCTTTCTTCTTTCCTCTTTCGTATGAATTCACTTTCCACTTGCCGCTAAAACTCCCTCAACAACCTCCCGCACCCATACACCTTCTCATCAATCCCATTATCCCGCAGTGACATCCAATACGTGGCGGCGTTGATCGCGATGACAGGTTTACCGAGCCAGCGTTCGGCTTCGTCGGCGAGGCTGACCATGCTGAGGTTCGTGCCGACCTGAACGAGCACATCGGCATCTTTGTTGACTTCGATGAGCGCGTTGCGCAATTCATCTTGAGAAACATTCGCGATCGCAATCGCAGTCGGGCAGCGGAATCCCTTGATGGCGGTCACGTCGAAGCCGAGGTCGTTGAAGAAGCGGGCGACGTTCTTATCACCAATTGGCTGATACGGAGTGACCACGCCGATCTTCTTTGCGCCGAATAATTTCAACGCGCGTTCACAGGCTTCTGCGCCTGTTGCCACTTTCAAACCGCCCGCCCAATCAGAGATCATCTTGGTGAACTTGCGGTTGCCTTCCACACCGTCCCAAAACGTTTCGGCGCTCATGCCCATCACCATGTAATCAGGTTCGGCGGTGACGACGCGCTCCACCGCATATTGAATCTCCACGCGGATCTGCTCAAGCAAGCGCACAAAGGCTTCGTCGCTATCGAGCTTTTGATCGCGGATGTGAATGCGCGAAACATGCGGCGTGACGCCTGGCACGGTCATGCGGTAGAACTCAGGTTCCACGATCGTGTTCGTGCTGGGGAGGATGACACCGAATTTTTTTCTGTAGCCGAGTTGGTCTGTCATGGGGAGGTCTCCTTTGCTCCCCTCTCATTCAGGAGAGGGGCAGGGGGTGAGGTGGATTTTGGACAATTTCTGTCTTGACCAAACCAGTCAAATGTTATAACATTATAACATTCCGGAGAGAGATGTCAATTATTCGCAAAGGCTATGCCGAAACATCCGAAGGGCAGGTCCATTACCGCGAGGCGCATCGCGTCTCGGGTACGCCGCTTGTCCTGCTCCACCAAACCGCCAGTTCGGGGGTGATGTTCGAGCCGTTGATGACTCTCCTCTCAGACTCGTTCCACACCCTGGCATTGGATACCCCAGGATTCGGCGCCTCTTTCCCACCTCCTGGCGGATTCAGCATCCGATATTTATCAGACTCCCTTTATGCCGCTCTACACCAACTCGGTGTGGAGTCTTGTTTTATGTTCGGGCATCACACAGGCTCCGCCATCGCCGTGCAAATGGCGTATGACCACCCCGACTTTATTCAGAAGATGATCTTATCGGGTGCGCCGTTGTTGAATGAGACGCAGATCAACGGATTGAAAGCCAGCCTCAAACCATTTGCAATTGCAGAAGACGGTTCGCATCTCACCCAGGTCTGGGAGCGGATCCGTAAACGAGATTCAGCCCTTCCGTTGGATACGGTTCATAGGGAAGTCCTCCTCACCCAGTCCGCGAGAGAGGCGGCGCAGGGCGCGTATCAAGCCGTGTTCGAGCAACCGTTCGCAGAGCAGTTATCTGCGCTTGAGATTCCCATCCTTGTGATGTCTGGTGAAAATGATACCTTGCGGGCAAGCCTCGAACCTGCATTTTCCATTTTGAAGAACGGCGCGATGAAATTAATTCCGAACGAAGGTCCCTACATCTGCGACCAAAATCCCCAGGCGGTTGCGGATATCCTCAAAGAGTTTTTTGTTTAATAAGGAGAGAGATGCTTGCCGCATTTTACATCGTCTTCGTGGCTGTGTTCGTTTATCTGACATGGCAATCTGTGGGGATCTACCAGGGCAAGCGTTCATCGTATGCCTTGCTGCTGTTGATCGTGCTGGCTGGGCTTGCCTATGATGTGCTCATTATTTTATTGGGCAGATTCATTGGGGAAGGGGACTTGCTCAAAGCACTGAACGCCGGGCGTTTTATTGTGCATGGATTTGCCACACCCATTATGACCATCTTTGGTTTTGGTGTTTTGAGACATGCTGGCGTGAAGTGGGCGCAAAGCAGAACCACGCATATTGTCGTTTGTGTCTTCACCACTTTATTGATCGCGCTGGGTGTGTATGAAGACGTGCTCACACTTGATTTGCAGACGAAGACCGTCATGGATATACTCCGCTACACCAACGAAGGCGGCATAAAAGGTCCGCCGATTCCCGCCATGCTTACCATCGTCTTCTTGATCGTGGCGGGCATTTCACTCTGGCGTAAAACGGGTTGGTGGTGGCTCGCAGCAGGCGCAATCTTCATGTTCATCGCCGCTGGGGCAGGCATGGGTGATATGTTCTACATCGGAAATCTTGGCGAAGTTGTGCTCGGCATCGGCAACGTATTGACCGCAAGAAAATTCCTTTCCTGATCACTGTTTACTGGCAACTGCAATTAGGAGACTCTCATGGAAAACTACACCCTCGGGCTTGCCCTTGAAGATTTTATTCCTGTCATATTCTCGTCCATTGGCTTGTACTTGGTCAGCCGCATGGTTAGCAATGTAGATGCCCGCCTTGGGCAAATGGCGACGATCGGATTTATTTTAGTGAGCATTGGCGGTTTCCTTAAAGCGACATGGAAACTCACCATGGCAGCCACCAACACACAAGTAAATATCGCCTGGTTCGATAAAGGCATGTTTATGTGGATGTCGGTTGGTTTCACTCTGCTGGCATTCGCTCTCTGGTTCATGAGCGAGGTCCGCAGTGGAAAACGTCAGCTTGGGCGCATTTGGCTGGGACCTTCCATTGTGCTGGGATTAAGCCTGGTCGCTATTCTTTTTACTGGCTTCCCCGACCTGACCGTCAACACCTGGCGTTTCATCCTGCTTGGCGTGATGACCATTGGCAACGTGGTCATGGTTGTCCTGCTCATTCAACAGGCGCGCTACACCAACCTGAATAAAATGGCGTGGCTCTTCCTTGCGAATATCGTCATTGTCTTCGTCCTCAGCGGACTCGCCCGTATGCCAGACCAATCCATTCCGCTGCAATGGACGGAACAATTGTTGAACACCTTTGGGCAAGGCGCATTTGCTTATGCCGCGTGGAAACTGGCTGGGGTTGTCTCTTCCGAATCCGTGCCCGCAGCAGGACAAGTCCGTGTCTGACCTGCAAGCCAACTACAAAGGCGTCTTTGATGGTCGCCTCGGGTTTGGGAAACGCCCCGCGCTCCTGATCGTGGACTTTATCAATGCCTACGTGACGGAAGGTGCGCCTCTTTTCGCGCCCGATGTTGTTACCGCCGTCGACGAAACGATTCCACTCCTCAGCCTTGCCCGTGCAAAACAGATCCCCGTGCTGTACACGAAAGTCCTCTACAACAAGAACTTCCGCGATGGCGGCATCTTCATTCAAAAAGTACCTGTACTCAAGACAATGGTCGAAGGCGAGCCGCTGGCGGAGATCGTTCCGCAACTCATGCCCATCGAATCGGACATTATCATCGTCAAGCAATACGCCTCCGCCTTCTTCGGCACCTCTCTTGCCGCTACCCTCACCTCCCTCGGCGTGGACACGATCCTTCTCACAGGCTGTTCCACCTCTGGCTGCATCCGCGCCTCTGCCGTGGACGGGATGCAGTACGGCTTCCGCGTCATTGTCCCGCGCGAATGTGTAGCGGATCGGCACGCGGGTCCGCATGAGGCGAATCTGTTTGACATCAATTCGAAGTATGGCGATGTGGTGTCGAAGAGTGAAGTAATAGAATATTTGAGGAGATTAGCGATTGGTAATTAGCAATCTCTAATCTCCAACCACTATTTACCAATTACTAAAACCACTACCCCAAGGAACCTCATCACCCCATGAAAGCCCTTCAAGGAATTCGAATTCTCGACCTCACTCACATGCTCAGCGGACCCTACGCTGGCATGATCCTCGCCGACCTCGGCGCAGAAAGTATCAAAGTGGAGCCGCCTGTCACAGGCGAAGGCACACGCCGACTGTTGGAAAAAGACCCAAAGAACAGCCTCAACGGTTTCGGCGCATACTACATGACTCTCAATCGCAACAAAAAAAGCATCACCCTCGACCTCAAATCGGAAAAAGGGTTGCAAGTTTTTTATGAACTGGTCAAAACTGCCGATATTGTTCTCAGCAATTTCAGCGCAGGTGTCACCGCCCGCCTCAAAGTAGATTATGAGCATCTCTCGCAGATCAATCCGCGCATCATCACATGTACCGTCACTGGCTTTGGCGAAACAGGACCCAACAAAGACCGTACCGCTTTCGATATGGTCGCCCAAGCAATGGGTGGCGGTATGAGCATCACGGGTCAGATCGGCAACCCGCCTACACGCTCCGGTATTCCCATCGGCGATCTCGGCGGCGGACTCATGGGTGTGATTGGTGTTCTTGCTGCAGTTCAAGCGCGGCATGTGACAGGGCGCGGACAACACGTGGACATTTCCATGCTCGACGCGCAGATCAGTTTGCTCAACTACATGGCGACCATGTATTTCCTTTCGGGCGATATTCCCGACAAGCTCGGCAATGGACATTTTGTACACGTCCCATACGATACTTTTCAATGTTCCGATGGCTTTATTATCATTGCGGTCATCACCGATAATTTTTGGACTGCTCTCATGGAAGTTGTTGACGCGCCCGAACTCAACACCGAAGAGAACAAAGGTCAGCCTGGACGTTGGAAGAATAAACTCCTCATCAATCAACGTCTCAACGAAATTCTTTCGACCAACACCAAAAAGCATTGGCTTGATAGCATGCAAGCCAAACGCATTCCCTGTGCTCCCGTCAATAACATGGCGCAAGCCCTCGCCGATGAACAAGTCCTCTCGCGCAACATGGTCATCGAAGTGGAGCATCCGCTCGGCGGCAAAGCGAAGATGCCTGGTAACCCAGTAAAATTATCGGAGACGCATGAAGAGACCTTCTCGCCGCCGCCCACACTCGGTCAACACAACGATGAAGTGTATGCCTCCATTGGCTTGGCGGCTGAAGAGTTGAAAGCATTGCAAGATACTGGTGTGATTTAATTCGACCACGGTCGGCGGTCTGCCGTCAGGAGTTTCCATGTTCATCCAAGAAAATCGCCTCAAACTTAAACTCAAAGCGGGTCAGCCAGCCCTAGGCGTGATCTCCACCTCGACCGATCCGCAGCTCGCCGAACTCTTCGGCTTGGCAGGCTACGACTATTACATGCTCGACGCCGAACATGGACTGCTCCACCCCGACCAGGCTGTCAACGTCATCCGCGCCTGCGAGTTGACAGGCATGACTCCGCTCGTCCGCATCGGACCCAAAGACCCGAAGATCGTCCTGCAATATCTCGACGCAGGCATGATGGGCGTGATGATGCCCGACTTGCGAAATGCGTCAGAGGTGAAAATGCTTGTGGATGCGGTGAAATATCCACCCGTCGGGAAAAGAGGCGTGGGCATTTCGCGTGCATCCAAATACATGGCGTATGGTGGGGGAGCAGAGAAATATATCCAATTTGCCAACGAACAGACGATGGTCATCCCGCAATTTGAAGACCCTGCCTTGCTCGACGACTTCGAAGCCATGATCGCCCAACCGCACGTGGATGCTGCCGTCGTCGGTCCGCGTGACCTTTCGCTCAACATGGGCTTCCCCGATGGACCCAGTCACCCCGAAGTGCAAGAGATGATCGACAAGGTCTTTGCCATTTGCAAAAAGGCAGGCGTCGCCGCAGGCATCACCGCAGGCGTGAAAGCCGATGCGGACAACATGATCGCCCGCGGCGCGACGATGATTCTTGGCATTGCTCAAGTCCTCATCATGAACGGCGCGAAGACATTGATAAAGTAATTTCCAATTACCAATCTCCTTATAGGAACCAACCATGGCAATTTCACTTGCACACGTCAACACCAAAGCGACGCTCGTCTTCATGGGGGTATTCGCCAACGGCGAAGCGATTCATACGGCGTTTGCAAAAATTGCAGACGCGAAAAAAATTTACGCTGCCACGTTTGAAATGCTGGGCGGATTAACGGAAGTGGAATTTACTGAATACGACTTCATCAACAAAATACGCAAGCCGCCGCTGGTCTTTGCCCGACCGTTGGAAATACTGTCAGGTCATGGAACAATTTCCAGATTAAATGACGAGCCGCATGTCCACACACATCTGACGCTGTCGTTTCGGGATGAGTCCGCGCTGAATGGAATCGCCATCATCGGTGGTCATGCCGCTCGTGCCATTGCTTTCGCCGTCGAGTTCACGTTGACCGTTTACGATGGCGTGCCTGTGAACAGAGCCATGCACGAGGGGACGGGTCTGCAACTCTGGAATCTCCCCGCTTTTTAACCTGATACCCAAAAACCTGACACTTGACACCTCCTCACCAAATAGGTATTATTGTTATAATGTTATAACATTTAGCCAGAAATCAGGTTCCCATGCCAAAAGTTGACCGTAGTTCACCCTTACCCCTGCACTACCAATTGAAACAACATCTGCTCGAAAAAATCGAGTCAGGTGAGTGGAAGCCGAATGATCTTATTCCCTCTGAACAGGAAATGCAGACCTCGTTCGGCTTGAGCCGCATCACGGTGCGTCAGGCGTTGAGCGACCTTGTCTATGAAGGCTTGCTCATTCGCGAGCGCGGACGCGGCACTTTCGTCGCACCGCCCAAGATGACTCACAGCCTCGAAGAACGCAAAAGCCTGACCGAGTTCATGACCGAGAAGGGCATCAAGCCAGGCTGGCAGGTCATTGAAAAAGGATTCATCGAAGCCAATAAAGAAGTGGCATCGAATTTGAAATTGCCGCATAAATCGCGTGTCTATCGCATTCGCCGCTTGCGCCTCGCGGCAAATGAAGCCATCGGGCATCACACGGCTTATTTGCCAGAAGCCATTGTGGGTCAGATCGATGAAGCGGGGCTGTTGGATGGGGGATCGCTTAACTATATTGCTCACATTCCACAGATGGCGACATCCCATGCGACTCGTTCCATCGAAGCCGTTGCCGCCTCAGACCTCGACGTGAAGCTGCTTCATCTTTCTTTGGGCTCGCCTGTGCTGATGATTCAACGCGTGGTGTTGAGCGCGGCTGGCGAACCGCTGGAATTTTTGCAAGCGCGTTATCGCGGCGACCGATTCAAATACCAAATTGGAGATTAACATGACAAAGACCTACGGCGACCCGAAATCAACCATCCCCTATCAATGCTTCATGGGGCGATGGGAAGGCTTATGCAAAACTTTCAGCCCCAAAGGTGATTTCATCGAATCTGCCGCGGTGCATATGGATGTGTATTGGAATGAGATCGGCAAGAGTTGGCACTTGATGGAAGACTTTGAAAATCTCTACGAAGTGGGTAAGACCGTCTTTCACTCTGATATCTCCACCGACGGAAAATTCTGCTGGGCGACCAGCGAACAACTCAGCCTGCACGGCTCCGAGCTCACGCCATACAATTATGTTTTTACGATTGATAGCAATATTTCCAAGACCCTCGTTCACAACAATCACTATTTTATTGACCCGAACAATCGCCGCATCATCACGCACAAACTGCGCGAAGGCAAGACGCATATTTTCCAGATCCAGGATTTTGTGAGAATTCAACAGCCATAATTTCTTGTCATTGCGAGGAGGGCGATAGCCCGACGAAGCAATCTCGTACGCATGCTTGGAGATTGCTTCGGGCGGAAATGCACCGCCCTCGCAATGACGAAATGGAGTCATTATGATTATCCAGACCGCCATTGAAGGCAAACCCAACTTCGCCATTGAACAGCCCGACCATACGCGTACTTGCGGTCAATTGGCTCGTGCATTTGGTAATGCCAATTTCGCACAACCCACACCGCGCGATCTCGTCGTCTACATCGTCGAGCATCACGATGAAGGCTGGGCGCCCATCGACGCCTTGCGCGAACAATCGCCGACCACGGGATTGCCGCATCACCTTACGCAAACGCCGCTGCCGTATCTTATTCAAACCAGCAAAGGCTCGCCCGAGTTCAACGAAAAACATCACGCCTATTGCGGCTTGCTCTCATCCATGCACACCTACGGCTTGTTCAACGGGCGCTACGGTCTGTCGGATTTTATTTTCATCGATAAGATTTCTGCAGAGCATAAAGCCGCCGCGGATGCGATGCTCGCAGATGAACTGACTCGTCAAGCCCGCCTCAAAGCGGACCTCGGAACTGATCCCACTTCCCAAACCTGGATTCAAGACGGAGCTTTGTTCAATAACTACAAACTCTTGCAGTTCTTCGATACCCTGGCGTTGTACTTTCACACGACCCACGCCGAAGGACGCAAGGAAGGCAAATTCCTCAACGTGCCCGATGGCAAAGGGACAGATCACACCGTCAACATCACCCCGCGAGAAGACGGTTCATACTCTCTCTCGCCCTGGGTCTTTGAAGGTGACTCGCTCGAAATCTCCGTTGAAGGACGTTACATCACCGCCCAACCGCAGGGAATCGACTTCAAAGCCATTTTCGATAACACACCCAAAGAGAAGCAAACCTATAAACTGGTGCGCGGATAATCACTCACTGATAACGGGACATACATGAATCAACCCATCCAATTCAAGCAGGGCATCGGACGCTGGGCAGGCAACGCCGAAGTGTTCGACAGCAAAGGCTGTTTCCTCGGCAACGGCTCAGACTATCGCAATGTGCAATCGTTGCCCGAAGGACGCGTGCGCATTGACGTATCTTTCGTCGGTCCCTTCAAGCACAGCGGACATTACTTCATCCAACAGCAGGATGACCACCGCTTGTACGAAGGTCCTGCCAACATTGGCTACGCGGAAACGCTCAGTGAAAACTTGGTGGACGCGAATGCCTATTGGTCTGCGCTTGGGTTGAGTCAACGCTTCTTCTTGATGATCGTGGACGGCAATTTGCAGCTCTCGCTGGCGCAAATGTCCCGCGGTGAGCACATGATGTACGTTGTTGTTGGACAAAATGATAAAGTACCCGAAGATACTCCCGTCCCGCAGCCGACCGTCGTCAGCGGAAATCACTTTGATTTGCAGGATGACCCCACCTCAGGGCGCGGCGAGATTCTTTTACATCGCCCCGGGCGATGGAGTGGTGAACTCTTCGCGTTGGATGGCGAGAGAAAATCGCTCGGCAAGAAATTATATGAAGAGACCATCACGCCCATCAAAGAAGGCATGATCGGGCTTCGCATCGAAGGCGGCTCATTCGGTCCTGAAGTCCGCAAGATGTCGCTGGTTACGAATCAGTGGCAGGCATGGGCAACGGACGACTCAGAAATCGTCGGCAGTTATTCCCTCAGCGGTGGGCGCGCTCTCAGCGGACAGTTCTATCACCGTGAAGCGCACCTGCGCTGCTGGCGGCGTGAAGTGGTGACGCTCAACGGCACGCGCAAAGCCGTCGTCCAACATTGGTATCGCGGCGGGCAGCGAGTCGGCTCGCAGTTTGGTGTGATGGAATTCGAGAGCGCGTAAAGAAATATGAAAGAAGAAAGAAACGCGTTCAGCGGCAACTGGCTCGTCAGCGAATATCTGTATACGCCTGCGGGAGAATTTGTCGGGTTGATTCATCAGCGGCGGCGGGTTCAGCCAAATGGAGAATTGACGCGCGTGATCCAGATCACGGAAAAGGTTGAACTCGCAGAGTCAATATCCGACGAAGCGAAAGCGCTGGCAGGTATCATGGATGAAAGAGCAGGCGCATCAACCTTTGACTTGAAACTGGCCGGACAAGCCAGGCATTATCTTGGCGAAGACGTGATCGGCGGCGGCTTCTCGTGGAAAGATGGAGTCCTCACCGCCAAAGGTTTATGGATGCGTTTCGGATATAACTTCACGTCGTTTTCGATCCTGCTCAACCCGCGCAGACAGGTCACTGGCGGAAGGTATTACAAAGCCAATCAAGAGATCGCTGTCATCGTCGGCGTTGCTGTTCCTGAAGAAGAAGGCTTTCCTGAAATGACCTCAGGCGATATGGCAAAAGAATATCGCGGCGAACGATTTACGATCTCGCCCGATGGAGAGTTGATCGAGACGACTTCCATCGCAACAAATGAACACACCTTCACAGACAAAGAAGGGTTGCGCGGAAACGAAAAAGAATATGGCGCACTGCGCGAGATGGAATGCGTAACCGCTCCCGGCGAAACCATCTCCGCCATCGAAATCACCGATCATGCCAGCGGAAGTGTCGCCGGGATTTGGAAAAAATTTAGAGACGAGAAGTTGTTCCAAGTGGAAGTTTATGTGTTAAAAGCAAACGAAAGATGAAAGAAGAAAGACCCGATAGGATTTTCTTTCCTCTCACTTCTTTCATCCTTCACCCTTCATAATTCATCCTTCAGGAGACCTCATGCCCACCACCCAATCCCTCGTAGACCTGCTCGCCGCCCAGCCTGATGTTGATTCAACAGGTTGGTTTGGAAAACTTTGGGACATCACCCGCGAGTTGGGCGATAAATTAACCGCCCGCTTCGAACTCAAGCCCGATGGTTCGACGGAGAAATTCGCCAACTATACGTCACTGGATGGCAATGCCAAGGGCTCACTCAATACCTTTGTCGGACCTGAAATTGACTGGTTCGTTCACTCGCACATCGGCAACCCGAAGCACAGTTTCACCAATATGCATTTCACCGTCTGGCTCGGACCGCAGGCCAAGGCTCCGCACTTTGGCATGGCGATGGGAACCATGCCCGACATCTTCTTCTATTTTGATTACATCCCGCGCGTAGACATGATGGTTGATTTGGACTACCTCGATAAGTATTACCAACCGGTCAACGCCAAATGGCGCGAGTTTGTAGATAACCCCGATTACCGTCCCTTCATCAGCCGTGATGTATACATGCGCGAATCCGTTTCGCAGACGGGCTTTGTGTATCTAACAACGCCTTCAGATAAAGCGATCAGCGACATCCGCGAACTGGCACATTTCATGTTCGACGGCTTCCTCAGGAATGTCAACGAGGCGCCCGCCACACCTGAGATTGAACGCGCCGCGCTTGCCGAACGCGATTTGAGAGTCCGCCGCGCGATCGCTGACCGCGACCCTGCCAATGTGGTGGGTGAACAACTCTTCGGCAAAGACCGTGCCGATGCGCTGGTACGCGGACTGTGGGGCGGGGATCGGTTGTCGGAGAGGTTGAAGTAAAGATGTAAACAAGTACACAAGTAGACAGGTACACACATTCCTTGTTTACTTGTTTCCTTGTTTCCTTGTCTACTTGTCTACTTGGTTTTTACATGATCCGAGCCCTCTTTCACGCCACCACCCTCCCGAATGCAAACGCGCCGTATAACGTGCTGCATTTGAAAATCTACTATCCTGCCACGCCCACCAATAGCGACGCCGAGCGGATGACAGGTGTCATTCCCGCGGATAAAACGTCCGCGCCGATGCCGGTGGTGATTTTCTTCAACGGCATCAATGTGGGTATCGAGAGTTATCACTGGCTGGCGGTGAAACTGGCAGAAGCAAATATTGTGACGGTGATGTACACGCATGTGGCAGAGACGTTGCCTAATGTCATCGGACTGACACCTTCTATTGATCTATCTCGTGTGAAGCCAGAGACGTACGGAAGCGGCGCAACCTGCCCAGCAATTCAACCGATATTGGATTCACTGACGCAGTTGAATAAAGATGAAAAAAGTCCGTTGTATCAAGCATTGGATTTGAATAATGTAATCCTCGGTGGACATTCCGCGGGCGGAACAGTCGCGTTGCAGAATGCACAATTCTTTGAGCAGGTGAAGGCGGTCTTTGCGTATGCGGGACACACGATGGCTTCGACCATGTTGGGCTTTGCGCCTGGCACAGTGTTGAATATAGGCAGCAAGTCTGTGATGTTGATGCGTGGTGACAGAGATGGAGTGATCGCGGCGAGCCGAGTCCGCTATGGGACGGATGAGCAGAGCCCGGACCCGGTGGAGAAAACGTTTGACGAAGCGTGTCAACCGTCGGCGGGGGAAGAGGCGTGGGACGTCCTCTTGCAAGGCGCGAATCATTTTTCCATCGTCCATCCACTCGACGAAACAACAGGTCGCTTTTTTCTGGATATGGAAATGACAAGACCCGCGGAAGAAATTCGAAATGAAATTGCAGGTCTTGTGAAATTATTTATCAATAAACATGTTCGCGGACAAAAATTAGAACTTCAGGCTGAGCACGCTGTCATTCGTAAAAAATAACAAGGAGAAAATCATGTTAAAGAATTTTTGGTGGCCCCTCGAATTTTCGCACGTTGTAAAAGATAAGCCGATGCGCGTGACGGCATTGGAGCAGGAATTTGTGTTGTATCGCACGCCCGATGGCATGGCGCATGTGATGAGCGACTTGTGTGTACATCGCGGCGGCGCGCTTTCAGACGGCTGGATGAACGGCGATTGCATTGTGTGCCCGTATCATGGCTGGGAATATAAAGCCGATGGCGCGTGTGTGAAGATTCCCGCGCAGCCTGACCTGGCTGTGCCGAAGAAGGCGCGCGTTGATTCGTACCCGACGGTTGAAAAGTATGGATACATTTGGGCGTTCCTTGGAGACCTGCCTGAAAGTGAAAGACCCGCATTGCCCGAACTGCCGCACTTCGATAACCCCGATTTCAAAGTGGTGCGTGGCACATTTGAATGGCCTGTCTATTATGAACGCGCGCTTGAGAATTCTCTCGATGCCGCGCACGCTCCGTTCGTGCATGGCGGCGCATTTGGCAATCGCGATGAACCCGCCATTCCCGATTATGAAACCACGTCGCATCATTTGGGTGCGGAGATGATCGTAACGCCTAAGCCGCAGCGCAAAAATATTCCAGGTTTATGGAAGCGTTTGTATAAGCAGGAAGAAGAACCCAAGGGCGTTCGCACTCGCGCCGCATTTTGGATGCCATGCATGACGCTGCTCGAAGTCTCGTTGCCCATGGGTCTGATGGTGTTATTCAATTTTCATTTGCCGGTGGATGAATATCGAACCATCACCAAGTGGACGCAGCTGCGCACTTTCTTCAAAGGCGATTGGGCAGACGGCGATGCGCTCAAGCGCGTATTGAAAATTTTCAAGCAGGATTATCCCATCGTGCTTTCGCAGCGTCCCGAACTTCTGCCCTACGACATCGGCGCCGAACTTTCGGTGAAATCCGATGGCATTCAAATTGCCTATCGCAAGATGCGCCAGCAATATATCGATAAAGGCTGGCAGATCGACATTCATCGCATCAAAAAAGAATACGGTCGCCAACATGCGGTGGTCATCCCTTCGCCTGCGCGCAAAGAAGTGCCTGAACTCGCCAAGGCATGGGTCTTGAACGAAGTGCCGACGGTGGATGTGAAGAAGTCGGACGATTAAGTTTCTTTCCTCTTTTTTCTTTGATGCTCGATAAAGAAAGAGGAAAGAAGAAAGAATTGGATTGGAGAACTCATGTCTTTACCGCAACAACTTTCGCTCGGTGCTTTAGAGAAGATAAAAACCCGCTTCGGACTCACCGAAACTGGGTCGCCATACCTGAGCCTTTCCTCACCGATGAGCCCTGCTCCGGTTGGCTCTGTCCGTATCTTTAGCGGAGAGAAGATACACAAGCTGGTCTACATCGGCTTGGTCGTCCCGTCCATCGGACTCGACTCGCATATGTTCTTCGCGTTCACCAAGCCCGAGAGCCACATCCCGCACTTTACACTTGACTCAGTAATGGCGGGTCCATACTTCGCCTTCCATCTTGATCTAATTCCCCGTGCAGATTTGGGCGCAAATCTCAAGTATATGAACGCCGCGTTTGATGGCTTAACTCCGATATTTGACGAAGCCAAGAAGATCGAAGGACTCACCGCCGCCCAACTTGGACCAAAGCAGTACGCGCTCATGTCGCCGTGGATGTTGGCGTATCGGGCAAGCGAATCCGCTTTCGAGCAGATTCAAACTCCCGTGAACGGCTACCTCGACCATTGGTTTAACCTTGTCGAGAATGGCGTCCCTGCGGATGCTGTCCCCTCTGGCGATTTTGCCGCTCGCGACCAACTCAACCGCAACGCCATCTTCGACCCCGAAGTGGACAAGGTCTGGGCGCAGGTGGAACGTCTCGTTGGGGCAGAGATTGGCGCGAAGTTGCGCGAGATATTGAAGAATCAGGATGTAGAAAAGTAAAGAGCAGTAATCAGTTATCAGTGAATAGTCCATCTGATAACTGACTACTGATTACTTTTTCACACACCGAAGAGACCACCACGACAATTATTCCGAGTAACGCAAATTGCCTTACAAATTGTCACCCTGAGCGGCGCAAGGCGCCACGAAGGGTCTCTGAGACAATCGTAGAGATGCTTCGCTTCGCTCAGCATGACATCTAAGAGTGTTAGGCAATTAAAGTTACCCTGAATAACAAACCTCAGAAAGAACCACCTCATGACCAATCAACCCTCCAACTGGCAGAAATCCATCGAAGGCGAATGGCATGGACTGCCGTCCATCTTCGACACTGAAGGTAATCACATCGGTTACAACAAGGTTTATCGCTCGTCGGTTTTTGACAACGATAAAGGCTCGACGATGTATTACATGAACACACACTTGCAGGATTCGTCGGGTCCGCTGGTGGGACGATTCGAAGTGTCGGATATTTTTGCATTCGGCGTGATCGACTCGGACAAAGACAGAATTTATCTTGGTCCCGATTTCATCGGCGCGGGGCATCCGTATGGGACGCTGGTGGATGCGCACTACTACTCCCCCGGCTGGACGGGCGACCTGCGCACGATGGTTCACATCCTGCCTGATATGCAGACGCAGGTGTATTCGTCGTTGATCTACGATGGACCGAAAATTTGCACAGTGTTCAATGGCATTTATAAAGTGGCGTTCGATTATCACGAGAACGCTGAAACGAAATCCCGCATTGACGCTCACTGCGAAGGGGAGAAAGTCAACGGGCGCAACCCGCATATTTTGCCGTCCAAGAAAAACGGCGCGTGGGACGGCGAGATGCTCGTCTATGGCGCCGACCAGGAAAAATTGGGCGTCAATCAAGTTCACATTGATTACAAACCGCTGGATTTGTTGCGAGCTGAGATGAACGTCTCGGTCAGCGGTGCGTTCGAGAAGAAATACAAATTCAACCGCTATCGGAATGCCAACCGCCACTTCTTTGAAGGACCTGATGTATTCGGCAACAGTTTCGGCTACGGACGGGCGTTGTACACGTCGCAGCACTTCTACGGCGAGTCGCTGAAAATCAAGGGACGTGAGTTCATCATTGACGATAACTTCACGATGAGCGTGGTGTGGCAGGTGTATAAGTCGGATAAGTTGTTGTATACGACGTTTGGGGTACTCAACTGGAAGGAATCGGCGGGCTAAAGCCCTGCCTCAGTTTGTGGAAGTCCGCTGAAGCGGACTCCGCAATCAGCCCGAAGGGCTTCCATGTGCTGAGCAGGCGGCTTAAGCCCCGCTCAGGCAAGGCAAGAGAATATTATGTCAAAAACAATCGTCATCACAGGCTCCACCAAAGGCATTGGCTACGGGCTCGCCGAGGAATTCCTCAAGCGTGGGCATAATGTCGTCGTCAGCGGGCGCAAGCAGGATGCGCTCGATAAAGCCGTTGCGACCCTTTCTGCAAAACATAAAAACGTCGCTGGCTGTTTGTGTGATGTGATCCAATATGAAGACAACGAAAAACTTTTTGCTTTTGCCAAATCAACATTCGGGCGAGTGGATATTTGGATCAATAACGCAGGCGTTGCCCACCCGATGACCAATGTCTGGGAACTGCCGCTTGATGTAATTCATGATTCGGTCAATGCCAATGTCTATGGCTCCATCTATGGCTCACGGGTTGCCATTCAGGGCATGATCTCCCAAGGCGGCGGATGGATTTACAACATCGAAGGCTTCGGCTCGAACGGACGTGTGATGGGCGGACTCTCCGTCTACGGCATGACCAAAGCCGCCGCGGCGTTCTTCGGTAAATCGCTGGCGAAAGAAGTGGCGAACACGCCTGTCAGAGTGGCAACCATTCAGCCGGGCATGGTTATCACCGACATGGTCACGGGTCAGTACAAAACGCCTGAAGAGTTGGAGAAGGTCAAGCCGATCTTCAATATCATTGCCAATCGTCTCAATGATGTTGTGCCGTGGATCACCGATCAGATGTTGATCAATGAAAAGAACGGCGCCGTGCTCGAATTTCAACCGCGCTGGAAGTTGATGCTGAGATTTTTGACTGCGCCATTTGTAAAACGCAATCTTTTTGATTAGGAATTATTCATGACCTTTGATCCAAACGATTTCAAACGCGCCATGGGACAGTTCGCTTCGGGTGTGACCGTGGTCACGTCCAAGCATGGCGAGACTCCCATTGGTATTGCAGCGAGTTCGTTCACCAGTCTGAGTCTTGACCCGCCGCTGGTGTTGGTTTCGCTCAACAAAAATTGTTCACGCATAACGTCATCGCCGAAAGTGGATTCTTCGCGGTCAATGTCTTGTCTGCGCGGCAGCTTGAGATCGGCATGCGCTTTGCTGGCATGAAGCCTGAGATCAAAGATCGCTTTGCCGGGTTGAAGACTCACACGGCTGTGACGGGAAGTCCGCTGCTGCCTGATTCACTGGCGTGGGTCGATTGCACCGTTTGGGCAACGTATGATGGCGGCGACCATACCATTTTCGTTGGCGAAGTGCGCGACCTGTCTGTGTCAGAGTTGGACATGCCCCTTCTTTATCACAACAGGCTATGGCGTCGAAGTGAGGCGATTGAAATCCCAACGGTGCCGATGGAAGTTAATTTGGTCGAAGTCGGGCTGCGGGATGGAATCCAGCGTGAAGAGAAGTTCATCCCCACCGATATGAAAGTGGAATACGCCTCTCTCCTAGCCGACGCTGGACTCAAGAATATCCAAGTTTCTTCGTTTGTGAATCCGAAGATTGTGCCGCAGATGGCGGATGCTGCCGAAGTGTTTGCGCGTTTGCCCAAGCGCGATGATGTGACCTTTAGCGCATTGGTACTGAATATGAAAGGCGTGGAGCGCGCGATCGCGGCGGGCGTGAAACAGTTGGAAATGGGTGTGCCTGCCAGTGAGACACTCGCGAAGAAAAATGCCAACACGACCGTTGAAGATGGAATTGCGGAGACTGCCGAGATGGTGAAGATGGCGCGTGAGCATGGTGTGAAAGTGCGCGTCGGTGTGCAGGTGGCGTTTGGCTGTGCATATGAAGGCAAGATCGAACAAGCGAAAGTTGTTTCGATGGCGCGTCGATTTTTAGCGATGGGCATTGATGAACTCTCGCTGGCAGACTCAGCTGGATTGGGGAACCCTGGTGAATTCGACGCATTGTGCAAGAAGTTTTGCCGCTGGCAGGGAACGTGCCTGTGGTTCTGCACTTGCACGACACGCGCGGACAAGGTTTGGCGAATTTGTTGTCCGCATTGAAATCAGGCGTGACTATGTTCGATACATCCTTTGGCGGCTTGGGCGGATGCCCGTTCATTCAGACGGCGAAAGGCAATGTCGCCACCGAAGACACCGCAAACATGCTGCACGAAATGGGTATTCAAACGGGCGTGGACTTGAAGAAAGTCGGCGCACTGTCACGCCGTATGGAAGAATTCCTGGGCAAGGAATTGCCTGCGAAGATGCATAGGTTA
>JADJBU010000004.1 GCA_016703605.1 Candidatus Villigracilis adiacens | reverse complement strand
ACCCAGATGGTGGTGATTGATCGGCGTGTTGGGACCTATCCCCCCGCCCTTCCCAAATGGGAAGGGGGCTGGTCGGTTGATGGCTGTGACGGTTTTCCAAGAGCGGCTCTGTTCGAGGAGGTCTTAGCTTCTCCCCCTTGGGGGAGACGGGAGAGGGGTTTGTTTTGAAAGCGGGTAAAATGAGCGAACCATGCCAGTCAAAAATATCATTCCAGGTCAAAAGGTCACCAAAGAGAAACTTCAACGCGCAAAAGAACTGCGGCGCGACATGACTCCCGCCGAGAAAATTTTATGGGAAGAATTGCGGGCAAATAAGTTGGGCATTCATTTCAGAAGACAACAGATAATTGCTGGGTTTATTGTCGACTTTTACTGTCACAAGTCCGCGCTGGTTGTTGAAGTGGATGGGGATGTCCACGACTTGCAGAAAGAGGAAGATGAACGGCGGGAGAAGGTGCTGGCTGAAATGGGGCTACGGATTGTCAGGTTTAGGAATGATGAGGTCGTGAGGGATGTGTCCGCGGTGGTGGGGAGAATTAGAGCAGCTATTTGTCAGTAAAAAAATCCCGCCCTTGCCAAACATCTCATTTTGAGATATAAAAGAAGCCATGCACATCATCACCCGCAAAACGCTCATCCAGTTTTGGGAGAAACATCCCGACAGCCGAATGGCATTAATACGATGGTTCAAGATTGTGCAAAAAACCGAATTCCATAGCTTTGCCGAATTGAGACAGGTCTTTCCTTCTGCCGACAAGCTTGACCATTGGGTCATCTTCAATATCGGCGGCAATAAATACAGGTTGATCACATCCATTCATTTCAACCGAGGCAAAGTGTATGTCCGTCATGTTCTGACACATGCAGAATATGACCGAGGAGACTGGAAAAATGACACTCGCAACTAAAGAACTTGAAGTCCACTGGGCAAATATCGCACCGTTGCTGTCCATTCGCAACGAGCGCGAATACAACGCGGCTGTCAAACGGCTCAATGAATTGCTGGATGAAATCGGAGACAACGAGAAACATCCGCTTTATGGGTTGCTGGATACACTTGGAACGCTCATTCACATCTATGAAGAAGAGCATTATCCGATCCCTGATGCGACTGGTGCAGAAGTATTGCGCTTTCTTTTGGAAGAGCATAGCTTGACTCAGTCTGACCTGCCAGAAGTGGGATCGCAAGGCGTGGTCTCTGAGATTTTGAACGGTAAACGCGAACTGAATGTTCGTCAGATCCGATTTCTTGCGGAGAAGTTTAAAGTTTCAAGCGCCGCGTTTTTGTGAAAGATATAGGCGAACTCCGAGGAAACTCGGAGTATTTTGTTGTGTGATATGTCAAATCCAAACGGGGGAGGGAAGAGTTGGTCAGCGGACTTTGTCACGGATTCACGGACGGGAACGGACCTTTCCCCAATTGTGGTGATTGATCGGCGTGTCGGTTTGCCCCTCTGTCCGTTGGACATCTCCCCCAAATACGACAATGAAAATTCGGGTTGCGAATTGAACAATTGAATCGTCGGATTTGGGGGAGACTCCGCGATGGGCATTTGTCCTTCAATAATTTTCATGGTTGACCCTAAAAATTATTTGATATAAAATAAGGTGGATTACAAAGGAGCTTGCCCATGTCCACCCCCATTTTCAAGCGAACAGTTGTAGATGAAATTTCCAAATATCTGCACTCGGACGACATCGTTGTCATTCACGGCGCGCGGCAAGTGGGGAAAACTTCCATTCTGATGTATTTGCAGGAGGGACTCGAATCAGCGGGCGAGCAGACGTATTACATTGATCTCGAAGACAGCCGCTTTGTCTCCACGCTGGACAAGGGCGTGGATGAATTTGTCACGTATTTGGGGGAACAGGGCTTTGACTTGTCCGCTTTCAAGAAATCGGGGAAGAAACTTTTTGTGCTGATTGATGAGATTCAATATCTTGCGAATCCCTCCCCCTTTTTGAAACTGCTGGCGGACCACCATCGTTATTTGAAGATCATTGTTTCGGGGTCGTCCAGTTTCGAAATGAAAAGCAAGTTCAAAGATTCTCTGGTTGGCAGGACGGTCAACTTTGAGATTTATCCGCTTTCGTTTCGGGAATTTTTGTTGTTCCGAAACATCCCCTTTGTCCCAGCCGAACGATATACCGAAAAGAAGACCGCTGAATTGAAGTCCCTGTTTACCGAGTTTGCCATGTACGGCGGTTATCCCAAAATCGTGCTGACTCCCGAAGTCAGCATGAAGGAAAGATACCTGCAACAGATCATTGACACCTACATCCGCAAGGACATCCGCGACCTGGCGGAAATCAAGGATGTCAACAAGTTCAATCGTCTGCTGGAAGTCCTGGCTTCGCAAAGCGGAAATTTGCTAAACATTAGCGAGTTATCCAGCACCTGCTCGCTCTCAAGAGAGACTGTGGAGCGTTATCTGTTTTTGCTGGAACAGACGTACATTCTTCGACTTGTGCGTCCCTACAGCCGCAACCTCCGCTCGGAATTGACTAAGACACCCAAGATATTTTTCTATGACACAGGTCTCATGCAGATGTTGTGGCTGAAGCAATTGCAAAAAGAGATTTTGGGTTCAGTCTTCGAAACCAGCATATTCGCCGAATTGATAAAAACACATAGCGCTGATAATGTGTTTTATTGGCGCACACAGGATAAGAAAGAGATTGACTTTATTCTTCGATCAGGAAAAAACATCATCCCGATAGAGTCTAAGTTGAGTTTTCCAAGAAATATTCCTGCAAGTATTCACACCTGGAAGGAAGCTTTTGATATAGAGAATTATTTGGTTGTTGGATTGAATGGGATACTCGGAGAAGTTGGATTTATTTACCCTTGGCAATTGCCAGAGTAAATCCAAACGGGGAGGGAAGCGGCAGGGGTGGAAAAGAACCCCCTCTGTCTGTTGGACATCTCCCCCAAATACGACAAGGCAGATTTTGGGACACAAATTGAGAGTTTGAATCGTCGGATTTGGGGGAGACTCGACGATGGGCTTTTTCCCCTCTTTTGGATTTACGACAAGTGAATGACGGCTTGCTTGAAAGATTTATTCTGTTGCAAATGCTTGGTCAAGGTGTGGCGATGGCAAAAGTTATGGTCGGCTTCAAAACAAACCAATGCAATCCGCTCGTTTTGATTGGTCAGGTCAATCAATTGTTTGATTTCAGATTCCTGTTTGGCAAAAGTTTGCTTTCGTATGCCTTGAATAAGGTCTTGTGCGAAACGCTTTCGCCAAGTCCCTTGCGCATGGTGGATGGAATTCCAAGTTCGGGGGTGTGAATATATTTCATCCCTGCGCTTTCAATATATTGCTTGAAACTCTTCTTGGAAAATCCATATTTCATGGATTGCGGGTTGTTGCGAACATCCACGACGACGGTGATGTTATTGGCGATGAGTTTGTTCAGGAAGGAGTCAATGGTCAAGCCTTCGTAGCCGATGGAAAATACGGCGGGCTTGGTGTCCGTGTTCCATGCGAATTGAAGTTGATTGATGGCGCCACGGGCGCCATGTCTGCCCGCGATTTTGCTTCGAGATGTGTATTGGGGGAAGTCTCGATAGATTTTCTTGACGAGTTTGTCACCGCGTAAATCGCCAATTTGAGATTTGAATTTCAACAGGGCGGTTTTGTCCGCTGGGGTGAGTTCTTTTAGGTAGGAATGCTTGGTGCCGAGTTGGAAATCGTCCGCTGTTTTGAGAAGACTAAATCAATCATTCTTCGTTTGTCGTAATACGAGAGGAAACTAAAAGGTCCGAATTTGTAGGGGAAAAAGTCGTAGTGATTCTTGCCTGTCTGCTGGCAGAAGTTAAATAGAAGTTTCTCGCAGTCCGTGCTTGGGAGACTGCCGCCAAAAACTTCGATCAAGGCAAGGAGGATTTTTCTTCGGTAGTACATGGTTATACTGGTTTTACAGCCCAAGAAATTTTCTTGCAAAGGAACGAACCATTTTCGCCAGTTCTATAGCTTCCTTTGCGTCTTCTGCGGTGGGGTCATTGCCTGGGTAACGTGTGCGGACGGCGTAATCGGTGAGTGTGTTCAGATGCTTTGGGTCAATTTCAAGAAATATTCCGTTGGTGGAACAGAGATTACTCAACATCAGGAGGTCATGAGTCTTGGGAAAGTCAGCGCCTTTTGAAATCAGCAACGCCTTGATGTATTTTTCAGCGCATTGCTGGGCATGGAAACACGCGCCAAAGGCAAGCGGTTGTTTTCGTTTCAGCGCGGCGCGTGCCAGGGTGAAATCTTCTTCCGCGTGAGCTGCCCATGCAAGTGGGTCAGTTGTTTCGGTCATATAGTACCTTGCCGCGCGTCAGGATTTCCTTGATGAAGAAATCTCCCGATGCGAGCGCCTTTTCCACCTCTTTAGGGGTTTTGACAAGAATGTCCACAGGGAATGGACGGGGGATCAGTAAACGTGACACCGCCCAGCTCCTATCTTTTAGCGACGATCTGGTTTTCATAACGACCAGTAAGTCCACGTCGCTATGCGGATTGGGCGTTCCATAGGCATAGGAACCAAACAGAATGACTTTTTCAGGTTTGAGTTCGGAGACAATCTTTAGAATGGCAGGACGCAACGACTTGCCCACTGAAACTTTTAATCCCGCTGGCACAGTTTCAGGTCGTTGTAATCGTGTTACTCTAACTGGGTAAGTAGTCGTTGTCATACATTGTACATTCTATACCAGTTTTTAATCGTGGGCAATATGGAATCAATGTGTCAATTCCAACAGGCGGGGCTGGTTATTGAAGTGGATGGCGATGTCCACGATTTGCAGAAAGAGGAAGATGAACGGCGGGAGAAGGCGTTGTCCGCATTGGGGCTGAGGATTGTCAGATTCGGGAATGATGAGGTCGTGAAGAGTCTGTCCGCGGTGGTGGGGAAGATCAGGGAAATAATCTCAACGCAATTTTTGTGAAGGAGTTTTCCATTGCCATTAAATTCAAAAGAAAAACCCTGGCTTTATTCGTCCAGGGTTTTCAAAATCGCTTCAATATTGAATTTCAATTCAGGGATATCCTTCTCAATCACTGACCAGACCGCGTCTTCGTCAATGCCAAAGTAATGGTGAACAAGGATATTTCTCATGCCGATAATGTCCGCCCAAGGAACGTTTGCATGGCTCGCTTGAAACTCGGCAGGTAAAGAACGACAGGCTTCGCCAATGACTGAAATATGATTGACCATCCAGTTTTGGATGAGTTCGTCCGCTTCAAAGGCGGCTTTGCCCTCTGCCGCATATTTTTCTATGCGTTCGATGGCTTCAAGGATATCGAGCAAGCGTTCGCGTTCACTTCTCATAGAGGACGCGCGTCCTTCAACACCTGCGGGCGAATCCGCGGGCGCAACCCTGCTTCTGTGACCACGTCCACTGGCATGCCGAGCAAAGTCTGTAATTCACGGAGCAAACGCGCCAGGTCTAGTAAACTGCGCCCCGCTTCGAGTTTCACCAGGAAATCAATATCACTATCAGCACGCGCTTCACCGCGAGCCACCGACCCAAACACACGCACATCATACGCCCCATTTTTGCGCGCAATGGCTAGTATTTGTTCCTTTTGGGTTCGGAGAAGTTTTTCGATTTCCATGCTTCGATTATAGCGGACATCTGTTCTGTGTTGCATATCAATTTGTCAAATCCAAACGGGGGAGGGAAGAGGCAGGGGAGGGAATGCGACCTATCCCCCCGCCCTTCCCAAACGGGAAGGGGGCTGGTCGGTTGATGGTCGAGACGGTTTTCCAAGTCAAGACTTGGGGGGGAGGAGGTTTTGGCTTCTCCCCTTCAGGGGAGACTCGGCGATGGGCGTTTCTTTGCTAATGGGGTAAAAATTCACCCTTCAGCATTCATCATTCATCCATCCTTGCTCTCTGGGAATGATGAGGTCGTGAGGAACGTGTCCGCGGTGGTGGGGGAGATTAGGGAAATGAAATCGTTACAAACATGGCAGTTTTTGGTAGTTTTTCGTCAAGTTATGTCATAATATTGTGAAAATCCAAACCTCGCAGGAAGCGGCGGGGAGTTGCGGTGTTATCGAAACAGGAGGCTGCTCATATGAAGATCACGCTCATTTCGCCGAAAGGACCGCTGTATCGCCATCGCGGGGGAATTTTCAAAAAGAACCTGCGCTATGCCCCGCTAACATTATCCACGCTTGCCGCCTACGTCCCGCCCGAACTCAACGCCACGGTGGAGATATTCGACGAAGGCATCGAAGACGTGGACTTGAACCTGCAAACCGACCTGATCGGCATGACCGTCATCACCGGTTCGTCCATGCGGGCGTACGAACTCGCGGCTCATTTTCGTGGACGGGGGATTCCCGTCGTGCTCGGCGGACCTCACATTACGCTGATGCCGGATGACGCCCAGCCCCACGCCGACTCCATTGTCGTTGGCTACGCCGAAGACACCTGGCCCCAACTCCTGCGCGATTTCGCCAACGGACAGATGCAATCCCGTTATGTTATGGCTCCCGATTTGAGCCTGGCGAACCGTCCCTTCCCCAAGCGCGGGATGATGAAGAAACAGCATTACCTCACCACGCACGTCTTCGAAGCGACGCGTTCCTGCGTTCACAGTTGCGAGTTCTGCGTCGCGCCGGCTGCGTGGGGCATTCATCCCTACTTCAAACCTGTCGAAGATGTGATCGCCGACATCAAGCAGCATTGGGGGCGCAAGATCATCTTCATCGACCTGAACCTCATCTCGGACAAGGAATACGCCGCCCGTCTGTTCGAGGCGATGATCCCCCTCAGGGTGAATTGGTTCGGGCTGTCCACCACGCTCCTCGGTAAGGATGATGCGCTTTTATCCCTCGCCGCCCGCAGTGGCTGCACCGGCCTGCTGATGGGATTCGAATCCATCTCGCCCGCCAACCTGCGCCAGACCAAAAAGGGATTTAACTCGCCCGACAAGTACAAGGAATTAACCCAGAAACTCCACAAGCACGGCATCACGCTCATGGCTTGCTTTACTTTCGGTCTCGACCACGACACCACTGACGTTTTCATGCAGACCGCCAAATTCGCCATTGACGCGGGTATCGACCTGCCGCGCTTTGCCATCGTTACGCCGTTCCCAAATACCGGCTTGTACAAACGGCTCGACGCCGAGGGGCGCATCTTTACCAAAAACTGGGAGTTGTACGACGCCCAGCATGTCGTCTTCCAGCCCAGGCTGATGACCCCTGCCGAATTATACGAAGGTCACGAAAAAGCCTGGAAACACACTTACTCCTACTCCTCCATGGCGGCGCGCTATCTCAAGTCGCGCATCCAGACGCCCGTCTGGTGGGTTGCCAACATGGGCTACCGCTTCTACTCCCAGCACCTCAAGGATTTCTACAATTGCGATTGGATCATCGGTCAACTCGACGAGAAAGCCGTCAGCCCGGTCTTCACGCCCGACCCCGCGCTGGAAATGGCGCTGCCGATGGTGGATAAAGAGGATAACGCCCCATGCGCCTGACTCTCGTTCATCCCTGCATCGGACGCCGCGTAGACCAACCCTACATCCGCCTCTGGCAAATGGAGCCGCTGCCTGCCGCCGCCATCGCAGGCTTGACCCCGCCCGAGGTGGAGGTCAAATTCTACGACGACCGCATGGAGCGCATCCCCTTCGATGAGCCGACAGACCTGGTCGGCATCGGCGTGGAGACTTACACCGCCAAACGCGCCTACCAGATCGCCAGCGAATACCGCAAACGCGGCGTGCCCGTCGTCATGGGCGGATTTCACGCCTCACTCTGTCCCGAAGAGGTTTCTCAATACGCCGATTCAGTTGTCGTCGGCGAAGCTGAGACGCTTTGGGAGACCGTCCTCAAAGATGCGGAGCGGAAAACGCTCAAGCCGTATTACCGCGCCGACTCGCGTCCCTCGCTTGCCCGCCTGCGCCCCGACCGTTCCATCTTCGCGGGGAAAAATTACCTACCCGTCGGGCTGGTCGAAGCCGGGCGCGGATGTCACTTCGTCTGCGATTTTTGCGCGATTCAGACCGTCTTCAATCACACGCAAAACCGCCGCCCCGCCGATGACATCCTGACCGAGCTCGAAGGACTGCGCGACAAGCCACTCATCTTCTTCGTGGACGATAACATCACCTCGAACATGGCGCAGGCAAAGGAGTTCTTCAAGGAATTGAAGAAGTTGAAGATCCGCTGGGTCAGCCAGGCAAGCGTCAACGCCGCGCACGACGAGGAATTCCTGCATCTCATCAAGGAGAGCGGATGCCAGGGCGTGCTGATCGGCTTCGAGTCGCTCAACCCCGACAACCTCAAGAAGATGAACAAGGGCTTCAACACCATGAAGGGCGGCTACGAAAAGGCGCTTGCCAACTTGCGCAAATTCAACATCCTGCTCTACATCACCTTCGTCTTCGGCTACGATGACGACACGCAATCCAGTTTCAAAGAGACGGCGGATTTTGCCCTGCGGCACAACTTCTATATCGCCGCCTTCAACCATCTCACGCCCTTCCCCGCCACGCCGCTTTACAAACGCCTCGAAAGCGAAGGACGCCTGCTCTACGACCAATGGTGGCTCGACGACCGCTACTCCTACAACATGCTGCCCTTCCAGCCTGCGCACATGACTCCCGAACAAGTCCAGCGCGGATGCGTGCAAGCCCGCGCCGATTTCTACAGTTGGAGCAATATCTGGAAGCGCAGCCTTGATCCCGTCAACCGCTCCAGCCTTTCGATGTGGTTTCACTATTACGGCATCAATGCCATGTTCCACCGCGAAGTGCGCCAGCGCGACTTCTATCCGCTGGGCGACCAGTCCTTCACGGGCAGCCTGCTCAAAGTCCGCGAACGAGGCGAACCGATAAACTGGTAACGCAACCTTCAGGTTGAGTTGATCTCTCATGTCCCTCCCGCCCGCCACCCTTCCCCCCGAATACCTGCCCCTCAAACGAAAGTTGATGAGCGGGCACAAGGACGAGTTCGCCTCCTTCCGCAAAGAGGACGTGCGTTTACGCCTGTTCGAGATCGTCACCTTCCTTTTCGCCTGGCTGGGCGGCGCGGCATTGACCTTGTTTGCCGTTTCGCTTTCCACCCTTTGGCTGAAACTGCCGCTGATGGCTCTCGGCATCTTCCTGTGCGGACTGGCATTCTTCGTCTTCTTCCTTGAAGTCCACGAAGGGATGCACAGCGTCTTGTTCAAAAATAAATTACTGAACGATCTCGTCTCCTTTCTATTTTGCCTGCCCCTCTTCATGTCCCTGACCGGCGCGGTCATCCTGCACCTGCGGCATCATCGCTATCTTGGCGGGCAGGGCGACCCGGACGAATACCGTTTATACGCCAAAACCAAACTGGGTTTGATGCTTCTTTATTATGGGCGCGTCCTGATCGCCCCGCTGATCTACGTCTTTCTCATCCCGGTTCTTGGCTACCGCCATGCCACAGCCCGCCAGCGCCGCCGCATCCTGCTTGAATTTGCCGGGATGTTCGCATTCTACCTCGCCATTTTTTCCCGCATTCCATTCATGGTTCTGCTGCTCGCCTGGCTGATCCCCACCTTTGTCACCGGGTTTTTGATCGGCTTGTGGGGGCTTGCCCAGCACGCGCTGACCGACGCCAGCGACCCCTTGCTTGCCAGCCGTTCCGTTCATGCCAGTCCGCTGGTTTCATTCTGCTTCATCAACCAGAACTATCACCTCGAACATCATCTCTTCCCCGAAGTCCCCAGCTATCACCTCAAGAAAGTCTACGAAGTCACCTGGCAGCAGTTACCCTACGCGCTCTTCTCTGATTCCTACCTCGGCTTCCTGCGCGATTTCATCCGCCTGAGCCTCAAACTCGAAGACAAACCCATCGGCTATACCGAGATCATCGGCTGGTGATATGCCCGCCCACCATTACGAACTCGCCACGCAACATGACGACCCCGAACTGCGCCGCCTGCTGCGCGAGAATCCGTTTGCGGGTTCGATCTCATTGTCGTTGGAGCGCGAACCGGACTACTTCCTCGCCTCCGCCATCGAAGGCGCGTTTCATGAAACACTCGTCGTGCGCGACACGAAAACAAATCAACTCGTCGGCATCGGCGACCGCTCCGCGCGCCCGCTCTATGTCAACGGCGAAATCAAAGATGTCGGCTACTTCAGCGGCTTGCGCGTCGACTCGAAATACCAGCATGGGTTGGCGCTTGCGCGTTTTCTCGGCAAGGGCTGGGAAGGTCAGCGCGAACAGCACAAAGACGGACGTGCAAAGTTCTATCTCATGAGCATCGTTTCCGATAACAACCCCGCCCAACGTTTGCTTGATTCAAAACTGCCGCATTACCCGCGTCTGCATCGCCACACACACATGTATACGTATGCCATTCACCCCGCCCGGACATTCCCGTCATTGCGAGCCGCCGCTCTTTGGCGGCGAAGCAATCTCAGCATTGCTTCGGGCGAAGAGCAAATAAAAATCACCCGCGCTACAGCGGATTCGATTCCTGCCATCGTAGATTGTCTCCACCGCAACGGGATGCGCCGCCAACTTGCCCCGCACTGGACGGGAGAGACGCTTCTTTCCCCGCTCACGCCTGGTCTTTCCATTTCAAACTTTTTCCTCGCCCAAAGCGGATCCCGCATCCACGGCTGCCTGGCGTTGTGGGATCAACAAGCCGTCAAGCAAACTGTTGTGCGCGGATACAGTGGCAATATGGCGCGATATCGCAAAATCATAAGTCTCTTCACCCCGCTGCCCGAACCCGGCACACGCCTCAACCAATGCTTCGCCTGCTTCCTCGCCGTGGACGATGACGACCCGCAAATCTTCGCCGCCTTGTTACGCGCCGTTCACGATGAAGCCGCCCGCCTCCGCTACGATTACTTCCTGCTCGGCTTGACCAAAGACAGCCGCTTCCATTCCATCGTCAAAACCTACCGACCCATCGCCTACGAAAGCGACATCTACCTCGCCGCCTGGGAAGACGGCTTCGACGAAATCGCCCGCGTAGATAACCGCCCCTCCGCGCCGGAGATCGCGATCCTATGAACCGAATTTTCGACGCCTTTCTGGACCTGCTGCTAACCGCCGCCAACTGGGCGCTCGTCCGTCTCTTTCCCTTCTTTCGCTCCAAAACCGGCTGGGAGAATCCGAACGTCCGCAACATCACCAGCCTCACCTACCTCCTGCGCGGAACATGGGTCACCAACCCCAATCTCGAGGCATGGCGCGCACGCCGCGCTGAACTCTTCCCGGTTGTCTTGCAGGTGCAGACCATCAACCGCTGCAACGCCTCCTGCCAGATGTGCCCCTACCCGTACACGGTCCATTTGGAGCCGCGCTCCATCATGGACGACGCGCTCTACTCCCGCATCGCCGCCGAATGCGCGGGCGAGGACGGATTCGTCGAACTTGTCCCCATGGCGCAGGGCGAACCATTGCTCGACGTCAAAATGGAAAGCCGCATCGCCGAATTCAAGCGCATCGCAAAACCCCATCAAATGGTCGAGGTCGTCACCAACGGCAGCGCGCTCACCCCGGCGCGTTTTCAACGGCTGGTCGAAAGCGGAGTGGATACCATCACCTTCAGCCTGAGCGCCTTTACCGAAGCGACCTACAACTCGATCATAGAAGGCTTGTCGTGGAAACAGGTCGTCCGAAACCTCGAGGCGATAGCCGACTCCCCGTTGAAGGCAAGGGTCAACATCTTTTTGCGCTATGTCCGGCAGACCGGCAACGAAGGCGAACTCCCGGCATTCAATCAATACTGGAAGGGCAGGGGCTTGAACGTCGTCGCCTACGAAGTCAACAACCGCTCCGGCGCGCTCGACAATTACGACCGGCTCCAGCCCGTCAAGAGTTTCCTGTTCAAAAAAATTCGCAAAAGCATGGGGCGCGTCCTCTTCAAGGGGTCCTGTCCGCACGCCTTCGGCATCATGCATGTGCTTTCCAATGGAGACGTGCCGCTTTGCGCGAACGACTGGCATCACCGCCACCTCCTTGGAAATGTGAATACGCAAAGCATCCGCGAAATATACAATTCAAAAGCCATGAACGAGATTCGCGAGTTGATGGAACAGGGACGCTTCGAAGAGATCGAAGCCTGCCGCGACTGTTCCTTCCTGCATGAATGGCTGCTGGCGGGCGAAACGGAGACAACCGCATGAGCGGAAAAAAACTATCCTTTCCCAAAGCCTGGTATCCGCTGGCGGGATCGTCCGCCTTGAAGCGCGGCAAACTCCTGCGCCAGACCGCCTTCGGCGTTCCGCTGGTGTTGTATCGTTCACAGCAGGGGCGGGTCGGCGTAATGACCTCCACCTGCGTCCACATGGGCGCCGACCTTTCGCGCGGAAAAGTCTCAGGCGAACGGCTGCAATGCCCCATGCACGGCTGGGAATTCAACACAGGCGGCAGGTGCGAACACATCCCCATGGCGTCTGAAATTCCGAACCGCGCGAGACAGTCCGCTTTATGCATCGAGGAACGCAACGGAATCGTCTTCGGCTTTCTCGGCGGCGAACCGGATGCGCCCCCGCCCGACTTTCCCGCCGAAGCCTTCCACCAGACCAGCCGCATCACCGTCATGGACTTCGACACGCCCTACCAGGTCCTCGCTTCCAACTCATACGACGCCCAGCATTTTTCCACCGTGCATCACCGCCCGCTGGTAGGCACACCAAAAGTCTTCATCAATTCGCCCCATCATTACGGGTTGAACTTCCGCGCCAGCGTGGGCGGCGACGGCTACAACGACCGCCTGTTACGCGCCATCGGCGTGCGCGAAGTGGAACTGGTCGCCGATTGTTACGGCGGCAATATCATCGTCGCCACCAGCGACCGAACCTCCACCTACATCATGTTCGCCACTCTGCCCGTCACAGAAACCTCCTCGCGCATCTTTGTGCTGAACGCCATCACCAAAGCCCGCGCCCGAAAAATCCCCGCCCTTCTTCGCCCGGTCTTAATGGAAATCACCCACCGCCTCACGCTTGCCTTCCTGCGCCACGACATCGCCATCGTCAACGGATTGCAATTCAAATTCGGGATTCTCCTCCCCGAAGTGGATTCCGGTTTCATGGGCTGGATGCGCTACTGGAACTCGCTTCCGACCGCGACCCTGGCTGATTCTTCCCCCCAAGCCGATTCTCCCCCGAGCCTGACAGGTCTCCATGCGGCTGATTGAACTTCTGCTTTCCCCATTCATCAGATTCATCGCAGGGCTTTTGGTGGTCCTGTGCATGAACCTCGAAAGACTGCCCCTGCCATTCCTTGTCTCGCGCACGGGGTACGCCAACCCGCGTGTGCGCCGCCTTGTCGGGTGGACGGGGTATTGGGCGCATACGCTTCGGCTCACCCTGCCCAACATCCGCAAATGGATGAAGACCCGCGGCGAACTTTTCCCCGCCGTCCTGCAGGTGCAAACCATCAACCGCTGCAACGCCGCCTGCGACTTCTGCCCCTACCCGTACACCGTCCACTTGCAGGAAAAACGTATCATGGACGACGCGCTGTATTCCAAAATTGTGGACGAATGCGCCGCCGAGCCCGGCTTGCACGACTTCGTCCCCATGTCCAAGAACGAGCCGCTGCTGGACGTCAAAATGGAGGAACGGGTCGCGGAATTCAAACGCAAGGCGCAGCCGCATCAACTGGTGGAACTGGTCACCAACGGCAGCCCGCTCACTCCCGTCCGCGTCAAACGCCTGATGGATGCCGGGGTGGACCTGATCACCGTCAGCCTGAATGCCGCCAATGAAGAGACCTACAACCGCGTCATGGTCGGGCTTTCGTGGCGGCAGGTGACGGATAACCTGGACGCGCTCTCGAAGATGGATTTGTCGAACGTCAACATCTACCTGCGTTTTGTGCGCGAACAAAAAAACAGGGAAGACCTGCGCGTCTTCCGCGAGCGCTGGGGCGATTTCAACCTCTTCTTTTTCGACGTCAACAACCGCTCCGGGACGGTGCGAAACTACCCGTCCAAGATCATGGATTACGACCGATGGCTGTCGCATCTCAAACGCATCAGCGCGAGCCATGTCTACCCCGCCTGCCCCTACGTCTTCAGCCTGATGCACATTCTGGAGAACGGCGACGTGCCGATGTGCGCGAACGACTGGGCGAACCGCGAGGTGCTGGGCAACCTCCGCGAACAAAGCATCCGCGAGATATACAACTCACCGCGCATGAACCAATTGCGCGAACTGATGGCGCAGGGACGCTTTGAAGACATCGAAGCCTGCCGCGACTGCTCGTTCTATCACGAGTGGATGAAACCCGTCTGGAAAGGAGGCGAGGCGTGAAGGTTACATTGATCATGGCGTCGTCCATCGAGAACAAGGACTTGAAGGAGAAGCCGTTCTGGTTCCTTCAACCGCTGACGCTTGCCTACCTCGCCGGGCTGACCCCGCCGCGCGTGGAAGTGCAGGCGATTGACGACAGGTTCGAACCGATTGATTACGACGAGCCGCGCGACCTGGTTGGCATTTCCTTCCATACGTTTGCGGCGCGGCGGGCATACCAGATTGCCGATGAGTTCAGAAAACGCGGGACGCGGGTCGTGTTGGGCGGGCATCATGCCACGCTTGCGCCGCAGGAGGCGATCCGGCACGCGGACGCCGTCCTGACGGGCGAAGCCGAGGGTGTTTGGGAGCAGGTCATCCGCGATGCCGAACGCGGGCAACTCCAGCGTTTTTACCGGCGCGACACGTCGGCGCCGTTGAGCGACCTCAGGATAAACCGTTCGATCTTCGACGATAAGGGATACGCGCCCATCGGCATGGTCGAGGCGACCCGCGGCTGCCCGCATCTGTGCGATTTTTGTTCGGTTTCCACCTTTTACAATCATTCCTTCCGCTATCGTTCGCCGCGCGATGTGGCGGAGGAGGTCGAGCGCATCGGGCGCAAGTTCGTCTTTTTCGTGGACGATAACATCACCGCCGACCGCGAGGCGGCGAAGGCGTTGTTCCGCGAACTGATTCCGCTCAAGATCCGCTGGGTGAGCCAGGCAAGCCTGCAAACCGCGCAAGACCCCGAGTTGATGCGGCTGATGCAGGCAAGCGGATGTCTCGGCGTTCTGGCAGGGATAGAGTCAATCGAACCGGCAAACCTGCGGCAGGTGAACAAAAGCTGGAACATTGCCAACCGCAGCCTGGCGGAATCCCTGGGGATATTTCGCGAGCACGGCATCGGCATCCTTGGGTCGTTTTTTCTCGGCATGGATGGCGACACGCCCGAATCGCTGAACCGCATGGTGGAGTTTGCGCGTTCGCAGCATTTGCTGGCGGCGTTGTTCAATCTCTTCACGCCGTACCCCGGCACGAAACTGCACGAGACCTTCACGCGCGAGGGGCGCATCCGTATTCAGGACTGGTGGTTGAACCCCGAATATAAATACGGCAAAGTGGTCTTTCACCCGAAGGGCATGTCGGCGGAGGAGTTGGAAGAGACGCGTGTGCGACTGTACCGCGAGTTCTACGGCATTCCCTCGCTGGCGCAGAGGTTCTTCGATACGCGCGTCAATTGCAGGGATGCCTGGCATATCTATCTGTTTGCGGCGATGAACCTGCCTGCCTTCCGCCGCTTTCGGGAGGGACGTGATGAGATGTAAAGCGAACCTGCCCCGGCGCGGATACTGCCCGGGTCGGCGAATCAGGACCGAGGTCCGCAAAGAAGCGAGGAACTTTATCCAATGAGAATTACGTTTATTCGTCCGCATATCACATCCCGTCGCGCGGCAGACGCGCTCGAGCCGCTGGTCTTTGGCATTCTGGCGAAGCTGACTCCGCCGGATGTGGAGATCAAATTTTATGACGCGCGCATCGAGCCTGTGCCGCTCGACGAGCCGACCGATCTCGTGGCGTTGACCCTTGAGACCTTTACCTCGAAATATGCCTATCAACTTGCGGCGCATTATCGCGCGCGCGGCGTGCCGGTGGTGATGGGCGGCTATCATCCCACGCTGGTTCCGGAGGAAGCCCTTCAATTTGCCGATGCGATTGCGATTGGCGATGCCGAGGCGGTCTGGGCGCAGATCGTGGAGGATACGCGGGCGGGCAGGTTGAAGCGCGTGTATCAGTCGCCGCCCAATCTCGAGGTTGACGGCGTGGTCCCCGACCGCCGAATTTTTGCGGGCAAGAAATACAAGCCGCTGCATTTGATTCAGATCGGGCGCGGATGCAAATACGCCTGCGACTTTTGCTCGATCCATGCCTTTTATGGACGCGATATGCCGCGCCGCTGCCTGGAGGATGTGTTGAAGGAGGTGGATGAACTGCGCGGCAAATACGTTTTCTTTGCGGACGATAATCTCTTCAACAACCTTGAGTATGCGGAGAAATTGTTCGAGGCGTTGATTCCCTACAACATTCACTGGTCCTGCCAGGTGAGTTTGGACATTGCCCAAAATCCGCGCCTGCTGGATTTGATGGCGAAGAGCGGATGCGTGGGCTGCCTGGTCGGGTTTGAGTCGCTGGACGAGGCCAACCTGGTGATGATGCGTAAAAAATGGAACCTGAAATACGGCGGGTACGCCAATACGCTGGCGCGTTTTTACGAGCGCGGCATCATGGTCTTCGGTTCCTTCGTGCTTGGCTACGATAACGATACGCCCGACGCCTTTGCCCGTACCTTCGATTTTGCGATGGAGTCCAAGCTGGCGCTGGCGCAGTTCAACCCGTTGATTCCCACGCCTGCCACTTCTTTATTTCAACGCTTGAAGAAGGAGGACCGCCTCATCTATCCGCGCTGGTGGCTGGACGATTCCTACCGCTACGGCGAGACCATCTTCCGCCCGAAAAAGATGACTCCCGAACAACTGGCGGAGGGCTGCTTCAAGATACGGAGCGATTTTGGCGCGTACAGTTCGATCTTCAAACGCATGATCGCCTCCAGGTCGAACTCGGGCTCGTTGTACAACATGTTCGGATACCTGGGGATCAACCTCGCTTCGATCCGCGAGATTCTCAACAAGCAGGGCGAGCCGCTGGGGAACGGGATGCCGCTGGATGTCGCCGAACTGTCTTTGGGCGCGCCGGACTTTAATTTTGTGAGGACTGCATGAAAATCACGCTGATCTACCCCGCCATTGGCAACTACGAGGACGAAGCGCGCATGGAGCCGCTCTCGGTTGGCGCGCTGGCAGGTTTGACCCCGCCCGATGTGGAAGTTGCGCTCTACGATGACCGCATTGAGCCGATCCCCTTCGACGAGCCAACCGACCTTGTCGGCATTACCGTGCAGATTTACAGCGCGAAGCGTTCATACCAGATCGCGGCGGAGTTCCGCAAACGCGGCGTGCCGGTCATCATGGGCGGAATGCATCCGACGTTGATTCCCGAAGAGGCGCTGGAACATGCCGATTCGATCCTGATCAACGACGCGGAGGGAATCTGGCATCAAGTGCTGGAAGACGCGCGGCGCGGCAGACTCCGCCGGATTTATCGCGGCGAACCGCACATTCCCCAACCCGACACATTGACTCGCCGCGATCTCTACAAGGACGGCAAATACCTGCCCATTTCGCTCCTGCAATTCGGGCGCGGATGCCGCTTTACCTGCACGTTTTGCGCCACCAGCACCTACTTCACGCACACGCATTACCACCGCAGCATCGACCGCGTCCTGCGCGAGATCGAAGACCAGAAACGCAAATTCATCTTTTTCGTGGACGATAACATGATCTCCGATATTGCCGCCGCCAAGGAACTTTTCCGCGCCCTGATCCCGCTCAAGATCCGCTGGGTCTCGCAAGCCAGCATCAATATGACCCGCGACCGCGAGTTGATGTCGCTGATGGTCAAAAGCGGATGCCTGGGCAACGTGATCGGATTCGAATCCATCAATCCCAGCACCCTGCGCGGGATGAAGAAAAACCAGAATCTTTCGACGGGCTATGAAGTCTACGCCAAAGCCATTGAAGTCCTGCGCGATTACGGCTTGCAGACCTGGGCGGCGTTCACGGTCGGTCACGACGGCGATACCCCCGACTCGATCCGCCGCACGCTCGATTTCGCGCTTGAAAATAAATTCACCTTTGCGGCGTTCAACATCCTTCTGCCATATCCCGGCACGCCGCTGTACGCCAAATTGCAAGCCGAAAACCGCCTGATGTACGAGGGCAAATGGTGGCTGCATCCCGATTACCGTTACAACCATGCCGCCTTTCATCCCTCGCACATGACCGCAGACGAATTGACCCACTGGTCGTTCCATGCGCGCCGGAATTTCAACAGTATTTCGTCCATCCTGCGCCGCGTCACCGACTTCAAAACCAACATGCGCAACCCCCTGCGCTTCGGCGTGTATCTGGCATACAATCCCCTGTTCAGAAAGGAAACGCTCAAGAAGCAGGGCATCCAACTTGCGCGTCTTGCGCCGTTCCAATCGGCGGGGCCCGTTGACAAGGCGGAGGCGTAGAAAAAAATCATGCCCCACCTCACCAGCCTCACCCTCCACCGAAGCGAACTTGCGCCAAACGTCGTCGAAGAAATGTTCGGCGTTTTCAGCGAAAATTTCGAGCAGACTTCCCCCGCGATCTTCCAGCGTGACCTGAACAACAAGAACTGGATCATCCTCATCCGCGACGACGAAACGAACAAAGTGCAGGGCTTCTCCACGCTCGGCATTTACGAGACCGACTATCAAGGGCAACGCATCACAGCCGTTTACTCCGGCGATACCATCATCCGCCGCGCGTATTGGGGCACACCCGAACTCCCAAAAAAATGGATTCATACCGTGCTCGAAAAAACCGCAGACATGCCCCAGCCTGTCTATTGGCTGTTGATCTCTTCGGGCTACAAAACCTATCGCTTCCTCACGGTTTTTTACAAAGAGTTTTATCCCTGCTACAGCCAGCCCACTCCGCCCGAAACCCAAAGCCTGATGAACTTCCTCGCCTCCCACCGCTATGGCGACGATTTTTATCCCGACCTTGGCGTTGTCCGCTTCAAGGACGGCGCGACCCCATTACGCGAAGGTGTTGCCGAAGTCACTGACGAGCGTCTCTCCGACCCGCATGTGGCGCACTACATCAAGGTCAACCCGCATCACCATCTGGGCGACGAACTCGTCTGCCTCACCCGCGTTCACCCCGATAACTTCACCCCCGCAGGCAGGCGCATGGCGCGATGAAAGCCGCGCTCGCCAATCGTCTCTGGCTGTTCACCTCCCGCAAAGCCGCAAGGCACTTTCATTATGCTTCGCGTCATGTTGTTGAAACGCAAGCGGGTATATTGCGAAACTATCTAACTCAAAATCAAGAAACAGAATACGTAGACAAGTACACAGGTAGACAGGTAATCTCCAATCACCATTTACCAATTACCAATTACGACGATTACCTCCCCTACATCACCCGCATCGCAAACGGCGAACAGGACATCCTCACCCGCGACCCCGTCCAACTCTTCGAACTTTCCAGCGGCTCCACATCCGCCTCGAAGATGATCCCCTACACGCGGACTCTCCAACGTGAATTTCGACTCGCCCTCTCAGCCTGGATCCACGACCTGTTCACGCATCACCCGGACCTGATAACTGGTCCCGCTTACTGGAGCATCTCCCCGCTGACGGCTGGTCCGCGCCGCACACCTTCAGGCATTCCCATCGGCTTCGAGGAAGACAGCGCCTATCTTGGCTCATTCGGTCCGGTCATCGAATCATCTTTAATGGCGGTTCCCAACTTTGTCAAACACATTCAAGATGTGGACGATTTCCGTTATGTCACCTTGCTGTATCTCTTGCGCTGCGAAGACCTGCGTCTGATCTCGGTCTGGAATCCCACCTTCCTCACCCTTTTACTCGCGCCACTCGAAACCTGGTGGGACTCCCTCCTAAAAGACCTCGCTGATGGAACCATAACTCCACCCAATCAATCCCCAATTACCAATTACCAATTACCCAATAAACCCCGTTCTCGTACCCTTTCTAAACTCTCCCCAACCAACTACCCCTCCGTCTGGCAGCGCCTCTCCCTGATCTCCTGTTGGGCGGACGGCGCTTCCGAACCCTATGCGCGTGAGTTACAGAATTTATTTCCTGATGTAATCATCCAGCCCAAAGGACTGCTTGCCACCGAAGCCTTTGTATCCTTCCCGTTGACGGGATACGGTAACGCGCTTGCCGTCACTTCGCACTACTTTGAATTTCTCTCTGAAAACGGCGATATTCTCCTCGCACATCAACTCGAAAAGGGAAAGACCTACTCTGTCATCGTCACTACCGGCGGGGGATTGTATCGCTATCAACTCAACGACATCGTGGAAGTGACGGGTTTCTACAACCAAATCCCCTGCGTCAAATTCATCGGCAAGGCGGATAGGGTCTCGGACTACTTCGGCGAAAAACTCAACGAGCAATTTGTGGCAGGAGTGTTGAAAGAACTTTTTGCGAAACATAACCTGAATCCAATCTTCTACATGCTCGCCCCCGACGACACCCCGCCCTTTCATTACACCCTTTATATCGAACTTGCCGACAACTCGACTAACCGACTATCCGACTACCTGACCACCCAACTAGATACCTCCCTCCGCGCCAACTTCCACTACGACTACTGCCGCAGGTTGGGTCAACTCGCTGAAACGCAAACCATTCAGGTCAAAGACGGAAGCGCCGCCTACATCCGCGCCTGCCAGGGACGCGGACAAAAACTGGGCGACATTAAACCGTCTGTGCTGCAAAAATCCACGGGCTGGGGTGAAGTTTGGAGTCAAAAGTCGGGAGACTTTTGATCGTCCAACGACGGGAGTCGTTGGACTCCGGAAAACCAAACGAGAAGTTCTTGAAAGAATTCGAGACCGACCAGCCCAGAGTTATAATCTTTGTGTGCAAACGACTGCAAGCAACCGCCTCCCGCGAAATACAATTTTGCTAATACTGCTCGCCATCCTCGTTGCTGTGGCTTCGAGCATGATGCCTGCCGGGTCTGCCACCTGGCTATGGGACAAACTCAACGTCTTCGCCACGGTCTTCCTTGGTATCTTCGTCGAGGCTGTGCCATATCTTTTGCTGGGGACTTTTGCTTCGGGCCTGGTCGAAGTTTTCATTGACCGCGACGGGATGAGCCGTTGGGTGTCGCATCGTCCAGCCGCGGCGGCGATCAGCGGCGCGTTCATGGGCATGATCTTTCCCGTTTGCGAGTGCGGGGTCGTGCCGCTCACGCGCCGGCTTTTCAAAAAGGGACTACCGCTTTCGGCGGGCATTTCCTTCCTGCTTGCCGCGCCTGTTTTGAATCCCATCGTGATCCTCAGCACCGCATCCGCGTTTGGGTGGGGGCAGATGCTTTTATGGAGATTCGTCGTCAGCCTGATCATTGCCGTGGTGGTGGGACTCGTCTTCTCCGTCCAGGGCGAGCCGGATGAGGTTTTACTTCCCGTTTTATCAGGCGGCGATCACGACCATGTCCATGCCGGGGCGGGGGACTCCATCGGCGGGAAAATCCGCAAGGCTTTGCTCATCACCGTGGACGAGTTCTTCGATATGGGACGCTATCTGATCATTGGCTCGTTACTGGCGGCGGGATTGCAGACCTTTATCGCCCAGTCCACGCTGTTATCCATTGGAAGCGGACCGGTTCTCTCGGTCCTGGTCATGCTCCTGCTTGCCGTTCTGCTTTCCATCTGTTCGACGGTGGATTCGTTCGTCGCCCTCGGCTTTACCGGCGCGTTCAGCTTCGGCTCGGTGCTGTCGTTCCTCGTTTTCGGTCCCATGGTGGATATTAAAAGCACGATCATGTATTTGCAGGTTTTCAAACGCCGCGCCGTGGCGTATATCATTTTGATCCCGTTCATGATCAGTTTGATCGCGGGATTGGTGTTTAATTATTTTGTCAAATGATCGTCACCCTGAGTGGCGCCTTAAGCGCCACGAAGGGTCTCTGGGCTAGTCGTAGAGATGCTTCGTCGTACCTTGTGTCGATCAGAGTTACATGCTGGAGAGACAATGCCCCAACGAATGTTCCGTTCCTATCAAGGTCTGATCCTGCTCGGCTTATGCGTCTTTTTCATTTCCAAAGCCGTCAACGGACAATTGACCTGGTACATCAACTCGCGCTTTGTGCCGCTGACGATCATCGCCATCGTCTTTCTGGCGGTCATGGCGCAGACCATCTTTTCTGAAAACCGCCGCTCCCGCCAGCACGAGCTGGAACATCCCGAACATCACCACGAGCATGACCACGCCCCATCTTCGGCGGCTTTGTGGATCATGATCATTCCCCTCGCCATCGGGTTGCTCATCCCCGCCCGTCCATTGGATTCAGCCGCATTTACCACGAAGGGATTCAACACCAGCGCCCCGCTCGTCAGCTCAGATTCGTCCGCGCAGATCTTCGAGACCGAGTCGCAGGAGCGCAACATCCTGCAATGGTTGAAATTGTTCAACTATCAGGACGACATCACCGAATTCATCGGGCAGGAGGCATCGGTGGTGGGATTCGTCTACTTCGGCGACGAGCTCGAAGCGGATCAATTCTTCGTCAGCCGCTTCGTCGTCTCCTGTTGCGCGGCGGACGGGTTCGCCATTGCCATGCCTGTAAGGTGGGAAAAATCGAATTCGCTCGAACAGGATGCCTGGGTGGTCGTCAAAGGGAAGATTCAATCCATTGATCTCAACGACACGCGCACACCGATGATCGTGGCAGAGTCGGTTGAGCCTGCGGATGTTCCCGCCCAGCCCTATCTCTTCCCATGAAACCCCGCCTGACCATCGACTCGCTTGCCATCGGCTTGATTCTCTTTCTTGCCGCCATTGCCGGTTTCGTCATCTGGGTCGGTGAAAGCGCGGGCGTCAGTGTCCGCGTGGATTTACCCGAGGATGGCTTGGTCGGTCCGTATCACGCGATCACCTTCAAATTCTCCGAGGTCGTCTCTGCCGAGATGGCTTCCGAGTTGATCGCGCTCGACCCGATCCATGAGGGCTACTTGCAAACGGTGGATGACACCAGCGTCAGATTCGTTCCGCTCCAGCCGTTCGACCCTGAAATTACCTATACCGTAAAGGTCATTGCCGGTGAGACGAATATCAAAGGGCGCGAAGTAAAAAAGCCGCAAAGTTGGGAGTTTCGCATTCGTGAACCGCGCGTCGCATATATGGTCACAGCCGGGGGGCAGAGCGGCATCTGGTCAGCGGACAGGACCGGGCGCGGGGCGAAGCGTCTCACTTCCGAAGAAATAAAAGTCGTCTCGTTCGATGTCGCCCAGGGAGGGGATTTCATCGTCTTTACATCCGTCAACCAAAACGGCGGGATCGACCTGTGGCGGGTAAGCCGCGAGGGCGGCGACGAATCTCTTTTGTTGGATTGCGGTCTTGATCGCTGCACCACGCCGGTCATTGCCCCCGGTGATACGCGCATCGCCTATTCGCGCGAGGCGGCGGGACCCACGCCCGACCTGCCATTCGGTTCGCCGCGCATCTGGGTCGTGGATATCGAGAGCGGCGCAGATGGACCCGTCTACGAAGACCAAAGCATTCTGGGATACAACCCCTCCTGGTCGCCGGATGGAAACCGCCTCGCCTCCTTCGACGGGTTGGCGGATTTCATCCACATGATAGATTTTACAAGCGGAGAGTTGGTCCTCTTCCCATCCACCACGGGCGGACCTGTGGCATGGTCGCCTGATTCGACCCGCCTGCTTTACACGACCTTCGAACAGACCGATAACGGCGGACGCACGCTCGTCATGCTCGCCGACTTATCAACTGGCGAGACGATCCCCTTGTTCGGCTCGGTGGATGTTTACGACAATGCCTATTACTCCCTTGCCTGGTCTGCGCTGGAAGAACGTCTTGTGCTCGGCTTGCGCATGGAAGTGGACAGCCCTTCGCGCGTATTGTGGGTACTCGACCCATCTTTGCTCGAGGGCATTGTCGTCGCACAAGACCCCGATTACACCTACAACTCCCCGCAATGGGATCCGTGGGGGGGCGCCTTGCTCTTCCAGCAATTCAAAATGCGCGGGCAATTCAAGCCGGAGATCGGTCTGTGGCGCGAAGGCACGAACCAGGCAACCGTGCTGGCGGAGGGAATCCTGCCGCAATGGCTGCCGTGAGGAAAACGGGGTCGAAAGTTTTATCCTGGGTTTATCGAAGGAATCCAGACTGTTGATGCCCACTGATGGGCATTTGTGTTCCTTCAGCGCGGACTTCCATCATTCACCCGGGCGCTATTGATTATTGATGTGTTCTTCCAGGGTTTTGACGAACCACTTTGCTTCTTTCAGAGTGTTTTTGGCTTCATCATGATCAACCTCCCATATTTCCCCATAATCATTGGTTTGACGCTCGTCAAAGTTGACGTGCATGGCGCGCGAGATTTCCTTCGGAAAAATTCCTTTGTTGACAAATTCCTTATCGAGAAAGGCTATGGCATGTGTGTGTTTCGAAACCACTACTGCCTTGAGCGCCGCCAGCGCGAGGACGGCGTAAAACATTGCATAATAAGCCCGGTTGATTGTGCCGCGCCAGTATCCCTGCTCGAATAAAGTCTCCGATTCTTCGAGGGTTTCTTTTGCCTGTTTCAAACGGGCATGAATTGCATATTGCCTGGATTCATCCATTAAACCGCAATCCCCTCTGCCTTGATCGCTTTTAAGATTGGCTGCCCCTTTAATCTATCGCTGGCAACCAGGGTGGTGACAACCACTCCTGAAGCCAGGCTGACCTCCCATGCAATTTCGCGGATTCTCCTCCGTAAGGCGGGGTCAACCAGCGTGCCGAATTCGATGTAAAGGTCAAGGTCTGAGTATCTTGCTGGCTTGCCGCGGGCGCGCGAACCATAGACCACCAATCGCTTAACCGGGGCGATTTCGGATAACCGGCGCTTTACCTTGCGGGCAATACGTGCGTCTCTTGCTGAAAGCATATTTGAATTATACAACAACCGCCGATACGTCATTCGAGACTTTCCTGCCATTTCTTCGATATGGGTATAATCCCCGCGTGCAAAAAATAATCTCCCATCGCCTTTCGCTTCTCGCGCTTCTTCTCTTTCTTCTTTCCTTCTTTCCTATTCAACCCGCCCTCGCCCACCCCGCGGACTTGTACGCTCACACCATCACCGTAGAACTTACCCAGACCGACATGCGCGTCGAGTGGCAGGTCAAGCCGGGGCTGCTCTTGGTCAACTTCATCTGGAATGAGATGGATGTGGACCAGGATGGCTCCGTCAGCGAGGAGGAGGGGCGGAACTGGAGCGCCTCACGCTTGGATCAGTTGACCGTTACGGTGGATGGCAAATCCCTGCCGCTGGCGGTTGATTCGATCAACATCCCTTCCAGCTTGCAAGCCTTTCAGGCGGGGGAGGAATTCCTCGTGTACGAACTCTCTGCCGGGTTGAATCAGAACGCGAACAACACCCAGCGCATCGTCATCGAGAATGATTGGGATTCGTCCAAAGCCATCAACTGGTTCTATCTGACTGCCGAAGACGGCACAGCGTTTTTATTCCCTTCGCAAAAGAGTCACATCCTCACCATTGATTTCATCCACAACCCGGCGGGCATCGAAGATCAAAGCCGCCTGCTTACATCATGGGACAGCGGCGCGCCCGCGCTTCCGTTCGGGCAGGAGAAGGATGTCGTCACCGAAACCGCCGAGCAGGTTGTGCCGGAACTCTCCGAACGTTCCCCGCAGGAAATCCTGCTCGACCTTGTGCGCAGTAAAGAAGGCTCACTGGCATTCTATGCCTTCGCCTTGGTTATCGCTCTCGCATTAGGAGCCTTGCACGCTTTAACTCCCGGTCACGGCAAGACGGTGGTTGCGGCGTATCTTGTCGGGTCGCGCGGAACATCATGGCACGCCATCGTGCTCGGCACGGTCGTCACGCTGACGCATACCGGCTCTGTCTTTTTGCTCGGCATTCTCACGCTTGCCGCGTCGCAATACATTTTGCCGACAACGGTCATTCCGTTTCTCGAAATCCTTTCGGGCGCGTTGATCCTCGGCTTGGGGTTGTATCTGCTTTGGCAGCGATTCATCTTTTGGCGTTCTCGCTCTGCTCAAGGCGGCGGCAAGAACAATATAAAACGGGTTTCACTTGCGCCAAAAGCGAACGTCCACAAACCGGCAGGCTCTGTCAAAGTGGATTCCATGCCCGCGGGAATGCACCATCACGGCGACGGCAAGATGCACTCGCATGACGTTCCCGAAGCCATCACCTGGCGTTCGTTGATCGCCCTCGGCGTCAGCGGCGGACTCGTCCCATGCCCGGATGCGATCGCCATTCTTTTGGTTGCGATTGCGATCAACCGCCTCATGCTTGGTCTGGCATTGATCCTGTCCTTTAGCCTCGGTCTCGCTGTGGTCTTGATCGTCATCGGCTTGCTGATGGTCAACAGCCGCCGTCTCTTCGACCGCATGGGCTTCCTCGATAGATTCGCGCCGGTCATGCCGCTTGTATCGGCGATTGTCGTCGTCATCCTCGGCGCGGCGCTGACGTGGGGAGCGGTGGTCCGGGCGAAGGAAAATGCCGGGTTCGCCGCACCAGTTCAAACGTCAGTAAACGAGGCGCGGATTTTGTATCTGCGCGAAGACGAGAATCGCATCAAGGGGTTATTCATCACGGATTTTTCGAGCGATACATCCCAACTTATTTCGGGGGAGAATCAAAGCGTGGACGATACCATCGTCTCGCCGGATTTTTCTCAAGCCGCATATGTGACGCAGAACGAAAGTACGTCGAATGAGATATGGCTTCTGGACCTTGAAAATTTATCGGGCCGGAAGTTGACCGATTGCCGGGATGCGATTTGCTCGGGGCTGGTCTGGTCGCCGAACGGAAGCCGGATCATTTATGAACACATGAGCCTGGATGGTAACACGAGCGGACTGCCGACCCTGTGGTGGGTGGATGTGGCGACTGCCGAAGCCCAGCCGGTGTTTCAAGATTCGCAATTGCCCGGCGGCAACCCGCGCTGGTCGCCGGATGGAAAGTGGTTGAGTTACGCCACGCCGGAGGGAATCCGTTTGTATCACCTTGAGAGCGGTGAGACGCGCATGATCGAAAATGTTTTGGGCGCGGCGGCAGTGTGGTCGCCGAACAGCAAGACGATCCTGCTGCGCGATGTAGTCATCCGCCACGACCAGTTTGTGACCGAGTTGTTCATCTATGGAGTCGAGTCGCAGACGCTGGTCAACATCAGCCTCGATAAAGGCTTCGAGAATACGTTCGCTGTCTGGTCGCCCGATGGGGAGACGATCGCCGTCGTGCGGCGCGATCTGTCCGTGACTCGCGGCGACCAGGTCTGGCTGATGAACCCGGACGGGAGCGATCCCCGCATGGTGACAAACGACGTTGATGCCTTGCACGGCAGTTTGAACTGGTCGCCGGATGGGAACTATATTCTATTCGAGTTGTATGCGCTGGATAATTTTCCATTCTCATCGAAGTTGCAGGTGGTCGATGCCGAAAGCGGCGAGGTGAAAGACTTGAGGATCGACGGGTTCAACCCGAAGTGGGTGTGGTAGCTTTGGAGACCTGCCAGGTTTTCGAAACCTGACAGGTCTTTTCTTTTTAAACTTGACTCTCCCAAAATTTCCCTTTATACTATTTGAAAATGATTTTCAGTAAGGAAAACCTGAATGACGGCATCAGAAACGTGGCTGGAACAATTACACGATAACGGCTATCGCATCACCGCGGCGCGGCGGGCGGTGGTGCATACCGTCTTTGGCGCGACCCACGCCCTGACTCCGCAGGAAGTGTACGATGCGGCGCGGAAGATATATCGCGCCCTTGGTCTGGTCACGGTCTATCGCACGCTCGAAAAACTGGAGGAACTGCATCTCATTCAGCGCGTGCATCAGCCGGTGGGATGTCAGGCGTTCATTGCGGCGGGCGTGGGGCATCAACATCTTTTACTCTGCCAGGGATGCGGTCAGGTTGAATTCTTTGAAGGGGATGACCTGGATGCGCTGACCCGCTCGATTGCGCGCAAGACCGGATACCAGATCAACGAACACTGGCTGCAATTGTTCGGACTGTGTATGAATTGTCGTTCTTAAGTTAAAAAGCCAGGCGCAAGCCCGACCTGCAAAACAAATCCCTCGCTTGTTGAGGGATAAAATTTAGGAGTTCTAAATGAAAACTTTTTTCAATAAAGGAAATGGATTGCTGATCCTTGCGCTTCTTTTCCTCGCCGGTTGCGGGTCTGTCCCTCAAAGCGGAGACTCCGCTGTGAGCGTTCTCGCCTCCACCTCCTTCCTCGCGGACATTGCCCAGAACGTGGCGGGTGACCGCCTGGCGGTTGAGTCTCTGCTCCCCATCGGCGCGGATCCGCACGCCTACCAAGCCGCGCCTGCGGACGTCTCCAAAATTGCGGAGAGCGACGTGTTGATCCTAAATGGAATCGAATACGAGCATTTCATCGAGTTGCTCTTGGAAAATGCGGGCGGCGAACGACTGGTCATCGAAGCGACAGAGGGGCTGACACCTCATGCGATGGACGAACATGCCGAAGGAGACGAAGATCATGCGCATGAGGCAGGCGATCCGCACATGTGGCTCGACCCGAATCTCGTCATCGCCTATGTCGAAAACATCCGCGACGGTTTGAGCGAAGCCGACCCCGAGGGCGCAGATACCTATAAAGCCAATGCCGGGGCATACATCGCCCAGTTGCGGGAGTTGGATGCCTTCATCAGGGAGCAGGTGGAGACGATTCCCGCCGAACGCCGCCTGCTTGTGACCAATCACGAAACGTTTGGGTATTTTGCTGGGCGATACGGCTTCACAGTTGTGGATACCATCCTGCCGAGTTTCAGTTCCGAGGCGGGCGCTTCGGCGCGGGAGGTCGCATCCGCCATCGATGCGGTCAAAACGTCCGGCGCGCCTGCCATCTTCCTGGGCGAAGTGGAGAACGCCGATCTTGCGGAACAGATCGCCAATGAAACAGGCGTGAAAGTGGTGGACGGTCTCTACCTCGAAACCCTGACCGATGGCGCCCCCGCCGCGACCTACATCGAGATGATGAAGTACAACGTCGCCCAGATCGTCGAAGGATTGAAGTAAGATAAGGCAATTTGTAACTGCTCAGCGGCTTGTCATTTCGACGAGCGAAGCGAGGAGAAATCTTGGACAACGCCAAAAAGATTTCTCGAAACGACAATCGAGAATGAGCAGGCTGAGCAATTACGGCAATTTTAGATTTACAATTTACGATTAACATCTGAAAGCGTAAATCCAAAATGCAAATCGGAAATCGCGAACCGAAATGTCTCATACACCTCATCGTCTCGAACTTCAAAATATCAACATCGGCTACGGCGACAAGATCGTTTTGCGCGAGCTGAGTTTTCAAGTGCCGCATGGGTCCCGCGTTGCCGTGGTCGGTCCAAATGGAGCGGGCAAGTCCACGCTGTTCAAGGCATTGGTTGGGTTGCTGCCGTTGCAACAGGGAAATATCTTCATTCATGGTGAAGCGCTGGGTTTACATCAAGATTGTGTCGCCTATGTTCCCCAACGCGAAGAAGTGGACTGGCGTTTTCCCGTCACTGTGGAAGATGTGGTCATGATGGGACGTTTCGCGCAAATGGGCTGGCTCAAGCGCGCCACTTCCCGTGATAGAGATGCCGTTCAAAAAAGTCTCATGCAAATGGGCATCGCCGATCTGGCGGAGCAGTCCATCGGTCAACTCTCGGGCGGACAGCAGCAACGCGCGTTTCTGGCGCGTGCCATTGCGCAGGAGCCGCACATCCTCTTAATGGATGAACCTTTTACCGGTGTGGATGTCACCACCCAGGAAGCAACCCTGCGATTGCTCGACCACTTGCAAGAAAAAAAAGTGACTGCCATTGTCTCGACCCATGACCTGAACCTTGCCAGTTCGCGCTTCGACCTCGCGCTTTTGCTGAATCACCGCCTCATTGCTTTTGGCGCGCCAAGGGAGGTGTTCACCAAAGAAAACCTTGCCCAGGCATTTGGTAATTCATTGCTCGTAATGGAAAACGGCATGATGCTGGTAGACGAGTGCTGTCCGCCGGATGAGCAATTTACGATTAACGATTGACGATTTTAGATTGATTCCAACATAATTGACTTTCAAATCTAAATCCGGGTTAAATGGAGGTACAACATGGATGAGCAGACTTTCAAGGCACGGACTAAGAAATTGGCGGTAGCAGTCATCAAACAGATGGATAAATTGCCGCATTCGCGCGCAGCCGATGTGATTGCAAAGCAGATTATTCGTTCTGGAACATCCATTGGTGCAAATTATCGCGCTGCTTGCAGAGCCAAATCCACTCCGGATATGATCAACAAAATGAAAATTGTGGAAGAAGAAAGTGACGAAACCATGTACTGGCTCGAAATCCTGACCGAAACAGGTCTTGTTTCGCAAGAACATGTGCAAGACATTTATAAAGAAACCAATGAAATCCTTGCCATGACCGTCGCCTCTCTCAAAACCCTTCGCAATCGCAAATCCTAATCGTCAATCGTAAATCTAAAATCGTAAATCGTAAATCGAAAATCGTAAATCGAAAATCGTAAATCGAAAATCGTAAATCGAAAATCAAATGTCCTTTCTCCTCGAACCCCTCACCTACGAATTCATGCAGCGCGGACTGCTTGCCTCCGTCATGGTCGGCGTGTTGTGCGCTGTCATGGGAACCTATGTCGTCTTGCGCGGTATGGCGTTCCTGGGCGACGCGATGGCGCATGCGATTCTGCCCGGCGTGGCAATTGCCTACATCCTGAAAGGAGACTTGCTCATCGGTGCAGGTGTTGCCGCCGTAGCAGTTGCCCTCACCATCGGGCTTTTCAGCAAAGATGGAGCCGTAAAAGAAGATACTGCCATCGGCATTCTATTTGCCGCAGCGCTATCACTGGGCGTGGCGCTCATCAGCGCCATGCAAACCTATGCCGTGGACCTGTCGCACATCCTATTCGGGAACGTGTTGGGCGTCAGTATAGGTGACTTATGGCTGATCGGCGGTTTGAGCTTCGCCATTTTGCTGACAGTAGCCATTCTTTACAAACCTTTTCTCGTCATCTCGTTTGACCCCGTCCTGGCTGCAACATTGAGGTTGCCCGCAGAACTCCTTCGCAATCTCATGCTGGTTTTGCTGGCGCTCACCGTCGTCGTCTCCCTCCAAACGGTGGGAGTCAGCCTCGCCGCAGCCATGTTAGTCACCCCGGCAGCGACAGCCTACCTGCTTACCCGCCGCCTGCTGCCAATGATGTTCGTCTCGGCATTGATCGGCGCATTATCCTCGGTCATTGGTTTATATCTTTCGTATTACTTCAACGTCGTCTCCGGTTCTGCCATTGTGTTGACCGCCACATTGTTCTTCCTGTTTGCCTTTATTTGGAAACGCTTCAAAAAATAATTCGAACTGGTCTCAAAAATGTCATCCTGGGCGAAGCAAAGGATATCTACGCCCGGAGCGAGAGACCCTTCGGTCGCAAAGTACGCTCCCTCAGGGTGACACGGCGTTTTTGAGATGATTTGTCGCAGGTTCAGATCAAAGACCATCGCCCACCGTCGGCGGTCTGTTTCATAGTACCAACGGTCAACCTCGAAATCCCCCTTAAGTTTATTGTGAGATTGCGAGCCATGCGCGATAATCACAGCGTCGTATTCATAAACCCCAAAGGAGATTATCAACCATGGCTCTTATTGAAAACACCATCCACATCAACGCCTCGCCCGACAAGGTCTTTGCCCACATCACCAACCTCGAAGGGCAGAAGAACCAGTACGTCACCAGCGTCGAAGCGGACGGACCGATCAAACTTGGAACGAAGATCAAGACCACCGTCAAGGCGATGAACGGCGCGGTAAACGTCATCACCGCCGAAGTCGTTGCCTTCGAACAGAATAAACTGTACAGCCTCAAGACCTACGGCGCCCCGCCCGCTTCCGACGTCGTCAGCACCAACATCCTCGAGGCGGAAAACGGCGGCACCAAACTGACCCTCCAGACCGAAGCCGTGCTTGTCCCCCCCGGAATGCCCTCCATGCCCGGCATGGAAGATATGATGCGCAAACAGATGACCGCAAGTTACGATGCCAGCCTTGCCCAGGTGAAGAAAGCCATCGAAGGCTGATCGGTTTAAAATTCGTTAAGCGTAAAACAAGTCTACAGACTTGTTTTACGCTTTTTTGTTACAATCGCGCCCATGCGAAACCATAGAAAACTATTTCTCTTTCTTCTTTCCTTCCTTCTTTTGATCGCCGCCTGTTCGTCCAACGCATCAACGGAAACGCCCCCGACAGAGCAGATATTTCCAACAAACCCTGCAAGCGAAACGCCTGCGCCTGTTGCTGAAACCCCGCTCCCAACGAACACGCCGCCTCCCGCCTTGGAGCGCGCAACATATACCCTCAACACCCTCATTGATTATGACGCGCACACCGCAACCGTGGACGAAACCATTCAATACCCCAACCTGACCGGCAATCAACTCAACACCCTCGTCCTCGCCGCTACCCCAAATTTATGGGACGGGAGTTTTGTCTTGAACAGCATCGCCGTTGATGGACAACCCGTCTCGAACTTTTCCCTCACCAGCCAGCGGATCGACATCCCCCTCGCCTCCCTTCTGCCCCCGAACGGAGTCGTGGAACTCAGGCTTAACTTCACGCTGAATCTTCCCTTCGCCGAACAGGAAGACCCGGGCATTTCACGCCCGCGCATTTACGGCTACACCAACAGGCAGATCAACCTGGTCAACTGGTATCCGTTCGTCGTGCCGAACATCAACGCAGAATGGACTCTGCACGATCCCTGGTATTACGGCGAACATCTCGTCTACGACCCGGCGGATTACGAAGTGAATCTCAAATTTGCAGACCCGGCTTCGGCTCCCATCGTCGCTTCGAGCGGAGTCCCCGAGGCGTTGCCCGATGGCAGTATCCGCTATACGATTGAATCCGCCCGCGCCTTCGCCTTATCTGCGAGCCGTGATTTTCAGGTTTCCAGCACTCAAATTGACGATGTCACAATTTCGAGTTACTACTTTCCTTTTTACGAAAGCGCGGGTCAGGGAGCATTGCAGGCTACGCTGGAATCTTTTCAAGTATATAGTCAGGTGTATGGTCCATATACCCACAAATCCCTTGCCATCGTCATGGGAGATTTCAATGACGGGATGGAGTACTCCGCATTTTTCTATCTCTCGAAGGGGTCATATGACCTTTACGATGGGACATATGCAAATCTTATGACGACAGTTGCGGTTCACGAGACCGCGCACCAGTGGTGGTTCGAGCAGGTTGCCAACGATCAGGCGCTCCAACCATGGCTGGACGAAACGCTGTCCACATACTCGGAGCGAATTTACTACGAAAAAACGCATCCCGACCTGTTGGATCAATGGTGGTGGTACTATCGGCTTGCGGCTTATAACCCGCAGGGATTTGTGGATATTCCTATTTATGAGGGTCAAGGGTTTCAACCTTACACCAGCGCCGCTTATCGTCAGGGCGCGTACTTCCTCGAAAAAGTCCGCGAACGCATCGGCGATGAAGCCTTCTTTGCCTTCATGCAGGATTATCTCAACCAGGGACGCGGCAGGATCGTCACCGGGAACGATTTCTTCCGCATCCTCCGCGCACACGCAGGCTCGACGGACATCTCCGACCTCATCAACCAATACTTCCGCAGCGTCTATCAATGAACCGCAAATCACCAATCTCCAATTACCACCCTTCGACTAGGCTCAGGGCAAGATTACTAATTACCTCTTTTATACTTTCCACTTTCCTCCTCTCCTGCGCCCCTCCCGCCACACTCACCCCCACCCCGTTCCCTTTTGCCGAATTCATCCTGCCGACCTATGAGCGTCCCGCATCCGCCACCCCCTTCCAACCCGCCGCGCAGACGAATACCCCGGTTCCGACGTTCACCTCTTCACCCTCCGCAACGCTGACGAAGATCCCCGCCACAGCGACATTGACCCCGCCTCCCTCCACGCTGACGGTGGATACCGTCCAACCGGCCACGCCGCCGCCGGCAACCTCTTCGCGGACAAATTACATCCTCAACGCCACGCTTGACTTCGAGAACAAACTGCTTTCCGCCGACGAGACCATCCGCTATTACAACACCTCCGGCGGGACTCTCACCGACCTCGTCCTCTCCGTCCAGCCGAATATTTATACCGGCGCGTTCACGCTCAACGCCATCGCGCAGGATGGGGTTGCCCTGGGCATCTACACCCTCAGCGGACAACGCCTGAGCGTGACCTTGAATCAACCCATTGCAAACGGCGCAGCGACGACCATCACGCTCAGTTTCAACCTCAAGATTCCGCAAAAAGGTTCAGGCGACGTCTTCGGCTACGACTTCAACCAGGTCAATCTCGTGGACTGGTATCCCTTCGTCGTACCGTATCAGGGCGGCTGGGTCTTGCACGACCCCATGCCCTGGGGTGAGCATCTCGTCTATGACTCATCCGACATCGAATTGAATATCAGGACCGACCCCGGTGTGACCCTCGCCGTGGGCGCTTCGCCCGAAGCAAATGGAGAGTGGGTCCGCTACCGCATGTACGGCGCGCGGACGTTGGCGGTCTCCGCCAGCGACGAGTTCATTGTTAATGAAACGACATGGGGCAACGTCAGCGTCCGTTCGTATTATTTCAACGGCTACCAAAAGGGCGGCGACGATATGCTGATCTACGCCAGCGAAGCCTTGCAAACCTATTCGGCTGAATTCGCGCCCTACCCGCATCAGACCCTCGCCATTGTGCAATCGGACATGGACGATGGACAGGAATACGACGGGCTGGTCTTCCTCGCCACCGATTTCTACAGCCAGTATACCGGCTCGGCGAAAAGCAACCTGACGACCATCGGCGTGCATGAGATCGCGCATCAATGGTGGTACAGCCTGGTGGGCAACGATCACGCCTTCGAACCCTGGCTGGACGAAGCCCTGTCCACCTACAGTGAGCGGATTTTCTTCGAGAATAATTATCCAGCCAACATCTCGTGGTGGTGGCAGTTCCGCGTCAATTACTTCAAACCGACCGGCTACGTGGATGCGACCATTTACGATTATGGTTCCTTCCGCTCCTACACCAACGCCGTTTATTTCCGCGGCGCGCTCTTCCTCGACGACCTGCGTGAGTTGATGGGCTACGGCAACTTCTCGAAGTTTATCAAAGCCTACGCGACGCGGTATGCCAACGGTCACGCCACGACTGCGGATTTCTTTGCGCTTGCGCGTGAGACGATCAACGCCAATTACGATGATCTGATTGCGGATTATTTTTCGGGTTCGTATTAGCTGCCCAGCATGACAACCCACACACATTATGAACAGACCCTACACCTTCATCAACGTCGCCATGACGGCAGACGGAAAAATAGACACCTTCGAGCGCAAAGGTTCTGCGATCTCCTCTGCGAAGGATAAGCAGCGCGTGGACGAACTCCGCGCGGCAGCGGACGGAATCCTTGTCGGCGGGAGAACGCTTTTAGATGAAGCACCCAAACTCACAGTTAAGAGCGAGGCGCTGCGTGAGGGGAGAGTCAGGCAGGGGCGTTCGCCAAACCCGATAAAGGTCGGCGCGGCAACAGTCGCAGACATCCCAAAAGACTCAGATTTTATTAAGGCGGGTGATTCTCGCAAAGTAATATTTACAACATCCCGGACATCTAATAGCCAGCTTGAGGGTTTGCGCGCGCTCGGCGTTGAAGTTTTTGTGGACGATGCGCCGCGCGTGGACCTGCATAAGATGATGTTGACGTTGAAGAGGACCGGCGTGGATCACCTGATGGTCGAAGGCGGCGGGACGATCAACTTCGAATTGATGCGGCTGGGACTGGTGGATGAATTGATGATTTACATCGCTCCAATGATCTTCGGCGGCGCGAATGCGCCGACGCCCGCCGACGGAATCGGTATTCCGCGCGAACAAGCCATGCAAATGAAACTGGCGGGCATTGAACAATGGGACGACGGCGGAGTATTATTGAAATATAAGTTTTAAAAGTGACAGTCACCTTGCAGGTGATTGTCACTTGACTGGAGAAACGATTATGACAACAGAAATGCACGAAAAGATTCAAATTTTATTGGAAGAAGATTGCTGCCACGAGTGTGAAGGCTACGGCGAAGACCATGTCTGTGTTCACATTGAAGCGATGGCGGAACTGCCCACGCGCTTCGGTGATTTTCATATCGTGGCGTTCTCGAACAACCGCGATAACAAGGAACATGTCGCCATCATCAAAGGGGATGTGATCGGCGCAGATGATGTGCCCGTGCGCCTGCATTCGGAATGTCTCACGGGCGACGCCATCGGTTCGCTGCGCTGTGACTGCCGCGACCAGCTCGAAGCGGCGTTGAAAAAGATCGGCGAAATGGAACGCGGCATGGTTTTGTACCTGCGTCAGGAAGGGCGCGGCATTGGGCTGACGAATAAGATCCGTGCCTACACTTTGCAAGATAACGGTCTCGATACCGTCGAAGCGAATCTCGCTCTCGGCTTCCGCGACGATGAGCGCGATTACGCCGTCGCCGCGCACATGATCCATTCGCTCAAGGTCAACTCGATCCAGTTGATGACCAACAACCCGAAGAAGATCGCGCAGCTCGAACAACATGGCGTGAAGATCAATGAACGCCTGCCGCACATCCTGCCGACCAACGAACACAACATTTTTTACCTGCAAACCAAAGCGGCCAAGTCGGGTCACATGATCGACTTCCACGGCAAACAGCATCTGCCCGAGCAAAGTGACCGTCCCATCGTGGAGGGCATGACCGAAGACCAGATCAAAGCGCTTTATGAATGACACTTGCACCGTACGCAAGTGCAGGTGTGAATGTTGAAGGATGAATGATGAATAAGACCATTGTCATCACGGGCGCGACGGGCGCGCTTGGACGTTTGGCGGCGAAAACCTTTGCGGGCATGGGGCACAACCTGGCGCTGCTCGACATCGATAAAAATAAATTGGATTCATTAGTCCACGACTTGAACCTGCCCTCAGAGCGGATTCTCCCCCAAACCGTGGACCTGCTCAACGGGCAGACGGTTCAAGACTCCGCCGCGGCTGTAGTGAAAAAATTTGGCAGTACACACGCCTTGTTCCATCTCGTCGGCGGCTGGACGGGCGGCAAGACCTTCGCCGAAACCCCAAGCGAAGACTTGGAATCCATGCTCAACCAGCATGTGCGCACCATCTTCAATTTGTTCAAGGCATTTCAAGACCCTCTCTCCCAAAACGGATGGGGACGAGTCATCACCATCTCACCCTCCACCGTTGCCAACCCGCCCGCCAAACGCGGAGTCTACCTTGCCGCCAAATCTGCCCAAGAGACGATGATGCTCGCCCTCGCCGCTGAGTTGAAGGAATTCAACGTCACCGCGAACATCATCCAGGTGCAAGCCATCGATGTGGAAAACAAAGGCACAGGCACCACGCCCGAAGTGATCGTTGCCACGATGCAGTATCTATTTTCAGAGGGAGCAGATAAGGTCAACGGCGCGAGGATTCCGTTGTATTGAGTCCCGGAGCGCAACGTCTCCCGACGTTGCAGCCAAACGTCGGGAGACGTTTGACTGCGTAGGTGCGTAAAATCAAAAAGGCGACTCGCTTTGGGTCGCCTTTTTGTATTGTTCGTTTCTGGTTACTTTTTCTTTTTCGCCTTGGAAACCTTTTTGACAACTTTACGCTTCACACTTTGCGCCTTGCTTTTCGCGCTTTTCGCCTTTCCCTTCACAGATTTCACCTTGCGCTTCGCGCTCTCCACCGGCAATTTCTCCAATTCACTGACAAGTCGTCCGAGGAAGTCGAAGCCGCCCTGCCAGAACTTCGGGTCGCGGATGTCCACGCCCGCTTCTTTCAGGATGCGTTCCGGGGCTTCCGCGCCGCCTGCCGAGAGGATTTTCAGGTATTTCGGCTTGAAGGATTCGCCTTCGGATTTGAACATCTGGTACAAGGCGTAGACCAGCAGTTGACCAAAGGCGTAGGCGTACACATAGAAGGGAACCTGGTAGATGTGCGGAATGCCGACCCATTCCCATTTGAATTCATCGCTCAATTCGAGCGAGTCGCCGAACTGTTCCTTCAGGTTTTCGAGGTAGGCGGCGCTCAGGTCATCCACCGAGGCGTTCTTCTGGGTCAGTTCGTGCGCGGTCTTCTCGAACAGCGCAAAAAAGGACTGGCGCATGACGGTCGCGTAGGCATCGTCCATTTGCTTGAAGAGAATGTCGCGGCGGACGGACTCGTCCTTTTCCTCCGACAGAAGTTTGTCGATCAGGATCATTTCGGCGAAGGTGGAAGCCGTCTCAGCCAGCGGCAGGGAGGAGTGGAATGTAAAAGCGCTGTGATGCTCCGCCAGCATGGCATGGATGGCATGACCGAGCTCGTGCGCCAATGTCGCCACCTCGCGGCTGTTGCCCTGGTAGTTCACCAGCACATAGGGAGTCTCTTCGGGTAAAAAGCCCCAGCAGAACGCCCCGCCGCGCTTGCCTTTGCGTATCTCGCTGTCAATGCGGTCCTGTTCGAAGACGCGCTTCGCCAAATCCGCCACTTTGGGAGAAAAGCCGGTGAAGGCATCCAGCACCATGGTGACGGCGGTATTCCAGTCATATTTTTTCTTCGAGGCGGCAAGCGGCGCGTAGATGTCGTAGCGGCGCATTTTCTTCATGCCGAGATGCTTTGCCTTCATCTTGAAATAGCGCTGGAAGATTCCAGTATTTTTACGCGCGACGCTCAAGAGGGCTTCCACGGCTTCGTCTGGCACGTCGTTGCTCAGGTTGCGCGGCGCGATGGAATTCTTGAACTTGCGCAGGTTGATGTTTTCGCTGTGCCAGTCGCGCAGGATGGTCTGGTAGATCTGCCCGAGGATGGGACCATCCTCTGCATAGACTTTGAACTGCGCCTGATAACTCGCAGCGCGCACGGCGGGGTCGGTGCTATAGCGGTAGGAGAACAACTCGGAGGCGGTCATTCCCTTCTCCTTGCCGCCCGCCTTCATCTTGAATGTATAGCGGTTCGTGATCGAATCGTAGAGGTTGCCGAGCGCGCTCACGCCGTTCACGTTCTTGAGGTTGATGATCTTCTCTTCGGCTTCGCTCAGGGTGTGCGGCTTGTAGAGGCGCATCGCTTCGAGATAATAGCGGTAATCGCCCGAGGCATCCATCAGGCGTTTGGCGTTGGAGTCGTCCAGTTCCTTCCACCACAGGCTGAAGAAAAGCGTCCGGTTCTGGTTTTCGGCAAGGAACTGCATCACCCGCGCCTGCAGGGCTTGGGCTTTCTGGTCCTGCGTATCGGCGGTGAAGGACAGACCCGCGTACGAATAAAGTTTGTTTGCAATGCGCGTCGCGGATTCGTCCGACTTCATGATCTCCATGAATTGTTCGGTCGAAATCTCAGGGGCGAGTTTTCCGCGCACGCCCTCGAACGAAGCGACATGTTCCTCGATCATGTCGAAGGCGCTTTGCAGTTCCGCGCTTTCGAAGCCGGGGTAAAGTTGGGAAAGGTCCCAGGTTGAAAGTTTATATGTCATGATGTCTCCTTTTGGATTGATGCAGGGACGACACGTCCAGGTTTAACCGAAACCCAATCTTGAAAGAAAGGGTCGCCCCTACGAATTACAGACTCGACCTCACATGCATGATATCGCCTTCCTTGACGATGTATTCCTTGCCCTCGAGCCGGAACTTGCCCTTGGCTTTCGCCTCGTTCATCCCGCCCAGTCCGACCAGGTCCTCGTAAGCCACCACCTCCGCCCGGACGAACCCGCGCGAGAGATCGGTGTGGATTTCGCCCGCCGCCTCCTGCGCCGTCGCTCCGCGGTGGGTGACCCATGCCCGCACTTCGTCCTCGCCGACGGTGAAGAAGGTCAACTCCTGCAACAACTCGTAGGATAGATTAATCATGCGGTTGAGGCTGAGTTCCTTGATGCCGTATTCCTCCATAAAGACTGTCGCATCTTCTGCGGAGAGTTGGGCGATCTCCATTTCGAGTTTGCACATCAACGCCACGGAGGGATGGTCGAGCTTTGCCTCCGGTGCGGATTGGCCCTCGCCGAGGTTGAAGACGGTCAGCAGGCGTTTGCGGGTCAGCAGACCAAAACTTGAAAGTTCCTTGTCCTCTTCATGGGTGAACTCGAGTTCGCGCAGGGGGCTGCTGTCGGATAGTGCCTTGTGCAGTTTCTCGAAGAGTTCTGTCTGCCGGGCGTTGACGGTCTTATCCGTGCCGCCCTTTTTGCGTTCGTCGGTCAGTTTCTCCAATTTGCGCTCGACCGCGATCAGGTCGTTGAGCAGGAGTTCGCCCGTCATCGATTCGACATCGCGCAGGGGGTTCACGCTCCCATTGGGGTGCATGACCAGGTCGCTTTCGAAGGCGCGCGCCACAAGGATGAGCGCGTCCATCTGGTTGAGCTGGTTCAGCAGTTGACCGGAGATGCCCGTTTTTGCCGAGCCGCCCTCAAGACCGGCGATATCCGCGTAGGCGACTTTGGTGTAGATCGTCTTGCGCGGGTTGAACATCTTCGAGAGGATGTCCACCCGCGGGTCGGGCACATCCACAACCGCCTGGTGGACTTCGATCCGCCCGGCGGAGGCGGTGGTGGGGGCGTTGCCGCGGGTTAGCGCGTTGAAGAGGGTTGTCTTGCCCGATTGGGGCAGTCCGATAATTCCGAGTTTCATCGTTTCCTTTTGCCTGATCCGTAAACAAGTCTATAGACTTGTTTTACAAATGGTTGTTGAGTGGTATACTTTGGGGCGCAAACGAGCCGAAGTGGCGGAATAGGCAGACGCGCACGACTCAAAATCGTGTTCCCTCCGGGAATGAGGGTTCGATTCCCTCCTTCGGCACAGCCGCATTATACCTTAGCAGATGGGTCCCCCTGCAAGGCGCGTCCTCCAGAGATGGAGGACGTTTTGTTTGATGGTGTGCAGGCAAAACATGTCAGGCACGGAGTCGAAAGTCGGGAGACTTTCGAGCAAAATCAGGAGATTTTGCAGTCCAAACTGACAACCTTTGCTTGCACACGTTTGATGGGTTACGCACGGGCGCGGAAAAGGGAATGGTACAATGACCAAATGACGTCTTTGAACATTCCGGCTGAATTTACCCTTCATAGAAAAAATAAATACGATACCTCTTCGCCGCTGCGGTGGATCTTTTCGCACGTCCAGCCGTATTGGTGGATCGTGGTGATGCTCGTCACCGGCGCGATCGGCAACGCCGTGCTGGCGGTGGTGGTTCCCGTGCTGACGGGCGACGCCTTCAATGCCATGCTCGCGCCCGAACCGGATACATCGGTGTTGCTGCCGTTGGCGATCACCATCGGTGTTTCGCAATTGATCCGCGGCGTGCTGCAACTGGGGCGCAACTTCGGCGCGGAGTTGATGGCGCAAAAGATGGAACGCGACATCCGCGACGAGTTGTACCTTTCCCTGCTTGGCAAGAGCATGACCTTCCATAATTTGCAGCCGGTGGGCGACACGATGGCGCGTTCGACCAACGATGTGCGCGAGGTGAATTACATGTTCAGCCCCGGCGTGAACCTGGTGGTCGGCTCGTTCATGTTCATCCTCATGCCGCTGTTCTTCGGTCCGCGCTACCACCCGTCGCTGGTGTTGACTCCGCTGCTGTTCACCGTCGTTTATTTTGTCGCGCTGGCACGTTATCTCAAGGCGCTTTCGCCGGTCACCGATACGGCACGCGCCACGTTCGGGCAGATGAATACGCATCTCTCCGAGTCGCTCGACGGCGTGGAGATCATGAAGGGCGCGGCGCAAGAGGAGGCGGAGGTGGACCGCTTCGTGATCAACGCCCGCAGGGTGCGTGATGCATTTGTTCAGCAGGGCGATCTTGAAGCGCGTTACGTCGCCATGCTTTTGCTTGGGCTTGCGTTCGCGGGCGGGCTGACCCACGCCCTGTTCCTTTTGCGCGCCGGGCTGATCAATGTTGGCGCGGTCATCGGTTATTTCGGCATGTTGCAGCTGCTGGGCTTCCCGACCTTCACGTCCACCTTTGCCTACTCCCAGATTTCATTGGGGATGTCCTCCGCCCGCCGCATTTTGGAACTCATCCAGCGTGAGACGAAACTCGACCAAAACGCCTCAGGCGTAACCTCGGAGATTCGCGGCGAAGTGGAGTTTCGCGGCATCTCGTTCCATTACCCGGGCAGCGATGATGTCGTCGAAAATATTTCCTTCAAGGTCAAACCCGGGCAGACGGTTGCCATTGTCGGGCAGACCGGCGCAGGCAAGACCACGCTCGTCAAACTGATCAACCGCATCTACGACGCGACGGAGGGGCAGGTATTGGTAGACGGCGTGGACGTCCGCGATTGGAACCTCGCCTCGCTGCGTTCGCAAATTTCCATCATCGAGCAGGACATTTTCCTCTTCTCGCGCACGCTCAGCGATAACATCGCCTTCGGCAAACCCGGCGCCTCCAAAGATGAGGTTATCGCGGCTTCGATGGCTGCCCAGGCGCATGACTTCATTTTGGATTTTGACGAGACCTACAGAACCGTCGTCGGCGAGCGCGGCGTGACCCTCTCCGGCGGACAAAGACAGCGCATCGCCCTCGCCCGGGCCTTTCTCACCGACCCGCGCATTCTCGTCCTCGACGACTCCACCTCCGCGATTGACTCCGCCACCGAAGACAAAATCCAGCGCGCCATCGCCAACGCCTCGCGCGGACGCACCACCTTCATCATCACCCACCGCCTCTCCCAGATCCGCTGGGCAGACCTGATCATCGTCCTCCGCAAGGGGAAGATCGCCGCCATCGGCTCGCATGACGAATTGATGAAGACCTCCGAGGCGTATTCGAGGATATTTAGAGAATAGAGAGGAGGGAATAGTGAATAGGGAATGACATGACATTTCCCTATTCACTATTCCCCAATAACTATCTTATGGGCTTCTTCGCAGGACTAAACGACGAAAAATACGACCGCCAGTACAAGGACAACGAACTTGTGCGGCGCATGGTCAATTACTTCGACACCCAAAAGGCGCGGCTGGCATTCGCGTCTGTGGTCATCCTTGTCATCGCGGTCATCGGCGCGGCTTTGCCCGTCATCGTCAGCCGCATGGTGGACCTGATCAAGGACCAGCCCAGCGTCGGCGATATTCTTTTGGTGGGCGCGGCGCTTATCGGCGTGGCATTCGGTCAATGGGGGCTGAACTGGCTGAGGCGCGGTCTGATCGTGCGCTCCGTCGGCGACGTGGTGCTGGACATGCGTTCCCGCGCCTTCCGCGCCGCCGCCGAGCATGACCTCTCCTTCTACGACCAGTTCTCATCGGGGCGCATCGTCTCGCGCATCACCTCCGACACGAACGACTTCGGTCAACTCGTGGTCATCGTCACCGACGTGGTGGCGCAGTTCGTCCAGGCGATCATCATTGCCGTTGTCCTTTTCCGCACCGAATTGCGGCTCTCGCTTTTGCTCATCGCCTTTTTACCGTTTATCTTTGGTATCGCTTCCGGCTTTCGCATCATGGCGCGGCGCGTCACCAAAAAAGGCATGAAAGCCATGGCAGATGTCAACGCCGCCATCAAGGAAACCATCTCTGGTATTTCCATCGCTAAAAATTTCAGGCAGGAAGAAAGCATCTTCAAATCGTTCGACGAATCGAACCAGCAATCGTATGGCGTGAACGTCCAGCGCGGCTTTATCCTTTCGCTGGTCTTTCCCACGCTCAACGCGCTCGGTGGAATCTTCGTCGGCATCCTGGTTTACGTCGGCGGTCTCAGCGCCGCGGCCGGCGCGATCGGCATCGGCGCGTGGTATCTCTTCATCATGAGCCTCGACCAGTTCTTCTTCCCCGTGCTAAATCTCACCTCGTTTTGGGCGCAAATCCAGGGAGGCTTATCCGCCGCCGAGCGCGTCTTCGCCCTGATAGACGCCGACCCGAACGTCGTTCAAAAAGAAAAACAGGATGTGCCGCGCCTCAAGGGCGGGATTCATTTCGATCACATGCGCTTTCGTTATTCGGATAAAGAGCCGGTTCTCTCGGACTTCAACCTGGTCGTCCAACCCGGAGAGACTCTTGCGCTGGTGGGGCACACCGGCGCGGGCAAGTCTTCGATTGCAAAACTGATCGCGCGCTTCTACGAATTCCAGGAAGGACGCCTGCTCATTGACGGGCGCGACATCCGCACATTCGATCTGACCCAATACCGCCGCCAGTTGGGCATCGTCTCGCAGGTGCCGTTTCTCTTTTCAGGCACGGTTGCCGAAAACATCCGCTACGCCGCGCCGGGCACGCCGGAGGAGGAAATGCTGCGTCTCGCCAAACGCATCGGCGACGGCGAATGGCTGGAGACCTTGCCGAACGGACTTCACACCGAAGTCGGCGAGCGCGGAAACCGTCTCTCGATGGGGCAGCGTCAGCTCGTGGCGTTGATGCGCGTCCTCGTCCAGAATCCGGCCATCTTCATCCTTGATGAGGCGACCGCCAGCATTGACCCGTTCACCGAGTGGCAGATCCAGCAGGCGTTGAATTTGATTCTCAAGAACTCCACCAGCATCCTCATCGCGCACCGTCTCTCCACCGTCAAAGCCGCGGATCGAATCGTGGTGATGAAAAAGGGAACGATCATCGAAGAAGGGAATCATCAGGGTCTGCTCGACCAGAACGGTCATTACGCCGAGTTATACAACACCTATTTCCGCCATCAATCGCTGGCGTATGTCGAGCAGGTCAAGGAAATGGTGGGGAAATAAATAACAGAATTACGAATCGGAGTATTTATTCATGTACCGTCGGTATGAAAGATTTTTTCAAACGCTGCCCAGACCCCTCGTCCGCTTTATGCGGGACACGTATCTCGCCGCCCTCGACCTTCGAGACCGGCTGACCGGCAAGACGGGACCGTTAACCCCGCCGCGGTCGCTGCACTTCATCGGCGGCGGCGATTTCGACCGGATCGGCGAAATCTTTCTCGGTCACTTCATCAAGGTCGGCGGGCTGAAGGAAAGCGAAACCGTACTCGATATCGGCTGCGGCACCGGCAGGATGGCGATTCCGATGATGAAGTACCTTTCGGAATCAGGCGCATATCACGGCTTCGATATTTCGCGAAAAGCCATCGCATGGTGCCAACGCGCCATCACGCCGCGCAAACCGAATTTCAACTTTCATTACGCCAACATCTACAACAAGGAATACAACTCGCGCGGCAGGCTTTCTGCAGCCGAATATCGCTTCCCATGCGGGGATCAGTCCGTGGATTTTGCCTTTGCAACCTCGGTCTTCACCCATATGCGCCGCGCCGAGGTGGAGCATTATCTAACCGAGTTGAATCGGACGTTCAAACCAGCCGGGCGGGCGATGGTCAGTTTCTTTATCCTCGACGATGAGAACAAACGCCTGGTGAAGGAGGGGCGTTCCGTCTATGATTTCGCCCACAATCTTGGCGATTGTCTCACTGTTGACCCGCATACGCCCGAACGCGCCACAGCCTATACCCTCGAAGATTTGAAGACGATGGTGACGAAAGCCGGGTTAAAGATTCAGGAGCCGATCCTGTATGGGTCATGGTCCGGCAGGCGGAGCATGTTGGACGCGCAGGATGTGGTGATTGTGACAAAGGGGTAGGCGGGGCGTGTATCCATGATGCGTAAAGACGCGAGAATAAAACAAAAAGCCTCCCGATGAATGGATCATTGGGAGGCTTTGGTTTATAGGACGGAACGGTCCGGCGGTTCGAGCAGGAGGGCGAGTTGTTTTGCGCCTTCGTCGTCGGTGATGGCGAGGACTTCGTCGAATTCCTCAAGGGTGGCGGTGCCGCGCGGCAGGGTGACCTGCCCCTTGCGGATGATGGCGGCGATGACGCATTGTTCGGGCAGCCCCAAATCCTTGATCTGCACGCCGATGGCGCGCGCTCCCTTTGGAACCTTCTCCTCCACCAGCGAGTAGCGTCCGCGGCGCAGCTTGAGCAGGGTCATCATATCGCCCAGCGACATTTCCTCCTGGATCAGGTGCGCCATCACATCCGCCTGGTTGATGGTCTCATCCACATGGAAGTTTTTATCGAAGAGCCAGGCGTTGCGCGGGTTGTTGATGCGCGCCACGGTGCGGCGCGTCTTGAAGAGGGTCCGCGCCAGGTAGCAGATCACAAGGTTGGCGGCGTCGTCATTGGTGCTTGCCACAAGCACATTTGCCTTCTCGATCCCCGCCTGTTTCAGGACGTTCGGGTCGGTGGCTTGTCCTTCGTAGATGACCTCGGTGGGCAGTTCGTGATGCAGCCGCGCCAGCAATTCCCTGCGGTGTTCCACAAGACGGACTTCGTAATTCTGTTGCAGCAGTTGGGCGGCGAGTTGCGCGCCGGTGCGCCCGCCCCCGGTGATGAATACAAGCATGTTATGCCTCCTTCCCTTCGCCCAATTTGGCGCGCAGGGATTGCACGCCCTCGAGCGTGGCGCTGACGGTGAGGATATCCCCTTTTTGGAGGATGGCGTTCGGGCTTGGCAGTTCCGCCCGCCCGGCGCGGGTCAGCGCGGCGCAGACGATGCCTTCGCATCCGTTCAACAGGGATGAGATCGCGCTTCCGCTGAATTTTTCGGAAATGAACATTTCGTACATTTCCACTTCACCGTTCCCGGCTGAGAATACGGCGCGGAAGGACGGGTCGAGCAACAGTTCCTGCACGCGTTCCGCGCCCCAGGCGGTGGAACTGACGATCTGCAAGCCGAAGGCTTCGAGCATTCCACGCATGGCAGGGTCGTAGTTGCGGACGATGACCTGCTTGACGTTCGGGTAATGCACGCGGACGGTGTGCCCAATGACGGCATTCATCGTGTCTGAGTTGGTGACGACCGCCAGACCGTCGGCTTTATCCGCGGCGGCGCGGGAGAGGGTGTCGGCGGAGAGAGAGTCTCCTTCCACGGTACGCCCCCGAAAGTCTGGGTGGAGGCGGTTGAACGCTTTTGGATTGGCATCCACCACGGCGACCTGGTGTCCATTTGTGAAGAGACGGTATGCCAGTTCGGCTCCGAATCTTCCGCATCCTACAACAATGAAATTCATGGCTATAACTCCTTAATGACCGGCATGGTCGCTCTCGACCTCGTGGATGTGATAAGGCACGTTGGTGATGACGATTCCATGCTGGTTCTTTAACTGTGTGCGCAGGATCTCGGCCGTGTTGGTATGCAGCGCGGAGGTCCAGCGGTTATCGGAAACGAATTCTGGCACGACCACGGTGATGATCTCTCCGGGCTGGCGTTTTTCGGCGAGGTCGGCGATGTAGTCCAGCAGCGGTTCGACGAACAGGCGGTAGGGCGAATCGAGCATGACCAGGCGGATGCCCTCGCCCCAGGTTTCCCATTTTTTGCGGGCTTTTTCCGCATCCGCCGGTTCGATGACGATATGCACGGCGGTCACGTCGTCTGATAACATGCGGGCGTAGCGCAGCCCGGCAAGCGTCCCCTGATGCACGCCGCTGACCGGCATGATGACGCGGTGACGATGGGTGTGCGGCGGGATGACGCCGAAGTTGTCGAGCGAGAGGTTTTTGGCAAGGTTGCGGTAATGCATGTGAATCATCCACAGGGCGCCGATCAGGACGGGGATCAGGATGAGAACAACATACGCGCCGTCTTGGAATTTGGTAACTGCAAAGATCACCATCACAATTCCGGTGCAGACTGCGCCAAAGCCGTTGGTGATCATTTTCAGACGCCAGAGCGAATCGAAGGTGAGTTTGGCGACACGGCTGTTGGTATGCTCGGTGTCGGTATCTTCTCCTTGAAGTTTGCCGCTTTTCCACCAGCGCAACGCCATGCCGGATTGCGCAAGGGTAAATGAAAGGAAAACCCCAATGGCGTAGAGCGGAATCAGGCGCGTAACGCTTGCCTGAAAGAGGACGATCAAAGCCGATGACAAAACCGCCAGCGCCACAATTCCGCGCGAATAAACGAGGCGGCTGCCGCGATAGGTTAACTGGCGCGGGAGGAAACCGTCCATTGCCATGAGAGCGCTCAAACGCGGGAAACCCGCATAAGCCGTGTTGCCCGCCAAAAGCAAAATAATCGTTGTTGCCAGAATGACAGCGAAGTAGAAAATTCCCTGCCCGCCGAAGACCGTGCGTCCGATCTGGGAGATGACCGTTTCAACCTCCGACGGAACGGCGTTGATCCGGCTTGCCAGGAATGATATGCCCAAAAATAGCGTGGCGAGGATGGCTGCCATCCACGTTAGCGTAGTGGCGGCGTTTTTGCTGCGCGGCTCCTTGAACGCGGTCGTTCCGTTTGAAATGGCTTCGATGCCTGTCAATGCTGCTGTTCCGCTTGAGAAGGCGTGAAGGATGAGAAACGGCAGACCGAAGGCGGTAATGCCATGCGCGAGAATTTCGGGCGGGTCGATTACGCTGCCCAGGCTGCCGGTGAAATACTTGTACATGCCGACAACGATCATAATGATCATGATAGCAATGAACGACATGCTTGGTACGGCAATTGCCGCGCCTGATTCACGCACGCCCCGCAGATTTATCAACATGAGAAGAAATACCGCCGTTACCGCCATTGGCACGCGATATTCATAAAGGTCCGGGTAGGCGGATACGATCTGGGCGATGCCGGACGATACGGATACGGAAACGGTTAGGATGTAATCTGCTAGCAAGGATGAAGCTGCGGTTAAACCTGCCAGTTCGCCAAGGTTGTCGCGCGCAACTACATACGCGCCGCCCCCGTCTGGATAGGCATGAATTACCTGCACATAGGAGAGCGATACAATGGCAAGCAGAACAACGATCGCCATTGAGATCGGGAAGACATAGCCAAAGGCGGCTGTGCCCGCGGCTGCCAGTACAACCATAATCTCCTGTGTGGCATAGGCGTTCGATGATAGCGCGTCGGAGGCAAAGACTGCCAGACCAACGGTTTTGCCAATCGTTTCATGAGAAGCATCCGCCGTGGAAAGCGGACGTCCGATCAGCCAGGACTGCCAATTACGAGGAGGGTTGTAATCTGTTTTTCTTTCGATGATGGGGGTTTGTTTGTTTTCTTGATTGATCATAAATACCAACTGCCAACCGGCAAAAATTATGCCCTTCCTGCGGAAGGACAAGCCGGGATTATAGTCCTGTTTCAATTTTTGGGAATAGGTGTGGGGGACGTGTAGGCCTGTGGCGCTGGCGGCATCTCTTCCCGCAAAATCGGAGATTTTGCGCCCCCCTGGTTGGAGTGTCTTCACACAGTTGCGGCGCAAATTCTCTCATCCCTCCCTGGGCTGGACAAGGGGAACCTGCAAATAGAAAATGCTGCCCTTGCCGAGGGCGCTCTCCACCCAGACCCGCCCGCGGTGGTTTTCAGCAATGGAATGGACAATGGCGAGTCCCAGCCCCGAGCCGGGCTGCGCGCGCGCCTCGCGCTGTTTGCCGCGATAGAACTTCTCGAACAGGTGCGGCACATCCTCCGGCGGGATGCCAATGCCTGAGTCTTCAATGGCGAAGATCAGGTAATCAGGCTGCGACACAGTGCGGATCGTCACCCTGCCGTTCATCGGCGTGTATTTGATGGCGTTCTCCACCAGGTTATAGACCGCCTGATGCAGAAGCGCCCCGTCGGCTTCCACGGCATGGGGCATGTCTTTGGGCAGTTCAACCGCAAGGTGGATGCCCTTCTGCGAAGCCTGTAACTGCAAAGCGCCGGTCACGCGTTCGATGATGTCCAGCGCCGGCACGTTCTCCACCTGCAAGCCCACGCCGAACTCGATGCGCCCGAGGTCGAGCAGGTTGTTCACCAGGCGCGACATGTTCTCGACCCCGGCAACGATCTTTTTGACATACCCCACCTGCTGTTCGTTCAATTCGCCGACCGTATCCAGCATGGTGGCATAGCCGCGCATCAGCGTCAGGGGCGAACGCAGGTCGTGGCTGACCGTAGCCACGAACTCAGACTTCATCGTATCCAGTTCCTTGAAGTAGGTCACATCGCGCATGATGCAGACGCGCCCGATCTGCCGCCCCTCCACCATCACCGGCGAAGCGGTCGCCAGATAGGTGCGGCTGTCGGGGAGCAGGATTTCGGTTGACTGCTTCTCGGACGTGGTGCTTTGCAGGAGGGCAAGCAGGGGACGGAGTTTAATGACCTTTTCCGTTTCCATTCCGCTCATGGCTTCGTCAACATCCTGCCGCAGGGCAGATGCCGCCGCATGGTTGGCGAGCAGCAGACGGTTGTGGTGATCCGTCACAATGACCGGGTCGGGCGAGGAGTTGATGATCGCCTCCAACTGGCGGCGCGAGGCTTCCACCGTCAGGTAGAGATGCGCGTTCGCCACCGCCAGCGCCGCCTGACCCGCGAGCGTGGTCACAAAACGCACATCTGAATCGGAGAATTTTCGCGGTTGTTCGTACCCGGCCCACACCACGCCATAATATTGATTTTCATGGCGCAGCGCCACCGCCAGCATGGCAAGCGGATGCGCCCCGCCCGAGTCGAGGATCAATTCGCGCGAGCGGGTCAGGTTCGGCAGGACGATCTTCTCCTGGCTTTGCGCCAGGTCGAGGACCTGGTCATCGAGATGAGCATAGGTATCCTCCGCCCCGCCCAGCGAAAAGCGCGACGGCAATTCGATGAACGTATCCGGCAGGATGCTCGGCGAAAGAACCACCCGCACCGATTTTGCCCCCGTCGAAAGGATCGCCTCCAGCACCGGCTTGACCGCGTCGCGCATCTCCAGGCTGGATGCCACGCCCTGGCTGACCCGCAGCAGGCGGTTGCTCTCCTCCAGACGCGCCTGCAAACCGACGCGCATCTGCTCGAACGCCCGGCTCAACTGACCGACCTCATCCTCCCCCTTGATCTGGAGCGGATTATCGAGATTCCCCTGCGCAATCCGGTCTGCTTCCGCGGCAAGCCCCTTCAAGGAACCCGTCACCACCCGCAGACCGATGCGCAACGAGACCAGCGCGACCACCGCCAGCAGGATCGTCATCAACGCCAGCGGCGTGGCGATGTTCAACGCCAGTTGCTGCGCGCGCCGCGCCGGGACGGTCAACACAACCGCCCACGGACGCCCAACGACCGGATGGTAATACACGATCTGGCGCGTGCCGTCTGGCGCGGTATTGTCGTAGAAGAACGGCTCGGGTCCCATTTGCCCTTCATAGACGGCTGGGGTCTGCCTCTTATCCGAATGGTAGATGATGTGGTTGCCGTCGTCTACCAACATGCCCGAACCGTCGAGGTCGCGCATGTTATCCAGGCTTTTGATGAGCGGCAGGGTCAGCGGATTCGCCTCGATGGTCGTGCGCCCGATCAACACCCGCTGCACCGACTCCCCATCGCCGACTGCAACCAGGAAGGAAATCCGCGACGAGCCTGATTCCGAGATCGGCGGAATGGAGTAGACCTGGGTCAACACGCCCTGAGTGGCAAAAAGGATTCCCGCATCCTCCTCGGGGTAAAGCCTGAACCCCGCGCGCGTATCTTCGGGGTAGATCGCCAGCATGGCGCGGGTGTTCGAGTCCAGCACAATCAACTGATCGAAATACGGCACCGACTTGATGCGCGTCGAGAGGATGGCGGTCAGGTCTGATCCGGTCGCGTCCGTCATGCGCGGATCCGCCGCCAGTTGAGCCGCAAGGTTCTGCCCCGTCTCCAGAAAGAAAGGCACGCTTTGCGCCGCCGATTCGCCCGCGCTCGAAAGACGACCTTCGAGCAGGTCGCGGGCGGCTTGCCCCGCCACCACCCAGCCGCCCACCAGCAGGGAAAGCAGCAATAACAAAATGAAGGTGCTTACCGCAAAGATAAAACGCGACTCGAGACTCTTTTCCCCCGGCGAGGGCTGCATGGGTTGTTTGCTTCCCCAATACGCCGGGAAGGCAAGCGAGACAACCTGCGCCACAAGCCCGCCCGCCAGCATCTCGCCGCCGAACGCCAGGGTGACGACCAGCGCGTTGCTGATGGCAAAATCGAGCCGCGCCGTGGCGGGCACGTCCGCGCCCCATTGGGTGAACAGGGCGCTCAGGGTATAGAACAGGGTGTGAATGGGAATTAAAAGCAACGCCCCCGCCAGGGGCTGACGTAACAGCCGATAGGCGGGCGTGCGGTAACGCTGGCGCATGTTCATCGAGAACCACATGCCCACGAATGCAAACTCAAGAATGGGGAAGAGCGAATACAGGTCCCATGCGCCGCGAAGCAGCCCGGCAAACGCGCCCAGGGCGGCGGCGGCGACCGGCCCGAGCAGCCCGCCGCCCAACAGCCACGGAATGGCGGAAAAAACCATCAGCGCAGAACCGGGCGCATCGGCGGGCAACCCGGGCAGGGGGCGGATCGAACCGGAGGTCAACCTCACCCCGATGAAAAGATTCAAAAGAGGAACAAGCAAAGCCAGCAGAACAAAAAGTCCCCATTCCTTCATCCCCCATGCCGCGCGATTTTTTCGGTTTCTATAAAGCGAGCCTGCCAGCGCCGAAAACAACAAAACCCAAGCCAGCCAGCCGGAAATTGTTGGAGGAGCCGGGAACGGAATGCCTGCGAGGAGCGATGCGATGAACTCCATCCAATAATTATAGCCTCAAAACACGCGCCGCCCCTTATCTGTCGGTTTACATTTTGCCCCCGCCGTAAACATCACGCGTTACGATTCCCTCCCGCGATACCTTTCCGGCAGCAGCGAGCGGATCTCCGCCATGATGCGTTTCGTACCCCCATTCACCGCTTCACGCCGCGCCGACGCCTGTTCCTCCAACCGGAAGGTTTTCCCCACCCGAATGTGGACCCGCGCCCGCTCGAAGCGTTTGATGCGGCTGTACACAGTTTCATTTTCCGTGCCTGTGATCGCAATCGGCAATATCGCCGCGCCCGATTTATAGGCAAGGAACGCCGCGCCGTTTGCGCCGTCTTCCAGCGAGCCGGTCAATGAGTAACGTCCTTCGGGCGCAATGACCAGCCTGCGCCCTTCGGCAAGCCCATCGAGCGCGGCGCGCAGGGCGCGTTTATCCGGCTTGCCGCGGTGCAGCCAGATAACCCCGTACATGTCCATCAGCCTGCCGAGGATGGGCAGGTCGCGCAGTTCGATCTTGGCGAGCGCGTCGGGCGTGAATGGCAGGGATGAGATCAACGCCGGCACATCGGCGTCGCCGAGATGGTTGATGACGATCAACAGGGGACCGCGATCCGGGATGTTTTCCAGCCCTTCCTTTGTCACACGCAGGCAGGCGCGGGCGACGAGTTTGATCAGCCCATGCGAAAATTTTCGGAAGGCAAGCCTGGCTCCCGTAAGCCGGGGCAGGCGCACCAACTCTGGCTTCCAGATATCCGTTACCGGCTTGGGCGGGGGCTGTTTATCCGGCATGGACGCGGGGCGTTCAACCGCACATTTCCAGCACGCGGGCGTAGACCTCGTCTTCGCTCAGGGCATCGGTGTTGACGATGACTGCGTCGTCGGCGGGGCGCAGCGGGGCGACGGCACGGGTCGAGTCGATGCGGTCGCGCTCGATCATCTTTTTGAGCAGGTCGTCGTAATCGGCTTGCCCGCCGCGTTCGATGATCTCGTCGTACCGGCGGCGCGCGCGTTCTTCGGCGCTGGCATCGAGATAAATTTTCAGGTCGGCTTCGGGCAATACGACCGTGCCAATATCCCTGCCGACCATGACGACCTTTCCGCGCATACCGATGCGGCGCTGCTGTTCAGACAATGCCTTGCGCACGCCGGGGTACGCCGAAACTGCCGAGACCTTTGACTCCACGTCCCCCGAGCGGATGTCCCAGGTCACGTCCTTGCCGCCGATGACGACATCACATGCCCGTCCGTCGTTTTCCGTTGGCGGGCGGATGTCGATCTGCGCGGACTGCGCCATTTGCGTGATGAGCGCTTCGTTGCGAATGTCCATGTCGTGGTCGAGCGCGATCCAGGTGACGGCACGGTACATAATGCCGGTGTCGAAGAAGAGATAACCGAATTTCTCGGCAAGCCTTTGCCCGACCGTGGTTTTGCCGGATGCGGCGGGACCGTCGAGCGCGATGATGGAGGGATGATGTTGGTTTGTCATGTTATTCATTGATTGTTGCCCAAAACGCCCCGAAAGATTTCACAGGGCGGGCCTTTCCTGTGCTGCAACCTTCGGGACGGTCTTCAACGTGAGTTATTCGTCCAGAAACAGGTCGTTCTTTGCCCAAAGGATGATGAGTTCCTGGCTTTGCGGCATTTCGCGCAGGGATACCCAGCGAAGCCAGGCTGCTGCATCGGCATATGCCCAGATCGGAGTCCGCCGCCAGATAAAGTCCTGCCCGCGGTAGGCGGATTCAAGGCTGATCGGATTCGACTCGTAGGGTGTGATGACGATATCGGGCGGGCTGATTTCGTCCAACGCTTCCAGGGTCTGCGCGGAGTTTTCGCGCAATGCCCATTCGAGGGCGGGGGAGTCGATTCCAAGGATCGCCACCGTGGCGCTGTTGTCGTTTCCGCGCCCGAGTTCCGAGACCTGGCTGACCGTCTCGCGCACAAGCTCTGCCTGCGAAGGGATACCCGGCAGCCACCATAGTTCGGGGGCGTTCATCCCGCGCAAGCCTGCCGAGCCGAACAAGCCGCCCAGACTCAACGCGCCCAAGCCGATTGCCATGCCCCACACGCCTCCGATGCGCGCGATGCGGATGGACCATCCGGCGGCGACGAGGATCAGGCTGACGATGAGCAGCAGGAAGGACCCGGCGAGCATCCATATCCGCAGGTTGTAATCGGGCGTGTTGAGGGGCAGGAAGTTGATGCCCGCCATGCCGAGCCAGGCGAAGACCCAGATGAAAAGGGTGAGCAGGGCAACCCCGGCAATTTCGCGGCGCTCCTCGAGGTAGGTGCTGATGTGACGGGCAAGTTCAAGAGAGGCAAGCGCGTTGAGCGGAATCAGCGCCCAGACCAGGTCTGCCATTTGGCGCGCCGGGTGGAAGACGATGAAGAGCAGCGAGATCAACAGCCAGACGCTGAGGAAGATGATTTTCCGCAGTCCCTGTGCCCAGCCGCGGATAAGGGCGATGATGGATAGCAGGAGGGCGAAAGGCTGGTAGACCAGCAGCGATATGAAGAGCATCCCCTGTGAGGCTTCGCTTGTGGAGGTCCATGAAGCGATGAAGGCGGGGATGGAGGAGAACGCCGCGCCGATTCCGCCGGGGACGGTGAGGAAGAGAGTCCCGGCGAGGAGGAGGGTGAGGATGAAGGGGATGAAGGTTGAAAGTTGAAGGTTGAAGGTTGAAGGTTGAAGGTGTGAAGTTTTCTCGTCGGTCGTTTCTTCAGATGGTTTGGGGAGGAAGAAGCGGGAGAAGGCGAGGGCGATGAGGAAGAGTAGCAAGCCGAACCAGACGGACGGTCCGCTGAGGAGGGCGAGGGCGGCTGTGACGGCGGCGAGAGTCGGTCTGTTCTTGTTGATGAACCCGGCGGTGAAGGCGAGGAATGTGAGCGCGAGGATCGGGCTTGCGGCTTGACGGGAGATGGCGACCAGGCCCGGGTCGAGGGCAAGGAAGAAGGCCAGGATCAGGCTCGGGCGGGGTTTGAGGCGGTCGTCAAAGAGCAGGGGCGCTAAAACGAGGAGTCCGCCGATGAGGGCGGGGATCAAACGGGCGAGGAAATTCGTCCCGCCGCCGTAGAGCAAAAATAAAACGGACGTGGAGAGGATGTAAAGCGGATGCGGGCTGAGGGCGGGGTCTTGGCTTTGCGAGATGCGCAGGGCTTGCAGGGCGGGCGCGGCTTCGGCGTCGGTCAGCGGCATTGCGCCGAGCTGGGTGAGCCGGATGGAGAGGGCGATCAGAAGAGCCAGCGCGTATAGCAGGCTTTCGTATTTGAAATGGCGGTGGGTCATGGGCGATATTGTAATCGGTTCCTATGCCATGTAAAACATGTTTGTCTTGAATCGTATGCCGGAGTAACTGCTCAGCCTGTCATTTCGACGAGCCCTTCGACACGCTCAGGGTAAACTCCGTGAGGAGAAATCTTGCGTAATATTGAGAAATGACAGGGCGAGATGCAAATTGCCTGAGCAGTTACATGCCGGGTTACCAATCCCACTTACATGGATGGAGTCCAACGACTCCTGTCGTTGGAGCGGTTTTTTTGGGAATCGTGCCGATCTTTGCCGAGCCTCCAAAGTCGGGAGACTTTGGAGGCCAACGACTCCCGTCGTTGGATGGTCGAAGTCAGGATTGCATATTCCCCACCAGATCCAACTCCGGCGCGATTCTTCGCATCGCCAAAATCACATTGCCGACGTGTTCCCACAAGTCAATGCCGAATTCTTTGGCGGCATGTTCCATCTCTTCACGATTGGTCCCGGCGGCAAAGGCTTTGTCTTTCCATTTCTTTTTGACGGAACTGGCTTCAAGGTCATATAAAGAGCGGGACGGACGTACGAGCGCCACGGCGGTGATGAGACCCGTCACCTCATCGCAGGCACAGATGGCTTTGCGGCGGATCGTGTCGCGCGGCAGGTTGAGATGGTCTGCATGACTCAAAATATCCTGGACGATATCTTCAGGCACGCCGCGCTCACGCAGGATGGGCGCACCCGCCTGCGGATGTTCTTCGAGCGTCGGGTGGATTTCCCAATCGAAATCGTGCAACAGACCGATCAGACCCCAGGCTTCCACATCCTCGCCGAATTTTTCGGCATAGAGACGCATCGCGGCTTCGACCGACAGCATGTGCCGCACCAATCCTTCGTTTTTGACATATTCGCGCACAAGGGCAAGGGCTTCTTCACGGTTCATAAGATTTTCCTTTGATTGTCACTCTGAGCGGAGCGAAGAGTCTCTTGCTCAACCTGCAAATTCCATAAAGTTGAATTTGTTGATCAGTTTATAACTGCTGTCCGGGTACGCCGTCGAAAAGGCGGCGGGTGGTTTGGCGCTTTCCCTTTGCCATTTGAACTCGAACGCGGAAAGTTCGCCGCCCTCCCTTTCCTCGACGTAATCAATTTCCTGTCCCTGGTGAGTCCGCCAGAAATGCGCGTTCCATTCCAATCCCAAATTCTGGTTGCGCTTGAATCTCTCGCCTAGCATAAAGTTCTCCCATAACGCGCCCGTGTCCGCGCGCAGGTCAATCGCATTAAAGTTATTGATCAACGCATTCCGCACACCCGTATCCCAGAAATACACCTTGCGGAGTTTCGTGAGCTCGTTACGCAGTTTGCGGCTGAACGGTTTCAGGCGAAAAATGACAAAGGTTTTTTCGAGCAGTTCGATATACCGTTCGACGGTTTTCTTGTCTATCTTCAATAGGTTTGCCAGTTCATTGAAGGAAACCTCCGAGCCGATCTGCAACGCAAGAGCTTGGAGTAGTTTTTCCAGAATATCGGGATTCTTGACCTGTTGATGCTCGAAAACATCTTTGTATAGATAACTTCGCGCAATTTCCTTGATCTTGTTCTGCGCTTCAGGCTCATCCAGGGTGATCTCCGGGTACATTCCAAAGATCATCCTTTGAGGAAGCAATCTTTCCAATTCGAGCGGCGAATATAACTGTTGGAGTTCTTGAAGGGAGAAGGGGTGGAGGTAAAACTCATATTTTCGCCCCGTCAAAGGTTCCACAATCTGGTTGGACAGGTCGAAAGATGATGATCCGGTTGCAATAATCTGCCTGTCGGGAAAATTATCAACTGCCAACTTGAGCGTAATGCCGATGTTCCGAACCCGCTGGGCTTCGTCAATGCAAATAAGGGTTGCCCCTGCAAATAACGAGTTCAGTTGGGTGGAAGTTGCATTTGTCAGCCGTTCCCTAATATCGGGTTCGTCGCAGTTCAGATACAACGTATTTGCAGGCTGTCTTGCCATAAGGTTTTTGAGCAGAGTCGTTTTACCCACCTGTCTTGCCCCATAAATGACCATAGCCCGCTTTTTATAAAGGGCTTTTTCGATACTGGTTTGGATCGTTCGTGAGAGAAATTCACCCATTTTATATAAATTAGGGGAGTCAACTCCCCTAATTTATACCAATTTAGGGGAGTTGTCAAGTGAATAGCTTAATTTTGACCAAAAATCGGTTCCGGTTCGCCCATCACTGGGATCGGCTTGGCGATCAGCAAATCCCACGCGGATTGGAAGACCGCAAAAGTCTCGCGGATGTTCCACCACAGGCGGGAGCGTTTGAGGAAGTAACGGTTCGCCGCCTCCACGCCGACCGAGTCGACGCCGAACCAGTTGCAGAGAGTCAACGCCCGCGGCATGTGAAATTCCTGCGTGACGAGGATGGCTTCGTCCACGCCGAAGATATGCCTGGCGCGGTAGCAGGTATCGTAAGTGCGCCTGCCCGCGTAATCGAGCACGATATCTTCGTCTGGCACGCCATGTTCCAGTGCGTATTGACGCCCGGCTTCCGGCTCATTGTATTCGACAAAACGGTTGTCGCCGCTGACCAGGATTTTTTCCACCTTATCGGCTTGATATAACGCCACGGCGGTTTGCATCCGGTCGCTCAAGACGGGTCCCGCCGAGCCGTCGCGCAGCAAGCCCGCGCCGAAAACGATGACAACTCTCGCAGAGGGCGCATCGTCCACGCTGAAGGTTCTGGGAGCGGCATACAAGCCCATGATGAACCTCGGCATGAACAAGGCAATGACAGTCAACGCGCCGAAGACCAGCGTGAACCGCCAGAGAAGGAAAAAGATTTGTTTCAACATATTATTGATCGAGCAATTCCGCCAGGTCCAACCCCGAAGCGTTTACATATAAAATGAACTCGGCATAGGCGGCATCTTCCACCGGCGACAGTTCATCGAAGCCGTACACGGTTTGCATTACAGCTTTGCCTTCGGGCGTGGACATGAAATCCAAAAACGCGCGCTGGATATTGCGCCTCATCTCGAAGGGCAGGCTCGCCGACATGGAAATATTCTCATACGGGATGATCTCTGGGATGCGCCAGGCCACAAGCACCTTGTCCATTACATCGGGATAATCCGCTTCGAGTACTGGATTCTCGCGGGCGTCGACGAAGGTCGCGCCGAAATCGCAGATGTCATCGGCGTAGACTCCGCGCACCACATTGGGTTGACCTTCGAGGAATGCCCCGCTTCGGGTCGTGACCTGGGCCTGATTCAGCAATCCGAGCGGCACGACATACCCCGACGGCGAGAACTCGTCGCTCCAGCAGGGTTTTTTGTCGGCGAATTGATTCAAGGCAGCAGCGGCATCGACGGTGTTCTCTCCGCGCGCTTCATCGAAGTAGGCTGTGAATTCCCCCTCGCGGTTGATGAGGATCTGCGCGCCGTAGAACATCTCCCCGCTGCGGACTCGCGCCAGCAATGCCGACACGGAGTTATCTCCGCGCGCCATCACGAATGCATACGGGGATAACGAAGCAATGTGCGCGTTTCCCTTTGCAAGCGAATCGACAAGCGCGGCTTCCGAGGCGGGGATGACCGTCACGATGCGGTAGCCGGTCCGTTCTTCGAGATAGGCGGCGAGGGCATCTCCCGCCGCAATGACGGGTTCTGTCGGGCGCGGGTTCGGAGTCAGGGCGAGGATCAGGGGATTTTGTTCAGTACCCGGCTCGGGCGGAGTCTGAGGCGCCACTGTCGGACCGGGAGTCGGCGTGAGCGTGGGAATCGCTGTGGGAGTCCCCAATGTCACATGCAACGGGAATGAACATCCAAGCGTAAAGAGGAGTGTTATGAACAGTAGTACTTTTTTCATCTTACAACTTTGTCTGCCTTCGGGCATGATGACCTTGCTATAATGATACAACTGAGAGGACGAAAATGAAAAACACATTCAACACGATCATGTCCATCCTGATTTTGGTGGTGCTTGCCGCCGGGGTCTATTTTATCGTACAGACCGTGCGCGATTCCGCCGCAGCTGCCGCGCAGCCCTTCGAGCAGGTGAACCAGGCGAATGAGGCTTTGCAGACGCAGGTGGCGCAACTGGCAAACCCCACGCCGACGATCATCCCCGACCCGGTGACCTACATCAATGAAGTGCGCGCGCTGGCAAGGCTGGAGACCATTCAGTACAGCATTTCGCAGGTGATGACCGGCGAGTTGAACCAGGGCACCTTTGGCTTTGCGTTCGGCACGAAGATTCTGGTGGTGGTGCATGGGACGGTGATCGCGGGCATTGACATGGAGAAGATTCTGCCCGAGGATATGCGGATGGATAACGGCGTCCTGTACGTCAACCTCCCCCCGGCTGAGATTTTGGCGACCACGTTGAACACGGAGCGCACCGAAGTCTATACGCTTCAGGAGGGTATTCTTGTGGATGTGGACCCGAACCTGGTACTGACGACCCTTCAGGGCGGGCAGGAGAAGATCGTGAGCGTGGCGCTGGAGGATGGGATTCTTTTGCAGGCGGAAAAAAATGCCGAAGCCTATCTTTACCGTTTCTTTAACGCGCTGGGGTACAGCAATGTGATCTTCCCGCAGGATTAACGCGATTTGTTCAAAACCCTATAAAACCTGACAGTCACGCTTTCAGCGTGACTGTCAGGTTTTACTGCATTACGGGTTGCAACTCACGGGGAAGCTAACCTTTTCCACCACTTCATTTGGGGTCAGTATGTTCAATTTCACCCAATACTCGTTCGGCGCGTTGATGCGGTAGAACTCGTTGATCAACTGCGTGCCGGATTCTTCGAAGATCAGCGTGCCCACATCCGAGACGACGCCGTTGCTTGCCTCCCATTGCCAGGTGAGCAGGGTCGGTCCGTTGGTGGTGACGGCGGCTTCGAAGAAGACCGTCTGCGGGAATTCGTTGCACCCGACCACAATACGGTTCGGCTCGACGCGCAATTCCACCTTGGTGACGGTGACGAATGGAGCCGGGACGACGATCAGCAGCGATGTATCGCCTTCCTCGTCGGTCACATCTGCGGAGACCCAGCAATGCCCGCCCGGGTTGATGGGGTCTTCGACCTGCCACCAGGTTGACGTGACATCCCGCCCGACGGCGGTGAGCGTCCTGCCGTTGCTGATCTCGTTCAGGGTCAAATACACAATGCCGGGACCAAAACGGCAGTTGGCAAGTTCGGCGGTCACCTTTACGGGAATCTCGACCGGCGCGGCGGTGGGCGGAAGGGGTGTTGGCGTGGGGATGGCTTGGGTGGCAGTGACCGGTATCGGCGTGGGCGGAGGCGGGGTGTCTCCGGGTGCGCATCCGGCAAGGGCGGCGAGCAGTCCTGTCAGCAGGACGAGGCGTTTCATCGTTTCCTCCTTTCGATGATGGGAATTCTACACAGTTTCGGTAGAAATGGGGGTTGAAAAAAGGAAGTGGGTTTGGAATTGATCGCGTGGATCAAACCCGTTTATGGCGAGGCGGGATGGCGGCTCATCCCAAACTCGGGATAAGCCGGTTTTCTTTTTCGGTATAATTTCAAGGATGTTTTTCAAACGGATCGTTTTGACCCTGCTTCTCACAACGGGGATTACCGCCTGCGCCTCCTTCGGGACTTCGAGCACGCCCACCCCCTCCGAGCCGACTCCAACGCCCGCGCCGCCCACACCTACTCCGCCGCCCTCGGCCGCGGTCGTGAATGGCGAGTACATTCTCACCGCCGAGTACGAAGCGGAACTGGCGCGATTCAAAGCCGCGCAATCCGCGCTGGGGCTGACATTCGCCGAGGAAGACGCCGCAAAGACCGTCCTCGAAGATATGATCGCCCAGCTTTTGCTGAGTCAAGCCGCGAGGGAGGAAAACTTTGCGGTGACGGAATCAGACCTCCAGTCCCGGATCGATGCGCTGGCGACCCAGCTTGGAAGCGCCGAGGCGTTGACCCAGTGGCAGTCTGCCCACGGGTACGACGATGCCTCCTTCCGAATCGCATTGAAGCGTTCCATCGAATCCGCCTGGATGCGTGACAAAATCATTGCGGGCGTGCCGGTTTCGATGGAGCAGATTCACCTGCGCCAGATTTTGACCTATAATGAAGCCGATGCGCAAACCGCCGCGCAGGATTTGAACGCGGGAATTGATTTCGACGAACTTGCCGCGAAATATGACCCCGTAACGAACGGCGAACTTGGCTGGGTGCCGAAAGGCTACCTGTTGGATGCCGCTGCGGATGAAGCCGTCTTTGCCCTGCAAGCCGGCGAGGTGAGCGGCATCATCCCCACCGAAGCCGGGTTCCATATTTTCAAAGCGGTCGAACGCGCCGGGCACGCGCTTTCTCCCGACGCCCTGCTGGCCATGCAGGAACGCGCCCTGATGGACTGGATCGCCGCCCAACGCGGGGCAAGCGAGATCGTCATCGCGCCGTAAAACCTTCTGTTGATCCTGGAGTGACTTAATGAGAAGAAGCAAATACGATTACGACGACGCCCCCGCCGCAAGCACGTCTTCGCGGGTCGACCTGTGGGATATGCTGACCATCCTGACCATCCTGCTGACGTTGTGCATCGGCGCATATTTCGTTGCGGTCTTTGTCAACCCGTATGCCGCCTACAATTTTCTAAACCCCGTGCGCAATGACTCGCCCACGCCGACCATCACGCAGATCCAACCGCCCGCCACGTGGACGCCCACCCTGCCGGGTCCCACCGAGACAGCCACGGTCACCCTGTTGCCTACGCACACGCTTCCGGCTACCGCCACTCTGGTTTCGTTAATCACCCCGTCTGAGACGCCCACGCCCACCCGCACGCCCAAGGCGCCCTTTACCGCCACCGTTACCTATATCGATAGCACCATCATCCATCCTGAAACGGGCTGCGCCTGGCAGGGCGTGGCAGGCACGATCATCGACGCCAACAATGCCGATATGCTTGGCATTACCGTGCGCCTCTCGGGTTTCTACAATGCCAAGTCTAAAAACGAACTGACGGTCAGCGGCATTGCGCCCGCCTACGGAAAATCCGGCTTCGAATTCGTCCTTGGCGAAACGCCCATCGACTCGAACGGCTTGCTCTCGATCCAAATCCTCGACCAGGCTGGTCTGCCCCTTTCAGACAGCATCCAGATCAATACGTATTCCGATTGTTCCAAGAATCTCGTGCTGGTGAAGTTCAAAAAAAATCCGTAACAAGCCCGCATCTGCCTGTAAACAAAAGTCCCGCAGGTTCAAAAGAACACCTGCGGGACTTTTGTTTTATAACCTGTCTCTCTCGTCGAGCGGGGCGACTCCCGCCCCGTCGCTTGGTTTGCAGACGTAGACCGCCGCCTCCAGCCCGAACCTCTGCCTGTATGCCGCGGAAACAGCCTGGGTAAACGCTGTGACCTTTTCCTCCGCAACCAGAGCCACCGCGCAGCCGCCGAATCCCGCGCCGGTCATTCTCGCGCCGTAACAACCGTCCAACTCCCGCGCCGAGTCGACGATGACGTTCAAGGCGTCATTGGTCACTTCGAAATCGTCGCGCAGGCTGTCGTGGCTGGCATTGAATAATCTGCCCAATCGTTTTACATCCCCGGTTTTCATCGCTTCGATCGCTTCAAGCGCGCGGGCGTTTTCAGTCACAATATGCCGCGCGCGTTTGAAGGCAGCCTCACTCAATCCGCTGCCCGCCTTCCACTCTCCAACATCCCCGACATCCCTCAACGCCTTCACCCCAAACCACCCGGCCGCCTCTTCGCATTGATTCCGCCTCTCGTTATAAGCGGAATCCACCAGTCCGCGCCGCGTGGAGGTATCGAGGACGACGATGGAAACCCCCTTTGGCAGAGGGGCGTGCTGGAATTCCAATGAACGGCAATCGAGGAACAACGCAAACCCTGCGCGGCTGGCGGCGCTTGCCATCTGGTCCATGATGCCGCTGTTGACGCCGACCCATTCATTCTCCGCTTTCTGCGCGAGTTTTGCCATCGTCACCGCATCCCAGTCGAAGTTCGAGGAGCAGGCGAAGGCGCGCGCCACCGCCAGTTCGACGGCTGCCGATGAGGAAAGCCCGGCTCCGCGCGGCACGTCGCCGGTTATCACGGCGTCGAAGCCTTTCAGGTCGTACCCGGCGTTCATCAAAACGGAGGCAATGCCCTTGGGATATTCGAGCCAGCCTTTGCCCGGAGTGAGGGAATGCAGCTCGAAGGCTGATTCAGTTTCGAGGTCGAGCGAGGCGATGCGGACGGTCGAATCAGCCCGGGGGGTAAGCGCGATCCACACTTCGCGGTCTATCGCCATCGGCAGGACGAAGCCGTCGTTGTAGTCGGTGTGCTCGCCGATCAAATTCACCCGCCCCGGCGCGCGGACAAGGAAGCCCGGTTTGGCGTTAAAATGGGCCTGAAAATTTTGAACAAGGTCGCCAGGTTTCATAAACGCGTTTATACCATAGAGGCTTCATGGATGATCTCGAACTGTTGAAAAAATACGAGCCTGTGCTGCGCTTTGCCAAAAGCGAGCGTTTCTACCCGATGGCGGTGGAACCCTATTTGGAAAAATGTATGCTCTTTCCCAGCGGCCCGCTTGGCGTGGCGGAGTTGTTCGGTCACTTCAACGAACCGTTGATCGGCAGGATCGGCGTTTTGAAAAGCCACGAATATTTTTTACGCTTCGTGAACAAACCGCTTTACGATTTCGATGCCTGGGTATGGTGGGGGGGCGGGTCTGCGCTGGGTTTGCTGGCGGGTTGGTTCACGCTCGGGCTGGTGGGCATCGAGGTCGTTCTGGCGGCGTCGTTGGCGGCGGCGTTGACGCTGTTCATGCTGGCATCGCCGCTCCGCCTGCGCATCATTCCGGCGATCCTGGTCGTCACTTTGTTTCTTGGGCTGGGTATCGCGCCGGTCTGGTTCTTTTTCCGTCCCATGCCGGGCATCAGCATCGCGGTCGAGTATCTCATTCTTCTGCCGGTCTATCTCGTTCTCCTGTTCTACTTCCTCATGCGGATTTTGAAATACATGATCGAACACATCCTGCCCGAGGGACCCGGGCTGGTGATGGATATGTTTTCGCAGGCGACCGAAAGAATTGCCCGCGAAGCCGCTGAAATGTATGCGGCGATCATCCGCAAGCACCGCCAGCCTGTCTATTACGGCAGGGTCTTGCACGAGATCGATGCCGATGGAGCCGCCTGGACGATCCTGCAATATCATTACTTCTACGCCTTCAACGACTGGCGGCTGGCGGCGAATGGCTTCAACCATCACGAGGGGGATTGGGAGATGACAGCCGTCTATCTCAGGAACGACGCGCCGCATGTCGTCTTACTTTCCCAGCACGGCGCGGGCAATCTCGAAAAATGGGAGGATACGATCAAGGCGAAGGATGCGGATGGGAACGAGACCACGCATCCGGTCATCTATGCGGCGCTCGGTTCGCACGCCAACTACAGCAAACCGGATGTCATCCGTTCGCCGGCGATGTACAACCCCGGGCGGCTGCAACGCCTCCTTTTCTGGTTCGACGGTTTGATCCACTACCTGTTCCTTTTATTCAACCCGAACCAGAAGGCGCGGCATATTGCGCTGGAGGAGATGCGCGCCAACCCGATCCGGCTTTTGGAGGAACACGCCCTGGACGACCTGCGCGACGATACGGACCATTACGTCATCCGCCTGCCGATGGAGATCGCCACCGGCGACGGTCTGCGGGTGGGCTTTCAGGGAAAGAATTCGCTCGAGCCGATGCTCAAGTCGGCGAACTACTTGAAACGGGTCATGTCTGAACGAAGGATATCGCTTCCGACTGTGCGTGAATGGCAGCCCGTCCTCTTGAATTCCGAGCCGGGATGGGTACAATATAAGGGATTATGGGGCGTAAAAAGCGTGTTGGGCGAGGAGTCAGGTCCGCCCGGACCGAAATGGGAAAAACCCAAAAGCCGGCAGGCAGGCATCCGTCAAAGAGTCCGCTGGGGAAGCCCGCTGGACTGGCTGGCAAAACTTGAAAAGAACGAACATTAACGCATACCAAAGGAGAATACGATGTCATTTTCGCAGGCGCTCGAAGTGGTGATTGGGTTGATCTTTATCTATTATGTCCTGGGTTCCGTTGTTTCGCTGGTGACGCAATGGATCAATGAGGCGTTCGAAACGCGCGGCAAATCGCTGGAAAAACATTTGAAGTTAATCGTCGGCGACAAGCATGTGGGCGATTTTGTAAAACTTCCGCAATTGGAAGCCCTGCGCCCGATCCGCTACAAGAACATGTTCAGTTTCATCACATCGGCGACCGAGCCGAAGATGCTCGAGAAGGTTCCCGCCGCCACGCTGGTGGAGTCGTATTTTGATTTCGTGGGACTGACCGCGTCGAAGAAATTCGAATTGGATGAATTAAAGGCGCTCATCAACGCCTTCCCCGACTCAAACGGTAAAACCGCCCTGCTCAAATGGGTGGGGCAGGGCGTGACGGACGTCGAAGAATTGCGGAAGCGCACCTTCACCTACTTCTCCGGCATGATGGACCAGGCGGGGGCAACCTTCCGTTCGAATGCCCGCAGTTTTGTCATCATTCTTTCCATCCTCCTGACCCTCCTGCTTGGCACAGACAGCATCAAAATGGCGCAAACCCTGTGGGATAACGCCAACCTCCGCGCCCTTGCGGTTGCCAAGGCGGAGGTCGTCGCCCAGCAGGAAGGCGCGGATGAAACCGATATCGAAACCCTGTTCAAAGACCTCGGCGAATTGGACGTTATCAACCCCGGCTGGTTCATGAATGAACGCCCGGCAGGCACACAACCCACAGACTGGGCGTCCTTCATCCTGATGAAAATGCTCGGTCTCGGCTTGACCATGGCGGCGGTCTCACAAGGCTCGTCCTTCTGGTACGACCTGCTCAAGAAGATCGTCTCTCCTGCCAGGGGCGGCGGCGACAGCGGCGAAGAGAAGGGCTAGTCCGCGCGCAGCAAAACCCATGACTGCAAAAGAGACTGTCACCTGCGAGGTGACAGTCTCTTTATAAATCAGCGGCAAAAAAACCAGGGGGCGTTACAGGGTTTTCACCCTTCGCGGTTCTTCGTCAGCTCCATATATTGCGGGTTGCGGCGCAGGTACGAAATCACATACGGGCAGATGGGAATCACCCGCAGGGATTTGGACCTGGCGTATTCGAGCGCGCTCCTGGTAATGATCGCCGCGATCCCCATCCCGCGGAATTCGACCGGCACGCCGACGTGGGTCATCGCAATGGAGCCGCCGTTCTCGGTGTAATCGAGCTTGGCCAGCAGCCCCTCGATCCACACCTCGAAGCGGTTCTCCTCCGCGTTTTGTATGACGTTTATTCTATCGGGTTCGATCTCCATAATCAGCCTTGTTTCATTTTCCTTCTCGCCAGCACGGCGATATATTCCATGATGATCTTCAACCCCGCAAAGACCGTGGATTCAGACGGGTCGAGCGGCGGGGCGATCTCGACAACGTCCAGACCGACAAGCGGCAAATCTTCAGTGGATTTGATCAGGGTCAACACATCGCGCGAGGTCAGCCCGCCGAATTCGGGGATGCCCGTGCCCGGCGCAACGGATGGGTCGAGACAGTCAATGTCGAGCGAGATGTGGACGGCGTCGCAATCGTTAAGTATGTTGTAGACGCTGTCTGCCACGTTTCTCATACCGCGTTCGGCAACGTCGGCGGCGGTATAGACGTGGATGCCGCCGTTCTCGATCAGGTCGATCTCCTGCTCCTCCCACGAACGCAAGCCCACCATGCAAACGTCATGCGGTTCGATCCCAAAGTCGAGGGCGCGGCGCATGGTATTGGCATGTGAAATGCGCGAGCCGTCGAAGAAATCGCACAGGTCGGGGTGCGCATCCACCCACAGAATGCCGAGGCGCTGATTCCTGTACCGCTCACGCTGCCCCTGCAGGACGGGAATCGTCACCGAATGATCGCCGCCGAGGACGATGGGAATGTTCGGCAATGTTTCAATGCGCTGCCGCGCTTTAACAAAGTCCGCTTCGGGGTTTGCGATCTCGATGTCGCCCAGGTCGCAGACCGTCATCCCCTTCAAACGGGTGCGGTCTTCGCTAAAGGGAGTAAGATGCCTGGACCAATACCTCAGGCGCTCGGGAGCAAGAGCCGCGCCCTTCCTCGCGCTTGCCAGACCGTCGAACGGGATTCCCATCACCGAAATATCCGCAGTTTCGGGAGTCAAATCCGTTCGATGCAAATCGCCCCAGTACCCATGAGTGCCTTCTTCGGTCATATCGTTCCTCCTTGAGATTCGAGAATCACATTGTACCGTAAAGCAAAAGCGGACAACTTGCGCTGTCCGCTGGAGTTTGGGAGCCCAAAGTCTCTGACTTTGGCGAAATCATAAGATTGCTTACGGCTGGGTCGAAGCCGGAGGTTGACCGCCGTTCGACCCGGCCGGGATGCAAGCCAACTGGCTCGAGTTCGGAGGCGCGCCGCAGACCCCGGTCACCGTTCCGTTGGGCGTGTTGATCGAGCAGGATGCGCCCTCAGAGAGTCCTGCGCAGGCAGCGATGGCTTCCTGCGGAGGCTGACCCTGCTGCCCCTGCCCGGTTCCGGCTGGACCTGTGGCCTGTCCCTGTCCATTGGGCTGTTGACCCTGCCCCTGACCTTCTCCCGCCGATAAAGCGCGGACTGCGGGCGCGCCGTGGAAACAACCGACCGTGTATGGGAATTCGTGCGTGGCGTGGTAGTGATACATCTCCACCATCCCCCCGTCCCATTCGACGATGTGCGTATGGCCGTGGCATTCATCGAGATCATCGTTCGTCACTTCCGCGCCGTCTTCGTCGTAGTAGCCGTAGATGCCGTAGCCGTCGAAGGCGTAACCGACCAGTGAGGAATGTCCGCTTGTGGAGGTGTCTTCGATGCAATCGCTCAGGCTGTGATAGTGATAGAAGCCGGATATCTGCGGATGACCGTCGCATTCATCCTGCACTTCATGCGCCACGGCATCGCGTCCCTCCGCATCGAAGGCGCTGAAAATGACCACGCCCGAGAGCATGATGCCCACCTCGCCGCCCACGCAGTTTGGCTGTGCCGCCGCCGTTGGGTTGGCAGGCAAGCTCAATGTAATGGACTGTTCCTGAATGGAATTCGGGTTGCGGTCCACGGCGTAGGCGTCATCGCCAGGGTCTACGGGGAAATTTCCCGTGGGGTGATTCGGGAGGTCGTTGCCGGTGAAGATGCGCTGACCGCCTTGAAGCGAAAGAGTGAAACTGCTGGGCCATGTCACTGAACCGTCTACCACGGCTTTCTTCGTTGCATCCCATGTCCCGTCGCCGTTCATCCAACTGCCTGTGCCGGTCGCGCCGCCGCCGTTGAACTGCGTGATGCACGAATAGACATACCCCGCCTGCGGGCTGGTGGAATATTTGCCGTCGCCGAGTTCGAGATGCGTCAAATCCACATCGGAGGTGTGGGGGTGGTCTGAGTCTGCGCCCCCTGCGTGGGAATGGTCTTCCGTTGCAGCGGCGGGCTGGGACGAATCCGCTGCGGGCTGGGATTCGTTCGATGGGGCGGATCCGCTCGAGGTCGGGGGAAGAGGCGCGTTGCAGGCGGTCAGGACAACGCATAGGATCGCGAATAAGGTAAAGAGGGGGGTCTTGTTCATTGTCATCTCCATTTCTAAATTGGTATCTGTATTGGTGTGCAAGCGAAGGTTTTCAGTTTGGACGAAAGTCAGGAGATGCCGCCACGGCGTCACTCTGCGCCGCTTTCGGCTCCGTGCCTGATATGTTTTGCTTGAACACCTGTATTGTATGGGTGTAAGCAGGTTGTAACGAGTGTGTAAAATCATTTTCCCGGTTTATTTCCCATGCAAAAAAGAAAACGACCCATGACAGGCGTCATGGGTCGCGGAGAGTGCGTCGCACCAGACTTAATGACTCACCTTACGCAGTTTTGCCTTTTTTTGTCACCCTGAGCGACAGCGAAGGGTCTCTACGACAATCTCAGAGATTCTTCGCTCCGCTCAGAATGACATTGCGTAAGGTGAGTTAATGAGATGAGTCTTCAGTTTGGATGAGTCTACTTAATGCGATTAATCCACCCGTATGGCGCGACGCTCTTAACGATTGAGTTCCCAGATCAATCTCAAGCCTTCGAGCGTGAGCCAGGGCGAGATGATCTTGATGACCTTCGTCTCTTTGGCAACGACCTCCGCCAGCCCGCCGGTGGCGACGACTTTCATATCGTCCCCAAGTTCGGCGCGGAAGCGGGCAACCATGCCTTCGACCATGCTGACGTAGCCGAAGAGCAGTCCCGATTGCATGGCGTGGACAGTGTTGCGTCCGATGACCGAGGGCGGCACTTGCAGGTCCATGCGCGGAAGTTTTGCGGCGCGGGTGTACAGCGCTTCGGCGGCGAGATTGATTCCGGCGGTGATCGCGCCGCCGAGGTATTCGCCGTCTTTGGTGATGGCGTTAAAGGTGGTCGCCGTGCCGAAGTCCACCACGCAGGCCGGACCGCCGTAAAGTTTCATCACCGCCACGGCGTCGCAGATGCGGTCCGCGCCGACGGCTTTCGGGTCTTCATAGCGGACTTTGATGCCGGTCTTGATGCCCGTGTCCACCACAAGCGGTTCCTGCTTGAGATATTCGCGGCAGGCTTGCACCACGCGCCCCGTCAACGGCGGGACGACGGATGCCAGCGAAATGCCTTTGATGTCTTTGAGAGTCTTGCCCGCGTTTTGCAGCAAGCCCAAAAACTGCAAGCCGTATTCGTCGGGCATTCGGTTGTGGTCGGTGGCAAGGCGCCAATGCGCGCCGAGGTCATCGCCTTCGTACAAGCCGAGTGTCAGGTTGGTATTGCCGATGTCTATGGTGAGGAGCATGTCAACTCTCTTTGTAACTGCTCAGGCAATTTGCGTCTCGCCCTGTCATTTCGAGCGATAGCGAGAAATCTTCCTCAATAGTGCGCTGGATTTCTCCTCGCTGGCGCTCGTCGAAATGACAGGCTGAGCAGTTACCTCTCTTTTGGTAAAAGTTCCGGCGGAGATTTCATCCACACAAAGAGCCAGAGGAAACCCAGCGGAAGGATGTGCATGTACAGGCGGTCGAGCGAGGTGTTCAGGTGATAAGTTAGTTCCAGCGGGGTGAGCAAATAAATGAAAAAATAAACCGCCAGTTGCAATGTGATGACCGCCGCCGCGCTCCACGCGCCATGAATCCGCGCGGCGGACCCGCCGAAAATGACCGCCATCAAGATTATAAGTCCGATCAGGGGAACGGGCGCGCCGCTGAGATTCCACAGCACGAGTCCCGCCTGTTTGAAGATGATGGCGTACCGCCCGGGGTCCAAAATTTTATCGAACGAACCTCCCTGCGCGGAAAGCAGGTCGTTTGGCGGGGCGAGGAAAAGTTTGAAGGATGCGACAACGAGCAGTGGGAAAACCAGCCCAAAAAGATATTTTTTGAACGCCTGCCCATTGCCCTCTTTTACAGCGATCACAAGCCAGACAATGGAGAATCCCAGAATAGCGGGCAAGCCTTCGTTCTTTGCCCAGCCGCCCAAGCCGGTCAACAGTCCCGCAAGGATGGCGAGGCGCGTCTCGCCGGTTTGAAAATACAACAAAGTCAGTCCGCCCGCAGCCAGGATGAGATGGGCGAGAAGCAAGTCCGCGTATTGGCGCATCCCCTGGTCAACGACGAAGGGCAGGGACATGAAAAGCACGGCGGAGAGCGCCGCCTGTTTGAAGCCGCGTAAATAATTGACGAAAGAGAAGAGAAGTCCCGCCGTGAAAATCGAAACGATGGAATGAAACGCAATTGGTCCCCATGTGGACGGTTCGCGGATGAGCGACCACGTGATAGCATTCGTCACCGCCATATAAAGCGGATAATCGGGATGATCCCATTGACGGAGGAAAGTCAATTGCCAGTCCGCGCCGCCGAGACGGATGAAACGCGCAACCACATTCCAGTTGATCCACGCGTCGGGGCGTCCGTGCGGATATTGCAGGGCATAGAAGAAAAGATTCGACGCAAAGAGTAAAACGCCAAACGCGAGGAGCGACGTCCAGACGGTGTTCGATTTATCCATCCGTATTGTGAAGCGAAAAATATTTCGGTCTTTGTAAAGCGTCCAGCCCGCCCATGCAACCGCTACGGCGGATTCCAAAACCGCGTAAACGGAGAGCGGCAAGCCGAGCCAGAGCCATAAAAAACCGAAGAGGGAAGAGGCGCCGAATCCGATTCCCGCCGCGAGAAAAATTTTGACCGGCAGCGACCTTCCATCCGTTGACTTCCAAATCGAGTGGACGATGCAAAATCCCAGCAAGAGACGGGGGAACAAGGCGATGAACGCAAGAAAAAGGGTCATTCAATTTTCCAGGTCATGGATGAGATACAAGCCGAAGCCGAATTCCCGCAAGTCGTACGCGCCCAATACCCCCGCAAGCCGCGCCTCCAGAACTTCGTCGTCGCTGAAGTTGCCGATGGTCCATTCGTAGTCCGTCCCATATTGAATCGCCACCGGCGCGACGGAATACTGCATCAGTTGAAATTCGTTCACATCCACCTGGGATGGGTCGCCGCTGAGGAAGGAATCATCCACATACCCCGCGACGCGGACTTCGGAAGGAATCGCCTCACGCAAGACTTGAAGCCGGTCCTCCCATTTGGTCACCATCTCGCCTGACGGGTTTTTCCACTCGCCGGAGGAATAAGTCAGCGCGAAATGGTAAATCCCGAACGCAAGAAATAATGCCGCAAGGAAAAGGGGCGTGAATCTTCGCATCAATGACATGAGGTTATTGTATCGCTTTTGGAGAGGGGGAGAAGGAAAGAAGAAAGAAAGAACTGCGTAGTGGACGCTCTCTAGCGTCCACTGGCTTTGCTATGGAAATGCGGCGTAAAACGGAGCAAGCGCGCGGAAGATGTTGTGGATGAAGGTGAAGTTGTTGACCATGATAAACAACACAAACACGCCAAGCCCCCATTGCATCCGCGCTTTTTCGGCGAGGTCGGAGAATGCCAATGCGACAAAAAGAATCAGCGCATAAACCCAATATGACGTGTAGAGAAATAATTCCGTGCCGTAGAACAGGTGCAGGACGAAGTTGAATCCGATTGCGCCGAGCAGACCGAGCATGAGCGGCGTGTGTTTGGATGCGCGGATGTTCTTCACGAACATTGCGGATGCGCCAGCAAGAAGCAGAAGCCAGAGTCCCAGCGGCAGGTTCGCCAGTCCGCGATAGGAGGCGAGAGTCCTTTCACGGACGTCAAAGGTCTTGAGATCAATCGTCGGGAAGGGCGGCTTTTCTGAAACGGATTCGATAACATCCGGCGCGACGACGCCGTAAAGCAGGATGGAGCGCGAGACGACGTTCAGTTTGCGGGTAACAGATTGGGGATCGGATAAACGGATGGGATCGGATAGGATGCCCGCGTTTTCAGGGTTGGCAAAGTTGAACTCGAAGGCGATGTCTTCCGGGACGAAGAAGAAGGTGATGTGCTTTGGGTAGACGATGTTCGTGACGAGCGTGAGTAAAACGCCAAGCGCGAAGACACAAAGCGCGTATTGGACGAGGCGTTTGAAGCCGAATTTGTTGAAGAAGAGGGCGATGAGTCCCTGCGCGATGTTGGTGATGGTGATTCCGAAGAGGAACAGACCGGCAGGGACGAGTAACGAGAAACGAGTTTCGTTGGATTGCAGAAGGAGAAGAAAGAAGATCAAAGCCGCGGCGCCGAAGATGTAATTCTCGGTCAACGCGCCGAAGAGCAGATGGGTGGCGGTCGAGCCGATGAAGATGGCGAAGAGAAAAGCGTAAGTATCCGAGTTGGTGGCGCGTTTGACGAAGAGCCAGGTCATGAAGACGCAGGCGGCGGCGACAAATGAGACGACGATCATCCCGCCGAGGGCGTAGTGTTCGCCCATCATGCCGGAGACGAGTCGCACCAGCGGGCGGACGAGGATCAGGCTCAACGGATGGACGGCGCGGTTGATGGGGGCGCTCTCCGGGCTGGCGAGGATGGTCATCCACGGACCGGCATCGGATTCAAAGAGGACGGTGTTGTGGTCGAGGGCGGGGTGGTTGAGGGCGCGCGCGATGGTGAGTTGGATGAGGAAGAAGAGGGTGGAGGTGTAGAGGGCGGGGAGATGGTGAATGGCGAATAGTGAATAGTGAGGGATAAGTGATGCGTGATGCGTGATGAGGTATAGGGAGAGGATGGCGGAGACGAGGGCGGTGAGGGTGAAGAGGGCGATCCATTCCTGGGGGACGCGGATGTAGTCTGTGACGAACAGGGAGGGGAATTGCAGGGCGGAGAGGATGAGTGCGATTAGAAAAGCGGGCAGGGAGAGCGCGAGGAGGAGGTTGAGTGGTTTGCTGAGAAATCCGCTGCGGAATGACTCGACGGCGCGTTGAACGAGAAAGTATCCGAGGGTCGCGCCGATGGTGATGGAGATGGATGCGAAGAGGAACATCCCAAACGGGGTGCGGAGGATTTCGCGCAGGAAGCCGGTGGCGGGGTAGGTGAGGAGGAGGGTGATGATTAAAGAGGTTAGGTAATAGGGAATAGTGAATAGGGGGCGGACGCTTCGCGCCCAGGGGGAGATGGCGGGAAAGGCTTGGTGGTAGAGAATGCCAAAGGCGAGTGTCGGGATGAGGACGAGGAAGAGGCGGTCTATGGGCGAGGGAAAATCTTTTAAGTGGAAAAAGGTCAGGGCGAGAATCAGGCTGGTGAGGAGACCTGTCAAAAAACTGAAGAGGATGCGGAGGGGGTTCATACGTTTGTTCAGGTGACAGTCACCTGCGAGGTGACTGTCACCTTGTTTATTCTTTAACCGCCACAATGATCTCGGATGCCTGGTCGTAGCGGTGGAATTGGGGCATCATGTAAATGCCGCTCGCCCAGCCTTTGATTTTTTGAATCAGTTCGACGGCGAGTTCCGCGCCGACTTTTGCCGCGCCGTCTTTGGCGGCTTCGATGCGCGCGCGCGATTCGTCGGGGATGAAGATGCCGGGGACTTCGTGATGTAAAAAGCTGGCGTGCTTGGCGCTGACCAATGGCAGGATGCCCGCGAGAATGGGCTGGTGAAGTTTGCCATGTTTGGCTTCGTAGGCTTCGATGAGTTTCGGTCCGTCATCGGGACTGTAGATGGGTTGGGTTAAGAAGAAATCGGTCCCGGCTTTGATCTTGCGATGCAGGTTCTTGACTTCGGTGTCCATGTCCTGCGGGCAAAGGTTGAGCGCCGCGCCGACGAAGAAGTTCGTGGGCTGACCGATGCTGGTGCCGGAATGATCCACGCCCATGTTGAAGCCCTGTTTGATGAGTTTGATCAAACCCGATGGGACGAGGTCGTAGTTGTCCATCGCTTCGGGATAATCGCCGATGGAGGTCGGGTCGCCCATGACGACGAAGACGTTTCGCAAGCCGATGGCGTGCGCGGCGAGCAGGTCGCCTTGCACGCGCAGAAGGTTGCGTCCGCGCGTGGGGAAGTGCAGGGTTGTTTCAACGCCCAATGTTCTTTGCACGACATCGCACACCGCCCAGGCAGACATGCGCATCCGCGCCAGCGGACTGTCGGCGACGTTGATGATGTTCGCGCCGGAGTCTTGAAGCAATGATGCGCCTGCCAGAAGTTTATGAGTCGAAAGTCCGCGCGGGGGACTCATTTCGACGCAGACGGTGAATTTCTTTTCTGAAAGTCTTTGAGCAAGTTGGGTCGGTTGATCGGCGGGTTCGGCGGTGATCTCGTCTTCGGGTTGGATTGAAATCTCCGTGATCGAAAACGTCGGCGAAGCGTCGAGCGATTTTCGCATCGCGGCGATGTGCTGGGGCGTCGTGCCGCAGCATCCGCCCACCACGTTCGCGCCCGCCTCGCGGAACTGAAGCGCGTACTCGCCGAAATAATCCGCGTCGGCGGGATACATGATGCGTCCGCTGACCTGCTCGGGCCAGCCCGCGTTCGGCTTGACCCAGAACTTCGCGTTCGGTTCGGCTTGCCGCATCTGTTTGAGGATGCGCAGCAGTTGCGAAGGTCCGCCGGAGCAGTTGACTCCGATCACGTCCGCGCCGGAGGATGCGAGACGATGCGCCACCTTGACCGGGTCGTCGCCCAGCAGGGTGCGGTCGTCGCGTGTAAACGTAATCGTGGCGATGACAGGCAGGGATGTGTTTCCCTTCGCGGCTCGGATCGCCTCGTGGATTTCGTACAGGTCGGAGATGGTTTCGGCGATGACGACGTCCGCGCCCGCCTCTGCGAGGGCTTTGATCTGCTCCGCAAACGCCTCTCGCGCCTCCTCGGGCTTGACTCTTCCATACGGGGCGATTCTCACCCCAAGCGGACCGACGTCCCCGGCGATCAGCACATCCTTGAACGATGCGGCGACGACGCGCTTTGCCAGTTCCACGCCCGCGCGGTTGATCGCGGCGACATCGTCCTGCAAGCCGTGCTTGGACAATTTGAAACGGTTCGCGCTGAAGGTGTTGGTGATGACGATATCCGCGCCCGCTTCGATGTAGGCGCGGTGAATCTCAGCGACGACGGCGGGGCTGGTCAGGTTCAACTCGTCGAAGCACTGGTCGAAGCCGATTCCGCGCGCGTGCAGCATGGTTCCCATCGCGCCGTCAGCGAGCAGGGTTTTTTGGTTCAAAAGTTCAAGCAGGTTCATGGTTTCTCTTTCAATTTTTTTGTAACCGCTCAACCTGCTCGTTCTCGATTGTCATTTCGAGCGGCAGCGAGAAATCTTTCTCAATATTGTGCTGGATTTCTCCTCGCTGGCGCTCGTCGAAATGACAAGCCGCTGAGCAGTTACTTTTTTTACGCATATCAGGCGGCTTTAGAGAAAGCCGGTTATCCTGTTTATGGTTTTCTTATGACAGCCAGCACCACATCGTCACGGACGATTTTATACACAACTTCCGCATCCGGCTGGGCGGTTTCATTTGAAATATAGCGGTAGGACGCCACCACGTATTCATAATGATCCACGGGGTCTTCGGAACTCCACGAGTTGATCTTCAGGTCGTCGCGCGCAAACGGCGAAAAAACATGTCCGGGTCCTTCGATCCAGATACCGGCGCCGGGAGAGGCGTTTTGGTTGACGTATTCCGCCGCCTCGCGAAAGGACGTCAGCCAGTATTCGGTTTCAAAACGTCCCTGCGCCCCTTTGAGTCCGCCGATGAATTGATTGTAGTAGGCATACTCATAGGGATGAAGAGAGATAATACCAAAAATCCCCGGCAAAATACAAAAAAGGATGACGGCAATCCGCCAGCTCGTTTTGGCGATTCTTTCAAAAACACTCCCCGCCATGAGAAAGACCGAAGGCAGAATGAACAGGACATGCCTGAAATTATCGAAGAGAATGGCGTTACTCAAAAAGAGATACAAAAACGGCAAAAGAAACCAAAGGGAAAATAAAACGACCAGGTCCGGTTTTCGTTTGTTGCTGAAAAGCGAAATGCCCAAGCCGAGGGCAGCCAGCCCCCAGACCGGCTCGGTCATTTGGTAAAACAACAAAACCGGCAGGTACACAAAAGGAATATCGGGCGCTTTGTAGAAATTCCCATTGAACAACACGTCGCCCGCCCACGGAAACGCGGACATTTTCTGCACGCTCGCCAGCAGGTTGCCTGCCGGGTCTGTCCACAGGAAGGGCCAGGTGAGATATGCCGCAGTCACGGCGACGAGCGCGTACATCACCAGCGCTATAAAAGAAATCCGCGGTAACTGCCCAGCCTGCTCATTCCCGATTGTCATTTCGAGCGGCGCGAGGCGCCACGAGAAATCTTTTTGGCGTTTCCCAGGATTTCTCCTCGCTTCGCTCGTCGAAATGACAAGCCGCTGAGTAGATACAAGCCGCGGCGCTTTGCGAAGCAGGAAATACGCAACGATGACCCCGGCGAAGGGTCCCAGCACCCGCGTGGAGGTTGTAAAGCCCAACAAGAGCGCAGGGATGAAAACGATTGCCAGCATTTTCAACAAGATCGGCTGGGTGCGATACCAGGAATAAAGAATGAAGGCAAAGGATAACCCCGTGTAAACGGTGCGCGCTCTCAGAAACAAAACAAAATAGCGTTCAATATAAACTTTTGCAGGAACCTGATCCAGTTTTGTGGCAAGCATCGAGATAATATTTGTCTCGCCCGCCTTTGCCGCAACGACAAGTTCCGTGATGAGGTTGTGTGCTGCCGGTGTAAACAAAAAAAGAACCAGTACAGAAGCCAGCCAGACCAGGGAAATCGTCCACACGCGCGGCTTGGTCGAAGAGAGTTCCGAATCGGGCAGGGCATGAATGGCGTCGCCCATTTTGAGTCCCGCCGCGATGCTGATGACCATCAACGACATGAAGGGCGCATCTTTGGGGTTGATGAAGGCATGTCCCCACAGAAGCGGCTGGAATGCATACAGAAACGTCGCGCCGATGGAGGAAAGCGGGTCAAACCAGCGGCGGGCGATGGTATGGAACGCGACAATACTTGCAAAGTAAACGAGGAAATAAACCAGGTGGCGCAAGTCCGCGATATTGGTTTGAGATATCCCGTCTAAAAATCGGGAAGCCGTTTGAACCGTCATCATGAAAAAGGGACCGTAATACTGCAAGGTCTCATGCTCGAGTTTGACCCCGCCCTGTTCGCGCCATTCCGCATAATTCTTTAGCGACTGGTCGGCATAGACCTGCATGATGTTTTCGTCCCAACTCGCGCCGTAGTCGTTGAACATGAAAAGACCCGCCAGCAGGCAGACAAAAAACAAAGACAACACCCAAAGGTTTTGTCTTTTCAAACCTTCATTCACAATAAACACAATCTTCATATCAAGGTTTTTTGATGACGGTCAATACCGCGCCGCCGCGTTCGATCACATGAACCGTTTGCGCATCGGGATATACAGAATCTTCAAAGCCGTAGCGGGCAATGGTCACAACATATTCGTACGACCCGGCGCGTTCCGTTTCGCCCGTCGAATAAATTTTCAAATCTTCACGGGCAAATAACGAGAACAGTTGCGCCGGTCCTTCGACCCAAATATTCGCATTCGGCGAAGCGACGCCGTTCACAACCTCCGCCGCCTCGCGATAGGATGTCGCCCAATAGTCGGTTTCAAAGCGGTCGTTTACGCCGCCGACGAATTGATTGTAGTAAATGTATTCGTACGGATGCAGTGAGACGATTCCCAGAACGCCGGGCAGCAGACTCAACGCGATCAACGCGGCCTGCCATTTTACATTCTTTATGGCTTCAAAGGCAACGCCCGCCATGAGGAATATCGGCGGCAGGATGAAAAGAATCTGGCGGAAGTTATCGTAGAGCGCAACACGCAAAACGATGAACGCAGCCAGCGGGATGACGAACCATAACAGCGAGAGTTGGCCGAGAGTCCGCTTCTTTGACTTGTTTTGAATTGATACCATCCATCCAGCCAGAGACAACAACCAGACCGGTTCGGTCAACTGAATGGCGAGCAGGGTTGGGAGGTAGGAGATTGGCAGATTGGTGGATTGATAGAGTTCGCCGTTGAAGACCACTCCGCCCAGCCAGGGATAGAAAGACATTTCTCTGAGGCTCTCAAAAAATCTTGGAATCGGATTCGTCCACAGGTAGGGCCAGGAGAGGTAGGTGAAGATCATGGCGACGACGGAGTACATGGCGAGAGCAGGAAGGACAGATTTGCCTTTGGTGCGCAATGCGTAATACGTGATGAGCAATCCTGCGAACGGTCCGAGGATGCGGGTGGAGGTGGTGAATCCGAGCAGGAGGGCGGCGGGGAGGATGGCGATTAAGGTAATTGGTAATTGGTAATTGTGGCGGTAGTAGGTGATGAGAAGGATGAGGGTGGAAAGTAGAAAGTAGAAAGCGCGGAGTTGGAGGAAGAGGATGAAGTAGCGTTGGGTGTAGGTTTCGGAGGGGATGGCGTTGATGTCTTTGGCGATGTAGGTGAGGATATTCGTGTTGCCGGATTGGGCGGAGAGGACGAGGGTTTGGATGTAGGTATGAATGGCTTGGGTGAAGATAAAAAGCCCGAAGATGGAAACAAGCCAGAGCGCGGTCAGAAGCGTGAGGATTCGTTTCGAGCGGGGGGGAAGGTCAATGGGTGGATTCGGCTTGAGCGAGTCAAAGGCTTGCATCCCAAAAGAGATGGAAAGCAGAAAGAGGGAAAGAAAGGGGGTGTCTTTGGGGTTGATGAAGGCGTGACCCCAGAGGATGGGTTGCAGGGCGAAGAGTAGCGTTGCGCCGAGGGCGGGGAGTTGAGTCAGGAAGCGTTTGGCGATGGAGTGAAAGGCAAGGATACCTGCGAAGTAGGTCAGGTAATAAATGAGATGGCGAAGATCAGGGAGAGAGAATGGCAGGATGGTACTTAATGATTTTGATGCCCAGTCGGTGAGCATGACGAAGAAGGGACCGTAAAAGCCGAGGTCTTCGCGCCCGATGTTGACGACGCCTTCCTGCGGAAAGGTGGCGTAGGCGGCGATGGATTTTTCGGCGTATTTTTGGAGCGAGCGGTCATCCCAACTTTCGCCATATTGGTCGAAGGTGAGCAAGCCTGCGAGAAAGACACAGGCGAGAATGATGGCGGGTAGATATTTCTTCATGGTGTTTAAACCTTTAACCACGAAGGGCACGAAGTACACGAAGGTTTAAAGGCTTGTTGGTTGGACAATTTTTGTAAGCCATTGATTTGCGGAGGTGGTGAAGGACGAAGGTTCTTCGTTTTTGCGGGTCGCATACATCAGCCAGAGGATGATCATCGGGGCGAGGAGGCGTCCGTATGACCAGGGGAAGAAGTCGAAGGAGGGCTGGATGAACTCGAAGAAGTAGGCGGCGAGAAAGATCGTCCAGTGAGACGGCGTTTGGATGCGTTTGAGCAGGAGCAGGAAAGCCAGCGCGGTGAAGAGTCCGTGATGGTCCCAGACGATGGGCGAGCCGAGGGTCATAAAGATGAAGAGAGCGGGTGCGGCGTTGAGGGGGCGATTCTCTTTGGAGAAGGATTTCTCGCGGATGTTTTGCGCCATTGTGTAGAGCGTGGCGATGAGAAGAAGAACCTTTGCGCCAAGCGCCATGACACGGGTGGTTTCGATTGGAATTCCGAAGAAGGGATTGAGGAAGCGCAGGAATGAGTCGAAGGATGTGTCGTGGAAGTTCGTGTCGGGGATTTGTGCAAGCGCAATCGTGTTGTTTATGAATTGCAGGTAAATATCCGCGCCGTGCAGGACGGCAGGGAATAGACCAATGCCGAGAAAACTCACGCCAAACCAGAGCATCCACCGCCAGTTGAACTCGAGCAGGAATGCCAGCACGATCACTGCGGGCGAAGTCTTGAGATGAACGGCGAGGGCAAGAGCCAATGCGGAGAGAAAGGTGTTTTTGGGATAAACGAGAAGGCTGAGAAGAATCAAGTCGAGGGTGAGCAGGTTGACTTGAATAAATCCGAGCGTGCGCATCAGCGGGGTGTTGACGAGGAGGAAGAGGACGGTGATGAGGATGGAGAGGTGTTGCGAGAAGTTGTAGCGTTGGAGGATTTGGGGGAGTAGAAAGTAGAAAGTGGAAAGTGCGAGGATGTTGACGAGCCAGAGGACGATCATGAAGCCCTGATCGCCAAGGGGGATGAGGAAACGGAGCAGGGTCGCCCAAAGTGGAAGGTAGAGATAGGTGTCTGGGAGAGATTGTCCGTTGGCGAGGGCTGCCGCGGCTTCGAGGTAGTAGTGATAGTCGCCATAGCGGAGGCGTTCGCGCAGGATTCCCAGATAGACGAACATCACGAGGAAAAATCCCGCCGTGAGCCAGAGGTTGCTTTTGTTTATCTTATCGTTTGCAAGCAGGTACAGCAGCGCGCCCGCCAATAACCAGTTGAGAGACGTGGAGGCAAGCGTGACAGCGAGATTGGAGAGGGGCCATTCCTGAATGAAGAGGTTGATTCCGTCCATGCCGTTACGGAGGTAAATGGCAATCAGGCTGGCGATGACGAGAAAGGTAAACGCAACCCAGGCTCGAAACGCGGTTTTGAAATATTTGGTCATGGGGTTTCTGTTACCTGCTCCATCTGGCGTACACCGCCTGCGATAGAAGCCTGTCCGCGCTTTTTTCGCGCGTGACCAACTCGCCGCTTTCGACCCTGCCATCGAAATTTTTCATCATCTCATCCAGGGCTTGCGCAACGTGGATCGCCGAGGCGCGCACGGCGTAAACGGTGACGATCATGAACAGGGGATTGTCGCTCACGCATTTGCGGATTTCTTCCAAAAGATTCGGCAGGGATTTGTAGACTTCCCAGACCTCGCCCTTCGGTCCGCGCCCGAACTTGGGCGGGTCGAGGATGATGCCGTCGTATTTGACTCCGCGTTTGGCTTCACGCTGGACGTATTTCAGCGCGTCTTCCACGATCCAGCGGATGGGGCGATCTCCCAAGCCGGAGAGTTCCTGATTCTCCCGCGCCCATGCCACAGACTTTTTCGAAGCGTCCACATGAGTGACGGATGCGCCAGCGGCGGCGGCGGCGAGGGATGCCAGACCAGTGTAGCCGAAGAGATTGAGAACATTAACCACTGAGGGCACGGAGTTCACAGAGTCGTTTGTTTTTTCTCCGTGTTCTCTGTGGGCTCTGTGGTGAATCGCATTTGCCATAAAGTCCCAGTGAGCGGCAACTTCGGGGAAAACGCCGAGGTGACGACCGGGAGTCGTCATCACATTAAAGCGAAGGGGGATGCCTGAGGGCAGCGGATAACTCATCACCCAGTTCTCGTCCACCCGTTTCTTCAACTGCCAGTGACCGCCGCTCTCTTCTCCAGAGGGGATGAAGACCCCGTGAGCCTGGTCCCACTCTGAGCGGGGCAGGGCGCGGCTCCACATCGCCTGGGATTCGGGGCGGGCAAAGGTGTATTTGCCAAAGCGTTCAAGTTTTAAGCCGTCGCCGGAGTCGAGCAGTTCATAATCCTGCCAGCGGGAGGCTTCAAGTAGGGAAAAGGTCGGAGTTTTTCTCATAAAAATGCAAGGCTAAAAGGCTTCCCGCACTTGATTTTTACCCTTGAAAGGGTATAATGTGGGAAGAAGTGGTAGAAAGTGGTAAGAGCGCCGGATTGTTCCGGCGTTCGCGTCATTAAAGGATTGGTAGAACTAATGTTCTTAGGTCAGTTCCAGCACAACCTCGATGATAAAGGACGCCTGATGATTCCGGCGCCTTATCGTTCGTTGCTGGAAGGCGGCGCCTTCATTACACAGGGTTTCGACAAATGCCTGATGGTGCTGACCGAGGCGTATTTCAAACAGGTTTATGAACGCATCGAAGCCATGAACCTCGCCGACCCAACCGCCCGAATGCTGCGCCGCCTGATCCTCGCCAACGCCTACCCGGTGGAAGTGGACAAGGTCGGGCGCATCCTCGTCCCGCAGAACCTGCGCGCTTTTCTCGGCATTGCAAACGGCGAACTGATTGTGGCGGGGCAGGGCGAGTACTTTGAAGTGTGGACTCCCGGCGACTGGAGCGGGCAGATGGCTCAACTTCAGGACACCGAAGCCAACAACGCGCGCTTCTCGACGTTGGATCTGTCGAAGCAAGATAAATAGAGAGTGGATGATTAGTTCTCTAATCTCTCATCTCTAATCTCTACCATGCACAAACCCGTACTTTACCAGGAAATTATACACGCTCTGCAACCCCGCTCCGGCGGGCGGTATGTGGATGGCACACTGGGCGCGGGCGGACACGCCCGCGGCATCCTGGAGGCTTGCGCGCCGGATGGGCAACTGCTGGGACTTGATGTGGACCCGCAGGCGCTGGCGATTGCTCGTGAGACCTTGGCTCCTTACGAGGGTCGCGTTCACCTCGCGCAAGCCTCCCATATCACCCTCGACGAACAGCTCGCTTCATTGAGGTGGGATGGGGTTGACGGCATCATCCTCGACCTGGGCGCGTCGTCCATGCAGTTCGACAACCCCGAGCGCGGCTTCTCCTTCATGCAGGACGGTCCGCTCGACATGCGCTTCGGAATCAACGTCACGATGCGCGCTGAAGAAATCGTCAACACCTTCGATGAAAAGGAACTGACGGAGATCATCTTCAAGTATGGAGAAGACCGGGATGCGAGACGAATCGCCCGCGCAATCGTGAACAGCCGTCCGCTTCATACGACGGGACAGTTGGTTGCCGCCATTGAAAAAGCATCTCCCCGGAGAGGTGATCGAGTTCACCCCGCCACGCAGACGTTTCAAGCCCTGCGCATCGTCGTCAACGACGAATTAGCCGCAGTGGAGAAAACGCTTCCGCAAGCCGTGGCAAGCCTAAAGACCGGTGGAAGATGCGCGGTGATCTCCTTCCACTCGCTGGAAGACCGCATCGTCAAAGAGTTTTTTCGCGGGCAGAGCCGTGATCTCATCAACCCGCCTTACGAACGAATTTATGAAGTGGAACGAGGGGCTGTCGTCAAGTTGGTCAATAAGAAACCGATCCTGCCGTCCGCGGAGGAGATGAAAGATAACCCCCGGTCGCGCAGCGCCAAACTTAGAGTTATCGAGAAGCTGTAACGCGGCATTCATGTCGCATTGGAAAAGGGCGACATGAATGTCGCCGTACCAAATTAAAATGAACATCCCGAACCATCTCCCCAACAATGTCAACCACCTGATACAGGCATATCGGGTCGCTCCGTGGCGCGTGCAGCGTCAGTGGATCGGCAATGCCCTGTTGTTGGTGCTTGTCCTTGCGATGGTTGCCGCGTTGTATTTGCACGTAACATCCCGCACTGCCATTGCGGGACGCGAGATTCAGGATCTGACCGAGGCAATCGCCTCCAGCCGCCAGGTAAGCAGCGACTTGCAGACCCAGCTCGCGGGGCTGACCTCGGCTGTATCCATGGAGACGCGGGCGCGGGCGATGGGCTATCGTCCCGTCGAGCCCGAGGAATTGGAATACCTGGCGGTTCCCGGGTATGTCGCGCAGGACGCGGTTGACCTTTCCTCCTCCGCGCAGCCTCAGTTGAGCGTTCTGACCATTCCCCCCGAATACAACCAGTCGCTTTTGGATTGGGTGGATGACCGCATCGTATCGGCGCGGAGATTCCAATGAGACAGCAATACGGGCGGCGCATACAGGTCCTGGCGGGCGCGCTCGCGCTTTTTGCGTTTGCCATCGTCGTGCAGATGACGCGCATCCAGAACAGCCCCGAGGCGGATATCTTCCGCCAGCAGTCTGAAGCCTATGCCTACGAATACCGCACCTTCTATCCAAACCGCGGCGAGATCTATGACCGCAAGGGACGCCTGCTGGCGGGCGAGAAGATCGTCTACGAGATTGGCGTGGACCTGACCATCATGACCGACGCCCATGCCATTGCCTTTGCCGTGTCTGACACGCTCGGCATGGATTACGACGGGTTGTTGGATGTCATGCAAAACCCGCCGGAGGGGCTTTCCTATATCATTCTCGCAGATTACATCGACTCTCCACAGGCGCAATATCTTCAGGAATTGAAGAAAGCCCTGAACGAACAGTCGCCCGAAGGCTCTGTTGGTGGGTTGACCGGTTTGCAGTTCAAGGCGCATCCCCAGCGCAGTTATCCCGAAAACGCGCTTGGCTCGAACATCCTCGGTTTTGTCAGCCGCGAAGGGACCGGCTATTTCGGCGTCGAGGAAAAATATGACTCGCTTCTGGCGGGCAACCCGGTCACTGTGTTGATCCCGACCGACCCGAATAAAGCCTTCGAAATTCCCAACGCCCCCGACGGCACGACCCTGATCCTGACCATTGACCGCGATCTGCAAGCCGCTGCGGAAGACATCCTCGATACCGCGCTGGGGGAATATGGCGCGCAGGACGGGTTGATCGCCATCATGAATCCGCGCACCGGCGAGATGTACGCCATGGCGGTCTCGCGCCGTATGGACCTGAACAGTTTCTGGAATTACGGCGCGGTGTATTCCAATGCCACCGAGTTCAACCCGGTCATTTCCAAGTCCTACGAACCCGGTTCGGTGATGAAAATCCTCACCATGGCAGCCGCATTGGACAGCGGAACCGTCACGCCGGAGACGACCTATCTCGATACCGGCTCGATCCTGATCGGCGGAGTCACCGTCCAGAACTGGGACCGCAACCCCTGGGGCTTGCAGAACATGACCGGCTGTTTGCAGCATTCGCTCAACGTCTGCATGGTCAACCTTTCCACTCAGATGGGCGCGGGGGCGTTCTACGATTACATGGACGCGTTTGGGGTTGGTCACCTCACCGGCGTGGATTTGGCCTGGGAAGCGCCGGGCAGGCTCAAGGTCCCGGGAGATGCGGATTGGTATCCCGTTGACCTTGGCACGAACGCCTTCGGTCAGGGGGTTGCCGTCACGCCCATTCAAATGATGTCCGCCGTTTCTGCGGTTGCCAATAACGGACGCATGGTCATCCCGCACGTTTTGTATGCGATGGTGCGCGACGGACGCCAGCACGAAGTCCCCGACCAGTTTGGCGCGACGCCCATCTCGGAACAAACCGCTGCAACGCTGAACGAAATGCTGGCGGTCTCCCTTGAACAAGAATCGTCGCTTGCGCTGATTCCGGGCTATCGCGTGGCAGGCAAGACCGGTACGGCGCAGATCCCCATCAACGGTTTCTATGACGGCGCGCAGACGAACACTTCCTTCATCGGCTGGGGACCGGTGGACGACCCGCAGTTTATGATCTACGTCTGGCTCGAACGCCCAAGCGCGTCGCCGTGGAGTTCTGAAACCGCCGCGCCCGTTTTTGCCCAAATGGCTCAGCGCACTGTCATCCTTTTGGATATTCCGCCGGATTCGATCCGCCAACAACTTGTCCTGAAATAATATGCTGACCCTTGCCGACATCCTCGAAGCCCTGACCTCGGTTCGCCCGCCGAACGCCTCCGCTGTCATCACAGAAGGAGCCATCGATTCGCGCCAGGTGATTCCCGGTTCGCTCTTTGTGGCGGTCCCCGGCGAAAACGTGGACGGGCATGACTTCGTCGCGGATGCATTCCGCAGGGGGGCGTCTTTTGCTTTAATTCAAAGGGACGTAAACGCTTCTTTCCGGACCCTCGACCTGCGCGGCGGACGATTGGCAGAATCCACGCCGACGCCCGACCTGTCCCCCTCGACAGGCCCGGGGCAGGGCATTCTTCTGCGTGTGGATAATACGCTCTCGGCTTTGCAGCAGATCGCCCGTTTCTGGCGGCGCAAGCTGCCGGGTTTGCGCGTGGTGGGCATTACCGGAAGCGTGGGCAAGTCAACCACGAAAGAGATGACGGCGGAGGTTCTGGGGGTGCGCTATCGCACGTTGAAAAGCCCCGGCAACCTGAACAACGAGATCGGTTTGCCGCTCACATTGCTGCGACTCGGCTCCGGCTACGAAAGGGCCGTGCTCGAGATGGGATTCTACGTCCCCGGCGAGATTCAGTTCCTGTGCGATATTGCCCAGCCGCAGATCGGCGTCGTCTCCAACGTGGGAACCGTCCATGCCGAACGCGCCGGTTCGCAGGAAGCCATCTTCCGCGGCAAGAGCGAATTGCCCGCCGCATTGCCGGAGGATGGAGTCGCCATTCTCAACTTCGACGATCCCTGGGTGCGCAAAATGGAGGAACGGACGAAGGCGCGGGTCTTCTTTTACGGGCTTTCGCCCGAGGCGCATCTCTGGGCAGACCAGATCGAAGGCTTGGGACTGGACGGCATCCGTTTTCGGATGCATTACGGCAAAGAGACGTTGCACATGCGCATCCCGATGATCGGGCGGCATTCGATCCATACGGCCTTGCGCGCCGCCGCGGTCGGACTTAACGACGGCATCTCCTGGCAGGAAATTTTGGAAGGTCTTTCGCGCGGGCATACCCAGCTCCGCCTGGTTGCGGCGCGCAGCGGCAATGGCGCCCTGATCCTTGACGATACCTACAACGCCGCGCCGGAGTCGATGCTCGCCGCCCTGAATCTTTTGGATGAACTCGAGGGGCGCAAGATCGCCGTGCTGGGCGATATGCTCGAACTGGGTCCCTACGAACGCCAGGGACATGAAATGGTCGGAATGCGCGCCGCGCAGGTTGCGAAGTTCCTCATTACGCTTGGCGCCCGCGGACATATGATCGCCGACGCCGCGCGCCGCGCCGGGATGAAGCCGGCTTCGATCATGGAATACGAGGAGATCGCCCCCATTGTGGACTGGCTGACAAAAAACCTGACCGCGGACGATGCGGTGCTTATCAAAGGCTCGCACGGTCTGCGCATGGACCGCATTACTGCCGCTTTGGAGGTCCGCTCGTGAGAGACATTGCCCTTTCCCTTAGCATGGCGGGGCTGGCGTTCATCATGACCGCCATCTGGGGCAACCCGTTGCTGCGCATTCTGCGGCACTTCAAACTCGGGAAGATCATCCGCATCGAACAGCCGGAGGGGCATCGGGTGAAGATGGGCACGCCCACCATGGGCGGCGTGATGTTCATCATGCCGGTGCTGCTGCTCAGCGGTCTGCTCAATGCCGTCGCCCTGATCGGCGTGACGGCAAGCGGCATCGGGCGTTCGGTCTTGCTTCCGATGGCGGTCATGGTTGGGTTTGCCATCCTCGGCGCGGTGGACGACTGGGAGGGCATCCACGGCAGGCGCAAAGGCGACGGGATGCGTGCCCGGACGAAATTTGCCTTCCAGGTGATCCTTGCCCTGGCGACAGCCTATGTTTTGAAATACGTCATCGACGCGCCGGACCTCTACCTGCCTGGCTATTTCTTCGAGATTGAGATCGGCTGGATCTATGTGCCGATTGCGGCTTTCATCATTGTCGCCGAGTCCAATGCCGTCAACTTTACGGATGGGCTGGATGGATTGGCAGGTCTGATCGCCGCGACCGCCATCGCCGCCTTTGGCGGCATCGCCCTTATGCAGGAACAGACCTACCTGGCCCGGTTTTGCTTCATCCTCGTCGGCGCGTTGTTCGGGTATTTGTGGTTCAACGTCCACCCCGCCCAGCTCATCATGGGAGATACCGGCTCGATGGCGCTCGGTTCGGTGCTGGCGGTCATTGCCCTGATGACGGGACAGTGGCCCATGCTCCTCATCATCGGCGTCATCCCTCTGGCAGAGATGCTGAGCGTCGTCATCCAGATTCTTTACTTTCGCATGACCGGCGGCAAGCGGTTCTTCAAAATGACTCCCATCCACCACCACTTTGAATTGCTTGGCTGGAGTGAAACCCAGATCGTCCAGCGTTTCTGGCTCATCGGTTTGATGGCAGCGCTGGTTGGGATCGGGTTGTCGCAGGTGTAAAAGCAGGTGGGCAGGTAGACAGGTAGACAGGTAGACAGGTAGACAGGTAGATAGATAGGTAGACAAGTAAACAGGTAACTCGTACTCATGACCAACTGGACCAACACCCAGGTTCTCATCCTCGGAGCGGCAAGGCAGGGACTCGCCCTCGCCCGCTGGCTCTCCCGTCACGGCGCAAACGTGACCTTGAACGATTCTCGCCCCGAGGCAGACCTTGCCCCGGCGAAGCAGTCGCTTGCGGGTGTGGACGTGACATTGGTTTCAGGCGGGCATCCCTTTGAATTGCTCGACGGCTGCGATGCGCTGTGTCTCTCCGGCGGTGTGCCGTTGACCCTGCCCATTGTCGAAGAAGCCGTCAGGCGCGGGATTCCGCTTTCCAACGATTCGCAGATCTTCATGGAAGCCGTCCCCTGCAAGACGATCGGCATCACCGGCTCGGCTGGCAAGACGACCACGACGACACTGGTGGGGGAGATGGCGAAGAGAGATATAGAAGGCAGAAGACAGAAGGCGGAAAATTCATCCTTCACCCTTCATCCTTCATCCTTTACGGGAGGCAACATCGGCGACCCGCTCATCAACTACGTGGACGATATGACCCCCGACGATGTTGCGGTTTTGGAACTCTCGTCATTTCAACTCGACCAGATGACGATCTCCCCGAACATTGCGGCGATCCTCAACATCACGCCGAATCATCTCGACCGCCACGGCACGATGGAAGCGTATGCGAATGCCAAGGCGCGGATTCTGGAATTCCAATCGGGCAAAGACACCGCCATTCTCGGGCGCGACGATGCAGGCGCATGGAGCTTGAAGGACAAGGTCAAAGGCAATTTGCTGGCATTCTCGCTTCATAACCTGGACGAAGGCTTGAACGGCGCATACCTGCGCGACGATCTGCTCAGCCTGCGCGACGGCTTTGCCTATGTTCCGCTTTTGATGCGCGAGAAGGTCCAACTGCGCGGCGACTATAACATTTCAAATGTGCTGGCTGCGTTTGCCATTGGGCACGCCGCTGGATTCAAGCTGGATGATATGCTCGAAGCCGCCGAGGAATTCCGCGGCGTGCCGCACCGGTTGGAATTTGTGCGCGAATTACGCGGCGCGCGCTGGTACAACAATTCCATCGCCTCCGCCCCCGAGCGGACGATTGCCGTCATCCATGCCTTTACCGAACCCATCGTGCTGCTGCTCGGCGGGCGCGACAAGAAACTCCCCTGGGACGGGCTTGCGAAGTTGATCCACGAACGGGTGGATCATGTGGTGGTCTTCGGCGAGGCGGGGGAAATGATTCAGAAAGCCATAACAGGATTCAGCGGAGTCGGAAGCGTGGACGTCCGCAGGGTTGATTCGCTCAAAGAGGCGGTCACGCTTGCGGCGGAGGTCGCGTCCGATGGGGATGTCGTCCTTTTATCGCCGGGCGGCACGAGTTTCGATGAGTTCAGGGATTTTGAAGAGAGAGGAGCAGCGTTTAGAAAATGGGTATCGGAACTGTCGTAAAGGAAACGCCCGCGCAAACCGCCTCGCGCGCCGTGTTCGGGTTCGACATGCCCCTGCTGGTGATCGTGGTCGCTTTGATCGCCTTTGGGCTGGCGATGTTGTATTCGGCTTCTTGGGATTTCTCCCGCGCCGCCTTCGACGATCCAATGTACATGTTCAACCGCCAGTTGATGTGGCTCGGGCTGGGGGGCGCGTCTGCCGTTGCGCTGGCTTTCATTGATTACCACCGCTGGCGGCAGTTGATCGTGCCCGCCATGGCGTTTACCGTTTTGATGCTGGTCGTTGTGCTGGTGATGAGCGAGGCGCGCTTCAACGCCACGCGCGCCGTCTTCAACGGTTCGATCCAGCCGTCGGAACTGGCAAAACTGGTTTCGATCCTGTACCTGGCTGTCTGGTTATATGCCAAACGCGAGATGCTCAAGGATGTGACTTTTGGATTGATCCCGCTCGGCGTGATCCTTGGGTTCATCGGCGGTTTGATCTACCTCCAGCCGGACCTGAGCGCCGCCGCCACCGTGCTGATGCTTGGCGGCCTGCTCTTCTTCCTGGCGGGCGGCGACATGAAACAGATTGGCGGCTTGCTGGTCGTAGCCGGGATCGTGGCGTATATGGTCGTTTCAGTCAGCCTCACCGGGCAGCAGCGCGTGCAGGATTTTGTGACCGGCATCAAGGACCCCTTGCAGGCTTCGTATCATGTGCGCCGTTCGTTCGAAGCCATCGTCAACGGCGGGTGGTTCGGCGTGGGCATCGGCAAATCGCTTTCCAAAGTGACCGGTCTGCCTGTGCCTCCCACCGACAGCGTCTATGCCGTGGTGGTCGAGGAACTCGGCTGGGTGGGCGGCGTGGGGCTGATCCTGCTCTTCGGCGCATTGGTCTGGCGTGGGCTGGTCATTGCCCGCCGCGCGCCCGACATGCTCGGCACGCTCATCGCTTCGGGCATGGTCATCTGGATCGGTCTCGAAGCGATCATCAACATGGCGGTCATGGTCGGGCTTCTGCCCTTTGCAGGCAACGCCCTGCCCTTTGTAAGCGCGGGCGGCTCGAACCTCGTCACCACCCTTGCCGCGCTTGGAATTTTGTTCAACGTCTCGCGCCAGGGGAGCGCGGCGCACGTCCCCGATGACGAATGGAGGTCTTACGGTGCGGCTGCTAATCTGCGCTGGTGGAACGGGCGGGGGGGTCTACCCCGCGCTGTCCGTTCACGAAGCGTTAAGAAGTAATCATGCCAGCGTCGAAACCCTGTGGGTCGGCGGCCAAGGCGGTATGGAGGAAGCCCTCGTGAATCGCGCGGGCATCCCCTATCGCGCCATCCCCGCCGCGGGCGTTCACGGCGTCGGTCTGCGCGCCCTGCCGGGCAACATCGGCAAACTGACGCGCGGCGTGATGCAGTCGCGCCGCATCCTCAAGGACTTCAAACCCGACGTCCTCTTCTTCACCGGCGGGTACGTCGCCGCGCCGATGGCGATTGCCGGGCGCGATCACCCCATTGCGCTATACGTCCCCGATATCGAACCCGGACTCGCGCTTAAATTCCTCGGTTATTTTTCGGATGTCGTCACCGTGACCGCGCCGGACTCAAGGAAGTTTTTCCCCAGCCCCGAGCGCATCGTCCACACCGGCTACCCGCTTCGCCCCGGACTTTTGAACTGGTCCCGCGAAAAAGCCTTCTCTCACTTTGAGTTGGATCCCGCCCATCCCACCCTGCTGGTGACCGGCGGCAGCAAGGGCGCGCGTTCCATCAACATGGCAATCCTGAAACATCTCGACGATCTGCTCGGCGTGACCCAGATCATCCACATCGCCGGCTCGCTCGATTTTGAAACCGTGAATGCCGCGGCGGAAAAACTCCCCGCCGAAAAAAAATCCCGTTACCGCGTCCTGCCCTACCTGCATGAAATGGGAGCCGCGCTCTCGGCGGCGGATTTGGCGCTCTCGCGGGCGGGCGCGTCTTCGTTGGGCGAGTATCCCCTCTTCGGTCTGCCGGCTGTGCTGGTTCCGTACCCGCACGCGTGGCGCTACCAGAAGGTCAACGCCGATTACCTTGCCGAACGCAACGCCGCGCTCATCTTGCAGGATGAATTGTTGAATGATAATCTTTTGCCCGTGATCAAGGACCTCTTCGCAAATGTCAACAAACTGGACGCGATGAAAACGGCGATGAAAACCCTCTCCCTGCCCGATGCGGCGAATGCAATAGCCAGCCAGTTGGTAAAACTGGCAGGAGTCGAAACCTTATGATGAGCGTTATCTATCTTTTCTGGATGTATGTCTTCCTCTTCGGAGTCATCGGCGCGATGCGCGGCTGGGCGAAGGAGTTGATGGTCATCTTCAGCGTGGTTACTTCGCTGGCGGTCAACCTGCTGCTCGAGAAATACATTCCCCTCGTGCGCGACCTCGACAAGACCACCACCTCGGTCTTCTGGATCCGCGTCATCATCCTGGTCGCGCTGGTCTACTTCGGCTATCAAACCGTGAACATCTCGCGCCTGGCGGGCAAGGCGCTGCGCGAAAACTTGCAGGATACCCTCTTCGGCGCGGTGCTGGGCGGCGTGAACGGATACCTCGTGGCAGGCTCGGTGCTGTACTACAACCATGTGGCGAACTACCCCTATCCCAACGTCATCAGCCGCGCCGCCGACCCCGCCATCGCCGAAGCCATCGAGAAGCTGATGGCGGTCATGCCTCCGCGTTTCCTTGGCGAACCGTCCATTTACTTTGCCGTCATCATCATCCTGATCTTTATCATTGTGGTGTATATCTAACCATCCCTCGGCGCAAGAGACTATCGAACTATTCGACTACCGGACTACTCGACTAAAAGGCGAAACCATGACACGTTATCACTTCATCGGCATTGGGGGTTCGGGGCTTTCCGCCATCGCGCGCCTGCTCAAGGAGAGCGGGCACGACGTAACCGGCTCCGACCAGACCCTTTCTCCCTTTGCCGCTGACCTCCAGCACATTGGCGCGCAGATATTCGTCGGGCATCACCCGCGCAATGTCTCCGGCGCCGAGGTGGTGATCCGCTCCTCCGCCATCAAGGACGATAACCCCGAGATCGAGGCAGCCCAGCGGGCGGGCATTCCCGTTTACAAACGCGCCGATTTCCTCGGTCAGTTGATGGAGATGAAAACCGGAGTCGCCGTCGCCGGGACGCACGGCAAGACCACCACCACCGCCATGATCGCGTGGATGTTGTATGCGCTCGAACGCGACCCATCCTTCATTGTGGGCGGCACGTTGAACAACCTCAAGGTCAACGCCCGCGCCGGGCAGGGCGAGTCCTTCGTCATCGAAGCGGATGAATATGACCGCATGTTCCTCGGTCTCAAGCCGCAGATCGCGGTGGTCACGAACCTCGAACATGACCACCCGGATTGCTTCCCGACCTTCAACGACATGTATTCCGCCTTCGAGAGCTTTGTGAGCCTGCTCCCGCCCGATGGCACATTCATTGCCTGTTCCGAAGACGAAGGCGCGTTCTCACTCGTCAGCCATGCCCGCCGCAAGGGGCTGAGCGTGGTCTCCTACTCGGTGCAGGGCGAGATGACCATCAACAGCCCGCAATGGGTGCAGGCGCGCACGATGAAGCGCAACGAGCGCGGTGGTTTCGATTTTTCGGTCATGACCAATATGGCGAGCATGACGAATGCCTTCACTGTTTCGCTTCAGGTTCCGGGCGAACACAACGTCCGCAATGCGCTGGCGGCGTTGTCTGTCGCGGCGGTGATGGGACTCCCCATGCAGAAGGCCGCTGACGCGCTCGGTCAATTCACTGGAACCGGACGCCGCTTCGAGGTCCGCGGCGAGCCGAACGGTATTCTGCTGGTCGATGACTATGCCCATCATCCGACCGAGATCCGCGCCACGCTGTCTGCGGCGAGGGCGCGGTATCCGAAACGCCGCATGTGGGCGGTCTGGCAGCCGCACACCTATTCGCGGACGCAGACCCTGCAATACGAATTCTCCCGCGCCTTTAGCGATGCGGATGAAGTGCTGGTGACCGAGGTCTACGCCTCGCGCGAGGCGAAACAGGATTTTTCCTCGGCGGAGGTGGTTGCCTCGATGCCGCATTCTTCGGCAAGATACAGCGGCTCGCTGGCTGAGACGAAAGCCTATTTGCTGGATCATGCGCATAGAGGCGATGTGATCATCGTCCTCTCCGCGGGTGATGCCGATGGAATCACGAACGATTTGTTGAAGGAGTTATGAATATAGGGGCGACCCGTCAGGGTCTTATTGACACCCTGCCTAAAAGGGAGGGTCGCCCTGATGTAGCTGCTCTGCCGAGAAAAGCAATAGACCGCTTGCATAAGCAGCCACAGAGGCACAGAGAACACTGAGAAAAGGTAACTACTCAGCCAATTCACTACCCTGTCTTGTCATTTCGAGTGGCGCGAGGCGCCACGAGAAATCCTTCTCAATATTGCGCTGGATTTCTCCTCGCTGGCGCTCGTCGAAATGACAGGCTGAGCAGTTACGAGAAAAGCCCATTCACACCTCTGAGAACTTTGTGATCTCTGTGGCAAAAACGACTTTTGCAAGAGATCAAATAGTGAAATATTCATGGTAAACACCGACTCTTCCGTTGAAATGCTGCGCCAAAAGTTCGGCGATGCCGTGCAGGAGCATGTGACTCTTGCGCCGTATACGTCTGCGCGCATTGGCGGACCGGCGGACGCGCTGCTGACGGTCAAATCGGCGGATGAGTTTGCGGGTGCGATGCAATTGATCTGGGGGCGCGAGATTCCTTATTGCATCCTCGGCGGCGGCTCGAATGTGCTGGTCAGCGATAAAGGCTTTCGCGGTGTGGTGGTCTTGAACCGGGCGAAGGAAGTCCGCTTCGAGATGGGCAATCAACCCGCAGTCTGGTGTGAAGCGGGAGTCGTCATCGCAAACCTCGCCAGGCGATGCGCCTCCAAAGGTTTGGGCGGACTCGAATGGTCGGCAACAGTCCCCGGCACGGTTGGCGGCGCGGTTTACGGCAATGCCGGAGCCTTCGACGGCGATATGACCCGCAACCTGGTCTGGGCGGACCTGCTCACGAAGAACGGACGTGAAAAATTCACGCTCGATCAAATGGGGTACGGCTACCGTACCAGCGTTTTGAAACGGCATGAAGTGAACGGAATCGTGTTAAGCGCATTGTTGAAGTTAAAAAATTCAACCAGCGGGGAAGTGTCTGTTAAAATCGACCAATTCAGCGAACGCCGCAAAGCCACGCAACCGCCGGGCGCCAGCATGGGTTCGATGTTCAAGAACCCCGAAGGCGACCATGCAGGACGGTTGATCGAAGCCGCGGGCTTGAAGGGGACGCGCATCGGCAGCGCTGAAATCAGCACGGCGCATGGAAATTTTTTCATCAATCATGGCAAGACCAAAGCCGAAGATGTTTTGGCTTTGATTCGTCTGGCTCAACGGTCTGTGTCTGAAAAATTTAATGTGAATTTGGAATTGGAAGTTGAACTAATAGGAGAATGGGATGTTTGAATGTGCAAACGTTTAAACGTTGAAACGTTATTATGAAAAAACTTCGAGTGGCAGTCATTTTTGGAGGACGTTCGGGCGAACATGATGTATCGCTGTTGTCTGCGCGTTCGGTTATTTCCATCTTGGATCCCCATCGCTATGAAGCGATCCAAATCGGCATTACGCACGATGGTAACTGGCTGACCGGACCAAACGCACTCGAAGCCTTTGAAAATGGAAAACATGCGGAACTGAATCGGGTTATTTTGCCTGGCGACCCAGCTTTCAATGCCGCGCTTTACGAATTGCGAATTACGGATCACGGCGAACTGCTCAATAAACTCGCCCACATCGATGTTTTCTTCCCCCTCCTGCACGGACCCTTCGGCGAGGATGGAACCATCCAGGGTTTGTTCGAAATGGCGGATGTGGCATACGTCGGCGCGGGGGTGGCGGGGTCCTCCGTCGGCATGGATAAAGCCCTCTTCAAGGATGTGATGCGCGCGAACGGCATCCCGCTGGTGGCGTCCGCCCTGGTCCTGCGCGGCGAGATCGAGAACGACATGGACTCGGTCATCGCAAAAGCCGAAGCCCTGGGCGCGTACCCGCTCTTTACCAAACCCGCCAACCTCGGCTCGTCGGTGGGAATCAGCAAATGCATGAACCGCTCCGACCTTGCCGAAGGCTTGATGGATGCCGCGCGCTTCGACCGGCGCATCATCATCGAGGCTGGCGTGAAGGACGTGCGCGAGATCGAAGTCAGCGTGCTGGGCAACGAAGACCCGCAGGCATCCGTCTGCGGTGAGATTCTGCCGAGCCGCGAGTTTTATTCGTACGAGTCGAAATACATAGACGGCACGTCCGGCTTGCTTATCCCCGCGCCCCTGCCGGAAGATGTCGCAAATCAGATTCGTGAATACGCCATCCGCGCCTATAAAGCCATTGATTGCGCGGGCATGGCAAGGTCCGATTTCTTCGTCGAGAAGGAAACGAACAAAATTTATCTTAACGAGTTGAACACCATACCGGGTTTTACATCCATCAGTATGTATCCCAAACTTTGGCAGGCAAGCGGCGTGACGTATGCCGAACTGGTCGACCGCCTGATCCAACTCGCGCTCGAGCGGAAAGCCCAGCGTGACCGCACCGAGCGCCGGAGGACGACATGAGCGACAAACGACAACTCACCCGCGCGGAACTTGTCCGCCAAAGACGCGCCGAACGCGCCGCGCAGGAATTGCAGCAGGCGGCGAAACAAGCCGCCAAACCGCTGGTCAAGGTTTCGACGCGCGCGCAGACCGTTCCGATCAAATCTGCGGCTGTTGCGCCTGCCTCGAAACGCAAATTCAAGATCGCGCTGGGCCTGCCCGAGTTTCACCTCAAGAAACCGACATTCACCCTGCCGCGCTTCAAACTGCCAAACCTGCCGCAAATGCCGCGTCCTCATGCCAACTGGCGGATTGCCTCGGCGGTCTTCGCCGTTCTGTTCGCAGCGATGCTCGTGCTTGCCTTCCAACTGCCGTACTTCCATGCGCCCGGCGCGTTTGTGGTCGGCAACACCCGCATTCTCAGCGAAGAGATCAACGGCATCATGGGCGTCAGCGGACAGAACATCTTCACCGTCCAGCCTGCCGAACTCGAAAGACGATTGCGCTTGAACTACCCCGAGCTGCTCTCCGCCGAAGTGCAGTTGTACCTGCCCAATTACGTCTATGTCACCGTCGTCGAACGCCAGCCCGTCATCATTTGGAATCAAAACGGAGGATACACCTGGGTCGACGAATCAGGCGTCGCCTTTCGACCGCGAGGCGAGGCGGCGGGGTTGATCACAGTCAACGCGCTGGATACGCCCCCGGCGGGAATCCAAACCTCGGATGACCCCTACAGCCCGCCGCCCTTCCTCCAAAAAGAGTTGGTGGATTCCGCTCTCGCTCTTGCCCCGCTCGTGCCTGCCGGTTCCACTTTGACCTATTCCTTCGCCGACGGTTTTAGCTGGCAGGACCCGCGCGGTTGGACGGTGGCGTTCGGCTCCTCCGCGAACGACATCCCCTTGAAGATCACCGTCTATCGCACGTTGATCGACTCTCTTATTCAAAAAGGCAGGACGCCCGTTTATGTAAATGTCGAGTATCCCTCGGGTCCGTATTACCGCATGGCGGATTCGGGCTTCGAGGAAGCCGAAGAGATCGTGGTAGAGAATCCGTAACATGGACGAGATTGTTGTTGGCATCGACGTAGGCACGACCAAGGTCTGCACCCTGGTGGGGCGGGTGGAGGACGATAAGTCCATCCGCATCCTGGGCGTGGGCATCGAGCCGTCGGAAGGCATCCGCAAGGGGATCGTGGTGGACCTGCCCGCGGCGTCGCGCGCCATTAAACGCTCGGTGGAAAAAGCCGAAGGCACATCCGGCATGGAGATCACATCCGCGTTTGTCAGCCTTGCCGGGGCGCATGTGGCTTCGGTCAACAGCCGCGGCGCGGCGGGCATCCCCGGCGGCATCATTGACGTCCATGACCTGGCGCGCGCGCTCGAACAGGCGCAGGCGATTGCCATTCCGCATGACCGCGAGATCATTCACGTCATCCAGCGCGGCGTCACCGTGGATGGGCAGGAGGGCGTGAAGACCCCGGTCGGGATGCACGGCTTTAAGCTCGAAGTGGAGACGCATATCATCACCGCCGCCAGCGCAACCGTGGACAATTTGCGTCAATGCGTGGGCGCGGCGGGGGTCGAGATTCAGCAATTCGTTTTGAATCCGCTTGCCTCGGCTGAAGTGGTGTTGACCGAACAGGAACGCGAGATGGGCGTGGCGGTCTGCGACATCGGCGGCGGCACAACGGACCTTGCGATCTACGTGGACGGCGACGTCTGGCACACGATGGTGCTGGCGGTCGGCGGCAATCACGTTACGCAGGATGTTGCGCATGGGCTGCGCCTCTCGCTTGCGCAGGCTGAGGAAGTAAAAAAGCAGCAGGGTCATGCCGTGAAGACCGACATCGGACTCGACGAATACTTCCTGATGCGTCCCTTCGGCGAGGACAAGGACATCCGCATCAGCCGGCAGGACCTGGCAATGATCATCGAGGCGCGGGTCGAAGAGACCTTCAACCTGATCCATCAGGAGATCAAACGCTCAGGGTACGACAGCCTGCTCCCGGCGGGCATGGTGTTGACCGGCGGCACATCCGCATTGCCGGGCATCAACCGCATTGCGGCGGAGGTGTTGGATATGCCGGTGCGCGTTGCCCAGCCGCAAAATTTGAAAGGACTTGTGGATAAACTCAATTCGCCGATGTATTCCACCAGTTTTGGTCTGCTGCAATGGGCGATCAGTATGCACGACCACCAGGTCACTGTGACGGGCGGCGGCAAACGCCGCAAGCCGCGCAATGAGAAAGGATCGAGCCTGGATTCAGTGAAGAGTTGGATGAAGAGGCTGCTGCCGTGATGATGGTGTCACTCTGAGCGGAGCGAAGAGTCCCTGGTGCAGTCGTAGAGATTCTTCATGGCGCATAAGGCGCCACTCAGAATGACAACCAAAACAATGAGAAAAGATTCACAAGCTGTGAATTTTGATATTTGTCAACCCTGTTAAAAAACAAGATTGTCGTTTAAGATATGGCATATTCCTTGCCAGGAGGAACAAATGAATTCGAACAATAAGAACCTGCAATCCGAAGCCTTCGCCCGCATTAAAGTGATCGGCGTCGGCGGAGGCGGACAGAATGCCGTCAACCGCATGATGGAAGAAGGCATTCAAGGCGTTGAGTTCATCGCCGCCAACACAGACGCGCAAGCGCTGACGCTTTCGCGCGCGCCCATGCGTGTGCGTCTCGGCGACAAGATCACGCGCGGACTCGGCGCGGGCGGCGACCCCGAGATCGGGCGCAAAGCCGCGGAGGAATCCTCCGACGAACTGTATAACGTGCTCAAAGGCGCGGATATGGTCTTCGTCACCGCGGGCATGGGCGGCGGAACTGGAACCGGCGCGGCTCCTGTCGTTTCGCAGATCGCCAAGGAATGCGGCGCGTTGACCATCGGCGTTGTGACCCGCCCGTTTACTTTTGAAGGCGGCAAGCGTTCGCAATCCGCTGAAGCGGGTGTGACGAAGATGAAGGAACACGCGCACACGCTCATTTCGATCCCCAACGACCGTTTGCTCCAACTGGCGGATAAAAAATCCTCGCTGCAAGATTCCTTTAGAATGGCGGACGAAGTATTGCACCAGGGCATTCAGGGCATCTCCGAGTTGATCACCATCCCCGGCCTGATCAACCTCGACTTCGCCGACGTGCGCACGATCATGTCCGAGGGCGGTGCGGCGCTCATGGCTGTCGGGCGCGGCTCCGGCGACGACCGCGCAAAAAATGCCGCCGAGCAAGCCATCTCGAGTCAATTGCTCGACATCACCATTGACGGCGCGCGCGGCGTGCTCTTCAACGTCACCGGCGGACCGAACATGACTTTGTTCGAGGTCAACCAGGCGGCTGCCATCATCCGCGAGACGGCTCACCCCGACGTGAACATGATCTTCGGCGCGGTCATCGACCCGAACATGGGCGACGAGATCCGCTGTACGGTCATCGCTACCGGCTTCGAACGCAGCGGGGTTGCCCGCCGCGTGCTCGAACGCCTGCCGCGCACCAGCGAGAAACCACTCTCGGCTGCGAACACGCCCTTCCAGGCGCGCCCCAGTGAATCGGTGAACGCCAATACCGAGACCCGCTCCTCCGCAGACGTAAAGTCCCAGCCCATACCAGGCATCGATAACAACGATCTCGATGTCCCGTCGTTCTTGAGAAATAGAAGATAGATGAAATGAAGGAGGACCTAAAGGTTTTCAAAACCTTTAGGTCCATTTTTATTTACCGGGGGGAAGTATGATTGGTTACAACCAATTATTGCCCGATATACGTTTCTCTGTGCGAAATGAAATCATCGAAGAGCATCGAGCCGGAGGTGGCGGCATCCACACCGCCCGTCGCGCCGAGATGCACCTCATCCACGCGATGAAATGCCAGATCATTATCCACATTGGCGATGGTGCCAGCCAGTGTGCCGTCGATCCAGAGCGAAAGATAGCCATTGTTCGCGCCGGGCGCTGTTGAAGTATTCCAATCGATCTCGATCACATGCCAGGCATTGCTGATGGCATATTTACTGCCATTCGTGTACAACCAGTCGTCTCTGAGGACGCGCGGGCGGAGTTTATATACGCCGCTTTCGTAGAAAAGCTCGAGTCGGAAATGGGCGATACCCATATAGGTGTTGAAGCCGTCGAAGATGAAATGCGACGTGTTATTACTCATGATTAGCGAATTGGGGTTGAAGTAAAACCGGGCACGATAACGCGGTTCGTAGGCGGGTGAAGAATCGACAGCTTTGAGGATGACAGTATCATCGATCAAGGCATTCAACCCATATCCGCTTTGATAAGCGGCAGATGCGGTTACAGAAAGATCGCCACCATCCACTTTCGTGCGGGTGGGATTCCATTCGGAGGGATTTCCTGTCTCGAATGTGTCGCTGAACATCAGATCAGGACGGCTTGGGGCAGGCGAAACGGGCGGACCGTTCGGGTCGAGCCCGATATGCCCTCCCGCCCGCGACTCAAAAGCATCGAAATACATTGTGCCGCTGGCAGTAAAGGAATCGGCAAAAGCGAGCTGCGCATCGGTGATTCTATACGTGTCATTATCCAGGTTTTCGATGGAGGCTGCAAGTTGATCGCCAACGTATATGCGTATATAGCCGTCGTTTGTTCCCGCTGTAGTGGCTGCCTTCCATTCGATTTCCACTGACTGCCATTCATCAGCGATAAGGACAGCATCGCTTTCGAACCACGCAACCGCATCGTCTTCTCCACAAAGCGTCAAACTATAATGGTCGCCCTCCTGGTCCATGTATAAACATGCCGCCCAGCCTGTGCTGGCGCTGGCATTGAAGAGATTGACCCCGCCGGTTGAAGATATTTGCACCGAGTTCGGGTTGAAATAAAAGCGGGCTGTATACAACGCTTCGTTATTTGGCGAATCATCGCTTATCGCCATCTGGTGATTATCATCAACGACGACCTGAATGCCGTAACTTCCGCTGCCCGCGGCTTGCGCGGTTACGGAGAAATCCCCGCCGTCTGTGTCTGTCCAGTTCCAGGCCGAAAAACCTCCGCTCTCGAAGCCATCGGCGAAGATCAAACCCGGCGGCGGAGTTGGGGTGGGTGTGGAGGTACTTGTTGGTGTGGGCGTCAAGGTGTTTGTTGGAGTAATGGTCGGCGGACCTTGAAAATCAATGAAGTAAGACGACGCCTGTACCATGTTCAGTCCAATGGTTTGTTCGAGCGGATTTGCGGCTCTTTCGGCGTCGATGGTCTGGCGCAGTTCGATACTGCCCGCCGCGTAAAGGTGGTCGAGGAAGGTTTGCACGGCTTGCACCTGCCCACTCGAAATTATCTTGTCTCCGCCCTGCCCATCCACCAATGCCTGTAAATTGGGCTCCCAAAGTTGCAGGGTGGCAATCGCTTCATCTATTAACGAAGCATCATTTCTCAATATCTCTGATATCTCGAGGCCATGACCATAATACAGGTCAATATAATTTTGCCCTTGCGGTGTTTGACTGAGGATCTCATCTTCCACACGATGGAATAGTTGGATATCAAACAAGGCTTGTTGGACGTTGTATGCTACAGTATGGAAATTTGCTGCATTGTTATTGCTTGACGAAAATCCAAACCAACTTCGTATGCATTCAAGGGTACAAGGATTTGAACATGGAGCAAGGGTTGCAGCCGCCGTTGGGATTGTTGTGGGTTGCAGTGTTGCGGTTGAGGTTGGTTGAGGCGTAACGTTTGGGGGCAACGAAGTAGATGTTGGCGTTGCAGGTAATGGTGTGGGAGTTGAAAGATTGAATGGATATGAAACAAGTATCCATTCTGGGTCGTAGTTATCGCCATTGACGGAATTTCCCAACTGCCCGTGCGCTTGTGTGGATGTTTTGTCGTGTGCGATCTGCCCGCTGCCTTCATTGAAATTCCAATACCCCATTAATCCGGGTTCGCTTCCGCTTAATGCTCCCGACATATTTGCTTGAATCTCGCTTTGCGAACGGACGATATTCCATAACCGCAGTTCATCCAAATCGCCCGCAAAGGCATGCGTAAGCGGACCTCCCGCCCCATTTTCCGACCCGACAATTAGCGCAAGGGAATTACTCTGTGAGTTTGTTCCGCCTGAGTTAACGGCGTCCTGCACTCCGTCCACATAGAAAATCTGCTGCCCGGTGGCGGCGTTGCGCGTGATGGCAATATGATGCCATGTGCCGTTATTGACGGTTGCCACGCCGGAACTTAAATTGGTCGTAATTTTTCCCGAACGCAGGGCCACGCCCCAATCCGGCGTGGTGAAACCGGGAACGTCCTTATCCAGAATCCATTGAGAGTTATACCAATTCGTCCCGCCAAAGACGGATGTGGTACGGATCCAAAACTCGATGGTCATATCCAGCCCGAAATTCAGGTTGGGCGCAAGGGGCATGAGGATTACTTTGGGGTTGGATGTAGGCTGGAAGCGTAGCGCGTAATTATCGGTTGGGGGTGTCGGCGTAAGTGTTGAAGTTGCTGTTGGGGTCGCGGTTGGCTCAGGCAATGGAGTTGCTGTGGGTGATGTGTCATAGCCATCGCTTCGCTCAATGTGGATGAATCTAATATCCTGATAAGAGAAAAAAGTGTAAGGTTCTGGACCAACATCATCCGAGTGGCTGGCAATGTATGGTGTACCGTTTATGAAATCCACAACGATAACAGAATGATCCCATACGCCGTCATTATCTCCCCATTCATATTGGATGATGTCCCCAAGGTGGAGTTGGTCAATTCCCACCTCACAACCTTCCGGTCCCTCTGTCCAATACTGATACTGAGTCACAAACTCATAAAATTTTCCAACGTCATTCCATGCCGAGGCGCGCTGGAGTCCATTTAGAAAATACCAGCCTAATTGCCCGTCATTGCTTGGAGGCGGCAGGGGAGACGGGATTGCCATGGATGCCTTGCCGCGTTCATAGATTGCCTGAGAGACAAAATTTGTGCAATCTCCCCATGGGGTAGCTTGATCGCCGCTATCGTAATAGGGATAGACTGGGATTGTGGTCACAGATATGCTCAATAGCATAGACTACGTGGCCCTCTCGATCATACGCATGAGTTGATCTGTCCACAGGCTAGGTTAACAGCCAGAATCCACTTGCGCGCTCGCGCTTCGCAATTCTGGCAACGGCGATACTTTCATATCGCGCAGCATTTCATCCGTGGAAATCCCAGTTTGTCTTAACATGCGCCACAGGTAATCAGCATATGCATCAGAGACAATTTTCCACTGCCCTTGTTCATGGCGGAGAAGGATTGTATGCTCTATATCGTACACGTGGGAGACGATTGGATTTACCGGATCGAGTTCCACGGAAATTTCGTGAATCACATCATGCCTTACCGACATGGACACGGTGGCCGTTTGAGCCGCGTCATCTATGGAGATATCTTTGAAATCCAGGAAAAACTCGAATTCCACGAATCTGAGACGGTTAAGTTCAGTATGCCTTACCTCAACTGCCAATTTGCCCAGTTCTGCGTCCAGGAAGGCATTTGCCTCGGGCAGGTCGGATATCAGATATCCAAAGTCATCCTGTTGCAGGGTGGTCAGAGTATTGAACGCATGGTAGCGGATTTCAAAATATGTTTGAATCACGCCTCTTATCTCGCTTTCATCCGCGCCTGGTGTAACAGTTTCCGGGTTGCGGCTTGCGCCGACCGATGAAACCCTTGTTGAATCACCAAGCAGTATTACAAAAATGCTTACTGCGAAAAGTGCAAGAAGTTTCGACCGATTCATTTCGACCTCCTTGGAATGAATTGTTGGACTTGAAAACTCATCTCCAATTCCTATGTACTCTGGTGGGATTTAGGGTTGTGGCGTTGCCAAAAGAACGATTAGTGGCGGGCCGGGATTCTTTCGTCTTAACTTAGCATGGTCTGCCATAGCGACAATGCCAATTGACCTCTTGGATATCCTTTCCCGCACATCTACCGGAAAGATATCACGAATACCTTCACCATAGTCCCTGCCGCCATCCCTTGGAAGTTCCACACTCTGGACAGAACCATCCAAGCCAAGATGGATCACCGCGGGTACACTCGCGATAGGAGCGTATAACTCACTGCGCCCTTTTGGAGGCAATCCCAGGCAAACCGCCCATACATAGACCTCCAACCCGGACTGGCCCAATATCTCCCATTCGCACAAAATCTCTTCAAGGGGGTGGAGAAAGAGCAACCTGCTTGCCAGAGCGCGCTCGTACTCTTGCCATTTCGCCAGTTGCTCGGGGTTGGCTGTGATAGCGACTTGGAACGTCAGTGATGGCGATACAGTTGCTGGAAGCGATGTGTATGTTTCTGTAGGGAAGGGAGCTAGAACTGCTTGAGTGGCAGTGGGTGTTTGTGATGCTTGATTGCTGCTGCAGGCCGTTAACACAAGCGCCAATATCAGAAGGACGATAAAGCCGTTCAGCCCGATGACCAGAAGGGTTTCCAGTGTCGCTTTGGTTTTGTTAGAAAGTTTCATGTCTGCTCCCTTTTGTTGTTGAATATTTTCGCCGAATGGTCGCCAGTCCAGCCCCGCCGACAAGAATCTTTGTTTCAACGCGCCCCTGTCCGAATACATAGCCGGGCCCGCCATCATATGCCTGGAGGGATTGTTCATTCCGAACCGGAGTAACCACATTATTGAAACCCGTTTGGGAGCCGCAACTACCAACGCAATTTGGTCCATCCGGGCTATGAAAATACGCTGTAATTACTTGCGTTGCTGTCGGCGTCAGCGTTGAGGTCGCTGTTGGGGTCGCGGTTGATGTTGCCGTTGGGGTGGGAGTTGGTGTCGGATTATTAAAATCCGCGATGATATTCTTGTCTGTATTCATAACCACACTGAGCGGGTTTGCACTGCCAGCCGCATCGCCAAGCCACTGCTGAAAAGTGTATCCCGATGCAGGATTTGCATTGAGTGTGATATTTGTTCCCTCTTCATAAGTATTTCCTGGACAATTTGGGGCAGGGTTTACATTAATGGAACCTCCCCCTGCCGGGCTTGCGCTTGTTGTAAGCGTTTTAACAAAAGGCTCAAAGTCATCCAGTTTATGGTGTTGAAGGATGACAGACCCGAAACATGCTCCATTGGGACGCTCATTACGCCAGGCGTTCCAAAACTCAGCCAGTGTTAAAGGTGGTCGTACAGGAACATGAAAAGGAGTATCCGTAATACTAAAATGCCATATGCCATTACCTCCAGGACCACTATTAAATCCATCCGCCAACTTATCCCAATTTTCATTGACTCCAGATGCCGGTGTATCAAAAAAATCCCATAGAGTTGCCGCGATTACGCCTTCATAAACCGCTGGGTTGCTTCCTGTAACATCGTTTTGCAAATTTATTTCTACAGTTTCTAGATCATATCCCCTGTAATCTGCTTCGTTTTGCACTGCCATTTCAAAAAAATTTGCCCATCCCTCACTCCACGCACAAGTTGTGGAAGTAGACTCCCACATCCAGTGTTCTAACGCAATAGACAAACAAGCATCAATGATGGTTGAAACGCTGGTGTATTCACTAAGAACAAAGTGCCCATATTCATGCAGGATGAGGTCTGGTTCAAACCCACCTGTGTCTGGAATGAATATTTGCCCGGTAAAGCATGGACCTGCGTTACTGATTCCAAGACAGCCAGCAGGGTATTTGATTTGCACCCAGTGATTTTCTCCCCCCCAAGAGGGCGCACTGTTTTGCAGGAATTCGTAGGCATCATTGGCAGTTTTGTCGAAGATATATAAAGCCTGAGTGAAATCTACTTGTGGTATGGTGAAGCTCACTGTGTGTGTGCCATCAGTTAAATTTCCACCTATATAAGGAGAGAGATCGATAGGGTCTGAGACATATACATGATTTGTTCCGTTAATAATCTCAACGCGTTCTTCATCCGTTGTGTAAAACTTAAGAAAAGGATCAATCCCGGTTCCGTCTGGGTCAATGTTAGGCATGGTTGCAGAATACATCTTGGTTTGAGGATCGTATGTCATGACCGTTAATAAACGATCACCAGTTGCCTCGGCATCCCATACTTCCACTTTTGCTCTCTCTACATCATTCGTAACGAGATTTCCAGATCCGGTTGACTTAATTTCGGTAGCCTCAAACCTAAATTGTCCTTCTATGGTGACCTGCCCTGTGCCACGTAGTTGAGGTGATGATGTAACGATCACATCTTTTTGGGGGATTGCTGGAATAGGCATCCCATCAGGCGGTTGAACAATTAGATACTCTCCACCTGGAACGACCTCTGCCGAATTGAAAGCACTGATTAAATGAAGTGTTTCGGTATCTTGATAACCATTGTTAGAAGAAAGCGTTGAAAAAGCCCCAATTCTCAATCGCCAATCTCCCTCTTTTATTACTCGAATTGATAGTTCATGAGATTGTATATGGTTTGCAGTCACCGATCCTTGCCACTCCAGACTGCCTGACACAAGCTCTACCCCTTCTGGTAGTACCACCCAGATCGTTACATTGGATTCATCGTATATAGACATAGCATCAATATGAAGAGTAACGGTCTGATTGATCAGAGGCTCTGGGGATACAGAGAGGTTTACAATTTGCAATGGAATACTTGGCGGAACCTCGAAATTTTGAGGCGGATTTTCCATTCCTTGTACTTGCCTAGGGAAAAATAGAAGCCCAATCCCTATAAAAAGGATAAAGAGTAAATATGGAAAATGTAAACGATTTTTAGTAAGCATTTTGTTCCTCCTGAATTAATAATTGATGTACGAGTTATGCTCATTTTTCATCACCAAGGTGATAAGAAGACCAAGAGAAGAATAAAAGGTTCGAAAACTTCGCGACATGATGTCTTGGCAGTTATCTTATTTAAGGTGAGTTAATAAAATCTTATGGGCAAATATCTGTGGGAGGCGGTGGTAATGCAGTTGGGAAAGTTGGCATTCCTTCAGGGGGTTGGGTTGGTCGGTATGCTGAACCAAGTACGACCTGCGCGGTGTCTATGGTTGCAATAAGATGCAGTGTTTCAGAGTCTCCATAGCTACTAGTTGGCGTAAGTGTTGAGTAGGTACTAATATGTAATCGCCAGTCGCCTTCGTAAAGAACACATAAGGCAAATTCATAGATTTGAGGTTGCCCTGCAATTAACGAACCGTTCCACTCTAATTCGCCGCTCATCAACTTCACTCCATCTGGCAGTGTGACGATGAGGGTGACATCTTTTTCATCATCAGGGGATGTAACTTCGACGCGCAGGGTGGCGGTTTGCCCAATGACGGGGTCAGGATGCACGGAAATATCCGTAATTTGTAGGGGTGCTTCTGGCGGTCTTTCGCAGGCAGTTAGTGTTACCAGTATCAACCCGATGACCAAAAGAGTCTCAAGTGTGCTTTTTGTTTTATTTGAACGTTTCATGTTGGCTCCCTGTTTGCTTGGGTTATTCCAAGTTCTCAGAACATTCAGGCGATACAACAACAGGGCGTGGTGTAGGTCGTATTTCTCCTGGGTCAAATGTACCTGGGTCAAATGTATAAGCGCTTCCTCTAATCAACTTACCCGATTCTAAAGAGCTTTCCAGATGAATCGTTTCAACATCGCTCCCGCTCCACCCATCAGCAGCGCTCTCAGTTGCTTTGCTGCTATCTGATGAGACTGTAGTGACGGAGAATTCCACGGGCCACGAGCCTTCCACTATTACACAAACTTGTACTTGTAACTTTTGCGCTTGATTGGCTGTCAGTGAACCTTGCCAAATAGTATCCCCGCCTATCAAGTGAACTTTGTTACCGAGATCCTCTCTAGTATCTACGCTAAATTTCACGTAAGGCTCATCGTCGGTCGCCATGATTTCTACTTCCAGGGTCACGATTTGTCCCACAACTGGTTCAGGGAAAACTTTGACAGAAGTAATATTAAGCGGTAACCCGGATGGGGAGCATGAGATCAACACCAATCCAATGAATAGCGATAGATTTGCCATTCTTCTCGCTTTGTTTGATTTTTTCATATTGCACTCCTTTTGTCTGCCGCAATAAATTTGATATTCCTGTTGATTACTGATATTACAGCAGGCGCATTGGCTATGGCTGACTCAACGCTCACCGAAGTATTCGTTGCGGCATTTTGCTCCGCCGCTGTTTTCATGACAAAAAACAACGGGATGATCAATATCAACCCGATGACCAGAAGGGTTTCCAGTGTCGCTTTGGCTTTGTTTGAAAGTTTCATGTCTGCTCCCTTTTGTTGTTGAATATTTTCGCCGAATGGTCGCCAGTCCAGCCCCGCCGACAAGAATCTTTGTTTCAACGCGCCCCTGTCCGAATACATAGCCGGGCCCGCCATCATATGCCTGGAGGGATTGTTCATTCCGAACCGGAGTAACCACATTATTGAAACCCGTTTGGGAGCCGCAACTACCAACGCAATTTGGTCCATCCGGGCTATGAAAATACGCTGTAATTACTTGCGTTGCTGTCGGCGTAAGTGTTGAAGTTGCTGTTGGGGTCGCGGTTCCGCCGGTGATACTTATGTCTATCCTCGCGTCGGGCCAGCCGCCGTTTGAAAACCAGCTACCGTTGTTATGGCGCAAATCCAGGTGCAGGGTGTAATCCCCGCCATCGGACGGAGACATGATGTTTGATGCAGTGAATGTTTTGTCCTCTCCTTTTGATGCGGCGGGAACGTAAATGTTCGTGCCTGTCCAGCTTCCAGGAGCGGCAGGCGCGTTTTTTACCGTCCATTGATATCCCAATTCAACTTCATTGTTGCCCCAATCTAATATAGACGTGTTTTGAACTTGGATTTGAAAATCGATTGGGATATTGGGATCTGTTTCCGCATTAAACGGAACCTCATGCCAAAGCAAATTCCAGCGGTCATCCGGCGCGACTTTGTTTCCGCTGCCATTCAGAATATCAATCCCGGTGTAATAATGTACAAGGATTTGGCGGTAGTCAGCCCATGTAACGGGCCAAGGTTGATCTCCGCTTCCGGCACATTGATTTCCTTTTGCCCAGCGAATTGCGCCTTTCTGGCTCATTCCTAAACCATTACCTACAGGATCCAAGTCGCAAGGCGGGTTAACACTTATAGGATCTTGAACGCTTACTAAATTATCACTCCAACTCCCCTGTCCGGTTGGGTTGTCAATATCATTGCTAAATTCTGCATCAATCGACTCGCCGTTATAGGAAAGGTATTGTCCATTTGTTGATGTAATCGCATCAGAGATTAATTCCCTGACTGTGTCATTTGGCGCATAGTATTTATAGGAGTATGGAATGAATATTTGGTTGTTTGTAGAATTATCAATGTAGTTGTAACCATAATTTACAAAATTAGCGCGGTATTTCCAGTCAGCGATAGTACGCGCCGCAAGCGCTTGAGCTTGCAATGCGGCAGGCATTGGTGGATTTGTTACAACATCCATTTCGCGTGGAAGAACATTCGGCAGGTAAACTGATTCAACATCCACCAGTACAGGATTGATGTTGCCATAAGGATAGAATTCTGTGGGGCTAACGCCGTAATATTCTGTGCAGCCATAGGCGAAATCTTCCGACAAACATTTTATATATTCATGAGTTATTGGGTCTTCAAGTGGTGCGCCATTACGAATATCCAGACGTAACATGGTGACATATACTTGTGTGGGCAATCCGTTTGTTTTTGCCAATATGGGCTGAGGTAGATTGTTTTTAATATTAGATGGAACTCCTATGCCAGCCTGCGCTTGTTGAAAGACAAACAAGGATAGGAAGAAAACAACCATGAGTATCCTTTTGTGTTTCATGATGTCGCCCATTATTTGCCGCTTGTTTGAACAAAAAATTGACATAGCTTTGGACATAGTGCTATTACTTTGGAACCATCTGGCGACCAGGCTAGGTTCGTTCCTGATGTGTTTGCAGTAAATTGAGAGATGAGCGGATCAGCCTGCCCAGTTTCAAAATCAACCAAATATAATCTGGTATCTTTTGGGCAATCTGGAGAACAGCCGGGAAATGACAAAACACTTCCAAGAGTTAGTAAATGGTGATTGTCTGGCGCCCAGACAATATCATCTACATAATGCCTACCTACCATTTCTTCAGGGGTAACTCCCATTGTGTAAATCTTTCCTGTAACTGCATCCATTACAGCTAGGTCTGTTGAGTTGGCAGGGAAAGAGGGTTCCTGATTTCTGACAATTGCCAGGTAACGTCCATTTGGGCTCCAACGTCCGAGGAAAGCCCATCCATCGAAATTCAATTCACAAAGTTGCCCGCTATCAACATCTAATAGATATGTATAGCCCATACTCCCAGCACTATAGGAATAGAAAAATATTTGCGATGTGTTTGGCCGCCATGCCGTTTTGAACGATAAAGCAAATGAGTTGTTTGACCGGCGATAATCCCATCCGGCTGGATCAAAAATTATGGGCGTCTGTGCTTTTAACGATGCATCTAATTTGGAAAGTTGTTTTTCAGACTGATAGGCTATTTGGCTGCCGTCAGGTTTGACTGCAACATAAAATTGTGCCAGATTATCTGCGACGAGTTGTAAGCTATTAGGGTTGCCTTGGCTGACCCATATCTGGCGATTAAATTCTTTGCCAGTATCATTGTTGAGAATATTCATGTCTGGATAAACCACACCGTTCAGCCCGGGCATCCATGCAGGCGGATCGAAGTTTTGGCTTCGTGTAGCATATAGTTGTACATGACCAGTTTGAGGGTTGAATAGCTCTATATTTTGCCTGGTTGTGTCATTAAAATTTTGTACTAACAAAACTCGCTGGTTATCTGGCAACCACTGCACAATCTCCACTATAGAATCGTTGGCTTGCGGAGTTAAAACCATCTGTGGTTCAAAGAAGGTGTAATTCTCTGGCGTTGACTGTTCCGTTGTCGTCTGGTCCAACGGGAAGGCGCAAGCAGGTGGTTGTTTTGGTTCTATTACCTTATTATCATCAGGCGCATTTTCTTGTGTTACGACAGGCGCATCGGCAATAGTTGGTTCAATGTTCACTGAAGTATTCGTTGCGGCGTTTTGCTCCGCCGCCGTCTTCATGGCAAAAAACAACGGGATGATCAGAATCAACCCGATGACCAGGATGGTTTCCAGTGTCGCTTTAGTTTTGTTAGAAAGTTTCATGTCTGCTCCCTTTTATAACTTTTGTCTTGGGGTTTCCTCGTTGGGTTCCCCCACGCTTGAAGATCGACTTACAGGGCTGGAGTCCCGCTTGTTCCTGTATTTAGTGTAGCAAAAAAAAATACGTCAAGCGCATTTGTCATGAAAATTCTATGACAGCGCAGATTCGAACGATTGGCGGCATACGTTTCATTAAAAGTAGGAACGTGGTCGGATGATTATCCAAAGCGAGTCTTACGGGAGCAAGCAGTTTGACGATTTAAAACGAAGAGTCGAATAGGACATTCATAAATTTGGTAAAATACCACCATGACCCCCCAACTCCCCGAACTGGCAGAGAGACTCAAAACCCCGCCCGCGCATTATTCATACCTCAAACATCGCAGGCAGGTGATGCGGCAGGTCCTGCTTCCGGTCGTCCTCAGCGCGCTGGCGTTGGTCGGCATGATCGTGTGGATCAGCATCGCCACCTTCAAACAGGGCGGCGATGTGGAACGCTGGGCGGCGGTCTCGACCATCTGGGTCATCATCCCCATGCTGCTTGGCGGGCTGGTCGTGCTTGCCATCCTCGGCGGGCTGATCTACGGCATGGCGCGTTTGCTTAATGCGCTGCCCTATTACACCGGCATCGCGCAGGATTATGTCGTCCTGGCGCGCGGGTACATCGTCCGCGGGGCGGATATGGCCGTCAAGCCGATTCTCAAATTGAACGAATGGCTTCAAACTGCGAAAGCCTTTTTCGAAAGGATCACCCCATGAAAAACACAAGATTGCTTCTGGGCGGGGCGTTGATCGGCGCAATGACCGGTTTGATCGCCGCCATGCTTATCAACCGCCGCGCCGAAAAGAACGAAAGCGAAACCGCCATCACCGCGGGCGAAGGCATCAAACTCGGCGTGCTGGTCTTCGGCTTGCTTCGCGCCATTGCCTCGCTGGGCGATGATTAACTGACGATAGCCCATAGACGACAGACCGCAGACCGAGGCCTGACAACCTCGGTTTTTGATTTGACCTTCAACCTTCAACCTTCAACCTTTGACCTTCAACCTTCAACCTTTGACCTTCAACCTTTGACTAAACCATGGACTCCATCTCCAAACAAACCTACCGACGCTTCCTTCTCGGCTCACAGGGACTTTGGCCTGGTCGCCGTTTCTCGGGCTTGATCGGCGCCGAATCCGCTTTGAAGCAGATGCAGGCGCTGCAACTCGACCCGCTGGTCATGGTGGCGCGCAGCCAGGATATCGCCATGCATGGGCGCATCCTCGATTACAAACCCGACCTGCTTTATCGGATGGCGTACGAAAAACGCAAAGCCTTCGATTACGGCGGCTGGTTGATGATGTACCCGATGAGCGAATTTCCCTATTGGCAATTACACATGCGGCGCCGCGCCGAAAAGGGGATGCGCTGGGCGGCGTTCACGCATCCGCCAAAAAAGGTGGTCAAATTTGTGCTGGACGAACTGCGCGAGAAAGGTCCGCTTGGGAACCGCGACATCGAAGGCGACGCCGTCAAAGCGTGGAGTTACCGCGGGCGCAAGGAAACCTCGGTGACCTTGTTCTATCTCTGGCTGACCGGCGAGGTGATGATATCCAACCGCAGGGGCTTCGACCGCATCTACGACCTGCGCGAGCGCGTGCTGCCAAAGGAATTCGATTATGCTGCAGGCGTGGCAGAGACCGAAGGCTTCTTCGCCAAAAAGCATATTGCCTTTCATGGCATCGCGCGCGAGAACTCCTTGAAGACCGACCTGAGTTATTACATCCAGCGCAAGGTGGAGGCAAAGGAGGCAAAGGCGCAGGTCGAAAGACTCATCGAAGCGGGGAATGTCTCGCGGGTGCGGGTGGAAGGCTTCGGCGAAAACTTCCTGGTCTTGAAAGAGGACCAGGCTCATCTGTCGGCTCTTGAGGCGGGAAAAATACCGAAGGCGTGGAAGCCCAGGGGCGTCACCACGGCTGAAGAGGTCACCTTTCTCGCTCCGTTGGAAATTGTCAGCGCCCGAGGACGCGCAAAAAAAGTTTTCGATTTCGATTATGTGTGGGAGGTGTACAAGCCCGCGCATCAACGCAGGTGGGGCTATTACACGCTGCCGATTTTATACGGCGATGATTTGGTTGCGCGGCTCGACCCGAAACTGGATCGAACGACGAACACGCTTCATGTTTTGGGTTTCTGGCTGGAGGATGACGCGCCGAAAGATGCGACGTTTGCCGACGCGCTTGCCAGCGGGCTGAAACGCTTTGCCGATATGATCGGCGCGAAGAAGATCGACCTGGGCGGGGTGAAGCATTCGAAATTGCGGGCGCATTTGAAAAGGGCAGCCGCATTGTAGACGGCGAAGGCGCGGGGTTTTGGAAGCGCGTAATTTGCTTGACTTTGAGTCGCATGGCGTATATATTAGGCATATTACGCCGAACAAATCGAATGTTTAGTCGTTTTCCCATTTTAGAATTACTTTGACTGTTGTTTGGCGAACCCAAATATCGATTCGACAAAGCCGAAGACCGGCGGTGTCGGCATCCCTTGAGTGGGATGGCAGGGGCGGAATCGGAAGGATGCCTGCTCGATGTTTTCCCGCGATTCGCACTCCCTGGAGCATGATCTTTCGCGCGAAAGCCAGACTCATGCGCATTATCTTTTGCTTGCTCTGAGCCGGGCGGCGCAGGCGATTCAACGCGCGCATACCGCGGAGGATTTTTATAACGCGGTGGGCAGGGAGATCCAATCATTGGGCGGGAACGTCGCCCTTTTATTGCTCAATGACGACCGGCAGTCGCTATCCATTGCCCATCTTTCGTATGCGCCGGGGCTGATCCGCAAGGCGGAGCAGATGACGGGGTTGTCGCTGCATACGTATCGCCTCCCAATGACGCCGGGCGGAATTTACGAACGCACCCTCCATGGGCGGACGTCCATCTTCGTTGACTCTTCCATCGATACCCTGCAGGAAATTCTTCCCCAGCCCGTCCGGGCATTGAGCAGTCCCCTGACGACCATCTTCAATTTGAAGCAGGGTATCCTTGCGCCGTTGTGGGTGGACGATGAGCCGTTGGGGTTGTTAAAAATTGCAGGCGCGTTCCTGAGCCATGACGACCTGCCCGCGATGGATTCTTTTGCCGGGCAGATCGCAGCCGGGTTGTATAACGTCCGGCTGATGCAAACGCTTAAAGATGAATTGACGGCACGAACACAGGCGGAAGAGGCGCTGCGGATATCGCAATCCACGTTCGAGGGAATTTTCAATAGCGTGACCGAGACGATCTACATCCAGGATGAAAACGGGGCTTTTCTGGATGTGAACGAGGGCGCGGAGAAAATGTATGGGTATCCCCGCGAGTATTTCATCGGTCGGACGCCGGAGTTTCTTTCGGCGCCGGGCAGGAACGATCTTGAAAAAATTGCGGGCTATGTGCAGCAGGCATTTCGCGGAGAACCGGCTGAGTTCGAGTTTTGGGGCGTCAGAAAAGATGGGACGATCTTCCCGAAGGATGTGCGCCTTGTGCCGGGCATGTATTTCGGCAGAAAGGTCGTGATCGCCGTTGCGCGCGACATCACCGAGAGGAGGAAGGCTGAGGAGGAACTGCGCGCCAGCCAAGCCAAGATACAGGCCCTTCTCGACTCGATCCCGGATATGATGTTCGTTGTCAGCCGCGAGGGTCAATATCTCGATTACCACGCCATCAGCGGGCAGTTGTTGTACGTTCCCCCTTCTGTCTTTTTGGGGAAAAATATCCGCGAGATCATGCCTGCCGATCTTGCCGATTCGTTTCTTTCGACGCTGGAGCAGGTCTTTGCGACAGGGGAGGGCAGGCTGCTCGAATATTCCCTCGATCTTGCCGGTCAGAAGCAATATTTTGAGGCGCATGTTGTCGCTTACCTCGAGGATTGCGTATTATGCGTCATCCGTGATGTGAGCGAACGCAATAGGATGGAGGAGGCGGTCCGCCTGGCGGAAAGGCGCTTCCGCGCTTTGATCGAAAACGCGCCCGACGGCATCTCGCTGGTGGGGGTGAATGGCAGGATCAAATATGCCAGTCCGGCTGCGAGGGGGATGTTCGATCGCGTGAGCGAGGATTATACAAAAGACAATCCGCTGGATTTCATCCACCCGGATGAGACCGGCATGGTGATCGAAGGCATGAAGCGCCTTGTCGAAGACCCTTCCTATATGCCAACTTTTCAATACCGGTACAAACACAGGGATGGGTCCTATCACTGGGTGGAAAGCACGTTCAGCAACCAGCTTTCCGAACCGGGCGTTGAGGCGGTGGTGATCAACTTCAAAGATATTACCAAGCGCAAGGAGATGGAAAAGGCTCTTCATGAAAGCGAGAAATATTACCGCGCCCTGATCGAAAACGCGACGGACGGCATCATGGTGGTGAACCGGAAGGGAAGGATCAGCTATGAAAGCCCGTCTGTTGCGCGGTTGTTAGGCTATCGAGCCGGTGAATTGCTGGGGAGAAACGCATTCGATCTTGTCAACCCGGATGACCTTGCACGCATCTTTGAAGAGTTCACGAACGGGCTGGCTGCGCCCGGCTTTGTTCATCGGGGCGAGTATCGCCTGCTGCATTCCAACGGCGGCTGGCGTTATTTCGAGATCGTCAGCCGCTACCTGATTGACGAACCCGCCATCATGGGCATCATTATCAATGGGCGCGATATCACCGAACGTAAAATGGCTGAAGACGCCCTGCGTGAAAGTGAAAAGCGGTTCCATAGCATTGTTTCAGAGTCGACCGACGGAATCACGCTGACAGATGAATCCGGGCGCATTCTTGAATTCAACCATGCCCTGGAGAACCTGACCGGGATGAAGCGCGACGAAGTTTTGGGGATGTACGTCTGGGATTTTCAGATGCGGCTGGTCCCTCAGGATGAAAGAACGGAGGAATTGCGCCTGCGCGTTACAGAAAAATTTCAACAGGTACTGCGAGATGGCGAAAATTCAGGTCTTCATGTCGGGGAAGAGGTTCTCATCGAACGCGCCGACATGACCCGGCGTTTTGTTCAGTTGCGTAAGTTTTCAATACGCACCGACAAAGGCTGGCGGCTGGGGAGCATTGCCCGCGATGTGACGGAGAAAAAGCAGGCGGAACAGGCGCTTCGGCAGCAATTCAACAACCTTCGAAGCCTTTATCAAATGACGGCTGCGTTGGGGCAATCCTCGGACCTGGGGGAGATTTTCAGCACAGCCCTCGACAGTCTGCAAAACACCCTTGCCGCAGACCGCGCCGCCGTCCTTCTGCTCGACCCGGATGGAGTGATGCGTTTCAAGTCCTGGCGGGGGCTTTCTGAGGCATATCGCAAGGTTGCGGAAGGACATTCGCCCTGGAAGCCGGACGACCCCGACCCCCAGCCCGCGCTTGTGCCAGACGCGTTTACCGACCCGGGGTTGACACATCTCCTGCCTGCATTCGAATCCGAGGGGATCCGCTCGCTGGGTTTCATCCCGCTTGTCCATCAGGGAAGACTGCTCGGCAAGTTCATGATCTACTTTAATGAAAGACATTTTTATCATGAAGGCGAAATTCAGATTGCCCAGACCATTGCCCGGCATGTTGTCTTTGCGATTTCCAGGCGGCAGGCTGACGATGCGCTTCGCGCCAGCGAGGAAATGTACCGTATCCTATATGAAGACAACCCGTCGATGTATTTCACCGCGGATGGGAACGGTTTGACCCTGTCTGTCAACAAATATGGGATCAGCCAGTTGGGATACGCCCCGAACGAACTCATCGGCAGGCCCATTGTCGATGTTTTTCACCCCGATGACAGGGAGGGCGTTCGTTTGCAGATCGAATCCTGCATGGAAAACCCGGAACGAATGATCCAGATCGAGGCGCGCAAGGTGGATAAAAGCGGCGGGATTCGGTGGGTGCGAGAGTCTGCCTGCGCCGTCCGCGATATCCAGGGGCAGTTGGTGGTCCTGATTACATGCGACGACATCACAAAACGCAAACAGGCGGAGGATGAATTGCGCCAGGCGAACCGCTCTTTGCAGGCAGCGCACAGGGAACTCCAGCAAATGTTCGCGCACGAGCAGGTATTGGCGCGCACCGATTCCCTGACGGGGTTGATCAACCGGCGGCATTTCTTCGAACTGGCGGCGCGGGAATTCAACAGCAGCATTCGGTATCAGCGTCCGCTGGCGCTCATTCTTTTCGATGTGGACGGTTTCAAGAGGGCGAACGACACCTTCGGACATGCCTTCGGAGACGATACTCTGGTCAAAATTTCGCAGGTGGCGAAATCGCAGGTGCGGGAGGTGGATATTCTGGCGCGTTATGGCGGCGATGAGTTTATCATCCTCATGCCCGAGACGAATGCGGCTCAGGCATTCCTGCTTGCGGAGCGCATCCGCAAAGCGGTGGAATCCGCCGACATCGAAACCGGGGAGTTGTTAATGTCTGCGACGGTCAGCCTGGGCATCGAGGAAATGGCATTCGCCACAGACCGTTCAGTGGAAGCCATCATCAGCCGGGCAGACAAAGCCCTGTATAACGCCAAACAGTCGGGAAGGAATCACGCGGTCATCTATTCGGGCGGATAGTGAAAAACGGTTCTCGGAAATTGCCGTGATACATTCCCAAATACGGGGAAAGCGAGAGCGCGGTCACGCAAAATCCTAAAGGGTCGGAAATTGTAACTGCTCAGGCATTTGCATCTCTGCCCTGTCATTTCGAGTGGCGCGAGGCGCCACGGGAAATCTTCCTCAATATTGCGCTGGATTTCTCCTCGCTGGCGCTCGTCGAAATGACGGGCTGAGTAGTTACCGGAAATTCGCCATTTCGACGGCATGGTATCATGATGCCTTCAAAGGAGTATCATGATCAAACCCGTTCAGTGGAAGACCTTTCCCCGCGATTTTGCAATCATTCAAATCGGCTTTGCCCTCTTCGGGCTGGCGATCTCGATGATGATTCGCGGCAATCTCGGCACGAGCGCCTGGGTGGTGTTGGAAGCCGCGCTGGCTTATAAACTCGGAATCACAGTCGGCGCCATGACTGTCATCATGGGGTTTATCGTCCTCATCAGCGCGGTGGCGATGCGCGAGCGATTGGGCTGGGGCACTCTCGCCAACATCCTCTCCATCGGTCCGTGGATTGACTTGTGGAATTTGTTCATCCCCCCTGTTACTGAAAATCTCTGGCTGCAACTCGCCATGCTGCTGGCTGCCATCGTCCTGATGGGACTTGGCAGCGCCATCTACATCGGCGTGGATGCGGGCGCGGGTCCGCGCGACAGTTTGATGCTGGCGATCAAACGCACCACGGGCGTCAGCATCCGCGTCTCGCGGGCGATGATCGAGATCACGGTTGTCTTCATCGGCTGGCTGCTGGATGGACCCGTCGGCGTCGGCACGGTCATCTACGCCTTATTGATCGGACCGTCGGTGCAATGGGGATTTAAAGTTTTCAACGTCCGCCCGCACAGGGAATTGGAGGAAGTGCAGGCGGGCATCGAAGGCGGCGCGGAGTGAATATATGAAAAAGATCATCCTTCCTTTTCTTATTCTTATCTTTGCGGTGGCGTGTGGTTTGCCCGCATCTGCCCCAACCGAAGCGCCCATTTCGCCCGAAATTGATTCCCCGCCCCCGCCTTTCCTCGGCATGTGGATGAACGATATCGAGACCTATGTTTTCACGGAGACCAACCTCTACCGCGTAATCATCCGCCCGGAGAGCGGGCAGGTCAACGAAGAGTTTTCAGAGATCATCCTTTACGACCCGCTCAATAATCACATCAGCCTGCGCAAGGTTTGGATTCGTGTAAACGGGGAAAGCGTGGGTTTCGATTCGCCCGGTTACACCCTCACCTATTTCATCGACGGCGATTCCCTTCAACTTGGGCTGGGGACGGAGACGGAATTCGCATCAGCCCCCGACCCGGCTGTTTTCCTCCGCAAGTGATTTCATGTGGCTTTATCTGTTTCAAGGAATTGGATTCGGCTTCGCCGCCGCCTCGCAGATCGGACCGTTTCAGACGTTCCTGATTTCCCAAGCCTTAACCCGCGGCTGGAAGCGCGCCCTGCCCGGCGCGTTCGCGCCGTTCATCAGCGATGGTCCCATTGTATTGCTGAGCGTCCTGGCGCTCAGTCAACTGCCGGAGTGGGCGCAATGTGTCATGTACATCCTCGGCGGACTCTTCGTTCTGTATCTCGCGTATGGCTCGTACAAATCCTGGCGCAATTTTGACGAGACCTTTGCCCAACCGGAGTTATCGGGTCAGCAGACCATCTTCAAAGCGGCAATGACAAACCTGCTCAGTCCCGGCGCATATCTGTTCTGGATGTTCGTGACAGGACCGATCCTCGTGCAAGGCTGGCGTGAAATGCCCATCCACGGGCTGGGATTGGTTGTCGGGTTTTATTCATCATTTATCTTGTGCCTGATCGCGATGATCGTTGTCTTTGGAGCGGCGTCAAAACTGGGTCCAAAACTTAATCGGGCATTGCTTGGCCTTTCCTGTATTGTTTTATTTGGGTTTGGTTTGTTTCAATTATGGAAAGGTTTATTTGGATAAAAGAACCCGCCTCGTTTGAAAGCGGGTTCTTTTATATACTCATCTTAAGCGGAGAGTACGTCGCGCCATAGATGAGTCTAACGAGAAGATTCGCCCTGTTTGGGGCGGCGCGCTGCATAACGTCAGGAATATATTCATGCGCAGGCTTCAACCCTTTAATGCTGCGCGGGTCATTTCAAGATGTGGCTGTGCCTTTGTTGCGAATCTCCCCATCGGCTCCATGCACGGTCAATTCGCCGCCGCCCTTCTTTTGAAGCGCTTTTTCCGCCACCTCAACCGCTTCCGCCTGGGTTTTGTACGCTTTGGAAGCCCGGTTCGAACCGTGTAACTTGTAGCGCCATTTGACGTCTGGGTTTCGGTACACAGATATATTGTTCTTCCCTGTTTTCATGATATCTTCGTACCGCTCATCATTTCGAATGGTAGCTAGGTCCCTGTCTTTTTTGGCAAACTCAAACAATCCTTTTCCTCCATTGAGCGCCATGACAAGATGGTCGAGGGATAGATCAATAAAATCCATTTTCTTAGATTTTTTGTTTTTCTTGGATTCTTTGGAGGACATGGATGCAATCTGGCTGTAAAAACAAGCCGCGTTGTATTGAACTCGATAATGAGACCGGATAAAGTGGTATCCCGGTTTGTTATCAGGTCCTTGTGGATAATCCAGATTGACAGGCTTTTCGAAGCACGGGAGTTGGGAGAGTTCTTCCACTGACTTCTGCACACTTTCAGGCGTGCATCCTTTATCTTGTATTTCGAGCCCTTGAAGCGCGAATTCAAGCGCGGGTAGTAATTGAATGAGGTAACCAGCCACGGAATGGTTTCTTAATTCCTGCTCGGCAACCTCTTTTTTGCCTCCTTTCACCGGGTAATTTCCGTCCCTGATGATTTTTGCATTGATTTTTTTCAACAGATATTCGCACTGCTGTTTTATGCGCGCTATGTCCTCTTCGATTTTTTCCGAACGTTTCTCTTCCATCCTATTGTCATTCTGCAGGGCTGCTTTTGGTTTGGAGAAAAACCTTGTTTGCTTTCTTTGGATCAAATCTTCCTGAATGCCCGATAATGTCAACAAGGCGGTCTTCTTTACCACGCAGCCTTCCCATATTAGTTCTTTCGACTTGATCTTTTTCCAGCCCAAATCCACCAGATAATTCAGGGCGACAATTCGATTGTACAAGGCGCCGAAATAAACCCGGTCCTTTTGGTCTTTTAATCCTTCAATCGCAATTTCCAGATAGCCGACTGCAAGCAACAGGTGCTCAATGGCGATCTTCTTATTGGGCTGTTCCTGCGATTTTTCGATCCATATCCTTCCCAGCGGCGCGTAGGCGGCCCAGTTCTTTTGATCGGAACTTATACTGCTTCCATAGAGGTTGATGCCCGCATCCAAATTGGAGTACCAGAGCAAATTGCCAAGCTGATAATATGCCGCGGATTGCCAGGCGTGCTCCCCTGGTTCGAATCCGTCCATCCGGTCAACAATATCTGTGAACCAGAAGAAAGCCGGGATCATCAAATATTTCTGTACTTCCAGGTCTTTTCCCTGATCTTCATTTTTTTCCTCCAAGACTTCGGGAATCCCAAATTCGCTTGCCCAGAATGTTTTTTCGGCAATACTTTCCTTTCTTTCATTCTGCACCACTGCCAAAGATAGACCTGTCCCCGAATACTTTGAACTGATTTTATTCAGGCGCAAGCTGTAGCCAAGCCGCGGAAAAATCCACCCAAGTAATTCGAAGAAGGCTTTCAGGTAAGAGCTCTCCGGCGTAAGAGTCGTTGGCGGCGCAATTGCGACTTCCGCTCTCGGATTGACGGAGAACCTGGACTGGACTCCCATCTCGTTGACCTGATTCGTAAAAAGGGACCATAGCGCTTCTTTCTCCCCGGTCGTGTCATTGGCCAGGTCGACGCGGAAATTCCTGCGAACAAGGGGCCAGAATAGGGAGAGGATCTGGTTGTTCAAAATAAAGTAGATAACGACGACGACCAGGGTAAATAATATGCCGAGCAGGATTCTTTGCGCATTCGTTTTATAGAAACCCAGCGAACGCGTTTCGCCTGGCGGATGTATTGCATTTTCAATGCTGTTTTGCTCCGTTGTCACCTCAAATGGGATTTTTAAGATCGAATCCCCGCCAATAATAAGAAGATCTCCTGATATTTCCTCGCCTGAAAAGGAAATGGTAAATGTTTCGGAAGCGCTTCCACCAATTTGCTTGTTCGTAAGCGAGGTGCCTTGCGAACTGACGGTCACACAATTGTTTGAATTTTTGCACGGTTTGTCCAATACAGTATCAAAATTTAGGTCAACTGGATACTTTGAAATATTCGCAAGCGTCAATTCGACTTCCACCCTGCCGGGCTTGGTCGCATCATTGGGGTCGCTTTTGTAGCCCGTACAGGTTGACTTGGATTGCATTGCTTCTTTTTCCGTTTGATTCGCGCCCTCAGGCTGAGGCGTCACAGTTGGCGGTTCATCCTTTGGAAGTGATGGATAGCATAGCGCGCTTAGCGACTCTGGGTTTAGCGCTTGGATTTTCGATACCGGTTCCGCATTGCCATCCTGCCCCCGACTTATGGTGTTTGTAGTGATGTTTGCGATTCCCTCTTTTTCTTCATCGAACAGGTTGAACGGAGGAACCCTGGCGGCAAAGAGCAGCGCAGTGAACCAGAACGCAACGAGGAGTACATAGAAGGACAATCCGCTTTTGTATCCCTGGTATTGAAGGTTTTGCAGTTCGTTGAAATTCTTGCTGTTATTGGAAGGCGCCGCATCCTTCCAAAGCGTCTCGCCTTTGACTGCCCAGGTGACGCCAAATGCGAACAGGGCGATGAATTCGCCCCAATACGTTACGAAGGGAAGCCAGGTCTTTAATGGCTCCTGGGCTTTTGATCCCAGGATGAACGACAGCCCAATCGCAACGATCGCCGCAAGCATGATGATTCCGCACCCTATGTAAATTTTATTTCGTTTTGCCTTCCCGGTTGTCACCCGTCCTTTGCCGGATACGCCCGGTGGAAACCGGAAAATAACCTTTTCCTTCGAATTGGATTCGTCCAGCGTGAATCGAAAGATCGAAATTAATGCGACAACGATAAACAGCGTCGACGCCGATATCAAATGGATGTTCGAGGTAATGTCGCATATCTTTTCTCCGACATTCAAGCCTTGCTCGCCAAGCGGGGAAAATACCTCCAACGGAGATAGGCAGGCATCCAAATATGGCGGTTCAGTGGGAAATATGGCGGTAAGAAACGCGGCGACTCCCGCCACCCTTGCCATCCATTTGTCAATATCGTCATAGCCTCGATAAAAGAAGAGGAATAGACCGATACAACAGAGGGTAAAAATGAAAAACCAGCGCATACCTGCGTAGTAGTATGCGCTGATCGAGGGTTGTAAACCTGTCTGGAATAAAATTGCCTCCCCCAGGAACATGACGATCGGCAGAGACATTGCCATGATGCCGACGATCCTGCGAACGTTGATATAGCTAAGGGGTAACCGGGATCGGATCTGCGTGGGCATTCTGGCTCCGTTTCACTGAAAAGTTGAATAGCGAATAAGTTGCAGTCCAATTAACTAAAAGGGTTATGCCATTGATAGCTCCATTTTACGGATTTTGACGCCAAAGTCAATAAATTGCTTTAGAGATGCTTGCCTGCCTTTTTTTCTATCTCCATTATCACGAACACAACCAGCCCTGTCGCCATGGCGATTGCAAGGTCAACCGCGCCGAGCGGGACGACCTCAAAGAAATTCGCCAGTGCGGGAATGTAGATCACTGCCAACTGTAAGGCAAGCACGACGAACGCCATGCCAGCCAGAAGGGTGTTGCTCAACAAGCCCTGCTTGAAAAGCGAAACTTTTGCCGAACGGGATGCCAATGCCTGAAAGACTTGCATGAATGCCAATGAAGTGAAGATCATCGTCTGCCATTCGGGGCGGTCGGTGAAGAAGTACCACGAGCCGAGTCCGAGGGCGAGCGCGCCGATCATTACACCAACCCAGATGGTCTGAGTCCCTGCGCCGCGCGAGAATACGCCTTCGGTGGGGGAATAGGGTTTGCGCTTCATTGTGTCGGGCTCGGGGTTTTCCACGCCCATGCCAAGACCAAGCAACCCATCAGTGAGAAGATTTAACCAAAGCAGTTGCAAAGGCAGTAATGGTAAGGGTTTGCCCAAAAACGGAGCGATCAACATCACCAACACTTTGCCGATGTTCCCCGCCACGCTAAAGCGCACAAACTTGCGGATGTTGTCGTAGATCGTGCGACCTTCTTTTACAGCCGCCACGATGGTGGCGAAATTATCGTCAAGCAAAACGAGGTCAGACGCTTCCTTGGAAACATCTGTGCCGGTGATGCCCATTGCCACGCCGATGTCCGCTTTGCGCAGGGCGGGGGCGTCGTTGACGCCGTCGCCGGTCATGGAGACGATGTGACCTTTTTCCTGCAATGCCTGCACGATGCGCAGTTTATGTTCCGGCGCCACGCGGGCAAAGACGTTGACTTCATCCACAACGCTCTTCAACTCATCAGGGGTCAGATTTTCGATCTCCACGCCGGTCAGAGCGCGTCCGTTTTCGGAGATACCCAACTGACGCGCAATTTCGATCGCGGTTAGTGGATGATCTCCGGTGATCATGATCGGGCGGATGCCAGCCGTTTTTGCGACCGCCACCGCATCCTGCACTTCGCCGCGCGGAGGGTCTATCATGCCGAACAAGCCGACTAATGTAATGTTCTGTTCTAATTCGGTTTGGAGGATATCTGGAACCGAGTTCAATAAACGGAACCCGACGCCGAGAACACGCATCCCTTTTTTGGCGAGACGTTCATTCGCCGCTTCAATGCGCATCTTCCACTCGTCATCGATGGCAATTGACTTTCCCTTTGCCCAAACATGACTCGTGATGTCGAGCAAGCCATCAATGCCGCCTTTGGTGAAGGCAATGTAGCGCGTATCGCCGATCTCCAAGCCTGAGAGCACCGTGGGATCGTATTGCGCCAGGTGATGAACGGTGGTCATGCGTTTGCGTTCTGAGTCGAAAGGTAATTCTGCTGTGCGTGGGAAGGATGAGTCGAGCGAGGATTTCCAATAACCCATCTTTGCCGCAGCGACAACGAGCGCGCCTTCGGTCGGGTCGCCCATGGTGTGGAAGCGGTCATCGCCTTCGTCAATTAATTTCGCATCATTACACAACGCGCCGCCGATCGCCGTCAGCGAGAGGGAGGATTGGACGGGCGAACCAAGTCCACGCGTGGCATGAAGCGAACCGTCACGGGCTACGTCGCCGGTTAAGTCAATCGCATGTTCCGCCACATCCAGCACGACGACGGTCATCCGGTTTTCGGTGAGGGTTCCGGTTTTGTCGGAGCAGATGACGGTGACCGAGCCGAGGGTTTCGACGGCTGGGAGTTTGCGAATGAGCGCCTGACGCTGTAACATGCGTTGCGCGCCGAGCGCGAGGGTGATGGTGACGACGGCGGGCAGACCTTCGGGCACGATGGCAACGGCGACACTGACCGCCGTGAGCAGCATGTGACGAAGTTCATCGCCGCGCAGAATGCCCATGATGAAGATGAGTGCTGCGATTGCAACGCCGATGAGTGCGAGATTTTTGCCAAGTGCATCGAGGCGGCGTTGTAATGGGGTTTGTTCCTGCTTCACGGCTTGGATCATGTCGGCGATCTTGCCGAGTTCGGTCTGCATCCCAGTGGCGACGACGAGTGCAAGTCCGCGCCCCTGGGTGATGATGGTTCCCATGTATGCCATGTTGCGGCGGTCACCCAGCGGAAGTTCTTCGGTGGTCAGCGCGGCGGTATGTTTTTCGATGGCTTCCGATTCGCCAGTGAGGGCGGCTTCTTGAATTCTCAAGTTGACGGCTTCGATCAGGCGCAGATCTGCCGGGATGACGTTGCCCGTTTCGAGTTGGATCACGTCGCCGGGCACGAGGTCGCGTGCCGAGGCTTCCTGTAATTTGCCATCGCGCAGCACGCGCACGTTCGGCACGGACATTTTCTTGAGCGCGGCAATGGCTTGCTCCGCACGATATTCCTGCACGAAGCCAAGCAGGGCGTACAACGCCACAATGGAAAGAATGGCGATGGTATTTTTCGTGTCGCCCAATAACCCTGCGATGACTGCCGCCGCGATGAGAATCAAAACCATTGTGGCAGTAAGCTGTTCCCATAGAATTTGCAGGGGAGTCCGCCCGCCGCGTTCGATGAGTTCGTTCGCGCCGAATTTTTTTCGGCTCTCTTCCACCTGTGCGGATGTAAGCCCTGTTTCAGAGGATGAGGAGAGTTCGTTCAAAGCATGGTTGGTTTCGATGGTATGCCAGTTCATTAATTTACTTCCGTTCTTTTTGATGTTTTTGATTCTATCAAGGCTTTCAGCGTCTCGCGGAAATGATACGCCAGATAAACAAGGGATGCGACCAGCCCGAGCGAAAAGACCAGCGGCAGGTGGGTCTTGATGTATTCACTAATTAACATCCATTCGTGCCCGAGGATGTAGCCCGCGCCAATGAGAAGTGTACACCAAACATACGCGCCGATGAATGTTGCGACGAAAAACTTCAAGAATGAGATCTTCGCCAGCCCGGCGGGAATGCTGATCAGGGTGCGGATGCCCGGAATGATACGTCCGATCAGAACCAGACCCGAACCCCAGCGGTGCATCTGGTCTTCAGCTTTTGCGATCAAAATAGGTTCGATGCGGAAGATTCCGGCAAAGCGATCCACCACGGGGCGACCGCCCAGGCGTGCCACCCAATAGGTGATGGATGCGCCAATGGCGCTGCCAAGCCCGGCGTATAGCCCGCCCAGTGGAATGAAGGCAGGGGATATGCCGTGACGTTCGATCAGCATCCAGCCTGCAAAAGCGAGAATGATCTCGCTGGGGGTAATACCGGTGGCGTTCTCAAAGATCATTAATCCGAAAACGCCCACCCAACCAAATTGGTCGAAAATATTTTGTAATGCAGAAAGGATCGTTGTTTCAAGTTGCTCGAACATTCATACCTCGTAAGTAAACCTGGTGGTCTTTGTGTAAATAAAAAGACCATCGTCAAAGATGTTGACGATGGTCTTGCCTTTTTCAGAACAGCCGGTGGCGTCTTGCGCCACGTATTGACGACTGTGCTACCCAACAGTTGGGCGGCTACTCCCCATCGGAGTTAGTCCATAGTATATGGATGAATTGATTTCTGTGGTTAAGAAACCTCTAATTTTGGCTTGCAGGCTCGCTCACGATAGGGTTACCGCTTGCGATGTGCGCAGCGCAGTGCGGATCATCAAATACTCGGTGATATTCTCGGTGGTGATGATGCCAACCAATTGTCCACTATGGGTGACGGGCAGGGTTGGGAAGCCGGATTCCTGAATGCGCATCAAGGCACTCTCGACCATTTCGTACGAATCCACTTCAGGCGGTGAGCCGCGCATCACGGCTGAGACGGCAACGTTCTGTCCGTGCTGGGTGAGGGCGGAAAGGAAATCGTCGCGGGTGACCACGCCTGCAATCCGACCATTATCGTCGATTACTGGGAAATCATGCTGAGAACCTGCAAGAATCAATTGCGTCATGCGCGAGAGCGGGTCGCGCGGCGAGAGGCTTTTGTAATCGGTCAGCATGGCGCGTCCGACGGGGATGCCGCTGATGACGTTCTTCATCTGCACGGCGCCGGATTCCTGCGAAGCGCCGATCCAAATGAAGAAGGCGATGAATAGCAGGCTTGCATTGCCAAACAGACCCACCAGCCCAAATAGTAACGCCAAGCCCTGACCGATGCTCGCCGCGATCTGTGTGGCGCGCACATAGTCAATGCGCATGGCGAGCAAGGCTCGCAGCACACGTCCACCGTCCATGGGGAAGGCGGGGATGAGGTTGAACAACACCAGTGAGATGTTGACGACCATCACGCGCTCAAGAAAACTTCCAGATGCCACCCCAAGTTCGGTCAGCGGCACCAGGTTCCCGGTCAGAAAAAGAGCCGCGAAGAGTCCTGCCGCGATTACAACATTCACAGCAGGTCCCATCAACGCCACCCACAACTCCTCGATCGGTTTCTCGGGCATACGTTCCAAACGCGCCACGCCGCCGATCGGGTAGAGGGTGATGTCGCGCGTTTTGATTCCATATTTGCGGGCGGTGAGCGCGTGCCCATACTCATGCAGGAGCACGCACACAAAGAGGACGAGGATAAAGCCGATGCCGCTCAACACCTCGAGCCAGTTATTATTTTCCAGCCAGTGACTGTATCCAACCCACCCGATCAATAATAAAAAGGTGGCGTGGATGTAAACGTCGATACCTGCAAATGTTCCAAATTTCCATTGCCATTTCATAGTTCAATACTCCTTGGTATGAACGGCATTGTACAAGGAATTTATTAGAAAAATGTTATAAATATTCTCTCAAGAACTATCAAGATGAAGAACCCCGCCTCACACCCCGCTCTGGCTTGCTCTGCCCCTCAAAGCCAAGCCAACGCCGATAAAAAAATCGCCCATCATCTTTGATGAGCGATTTCCCATTCACTATTCACCATTCACTACTTTTTTTACTTCACCATTCCCATCGCCTTGCCCGCTTGATAAATAACTTCCATGGCGTGTTCGATATCCGAGGGATCGTGCGCGGCGGTGACGGTGGCTCTCAGGCGCGACATGCCCTCCTGCACGGCAGGGGAGACGACCGGCAGGACGAAGACATCCTGTTCCTGGCAGCGTTTGGTCAGTTCGAAGGCTTTTTCGTCGGTTCCGCATAACACAGGCACGATGGCGGTCTCGGTCAGCAGGGTGTCGAAGCCCATGCTTTTTAACCCGCCGATGAATTGCTTTGTGTTGGCATTCAGGCGGTCGATGCGTTCCGGTTCGTCGAGGATGACCTTGAAGGCTTCGTTTGCGGCGGCGGCTTGAGCCGGGGGGATGGCTGCCGAGAAAATGTAGGCGCGGCTGCCGTGACGCAGGAAGTCGATCAGTTCCTTTTTACCAGCCACATATCCGCCCACCGAAGGAATGGTCTTGCTGAGCGTGCCCATTTTGATGTCGATCGCATCGGTCATGCCGAAATGCTCCTCGATGCCGCGCCCGGTCTTGCCAAGCACGCCGATGGAATGGGCTTCGTCGATCATGAGCCAGGCGTTATATTTTTTGCTGAGTTCCACGATCCTGGGCAGGTCGATGATGTCGCCGTCCATGCTGAAGACCGAGTCCGCGATGACCAGTTTGGAAACTTCGGCAGGCGCGTTCTTGAGCAGTCCTTCGAGGTGAGCCATGTCGTTATGCTTGAAGCGGCGGAATTCCGCGCCGGACATCAAGCAGCCATCCACAATGGAGGCGTGGTTGATCTTGTCCGAATAAACGTAGTCGCCGCGCCCCATCAATGAGGAAATGGTCGTCAGGTTGGTGACATACCCCGAGGAGAAGGTGACGGCGGATTCGGTATGCTTGAAATTGGAGATGGTTTCTTCGAGTTCGTTGTGCAGGGTCAGCGTGCCAGCCAGTGAGCGGACGCCGTTGGTGCCGGTGCCGAATTTGTCCACGGCGCGTTTGGCGGCTTCGTTGATGCGCGGGTGACCGATCAAGCCCAGGTAGGAGTAGGAGGCGTACATTCCCATGATCCGCCCCCTGACGCGCACTTTGGCGTCGGGGAGCATCTCCTCCACCGCCTGGTTGTAGAAGTAATGCCCGTGTTCCTTTACTTCGCCCACCCGTTGTTTGAGCGCGGCAATGCGGCGGGTGCTGTTGTTGTCTACACTATGAAAATCCATGAAAGAGCCTCCAAAAGGGATTGCGCAAGTTTAGCCGAGGGGGTGGGGATTGTCCAGTGAGTCATTCGACCCACTCAAACAGGTATTTGATGTCATGTTCGACCTGGAATTTTTGGAGAAATTCCAGGTATTCGTCCTTGAAGGTTTGCCGGGCGTGATGCTGCTCCTGGTCTGAATGTAGTGATAGACCGCTTCGATCTGGGAATGACCGTACGAAAACGCCCCGTATCCTTCCTGCCAGTTGAACCTGCCCCCGATCCAGGCATGATCGTTGATGAAATTGGAGGAGTTGTTTTTGACATCTCGCGCAAGATCGGATATTGCCATTGCGGGCTTGAGTCCGATGAACACATGGACATGGTCCTCCACGCCATTCACAATGATCGGCTTTTGTCCCTTGTTTTTGATGATGCCGGCCATGTATTTGAATACTTCCTGCCGCCATTCCTTCTGAAGCAGGTTTTGCCTCCCTTGAACGGCGAAGACGATTTGAATGTATATCTGGGAATATGTGCCTGCCATGTTTTGCCTCCTCGAAATATATCATCCCTTCGGGATTTGGATTATCAATCCGTTCGAGTCTATAATCCTGCCACCCCTTCGAGGTTCGATGTCGTCATTGTTTGACGTCGTTCCGCCGCGATAAGGTTATCGCCCTTCGAGGTTTGTTTTCATCACCATTTCATGACACCCAATCCCGAAGGGATGAAATGATTCTAGGCTTGATGTTTCAGAAATCCCAACCCTGAAGGGGTGTTATGTCAATTATCCCGCCAGCCGTTTCAATTCCGCTTCGTCAACGATCTTCACGCCGAGCGATTTTGCCTTCTCAAATTTCGAGCCGGGGTTTTCGCCGAGGACGAGGTAACTGGTCTTCTTGCTCACGCTGTCGGTCACCTTGCCGCCGTTATTCTCAATAAATTCCTTCGCATCGTCGCGCGAGAAATTCGGCAGCGTGCCCGTCACCACAAAAGTCAAACCGCTGAACGCGCCTGTCTGTGTTTTGCCTTCCGCCCTCTGCATTTGCGGATCAACCCCCGCTGCCTTCAACTTCTTCAACAATTTCTGATTCGCCGGGCGCGCAAACCAATCCACGATGGATTCGGCGATGTTGGGTCCCACGCCTTCGATCTGCTGGAGTTCATCAACCGTCGTCTTCGATAAAGTGGATAGATTGCCATACGTCCGCGCCAGGTCGCCCGCCATGACTTCGCCCACGCCGTGGATTCCCAGCGCGACGATCAAGCGGTTCAAACTCTGACCCTTAGCCTGCTCGATGGACCCAAGCAGATTCTCCGCCTTTTTCTCTGCAAAACCCTCCAACTCCAAAAGTTGATCCTTTTTCAGCGTGAACAAATCCGCCACATCCTTGACCAATCCCGCTTCGATCAACTGCTCCACTATTTTTATTCCCAGCCCCACAATATCCATCGCGCCGCGCGAGACGAAATGCTCCACGTTGCGGACCAACTGCGCCGGGCAGGCGGCGTTGACGCAGTACCACGCCACCTCGCCTTCGATGTGTTCCACTTCCGTGTTACATGCCGGGCATTTTGTGGGCGGTTTGTATTTCTTCTCCTTGCCGGAACGCGCATCCACGACGGGACCGATGACGTAGGGAATCACTTCACCGGCACGTTTGACCAGCACCCGGTCGCCGATGCGGATGTCCTTCTCCTCGATGTAGTCGAAATTATGCAGTGTCGCATTGCGGACGATCACTCCGCCGATCTCCACGGCTTCGAGAGAGGCGCGCGGAGTTAACACGCCGGTGCGACCGACTTCCACGTCAATGCCGAGCAGGGTTGTGGTCACTTCCCGAGCCGGGAACTTGAAGGCGACGGCCCCGCGCGGGTCTTTGCCGACGAAGCCCAAGTCTGCGGCGAGGGTCAAATCGTCGATTTTTATGACCATGCCGTCGGCTTCGTAGGGAAGCGCGTCTCGTCCCGTGTTGAAGGTTTCGGTGTAGGAAATCGCGGATTCCAAATCATCGAATCGTTTGGGGATATCCGAAACCGGAAAGCCCAGCGACTTGAGATATTCGAGAATTTCCCATTGCGAGGTTGGAACTTTTCCGCCCTCAGCGTGAACGATTTGATACACCAGCAATGTGATCGGACGCGACGCCGTGAGTTGCGGGTCAAGCTGGCGCAGCGATCCCGCCGCCGTGTTGCGCGGATTGAGATAGGTTTTCTCGCCCGCTTCTTCGAGCCGTTTATTCAATTCTTCAAATTCCTTGATGGGAATGAACGCCTCGCCGCGTACGGCAAGATGGGAAGGAACATTGACCTTCGACTTTTGACCTTCGACAGGAATTCTCAGTGGAATGGCTTTTACGGTGCGCAAGTTGCTGGTGATATCTTCGCCCACCTCGCCATCTCCGCGCGTGGCTCCCTTTGCGAGTTGACCGTCGCGGTAATGCAGCACAACAGATAGACCGTCGATCTTCGGTTCGACGACGAATTTTGCCTTCTCCACACGGTCGTCCAGTTTCTTGATGCGTTCGAACCATGCCCGGGCATCGTCCCCGCCGAAGGCATTGGCAAGCGAGAGGATCGGAGCCGGGTGGCGCACTTTCTCGAATTTCTCCGAGACCTTTGCCCCGGCGCGTTGGGTGGGCGAATCGGGCGTGATCCAATCGGGATGATCCGCTTCGATTTTCTTTAGTTCATTCAGTAGGCGGTCATATTCCAGGTCGCTGATAACGGGCGCATCCAACACGTGATACCGGTAATTGTGAAAGTTGACCTGCGCCTTGAGTTCTTCGTAGCGGGAGGGGAGTTTATCTGCCATGGTGTGATTATAGCAAAACAAAACCCGCCTGTTTTCGACAGGCGGGCGGCGGTTCAATCGATCTTTTTCCAGATGTCCGAAGGGGGTCTCGTCAGCGGACGGGTCATGGCGGAGAGGCGGGCTTCGTAGTATGGCTCCTCTTCGGTGGCGAAGCGGGAGAGGTCGAACAGATGGCGCTTGATCAGCAGGTCGGCGATGCGTTTTGCTTCGTCGCGGGTGAGTTCGGGCAGCTTTTCGTGGAACTCGGTCAGGCTGAAGCGTTTGAGGCGTACGACAAAATTGACTGCGGAGCGCAAAGGTTCCGGAAGGAAGGGCACGTCAGAAGGACGGATATCCTCCTGGCTCGACTCCAATTCCTTGATCGCGGTCTCAAAAAGCGGATTTGTCACGATGCCCTCCTTCTGGCGCGCCTCAATTGGCTTTGAGGAGTTCCACCAGATTGCGCAAGCCCTTGGTGACGGTATGGTCGGGGTATTGGACGGTGAAGATGCCGGAGCTTGCGAGCATCATCATTTCGTCCGAGTGCGGCAGGATGGCTCCCACCTTTGCTTCGTAGGTCTGCTCCACGCGCGAGCGGACCTCTTCCAGGTCCAGATTGCTGGGGGTCTTGTTTACGAGGATGAGCAGGTTGGGCACGTCCAGTTTCTTCGCCACATCCACCGTCACAGCCGTCCCCTGGTAGTCCTGCTGGTCGGGGCGCATGATGATGACGAGCGAATTGGAGATGGCGATGGAGAGCAGGGTCTCCTCGTTCAGACCGGGGTGGGTGTCGATCAGCAGGTAGTCCAGTTTTAACCGCTCGATCACATCGCGGAAACCGTCGTTTAGCAAACCGACGTCATAGCCTTCGCGCAGGATGCGGGCGATCTCACCGGCTTTGATGCTGGCGGGGATCAGGAAAATCTGCCCCTTGAGTTCCGCGCCGATGTGCCCGGTCACGTCCTGGGCGGCTTGTTCGATGGTGCATTTGCCCCACAGGTAGTCGTTGAGGGAGTGTTCCATATCCGCTTCGTCGAGATTGAACAGCACGTGAATGCCGGGGGAATTGATATCGGTATCGACCACACACACGCGCGCTCCATCCATGGCAAGCAGCGCCGCAATGTTGGCAGTGGTGTTCGATTTGCCCGTCCCGCCGCGGAAGGAATGAACTGAGATGATTTTGGACATGCGCCTTCTCCAAATTTATGTTAGTCTTGTCGAGCCTGGTATGATTTTTGTAATTATAGCCTAACTGTATCGAAAATAGGTAGCGCGGACTCGGCGGGAGCATTCAAATGTTGTCAGTATGGACTGCAAAATCTCCCGATTTTGCTCGAAAGTCAGGCGCTGTGGTGGCGCCAACGGCGCCACCACAGCGCCGCTTTAGACTCCGCCCTTACAACCTTTTAGCGCACCCAAAAAAATCTGCAAGCCTTGGTTCCGCCCCGGTTATGTTATATTAAATTCTGAATTCACACGACCCGTTTTTGCCGCCCATGACGACTGAATATATGCAAAATCCGCTTCCATCGCAGGACCCCAGTGACGAGTTGCTCATCCAGAGATACAAGGATGGGAACAATGAGGCCTTCGACCTACTTTATCTTCGCCACTTTCCCCGGGTGCATAACCGCGTGAGATATGTGATTCCAGAAAACGACGTGGAAGACGTGACCCAGGAGATTTTCCTCGCGGCGATGAGATCGCTTTCGTCCTTTCGCGGCGACGCCAAACTGGGCACCTGGCTGCGGACATTAACCAACCACAAGGTTGCAGAATACTACCGCAGGCGCTCCCGCAAGCAGGAGCCGCAACTCGCGCCGCTTTCGGATGCGCTCAGCGAGATGACGGGCGGCACCTCCCAGGCGATGGAAGACCGCATCTTTCTCCAGCGGGCGCTTCAAAACCTGCCGGAGAATTACCGGGAGGTTCTTTTGCTCCGTTTTGCCGAGGATATGCAGTTCAATGAAATCGCGGAACATAACGGGCAAAACCTCGAGGCGGTCAAATCCCTTTTCCGCCGGGCGGTCGCCGCGCTTCGCAGCCATCTGGAGACATAGCATGAATCAAAAGAACGAATCCATCGATACCGACGCCAGGCTTGCGGACTTTACCGACCGGCTGCTCGACGGTGAGACGGCGCCCATCGCCTCTGCCTCGGACGAGGAATTGATCCGACTCCAGCAGACGGTCCTCCGTTTGACCCATGCCCTCCCTCCCGAACAACAAACGGATGCCGCCCGGGCGAAGCAAATGCTGGTGCGTTTCAAAAGCCGCGTCAAACGCGAGGAGGCGCAGGCAGCCAGGCCCTCCCTATGGAAACGATTGTTTGACTTTCAGTCCAACCCTCAGGCTGCCCTCGTCCCGGTATTGCTTGCGGTGTTGGTCGTGGCAGCCATTGCCCTGCCATTGATCGAACTGCCCGGTTCCTCCGTGACGGGGTCGGCGATCAATGGGGTCAATGTTTATCTTGCGGCAGGCTTGGTTTTGATCCTTTTGGCTGTGTACTGGGTCTCGCGCAATAAATAAGGGGCCCCGGCGGGGGGGGGCCCCCCCCGGTTTGCCCCCCCCCCCGCGGGCGCGGGGGCCGCCCGCGGGAGATTGAAACGGGGGATGCCATTTCCATGTATTCGATATTGGGCAATACCATTTGCGGCGCATCATTGCAGCCGCGTTTTTGTTCTTGCAGGGCATATGCAGATAAGGTAATATGTCGGCATGGTATTGGCGATTTCGATACTGATTGCCCTGGTTGGTCCCTTCCTTTTTCTGATTCTTTTGCGCAAGCTCGACCTGCATAAGACCGCAAAATTTCATTGGAATATCGCTGCCTTGATCTTTGGCTTCCTGGCATATATTCTTGCGGTATGGGTCAACCGTTCGGTTGCGGATGCCGGGCTGGCGACGCGCGTTCAGATCGTCCGCGGGGTGGCACCGTTTGCGGAGGAGATTCTCAAGTCGCTGGTTCTGATCTACTTCGTCACCCGGGCGGATTTTAATTACGTGGTGGATGGCGCGTTGTACGGTTTCGGCGCAGGGATCGGGTTTGCCCTGATCGAGAACATCGAATATGTGACCGGCAGGCCCGACCTTGCCCTGACAATTGCCGTGGCGCGCGTGTTTTCGACGAACCTTGTCCATGCCACCGGCAGCGGGTTGATCGGCACAGCATTGGGGTATTCGCGCGGTGAAAAAGGAAGGGGCAGGGGCGCGCTGGCGATTCTGGGCGGGTATGCGTTCGCAATTCTGTTCCATGCCCTGTTCAATACCATGGTCAATGCCGGGACCTTCCTGGCGGTTGCCATCGCCTATGGCGTCATCGGCGCGGGGTTGATCTGGTACATCATCAGGCGCGGGTTGCTGGTGCAGAAGGAATGGGTCAAGGAGAAGTTGGGCATCGCCGACCGCGTCACCCAGGAAGAGACGCGCGTGGTCAGCAACATCGAAACTGTCGAAGAATTGCTGGAACCCATCAAAGCCCGTTTCGGCGCGGAAAAGTCTTCGCTTGTGCGAAACCTGATCTATAAGCAGGCGGAGATCGGCATCAAACGCAAATTGATCGATTCCACACCCAGCGAGGCGCGCAGGAGGGAGATCGAGGAGATCATTGCAGAACTTGTCCGCGATATCAACAAACTGCGGAATGAGATCGGCGCATACTGTATGATGATGGTGCGCGAGGTTTATTTGGGATCGGATATGCAAATTTGGAGTTTGCTCAATGCCCGTATCGCCGCGGCAGGTCCCGGTCAAAAGGGAGGCGGGCTTTGGGACCGGGTATCGGAACGGCTGCGAGAGTCGCCCCCTCCGCGGGGAGGATCCAAATCATGATCGGCAGCGTATTGGAAAAAATCCACAATGCGGTTTTTTTCCAGGAACTTTCGAACGATGCGCTCGAGGCGGTGGCGGCAAAAGCCACCCTGCGGCGGTTCGCGGACGGCGACGTGATGATGCGCAAAGGCGACCCGGCTGATTCGTTTTACCTCATCCTTGAGGGACATTTGAAGATCGTCACCACCGATGCGCGCGGGGAGGAGATCATCATCAACAAGGTCGGTCCCGGCGAAACCATCGGCGAACTGGCGCTGGTGGATGAACGTCCGCGTTCGGCGGGCGCGGTTGCGCTGGAGGATGTGGAGGCGTTGGAGATGACCAAGGACGCCTTCTTCAACCTGCTCGACCAGCGGCTGGATGTGGCGCTGGGCATCCTGCGCGGGTTTTCGCACCGCCTGCGTTTTTCGACGACCTACATCGAAAAGGTGATTGATTGGTCGCAGAAAACGGCGGAGGGCGATTATTCATTTTTGGAACAGACCCAGCCGATCACCAACCGCCCCGGCACAGACGATGACAAGGCGGCGCAATTGCTTTCGACTTTTTACTCGATGGTGAGAAAGGTCAAGGCGCGCGAGGAGGGCTTGAAACAACAGGTGGAGAAACTTGCCTTCGAGATTGACCAGGAACGGCGCAAGAAAGAATTTGAAGAGATCACCGGCACAGAGTTCTATGCCCGGTTAAAGGAACAGGCGCAGACCATCCGCAGGAAGCGCCAGGGCTCGTAATCCAAAACATGGCGTGGTTGTACCGCAAACTTCAGTTTGCGCCCCGGCGGGCGAGATAAATCTCGCGGTACTGGGCAAAATCTTCGCGATTGGCGTAGTTTTTAAAGAGCAATACTATATGGAGGCATGATGAGCGACGGAAAGATCGTATCCATTCATTCATTCCGCGGGGGGACGGGCAAATCGAACACCACAGCCAACCTGGCGGCGCAGGTCGCGTTGACGGGCAAACGCGTGGGCGTGGTGGATACGGATATTCAATCTCCCGGCATTCACGTCCTGTTCGGGTTGGACGAGCAGAAGATGGGCAGAACCCTCAACGACTTTTTGCACGGCGCGGCAAGCATCCGCGAGGTGGGATTTTCCATAGGAGAAAACCCCGGCGAAGGACAGGGACGCGCCCAGTTGAAGGGCAGTCAACTCTTCCTGTTTCCGTCCAGCATCAAGGGCGGCGAGATCAGCAAGATCCTCAAGGAAGGCATTGACTTCAATGTGCTGAACGAAGGCTTGCAGACCGCCATCAGCGAATTCGACCTCGATTACCTGTTCATTGACACACATCCCGGCTTGAACGAAGAAACCCTGCTTTCGATTGCGACATCCGATGTGTTGATCGTCATCCTGCGCCCTGATACCCAGGACTTGCAAGGCACGGCGGTAACGGTGGATATTGCCCGCAGCCTGGATGTGCCAAACCTGTTATTGCTGGTGAACAAAGCCCTGCCCAAACACGACCCGCAGGCGATTAAAGCCGAGATCGAATCCAAGTTCGACGCACCCGTCACCAGCGTCCTGCCGCTTTCGTTCGACATGGCGGAAAACGCCAGCAGGGATTTGTTTTCATTGTGCTATCCCGACCACGAATGGTCGAAGGCGTTGAAGAACGTCGTGCCGTTCATTTTGAACGCAAAGTAAAGGAAGACGCCCCATGAAATGCTGGCATTGCGAAGAAGAACCCCGCGCATCCTGCGCGTTCTGTGGACGGTTCGTGTGCAAGGATCACGCCGCGACCATGTCCACCTTCATCACCATGTTCGTTGGCGCGAACAACACGCCCAAGGGGCTGGCAGTTGCCAATGTGATCTGGTGCGGCGAATGCGAGCCGCAGCCCGAACCGATCAGTATGCCTGAGTTGTATTGAGGGAGGTTCCCATGCCCGGACTCTTCGACAGGCTCGACAAGGAAATCAAAGACAGGCAGAAGGAAGGCGGAATCTCTCCGCTCGACCTTGCCGCCCTGCCGCCCGCCCTGCGCCGGATCATGCGCGTGATGCTGCGCGAACTGAGCGCGAGTTACCCACGCCTGTGTGATGCGGTGGATTCGATGCCGGAAAAAGACCGCCTCTCGCGCCCCGAATTGGACTCCGCCCTCTCAGACCTGACCGAACAATTCTGGCTGATCCGCATCGGCGAAAAGGAAAAAGCCATTTACAAGGTCAACCTGCGCCGCAAGGAAGGCAGTAAACTGGCGGCGGGGATCTGGTCGGCGTTGGAAAATAAGTTGAAAGGCAGGTCTTAAAGCCGGCTGGTTTTCCCCGGACCAAATAAAAACTCACCCGCGAATTTCGTATTCGGGGGTGAGTTTTCGTTTACTTCGTTTCCTTAACCTTTTTTCCCGTCAACTCATACAAACTCAGCGGCTTGCTCTTGCCCTTGAGGGATATTTCACCCAGGGACGCACATTCGTATTTTTCCTCGATGGCGTTCCGGACCGCCTCTGAGACGACGATCTGATTCTTCTGGGCGCGGTTCATCAATCTCGCCGCCGTGTTGACCGTATCGCCCAACACGTTGAATTCGCGCCGTCCGCGCGGGTCGCCGACCTCCGCCACGAATGCCGGTCCCATGTTGATGCCGATCTGGCAGTACACCTCGGGTTTGATCCCGCCGACCGTGGGCGCTTTGAGATTGATCGTCTCGACGACTTCGCGGATGGCGACCGCCGCCGAAGCCGCGCGCATTTCATTATTGGTGTGCGCGTTCGGCACGCCGAAGTAGATGACGATATCCGAGCCGGAGAGGTGATAGGTCACTTTTTTCAGCACCCCGCCGCGCGCTTCGACTGCCGCATTGATGAGCGAGAACGCCTTCGAAAAACTGACCGCCAGTTTGCGCTCTTCACCGGGCAGGGCGCGGTCGGCTGACTCGGGCAAACCGATGAAGTTGACGAACATGATGGTGGGGGTGGGGAAATCCGGGCGGATCTTGCGGTCTGCGGCGCTTTCAACCAGCATGGAGAGGACGGGGTCGGGGATGTAACTGGCAAGCGGTTCGATGGAGTTTAGCAGTTCGGTGATGTTGTTCAGGACTTCTTTCTTGTCCTTCAGGTCGAAGAGCACGCTGCTTGCCATGCGCCGCCCCACCGGGGTGATCTCGTAGTCGCCGAGGGTGTCGGCATCCAGATCGTCCACGACCAGGTGATACTCGGGTTCGCCTGCTTCAAAACGGAAACTGTCCTTTGCCAGTTCATAGGCGCTGGACGAGATGTTCACGCGTTCGTTGCGCCCCTTGCTTTCGGTCAATTTGGCTTTCTGCACATCCTTGCCAAGCAGGACGTGCTCCATACGGCGCGGGGTGCCGATCTCTGCTGTGAGGAATCTGCCGCTGTGGATGCCGATGCGCATTTGCAGGTTGACGATCCCCGACGGAGTCTGTATCTCGGCGAAATCCTTCATCGCCCGCTGCATTCTCAACCCGGCGCGGACCGCGCGCTGGGCATCGTCGTTTTTTTCCTTCTTCTTCTCAAAGACCACCAGCATTGCATCGCCGGTGAACTCGACCAGTTCGCCCCCCGATTTGCTGATGATCGAGATCATGGTCGAAAAATATTTGGTCAATTCCCGCAGCAGGTTTTCCGCGCCGTCGCGTCCCTTGGCGGCATTGGCTTCCATCAGTTTGGTGAAACCCGCCAGGTCGGTGAACATCATCGTGCCGTATTGCCATTGCGTCTTGACCTGCCCCGGCTTCAATTGGGAAACGTCAATCTGCCTCGATGTGTAATCATGGATGATGCGCTGCAGGGTCCGCAGGTGGTTGTGGACGCGGATCATGATCTCCATGGACGGGTTGCCCCACATTTCCGCGTACATTTCCGAAGGGAGCAGGTAGCGCAAACGGCTTTCGATGATGGCAAGGGGAGATTCAGGGAGCATGATTTCCATTATACATGAATAGACGCCGCGGTTCGTTTACCTGGGGTGTGCGAGCAAAGGTTGTCAGTTTGGACTGCAAAATCTCCCGATTTTTCTCGAAAGTCGGGAGATGTCGTGGCGCCGTTGGCCCCATCACAGCGCCGCTTTCGACTCCGCGCCTGACATGTTTTGCTTGCATACGGGGGCGCGCTAAAAGGTTGTAAGGGCGGAGTCCAAAATCAGGAGACCCCTTCGACAGGCTCAGGGCAAAAATAACAAACTTTGATCACTCCCTTTACCTGGAGACCCAGACCGGTTTGGCGTCGATGCCCGCCGCGCTGGTGACCTGGGTGAACTCGCCGGTAAGGAGCAACGCCTGAAAAATTTCCATGTTGCCGTTGGCGTACGCCTGGAATGCCACTCTCAGCCCATCCGTAGACCAGGTTGGGACGCCGTACGGCTCGATCCCCGCCTGCGATATTTCCTGCGCCGGTCCGCCTGCCACGTTGATGATGTGGATGCTCGTTCCCTCGATGGCGGCGATCCAGTTTCCGTCCGGCGACCAGGCGGGGGTCTGGTATTTGGCGGGATTCGGCGTGAGGCAGGTTTGATTCAAGCCGTCACGCCCGATGATGCAGATGTTGGCGAGGTCGCCTGTGAATTCGAGGTAGGCGATCCGGCTTCCGTCGGGCGACCAGGCTGGGTTGTTATCGGGACCGGGATTCGTCGTCAGCGTGGAAAAAGACCCGTTGGGGCCGGTCAGCGACAGGTCCGAATTGCCGAAGCGCGAACCGGAGAAGATGATGTCGTTCGAGTTTGGCGACCAGGCCGGGTTGCTGTCTCCCCCGGGGTCATTGGTCAGGCGGGTTGGGTTTGAGCCATCGGCATTGACGGCGTAGATTTCGAGGTTGCCATCGCGGAAGGATTCAAAGACGATCTGCCCCCCGTTTGGCGACCAGCTGGGGGAGGAATCCCTGCCCTGCGCGTCGGTGATGCGGGTGATGGCTTTCGAGGCGAGTTCGACCACGTAGATGTCGGTGTTGTTGCCGATGGTGGCGGCGAAAGCGATACGGGTTCCATCCGGCGAGAGTTGGGCGGCGCCGCTTTCATCCACCGCTGCATTGAAGGTCAGGCGGGTGGTATCTGCGCCGTCGGGTGAGACGAGGTAAAGGTCGTTCGTTCCGTCGCGGTCGGATGTGAACAGGATGTGACCGGTTGCGGCCGGGATCGGTGTGGCGGTGGGGATTTCTGTGGGAGGGGTTTCGGCTGGGGCTTCGGTTGGGGTTTCGGTGTTGCTCAAACCGGCTGCGGCTGGCCCGGCAATCTCTGCTGTGCTGGCGCAGGCACCCATGGCAAGCGAGAAAAAGACAAATAACGCGCCGACAATGACATTTTTTTGCTTCGTGGTAATCGTGTTCATGAGTTTCCCTGCCCTCCTTGGGCGATGAAGAAGCGTGTTTGCTTTCAAATTGGGTTCCATATCCTTAGTGGTCGGGGCTTCCCCAAAAGTGTCATGGAAACGTCTTTGAAAAAACTTTCAGTCCTGCAAACAGCGCCGGGTCACTCGTTTTTGTTCTTTGCGCGCATTTCCCCGGCGCGGCTTTTCAAATCGCGGAAGAAGTTCGAATCGGTGATCTCATCCACCTGTTTTTGACGCCGCGCCTGGTTGACCTCGATCTTTAACTGGGCAATTTCATGGATCAATGCCGCCTCGCGGATGTACCCGTCCAGGGCGGCGGTGGCGAGCAGGATCAGCACCTCCAGCACATCGTCCTCCTTGAACGGGACGATGCCGCCGGTTTTGGGGTCTTTGGCGTTGATCAGTTGCAGGATGCCGATCACACCGCCTTGCGTGTTGGTCAGCGGGATGGTCAGGAAGGACTGGGATCGGTAGCCGGTATTTTGATCGAAGGCTTTCGTGCCTGAAAAATCGAAACCGTCTGCCTGGTAGGCGTCGGCGATGTTGATGCGTTGATGGGTCAGCGCTGAGTGAGACGCGACATTGGCGCGGTTCTCGCTGCCGTCCTCGTTGCGAATCCGCACCGGGGGGAAGGGGATGGCTTCGCCGCTTGCGCCGCCCATCTTCATATTCAGCGAGGTATTGCGCAGGATCACGAAGCGCAGGTTGTCCCCTTCGGCAAGGTAGAGCGTTCCCGCGTCGGCGTTCGTCAGCGCCTGCGCCTCGACCACCAATGATTCGAGCAGGCGGTTGAAATCCTTTTCCGCCGAAAGCGATACGCCGATGGGAATGACCTTGTTCAAAAGAACCAGCTGCGTATTGCGCTGGTTGATGGTGTTCGCCATCGAATCCAGGACGCGCGCCAGCTGCCCCAACTCCCCCGATTCGTTCATGAACTCGGCAAGCAGCGCGGAATGATAATCTCCGCGTTCGATGGCGCGCGCGGCATGCATTATGCGCTTCAGCGGCGAGGAAGAGCTGATGATCGTTGCCTGAGATCGAGACATGCCCGGTCAGTATACCGCAAGAACCCCGCAGGAGATTGGGATATACTACCGCCATGCCCCACCGAATCGGAGTCTTTGGCGGAACCTTCGACCCGCCGCATATCGGCCATCTCATCCTTGCCGGGGAAGCCGTCCATCAATTTCAACTCGACCGCCTGTTATGGGTGCTCACCCCCGAGCCGCCGCACAAACTCGAAAACGCCGTCACCCCACTGACCCATCGTCTCGCCATGCTCGAAAACATGATCGCGGACAACCCAGCCTTCGAACTCTCCCGCATCGAGATCGAAAGACCCGGTCCGCATTACACGGTGGATACGGTCCGCGCGATTGCGGAAAACCAGCCGGGCGCGGATATCATCCTGCTGATCGGCGGCGATTCACTGCGAGACCTCCCAACCTGGCGCTTCGCCCCGGACCTCGTGACTGTCGTTTCCAAACTCGGCGTGATGCGCCGCCCCGACGACTCGACCGACCTCGCCGCGCTCGAAGCGAAAATTCCCGGCGTGTTGGGCAAACTCCATTTCATAGACGCATTGCTCCAGCCGGTATCATCCCGCGAACTCCGCCGCCGCATCTCCAGCGGAGAGATGTACCGCTACTACGTCGCGCCGGGGGTGTATGACTATATCGAAAAGAATCGTCTGTATCGTGATGCCTAATGCGTGATGCGTAATTTCCCTGAAGAAAAACGCAAATCATAAACTTGCCTGAAACATCGCCGAAACTTTCCACTTTCTACTTTCCAACTTAATCCCAATTTACCAATCTCCAATTACCCTTCCCTCCCCCATGCCCCTCTTCCTCGACTCCATCTTCTCCTTCGTTGCCCTCTCCCACTTCATGGTGGACGTGTTCAATGCCAGCCGTCCCGTCCTGTTGACCTATCTCGGCCTGACCGAATCGCAGATTGCCCTGTTCTCGACGATCTACATCTGGGCATCCGCATTGACCCAGCCCCTCTTCGGCTGGATATCCGACCGCACCGGTCCGCGCTGGCTGGCGGCGGGCGGAGTCTTGTGGATGACCGTCTTCTACTCGCTCGCATTGACATTACCCGGCAATCTCGGGCTGGGGTGCCTGATTATTGCCGCGCTGGGTTCTTCCGCATTTCACCCTGTCGGCGCGGTGCAAGCCGCCCTGCGCGGGCGCGATCTAATGAAGGGACGCGAGACCACCTCCACATCGCTCTTCTTTACCGCCGGGCAGATGGGGCATTTCATCGGTCCGATCCTCACCGGGCTGATTCTTTCCGCGCTGCAAATCCCCGGCATGTACATCCTGCCGCTTGTTTCCATTCCCATCGGTCTGGCGTTGATGAATCAACTGAAAGACAACCAGCCACACCCAAAGGTCGAAGCGTCTGCCAACTCCAAACGGGCGCGAGCCGGGCTGTCCTTCATCCTCGTTCTGATGATCGTTGCCAGTATGCAATCCTGGGCGCAGGCGAACATGGTCAACCTCATTCCAAAATACATCAAGGATCTGGGGCAGAATGCCACCGTCTACGGCAGTATGGCGGGGTTGTTCATGGGCGGGTCGGCGTTTGGCAATGTGATCGGCGGCTACCTTGCAGACCGTCATCCCAAACGGTTTGTGGCGGCGTTGGCTTTGTTGCTTTCGGCATTCCCCATTTTCATCATAAGTCAGGTGGGGTGGTCGGGATGGCTCTACATTCTCGTCCCGCTTGCCGGGTTGGGGACGGGCGCGGTTCACAGCATCATGGTCGTGCTTGCCCAGCGGGTCATCCCCGGCGGCATGGCCCTCGCCTCGGGTCTGATCCTCGGCTTTATCTTTTCATCGGGCGCGTTGGGACTTTTGTATACCGGTCATCTCGCGGAGATTTATGGCTTTCCATACGTGTTGACGATGACCACAGGCATGGTGCTGGTCGCTTCTCCGCTGGCGTTATTGTTGAAGGAATGACGCGGGAACATCAAACTTGCAATACTAATCCCTCTCGGGTATGCTTGCGCGTGGGAGTGGTTAGGTCCCGGTGGGCTTCCTGGTCTTCAAAACCTGTGGCGGGTCGCGTTGCGGGTCGCGGTGGGTTCGACTCCCATCCACTCCCGTACTTTGAATCAATTGGGCGACCCTTTTCGCGCAGCAAGGCTTTTGAAACCTTGACGGGTCGCCCCTACGTTTTACCCTTTTGGAGCAGCGAATGTCCCTCCCCGAACCTGAGATATTAAACCAACTCATCTCGCGCGTCTTCCGTATCGAAGACGTCACCAGCCTCAACCCGCAGACCCAGCCCGGATTTTTGATGCGCTACCGCGGTCAATTACTGGATGAAGACTCCGCCTCCGCCTACGACGTTTTGGCTGGGTCGCTGGACCCGTACCTCATCTCCCCGTATTTCCGCGTCGAAGACGGGAAGCAGGTCATCTACCTGGCACCCAAACAACCCGACCCCAAACCCGATAACCCCTCCACCAACATCATCCTCTTCGTACTCACCATCCTGAGCGTGATGATGGCGGGTGTGCAGATCGAAGGACCCATCCCCGAGGATTTCCTCGGTCAGATGACCGTGATCGTCAGGAACATCTTCACCGGCCGGCCCTTTGCGTTGAGTTTAATGGGCATCTTGCTCGCGCATGAACTGGGTCATTACTTCATGAGCCGCTATCACAAGACTCCCGCCACGTTGCCGTATTTCATCCCCTTCCCATTCAGCCCGCTTGGCACGATGGGCGCGGCGATCCTGATGCGCGGCACGCCGAAGAACAAACGCATCCTCTTCGACATCGGCGTGGCCGGTCCGATTGCGGGATTGGTGATTGCGATCCCGGTCTTAATCTATGGTTTGTCGCTGTCAACACTCGGTCCCATCGAGCCGAACCCGGGCGGATTCCTCGAAGGCAATTCGCTGATCTACCTGCTCGCCAAATTCGTCGTTTTTGGTCAGTTATTGCCCGCCCCCGCCGAGCCGCAGGGAATTCTGTACTGGCTGCAATACTTCTTTACCGGGCGTCCCGTCCCCTTTGGCGGTTTGGACGTCTTTATTCATAACGTCGCATTCGCGGGCTGGGCCGGGATTCTCGTCACTGCGCTCAACCTCATCCCCGCCGGAACGCTCGATGGCGGGCATGTCATCTATTCCCTGTTCGGTGAGAAGGCAAAGAAGGCGTTTCCTTATATCGTCGCTTTGCTGGTTGGGCTTGGCTTTGCATGGAGCGGATGGTGGCTGTGGGCGGCTTTGCTCTTCTGGCTCGGTCGCGTCAATGCCCAGCCGATGGACCAGATCACCGAACTCGACCCAAATCGAAAACTGATCGCCTACGCGATGATCGTCGTCTTTATCCTTGTCTTCACGCCCGTGCCGTTTATGTTACTGGCTCCATAGCGCGGTTGTACCGCAAACTTCAGTTTGCGCCCCGGCGGGCGGGATTAAATCTCGCGATACTGGGCAAAATCTTCGCGATTGGCGTAGTTTTTACAGAGCAATACTATAAACTGCGCGCGACGCTCTCTCTCTCTTTATCTCATCTATGAAAAAAACAATCCCTTTATTTATCATCGCATCCATCCTGTTATCCGCGTGCGGCTCGGGTGAGACGACCCCGGCTGCGGGCGTCGTCGAATCAACCGCCGCGGCACAGGAGACGGAATCCGCTCAAACGGCGGAACCAACCCCCGAAGCGGCGACCCGGCTCGAGGTCAATGAAGAGGCGCTGAACGGGCTGGAGATCACAGTCTGGACTCCGTGGTACGGCGTGGAGCAGAGTCTGTTCGAGACCTTCGTCAGGGAATTCAACGAGAGCAATGAGTGGGGCATCCGGGTTGCGGCGCAGAGTCAGATCAATTTTTCGAACCTTTATGAAGCGACGACCGCATCGCTGCCGACCGAAGGCAAACCCGATCTTGTGATCGCGCTGCCCGAACACGCGCAGGAATGGTTCAGCGAAGGCGTCTCGAGCGACCTGACGGAGTATGCCGACGACCCGTTGTATGGCATCGCTGCGGAGGATATTCCGTATGCGGTCTGGAATCAAGATTTGGCGGGCAACGCGCGTGTGGCCATGCCGGCGCAGCGGACGGCGCAGGTGATGTTATGGAATAAAACCTGGGCTGAGGATTTAAATATCAGGAACGCCCCGGAATCGCCTGGTGATTTTCGGACACAATCGTGCCGCGCGCATGACTCGATGAAGAAGGATGAATTCGCCGAAAACGACTCGATGGGCGGCTGGCTTGTGGACGCCGAACCGATGATGGTCTATTCGTGGCTGATGACGTTCAACGGCGGCGTGATGGAGGGAAACGATTACCGTTTTCTTACGCCGGAGAACATAGACGCGTTCAAATATTTGCGCGAGCTTGCCGAGTCGAATTGTTCGTGGCAAAACGCGTCGGATCCCATTCAATCCTTTGCAAAGCGCGAGGCGTTGTTCATCACTGCAAGTTTGGGCGACCTGCCGGATGTGTCGCGCGCCTTTGCAGGCGCGGAGAACCGCGACGAGTGGGTTGTGCTGCCCTTCCCGAACGATGACGGCGGGATGATCGCGGTCTATGGCTCTTCGTATGTGGTCCTGAATTCGACAGATGAAGAGGACCTGGCGGCATGGCTCTTTGTGAGATGGCTTCTGGAAAACGAACAGGATGCCCGCTGGGTGGAGGCGACTCATAACTTTCCGCTTCGGGATTCGACCCTGAGCCTGCTCGGCGATTATGAGTTGACCCACGCCCAATGGCGGCAGGCGGTGGACCTTCTGCCGCTGGGCGAATTGCAACCCCAACTGGGTTCGTGGCGTACAGTGAAGGTGATGCTGGGCGACGGGTTCGACCACATGTATCGCGTCAATGTCTCGAGCGGGCAGGTGGCGGCGATCCTGGCGCAGATGGAGTCGACGGCAAAGGAATTGAACAAATGACGTTACGTAGTACCGCAAGGTTCATCTTGCGGTTATCGCCAATGGAGTAGACGGTATTTGTCATCCTGAAAGCGAAAGGATTTAATATGGCGACATCCGAATATAAAGCCCGTCAGGTTCGGGCGAAGACGCACGAAGTTTACGAGTACGACCATGATGATGCAAAGCCCGGAAAACCCCTGCACATCCTCATTCCCGGCGGGTTGATCGCGCTGGCGAGTTTGGGGCTTATCGTTCTGATCGGCTACCTGACCTTTGTCGAAGAGACCTTCGCGCAGGACCTGGCGGTCGTTCTCATGCTTGTCCTTGCCCCGTTTTATGTCGGCGGCGTCTTCCTTTTCAGTTATGGCTACGAGTTGTACAACATCCCGCGCGCCATCCGCCTGACGGCGATCATCGTCTTTGTTACGCTGGCGGCGGTGGTCATTGTGGCTGTGTTGTTCCTTGTGCTGGCGAATATGAAGGGCGGCGGGTCGGGCGGTAAATCGTCCTCGCGTTCCAAATCCAGTTCATCGAAAGATTCGTCTGCAAAAGGGGTGTTCGGCGGAATGCTCGCGGGCGGGCTTTCGCAAAAATCCTCGAATTCCCCCGGCGGTTCCTCGTCTTCGGGCGGGCATTTTCATTCGGGTCCCGTCATCATCGGCGGCGCAGGCAGGACTCGCGTCGAGACCCGCGAGGTGACGAAGGAAGTCGTCAGGGAAGTGCCGAAGGAGCCGATGCCGGTTACATGTCCGTTTTGCAGCCGGTCCTACATCCCGGTCGAGCGCAATTACGTCTGCCCAAGCTGCGGCGCGGCGACTCCGAAGGAATTGATCGAGGAGTCGCAGATGCCGGGCGGTGACCCGGAGAAATGATCGAAGGGACGATGGATGTAAAAATTTCATCGTCCCTTTTGATTCCCGGCATATTGACGCTATCGAACAGGCTTGTCGAAGTGTTAATGACATATGCCGGTTTTTACCGGTCATTTCAAGGACGTCCCGAAGGTTTCATTCCACCCTTGGGTTTGCCCATAAAAAACTGGCTCTTCAGGATTAAGCGGGGTGGAAACCCGCTTTACCGCAGAGCACACAGAGAGCGCTGAGATTTTAAAAGGTTTTTCTCTGTGGTGAAAAATGGGCGCCCCCACCAAATACCAAAAAAACTTCGGAGCGGTTATTTCCAGCACGATACGCTGAATTTGGGCGTAAATTCCGGTTGAGGAAACGATCATGGATACAAAAGTTTTATTGAGAACAGCCAGCCGCACATTCGCGCTTGGCATCGAACGCCTGCCGGGAATCCTGTGCGAGGCAACCACCATCGCTTATTTATTGTTACGCGTTTCCGATTACCTGGAAGATAATGAAGACATGGGAATAGACCGAAAAGTGGAACTGCTCAATACATGGGTCAATGTGCTGCGCGAAGAAGAGAACGCGGAGATATTAACCGCCCAGATCACGCAGGCAGATACGACCAACCCCGATGCCATCGTAGCCCGGCAGGCAAAGGAAATTTTGCAGCGCCTTCGCTCCCTTCCGCTCGATGTGCAGGAGATCATCATCCGGCATGTGATTCACAGCACACAGGGCATGGCGCGCTGGACAAAGAAGGGACCGAACGTAGCCGATGAGAAGGAAATGGACGATTACATGTTCGAGGTTGCGGGGCGGGTGGGGTATTTGGTGACCCAGCTCTTCGCGTGGTATTCCATCACCATCCGCCGCAAGGAGCAGGAGATCATGCCGCTGGCGCGTGAGTTTGGTCTGGGGCTGCAAACGGTCAACGTCATCCGCGGATTGCGTGAAGATTTTGAACGCGGCTGGATGTATGTCCCCGCCAAGTTTCTACACGATTTCGGGCTTACCAAGGAACAACTTTTCGACGCGCAACATCGCGAACGCGCCCTGCAGGTGCTGGACCTGCTCACTGAGAAGGCGGAGCGCCATTTGCAGGAGGCGTTGAAGTATGTAAAATCCCTTCCGTGGTGGCAGCATGGCATACGGCTTGGGTGCATCTTCCCGTTGATGTTTGCCATCCGCACGCTGGCAGTTTGCAGGCGCAATGCCCAGGTCTTTGAAAGCGAAGCCAAGATCACCCGCAGTGAAGTAAGGAAGATCGTGTTTGACTCGACCTTATGGGGCTGGTCGAATGCGTGGCTCGACCGCTACTATCGGCAATTGAATACCATCAAACCATAAAATCCCCCTTCAAAATTTCCTAAAGGACCAACAACCATGGAACTCATGTATATCAACGGGATGTTCACGAACGGCAATGCCAGGGAGGTCATCGAAGTTCAAAACCCCGCTACGGAAGAAATCATAGATAGTGTCCCGCGTGGAACCCCGGAAGATATCGAAGCGGCGGTACAAGCCGCGAGGTCCGCGTTCGAGGCGTGGCGCAAGATGGGCGCGAACGAGCGGGCGAATCTCCTGCATGAAGTCGCGGAGAAAATTCACGCCCATCGCGAGGAAATTGTGCGTTTGCTGACTCTGGAACAGGGCAAGCCCGTCTCTGAAAATGAAGAAGAGATCGAATGGGTGCTGAATACCTTCCGTTATTACGCCGAGTTGGGGCGTCATCATCGCGGAAGCGTCCTTGCGGCGGGGTCGTCCTCGCAATTCAATTTCATCATCAAGGAACCGTATGGCGTGGTGGGCTGCATCGTGCCATGGAATTTTCCGTTACTGCTGATGGCGTGGAAAGTCGCGCCTGCGCTCGCAGCGGGCAATACAGTTGTCATCAAGCCGTCGGAGATGACCCCGCTCACGGCGTTGTATATGGCGGAGCATTGCTTCGATCACCTCCCCGCGGGTGTGGTGAACGTGGTCACGGGTTATGGATTGGAAACGGGCGAGCCGCTGGTCAAGCATCCGGATGTCCCTGTTATTGCGTTCACTGGCAGTCTGGCAACCGGACAAAAGATCGCTTCGATTGCCGCGCCGATGATGAAGAAACTTCATTTGGAACTCGGCGGCAAGGATGCGACAGTGATCGCTGAGGATGCCGACCCCGAAATTGCGGCGAAGGCGGTTGCCTACGCGGCTCTGATCAACGCCGGGCAGGTTTGCACATCGACGGAGAGAGTCTACATCCCGAGGCGGGGTGCAGCGAAATTTACCGACGCCATCGTCGAGCATGTCAAGACTTTGCGCTTGGGACCCGGATTAGAACCCACCACCGACATGGGACCGATGATCGGCGAAACCTATCGCGCCAAATTTGAAACTCACATTGCAGACGCAAAGTCGCGCGGCGCGAAAGTCCTCACTGGCGGCGGAAGACCGAAGAATACACCCAAAGGCTTCTTCCACGAACCGACCGTGCTCTCCGGCGTGGATCATTCCATGGTCATCATGCGCGACGAGACCTTCGGTCCTGCTGTGCCGATCATGGAATACACCACCTTTGACGAAGCCGTGAAGTTAACGAATGACTGTCAATACGGATTGGGCGCAGTGCTCATCTCCAACGACGCCAAAAAGATCAAGCAATTCTTCGACGACGTGAAAGCCGGGACGATCTGGATCAACGACCCGCTCACCGACCATTACGCCGGTCCCTTCGGCGGGATGAAATACTCCGGCGGCGCGCGCGAACTCGGCGAAGAAGGTCTGGATCAATTCCGCGAGACGAAGCACGTCCATTGGGATTTCAATATGGAGGATAAGAGTTATTGGTATCCGTATGAGAGGTAGAGATAGGGAATAGGGAATAGGAAAGCGCCCACACGCCCATTCACCTAACCATTCACTATTCACCATTCACTATTCACCATTCACCATCTCCTTTCAGCGCTTTCTTAACCTCTTCGCTTTATAATCCTCACCATGAAAAAATCTTCATGGCTCTTTCCTTTTCTCCTGCTCCTCGGCGTAACGATATACACCCTTTTCGACCAAGCCCAACTGCCCGGTGACGGCTTCGCCACCTTTGGCGCGGACACGGTGCGGGCGGAGGTGGCGCAGATCATCGAAGAGGGAGAGATTCAACTTGGGGAGAGCCTGCAAACGTATCAGATCGCGCGGATCAACATCCTCGAAGGCGCGTACGAAGGCATCGAGATGGAGATTGACTACGGTAAACGGCAGGTGCGCTCGGACGATTACCTCCTCAAGCCCGGCGATAAGATCATCGTCACCATCTCGAAGACGCCGGAGAACGTGGTCAATGCCTATTTTGTGGATTACGTCCGCGTGGCGCCGATTCTTTGGCTGGCGTTTTTCTTCGCGGTTGCCATTATCCTCATCAGCCAATGGAAGGGCGTCCGCGCGATGTTGAGTATGGCATTCAGTTTATACGTCATCATTGGTTACATCATTCCGCACATTCTCTCGGGCGACGATCCGCTTGCTGTTAGTATCGTCGGCTCGATCCTGCTGCTGGCGGTCACACTCTATCTCACCTACGGCTGGACTCTCAAGACTCATGCGGCGGTCGTCAGCATGGTTCTTGTGTTGCTCATCACCGGCGCGCTGGCGGGGTTATTCGTGGTCTTCGCCAAACTCAACGGCTCCGGCGACGAGAACGTGATGTTCCTGATGCAGTTGAGTGAAACGCCCATCAACCTGCGCGGACTTTTTCTCGGCGGACTCATCATCGGCGCTCTCGGCGTGTTGGATGATTTGGTGACGACTCAAGCCTCGGCGGTTTTTGAACTCCACCATGCGAATCCCAGCCTCGGCTTTGGCGGACTCTATGGGGCTGCCATGCGCATCGGTCAGGACCATGTGGCTGCGACGGTGAACACGTTGGTCTTGGCCTACGCTGGAGCCTCGCTGCCCATGCTGTTGATGTTCTCCCTGGGGCGCGGCGACTATGGCTATATCGTCAACTTCTCGTTCATCGCCGAAGAGATCGTGCGGACTCTGGTTGGGTCGCTTGGCTTGATCGCGGCTGTGCCGATCACCACGGCGATTGCCATCTTCTTCGCTCACAGGGTAGATTCGCTCCGGGCATGGGAGCAGGTCCTCGGTCCCGAAGGAAGCGGGGTGGGGCATGGGCATTGAAAAAATTTCCAATCTCCAATCTCCGTTTCTGTGACTGGAGATTTGTCCAGTCAAATTTGTGAAACTTTTCCTCTTTGGCGCGCGTAAGAGAAGGTAGAAAGCCTTCCCGAGGAGCAACGTGAACGAAGAAAAAACCTGGGTAGCCCAGGCGCAGCAAGGTGATGACGAGGCGTTTACAAGGCTCGTTGAAACCTACCAGACCCCCGTTTTCAACCTGTGTTACCGCATGTTGGGCGAGCCCGAACTCGCGGAAGATGCCGCGCAAGAGACGTTTTTGCGCGCATACCAACACCTGCACCGGTATGATAATAAACGCCCGTTCGCAACATGGCTGCTTTCGATTGCGGCGCATTACTGCATTGACCGCCTCCGCCGCCGCAAGTTCTCGATGTTCTCGATGGACGCCGAAGACGAAGACGGCAACTCGTTCGAGATTCCCGACATGGACGCACCCAGCCCCGAAGGCGAAGCCATCACCGGGCAGACCAATGCGCGAGTCCATGCGATGTTGAAAGACCTCGATACCACCGACCGCGCGGCGGTCATCATGAGATATTGGTACGATTATTCAGAAAAGGAAATTGCAGAGTCCTTGAATTTGACGGTGAGCGCGGTGAAAAGTCGCCTGCACCGCGCCCGCAAGGAACTGGCAGGCGTATGGGTCGAACAGGAAGACGACCTGCTTGCTGAAATGGAAAGGAGACACCATGAATCACCAGCCTTTTGAAACCTGGCTGTTGGACGATAAAGTCCTCACTCCCACCGAAAAGCGCGAACTCGACTCTCACCTGAGGGAGTGCAAGACCTGCACCGCCCTCGCCGAGACCGGGCTGGTTTTGCGCTCGGCGCGGGTCGCTGCGCCCAAGCCCGGGTTTGCAATGCGCTTCCAACACAAACTCGCCGCGCAAAAACTGGCGGAGCGCCGCCAAAAATTGTGGGGGTTGATCGTGCTGGTCGTCAGCGCGATCAGCCTGATCGGCTTGTTCGTTGGTCCGTACGTATTTGCCGTCGCATCCGCCCCCGTGGAATGGCTCACAGCCGCCCTCGGCTTTTTCCTGTTTCTATTCTCGTCCATCCAGGCATTTGGCGAAGTACTGAGCGTGTTCGCCCGCATGTTGCCGAACTTCATCCCCCCGTATGCATGGATGGTGATCCTCTCCGGTCTGGCTGGAGCGGGCTTGTTATGGATCGTATCCATCTGGCGCTTCGCGCATAGACCTCAAGGAGTACCTGCATGAAATTTAATTCGAAACTGAATCCGATACGCATCCTGCTGTTGCTGGCTTTGTTGGTTTTACCCACCGGCGTTGTCTTTGCCCAAAGCCCCACCGGCGATGTGGTCCTGTTCGGGCAAAACTACACCCTTGAAAGCGGCGAAACGCTGACCGGCAGCCTGGCAATCATCGGCGGCAATGTCACCATCGAAGAAGGCGCATCCATAGACGGCGATGTGGCGGTCATCGGCGGCAATATCTCCATCGACGGTGACATCGACGGCGACATCGCCATCATCGGCGGCAACATGGATATCTCCGCCAACATCGATGGCGACATTGTCATCATCGGCGGGCAGGCGAACCTCGAAAGCACTGCTGTGGTGGACGGCAACATCGCAACCATCGGCGGCAACGTCAACCAGGAACCCGGCGCAGAAGTTACCGGAGATATTACAAACAACGCCCCCCCAACCGTGGATGTGCCGGAAATCCCGGACACGCCCGAAGTTCCCGCCGCCCCCACCGTGGACGTGAACATCAACCCGTTCTGGAACGCCGTCGGCAAACTTGGACAGGCAGTGGTCATTGCAGGGATCGGCATGTTGCTGACGCTCTTCCTCCAACCGCAACTGGACCGCGCGGCAAATACCATTGTCCGCCAGCCCCTGATATCGGGCGGATACGGACTCCTCGCCTTTATCGTTTTGCCGGTCATCCTCGTCGTCATGACCCTCACCATCATCCTCATCCCCGTGGTCGCAGTCATCGTGCTGCTCTTCCCGCTGGCATGGCTCTTCGGCGTGATCGCCCTCGGTCAGGAAGTCGGCGACCGCTTCGCCAAAGCCATCAACCAGGTTTGGGCGCCCGTCCTCTCCACCGGCTTCGGCACATTCCTGCTCATGCTCCTGGTCGGCTTCATCGAACTCATCCCCTGCATCGGCTGGATTCCCTCCACCATCGTCGCCCTGCTCGGAGTCGGCGCAACCGCCATGACCTGGTTCGGAACTCGCAATCCCCCCGGCTACATCCCGCCCGTCACCGCGGATGAAATTCCCCCCGCCTCCTGACGTGTTTTGAGCTGGTCCTCACCATCCGCCCCGGTCCCACACTGGGGCGGATTTTTTCTCTCCCCCAATCACGGCTTACACCTGATAACCCGGCAGAAACGGCGGAACCCCTTCAGGAGCAAAGACAAACAGGAAAATGACCGCGACAGCAATACAAATCAGGCAGAGAAAGATAAAACCACCCGAGAGAATCCCCACCCAAGCCATAACGCCACCCCCTTCGTTGTGTTTCCGAATGCGGTTCAACGAGACGCTCCCATAGATCAACGCGCCCAACCCCAGCAGAAAACTGACCGGCAGACAGACCAGGCTCGTGAACGGAAGCGGAATAAGAAAATTCCCGCAAAACAGGACAACCGTCAACACCCCAAGGATCAGGCTGATGATCGAATGTCGATTCGTGGGCGGGGAAGAAGTAATGGGTTCGTTTGATTCCATATGAAAGTAAAAACAAAACCATCCCCGGCGGGACGGTTTTTCGTACTCTCTGTCGGGGCGAGAGGATTTGCCTGTCCCTCGATGGGGAACCTCCGACCATGAATAGTACGGCAAACACGTCAGCAGTTATTAAAAGTAAAACCGTCCCCGGCAAGGACGGTTTTTCGTACTCTCTGTCGGGGCGAGAGGATTTGCCTGTCCCTCGATGGGGAACCTCCGACCATGAATAGTACGGCAAACACGTCAGCAGTTATTAAAAGTAAAACCGTCCCCGGCAAGGACGGTTTTCGTACTCTGTCGGGGCGAGAGGATTTGCCTGTCCCTCGATGGGGAACCTCCGACCATGAATTGTATGGCGAACACGTCAGCAGTTAGTTATAGTATAACCGTCCCCGGCAAGGACGGTTTTTCGTACTCTCTGTCGGGGCGAGAGGATTTGCCTGTCCCTCGATGGGGAACCTCCGACCATGAATAGTACGGCAAACACGTCAGCAGTTATTAAAAGTAAAACCGTCCCCGGCAAGGACGGTTTTTCGTACTCTCTGTCGGGGCGAGAGGATTTGAACCTCCGACCCCTTGCACCCCATGCAAGTGCGCTAGCCGGGCTGCGCCACGCCCCGATTGAGCGACGCGGATTATAGCCGCCTTTTCCTTTTATTGCAAATGGAATTTCAAACGGGTGTGCAGGCAAAGTTTGTCAGTTTGGACTGCAAAATCTCCCGACTTTGGATTGAAAGATCAAAAGACGCCTCAACAGGCTCAGGGCAGGTTCCTACAGCCCAGGTAACAACCTTTAACGCGCGCACTTACATAACTGATGTTCCACAGTTCCTCGGTGCCGCGACATTCATATCGCCCTGAAATTGCGAGATAAATCTCGCAGCGCCGCGTAAGGTGACTTAATTTAAACTCAATCGGCAAGAAAGGGTCGCCCCTGCTGCGTAAGGTGAGTTAAATGGGAGCGCTCAAAGTTTGTTATTTGGACTCCGCCCTTACAACCTTTTAGCGCACCCAATTAAATAAACTTTCACGCGCCTCCCAGCCTTTATGCTAAAATAAGCGCAATCGGAGTTCCCCCTATGTCTCGAATGATAGAAGTAACGATCGACAGCATCCGCGTGCATTTAATGGCGCCCCAGCGCGTGGTGGTGTTGAAACAGATCGACGCCGAACGGTACCTCACCATCTGGGTTGGTCCCTATGAAGCGGAGGCGATCACCGTCGCCTTGCAGGAAGTCGAAATGTCCCGCCCGCTCACTCACGACCTGCTCAAGAGTATCTTCAAAGCCTTCAATGCGCGCGTCATCCGCGCCGAGATCGTCAAACTCGAAGGCGACATCTACTACGGCAACATCGTCCTCGAAGCGGATGGACGCGAGATCCACATCGACTCGAGATCGTCCGACGCCATCGCCATTGCCGCCCGCTGTCACGCCCCCATCCTCGTTGACCCCGCAGTCATGGAAAAAGCGGCAGTCGAACCGGAACACGACATGCCCGAGACCAACACCCCGGCAAGGCGAGCCTCCGCGCCGCCTATCGAAGAATCCAGCGATAGACTCTCCGTCTTCAAGGACTTCATCGAAAAACTGGATATCGACGACCCCAACAAGGATAAACCCGACTCGCCCCAAGCCTGAGCCTGACCCAGCCAAATGACAGATTTCTACCCCGAAGAATCAACCGCCCCCTCCAGCCCAAGCGTACCGCACAGCCGGGAAGCCGAAGAAGCCGTCGTAGGGGCGGTCTTGATTAACCCCGAAGTCTATTACGACATCGCCCAGTTCCTCGCGGCGGACGATTTTTACATTCACCGCAACCGCTGGATCTGGGAAGCCTTCATCCGCCTGCATGAAACGCGCACCCCCGTCGACCTGTTGACCCTCTCCGAAGATTTGGAACGGAACAATCAACTGGCGGAGATCGGCGGCTCAGCCTACCTGACCTCGCTCATCAACCAGGTCCCGACCTCGCTCAACGCTGAAGCCTACGGTCACATCGTCGAAGAGAACTCATTGCGGCGCAGGATGATCCAGGCGGCGAACCAGATCGCATCGCTGGCTTACAAAGGCGACGCCATCGATAACGTGATGGGTGAGGCGGAGAAAGCCGTCTTCGGCGTCAGCGAACGCAGGACACGTCACGACGTCCTCCCGATCCGCGCCGTGCTTTCGGAATACTACGACCAGGTCGCAGAACTCGCCAAACTCGGCGCGGACTTCCACGGCGTACCGACCGGCTTCATTGACCTCGACAAACTCCTGCGCGGACTGCATCCTTCTGACCTCATTATCGTGGCGGGGCGTCCGGGTCAGGGGAAGACCGGCTTTCTACTTTCCATTGCCAAGAATGCAGGCTTGACCTATAAAAAGCGTGTAGCCATCTTCTCGTTGGAAATGTCCAATGAGCAGGTGGTGCAGCGTCTCATCGCGCAAGAGACGGGAATCTCATCTCAGAACCTCAGCACCGGCAAACTGGCAGACGACCAGTGGCAGTTGTTCAACCATGCCATTGAAGTCTTCGGCGGTACCCAGGTCTTTTTGGATGACACCCCGGCGCTGACTCCCTTGCAGTTGCGCACCAAATGCCGTCGCCTGCACATGGAATACGGTCTCGACCTGGTCATCATTGACTACCTTCAACTCATGACTGGCGACAATCGCAACGATAACCGCGTGCAGGAAGTCTCGCATATCTCGCGCAACCTCAAAGTATTGGCGCGTGAGTTGAATGTGCCGGTGCTGACCGCTGCGCAGTTGAGTCGTGCTGTAGAACAGCGCACCGACAAACGCCCGATCCTCTCTGACCTTCGTGAATCCGGTTCGTTGGAGCAGGACGCCGACATCGTCATGTTCATCTACCGTCCCGATGATTACGAGAAGGATGGCGATAAGAGCAACATCACCAAGATCTCGGTGGCGAAACATCGTAACGGTCCCACCGGCGAGATCGACCTGATCTTCCGCGGCGACATCACCCGCTTTGATAACGCGGCGACAAAGGTGTTTCGACCGAACGAATAATTACTAATCACCAATTACCAATTACCCGAAAAGGTAATTGATAATTGGTAATTGACCATGACACCATTCCCCGGCTTCACTTCCTCTGAAACATTTACACAGGTGCCTGATTCGTTCATTAAGATGATGAATGAGATTCAGGACGTTGCCGAGTTGAAGGTGACGCTCTTTGCGATTTGGCGTATTGAACATATGGAAGGAAACTTCCGCGCGATGAGCAAAGTGGATTTCGATGAGGCGGCGCTGGGCTTGAATCTAGAGGAGATTCGGTTCGGGCTGGGAAAAGCCGTCGAGAGGCAGACCCTGCTCAGGGCGGAGAATGAAGCGGGAGTCTTTTTCTTCCTCAACTCGCCGCGCGGACGATTATCCGCTGAGGCATTTGCAAAGGGACAGATGAAACCGTCCGCTTCGTATGTGCCGAACAAGTCGAATGTGTTCAAGTTGTATGAGGAGAATATCGGCGCGTTAACGCCGCTGCTGGCGGATATGTTGAAGGAAGCCGAGCGCGAATATCCGGGCATGTGGTTCGAAGAGGCGTTCGAGATCGCAGTCAGCCGCAATGTGCGGAATTGGAAATATATCGAGGCGATCCTGCGGCGCTGGAAGGAAAACGGAAAAGATGAAAGAAGAGATTCACAAGACTCTGTCAAAGATGCAAAACGATACACCGACGGCGAGTTCTCCGAGTTCTTCAAGCGCGATTAAGAGCGTGGCGAAACCGTTGGGCGACCCGGACTGTCCGCATTGTGGGGGGGCGGGTTATGTCCGCTATGATGTGCCGGTGGATCATGAAAAATTTGGCAAGGTGGAAACCTGTGTGTGCCGCGCCAAAGACGTAGCCGAGGCGGCGCGCGCGCGTCTGTTTGCGATGAGCAACTTGAACCGCCTGAGCCATTTGACCTTTGAGAATTTTTCACAAGGCGGCAACCCAAAGGCAAAATTTATTTCCGGGCAGGAACGCGAGAATTTGCGGGCTGCCTTTGATGCGGGCGAAGAGTTTGCGCGCAACCCGCAAGGCTGGCTGCTGCTTGAAGGCGGATACGGTTGCGGCAAGACCCATCTTGCGGCGGCGATCGCAAATTTTGCTGTCAATAATGGGGCGCCGACTTTGTTCATCACCGTGCCAGACCTGCTGGATTCGCTGCGCTTTGCCTACGATGACCCTGAAACGACTTTTGAACAACGCTTTGATGATATTCGTAATTCCGGGCTTATTAATCCTCGATGACTTCGGCACGCAGAATGCAACGCCGTGGGCGCAGGAAAAATTATTTCAGATCATCAACTTCCGTTATATCAACAAATTACCCACGGTCATCACCACCAATTTGATGTTGGACGAGATCGAGGCGCGTATCCGTTCGAGATTGCAGGATGAGAGTTATGTAAAACATCTCAAGATCAGCGCGCCCGATTACCGCCGCCCCGAAGAGACCAGCAACCCCGGCATTTCGATGCTGGCATTGCCGGAGATGAAGGTGATGACCTTCAAAACCTTCCAGCCGCGCGACGATGAAGTGGGCACCGAAGCGGTGACGACGACCACAATTGAAAAGGCTGACCGTTTTGGAAACAAGGTCAAAAGCAAAGAGATCTCGCGCATCAAAGTTACCAAGGATGATGTGAAAACCCTGCATGATGCGCACAACGCCGCCGTGGAATTTGCAGAACATCCCGAAGGCTGGCTGGTGTTTCTCGGTCAATCCTTCAGCGGTAAGACTCATCTCGCGGCGGCGATTGGCAACTATCGCATCGGCTTGGGCGGGCAGGCACTCCTTGTCGAAGTGACCGCCCTGCTCGATTACCTGCGCCAGACCTTTGGTAAAAATTCGGATGTTTCGTTCGACCGCCGCTTCTTTGAAATTCGTACCACGCCGCTGTTGATTCTCGATGACTTAAAAGAAAGCGGCGCGGCTTCGGTCTGGGCGGAAGATAAACTCTACAGTGTGCTCAACTATCGCTATAACGCGCACCTGCCCACGGTGATCACGTCCACGTTACAGCCTGAATCCTTCGCGCTCAGTTACCCGAACCTGTGGAACAAACTGCTCGACCCTGAAAAATGCCGGGTGGTCGCGATCAACATGCCGCCGTATCGTAAGATCGCAAAAAACAGTAAAACGAAAAAGAAATAAAAATATATTCAGGCTCCGTGAAGGAGCCTGTTTTTGTTCTGAAATGGGTATACTTGACATATGACCAACAACCCCATTCCCGACTTTTTTGATTCCTCCCGCGTGGGCGAAATTTGGAAAGTGGATTACGCCGCCCGCGCCGCCGATGCCAAAATCTTCGCGCTTCAACATGACCTCAAGCCTGCCGCAACTTCCAGTGAGCGCATCTCCCTTTTACTGATCGACGCGCAGAATACCTTCTGCATCCCCGGCTTCGAGCTTTTCGTCGGCGGACGCAGCGGAAATGGCGCCGTGGAAGACAACGTGCGTTTGTGCCAGTTTATCTATCGCAACCTCGGCAAGTTGACCCATATCATCGCCACCATGGACACGCACAAGTCACAGCAGATATTCCATCCCATCTTCTTTGTGGATGCGGAGGGAAATCATCCCGTGCCCTACACCGACATTCACCTCGCCGACCTTCAATCCGGCAAATGGACCTTCAACCCCGCGCTTTCATCTCAATTCGACATCGCGCCCGAATACGGACAGCAGATGATGATCCATTACGCCGAAGCGTTGGCGAAAAAAGGAAAATACGCGCTCACCATCTGGCCCTATCATGCCATGCTGGGCGGAATTGGTCACGCGCTTGTGCCAGCCGTGGAAGAAGCCGTTTTCTTTCATTCACACGCAAGATTAGACCAGCCGCACTTCGCCATCAAAGGCGACAAACCGTTTACCGAGAATTACTCTGTCGTCGGTCCTGAAGTGGTGACGGGTCCGATGGGGGAAATGTTGGGGGCGCATGACCCGCAGTTCATCCAACACTTGCAGGAAGTGGATCGGCTCTATATCGCCGGGCAGGCGAAGAGTCATTGCGTGGCGTGGACGGTCTCCGACCTGCTCGACGACATCACTGCCACCGACCCCGCGCTTGCGAAGAAAGTCCATTTGCTCAACGACTGTTCGTCGGCGGTGGTCGTGCCCGGGGTGGTAGACCATACCGAGGCGGCGAATGAGGCGTATTCCCGCTTTGCGCAGGCGGGGATGCAGATTGTCAAATCCACGGATGAGGTCGGGTAATGCCTGGTTCCGCAAAAAGAATCCAATATCCCGCTGGGCGCGTAATTCATGCGACATGGCGCGGCGTACCGCAAACAAACGCGGCGTACCGCAAACTTTAGTTTGCGCCCTGCCGCAGGGCGATACTATAAAAGGTTTAACAATGAACAAAGACGATAACGACAGACTGCGAAAACTTATCCGTTCCGAAGATGAAACCCAAAAGGATATGGAGCCTGCGCCCCCGTCCGGCGCGACGACGGCTTCACACAAAAAGACGGGGAATACCACGCCGATCCTGAACCTGCCCGACCTCGACGAAAACAACATGCCGCTCCCCAAACGGGTGGACGAGGTGGATGTGGAGGGCACGCGCGTTTCGAACGCCGCCTATCAGGCAGCCAAAGAAACCAAGCCCCCCAAACCGCGCCAGACTCAAAACCAACGTCCCGCGTATCGTCTTCCGGAAAACCAGGAACAAAATCAACGCCCCGCGTACCGCGCCCCGGAGAGCCGGCCGCAGTATCGCCGCCCCGCCCCGTTGACTCCCACCTTTGCCGACCGCATGGCGCTCTTCTTTGGGTCATTCGGCGCGCGCCTGCGCGGCAATAAAGGCTGCTTCACCCGCGGTTTGATCGTTTCCGCCTTTGCATTGGTAATTCTTGCCTTGTGCGGCGGTTCGATCCTCGTTTACCAATATTCATCCATCGCCAGCGCCCTGCCCGACGTGAGCGACTTGAAGAACCGCACCTCGCAGTTCCAGACCACGCGCATCCTCGACCGCAACGGACAGGTTTTATTCGAACTGAACGACCCGAACGCCGGGCGGCGCAACTACATCCCATTGAGCGAGATTTCCCCGAACCTTGTCGCTGCCACCATCGCCACCGAAGACAAGGATTTCTACGACAACCCCGGCTTCGACCCGATCGCCATCGTGCGCGCCTTGTGGGTTAACTATGTCACGCAGGGCGAAGGCGGCGGCGCATCCACCATTACGCAGCAATTGGCGCGCGCGCTCCTGCTCTCGCCCGAGGAACGCACACAGCGCACCGTCCAGCGCAAGACGCGCGAGATCATCCTTGCGGCTGAGATCACCCGCCGCTATACCAAGGATGAGATTCTCGAACTCTACCTGAACGAGATCTATTACGGCAACCTCGCCTACGGCATCGAAGCCGCCGCCAACACCTACTTTAACAAATCAGCGCGGGATTTGACCCTGGGCGAAGCCGCCTTCCTGGCAGGGCTGCCCCAATCGCCCGCCGTGTACGATATTTACACAAACCCCGAGCCGACGCTTGTCCGTCACCAGCAGGTGCTTGTGTTGATGTTCGAACTCAGCCAGTTACAGGGGTGTATCGAAGTCAGCAACAGCGAAGAACCCGTCTGCGTGGACCCTATCGCCGCGACCGATGCCGCGAACCAGATCAAAGCCTACAACTTCATCCCGCCGGTCTTTGGCGACGCAAAATACCCGCACTGGGTTAACTTCGTCCGCGCCGAGTTGGAAGAGTTATACGACGCGCAGACCATCTACCGCTCCGGCTTCGTCGTCCATACCACACTCGACCCGGCGCTGCAAGACCAGGCGCAGCAACTGGTGACGAACCAGGTTGCGACGATGGCGGAGAATAATGCGAAGAACGGCGCATTGATCGCCATCCAGCCCTCCACCGGGCAGATTCTCGCCATGATCGGCTCGCCCGATTTCAACAACGCCGCCATCTCCGGGCAGATCAACATGGCGATCAGCCCCACCCGCCAGCCGGGTTCGTCCATCAAACCGATCACCTACGCCGCCGCCTTCGAAAAAGGCTGGACGCCCTCCACCTGGATATGGGACGTGCCGACCCAATTCCCCGACGGAGCCAACCCGCCCTACGAACCGCGCAACTATGACGGCAAATTCCACGGCGGCATGACCGTGCGCACCGCCCTCTCCAACTCCTTCAACATTCCCGCAGTCAAAGCGCTCGAGTTCGTCGGCATCTACGACGACCCCAACACCCCCGAAAAAGACGGCTTGATCGCCATGGCAGAACGGCTTGGAATCACCTCCCTGACCCGCGGCGATTACGGCTTGTCGTTGACCCTCGGCGGCGGCGATGTCAGCCTGATCGACATGACCAGCGCTTACTCAGTCTTCGCCAACGGCGGAAGGAAAATGCCGCTGGTCGCCATTCTCAAGATCACCACCTTCGACGGCGATACCGTCTATGAATACGAAGCCCCCGAAGGCGAACAGGTCATCCGCCCCGAACACGCCTACCTCATCTCATCCATCCTCTCGGATAACCAGGCACGCTCGTTGATGTTCGGTCCCAACTCCGCGCTCAACCTGTCCTTTCAGGTTGCCGCCAAGACCGGAACCACCAACGACATCCGCGATAACTGGACCCTCGGCTTTACCCCCGACCTCGTCACCGGGGTTTGGATCGGCAACGCCGACTACACCCCCATGATCAGTTCATCCGGCTTGAGCGGTGCCGCACCCATCTGGTCGCAATTCATGGAATTCGCCGTCCCCTATCTCACCAACGGCTCGCCGACCCCCTTCACCCGCCCATCGGGCATCGAAGATAAAGTCGTCTGCCGCCTCGGCGGCGCCGAACCTTCCAACCTATGCCAGTCTGAATACACCGAAGTCTTCGCCTCAGACCAACCCCCGCTCCCACACGGACAAGACCTCGCCCGCCGCGTCGCCATTGACCTGTGGACCGGCTACGAAGCATCCGAAGCGTGCAGCGGACCTTCCGCCGAACGGGTCGTCCTGAACGTCAAAGACCCCTGGGCGCAAAAATGGCTCGACACCGGCGACGGCGAAAAATGGCTTTCCAGCAACGAACTCCCCGAAGACCCCATCTACGCCCCCGAACGCGAATGCCAGGAAGGCGACCCGCAGCCAAAAGTCGAACTCAACTTCAACGACGGGCAGGTCATCTCCAACCCCGTTCTCGAAGTCAACGGAACCGCCAGCGCAGACAAAGGCTTCAAATCATGGAAACTCGAATTCGGCTCCGGCGAAAACCCCGGCTCATGGACCCTCCTCGCCGAAAACGATAAACCCGTCGAAGACAGCGTCCTCACCACCTGGAACCTGACCGGAATCCCAAACGGGATCGTGACCCTGCGCCTGACCCTCATCGGTGAAAATGCGGAAGTGGACAAGCGGATCAGACTCAGCCTGAACCTGCCCATTCCAACCGTGCCGACCGCCACGCCGACGCTGATCTCCCCCCCAACAGAAACCCCCACCCCGGTCATCATCCCGCCCACCGACATCCCCACCGAAACCCCAACCCTGACGCCCTTCCCGTCTGAAACCCCGACCGAGACGCCGACCCCATGAAAGCCTTGAACTGCCCCAACTGCGGCGCGGCGCTGTCCGCCCAATCTCTGAAAAGCGATCTTGCCGCCTGCGAATTTTGCGGCACAAGTTTTCACGTTTCCCCAACCCTCACCCCCCAGCCCGATATGGGCGACCTGATCCTCGGCGCGGATTTTAGCCAAAAAGACATGCCCGGCTGGGAGGCGGAAAACGAAGACAACCTCACATTCCACGCCGGTCCTCCGCCTGAAATCCGGTGCAAGTTCAAAGCGCACAGCAATTCGTATCATGTATTGAAGACATCCGGGTTCATGGATAACTTCGATGTCAGCGTCTCCATCCGCTTCTTCGAGGGAAAAAAGGAATGGGTTCACGGCGGTTTGTTTTTGCGTCACAACACTGCCGAGGGCGGGTATGGGGTCAAAGTCTCGATGCAGGCAACCTACTCCTTCGGCTATATCGCCAAAGACGCCAACGGGCAGTTGACTTTCAGCAAGATCATGCCCTGGGCGTCACACAGCGCCCTGCGCCCAGGGTACGAAGAACTCAACCGCCTGCGGGTGATCTGCAAGGGGAGTTCCTTCCGCGTTTACCTGAACGGAGTCTTCGCCACCTCCTTTGTGGATGAACGCTTCAGGATGGGCAAGATATTCCTGGTTGCCGACCCCGGGGAAAAATCGTCCATCGAGATGGGGTTCTCCAACCTCCAGGTGAGGGAAGCGCCCGGGTAGCCAGACCCGCACCCGGGTCCCGAAGGAACCGGGAATCCTTCATTGATTAATACCTTGACTCATGTCCCCTGAATCCATATAATTACCGGCGTTGGATGTAAAAACGAGAAAACACCAGCAAGCGCTTGAGGAAATCACTCACAGCGCTTGCATTTGTTTGTCTCTGGAGCGTGTCACCTACACGCTGCCTGGATAAAACGAGTTTACTTTTTAGGAGAGGACCCACGTGGAAACCAAGGGATTAACTGCACTCCGTATCAGCCTTGCCTCCCCGCAGACCATTCTTTCATGGTCGTACGGCGAGGTGCTGAAGCCCGAAACCATCAACTACCGCCGCCTGCGCCCCGAGAAAGACGGATTGTTCTGCGAAGCGATCTTTGGACCGACCCGCGACTGGCAATGCTATTGCGGCAAATATAAGAACCCCCGTTATAAAGGCATCACCTGTGAAAAATGCGGCGTCGAAGTGACCCGCTCCTCCGTGCGCCGCGAGCGCATGGGACACATCGCGCTTGCCTCCCCGGTTGCTCACATCTGGTATACCCGCCGCATCCCGTCGCAGATGGGTATGCTGCTGGATATTTCACGCCGCAACCTCGACCGGGTGCTTTACTTTGCGCAGTACATCGTCACCTACGTGGACGAGGAAGCCCGCAAGAAAGCCCTGCAGCGTCTTGAAGATGAAATTACCGTTTCCGAGCGCGAGCAGGCTTCGGAGATCAATACCCGCATCGTCGAGATCAAACAGAAGCGCGACGCCAGCACCGCCGAATTGAAGCAGAAGCAAGCCTCCCTCGAGCAGGGCTACGACGAAGGCATTGCCGAACAGCTCGACCCGATCATCAAGGAAGGTCAGAAGCTGGAGAAACTGCTGCAAGACCAGATGGGTGAACCCGCCAGGAAGGCCATCGCTTTCGAGCGAAGCGGCGAGAAGATCATAGATGCCGGCGACAAGGTTGCCAGCAAGCACATTACGCTGATTCAGAAAACCGTCCAGAAAAAACTGGAGGCGCTCGAGAACGAATTGAAGGACAAACGCCAGGCTGAGATCGAAGCGCTCAAGATGCAGATGTCTGCCATCAAGGCGCAAGCCGAAACGGACATGGAATCCCTGCGCAATCAGTTGGATTCGCAGACTTCGGTCTCCTCGAATAATTCCTCCCGCCTGCGCGACGAATTGCTGGAACTGCGCCCATTCACCTTCATCAGCGAGATCCGCTACCGCGAACTGAAACAACGCTGGGGTCAGGTCTTCCGCGCCGACATGGGCGCCGAAGCCTTTTATGACGTTCTCGAACGCCTCGACCTCGACAAACTTTCCGAAGAACTCTGGCATGAAGTCCGCACGACCAAGAGCAAGCAGAAGCGCAAAAAAGCCACCACCCGCCTCAAGGTTGTGGAAGCCTTCCGCCGCTCTGGCAACCGCCCCGAGTGGATGATCCTGACTGTGCTGCCTGTGATCCCTCCCGACCTGCGCCCGATGGTGCAGTTGGATGGCGGTCGCTTTGCTACCTCCGATCTTAATGACCTGTATCGCCGCGTCATTAACCGCAATAACCGCTTGAAGAGACTGCTCGAACTTGGCGCGCCGGATGTCATCATCCGCAACGAGAAGCGCATGTTGCAGGAAGCTGTTGACAGCCTGATCGACAACAGCCAGCGCGGCAAGGCTCTCTCCCGCCGCGGACGCCGCGAACTCAAGTCTTTGAGCGATATGCTCAAGGGCAAGAAGGGTCGCTTCCGCCGCAACCTGCTCGGCAAACGCGTGGACTACTCCGGTCGTTCCGTGATCGTGGTGGGTCCGACCCTCAAACTGAATCAATGCGGTCTGCCCAAGAGTATGGCGCTCGAACTGTATCGTCCGTTCGTGATCGCGCGGCTCGTGCAAAATGGTTATGCCGCCAATGTGAAGGGCGCCCGCCGCCTGATCGAACGCAACCGCCCCGAAGTGTGGGAAGCGCTCGAAGGCGTGATCGGCGACCGTCCCGTATTGTTGAACCGTGCGCCTACGCTTCACCGTCTCGGTATCCAGGCGTTCGAGCCGATCCTGATCGAAGGCTCGGCGATCCAACTCCATCCGCTTGTCACCACCGCCTTCAATGCGGACTTCGACGGCGACCAGATGGCTGTTCACGTTCCGCTTTCACAGAAGGCGGTTCAGGAAGCCCGCGACCTGATGCTCGCTTCCAAGAACCTGCTCAAACCGGCGGACGGCGAACCGATCATTTCCCCGTCCAAGGATATGGTGCTGGGCGTGTATTACCTCTCGATGGCGCAGAAAGCCGCCCACAAGGGCGATGGGCGCGCGTTTGCAGACATGGACGAGGTGGAACTGGCTTATGCGCTCGGGCAGGTCGAAGTCCACTCCGAGATCAAAATGCTTGCGACCACCTGGTATGACGATGCGGGGAACCGCCTGCCTGAAGTGCAGACCCGCGTCATTGATACCACCGTCGGGCGCGTGCTGTTGAACCGCATCCTGCCGGAACAGGTGCAGTTCGTCAATAAAAAACTCGACAAAGGCGGCGTGAAGGATTTGATCGCCGAAGTCTATGAACTGTGCGGTCAGGAAGTGACCACCAATGTCGCCGACCGCGTCAAGAGCATCGGTTTCGAATACGCCATGAAGTCTGGAACCACGCTGGCGGTTGCCGATATCACCATTCCGCCGGAACGCAAAGCCATCATCGACGAAGCTTTGAAATCTGTCGAGGTGGTCCAGCGTGACTTCCGCCGCGGTCTGCTGACCGAGCAGGAAAAGAACGAGCGTGAAATTCAGATTTGGCAGGAAACCACCGACAAGGTCGGCGATGCCGTGAAGAAACACATGGACCCCGACGATAACCTCTCCACCATGGCGAGTTCCGGCGCGACGAAGGGCGGGTTCTCCACCATCTCGCAGCTGGCGGGAATGCGCGGTCTGATGGCGGACCCCTCCGGGCGCATCATTCCGATGCCGATCCGCTCGAACTTCCGCGAAGGGTTGACGGCGCAGGAATACTTCATCTCGACGCACGGCGCGCGCAAGGGTCTTGCCGATACCGCCCTCCGCACTGCGGATGCCGGTTATCTCACCCGCCGCCTCGTGGACATTGCCCAGGACATCATCATCAACGAACATGACTGCGGCACGCGCGACGGCGTGTGGATCCGCCGCGCCGACGATGTTGCCGGTCAGAAGATGGACAGCCGCATGTACAGCCGCCTGGTCGCGGAGCGCATCATCCACCCGCAGACCGGCGAGGTGATCGCCGAATACAACGACGTCATCACTCACGACCTGGCGCGCGCCATCTCCGAATCCGGGATCAGCGAAGTCAAACTGCGTTCGCCGCTCACCTGCGAACTTAATCACGGCATCTGCGCCAAATGTTACGGCATCGACCTTGGGCGCGGAAACATGGTGGACCTCGGTTCTGCGGTCGGCATCGTCGCCGCCCAGTCCATTGGCGAACCGGGAACCCAGCTCACACTGCGAACCTTCCATACTGGCGGCGTGGCGTCCACCGGCGCAACCGACATCACCACCGGTCTCCCGCGCGTGGAGGAAATCTTCGAGGCGCGCAAACAGCCGAAGGGTGAAGCCGCCGTCGCCGAGATCGGAGGCGTGATTCGCATCCTGCAATCGGACAAGTACCCCGATATGCGCGAAGTTCATATTGAATACGCCGAGATGATCCACGACGAATACGCCATCCCCGAGGATTGGAAGATCATCGCAAAGGATGAATCGGAGGTACAGGCTGGCGACATCCTCGCCACGCTCGAAAAAGCCACGATCATCTCCCAGCATGGCGGGCGCGTTGCCGTCGAGAAGAAGGACCGCAAGGTCATCGTCTCCTACGAACAGCGTGAAGAATCGGTGATGGATATTCCCAACACCTCGCGCATCCTCGTCCGCGACAGCGCGCATGTCGAAGCGGGGCAGCCCCTTACCGAAGGCTCGCTCAACCCGCACCGCATCCTCAAAATTCAGGGACGCGACGCCTGCCAGATGTACCTGATGACCGAAGTGCAGAAGGTCTATCGCTCGCAGGGTCAGAACATTCACGACAAGCACTTCGAAGTCATCATCCGCAAGATGTTGAGCAAAGTGCAGGTCACCCGCCCCGGCGATACCAAATACCTGCCCGGTGACGTGATCGACCGCCTCGAGATGCGCAAACAGAACGAGCACTTGATCGCGGATGGAAAGCAGGCGGCTCGCTTCAGCGAAGTGCTGCTCGGCGTGACCAAGGCGTCTCTCAGCACCGACTCCTTCCTCTCGGCTTCGTCCTTCCAGCACACCATCAAGGTGTTGGCGGGCGCCGCCATCGGCTCGACGACCGACCCGCTCTTTGGTCTCAAGGAGAACGTCATCATCGGCAAGCTCATCCCGGCTGGCACGGGCTTCATCCACGGACGCTTTACCCCGCCCGGCGAGGAACAACCCGCCTCCGACTCCGCCGAAGAGATGCCTCCCGCCACCGCCGCAGACTAATCTCACCAACGCCCCGGACGCAAGTTCGGGGCGTTTTTATTATCCTTTCGCAGTCAAAAGCCTCCCGACTTTTGACCGCGCCAACGACGGAAGCCAACGACGGGAGTCGTTGGAGTCCTCGTATAATCAAATCCATGAAACGCATTTCCAAAAAACCGGAGGGACAGCCCACGCGGGGAAAGACCGCCTCGAACCGGCTGCGTCGGGTCGATAACTTTATCCTCCTCTATGAGCCGTCGCTTCTCACCCGTGTCGACGGCTTGTTTGCCCAATCCCTGTTCGTTGACCTCGGCTATGGCTTCGACCCGCGCACCACGCTCGAAAGCGCGTCGCGTTTCAGGAAGTTGAACCCAGACCTAAAAATCCTCGGCGTGGAGATAGACAAGGAACGGGTCGAAGCCGCGCTGCCATTTGCAGACGACAAAACTTACTTTCGTTTGGGCGGTTTCAACCTGCCGCTGCAACCCGGTGAGCGTGTCGGCTTGATTCGCGCGTTCAATGTGCTTCGGCAGTACGAAGAAAGCGAATTTATGCCCGCCTATGAGCGGCTCGCGGAGTTTGTACTTCCCGGCGGCTTGATGATCGAAGGAACGTCCACGCCGTTTGGAAACGTCTGGGCGGCGAACCTGGCCCGAAGGGTTGAACCAGGCAAATGGAAGTTCGAAGCGCTGGTCTTCTCCACCAACTTCCACAGCGGGTTCGATGTCGAGGAGTTCCAGACCATCCTGCCGAAGAATTACATCCACCGTATGACAGGCGGCGAGCCGATCCAGGACTTTTTCGCAGCATGGAAGCGTTCCGCCTCCGAGACGGCATCGGCCAAAACGTTCGGGTTGAAACAGTGGTTCGCGGCATCGGTTGAATCGCTGGTAAAAAAAGGGTTTGATATCGACCTGCATAAAAAAAGGCTTGGCAGGGGATATCTGATCTGGCGCGTATAATTTCATGTCATAGCGCGGTTGTACCGCAAACTTCAGTTTGCGCCCCGGCGGGCGAGATAAATCTCGCGGTATTGGGCAAAATCTTCGCGATAGACGTAGTTTTTACAGAGCAATACTATAATTGGCGTTGAAGAGGAACCCCCATGACGCGTTCTAAGAAACTTTTTCCATTGTTCATATTCATATTTGCCGCCCTGGCTTGTGTCGTTCCCGGGCTGCCCGCCCCCGGCGCGGATACCGCCGCGGAAACATCCAACGCCATGCTGACCCTGAGCGTGACCGATACCTTCACGCCCACCCTTCCACCGACCCTGACCAGAACCTTCACGCCTACATTGATCTACCCCACTTCGCGTTTTCCGAGCGCAACCCCCACTGAGTTTGTCCCAACGCAAACCGGCACGCCCCAGACCAGCACGCCATCGCCTGTGCCAAGCGACACGCCCATCCCCGCGCCGGTGACAATCAGGGTCACCAGCCCGACGCATTGCCGAAGCGGTCCGGGGAAGGTGTTCGATATCGTCGGCTCGCTGCTGGTCGGCATGAAAGCGGTTGTGATCGGGCGCGACCCGACCAACCAGTATTACTACATTGAAAACCCATATGTGTACACAGATTATTGCTGGGTATGGGGGCAGTACGCCGAATTCGAAGGGGACCCGCTCGCGCTGCCCGCGCTGACGCCCCCTCCCACGCCGACCGCCACATTCACCCCCATCCCAACCCTGGACTTTAAGGTGAAGGCGGGCGGCTTTCAGACGTGCAGCGGTTCCTTCTGGGTGAACATCGAGATCACGAATAACAGCAAATATGTTTTCGAGTCCGTCCATGTCCTTGTGTATGACAAGGACAGGAATGTGACGCGCGTGCTCGCCGCGAACGATTTTTCCGCCGCCATCGGATGCGATGGATTAACCGTCAGCGACAGGGTTTCGAACGGCGCGCTGGCATTGATCAGCACTGCCAGATTCAATTACAATTTCAAAGGCGATACAATGCAGGTTCAGGTTACCGTCTGCACCAAGGACAAACAGGAGGGGATTTGCACAATGAAAGAGATCACGCTCGTTCGGTAATCCATCCATGCCTACCATTCAACTTTTCGTCACCTGCCTGACAGACTCCTTCTTCCCTCAAACCGGCGAAGCCGTGGTCGAAATCCTTAACCGTCTCGGTGTTCGCGTGGAATTCCCGGCAGACCAGGCCTGCTGCGGGCAGCCGCAATTTAACGCCGGTCTGCGCAGCGATGCGAGACAAATAGCGAAACACACGATACAACTTTTCGAACAAACCAGCGGAGACATCGTCACCCCCTCCGGCTCCTGCGCCCATCATTTCAGGCATAACCTGTTGGAACTCTTTGAAGGCGACCAGGAATGGCATCCGCGCGCGGAGGCGTTTGGCAAACGGGTATTTGAATTCACCGAATACCTGGTGGATCAACTCAACGTCACCGATCTCGACGCGCATTGGGATGGTCTGTTGACCTATCACCCATCGTGCCATACCCTGCGCGGATTAAACGTGGACAGGCAGCCGCGCGCGTTACTGCAAAACGTAAAAGGCGCAACGCTGGTCGAATTGCCCAACGCGCAGGAATGCTGCGGCTTCGGCGGAGTCATGTCCGTCGAACACCCCGAACTCTCGGCGGAGTGGTTGAAGCGCAAGATATCCAACCTTGAAGCGACCAATGCGCCGACCCTCGTCGTCACCGATGCAGGCTGCCTTATGCACATCCTGGGCGGGTTGAAACGGCAGGGGAAGAAGCAAAAGGTTGTTCACATTGCCGAAATCTTGAACCGCCGACTGTGAGGTTTATATGTTCTCCGAATCTGCAAATTACTATGATGAACTCTACGACGCGCTTGGCAAAGATTACCCAAAAGAGGTAAAAAAGGCAGATGCCTTCATCAAAAAACACATCAAAAGCAGGGGCAGGCACCTGCTCGACGTGGGCTGCGGCACGGGACATCATGCCGGGCTGCTAAGCGAACGCTATCAGGTCAGCGGTCTCGATCTTGATCCGAACATCCTGTCGGTGGCGCGCAAAAAATATCCAGGCATCCCTTTCTACCAGGGGAATATGCTTGATTTCAAGTTGAACTCAAGTTACGACGTTATCATTTCCCTCTTTAGTTCCATCGGTTATGTTCAAAACAGGAACAACCTCGGTAAAACCATTGCGAATCTTGCCAGGCATCTCAACCCGGGCGGGGTTATGCTTATCGAGCCGTGGTTTTCACCGGATGAATGGAACTCTGGAAGGGTATTCACCCTTCACGTCGATCAACCCGGTTTGAAAATCACCCGCATGAGCCACAGTTCGCGGAAAGGCAATCTTTCGATATTGGAATTTCAATATCTGATTGGCACAAAGAAAGGCATTCAACACCGGGTTGAAACTCACAAATTGGGACTATTTTATAAAAGGGACTACCTCAACGCTTTTCAAAAGGCGGGCTTGAAGGTTATCCATGACCCCAAAGGCTTGGACGGACGCGGCATGTACATCGGAATAAAAAAATGAGCAATGCATCTTTTCGGGCGCGTATCCGACAATCCATCGAAAACGAAACCCTCCAGACCGCCCTGGATAACAACTCCGAACGGCGGCTCAGGGGCAAAGCCACGGCATTCGAATCGATTCCCGACTGGCGCGAAAGACGACAACGCGCTCATTCTGTCCGCGCGGATGTGGTCGAGCGCCTGGACGAATATCTCGACCGTTTCATCGCCAACGCCCAGACCAACGGCATCACCATCCACCGCGCCAAGGACGCGCAGGAAGCAATCCATATCGTTCTGGACATCACCCAATCAATTACCAATTACCAATCTCCATCCCCTCTCATCGCCAAATCCAAAAGCATGGTCAGCGAAGAGATCAGCTTGAATCACGCCCTCGAAGAACACGGCATCGACGTCGTCGAGACCGACCTCGGCGAATACATCGTCCAGCTTCGCAAAGAACGACCGAGTCACATCATCACACCGGCGGCCCACCTCAAAAAGGAACAGGTCGCCCAACTCTTTCACGAAAAACTCGGCATCCCCTACACCGAAGACATCCCAACCCTCACCGCCACTGCAAGAAAAGTCCTGCGCCAGGTCTTCCTTACCGCCGACATCGGCATCAGCGGAGTCAACTTTGGCGTGGCGGAAACCGGCGGCATTTGCATCGTCACCAACGAAGGCAACGGGCGCATGGTCACGACCCTTCCAAAAACGCATATCGCCCTCATGGGCATCGAACGCCTTGTTCCGAATCTCGATGACCTGGCGCTCATGCTTTCGCTTCTGCCGCGTTCGGCAACCGGGCAAAAGATCACCGTCTACACCCAGTTGATTCACACACCCATGCCGGGGCAGGAACGTCATATCATCCTGCTCGATAATGGGCGAAACAAGATCCGCAATTCGCCGCTCAAAGAATCTCTCTACTGCATCCGCTGCGGCGCATGTCTCAACGCCTGCCCCGTTTTCCGCGAACTGAGCGGGCATGCCTACATCGGGCGCGACCTCTCCATCGCGCCGTATCCCGGACCCATCGGCTCGGTCATCTCGCCGGGGCTGTTCGGCGAAAATTATTTCCAACTCGCCCAAGCCTCGTCCCTGTGCGGCGCGTGCAAGGAAGCCTGCCCGGTGGATATTGACCTGCCGAAGTTATTGACGAGGGTCAGGGCGGGGGCAGCGGATGATGCAAAGCGAAAAGCGGATGAAGACGGAAAAGGCTTGACCTGGTCAACGCGGTTTTTTCTCAGGATATTCACCCGCCTCTCGACTCAGCCGAAGTTGTTTGCCCTCTCTCAAAAGCTGGCTTCGCTGGGAACTCATCTCCTCTCGCCGCGTTCCGCGTGGATGCGCCTGCCCGCCTTCACAGGTTGGGGCTACAGCAAGGATTTACCGCGCTTTGCAGGGAAGACGTTTCGTGAGCGTTTCAAGCCCAAGACTCCTGCAACGTCGGGAGACGTTGCGCTCCACAACCCGGACTCCAACGTCTCCCGACGTTGGAACGCAGCATCGGAAGGCGCTGCGCTCCACAACCCGGACTCCAACGTCTCACGACGTTGGAACGCAGCGTCGGGAGATGTCGCGCTCCGTGAATATCTTGTCCAGCAATTTACCGGTGAACTAGCCGCCCTTTCCGGCAATGTGTACCGAACCCAAAACCCAACCCGCGCGGTCGCCGAATATTTATTGGCGAATCACGTATTGAAAATCTACCTACAGCCGGGCGTGCTGGACGAAACCCAACTAACAGACACCGGCATTGATTACACCCACGACCCCGACCCGACTCTCACCGTCGGCGTGACAAAGGCTTGGGCCGGGCTGGCAGATACCGGGTCCGTTTTGGAGGCGGATGGGGAGTTGTTTGGGTCGCTGCTGCCTGAAGTCCATCTTGTGATCCTGAAATCGAAAGATATCCTCCCGTCACTGCCCGATTCGATGAGCCTGGTAAAAAACCAGAATGCCGTTTTTATCACCGGACCTTCGCGCACCGCAGACATCGAAATGACACTGACCATCGGCGTGCATGGACCGAGGGAGATTCACGTTTTCGTTGACGATTCAAATTCGGGATGATACAATCTCGCCCGCCTTAGCCCCCATCGTCTAGTGGCCCAGGACGAAGCCCTCTCAAGGCTTAAACCGGGATTCGAATTCCCGTGGGGGCACACCATCAACCGTCTCGCAAGAGGCGGTTTTTTTTATTTGTAAGTCCTCCTCATACCATCGAGGTACGCGAGGCTTAAACCGGGATTCGAATTCCCGTGGGGGCACACCATCAACCGTCTCGCAAGAGGCGGTTTTTTTATTTGTAAGTCCTCCTCATACCATCGAGGTACGCGAGGCTTAAAACCGGGATCTGAATTCCCGTGGGGGCACACCATCAACCGTCTCGCAAGAGGCGGTTTTTTTTATTTGTAAGTCCTCCTCATACCATCGAGGTACGCGAGGCTTAAACCGGGATTCGAATTCCCGTGGGGGCACACCATCAACCGTCTCGCAAGAGGCGGTTTTTTTATTTGTAAGTCCTCCTCATACCTTCACTGGTGAATATCCCCATAAGCAGACTGATCGAAAGCGGGGGAAGAATCCGACGTTGATGGTTGTCACTGTCTCTTGTTGCCCGGCGCAAACGCAAATTGTAAAACCAGCGCAAGCACGATCAGGGCGGGCGGCAGGAAAGACCAACTGTAGCGCGGGAAATATCCGATCGGCTTCAAAACAGCATATACGGGCAGCATACTCAGCAGGAGCATACCGGGGCGCATATCCAGTTTTTGGAAGATACCCTTGCGGTAAACCAGCGAAATCAAAGAGACCAATAAACCCAAAAAGACCGGCAAGGCGATCAGGAGCAGGTCCAATGGATGGGCGCGTACCTGAAAGGCAAAGTATTCACGGTCGCTTCCCACGATTACGCTCGCAAGGCTCTCGAGGATGGATGCCAGCGAAGACTGGTCGTTCATCTCATGGGTCAATGTATAGCCGGGATGGAAGCGGGAATAGATGTAAGCAATCATCAGGGATGGCAGGGGAATCGCGATCAAATAGAAAAGCGCGCGCTTCCAACTTAACCGGAGCCAGATGAAGAAAGAACCCCAGGCTTGAGCCAACCCGCCAGTGAAGGCAGGCGCAAGAAATGTGACCGAAGTGAAGACCGCCCCGGCAAAATTCAACCTCAACATGCCTGTGATCAAGCCGAGGATGAACATCAGGGTGAATTTGTTCTCCCCGGCGAAATAGGCTGTTAATAACAAGGCAAGGATGGCGGGCGGTTCGATCAGCCCGAAGCGATAGAAATAGGTAAAACTCAGCGGCAGCAGGGTGAGTATCAGGAACAGTATGGAGGCAGCGAAGGCAGACGGTTTGGTCAAGCCGAAATACGTCCCGATCTTGTTCATAAAGGCGGCGCTCAGCAGCACAGACCATGCGTTCAGGAAAAACTGCGCAGACAGCGACTGCCCGAACAGAATATGCAAGCCTCCGGCGAGATAGGGAAAAAGCACCTTGTACGCCCAGGGTGGAGACTTGATGAGAAAAATGTCGCCTGCCACATAGATGTTCCGCGCCAGCATCTGGTACTCCATCGCGTCTTGATACTGGGGGATGGGTGTCATTGCGGCAAGGTTCCGTATATCCAGCGCGAGGAACATCAATAGAACAGGAATTCCAACGGCAAATAAATACCCGGCGCCGGAATATCCCTGGCGTCCAAGGAAGTAGGCAGGCAGTTTTACCAGCGCCAAGGCAATGACGGCAAACAGGATGAATGTATCGATGCCGGGCTTGTGGCTGGCATTCACGATGTAATAAAGAATGGGGCCGGTAAAAAGAAGATAGAGGTCGTCTGGGATAATATCGCCGGTCTGATACGAAAAAAGGATTCCATCGAACAGGCAGATGACGATCGCGGCAAATAGCGCGACTGCAATCAGGTTTTGGATACTCTCGAAGCCGTGCGCGGGGGAATCTGTATCTGAGACGGACAGCCTGATCCTGGGCAGGGCGGGGACGACCGATCCGTTCGGTTTCAAGATCATGGGTTCGAAACGCGCGTTTCCGTAATTGGGGAAGATCAACCAGCCTTTTATTTCTGCATTTCCTGCGAATGGAAGGCTGGCGAAATATTCTTCATCCAAACCGTCGGCAGATTTAATCGTCTCGACCGGAAAATACTCGCCAGTTGAAGGATTAACCAATTTGATATTCCGTTCCACTGCGCCTTGAACGACGATAATCAGACGTTCATCCTTTGCCAGCGAAACCGCGCCGTTAACCTCGACCGCCATCCAAAAATTATCCTTGTCGAAACCGTGACGGTTAATGGACTCGATTGGGAAATCGAAGAATGTTCGGAAGGGAACCTGCATCACCTGGCTGTAGGATGGATATAGGAGCGATGCGTAGGTTCTCTCGAATCTGCCAGACGCGCGGTCTGCATCTGATAGGTAAACCCGAACGCCCAACCCGGATTGGGGGAGGAAAAGGCTCACCGCCGCTTTGACAACAAATAAAAGCGCGAGAAGAACCGCGATTCTCTTTTTGGAAAGAAAACCCCGGGCGAGGAAAAAGACAAAGGGCAGGAGCAGCGCGGCTGTTACAAATTCCAGCGGCGTGTTCCAGGGAAGCCCATCCAGGGGCGATGAAACCCGGGATGGAATGAGCAGGATTCCATACCCAAATAAAACGATGGGTATTGCCGGGCGCTTTGAACCGCTTTTTTCCAGGGCGATCCTGCCGGGCGCGTCAAATATGAACAGGGCTTCGATGCCCGCCAGCCAAAGGCTTGCGAGAATGGGCCCTATGATGCGCAGCGCGTCCATGCCGGGGCTGCGCAGAAAGAGAAAGAGGAAAAGTAAGACAGGGATGACAAGCGCGCCGGAGCGGGTAAACCTGCCTGCCAGCGCCGATAAGGCTGATTGTTGGCGTTTGAGAAAAACAGGCGCCAATAATAAATATGCCCCAGCCATGGTTATGGTAATTGCGATTAAAGTCGTTGTCCCCAATCCCTGGGATAACGCAATTGCCGACGTCCATAAACCGGTTAAGAGAAACTGGGCCCCTGCGAGTTTCGTAAAGCGCCTGAATTGGATGTCGCTATCAGAAGACCGATTTGTCATGACCCGATTGGAAAACGAAGACCGACCAGTATCCACAAACCAATGAAGACGGCCGTCATTTGTACTGGATCGTTAATAAAGGAAAAGACCGCGCTGCCCCATGCGTGAAACAATACATAGGGGGAGAGGCAGGGAGATGCCGACATTGCGTATCGTACATCCCGCTTTTGAATTGACGCCGCCAATAAGACCATGCCAATGGGAATGGACTGGGGCCAAAGGCTTGCATTGAATCCCCGTCCGTAATTAAGTGCGTTAAACATGCCCAGGGGCCACAACCCATAAAAGGTAAAGGAGATCAGAAACGCAATGACAACCGGAGCAAATGTGCGGCTCACCTGCGCAGCCCCTCCCTTGCGCCAGGCATCGATAAGCCACCAGATCGCGACGGCAAATCCGGTCTGCGGTTTGACGGTTACAAAAAATAACCCAAGCCAGGGAGGCAAAACAAACCCAAGGATGGGAATCCATTCGATATTTGCGTTCAGGATCGTATGTATTACAGGCGGGGAGAGCAAAAATAAAACAGCAGCGTAAGGCTTTGCGCCAGCGCGATATGCCGCATAGCCGAACACCGCCAGTCCGATCACCATTACGAAGGCGCGTCCCATTTCGATGGGGAGCAAAGCCAAAGGCAGCAATGGCAGCAACCCCCATGGCGCGGCAAAGAAGGGCGCCTCCGGGGAGACTTCGACGCTATAGGGGTTTTGTCCGCGCAGGAGCGCCAATGCTGCCGGGCGATAGGTAAGCCTCCAGTCGATTCCAAGCCCGGAAGGCGCCAGGCGCATGATCGCATACGCGAGAAGGGATAAAACCGCCAGAAGGATGATGCCAAAAGAGAGTTTAGCGCGGAGGGTATTCATTTTTTTGTCGTTTCTTTTCCACAAGCTCGCGGGGCGCAAACTGCTTATAACGGATCAACCCAGACACGTGAAGATGGAACTTTATTAGGGTGAACAACACGCCAAACCCGTATACGACGCTCCGCCTAAAGTTGATGGAAGACGCTTCAGGGAAGTAGCGTGTGACGATGGGAACTTCGCGAAAGGTAAGGTTGCACATCATGCCCTGCGCGATGATTTCGGTATCAAAGACAAAATCGTCGCTGTTATCATCCAAGCGAATCGTTTCCAGATATTTCCTTGAGTATGCGCGAAACCCGGAGTGGATTTCGGTCAGATATCGGCGGAAAATAATATTTGCAATGGCGGTCAATATAACATTTGCAGCGTATTTCCAGAACGGCATACCGCCTTCAAGAGGGCGTCCGCCCAACATGCGCGAACCAAAGACGGCATCCGCTTTTCCTTTGAGGATCGGGAAAATCAAATCCGGGATGACAACGGCGTCATACTGATGGTCGGGATGGAGCATGACCACGATATCTGCGCCTGCTTTCAGGGCTTCACGATAGCAGGTTTTTTGATTTCCGCCATAGCCGAGATTCTTTTCATGTTCAATAACCAGCAGTCCGGCATTCCGCGCGAGTTGGGCAGTCCCATCCTGCGAAGCGTCGTCTACCAGGATGATATGCTCTCGATACTCCAGGGGGATCTCATTTAGGGTGCGCTGAAGGGTTTGAGCGGCATTATAAGCCGGTAGGACGATGACGATCTTCTGATTATCCATGAATATTTGTTCTTTGGGAGAACGATCAACTGTCAGAGTCTGTTTCAACTCCGCCGGGGTCGCCGATTTTAAGGGCGCGTAACGTCTGGTTTATAGCATGGGCAAGTAATGATGTCAAATAAAAAAAATACCGGCGGGCAATGTTGCTCACCGATATTTTAGTTGACCAGCGTTTTTTTTTTGCGGGCTTATTTATAACCCGGCTCGGGCTGGGGCAGGGTTATCGTCTGCCCTGGGAGCAGTTGATCTGTCAGGCGGATGTGATTGGCGTCGGCAATGCTTTGAGGCGGGATTTTCCAGTCGAAGGCGATGGTTTCGAGGGTGTCGCCGAATCGGACAGTGTATTCGCGCGCCTGGCCTTCGAGATGATGGGTCTGCCATTTCCAGCGGAAGATATCGAAGCCCATCACGCCGGTGCGCCCGTTTTCGTAACTGTTCCATTCCTTGTTGATCACGCCGTTGGCGAGGTCGCCGGGGGTGTAGAGTGTTATTTCACGGATGAAGCAATCATAGGTCGGCAGGTTCTGGATCATATTGCTGATGCTGATACGGGCATTGTTTTCATCCACGCCCGCCACCATGAAGATGTGATCAAAGCGCTCATCCGGGCTTTGATATAGGGTCGAGTATGAGTAGAGGATGTCTCCCGTGTGCAGGTCGCCGTTGGCGGCAAAATCATAACCGGGCATGGGAGTGTCTGTATGGAAGACGTCGTAGGTTTCAGGGTCGAAGCCGAGCCAGGGACGTCCGTTCCACTTGGGGTTGGCGGCGGTGAAAATGGAGGCGTCTGCGTACCAGTCGCCAATACGGTAGGGAAATCCGTTTGCGTCTTTGATGATGGTCCAGGCGAGGGGGCCGCACATGGAGGAGGCGTCCCAGAAGCCGATCTCTTCCTGTGAGATGCGGTTCGCCTCCTGGCAATTGGAGGCAAGGTATTGCCGCCCGGCGGAGAGATAATCGGGGATTTGCCAGTTGAAATCGAACATTTGCTGAAGGGTTTCGTTGCCGACGTATCCCTGGTCGATGACCCAATGGCAGGGGAGTTTTTTGAGGATGGGAACGATGGTCTCGTCTTGCGGATAACCGTTGATTTGCCAGTAGGCGGTTATGTACCCAGCCCACGAAGATTCGAGCGCGCCTGGCGTCATTGGAACAGCCAGCAGGTGTAAACCGTTGGCGTTCTTTCGGAGCCAGACCACAAATCCGTTTGTGAGAAACGTGGTGACGAGTTGATCCGCCTGGTAGGTCTGCGGGGATTGATACATCTTGATCCGGAACTCGTAAACGAACGGGTCGTCGGTTACGTTGAGCATTGTGCCGAGGGGTCCGTTCCAGATATAGAATTCGCGCAGGTCATTCAATACGATGCTATCGCCGAGGTCTTGCTGCACTTTGGCAAGCATTTCTTCGGGAGAGGGATTCGGCGCGGAGGCGGCGCAGCCTGCCGGGTTGCCAAATGCGTAGGCGGGATTTTCCGCCTCGACACCCGGCTGGAAATTGATCTCCTGAACCCCGACAAGGTCGACGAATGGTGTCGTCTCCCCAGTTGTTTCTTGCAGCGGCTCCACAGGGGTTGTGAGCATTGCGCCGGCTGACGAGGTATCTTGCGACAACACCGATCCCGCCATATTAAATGAGCCGGCAAGGGTTGCCCCGATGACAGTGATTGATATGAAGAAGTATTTCATGACATTCCTTCCTTGCTGCCGGGATGCTTTCCAGCGTCGTCGGGGGGGCTATTGAGGAATGCCAGGTTTGCGAAATGTTCGAACGAGAGGCGCGGGTTTCGTTCATGTGACCTTCGGTAACCTGGCGATCCTGGTCACGCCCTGCGTGACGGTAGACCCATGGCTTTGCGTCCCTGTCTTTCGACAGGTTTGCCGTTATCGTTTGTCGATTTTAAAGCTCGGTTAAAAACAAAAGGCTTGACTGTTAAGCCAAGCCTGAAAGACGTTCCGTCAACGAAATTGCTGTTGGGCGGGAAGGGAAGTGAAAACCCGCGGGCTGTGTTGTTGACTTTCGGCGGCTTGGCGATCCTGGTCACGACCTGCGTGACGGTAGACCCATAGCTTTGCGTCCCTGCCTTTCAGCAGGTTTGCCATTATCGATGTCTTGATAATGTTTGGTATTAACTTCTTTTCAATGCAACGTACGCCGTCATTCTACACCCATTGAGGTGAACCCGACCTAACAGCTAACTTACAGTGTGGAAGCCAAGGTTGTCAGTGTTGACTGCAAAAACTTGCCCTGAGCCTGTCGAAGGGTTTCCCGATTTTGCTCGAAAGTCGGGAGATGTCGTGGCGCCACTTTCGACTCCACGCCTGACATGTTTTGCTTGCACACTACCCGGCATTTCTGCTTGACTCGGCATGGTTAAACCAGTAGACTCGATTTAGGTTTCCCTTAACGCCGTTCGTATGAAGACTGTTTCCCCCATTCACTCCTTCGACAAGATCAAACTGCTAGCGGATTCGCGCCGCATGGATATTTTGCGCCTGCTAATGGCGGCTCCTGCTACGCTCACGCTTCTCGCGCGGACGTTGAAACAGTCCCCCGCCTGGGTGCGGCATCACATTCTGGCATTGGAATCGGCAGACCTGATCGAAGTCGGTGAAATGCGCCGGACGGGTAAGGTAACAGAAAAATTCTACCGCGCCAAAGGCGATGCCTTTCTCCTGCAGGAAGTCATCCTGCCCAAGAGCAAGTACCCTTCGGTCATCTTTTCCGGCAGCCACGATCTTGCCCTTGAAGGCGTGGCGAATCATCTTGCCAATCACGTCAATTTACTCAGCCTGCCCGTCGGCTCGCTGGATGGGCTGGTCAACTTGCGGCAGGGACTCTGCCAGATATCCGGCTCGCATCTTCTCGATACAAGCGGCGAATACAACACACCCTTTGTCCGGCATCTTTTCCCGGACCGCGATGTGGAGGTTGTCACGCTTGCCTATCGCACGCAGGGGCTTATCGTGGCGGCGGGAAACACAAAGGGAATCAAAAGCCTCCCGGACATTGCCCGGTCCGGGGTCCGCTTTGTGAACCGCAACCCCGGCTCCGGCACGCGCCTCTGGCTGGATGCCGAACTCGGCAGGCAGGGCATCCCCGTCGAAATGATCCATGGCTACGAACGATCGGTAAAGACCCATAGCGAAGCCGCATCCCTCGTTGGAACAGACAAGGCGGATGTGTCGCTGGGATTGCAAGCCGCCGCGCACCAACGCGGGCTGGGTTTCATCCCGCTTTTCGAGGAACGCTATGATCTTATCCTGCCGCGCGAACAGGAGAAGACGCTTTCGCCACTTCTCGACTTTATCCAGACGGTTGACTTTCGCGCCATGTTGGGAGCATTAACCGGATACAACGCCAATCACAGTGGGGAGCAAATTGCGTTGTGAAAGAATTGAACTTAATTCCCAGGAAATAAAACAGCGAATATTCGCCCTAGCCGCGCGTCCGGTTTTTTTATATAATTCAATTAAGTATTTCCTTAAATGTATCTCCATGCGCCCGGAACATTCAAGACATGGCGCGAACATCCTTATCGTTTTTCCTGCAATGTCGAAAATCGGGTAATGGTTCAAGGCGAATGATGACGCCAGCAGGTCGGAATGACATTCCGGCTTGCGTTATGCGCAAGGAGCCACCACCGAAAATTACAGGCGGACATTTGCCCGCCTGAATATCAAGGAGAATTGTATGAAACTGTATCTTCGTATGATCCTGAGCGGCGCATTGTTGATTGCGCTGGCGGCTGGGTTTGCCGCCTGCTCGGGGGGACCTCAAACCCAACCCGCGCCCACTGTTGAGGAAGCGACGGAAGCCGCCGCGCCGACCGAGGCTGCGGGGGTTGCGCTGGAGATCGTCGGAGCCGATGAGACCATTTCGTTGACGCTGGATGATTTGAAGGCGCTGCCCGCCACCGAGGGGTATGCCGGTACAAAGAGCAGCACCGGCAAGATCACGCCGCCCGTCAAGGTGAAGGGTGTGGCGTTGAAAGACCTTGCGGAACTGATCGGCGGCGTGGATGAATCTGCCGGTCTCGAAGCGGTCGCGGAAGACGGTTACAGCATGACGTTTTCATTCGACCAGATTCAAAACGGTTCGTTCACCGCCTTCGACCCGGCAACCGGCGAGGAACTTAAGAATCCCGTCGAGTTGACCGCCGTCCTCGTATACGAGGTGAACGGCGAGCCGCTCGACGCCGCCCAGGATGGAACCGTGCGCATCGGCATCGTCAGCGCGGAGTTGAACCAGGTGACCGAGGGTCACTGGTCGGTGAAATGGGTCAACAAGTTCGTGGTCAAGAATCTCGGCGCGGAATGGACCCTGGATGTGACCGGGGCGATTTCCACGCCGATGGATCGCGCGACGGTGGAGTCTTGCGGCGCGACGCAGTGCCACGGCTCGTCCTGGACCGACGACAAATCTCAGGAGTGGGTTGGGGTTCCGCTCTGGCTTTTTGTCGGCGCAGTGGACGACAACATCGCGCACGAAGGTCCCGCCTTCAATGAGGAACTCGCCGCCGCCGGTTACAGCGTGGATGTGGTCGCCTCGGACGGTTACTCTGCCGCCTTCGATGCGGCGCGGATCAGCCGCAACAACAACATCCTTGTGGCGTACCAGGTCAACGATGGGGCGCTGCCGGAGGAGTTCTTTCCGCTCAGGCTGGTTGGGGCGGATTTGAGCAAGAAGGAAATGGTCGGCATGATCGCGGAGATCAAGGTTGGGCTGGAGCCGATTGCCGCCGCCACCGAAGAAGCGACGGAAGCAGCCTCCGCCGGGGAGGTGACGGGCAGTCTCGTTGTCACCGGCGCGGCGACTCAGCCGATGGGCTTCATGGAAGCGGATCTGCGTGCGATGGAAGTGTTGACGATCACGGCGGAACATCCCAAGCAGGGCAAAGGCGATTTTGAGGGCGTTTCGTTGAACGCCCTGCTCGATCTCGCCGGCGTGACTGAGGGCGCGACGACGCTGGTCATCACTGCCTCGGATGGATATTCTGTCGAAGTGAGCCTCGCCGACATCCGCGCCTGCGCGAACTGCCTGCTCGGTTTCACCGACACGCTTGAAAAGTTCAAGATGGTCATGCCCAACCTGCCCAGCAACGCCTGGGTGAAGGATGTGGTCAGGTTGGAAGTGAAGTAGACGAATCAGGTGACAGTCATGGCGCTACTGCGCCGTGACTGTCACCTCTCATTGTGATGAAAAAATCTTTCGCAACCCTATTGCTCTTATCCCTTCTCGGCGTGGCGCTCGGCTCCTGCAACAGTCAACAGGCTGGGGCGGGGGAGGAGGCGGAGAAGACTCCGCTTTCGGTGTTCGCGGCGGGGAGTCTCATCGTCCCGTTCGCGGAGATCGAAAAGGCGTTCGAGGCGAAGTATCCGAACATTGACGCGCGGGCGGAGTATCACGGCAGCATTCAGGTCATCCGCCATGCGACGGAATTGCATGAGCCGATTGATGTGGTGGTGACGGCGGATGCGTCGCTGATTCCGATGCTGATGTATGCAAGCCGCGCGCCGGAGACGAACGAGCCGTATGCCGATTGGTATATCCGCTTTGCGAGCAATCATCTGGCGCTGGCGTATGGCGAAAGCAGCAAATACGCAGACGAGATCAACGCGGAGAATTGGGCGGGGGTGATCGCCCGCCCTGATGTGAAGATCGGCATTGCCGACCCGCGCTTCGACGCATCGGGTTACCGCGCATTGATGGCGTTCGCGCTGACGGAGATGGCGAACGAGGATTACGGTCTGTTCGCGCCGATGTTCGACGGACAGTTTTCGTTTCCGGTGACGATCTTTCGCGGCGATGAGTTGACGACCATTACCGTGCCGGAGGTTTTGGAGACGAAGACGGATTCGCATATTGTTTTGCGCGGTTCGAGCGTGCAGTTGATCGCGCTGCTCGAATCGGGCGATTTGGATTACGCCTTCGAATATGAAAGCGTGATCCGGCAGCATAACTTGAACATGGTGAACCTGCCCGTCGAAGTGAATTTGGGCGAGCCGGATTTCGAGTCGTTTTATCACCAGGCGCAGGTGAACCTGGATTTCCAGCGGTTTGCCTCGGTGAAGCCGCTGTTTCGCGGCGAACGCATCGGCTACGGCGTGACGATCCCCGCCGGGGCGCGGCATATCGAAGAAGCCGCGCTGTTCATCGCTTTTTTACTCAGCGACGAAGGACGCGCCGTGATGGAGGCGAATCACCATCCGCTGTTCGAGGCCTTTCTCGCGGACGGGTACGAAAACCTGCCCGACGGTTTGCAAACGCTCGCAGTTCCGTTGGAATAATGTGACAGGAGTATCAACATCAAAAACAAAAATTTCCGTCATTGCTTCGTCGGGGAAAACACCCTCCTCGCAATGACCAGGTGCTCCTATTGTGAAGAAAAGGAACCAATTTTTTAACATCGTTTTTTCCGCGCTGGGCGGGTTGCTGCTTCTGTTCATCGTCCTGCCGCTGTTCAGTATTTTGCTCGGTACCACGCCGGAGACTCTCTGGCTGGCGCTGACCGACCCGCAGGTGTTGAGTTCCATCCGCCTGACGTTCAGCGCGGCGGCAGCGGCGACCTTGCTGGCAATTGTCACCGGCGTGCCGCTGGCGTTTTTGCTGGCGCGTAGAAAATTTCGCGGCAGGCGTTTGGTGGAGGCGTTGGTCAACCTGCCCATTGTCATTCCGCACACTGCCGCGGGTGTGGCGTTGTTGCTGGTCTTCGGCAGGCGCGGATTGCTCGGTCAGTGGCTGACTCCACTTGGCATCGCGTTCACCGATAATTTCTCCGGCATCGTCGTTGGTATGTTATTCGTCAGCCTGCCGTTTTTGGTCAACCTCAGCCGCGAGTCCTTCGCACTGGTGGATGAAGAACTGGAGCGCGTCGCACTGATTGACGGCGCGACTCCCTGGCAGGCGTTCTGGCATGTCTCGCTTCCGCAGGCGTGGCGCGGCGTTCTGGCTGGCGCGTTAATGATGTGGGCGCGCGGCATCAGCGAATTCGGCGCGGTGGTCATCCTTGCCTATCATCCAAAGATCGTGCCGGTGCTGGTCTTCGAGCGTTTCGAGGGCTTCGGTCTTGCCGCCGCGCAGCCTGTTGCCGCTTTGCTGGTCTTGGTCGCGCTGGCGGCGTTCATCTTTTTGAGGTTATCCCTGCTGAAAGAGGGCAGTGAGTGATTCCATCGGCTTTATCCCGCTTGTCAATCCGGCGGAAAGCAAAAAACATTGTAACTGTTCAGCCTGTCATTTCGACGAGCGTCAGCGAGGAGAAATCTTGCGTGATACTGAGAAATGACATGGCAGAAAGGCGAACCGACTGAGCAGTTACAAACCATTTTTATGAAAGAAGGAGAAAAGAAGAATGTCCCGTTCGATTAAATTTATCCTGCTCATGGGCTTGATCCTGTCCCTGGCATTATCCGCCTGCGGATCGCCCGCCCCCACAGAGGCTCCTGCAACCGAAGCCGTTGCCGCCACTGAAGCCCCCACCGAAGCCGCAACGGAAACACCGACCGAAGCCGCCGCACCCGCCAACCCGAACATCATTCTCGCCACTACCACCTCCACACAGGACTCCGGCTTGCTGGATGTGCTCGTGCCCATGTTCGAAGAACAGACCGGCTTCACCGTGCAGACCGTCGCCGTCGGCACTGGTGAAGCGCTCAAGATGGGTGAAGAAGGCAACGCCGACGTGCTTCTCGTCCACGCGCCTTCCTCCGAAGTAACCTACATGGACGGCGGACACGGACAAGACCGCTTCCTCGTGATGCACAATGACTTCGTCATCGTTGGTCCCGCCGAAGACCCCGCTGGTATCAAAGGCATGGCAACCGCCAAAGAAGCCTTCGCGGCGATCTTCAGCACAGGCGCAAATTTTGTCACCCGCGGCGACGACTCGGGTACCCACAAGAAGGAACTCGCCTTGTGGAAATCTGCCGAACTCGACCCGGCGGGTCAGGCTTGGTATATTGAAACCGGTCAGGGCATGGGCGCTTCGATGATCGTGGCTTCTGAAAAACAAGCCTATATTTTGACCGACCGCGCCACCTACCTGTCCAACAAAGATACCTACCAGCTTGATATCCTTGTGGAAGGCGAAGCCGGTCTGTTGAACGTTTACCATGTCATCACTGTGAACCCCGCCAAGTCTGATAACATCAATTACGAAGGCGCGCTGGCATTCGCCAACTTCATGATCGATGTTGAAACCCAATCTGCCATCGGCGAATTCGGCGTTGATAAGTACGGCACGCCGCTCTTCTTCCCCGATGCAGGCCGCAACCCCGCAGAACTCGGTCTCGATAGTTAATTTCAAATGTGGACGGCTCATGCGAACCGTCCACTTCTTTATAATGGAGGGATGCCACGCATCCTTTCCGCAATTTTATTGATATTCATTCTTGTCTCTTGCAGTCCATCCCCCGCAAAATCCCTGCTGCTGGTCTCTACTACCTCCACCCGGGACTCAGGCTTGCTCGATGCACTTCTGCCCATCTTCGAAGAACAAACCGGTTACACGGTTCAACTCGTCGCCACAGGTTCGGGTCAAGCGCTCGAAATGGGACGTGAAGGCAACGCCGATGTCATCCTGCTGCATTCCCCTGCCGCCGAAGAAAAATTCATGCAAGAAGGATTCGGCATTGATCGCCGCCTTGTGATGCACAACGACTTCGTCCTCGTCGGACCGCCCCACGACCCTGCCGCGCTCCGCACCGCCCCGACGCTTGATTCTGCCTTCGAGAAAATTTTCTCCTCCGCTGTCACCTTCGTCTCGCGTGGCGATGACTCGGGTACGCATATCAAGGAATTGCAGGTCTGGCAGAATGCAGGTCTCGATCCGGCGGGGCAACCCTGGTACATCGAAACCGGTCAGGGACAGGGCTTTACCCTCTCAATAGCATCCGAAAAAGAAGGCTACGCCCTCACCGACCGCGGCACCTTCCTTGCATACAAACCGAATGTAAACCTTGATATCCTTTACGAAGGCGACCCATTCCTGTTAAATATCTATCACGTGCTGACGGTCAACCCCGAAAAATTTTCAAAAGTCAACCTTGAGGGTGCAAAAGCATTTGCGGATTTCATCACCTCGCCGCAAGGACAGCAGATCATCCGCGACTTCGGCGTGGAGCAATACGGCGAGCCGTTATTCTTCCCCGATACGGGAGAGCAAGAATAGAAACGTAAAAAAGTAAACAAGTAGACAAGTAAACAAGTAGACAAGTAAACACGTAAGCACGTAAACACGTAAGCACGTAAACACGTAAACTCATTCCCCTTGTGTACTTGTGTACCTGTCTACTTGTATACCTTATACTTACATCAACCATGTCTGAAATCTTCGAAATCACATCCCTCTCCTTGCAAGTCTCCCTGTTTGCCACTGTCATCAGCCTGCTGATCGGTTTGCCCTTCGGCACCTGGCTCGCGCTTGGCAATTTCCGCGGGCGTTCGTTCCTGTTGAGCATCGTCAACACGGGCATGGCATTGCCGCCTGTCGTGGTCGGTCTCGTCGTCGCCATGACCCTCTGGCGCAGCGGACCTCTTGGTGACTTGCGACTCATCTATACCCCGTGGGCAATCGTCATCGCGCAGACGGTCATCTCCGCGCCCGTCGTGATGGGGCTCACCGCTGCCGCGCTCGAAGCGCTCGACCCACGCTTGCAACAACAACTGCTGGGGCTTGGCGCATCCCGTCCGCAAATGATCTGGCATCTGTGGCGTGAGGCAAGGCTTCCATTGTTGGCGGCTCTCATGGCTGGATTCGGTTCGGTCATCTCGGAAGTAGGCGCATCCATGATGGTCGGCGGAAACATCCGCGGGCAGACGCGCGTACTGACAACGGCTATCGTGCTCGAAACATCCAAAGGTGAATTTGAACGGGCGTTGGCACTCTCTGCTTTACTGCTTGTCATCACCTATCTGATCAACCTCGCGCTGACGTGGATCCAGCAAAAGGGCGCAAAACGATAGTTGCTTCTTTCTTCTATCCTGTTTCGTTGTCAAGGAAAGAAGAAAGACGAAAGAATGTTTATGACAAATCTTCTCGAAATCAATAACCTGCTCGTCCAGCGCAACGGACGTGATGCACTTAAGGTCACGTCACTGACCATTGCAAAAGGCGAAACGTTGGCTGTGGTTGGTCCGAATGGTGCAGGCAAAAGCACTTTCCTGCTGGCATTGGCGCATTTAATCAAATCGTCAAAGGGTGAAATTACCTTTCACGGCAAGCCGCAAAAAGAATGGCACGACCTCGAATACCGCCGCAAGATCGCTTTCGTCTTTCAAGACCCGCTGTTGATGGATATGTCTGTCTGCGAAAATATTGCGCTGGGGTTGAAGTTCCGCAAGATGGATAAGAACGAAACATTGGAGCGAGTCCATAAGTGGGCAAAAGCCATGGGCGTGGATAAACTTCTGGAGCGCAGCGCCAGCCAACTCTCCGGGGGGGAGGCGCAGCGCGTCAGCCTGGCGCGGGCATTCGTCCTCGATCCCGAACTGCTGTTGATGGACGAACCCTTCTCCGCCGTCGATCCGCAAACACGTGAAAAATTGCTTCAAGACCTTTCGCGCGTGCTGGCGGAAGATCATCGCACTACTATTTTTGTGACGCATAATTTGAAAGAAGCCGCGCAGTTCGGCGACCGGGTGGCGGTCATCATCGGCGGTAAGTTGAAGCAGGCAGGCAAGCCGGAGCAGATAAAAGAAAATCCCGCCGATGAAAGCGTGCGGGATTTTGCGCGCGGGTTGTAATGAACTGCAACGTCGGGAGATGTTCGAGTCCGGCCCACCAACGGCATACGCCGCGCAGTGCGCGGCGTAGCCTTTAGACCAACTCAGAGGGAGGAGAGAGAGTTTGGATGAACAGCGTTTTGGGCTGTTCTATTCAACAGGGTCAACGTCAGGGTTTGTTCCGCTCAACGAGCAGGCGGGGTGTTCGATGCAGTTGCATTCGAGCGCTTTGGTACAGCGCCTTGCTACGATGCGGGGGGCTTGCTCAGGCAGTTGATCCGCCGGGTACACGACCTCGACTTCGATGGCAATGTTCTCTTTCAAATGTTCGCAGTACTTGGTTTTTTCGACCTGCCAAACCTTCTTTGCCATGACTGCCTCCTGACTCCGATGTTGTTAGTTTATATGTAAAACGCCCGTTATGCCAGTGACAGGCGTCATAAACTCGGATGACAAAGCACCTATTATGGATGTGATAAGTCTCTATTTCCTTGCGAGGATGTAAACCCCGCCCGTATCGCTGAGCAGATACAACTCGCCCGCTTCATCCTCGCCAAAGGAGGTGATCGTCATCCCCGTCTCGAACATGACCTGGGACTGCCACTGACCATTGACAAGGATCAAGCCCCAGACCGTGCCCTCGCAATAATCGCCGTAGAGATAGACGCCGTTCCATTCGGGCATCGAACCACGGTAGACATACCCGCCCGTGACGGAGCATCCGCTGTAGGGGTTCGAGTGGCTGTATTCTGCGGCGGGAAGCAGCAAGCCGGGCTGAGGTTCGCCGTCGTACCCGTAGCTGCCTTCCATAATGCTCCAGCCAAAATTCGCGCCGCCGGGTGAACCAGCAGGCAGGTAGTCCACTTCTTCCCATTCACCCTGCCCCACGTCGCCGATCCACAAATCGCCGGTGACGCGGTCGAAGGAGATGCGCCACGGGTTGCGCAGCCCGTACGCCCAGACTTCATTCCCAAACGGGTTATCGGCGGGGATGGAGTACGGATCGCCGTTGTTCACGTCAATGCGCAGGATTTTGCCCAGCATCGCTTCGGTATTCTGTCCGTTCTTGTGCGGGTCGCCAGCCAGCCCGCCGTCGCCGAGGCCGAGGTAGAGATAGCCGTTGGGACCAAATGCAACCGCTCCGCCGTTATGGTTCGGGAAGGGTTGTTCGATGACCATCAACACTTTTTCGCTGTTGGGGTCGGCGGTGTCTGCCGCGGCTTGAAAGCGCGAGATGCGGGTATGCCCGCCGTCGCCGGTGTAGTTGACGTAGAAATAGCCGTTCTGTTCATAGTTGGGATGAAACGCCAGACCGAGCAGCCCCATTTCGTTGCTGCTGTCGTCGACGCGTCCGTCGATGTTCAGAAAGGGTTGGGCGTAGATTTGACCGTCTTTGAAGATGCGGATGGCGCCGTATTTTTCGACGATGAACAGTCGCCCCGAGCCGTCGAACGCGGATTGGATATCCACGGGGCGGTCCAGTCCGCTGGCGGTGGGCTGCCAGGTGAAGTTGTTCGCATCGGGAAAGTTGTCTGCTTGAATAATCTCTGTCGGGGCGGGCTGTTCTGTGGCGGGACCCGGCTCGGGCGGGGCTTCGGTCTGGGGCGCTGATCCAACTGTCGGCGGGGAAAGGGGCGTGGAGGTCGGTCCGGGAATCCCGTTTCCGCCGCAGGCGATCAGGGCAAGCATCAAGGGGAGGATCAATCGTCTCATTTATTCTTTTACTTCGCTGGTTTCGCCGTCCACCACATCGTCGTTGTCGGCGTCGCTTGAATTCATGTTGCCAGCCAGCGCCTTCATGTGTTCGGATACCACCTCGGGCGGGCAGAGTTCGGTGAAGATGTAGGTGCCGAGCCAGAGAATGGCGGCGTCGTCGACCATGCCGATGACGGGCAGGACGACGTTGGGGGCGAGGTCGGCGGGCATGAGCAGGTAGGCAAACGCGCCCAGCGGGACGAATTTGGCGAGGATGCTAACCCGGCGGTCGCCGAGGAGTCGGAAGATCAGTTTGAGCTGGTTGACCATGTTGCGGACCACGCCGCCCTGCTGGGGGACGATGATCTCGGATGATTTTTTATCTGCCATTTTGTTCTCCTTTGAGTTGTGGGTGCATTATATTCTGTTTCGACCTTCGGCATGGTTTCCGATGGACATATATACGCGCCGGGGCGCGCGGGGATGTGAGCGTCATGACATCTGTCGCTTCCAAAGCGGGGAATTTGGTTGTATCAATTTGAACGGTCGCGCATCAAAGAAATATAAAACAACGATATGGAGATTTTGACATGGAAATGATCATCGACTTCCCCGGCGGACAAAAGGTGGACGCCCACTTCCGCGGGCATACGATTAAGACCGACCAGCCCAACGATGATACGGCTCCGATGCCGTTCGAGTTGTTCCTGGCATCCATCGGTACCTGCGCGGGCATTTACGTGCTGGGCTTTTGCCAGCAGCGCAACCTGCCTGCTGAGGGTATTCGCATTATCCAGCGCAATTATTCAAACCCGACAAACGGGTTGATCGGCAGGGTGGAACTGGAGATTCAGGTTCCGCCGACCTTTCCCGAGCAGTATCACGCGGCGCTGGTCCGCTCTGCAGAATTGTGCAAGGTGAAGAAGACTCTCGAACACCCGCCCGTTTTCGATGTGGCGACGAAGGTGGTGGAAGCGCAGGGTGTAGGGCAGGTTTAAACTTGCCCTACTTTTTAGTACAATCGCTGAATGCCCTACCTGATCGACGGTCATAACCTGATTCCCAAACTTGGATTAAGCCTCGAAGACCCGGATGACGAGATGGAACTCATCCGCCTCTTGCAGGACTTTGCGCGGATTCGCCGCCAGCCGGTCGAAGTCTACTTTGACGGCGCTCCCGCCGGGCAGGCAGGCGAGCGCAAGTTTGGCGCGGTTAAGGCTCATTTTGTCCGGCGCGGGCGGACTGCGGATTCAGCCATCCGCTTGCGATTGGAGGCGTTGGCGGGGTCGGCGAAAAATTGGGCGGTGGTTTCGTCGGATCATGAAGTGCAAAACGCCGCGCGAGTGAACCGCTCCCGTGTGACCGCCTCGGAAGAGTTCGTGAAACTCCTGCGGGAAACGCTGACAGGCTCCACGCCTGCCGCGGACGAAAAAAAACTCTCTGCGGGGGAAGTGGAGGAGTGGCTGGATATTTTTAACGGGAGGAAATAGCGGGGTAGTACCAATGTCTTATTCGTTTTTAATGCATTTCGGACAAAAAAGGTGTATATTATCTCCATCGACACCTGCCCTCCCTTTTACTGGTATTCTGGTGTCATCCGCCGCACTGTCAGCATGTCCCCCCCATGCTGGCAGGCGGCGGGACTTTTTAATGGCGGGGCAAAATGTCAAACGTCACTTGAATATCGATAATTCCTACCTTACAATGATGCTACGCGCCTGTCGATTATCCATGTCAACCAACCGATGGGCGACTAAAAAATCCTTAATTACTGATGTTAAGCACCGTCCCGAAGGTTTTGATGAAAAACGAGCCTGAATTACGAGAATGTCGCCGCAGCGACGCCCTCGGGACGTTTCGCGTAAGGTGAGTTAATTACTGAAGTTATGCAGGAGGGGCTATCTCATTTCCTTGGAGGACCTTTCCATATCTCTGGGAGCCTTGTTTCGTAAAGGGAGGGTTGCCCTTTGACCGGGCAGGGTTTCCATCCCAGGACGATCCTCTCTTGATGACCGGGCTGCTCGATAAGCCTTGACGGATCGCCCCTACGTTGACATCGCGTAAGTCAAGCCAATCAAATCAGATATTCCAGAAAGGCGAGCATTATGCCAAGGGGTACATTCACACGAAACGTCCTGTCGGGTTGTTTGAGCGTTATTTTGATTTGGCTTCAGGCGGGCTGCGCTCCAGCCACGCCTGAAGCCTATGTTTTGATGACGCCCTGTTCGTCCAGTAACGCGGGGATTGCTGGCAATGCCGCTCTTAACCCGGCGGTTAATCAAATATTTCAGTATGCCGCCACCCCAACGCCCGACCCGGCAATTATTCTTTCTCCGGCAGATATGCTGGCTGCGCAGAATCACAGGGTTTTGTATGCGCGTCATGCGGCTATAAACCTTCTTGCGTACGAAGCGGAACGCTGGACGAAAATAAAGGAGATCGGTTTTGACGATTCAAGCAAGGTTCGAATTGCAATCACCTACCTCAGCCCTGAATTGATGGAATCTGTCCTTCAAAACCACATCCTAGCCCATGAACCTCAACGGGTCGATGTTTGGGAAATCATCCAGAAGGAAATGAACCAGGTATATGAGCGTGACAAGCTGATCTTTTTGATCACGATCATCGCGGATTCCCAGGCTTTTTCCCCGCACAAGATCGACCTCACTCCCCGTGGGATGATCTTAAGAAACGCCAGGGATGATGCCGTTGCGCCGATGTATGACGATCATAATCTCGAAATTCCCATCGACCTGTCGGACGGGCCGGAGTTCGGTTTTCTTTATTATCCAATTTCGATAATGACCGACCGGGGTTGTGAACCCGTGCTTGACCGTGAAACCAACACGAAGATCAACATCGAAACACGGGTCATAGAGATCGATTCGGTCTCGAAGGGTCCGTATGTCTGGATGATCCATTATGCGCCCCTTGTCGAAACGGGGAATTTGTTCTACGTTCCGAAATACCCGGATGGCTTTACAACCATTGACACCGCGGTTTTTTCGCCCCTGTCTGAGCCGCCGGCGACTGATGAGAATGATGTCGTCTTTTGGCGCGAATTTGGACGATACATTTGGGGGCAGGTAACCCTTGAGAAGCCTTGAATGTGACGCTTTCATAATCAGTTATATAATTCACCACATGACCACCATCTATACCTTCGTCCCCTCGAGCGGACATGAATTCCCCGATCATCCCGAACGCCCGGGCAGGCTGGATTTACTGGAGCCGATGCTGCAATCCTTCGGCGCGGACAGGGTCGAAGCCGCGCCTGCCGCGTTGGACGACCTGATGCGCGTTCACCCGGCGGGGATGGTCAAGTCCGTTCAAGAGGCTTGCAGGCAGGGACCGGGCGTCATTGATTATGCGCCCACGTATGTAACGCAGTCCACCTATGAAGACGCTTTGCTTGCCGCGGGCGGGGTATTGACCTGTACCCGGTCTGTGATGAACGGGGATGCGAAGAACGGCTTCGCCATCGTCCGACCGCCGGGGCATCACGCCGAACCGGATCGGGCGATGGGGTTTTGCATTTTCAGCAACATCGCCATCGCCGCGAAGGATTTGCTGGCAAGGGGACTGGAGCGCGTGATGGTGATTGACTATGACGCGCATCACGGCAATGGGACTCAAGCCTGTCTGCTGAACGAAGAGCGCGCGGGATTCATTTCCACGCACCAGTGGGGAATCTACCCCGGCACCGGCTGGCTGGACGACGCGCCTCACGCGAAGAATCGGCTGGTCAACGTGCCGCTCCCGGCTCATGCGGGGGATGAGACGTTTTCGCGCATCGCGGACGAAGTGTTCAAGCCGATGGTTGAATCGTTCAAGCCGGAGATGCTGCTGGTCTCGGCGGGATTCGACTCGCATTGGAACGACCCGATTACGTCGCTGGGACTTTCGACGCGCGGGTTTTACAACGTCTCGCAGAAACTGGTCGGGCTGGCGGATGAATACTGTCACGGCAGGATCGTCTTTGTGCTGGAAGGCGGCTACGACCCGGCGAACGTCGCTCACGGCGTTGGCGCAGTTTTCGATGCGCTGACCAGCCGTCCGTTAAAGAATGAAGCGGATGATCAATCGCCGCACAAGGAACCGGATTTCGAGTCGCGTTTGAATGAGATCAGGAAACGGCACGGGATTTGAAATCCACAAAGGTTTGGTTTTGTAATAGACTCTGAGACGAGTATAAGGAGTTTTAAATGCAGAGAAAAACAAAAGGCGTTGTGCAATTGGAATGGGTCTGCCCGAACTGCGACGGGCGTAACCCGGGACCCGCGAAGACCTGCGCGAATTGCGGCGCGCCCCAGCCTGAGAATATCCAGTTTCAGCGCGCGGCGGATGAGAAATTGATCACCGATGAAAAGGTGGTTCAATCGGCGAAGGCGGGCGCGGATATTCATTGCGGATTCTGCGGCACGCGCAACCCGGCGACGGCGGCGACCTGTTCGCAATGCGGCGGCGATTTGAAGGAAGGCAAGTCGCGCCAGGCGGGTCAGGTGATGCAGGCGGCTCCGCAAACGCCGAAGGTCATCACTTGCGCCAATTGCGGGACGGAAAACCCCGGCTCGGCAAAGACCTGCTCGACCTGCGGCGCGCCGATCAAAGCGCCTGCGACTGCTACTGTTGCGCCTTCTGCTCCTGCTGCGGCGCAAGCCGGGGGGATGCCCGCTTCCAAGCCAAAAGCAAAACCGTTCAACTGGCTGATCGCGGGCGGAATTGGCGGGTTCTTTCTCCTGTGCTGCGTGGCGATTCTTTTTATGTTCGTCTTCCCCTCCCGCTCGGTGGATGGGACCGTCTCCAGCGTGTATTGGAAAACGTCGGTCCCTGTGCAGGAAGTTCGCGCGGTGGACTATAACAACGAGCGCGGAAGCCCGCCATCGGATGCGTACAATGTTTCCTGCCGCACCGAGAGCGAGGAAGTCTGCGAGCAAAAGACGGTGGATCAGGGCAACGGCTACGCGGAGGTGGTGGAGGAGTGTCACACGGAGACGGAGCAGTATTGCAGTTATACCGTGGACGAGTGGACGACGATCCAGACCTATGATTTGGAAGGATACGATTCATATCCCCAATACGCCGAACCTTCCGTTTTCAGCGGACAGCGCATCGGCGACAGCACGCAGTCCTTTCAGGTAACGTTCAGCACCAGCGACGGCGAAATCAACTACTCGCCTGATTCGGCGGCGGAGTTTCAGCAATTCCAGCCGGGCAGTTCGTGGACGTTGAAGTTGAACGCTTTGGGCGGCGTGGTGGGCGTGGAGTGATGGTGCAAGTGACAGTCACTTCGCAGGTTATGGTTTTTGCAAAGTCGCTTGACATCCCTTTGAATTTGCAGCAAGGTTTAACGCGAAAAGCGCAAATTGGGCGAATTTACGCGAAAACCAATTAAGAAATTCGCGACATTCGCCTTTTCGCGAAATTCGCGTTAAGGTTTTCCTGACTTTGGAAAAGCCATGCTTCGCAGGTGACTGTCACTTTTTTTGACGGGAGTTTTTCTTTATAATGACGGCATGAATAAAAATGTTGCAATCGTCGGCGGCGGACCGGCTGGGTTGATGGCGGCGGAGGTCCTTGCCCAACAGGGAATCCGGGTGGATGTTTATGATTCCCAGCCTTCGTTGGGCAGAAAATTTTTAATGGCGGGCAAGAGCGGGTTGAACATCACGCATTCGGAACCGTTCGAAAAATTCGTAACGCGGTACAGCCATCCGGACGTGAAAAAATGGCTGGAAGAATTCTCGCCGGACGACTTGCGCGAATGGGTGCGCGGGCTTGGCATCGAGACTTTCATCGGCACATCGGGACGGGTCTTCCCGGTGGGGATGAAAACGAGTCCGCTGCTGCGGGCGTGGATGAAAAGACTCGGCGCCTCTGGCGTGACCTTTTACCCGCGCCACAAACTGACGGCGATTCTCCCCGACGGTTCTTTGCGCTTCGTCGCGCCCGAAGGCGACGTTAACGTCAAAGCCGATGCGGTGGTCCTTGCTCTCGGCGGCGGCAGTTGGCGCAGACTCGGCTCGGACGGGGCATGGGTCGAATGGTTGGAACAAGCCCGGGTTAAGGTCGAACCGTTGAAGCCGTCCAATTGCGGGTTCGACGTGAACTGGAGTCCGGTTTTCAAAGAAAAGTTCGACGGCGCGCCGGTCAAGTCTGTGGTTTTATCGTTCGGGGATTTTCGCCAGCAGGGCGAGTTCATCATCACAAAAGAAGGCGTGGAGGGCGGTTTGATCTACGCCGCGTCGGCGATGCTGCGCGATGAGATCGCTGCGAATGGAAAAGCCGTGATGCATCTCGACCTTGCGCCGGACAGGACCGAAGCGCAGTTGAAGGAGAAGTTGTCGAAGCCGCGCGGCTCGCGTTCGATGTCGAGCCATTTGGAAAGGACGCTGGGAATCAAAGGTGTGAAGATGGGCTTGCTGCGCGAGTTCGCGCCGAAGGATGAATTTACGGAACACAAACTTGCCTTTTCCATCAAGCGCCTGCCGGTGACGCTGACCGGGACACGTCCGCTTGATGAGGCGATCAGTTCGGCGGGCGGCGTGAGTTTCGACTCGCTGGATGAAAACTTGATGCTGAAGAACCTGCCCGGTGTTTTCTGCGCGGGTGAAATGCTCGATTGGGAAGCGCCCACGGGCGGCTATTTGCTCACGGCATGTTTCGCCAGCGGCAGGTGGGCAGGGGCGGGAATTTTGGATTGGCTGAGGGTTTAACCGTTGATAAGGGACTGCAACGATTAAACCCGGCGGGGTGGTGTATAAATAAATTGGTTTTCCCCGCAGAAATTCTCTGCGCTGAATTTACCCGGATTCCCTTTATATCTGGCGGGTTTTTGCGGAGCCGGAACCGATGGAGGGATAAGTTAATCTTATGAAGCCAAATCACCGTGATGCTGTCCCCATCTCCCTGCGCGTGGTCGCGGGGTATTTTATCTTTGGCGTGCTGTGGATATTGCTCTCGGATAATGCCCTGCTGTTCTTTGTACCCCATTTTTCCGAAAGGTACGTTCTCATTCAATCTCTCAAAGGCTGGCTGTTTGTCAGCCTGAGCGCGCTGTTGATCCATGCCATTCTTAAGACCAGCCTTAGGGCATTGAAGGAACGCGAAGAACGCATTACATATCAAGCCGGGCTTCTGGAAAAAGTCTCCGATGCGCTGATTTCGACCGACGCTGATTTCAAAGTGGTGAGTTGGAATCCCGCCGCGGAACGTATTTATGGCTGGACGGAGAAAGAGGCGCTTGGTAAATCGTTGAGGGGCATCCTGCAAACGGAATTTCGCGGGGATTCATTCGAGAATGTAATGGCACAGGTGATGGAGAAGGGGGGATGGTCTGGCGAAGTTAACCAATTCCGGAAGGACGGCAAACGTCTCATTATCTGGTCCTCCGTTTCCATTGTTCGGGATGAAGGAGGCGCGCCGACCGCTTTCATTGGCGTCAACCGCGATATTTCCAGCCGCGTGTTCACAGAGCAGGTCTTACGTGAAAGCCAGGAGATCTATCGGGAGTTATTCGAGAACAACCCGCAGCCCATGTGGGTGTACGATCTCGAGACACACGCCTTCCTGATGGTGAACGACGCGGCTGTGGCGCATTACGGCTACACCCGCGAGGAATTCATGGGCATGACGATCAGGGACATCCGCCCGGCGGAGGATGTCGCAGCCCTGTTGGAAAACCTCGCCCAGCCTCCGCGCGACATGCAGAAAACCTCCGGCTGGCGTCACCGCAAAAAGGACGGCGCGTTGATCGATGTGGAAATCTCTTCGCACGCCCTGCTCTTCAACGGCAGGCCTGCGCGTATGGTACTGGCAAATGACATTACCGAAAGAAAACGCGCGGAAGAGGCGTTGAAGTTAAGCGAGAATCGATTTCATTCCGCGCTGGATGGCATGTTGGAAGGGGTGCAGATACTCGATTTCGACTGGAGATATATCTATTTAAACCGTTCGGCGGAGGAACATAACCGCCGACCCAATACCGACCTGCTTGGCAGGCGGTATATGGAAATGTGGCCTGGGATCGAAAACACTCATGTGTTTGCGGTGATCAAACGCTGCCTCGAAGAACGGGTTTCCTTCCAGTTGGAAAATGAGTTCGCCTATTCCGACGGAACCATCCGTTGGTTTAACCTGAGCATCCAGCCGGTTTCCGATGGGGTATTGATCCATTCCGTGGATATTACCGAGCGAAAAATGGCGGAGGAATCACTGCGCGGGAGCGAGGCGCGCTTCCGCGCCATGTTCGAGGATATGCCGATCGCCGTCTGGGAACAGGATTTTTCAGCGGTCAAAAAATATCTCGATTCGCTCAAAGCCGGGGGGGTGGCCGACCTCCGCGCCCATTTTGCCGAACACCCTGAAGAATTGCTGCGCTGCGAGAATATGATCCGCGTGCTGGATGTGAACCAGGCGGCTGTGCGGATGTACGAGGCAAAAAACAAGCAGGAACTGATCAGCGCCACCATGTGGGAAACCAGCGCGGGCGAACTCGCGAACGGCGTGGAGGAGATGATCGCCATTGCCGGGGGCAGGGCGGGTCACTTTTGGGAGGGACGCGACGAAACCATGACCGGCAGACCGATCGAGATCAGCGTGAATTGGTCGGTGTCGCCGGGGTATGAGCAGGATTATTCCCGGATCATTGTGACCACAATGGACATCACCGAACGCCGGCAGGCGGAGATAGCGCGCGGGCGGCTCTCGGACGTGCTGGAAGCCAGCCTGAACGAAATCTACATCTTCGACCCCGTCAGCCTGGGGTTCGAATATGTCAACAGTGGGGCGCGTCTCAACCTGGGGTATTCGCTCGAGGAATTGAAGACGATGACCCCGGTAGACCTGAAACCGCAGTTTACCGAGGCGTCCTTCCGCAACGTGATCGCGCCGCTGCTGTCGGGCGGGAAATCCTCCCTCAACTTTGAAACGCTCCACCGCCGCGCAGACGGCAGCCTGTATCCGGTGGAAGTCCATTTGCAATTGGTCGAAACAGGGAATGAACGTTCCTATCTCGCAGTCATCAGCGACATCACCGAACGCAAACAGGCGGAGCGGGCGCTTACCGAACGGCTGACGGAGCTTGAACTCCTCTATCAGAGCGGGCTGGCGCTCGGCGGCGAATTGGAGCCGAAACAGGTTGCCGAAAAACTCATCGAAGCCCTCGAAACAAAAATGGACTGGCATCATATCGCCATCCGCAAATACGACCCCGAAAGCGACCGCCTGACGGTCCTGGCGTATAAATTCCCGAGCCTCGAAAATGGGGCGCAAAAACAATCGGTGGAGGAACGCTTCAATGCGGCGGTATCCAACTCGGGTCAGGGATTGAGCGGCTGGGCGGCGCGGCATGGAGAGACGGTACGCTCCGGCGATGTCCAGGCGGACGAGCGTTACATCGAAACATATCCGGAGATCAAGTCGGGGTTGTATGCGCCCATGACGCTGGGCGGGCGCGTCGTCGGCGTGATCAGCGTGGAAAGCAGGCAGCCGAATGCCTTCGGAGAATCGGATGAACGCCTGCTGAAGACCATCGCCAACCAGGCGGCGGTGGCGTTCGAAAACGCAAAACTTTTCCAGAACCTTCAGGGCGAATTGCTCGAGCGCAGGCTGACGGAGGAGGCTCTCAGGATCAGCGAAGAACAGATGCGCCTGACCCTGCAAACCACCTCAGACGGTTTCTGGATCGTCGATTCGCAGGGCGGTCTGTTGGAGGCCAACTCCGCCTATTGTGAAATGTCCGGTTACTCGCGCGAAGAACTCCTGCAAATGCGCATCCCGGATTTGGAAGCCCTTGAAAACGAAGGGGAAACGCGTGAGCGTATCAGCCTGGTCAAACAGGAGGGGCATGAACGCTTCGAGAGCCGCCACCGCCGCAAGGACGGCTCGGAGTTCGATGTTGAACTCACCGTCAACCTGTTGGACGAGAACGCCGGTCTGTTCATCTGCTTCTGCCGCGACATTACCGAACGCAAACGCGCCGAGGGCGAGATACTCCAGCGCACGCAGGACCTGGCGCTCGTCAATACCCTGAACGAAGCCGCCAACCGCGGCGAATCGGTTGAAGCCGTCATCAACCTCTTCACCCAGGAAGCCTACGGCATGTTCGATTGCCGCGACGCGGCGGTCTACCTGATTTCGATGGATGGCAATTACCTCGAGATGCAAAGCAATTCCATTTCCGGCGACCTGATGAGGCAGATCGAAGACTTCATCGGGTTTTCCATTCCCAAAATCCGCCTGCCCATCCAGGAAGGCAGCCATACCCAATACCTGCTTTCACATACCGAAGGGTTTATGACAGACAACCCGGAGGATATCCAAAAATGGATATCCGAATTCGCCGAAACCACCTTCCTGCCGAACGTATTGCGCGCGCCGGTCCGCGCCATTGTGCCGCGCATCTTCGGCATGTTGAATATCCGCTCGGCAATCGCCATCCCGCTGGTCTCTTCGGGGCGGACCATCGGGTTGATGGATTTCTCGAGCGTGAAGCGCTTCAACCGGGAGGATTTGCAGCGCCTGCTTCCCATCAGCCGCCAGATCACCGCCATCCTCCTGCGCAAGCAGTTCGAATCGAGTCTCGCGGTGCAGCTCAAGCGCATCATCGCCCTGAACGATATAGACCGCGCCATTGGCTCGGGACTCGACATGCGCCTCTCGCTTGAGGTTTTGTTGAAGGAGGTCGTTTCGCAGCTCAAAGTGGACGCCGCCGACGTGCTTCTGATGAACCCGGTCAACCAGGCATTGGAATATGTGACCGGCAAAGGCTTCAATACGTCTGCCGTCCGCCAGTCTCGCCTCATGCTCGGGCAGGGGCTGGCAGGCAGGGTCGGTCTTGAGCAAAAGGTGGCGCATGTCCCCGATCTGAAAACGGCTGCGAACGACTTCACCCGTTCCTCCCTGCTCAAAGGGGAGGGGTTTGTCGAATATTTCGGCGTGCCCCTGATAGCCAAAGGCTCCCTGAAAGGCGTTCTGGAAATTTTCAACCGCGCCCCCCTCACCCCCGACCCAGACTGGTTGAACTACCTCGAAACCCTCGGCGGGCAGGCAGCCATCGCCATCGACAACGCCCAATTGTTCGAAGGACTGCAACGCTCGAACCAGGAAATGATGGCAGCCTACGACGCCACCATCGCGGGCTGGTCGCACGCCATGGACCTGCGCGACAAGGAAACCGAGGGTCATACCCGGCGCGTCACAGAACTCACCGTCCGCCTGGCAAGGCAAATGGGAGTCAGCCAGCACGAGCAGATCCACATCCGCCGCGGCGCGCTCCTGCACGACATCGGCAAACTGGGCGTGCCAGACCACATCCTGCTCAAACCGGGGAAACTGACCGATGAGGAATGGGAGATCATGCGCAGACATCCGGCATACGCCCACGAAATGCTCCTGCCCATCACCTACCTCGAACCGGCTCTCGACATCCCCTACTGTCATCACGAAAAATGGGACGGCTCCGGCTACCCGCGCGGATTAAAAGGCGGACAAATCCCGCTCCCGGCGCGCATCTTCGCCGTGGTGGATGTCTGGGATGCGCTGCGCTCGGATCGTCCCTACCGCCGGGGCTGGTCGGTCGAAAAAGTCCGCGCCTACATCCTGGCAGAATCCGGCAAACACTTCGACCCGCAGGTGGTCGAGGCCTTCATTCGCATGATGGATGAATCATCGGAGATGCAATAGTCCCCGCAGGTTAAGCCCGGAGTTAAAAAATCCCCCGATTTTGACTTTCCAACGACGGGGAGTCGTTGGACTCCGTTGTGCCTTTTCAGGCAGATTCGATCATTCCAGGATCCCCACCCCGGCGAGTTTTTCGATCACGCCCACCACCGCCGAATTATCCAACTCGCCCATGCCCTGCTCGATCATCATCTGGAAGAACTTCGTATGCTCCTCCGCCGACGAGAGGGGGATGCCGTATTCCCTTGCCGTATCGAGCACGATGCCCATGTCTTTCAACTGCATATGCGCCTTGAAGCCGGGGGCGCGGTTGCCGTCGAACAAACGCGGCGGCTTGACGTCGAGACTCCAGCACTGCGCCGCGCCGCCCTTGATGGCGTCCACCACCTTGCGCGGATCGACTCCCGCCTTCTTCGAGAAGACCAGCAGCTCGCCCATCGCCACCATCTGCGCCGCCACCATGATCTGGTTCGCCGCCTTCGCCACCTGTCCCGCTCCCGCCTCCCCGACATGGGTCACGCTTTTGCCCATCGCCTGAAAGACCGGCATTGCCTGCTCCACTGCTTTCGCCTCGCCGCCGACCATGATCGTCAGCGTGCCGTTCCTTGCGCCAATATCCCCGCCGGAGACGGGGGCATCGAGTGAGAAGACACCTTTTTCCTTCAACTTCGCGGCGACCCTGCGAGCCGAAGCGGGCTTGATGGTCGAGTTATCCACCACGATCATGCCGGGACGCGAACCGGCGATAATTCCGTTAACATCATCCAAAACAACCTTTTCCACATCGGGCGAGTCGGGCAGGTTGGTGAAGACAATATCTGTTTGTTCTGCCACTTCCCTTGGAGAGTTTGCCGCGGCTGCCCCTTCGGCGGCCAGTTCATCCACTGCGGCGCGCGAGCGGTTGTGGACCGTAACCGAAAAGCCCGCCTTGAGGATGTTCCGCGCAATGGATTTGCCCATCAACCCCAGACCGATATAACCGACTCTTAACATGAAGAGACTCCTTGAGTGAGAATGACGGGATGATACCCAGCCCGCTTATTTCCAAACGGGGTAGACGACGGTCGGCGCGGAGATTCTCATCATCGTGTCGAGCATCCCCAGGTTGTTGACCATGAGCAACACAACGAATAAGAGCAGGAGAATTTGAAACCAGCGCCTCCCGGCAAGTTCGCCCCATGCCAAAGTGAGGAAGAGCAGGATGGCGTATGTCCAGTTTGTGGCGTAGAGGAATACGTCCTTGCCGTAGCGCAAATGCAGGGCAAAATAGAACAGCAAGGTCACGATGAACGCAAACGAAAAACCGTTATCCTGCCCCCGGATGTTTTTCAGGAAGAGGACTCCGCCGAGGATAAGCAGCCCCGCCCAGACGATTGCCAGCCCGTCGCCGAGAAGCGATTCGTAATTCGCCAATTGCATCGGGTCTTTTTTGATCGAAGCGCGGAACATCCACACCTTGGCGAAGGGCAGCCCGTCGCGGATGACGAGCGGTTCGGGGGCGACGAAACTGTGCAGGGTCATCACCCGGGCGAGATAGTCCGCCCGCTGCAGGGTGGCTGGGAACTGGTTATGCCCCTCGCCTTCGAGGGTGGCGAAGTCCCAGAAGTAGGGCGACGAGTCGGGGTAGATGAAATTATTCAGCAGGGATAAAGGCGCGACCAATACGCCGACGATGAGCCCGTAGATAATGATCTGCCTGATGTTTCGCCTGACGAAGAAATGCGCAATGAAAGTCTGCGCCACGTTCGAGATGGTGATGCCGAAGGCAGCCAGCCCGGCGATGACTTGCAGGTGGAGCGGCTTGTCTTTGAGCAAAAGGACCAGGAACGCGAGAGCGACAGCCGAAAGGTAGATATAACTCTCGATGACGGAACCAAATACAAATTGAGTCGAAGAGGCGCCGAAGAGGGACGAGATCAAAGCCGCGTAGAGCGGATTCCCGATCTTGTGCCTGACAAAGTACCAGACCAGGTAAACGCCCAACGCGCCGACCAGCGCATTGAGGGTGAAGGCGGCGAAGAGTTTATCCCCCAAAAATAGAAAGCCGAGGATCGCCACCAATGGGCGGACGATGAGCAGGATGAAGGGATGCGCCGGACGCCAGTAGTAATCCTCGTAGGTTGGCGCGGTGAAGCGATACCGGTAGAGATTGCCGTCGGCGTCGAAGAAGACATCGTCCGCGTCGAAGTGCGGGCGGTTGAAGACCGAGGCGAAGAGCAGGTACACGCAGAAGAAAAGAAGGGCGATCAGCAGTCCGCCGAGGTTTTCCTCGAAAAATTTGTAGATGCGCGATTCTTTCCAGTTTCGCCTGCGCCCCACGCTGACGGCGATCATCGCAATAAAGAAAGCGGGGATCAGCGCATTGACAAAGGAAACCCGTACCGCGGGATCAAGATGAAAAGTGAGCGGGTCGAACAGGTTGGCATAGGGTTTGGCAAGGTTGTAGGAAGCGGGCAGCAGGTAAAGCAAGGCCGCAAAGAGGACCGCCGCAAGCGACGTATCGAACCGGTTCGCGCTGAATTCCCTGCGTATCCTGTCGAGCAGGTAATAGCCGAAGAGGTTGACGAGGCTTTGGATCAGGATCGTCCACAACGCGACCTGAAGCCCGGTCTTGTAGAAATTTTCCAGGTACGAGACCGCAAAATAGGACGCCGGAATGCCCAGCAGCCAGGCCAGCGGGAGTCGTTTATCGAGAGTTTGCAAGTCGTTTATCCTTGATTCGATGGATTGTAACGGAGTCAAAAGTCTCCTGACTTTTGACAACCCAACGCAGGAGTCGTTGGACTCCGCCGGTTTTAACGAAGATGCATGTACGACGCCCAGAGCATGATCAGGATCAGGCGCGAGTTATTGAGCATCAACAGGGCGGTGAACCCAAGCAGGGAAAATTGAAACCAGCGTCTGCCTGAAATGTCACGCCAGGCCAGCGCCAGGAAGAGGGTGATGGCATAGGTCCAATTAACGGAATACAGGAAGACGTCCCTGCCGTAGCGCATGTGCAGCGCGAAGAAGAACAGGCAGGTAAAGATGAAGGCAAAGGCAAAACCGTTATCCTGTTTGAAGATGTTCTTAAGGAAGAGGAATCCGCCCAGGGCGACAAAGCCCAGCCAGGCTGCAACGAGCGCATTGCCAAGCGAGGTCTCATATCGCGCGATCTGCAAAGGAGCCTTCTTCAAGGCGGCGCGGAACATCCAGATCTTGAGAAAGGGAATATCCTCCTTCAATAAAAGCGGGTCCGGCGAAATGAAGCTGTGCAGAAGCATTACCCGTCCCAGAAAGTTGGCGCGTTGAAGGGTCGGCTCGAAGACGTTCTTCTCCTCGAACTGCAAAGTGGAAACCTCCCACAGATACGGGTGCGCCTTCGGGTAGATGAAATTATTGAGCAGGTTCAGCGGGATGATCAACGCGCCGACGATGAGTCCATAGACGATGATCTGTTTAATATTGCGCCTGACGAGGAAATGCGCGATGAAGGTCTGGGCAATGTTCGAGATGGTGATGCCGAACGAAACCAGCCCGGCAATGACCAGCATGAAAAGCGGCTTGTCTTTCAGCAGTAGGACAATGAAGGTCAACGCCGCCGCGCCGAGAAAAATATAGTTCTCGACCAACGAACCGAACGCGAGTTGCGAGGTCGATGCGCCGAACAGCCCGGCGATCAGTGAAGCGTAAAGCGGGTCCCCGGCCGTCTCTTTTACAAAATACCAGACGAGATAAACGCACAATGCCCCGGTCAACGCGGTGACGATGAACGCGCCGTACAGCATATCCCCTTTCAGGAAAAGCGAGACCGTCCACACCAGCGGGCGGACGATGACCAGCACATACGGGTGAACCGTCCGTTCGTAATAATCCTTGTAAAACTCCGTACCGAAGCGCATTCGATACAACCGGCTGTCGGTGTCGAAGAAAATATCGTCGAAGCGGAAAACAGGCTGGTTGAAGATCGAACCGAGAAGGAAATAGACCGAGAAAAAGAGAGCGGCGAGGATCAAGCCGCCGAGGTTGGCATCCACAAAACGATAAAAGCCGCTTTGACGAACCCCCCTGCGTTCGGATTCTCCCACCATCCACATGGACAAAGGAAGAGCCGCCGCAATCCCGACCAGGAAACTGGCCAGCGTTTCAGGGGCATGGACATACGCCGAAGCATCGAACTGCCGCGGAAAGCGGCTTGCCATGGTTGCGAGTCCCGCGAAGAAGACGATGATCGAAGCCGCCAGCGTAACGGAGATGGACGCATCCACGGGATTGGTTTTGAACTTTTCCCCCAGCCTGCCGAGGATGAAATACGCAAATAATGAAAAGACCGCGTGGACGATGCCCGAAACCAGGGCGGTCTCGGTCAACGTTTTGTAATAGGCGTCCAGAAAACCGACGGCGATATAACTGACCGGACCTGCCAGCGCCCACGCGGAAATGATTCGTCTATTGAGCATAGTTCTTTATCAAAGCGTTTGGAGTTTACCACAGGCATCGCGGGCTGAATTGTCCGCGCCTGCGTCGTGTGCAAGCAAAGGTTGTCAGTTTGGACTGCAAAATCTCCTGATTTTGCTCGAAAGTCGGGAGATGTCGCCATGGCGCCACAGCGCCATCACGGCGCCGCTTTGGACTCCATTTTCATCCCTTCGGCTTCGCTCAGGACGAGCCTTCGGGGTGAAACTCGTTTCATGAATACTCTGTGGCAAAAACGACTTTTGCAAGAAGGTCAATTAAACCTGCGAACCCAATACGTTCAAAATTACCGAGAGCAGGATCGAATTATTCCAGGCTAATAGAATCAGGAATGCCATCAAGAGCGCCTGGAACCATTTGCGCCCGGCGATCTCCCGCCATGCAAGCCCCATGAGCAGGACGAGCGCATACGTCCAGTTTGGCGTGTAGAGGAAGAACTCCTTTCCATAGCGCAGGTGCAGCGCCATATTAAGGAGGATGCATCCGGTCAGCGCGATCATAAAACGCAAATGCGGGTTACTTCCGGGATGTTTCAGGAAAAGAATCCCGCCGAGGAGCAGCATTGCCAGCCATGCCCATGAAACGAGTTTCTGAATCGGCAGGTCGTATTGGCTGAGTTCATCGATTTCCGGTTTGAAGAAACGGAACTGGATAAAGGGAATATCCCTGTCGTAGAAGATCGGAGAGGGGGCGATGATGTTGTGGAAGAAAAATCCGCGCGGCAGGGCTTGAACCCGGAGGGCGTTAAACGGGTATACATTTTGCTGTTCCGCCTGCAGCGAGGACGGCACAAAGAAGAGCGGGTGGGCGTTGGGGTAGAGCAGGTTATTAAGCAGGGTGAACAGGACGAGGAGGACAGTCACTGTGACGACGAAGCGAAGCGTCTGTTTGATGTTCGGTCTGACCGTGAAGAGGGCGATCACGTTCTGGGCAAAGTTTGTGTAGGTGATGCCGATGACTGCCAGGCTTGCGACGACCAGCGCGGGAACGGGCCTGTCCTTGAGGAGCAGGACGAAGAACAGGAGCAAACCCGCGGCGAGGAAAATGTACGATTCGATGAGCGAGCCGAAGACGAGGTGCGAGGCGGTCAGCCCCAAAAGGGAGGCGATCAGCGACGCATAAACCGAATCCCCCGCCGCCGATTTGATGAAGGTCCACGCAAGGTACACACATGCCGCGCCGCCCATTGCCGTGAAAAGATACGCGCCCCAGAGTTTATCTCCTTTGAGCAGGAACCCGAGCAGGTCCACGGGTGGCTTGAAGAGCAGCAGGGCAAGGGGATGCACCGAGCGGTTGTACAGGTCGACCCAGTTTTGGCTGGTCAGGCGGACGCGCCAGTTTGCCCCGTCGGCGTCGAAGAAGATATCGTCCACATCGAAGCGCGGGTCGTTGATCACCGAGGCGAAAATAAGGTACAGGACGAAAAATGCGAACGCAAGGGAAATCCCCGCAAGGTTGGCGCTGACGTGGGCGTAAACCCTGGTGGATTTGATCCGGTTATAAAAGCCGCTGAACTTGAGTTTGAGGTGCAGCCATGCCTGCCACGGCAATGCCAGCAGGCTTGCATATGTAAACAAGCCGCGCGTCTCTTCGTTTAAGACGAAGTAGGTGTTGGGGAAAACCGAAACGCGCTGGCTGGCATTGAACAGCCAGAGGATGAAACCGGTCAATAGGAGGAAGAGGCTCGAATGGATGAGGGCGTCGAATCGGCGCTCGCCTGCCACGCGCCGCGCCCTGCCCATCAAAAAATATCCGCCCACGCCAAACCCGGCTTGTAAAAGGACGATCAGCAGAACGATTTCGACCGGGCTGGAGTAGAAGTTGTCGAGAAAACCGGCGGGCAGGAGGGAGCTAGAAGTGGCGAAGACCCATGCGCCGATAACGCGGGAACGTCCGCCTGCCTGGGTGAGGGATTGAAGGGAGGGCGCTGTGGGGGCGATTAACAGCAGGGAGAGGATGAAACAGAGCGGGAACAGCCGCGATTCGTAGTTCGCGATGCGTAAGGCAGGAAATGAGGCGATGATCCCCCAGAGCAGGATGAACCAGCGAATGGGGGGTGATGCGCGCGAGATTTCCTTTTCCAAAAAAGGAAGGATGGAGAAGAGAATAATAAAGAACGCGCCCGCGGGTACCAGCACGAGGAACCATTGGTTGATGGGCGCGCGCGAGGCGAGATCGAAGGCGAAGTCTGCCAGCGTGAACGACAGAAGGAATGCCGCGGCGAGGCAGCCGGAGATGCGGTTGACGTTTCGCATGGCGAAGACAGGGTGACAGTCGCTTTTAAAGCGACCGTCACCTGCCCAGGTCTTGAAGCAAATGCAAAAATTCCGCCCAGTCTTCCTTGTCCATCCAGATATCGACATTGTCGAATGAGGCGGCGTACATGCCGTCGTCGTTCGGCTTCGATCCGGTCAACTCGGGGATCGCCGCCAGCAATTCGTCCCATTCTTCGGCAAAGAAGTTCAGGGTGGCGCGTCCCAATTGCAGGTAATAGACTGTTTCGCCGTCGGGTTCGTCCGCCCGCCAAACCAGGAAGTTTTCGGTTTCGGCGAGGGTCTCAGACTTGTAATCTTGTGGGTTGTTCATGGTGTCTCCTGATGAATGTCAGCGCTTCATAAAAGGTTTTCGCCGGACGGCTGGAGCCGTGACTGCGCTTTCGTGAACCACTGAATATGATAAACGCGCTTGTTGGCGCGTCCTGCGCGGGGATTTACTGTCTCATCGTTACGCTGAAATTGCGTAAGGTGAATTTCTACCATACATCCCAATCCCTAACGATTGTAAACCGCCGAGTGTGCAAGCAAAGGTTGTCAGTTTGGACTGCAAAATCAGGGGATTTTGCAGTCCAATCAACAACCTTTTAGCGCACCCTTAACGAAGGAAATCTAAGGCAGCAAACGCGGGGATAAGCTTATTTTTTAGTATTCGGTCTCCGGTCCCGAAAGAGGCGGCGAATGGCAACCAGGATGCGCGAACCGGGGGGAGGGGGCGGCTGGGTCACTTCCTTTTCCGGGAACGGTTCAAGGTCGAACATCTTGCGCATGACGTAATTCCAAAATAGGGTGGCGGTGGCAAGGATGGGCGCGGCGACGACGACCCCCAGGATGCCGAACAGGTTTGCGGCAATGATCGCTGCGACCAGCACGGCGGCGGGGTGTACCTTGAGCGCATTCGAAAGAACGCGGGGGGAAACGATGTTGTCGAATATTTGGTCGATAAAAAGCGCAACCCCAAGCACGATCAGCATATAGGTCAGGTCTGGCAAATGGAAAAGCGTGTAATCCTGAAAGTATGCAACGATGGCGAGCAGTATCCAGTTGACGGCTGGTCCGACATAGGGGACGAAGCGCGCGAACCCGGCGAGAAACGCCAGCCCGATCGAGTAACTGACTCCCAGCAGGCCCAAAACGATGGAATAGGTGATGACGGCGAGGAAAAAGATGATGATCTGTCCGCGCAGGAAGGCGTTCCAGATGCGCCCCAGGTCGCGGCTCAGGCGTCCGAAGTCCTGGTTGTAGCCGGGGATTTCGACCGTGATGATCTGGTCGCGGATGCCTTTGCTTTCGGCGAGGGTGAAGTAGGAAACCAGCAGGACGAAAAGGGTCCAGCCGAGGAAGTTGGCGGCGCTTCCCGCCACGGTTCCAAGCAGCGAACCGGTGCGGCTTAGCAATGGCTGAACCATGCCAAGCACCTGCTGGCTCAGGTCGTTCAGGTCGAGGTGGCTGAAATCGACCTTGAAGGGTCCGACCTGGATGACCCTCCCGGAAATATCCTGGATCAACTGCGGCAGGGTGCGAAGCGCATCCTGCACGATGATAACGAGACTCTGCACCTGCTGCACCAGCCCGACGCCTCCGAGCGTGAGCAAGCCCAATAGCAGAATGATGATAATGAGGAAGATCACACCCACCGCGGCATTCCATGAGAAGCGCAGCTTGCGCTGGAGAAAATCTGCGACCGGGTGGAATAAATACGACAGCAGGAACGCCATCACCAGCGGTGTGATGATGAACTGGAATTTGACCAGCAGCGCGCCGACGATGACCACGATGGTCAGCGCGATGACGAGTTTGGTGTTGGTGCCCCAGCCGGGGGAATTGGCTTTCGGAGTTTGTTCCATTGGAAGGTCCTGGAGTCAAGCGCGAGGGTGGACGCGCCTTGATTCTATCAAAGATGGCGGCTTTATGGAAAATGAAATGCCCCGCGAATTTTCTCGCGGGGCAAAGAAGGCGGGGTTGTGTTTAGCAGCCTGAAATGAAGGGGAAGAAGGTGCACCAGCGATAGGTGGCGTCCACCCACCAGAAGAAGCCCGCGCAGGCGCAGATGAAAAGCAGCGCGCCGACGCCGATGATGACGGGCGTCATATTGCCCTTTTTTGCCGCAGGCGGCGGAGCCGAATAGTGCTGTTGGGGGGGCGGGGCGTAGGATTGCTGCTGGGGCGCAGAGTAAGCCGGAGGGGGCGAAGCCTGAACCGCCTTGCGGGAGACGGCCACGGTTGCGCCGGCGTCCCCGGCAATGGCGTCGTACATCAGGACGATCTGTTCGCCCAGGGAGACCACGTCTCCGGGTTTGAGTACGACGGGCCCGGCAAGGCGCTGTCCGTTGACGAATGTGCCGTTGGTCGAACCGAGGTCTTCGAGCACATATTTGCCGCCCTGGAACATCATCCGCGCATGTTTGCGGGAGATCTCCGCGTCATTGATTGCGACGCCGTTGGTCGAATCGCGCCCAATGGTGAGTTGATCGCCGTCCAACGGAAAGGTGACTCCCGGCGTGGGACCCGACCGCATGACAAATTGAAATTGTGCCATCTTCTTCCTCCGAATAATCTCTCAGGTATTGGCGCTTAGTTTATACGCATCATTGAAAAAAGTCAAACCGTACTTATTTCCCAAGAAGTTTTATTTCCTGCCCTTTTTGACTGGCGCTTCAGGAATCAGGTCGCGTGGAATGGTCTTGGTGGTGCGCGGCAGGTAAAGCATGAAGACCGTGCCGATGCCCATCTTGCTCTTCACCTCGATGCGCCCGCCATGCCCCTGTACGATTTGCTTGCAAATGGATAACCCCAGCCCCGTGCCGGAGGCGCGCGTTTCATGTTCGCGCACACGGTAGAACTTTTGGAAGAGGTGCGGCAGCGCCTCCTCCGGGATGCCGATGCCGGTGTCCTGGATCACCACCATCACTTCGTTGTCGAGCACGTCAGCCCGCAGCAGGATGCTTCCGTTGGGGCGGTTGTATTTGATGGCGTTGCTTAATAGGTTTAGAAAGACCTGCTTGATCTTGTCGCGGTCTGCGTCCACGAGGGGCAGTCCCTCCGGCGATTCGACGCGCATGTGGATGTTATCCTCCACGGCTTTGGTCGCCATGATGTCCTTGCACTCGTACATCAGGTCTGCCAGGCTGAATACCGATTTGCGGTATTGCACCCGTCCCGATTCGAGCCGCGCCAGGTCGAGAAAGGACGACGCCAGCGCGTTCAGGCGCATGGTCTCGCTGTGAATATTCTGGATGATCTGGTCGCGCTGGTCCTGCGACATCTCGGGGCGCAGCAACAAATAGGTGGCTGTGCTGAGCGAGGAAAGCGGCGTGCGTAATTCGTGGACGAACTCTGAGATCAGGTCTGATTGTTGAAAAAGGCGCGTGTTTTCGATTGCCACAGCCGCCTGCGCCCCCAGCACCAGCAGCAGCGACTCGTCCATCTCGCTGAATTTTCCCCGATGCTTGTTCAGCGCCTCCAGCACGCCGACGATCTTGTTCTTGGTAATAAGCGGAATCCCCAGCAGGGATTGGGTGGTCAGCCCCGTGATCGCCTCCACATTGGAATAGAAGCGTTTGTCGTCGTGCGCATCGGTAATCCGTACCGGTTTGCGGTTGCTCACGATCCACCCGGCAATACTCCCCTCGAGCGGGACGGTGATCCCCCGGCGGGTGGATTCATCCATATTGGTCGAAACCTGGAAATACAACTGACGCGAAGCATCGTCGTACAGCAGGATCGAAGCCGCCTCCGCGCCGCTGATCTCCGCCGCGGCATGGACGATGCGGCTGAGCAGGATATCCAGGTCGAGAGTCGAGGCGAGGTCGCGCGCAATGTCGATCAGGCGGCGGTAACTATCCAGTCGTTCGGTTTTGATTTCAGCCATTCAGCACTCTCTCTGCTATCGCGGGCAGGACTGTCGCGACATCTTCCAGGATCGACACGTCCGCGCGCACGTTCAGGTATGTCGGCGTATTATTGATGATGACCAGGTGCGCCCCGCGGTCGAGCGCCTGCATGGGCAGACCCGCCACCGGCAAAACCTCAAGCGACGAACCGGCAACCAGCATCAGGTCGCAGCCCCGAGCCGCCTTCTGAGCCGAAAACCACGCAGATTGAGGCAGCTGCTCGCCAAAGAGGATCACATCCGGTTTAAGCGCCGCGGCGCATTTTGGGCAGCGCGGAATCTCGCCGCATTCCACAAACCGCGCAATGTACGCTTCAGCCTGTGTTTTATGATAACACTGCGTACATGTCAAAGTTTGCATGGTTCCATGCATTTCAATTACAGTTTTCGAGCCGGATTTTTGGTGAAGCGTGTCGATGTTCTGGGTGATGACGGTCTTGATGTACCCGCGCTCTTCCAGGTTTGCCAGAGCCGTATGCGCCGAATTCGGTTTCGCTTCGAACATCTGCCGGGCAAGCGGACGAAACCACTCGAAGAATTGTCCCGGCTTTGTGCGAAAGGCGCTGAGCGAAGCCACTTCCAACGGTTCATCCTTCGACCATAAGCCCGTGCCGGTGGACCTGAAATCGGGAATCCCAGACGGGGTGGAAATCCCCGCCCCGGTCAAAATGACGGCATGTTTGGATTGGCGGATCAAATCCGCGGCAAACTCGATGTTTGACCGGGTCTGGAAGGAAAACGAACTCATTGCGCCTTTTCGCGCTCTATAATTCCGTCTGCAATTTTTATGAACTGCTGCGCCACCATGTTCGAAGGCTGCGCCACAACGGCCGGGGTTTGCAAACGCGCAGCCTGGAGGAACAACTCCGGCACCGGGGTCAGCGCGGTTAGTATGGGATGCCCCAATTCCTCCTGCGCCTTCTTCCAGGGAACCTGCGCCTCCGAGCGTTGACGGTTGTTCAAAACAATCGAGATCGTTTTTGGATCCATCTTCAACGATTGAAAATCATCCAGCAGCATTTTCGTATGACGGATGGAGTTGGCGGTCCCTTCCATCACAATGACCCGTTCGACGCATACCGCCAGCAATTTTTGCGAATAAGAAGGCAGCCCCGACCCCAGGTCCAGCACCACGTAACGCCCCAGTGAAACCAGGCGCGCAGCAAGCGCGGTGAAATTTTCTACCCTTGCCCCCAGGTCCACATCGCGCGGATTTTCCGAAGCGGCGAGCACCTTGACCCCCGATTTATGCTCCACCAGAGAGGCGCCTACCTTCTCGCGGGTTGCCTCAGCCGTGGCGCCGCCCAGAATATCGGTCAACCCTGTTTGAGGCGGGAGACCCAAATCCAGGCAGGTCGTCCCCAACCCCGGGGTCAACTCAGCCACAATCACATCCGATTTGGATTGCGCATGGATCGCCGCCCCAAGGTTCACCGCCACGGTCGAAACGCCGACCCCCGCGCGCGCGGAGATAACGCCGATCAGGTATCCGTTCTTCTCCCGGGTGAGCGTCGTCATTTCCTCCGCGCTCTTGGGCGTGGCGCGCGCCAGCAACGCCTTCACATGCGATAGAAGTTCCGTGGGGTGGGTGGGTTTGGTCAGGTAATCATCCGCCCCAACCTCGAACCCGGTAACCTTGTCGTCCAATTGGGTCTTGGCGGTAAACATCAGGATCGGAATCGAAGCCGTCGCCGGATTCTTGCGCAGACGGCGCGTCACCTCATAACCGTCCATATCCGGCATCATCACATCCAGCAGGATCAGATCAGGCCTTTCCTCGAACGCCTTGGTCAGCCCTTGCGAGCCGTTCGAAGCGGCGCTCACTTGATAACTCTGCCGTTGGAGCATCAGCCCCACCAGGCGCAAAGTATCCAGGTCGTCATCTATCACCAGTATTTTTTCTGTCATTGAAGCCTCTTCCACTGGGATCACGCGTCAATGGATCAGACGCCGCCTCCCGCCCCAATTATAACGGACAAGTCACAACTTTCAGCCCGCCATCGTGCTATAATGAAACCGGCAACGGAATTTTCCTCCACGCCGCCTTCATGGGGATGACAGGCTTCGACGGGAGAGGCTGGTTCCGGAATGCGAGCCGAGCGCGCGCCGACCTCGTAAAATCAGCGCAAAACCTCAAGTGCCAACAACCGCACTTACGCTGCTATGCCCCTCGCCGCCTAGGTGAGAGCGTAACAGTGGACGCCCTCGGGCGTCCCGTCCGCCGTCCCCGTTCCCTACCCGGTGACGGACCGGGCGAAACAATGGTAGTGTGCCGCGTGTGACTCCGCTAAACACGCGAAAGACCAGCGGATGGTCACAGGCTTACCAGCCCGCCGGGGTGTCTGTGGTGACGATTAACGGCAGGCTACGCTCGTAGAGTTCCGCGGGTCGAATCTTTCGGACGCGAGTTCGATTCTCGCCATCTCCACCTTATAATTGTCCAGCACACCGCTGGACAATTATCATTAACCGCGACCAACCGCCATGAAAAAACACTTTCTTGTTCTTGCTGGATGTCTTACCCTGACCGTTGCCTGCAACCTGCCCTTATCCACGCCGACGGTTGAATCTCCCCCCACGCAAACGCCTCTCCCCCCGCTCGAAGCGGAACCAACACCCCAAGCCTCTGCCACGCCCAAACCGCCGCCCCTGTATTTCACCGAAGATTTCAATGTCGCCTCTCCTTATTGGGTCTTCATCCAAATCGGCGGCGCGCAGCCTGCGGCAACCTCATTTCAAAACGGCGCATTACAAATCGCCGCATCCGCGCCCGACACCTGGCTCGTCGGCATCCATACCGTCCACACCTATTCGAATGTATTCGTCCGCGCGGCTGTCTCGCTTGAACCCGGCGGCTCGGCGGGGCTGGTCTGCCGTTACACCGAAGAAACCGGCTGGTACGAATTCAACGCCGCCAGCGACGGGACGTATGGCATTTTGCTCGGTCAGTGGCTCGCGCCGGGAGTTGTAAAATACATTCCCATGATATCCGACTCAAACAGCCTGCTCAGTGGGCTGCGCGGCGCGGAACTCGGCTTCTTCTGCCACGACGAAATGCTCGAACTCTACGTCAACAACACCCTGCTGCGCCGCTATGATGCGACCAACTACGGGTTGACCGAAGGTAACATTGGAATCGCCGCCGCCTCCTTTGCCGAAGCGCCCATGACCGCCGCCTTCGAATGGATAAAAATCGAAGAGAAATAACCCCATCGTTTCCACCCGTCTTCCGCGTCCCAAACAGGCATTATTGCAAATCAATTAAAGGGATGCCAGCCTGTTGAAATGGGCTTCCGTTTTTGATACACTGTTCATAATTCGAATTCTGGCGTTCATGAGTGACCCGGCAGAATCGAAACCCGGTTTTTCGGGCGTAACACCCAACAGTAAGTGACATGGAGAGGATTAAAAAATGAAACCCCAAAGACACATCCTGTTTTTCTCGAGCATTCTATTGCTGGCAAGCCTGGCTTGCGCCACCTTGTCAGGAGGATCGCCCCCGCCCGCCGCGGAAACGGACGCCCCCAGTGAAGGAAACCCGCCCGCAACAAACGTCCCCGCCCCAACCCAACCGCCGACGAATCCCCCCGCGCCCACACGCACGCCGGCGCCCACCAACATTCCCGTCCCTGTGGCGCAGGAATTCTTCACGGAAGAATTTGAAGACGACACCTACGCCGATCAATGGTATTACTTTCCGTTTGGTCCCGGCTCCGAGGACGACAAGAACCTGAAAATCTTCCAGGAAGGCGACGGGTTGACCATAGACCTCGGCGCCCTGGACTTCTACCTGTATTACCTGTATGAACCGAAAACCTACAGCGACGTAAAGCTCACCATGGTGGCGGAGAATCTTGGGCGTAATAACAACAATGTCAGCCTCGTTTGCCGCCTGGACTACGACAATGCCCGCTGGTATGAGTTCAGCGTCGAAAGCGGCGGGGTCTGGTATTTGTATGCCTACGATGACGGCTATCATACGCTGGATAATGGCGGAACGACGGCGTTGAAACAGGGCAAGGAAACCAATGAATACGGCATGACCTGCGAAGGAAGTGTCATCACCATGTACATCAACGGCAGCGAGTTGAGATCGTACACAGATCGAACGTACAATCTCGCCAGCGGGCAGGTGGGCTTCAATATCTCTTCGTTGAACGTTTTGCCGATTATCGTAAACATCAAGTCGTTCGATATTGCCAACCCGTGACAAGTTCCTGACAGACCCGTTCAAGACAACCGACAACCGCTCCGAAGGGAGCGGTTGTGCGTTTATTCAAAAATTATGCGCTGTTAACAGAATTCTTGCACTCGTCGTTTAAGATGTCGTCATTGAAAACTACAGCAAGGAGAATCACATGGGCAAAATCATAGGCATTGATCTCGGCACAACCAACAGCGTCGTCTCCGTCATGGAAGGCGGTTCCCCCACCGTCATCACCACTGCGGAAGGCGGACGTTTATGCCCGTCGGTTGTGGCGTTCAACAAGAACGGCGAGCGCATGGTCGGGCAGACCGCAAAAAGGCAGGCGGTTGTCAACCCCGATAACACCATCTACTCGATCAAGCGTTTCATCGGACGCCACTTCGAAGAGACGGCATCTGAACGCAGCATGGTTTCCTATCAGGTCGAGCAGGGTCCCACCGGCGACGTGCGCGTCAAAATCCCCGTCAATGGCAGGGAATACTCACCACAGGAAATAAGCGCGATGGTGTTGGGCAAGCTAAAGTCTGATGCTGAGGCGTATCTCGGCGAGTCTGTCACACAGGCAGTGATCACCGTCCCTGCGTATTTCAACGACAGCCAGCGTCAAGCCACCAAGGATGCGGGCAAGATCGCAGGCTTGGACGTGCTGCGCATCATCAACGAGCCAACGGCTTCTGCGCTGGCATATGGACTCGATAAAAAGAAAAATGAAACCATTCTCGTCTTCGACCTCGGCGGCGGTACGTTCGACGTATCTGTTCTCGAAGTGGGCGAAGGCGTGATCGAAGTAAAGTCTACCCATGGAGATACCCATCTCGGCGGCGATGATTGGGATCAAAGCATCACCAATTGGGCTGCCGATGAATTCAAGAAGGATCAGGGCATTGACCTGCGCAGTGACCGCCAGGCGTTACAGCGCCTGCGCGAGGCGGCGGAGAAGGCCAAGATCGAGCTTTCCACTGTGATGGAAACCGAGATCAACCTGCCGTACGTTACCGCTGATGCTTCGGGACCGAAACATTTACAGTTGAAACTCAGCCGCTCCAAATTCGAGCAGATGACCGAAGACCTTCTCCAGCGCTGCCGTCACCCGTTCGAAGCGGCGTTGAAGGATGCCGGTCTGACTGCGGATAAACTCGATGAAGTTGTGCTTGTCGGCGGTTCGACCCGTATGCCAATGGTTTCCGACCTGGTTCGCAAGTTAACCCAGAAGGAACCGAACAAAGGTGTGAACCCCGATGAAGTGGTTGCCATTGGCGCGGCCATTCAAGGCGGCGTGCTCGGCGGCGAAGTCAAAGACATTTTATTGCTCGATGTAACCCCGCTCTCTTTGGGCGTGGAAACGATGGGCAGTGTGATGACCGTCATGATCGAACGCAACACCACCATCCCGGTACGCAAGACCGAGGTGTATTCCACCGCCGCGGATAATCAAACCGCGGTAGATATTCATGTGTTGCAGGGCGAACGCCCCATGGCGGGTGACAACATGTCGCTCGGACGCTTCCGCCTCGATGGCATCCCACCGGCACCGCGCGGCGTTCCACAGGTGGAAGTGACCTTCGACATCGACGCCAACGGCATCCTGCATGTGACCGCGAAAGATAAAGCCACCGGCAAGGAACAGAAGGTGACCATCACCGCCTCGACCAACCTGAATAAGAATGACATCGAGCGCATGGTGCAGGAATCCAAGTTGAACGAAGCTGCCGACAAGAAGCGCCGTGAAGCGATCCAGGTCAAGAACGATGCGGACAATATGACATATCAGATCGAAAAGGCATTGCGCGACCTCGGTGATAAAGTTCCATCTGCCGAGAAGGCTTCCATCGAGACCAAGGTCAATGAATTGAAGCAAGCCGCGCAAGGCGAAGACATCGAACACATCAAGAAGTTGACCGAGGAATTGCAGAACACCTTCCACGCTCTCAGCCAGCAGATGTACGCGCAAGGTCAGGGCGGGCAGCCCCAACCCGAGGGCGGTCCTGCCGCGGATGGGAATGTGGTTGACGGCGAAGTGAGAGAATAAATCAACCGTCAGACCTCCGAAGTCTCAAAGACTTCGGAGGTCTTTTTGTATGTATAATCATGCTTCATGAAAAGCCCAAGTATTGGACAAATGATTCAGGTTCACGCCTGCAAAGCGGACGGCGCAACCTATCGAAATTGGAGCGCCGTTGTCGAGTCGGCAGCGGATGATCTGATCGTCACCATCGGACAGGCGGGGTCGCCCGTCTTCAATGCGGATGGCGGGAATTTCCACCTGGAAAATCACCTGCGCGCCTACTACTGGTTCGATAAATTTTACAACCTGATCGAAGTCTTTGATAAGAACGGGAATTTACTGGAGATCTATATCAACGTGGCTTCGCCGCCGGAATGGACAAATGGTATTTTGAAATTCAAAGACCACGAGTTGGACATCTCGAAATATCCACCCAAACCCGCCGAGATTATAGATGAAGATGAATTTGCCGAAGCGGTATTGAAATATGGCTACTCGCGGGAATTTCAAGCGAAGATGTATGCTGTTGCACAAGAAGCCCTAACATTGGCTGAAAACTGGAACGCAAAACCCTGCCCTGTATTTGGAGAGAATCATGCTTAAGAAAAAAATCGCTTTTATTGGTCCCGGCGTGATGGCGGAAGCCATGATCGCAGGGTTGTTACGCCAGAAGCTTGCCGACGCAAAGAACATCATCGCCTCCGGTCCGCGGGAAGCGCGCGGGGAAGAGCTGACCAAAAAGTATGGGATCAAATTCACCACCGATAATTCCGCCGCCAGCCACGGCGCGGACGTGGTCGTTTTCTCCGTCAAACCACAGCGGCTGACCGAAGTGATGAAGGGGCTGAAGGGAGTCCGAAGCGATGCCCTTGTTTTATCCATCATCGCGGGTGCGACTCTCAAGAAGATCAGCACAGGCTTGAAACACAAAGCCATCGTCCGCTCGATGCCGAACACGCCGGGGCAGATCGGAGAGGGAATCACCGTCTGGACTTCATCCAAAGAAGTGACCGACGAACAGCAGGAAATGACACGTGCCATCCTCGGCGCATTGGGCGAGGAAGTTTTCGTGGAAGATGAAAGCTATCTCGACATGGCAACGGCACTCTCCGGTTCGGGTCCTGCCTATGTTTTTCTCTTCACCGAAGCGCTGATCGACGCTGGCGTCCACATGGGCTTCCCGCGACGCATTGCGGAGCAACTCGTTTTGCAAACCATCAAAGGCTCGGCTTCATATTATCAGGGTGCGGCGAGACACCCGGCTACGCTGCGCAACCAGGTCACCTCGCCGGGCGGGACATCTGCTGAGGCATTGTATTATCTGGAGAAGGCAGGTTTCCGCACGGCAATTTCCCGCGCAGTTTGGGCGGCGTATCAACGGTCGCTGGAGTTGGGCAAGGAAAAGCCGGGGCATGTTGAGGTGGATGAGGAAAAATAAAACTGCCGATATTGGACTTGATATGAAAAAAGGACTGGACGGAGTCGAACGTCTCCTGACGTTCGACTCTCGCTCCAACGTCGGGAGACGTTGGAGCCCGTACCCTATTTTCATATAAGTTCACGGAGAGTAACAAGAGGTTTTCTCTGTGCCCTCCGTGGTTAAATCTTTTCCGGCTTGTCCGGGTCAGGGTTTGGGATTCATGATTATTCCGTCATTGCGAGGAGCGCGTCCTGAGCGAAGCGAGCGTTCGTCGAGCGCAGTCGAAGGATCGCCCGAAGCAATCTCCTCGAAACATAAGATTGCTTCGTCGCGATCCTGAAAAGCATCAGGGCAAGCGAACAAGAGCGCTCCTCGCAATGACATTAAGGAATGAACTCGTTCGTGAACGCCTTGCTCAAATCCACCGGCTCGGGGATCTGCCCCATCTTCACCAGCAGGTCGTTCATGTTCTCCCACGCCTGCGGGTCCGAAAAGCCGATGCGTTCCGCCTGCCAGAATTCAATCGAAGTATTCAAGACCTGCATCTGCACAGCCTTGTCCTGGACTTCGAGTTCCTCCACGAATTTCAGGCTGATCTCGTACGCTTCATCCGGGTTCGCGATCGTATCCGCAATGCCCTTTGCCAGCGCGCGCGCCATGCCGCGGATCAACTCCGGCTCATTCGCAATCGTCATCTCGCTGGTGACAATGCCGTTGGCGATCAGGTTGACATGATCGGCAACCCGCATCTCGTCCAGTTTGAAATTTTGCGAACGCAGCACAATCGGTTCGTTGGCGGCATAGCCAACCACAATATCGCTGCGACCCGAAGCATACGCCTCGACCTGGTTGAACCCGATCGGGTCGAACTCCACTTCCGCCGGGTCAACGCCCGCCGAAAACAACAGCGCCTCGGCTCCGATGTAATTCGCGCCGAACAGACCCGGCAGGGCGATCTTTTTTCCGCGCAAATCCTCCGGCGACTCAACGCCCAACTCCGGCGCGATGATGAACGAGATCGGAAACTGCTGATACCACGCGAACGCATACACCACCGGCAGTCCCTGCGAACGCGCCAGTAACACCTGCTCGCCCGAAGCCACCGCAAACGGAATTTCCCCCGCGCCGGTCAACGCCACGCCATCGGTCTCGAACGAATAATCGAACTCGATCTCGATATTCTCCTCGGCAAAATATCCCTTCTCCACCGCGACATAGAATGGCGCGTACTGGATGTTGGGAATGTACCCCATCGGCAATTTGATGCGACGAATTTCCCCCGCCTCATTCGTGGCACTTATGCTGATACACCCCATCAGGCTGACTGCCAGCCCAAGCATGAGTAAAACTACTTTCTTCATTACAGTGTCTCCTAAGATGTTTTCAAGTTCGAACGTTTAAACGTTTGAACGTTGTTGCCACTTCAAAAACTTTCTCTCCAACAATGTCACCACGCCGTACAAACTCAATGCAAGAAAGACCAGCATGAAGACCGCCACAAACACCATGGACGTGTCATACTGGAAATCGCCGAGTTGCAGGAGAAAGCCAAGCCCCTCCTCCGCGTCCACCAACTCGCCGACGATGGCGCCGATGACCGATAATGTCGCGCCGATACGTAGTCCGCCGAGCAGGACGGGCAGGGATGCGGGCAATTCCAATTTCCACAGAATCTGCCAGCGGGTGGCGCGGAGGGAATTCATCAGGTCGTACAACGCCGCCGACACCGCGCGGACTCCGACAACCGTATTGACAAGCACCGGGAAGAAAACGATCAACGCGCAGATGATGACCTTCGAGAGAATCCCATCCCCGAGCCAGATGACGAGCAGCGGGGCAATCGCCACAATGGGTATCGCCTGGCTTGCGACAAGATACGGGGATAGCACAGACTCCAGCGTCCGCGATTTGGCGAGAGCGTAGCCGACGATGGTTGCGAAGCAGACGCCGACCAGTAATCCCAACAGGACCTCCGAGAGGGTGATGGCGGTGTGATAAAGCAGGCTGCCGTCGGTCAGCGCTTTGAGGAAGCGGGTCCACACGTCGGCGGGGGAGGGCAGGATGAATTTGGGAAGTCCGCTTACCCGAACGACCAGCGCCCAAAGCGGAATCGCAAGCAGCAGCGAAACAAGCGAGAGCCAGCGGGTGAGGGTGTGGATGGTTTTGGGTTTCATGGTTCATCTTCATAGACCTGACAGGTTTTGGAAACCTGTCAGGTCTTAAACGAAAACGCCTCAGAGTAGATAAATCTCCGGGGCGTGGAATCAGGCTCAAATCCGCGTAGGAGGCGTGTGAATCCGCAGAATCAAAACCCGGAAAACAGCGAACGTTTCCGGGGCGCGAATCGACACAAATCCATCGCGGAGTTGCGTTGATACCTTCTTCTATCCAGACTTTTACTGTCGGCTCCGGAGTTGCGCCGGATCATGCCCGTTTTCCCAATGAGGAAAGCGATGTACCTAAACAGGCTCGTGGGCTGTACCACCGATCGGGAATTGCACCCTGCCCCGAAGGTTATATAAATTGTGCGGTCATTATAGCCATGCCAATTGCGCGTGTCAATTCGCTTATTGGCGCGGGGGGGCATCCTGCGTATAATTTGGGGATGCAACTGGAGATGCTGCCGTTGAACGAGGTTTCGAGAGCCGCGATCCGTCCGGATGTTTTCGACGAGTTGGCGGAGGGGTTGAATCTTCTTGGGTTTTCAGGCAATCGCCCCGCGATTGTGATCGTGGGCGGCGCGGGCGGCATGACCCCGGTGGATATTGAAAAGGTTCAGGCTTTTTTCGAGTCGCGGCTGGCGCCGTTCGCTGTGTCGAAGGGCGCGGTGATCGTTGATGGCGGTACGGATTCGGGGGTGATGGCGGCGATTGGGCGCGCGGTGAAAAATGCGGGGAATTCCATTCCGCTCATCGGCGTTGCCGCCCGCGAAGTGGAGATGATCGAGACGTTTTTGGAACATAACCATTCGCATTTCATTTTATGTCCGGGCAGTCATTGGGGCGACGAGTCGGAGTGGATTGCGGCGGCGGCGAAGGCGGTCTCGGGTCCGCTGGCGAGGGTGGCGATCATGATCAATGGGGGGCAGATCGCGTGGGAGGATGCGCGGGTGAACATCGAGTACGGCAGCCCTGTCTTGATCGCCGAAGGGAGCGGACGCACCGCCGATCTGATCGCGGAGACAAGCACCGGGATGAAGTTCGAGCCAAAGGCGCTGTCGTTGATCCGCACGGGGAAGATTTACGTGGCGAATTTTTTCAAGGAGCCGGACAGGTTTATACAGAAGATGAACGATTTAATGGGATAAGGTCATGGTCATAACAGGCTATGCTTGTCTCAACCTTGCCATTGCATACACTCCGATGAATTCACCGTTGCGGTAGGAGAAATTTGGGCGCGTTCCTTCGGCGATAAAGCTGAATTTTTTACAAGGCAAGGCGCCTGGTCCTACCTCAGTTCAAGGCGGGAAAGATTAAACCAGTTCTCGATGGCGGCTGCCTGAGCGCGGCACTCCTGCCCGCAATCATTGCTGCATGTTGACACATGCCTGCGGCGCGGTCCAAAATGCAACCCCAATGCCGTCATCCCCAACACGGCGCTGAAAGTACCATCAGGAATTTCTGTGAGGCGTTTACGCCATGCTTCCACGGACGGATATGGCAATTGCAATGTGCCGTGGATGACTTTCGGACACGAAAAATTCGAATGCCGTCCGAAGGTTCGGCCGGGTTGGGTTCCAACTCCATAAGGTGGTTCCCCGCCCTACAAGATTACTTCAATTGCGCCTTGATCTTCTCTGCCGTTTCTTTGTACGCAGCGAGTTTGTCGCGCTCTTTTTGCACCAGCGCGGGTGGAGCCTTTTGGGCGAAGTCGCCTCCAAGCAGATTTTCCAAACGCTGAATGTGAGACTCGGCTTCCTTGAGTTCTTTTTCGAGGCGAGTCTTTTCACTGGCAAGGTCTACCATCCCTGCAAGGGGGAGATAGATTTCCACGGAGCCAACGACGAGGGCGGCGGAGTCGGCGGGTTTGTCGGTGAGAGCTGAGTGAATAGTGAATAGTGAATGGTCGAGTCCGGCGAGGGCGGCGATGACTTTCGACTGTTCATTCAACAAGTCTGTTTTTGCACCCGCAGAAATAGATGCAGCGATCTTCTTGGAAGGTGCCACGTTCTTTTCGGCGCGCAGGTTGCGGATGGAACGCACGATCTCTTGAATGAGTTCGAAGTCTGCGACTTTGTCGGCTTCCCAGCCTTCGGGGTCGCGCGGTTCTGGCCACTTGGCGACGATGAGCGCATCGGGCCAGTCTTTGCAAATATCTTTAAGCGGAGATTCGCGCAGGGCGCTATGCAGATGCCCCCAAATTTCTTCGGTCACGAAGGGAGTGAAGGGATGCAGCAAACGCAGTGTGATGTCGAACACGCGCGCGAGCGTATCTGCGGCGCGGGCGGCGCGAGGTCCACCCTCGTTTAATTCTTGCTTGGCAATTTCCACGTACCAGTCAGCAAAGTCTGCCCACAAAAAGTCGTAGATCTGTTGACCGGCTTGCCCATATTGGAAGTTCTGGAATTGGCGTTCCACGTCGCGAATGAGAATCTGCAGACGAGCCCAGATCCACGAATCGGCGAGAGTCCATTGGGTACTTGTTTCCTTGTTTCCTTGTTTACCATCCAACGCATCAATGGCACTAATCACAAACCGTCCCGCATTCCAAACCTTGTTGGCGAAGTTGCGGTTCGCTTCCACTTTCTTCACCGAAAGATTCATGTCGTTGCCGGGCGTTGCACCCACTAACAAAGTGAAACGCAGCGCGTCGGTGCCAAGTTCATCCATCACGGTCAGCGGGTCGATCACGTTTCCGTATGTCTTCGACATCTTGCGTCCATGTTCATCGCGGATGAGTCCGTGCAGGTACACGGTATGGAACGGCGCTTCGCCGGTATATTCCAGTCCGCTCATGATCATGCGCGCGACCCAGAAGAACAAAATGTCGTAACCCGTTTCCATGTAGGAAGTGGGATAAAAATATTTCAGGTCGGGCGTTTCATCGGGCCAGCCGAGCGTGGAGAAGGGCCACAAGCCAGACGAGAACCAAGTGTCGAGCACATCATCGTCTTGATGAATGTCTTTCGAGCCGCAGGTCGCACATTGGGTCGGGTCTTCGCGCGTGCAGGTCATGTGCCCATCGGGGCAATACCACACCGGGATGCGATGTCCCCACCACAACTGACGGCTGATACACCAGTCTTTGATGTTATCGAGCCAGTTGAAGTAGGTCTTCTCAAAACGCTCAGGCACGATCTTGATGCGCCCATCTTTCACCGCATCGAGACCGGCATTCGCCATCGATTCAATTTTCACGAACCACTGTTCCGAGATCATCGGCTCGACGATCTCACCGCCGCGCTGCGAACGGGGGATGGTAGTGCGATACGGTTCGGTCTTGATGACAAGCCCCGCCTCTTTCATCTCCGCCCAGAGTTGTTTCCTCGCTTCGAAGCGATCCATACCCTGATATTTTCCGCCATTCTCGTTGACCTTGGCTTCTTTATCCAGCATGGAGATGATCGGCAGGTTGTGACGATGCGCGATGGCATAGTCGTTCGGGTCGTGACCAGGCGTGATCTTTAACGCGCCGGTTCCGAATTCCATGCTCACATATTCATCACCGATGATGGGGATTTCACGTCCGAGCATGGGCACGATGGCGGTCTTGCCGATAAATTTCTTGAAGCGTTCATCTTCCGGGTGGACAGCCACAGCCGTATCGCCCAAAATGGTTTCGGGACGAATCGTTGCGACGGGGATATAGACTTCCGAAGTCTTGGAGACTTCGGAAGTCTCTGGCTTGATCATATATTTGAAATAATATAACGTGGCATCTTCCTCGGAGTATTCCACTTCGAGGTCAGACACGGCAGTCTTGAGACCGGGCGACCAGTTGATGAGACGTGGTCCGCGATAGATCATGCCTTTTTCGTACAGACGCACAAAAGCTTCACGGACAGCGCGACTCAGTCCCTCGTCCAGTGTGAAGCGTTCACGATCCCAGTCACAGGAAGCGCCGAGGCGGCGAATCTGCGTGGTGATGAGTCCACCGTATTTTTTCTTCCATGCCCAGGTGCGTTCGATGAATTTCTCACGCCCATATTCTTCGCGGGTGATCTCTTCGGTTCGGAGCAAGTCACGTTCCACCATGAGTTGCGTGGCGATGCCTGCATGGTCGGTGCCGGGAACCCAAAGCGTGGAGTAACCCTTCATGCGGTGATAGCGGATCATCAGATCTTCCACGCTGACGAACATGGCGTGACCGAGATGCAGTTCACCGGTCACGTTTGGCGGCGGGATGGAGATAACGAACGGCTTGACGCTCGGGTCGAAGCCCGGCTTGTTCGGGTCATTGTGCGGTTTGAAATATCCGCCCGCCTCCCACATCGCATAAATGCGCGATTCGGTGTCTTTGAAATCATACGCTTTGGGTAATTCCTGTTTGGTCATTCTTGCTCCTTGGTATTAGAGAGTAGAGAATGGATATTAGAGACTAGTCTCTGTTCTCTATTCACTATTCCCTTACCCTTAAAAATAAAAACGCCTCGTCCATTCTGAGGACGAAGCGCAGGCTCCGCGGTACCACCTCGGTTTCCCATCAAAGACGAGACACTCATTCGCTGACAATCATCAGCTTTTGCTGTAACGGGCAATCCCGTGCCGGTCTAGTGACCAGTAATCAGTGAACAGGCTTTCTTCGCCAGTGGTTTCAGACGACTTCGGCGCTGTTTTCCTGCGGAGACTTCCACCTTGCATCTCCTTCTCTATCAGGGAACCTTGCGCGTACTACTTCTGAATGGCTGGGATTATATGCCGGAGGGCGGGGGGCGTCAAGCATGGAGAAAAGTAACAAATGACGTGACGTTCCAATCCATTCACGATGCTATACTTGCCAAATCCCAATCCAAGGATATGAAAAAATATGCTCACCCCCCTAGACTATCTCTTCGCCGCCCTTGCCGCGCTCGCGGCGGGAGCGGTCAATGCCCTCGCGGGCGGCGGGACGCTCATCACGTTTCCTGTCTTAACCTTTCTAGGCATCCCCGCTGTCGCTGCCAATGTGACGAACACGGTGGCGCTTTGCCCCGGTTACTTCGGCGGGACGTTGGCACAGATGAAGGACTTGCGCGACCAGACCAAACGCCTTTGGTTGTTGTTGCCAGCTAGTGTTATTGGCGGCGTGCTGGGCGGATTTTTACTCTTGCGAACCGGCGAGAAGTTATTTACTGAACTCGTGCCGTATCTGATTCTTTTGGCTTGTGTTTTGTTGGCGATCCAAGACCCAGTCCGCGCGTGGTTGGTGAAACGGATGGGGGAGCATCAGGGTGCCAATCTCGAAAAAATGACGTGGCTTCCGGTCGGGCTCGCTTCGATCTACGGCGGATACTTTGGCGCAGGTTTGAGCGTCATCGTCCTCTCGGCTCTCGGCTTGACCTTGGAAGATTCGCTGACCCGACTCAATGCCCTTAAGCAAGCCGTTGCATTCGCGGTCAATGTGGCGGCGGCGATTTTCTTCATCTTCTCCGGTCAAGTATTATGGACGGTAGCGTTGGTGATGGCTGTCGGTGCGCTGATCGGCGGCAATTTGGGCGGGCGTCTCGCTGGCAAAATCAAACCGTCCACGCTGCGGTGGACGGTGGTGACGATCGGCGTGATCGTGGCTGTTATTTATTTGGCGCGGTAAAAGCAGACCGGCGACCGTACGCGTAAACCCAAATCTATTTTTTTCTCGGAGCCAGCCGGTTTTTTCCAAAACTCTTCGGCGTGGGCGCAGGTCTGGGCGGACGTTGTCCATCTCTCGGGGCGCCCCTGCCCCTTCCGCCGGATTCAGACCGGGGCGGGGCGGGACGCGCGTAGTCAAATCCTTCGAGCGTCTCGCGTTTGAGGGGCTGTCCCATGATCTTCTCAAGGGTGCGGATCATATCTTTGTCATCATCCGTCACCAATGTAAACGCATCGCCTGTTCGTTGCGCGCGCCCGGTGCGTCCGATGCGATGGATATAGGCGTCGGCGGTGTCGGGCATGTCGTAGTTGATGACGTGCGAGACGGTTTCGATATCCAACCCGCGCGCGGCGATATCGGTGGCGACCATGATGTCGTGATGCCCGCTTTTGAAGCCTTTGAGCGCCGCCTGTCGCTGCCCCTGAGACCGGTCTCCGTGCAAACTGGTCACCTTGAACCCGGCTTTTTGGATCTGCTGCGCCACGCGATGCGCGCGATGTTTTGTGCGGGTAAACACCAGCACCGAATTCGTATCCGTGCGCTTTAAAAGTTCGATCAACAGCACGGATTTCAAATGCTGCGGCACGGGGTACAAGGCATGCGCCACCGTATGCGCCGGTTTGACGATGCCCATCGCGATCTTTTGCGGTTCTTTCAACGCCTGCTTTGCAAGCAGTTCAACATCCGGCGGGAAGGTGGCGGAGAACATCATGGTCTGCCGTTTTTCCGGCACGGCTCTGACGATGCGGCGCACGTCCGGCAGGAAGCCCATGTCGAACATCCTGTCGGCTTCGTCCAGCACAAGCATTTCGATGTTCGCCATCCTGGCATGACCCTGGGCGATCAGGTCCAGCAGGCGCCCCGGGCAGGCGACGAGGATTTCCGCGCCGTTGCGCAATGCCTGGATTTGAGGCGCGGCTCCGACTCCGCCGTAGATGGTTGTGCTCTTCAGCCTTGTCCCCGCCGACAGGGTTTTGATCACATCGTTGATCTGCTCTGCCAGTTCGCGCGTCGGCGTCACGATCAGCGCGCGCGGCGTGCCGCGTTGACCGTTGAGCAGTTTATTCAGAATCGGCAGAACGAACGCCGCCGTCTTGCCGGTTCCGGTCTGCGCCGTGCCGATGATGTCCCGTCCGCGCAGGGCGGCGGGGATGGCGGCTTGCTGAATGGGAGTGGGCGTCTCATACCCCGCCTTGGTGATCCCCTGGTTTAAGCGGGGATCGAGATGAAATTGGGAGAAATTCAAAATGTTCCTATTCTTCCATTGCCATTTATAAGGAAAAGACAATGGAGATGTTTGATCCGTATTGGACTTATGCGCTTGCGTACGTCCCGGATAAGATTATAGCACCCGCAGCCCGCCCTGCCCGAATTATGGGTGCAGGCAAAACATGTCAGGCGCGGAGTCGAAAGCGGCAGCGTGGTGGCGCCAACGGCGCCACGGCATCTCCCGACTTTCGAGCAAAATCGGGATACCCTTCGACAGGCTCAGGGCAAGTTTTTGCGTGTGCAAGCAAAACATGTCAGGCACGGAGTCGAAAGCGGCGCAGAGTGACGCCGTGGCGGCATCTCCCGACTTTCGGGCAAAATCAGGAGATTTTGCAGTCCAAACTGACAACCTTTGCCTGCACTCGTTTTTGCAGTCCCAATTGACAACCTTTGCTTGCGCACGAATTATGCGAGGAACAAAACAGCGACTCCGGCGATGGCAAGTAAAGTCCCGGCGATACCCTGCCAGCCGACCTTTTCCTTGAAAATAAAATAACTGACCGGCAGGACGATCACCGGCGGCAGCGCCATCAGGGTACTGGCAACGCCGATCTTGGTATGTTGAACCGCCAGAAGGCTGGCAGACACGCCCAGGACGGGTCCGATCAGGGATCCGAGGGCGAGCAGCCAGAGCGATTTCGGCTGCGCTCTCACATTGACGATGGTCGCCCGGGCCTGACCGTCAACCAGCGCCCACACCCAGACGAAAATCGCCGCCGCCAGCATACGGATGGCGTTGGCTTGAAACGGGGGGAAGTTCCCCTCCATGCTTTGTTTCGAGAGGACGAATCCCACCGCCTGCCCCAGGGCAGACAATATGCCAAAGACGATTCCCTGCCGGGTGTGTTCCTTTGGCGAATCGGATTCTTCCCGATGCGAAACCACCACCCAGGCGATTCCTGCCAACGCCAGCAGGATGCCCAATATTTGCAGGAGACTGAGCGTCTCGTTGAAAAATACCCAGGCAATGACCGCGCCAAAGATCGGGGCAAGGCTCAACAACAGGCTCCCAAGACGCGGACCCACCAATACCAGAGACTTGAACCACCAGGCGTCACCCAGCGAAAGCCCGATCACCCCGGAGAGACTCAGCCACACCCAGCGCGGCGTCCCCGCCGAGAACGGCAGCGGCTCGCGGAAGAGAATGAGGTTCAACACTATGAGATACGACAATGCGAACAATAGCCGCATCCGATTGGTGGCTTGCGAACCGATCATCCGCCCGGTGGCGGTAAAAACCAGCGCGGTAATGGAAAAGCAAAACGACGTACCCAGCCCCGCAATTTCACCGATGAATTCCATGAATGTTAAACTCCCGGCTGTTCGCCGCTTTCTGTTCCGAGTTCTGCCCGGGTCAACAGGATGACCGCCGCCAGAATTAACGCGCCGCCAATTAAAACAACCGGCTCGAGTTTGTCTCCAAACAACCAGGCTGCCAGCAGAACCGTGACCACCGGTTCGACGGTGGAAAGCATGGCGGCATTGGTCGGACCTACGCGCTCCAGCCCCATCAGGAAGGTTGCCACGGGAATGATGGTGGAGATGAAGACAATTCCCAAAATCGTCAGCCAACCGGCGCTTGACGGGGGAAAATTTGCGCCATTGACGAAGGTCAAAGCGCCATAAACCAACCCGGCGGAAGCGAAGATGACCGTGGATGATTGAACGGCGGATACATGCCGGGTCACATCCGCGCCGACGATGATGTAGATCGAATAGACCAGCGCGGCGGTGATCGCCATCAACGCGCCGAGCATCTGCCCGCTGACGGGTCCCACGGTGAGGGCGGCTCCGCACAGGGCGAGGATCAGCGCAATGACTTTGACGCGGGTCAGTTTTTCATTCAGAAAAACCATCGAAAGAACGGCGACAAAGAAGGGATACAGGTAGAGGAGCAATGCCACCAGCCCGGCTGAGGCGTATTTGATGGCGGTCATGTAGAGAAAGGATTGCCCTGCATATCCGATCCCACCCATGCCGAGCAGTTGCGCGAGAACCCGTCCGCGTGGGAAAGGCTCGCGGCGCAGGAACAGAGCCAGGGTCATGAAAGAGGCGGAAAGTCCAAAGCGCAGAAAGAGGACGGTGAAGGTATCCATGCCTTCGGCGTAGGCATACCGCCCAAAGATGGCGAGAGTCCCGAACGAAGCGGCGGAGATGACAATGAGGAGGATCCCGGTCAGGCGTTTCATAGCCGGGAACTATACCCGAAAAAAAACCCCCGCGCGGGGAGTTTTATGTAACTTCAATCGGCTGCGGGGATTGCGGCGACAGTCGGTGCGAGAAGCCCTCCCAAATCTCCTGCGGGTAAATGATCTGGTTTGTGCCGGGGAATTGCTCCATGGCGAGACCGGTGTTCATGTCAATGCCGATGGTCTGGTAGGCTTTGTAAACGAGCTGGCTGCAATAGAACGCGTCTTCGGTTTCGGCGTCGAGGAAATTCAGGTTGTACGGTTTGCCGACCTGCTTCAAAATATATTGCGCAACCGCTTTGCGCATCAGGCGTTCATCCTCCTCCGAGTAGCCCAGCGCATCGAGCGGGGAGACGACCCCGTAGAATGTGTCGAATAACAAGCCGCGCTGCCTTGCCATGCGTTCTGTGTTCCATTGGCCATTGGGAATGTTGAAAGTGACGACGCCTTTCGCGCCCGCTTCGGCACAACGCCCATCGGGACCAAGATACACGGCAACATGGTCAACGTCGCCGGGTACGAGCCGCCCGACCAGGCGCCAAAACTCGCCGGGCAGAATATCCGGCTTGCCGTTCATGGTGCAGATGATGTCGCCTGTTTGCAGGCTGACGCCGTTGACTTGATAGGTGTGGATCATCATGCTCATTATACGGATTTTTCCCCCCGGCGTTTCAGTCGTTCATCTTAAAAATGAAAGCAGAAATTCACGAATTCTGGACGCCGTCTGATCCCAGCGGGGCTGGCGCTGGTAGCGGTTCCGCGCTGCGAGGCTCATCTCCAGGAGGATATCGCGCCTCTCGTTCAGGAGTTGAAGTTTTTCCGCGAGACCCTGGGCGTCTCCCGGCTGGATGAGGAACCCGTGCGCCCGTCTTCAATGACCTCCGAAGCCGCGCCAAGCGTTGTGCCAATCGCCGGCAGACCAAAGCCCATCCCTTCGAGGTAGACAATGCCGAAGCCTTCGTAACTCGATGGTACGACGAGGACATGGGCGGCGCGGAGTTTTTCGATGAGAGGATCGTTGTTCAGTGACGAGTGAAACGTGACGCGTAAAGTTAGGTTATTCGTTGCGACGAAATCCTGCATCTGTCTGGCGTAGGCGGGCTCGGCGGTCAGGGAGCCGACGATCTCGAGTCGAAAGTCGAAATTCGAAAGTCGGATGGCTTGGAGAAGAATGTGTAGCCCTTTACGCTCGATGACATTGCCAAGAAAGAGGATATTGAAATCTTTCTTCCCTTCGGTGGCGCCATTCAGGGTAAGCTTTCCTCTTTCTTTTATCTCCGCCTCCCCAAACCGGTCTGTCGGCGGGAATGCCACCACATCCGGCAGGCTATTCCCTATCAACCTATTCACCACTCCCTTTGTCGTCTCTGAGTTAAAAATGAATCCATCCACGCTTTGCAGGTATTTTTTCTCCACTACGCGATAAAGGTCATTCTGCCATTTCGGGCGGAGTTCGGAACAGCGCAGGTGATGGACAAGGCTGACGATCGGGTAGGGATGCGGCTTGCGATTTGCGCGGATCAGTGAGGGGTGATTAAGTTCGTCCTGGATCAAGATGTCCAAATCAGGCGGGAGTTTGAACGTGAAATTATCGGTCAAATGCGCGGCGTAATTCCGCCAGGGCAGTGAGATGATCTCCACCGTATCGCCTTGCGTGCGGAGATAATCCACTAACATGCGGTCGTACATGTACCCGCCGCTGAGGGTGTCGAGCGAGCCGTAGATTAGAAGACCCAGTTTCATTGAGAAATGTCAAAAGTCAAAAGTCGAAAGTCTGGTTAGACCTGTGACTTTCGACTTTTGACCGTATACGCCGCCCAGGCACTGGCATGTTCCCACAGCACAACCTTCAAGCCGGTGATGTTCGGGGCTTTAATGCGTTCGTTGAGGGTCGTGGCGAGGATCCGTGCAAAATGCTCGATGGATGGGTTCAGCCCGGAAAATTCAGGCTTGTCGTTGAGCATTTGTTCCCTGTAATAGCCGACCACATCATCGAGATGCTTTTCCACATCCACAATGTCCACGAGGTAGCCGTGTCCGTCGAGTTCGTTTCCCTCAAGGACAAGTTCGAGGATGTACTGATGCGAATTGGGGTAATTCTCGGGTCCCCAGTCTCCGCCGATCAAAAAGTGACGCGCTATGAATTCTCGTCGTACGCCAAGGGAATACATTCGGTGCTCCAGTTTTAAGTTTCAAGTGCCAGGTTTAAGAGACAGTTTCTTAATTTCTTTTCTGGCCGCAGAAGGCACGGAGTTCACAGAGACTTGTCTCGACTCCCCGAAGGGCGCGCCGAAACAAAAATACTCCGCGGCATAAGCCTTTGGTCTCAAACTTAAGAAACGCTCTCTAATATTCAAAAATAACCTGAATCGTTTCCTGCGGATGTTCATCCAGCAGTTGATATGCCTTGCCCGCTTCGTCAATGGAAAAACGATGTGTGACCCACTTCTGCGGCTGGATGCGCTCCAACGCCTGCCATGCCACATCGAAGCGGCGGGGTTTATCCCAGCGTCCGCTTAACTCTGGCGAAATGGAGCTTACCTGTGAAGAGATAAGTCTGATTCGTGAACGATGAAAAGAACCGCCCAAGTCGATCTCAGCACGCTTCTGCCCATACCATGAGCCGATTACGATTCGTCCGCTGAAGGTGGTGTGTTCGATGGCAGTGTTCAGGGCGGCGGGTGAGCCGGTGAGTTCGAAAACAAGGTCGAAAGAGTCAAAGGTCGAAGGTCGCAGGTCGGCAGGCGTGAGGCTCTTGACCCTCAACTTTCCACTTTCAACTTTCAACTCTCTCCTTCGCATTTCGATCCCATCCACCACCGTCAGGTTCTCGAGCGGAAATTCTGATAATAACGAAGCAGTCAATAAACCAACCACGCCCTGTCCCAACACCAAAACCCGTTCGCCAAGAATCGGCGCGCCGTCCTGCACGAGGTTTACAGCCGTTTCCATGTTGGGGAGAAAGCAGGCATTTTCAGGTAGTAGGGAATGGGGAATGGGAATCAAGGAAGAAGGATGAATAATGAAGGATGAAGAATGAGGTTGAAAAGCAAAAACGAGTTTGTCTTGCCATTCCCGATTTACCGATCTGCCGACTTCCCGCACTTTCCCCACACAGGCATACCCATACGCCAGAGGATATTCCAGGTCGCTGCTCAAGCCGTCTTGCGAATCGTGCAGATGCGGAAACTGCCCGCGATAGACCAGCATCTCTGTCCCGGCGCTGATCGCGGAACAGAACGTCTCCACGAGAACTTCATCGTCTTGTAAGGGCGGCAGGGGCGCGGTACGCACTTCCACCCGGCGCGGCGCGGTAAAGACCAAAGACCGTGATTCCATCATGCAGAAAGTTTAACATAAACAAGGACAGCCTTTTGGGCTGTCTCGTTTTTTCGCTTTATTTGGGACCCGGTCCGCGGGTGGCATACTTTGGCATATCGCGCCGGAACTCATAATTCTTGATGATGGACTCGATCAACTTCCTTCGATCTGCAGGGACCTCCTTGAACTCGAAACCGATATTGAAATACTGCGGGCTGAGGTCCTGCTGGCACCAGACCACACGGGTTGCCAGACTCATGCGAATGGCTTTGATGCCGGGCAGTTCGGGGATTTCGATGGCGAGGGTGATCTCGGTATCGGGTTTGAGCGGTTTTTCGCTGATGATCATCGCGCCGGATACGGTCAGGTCGCCGAGATAGCCAATCAGGTTTCCACCGTACAGGTCGAATACCTGGGTGTATGCCACGAGAGTTTTTCTTTCCTGCTTGCGCCTATCCTTCATTTGACCTCATTTTTCACAAGTGTAAAGGAAGGGTCCGGCAACTTTCATTACCGTTCTATGGTAAAAATACGGCGATATGCGCTGGATATATCTTTCCCCTCATCTCGACGACGCCGCCCTTTCCGCCGGGGGCTGGATCTACGACCAGACGCGGGCGGGTATTCCCGTCGAAATCTGGACGATCATGTGCGGCGTTCCCAAAACGAAAAAACTTTCCCCGTTCGCAAAATACCTTCACGATCAGTGGGGCATGAAGACCGCGCGTCAGGTGGTGGGCGGCCGGCGCATCGAAGACAAACATGCGGCGGCGATCCTGGGCGCGAAGACGCGGCATTTCGATTTTTACGATTGCATCTACAGGCAGGATGCAAACGGCGGCTGGCTGTACTCCACGATTTTTGTAGACCCCCTCCCCGGCGAAGCGGACCTCCCCAGGCGGATCGCAGACTCCATCGCCGCCCGCCTCAAACCCGACGATGAGCTGGTCTGTCAACTCGGCATTGGCAAACACGTGGACCATGTCATCGTGCGCCGCGCGGCGGAATTGCTCGGGCGTCCGCTTTATTACGCGGCGGATATTCCCTACCTGTTCAACCAACCGGAGCATCTCAAACCGAACACCGCCGGGATGAAGAAAAAGGTCGAACGGGTCAGCAAGGCAGGCTTGAGCGCGTGGAAAGAGGCGGTCCTGGCTTATGAATCCCAGGTTGGGGGGCTGTTCAAGAATCCGCTGGCGATGCGTAAGGCGTTCAATACCTACTGCCTGAGCATGGGTGGAATGGCGTTCTGGCGCAAAATTCGTTCCTATTCAATAGGAATTTTGGGTCTTGAAGCCCCCCTTAAATCATGATATAGTATGCGCGTTTTCCGGACGATACCACCGGAAATTTTTAATCATTGCATCTCGGTAGGGGATGCAAAATTCATTTAGCAGGACAATATCATGCCAACCAATTTCCTTACCAAAGAGGGTTACGACAAATTGCAGGAGGAACTCGAACACCTGCGGACCGTAAAACGCCAGGAAGTTGCCGCGCGCCTGCATGAAGCCATGGAAGGCGGGGAACTGATCGAGAACGCCGAGTACGAAGCCGCCAAAAATGAGCAGGCTTTTGTCGAGGGGCGCATTCAGGAACTGGACCATTTGCTCGCCACCGCCCAGATCATCGAAGAGAACGGCAAGGGCAAAAAGCACGATGTCATTTCGGTCGGGGCGAAGGTGACCATCAAGGAAGGCAACTACGAAGCCGAGACCTTTACCATCGTGGGCGCAGCCGAAGCCAACCCGCGCGACGGCAAGATCTCGAACGAATCGCCCATCGGCAAAGCCATTCTTGGGCATAAACTGGGCGATACCGTGAAAGTGGAAACCCCCGGCGGCACGTACAACGTAAAGATCCTCAAAGTCGGTTGATCAGGACGCGACTTTATTGCCCCGCGTCCGTGTTTGGGATGCGGGGCTTTTTTTATTTTTTTGGTGTCATGCTGAGTGGCGCAAAGCGCCACGAAGCATCTCTTACTTATAGTAGTAGAGACCCTTCGCTAACACTCAGGGTGACATAAATCTTGAAGAGAGAAGATAGCCATGGCAGAATACAACTCCCTTGAAAAGATCCGTTTGCAGAAAGTGGAAGAACTCCGTGCCGAGGGTGTGGAGCCGTACCCCACACGCGCCAAACGGACTCATACCAGCGCACAGGCAGTTGCCGCATTTGAAAAAGACGAAACGGTTGAATGGAAGGTCACTCTCGCCGGTCGCCTCCGTTCCATGCGACCCAAGGGGAAGTTGTGCTTTGCCCACATCGAAGACGGCGACGGGAAGATTCAATTATTCCTGCGCGTGAATGAGGTGGGGGAGGCAAATCTGACTTTCTTCAATAAGATGTTCGACCTCGGCGATTTCATCGAAGCGACGGGGACGATGATGCGCACCAAAGCCGGGGAGGTTTCGCTTCTGGTTCTGGACTTCAAACTGCTCGCCAAATCCATTTCGCCGCTGCCAGCCGACAAGGATGTGACCCAGGAAGACGGCACGGTTGTCCGTTACGCTTCTCTCGATGACGTGGAACTCCGCGCCCGCCAACGTTATGCCGACTTGGCGGTCAACCCCGATGTGCGCGACACCTTCCGCAAACGCGCAAAGTTGATCAAATCCCTGCGGACTTTCCTCGACGACCACAACTTTCTCGAAGTGGAAACGCCCATCCTTCAGCCATTGTATGGCGGCGCGGCGGCGCGTCCGTTCACCACGCATCACAACGAACTCGATCAGGATATGTACCTGCGCATCTCTTTCGAGTTATATCTCAAACGTCTGCTCGTGGGTAACATTGAACGCGTCTACGAGATCGGGCGTGACTTCCGCAATGAAGGCGTGTCTTTCAAGCACAACCCCGAATTCACACAATTGGAATTCTATTGGGCTTACGCGGACTATTTGCAGGTGATGGAACTGACCGAGCAAATGGTGTCGTATGCCGCCGAGCAGGTGACCGGGTCGACCAAAGTCATATTTGGCGAGCATGAATTGGAGTTCAAGCCGCCGTGGAAGCGCGTGGAAATGCGTCAGGGCATTCTCGAAACCAGCGGCATTGACATTGCGCAGCACAAAACGGCTGAGGCGTTGTTCAAAGCCATTAAGGAGAAACAGCCCAGGGCGGCGCCCGATCCGAAGTCCACTCGCGGTAAACTGGTGGACTTCCTGCTGAGTGAATTCCTCGAGCCGACTCTCATCCAGCCGACCTTCCTCTACAACTACCCGCGCGATATTTCGCCGCTGGCAAAGTCCATGCCCGGCGATTCGCTCACGGTGGAGCGCTTTGAAGGTTATGTGGCAGGCTTTGAGTTATGCAATGCCTTCACCGAGTTGAACGATCCGCTCGACCAGGAGCAACGCTTCATTGAGATGGGACGCGACTACGAGAACGACGATGAAGAGAAACATCCGCTCGATGAGGATTATCTGCGCGCCATGCGCTACGGAATGCCGCCCAACGGCGGCTTCGGTATGGGCGTTGATCGTTTGACGATGGTGCTGACGAATAAACACTCGATCCGTGAAGTGCTTTTGTTCCCGGCATTGAGAAAAGAAGAATAAAAACGACGGCAGACCGCCGACGATAGACAATAGTCTGCCGTCGGCGGTCTTTTAATTCACCCAATAGTGGGACTTGGTTTTATGACCTTAGAGGGAGACACCATCGTGACATTCTTGCATACAATGGGTTTACCAAAACAGATGACAGCCGCGCGGCGATTGTCATCTGCTATTTTGTGAGGAGAGAGATATGACTGAAAAACATTTGATGGAATACTGGAACTACACCGAAGCCGACTTGAACGCCAACCAGCGCGGACAGTTGACCGAGAAACAAAAAGCCGTCCTTGCTGAAAAGCAGAAGGAACAGAAAAGTTACAACTCCTGCCTCGGCGCGATTGTGGTGGGCGCGCTGGGATTCTTGCTGGTGGGCGCTTTGTTCAACCCGGTCCGTTCAGCGATACAGGAATTGTCTGCCGAAGGTGGCGACCCGATGCAATCGGTTGCCATTTTGTTCGTGATCGGAATTTTGCTGGCACTGATCGTCGGCGTAACGATCGTTTCGCTTCGACGGATGAACCGAAAAGCCGATCATGTCATTCGCAACGCGAAAGGGACAGTCAACTTCGTGTGGGTCGAAAGCAAAGTTAGAACCCAAACCGGCTCGGGGCATAAGACCGTCCGCTCGCTGGAGATGCGCGTGGGAACCGAAACAAAATTTATTGTGGAAGATAAACTTCCCAACCTCATCAACCAGGGCGAGGAATGGATTTTTTATTACACCAGTTATCCGTTCATGTTCCTATCCGCTGAAAAGACGGGGAAATAACCCATGCCTGATATGGATATTCAAAGCGTTCTCGGCTTCGACGATGCCGACCTTGCCGCCAACCGCCTGGGACAATCGACTCAAAAACAGAAAACCATGCTGGCGGAGAAAGCCAAAAGCCACAAAAGTTTTAACACGATCATTGGCGTGGTCATTGCGTTGATTTTTGGAGGAGCATTATTGACAGGTCTGGGCGCCCCCATCCTTGCCACAATAGGCGGGAGTCTGCTGGAAAGCGGCAAGGTCACTACGGGAGCGCTGATTTCCTTGATTCCCATGCTCTGCATGGCGCTGTTTTTTCTGGTTATATTTGGCGGAATTCTGATCGTAATTTTACGGGCAATATTTGCAAGCGCCAACCGCAAAGTGGATACAACCGTCCGCCGCGTGGAGGGAACGGTCAACTTTGTGTGGGTGGAGAGACGCGAACGCAATGCAGCCAAAACAGGTCCCATGTATCGAACCGTCCGCGTGCTGGAAATGCGTATCGGCGGCGAAACGTTCAACGCCCAGCACGAACTGCCCAGCGTCATTAATCAGGGAGAAGAGTGGGTCTTTTACTACACCAGCCACCCCTTCAAGTTTTTGTCGGCTGAGCAGGTAAAATAGGAGACGTGACAAATTTCTCCACCTCCCGTGATTTCGCCCTGCAACTCGATTCTCAAGATAAACTCGCCTCCTTCAAAGAGGCGTTTGTCATTCCAGACCCAAGCCTTGTCTACTTCGACGGCAACTCGCTTGGCATGATGCCCAAAGCGGCGCAGGAAAGATCGCGCCAAATTGTCGATGAACAATGGGGCAAGGACTTGATTCGCGGTTGGAACAAAGGCTGGTGGGAGGCTCCCTCGCGCGTGGGGGATAAGATCGGCTCACTCATCGGCGCGGCAAAAGGGCAAACCCTCGTCAGCGATACGGTTTCGGTCAACCTTTTCAAACTTGCCACCTCTGCGCTCACCCTGCAACCCAATAAAACTCGCATCATCACCGACACATTCAATTTTCCTTCCGACCTTTATATTTTGCAAGGCATCAATCAAACGCTCGGCAATCGTCATGAGATCATCCGCATCGGCGCCAGCGACAACGACATCACGCCCGATCTCGCCGCGCTCGAAGCCGCCATCAACGATAACACTGCGCTCGTCACACTCTCGCATGTTGTTTTCAAAAGCGGATACATGTACGACACGCAGCGCATCACCGACCTTGCCCACAAAAAAGGCGCACTCGTCCTTTGGGATTTGTCTCACTCTGTCGGCTCCGTCCCCGTCCACCTTGACGACTGCAACGCAGACTTCGCCATCGGCTGCACCTACAAATATCTCAACGGCGGTCCCGGTGCGCCCGCATTTTTATACGTCAACAAAAACATTCAAGAAAAACTTTCCTCGCCCATCTGGGGTTGGTGGGGTCAAAAAAATCCCTTCGACTTCGACCTCGATTACACCCCCGCCCCCGGCGCACAACGCTTTCTCGTCGGCACCCAACCCATGATCTCCCTGCTCACCATGGAAGCCGCCCTCGAACCGCTCCTCCAGGCAGGCATGGATGAACTTCGTGCAAAATCCATTTTGATGACGGACTTCGCCTCTTTCTTAACCGAGAGTTGGCTCGTCCCCTTCGGCTTTTCATTAGGCTCCCCAGCGGACTCTGCCATTCGCGGCTCGCACATCTCCATTCGCCACGCGGACGGTTATCGCATCAACCGCACCCTCATCGAAGAGATGAACCTCATCCCCGACTTCCGCGCCCCCGATAACCTGCGCCTCGGCTTTGCGCCCATCTACCTCTCCTTTGCCGATGTCTGGGAAGGCTTCGACCGAATCCGCAGAGTGATGGAAGAGAAGAGATACGAGAAATATCCAAAGAATAAACTGGCAGTGACATAATCGGATAACGAAAAAAGCCCAAAGGGCTGACATTTTTATAGATCGAAATCAATCGATGAACTAACCCCGAAGGGGTGTCATAGCTGATATTGCCAAATCATCCCTTCGGGATTTGTTTATATGAAAACTACTACCCGCATCATCCAGCGCTCATTCGCATCCTTAATTCAAGGAGCGCGTTTGGATTCGTATCGGGAGGAGAAAGATAAAATCATCCTGGGCGTGCAGGGATTTCAGCCGATCTCTTCCAAACTCCTTGAACGAGAGGGGAAAATCCATGAACAAGTCCGCGCGAAGCACATTCCACTGACCCTGACCTTTACCGGTATCTCCAAACTCAAACGGGACGATTTTTTCACATCCCTCGACTCCTACAGCCTCGATGACTCCTCCCGCATCATCGCCTACATGTATTCATGGCGTCAGCCCAGGCGGACAGACATCTTCCACATGTTCGGCTTGCGCCTGCCCGTCGGCGCGGATATGCAATTCTTTGCGCAAAATGTGAAATGCGAACGGGCAGACTCCCCAAGTAAACCCTTCATAGTGGAGCGCGATTGGTCACCTGCTCCGCCCATGCCGAATCGAACCGTCCCTAAAGAAAAAGCGATCTATAAAACCTTTGGCGGCGACCCAATTTCAATTCAATTAAGAGATAAGAACTTCCATAGCCGCTTGTTTATTGGCGGGGTGAATATCCAACCGAAGAAACGCCCGCAGGTGGATGCGGTCTTGAACTTGGGAGAAGAATCAAGCCGCTGGGTGAAGAAGGGACAGGCACTCGACCCACGCGACCGCGCCGTCGAACATGGCGAAGGCTCGCAGGGAATGACCATCGAACAAATCCGGGAGGAGGCGGGGTGGGCGATCGAACGCTTGAAGCAGAATCAGAGCGTGCTGGTCCATTGCGTGGCGGGGATGAACCGCTCGACGACAGTCGCCTGCGCGGCATTGATCCTGCTCGAAGGCTTGAGCGCCGAAGATGCGCTGGCGCGAGTCCGCGAACATCACCCCTGGGCGAGACCGGATTCCCATCACTGGCTGGCATTGCGTTGGCTGGCAAAAGTTAGAAGAAAAAATAAATAGACTGCAACCCATGCCGATCCATTGGTGATCGTTGACGGTTTTCCTTGTCAGCGGGAAGGCGGCGTTTCGTAACCTCAGTTGATTTCCGAAACCTCGCCGCGCCGTGTCGGGTTGGAAACCGCATCCCTCCGGAATTGTTTCGCGGCTGTCCGGGCAAAGAACGCCAGCCAGAAGACAATGCCGAAATACTTGAGCATGTCGTTGGCGGTGTAGTATTCGCGCAGGGAGGGGACCAGGTTATAGAAACCGCGCGAAAAGGCAAGGAAGAAAAAGGCGGTCCAGAAAAGGATGTAATCGAAGCGGATGATCTGCCGGAAGAACACGACCAGGTAACCGGTCATCAGGAACAGGTACAGCAGGTAAAAAACACTTTCCGAGGTTCCGATTAGTTTTGGAAGAATTCTGTCGTGCAGGAGATACAGATCGTCAACCGCAAGCGCCAGACTGAGCAACCCCGAGAAAAGTAAAAAACGCCGCGCCGCGCGGTCGGGCGAAACCCTCCAAATGACGGCAACGGTAAATAAGCAGATGGCGGCGGTCGCCATCCAAAGCATGGAACTCCAACTGGCAAGCAGCCCAAAATAGGCGGGATACCCAATGACCTCCGCCGCGTCTTTTGCCAGTTTCCAGACCGGGTTGTCTGTATAATCCGCCAGCCAGATCGTGAACAACGAACCGCTCGATGCCAGCGCTCCGCACAGCAGGAGAGTTGGGAGAAGTTCAACCAGCTGTTTCAAAAAGGCGGGATATATTTTATTTTTCTTCTTCGTAGTCAGATCGAGACCGGTCATTAATTTTCCTCTAAATGGGATGGATGGATTATAACCCTGGAATTTTGACGAGCATGGGCTCGTATTCCTTCCCGCAAATTCCCTACTTTGGTCCCCGGCAAGCGACCGGCGTCTTGATCGGTCAGGGCATCATCGCGCTGGGGTTTATGATGATGATTTCGTTTCGGCAGAAGTGAAATTAATTGAGTATCGCTTTTTATTTACGCCCTCGCCAAGTTGTTTTTCGATTTTGACATATAGACTGGGTGAATTTGGATTATTAGTTGTATAATTTTGAATAAGCAGGAACCCGCCCTATGCCCGAATCCAACCGGCTTTTGAAGTTACCTGGCAAGCGACCGGCGTCTTGATCGGACAGGGCATCATCGCACTGGGATTTTTGATGATGATTCCCTTTCGGCAGAAGTAGTTCTTTTATGTGGTATGAGAAGTTAATAACTGTAATTATCGAAAACAAAAAAAGTAATATACTTAGGAGAGCATATCTAATAGGAGAAAACCATGTCAGAAAAAAATGAATTCTACGCTAACTCAGTAAATGTATTTTCTAGTTTGTATGACATTACTTTAAATTTCAATGCCCAGTCAGTTGTTGTAATTGACCAAAATAAACCACAAATACTTCAATCTTCTAATGAATGCACAATTCGCATGAGTCCACAACATGCAAAAGCATTAGTTGCTTTATTAACAGATCAAATAAAAAAATATGAAGAAAACTTTAAATTTGAACTTCCATTAGAGGAACCACTACTCTCTTTATGGAAAGCTAATATTAAATAATAAGGATAATAAAATGGTCGAAGTAAAATTCAAAGACTCAGTGACCACTAACATTAGGGCTCTAAATTCTTTATTTGGAAAAAATGTAACCATAGTACCTAAAGTAACACGGGTTGAAATCAAAGCTGACCCCGTTTTTTCAAGCACAAACAAAGCACATCAAGCCACAATTTCGCCAACCAATTGGAAAGAAATTGTTGAAAATGTTAACTCCCACGACCTGATGGAAAAACTAGTTAGTTTTGAAAAAATGTTTGGTTACTCAACAATTGAAATGTTTGAGAAATACACTGAAGGCAAAGGTAGTGACAATAAAGATTTTGAAGAATGGGTTGATACTTATATCCTTTACTTAGGTCTCTCAAAAATCAGAAAATATTCCTGTCCTTAATACTAATACCATCGCCAAAAATGAGGTGAAAAAGTAGGGCTTTTCGAGTAAAGTAGGTTTGCGAAAACATCCCAAACCCGAGAAGCCCATGACCGAAATTGTAGCACTTTTACAAAGCATTGCGCCAGTGATTTCCACGACGACCTTGCGAGCAGTGGTCAGGTCGTGTGGCATGTTGATCAGCAACGGACGGATCACCATGTTGGAGCTGTCGCGTTGGACCGAGAAAGGCGGCAGTTATCGAACGATCCAACGGCTGTATCACACACCGATTCTGTGGCTGCAAATCCAGTGGATATTATTTACCAGCAAATTTCATCAACCGGATCGTGAGTACATCGCAGCCGGTGATGAAGTGGTGTTTGGCAAGGCAGGCAAAGAGACCCACGGGCTGGGACGGTTTTTCTCCAGTCTGCAAAACCGGGTGATTCCTGGCTTATCGTTCTTCGTCTTTTCATTGATCGATGTTCAGGCGCGGCAGTCCTACCCCATTCAAGCCGTGCAAATCATCAAGGAGCCGAAACAACCGAAGAAAAAAGAAAAGGAAAAGCCAAGCAAAGAGAAGAAACGTCCAGTTGGTCGACCGAAAGGCAGCAAGAACAGGAAGAAGGAACCACCGATCTTGAGCCCTGAATTGTTGCGCATTCAGTCGATTTTGCAGGCATTTCTGGCAGTTTTGAAGGGTGTTTTGACGGTGCGGTACCTGGTGATGGACGGTCATTTTGGAAACTATCCAAGCGCTTGGATGGTGTTGCAGACGGGCTTACAGTTGGTTTCAAAATTTCGTTCCGACGCCGCCTTATTTGAACCCTTCGCAGGCAAGTATTGTGGACATGGTCCCCATCCGACCTATGGAGACAAAGTCGATGTGCGCAACATGAAAAGAAATACTTGAAATCCGATGAACCGAAGCAGGCATTCGTACCCAGATCTATCAAGCCACACTGCTCAACCGTGAGTTTGCTGCCCCGATCAACGTCGTAGTCATCTTGAAGACCAATCTTTCCAGCAAAAAGCAGGCGCATGTAATTTTGTTCAGCACGGATTTGGAGTTGTCCTACCAGAAACTGTATGACTACTACACCTTGCGCTTTCAGATCGAGTTCAACTTCCGCGATGCCAAGCAATACTGGGGATTGGATGACTTCATGAATGTAAAACAAGAGGCAGTCACGAACGCCGCCAACCTCTCGTTCTTTATGGTGAACTTCCAGTTCCGTTCTTCTGAGGCAATATCGAAAGAACAATCCTGAGTTCAGCGTCCTGGACTTGAAATCCCATTATCGTGGGCATCGTTATGTCGCCGAGACAATAAAATTACTTCAAAAGCCTGATGGCATTTTATTGACTGAGATTTTCCAGCATATTGCCCGTTTGGGCATGGTTCATCCCGCTTTTGAACCATCTTCTACCGCCTGATTGGCGATGGTATTGTAATACATAAAGATATAAGGTTGAATAATGGATGTAAATATTCATATTGAGAGGGTAATAAACAACCTTCAAAGTTACGAGTACTCAGCCAATGTAGATGTAGAAAAAATATTAAAACTAGATAATGGTAATGATCGAGTAAAGATTGTTGTAGCTATTCGCTTTTTGGATGATAGCCGTTTGGAGTTTTCCGAAATTGTGGAAACCGGAAAGTGCTATCCACAAGTAATAAGATATTCGTATCAATATCTTCATGAGGATAAGGAAATATTTAGATACGACAATTCGCCACATCATAACGATATTTCTACATTTCCAGATCATAAACACGTAATTAACAATAAACAAAAACAAGTTATTGCATCCACACGACCAAGCCACGCAAGCCTTTTTGAAGAAATTTCGCAAATAATTATTGCGAATTTGACGAATTCAAAAATCTAATAATGTAAAAATGTATCCTAACAGGAATAAAGCCTAAAAATCCTTGGTCACAGGTTCGCTTCCTATGAAGTACCTGTTCTTTAAGGAATGATGAGAATCAAAAAGAGTCCGCACGCGGACTCTTTTTCGTTACGCCACTTTCTACTTCGTAATCCTTCTCGCTTCCATATAAAACCGCTTCTCCTTCGCTTCACCCATCGAGAAGGTCTTGCGCGGCAGAGCGCCATCCAGGATCACCGTCTTGAACAACTCGTTCTTGTGCATACCCGCCAGGTAAAAGCCGACGTTGCCGCTTTGCAGCGACAGGCGTTCCACCACATCTTCCCCGTGGACGTAGTCAATTTTCTCCGCGCCGCCGTTCTTTACGAAGGGGTCGAGGAAGGCTTGAATGGTTCCCACCGCCAGATTGGTGGAAGGATGTGCGATCTCGATCACGCCGAACTCCTGTCCGCCGCCGACCACGCCGATGAACTGCTTGTCACCGGGGACGTCATTGTCCACGCGTTGAGTCATCTCCGCGCCGTTGGCAACGGGGGTGTATTTGTAATTCTCGCCGAAGAAAGACTTCATCTCCGCGAAGATATCTTTCTTCAAGCCGAAGACCACGCGGTGGATCGGCTCAAACTCCAACGCCTCATCATGGACGTTTTCAATTTCAACCAAAGCATACCGCGCAGGGTGGTCCATGCCCACTTCGGCTTTGATCTTTTCCCAAATCGCTTTGGCAGTCGCAAGCGAGTGATTGCCGTCGCCCATGGCGAAGAGCAGCACCGGCAGATCTTTGCTGACGTCATATTTCGCGGCGAAGGTTTCCGGCAGCGAGTCCGCGCGGGGCTTCGACGACTTGATTCTCGAATTCAGCATTCACGGCATAACCCGCGAGATGACCACTGCCGAGCATGGTTTCAAAATCATATAACTTCTCGAACT
>JADJBU010000003.1 GCA_016703605.1 Candidatus Villigracilis adiacens | reverse complement strand
TGCGGCGTTTGATTCGGCTGGCAAATGGATTTGTCCGCTTAGGGTGGCGGTTCTGCCATCCCAGTTTATTTCTGCGGAGGTGTTATCGAGCGAGGCGGGCAGGTATCTGCTTCCATCTCCCTGCGCCGCGCTCAGCAATTGAATTTGCGAATTTACGTTGGCAGGAGTGTTCGGGAAGAAGGCAAAAACAGGCAGCGCTTCATTCGGCTGGATGATATCCAACGGAAGATAAGCCGTCTGGCTGGTGATGGCGTTATTGGTTTCGTCGAGCAGGGTGATCTGCGCCGATACGTTTTCGAGCGGGTTCGGCGTGTTATTTTGGATGAGCGCGAAGCACCAGTTGCCGGGTCCGCTGTGGGGTAGCAGGCGGCGGGTGACAGGGAACAGGCTCGGGTGTGGGGTTGAGGCGGCGGCGGAAGGGGCGGAAGGGTCCGGGATGAAGAGAGTCCCACCGATGGGGAGCGCGTTCGGGTTCACATCCGGGTTCGCCGCGATCAAATCTGCCTGCGGGATTTTGAATTTCTCGGCGATCTCGCTGAGCGTGTCGCCTTCTTCGATGATGTAAACCTGCATCGTGCTGGTGGGAATGGGCGTATCGGGCGGCAGAACGTTCGGCGTGGAGGTCGCGGCGGGTGTGCCAGTAAGGTAAGGCGGAAGCGTTGCGTCTGTGGTTTGCGCGGGGGCGGAAGCGCAGGAGGCGAGAAGCAGGCAAAACAGCAATGTTTTTCGCATATGGTGATTATAATGGAGTCAAAAAAGTGACAGTCACCTGCGAGATGACTGTCACTTGAAAATATACGGAGGAACCATGAAGTATCGTCATCTTGGAAAAACGGGTTTACAGGTCAGTGAGTTATCCATCGGGTCGTGGGTCACGTTCAAGAACCAGGTGGATGTGGATGCCGCCATGAAGATCATGACGGCGGCGTACGATTATGGCGTGAACTTCTTCGATAATGCCGAGGTGTACGCGGGCGGCAAGTCGGAAGAGGTGATGGGGGCGGCGTTGAAGAAATTGGGCTGGCGGCGCGGGAGTTATCTCGTCTCGACCAAGTTTTACTGGGGCTTGAACGACGGCGTCAACGAGAAGAACACGCTCAACCGCAAACGTTTGATCGAAGGCATCCACGGTTCATTGGAACGCCTGCAGCTTGATTATGTGGACCTGGTCTACTGTCACCGCCCCGATAAAACAACCCCCATCGAAGAGACGGTCTGGGCGATGCACAACATCATTGAATGGGGCAAGGCGTTATATTGGGGCACGTCGGAGTGGTCGGCTTCCGAGATCATTGAAGCGATCCAGATCGCGGAGCGGCATCACCTGCACAAGCCGGTGGTCGAACAGCCGCAATACAACCTGTTGGAACGCGGGCGGCTCGAGGGTGATTACGTCCGTTTTTACAAGGAATACGGCTACGGCACCACCACCTGGAGTCCGCTGGCTTCGGGCTTTCTTTCGGGGAAGTATCAGGGCGGCATTCCCAAAGACAGCCGCGGGTCGCTCAAAGGTTATGAATGGCTGCACAGCCGCCTGACCGACCAGGAACGCCTTAAGCAGGTCGCCGCGCTTGAGCCTGTTGCAAAAGAGATCGGCGCGACTCTGTCCCAATTGGCGCTGGCGTGGTGTTTGAAGAATCCCTTCGTCAGCACGGTCATCACCGGCGCGAGCCGCGTGGAGCAGGTGCATGAGAATATGAAGTCGGCGGAGTTCGTCGAGAAACTGACCCCGGAGATCATGGATAAAATTGACGCGGTCTTCGGCGTGGTGAAGAAGGGTGAAGACGACGATTAAGGAAAGATAGTCCGTGGACGATTGATCACAAACAGCAAACCAAAAACATCCCAGGCATATATCTGGGATGTTTTTGGTTTTAGCCTTGCGTCAAATTTTTGAGAAATAATTTTCTTCGACACTTTGCCACGTCTCTTCCCGCAGTTTCATGTATTTTGAAAGCAGCGGATGAACGCGTGAAATATCCTCGTAAATTTTTTTGAGCAACCCTGCGGATGAGAAATGCGCGTTCGCGGCGCTTCGCAACTGACAGAATGCGAACGCCTCGCGCAGGTTGAACTGCGCCAGCACGCGGCGGTTGAATCCGTTCGGGACGATGTATTGGGCAGCGTCGGGATTGAAGGCGTGGAGTTTTTCGTACATTCTTGATGCCGCCTCCATCGCCGCCTCATAACGGGACCCGAAGCCTGCTTCGGTTATCAGCAGCGGAGTCGTCCACCCGAGCCGCGTCGTCAGTCGCTGCGGCGTCTGCGTCATCATGCGGTGACGTTTAAATTCGGCGTACGCGCCCTGGTCCATGACTAAATCAAACGTGCATATTGAATATTCCAGTTCGCGCAGGGGGGTGTCGTACTTGCCCAGTTTGCCCAGCAGGGTTTCGGCAAGCGTTTCGCGTTCCTTCTTCTTGAGAGATTTGACATATTTCAACGCATCAGCAAAGGGAACTTCGTCAAAACGATACAACGCCGCAGCAAGGATCTTCTTTTCGCCATCCTTGTCATAATCAATCAGTGAACACCAATCCGACCTTTGACCTTCAACCTTCAACCTTCGACCTTCCAACTGCTTCACCGTCTCCACCGAGTACTCATTCGCATCCGCATACTTGACCAGCGTGGGCGTTTCGGCTTTGGAAACTTCCTTCAACCTCTCTCCGATCTGGCGCACCTCTGCGAGCGGATGTGAGAGCATCTTGCGGATGGTCATCTCGATGATACGCGCGTTGGCAGTCATACCGACGTTGGCGTTGGCGGCGGCAGGGAGCAGGAAGCGGCAGCGGTCTACATATTGCGAGCGGATTCTGCGGTCGTAGGCTTCATCCGATTCGTTCTCGCGGCGCGGGGAGCGCTCCACGATGAGATTCTTCACCGGGTCCAGCGAGTCGGCATAAGTCGAGAAAAGGAGGCGCACGGTATTCACGAATTCATCGCGCAGGGGATGTCCATCCAGCTCGGGTGGAATCGTGAAGTCATCCATGCCCCATTTCTGGTAGCGGGTCGATTTCTCGGTATAAGAGGCAAGCCGGTTGCCTTCGATGGTTTCGATGGCGACGCGCGAGACGTTCTCGAAGGCGATGTGCAAAACGGCGTGTTCCGCGACCGAGGCATGACCGTAGCCAACGACCCATTTCTCATGAAACTTCGCCGAGGATTCATCGCTCAACTCCGCGGCGATCTCGCGGAAGGATTCGGGCGAGCGCGAGGTCTTGGCAAAGGCGACGGCAATCGTCTCCGGGCTGAGTAAACGCGGGGATAAAAGGTAGATGTCTCGTTCGGGCATGGGGGGATGGCTCCTGTAAAGATGACGGGGGGTGAGTAGTGAGTAGTGAGTAGTGAATGGTGAGTAGTGAACTGGTGAGTAGTGAACTGGGGTGTGTTGCTGTTATCCATGTCCACCGTCCAAGAAAAAGCGACCAGCCCGTTATTGCGCTGATCGCTTCGATGATTTTATCCGAGCGCCCGCATTTGCCTGCCGCCCAAAAGGTGGAGGTGGACGTGATTGACCGTCTGCCCGGATTCGGCTCCGGTGTTGATGACGAGGCGATAGCCCGGTTCGGCAATGCCCTCCTGCGCTGCAAGTTGTTTTGCGATGAGGAAGAGATGACCGATCAACGGTTCATCCTCCACGCTCAACTCATTGACCGAGTCGATATGTTTTTTGGGAACGATCAAAATGTGCGTGGGCGCGGCGGGGTTGATGTCGCGGAAGGCGGTTACCTGACCGTCGTTATAAACGTTCGTGCTGGGAAGTTCGCCGTTGATGATCTTGCAAAAGATACAATCTGTCATGGGAAAATCTCCTTAAACTTTACGGGGTGGGCATGGGCCCGTATTCTTCTTCGCAAACGACTTCATAATATTTGTATTCCGCGTCCCGGCTCAAGGACGCGTATTCCGCGGCGGCTTTGCCGATGGCGCGGGCGGTGTCTATGGCTGTCAGCGCCTCCTGGGGGGAATAGGTCGGCAGGGTCATCAACGGATCGCCGATCAGGCCTTCGGGAGTCAGGGTCGGGCGTTCGGGGTCAATGGCAATACCGAGCGGCACCCAATTGTACATGATGGGTCCGCGCGACTGGTCTGTGAAACCAAGTTTAAAACGCAGCTGCCTCGCGGCTTCGATGGGGCGCATCCCAAACGCGCCGTTGGGCCACACGATGGCGGTGGGGGTCTTGCCGAACTGGTCTGCAAAGCCGGTTAACGATCCCTGTAGTTCGCGGGCAATGATGACCTTGGCGGAATCGTCCGTAAGACGCGCGTCTGCCGTAATGCCGCGCGCCTGATGGTCTATAAAACCTTCATATTCGAGCGTGAAATTTTCAGAGAGCAGGTTCGGGTCCGCATCGCGTTCGCTGATCCAGCCGTTTGTCACCGTCCAGCCCCACATGAAAAAATATTCGCGGAAGTACTTGTCGTAATACTCCAGGCTCTGGTTCCCGTCCTGGATCAACATAAAGGAACGCGGGGGAATTTCGACGTTGCGTTCCATGAACGCCTGGAGTTGATCGGTGTTGACCGCTTCGAATCCCTGCGCCCGGAGCTGGTCCATCAACTCGAAGAATTCGACTACGCTGACGCTGTCGGGCAGGTCGCCTGTGCCCGGGTTGATGTTCTTGACCAGGATCAGCATGACGACCGTCCCCGGCGCGGCGTTGAGCGGATTCCATTTGTTGCGCAGGGAACGGCAGGTCTCTTCGGCATACTGATGCGGCGCGTCGAGCCGATTCAACAGCCCGGTTTCGAACATTTCGGGCAGGGACGGCGCTGGTTCGGTTGAAACTGCCGTTGTGTTGTTTGTAGTCGGAGAAGGAGTTAACTGGCAGGAAACCAAAATGGATACGATGGATAGAATGAGGATGGAGCGCAAGAGGGTTTCTTGAGTCGCATTTCTTATTTGCATATGTGTGGAATTGTAAATCAATTTCGAGGCGGCAGCGCAAGCAGGTCGGGCTTTTAGCCTGATGATTTGCGCTGGAAGTTGCCGTCACACTGAAAGCGTGACCTACGGAATTGGTCCATATGCCGGAGCGCAGACGATGTCGTAGTATTCCAGTTCGGTGGCTTTATTCTGCTCGGCGTAGGCAATGGCTTCGTCGCTGATGGCAATGACATTGCCGATGTTATCGCGAACATTCGCGCTCCAGTAGCGGGGCAGAGTCATGAGCGGATTGCCCGCCGGGGTTTCAGGGATGGCGTACGGATTGGAGTCATTGATTGTATCTGCCTGTGGAACCCAGTTGTACATGACCGGTCCACGCGGGTTGACGGTAAAGGCAAGTTTATAGCCGAGGGTGGGACCGATCTCGACGGCGCGTTTCGAGAATCCGCCGCCGGGCCAGACGTACCCGATGGGTGTCTTGTTCATATATTTTTGGATCGAGTTGATCGCGCCCTGCATCTCGCTGATGATGAACTCGTCGGTGGAGCCTTCGCTGATGGGGGTGTTGTGGAGGTAGCCGTGTGATTGATAGTCCACCCAGCCCTCGGCGGAAAGGGCGGCGTTCTCTGCCCACAGGTCGGTGCGTTCGTCCACGCCGATATACCCGTTTACGACGGGCCAGCCCCATTGGTCAAAGTACGGGCGGAAGTGGTCGTTGAAATATTCCGCAAAGTGGCGGTCATCCACGATGAGTAAAACGGAGCGCTGTGGGATTTTGGCATTGTCGTACATGAAGTCTGCCATTTGCTGCATGTTGATGGCGGCAAAACCGGTCTCGTACAGGTCGTTCATGATCTGTTTGTGCGTGCCGACGGTCACATCATTGCCGCTGGCTTCGCCTTTGTTGATGCCGTGGTGCATGATGACCATCACCACCGTCCCCGGCGCAGATTTGGTCGAGTCCCATTTGTTTTTGAGGTACTGGCACGAATCGGTCACATAGGAACGGGGAATGTCGTGTGATTTCAAGAGCGAGGTCTGGTATGCCCCCGGCAGGGCAGGCGGGGTGCGCGGAATGGTCGCGGTTGGTATGGGGGTATCGGTAATTTGCGGGGTGGCGGTCGGCGCGCTGAGTTGGGCGAAGGCGGTTTCGAATGCGGCAGTCAGGGCAATGTTCGTATCAGGGGGCGATGCGGCAGGGGCGCACGAAGCGAGCAGCGCCACCAACAGGCTGAGGGTCAGGAAAAGATGCGTAATTCGTAATCTGTAATGATGTTTCATGCATGGAATTCTACTCGAAAAAAAGAGACGCCCGCACAAGCAGGCGTCTCCCTATTCCCTATTCCCTATTCCCTCATCAATTACTCATCGCTTTTCCCTGAAACAAAATCCTCCACCTTCTGCCTTGCGATCTCATCTTTGAATTGCCTGGGCGGAGTCTTGAAGAAATAGGACGATGGACCGACGATGGGACCGGCGAGTTCGCGGTCGAGCGCGATCTTCGCGCAGCGGATGGCGTCGATCATCACACCGGCGCTGTTGGGGCTGTCCCACACTTCGAGTTTGAGTTCGAGGTTGAGCGGCACATCGCCGAAGGTCGTGCCTTCCATGCGGATGTAACACCACTTGCGGTCGGTCAGCCAGGGGACGTGGTCGCTGGGACCGACGTGAACGTTATCCGGATCGAGTTTGTAGGGAATCATGCTGGTGACGGCGTTGGTCTTGGAAATTTTCTTGCTTTCGAGACGTTCGCGCTCGAGCATGTTGAGGAAGTCGGTGTTGCCGCCGAAGTTGAGCTGGTAGGTGCGGTCAATCTTCACGCCTCGATCCACGAAGAGGCTGGTCAGCACGCGGTGGACGATGGTCGCCCCGACCTGGCTTTTGATGTCGTCGCCAAGGATGGGCAGACCGGCGTCTTCGAAACGCTTGCCCCAATATTCAGAGGATGCGATGAAGACCGGAATGCCGTTGACGAAGGCGCAGCCCGCTTCGATGATCTGCTCGACGTACCACTTGGTCGCCATTTCCGAGCCGACCGGCAAAAAGCTGATGACGACTTCGGTTTTGGTTTCCTTTAACAACTTCACAATGTCGGCGGTGGAGCCGGGCGCTTTTTCGATCACCTGGCTGAGATATTTGCCCAAGCCGTCGTGGGTCATGCCGCGCACGACGGGCGCGTTGAGATTGGGAACATCGCAGAATTTATAGGTGTTGTTCGGTTCGGCAAAGATCGCTTCAGAGAGGTCTTTGCCGACCTTGGTGGCGTTGACGTCAATTGCGAGGGTGAACTCGATGTCGCGGATGTGATATTCGCCCAATTGCGGGTGCATGATGCCGGGAATCACGTCGTCGTTTTTTGCGTTCTTGTAGAATTGAACGCCCTGTACGAGGGAGGAGGCGCAATTTCCGACTCCGATGATCGCTGTGCGTACTTTTTTTCTGGGTGCCATTTGGGTCTTCTCCTGGTATGAATTACAGTTTCCTTATTGAATCTGCGCGGACGGAGGTACAGATACAACCGTGAAGTATAATCTTACTCAAGATATTTTTATGGCGACCGATCAAGAGAATATTCCTGCCCGTCTTCTTGAAGTGACCCGCGCCCTCAGTCTCGAAACAGACCTTGAGGCGCGACTGCGGACGATTCTCTCCGCCGCCGTTGAGTTGACCGGCAGCGAGAGCGCTTCGGCGCTGGAGTACAACGACGCTTCGTTGAATTTCCGGGTCAAATTTGCAACATGGTTCAAACGCGATACCAATAAAACCGGTTTGGAAGTTCCGTTGAACGGAAGCGTTGCCGGTTGGGTCTTTCTGAATCGAACGACGTTGATCGTGGAGGATGCGCGGAACGACGCGCGGCATTCCAAAAAAATGGACGTTGCAATGGGCGCGGAAATCCGCTCTGTGCTGGGGACCCCGGTCATTTCGAATGGACGCCCTGTTGCGGCGCTCGAGGTTTATAACAAAAGGGAGCCTTATCCGGACGGCGATGCGCGTACGCTCGAAATCCTGGCGGGACTGACGGCGTTCGTGATGCGAAACGATGCCCTGGAAAGCGGAATTTTGTCTGCCAGGGAGGAGACTCGCGAGCTTGACCGCCTCAAGAATGAATTTATCGCCATCACCTCGCATGAACTGCGCACGCCCCTCGGTTTGATCCTGGGACATTCCACCTTTTTGAAGGAATTGCTGGTCGAAAGTTATGCGGAGCAGGTGGATGCCATCATCCGCAATGCCACGCGCCTGAAAGAGATCATCGAAAGCCTGACCAGTGTGGACAATTACCAGACCGGCGGGGCGCTCGTCCGCCCGCGCAAGGTTTCGCTGGCACGCGTCATCGAAGATGTGTGTGCCTCGTTCGCCTCGATGGCGGAAAAGAAGAACGTCGATTTGAAAAAAGCCCTGCAGCCGGGGCGCGAATTATGGGTGGATGTGGACGCGGACAAGATCGCCATCGTCTTGAGTAATATTCTGAAGAATGCCGTCGGTTTTACCGAGGACGGCGGCGAGATCGTCGTGCGCGGCGAACAGCACCCTGATTACGTCAAGGTCTCGGTAAAGGACAACGGCATTGGCATCCCTGCAAAGGATTTGCCGTTTGTCTTCGACCGTTTTTACCAGGTCGAAGACCACCTTACCCGGCGGCACGGGGGAATGGGACTGGGGCTTTCGGTTGCCAAGGTAATGGTGGAAATGCACGGCGGGCGCATTTGGGCGGACAGCGAGGAAGGGAAGGGCAGCATCTTTTCGTTCATCCTGCCGGTTCAACCGGTTCCTCCCCAACCCAAAACTGAATCTCCATTCTCCGGGTAAATTCCCTGTCTGTACGTTGATTTAACCTTGACAAACAAGAATATTTGTTCTAAAATGTTTTTACAAATGTAACTGACCAGTTACATAAAGGAACCCATGAGACGAGACGTATTTCAAGCCATCGCAGACCCCAACCGCCGCGCCATCTTGGCGTTACTGGCACAACAGAGACTGACCCTGAACGGGGTTGCTGAGAATTTTCGCATCAGTCGTCCTGCCGTGTCGCGCCATATCAAGATCTTGAAAGAGTGCGGGTTGGTGGTGGTCATCCCACAGGGACGTGAGCGTTTTGTCGAAGCGCGGTTTGACAGACTGGGCGAAGTGAGCGACTGGATAGAACAGTATCGGCAGGTATGGGAAGCGAGATTTAACCGCTTGGATGATTTATTGGAAAAGATGAAAAAGGAGAAATGACATGCCCTCGAAAAATAAAACGATTGTGACCGCTGAACCCGGCAAGCAGGAACTATTTATCACCCGCGAATTCGACGCGCCGCGCGAACTGGTTTATAAAGCGCACATTGACCCGAAACTGTACGCACAGTGGCTCGGTCCGCATGGATACGAAATGATCCTCGAAAAATTTGAGCCGGTCAGCGGCGGGAAGTATCGTTATATTCACAAGGATAAGGCAGGGAATGAGTATGGCTTTCATGGCACATTCCATACCATGACCGAAAAGTTGATGATCCAAACTTTTGAATTTGAAGGCATGCCTGAACCTGGGCATGTGACACTCGACACGATGCGGCTTGAAAAATTACCGAATGACCGCACACGAGTGACGATTCAATCTGTGTTTCAATCGGTTGCTGACCGTGATGGCATGGTACAAAGTGGAATGGAAACAGGCGTCCGCGAAGGGTATGAGCGGCTCGATGAGATTTTGACGGGCATGAAGTAAATGAGCGGATATCTTGCCCTGTTGCGCGGCATCAACGTCGGCGGGAAGAACATCATCAAAATGGCGGACTTGAAAGCGAACTTTGAGTCGATGGGCTTTTCGGATGTGACGACCTATATTCAAAGCGGTAATGTCGTGTTTCAGTCTGATGAAAAAGACAAGGCAGTCTTGACAACCAAGATCGAAAAGGGACTTTCCAAACGGTTTAATTTCCTGGCGCGGGTTGTGGTGATTTCATACAAAGATATTGCTGCCATTGTCCACGCTGCGCCGGGGGGATTTGGAAGTGAGGATAAAAAGTTTAGGTATGATGTTATCTTTTTGAAGGAGCCGCTAACGCCAAAGGAAGCGATGAAAAGTGTAAGAGTCCGTGAAGGTGTGGATGCGGCTCATGCAGGCAAACAGGCGCTGTATTTTTCACGTCTCATCAGCCGCGCTTCACAAAGTTATCTCACAAAGATCATTGGTACGTCTGTCTATCAAAATATGACCATCCGCAATTGGAACACGACGACGAAACTTTTGGAGTTACTCTCAAATATGTCATCCTGAGCGAACCGAAGGATCTCTACTTGGTAAGAGACCCTTCGGTTGCGAAGAGCGCTCCCTCAGGGTGACAGAGTTATAAATGAAAGGACAAAATGGCTAAAACAAACTTTCAATCGATTGATGAGTATATTTTTGCATGCCCGCCTGGTTCGCAAGCCTATTTGCGACAGATCCGCAAATTGATTCATACGCTTGTACCGGACGCGAAAGAGAAGATCAGTTATCAGATGGCGGCGTTTGAACGGAACGGCAGGAACTTGATCCATTTTGCGGGGTGGAAAAAGCACATATCGCTGTACCCGGTTCCGGCGGGGAGTGAGGCGTTTGAACGTCAGATCAAGCCTTATGTCAGTGATAAAGGGACGGTGAAATTTCCGCTTGACGAGCCGCTTCCGCTTAAGTTGATAGAGAAGATCGTGAAGCAGCATTTGGCTGTAAATGAAAAACAAAAAAAGGAGAATTGAAATGACAAAGATCACCCCGTTCTTATGGTTCGATACGCAAGCCGAAGAGGCAATGAATTTTTACATCTCAATATTTAAGAATTCAAAAATATATAATGTCTCACGGGATCCGAATGGCAAAGTCTTTACGGTTGCGTTTCAGTTGGATGGGCAGGATTATATAGGTTTGAATGCAGGACCCGCCTTCAAGTTCAATGAAGCCATTTCGATGTTTGTGAATTGCGAAGACCAAACCGAAGTGGATTATTTTTGGGATGCGCTCACGGCAAACGGCGGCGAAGAGTCGATGTGTGGGTGGCTCAAGGATAAATATGGCTTGTCGTGGCAGATCGTGCCGAAGCAGTTGGGCGAATTAATGAATGACCCAGACCGTGAAAAGTCCGGGCGGGTCATGGATGCCATGCTTAATATGAAAAAAATCATTGTTGCAGATCTGCAAAAGGCGTATGGCGGAGCATAGCTCATGAGAAAAATTGTTGTGCTTGAGCACATCTCTCTTGACGGTGTCATTCAAGCCCCTGGCGGACCCGAAGAAGATACCGGCGGCGGATTCGCTCATGGCGGGTGGATTTCGTCCTATTCCGATGCGGTCCTTGGAAAAGCCTTGCGGGAACAAATGAATAAATCGTTTGATTTGTTGTTGGGGCGCAAGACCTTTGAGATTTGGGAACCGTACTGGCCGCAACACGGCGATGTATGGCCGAACGTCAATTTGGCCACCAAGTACGTTGCTTCGAGTACCAGAACATCCAGTGACTGGAAGTCGTCTGTATTTTTAAGCGGAGATGTTGCAGGCGAAGTTGGAAAACTCAAGCAACAGGATGGATTGGACTTGCATGTGTGGGGCAGCGGCAACCTGCTTCAAACGCTTATCAAGCATGACCTGGTGGACATGTTCTGGCTGATGATCTACCCGACCACCTTGGGCAATGGAAAGCGGCTGTTTGCCGAAGGCACGATCCCACTGAAATTCAAAGTGACTGAAAGCATGGTTGGCGCGAGCGGAGTGATTGTCGTGAACTATGAAAGATCAGCGTAATGAAATTGGCTGGATGAGGAGCTATTTATGAATAACAAATCCAATGAGCGCGTGTATAAAATGAAATTTGCAGTGGTGTATCCGCTCTATGTTAAGAAGGCAGAACGCAAAAACCGCACGAAAGATGAAGTCGATCAAATTATTTTCTGGCTGACTGGTTACGATCAAGCAGGATTGCAACAGCAAATTCAACAGGAAAATAGCTTTGAGGCATTTTTTGCGCAAGCGCCTGCCATGAACCCCAATTGTTCACAGATCAAAGGCGTTATATGCGGCGTTCGGGTGGAAGATATTGAAGATCCGCTGGTGCAAAAAGTGCGCTATTTAGACAAACTGATCGACGAGTTGGCAAAGGGAAAAGTAATGGAGAAAATTTTGCGATAAGATGCGGATGTTCTATTTGATGTAAGATTGTAAAATTCCCAAAACAAAAAGGAGGTCTCCATGACCCCAAAGAAAGAAACGCAAAGTTTTACTGCCGAAGAAAAAGCCGCAATGAAAGCGCGCGCGCAAGAGATGAAGGCAGAAGCTCGTGCAGGCAAAGACAGGGCAGAAGGAGAGAAAGCTGTACTTGCAGCCGTTGCTGCGATGAAAGACCCGACGGATCGTTCGATGGGGAAGCGGATCCACGAACTGGTAACGGCTGCTGCGCCGGAACTGATGCCCAAAACCTGGTACGGGATGCCTGCGTATGCCAATGCCGAGGGCAAGGTCATTTGCTTTTTTCAGGCGGCGAGCAAATTTGGGGTGCGGTATGCAACCTTCGGCTTCCAGCCCGATGCGAAGATTGACGATGGCAACATGTGGGCGGCGAGTTTCGCGCTCATCAAGTTGACATCCGCCGAAGAAGCGAAGATCATTGCCTTGGTGAAGAAGGCAGTGAGATAAAAAATATCAGGTAACTGCCGCCTGATATTAAAATTGATGTTTCAATTCCGAGGAGAAGATTTTGAATCAGAATGCCGTAAAACGTCTTTATCTAATGCAGGTTGGATCCATGCCGGAATACCAGATTCCGATTGTGTGCTATCTAGCGCAAACAGCAGACGGCAAAAATATTTTGATTGACAGCGGCTTGCCGGAAATCATCCCTGAGGATTCAGCAGAATTCGAGAATGGGAAGGATGTTATCGAGCATTTGGCGGGTATTGGCTTAAAGCCGGAGGATATTGATACAGTCATTTCGACGCATTATGATGGCGACCATGCCGGAAGGCACGCGGCATTCACAAAGGCGCAATATGTTGTTCAACGTGCGCATCATTTGGATGCGGCAACCAACCCGCGTTTTGCTTCCATTCGATCTGAATGGGATCAGCCAATGGAGCGCATACGGTTTGTAGATGGGGACATGGAATTGTTGACAGGGCTGAATCTGATTGAGACGAGCGGACATGTTGTGGGACATCAATCTGTACTCGTGCATCTCCCCAAAACAGGTGCTATTTTATTGACGATTGATGCTGTACCCTTTGGCGAAGGCTTTACCCGTGATGCGCAGGACGACGGAACCAACCCAGACGCTGAGGCGATTCGAGCCAGTACAATTAAACTGCTTGATCTGGTTGAACGGGAGCGCATCGGGTTGGTAATTTTTGGTCATGACACGGAGCAATGGGAAACTCTCAAAAAAGCGCCGGAGTTTTACGAGTAAGGCAACTTGTCCAGCCTGTTTGATGAGACGAAGATGTTTTTGCCTTGACTGTTTAGAATAAACGTTCTAAAATATTTAGACATTTTATCTGGGTGGGTGAAAGCCTTGCTTTTGCCCACCCAATGCGTTAACTATTCGGCAGAGAAATACAGAGGAGAGACCATGCCACAAGAGTACATTGAGATTCACGGTGCGCGCGAGAACAATTTGAAGAACGTCTCGTTGCGCATCCCCAAACGCAAGATCACTATTTTTACGGGCGTGTCGGGTTCGGGTAAATCATCCATTGTGTTCGATACGATTGCCGCCGAGTCTCAGCGCCTGTTGAACGAAAACTTCAGCATGTTCGTGCGGAATTTTTTGCCGAAATATTCCCAACCCGAAGCGGACTCCATCGAGAACTTGAGCATGTCCATTGTGGTGGATCAGAAGCGGATGGGCGGCGGTTCACACTCGACCGTGGGCACGATCACCGACATTAACACGATTCTGCGCCTGATGTTTTCCCGCATCGGTCAGCCCCACGTGGGACCCACCAATGTATTCGGTTTCAACGATCCGCAAGGGATGTGCCCGAACTGCAACGGACTCGGTCGCAAGTTGGACGTGGATATGGACAAGTTTCTGGACAAATCCAAATCCCTGAACGAAGGGGCGATTCTATTTCCTGAATACGCCGTGGAGAGTTGGTATTGGAGTAATTTAATCAATACGGGTTTATTCGACCCTGATAAGAAAATTTCCAAATACAGCCAGAAGGAACTGCACGATCTTTTGTACAGCGAGCCGATCAAGGTCAAGACCAAGGTTGGCGCAAAAGACTTCAACATGACCTATGAAGGCATCATCAATCGCTTTACGAACAAGTACATCAAGCAGGACCTAAAAACCAAATCCGAGCGGACTCAAAAGGCGATCGAGCCGTTCATGACAATGGGTCCCTGCTCCGAATGCAATGGCGCACGGTTGAACAAGACCATCCTGAAATGCAAGATCAACGGCTACAACATCGCCGACCTGACGAGCATGGAAATCCCTGAATTGATCGAAGCCGTGAAAAAGATCAAAGTGCCCGCCGCTGTTCCACTGGTCAAAGCGTTGCTAGAACGTTTGGGCGATCTCGTGGATATTGGCTTGGAATATCTCAGCCTCAGCCGTGAGACGGATACGTTATCGGGCGGCGAGTCACAGCGGGTGAAGATCGTCAAACACCTGGGCAGTAGTCTGAGCGATGTGATGTATATCTTCGATGAACCAAGCATTGGCTTGCATCCACGGGATGTGCATCGCATGAATGAGTTGTTGCAGAAACTGCGTGACAAGGGCAACACGGTCATCGTCGTGGAGCATGACCCCGATGTGATCAAAGCGGCAGACCATGTCGTGGATGTGGGTCCGCTTGCAGGTCCGCATGGAGGCGAGATCGTCTTCGAAGGCAGTTATGCGGATCTGCTCAAAGCGAAGACTCTGACTGGGCGGCACATGAATCAGCCCGTCCCGTTGAAAGAGGCGTTCCGCACTTCGTCTGGCAAACTGCCGATCAAGAATGCAAAGGTCAATAATTTGCAAAACGTCAGTGTGAATATTCCAATGGGCGTGCTGACTGTGGTGACGGGTGTGGCTGGGTCTGGCAAGAGTTCGCTGATCAATGAAGTGTTTCAACATCAACACCCCGATGCGATCGTGATCGACCAATCTGCGGTGGGAGTTAATAGCCGCTCGAACCCCGCCACGTACACGGGCATTCTGGATGATGTGCGCAAGGCGTTTGCTTCGGCGAACAAGGTGCAGGCTTCGCTGTTCAGTTTCAACTCGAAGGGCGCTTGCGAGAACTGTCAGGGGTTGGGCGTGATCTATACCGAGTTGTCGTTTTTCGATAGCGTGAAATCGCCCTGCGAAGTTTGTGAGGGCAGGCGTTTCAAAGATGAAGTGTTGGAATATAAACTGAACGGGAAAAATATTTCAGAAGTCTTGTCCATGAATGTTGAACAAGCGCTGGAATATTTTGAACTTCCCGAAGTGAAGAAAAAATTGCAAGCCATGAGCGATGTCGGTTTGGACTATCTCGGACTCGGTCAACCGTTGAGCACGCTTTCGGGCGGCGAATGTCAGCGCATCAAACTCGCCAGTGAGTTGCACAAAAAGGGAAGTATCTACATCATGGACGAACCCACTACGGGTTTACACATGTCAGATATCGGTCACCTCATGCAAGTTATCAATCGGTTAGTGGATACGGGCAACACCGTCGTTGTGATCGAACACAATCTGCACGTCATCAAGAACGCCGACTGGATCATTGACATGGGTCCCGAAGGCGGAAGCAAAGGCGGCAAGGTGATGTTCGAAGGCACGCCGAAAGAATTATTGAAGGCGAAGCAGTCGCTGACCAGCAAATATTTGTGAAGTGGCGTGAAGCGAATGTCAGATACAAACAGCCTCCCAAAACTTGCCGCGCCTGCCCAGCGCGCTCTCGCCAGCGCAGGCATTGCCACTCTCGAACAACTTGCCCGCCTCACCGAAGATGAAATTCTGAAATTGCATGGCGTCGGTAAAAATGCCGTTGCCGCCTTGCGCAAGGCTCTCGCGGCAAAAGGCTTGGCGTTTCGCAAGGCAAAGAAACCTTTATAATGCCGTCTCGGGGGTTGAGTATGGGAAAAACTTGTAATATTTGAAAACAAGGAGAAGGATGAGATTGCGAACTGTCCGCCAGGAATTGGAAGCCCGACTTAAGCCAGTGTCTTCGTCCTCTTTTAAGGGCGCGAAGGCAAAAGCCGAATGGACGACGTTTGGAGACGGAAGCATGGAATGCAGGGTCAATCTGTTCCATGTGGAATTGCCCGATCGTTCCATCGTCCAAATCCTGGTGGATGGGAAGGCTGTGGGGGATATGAACGTCGCTGCGAAGACCGCCAGGTTTCAACGCGAATCGGAAAAAGGCGAATCGGTTGTTGAAGTTAAAGAGGGACAGGTAATTCAGATCGCGTATCAGGGAACGGTTTTATTGGAAGGCAGTTTTTACCCGGATTGATTCACAAGGAATCCATTATGAAAATTCATCTCGTTGACGGAACCTATGAACTCTTCCGCGCTCATTTTGGCGCGCCGCCCAAAAAGTCGGCCAGCGGACAGGAGGTGGGCGCAACGGTTGGACTCTTGCGCAGCATGTTGCTCCTGCTCTCCGACCCGGAGGTGACTCACGTTGCGGTTGCCTTCGACCATGTGATCGAGTCGTTTCGCAACAGGATGTATGCGGGCTATAAATCCAGCGAGGGGATTGAGAAGGTCATTCTGGACCAGTTCCCTGTGGCTGAGGCGGCGGTCAAAGCCCTGGGGTTGGTGACGTGGCCCCAGGTCCGGTTTGAAGCGGACGATGCGATTGCCACGGCGGCGGCGAAGTTCAAGAAATCCAAGCAGGTGGAGCAGATCGTCATCTGTTCGGTCGATAAAGACCTGACGCAAATGGTGGATGGAGACCGCGTCATTTGTTGGGATCGGCGCCGCGAGATTCTACTGAATGAAAAAGGCGTGATCGAAAAGTTTGGCGTGCCGCCCGAATCGATTCCAGACTTTCTTGCCCTGGTGGGGGATTCAGCCGATGGCTATCCCGGCATTCAAGGCTGGGGAGAGAAGTCCACTTCAACGGTGCTGGCGAAGTATAAGCATATTGAGAACATTCCCAACGACCCGGCAAAACTTGGTTTGGGTTTGGGGCGCGCCACGACCCTGCTTGAGAATTTGAAAAACAATTTTGAAGACGCTTTGTTATTTCGTGAACTCTCCACGCTGCGGACGGATGTGCCGTTGAAAGAGACGTTGGCAGATTTGAAATGGCGGGGCGCCGCGCCGCGTTTGAAGAAAGTCTGCAAAGAATTGGGGAGCGAAAGCATTGTGGAGCGGGTGAAGAAGTGGAACAAGTGATTTTGGATTTGCCCGCCAAAAACATTGACTCATTTCGCATTTCGAGTAGAATACCGCCCAACATGAACTCGACTCACTTCTCCATGACCATGACCATGACTACCTCCCGGCTCTCCGTGAGGCATTTGCGCTTGGGATGAAGTGACCGAATAAAGGTTATCTCGCACACAAGACGCCTCGCGGAAAACGCGGGGCGTTTTTTGTTATCAAAACTTAAACACAAAGGATACGACGGTCACAAAGGTTGAAATCGCGCCGGGAGCGCCGCCTTTTCTCTTTTGTGTGCTTTGCGCCCTTTGTGGTTAGGGCATTTCAAGGAGAAGATGATGTCAGAACAAAAAACGCTCGTTATGAAATTTGGAGGAACATCCGTCGGGTCTGTGGATGCGTTGAAGAACGCCATTCAGATCATCCGCGATGCGAGGAAGGATTGGGGACGGATCGTCGTGGTGACGTCTGCCATGTCTGGCGTGACGAATCTTTTGCTCGACTCCGCCGCCTCGGCTTCGCAAGGGAAAGTTGATTCACTTTCAGCAGCCGAATCTTCGCTGAGAGAAAAACACTTCGCCGCCGCCGATGCGCTCATCAAGGACGAATCACAGCGCGAAGCGGTCAAAGCAGAGATCAACGCGCTCATCCTCTCGCTCGTAGACTTATGCAAAGCCATCGCAGTTTTAGGCGAAGCCAGTCCGCGCGCGATGGATACGGTGGCATCCCTCGGCGAACGAATGAGTGTACGTTTGCTTGCAGCCGTCGTTCACGATGCGGGTATTCCCGCTCACGGTATTGAATCAACCGAGTTCGTCGTCACCAATGCTCACTTCCAGAATGCCCATCCCGATTTCAAGGTCACAACCGAAAGGACGCGGGGGAAACTAAATCCACTCATGGCTAAAGGTATTGTTCCCATTACAACTGGTTTTATCGGCGCAACCCCAGAAGGCGCCATTACCACCCTCGGTCGCGGCGGCTCGGATTATTCAGCAGCCATCATCGGTGCCGTGCTTCCCGCCGATGACGTCTGGATCTGGACGGACGTGGACGGCGTGATGACCACCGATCCGCGCATTGTGAAAGAGGCGCAAACCCTGCCAGAGATCCGCTACAACGAGATCGCTGAACTTGCTTATTATGGCGCGAAAGTGCTGCACCCCAAGACCATCCGCCCCGTGTTGGATGCGGGCATTGGCTTGCGCATTTGTAATACGTTCAATCCCAGCCACCCTGGCACGAGGTTAATTCCAAGCGTGAAGAGCAATGGCAAAGTGGAAGGAAAGGTCATCAAAGCCGTAACCGCCATCCGCAAGCAAAGGCTCATCACCATTGAGGGACGCGGTATGCTGGGCGTGCCTGGTGTGGCGGCGCGCGCTTTCGGAGCTGTGGCATCCACGGGCACGAGCGTTCCGCTGATTACGCAGGCATCTTCGGAGCAGTCCATTTGTTTTGCGGTGCCTTCGGAACTCGCCCCCATCGTGTTATCGTCTCTTGAAAAAGCCTTTGCCCGTGAGATCGAAGACGAAGACATTGACCGTGTTTGGGCGACCGAAGATGTCTCCATCATTACCGTCGTCGGTGCAGGGATGCGGCACACGCCTGGCGTTTCGGGTCGTGTCTTCAGCAAGCTCGGCAATGATGGCGTCAACGTCCTCGCCATTGCGCAAGGTTCATCCGAAGTATCCATCTCACTAGTTGTGGATTCAGCGGATACGGAAAGTGCGGTCAAGGCGCTGCATGGGCTTATTGTTGAAAGTTGAAAGTTGAAGGTTACAGGTTGAAGGTTTTTAACTTTCCAACTTTCAACCTGCAACCTGTAACAAAATTATTAAATCATTCCAAGGAGTCATCATGAATCAAATCCCCGTAGCAATTCTCGGCGCGACAGGTTCGGTCGGTCAGCGCTTTATTTCTTTGCTCGATAATCATCCGTGGTTCAAGGTGGTGGCGCTTGCCGCATCAGACCGCTCGGCGGGACAGCCCTATGCCAAAGCCACACGCTGGGTGTTGGATACGCCCATGCCCGAATATGCCCGTGACATGGTCATCGTGCCTGCCAATACGGATGCGGTGCAGGCGAAGATCGTTTTCTCAGCCTTGCACACAGAGATCGCCAATGAATTGGAACCTGCCTTTGCCAAAGCAGGTGCAGCGGTCTGTTCGAATGCGTCGTCGTATCGGCGCGGCGAAGATGTGCCACTGCTCTTGCCTGAAATCAACGCGGAGCATATTCAACTGGTGAAGCACCAGCGCAGGAACAAAGGCTGGAGCGGATGCATCGTCACCAACCCGAACTGCACCAGCACAGGGCTGACGATTGCGCTCAAAGCATTGGATGAGTCTTTTGGCGTGAAGAAAGTTTTCATGGTTTCGTTACAGGCGCTTTCGGGGGCAGGCTACCCTGGCGTGCCGTCGCTCGACATCATGGATAACATCATCCCCAACGTGGGCAATGGCGGCGAAGAAGAAAAAGTGGAATGGGAACCGCGCAAGATGCTCGGCAAGTTCAACGAGAGCAAGATCGACATGGCAGATATCCAATTCAGCGCGCACACCAACCGCGTGGCTGTGATTGACGGTCACACTGTCTGCGCGAGCGTGGCATTGGACAAGCCCGTGGAACCAGAAGTTGCGATTCAGGCATTACGCGATTACGCGGCAAAACCGTCAGCGAGGAATCTGCCGTCGGCGCCCGAACCAGTTATCGAGGTCAGGGATGAAGCGGATCGCCCACAGCCAAGACTCGACCGCATGGCAGGCAAAGGCATGACGACCGTGGTCGGTCGCGTGCGCCGTGATCCCATCCTTGATCTTAAATTGGTTGTGCTATCCCACAACACGATTCGCGGAGCGGCGGGCGCGTCCATCTACAATGCCGAGTTGTTGGTGAGTGAAAATTTGTTGTAATAAATTCCTTGACAAGCAGGGCTTCGCCTGATATAAACGCGCGAAATTAAATATTCGCTCTTATCCAGAGAAGCTGAGGGACCGACCCTTTGAAGCTTCGGCAACCAAACCAAAAGTTATGGTGCCAAATTCGGCAAATAGGAATGACGCAAGTCATTCGTATCTGGAAGATGAGAGGACGGTGTAGACGTATACCTCTTCTTGTACTTTCAGAAGAGGTAAATTTTTTAAGCGCTAAAAAATTATCTCTTCTGACGGGCGGAATAAATTTAATAAATTTTATGCAAGAGGAGATAACTCAAATGTCCACAGATCGCAAGTTAGGTTTTGCCACCCGCCAGCTTCACGCGGGCTACAGCCCAGACCCCACCACGGGGAGTCGCGCCGTGCCGTTGTATCAAACGACGAGCTATCAGTTCAAGAGCACGGAGCACGCCGCGAATCTTTTCGCGCTGAAAGAGTTGGGGAATATTTATACGCGCCTGATGAACCCGACCACGGATGTGCTCGAACAGCGCATTGCTTCGCTCGAAGGCGGCGTGGCGGCGCTGGCGGCGAGTTCGGGTCATGCGGCGCAGGCACAGGCGATCTTTACGCTGTGCAATGCGGGCGATCACATTGTCACTTCGTCGCGTTTGTACGGCGGGACGTACAGCCAGTTCAAGTACACCCTGCCCAAGTTGGGAATCGAAGTCACTTTTGTGGACCCCAGCGACCCGAAGAATTTTGAAGCGGCAATTCGTCCGAACACAAAGATCATTTATGGCGAAGCGCTCGGCAACCCCGATATTTCCGTCTTCCCCGTTGAAGAAGTTGCTGCGATTGCGAAGAAACACAATCTCGTATTGTTCATTGACAATACTTTTGCCACGCCGTACTTGTTCCGCCCGTTTGAATGGGGCGCGAACGTGGTCACCCACTCGACCACCAAATTCATCACGGGCAACGGCACTTCCATCGGCGGCATCATCGTGGACGGCGGCAATTACGATTGGACGAGCGAGAAATTCCCGAGCTTCAACACGCCCGACCCTTCGTATCATGGACTGGTGTATTCCTCCATCGCCGCGGCGGGACTGCCCCCCTTCGCCATCAAAGCCCGTGTGCATGTGTTGCGTGACATCGGCGCGTCCGCTTCCCCGTTCAACTCCTGGCAGACTTTGCTCGGGCTTGAAACGCTCAACCTGCGCATGGATCGTCACGTTCAGAACACGCAAGCGGTTGCTGAATTTTTGGAGAAGCACCCCAAAGTCAGTTGGGTCAAGTATCCTGGGCTCAAGAGCCACCCCGACCACGAACGCGCCAAAAAATACCTGCCCAAGGGCGCGGGCGCGATCCTCGGTTTCGGCGTGAAAGGCGGACGCGAAGCGGGGCAGAAATTCATCGAAAGCCTGCAACTCTTCAGTCACCTTGCCAATGTGGGCGATGCGCGTTCACTCGCCATTCACCCCGCTTCGACCACGCATAGCCAACTTACTGACGAACAGCAGGTCACCGCTGGTGTTAGCCCCGATTTTGTGCGTCTCTCCATCGGTCTTGAAGATATCAACGATATTCTTTGGGATCTGGAGCAGGCGCTTCAATAGAACGTAAACAAGTAGACAGGTACTTACTCTGCCTGTCTACTTGTCTACTTGTCTACTTGTCTACCTGTGTATTTACCATGCCCGTAAAAATTCCCTCCACCCTCCCCGCCCGAACCACTCTCGAAAACGAGAACATCTTCGTCATGGACGAAGACCGCGCCATTCATCAGGACATCCGCGCTTTGCGGGTTGCCATCCTGAACTTGATGCCCACAAAAATTTCCACAGAAACGCAGATATTGCGTCTGCTTTCCAACTCGGCATTACAGGTGGAAGTCACCTTACTCAACACCGCCACGCATGAATCCAGGAACACCGACGCCGATCACCTGCTCGAACACTACGTCACCTTCGATGATGTGAAGGATCAAAAATTCGATGGGCTCATCATCACTGGCGCGCCAGTGGAACAATTGCCGTTTACAGAAGTGGATTATTGGCGGGAACTTCAACGCATCATGGATTGGTCGGAGACGAATGTTGAATCCACCTTCCACATTTGCTGGGGAGCGCAGGCGGGCTTGTATCACAAATACGGGATTCCAAAATATGACCTGCCCCACAAGATGTTCGGAGTCTTTGAGCACCGCCTCTTAAATCGGACCCTTCGACAGGCTCAGGGCGACGCCGTTGCCTTGACGCGCGGCTTCGACGACATTTTCCTCGCCCCGCACTCCCGTCACACTGAGATTCGCCGCGAAGACATCGAGAAACATCCCGACCTGCAAATCCTCGCCGAGTCAGACGACGCGGGCGTGTATATCGTCAGCGACAAGGCTGGTAGAAATCTCTACATCACAGGTCACTCTGAGTACGACCCGTTCACCCTCAAAGCCGAATACGACCGCGACGTGAAGAAAGGTCTGCCCATTCACGTCCCGAAAAATTATTATCCCAACGACGACCCGACGCAGACTCCCAATGTCCGCTGGCGCGGGCACGCCAATTTACTGTACGCGAACTGGTTGAATTATTACGTCTATCAAGTCACGCCGTATGATATTGATAAAATTCCGTAATGCCCAAAATCACCCTGCGCCCCGTTTCTGAAAGCGACCTTCCCATCCTCTTCCAACAGCAGACCGACCCCGAAGCGGTTGCCATGTCTGCCTATCCTTCAAAGGATAGAGGCGAGTTCATGCGGCATTGGGAGGGGATTCTGAAAAATAAAAACGTGACCGCGCGAACCATTGTCTACAAAGAGAAGGTAGCGGGTCACATCATTTGCTGGAAAGAAGGCAAATACGAACAGCGCATCGGCTACTGGATCGGCAAAGAGTTTTGGCGGCGCGGCATTGCCAGTGCCGCGGTGACCGAATTTTTAACGCTTGTAAAAATCCGCCCGTTGTTTGCGGAAGCGGCGAATCATAATATCGCTTCGCAAAAAGTTTTACAGAAGAACGGATTCATCCTGCTCGATGAAGGCGGGAAAACTTCAATGTGGCGACATGCCTGATGGACGGAATCAGTTTCAAGTTAAGCGGGAGGCGCGGTCAATTTGTCCAATGCCGCCGCCAGCGCAGCCACTGCTTTTTTATAATCCTCCAAATGGACGTGTTCATTCGGCGTGTGATCCAAACTTGAATCGCCGGGACCGTACACCACGGCGGGACATTTCCAAACGGGGGCGACGATGTTCAGATCAGCCGTGCCTGTTTTGTAGACGAAGCGCGGCTCGCCGCCCTGTGAGCGGATTCCACTTAAGAAGGCGCGTACAAGTTGTGAATTTTTTTCGCACTTCCACGCAGGGACGGGGAAGCCCACCCGCTCCAAGTGACAGTCACCTTGGATGTGACTGTCACTAATTAACTCTTTCAATTTCGCATACCAATCTTCCGTCGAAACCTCCACTGGCAGGCGAACGCCGATCTTTAGTTTTGCCCACTGCTCGAAATCATTCGAGTCCGATTCCATGCCGCGCAGGGTGGGCAGAATCTTGTCGAATATTTTTTGTCTGTCAGCGTTAAACGAATCCGCATGGGCTTTGATTTTCAGCCAGGTTTCAACCGCCGCCTCTGCCGCCGTCTCTTCCCCGCTCGCGGTGTGGACTTGTCCACGCCGCACAGTGACATGCGCCCACGCGCTGCCTTTGTAGCCAAGCGAGATTCGATCCCATTGATTCGGCTCGCCGATGATCGCAAAGTCTGGTTTGTATTGGGTTGCGGCAAACCTTGCGCCTTCCGAATCGCGCTCCTCTTCCACCGCGCCGATGACGACGAACTGCCAGCCGTCCCTTGCGCCGACCTGCGCGACAGAATCTACAAACGATGCCAGCGGTCCTTTTGCATCGACTGAGCCGCGCCCGTAGAGCAAGTCTCCGACTTGCTCTACTTTGATCTCCCCAGGCACCGTGTCAATGTGACCGAGCAACACAACCTGCTTTGCGCCCGTCCCCATCACGCCGACCGCGTTGCCCGCTTCATCTATAAAAGCATCGTCATACCCCAGCGACTTCATCCGCGCCACAAGCCATTCCACCGCGCCGCGTTCCTGTCCCGATGGGCTGTAGTGGGAGACGAGTCCGATGAGGGTTTCGGGAGATTGGAGACTTGCCTTGAGCGAAGCCGAAGGGTTGGTGATTGGTAATTGGTGGTTGGTAATTGGAGATTGGTTATTCATTGGTCTCTTGGGTCAACACGTCCGTCAGCACATTCACCAGATGGTCAATTTGTTCATAGGTGATCACTAACGGCGGGAGCAGGCGAATGACTGTCATCCCCGCATTCAGGGCGATGATTTTTCTCTCCTGCAAAATCTTCAAATATGGCGCAACCTTTTGTTTCATCTCGATGCCGATCATCAAACCAAGTCCGCGTACTTCGCGGATGTTGGGCGATTGAATCGCCTTTAACTTCTCCATCAGATATGCGCCCTTCGACGCGGCTTGCGCGGGCAGGTCTTCGTCCTTCATCACGTCCAACGCCGCATTTGCCGCCGCGCACGAAAGCGGATTCCCGCCGAAGGTGGAGCCGTGAACGCCAGGCGTGAGATTCGTGACGTTGGGTCCGATCAACACCGCGCCCATCGGCACGCCTCCAGCGAGCGACTTGGCGCAGGTCAACAGATCAGGCGCAACGTCGAAGTGTTGAACCGCGAACATTTTCCCCGTGCGACCAAAGCCCGTTTGGATTTCATCCACGATCAACAACGCGCCGCGCTCATCGCAAATCCGCCGCGCCGCCTGCATGTAATCAAGCGAAGCGGGATACACGCCGCCTTCGCCCTGCACCGCCTCTAAAATCACGGCGGCAGTTTCATCGTTGACGGCTTTCTCCAACGCTTCGATATTGTTGTACGAAACATGCGAAACGCCAGGCAGAAGCGGCTCGAAGCCTTCGCGATATTTTTTGTTGAAAGTGGCGGAGAGCGAGCCGAACGTCCGCCCATGAAACGCGCGATTCGCCGCGATGAAATTTTTGCGCCCCGTCGAAATCCGCGCAAACTTGAACGACGCCTCCACCGCCTCCGTGCCTGAGTTGCAAAAGAAGACCCGATCCAACCCTGGGACCAACGCCGTGATCTTTTCCATCAGCATGGCGCGTTGATCGTTGGGGAAGGTCTCAAAAAGCGTCACCAGCGTGGAAGCCTGCCTGTAGACCGCCTCCGCAATTTTCGGGTGGGCATGACCGAGATTGGCAACGCCATGCCCCGACGAACAATCCAGGTATTCGTTACCATCCACATCAAACAACGACGCGCCCCGTCCGCGCACGATGGTCAGCGTTTGTTTGGCATACACGCCCGAAGTGTGTTTGTTTTCGGTTTCAATAATTTCATTCGCATTCATTCGATCACCGTTCCATTCCCTGCCAGCGCATTCAAGATTGGATTTTGAATTCTTCCATCGGCAATGACGACACGACTCACGCCGCCATTGAGCGCTTCTTCCGCGCCCAAAACTTTTTTCTTCATGCGACCTTGCGCCGCCTCTCCCGCCGCCGACAGTTGACTCTTCGGCAGTTGCCGAATGAGCGTGGACTCGTCTGGGAAATTCTTCATCAGCCCAGGCACCGCCGTGAGCAACAGCAGACTCTCCGCCTTGAGCGCGGACGCCACCATCGCCGCCGCGCGGTCCGCATCCACATTCAACGCCTCCCCTTTTTCACTGACAGCCACAGGCGCAATGACAGGCAAACAACCCACATTCAACAACATCATCAACAATTCACTATTCACTCTTTCTATCTTCCCCGTGTAATCGTCGCGGATAATTTTGCGCTTGCCATTTTCAATTGACTGCACGGACTCCTTGCGCGTGGCTTGCATCAACCTGCCATCCAGCCCGCACAAGCCAAAAGCGTTCACGCCCAGCATTTGAAGTTGTTCTGTGAGCAGCGAATTGACCTTTCCATTCACCGCCATCAAAAATACTTCCAGCGTCTTGCGGTCGGTGTAGCGAGAGGTGTATCCCGAAGGCGATGTGATCATCTTCGGCGGAGTCCCCAACCCTTCGCCCAACGCATTCGCCTCCGCCGAACCGCCATGCACAAAGACAAGGCGTTTTCCTTTATTCAACAATTCAACAGCATCTTTACAGATCGCAGAAAAATCCACGCCCTCCGTGCCGCCGAGTTTGACTACGGTTATTTCCATAAGTTCTCCAGTCGTTAGGAGATTAGAGATTAGAGATTGGGCTAATCTCCAATTACCAATTACCAATTACCAATCACTAAATCGGGTGCAACCCCATAAACTCCAGCTCCAGCGTCTCCTCCCAGCCCATCATCAAATTGAGACACTGCACCGCCGTACCCGATGCGCCCTTCATGAGATTGTCAATCGCGCACATCGCCACGATATGACCGTTGCTCTCGTCCAGTTCAAAGCCCAAATCGGCGTAGTTCGAGCCAGCCAGAATCTTCGGCTCAGGCACGCGGTAGATTCCGCGCTGTTCCTTCACCACCCGCACGAACGGATTTTCGTTCGCCACGGCGCGATAGGCTTTCCACAAATCCTTTGTCGCCACACCAGGTTTGACCTTCGCGTGAGCCGTCGCCAGCACGCCGCGCACCAAATCAACAGCGGTCATGGTCAACGAGACGTTGCTGACGCCCATTTCCTGAATCACCTCCGCCGTGTGACGATGACCGAACGCCGAAAACGTCCGAATCACATTCGCCCGCTCCGCATGAAGCGACCCCGAGTTCCCCTCCGCGCCGCCTTCGGACGAACCGACTTTGATCTCGATAAAGATTGGGGAAGACGTATCCAGCAAATCCGCCTTGACCAATGGCAGCAACGCTAAATTGCTCGCCGTGGCATTGCATCCCACCCCGCTGATGTAACTAGCCTTTGAAATCTCAGCGCGATGAAGTTCAGGGAGTCCATACACGAACTTACTCAACCACTGCGGCGCGGCATGTTTCTCGCCGTACCATTGCTCGTAAAAATCCGCATCCCGCAAACGGAAATCCGCCGCAAGGTCAATGATCTTCGGCGCAAGTTTGGCATAATCCTCGATGTGCTGTTGCGCCTGTCCATGCGGCTGGGCAAGGAAGAGCACATCCACAGGCTCCAACTGCGAAGGATCGCTGAATTTCAACTGCGTGCGCTTTCTCAAATTTGGGTGAGTCTGATACACATACTCTCCCACCCGCGAGCGCGACGTCACTTGCTTTATGTCCACGTTCGGATGACCCAACAGCAAACGAATCAACTCCCCGCCGCCATACCCCGAACCGCCGATGATAGAAACCGTAGTAGTCAAAATGTCCTCTTGAATTGATCATTCATAATTCGAATTCCAGTTCCATCAATTGCCGTCTCTCACCACCACATACTCCACAATCTCGCCCGCAATATCAATTCCGCTCACAGGCTGCATCGTGTGGAATTCCATCGTGTGATTGATCTCGTTGACGACGAGTCCCTTTTCGGGGTGTTCGACCAAATCCACGCCGAGCAGACCGCCGCCCACGGCTTTGGATGCGCGCAGACAAATATCTTCGATCTCTGGCGTGATCGGGCACAACTCGCCGCTTCCGCCGCGCGCCGTGTTGGTGATCCAATGCTCCGAGTTGCGGTACATCGCCGTCAACGCCTTGTCGCCGATCATGATCACGCGGATGTCGCGCCCAGGCTTTTCGATGAATTCCTGAATGTAAAATACCGAATGCTGTACCGACCCCAGCGTGGATTTATGTTCCAGCACCGCCTCCGCCGCATCGCGGTCGTTGATCTTCGCCAGCAGCCGCCCCCACGACCCGATGACAGGCTTCAACACGACAGGATACCCAAACGTCTCAATCGCTTCGAGCGCGGCTTCGGGCGTGAACGCGGTCACGTTATGAGGCTGCGGCACACCGTCACGCGCCAGCGCCGCGCTGGTCATCAACTTATCGCCGCACACCTCCGCCACCGCCGCCGTGTTCACCGTCGGCACGCCGAAGGCATTCAACAAGCGCAGGGCATACAATCCGCTGTTGTAACTGATGCTGCGCTCCAGCACCGCGTCATAGTGCCGCCACGCTTCGGGCTTCTCCAAATCAAAACTAATGGCGCGGTCATCGAGTCGGTCATAGTCAATGCCGCGCTTCTCCATCGCGCTGAAGATCCATTTCTCTTCCACGCGCACGCGGGAATATAGAACACCAATTTTGAGTCGTCTTTGCATAGGTTCTCCGCGATTGGTAATTAGTAATTGGTAATTACCAATCGCCAATTACCAATTACCTTATTCTCCCCAATCTTCCTGCTCCATCGGCGCGAGTTGCACAACGGCAGGCTCAATCGAAGTCACTTCCAAATCCACGCCGCAATCCGAGCAGACGATGATCTCGCCCGCTTCGGTTCCATCCGCCAACTCCACCTGGGCTTCACATTCGGGGCAAACAATTGTAGACATGATCTATTCTCCTTTGATTTTTGAAATTTGATTTTTGACCGATTGGAGACTCGTGCCACCAACCGTATTTCTTTTATTGATGGATTCAAGCGGATCGAAAACCTGATAAACATCCGCTTCAAACGGACCGATAGCCTGATACGCTTCGAGGGGCAGTTCCTCCATCCGAGCCTTCGCCTCCCCAGCCGCGCGGACGGCTTTTCCCGCCAGCGAGTGCGCTTCTCTGAACGGCACGTCTTTCGCCACGAGATAATCCGCCAGGTCCGTCGCCATCATCGTCGAATCAATCGCGCCGCGCATTCGTTCAGGCTTGACCGTGATTGTCCGCAATGCCGCCGCCATGACAGGCAGAATCGCAAGCAGGGTATCCGTTGCCGCAAAGACAGGCGCTTTGTCTTCCTGCAAATCCTTGTCGTAGGTCGAGGGCAACCCCTTGAGCGTGGACATCAACCCCGTCAGCAAGCCGATCAATGTGCCTGCTTTGCCGCGCGTGAGTTCAAAGACATCGGGATTCTTCTTCTGCGGCATCAGGCTCGAACCCGTCGAGAAGGCATCGGAGAGTTCAAAGAAGCCGAATTCCGCTGTGGTAAACAAGACAACCTGCTCGGCGAGTTTGCTCAAATGCACCGCCGCCATCGAACAGACGAATAAATATTCCGCCGCAAAATCTCTGTCAGAGACGGCATCGAGACTGTTCTGCGAGACTTCCGCAAAGCCGAGAGACTTCGCCAGCGCATTACGGTCAACGGAGAAGGGAGCGCCCGCCAACGCGCCGCTTCCCAACGGCAGAACGGATACGCGCTTGGTCAAATCTTGCAACCGCTCCACATCACGCTTCAACGCCCAGAAGTGACTCAGCCACCAATGCGCGAGCAAAATCGGCTGTGCGCGTTGCAAGTGGGTGTAGCCTGGCATGACGGTCTCGCCTGCGAGTTCTGCCTGCTCTATTAATGCGGAATGCAGAAGGCGGAAGGCAGAATGGAGTTCGGGTATGGTTTGCAACATCCAAAGTCGAAAGTCGGTTGCGACCTGGTCGTTGCGGCTTCTGCCTGTGTGGAGTTTGCCAGCGGCGGGTCCGATCAGTTCGCTGAGTCTGCGCTCGACGGCGGTGTGAATGTCTTCGTCGGAGGGTAGGAAGATAAACTGCCCCGAAGCGAATTCTTTTCGGACGGTATCCAGCCCGAGTGAGATCGAAGCGTGTTCTTCATCCGAAAGAATGCCTGCCTTGTGAATCGCATCCGCCCAGGCGATGGAACCGTCCACATCCTGAATCGCCATGCGCTGATCAACAGGCAGGGACGAGTTGAGCGCCCATGCGAGGTCGTCGAGTTTTTGAGTAAAGCGTCCGCCCCAGAGGGTCATGTGAATCTCCTTTGCGTAATGCGCGTTCTCTAACGCGCGACGTTAGAGAACGTCGCCTAGTCTCTCTTGAACTTGGAATAATCAGGCTTCGGCATATCGAGACCTGAAACGGGCAGACCGTTGAGTGCGCGGACTTTCATGCTGAGACCGTATAGGCGGATGAACCCTTCGGCGTGACTCTGGTCGTAGACATCCTCCTGACCGAAGGTGGCGAAATCTTCGCGGTAAAGACTGAACGGCGATTTGCGCCCCGCGCTGATGATGTTGCCTTTGTACAGTTTGAGGCGCACAACGCCAGTGACGGGTCCCTGCGTGGCGTTGACGAAGGCGTCGAGCGCTTCGCGCAGCGGCGTGAACCACAAGCCGTTGTAGGTGATCTCGGCATATTTGACGGCGATGACTTGTTTGTAGTGCATGGTCTCGCGGTCGAGGATGAGCGACTCGAGTTCGCGATGCGCGTAAAGCAAAATCGCGCCGCCTGGGGTTTCATACACGCCATGCGACTTCATACCAACGAGTCGATTCTCGACGAGGTCAACGCGCCCGATGCCGTGCGCCCCGCCAATGGCATTGAGCGTGGAAACGATTTTGGCAGGCGACATCTTCTCGCCGTTGACCGACACCGGGTTGCCGCTCTCGAATTCGATCTCGACATATTCGCCTTCATCGGGCGCGTTTTCCGGCGAAGTGGACATCTGGAACATGCCCTCTTCGGGTTCGTTCCACGGGTCTTCGAGCAGACCGCCTTCGTGCGATAAATGCCAGAGATTCGAGTCGCGTGAATAAATGGATTTGATGGTGGCGGTCACAGGGACGTTGTGCTTTGCCGCATAGTTGAGCGCGTCTTCGCGGGAGCGAATCTCCCACTCGCGCCACGGGGCGATGATCTTCAAGCGCGGGTCGAGCGCCATGACGGTCAACTCAAAGCGCACCTGGTCGTTGCCTTTGCCGGTCGCGCCGTGGGCGACGGCATCCGCGCCTGTCGCGCGCGCCACTTCCACAAGATGTTTTGCAATCAAAGGACGGGCAACCGAAGTGCCCAATAAATACTTGTGTTCATACACCGCCCCCGCTTTGAGCATCGGGAAAAGATACTCGCTGACAAATTCCTCCTTCATATCGTGGATGACAAACTCGTTCGCCCCGCTCTTGATGGCTTTATCTTCCAGTTTGGCGAGGTCTTCATCACCCTGCCCCACGTCGGCGCAGAAACAAACCACTTCACAGCCGTAGTTTTCCTTCAACCACGGCACGATGACGGAGGTATCCAGTCCGCCTGAGTAGGCGAGGACGACTTTCTTGATATTTGGTTTTGACTTTGGACTCATTTTTACTCCTTGTAGTAAGTAGCGCCGACTTAAGTCGGCGTTACAAATAAAAACAGCCCTCCGAGAAGGAGGGCTGTTTGGGTTGACTTGTGACTATGCAGGCTTAGTTCACATTTGCGTTCGATCCGCCGTCAAAACAAAAAACTCCCGACCTTCTCTGGGAAGCGGGCTTCGGACGACGGGTACGAGGCAGAGCGAACAAAGTGAACATGTTGGGCGGTATTCTACTCGAAATGCGATTTGAGTCAAGGATGGATTTGACTCAAATCGCGACTCGCCGTTACACTATCTCCACTCTATGACTTCGCCCACTGAAACGGGCGGACCGCGAAACCGGAGACCTCATGTTCTTCTCAACCACTCCGCGCCCCGAAAGTCTGCGGGCAATTTCGGACGTGAAGTTGAAACCCTTTTGGCTGGATGACCCATCCAAGCCGAAACCAGCCCCACCCCTCACAACCAAAATCCAGACCGACCTTGCCATCATCGGCGGAGGCTTCACCGGTTTGTGGACGGCTCTGCAAGCCAAGCAAGCCGACCCAAATCGCGATGTTGTCCTGCTTGAAGCAGGGGAGATCGCCATCGGCGCGAGCGGACGTAACGGCGGCTTCTGTGCCGCGTCGCTTACACATGGCATTGATAACGGCAGAAGCCGCTGGGAGAAGGAACTTCCCAAACTCATTCAACTCGGCAATGAGAATCTCGACGGCATCGAAGCCACGGTCAGGCAATTCAACATCGACTGTGATTTCATCCGCTCGGGCGAAGTGGGCATTGCCAATGAAGAATATCAAATCGCAGAGCTGCGTGAAGAAGTTGAACTCGCCGCAAAATACGGTGTGCCTGCACAATTCTTTGATCAAGCCGAAATGCGCGCGCGCATCAACTCGCCGACATTTTTGGCGGGCGCGATTGACATGTCGAATGCGATGCTCAACCCGGCGCGACTGGCGTGGGGTTTGAAGCAGGCATGTCTCGGGCTTGGAGTCCGCTTTTTTGAGGGCACCCCGGTCACGGCGTTGGAAGAGCGGCGTGAGCACTTAATCCTCAAGACTCTGCATGGTCAAGTCACAGCGCGCAAAGTGGCGATGGCAACCAATGCCTTTCCGCCTTTGCTCAAACATCTTTCGCTGTATGTTGTGCCGGTCTATGATTATGTTTTGATGACCGAGCCGCTTTCCAAATCACAACACGACTCCATCGGCTGGTACGGGCGCGAAGGCTTGAGCGACATCAACAACCAATTCCATTATTCGCAAATGACATCAGACGGGCGGATTCTGTGGGGCGGATACGACGCGATCTATCATCGCAACAATCAGGTTGCCCCGCATCTCGAAAACCGCCCCGCCTCTTTCGGACTTTTGGCTGAGCACTTCTTCCAAACCTTTCCCACGCTGGAGGGACTCCGCTTCACCCACGCCTGGGGCGGCGTGATCGATACCTGCTCGCGTTATGCTGTCTTTTGGGGAAAAGCCTACGGCGGCAAACTCGCGTACGCGATGGGCTACACCGGCTTGGGAGTCGGCACATCCCGCTTCGGCGCGCGCGTGATGCTAGATTTGTTGAGTGGCAAAAAAACTGAATTGACCGAATTGCAAATGGTGAGATCAAAACCGTTCCCATTCCCGCCCGAACCGTTCCGCTCACCGATTATCAACTTTACACAATGGTCATTGGATCAGGCGGATCGCAATCAAGGCAGAAGAAATCTCTGGTTGAAGACGCTGGACGCGCTGGGGTTGGGGTTTGATTCGTAATGGATATTCTTTGTCTCCAGAGTAGAATACTTGCAGCCCCAAATTAAGAACCCTTCTAAAAGATTTCAAGCCCTTCCATTGGAGGAAAAATGAAAAAGGCAATTTTCCCGTTCTTGCTTTTCACTTTAGTTTCTTGCTCAAAATACACGGCGACAATCTCCCCATCAACTGTGACACCTTTAGCTCCTCCTTCTGCTGCTGCATCTCCTGCACTCTTCACTGATAGCCCTACTCCATTGCCAATAATTATCGTTGAACCGACTTCAACTATTGGAGTCGGCTCAACGATAGTCAGCGAAAAAGATGGGGCGACTCTTGTTTATGTGCCGGAAGGTGATTTTCTGATGGGCTCCGACGAGATCCGCACCCCACTGAACGGGGAGCAATCCCCCTCTTATTACGATAACCATCCCCAGCATTCCGTTTTTCTCGATGCTTTTTGGATTGATAAGTTTGAAGTGACCAATGGACAATATGGCATGTGTGTTTCTGCTGGTAATTGTCCTTTGCCGACAAATTTAGAATCAGTTACCCGCTCCCGCTATTATGGAGAGGCGGAATATGACCACTATCCAGTTGTGTATGTTGATTGGTATATGGCGAAAGCTTATTGTGAGTGGGCGGGTCGTAGGTTGCCAACAGAGGCGGAATGGGAAAAAGCCGCGCGTGGAGAAGATGGGAATATGTATCCGTGGGGAAATGAAACTCCAAATGATAGTTTTTTGAACTATAACAGTCCAAGCAGAGATACGAGTGAAGTCGGGATGTATCCAAACGGCGCTAGCCCCTATGGAGCAATGGATATGGCCGGGAATGTATGGGAATGGGTGAATGACTGGTATCACTCAATCTACTACCAATTTATGCCAGATGAAAACCCTCTTGGTCCGGCTGCCAGCGACTACCATCCGAATCAGGTCAAAAGTTTGCGAGGCGGTTCGTGGTATTTTCTAGAAGGAAGCCTTCGTTCCATATTCAGATATGGTGTCATTCCAGTAAATGAT
>JADJBU010000002.1 GCA_016703605.1 Candidatus Villigracilis adiacens | reverse complement strand
ATGTTTGAATTAGGGATTACGACGACTCGGCGGCTCAGGTTTTGGAGCTTTTACCATGCTAAGAACATTGTGGAAGGCATGGGTGGAAAAATCTCAGCAATTCCAATGAAGCCCAAGGGAATAGAAATTAGAATCGAGGTGACAAAATGAGATTGACTTATTCAATACTTTGGTTCGATGACACCGAGGAGTTTTTTGATATTTTAGACATTGATGGATTAAAGTCAGAGATTCTATCTTGGGGTTTTTTGCCTGAAATAAAGCTTGTTAAAACGCCAGAAGAATTTTGGGGTTATAAACCTTTTGAAAAAGTTGATCTAATTGTTGTAGACCGAAACCTAGAAGAGTATGGTGAAGGACAAAACTTCATTGCCGACCTAAGAGATCATTCCATATACACAGAGGTCATTTTTTACACCGCTGGAAATGCGAGTGACTTGTGGGATGCGATAAGAGAAAAGCAATTGGAGGGGGTTTTTGTTTCTAACAGAAGCGTAGTTTTATCAAAGGTTTATAAAGTTGGACGCCAATCAATCAGAAAAGTTTTAGATTTGGAGAATATGCGTGGCATTGTAATGGCTGAACTAGGAGAATTGGATCATTTGTTAGATGACATTTTGAGGGCTGGTATACCAAATTTGCCAGCCGACAAGCAAAGTTCGATATACAAGAAATTCCACAAGCAACTATCTGATCAAAGCAAGCGGACAGAAACTCGCCTTGCTGGATTTATTGAGAAGCCCCAAGTTGATGAAATGATTAACAAGTGATAGTTATAAACGCTGGATAAATTTTCAGCGTTTATTCGATAGTCATGAAAAACTGAAGAATACCAATTCTGTTGGCGATTTCGCTGCTGACATATTGAAGCCGCGCAACTTTCTGGCGCACGGGAAACCTGAAATCAACAAAGATGGCGCATATGTATTTCGTCATCAAGGCGAAGAATATGTTTTTGATGATGGTGTTAGCTCAGGGTTGAGAAAACAATCCTTAGGTATAAGCAGGTTTTTTCAGACATTATTACTTTGCTGGTTTAGGTTTCAAGAAATCATGATAGATTTCATTACGAAAGAAAAGCGTTCTAAAATAATGAGCGCAATTCGGTCGAAAGGAAATGAAACCACCGAAGTTGCAGCAATACGGCTTTTTAGGGAAAATAAAATTATTGGTTGGCGAAGAAATCAGGCTTTGTTGGGTAAGCCTGATTTTGTTTTTCCAAAGAGTCGGCTGGTTGTTTTCGTAGATGGCTGTTTTTGGCATGGTCATGCTTGCTTGAAGCCAAGGGACAGCCTGAAAAAAGGTTTTTGGAAAGAAAAGATTGAACGCAACCAAGCACGAGATAAAAAGGTGAACAGGGCATTGAGAAAAGAAGGATGGAGAGTTGTCAGGATTTGGGAATGTGAAATTGAAAAAGGGAAATACAAGAAGAAGTTGGGTTTAATAAAGAAAATTACAGGGTAAAAAAAGAGACTGTCACCTCGCAGGTGACAGTCTCTTTGCTGTTTGAGGAAAACGCCCCATCCACAAAAGAAAACCTGACGGGCGTCGCCGTGGCGCCGTGCGACATCTCCGCGGGGGGCGTCCTGTCCGGCAGTGGCGCGGATGAGCCCCGTCAGGTTTGGGGGCTGCTGAACGGGTTACTTTACGATGCCCCTGTCATCCAGGAACTCGACGGGTGCTTTATCCCTGCCGTGTTCCCACATCAACGAGAAGAACCAAATTCCGCTTTCGCCGATCCAGAAATCGGCGGGGGTAAAGGTCATCTTTGAGTCTTCGGGTTTCTTGTCGCTTTCGGGGGTGTACTCCGCCTGCCAGCCGAAAATTTCTCCCTGCCAGTATTTGCCAAGCGAGTGAAGGTGCCCGGCAAAGGCTTTCACTTCCTTCAAGTCAGGGACAGACAGAGGCAGGATGGGTTCATAGTCTGCGTGCGCGGGAATTTTTGCTTTAACCGTTAACATGTTTGCTTTTCTCCTCTTTCCAGGCTTTCAAGAGAAACTCCAAATTGTCTTCAATGATGCGCTCGATGTCGCGCAAATCGCTTTTGCGAAACCTGCCTTCGCGCGCGATCCGCACAGGCTCCAGCCAAAATTTTGCTTCATTTTCTTCCTTGCTGACATGAACGTGCGGCGGTTCATTCGCCACATCCGCCTGATAGAAAAAGAATTTGTAACCGGCAACGCGAAGGACAACGGGCATTGAAAACTCCGGGCGATGAGAGATGTAAGTATTATAGCACCACGCTCAAAGTCAGAAAATCTTAATGCGAATTTCGCGAAAAGGGCAAAAAGCGCGAATTTTTCGCGTTGTTCGCTGCATTCGCGCCCTTCGCGTTAAGTCTTTCCCTTGGTTTCAGGCTTGTCAAGCGACTTTGCAAAAACCATAAAAAAACTCCAAATAGGAGGTCATTTTCATTCACTGAAACGTAATCTCTTCCACGCGCCAGGATTCTTCGCCCATCAGTTTCTTGAGTCGTTCGAGCAGTTCGGGGCAGATGCGCGTGGTGTCGTTGGGGAAATCAATCAGGTGTCCCTTGCCGTTCTCGAAGATCTGGAAACTGAACTTGTCGCGTCCGTGATACGAGATGAGCGTGCCGTACAGCGTCTTGATGCGGCGCTTGTCGCGGTCACGGTCACCGGTGGGGCGCAGGAGGACGGTGATCTGTTGGGGCGGATGGTCCTTGTCCTTGTTCTCTTTGGCGAGCGGGATGTACAACGACGGGATCGGCGGCTCTTCGCGGTCTTCGGCTTGATTCAGCGCTTCGATGCGACTCAACGCCGCAGACTCGGCGAGCGGCGGAGTGACGGCTTCGTCTTTCTTGAACTTCGGCGCGGGTTTGGCGGCGAGCGCGGCATCGTCGAAGGAGGGCTGCCATTCCACGTCCCAGCCGGGGGGGAAGTTATCCGGCGGGGGCGGGGCGTCGTCGTTGGGTTCGTAGGCTGGAGCGGATTCGGCAACGTATGGCAAGTTTGAAACTTGCCCTACAGTCGGCGTGGGAATTGGTTCGGGTTGTGGATCAGGCTTGGGCGGAGTCGGAGCCGGGCGGCGGGGGGATGTGGATTCGGCTCGAGGGAGGAGAGGCTTGGGAGTCGAATCGGGCTTGAGGGTTGAGTCAGCCGCCGCTTCGATCACTTTGATTTCGGTCTTGATCGTGTCCGCCAGAATTTTGGGCGGGGTGTTGGTCTGGTCCACTTTGCCTTCGACGATGATGATCTGGTCGGCGGCGAGTTGGTCGCGGTATTGCTCCCAGGTGCGGGTGAAGAGCAGGAGTTCGATGCTGCCCTGGATGTCTTCGATGGTGACGAAGCCCATCGGTTTGCCCGCCTTGGTGGTGTAGGGGCGGATGTTGGTGATGATGCCCGCGACGCGGACTTTTTCCTGGTGCGCGGCGTCGGCGAGTTGAGCCGAGAAGTAGCTGACGATCTGCGCGAGGGTTGCCTGGTATTCGTTGAGCGGGTGGTCGGAGATGTAGAGACCGATCAGTTCGCGCTCCCAGTTGAGCATTTCGCGTTTGTCCACGTCTCTCACTTCGGGGAGTTTGATCTCGTCTATGACGCCGGTGGTCGAGCCGAAGAGGGACATCTGCCCGGCGTCGGCGGCGCGGAAGTGGTTGCCAGAGATGGCGACGATGCGGTCGAGCGAGGCGAGCAGGGAGGCGCGGTTGCCGAAGGAGTCGAGCGCGCCGACTTTGATGAGGCATTCGAGCGAGCGTTTGCCGACGGAGCGCAAATCCACGCGGCGGGCGAAGTCGTTGAGGTCGCTGAATTTTCCGTTGGCGGCGCGTTCTTCGATGATGGGCTGCACGGACGCCTGCCCGACGTTTTTGATCGCGCCCAAGCCGAAGCGGATTTGCGGTTTTGCATCGGTGTCTTCGATGTCGAAGTCCCACATCGAGGAGTTGATGTCGGGCTGCAAAACCGGCACGCCCATCGTGCGCGCATCCGCGATGTAGAAGGCGACCTTTTCGACCTGTCCCGCCGAGGCGGACATGAGCGCGGTCATGTATTCGGCGGGGTAGTGCGATTTGAGGTAGGCGGTCTGGACGGCGATCACGCCGTAGTCGGCGGCGTGAGATTTGTTGAATCCATACCTCGCAAATTCCTCCCAATCCGTGTAGATCGCATCGGCGGTGGATTGTTCGATTCCCTTTTCGACGGCGCCTTTGACGAACTTGGCGCGGTGTTTGTCAATGTCTTCCTTTTTCTTTTTGGAGATGGCTTTGCGAAGTTCATCCGACTCGGAGGGCGTGTATCCCGCGAGTTCGACGGCGGCGCGCATCAACTGCTCTTGATAGACGGGAATGCCGTAGGTGTCGCTGAAGATCGGTTCCATGCTGGGATGGCGGTATTTCACCTGCGATTCGCCGTGCATCCGCGAGATGTAATCGGGGATGAACGCCATCGGTCCCGGGCGGTAGAGCGCGACCATGGCGATGATGTTTTCGAGCGTTTTCGGCTTCATCTGGACGAGGTAGCGCGTCATGCCGCCGCCTTCGATTTGGAATAAGCCAGCCGTCTGCCCCGCGCCCATCAACTCGAAGGATTTCGGGTCGTCGAGCGGGATGTTGTTCAGGTCGTATTTGATCCCGTGACGTTTGAAGATCAAATCGCAGGCGCGCGCCATGACGGTCAGCGTGATGAGTCCGAGGAAGTCCACCTTCAACATTCCGAGCGAGTCGAGGATGCCCATTTCGAACTGCGTCACCGATTTGATCGGCGTCTCTTCCGAGCCGGAGGTCGGGCGGTGAAGCGGCAGGTATTCGAGAATGGGCTTATCGGAGATGACCACGCCCGCGGCGTGCGTGCCCGCGTTGCGCACCGTGCCTTCCATTCTTGCGGCGATGTCTATCACTTCGCGCATCCTGGGGTCGGTGTCGTAGATCTGTTTGAACTCCTTGACTTCGAGCGCTTCCTTCATCGTCGCGCCGCCCGCCACAAACGGGACAAGTTTTGCAACACGGTCCACTTCGGGCAGGGGAATTTCCATCACACGCGCCACGTCGCGGATGGCGGCTTTCGCGCCCATCGTGCCAAACGTGATGATCTGCGCCACTTTATCGTCGCCGTATTGGCGGGCGGTGTATTCCAGCATTTCCGAGCGGCGGTCGTCGCGGAAGTCCAAATCAATATCGGGCATCGAGATGCGCCCCGGGTTGAGGAAGCGTTCGAAGATCAGCGCGTGTTGAAGCGGGTCCACCATGGTGATCTCGAGCGTATACGCGATGATCGAGCCAGCCGCCGAGCCGCGCGCGTTGTACCAGATTCCGTGATCGCGGGCGAAGCGGCACAGGTCCCAGACGATGAGGAAGTAGGCGTTGAATCCCATGCTGTCCACGACGCTTAACTCGTAGTTCAGCCTCTCGCGGACTTTGGGGCTGTCGCAGTCGTCCCCGTACCTTTTCTCCGCCCCGGCCTCGCACAGGTTCCGCAGGTAGGATTCCGCGGTGTGACCTTCCGGCACGGGGAACTCGGGCAGGTGATAGCCCTTGAATCCCAAATCCACGTTGCAGCGTTCGGCGATGAGCAATGTATTGGATAATGACTCAGGCACTTCGGCGAAGAGTCGGCTCATCTCCGCGGGTGAGCGCAGGAAGTAGGAGTCGTCGGTCATGCGCATCCGCTCGGGGTCTGCCAGCGTGGAGTTGGTCTGGATTGCCAGCAACACGTCCTGCAACTTCGCGTCATCCTGATTCACATAATGCACGTCGTTGGTGGCGACATATCGCGCCGAATACCGCGCTCCCAATTCAAGCAGTTTCTTGTTTAGGTCAAGGATTTCGGGGATGTTGTGCTGCTGCAACTCGACGAAGAAGCGGTCGGGTCCGAACACGTCGTAATACCAGTTCCACTTGCGAAGCGCCTCTTCGGGGTTGTCGTTCAACAGCGCGCGCGGAATCTCCGCGGACATACAGCCGGAGGTGCAGATCAAGCCTTCGGAGTGGGCGGCGAGGAAGTCATGGTCAATGCGGGGGTAGTAGTAGAAACCGTCCAATTGGGCGGCGGAGGCGATCTTCAGCAGGTTCTGATAGCCCTTTTCATTTTCCGCGAGCAGCAGCAAATGAAAGGAGGAACGGTCGAGTTTGGAGTCTTTATCCTTCATTCCCCGCGCCGCCATATAGGCTTCGAGTCCGATGATGGGTTTGACGCCTTCCGCTTTGGCGGCTTTGTAAAAGTCAATCACGCCGAACATCGTGCCGTGGTCGGTGATGGCGACCGAGTCCATGTTCATTTCCTTGACGCGCTGAACCAGCTTCGTGATGTTCGAGAAGCCGTCGAGCAGGGAGTATTCGGTATGGACGTGGAGGTGGGTGAAGGACATTTCGGTAATCGGTGGCGTGGTCATTATAGCACGCATGTTCAGGTTATAAACGGGGGCATGGCTTAAAGATTTGGGGAGGTATCAGGTATACAGGTAAACAGGTCTCGTATCTCGTAACTTGTCACTCCCCAGTCCCACGCAGGCGATAGACCGGTTTTTCCTTGATGACCGCTTCGAGGTAGTAGTTGTCTTCGATGAATTTCAAGACTTCATCCAAATTGTCTGGCGGATTGGTTGGGTAGACTCCGGCGGCTTTTTGTTCTTCGCGCTTTGCCGGGTCGAGGGAGGGGATGGTGAGGCGTCCCATGTCGACGATGAGAACGGGGCGGTTGCGTTGGAGGTCTGCGAGAAAGTCTTCGTTGAGGCGGTCGGCGATCTCCGAACCCACAAGGTTGGGGTAGAACAGGGTCGAGTAGGGCGCGTCGCGGTGCGACATGAGATTCTCGCCGGGATGCGTCGCCCAAAAGAGAACGTATTCGCCGGGGTTGGTATGGTTTTCGACATAAATGGAAATGGGCGAGCGCAGTTCGCGTTCGGTGGAAGTGAGGAGGCGGTCGAAGGCTTTGTAGTTAAGTGAGGCGCGACCGGAGAGGAGGAGGAAGAGGAGGGCGATAATGAATGAAGAAAGAGGAAAGAGGAAGGAAGGCAGAAAGCGGAAGGCGGAAGGCGGAAAGAGTTTTTGTTGTATGGTGTGGAAGGCGAAGGCGGAGAGGGGGGCGATGAAGGGCAGCCAGTTCATGAAGTAGTGACCGTAGTTGCGTTTGGCGGGGTCGCTGAGGAAGACGGCGGCGGGGGTTCCGATGAGGAGGACGATGAATAATGGGAGATGCGGGCTTTTGAGGATGTCTTTGATGCGGGCGAGGATGAGCAGGTAGCCGGTCAGTCCGATCCAGGCGGCGAGGTTGAGGTATTCGAAGCCGACGGTCAACGGAGAGGTGGCGGAAAGTTCCGCCTGGCTGTAGGCGAGGTTGTAGAGAATGGACGCTTCGAGCATGGCTTGGAAGAGTCCGTGGTGGGCGAAGTAGGCGGAGGTGATGGCGAGCGGGATGGCGATTCCCAGAGTGACCCAGGAGACGGCGATGAAAAAGGATTTGAAGTCGCGTTTCCAAAGAAGGGTCACGCCGAAGACGAGGATGCTGACAATCTCGACGACGGCGTTGTTCGGGCGGAAGAGAAGGCTGATGGATAGAGTCAAGCCCAAAGTCAGGTTGAAGAAGCGGTGTTTGGGGGTTTGAATCAGGCTGAGGAGGAGGATCAGGGCGAGGAAGTGAAGGACGAGCGGATATTCTTCGGTGTAGTTGCCGCCCTGTAGGGTGAAGTCCATGCCCCAGAGCCAGATGATGACACCAAAGATGGCGGGCAGGAGTCCCCAAAGTTTTTTTATAAGATGATACGATGCGGCGATGGCGGAGAAAAGAAAAGCGAATTCGACCAGCCAGATGCCCCAGCGGGAGCCGCGCCCGAGACGCAGGGCGAAGGCGTTGAGATAGAAGATGGCGGGGGGTTTGCTCTCCCACACGTCGCGGTAGGGCAGGTATCCCTTTGCGATCTGTTTGCCGATGTAGGCGTAGAAGCCGTAGTCGCGGTTCGGGGTTTCGATGCCGGGGCTGGTTTGCGTGAGGACAGTGAGCGCGAGGGTGACGAAAAGCGCGGCAAGCAGGACCCGGTTGAGGAGTTGACGGTTCGATGTTTCGCCGGTTGGGGTCATGGGTTTGGCGATTATAACATTCGGTTTTAATGCGACCGTCATATTGGATGGGGCATTTACGCGATAAAATGATTTTACGCGTCCTTTGACGCCTTATTGATTGCCGGATAGGATCTGCAAGCCATGTCTTCCATCCCTGTTAGTAAAACCAAGATCGTACCACCCAGACGCCGCGCCGAGCTGTTGAGCCGCAAACGGCTGCTGGACCTGTTGTTCGAGGCGTTGGACAAGAAGCTGACGCTTGTCTCCGCGCCTGCCGGGTATGGCAAGACGTCGCTGCTGATCGACTTTGTCCACCTGGATGAACTCCCCTGCTGCTGGCTGTCTTTGGATGAGTTGGACCGGGACCCGCAGAGGTTTGCCTCGTATTTCATTGCCGCCCTGTCGGAGCGTTTTCCCGCTTTTGGGGCGCAGTCGAAAGGCATCCTGGAGGGGATGAATTCCTTTGAGCAGGATATGGAACGCCTGCTGGTGACCCTGGTCAATGAGTTGTACGAGCAGGTCAAGGAGCATTTTGTTTTCATTCTCGACGATTTTCACCTGCTGGAGAATGTCGCCCCGATCAATGAATTCGTCAATCGCTTTGCCCAACTGGCGGACGATAACTGTCATCTTGTGATCTCGTCGCGCCGGCTGGCGGAGCTTAAGGATATGCCGGTCTTTGTTGCAAAGGATCAGGTCAGCGGTTTGAACTTTGCCGACCTTGCCTTTAATCCCGGGGAACTTCAGGCGCTGGCATTGCAGAACAGCGGCGGACAGATGAGCGATGAAGAAGCCCGATGCCTGATCGCGGAGGCGGAAGGCTGGATCACGGGACTGCAATTCTCCGAATCGGACCGGCTGCGGGGCAGTTCGAAGCCGTCGGCTGTGGGAAGCCGGGCGAATCTCCATGAGTATTTCGGGCATCAGGTCCTGGAGCGCCAGCCTCCCGATCTGCGGCTTTTCGTCCTGCGCACCGCGCTGCTGGATGAGTTCGATGCCGCATTGTGTGAAAGCGTCCTTTCGCTGTTTTACCCGGAACCCCAGGACTGGCAGGCGTGGATCAAGGCGGTTTCGAACAATCATTTATTCACCCTGCCCATCGGCGAGGACGGACGCTGGCTGCGCTACCATCACCTCTTCCGCGATTACATCCGCGAACGCTTCGAACGGGAATACCCGGGGGAGGTCGGTCCGATCCTGACGCGCCTGCAAACGGCATATGAGTTAATGGGCGAGTGGGCAAAGGCTCATCACATCTGCCAGACGTTGGGAGATGCGGATGCGCTGTCGGACCTGGTCGAGCGGGCGGGCAGTTCCATGTTGATCAGCGCCCATCTGACGGTCGAGAATTGGTTGAACGATCTGCCCCCGTCCATGCTGCGGACAAAGCCGGGTCTGCTTTCGCTGCGGGGGGTGCTCGCCCAGTTGAAGGATGAATTTGGAGAGAGTTTGCGCCTGCTCGAAAAAGCCGAGGAGATGTTCCGGAAGAATAATGATGTAAAGGGATTAGCCCTTACCCTGACGCGCAAGGCTACATCTAATCGTTTTCTGGCAAACTACGCGGATGCGCTGCAAAATTCTGAAGAGGCGATTCAGATGACCGAAGGGCTGGATGAACTCCAGGCATTTCATGCAGACGCGCTGAGGGTAAAAGGGCTTGTCCTCTTCAGGCTCGGACAGGCAAGCCGGGCGGTTATCAACCTTGAACAGTCGCTGGCAATCCACACCCGGTTAAAAGATACTTCGCAAGTTCCTGTTTTGTGGATGGAAACAGGAATGGCATACCGCGCGATTGGGGATTTTGCCCAGGCGCAGACCGCTTATGAGAAAGCCCTGCAATTCTGGCGCAAGGAAGGTAATCTCTTTCGGCAGGCCAGTTTGCTGAATAACCTTGGCGGCTTGTACCAGACCTTGGGTGAGTATGAAAAATCGGTTCAAGCGTTCGAGGAGGGCATTCTCTGCGCCCAGCGCAGCCATAATATGCGCCTGGACGCATTGATCTCGATCAGCCTTGGAGATTTGTATCTTGAGATCGAAGATTTCGAGATGTCGGAGCAAAATTACAAACATGCAGCGGATGTTCTTCAGAGAATGAACGACACTTTTCTCTCCCATTCGCTTTCCATTTCCCAGGCAAAAACGGCGCTTCTGCAAAGAGACGCGCCGCTGGCGAAATCAGCCGTGGAAAATATGCGGGGCATTTTCGCGGCGGGGGGTTCGACATACGAAAAAAATCTGCTTCGCATGACAACCGGTCATCTCCGTCTCCTCGAAGCAAATCCGCAGGAGGCGCAATCCGAATTCGAAAAAGCGGAGACCCGGTTCATGGAAGATGGCAGGGAAATAGAGGCGGCGGCGGCGCGCATATGGCGCGTTGCGGCAATTCACAGGGCTGGCAACTCTGCTGAAGCGGTGCGGCTATTGAACGAATTGAGCGGTTCCAAAAAAACTGTTAACGCGATTGTTGTCGCAGTTCATCAGGCACGGGCGTGGCTGGATGGAGTCCGAAAAAATTCAACGCTTGCCCGTCCATTATTCGCCATTTTTGCCCGGGCGGAGGAATTTTCTCACAAGCTGCCTGAATTAAGACGCCAGTTAAGAAGGCAGGCGCGGGTCGTCATTGGACCGACTCCCCATCTCATCATTCAATCTTTTGGGCAGGCGATGGTCACGATAGACGGGCGTGTATTGACCAATGCCGACTGGCAAACCCAGTCGGTGCGGGAATTGTTCTTCTACCTCCTCTCCACGGGAAGCCCCCTATCCAGGGAGCAGATCGGCGAAGCGTTGTGGGCGGATAAATACGAATCCTCCAAACAGGTCACCCTCCGGATCAAGAACGAACTGTACCGGCTGCGCCGCGCCGTTGGAAACATAACCGTTCTTTTTGAAAACTCCCAGTATGCCTTCAATCAAAACACCGATTACCGGTACGATGTGGAGGACTTCGAAGCCTACCTCGCCCAAGCCAAATCATCGAAGGATGCGAAAGAACAAATGGACAATTACGAGCGGGCTTTGGAACTGGCACATGGCAATTACCTTGCCGATATCTACGCCGACTGGACCCTGCACGACCGCGAGCGACTCAGACTGGAGCAGCTCAACGCGCTCGTCGCATTGGCAGACCTGTACCAAAAAAATGCCAGACCCGAAGCCGCCATTCCCCTCTGCCAGCGCGCCATCGAAATGGACCCCGGTTGGGAGGCCGCCTACCAGGTGCAAATGAGCGCCCATGGCAGGCTCAATGACCGGGCATCCATATCGCGGGTATACCAGTCCTGCCAGGAAGCCATGCGAAAACAATTCAACCTGCCCCCCTCCCGTGAGACCGATGAACTCTACCGCCGTCTCATGAGATAACCCAAAATTTAAGCTAATAGACCTCTTGTATAGCGCGGTTGTACCGCAAACTTCAGTTTGCGCCCCGGCGGGCGAGATAAATCTCGCGATACTGGGCAAAATCTTCGCGATTGACGTAGTTTTTACAGAGCAATACCGATTACCTTACACTTTCAAAAATGGGACGCGGATTGACGCTGATTTATGCGGAAAACCCAAATAAAAAAACCACGTCCTCCGCGTTTTCCGCGCCCCGAATCCAATCTGTAAGGTAATCAGGAGCAATACTATAAATAACCGCAGAGAACTCTGTGGCGAAAACAACCATGAAAGAGATCAAATACGAAAAACCAGCCCGGTTTCGGCTGGTTTTTTCTTTGTCGGGCGCGCAGGTTTGGCTCGAGTCGAACGTCTCCTGACGTTCGCTTCTCGCTCCACAGCCTGGAGATGCCGCACGCCGCCGCTCTGGACCCCATTTTCAACCTTCATTGTCTTTCTTTTCTCGAAACGGGAGCGCCATTTTTTTGAAGCCTGTTTTGAAGCCTGGGGGCGGGTATCTTTGGCGCAACGAACCAATAACAGAAAAGGAACCACCATGAAAAACAAACTCAACTCCCTCGCCCTGTTCGCCTCCAAGATCGACCGCCAGCGCATCCAGGTCTTCTTCGTCGTCCTCTCCCTCGCCATGCTCGTCCTCGGCGTCGGCGCCCCCGATGACGGCGGCTACAGCAGCCGCTAGTGGTCCTGCTCGCCGCTGTGGCGCTGGGGTTGGCGGTTGGCTTGGGTCTGGCTCGCCTGCGCGGGCAGCCCTACCAGCCGCCGGACCTGCGGCATCTCTGGCTGGTATTCATCGCCTTCCTGCCCCAATTCGCCATCCTCTACGTCCCCGGGCTTCGTCAGCAGATTTCTGACGATTGGGCGGGCGTCCTGCTTACAACATCGCAGTTTCTGCTGATCGGGTTTGCCTGGCTAAACCGAAAATCCCCCGGCATGGCAGTCCTGCTCGCAGGCGCGGCGCTCAACTTCCTGGTCATGACCGCAAACAGCGGCTTCATGCCCATCAGCCCGCAGACGGCAAGCCGCCTCGTGCCGCAGGAAATTTTACAGGAAATCCCCACCGGAAGCCGCTTCGGCGTTAAAGACATCCTCCTGGAACCGGAGAATACCCACTTCGAGGTTCTAGCGGATCGTTTCCTCCCCCCAGCCTGGTCCTCCTACCAGGCGGCTTTCAGCCTCGGAGACGTCTTTCTCGCCGTCGGAGTCTTCTGGCTTCTCGCGCAGCCGCAGCAAAACAAGACCGAACCCAAAAGGATATTGACATGATGCCCATTACCGTTAAACATCAATTCCACCAGATAAACATCGCCCCCATGACAACCTCGAACGGATTAAGCCGCGTATTCGCCGCCGCTGTGGTCAGCCGCCAGTTCCGCGACCTGCTCCTGCAAAACCCGCGCGAAGCCCTCGTAAAAGGCTATCTCGGCGAAACCTTCACCCTCACCCCCGAAGAGAGCGACCTGATCGCCTCCATCCGCGCCAACTCCCTTTCAGACCTGGCAAAACAGGTCTGCGGTTCCATGTCCATTGGCGACTGAATTCCTTCAGCCCTGTATTCTCCCATCCAATCATGTCCGACCTTGATCAAATGGAAGCCCGTTTGCAGAAGGGCTTCCATCTCTCTTTCCCCCCCATGCCGCCATCCGCTTTTGAAGACGGGCTGAATGACCTGCTGCATACAGCCGATGATCTCCTTTTCATCCTCAAAGAAACCGGACAGATACTGGGATGCAAGGCGCGTAAAGGCGCAATTCTGGCTTCCTGTCCATTCGCGCCGGGCTCCTTCATCAGCGACATCCTGCCTGTCACAGTCAAAAGAAAATACAATCGCGCGCTTGACGACTTTCAAAAATTACGCCGGTTCACCATGTTCGAAAGCATGTTGCTGCTTCCGCCCAGCGTGCTAAACTGGTACGAGTTTCGCCTGATCCCCGCCCTTCAAAACCAGACCCTGCTCTTCATCTGGGACGTCAGCAAATACCGCGGATTCTCGCGGACGGTTTCGAACCTGTCTTTTTCCATCGAAAAAATGCTCGAAGGCTGGTCCCGTTCGCTGTACCTGCGCGATTTTGAAACAGAAGACCATACCGGACGCGTTACCGGAATGGCGCTCCGGCTTGCAAAACGGCTCGGACTGCCCGAAGAGGAACTGGTAAACATCCGGCGCGGCGCGCAGGTTCATGATATCGGCAAGATTTCCATTCCCGACTCCATCCTGTTGAAAACCGGCGGGTTGACCAGTGAAGAATGGGACCTCATGCGCCAGCACCCCCTGATTGCCGTGGAACTGCTCGAATCGATCCCAGGCATCGAACAGGCGCTTGTCATTCCGCGCTCCCACCATGAAAAATGGAACGGCTCCGGATATCCCGACCAACTTATAGGGGAGGAAATTCCGCTTGCCGCGCGCATCTTCGCCTTTGCAGATGTCTTCGACGCCCTGACATCCGACCGTCCCTACCGCCGCGCATGGTCGAAAGAATTTGCCCTCGACCACATTCGCAGGGAGGCGGGCATTCACTTCGACCCGCATCTTGCTCCGGACTTTCTCCACATGGTTCAGGACCAATAAGTACCATCGGCGCGCCGATCATTGGAGGGGAACCCGGCGCGAATTGGGGAACTGGGGATACGCGCTGCCATGCGTGAAGGCAGCGCGTATTTTTTTCAGTTCCTGTGGAACATTCGTGTTTGAAATTCCTTTTTGCTGTCTACTCAGCCGCCGTCATTGCGAGGGCGTTCTTGTCTGGCGCCTTACGCCACAATCCCCTCTCAACGACCCCCGAGATTGATTCGCGATGACGGCTGAGTAACTACTTTTTGTTCCAAAACCTGGAGATGCCGCGCGTCATCACGGCGCCGTTTTGGGCAGGGTTACAAAGGCAAAAAACCTGCGGGTTACAAAAGTGACAAAATTAATATTGTTCTGCGAAAACAGAGTAGGTATACTAATGCCAGCCCCAATATTTTCACACCACCCCACAGTCGACGCGGAGCATGACATGCGCAACCCAAGAAAGACAAGTCGGCACAAGTTCGCCAGGCGGAGACTCGACCTCAACCCATCCAGTCTGCGGCAAGCGCTGCTCCTCACCCAATGGGGGCTGGAATGAAACACCGCCGTTTTGCCGCGCCATTAAGGGTCGCATCGCTGTATGCTCTCTTTGGGGGAACCTGGACGCTGTTAAGCGCTGTCCTGTCTTCTTGGCTTGCAAATGATTCGAGCGCCATCGCACGCATTCAACCATACAAGGATTGGGGATTCGTGGCGGCTAGCGCCCTGGTCATCCTCCTGCTTGTTTTCCGTGAAATGAAATTTAGCAGCGCGTCTGAAGATGGACAGACGGAGAGCCGCGCACGCCATCATGCCGCTTTCGACGACCTGCTGGAAGGCGTTCAGATTATCAGCCGGGACTGGCGCTATGTTTATCTGAACGAAGCCGCCGCCCGGCAGGGGCGCAGCGACCGCTTCGCATTAACCGGGCGCACAATGCCTGAGATGTATCCCGGAATTGAAAATACCGGAATGTTCGCCGTTTTGCGCGAATGCATGGAGAGCCGCGCGGCGCGCCAAATGGAAAATGAATTCAGCTACCCCGACGGTTCGCGCGGCTGGTTCAATCTCAGCATCCAGCCGGCGTCGGAAGGGATCCTGATCCTCTCGGTGGACATCACCGCCCGCAAACAGATAGAAGAGACAGCGCGCCGGAACGAAGACCAATACCGGCGATTAATAGAACATTCCCCGTATGGGGTTGTCATACACCAACTGGGCAGGGTCGCATACCTGAACCCCGCAGGAATGAGCGCAATCGGAGCCGGGCGCATTGAAGATGTTCTAGGCAAGCCGGTCTTGGATTTCGTCCACCCGGATTCCCGCCCCGCAGTGATCAAACGCCTGCAAGACATGTCCGAGGGCAGGGAAGCGCCTCCGTTGGAGGAAAAATTCACCCGTCTCAATGGCGAGGCGATTGACGTTGAAGTCACCGCCTACCCGTTTGTGTATCATGACCAGCCCGCCGTGCAGGTCGTTTTCCGCGACATTACCGGGCGCAAACATTCCGAGGAAGCGCTGCGCGAGGCCGAGACCCGCTACCGCACCCTGGTGGAACAACTTCCCAACGTGGTCACATACATCGATGCCGCCGACCCTGCAATTGGCACGCTGTACATCAGCCCGCAGATCGAGGAAATGCTGGGGTATGCGCCGGAAGAATGGCAGACCGACCCACAAATGTGGCACAGCCGCATCCACCCCGAAGACCGCGAACGCGTTCTCGCGGATGACAGGCATCACGACATGACAGGTGAGTCGTTCAGCCGCGAGTACAGGCTGGTTGCAAAGGACGGGCGCGTCGTCTGGGTCTACGACGAGGCGGTCATGCTGCGCGGCAAAACCGGGAAACAGCCGTACTCGCACGGGATCATGATCGATGTTACCGAACGCAAACTTGCAGAGGCGGCGCTGCGGGATAGCGAAAAAAGATACCGCGCCCTCTTCGAGCAAAGCCACGATGCCATGTTCATCCTCGACCTGCGCGGGAATCACCTGGCTGCCAACCAGCGCGCCGCCGATATGCTCGGGTATGCCCCCGGCGAACTGGCTGGGCTGTCGTTCCGGGCTACCTCTGCAGAAACAGCCCAGAGCGAAGGCATTCTGAAGCGGCTGCTGGGCGGCGAACAAGTCCCCCTGTATGAACGCATCTTCCGTAAGAAGAACGGCGAATTGATCCCGGTCGAGATTAATACCGAACTGATCCGCGACCTGTACGGGAATCCGCTGCACATCCAAAGCGCGGTGCGCGACATCTCCGAACGCAAACGCGCCGAACAAGCCCTGCGCGAAAGCGAGGAAAAATTGCGGCTCTTCATCGACCATGCGCCGGTTGTCCTCGCCATGTTCGACCGTGAGATGCGCTATATCGCAGTCAGCAGACGGTTACTCACAGATTACAACCTCGAAGAAACCGACATCATCGGCAAATTACATTATGACGTCTTCCCCGAAATCCCCGAACATTGGAAGGAGATTCACCGCCGCAGCCTGGAAGGCGAGGTCTTCCGCTCGGAGGAGGATGAGTTCATCCGCAGGGATGGCAGCGTTCAGTGGCTGCGCTGGGAAACCCTGCCCTGGTACACCGCAAATGACGAAATCGGCGGCATCGTCATCTTCACCGAGGAAATTTCAGAACGCAAACAGGCTGAGATCGAACTCAGGCGGTACGCCCAAAATACCGCCGCCATGTATGAACTCAGCCAGCAGATGCTGGTCAGCTCCAATCTGGACCGGGTATACACCAGCGCCCACCGCGCCGTCGAAAAAATGATGCCATGCGATTCTTTCCTGATCTCCCTCCTGGATCCAAAAACCCATGAGATCGAAGATGTCTACCTGTGGGATATAGACCGGCGCTGGCCCCCCGAAAGATACCCCGCCAGCCTGCCGGAATTGACAACCTACATCATCTCGGTGGCAAAACCGCTTTTGGTGAACCGTTGGGACGAATCGCACGACCGCCTGACCGGCGCGACGACATTCGGCTACGCAGACCGCGACTCTCAATCCGTACTTGCCGTCCCATTATTTCTCACCAGCGGCGATTGTTTCGGCATGGTTTCGGCGCAGGCATACCTGCCGGATGCCTACACAGAGGAACATCGCAAACTCCTCGCCACCGTTGCGACCCAGGTCTCTGAAACCATCGAAAATGTGCGGCTCGTCAGAGACCTTCAAAAATCGAACCTGGAATTATTCCTCGCCTACGACGCCACCATCGAGGGCTGGTCGCGCGCCATGGACCTGCGCGACAAGGAAACCGAGGGTCATACCCAGCGTGTCACCACCCTGACCCTCGAACTCGCCAGGCAAATGGGAATCGCCGAACCGGAGATCGTACAAATCCGCCGCGGCGCGCTCCTGCACGACATCGGCAAACTCGGCGTGCCGGATGTCATCCTGCTTAAATCAGATATGTTGACCAACGAAGAATGGGAGGTCATGCGCAAGCATCCGCAGTTTGCGTATGAAATGCTGATGGGGGTCGAATATCTCAAGGATGCGCTGGACATTCCCTATTGCCATCATGAGCGCTGGGACGGGAAGGGATACCCGCGCGGCTTGAGAGAGGAGGAAATTCCGCTCCCTGCCCGCATCTTTGCCGTGGTGGACGTATGGGACGCCATCACCACCGACCGCCCCTACCGGCGCGGCTGGGCAAAGCAAGCCGCCATTCAACACATTCGCTCCGAATCGGGAAGGCACTTCGACCCCAGGGTGGTCGAAAACTTCCTCGCCTTGATCCTGCACGAGAAATAACGCCCCGCGCGATAAAAAACGGCGGCAGTGGTTGATCCCTGCCGCCGTTTTAATTTCACATTCTCGTTCGCCGATCCTGCGCGCCTGCAGTTCACATTCATCCCCCGCTAACGCGCCAGAACCTTCACCATATGGTAGTACTCCATGTTGACCTTGCGTTTGTTGGTGATGACCTCTTCGAGCGAGACAAAATCAATGCCCTTGCCCTTTAGCCCCGTCATGACCCCGTGCGTCCCCTCCACCAGCGCCTCCACAGCCCGCACCCCCATGCGGGATGCCAGCAGCCGGTCATATGCCGAAGGGGAACCGCCGCGCTGAATATGACCGAGAATGGTCATGCGGGTCTTGAACCCCAGGTCCATATCGTCGATCATCTGCGCCAGGTCCACTGTGCGAATGCCCGAACCTTCGGCATTGATGATGATGGCATGGGTCTTCCCGCGTTTATAGGCGTCTTCCACAGCGGCGGCGATCTCCTGCTGGTCCACCGGCGTTTCAGGAATTAAGACGATCTCCGCGCCGCAGATGATTCCCGCCATCACGGCAAGATAACCGCTGTTGCGCCCCATCGTCTCGATCAGAAAGGCGCGCTGGTGCGAGGAAGCCGTATCGCGCAATTTATCCACCGCGTCCATGATCGTGTTCATGGCGGTATCGGTTCCAATCGCAATGTTCGTGCCCCAAATATCGTTATCAATGCTGCCCGGAAGCCCGATCACCCGGACCCCCTGTTTCGACAGGGCGCAAGCCCCGTTCATCGAACCCTCGCCGCCGATCACGATCAGCGCGTCCATCCCCGCCTCATTCATTTTGCGGATCGCCTCGCGCTGACCCGACGACTCCTGAAAGCGTTTGCTTCTGCTCGTCAACAGGACCGTCCCGCCGCGCTGCAAAATTCCGCCCACATCGCGCGCGCCAAGCGGACGGAACTCCCCGTTGATCAGCCCTTCATACCCATGCATCACGCCGATCACATTCATGTCGTTCACAAGCGCCGTCCGCACCACCGCGCGGATCGCCGCATTCATACCCGGCGCATCGCCGCCGGAGGTGAGAATTCCAATTGTAAATTTGCCTGTCATCCTGACACTATTGCAGCGCAAACCCCGGGCTTGCGCTACCCTTTCCTTATTACAAAATTATCGAAATCGCGCGCCACCGTCGTATTTTGAAAAACCGTCTGCGCCTCAGCCAGCGCATCCCTGCCGCGGTAGCGCCGCGATAAATGCGTGAGAATAAGTTTCTTAACCCCGCCTTTTTAGCCAGTTCCGCGCCCATCTTTGCCGTCAGGTGAGAGAACTGTCCCGCCATGCCAGCCTCCTCATCGAGGTATGTCGATTCGATCACCAACGCGTCCGCGTCCCGGCAGACCTCCAGCAGGTTATCGGTGCGCCCCGTATCTCCCACCACAACCAGCTTCGCCCCTTTTTCCAAATCGCCCAGCACCTCATCCGGCGTGATGCGCCTCCCATCGGGCAGGGTCACAGCCTCGCCGCTCACCAATGCCTTGCGCTCGGGACCAAACGGAACCCCCAGCGCATCCGCTTTTTCGGCAAGGAAGGGACGCCGCGACTTTTCCTCGAAGACATACCCCAGGCTGTCTGCGCCGCGATGCGTAACCGGGAAAGCCGTCACCGTGAAATCCTCCGCGTCGAAAATAACGCCCGGCTTGGTCTCGATCAACCGCAGCGGCATCGGCGTTTTCTTCCCGCGCAGAACCACATCATGCAGGAGTATACGAATGCGTTCGAGCGTCCCCCGGCTGGCATAGATCTCGAATTCCTCGATGGCTTCCCAGCGCATGAACGTGGACAACAGCCCGCCCAGCCCGAGAATATGATCGAGATGCCCGTGCGTAATAAGCGCGCGCGTCAGGCGTTTGAACCCCTTGCCCGATTGCAGGATCTGACGCTGCGTGCCCTCGCCGCAATCCACCAAAAAGCGATATTCGTTATGAGAGACGATCTGGGAGGAAAGCCCGCGATGCGCCGACGGCGCGGATGCCGATGTGCCTAAAAAAAGAATTTCGAACAAAACCGAATCCTATCCAACTGCGGGAAATGACAAACCCCGCGAATCAACTGTTCCAAACCAAGCCCCGCAATTTTACCCCAACTTGAGGCGCATCCCGTTTACCGTGTGCAATCAAAACATGTCAGGCGCGGAGCCGAAAATCGGGAGACCCTTCGACAGGCGCAGGGCAGGTTTTTGCAGTCGAAACTGACAACCTTTGGCTTGCACACCGTTTACCCATTGGATGAAAACCCCGCTTCCTTCCTGGTTTGAGTTGATCCTGTTTCAGGGGGGGGCATCCCCTACGACGGAGTCCAAATCCTCCCAACAACAAGATTTGAGCGCCCCCGTCTCGTCACGAATAATCAGTACTTCACGAAAGCGCGTGTTTGGCAGTCTCTACAGCCTCATTTGCGCTAGAGAGCGTAAATTACGCATGGTTTTCGTGATCTACTGATAATACCAACTGAAGATCCTGTTATACGCCGCCAGCAGCAATTTCTTGATAAATCCAATTTCCAATACCCGTTTTCCAAAGCCCATCTTCCGCCTTCCGCCTTCCGCCCTCAGTTCCCCTCTCAAATACCCCAGCGTATTGGACATATTCATCGCCAGCGGATCGCTCACCATCAGCCGCAGCAAACCCGCATCGTTCATACGCTTATCCAACTGGCGCACCTGCCCCATCGGCTTGTCCATATCGAAAGGCAGGAATTTCTGCAAAGTGGATTTATACGCAGTGAACTGCCAGTGACTTGCGCCTGCATATGCGATAATGTCCTTCGACTGCGCACCGCTCCGCTCAGGACGGTAAGTAATTCTCCAGTCTCTAGTCTCTGCGTACACCTTCCTATTCTCTTCCTCGGTCTGCCCGAGCGAGAGGTTGAATTCCAAAAAGGTCTCCCACGGAATGAACTGACCTTCATCAAGAGTCGCGTTCTTCTTCGCCCATTCCTGCGTGGATGTATACAACTCAGGCGAAGTGCGGAAGGGACGCGCCGTTACCATGCCCACGTTCGGGAAGGTTTCGAGCAATTCCACGGAACGCGAAAGCCAGTTCGGGGAAAACAAAACGTCCGCATCGGTATAGGCGATGATCTCGCCCGGCGCGCCCGCCAGCATCACATTCCACGCGCCGCCCTTGCCCATATTCTTCTCAGAGAGGATCAAATATTGAATCCGCCCCTCTTCTTTTTCCCGGATCAAAAAGTCGCGCACTTCGGGGCACGAACCGTTGTCGAAGACCATCAGGTCGAACGGCAGCCCCGCATCCCTGCGCATGGACTCCAGCGAGACCTTCAGCACATCCAGGGTCTCGGCATAGAATCCGCTCACGAAGGGAATGTAATTCAAGAGCGCGGCGGTGATCCGCTCGGGCTTGGCAACATCCTTCACAAATTTGGCTGGGTTTTGACCTTTTCGCATTGGGTATCAGGTTCCAGGTGGCGCAAAGCGCCATGGCGCCAAAGGCGCTCATTTCAAGTTTCAGGTTTGGGGTCGAAGGTCACAAGACCTTTGACCTTCGACGTTTGACCAACATTATTTCAACAATTTCTTAAATCGTTTTTGCCAGCGCTTCGGTCGCGCAAGGTTCTCGACCCAATTTTCGGGGAGGAAAAAGAACAGGGCGCGCAGAAACAACTCAAATTTACGAGTGAGGCGCAGCGACGTCATCTTCGGGCGGACAAGTTTACCATCCGCGAGTTGATGCGTCGCATCCAAAATCGTATAACGCACATTCGCCTGCCCGCCAGCGAGACGAATATTCTCGTTCGTTTCGGGGTGCTCATAATGCGGCTTGCCTTCGGGCAGGTGGCTGTAATCGTGATTCTGATGAACGATCGTCACCGACGGCGTGCAATCGATCACCGCCCAACTTTCTTTGCGGGCTTTGTAGATCATCCAATTATCCCAGCCCGCGCGCCCAATGGCAAAGTTGGGGATGTCTTGATAACATGACTTTGGGAAAAGGAAAAAATCGCTTCCAGCGGGACGGTGAAGCTGGTTCTGTTTTCTGACGCTTTCTCTCAGCCTTGACTCCCACCCATTGGCGAAATCAATCGACGCTTCAATGTCATAATCCCAACGCTGACTGAGCAAGACATATTTGTCACGCTGCAAGCGTGACCTACGCGCCGCCTCCACAAAATCGGGCATCAAGACCATATCGGCGTTGATGATGCAAAGCAGGTCGCTGCTTGAGCTCTCGCGCGCCAGTTTGAACATGGACGAGATCAACGGCACACCGTTGGCATTGCGTTTCACATGAGGAATGTGCTTCACGCCGAACTCACGCGCCGCCTCGGCAAGTCCCTGCTCCTCGCCAAGCAAAATGACTTCGACATCGGGCAGCAGCGTCCATGACTTGATGGCGTTACGCTGGATCATCGCGATGTGCGGATCGGCGAAGGGTTTGGGGGCGGAGAAGAGAGTAATTAAAGGCATGAGTGAATGGGGAATAGTAAATGGGGAATAGTGATTGGTTATTTCTTTTTCGTTGCGCGAGTATCAATATCTTTGAGAGTTTTATGCTGAACACTCTCATTAATCTTTGCCAGCTCGGGGTTGTCGTGAACCAAATCCAAAACTTCCTTCCATGAAAAATCATCGCGCCCATTGAAGCGGCTGTAAACCTGCCGTATGAATTCCAAATCTTCGGGCGTGTCCACCGTCCAGCGGTAATCGCCGAAGTCTGTGGGGTTATGCAGCAGGGCGATATTATATCCGCGCGGGGAAGTGCCAGTTTGTAGTTGGCGGTTGACGGTTGATAGCCGGACGCCTTCGTAGAAATACGGCATGGCATGTTCGCGGTGCTGGGGCTCCTTTGCCTCTTTCCACGCCTTTTTCAAAACTTTGAAGGTGCAGGCTTCCACATCCAAGCCGATGGGATAGGTGCGAGTCCACGGCGGGGGGAGGCGGTTACAGACGAAGTCGTATTCATCTTCAAGCAGAGTATTGACCACATTATCTATCAAATCCGGGTCAATGACCGGGCAATCCGCCGTGATGCGGACAACCACATCCGCTTTGGCTTCTTTGGCGGCTTGATAATACCGATCCAGCACATCGAACAGACTGCCGCGGGTGAAGGGAATGCCCGAGAAATCGCAGTATTCCGCCACGGGGTCGTCTGAGGCGTCTGTCGTGGTGGCGAAGATGACCTCATCAAGAGTCGTCGCCCGAACGGTGCGGACGTAGACCCGGCTCAACATCGGCTGCCCGCCGATATCGGCGAGTATCTTGCCCGGTAAACGGGAGGAAGACATGCGTCCCTGAATGATGGCGACAACGCGGGGTTTCATAACTTGATCTTGTGCAATTCCTTTTCTATTCAGATGCGGCAGCCTTGCGCGGAACCGCCTTCCCTTCCAGTTCTGCGATCTTTTTGCGGTGGCGCGAGTTGGCAATACCGCTTTTGATGCGTCCGGGCAGCATGACCAGCACGCCGATCAAAAAGCCAACGGCAAGCCCCGCCAGCACAAAGACCGCCAACGAAGCCTGGATCGCCAAGCCGAAAAAGTTTCCCATGACGAGAGCCGGGTTTTGGAGGGCGAAGAAGGCTGCGGCAAACGCCAGCGCAAATGCAAAGATGAATGTAACGACGACCATGAACTGCTCCTTGGGTTTGAGATGCCTGGAATTTTACGCAGTTTGCGCCTCGGAAGGAATTGCCAGGGGCATTACAAATCCCTTAACTCTGAATTTCTCCACGTATTCGCGTACTGCCCAGTAATCCAACCCGACCTGTTCGGCGATGTCGAAGATCGTGTGCTGACCCTCGAAGCGCATCATGATCTTTTCGATGGCGCGGTTCAATGCCCAGTTCTCGCGCCAGTCCACCCAGAGACCGTTGCCGCTGAGGAAGACCGGTCCGCGGAACGCGCGTTTTGGGATGTAATTACTGGCATAGATGCGGATGATGTCTTCGGCAGTCTGCGCCGCGCCGACGAGCATATCTTCATGCATGATGTCGAGATTATCGTCGGTGGTGTGATACTCGTCGTAAGGGAAACGGTTAATGGAGATACACGGCACATTCACGCCGGGTCCATTGATGACGCGCTCGTCGTTGGCGGGAGCGGCGGCGAAATCTCTCGCTTCGTGGTCCGTATCTCGTAACACGTAACTCGTTACTTTGTCCAACAAGTGATCGTGCTGCCGCGTATGATGCCATGCAATCTTGTTCTGATTCCCCGTCATCTCCATGAAGATTCCGCCGCGCAGATTCGGAATCAGACTCTCGTTGTGAGCCAGCCATGCAATCGTGCCGATGGTCTCCGGTCCGAACCAGAAGCGGACGCTCATCGAACCAGCGGGCAGTGGATTCTCCGCAAGCCGCCGCGCCAGTTCAATCGCGCTGACCACGCCCGCGCCGTCGTCGTTGGCCTGCATGGGGTGACAGGTATGCGCCTGCACAAGAAACTCGCCCGCATCGGGGTTTGCTCCCCCTTCAGGGTGGACGACTGCCGTGGCGACTTTGAATCCCTGCGCCGGGTCGGTGATGAATTCAGATTTGATGACCGCGTGATACTTCTTGTCGTGTGGGAGTTTATCGAAGACGTTCTTCGGCAGGCAGAATCCCCAATCCCGTTCGTAATATTTGAAAACCCAGGGAACGGTATGCGGACGTTTCTCATTGAAATACAAATGCGGCTGGAGTTCTTCAAAACTTAGAACTTTATCAACAGGCAGTGAATACGAAACGATATGAAGCGGATTGTCTTTGAAGTCCACGATCCGTTCACCGTCTTCCGTTTCAAGATACGCTTCGTGAACGACATATCGCTCAGGCACTTTCCACGTCCAGACGGGAGTCAACGGCGCGTAGGTCTCGATGGTGTAGTTGGAAGAGTCGGGCATGTACGAACCGACGATCTCCAACGTCTTGTCATGGTCGTCGGAGGCAAGGGTCCGATGCAGGGGAAAGAATTCCGCGAGGATGGATTTGAGGGAAGGGTAGGGTTTCATGGGAAGGGGTAAAAAAAGTAGACAGGTACACAAGTAAACAGGTAGTTCAAGGATACGTGTGTACCTGTTTACCTCCTTAATATTTTGGCTCTTCGATGTAATGCAACTTCTCGGGGTGTTCTCGCACGATGACAGACATATTGTCAAAGAACTCATTCGCCGTGGAGTGATGCACCTTTGCCTCACCGATCTGCACTTCGCGGATCACGCCTGCTTCCAGTAATTCATTCATACCCGGCACGATGTAGGTCTTCACCCGCTCATTGTTGCGCACGAACATCGAGTGCATTTTGATTCTTGGCACACGGTCATAGCCAAGATAAATTCCGGCAAACTCTTTCACGCGGCGGTAGTCGCAGCCCACGTTGTATTCGATGTAATGATGCATCGAAAACGTGCTGTTGAAATCCAAGCCGATGCTCACGATGGTCCCGTTGATCTTATGGAACAGCGCGAACGCCGAGTTCGGTCCATAGGCTTCCACGTCGTCGGCTTTCGAGAACTCCTCCGCGCGCGCGCCGATCGCGGCGAAACTGTAAATCGGATGCGGCGTTCGCAGGGCGTTCGGGCGCAGCCGCGCAATTTCCGTGATCGCGCCCATCTTCGACGGCGTTTCCTTCACGTCGAAATAATGCATCTCCGTCCACGACTGAAAATTGAAATTCGGAAACAACACCGTGCCGTCTTTTCCAGCCAGTTCGATGAACGCGTCAATGACCGCGTCCGCGCCGCCCTCCACGCCGCCCAAGGATTTATACGACGTATGCACCACGAGCGTATCACCGTTCTTGATTCCAATTTGACCGAAGCCGTTCAATAAATCTTTTTTGGATAACATGTTATGCTCCAAGTGACAGTCACCTTGAAGGTGATTGTCACTTTTTTTGATTAAGACTTCGATAGACCTTCATCAACGCCTCAGCATTCTTTTTCCAATCCGCACGCTTCTCTCCGCGCTCCGGCTTGCTCTGCCGACCCCAGGCAGATTCTCACGCTGATTCATCGCCGCGAGAATCTTCTCCGCCAGATGATCCGCGTCCCCATCGCGAAACAGCCAGCCGTTTTCGTTTTCGATCACCCACTCTTTATTTGCGGGAATATCCGAAACCAGACAGGGAAGCCCGCACGCCAGCGCTTCCATCAGAGACACCGACGAACCGTCCACGTGCGAAGGCGAGATGTACAAATCCGCCATATGATACCAGCGCGGAAGGTCGGTCTGCGAGATCTGCCCGCCGAAGGTGACATATTCCTCCACGCCGCCGCCCTGCAATATCTTGCGGATGCTCACTCCCTGCGACCCGCCGCCCAAAAGGATCAGGCGCACATCATCGCGCCCTCGCGCCACTTTCACGAACGCGCGCGCCAATACGTCCACGCCATAACGCGGCTCCCAGGAACGATTGCAGAACAGGACAAACCCCTCTGCCTTCCGCCTTCCGCCCCCCGCCTTCCGCCTTCTGAAATGCTCCAAATCCACACCCCAGGGAAAAACGATGGTTTTCTCCGAGTCCATGCCATAGGCAACCGCTTTATCTTTGGTCACACTCGCATCACTGGTAAAAAAGGTGGAACGTTTAAGCGTGTACCTTGTGGCAAACTCCCACACCCAACCTTTGTGAACATCGTCCATCAGGTCGAAGCCCCAGGACATGGTGAGGATGGGATGGAATCCGCTCAGGACGGCGATCAAGCCACAGGTTTGAATCGGACCCGCATGGATGAGATCAGGCTGGATTTCTTTGGTCAAACGTCGAAAGTCGAAGGTCAGAGCGGGGAGGTCACTCCATCTGAAGGGTTCCTTCCCGCCTTTCCAGATCACTTGATTGACATGTTCAGGCACGGCGCGGCTTTCGACCTGTCTGCGGTTGCCTTCGAGTTGGACAAAGTAAACCTCATGTCCGCCGTCTGAGATGGCTTTGAGGAAGCGATGGTCGTGCGTGGAGTAGCCGAGAGAGAAGTAAATGATTTTCATGAACGGACTCGAAAATCTCCTGATTTTCGAGAGTCAAACGTCGGGAGACGTTTGACTCCAAATTTACTCACCCAAATCCGTCCAGCGCAGTTCCCTGCCCAGCGGCATATCCGCCAGCGCCTTTGTGCCGATGACGTTTTGAATCTCATGCGGCTTGATCGCTCCCGGCGTGGCAGGGCGCAGGACATCGATCATCTCGCGGGTGAAGGTTTCGCCTGCCTTGACATCGCGCGCAGTTCTAAGACAGCGGCGTTGGACGATCTTCGTCTCCTGTTCGTTGTCGGCGATGAATTTATCGGAACTGCCGAGCGAGCGTTCGAGCAGGCGGATCTCTTCGACCATCTTCGCCCAGTTTTCGGGGTTCATCGCAAACTTGTGGTCGGGACCTTCGCGGTCGTTGCTGTCGGTGAAGTGACGTTCGATCACGCGCGCGCCCAGCGTCACCGCTCCCAGGACGGGGGCGACGGAATGGGTGTGGTCGGAGAGTCCCAGAATCACATCGGGGAACATGGCGGCGTAGGTCTTCAAGACGTTGATATGCAAATGGTCGTAGTTATTCGGGCTGGCGGTGTAGTTGGTGTTGCACTGCATCAGCACGAGTTGTTTGTTAAGTTTGAGTATCGCATGAACCGCGCGTTGCACGTCGCCAATATCCGCCGCGCCGGTGGCAATGAAGAACGGCTTGCCCTTGGACGCCATGCGCTCCAGCGCTTCGATCCAGTCAATTTCGCCGGAACCGGCTTTGTAGACTTCGACGTACCGGTCGAGGAAGTCAATCGCTTCGAAATCGTAGGGCGAGGAGAAATAATCAATGCCGACTTCCTGACATTCCTCCACCAGAGTCATGGACCATTCAAAGGGGATGGACGCGCCTTTATACACCTCGAAGACGGATTTCTTCCAACTTGCCTGGTGAGAGACCTGTCCGCCGCTCATGGCTTTAAAACCATAATCGGAGACGATCTTGGGTGCGTCGAAGTTCTGGAACTTGGCGGCATCCGCGCCCGCCTCTTTGGCAAGGCGAATCAGCTTCTTCGCGCGTTCCATGTCGCCGTCGTGATTCGCGGCGATGTCGGCGATGAAGTAGGTGGGGTGGTTCAAGCCGATGGTATGCTTTCCAAATTTGATTTCCATGGGTTCCTCCAGATTTTGTATCATGTCACCCTGAGGGAGCGTTCGTTGCGACCGAAGGGTCTCTTACCTAGTGGCAGAGATCCTTCGCTTCGCTCAGAATGACATATAAAAGTCATCTCCCGATCCTGCCGAGATGTGTATTATTAAATGCGTCTTCATGCTTCAAGCCGTAGCCGAGGATGCGATCAAAACTGGAGTGGGCAAAGAGCAATATTCCAGTGAAGATCAGCCAGGGGATGGAGAGTAGGATGCCCACGGCATACAGCGTAATCCCAAGCCCTTTGTGGTGGACCAGGTTATAGGTCCAGGCGCCGAGGCGGGGATTTTTCAGGTAGCCGATCATGCTCAGATCGGGGGCAAAGAAGAGGAGGGTGAAAAGTCCCCAGGAGAAGTCCAATCCCGAAAAAAGGAAGAGGGCGAGGGCGAACATCAGGAGTTCTTCGAGGCGGAGGAGGCTTTTCATGAGGGAATCCTGTGGATAAGTACCTTGCGGGCTGTGGATAAGTTGTAGGAGGGTGTGGATAAGTTGGGTCTGGGGCTGCCCCATTTTTGTGGATAAAGTCAGGGTAATCTGTGGGTAACCATGCGCGGACAAGGTGAACCTTGTCTTACAACTGTTGATAACCCCGGATTTTCTGTGGATAACCCTGCTCGTATTGTGTGTAGAACTCGTCCAAGCCTGTGGAGAAGGCGGGGAGATCTTCGCCGAGGTCTGTGGATAATTTGCGGGTGGAGAGCCAGAGGTTGTTGGAGCGTTTGGCAATCAACCCGGAGAAGTTGACGGATTTGGGGGTGATCTCGCTCTCGCGCAGGCTGAAGCGGCGGGCGATTTCGACGCCGAACTGGTACTTGCTCATGGCTTGCGGTCCGACGAGGTGGTACAGCCCTTTGAGTCCGCGCTGCAACATCTTAACGAGGGTGCGGGCGGTGTCGTTGACCAGCATGGGGCAGAAGATGACGTCGGTGAAGCCGCTCATGCTTTTGTTGTTGGTGAGGTTGTTGTAGAAGAACTCGGCGAGGCTGCGTTTGCCGCCCAGGCTCCAGCCGTAGAAGTTGACCCGCGCGACGATGGCTTTGGGGTTTTCGGTGAGGACCGCCCATTCACCGTCGAGTTTGGTTTTGGAATACGCGCCGGGCGGGCTGGGGGGGTCTTCCTCGCTGTAGAAGCCGTCTTTTTGCCCGTCGAAAACGGCATCGGTGGAGATGTGAACAAAGGGGATGCCGCGTGATTTGCAGGCGCGCGCAAGGCGGCGGGGCAGGTCGGTGTTCAAGCGTTTGGCAAGGCTAAGGTCGTCTTCGCAGGCTTCGAGGTCTGCGAGAGCCGCGCAGTTGACCAGCGCTTCGGGCTGGGCTTTGTCGAGAAGCGATTCCACGGCGTCCGGCTCGAGCAGGTCGTGTTTCAACACCTTGAAGGGGGCGTTCCTGAGTTTGCCGCGATCCGCGCCGATGATCTCGTGTTGATCCATCATCTCCTGTGCGAAGTTGATGCCGAGAAGTCCGCTGACGCCGGTGAGTAGGAGTTTCATGATTTGGGTTCCAGGTTGAATGTTGAAAGTTGCAGGTTTGGGGAACTTTAAACATTCAACCTGCGACCTTCAACCTACTAACTATCCTTCCAACTTCCCTTGCGCGAACAATTCCTCGAACGGCGCGATGTATTTTTTGATGCCTTCCACGTCGAGCCATTCGGTGTTGTTGTCGCTGGAGTAGGAAAAGCCTTCCGCAGGGATTTTACCCCTATCCTGCCAGGAATAGCCGAACCAGGTCGCCTCGGCGGGCTGGACGACGAACATCGTCTCCAGTTCGACGGTGTGCCGCGCCTCGTCCTCCGAGATGAGCATTTCGTGCAGTTTCTCGCCGGGGCGAATGCCGATGATCTCCAGTTTTGCCTGTGGAGCAATCGCGCGCGCAAGGTCGGTCACTTTGGTGCTGGGAATCTTCGGGACGAAGACCTCGCCGCCTTCCATCTGTTCGATGCTGTGGATGACAAAGCGCACGCCCTGTTCCAGCGAAAGCCAGAAGCGCGTCATGCGGTCGTCGGTGATGGTGATCTTGCCGTTCGATCTTTGTTTGAGGAATAACGGAACCACCGAGCCGCGGCTGCCGACGACGTTCCCGTATCGGACGCAGGAGAAGCGGGTTGCCGAGCCCCCGGCATAGGCATTACTCTGAATCGTTAACTTCTCGGCTGCGAGTTTGGTAGCTCCATACAAATTCGCCGGGCTGACGGCTTTATCCGTGCTGACGGTGAGGACTTTTTTGACGCCCGCATCCAACGCCGCCTCAACGACGTTTGCCGTGCCCATGATATTGGTCTTGATCGCTTCCATCGGGTTGTATTCGCACGCCGGAACCTGCTTCAACGCCGCGGCGTGGACGACCACATCCACCCCATGCATCGCGCGGACGAGTCGCTCGCGGTCGCGCACGTCGCCGATGAAATAGCGCAGGCGTTCGTCGTTGAATCCACCGACCTGCATCTCGTGTTGTTTCAACTCGTCGCGGCTGAAGATGATGACCTTCTTCGGCTGTTGTTCTTCGAGCAGAATCTTCGTGAATTTCTTGCCGAAGGACCCGGTCCCGCCGGTGACGAGCACTACCTGATTTTTCCAATCCATGAATACCTCTTTGTTTTTATCGCGTATTTGGCGGTCTCTACCGCCAGGTTTGCGCTAGAGAGCGCAAACTACGCGGGGGGTACGGTTATTTTACGGCTTTGAACAAACCCGAATCTTTCGAAATAAAAAAATCGCCGTTCCTTTTCAAAACTTCCGTCAACTCTTGATCGAGTTTGCCCAGATCATCTTCCGACAAATCTGCAAACGAACCCATCGAGCAGACGTAAGCCATCAGTAAATCCACATCGGTCACACGCAGGCTGTCGGGGTAACGGGATAATTCTACACGCGGAAAGAACTCTTTCAATTGCTCTTGCCCGTTTTCGAGCGTGAATTGCAATTTGAATCCGCCCGACCTCCCGCCGCTGACACGTGAAACCCACTCATACATTTCATGCAGGTGGTTTTCTCCAATCGTCGTTGCAAACAAAACTCCATCCTTTTTCAAAACGCGTCGAATTTCTGCCAGCGCTTTTTTTCTATCCGGCACATGATACAGCATATGATTGGCAATCACGGCATCGAAGGTGTTATCGGCATAGGGAATGGACTGCGCGTCCGCCTTCTCGAACTGGATGCCGCGTTTGATGACGATCAGATTCCGCCACGCCGCATCCAGCATCCCGTCGGAGAGGTCGGTCAACGTCAACGCCCAGCCTGCGGGGATTCGGCTTGCGCATTCCTTCCACAACTCGCCGGAGCCGCAGCCAAGTTCCAAAATCTTCGCATCCGCCGGGAGGGATTGCATCCGGTCAAAAACAAAATCGAACCATCCATACGGATTCGTGCTGAAGCGTTTGTGAATCGCGATCCGCGCATCAAGGTTGCCGGAATCCTTATATTGGCTTTTGGTCAGATAATCCTGGTCGGTGAGTTTGGACATCACTCTGAGCCTTTGCAATAGTTCACGTCAATCGTCTCGCGCACTTCATCGGTCAGCGCCGCTTCGGTGTTCATCAGCCATTCACACGCCTGCAAGCGGATCGTGGTTTCGCCCGCGATGCGCCGCGCCAGCTGCTTCAACGAATCCGCGTCGCCGGTGACGGCATACGCCTGGAGAAACGGATACCATTCCACCGGGTCGGCGGGAGCCAAGCCGAGGGCAAGTGCGTCGCCGCCGAGAAGAGCCGCGCGCTCCCAGTCTGCCTCCTGAATCGCAAGGTCTGCCTTCTCGAAATAATAACACCATCCATGCGCCGGTTCCGCGCCAAAGGCGTAAGCCGGGGGGATTTGATTTTCGATCAGGCGGACATTTTCGATCTTTGAAAACCGGGAAATTTGCGCGATGTCTTCGGAATCCATTTCGGAGGGGAGGTGGTTTTCTCCGGTTATGACGCGGACGCAGGATGCCGGGGTGGGCTGCGCGAGGATCAGAATATTATCGTAGCGGATGACCATTTCGAACGTGCGGTATCCTTCGGTGCGCCCGTGTTTGCCTGCGAGAATGTTTTCGATGTTTTCATCCGTCGGCATGATGGCGGAGATGGGATAACGCAAGGGGCGCTCGTCGCGCGGCTCGGGGAAGTAGATCAGGTTTGCGGCTTCGGGGAGACCAAGGTCTCCATCCACGATGTTTGGATGGGGATACACCGTCACAAGGGTGGCATCGGGGCGGAGAGCGGGGATGCGCCATGACGCCTGCCACCAGAAGGAGGCGAGGGACTCTTCCAATATCACCGTCTTTTCGGCAAGGAGGGAGTGAGCCAACACGGATGCGAGGACAAAACCCGAAAGAATCGCATGGCGCAGCCCTTTCAGGGGCGGAAGGCAGACCAGCCCAGCCAGCAGAATGGCGGCTGCCAGCGAGACGGGCAGCCCGTAATGGGAATAAACGCTCAGGTTGATGAAGCGCCCGAAGAATACAACCGGAATTGCGCCAGACACAAGGGAGATCAAGCCAAGCGCGACTGCCTCGCGCGGCATCGAATACGCCCGCGCTCCTTCATTGGCAAAACGCTGCCGCATCCAAAGAAAATGGAATGCCAGGACGACGGCGACCAGCCCGGTTAACACAAGGCTTCGGGCGGGCAGGTCCCAGGCGAGTTCGCCCCCGCGTGAATAAAGCGGCTTATACCACGCGCCCACTCCCGCGTTGGTGATGCTGATATAAAGCCTGTTTCCGATATCTGTCAGGGCGCTAAACGGCTGGTCGGCAAATTTCCCTGCAAAAAGGTCAACGTCTGTGGCTTTACGCCCGCTCTCGAACAGAAAGACGCGCCAGAAGACAAACCCCAGGGCAGACGACGCGTAAAGCAGCCAGGACTTAAACGCCGCGGCGGTCTGTGAGAAAAACCGGTTCGGCTGGGAGCGGGATACGAGCAAATGGATGCAGAGGAAGCGGAACATCTCCGCGCCGACGGCGTATTCCACCAGCGCGGGGTAGGCGAACCCGGCTGCGAGCGCTCCAGCCGCATACATGAGTTTAAGCCCGGCGCCCCCGGCGCGGATCGCAAGCAGGCTGAATAAGACCGAGAATATTTGCAGCGCAAGGCTTGCCGATATGGGCTGGTATTCGATGGTCACCCACCAGGTATACCCGGGGTACAGTACGAACAGCAGCGCGATCAATACATTGGTCGGGCGGTTTTCCTCCCAAAGAACATTCAACAGCCAAAAAGCGCCGATGCCGCCGGCGAGCATCCAGGCATAGGTGGCGAGGTGATGGGCAGGCGGATATGCCCCGAACAGCGTAAAGAAAATATCGAAGAAATATCCGCGCGCGGGGCGGTCTATGCTGAACATTTCGTGGAAGACGTTCGGTCCGCGCACGGCGTTGTTGTACACAAAATACCAGTCGTCCAGGTAATAGGTCAGTTGGAACGCGTACGGCAGGAAGACCGCCGCAGACACTGCGATAAGGATAAGAATCTCCGGCGCCGGGCTTTTCTTTACCGGGGTGGAAGGTCTGTTCATCTCAACTCCCGCCCTTGCAATATTTTACATTGATGATTTCGCGCACATTATCATCCAGGGGCAGCGCGATGCCGTTCAGGGTCTCGCACGCCTGAAGGCGGACGACCCGTTCCCCGGCAACGCGCGCGGCAAGTTCGTTCAACATCCCGTCGTCGCCGGTGACGGCGTATCCTTTCAGGAAGGGCAGCCATTCCACGCGGTCTTCGGGGGAAAAGCCCAGGGCGATGGCTTCATCTCCGAGAGCGGCAACCCGCTCCCAGTCACCGATCTGAGCCGCCAAATCCGCCTCCTGAAAATAATTGCACCAGCCGCGTTCGGGGTCGTTTCCAAAAATGGCTTCGGGCGGAGAAACAGGTTCGGAATCAACGATCACGTTTGCGATGCCCGAACGAGGCGCGACCAGCGAAACATCCAGCGGATCGTATTCCGAGATCAACGGATTGGAGGCGGTCAGCACATGCACGCACGAGTTCAGGGTGGGCTGGCTCATCACCAGAATATTTGTGTAATCAATCGTATAGGTGTGACTGCGATAACCGGATTCGTCAATCTGCGTGCCGTCCAAAATGCCGGGCAGGTTTTCGCCGTTCAACGTCAAGCCAGCCAGCGGATAATGAACCGGAATTTCATTCTTCGCTTCGGGAAAATACATGACGTTCGCGGCTTCGATCAACGCCAGCCCGCCGTCGCCCATGCCGGGCAGCGGATAATGAATCACAAGCGTCGCGCCGGGACGAAGCGCAGGCACGCGCCAACTCACCTGCCGCCAAAAATTTTCCAGCGCCTTGATCTCCGTCACCGCATTGGTCGCAATCGAAAAATGCGAAAGCGCCGCAAAGCCGACAACCGCATACAGAACCGCCATCCGCGCGCGCTGCATGGAGATCAACTCGATAGCCGCCGCCATGAAAACCGCCGCCGCCAGTGACGCGGGCAATCCATAATGCGAGAAACCGGTGATGTTTACATGGCGATTTGCCATCACAACCGGGAGGACACCGAATACCATCCCCAGCCCGCCGAGGATCAACGCCTCTTTCGTAATTTGGGCTTGATCGCCATCCATTGGCTTTGACTCCGCTGAAAGTTTGATCCGCCTCTCCGCGTAAACGACGAGCAGGATGACAATGACGGCGAGCAAAAGTCCAAACGCAATGTCGCGCAATCGCATGGATTGAACGAACGCCGGGAATTGATCCATCCACGCCAGCACGCTGAGATTCAAAACGCTTTTATAAATTTGGAAGAACCAGTCAATGGAAGCGGCGGCGGGGTTGGCGATGAACACGCTCAACTGCCCGCCGATGTCCGTCGCCTTGCGCTCGTTGGTGAAGAAGAAGACGCGCCAGATGACGACACCGAGCGGAATGAGAATCGTCCACGCCCAGGCTTTGGCTGTGGCAGGTAAATTCTTCCAAAATGAGTTCTTTGATTCCCGCGCAACCAATAGATACACGGCAATAAAGCGGAAGGCTTCCATCCCAATGGCATAATCCACGAGGGCGATATAACTCCAGCCAGTGAGAATCGCGCCGATTGCATATGCAATCCGTACCTTGTACCTTGTAACTTGTAACGTTTTAAGCGCCATCAATGTGAAATAAATCGAAAAGACCTGCAATGCCAGGCTGGCGATCATCGGCTGGTACTCGATGGCGCTGATCCACCAGAAGTAGCCGGGGTAAATTGCAAACAGGAGCGCAGCGATGAAGTTGAACCTGCGATTGTCCTTCCAGAGAATGTCGAAGGTCCACAATGCGCCGAGGGCGGCGGTAATTCTCCACAGGAAGGCGGCGAGATGCCACGGCAGCGGATTCGGTCCAAAGAGCGCGTAAGCCCACTCGAAGAAAAATCCGCGCGCCGGGCGGTCGATGCGGAACATCTCATGGAAAATCTTCGCCCCGCCGACCATGCCGTCGTAGATGTAATACCAGTCGTCTTTGAAATACGTCAAATTGCCAATGTGCGGCAGGAACACAAGGGCAGAGATAAGCAGGAGGAAGAGGGTTTCGGGAAACTTTTTTTTCCAGAACATTTTTTACGCCTGACAATGCCCATTCTCGGCGAAGAACTTTCGGGAAGGCAGATTTGAGCCGGAAGACGAATTTCAAAAACGCCCGCCCGCCGAAGGGACGGACAAACCAACGCATGATGCGGGTGCTCATACTGCGCCAGGGCTGAATCTCAACCGTCATCTTCGAGCCGATTTCCTTCTTCAGCCATTCGGGGGTCATCTTCTCGACGAAGGTTCCGGCGGGGTCTTCCTCGTTCAGCCATTCCTTCTTCTTCTTTTGGGAACGACCGGACATTTTGCGCATCAACCCGATCAGCGGTTCCGCCATGCGGATGAGCAGCGGATTATGCCAGCCGTTGACGATGGCAGCCGTCCGCCCCGGCGCGAGGACGCGGTGAATCTCCGCGTAGGCTTTGGGGTGTTCGGGCAGGGCAAGGTGATGAATGGCGTGCATCGAAACCGCGCCATCGAAGGCATCCTTTTTGAAGGGCAGGTTCGCCAGGTCGCCAACAACGAACAGACCGTGATCGCCAATGCGAGTCCGCGCCTCGCGCAGGGCTTGAATGGAAATATCGAGGCAGACGCGCTTTTGGTAGCCCGCGGAATAGGTCTTGTACTCCTCATACTGGACGGGACCCGACCCGGCGTCGAGCAGGAAGCGACCGGTGGGGATGAGTCCATTCATCACGCGCAGGCGCGTCTTGTGGATGTATTCGCGCGAGACGGGACGCAGGTCTTCATAACGCGCATTCTGGTAATGCCCGTCGTCCTCCTGCATCCAGCCGATCTCATCGTAAAACTCGCGGACTTTTTGTTTGGTTTCGTTGGTCATGAATAACCCATCAGTTTGTTTTGGATTCACTGCGAATTCGGTATTCGCCTTAATATCAGCGCGTCGCTCTTGCGGTAAAAGACCTCGAACCGGTCCGTATCCAGGAATCCGCCAAACTCCTTCTCAACATGACCGGCAAATATGGCGACGTAATCATAATCGGTAAAATTGGATTCGATAAAATCCGCCAGCCGCCCCGTCTCAATCCCAGCCTGTTCATCGCGCGCCATTTGGGAAAGGACGGCAACCTGCCCGACGATTTTATTGAACTCCGCCGCGGAGACCCATTCCAAGCCCTGCGGGGTCGTCAGGCTTTGGCGTTGCGAGAGCCGGGGAAACCATTCCGCGGCATCGGCGGAGTGCCAGTCATTGAGGGTAAGCACGATAAACCTGGCATCGTCCGGCGTGTTTTCCGCGATGTATTCCATTGCGGCTCTTTCGACAGGCGTGAGGGCGCGGAGGACCGGCTTGTCGAACAACACCGGGATCGAAAAGACCAGCACAAAAAGAAAATAAATAATCCCAATGCCCGGTTGAACGTCTCCGCTGAACCGGCGGTTTATTTTTCGAAATAAATGGCGCGCGCCCCTGTCGATATTCCTTAATCCGATTGCTGTCAGAACGGCAGCCGGTAATAAACCCGAGATCGGAGAGTTCTTTGGGGCTGCCAGGTAGGTGACCAGCAGCCAAACCGGGATTAGCGAACGTTCCCTTGAAAACAGCGTTGAAATAAAGCCGACCAGACCAAAGACTGGCAGCAGATAATCCTTTGCCGGAAATATTGTGATTCTAAACATGGACCCGGCGAAAAATTTTTCAAAGAACTGGCTCGCGTCCATTTCCGCAACATTCCACGCATTGAGAAAGGGGGTCAAGCCAAACCTGGATACGACCACGCCCCACCATGGGACGGTTACCAGCGCAGCGGCCCCCGCAAAGAATGCCAGGGCGTAAAAATCCTGAACGTTTTTGTATCTTCCAAAAAAGAGGACAAAAACGATCAGCGACGCCATGCAGAGCAAGCCCCATTCGAGGTGCGAGGCAGCAGCCAGCCCAAACGCAACCGCCGAAAGAAACAAATAAAGCCTTTTGCCGCGCCGCAGGTGGGAAAGGAAAAAATACAACGCCATGGTCGTAAAAAGAAAACCGGGGGAGCGGGAAAGCCCCCCGCCTTTTACCGTCCATAAATACGTTTGCAAAACCACGGAGAACACCCCTGAGCAAAGGAACAGTTCGACCCTGTCGATCCCAAGTTCAGCGGCAAGCAGGACAAAGACGGCGATGGTCAACAGGTTGAGGACAACCGGCACAATTTGAGCCGACTGAAGAAGGGATATTCCGAAAACCTTCGATGAAAGCAGGGCAAGATAGAAGCCCACAGGCGGATAGGCAAAGGGTATTTGAGTCTTGTTGAAATTTACATATTCCGGCAGGAGATAACCATTTGCCTTGATTGCATAGATCATTTCCATGAAAAGCCCGCCGTCACCAACGGGAAACCCGGCTTCGAAAGACAGGTATGGATACCGGACGATAAAGCCAAGAAGCGCCGCGAAAAATATGACAAAAACCCTGAATCTTTTATCCGACGCAAAAAGACGTCTCATATTTACTTCCACGCAAACGGCTCACCCACCAGGAAATCAAACGTATCCTTGAACTGCGCCATGCCCTCGTCGCTCAACACACTTTCCAGCGGATGTTCGGCGAGGTCATCCCAGAAGTTCATCAAACGCCAGGGGAAGGGGCGCGGATATTCGAAGAAGAAGCGGTAGGCGTAATTCCAGGCGAATTCGATCTGCTTTTCGTTCATTTGATGGGCGGGGATATCGTTCAACACTTTTTCGAGCGTGGCGTAATATTCATCCCACGTGTTCGGGTCAATGGTGATGCCGCGCCCGCGATAATGGGTCTGTCCGCACGAGATGACGGGACGCCCGTTCATCGCTGTTTCGAGTCCGACGGTTGTCGTGTACGCCAAACCGACATCCGCGATCTCGATCAAATCATAGGTGTTGACCGGGTCCAACGCGCCGATGACGTGGATATGATTCGGCAGTTCGGGCAGCGCCTCATGCACCACCGTCGCCATGGACTTGGCTTGCGGCACAAGTTTCTCGCCGGGGTGAACGCGGATGACCAATTGCAGGTCCGTCCGTTTGGCAAAATATTGGACTGTTTTCGTGATCCACTCGGTCATGGATGAAGCAAAGATATCGCGCCCGAGAGTCAGGCTGTCGCCGAGCACGTTTGCGGCGAGCATCACCACCGGGCGGGAGTCCAAGCCAAGCGTTTTGCGTGTTTCGTTTGCGCCCTGCGCCGAAACATACTGCCATAGGCGTTTGGACTTGCCCCACACCCTCGCGCCGCGCCGGGCGTTTTCCAAATCTGCCACGCGCTCGAACATCGCATCCGTGATGGGAAGTCCGCAACGCGCCTCGACCAGATAATCCGTCTCCTGCTGCATGATGGACGAATTCTGCGCCAGCCAGATCTGCTCGCGCTGGTCGTTGAATTCGTAGGTCACCGCATCGATGCCGAGATAACGCGCCACGCGGAAGACGATTCCCATTTCCAGGATCAACCCGTTGGGGATGAGCACCACATCCGGCTTGTTCATCTGCATGTATTGAAGCGCGGCTTTGGCGGCGAAAGTGTTGCGTTCCACGCGCAGGTCGTACAAGGCTTTGTCGCCCGCGTCGTTCATGTCCACTTCTTCGCGCATCAATGTGTATTGCGCGTCCCAAAGGGAAACTTCCTGGATGTCGGCTTGAATTGTGGTTGGAAGGTTGAAGGTTGAAGGCTGCAGGTCCGCACCGGAGAGGACTGAATATCCAGCATGAAACATGCTTCACCAACGGAGATAAAACTTTGAGCGCATCTTTCGTGTGCAAAATGCGCTGACGCTGGGTGAACTTGTCTTTTTCCTTGTGCCATTCGGAATACGGCAGCGTCAACAGCGTAACGTCATGTCCCATGCCCGCCAGCGCCAATCCCAAATAAGCCGATTGCTCAATCCAATAATGAAGCGTGGCGAAAAACAAAACGTTTTTCGCGCTGAGCGAAGTCGAAGCGTGCGCTCTTTGCGCAAACGGCTTCACCACCTCCACCGCCGCAGGCAGGGACTTCATCAACCGCATCAAATTGTAATGATCCTTGCGCGGACGATTCTTCGACCGAAGCATCCAGTCAATTTCGGCGGTGAGGGGCAGGTCGCCCAGAATTTCACGGAGGGGGTTGTATTGGTCCAGGTGGTAATATGAGATTGGTAATTGGAGATTGGAGGTTTACAAATTCAACCTGCAATCTCTAATCTCTGATCTTTTCTCGATCTTCCAATTCAATCTCGGTCGCACCGGACCCACGCGCGGCTCGCCCCATTGCGTGCCGGGCGCGCCGGAAATATCCACGTTGAACGCCAGCGCATTCTCGTCCATGAAATAACGCTTCACGCCGAACGAACTCGCGTTCACGCCCACGGTGTAACGTCCTTCATTGAAAATATCCGCGGGCAGTTCGGCGCGGCTGATGTAATGCCCCGCGCTGCGCGTGTCGAACTTTTCGTACAACTCCGGCGTATCGGTATCGAACGACGTAAAGACATACTCGCCGCGCATCGTGCTGACATACAAGCCAACGCGCAAGCCCGTAACCGGAGAGGATAATTTGTATTCGAACTCCACTGTGACCGGTTCCGTGGACCGGACCGTATCCACGACCTTCCCGCCTCTTTCTTTGACCTTGAGGCTGATCGGCGTAAATGGCTGACTCGCCGCCGGGACCTCGTCCGCCTCCCAAGTACGCTCCCCGGCTTGCGACTGTCCCGACGAGAGATAGTAATCCACCGCTTCCTGAGTCGGCCCGCGCATGATGAGTTGACCTTTGTTCAACACAATCGCTTCCTGGGTCAAGCGCAAAATCGCGGACATGTTATGGCTGACGAACAAGACCGTACGTCCCTGCTGGGCAACGTCACCCATCTTGCCGAGACATTTCTTCTGGAATTCGGCATCACCCACCGCCAGCACTTCATCCACCACCAAAATTTCCGGTTCAAGGTGAGCCGCCACAGCAAACGCCAAACGCAAATACATACCCGACGAATAGCGTTTAACGGGCGTATCAATGAACTGCGTCACTTCGGAGAAATCCACGATCTCATCAAATTTAGAGTCGATCTCGGTTCGCTTCATGCCGAGGATCGCGCCGTTCATGTAGATGTTCTCGCGCCCGGTCAGCTCGGGGTGGAAGCCGGTTCCCACTTCGAGCAGCGAGCCGACCCGTCCGCGCACGGTGACGGTTCCGGTCGTCGGTTCGGTGACGCGCGAGAGAATCTTCAACAGCGTGGACTTCCCCGCCCCATTCCGCCCGACGATGCCGAGGACTTTGCCTTCTTCCAGATCGAAGGAAACATCCTTCAATGCCCAGACGTAATTCTGGTTCATGCGCCGGTCAGACCTGCCGATCATCGCCTTCGCCAGACGGATGGGCGCCGAGACCGTATCCACGATCACGTCGCGCAGCATGTTATAGCGGAACTTGGTCTCCGCCGCGCCGATCTTGTATTGCTTGCCGAGGTTGTGTACTGAAATGGCTGTGGTCATAAATTATTTTTGTCAAATGTCAAAGGTCAAAGGTCAAGTGATTTTCGACCTTCGACCTTCGACTTATATGGTGTCCGCAAAGGTCTTTTCCATGCTCTTGAAATAGAAGAGACCCGAAACAAAGATCAGAATCGAAATTCCAACCGAGACCCACAACGCGGCATCCGGTCCGTTGCCTGTGCCGAGCAGCGCCCAGCGGAATCCGTTGACCACGCCTGCCATGGGATTAAGCGAGTAGAGCAGCTGCCAGCGATCCGAGATCACAGAGGCGGAATAGGCTACGGGTGTGGCAAACAGCCAAAACTGAGTCAGAAACGGGAGGGCTTGGTTTACATCCCGATATTGGACGTTGATCGCCGAAAGCCAGAGGGCGACTCCCAGCGCGGTGATGATCGCAAGCAAAAGGAAGAGCGGAAGGGTCCAGATCAAATTCCACGCCGGGGTGACTTGATAGTAGAACATCAAAATCACAAGGATGACAAAGGCGATGGCGAAGTCAACCATGCCCGCGAAGACCGAGGCGGTGGGCAGGATGAGGCGCGGGAAATAAATTTTCGTCACCATGTTCTGATGCGCGACAAGCGAGCGGCTGCCCTGGTTGAGCGCGGTGACGAACAAACCCCACGGCAAAAGCGCGGTGAACGAGAAGACGGGGTAAGGCACGCCTTCGGTGGGAAGTTTTGCAACGCGGTCGAAGAGGAAGGTGAAGACCAGCATCGTCATGACGGGTTGGACGACCGCCCATGCCATGCCAAGCAAAGTCTGTTTATATTTCACTTTGACATCACGCCAGACCATGAAGAAGATCAGCTCGCGGTAGCGCAGCAGGTCGCTGAGGTTTAACGCGGCAAGACCTTTGGACGGTTTGATGTAAACGGTGTGGGGTTCGTGAGGATTCGTTTTTGAGATTTGGGTCATTTTTTCTCTGTCGAAGGTTGAAGGTCAAAGGTCGAACGACCTTTGACCTTCGACCTACTTAATTTTGTCTCGATTCGTCTTGAACCATTCAATCGTGCGCTTCATGCCGTCTTCAAAGGAGACCTGCGCGCTCCAGCCGAAGAGTTCCCTGGCGCGGGAAACATCGAGTCCGCGGCGGGGTTGACCGTTGGGCTTGTCTGTCTGCCAGGTGATCTTGCCGGTGAAGCCGGTTAACCTTGCAACCATTTCCATCAGGTCTTTGATGGAAATTTCATAACCCGAGCCGAGATTGACGGGTAAATCGCCGTTATATTTTTCGGCGGCGGTGATGATGCCATCGGCGGCATCTTCCACGTAGAGGAATTCGCGGGTGGGAGAACCGTCGCCCCAGGCGGGCAGTTCTTTGTCGCCGCGTTCGCCCGCTTCCACCGCTTTGCGAATGAGCGCCGGAATGACATGCGAGGTCTGCAAGTTGAAATTATCGCGCGGACCGTACAGATTCACCGGCAAAAGATAAATGGCGTTGAAGCCGTATTGCTGGCGATAGGTTTGCGCCTGCACGAGCATCATTTTCTTGGCGAGTCCGTAGGGGGCGTTGGTCTCTTCGGGGTAGCCGTTCCACAGATCATCTTCCCTGAATGGAACCGGCGTGAACTTGGGGTAGGCGCAGACCGTTCCAGTGGCGACGAATTTACCCACGCCATGCTTGTACGCCTGGTGCATGAGTTCCACGCCCATGATCATATTGTCATAGAAAAACTCAGCGGGATGTTCACGGTTCGCGCCGATACCGCCCACGTTGGCGGCAAGGTGAATGATGACGACGTTCTTTGGGTCAATACCTTTGAGCGCATCAACATACAGCCGCTCGATGGCTTCGCGCTGGGTCAGGTCGTAATCTTTTTTGCGCGGGATAAAGATGTCCGCCGCGCCGCGTTCTTTCAATTTTTCGATGACGAACGAGCCGAGAAACCCGCCGCCGCCGGTGACGATCGCTCTCTTGTCTTTCCAGAAGTCAGTTGAAGGTTGAAGGTTATATTCGACTGTATCTGCTCCACTCCATGCGCATTGGTGACTTTCAGAATGAATAAACCGGGCAGTTCAAACCCCTACGCCCCCTGCATTTGAAAGTGCGCCCTCGGCAAGTTGCATTATTAAACCCCCCCCATTTTCCCAAGCCAAACCCTGCCTGGAAACCTTATAAACCAGGTTGGTCAAGTCTTTGGCGTTCTGCCAAACTTCCAACTCTTCAAATCGCTTTGCCGTCGTCATATCCTTAAACCTTTGACCTTCAACCTGTAACCTACTGAACTATAAACTGCGCGTTCCGATAGCGATCATCCGTCGGGTCTTTGATCAACCCGCTTTTCAGCGCGAACAGCACTTCGCGCACGCCGTCGTCCACGGTCAGGGTCGTTTCAAATCCGAGGACGCGCTTGATCTTTTCAAAGGACACGGTGATGTCGCGCATGTCGCCGCCGAAGGTCAGGTCTTTGTATTCCACGACCGTTTCGGGCATGCGCTTCAACACAAAGCCGACGATATCGTTCTTCGAGTAATTGCCGTTCTCGGTGCCAAGGTTGAAGACCTGCCCGCGGATTTTGTCCTGCCCGGCTTCGAGTCCCATGATAACGCCGCGCACCACGTCGCGGATGTGGACGAACGAGCGCGAGTATCCGCGCTGGTAGATGATGAGCGAACGTTTGGTGAAGGCTTCGAGAACGAATTGATTGACGATCAGGTCGAAGCGCGTGCGGGGGGAGATGCCGTAGAGGGTGGCAAAACGGAAGAGCAGCGGCGCACACACCGCGTCTTTTTGAGCCAGCAAATATTCTTCGGCGGCGATCTTCGTCTCGGCATAGAGCGATTGCGGATTGAGCGGAGTCTCCTCGGTGACCGGTTTGCCGTTTTCGGATAAACCGTAATTGCTGTAGGTGGATGCGAACACGAATCGTTCCACGCCCAAATCTGCGGACTGCTCGAAGACCAGCCTCGTCGCCTCGACGTTGTACTTCCACGCAACCTGCCTGCCGACCGCCTGACAGGCCGGGAAGCCGACGATGCCCGCAAGGTGAATCACAGCGTCGGGCTTGCCCCAGTCCTTTTTCACCGCGTCGCGGATGGCACGGTGTTCGGTCACATCGCTTTTGATGAAGTGAAAATTGGGATGACTCATGAACGGCAGGATGCTCTCGCCGCCGAAGAGCAAAGAGTCCAGGAGTGTAACCCGGTAATTTTGCCGCAGCAGTTCCGAGGTCAGGAGAGAACCGATGTAGCCCGCGCCGCCTGTGAGAAGCACATGTTTATCCGTCATTCCAAGCCCTCCAGTTTGATCTTATATCCGTCCACCACCAGCGCGGGCGCGGATTTGTCCGTCACGACCGAAATGCCCTGCTCCATGCAGGTCAGCTTGCAAATATCCGCCACGTCGCCGGAGCCGGTGATGCGCACACGGTCGAAGCCGGATTTGCGGACCTTGGCGAGATGATCTTTCACGCGCTGGCGGGTGCGGCGGTAGACGGAAAAAGAATTCTCGACGTAATTGACCGCCAGCCGCGCGCGCAAGGCGAGACCTTCGGGCGTGATGATGTAGCGCAGTTTCTTGCGTTCGGCGCGCGAGACCTTGAGCGCGCCCTTTGCGATCAGGCGCTTGATGTGCCAGTTGACCGTGCCGACCGCCACGCCCAGTTGAGTGGCAAGCGTGGACTGGTTGACATCGGGGTCGCTTTCGATCTGCTCGAGCAGGGTCAGTTCGCGGATTTCTTCGTTGGTGGATTCGACAGCCATTTTTCTTTCCAAAATTCAGTGGCTGAATTATAACCGCCTTCAAGGAAGGGTCAAGTGGGGTTATAATGGAAATGTAGCGCGTATCTTATATGAACGCGACTGCGTTAATCCCATTGACCGAAGATGTGTGCGTATCAGGGCGTCAGCACACTACAGCGGACTCTACCTTTACCGGAGGGTACCATGTCTACCACGACAATCTCTGCAAATACGTCACAAAGAAAAAAAGTGACGACTCTCACGTTCCGTCAGAAGAAGGAACGCGGTGAGCCGATCACGATGTTAACCGCCTACGACTACCCAACCGCCTCGGCGATGGACAGAGCCGGCATCGACTCCATCCTCGTCGGCGATTCGCTCGCGATGGTGGTGCTCGGTTATGAAAACACCCTGCCCGTCACCATGGAGGAAATGCTGCATCATGCGCGGGCAGTGGCGCGCGGGGCAAAAGCCGCATTGCTCGTCGGGGATATGCCGTTCATGTCATACCAGGTCAACGTGGATGAAGCCCTGCGCAACGCCGGGCGCTTCCTGCAACAAGGCGGCATGGACGCGGTCAAACTCGAAGGCGGGCGCGAACGGGCGGATGCAGTCAGGGCGATCACCGGCGCGGGCATCCCTGTAATGGGGCACCTCGGACTCACGCCGCAGTCCATTCATCAACTCGGCGGCTTTCGCGCACAGGGCAAAACTGCGAGTGCGGCGAAACGACTGCTTGAAGATGCAAAGATACTCGAAGAAGCCGGCGCGTTCAGCATTGTGCTTGAGTCGGTCCCGGCGCGGCTTGCGGAACACATCTCCAAACATATTTCCATTCCCACCATCGGCATCGGCGCGGGCGCGGGCTGCGACGGGCAGGTCCTCGTCACGCACGACCTGCTTGGCTTGTTCGACCGCTTCACTCCGAAGTTCGTCAAAAAGTATGCAAACCTGCACGAGACCATGAACAAAGCCTTCGCTGAATACATCGACGAGGTGGAGACAAAACGATTCCCCGCCGAAGAACACACCGTCGAGATGAGCGATGACGAATGGAACGAGTTTATTCGTAATGCGTAAAGGATATTGATATGAACGAGAATATCTTACTGGTCGGCACGGGCGCGTTATCCACGCTGTTTGCGGCGCGGTTGAGCGAAACGGGTCATCGCGTCTCGATGCTTGGGACGTGGACGGACGGTTTGCAGGCATTGAACCGAAATGGCGCGCGCATCGCAGACGGCGAAGGGCGCGAACGCAGTTATCGCGTCCATGCCACGAACGACCCGAATGAAGTAAAGGGAATCAAACACGCCATCGTGCTGGTCAAGAGTTGGCAGACGGAACGCGCGGCGGATCAACTCAAGCGGATTCTCGCGCCGGATGGGATCGCCCTCACCCTCCAAAACGGACTCGGCAACCGCGAGCGGCTCTCACGGGACCTCGGAGCGGGTCGCGTCGCCCTGGGCATTACCACCACCGGAGCCACTCTGCTCGGACCTGGACTCGTCAAAGTTGGCGGCGAAGGAATCATCTCACTGGAACAGAATCCGGCTCTCGCCCCCATCGAGGCGGCTCTGCGTTCCTCGAACTTTAATTTGCAGATCGTGGCGGATACCCGCTCCCTCGTGTGGGGCAAGCTGGTCATCAACGCCGCCATCAACCCGCTGACAGCCCTGCTGAGAGTCCCGAACGGCGAGTTGTTGAATCACCCCTGGGCGCGGAAGGCAATGTCGGCTCTGGCGCGTGAGACAGCCCAGGTTGCCGAAGCGGAGCGCGTCAGCCTGCCGTTCGAAGACCCGATCCAAGCCGCCGAGGAAGTGGCGCGCAAGACGGCGAAGAATCTTTCGTCCATGTTCCAGGACGTGCGACGCGGCGCCCCGACCGAGATCGACGCCATCTGCGGCGCGGTGACGAAGCGCGGCGAGCAACACGGGATCGAGACGCCGTATAACCGGTCATGCTGGCAGTTGGTGAAATCTATCTAAAACATGTAGTCCACGCTTGAAGCGTGACCTACTAATTCATTATCACGGGGAGTATTTTGGTGTTATCCTGTTTCAGTAGTTGACCTTAATATCTGCCCCAGGGCGTTCTTAAACACTTCGTACGGCTGCGCCCCAACGACGGCATACTTGTCGTTGATGACGTAGGTCGGCACGCCGGTTACGCCGATCTGCTGCGCCCATTGAACCTGCCCCGCGACCTCTGCCGTAAACTTCCCGCTTTCCACTTGCTTTTGCATATCTTCGGGGTCCAACCCGGCTTCCTCAGCCGCGGAACGCAACACATCCCATTTGCTGATGTCCCGCCCCTCGCCGTAAACCTTGCGGAAGACGACTTTATGGAATTCGTTTGCTTTGCCGTTTACGCGGGCGTATTCGGTCGCTTCGTGGGCGATGCGCGTGTTCAATACCCGCTCGGTGGATCTGAACGGCATCCCGTGCATCTCTGCCATTCCGCGCAAACGCTCCTCAGAACCGTTCTCCCTGGCGCGTTTGATGTACTCGGGCAGTTCCATGCCTTCGGGCGGCGTATCGGGGCGCAGGTAGTAAGGGCGCCACTCGATTTCCACCTTGAATTCTTTTTTCAATCTCTCGACCACACCCTGGCCGACATAGCACCACGGTCAGATGTAATCGGAGAAGATGGTCAGTTTGAAGTTGCCCATTGAATGTCCTTGTTTGAGTTACGAGTTACATGCGAAGCGCAACGACCTCCGCATTGATCAGCTTTACCTGGTGGGCGGGTTAATCAAGTCTGTTGCCTATCTACAAAAATAGTGAGACAGGGGTTATCGCATTTTCTCGCATTAGAATCATATGTATCCAAGGTCATTGCGCTCTACACTACTCGCCAACAACCCAGCGGTCGCGCCCTTGATTCTTGGCGTCGAACATGGCATTATCCGCCCGTTTGAGCAGGCTATGCCATGAATCCTCGCCAATGCGGAATTCCGCGATCCCAATGCTGATGCTGACGTGGATTTCCCCATCCTTCAATTGTATTTTCTTGTCGCGCAGTTCGCGGCACAGACGCGCGGCTTGCTCTGCCGCGGCGGTTTTGTTCGAGTTCGGCAGCAGGATGATGAACTCCTCACCGCCGTAACGCCCCACCACATCCGGATGACGGATTCCGTCCCGCAGGTGGATCGCCACATGCCGCAGCACTTCGTCGCCAACCGGGTGCCCATATGTATCGTTGATCGTCTTGAAATTGTCGATATCCACCACCGAGATCGAAAACAGGGAGTGATACCGCTCCGCCCTCATCACTTCGCTTTGCATATCCTTGATGATCGTGCGCCGGTTCGGCAGGAAGGTCAGCGGGTCTACATGCGCCACCTCCTCCGCCTGGGCAATAACCGCCTCCATCTCGATCTGCTTGTTGCGGGCAAGTTTCTTCGAATGCTCGCTTTCCTTTTGGAACATCTTCACCTGCTTGCGCAGTTTGTCCACCATGTTTTCAGCGTCCGCTTCCGATTCGATGCGTTCCGCGATAAAAAGCATGTGATCGTCCCCCGTCGGCATCAGCCAGAAATCGCATAACACGGCAGCGTCCGTTTCGGTGTTGGCGAACTCGCCCGCCCAATGCTCCTCGCCCCCCTCAATAAGTTTCAAGCGAATCAAATCCGCATCCTTTTGCAGGAACATCTCCTGAAGATTGCTTGCAAACGGAAATCTGCGCTTTCCCGCTTCGAAGGCGGAATTCCACGAAACAAGGTTCCCCTCCCGGTCCACCAGCGCAATGGCTGCCTGAATTCGGTCAAAGAGGACTCCCAGGTCCCGCTTGGATAGTTCCGTCAGATTCTTCATATGCTTATTTTAGCCCATCCCTCTGAAAATATTTTCGACCTAACAATTTTAGTAACCAGAAGTTTTTGCAGGAACGCTACCGCGCGCCTTTGCGCCCGAACTGCCGTTCCAGCATATCCACAGTGAGATGAATCATTGTCGGTCTGCCATGCGGACAGGTGCGCGGCGACCCGCACGCCTCCAGGTCATTCAGCAGACTCCTCTGCTCTTCGGGGGTGAGCGTCTGCCCGGCTTTGACCGCCAGCCGCTTGCAGACTCTCGCCGCAAGCCGCGCCTCCACCTCCGCCGCCAACGGACTCTCGTCCTCTTCAAAGTCCTCCACCAAAGCCTTGAGCGCCATCGCCGGGCTTCCGCCCGCAAATAAAACCGGCATCGCCCGCACCTGGAAGGTATTCGTCCCGAACTCCTCCACTTCAAAGCCAAAGCGATTCAGGAAGGGTAATTGCTCCGTCAATACCTTCGATGACCCCGGCGGCAAAGTGACAATTTCCGGGGTCAAGAGCGACTGCGACGGGATGCTCTTACTCTCATGCTGCGCCATCAACTTCTCGAACAACACCCGCTCATGCGCCGCGTGCTGGTCGATCAGGTACAACCCATCGGGTCCTTCGGCGACAAGATACGTCGAACCGATCTGACCGATGAGGCGCAAAAGTGGGACACCTGTGGAGAAGGAGGATTGGGGATCGGGTAATCGGTAATCGGTAATTGGTAATTGGGGATTGGAGATTGGAAGATCGTCACCGCCCACTAACGACTGCTCACTGCTCACTGATAACTGACCACTTTCCACTTTCCACTTATCATCATGCGCCACCGACCAATCAACCCCCGCCTGCCTGCCCGGCAACTCTTCATCCCGTCTCCGCCCACCCCACAACTGCGGCGAAACCGCAGGGACGGGCGTATACGCCAGTAAAGCCTTCCGCGCCGAACGCTGGACGAAACTGAAAACCCTGTCTTGCGCCCTGAATCGCACTTCGGCTTTCGTCGGGTGGACGTTGACATCCACATCCTCGGGAGTCATATCGAGGAACAAAGCCGCAAGCGGATAACGCCCCACCATCAAAAGCGTGTGATACGCCTGCAACAACGCAGAGTTCAATGAAATTTCCTGCACCCAGCGCCCGTTGATAAAAAAAGTAATTTCTTTCCGGTTGGAACGCGTTAACGAAACCGGGCTGATGAAACCCGTCAGGGTCATCCCATCTTCTGAAGCCATTACTTCCAGCATTTGCCTGGCGACATCCACGCCATACAGCGAAGCCAGGATCGCGCGCCGGTCGCCGTCTCCCGCCGTCTGTAATGTAACCTGCTTTCCATCCGTCACTTTAAACCGAATAGCCGGGTAAGCCAGCGCATAACGCGTCACCAATGAGTCGATGGCGCGGCGCTCGGTCGTATCCGTTTTCAAAAACTTCAAACGCGCCGGGACGTTATAAAAAAGATTCTCCACCCGCACCACGGTCCCCTTTGGCGCGCCGACTTTTTCAACCTTGCCAGAAATACCGCCATCCACTTTCAAACGCGCGCCTTCCTTCGCAGACTCCACCCGCGATGTGATCGTCATTTGCGAGACAGAGCCGATCGAAGCCAGCGCTTCGCCCCGGAAGCCCAGGGTCCGGATGTGGAACAGGTCCTCGGACTGGACCAGTTTCGAGGTCGCATGACGCGAGGCAGCCAACTCCAATTCAGAGGATGGAATCCCATGTCCATCATCCGCCACTTCGATCAGAGTCCGTCCTGCATCCGTGATCGAGATCGAAATATTTTTCGCGCCCGCATCCAGCGCATTCTCCGTCAACTCCTTCACAACGGAGGCGGGTCTCTCCACCACTTCACCGGCGGCGATCTGCGACGACACTTCGGATGAAAGTAAACGAATGGACATGACGCGATTATAATCTCCGAATGCGATTCACCACCATCTTCTTCGATCTCGACGACACGCTGTATCCCCCGACCGCCGGTTTATGGGATGCCATCAAGCATCGCATGAACGATTACATGCGCGATAGATTACGCATCCCCGCCGAAGAGGTTTCGCAACTGCGCGAAAAATATTACCGCGAGTTCGGCACCACCACCCGCGGCTTGCAGGCATATCACAACCTCGACACGCAGGATTTTCTCGCCTATGTGCATGACCTGCCGCTGAAGGATTATCTGACTCCCAATCCGACCCTGCGCTCGATCATCGCCTCGCTGCCGACCCGCAACCTGATCTTCACCAACGCAGACGTTCACCACGCCGACAGGGTGTTGACCGTCCTCGGACTGCGCGACCTCTTCGAGATCATCGTGGATGTGAACGCCATTGCCCCCTACTGCAAGCCGATGCCTGAGTCCTTTCAAATTGCCATGCAAGCCGCGGGCGAAAGCGACCCGTCGAAGTGCGTGATGATCGACGACATTCCCCATACGACCAGCGCGGCAAGCAGGGTGGGTTTGTTCAGCATCCTTTACAACGAAACATTTCCGTCAGCCAGCGCCGACGCGCACATGACCGATTGGAATTCCTTCATCCCCATCCTGGAGAGTCAAAATGGAAAATAGCCACGCCGCCATTGCCGCCCTTCTGTTCATCGTCCTCATCGTGGGCATAAACGTCATGATGTACGGCATCGTGCGCGGGATCATGCGCGGCGGGAAGAACGGTCCTTTTGAGACGATGATGAGGGCGTTCGACCCAGCCCGCAAGAAACGGGATGATGAGTTTGAAGAACTGCGGCGCTCGGTGGGCGGGTTGACCGGGGATGGCGATGAAAATCAAAAGTCGGGAGACTTTTGACTCCAAAACTCGATTCTTACATAAATCGAACAATTCATTCAGCAACCCTTAATAACCGATTGGTATCTTTCTGCGTAATTTAAGGCGTGGGAGTTCCGTCCATATTGAACACCCATACAACAAGCCAAATTGGAGGCATTTGTGAATAAAACTTTAAAGACAGTCCTGCTTGCCCTGGCAGTCCTCATTGTGGGGCTTGGCTCTTTTGCCGGGGGCTTTGTCACCGGGCATCTTCTGCCCAATGGAAGCATTCCCAGCCTCGAGGCTCCCGCTGCGCCCCCCGAACCGTTTACGCCCGCCCCAGACCAGCAGTCTGCCACCCCCGAGGAATTGCAGGCGCTCTTCGCCCCGTTCTGGGAGGCGTGGAATCTCATCCATGAAAATTTTGTAGACCAGCCCGTGGACGATGTCGCCCTGATGCGCGGCGCGATCGACGGCATGATGCAGGCGCTTGGCGACCAGCATTCCACCTACATGAACCCCGAGGAATACAAGCAAGCCAATGAAAGCCTCGAAGGTTCCTACGAAGGCATCGGCGCATACGTCGATACAACAGCCGATTACCTGACCGTTACCAGCCCCATCCCCGGTTCGCCCGCCGAGGAGGCTGGTCTGCTGCCCGGCGACAAGATCATCGGCATCGACGGCGAAGACATGACCGGCATCGACGCCGAACTCGCGCGCCGCCGGGTGCTTGGTCCCGCCGGGACGACGGTCGTGCTCACCATCCTGCGCGAAGGCGAAGACGCCCCCTTCGATGTTTCCATCGTTCGCGCGCGGATTGTCATCGCATCCGCCGAGGGTGAAATGCTCGAAGGCGGCATCGCCTACATCACGGTGACAACTTTCGGTCCCAACACCATGCCTGAGTTGAACGCGGCGCTGGCTGAACTCATGCCGCAGAACCCCAAAGCCGTCATTCTCGACCTGCGCAACAACGGCGGCGGATATTTGCAGACCTCGGTCGAAGTCACCTCCCAATTCATCTCGGAGGGCGTTGTGCTTTACGAACAATACGGCGATGGAACCCGCACGACCTACGAGGTCATCCCCGGCGGCGTCGCAACCGACCCGAAAATCCCCATGATCGTGCTCATCAACGAGGGGTCCGCATCCGCTTCCGAGATCGTGGCGGGCGCATTACAGGATTCGGGACGCGCCAAACTGCTCGGGATGGTCTCCTACGGCAAAGGCTCGGTACAAAATTGGATTCCCCTCAGCGGTGAAAACGGAGCGGTACGCATCACCATCGCCAAGTGGCTGACCCCGAACGAAAACACCATCCACGAGATCGGGCTGACACCCGACTATCCCGTCGAACTGACCGAGGACGACCGCAAAGCCGATAAAGACCCGCAATTGGACGAAGCCGTTCGTATCCTATTGGAGATGATCGGACAATAACGCCTTATTAATCGTCCCGAAGGTTTTACTCGTCAGGTGAGTTCGCCGTTCAAACCTTCGGGACGGTGTGGAAATGGAAGGATTGAACATGTATCTCTTCGACCCCGCCTATATGATCTTCATGATCCCCGCCTTCATCCTGATGGCGATCACATCATGGTATGTACGGGCGGCATACAACAAATGGAGCCGCGTGGCGGCTGGTAGCCGCTTCACCGGTTACGAAGCCACCCGCCGACTGATCGCTTCGAGCGGACTTCACGGGTTGCAAATCCAGGGTACGCCCGGCGAGATGACCGACCACTACGACCCGCGCAACAAGACTTTATTCCTCTCGCAGGGCGTTGCCAACAGCGCATCAGTCGCCGCGCTGGCGATTGCCGCACACGAACTCGGTCACGCCCAGCAGGATGCCGAGGAATATTTCCCGCTCAAGTTCCGCGGCGCGCTCGTGCCCATGGTGAACATCGGCTCCTACCTCGGCTGGATTTTGATCCTGATCGGACTTTTCCTGCAAATGACCCAGGTCGCCTGGCTTGGCGTATTGATCTTCTCCGGCGGCGCGTTCTTTGCCCTCGTCACCCTGCCCGTCGAATTCGACGCCTCTGCCCGCGCCCGGAGAATGCTCTCCGAAAGCGGCATCATCCAATCCGACGCCGAAATGCGCGGCGTGAGCAACGTCCTCAATGCCGCTGCATTGACCTACGTTGCCGGGCTTGTCACCGCCATTCTGCAATTGCTGTATTACGTCACCCTCATCAGCGGACGAAGCCGCGATTGAGAAACAAAAGACTTCCGAAGTCTCAGAGACACCGGAAGTCTTTTTGATGGGGGATGAGAAACGCAACCATCCTGCAACAAAATATTAACTTGACTTTTTAGAACAAGTGTTCTATATTTAACCGCAGAAAGATTTTTCCGGTTTTTTTTGGTTCGATCAAGGAGCATTCCCATGAACCGTTCGCTCAACATTCAACTGGCCCCCCTGCTGAAAAGCATCTCGCTGCGCCGCGGCGCGATCTTCGGCGGCATGATCCTGTGCGCACTACTGGCGTTCGAAATCTTCAACTTCGGCACCACATCCTTTGCATTGCGCGACGTGCTCGGCGATTTGAAATTTGCAGGCATGTACTGGTCTTCCGTCCTTGCCTTCGCCTTCTGTGGCATCGACTTCGCCGGTATCGCGCGCATCTTCACCCCCGAACAGGGACGCGACGAACCCGCCGAGGTTTGGTATCTCTTCGGCGCCTGGCTGCTTGCCGCTGCCTTCAATGCCGTCCTTACCTGGTGGGGCGTTTCCGTCGCCATTCAAAACCACAACACCCTCGGTGGCTCCCTCGTCGGTCAGGCAACGATGATCAAGATCGTCCCCATCGTTGTGGCGTGCATGGTCTGGCTGATCCGCGTGCTGTTGATCGGCACCTTCTCCGTGGCGGGCGAACGCCTCTTCACCCTCGCGGATATTTATGACCGCAATTCATCCTACCGCAACGCCCCAGCCTCATCCTATCCCGCGGCTCACCCCCGGACCCTTCAACCGGTCCAGCGACAGGAGGCGAATCCCCCCGCTGTGAATTATCCCCGCCCCGTTCCGAAGCCGCGCCCCGCGCCCATGCCATCCTACGGCGCGAACCGCCCCGAACCGACATACCACCCCGTGGGCATGGCGGCAATGAGCAACAACGAAAACAACCCTTCTGTAAGGAGATAGCCCTTGTCGTAAGACAAGGTTTCTCGTTCCCTCCCCCATCCAACCGCTGAGACGTCCGCAAGGGCGTCTCATGCGTTTAAACTCCCTGCAAATGGTTATTGTAGCGTGTTAAGCCGGAAGCGTTCAAAAAATTGGAAAGTGTGCGCAAGCAAAGGTTGTCAGTATGGGCTGCAAAAACTTGCCCTGAGCCTGTTGAAGGGCCTCCCGATTTTGCTCGCAAGTCAGAAGACGCCGCCACGCCATCACTGCGCCGCTTTCGACTCCGCGCCTGACATATTTTGCCTGCACGCGGAAAAGTTTTTCTATTCTTCAACGACTTCAACTTCGTGTGTGATCTCGATCGCATCCTTGAGAGTGGCATAGACCGAACAATATTTTTCCTCGCTCAGCGCGATTGCCTTTTGTACCTTTTCCGCATCCAAACCCCTTCCGGCGGCTTTATAGCGGAGGTGTATCTTGCGGAACCTCCAGGGTGGATTCTCATCCTGCACCGCCTCGGCGCTGACCTCAAGCCGGGTCAGTTCCTGACGCTGCTTGCCCAGAATCTCGACCACGTCGTAGGAGGAGCAGCCAATCAACGCCGCGGGCAGCAGGTCCGAAGAACCGATTCCGCGCCCCTTGTTGACTGCGATCTGATGTCCAGACGAATCACGGACTGTGAAAAAATCCTGCGGGTTCCAATTGAGAAAGACTTGTTTCGATGCCATGCGGGCAGTATAGCATGAGACGCCAACTCCGGCAGATGCCATACCTCACGGATTTATCATGTCTTAAGTGTGGTGATTGGTTCGGTATGCGGGCAAAGGTTTTTCGATTTTTCCGAGTTTGTCCATGAAATCAACGGCAGCCGTTTCCAGGTTTTGAAGATTTGATAATGATATGCAGCCTAATTTGAGAAAATACAAGGCGACAGGTTTTGCTTGCCCCCTGGTTTTGGGAGCGCTCAAAGTTTGTTATTTGGACTGCAAAATCTCCTGATTTTGCAGTCCAGTCGTCATGGCGCCCAGCGCCGCTTTGGACTGCGCCCTTACAACCTTTTAGAGCGCCCCTAGTTTGAAGGGGGGGGCCGGGCCCCCCGCCCGGCGGCGGGCCGGCGCGCGGGCGGGGCCGGGGGGGGCGGGCGGGGGGCGGCGGGGGGGGCCCCCGCCGGGGGGGCGGGGGGCGCCCCGCCGGGGGCGCGCGGGCGGGCCGCGCGGGCGGCGCCGCGCCCCCGGGCGGGGGCCCCCCGGCGGGGGGCGCCGCGGCGGGGGGGGGCGGCCCCGCCCCCCGGCGGGCCGCGCGCCGCGCGCGCGGGGCGCCGCCCCCCGGGGGGGCCCCCCGGCCCGGGGGGGGGCGGCGGGGGGGGGGGGGGGGGGGGGGGGGGGGGGGGGGCCGGGGGGGGCGCCGGGCCGGCCGCCCCCCGGCCCGCCCCGGCCGGGGGCCCGCCCGCGGGGGGGGGCCGCGCCCGGCCGGGGGCGGGGCCCCGCCCCGCCCCCGGCCGGGGGGCGGCGCCCGGCCGGGGCGCGGCGGCCCCCCGCCGGGGGCGGCCCCGGCCCCCGCCCCCCGCCCCCCCCCGCCCCCCCGCCGCCGGCGCCCCCGCCCCCGGGGGGCGGGCGCCCGGCGGGCGGCCGCGGCCCCCGGGGGGGGGGCGGGGGCGGCCGGCGGGCGGCGGGCGGGCCCCGCCCCCCCCGCCCCCCCCCCCCCCCCCCCGCCCCCCCGCCCCCCCGGGGCCCCCGGGGGGGCGGCCGGCGCGGGGGGCCGCCGGGGCGGGCCCCCCGGGGGCGGGGGCGCCGGGGGGCCGGGGCCCCGGCGGGGGGGGGCCGGGGCCCCGGGGGCCCCCCCCGGGGCCCCCCCCCCCCCCGCCCGCGGCCCGCCCTGCTCCCCGCATGAATCCCCGGTCTGTGCGATAATCGAAATAAATATGTGACATTACGCAGCATGCCATACATGAAAACGGAGGAGACCATGACCCAACGCCCGATCCCCGCCGACGAAATCCGCGTCTTCAGCGGGAAGTCGAACAGCCCCCTTGCCGAAAGTATTGCCGCCGAACTGGGTGTTCCGCTCGAGGATACCCACAGCCGCACATTCAGCAACGACAATCTATATATCCAGCTGGGCGCCAGCGTGCGCAACCGCCGGGTATACATCGTCCAGTCGCTGACGCCGCCGGTCAACGATCACCTGATGGAATTGCTGATGATGCTGGACATTGCCCGCGACGCCGCGGCGTCTGAAGTCCACGCCATCATTCCGTATTATTCCTTTGGGCGTTCCGACAAAAAGGACGCGCCGCGCATCTCCATCACCGCCCGCCTTGTAGCCGACCTGTTGAAGACCGCCGGAGCGACGCATGTAATGAGCATGATGTTCCACTCGCCGCAGGTGCATGGATTTTTCCACATCCCAACCGACCCGTTGAGCAGCCGCCCCGTCTTTCAAAAATATCTCGAAAACCGCGACCTGAATGGGACGATCATCGTCTCGCCGGATATGGGGCAGGCCAAATCTGCGGCGCGGTTTGCGAAAAGCCTCGACCTGCCGGTTGCGGCGGGAAACAAGGAACGCATCTCGGACACGGAAGTCATCATCAGCGGGTTGGTGGGCAACCAGGTGAAGGGACATAAACGCGCCCTGGTCTACGACGACGAGATCGCCACCGGCGGCTCCATCGCCGAACTGGCGCGGGTGTTGATCGCTGAAGGCGTGGAGGAAATTATGGTGATGTGTACGCACGGGGTCTTCACCCGCGGCGGATTGGAAAAACTTGCCGCCATTCCCCAGATTCAAGAGATCGTCACCACCGACACGGTCCACATCCCCGAAGAAAAACGCAACCCGAAGTTAACCATCCTCTCGGTGGCGCATATCTTTGCCGATTCGATCCGCCATAACTTCAACCGCGAATCCATCGGCGACTTATTTGTGTTTGGAGAGTAAGCGTATAGTTGATCTCTTGCAAAAGTCGTTTTTGCCACAGAGATCACAGGTGTTAATGGGCTTTTCTCAGTGTTCTCTGTGTCTCTGTGGCTACTTATGCAAGCGGTCTAGTATTGCTCTGTAAAAACTACGCCAATCGCGAAGATTTTGCCCAGTACCGCCGCCCGCCGGGGCGCAAACTGAAGTTTGCGGTACAACCGCGTTATGGAGTCCAAAGTCTCCCGACTTTGGACTCCGTTTACTCTTCGTCGAACCCGCTCAAATCATCGTCTTCGTCCAGCGACAACATTTCGAACTGGTTCAACTGTTCGTTAAAATCGAGGTTTTCGAGCGCGTTTTCGAGGAATTCAGCCGTATCTTCATCGTCTGTGTTGTCGAGCATGTTGAGGATGTAGGCGCGGGCGTCCTCGCCGCCGATCTGACTCAGCGCCCAGACCGCCGCCATGGTGACAGTGTCGTCCTCTTCCTCGTCTTCGAGCATTTTCAAAAGGATGGGACCGGCTTCTTCAATGGAGAGCTCGCCCGCCGCTTCCGCCGCCGCATACTGGATGCGCGGGTCGGGATCGAGCAATTTGGAGATTACGCTTTCGTCCCAGCGGTTGTCGTGGGAGCGACCCATCGCCCGCAGCGCGCTTGCGACCCAATGCGGGTCTTCGCGCTCATATGCCGATTCGATGACCGCCACCGCATCCTCGCGCCCGGAATAGCCGAAGGCTTCCACCGCGGCGCGGCGCAGGGCGGGGTTCTCGTCGCTACGGATGACGACAAGCAGGGCTTCTTCGAGCTTGCGCAGGCGCTTTTCATCCAGTTCTTCCAACTCGCCGAGCAGGATGAATTCGCCCAGCAGGTTCGCCGCCTTCAAACGCGGAGCGAGATCGGTATCGGCTTGGAAAATCTCGAGGAATTTGTCCACAAGCCTGGGGTCGTCTGATTCGCCAAGGAGTCCCAATGCCCGGGCGCGGACATCCGCATCCGGGTCGTCCAGAAGCGCCCTGCCGATTTCCTCGTAGGAGACGATCGTGTCTTCATCCAGATATGCGGTCAACTTGTCGAGCAGGAGGGTCTTGCTTTTGGCAGGCGCGTTCTTCCATGCGTCGAGGAAGAGCCGCAGTGATTTTGGGTCGAGGTCGGAATAAAAAGAAAGGTGCGCCTGCGGGATGTCCTTTTTGGGATCGAGCAGGGTTTCCAGCACGGAGTTGAATGTGATCTCAGACATGAGTTAAGGCACAATCTGCGCAGGGTTGATGAAGTCCATGACGTTGACGAATACCATCAGCCCGATCAGCAGGAGCATGGCAATGCCGTTGACCATGTTCTCCCATTCGGTCGGGATGCGCTTCTTGAAAAGGATCTCGGGAAGCGTGAAGAGGATTCGTCCGCCGTCGAGCGCGGGGATGGGGAGAAGGTTGAATACGCCCAGCGAAACGCTGAGCAGACCGATCAGGCTGATGGTGAAGTTGGTGGGCTGGGGGGCTGAGTCGGCGCCGCTTGCGGTTGGTTCTTCCGCCGCCTCCTGCCTGCTGGTCACATCCTCCTGCACCGAGAAATTGAAGAGGTCGTATATGCCCTTGAAGCCGATCAGCCGCGCCTCGCCGGGGGCGATGGCTCCCTGAATGAGCGCGATCGGCAGGGAGACGATCGCGGCGGCTTGCAAGCCTGTGATCGTCACCCCGCTTTGGACGCTTTCGATTAAGGTTGCCGGGCGGGTGGGGTAATTCAACCCGACTCCGAGCGCGCCTTCCTCCGCGATACGGCTGGAAAGCGGCATCGCAATGATGGTGATCAATTCGCCGTCGCGGTTCAGGACGAATTCCACCGGGATATCGAGGTTTTCGCGGATGAGCGAGCGGGCGGGTTCGATGTCGGTCACTTCCTGCCCGTTGATCGAAACGATGATATCTCCCGCGTGAATATCCGCCTCTTCTGCGGGGGAGTTCTCTGCCACACTTTCGATCCTGACGCTTCCCGGCACGGGGATGCCTTCGTTTGCGACCAGCGCGGTAAATACGATGACCGCCGTCAACAGGTTCATCAAGGGTCCGGCGATCAAAACCACCAGTCGTTTCCACGGGCTGGCGGCGCCGTATCCGCCGGGGATGTTCGGGTCGTTCTCGCCCTTGGGTCGCACAAATCCGCCCAGGGGCAGGGCGTGGAGCGTGAACTCCGTCCCCTGCCAGGTGAACAACGTGGCGATCTTGTAGGAAGGCAGCCCGAAACCGAACTCCTCCACTTCGATCTTTGCCCAGCGCGCGGCGAGAAAATGCCCAAGTTCATGAACGAAGATCATCCCGCCAAGCGCAAGAATGAAGATGATCAACGAGAGAATGCTAGATCCCATTTTTTTTGAATCCTTTCACGCGGTAAGACGCGATGGGTTGATTATATCTTGCGCGCGTTAATCTTTTCTAAGATGAAATGCCCGCCTCCTTCCCCGCCCGAAGTTGATTCGGTTTTCTGCGGGCTTTTGCCACCCCTGACTGAAGTTATACGATCTTTGCCGCCCCGCCGACGCCCGCCACCAAAACATTCTTCACGCCAGGAATCTCTCGCAAACGTTTCTCCACCTCAGCCTTGTATTCTCCCAAACAAATCACATGGACATTCGCGCCCGCGTCCACCGTATAGCCGACGGGCAGTCCCGCCGCGCGCCATTCGCGCACCTGATGGAAGATTTCCACCGTAGCCGACTGCCAATACATCAGCGGCGGATTCGAGGTCATCATGACCGAGTGCATCATATCTGAATCATGTTCGATGATGTTTGCGAAGGCTTCAAAGTCCTTGTTCAAGATCGCATTGCGGCACAAGTCAATCCTTCCTGGCGCATCCGCGACCCTCGCCCCCTGCAGCGGACTCGTCCCGGCAATGGCATGACCCTCCGTCGAGCCGGTCTTCTTGTGAGTCGAACTGACGATGGCAACACAATCGGCTAAATTCCAATGATCGGGCGGCGCGATGGAAAAGGCAAATGAATCGCTTTCAGCTTCGCCCATTTTCCACTCGACGAACCCAGCCGGGATGGAGCGGGAGGCGGAGCCGGATCCACGCCGCGCCAGAATAGAAAGTTCGGGTTCGCTCAGGTCGAGCCCCGCTGCTTTCGATCCAGCCATTGCCAACGCCGCAAACGCCGCCGCCGAAGAGGCGATCCCCGCGCCGGAGGGGAAGTTGTTCTCGCTCATTACCTCGGCATTCATCTTAATTCCCGCCTTTTCGCGCACAAGGTCGAGAATATATGAAACGCGCTCCAAGCCTTTTCCCACCACCTCATGCCCGTTGATGATGAGTTCATCGAACGGCAGCGACGGCTGAAAACTGACCGTGGTGCGCGTGAAGAGTCCATCAAGATTCATCGAGAGGGAAGAATTAACCGGCAGACGATAATGATCCTCGCGGTTGCCCCAGTATTTGATGAAGGCGATGTTGGGATTTGCTTGAGCGGTTGCAGAATTCATGGCTTTCATTCCTTGATTGGCAGTGTACCATAAACAATGCGCCTGTTTTATAATCGCACTCATGCCCCGCCTCACTTCCCAACTCCTCGATGCCTTCCCCTACTCCAGATACGCCACCGCGCAAACCATCCAACGCGGACGCGCCTACTACAAAGACGGGCGTGCCTGGGACGTTAGTATGATCAGCGACCAGAAAGCCACCTGTCTTGTGGATGGCGATACAGGCGAATACACTGTCGAAATTAAGATCGATAAAAAATCAGGCGAACTGGACTTCGAGTGCGAGTGTTACTATGCCGATGAGGGTAACTTCTGCAAGCACATGGTCGCCGCCGCGATGCAAGTGAGCGAATACCTGCGGGATGAAGAAGAGGATGATGACGAAGAAGATTTTGAGCCGCCTGTTCCAAAAATAAAACAACCCACAGGCGACTGGAAAATGAAATTAATGCAAAGCGTGGCGCTCATGCCGCGCCAATCGGCGGGCGGGAACCGCGTGCAGCGTTACGCCGTGGTCATGATCCTTAAGCGTCACCAGGGCTACTTTTACAGCAATACTCCCCTTCGATACAGTTACTCGCTGGATATTCGAGTGATCAAGGAAAACGAGTGGCAGCCGCTTGAATCGCTCGCAGAAAAAAACGCGCAGGAAGTTAATGCACTCCTGCAATCCGACAAATCTTGGAGCAAGGATAATCAATCCTATTTCCAAAGCCTCAACCCAAAGGGCGCATTGAATGTTAGCGAAGACGCGGTCGAATTTATCAATATTTCCAAAACCGCCCTTAACATGTACAGCGCCAGCAACCCGCAACTGGGGGGCTACCTGAGCATGTCGGGTAAATTGGGTATTCCCTTATTCCTAGCCTCCTCTTCATATCCCTACAAAGCCGAACGCCGACTTTACATCCAGCCCGAACCCATCCGCATTCAAATTGACATGCAACAGGATAACAAAAAACTCAGCCTGCAAGTGGGCTTCGACAAAGGCGAAACCTTCACACACATCCAAAAGAAAATCGAAGTGATGACCCAAAACCCAACCTGGGTTCTCATGGACGACACCATTGCCCAAATCGAAAACAGCCGCGCCCTCGAAATTCTTTCCGCCTTTCCCGTGGAAATCCCCAACGAACAGGTGGACATCTTCCGCGAGCAATACTTCCCGCTCATCGCGCAGGCGCTGCCCATCAAAAGCGACCTCGTCAAATACCAGGACGTTCACGCCGACCCAATTCCGCGCCTGTATTTGCACGACAACAACAAGGAAAAAGTATTACGCGCCACGCTCCAATTTGGCTACGGCGATTACAACTCCCCGCTTGCCAAAGACGAACCCTATACCCTCGGCAGCGTCCCCGATACCTGGGACCTCGTCCGCATTCACCGCCAGCCCGCGCGCGAAGAATATTTTTACGGACTGCTCACCGACCCCATCTATCGCCTCAAACGCGCCGGTTCCCCGCATCCGCATGGCACGCTCGAACTCCGCGCCAAAGCGCACCCGTATGATTTTCTCATGCACTCCATCCCCGCGCTCACGCAGGCGGGCTTTGAAATCTACGGCGAAGAGAATCTCAAAACGGGACGCATCAATCGTTACCCCGCAACTTTGCGCGTCAACATCACCTCGGGCATTGATTGGTTTGACCTGAAAACCGTCGTCGAGTTTGGCGACCAGCAGGTAAACTTTCACGACATTCGCAAGGCGCTCAAACGCAAGGAAAACTACATCAAACTTGCCGATGGCTCCATCGGTCAAATTCCGCAGGACTGGCTCGAAAAATATAAACACCTTTGGGGTTTGGCAGAAGAAACAGCAGATGGATTCCGCGTCAGCGATTTGCATCTCTCGCTGTTGGATTCCCTACTCGAAGAAGACGCCTCGATTCAGACTCCCCCAGACCTGATTCAGCGCCGCGAGCGTTTCCGCCACTTCGAGCGGATTGCGCCACAGCCGCTGCCCAAAGGTTTCACCGGCGAACTGCGTCCCTACCAAAAACACGGCTACGACTGGCTGCACTTTTTACGCGAATACAAATTCGGCGGCATCCTCGCCGATGACATGGGGCTTGGAAAAACGGTTCAGGTGTTGGCGTATCTCCAGTCGTTGCAGGAACAGGCTCAGGCGGAGTCCGCCGCGCTGCTCGTCGTCCCGAAGAGTCTCATCGCCAACTGGCAGCGTGAATCCGAAAAGTTCACGCCGTCATTGAAATTCCTCGAATACATGGGCAACTTCCGCAACAAGGACGTTTCGATCTTCGACGATTACGATGTGGTCATCACCACCTACGGCACCATGCTGCGCGACATCGAAATTTTGCACAAATACAAATTCCATCATGTGATTTTGGACGAATCGCAAGCCATCAAAAACCCGCTGGCGAAGAGCGCCAAAGCAGCGCGGCTCTTGAACGCGGAGCATCGCATTGTGATGACAGGCACGCCCGTCGAAAACAACACCTTCGAGTTGTGGTCGCAATTTGCGTTTCTCAACCCCGGATTGCTCGGCAGCATGGACTATTTCAAGAGTCAATTCGCCAACCCCATCGAAAGCGCGGGCGACGAAAAATCCGCGGAGACGCTGCGGAAACTGGTCTACCCGTTTATCATGCGCCGCACAAAAGAACAGGTCGCGCTCGAACTGCCGCCGCGCACCGAACGGGTCGTCTACACCGACATGGACGCCGCGCAGAAAAAATTCTACAACCAGACCCGCGAGCGTTACCGCGCCGAACTGCTGGGACTGATCGAAACCGAAGGCATGAACAATGCCCGCTTCAAAGTGTTGGAAGGTTTATTGAGATTGCGCCAGATCGCCATTCACCCCGCGCTGGTGGACAAAAAATACAAAGGCGACGCGCCCAAGTTTGAAATTTTATTGGAGACGCTGGAAACCCTGCAAGCCGAAAAGCACAAGGCGTTGATCTTTTCGCAGTTTGTCGAAACGCTCAAACTGGTCAGGAAAGAATTGGACGCGAGAAAGATCAAATACATGTATCTCGACGGGCAGACCCAAAAACGTCAGGACAAAGTGGATGAGTTCCAGGCGAATGAAAAAATTCCCTTCTTCCTCATCAGCCTCAAGGCGGGCGGCGTGGGCTTGAACCTGACCGCCGCCGATTACGTCATCCACCTCGACCCGTGGTGGAATCCTGCTGTCGAAATGCAAGCCTCCGACCGCGCCCACCGCATCGGGCAGACCAAGCCGGTCTTCGTCTACAAAATCATCGCCAGAGATACCGTGGAAGAAAAGATACTGCAATTGCAGGAAAAGAAACGCGCCCTCGTCAAAAACATCATCGCCACTGAAGCCAGTTTCTTCAAGTCACTCACGCAAGAGGATGTGAAAGGGCTGTTCGAGTAAACGATGATGGGAAATTATTGGTTGAGCAGCCACTCCGCAACTGAACGGATCTCGACCTTGACACCATCCAACAAGAATTCATTCTCGTTTGCATCCGACAGAATCAACGCACTTTCAACTTTTACGCCCTTCAGGGCATCGCTCAATGCGCGGATTTCACGCTCACGGATCGCCGGATTTTCCATGTTCCTGGCAACCTGAATCAGTTGACGCTTTTCGGGAAGATAAAAATCCACTTCATAGCTGCCTGGTGTGGCATGGTAGTAAATTTCTTTGGTACGTCGGCGAAGAGCCAGGAAAACCAGATTCTCAAGCAGTTTCCCGGTGTTCGGAGAAAAGCCAAAACCAATTGTGCTGGAAAGTCCGGTATCGATGCAGTACACCTTTTTGGGGGCGATCTGTTGGCGTTTGACTGAAAAATCATATAGGTTCAACGTAAAAACCAGCCAACTATTTTCCATATAGTCAATGTAGCTCTTAATAGTGTTTACACTGCCGAGACGGAACTGATCTTTGAGCTTATTAAATGAAACCATACTGGATGGGTTGCTCATCAGGTAAAATGCAAGTTCTTTAAGCGCTGTGACTGCCTCTAAACGGTATCGGGTGGCAATATCGCGATAAAGTACGTCATCATACAACGTGCGCAACAAGGGCAGTTCCGGGTATTTCAAAGCATCCGGTATGCCGCCAACCTGCAAATAAGCCTCCAACAAATTATTTAGGCGAGCTTTTTCAACCGTGGTCATGCGTTGCAGGTCAGGGAAGGTTTCTTTCTTGAAGCGGAGAAATTCCCTGAATGAGAAGGGAAACAACTCAATCGGTACATACCGCCCAGTGAGACGGGTACCAAGCTCACGGCTAAGTAAGGAAGCGTTTGAACCCGTGATATAGAACTTGAAGTCCATATCCATAAAACGGCGCACAAAATGTTCCCAGCCGGGGATATTCTGAACCTCATCAACCACGAATATTTTGCGCTCGCCAAAGGTTTCAACCAACACGCGATAAAGCTGATCGGCGTCATCAGGCTGAAATCCCAGGAAACGGTCGTCCTCGAAGTTGACATAATAAAAAGAGTCATATCCCAACTTGTGAGCCATCTGTGCAAGCAGGGTGGATTTTCCAACTCGGCGTAGCCCTGAGACAATTACCGCATGGGGTATTTGGGTGGCACGTTCAATTTCTGCCAGTTGCGTGCGTTCAATACCTGTATCCGTCCCCAGAAGGCGTCAAATTGCCCCAAAAGCATTGTTTTAATCTGTTCTTTTGACCAGCGGGAGTTCCAAGAGTTCTCATTCATAATGAAATAATATGTCAAATAGTTTTCATTATGAATGAAAACTATTTGACGTGCTTTTAGCTACCCTAAAGTCGGAGTTCGGATCAGACACGCCAGGCGCGGAGTCGAGGGCGGCGCTGCGATGGCGCCAAAGGAGTTGGCGTACACGACTTTGTCATTTTTCACGACAATCACCGAAAGACCAGGCGGAACGTTGTCCTGTGTCAATTCGGTCAGGTGGGTTTCCAACTCCGCTACGCTGGAAACGGACTTGGGCGGTTTGGGAGGCGGGACAGCAAGAATTACAGCCGGGAACACGAATACAAATATCAAAAAAACGATCAGAAATATTTTCATGCGCGGCGCATCCCTACTCAAACTCATCCAGCGTGCTTTCCCCGTGGGTCAGCACATACAACCCGCGCAGGGTTCCCTCGGTCTTATCGAAAACAAAATCGGTGACGATGTATCCCTTCGCAAAGGCGGTTTCGAACAGTTCGCGGACGAAGAAACGCCAATCGCGGGCGAGGGCAAAGTCTCTGGCTTTGAGCGCCATGAAGTCGTGCGGAATTTCTGCCAGTAGGATGCGTTCCTCAAAGGGAGGAACCTGCTCGGGGGGCCGGATCAAGCCTGCGTCTGAGAATGGAGCCGGGTAAAAGGGGCGGAGTCCGCTGCGGGCGACGTGTCCCATCGTCAGCGTGGGGCGCGGATTCTTGCTGAGTCTTTTTTCCACCCGGCGCGAGTTGATCCACCAATCCACCTGGAAACGGTCGGAGGGCAGACCGGCGTTGAGTCCGTCGCGCATTTCGCCGTATTCAGAGCGGCGGTATGTTGTGCAAACCGCGCCGAGTTTCGAGATGTTAAGGCGGGCGTTGCGGCTGAGCAGGGGATCGTACGTCCAGGTGATGTGATCGAGTCCCTGATGGCGCACCATCTGCCATTGCGCGCGCTTAAGCGTGAAGCCGATGCCGCTGTCGCGATAATCGGGATGGATGCCCATTTGATGCGAGCAATGTTTGAGACGCGGTCCGTCGGGCGTTTCCTCCAGCCCGGGGAAGCCGTAAACAAAGCCGATGATCCTTTCCTCTTCGAACGCGCCCAGCACCAGCCCGCCGTTATGGACGACGGTGATCATCATGTGCATCGGGACGATGTCTGTTTCGGAACCGGGCCACACGGCGCGTTGAAGTTCCTCCACGAGGCGCAGGTCTTCGGGGGTATCGAGCAGGCGGATGTTTGGCAGGGGCATTTAATTGGATCTCTGGGTTGAAAGGCGTTCGCTGATCGCGTTGCGAATGCGCTCGTACCAGCGTTTGCGTTTGAGGTAATCGAGGCGGTACGAGAAACGCGCAGGCATCAAGCCGAAGTAACGCGGCATGGCGTCGACGGCGGTGGTGCGGTTGACGGCGAAATAGTCGAGAAAGAAGGACGAGATGGGAAAACCCGGCAGCACTCCTTCGAGGAAGACGGTGAGCGCCCTCAGGGTGATGGGCGACATTGGCACGAGAAACCGCCGGCGGCGCGTAACGTCCATGATGATCTCGACAACCTGCTGCAGGGTGAAGAATTCGTTCCCGCCGATCTCGTAAACCTGGTTGACCGTGCTTTCGTTTTGCAGCGCCCAGATCATGCAGGTGACGAGGTCTTCGACCCACACCGGCTGAACGACAACCCGCCCGCCGGTTGGGACGGGAAAAATGCCGACCGAACTGCGTACCAGCCGCGAAACATTATTGGTGAAGTGATCTTCGGGACCGTACACAAGCGAACTGCGAATGATGGTGTGCGGCGCCTTCCCCGCGCGGATGCTTTCCTCGGCGATCCCCTTTGCCTTGAATGCCGGGTAGCCCGACGCGCGCGCCGCGCCCAAATGACTGAGATAGACAATGCGGTCCACACCCGCGTCTGCGGCGGCATCAACGAGGTTCTGCGTGCCCTGGATATCGGTTTGCAGCAGGTCGCCGCGCGAGCCTTGATTCTCCGCGCTGGCAAGGTGGAAGATGGTCTCCACATCACGCATGGCGGCGCGCAGACCGCGCGTATCAGCCAGCGACACCACGGCAACCTCCACCGGTACGCCCTTCGGCAGGCGCGGCGACTTTGCAGACGGGCGGATGAGCGCGCGCAACGGATACCCAATGGATGACAACTGGCGGACAAGGACGCGCCCGACAAAACCGGTCGCGCCGGTGATAAGAATCATGAGCGGGATTATACCCACAACCCGGGGATGGCTTCTCCGCACTTCGGGCATTTTCCTTCGGGTGAGATTCGATTCTCCATGACGATATACCCCCGCCTCTTCACCAGCCGATAACTGCATCGCGGACACGAAGTATCTTCATACTCCCCGACCGTGCCCGGCAAATTGCCCGCATAGACGAATTTGAGTCCCGCCTCGCGCCCGATCTCCGCCGCGCGGATGAGGGTCTGCGCATCGGTGTTATCGGGCTCGATCATCTTGTAATCTTTATGGAAAGCCGTTACATGCCAGGGGATGTCCGTCGAAACTTCGGCTAGGAATCGCGCCGCATCCCATAATTCTTCGTTCGAGTCGTTGAAACCGGGGATGACCAGCGTGACCACTTCCACCCACAAACCATGTTCCCTTGCGCGTTTGATCCCATCCAGCGTATGTTGCAGCGTCCCGCCGAGTTTGCGATAGTTCCTGTCGCTCATGCATTTGAGGTCAATTTTATAGGCGGAGAGATATGGCGCGAGATAATCCATCACCTCCGGCGTGTTATTGCCGTTGGAGACGCAGGCGCGCATCAAGCCGTTTGCTTTTGCAACTTTGAAAATATCCACTGCCCACTCGCTGGTGATCAACGGCTCGTTATAAGAAGAGACCACCACCGAGGCATTCACCCGCAAGGCATGATCCACCACCCCCTGCGGCGTCATCTCGCGGATGAACTGCGCCGAAACATCCGAAGCCGGGTCGCGCATGGCTTGCGAAGTCAGCCAGTTTTGGCAGTTGGAAACAAGGAAGAAATTTGCCAGGTAATTGTGTTCCCCGTCCACTTCCATGTTGAAGACATTCCCATCGAACGCCTCAATTTCAACTCCACGCAGTGGAACAAGGTGGAATTCTTCTGTTTCGACGATTTTGCGTTGAACTTCATTGGTCTCATACCAGGCCACAGTATATTGATGCGGCGCGCGGCGCACGACGCGCCCTTGAATTTCTGCCGTTTCAGGCATTTCGGCGTCATAAATCGAAGGGAAGTACCCGCATTTCAATGCAAGCCACGCGACTCCGTAGGCAAGTTTTTTCGAAACCGTTGTGGAGGTCACTTTTCCATTTGCCAGCTTATGCCCGTCCCCTTCGATATAAGCGTCAAGGAAAGCCCGTACAATTCCACGCGAAGCATCAAACAGCGCTTCTGGAACCTGTTTTTTTGTTGACCGTTCTCCTGCAAGAGCCTTAAGCAATAAAGCCAGGGAAGCCTTCGAGACCGACACGGATAAAGTAGTATCGCGCCAGACGTATCTGCCCTCCATACCAAAACAACCTTTCAGCAAGTGGATGACCCGGTCTGCAAGATGTTTTTCCTTTTTTGAAAAGCTAAAGTTAATGCTAAAACTGTTGGGGCGCCTGTCACTGCCGACAATCGAACCTTCCGCGCAGTAATACCCCAGCAACTCCGCTAACTCAGCGCTCAATTCGAATTTTACCGGAAGACCCGGCTGTCTCTCATTGGGAAAGCGTAAGAAGCCATTCTCGACATATGGATATGAAGTCTTCGTATCTGTTACCCGCCCATTTCTAATCTTCGCTCGCAGGTGGCGGATGTAGGAACCGCTTTTCCCAAACATCGCCCCAATTTCACGCGATGATTTGCCCCTGGCAGACAAGTCCATGATTATTTGCATATCATCCTTCGAGAGTTTCCAGGGTGTTTGATATGTAACCTGATAATTTCCAAGTATTTGTTCAGCATCTATGATTTGAGGGGATGAGAATTTGAACGCCTTTGGAACGGCAAGGTACGAGGCGTGGGTCAAATCCCCGGCATGAATCAATACCGGCTGTTTGGAAGTATCGTCTGTGGCATAAAGCCGATGATCCGGCGTACAGCGAAGTACCGGCAAATAATAAAGCTTTATTTTGACCACCTCCCCGCGATAGGAGTGCCGGAAAACTCCTTTGACATCACGCAGGTTGCCCGACGAGGTGACTGCCTTTAATTGGGGAAACGATATATCTCCATCCGCCTGTGCAATTCGAGACTCTCCCAATTCAAAGGCGGCTTGCAGTTCGATTGGTCCCCGATCCGTGACAACCATCGTGTCGCCGGTAAAACAATACGAACAGTGATAATCGCAGCCGAGCATCCCGAACGTCAACGCATTCGAGCCGGGCAGGACGTGCGAAAACGGTTTTTTCTCGATGGGGTCGTTCTGCAACGCCGCCACATATCCATGCGGCACCATTAATTTCCCGCCCTTGTTGAAGCGCACCTGACAAATTCCCCGCTTCCCTTCGCGGATCAGGCAGCGATGTCCACACGCGAAACAGCGCACAGAGTCATCGGCGAGTTTTTCGTACAACTCGCCTTCGACGGTCAATGAATCAAGGAGGGCTGAAAGGGCAGCCATATTTCTATAATATACCCATATTGCCGATTGCGTAGGGCGCGTTCGCTTACGCGCCGGGAGCGCTCAAAGTTTGTTATTTGGACTCCGCCCTTACAACTTTTTAGCGCACCCTACGCGCCATTTCGCTCCCCGGCGTTAGAGAACGCCGGCTATAATTGAATTATGTTATCGGTGGTCATTCAAGCAGGCGGACAATCCTCCCGCATGGGCGAGGACAAGGCGCTCAAGCCATTCCTGGGCAGTCCGCTCATCATGCGGGTGATCGAACGGCTTGCACCCATAGCCGATGAATTGATTGTAACGACGAATCGCCCCACAGACTATGCCTTCTTAAATCAACGCCTCACAGCGGACCTCAAGCCGGGGCGCGGCGCCCTGGGCGGACTCTACACTGCCGTCGCATCTGCCAGCCATCCATTCGTAGCAGTGGCGGCGTGCGATATGCCCTTCGCGAGTAAAAACTTCTTTGAAAGCGCGCGCAGGCTCCTCGTTAAGGAAGAGGCGGATGTGGTCATCGCAAGGACAGACGAAGGCTATGAACCCTTCCATGCCTTGTATCGCCGTGAGACCTGCCTGCCCGCCATCGAAGCCGCGATCGACGAAGATAAATGGAAGGTCATTGCCTGGTTTCCACAGGTGAAGGTAAGAGAACTCAAGCCCGCTGAATTGAAAACCTTCGACCCACCGGGCTTATGTTTCTGGAACGTGAATACCCCCGAAGAATTTCAAAAAGCCGAATATCTCGCCAGACAATCCGACTAACCGACTATCTGACTATCTGACTATCAAGACCGGGCAGGGCGCATGGGCAACGACCTTCTGGCTCGTGCTGCCGAGCAACAAGCCCGCCAGCCTGCCAAGTCCGCGCGAGCCCATGACGATCAGGTCGCTCTTGCGGGTGTTTGCCACTTCGATGATCGCGCTGGCGGAGTCGCCTTCGAGAAGCTCGGTGTGGATTTCGCAGGGCAGCTCCCCAACCTCCCTGAGAGCCATATTCAACACTTCTTCGGCTTCGCCTTTGCGGTTCGTGATGGCGATCTGCATGTTCGGCTCGCCAAGGTACAGCGGAATGGGGTCGTACGCGACGACGATGCGAAACTCTCTGGGTTTCATCAGGCGCGCCAGTTCGGCGGCTTTGCGGGTAGCGTGGAGGGCGTGCTCGGAACCGTCCACAGCGAGAAGAATTCGTTCGAACATCGAAGCTCCTTTCGGTGGGGTACAATTTCAGTATATATCTTGTTTGTCTGAAATTCATTTGAGGAGCCCAAACGCATGTCACTGAATCTTGATGTCATTCGTCAGCAATTTCCATCTTTAGATCGTAATGCCATTTTCTTCGACAACCCCGGCGGGACGCAGATCGCAAAACAATCCATCGACCGCATTACAAAATATTTAATTGAAAATAACGCCAACCATGAAGGCGCTTTTGCCACGAGCAAAGCCTCAGACGCCGTTCTCGACGAAGCGCACCAAGCCATGGCAGATTTTTACAACGCGCCCTCTGCCAAAGAGATCGTCTTCGGCAATAACATGACCACGCTGACCCTGCATTTGAGCCGCTCCATTTCGCGCGAATGGAAGGAAGGCGACGAGATCGTGCTGACCCGACTCGATCATGATGCCAACGTCACGCCGTGGGTCTTGGCGGCGCAGGACAAGGGCGTAAAGGTCAACTGGGTGGATTTCGATGTGGAAGATGGCGCGCTCAAACTGGATGATCTGGCGAAAGCGCTCGAACGCAAACCGAAACTGGTCGCTGTGGGGTATGCCTCCAACTCGCTCGGAACGGTCAACCCGGTTGAGAAGATCACGAAGATGGCGCACGATGCAGGCGCGCTCGTTTATGTGGATGCGGTGCAATACGCAGTGCATGGACCCATTGATGTGCAAAAGATCGGCTGTGATTTTCTCGTTTCTTCATCTTATAAATTCTTCGGTCCTCATGCCGGTATTTTGTTCGGCAAGCATGAACTGCTTGAAAAACTGGTCGCCTACAAAGTGCGCCCCGCCACCAATGAATTGCCCGGCAAGTTCGAAACCGGCACACAGAATCATGAAGGCATTGCGGGCATTCTTGGCGCAATCGAATATTTTGAATGGGTCGGCAGGGAATTCGGCGGGCGTTATGTGGACGGTCTGCGCGAGCAAGGCTACAGCGGACGCAATCTCCTGCTCAAACAAGCGATGACCGCGGTCCATGCCTATGAGTTCGAGTTGAGCCGCGCGCTTCTCTCCGCGCTCGAAGCAGTCCCAGGACTTCGCATCTTCGGCAACACCGACTCCCGCCGCCTCGACGAACGCATCGCCACTTTTTCCTTCCGCATCGGTGACATGAATCCGCGCAGTGTGGCGGAAAAACTCGCCGCAGAAAATATCTACGTCTGGGACGGCAACTATTACGCCATCAATGTAACTGAACGATTAGGCTTGGAAGACAAAGGCGGCATGGTACGAGTCGGAGCCGTCCATTACAACACGCTGGATGAGGTGGCGAAGCTGAAAGACGCCTTGTTGAAAATTTCGGCAAGCGCTTGATGGAGGTCAGCCAGCCTGCATCCCTTTTCGCACCGAATAGACCGTCATCGCGATAAAAATCAAAATGGCAACTTCGTTCATCAGTCCGCCCCACATGCGCAGGGCGGACTGATTTGTATAATCCGCGATGATACGCGCCAACAACGAAACATGCAGCAAAACCAGGTGGAAGTAAAAAGCAGGCTGGAAATTGATCGGTATCCCGAGCAGCGCGGGGAAGATGATGGGCGCGTGACCGAAGATCATGGAGATGACGAAGCCGACGAAGACTGCATGAAGAACCGCATCGTATCTTGGACCTGCCGCCTGCGCGCCAAACCCCAAACTTAATCCGCCGCTGATGCCGAGCCAGATCAAGCCGAAGGCAAGACACCAGGCGATGTAACGCGTGAGCGGAAGTTTGTGCCGCAGGTTGCGCCAGGCGATGTCGTTGCGCAATGACCAAAGCGGTAGGAGAAGCAGTCCCAATCCGCTGAGACGCACGCCGAGTTGCAGGTTGAACAGCGCGGCGACGACGCCCGTGATGAAGATCCCGACGATGATGCCGAAAAGAATTTGCTGCATCTGCGTGGGGCGTAGAACGCGGCTGAGTTCGAGGCGTTCGCCCGCAATGGTCAGCACGAGAAACGCCATCCAGAAAAAGACGACCTGGTAAATCTGCCAGCCGAACATCCACAGGAGATTGCCCGTCAGCCAGGCGAGCGAGCCGAGGAACATCGTCACTGTATGCGGGGCAAATTCGCGGCGGACGATCTCCGTCAGGATGGCAGCCCCGCCCAGGCTGGCAAGGGTTAGGAGGATCACGCCCAGGGGTAGATTCGGCAAAATGGCGGCAAGCAGCCAGCCCAGTCCGGAAAGAAGCGGGGGGGCGTACATCCATTTTTGTTTCATTGCGGCGGCGCGTTCCAGGGTGATGAGAGTCCCTAAAAATCCGGAGATCATCACGGGACCATGCAGCATGGCGAGGGAGGGCGTCAGCGCGGGCAGCTGCCAGCCGAGGCGCATGAGACCTGCCCACAACGCGGCGAGCAGACCGAGGATGGCGAGAAAGAGAAAGGGGATGGGAAAGCGGTTGAGTTTCATTTGAATTCCATGTTACAGACTTTTGTCACTGTTTTTATCCAAACTATTTTGTAAAATAGGCTTTATTGGTAATTCGCTTATGCAGCAGGGGCGGGCAGCCTTTTTGTTTCAGGGCGGGCCTCTCTTGATGACCGGGCGGCTCGATAAACCCTGGCAGGTCGCCCCTACGGGTAAAATCGAGCAAGGTGAGTTGTACCATAATCGTCCCGCAGGCTGCAATTTATTCCTGGTCTGCCCGAAAGACCTTTGGGGCGGTTGTTTTCGATAACGACGAACAACGCCCATATTACTTTGGAGATAGAGATGAAAAAGATTTTTGCTTTACTGTTTGCGCTGGCTGTTCTTGCGCCGTCTGCCGCGTTTGCCAATGGCGGGTTTGATTATATTACGGTCGAAGGCCCCGGCATCATTGGCGAGATCAATGTGACCAACCCGGCGTTGACGGAGGATTTTCTTGTATTCGCCGATTTTTCGCAGGGTGAAGCGCCCCCGCCTGTCGACCCCGGGCAGGGATATCAGATCGCGCGCGTATATGTCGAGTTTACCGATGAGAAGCCGAAAGACCTGCCCTTCGACCTGCTGCATTACTACCCCTACACGGGCTATGTCTATTACGACGGCGTGTTGGAGGGTTCGTCGGAATACGACGGCAAGTGGTACATCGCCAATCCCGCCGCCGAAGCGCCCATCCGCAATGTGCTGTTCCAGCGCGCGCTGCTGGCGTGGGTTCCGTTTGGGGTGCTGGTGGTGATTATGATCGGGTTCTTCGTGGCGTATAACAGGAAGCAAAACACATAAACATAAACAGGAAGGGTCGCAAAGGAAATGAAAACCTTTGCGACCCTTCCTGAGTCCCTGAAGATCGGTCCTGTTATCTCAACACAAACTCATCCAACTTCTCGTCGTACGCCAAAATCCACACCCTGCCCTTTTCGAACTCCACTTCGCCGGAAAACAACAGGCGGTAATCGTTCGAGTCGTCCTTGAACCATACCTCCACCTGGCGCGCGCCGGGGGCAACCTCCAAAAACTCCAGCGTCGAAATGCGCCCGTTGCCTGAAATGCCCGAAGGCTGGAACGTCTCATCGAGGATCGCTTCACCGTCCACGATCACGCGCACGCTGATGGGGAAATGTACGCCGCCGAAAATCTTCACAGGGTCGGCGCCTTCGGGCAGCGTCACCCCTTCGGGAATATCCGCCGCTTCGACCCTGCCCTTCGCATCCACCGCAATCCGCAGCGCGCTCCCCTCCGCCGCCTGCATCCCAGCCGAAATATCCAGCGGTAACGCCAGCGCGAACAAGCCCAGCAGCAGAACCGTCCCGACCAGCCCGCTTACCAACGATGGAATCATCCTGCCGCGTTCCTTTACCGGCGGCAAAACCGGCGCAGACTTTTTCGCCTGCGTCTCAGGCTTGTGCAAATCGTTCAGGAAGCGCTCCACCGTCTTCGAGTCGCCGGGGGTGGCTTCAAGCCAGTGCAGTTCATTCGTCACCAGCGCGGGACGCATGTGCAGGCGGTTCAAAATCCAGTGCGCGTCTTCGCGGTTGAGGCTGTCATCGTAGGGCTGCGAAAGGATGACGACATCGCGCGCGCCCTCCTTGTGAAGCGACTTGATCCATTCGATATTGACCGCCCCCGCAGACGGAATCACCGCCGTCAGAACGCGCGCCGCCTCTCCCTCCCCCCAGCCTGATACAGCGACAGGAGCCTTTTCCCCGCCGACGTTTAACTTCGCGGGCAGGCTCCCGAGCGCCTCATCCCGTTGACTCGCAAACAGAATCGTCACAGGATGCCCCTCCTTCTTCTCGCGGCTCAACGCGCCCCTGATCGCGCCGAACATCTGCTCGGCGTGATAACCGCCCTTCAGGTCAATCGCATCGGTGGGGCAGGCTCCCACGCAGATGCCGCATCCCGTGCATTGATCGGCGTTGATGATGGCGAGTTTGTGATACCTCGTCTCGTCGTGCCTGTCCACCATGCGGATGGCGTCATACGGGCATTCGGCATAGCAGATGTTACAGCCCGTACACTTCGGGTCTGTCACCACAGCGGGGCCCAGGTCCTTGCCGCGCGCCAGCCATGGCAGCAGGAAGAGACTCCCGCCGACCAGGATCGCCAGCCCCCAAAAGACCAGGTTGCCCCAGGCATCGATCACCGGCAGGAAGCCGAGATAATACGCATCCATCGGCACAGAGGCGATCAGGGCGCTCAGGTCCGCCTCGGCGAACATTTCGACAGGCTTGATGAGCGAAAGCACGATCAGCCCGACCAGCGCCTGAACGCTGACCCAGCGCGGCGACCACCAGCGGGCGCGGGAAAGCTTCAAACCATGAATATAAATCCCCAGAAAACCGATGAGCGGCAAAAAGACATGCAAAAAGATGACGATCACGAAATTCGAGAAGGTGCGCGATTCGATATCGGTGGCAACATAGGTAAGCCCCGACGTGCCAGCCAGGGCTTCCATCATGTACTCGGTCATCCATTGGGCGCGTTGATCCCACACCAGCCAGTAGCCAAATGTGCCGGTCAGCCACACGCCCGCCAGCATGATCCAGCCGCTCGTCCACGCCAGCCAGCGCTGCCCCCAATACTTGTCGCTGAAGAGCATCTTGAGCAGGTGCAAAATGATGAGCAGGATCATCGCATCGCTTGCGTACCGATGGACGCTGCGCATCAGCGAACCGAACCAGGTTGAGTCGATCTTGAGCGTCGTGGCGTACGCCACATCCAGCCCCGGACGGTAGATGATGGTCAGGTAGGTCCCTGTGGCAAGCAGCACAAGCAGCATAAAGATGGTCAGCGTGCCGAGGTGATACAACGGATTGAAATCGGACTTTGCGAATCGGTTGACCAGTCCTTCGACCTGCGACCAGAGTTTTTCAAACGCGCGAAGGGTCTTGCGTTCTGAATATGGGTTGGGAATTGTCATGTATCGGTTTCCAAAAAATAGGGATTAATTACCCGCCGCAAAAATCTCGCAGCCAGTAACGTGGTACGTATATCTCGTAACTTATCTCTCGTATCTCATTTCTCGTAACTTACCTCTCGCCGCTTGCCTTCTCCCCCAACAAGGGAAACTTATTCATCCGCATCGCATTGCTTGTGACGAAGATACTGCTCGCCACCATTGCAAAAGCGGAAAATACAGGCTGCAACAAACCAGCCATCGCCAGCGCCACACCGAGCAAATTATAGACCACCGCCCAGCCCAGGTTTTGCCGCACGCGCTTCATCGACTCGCGCGAGAGATCGATCAGCCACGGAATGATCGTCAAATCGTCGCGCATCAACACAATGTCCGCCGCCGTCCGCGCCACATCGGTCCCGTGATTCATCGCCAGCCCCACCGTCGCGGCTGCAAGCGCGGGCGCATCGTTGATCCCATCGCCGACCATCGCCGCATTCCCAGCCAGGCGCTTCATCTTTTCATCGGGCGTCAACGCGGCTTGCACAGGAATTCCCAGCGTCTTCTGCCAGCGTTCGCCCGCGCGCACTTCATCCCCCGTCAGCACACCGAGTTCCAGTCCACGCGACTGCAATTGAGCAACCACCTCTTTCGCCTCCGCGCGGACCGTCTCTCCCAAACCCGCTGCCCCGACAACCTGCCCATCCCACCCGGCATAGACGACGACCAGGCCCGCCTCCTTCCACGCCTCAGCCTGTTGACTGATTTCCCCGGGCATGGACAACCCGTTGGCAGACATAAGGCGGGCGGAACCGATAACGATTGACGATTTTCGATTTTCGATTTTCGATTGCGCGATAACTCCCATTGCCGGAATTGCTTTGAAAGATTCAGGCTTTATCAATGTGATGTTCCGTGACCTGGCATATTCCACAATCGCTTTCGCCAGCGGGTGTTCGGATTCGTTTTCGACAGATGCGACAATTTGCAAAAACTGATCGCTGGTTACAGAATACTGGCTGCTGAATAATTCCTGCACCTTCATCGGCAGCTGACTCAGCGTGCCCGTTTTATCGAAGAACACCCTCTCGATCTTTGCCAGCCTGTCCAAGGAAGCCGTGCTGCGCAGAATTGCCCCGGATTCAGCCGCGCGCTCGAGCGAGAGCCAGAGCGTGAGCGGCGTGGCAAGCCCCAACGCGCAGGGACAGGCGATCAGCAAAACCGATAACGCCACAAGCAAGCCCTGTTCAAAGCCGGAGATGGAATTCCAAATGAGGAAGGCAATTGTGGCAAGCGCCAGCGCGGCGGGGGTCATCCATGCCGAGAGTTTATCCACGGTTCTTTCCAGCGGGGAACGCGCCCAGAGGGCTTCGTGCAGAAGACGCCCCACCTGCCCCGCCATTGTCGATTCGCCGACAGCCGTGGCAATGACCTCGAAACTGCCATCCAGGTTGATCGTGCCAGCCTTGACCGCCTCGCCTTCCCTGCGGGAGACCGGCTTGGGCTCGCCCGTCAGAAGCGATTCGTCCACATCCCCTTCGCCGCGGGCGATCAGACCGTCCACGGGGAATCGCTCGCCGGGTCGAATGCGGACGCGCATCCCCGGCTTGAGATCGGCAACGTGGACGGATTTATCCTCCTCCGCAGTGACCACCGTCGCCGTGCCGGGAATCTGCTCCAACAGTTTCATCACCGCCTTGTTACTGGATTTGTGCGCCTGCATTTCAAGCCAGCGCCCGACCGAGACGAGGAAGATCAGCATGGTGGCGGTATCGAAGTACAACCCGCCGCGCCCGACGATGAGGTGATAGACCGACAAACCAAACGCCGAAAATGTGCCGATGGTGATGAGCGTGTGGATGTTGGGCTGTCCGCGCAGCAGGCTGGCAAAACCAGCCCGCAGAATGGGCAGACCCAGCAGCAGCAAAACGGGAATGCTCGTGATCAGCATCATCACCTGGAAGAAATCCACCAGCGGCTGGGATTCGGGCGTGGCGAGGTTGAATATCTCGCGGACGTAGATGCCCGTGCCGACGACCATGTCGTGCAGGACCATTACCGCGCCGATCAGCAGCCGCGTGTAAAAGGATTCTTCCTCGTCGTATGGCTTTTCACCGGGCAGGGTGGCTTTGTAGCCGAGGGATTTGACGCGTTTCTTTAGTAATTGGTAATTGGTAATTGAAGAGTCGAAAGTGATATTGGCTTGCTGCTGGATAAAACTGACCTCTGCGCTGGCAACGCCTTTTGTGCGTTTGAGTTGTTCGCTGACCAGCCAGGCGCAGGAGGAGCACCACATTCCGCCGAGGGCGAGGGTGATATTTTCGGCGTCTGCTTCGTTGACGAGGACGGCGGGCGCCGCGGGGGTCTCTTCGAGCAGGGCAGAGACTTCCTTGCAGGAAGGGCAGCAGAAGACATCGCCCCGCTCGTTGGTAAGCGGATGCAGGGTGGTCAACCCGCACAGGGAGCAGGTGGCGATGGTGCGGGCGGGTGAGATGGAGGCTGTGGTCATGTAGTAATTAGTAAACGGTAATTGGAGATTTTTTTTACCAGAGCATGAATGAACCGAGCATGAAATGGTCAACGATTCCCAACGAGGCAAACCCGCGCATGGCAAATTGGAAGCCGAAGAACATCATGACGAGGGAGGCGAGGCTGCGGGACCACGTCCGCGTGTGGGATTGGGCGGCAAGCCATTTGACGGCGTACAGGCTGGGGATGGTGGCGATGCCGAAGACGAGCATGTTCAACGCGCCAAGCCATGCCGATTTGGCGGCGATGGCGGTGACGAGCGAGGTGAGGACCAGGCCGCAGGGTAGGAGTCCCCACAGGAGACCGAGCAGGTACGGGCTTAGGAGCGAAGCGGGTTTGTATCCACGAATGAGTTTGCCCCAGCTTTGAATCCAGCCTGAGAAGAGGAGTTCGGGCGAGGGGGTTAATCCAATAAATGCGGACGCCATGTAGAAGGCGATGATTGCAAAGAAGAGGGAGAGGAAGGCTTGCAGGCTGCCGAACGACCAGAGGCTCTGACCGAAGGCGCCGAAGATGAACCCGAGAAGGGCGTAGGTGGTGATGCGCCCGGTATGGGCGAGAATCCATGCGGGTTTGCTTTGGAAGATGGGTTGGCGGTCGAACAGGATGATGATGGCGCTGCACATCCCCACACAATGACCAAGACTGCCGAGAAGACCAAGAAGAAAGGATGCAACCATTAAGAATTAAGACCTGACAGGCGCCGCCGTGGCGACATTTCTGAAGAACCTGGTTAACCTGAGTGAATTGGTTTCACAGCGCCTGAGTTGTTTTACGCAACGGGAAACCTGCCAGGCCTGTTTTATAGTTGTCCCCGCCCGAAGTTGGCGATACTTCGGGCGGGTTTCAAAGGAGAGTATTTCTTAGCGAATGAACCAGGTGCGTCCGAGCAGCCACCAGTTGGTGAGGTAGTACACCGCGAACCAGACGAGGAAGGCAAAGACCAGGACGAGCGTGCCTTTGGGCTGGTTCTGCTTGTCTTCCATTTGTTCGTCGGTGAGTTTGGTGGAGTCGAGCAGCGGGTTATTGGTGCCGCTGACGAGCAGCAGACCTTCGGGTTCCTTGCGCGGACCCGTCAGGATGGAGGCAAGGACGATGGTGATATACATGATGCCGCCGGTGACCGCGATGAGCGCGCCGATGCCGAAGATGGCGAGGCTGAGTTCAACCGTGCCGGGGACGACGCCCGCGAAGGTGATGTCCCAGTTGCGGCGGGCAACGCCCTGCAAGCCGCTGACGATCATGCCGAGGGAGACGAGCGCGGAGCCAACGCCGTAAACGTACGGCTGCCAGACCGCCCACTTTTTGAGTTTGAGCTCCTTGCGGAAGATGAGCGGGATGACGTAGTAGGTGAACGCCATGAAGGCGGTGGTGGTGCCGCCGACGACGGTGGCGTGGAAGTGACCCGGCAGGCGCAGGGTGTTGTGGACGAGCATGTTGATCTGTTCGGTGCCAATGGTGACGCCGGTGACGCCGCCGATCCAGCCGAAGAGGATCATGGAGACGACGAGGCCGGAAAAGCCCGGCTCGTTCCACGGTCCGTTGCGGAGCCAGCCAAACAAGCCTTTGTTGTAGCCTTTGGCGCGCAGGGCAATTTCCATGGCGGCGGGGATGGAGAAGGCGTGCATCATCGAGCCGAGTACGGCGAGGTACATGGCGTAGGAGGTGTTGACGGCTTTCCAGGCGAAGGTCAGACCGGGGTCCACCAGCAGGTGGTGAGCCGAGCCGAGGTTGATGAAGAACAGGTAGAGGATGAAGGCCAGGCGCGAGAATTTCTCGTTGACGGGGCGGATGCCGACGGTCATCTGCGCGAGCATGTACCAGATGGAAACCATCGCGGCAAGGTTGACCTGCTGGGCGGGATGCCCGAAGCCCCAGAAGAAGTTGCGGTAGATGCCGGGGTCGTAATAATCGAACATGCCCAGCGACCAGAGGAAGGCGGGCACGATGGCGGCGGCGCCTTCGAGCAGGGTGTATACGGCCAGGATGGCGGCAGTCATCAAGCCAAAGACGGCCAAAGGCAGCGAGCCTTCAAAGCGTTTCTCGCGTTTGGCGACGGTGATGTTGATGAAGAAGGTGATGACCTGGATCAATGCGCCGACGGCGAAGAGGATGTAGCTGAGGTAAAAGAGCGGGTGCGCCTTGAGCGGCACGTAGGCGGTGAAGGTCACGATGGATTGCGGGTCGAACAGGACGACAAAATTTGCCATCAGTCCGCCGACGGTCATCATGCCCCAGCCTGCCCATGCCAGTTTTGGCGCGGCGTGACGGGCGTTGAGCAGGGCAGTGGAGCCGAAGTGCAGCCCCGCCATTTCGAAGAACACGACCCATGCCACGAGCATGTCGATGCCGTGCAGGGTCAACAGGCGGTAGAACCAGGCGGCGTCGAGCAGGTGGATCGCCTGCCAGCGGGTGAGGGCAATCAGCAGGGCGAAGAGTCCGCCGAGCGCGAGGGTGACGACCGCCATCACCGCGTTGGCGATGATGAGGCGCTCGGCGTGCATGTCCACTTTGAGGGTGGTCACGCCGCAGACGCGATAGTCGTCTTTGGCGCCGGAAGTCCAGGGGAAGGTTTGGGAAAGTGAAGCCATCTTCATTCTCCAGATTCTTTGACGATGATTTTGCCGATCATGGTGTGATGACCGAGCGAACAGAATTCATTGCAGACGATGGTGAAATCGCCCGTCGAGGTGGGGACGATGGTAGCCACGTAATCGTAATTGGGCAGGATTTGCAGGTTGATGTTGACCGGCTGGAGCGAGAAGCCGTGCTGCAGGTCCATGGAGGAGATATGCAGGCGGTAGGTTTCGCCTTTTCTCATCTGTAAAATGGGATACCACTGCCAGGTGCTGGCGCGGATGTAGACATCTGAACCGGCGGGGGCTTCGACCACGGGCAGGGTGATGCCATTGATGGTGTCTTCACCGACCTTGTATTGTTCGACAAAGGCGTTGACCTCTGCGGCAAATTCGGCGGGCGTGGTTCTGTAGGTTTCGGTGGGCACGTTCTGTTTGCCCATGAAGTACCAGAGCGGCATCATCACGGTCAGGAAGACGCACCAGACGAAGGCGACGGTCAGCCATGTTTTTTCCATGCGACCCATGGGCTTCCACCAGATTTTTTCGGGGGCTAACATTTCAAGTTTCTCCTTTTTCTATGGGGCGGGGGGCACGTTGAGCAGATCGTAGATGCCCCACAGGTTGTAGATCAACCCGCTGATGACTAACGAAAGAATGAACAACAGCCAGACGTTGTCGAACATGGTTTGCCACTTGGTGGCGACTTTCTCTTCCTCTTTGTCGTGCGTGGACATGGCATTCTCCTTTGTAATGTGGCTTTTTTCACAAGCATTATCTCATTTGGGTTACATGATACCTGAATTGAAGAAATTTGGGCTGTAACTTTTGTTACATTTTGTTAGTATCCGGGCGCGATTTCAGCGCAGGGGTCTGCCAAGGTTTGTCCAACCGCCGCCCTGCAAACTACCCAAACACCACAAAATCCAGAGGCTCGAGCGTCAGCGCATTCTTCGGTGAGACATGGTTGCGTCCGTGAAGTTTCTTGAGAGACATGATCGAATACTGTTCGATGGTCCGGCGTTTTACCGTCTGCGGGACTTCGGAGAAATTGACAAAGACCACGGCGCGTTTCCCCGCATGTGACCGGGCAAAAGCCAGCACATGTTCATTTTCCACAGGGATGACCTCCAGGTCGCCGCCTGCGAAGACCTCATGCGATTTGCGCAGTTCGATCATGGCGCGGAAGCCGTGGAAGATATGCCCCTCAAGGGAGTGCAGGTTATTGCGCTTCTTGTACTTTGCCCAATCCGCGCGCGGACGGTGAACCCAGCGGCTGTCCCTTTCGTGGGCGGGGTCGTCGCGGTAGGAATAGTCGTTCAAGGCGCCGATCTCGTCGCCGAGGTAGATGAGCGGAATGCCGCCCACGGTCAGGATGATGCCATGGATCAGCAAAATGCGGCGGATGGCAAGTTCCACTTCTTTTTCGCCTTCTTCATGCAAGGCTTTTTCCAACCCGGCCAGTGAAGCACAGGTCCCGCTGATACGGCAATCGCCAGTGATGGGATTTTCTTGAAAGGGCAGCCCGCGCGCGAAACTGCCGGGGAAACGTCCGCGATAGAACTCGTTGAGGAAGCGGCGGTGGTCATGTCCATTCACGCCGAGGATGGCGGCATCTTCATCCGAGAAGGTCCAGCCAATATCGTCATGCACGCGGACGTAATTGACCCATGCCGCGCCCTGTGGAAGTTTGAAGCGGGACGCCAAAGCCTGTGAAAGCAGGCGGGTCTTGCGCGTGGCAAGCGAATTCCACAGCAATGCCATCAAAAGCGGGTTGTAGGAAACCTGGCATTCCTCGGGAGAGACGTATTTCACCACATCATCGGGGTGGACGATGGCTTCTGATTTGAAGAGGAGGGCGGGGGAGGCAATCTGCGCGACAATATTGAAGGCTTTGATGAGGGTATGCGCCTGCGGCAGGTTCTCGCAATTGGTGCCAAGCTGCTTCCAAATGAAAGCAACGGCGTCGAGGCGCAACGCTTCCACGCCCTGATTGGCGAGGAAGAGCATCTCCTCCGCCATGCGGTTGAAGACCGCCGGGTTGGCGTAGTTCAAATCCCATTGATAGGAATGGAAGGTGGTCCAGACCCAGTGTTCTTTATCGTTGATGACGATTGGGGAAAACGCGCCAGCGTGTTCTTCGGGAAAAATCTCCCTGAGATTCTGCTCATAGAGGTCGGGCAGTTCCCGGTCCGGAAAGATGCGGTAGAAGTCCATGTATTCTTCGTCGCCCTGCTTGGCGCGTTTCGCCCAGGTATGTTCATCCGAAGTGTGGTTGAAGACCAGGTCGAGGACGAGGCTGATGCCCGCCTCTCGAAAATCGCGCGCCAGCGAGGCAAGTTGTTTCATCGCGCCGAGCGCCGGTTTCACTTCGCGATAACTGCTGACGGCATACCCGCCGTCGTTCTCGCCTTCGGGCGCATTGAAGAGCGGCATGAGATGAATGTAAGTGAGACCCAGTTCTTTGAAATAGGGAATCTTTTTACGAATGCCGTCGAGGTTGTTTGCGAAGAGGTCCACATAGCAAACGCCGCCCAGCATATGGTTGGACTGAAACCAAAGCGGGTTCTGTTCGCGGGCGTCGTCGAGTTCGCGCAGGTCCTGCGGACGTTCGAACCATGCACACGCCATGCCGGCAACAAGGTCTTCGAGGTGATGGAAAAAATCGTAACAACCGCCATATACATCGGCGTACAACGAAAGCAGGGCGGGGAAGTTCCGCCGCAGGCGGGCGGTAAACTGCTCCCATGCCTGCGGCTCCCTGGCAATCGACCGCCTGAGGGTCTGTTCGACCCGCGGCAAAATGCGCGCCAGCGACTTGCGCGCCTCGGCTTCGAGTTTATTCTTCTCGATCATGCCTGCCGCCCTCGTGCCTGCGCCGCAAGCGCCAGGGCGCCCAGCACCCCCGAACGATTGCCCAACCCGGGATTAACAATATACGACTCGATATTTTCGAGAATGGCGGGAGATTGAATATACCCGTTGATGTATTCGCGCGTCTGGTTCTGGACCCTGGGCAGGAGATGCCCCAGCGAGCCGACCCCGCCGCCGACAATGATGCGCTGCGGCGAAAGAGTCATCGTGTAACTGGCGAGCGCCTGCGCGATGTAGCCCGCCTCCAGGTCCCAGGCGATATGCTCCGGGTCCAGTTGTGAGCCGCGCATCCCCCAGCGCCTTTCGAGGGCAACCCCCGACGCCAGCCCTTCAAAACAGTCGCCGTGAAATGGACACGCCCCTTCAAAGGGATCCTTTTCGAGATCGTGCCGCAGGGGGATGTGACCCATCTCGGGGTGGATCAGCCCATGCAACAGATTGCCTTCGACATACGCGCCTCCCCCCACGCCCGTGCCGACGGTAAGATAAATGAAGGTTCTCAAGCCCTGAGCCTTGCCCCAGCGCCATTCGCCCAACGCCGCGCCATTCACATCGGTATCGAAGGCAATCGGAACATCAAATTCCCTCCGCAACATGCCAACCACATCCGCATTCGTCCAGCCGGGTTTGGGCGTCGGCAAAATGCGACCGTACGTGGGCGAGGCAGGATTCGGGTCGAGCGGACCAAAGCAGGCGAAGCCGATGGCGGAGAGTTTGCCAGACTTCTCCTCCTGCTGTTGAAAGAACTTGACGACCTGTCCCATCGTCTCTTCAGGCGTGGAGGTTGTAAAACGGGCTTCCGCCCGAATCGCATTCGGTCCGGCGCCGATCGCGCAGACGAACTTTGTTCCGCCGCCCTCGATGGCGCCGTACAGGGGGGGTTCGTTTATGTTTGTCATTTCTTTATTTGCAGCCAGTGATACGAATAGGGTCCGATTTCAAAGGTCTCGTCCAGGCGCAAGACCGCGCCCGTGAACAGGTCTAAAACCGCGCCGCGATGGTCGGCAGGGATCGAGACGCGCCCGACAGAACCGCTCAGGTTATTCAAAATAAGCATCGTATCGCCCTCATGCTCGCGGACATACACAGCCGCGGCGGGGCTGCCGGTTTCGATCCATTGCATCTCACTCCCGCCGAATGCGGCGTGTTTCTTGCGCAGGGAGATCATCTTTTGAATGGTATGAAACAGCGAATTCGGGTCGTCCAACTGGTTTTTTACATTGACATTTTGAAAGCCGAGTTCGCCTTTCACCATGTCCGTGAATGGAACGCCAATTGTAAAGCCTCCATGCGGGGTCGCGTCCCACTGCATCGGCGTGCGGACTCCGTTGCGGTCGAACAGGTCGAGGTTGTCGCCCATGCCGATCTCGTCGCCGTAATAAATGACCGGGGTTCCGGGCAGGGTGAAGAGCAGGGAATTTGCCAGCTCGATCCTGCGGCGGTCGTTATCCAAAAGCGGCGCGAGGCGGCGGCGGATACCAAGATTGATCCTCATGCGCGGCTCGGGCGCGTATTGCTCCCACATCCATTGACGCTCCCCCGGCGTGACCATTTCCAGCGTCAATTCATCGTGATTGCGCAGGAAGGTACACCACTGACAATTCTCCGGGATGGACGGTGTGCGACGCATGATCTGCGCCATGTCTTCGTATCGTCCTTTTTTGAGCGCCATATAAATACGCGGCATGATCGGGAAGTGAAAGCCCATGTGGAATTCATCACCGTCGCCAAAATACGGGCGTACATCCTCGGGCCACTGATTCGCTTCACAGAGCAAGATCCGCCCGGGGTAGTGTTCATCCATAAAGGCGCGTAATTTTTTCAGGTACACGTGCGTTTCAGGCAAGTTCTCGCAATTGGTGCCTTCGCGTTCGAAGAGATACGGCACCGCGTCGGCGCGGAAGCCATCGATGCCAAGGTCCAGCCAGAAACGCGCCACATTCAACATCTCCTCCTGCACTTTGGGGCTGTCGAAGTTCAAGTCCGGCTGGGTCGAGTAAAAGCGATGCCAGAAATATTGACCGGCTTTCTCATCCCATGTCCAGTTCGACTTTTCCGTATCCACAAAGATGATGCGTGTGTCTTTATATTTATCATCCGTATCGCTCCACACGTAATAATCGCGGTAGGGCGAGTTCCTGTCGGAGCGCGCAGCCTGGAACCAGGGATGGGCATCGGATGTGTGATTCAGCACGAGGTCCATGATGATGCGGATATCCCGTTGATGCGCCGCCTCGATCAGTCCTTTGAGCTGGTCCAGCGACCCGTAGGCTGGGTCTACGCTGTAATAGTCTGCAATGTCGTAGCCGTCGTCGCGCAGGGGCGAAGGGTAGATCGGCATCAGCCAGAGGCAATCCACGCCGAGGGTTTGCAGGTAGTCGAGCTTTTCGGTCAGCCCGCCCAGGTCGCCGCGCCCGTCACCGTTGCTGTCCTTGAAGGAACGGACGGAGATCTCATAAAAGACCGCATTCTTGTACCAAAGAGTGTTTGTCATGGTTATTTTAGGATCCGATCAAGTGATAGACACGCGCCTCATAGGGGCGCAATGAAAAACTACGAATATCTTCGGCAGAGTCCACTTGGAAATTGGCTACCAACAGGTTCGCCCGGGCATACGAAATGTTTTCAGGCAGTGTAAAGACGGTCTCATCGCGGGTGAAGTTGAGGATCACCAGCCAACGGTCACCCTCCAGCGTGCGGGTAAAGGCATAGATCTTTTCATGCCCTTCAAGGATGAGGTCATACGTTCCATAGACAGCCACCGGGTTCTGCTTGCGAAGTTGAAGCAGTTTTTTGTAAAAATAGAAAACGGAGTCCGGGTCTGCCAGCGCATTCCGGACATTGATGCTCGTGTAATTGGGGTTGACCTTGATCCATGGTGTTCCGCCCGTAAAGCCTGCATTCGGGCTGTCATCCCATTGAAGCGGGGTACGGGCATTATCGCGGCTTTTGACGTGGATGACCTTCAACAAGTCCCCGGCATCTGCCCCATGGTTCATTTGTTCGCGATACCAATTAAGAGTTTCAACGTCGCGGTAGTCTTCGATCGTCTCAAAGGCGACGTTGGTCATGCCGATCTCTTCGCCCTGATAAATATAAGGCGTGCCCTGCAGCATCAGAGTGAAGGTCGCCAGCATTTTCGCCGATTCAGTACGGTATTCCCGGTCGTCTCCAAAACGCGAAACCGCCCGCGGCTGGTCATGATTCATAAGGTAAATACTGTTCCAACCGGCATTTTCCAAATCCTTTTGCCAACCGGTCATGGTGCGCTTCAAATCCAGCAGACTCCAGGGTTTGATGCTGAAACGGGAATTTTCGGCGGATGGGTCCGCGTCAATATCCATATGTTGGAATTGGAAGACCATGCTCAAGGCGCCGGTCTCTTCGTTGGTAAAGTCAATTGCAATTTGCGGTGTGACGGAAGGAGTCTCTCCAACGGTAAGTATGTCATGCTTCGATAGGACCTCGCGCTTCATTTCGTCGAGAAACTCCAGCAGGCGCGGGCCATTGATGAAATAGCGGTTATCCATCTGATAGCGGTCTGAACTTCGGACGGGTACATCGGGGAAGCCCGGCACCTTGGAGATCATATTGATCACGTCCATGCGAAAACCGTCGATGCCTTTGTCCAGCCACCAGCGCATCAGGTCATACACTTCGGCACGGACTTTGGGATTCTCCCAATTGAGGTCCGGTTGTTTCTTTGTGAAAAGATGCATGTAATATTCGCCGGTGGTTTCGTCGTATTGCCAGGCCGAGCCGCTGAAATGCGATGCCCAGTTATTCGGCTCTTTTCCATCCCTGCCGGGGCGCCAGATGTAATAGTCCCGGTACGGGTTGCCTTTGGATTTGCGCGCCTCCACGAACCAGGGATGCTCGTCCGAGGTATGGTTGACCACGAGGTCCATAATCAACTTGATGCCGCGCTCATGCAGACCATCGAGCAGGTCCTGCCAGTCCGCCAGGGTGCCGAACTCATCCATGATGTCGCGATAGTCGCTGACGTCATAGCCGTTGTCATCGTTCGGCGATTTGTAGACCGGGCAAAGCCAGACGACATCGATGCCCAAGTCCTTTAGATAATCCAACTTTTGGATGATGCCGCGCAGGTCGCCGATGCCGTCGCCGTTGCTGTCGTAAAAACTGCGCGGATAAATTTGATAGACGATGCTTTCCTTCCACCAGGTTCTATGCATTCTTACATCCCTCGCCAGTGAATTGATTCGACAATGACCCTGTCAGATCGTGATCGAATTTTGCTGAACGACTTCACGGAACCAGTACGCGCTTTGTTTCGGAACGCGCTCCATCGTTTCATAATCGACACGGACAAGCCCGAAACGGGGTCCATATCCCCGCTCCCATTCGAAGTTATCGAAGATGCTCCAAGTGAAGTACCCTCGAACGTCCACACCCGCCTGAATGGCTTCATGAATTTTATGAATGTGCGCCCGGAGGTAGTTGATGCGATCCCAGTCAGCGACGAAACCTTTGGCATCGGGAATATCGGGCATGGCACAGCCATTCTCGGTGATGTAGATCTTCGGGCTGCCGTAATTTTCTTTCACATAGATCAACTCGCGTTTGATGCCGTCCGGGTCGATGCCCCAATTCATTTCGGTGCGTCCCCAGCCAGGGGCACTGTACGGGGTGATGCGGGCTTTGTTCAAACCGCCGAAGACATCATAGGCAACATGATCCGTGTTGTAATAATTGAGTCCGAGATAATCCGTCGGCTGGGCGATCAGTTCCATGTCGCCGGATTTAATTTTCGGCTGGTGAGAGCCGATGAAGTCGAATAATTTCCGGGGATATGTCCCTTTGTAGATCGCGTCGAGGAAAAGGGCATGGGTCTCATCATGAACACGCTGGGTCGCATCGATATCCGCCTGACTGCTGCTGGCAGGGATAAGTCCGTTCAGATTCAAGATCAGCCCGATCTCGCCTTTATAACCGCCCTGGCGAAAAATCTGCACACTGCGTCCATGAGCCAGCAACAGATGATGCGCCGCTTGATACGCCTGTGAGTAATCGCAAATACCAGGGGCATGCAACCCTGTGGCATACCCTAAAAAGGCGGCCACCCAGGGCTCATTATGCGTGGACCAGAAGCGGACGCGGTCGCCGAGTCGTTCAAAGACGCGGCTGGCATATTCGGCGAAGCGATCCACGGTTTCGCGATTTGCCCACCCGCCCTTATCTTGCAGGGTTTGCGGCAGGTCCCAGTGGTAGAGGGTGGTTTTGGGTTGAATGCCCGCTTTGAGCATTTCGTCCACGAGGCGGTCGTAGAAGTCGAGCCCGCTTTTGTTGGCGTTGCCCGCGCCGTCCGGCATTATCCGCGACCATGAAACGGCGAAACGGTAGTAGGGATAGCCGAACTCGTTCATGAGTGCCACATCGTCCGGCATCCGGTGATAATGGTCGCAAGCCCTCTCCGCAGTTTCGCCGGTGGTAATGCGATATGGCGTTTTGGTGAAACGGTCCCAAATGCTTTCGCCGCGGCCGTCTTCGTTACATGCCCCTTCGATCTGGTACGCCGAGGCAGCCACGCCCCAAATAAACCCGTTTGGAAAATGTAAATTTGTCATAATAAAAAAAGTGGACTGGGGCTGCCCAGTCCACTTGTCTCCAAGTTAACCTTTGACTGAGCCTGCCAGCAACCCGCGCACGAAGAATCGCTGCAAACTGAAGAATACGATCAGCGGCAGCAGCATGGATACGAATGCCCCGGCGGTCAGCAGGTGCCAGTCCTGTCCGCGCGAGCCGACGATGGCTGCCATACGTTGGGTGACCAATTCGAACTCGGGGTTGCCTCCCAGGAAGATCAACGCCACGAGGTAATCGTTCCAAACCCACAGGAACTGGAAGATGGCGAACGAAGCAAGCGCCGGAACGGATAACGGCAGCACCAACGTGGTGAATACGGTGAAATGGGATGCGCCGTCAATGAAGGCGGATTCCAGAATATCGCGCGGCAGTCCGCTGATGTAGTTGTATAACAGGTAGGTGGCAAGAGCCAGACCAAACCCCGTATGCGCCAGCCAGATGGCCAGGTATGTGCCGTTGAGGTTTAGGGCTTTATAGTCGCGCAGGATCGGCACGAGGGCGATCTGGAGCGGCACGACCAGGAGCGCAACCACCAGGATGAACATCGCGCGGCGACCCGGGAACTTCATCCATGCGAAGGCATAGGCGCCAAATGCCGCGATTAGGATCGGGATGACCGTGGAGGGAATGGCAACCGCCAGGCTGTTAAGAAAGGCATTGACCATGTTGTCGCCGGGGACGACTTCCACGCTGCCGTCGGGGCGTTTGAATTCAAAATCCTGCCCGCCAAGCACCTGCCTGTAGTTATCGAGCGAGAAATCCCAATCGACCGCCCAGACCTGCGCCTGCACTTCGAGCTTGCCAATTCGTTTGTTTCCGATCCAGGTCAATCGCTTCCCGTCCGGGGTTTCGATTCCGGCTCTGAATTCTTCGAATGTGCCTGAAACGCCTTCGATGGTCATTACGCTGTTCGGGTCGAGCCCCAACGCCTTCGGGTCCAGTTCGCGGACCGGCTGCCATTCGCGGTGCGGAAAGATCATCCACCAGCCGCTTGTGTCGATCTTGTCGCGGTTGCGAAACGAGGAAACGAAGATGCCGACCGTGGGTACCGTCCATAGGAGGACGAGGATCAGAAGGGTCAGGTTGACAAGGAATTTGCCAAACTGTTTTTGTCGCTTTTGACCGCTCATGAGAATGCCTCCTGCTCCCTGAACTGTTTCAGGTTATAGATCATGACCGGGATGACGGCGACCAGCAGCACGATCGCAATGGCGGATCCAAAACCGGAATTGCGGTTGGTGAACGATTGACGGTAGAACTGGGTGGCGATCACATGCGTGCCGAATTGCCCGCCGGTCATCACCCAGACGACATCGAATATCTTCAATGTGAAGATCACAATCGTGGTCCAGACCGAGATGACCGTCCCCCGGATATAGGGCAGCATGATGCCGAAAAAGACCTGGAATTCGTTCGCGCCATCCATGCGGCCCGCTTCCATCAACTCTTCGGGGATGCCCTTCAATGCCGCGGAGAATAAAACCATGGCAAAACCGGCTTGAAGCCAGACTACGATCACGATCAGGAAAAGGTTGTTCCACGGCGCAACCGCCACCCACTGGGGCCAGGCCTGGGGGACGCCCCCGAACGAGGCGACAATCGAATTCAATAAGCCGATCTGGGTTTGCCCTTCGGGCCTGTATTCATAAATGAAATTCCAGATAATGCTTGCCCCAACAAATGAGATTGCCATGGGTAAAAAGATGAGCGATTTGGCGAGTTTTTCGAAACTGCTGCGATCTGCCAGCACCGCAATAAGAAGCCCAAACAGGACCGAGAAGGTGCTTCCGAAGATGATCCACATCACGTTATTGCGAAAGGCTTCGAGCATCAGGTCTTCTGTGAACACGGATACATAATTGCCAAAACCGGCGAATGAGTCGCTGGAAACCTGCTGGAAAAAATTCAGTCCAGCGGGGGACCGTCGCGTCCAAAAAGGCTGATATAAAACGTGCGCAGGGTCGGAATCGCCAGGTACCAGGCGAGGATGGACATGGCTGGTCCCACGAACACATAAGGCAGCAATCTTCCCTTCCACGGATCGGGTAGTTTTTCCACCAGCCAGTTGAAGACCCAGTATAAAAGCCCAACCCCCCCAACGCCCCAAATGATTGCGAAAAGAACTACGACCTCCCGCGGCGCTTTGCTGTCCCGCAGGAAAAGGAACCCAAGATATAGCGCATAAAATGAAATCAAAGGGATGCCGGCCGCCAATAACGCGCGTCCAATCAAAGACAGAATACCTGCCCCGAACGATCGTTTCCCTGCCGCCTTTCCGGTTTGCGCTTCCATGCTCATCTCCTTATGCCAACAAGGATAAAAATGGGGGTGGAAGGTTTGTCAGACCTCCCACCCCGCCATTTTACTTCCTTACATTACTATTTCGGCCAGGTCGCATCGATTGCCTGCATGGCGGTATCGAGGTCTTCAGAACCTGCCACGTAACTGGAGATGTGCTCCCAGAAGGAACCCGCGCCGACTTCGCCGGGCATCAGGTCAGAGCCGTCGAAGCGGAAGCTGGTCGCCTGCGCCACGAGTTCAGCAATGCCTTTTTCCAGTTCCACACCGTACATATCGGGTGTGACGGTCTGGTGGGCAGCCAACGCGCCGCCGCCCTGGAGCCATCCGCTTGCCGATTCAGGCACGGTGAAGTATTCCATCAACGCGCGGACCTCGGGGCGGTCGTTGAACATGTACATGGAGTCGCCGGCTACGAGGAAGGGCTTGCCAAAGGCGGGATCGACCGGCGGGAAGTAGAAGAAGCCGTAGTCTTCGCCTGCCACAGTCCCTTCGGGGAAGAAGCCGGTGATGAAGTTACCCTGTTTGTGCATCCAGCATTTGGGTCCGTCGGCATCGAACATGGGGGTGGGGGAATCGCCGAAGAAGGTGGTGACGATGGAGGAGCGTCCGCCAAAGACATATGCGTCATTGAACCACATCGCGCTCCAGGACTCAACAGCCTTTTTGACTTCGGGGGAATCGAACGCCAGATCACCGGCAACCCAGGCGTCATAGTTCTCAAGCGAGGTGGTGCGGAGCATCATTTCCTCGGTCCAGTCGGTGGCTGCCCAACCTGTGGCGGCGCCGGACTCAATACCGATACACCAGGGGGTATCGCCATCTGCCACGATCTGGTCGTTCAGCGCGATCAACTCTTCCCAGGTTTCAGGAATCGGATAGCCGGCTTCGTCCCAGGCTTTCTTGGGGTACCAAACCAGGCTCTTGCCGTTGAAGCGGTGGAAGATACCCATTTCAGCGCCGTCGAAGGTGACCATATCGCGCCAGCTTTGGTTGTACTGCTGGGTAAGCCATTCATCAGAGAGGTATTCGCTGACGGGAACGATATTGCCGGAGGCGACGAACTGCGCGGCTTTACCGGGCTGCGGGAAATCGACAATATCGGGGGCGTCACCAGCGTCAACGCGCACGGAAATGGTGGCTTCGAATTCCTTGTTGCCGATGTAATTAACCGTGATACCGGTCGCTTCCTCGAACGCTTTCACCGATTCAGCAAATTTAACGCCATCGGGATCATTGCCTTCGAACGCGCCGTCAACGGTAACAGTTTTACCGTTATAGGCGCCCTTGAGGGCTTCTTCCAACGCGCCGCCAGCCGGGTACGGAAAAGCAGCGGGCGTGCTTGTAGCAACTTCTTCGGTGGCGGGGGTTCCACATGCCGCGAGAAGTATCGAGGCAACCAGCATCAGTGCCAATACTTGCCATAAAACTTTTTTCATTCTTCTCTCCTTGAAAAGATTGGAAATGGATGGGATTTCGATTTTTGAATGGGGGAAGGGGAATTCAATTTCTGAGGAGCACCTCCGGGGAAAGGGACGATCCTGGAATTGACTTGAAAGAGTTTTTATGAAAGCACTTTCATATTTAAGTATAGCATAACCCTTCATTAAGTCAATAACGAAATTATTGGTGATTTTCAGATTGGGAAGATTTGCACAACTTCCCCCCACTCAAACAGTCGCGCGTTCGACCAGGTTCAGAGGCAGGTTGATATGCTGCAAAGCACGGCTGCCATCCCTAATACGCGCCAGCACCATCTCCGCCGCCAGCCTGCCCGACTCATCCAGATGCTGGCGAACCGTGGTCAGGTCCACATAATCTGCCATGTCGATATCATCGAAGCCGATTACGGCAAGATCGTCGGGAATGCGCAGGTTCAACTGCCGCGCCACCTTCATTACGCTCAATGCCTGTATATCGGATGCGGCAAATAAAGCGGTTGGGCGGCTGCTCATGCTCAAAAGTTCATAGGCTGCCTGGCGGGAATTTTCCTGCGAATAAAGCGCCTGTTTGATGTTCTTTTTTGGAAAGGAAACGCCCGCCTCTTCCAGTGTTTTTTTGAACCCCTCCAGCCGCGACTTTACCGGATGAATGGCATAACGCTCCGGCGGCTCGATATCTCCGAGAAAGCCGAGTGATTTATGCCCCTTTTGGATCAGATACTCCGCAACCATTCTGCCCCCTTGTTCATCGTTGATGATAATGCTGTTCAACTCCTCGTGCGAGAATTCGATCAACACCGTTTGCATCCCGTTTTCGATCAGGCGGCGCGCATCCGTTTTTTCGATGGCAAGCGACATGATGATCAAGCCGTCCAGGTTGCCCATGATGGGGATGGAGGAAATATATCCCTGCATGTGTTCCACCGAATCAACCGGATAGATGACAAGTTCATAATTCGCGCGCGACAACGTCCCCGCCACGCCGCGCAAACGCTGGACAAAGGAAGGCGCGGTAAAAAATGGGGTAATCACCCCGATACGATTGGCGCTTTGCAGGGCGCGCGCGCGTGCTTCGGCTTTGGGGACAAAACCAAGCCGGTCAATGGCCTCCATCACCTTGGTGCGCGTCTCCGGGTTGACCTTATCGGGGGAGTTGAGCGCCCTTGAAATCGTGGCAATGCTCACCCCGGAGAGCCGGGCAACATCGTAGATGGTTGGGGTTTTTGGGGGAGGCATGGCTGGCTCTGAAAGAAAAAATGAAAGCACTTTCAGTGTAACACGAAAGCGGCATGAATCCCGAAAACCCGGCGCCGGGGGTGTGCAAGCAAAACATGTCAGGCACGGAGTCGAAAGCGGCGCTGTGACGCCGTGGCGGCATCTCCCGACTTTCGAGCAAAATCAGGAGATTTTGCAGTCCAAACTGACAACCTTTGCCTGCACACGCGCCGGGTTACTTTGTCGTTCTTTGAAGCGGAGGAGTATTGCCGGGCCCCATTTTCGAAACTTCCACCCACAGCGACTCGGCCAGTTCATATCCGATCAGATGATCATGAGGCTTCATTTGCAAACGCAGGGGACCCTTGAACGGAGCGCAACTCATCAAGTGAAACGATGTGCCTGGCACAAGCCCCAGTTCCCCAATATAGTTGAGTTTACCCATATCATGCGTGCGCACGCGGCTGATGACACAATCCGACCCGGAGGGAACTTCGATGAGCGGCATATCTTTTACAAGGGGCATGACCCCATCTTTGGAGGGAATCGGTTCGCCATGCGGGCAGCGCGTTGGACGCCCAGCCAATTCATCCATGCGATCTTCGATCTCGTCGTTGATGCCTTTCTCGAACGTGTCTGAAAGATCATGGGCGGTTGCCCAGTCGTACTTCATTACCTTGACCAGGAATACTTCCGTGAGGCGGTGACGGCGAAGGGAGGGCATGGCAATACGCTCGCCATCGGCGGTAAGACGCACTCCCCGATACGGTTCATGCACAAGAAAGCCAAGTTTCTGCAAACGCTTGACCATGCTCGAGATCGCCTGCGCGGACGAATCCACCTGCGAAGTGAGCAACGAAAGAGGTACCTGTTCGTGATCCTGTTGTAGTCGGTAGATTTCAGCGGCATAACGCTGCATGGCTAAACTTACAGACATTAGACTCCATCATCAGTTATGGCGGGTTTTTAAAGCCAGCCAGACCATTTCTCAACCTGGTTGAAAACCAGCCCCAACCCGATATAGATAAATTTTATAACAATAATCTAGATTATTCAAACCGCCGACATTATACTACGGCGTTCGACCGTGTTTAAAATGAACCGCCGCACCGGGAGAGTAAAAAAATCACCAATGTCCGCCAGAACGCTGATCGCAGATAAAAACCTTTTCCTGCCCGCCTGTTTCCCTTATACTCCCCGCCATGTTCATCAAACGCCTCCAACTTGCCCTCATCCACACCGCCGTCGCCATGACGCTCGTACCCATCAACAGCACACTAAACCGCGTCATGATCTTCGATCTCGGCGTCTCCAAAACGCTTTTCACCCTGCTCGCCATCTTCCCCTATTTGCTGGCGCCAATTCAGGTTGCCATTGGCTCATTCTCAGACCGGCACCCCATCCTTGGCTACCGCCGTTCCCCATACATCCTTGCGGGCATCATTCTATGCGTGCTGGGCGTCGCCGTCTCGCCGCAGATCGCCATCCTCATCAGCGAAAATTCCACGCTCGGCATCATGGCGGGCATCCTGGCATTCGGCATGTGGGGCATGGGCTACAACCTCTCAGCCGTCTCATACCTCTCGCTTGCCTCCGAACTCTCCGGCGAAAAAGGACGCGGCAGGACCGTCGCCACCATGTTCACATTCATGGTAATCGGCCTGATCGCAACCGGAATCAGTTTAAGTCGGATGGTTCCCACCTTCGACCTGGCTGCCCTCGAACGCGCCTTCCTGATCGTTGCCGCCTCCGCCCTGGCGATGGGACTGCTCGGCCTCTTCAAACTTGAACCACACTTCGACCGTTCTGCCCCAGCCGCAAAAGCCGACACCTACACCGTCAAACAAATGACCGCCGCCATCACCGAAAACCCGGTGGCGAAAATTTTCTTCGTATACCTGCTCCTGCTCCTCGCCGCCATCCTAAGCCAGGACGTATTACTCGAGCCCTTTGCCGCCCAAGCCTTCGGCATGACCCTCGAACAGACCTCGCGCATCATCTCGATCGCCAACAGCTTCACCCTGCTGGCTTTCATCGTTGCCGGTTTCCTGGACGGACGAGTGAAAAAGAAATACATCGCCCAAGCCGGCAACCTGACCGCCCTGTTCGGTTTTATAACCATTGTCTTCAGCGGATTGACCGCCGGCACATCCGCTTTTTATGTGGGCATTACCCTGCTGGGATTCGGCACCGGCATCTCCACCATCTCCAACCTCTCGCTCATGTTCGACCTGACCGTGCCAGAAAAGGTCGGCTTATATATCGGCGCCTGGGGCTTCTCCAACGGACTCTCGCGCCTGGTCGGTTTACTCATGGCGGGCGTCATCGCGGATGTAGCCACCCAACTCACCGGCGACGCCCTGCACGGCTACCTCGTCGTCTTCGGCTTGGAAGCGCTCATGCTTTTCATCGCCGCCATCATGCTCTATCGCATCGACGTAAACGCCTTCCAAAAGAAAGCGCACGAACCGGGTTTTACCGACAAAGTCGCCATTACGGCTGAATAAACACAGCGCGGCGATATTATGCCCGCAGGGCGCGCCGCGTAGTGAATCAATCCAGGCGCATCAACGCGAGTTCCAGATCGCTTCTGCAACAATGATCGAGAGGAAGAAGGAAAGGAAGGAAACCGCGACCCCGAGCGCGAGTCCCGCCGTCACCCCAAAAAACGCGGCGAGGAACTTATTCAAGTTATTGCGCTCGATCAAACGGCGCGTTAGCCAGCCCGTCAGAACCGCGGCGAAGATCAAGCCGACACCCTGGCAGGCAAGCGACGTGGTCAGCGCCGGGCCCGCGGAACTGCCGCTGAATCCGTTGAGCATGACCATGGACATCAGGTTGGTCAACAGCGTAAGCAGGATCAAAAGGATGACCGTGATAACGGTTGAAACGATGGAAACGGTTTTGGAAGACATTTGATTCTCTCCAAACTTTGAAATGGCATTATTGGCTGGAACTTTTCTCGACCATATCTCGAATCAGGTCTACTATCAGGTGTTAAACAAACCAACTGCCCTTTGGAGCCGGCGCCCCCCACCGTTTACCATTTTGCGACTGGTTGTTTTTTGTCATGGATTCTCCTTGACTTGGACATTATATCTTTCTCATCAGACTTTCATTAACCTCCCCCTTCGTCCGGTTGCCGGAATGGTCGCTTGGTCGTATAGTCGGTTAGCCGGGTGGTCTTATCGTCAATTGGTTTAATAGTCAAAAGGCTGCGAGACTACGCAATCACAAGACCAAGCGACTACCAGACTACTCGACGAGGAGACTACAAGACTATGCATTACGGCTGGTTCATGGCAATGCGTCAGGGCGACGAAAAGCCCAAAGTGACCCGCGAACTTTTATTGCGCGTCCTCAATTACGCCAAACCTTACTGGTGGCATATCGCGGGCATGTTGGTGACTATTTTAGTGAGCACCGGTTTATCCCTGCTCACGCCGCTCATTTTTAGAAACATGATCGACGTTGTGTTGCCTGCAAAGGACACACAACGGCTCATCTGGCTGGGACTGGGCCTGCTCTTCATCCCCGCCCTGAGCGGCGGCATCAACGTCCTGCAGCGCAGGCTCAACTCGACCGTGGGCGAAGGCGTGATCTACGACCTGCGTTCTTCGCTCTTCTCGCGCCTGCAGCGCATGTCTTTGCGCTTCTTCACCAACACCAAAACCGGCGAACTCATGTCGCGCCTCAACAGCGACGTGGTCGGCGCGCAGAACGCCATCAGCAACACCATCGTCAACATCGTCACAAACCTCATTGAAGCCGTTGCCCTGTTGGTGGTGATGATCTCGCTCGAATGGCGGTTGACCATCGCCAGCATCCTGATTCTGCCCTTGTTCATCCTGGCTGCCCAGCGCATCGGCACCGTCCTGCGCGACATCGCCCGCGAAGGCATGGACCTCAACGCCCAGATGAACGCGCACATGAACGAAACGCTCAACATCGGCGGCGCATTGCTCGTCAAACTCTTTGGGCGCGCGCGCGAAGAGGATAAACGCTTCCGCGAACGCGCCGCAAACGTGCGCGATATCGGCATCAAACGCGCCGTGATCGGCTCGGGCTTTTTCGTCATCTTTGGCCTGGTCTCTTCGGTGGGCACGGCGCTGGTCTACGGCATGGGCGGCTACTTCGTGATAACAGACATCTTCACCGTCGGCACCATCGTCGCCTTCGGTTCGTATCTCGGTCAACTCTACGGCGCGCTGCAGGGTCTCGTCAGCGCGCCTGTGGATTTTTCCACCAGCATGGTTTCATTCGAACGCGTCTTCGAGATCATAGACCTGCCGCAGGATATCGTCGAAAAAGAGAACGCTGTCGAATTGAAGGATGTAAGAGGCGAACTGCAATTCGATAATGTCACCTTCAACTACAAAGTGGATGAATCGATTTTGCTCAAGGATGTCAAACGCTACGGCAGCATGGATAATGTCAAAGCCGTTCTCAGCGGAGGAAACGGTGACGCATCAACAATCAAACGCCGGGTGGAACGAACCGCTTCAGACTCCGCCGAAGCCGACCCCGCCTCTCAAGCCAGAGACGTCGCCCTGAGCGGAATCTCCTTCACCGCCCGCCCCGGAGAGTTGATCGCCCTCGTCGGTCCATCCGGCGCGGGCAAAACCACCGTGACCTATCTCATCCCGCGCCTGTACGACCCCAGCGACGGCATAATCCGCATTGATGGTCATAACCTCAAAAATGTCACGCTCGAGTCGTTGTCTCATTCCATCGGCATGGTCACACAGGAAACCTATCTCTTCCACGACACCATCCGCACCAATTTGATTTATGCCAAGCCGGAAGCGACCCAGGATGAGATCGAGTCGGCTGCCCAAGCCGCCAACATCCACAACTTCATCGTGGACCTGCCCGAGGGCTACGATACCATCGTCGGTGAGCGCGGATACCGGTTGAGCGGCGGCGAAAAACAGCGCATTGCGTTGGCGCGCGTCATTCTCAAAAATCCGCGCATCCTTGTTTTGGATGAAGCCACCAGCTCGCTCGACAGTGAATCCGAGTCGCTAATCCAGGATGCGTTGAAGCGGGTCATGGCGGGGCGCACCTCGATTGTGATTGCGCATCGCCTGTCCACGATCCTTGCGGCGGATTTGATTCTGGTGATGGACCGCGGTCAGATCGTGGAGCGGGGCACGCATGGGGAGTTGCTGGAGCAGGATGGTTTGTACGCCCAGTTGTATGAGACGCAATTCAAGCGGGAGAGGGTTGTTTAGGTCGCTGTGTCCATAGGGGTTTACCTGGAGCGCAAAATCTCCTGATTTTGCAGCGATCTCGCATTCCAAAGTCGAGAGACTTTGGACTCCGTGCTTGCTCCGCTCTTGCAAAAAAGTTCTGCTTCTGTGGACAAATTGTTGGCTGCCCGTGTACTTTTTTTCACAAAATTAGTCTTTTTCTATCCTAAAAATCTGTTCCGCCCCCCATATCTTGGGTTATTTGTTTAGACAATGGCTCTTTCGCCCCGCCCAAAACTGTGGATAAGTGCCTGTTATCTGTGGAAAAGTCCCCCCGCCTGTGGACAACACCCCCCTCCAGCCGGTAAATGGTCTGACAACCTGAAAAACCTTAACCACCATATATGGGGGGTGGCTATTCAATTTTCCAAAATATGGAAAACGGGCAATAAGTTTGATTTATCCACAGCGTTGAGTGGATAAGTTATCAGAAAGGAACCCACAGTTTGGATTCTGCCTGGGCAGGCAGACCAGCCTCAAGTTTGGGGTGAGGCGCGGGGTCTTCATCCATATATGGGGGCTGTTGGGGGTTATCCACAGTATCCACAGCCCCTACTAATATTACGAATCCATTATCATACTTATATACTGGTTGAATCTGTTAAGGGATTACTGTACAATCCACAAATAAGTTTTGTCCCCACTTTGCCAACCTGGGAGGTTGCCATGGATATGATCAAAGTTTCAGCCAACTCCCGTACCTCAGCCGTCGCCGGGGCGATCGCGGGGGTGATTCGTGAACATAAACGGGCAGAAGTTCAAGCCATCGGAGCGGGAGCCGTCAATCAGGCGGTGAAGGCTTTGGTGCTTGCGTCGAGTTATCTCAAGAACGATGGGATCGATGTGATGTGCGTCCCGGAGTTCGTGGATGTGGAGATCGAAGACAAGGTTCGCACCGCCATCAAACTGGTGGTTGAGCTGCGCTCTCCTGCCCCTGCCCCTGAAAGTTCTTAACGAATAGGTGACTGTCATCTTGAAGATGACAGTCACCTTGTTTCTTTCACAACCAAAGGGTGGATTATATATGCCCGCAAAGGGTACTTGTGCCCTGCTAAGGGTATAATTTCGGCGCGTGGACTCGCTGTGAAATTGCGCGTCTTTCCCCGTTCAATGCGAATTTTTCACATCAGTCCGATTCCACGCCCAAGCCTTCTCATGCCCCAGCGGACCCGCTTCCCACGCTTTGCGCTTGCCTTGCTCATCCTCCTTGCCTTGTGCGCAGGGGTGTTCAGTCCGCGCGGAGAAACGGCGGGGGCAATGCCGCTCCAAGCCGCCGATGAATTGAATGTTTTCATCAGTGAGTTTCGAGTACGCGGTCCCAATGGGGCGGACGATGAGTTTGTCGAAATTTACAATGCAAGCGGGGGGAATGTTGATATTGGAAACTGGATAATTGTTAAGTCCAGTGGCTGCGGAGCAACAGAAACAACTCTGACTACAATTCCGATAAACACAATACTTGCTCCGGGACAATATTATCTGGTTGTAAAAGACGGATATTATTCCGGGGCTATAACGCATCTGGCTCCCTGATTACCTTACGATGCAAAGGGTTGGAACGACAGCAGATGGATCAAATGCTTGGGTAGCTGGGGTTGGCTCCTAGAAATTCTCGAATTGACCTTGCTCTGGATATACAACTTGTAAGTGTATCCGGTAGTGTGCCGCCGTACAACATCACTTTCACTGTAAACATCCAAAATCAGGGATTCGGAACAGCAACAAATGTTCAAGTTCAACAAGTTTTGCCTGTTGAACTATCCTCCCCATTATATACACCTACTGCTGGTACTTTTGCTTCAAATATCTGGATTATTCCATCCCTTGCAACAGGGGCATCGGAAACATTAACTGTTACTGCTACCATGACAACTGCCGGTCCGGTAACGTATTCGGCAGAAGTGATTATATCCAGCAGTCTTGATCCTGACTCGATTTACGGAAATTCATCTAATACTGAAGATGATGATGATTTTATAAGAATTGGCTCAGCAACGCTGGATGTTTCCAACACGGTCAATAACCCTACCCCCAATGTTGGAGCAAATGTTGTATTTACAATTACAGTTTCAAATCCCAATGCGACGAACGCCACTGGCGTTTCCTGTGGATGCTCCACTACCTGCGGGGTTGGCGTATGTTTCTGATGATAGCGGAGTAATTACAATGTGGTGCACTGGTATTTGACTGTTATCGGAAGCCTTCCAAATGGCGGCAGTTCTTCTATAAATATCACTGCTCAAGTTGTTACTGATTCAGTGACAAACTATCTATCGGAAGTGTCTTCCAATGAATTTGCCAACAATGTTGATAGTGCTACCGTTACTCCAGTTGCCAGCACACAAGCGGATTTGAGACTTACTCAAAATTGGCGTCGTACTATTTTTGGATCAGATACCGCTGCTGCGGCAGATACAGCAGTAATACTAACAATTACATTGGAAAACCAAGACCGAATAATGCTGCTACTAATGTTCAGGTGCGCGATCTGCTTCCCTCCGGCTTGACTTATGTCTCGCACTCTTCCTCTTCTGACATGAGGGTTACAACAGTAGCACGGGTATTTGGACTGTGAACTTCATAGCTAAAGCTTCGAGTAGGTTTTTATACATCACGGTAAAAGTTGCGTCCAGCGGCACATCCACCGATAATTTTGCCGAGGTCTGGCTCTCGGACCAGTTCGATATCGATTCGACCCCCGGCAACGGCGATGTGGGCGAAGATGACAGCACAAACGAGGAAGTCCTTGTAGCGGACCTGAGCCTTACGCAAACCTCAGATATCTCCGGCTCAAACGCCGTCTTCACCGTTCGCGTCACCAACGCCGGACCGGATGATGCCAGCGGGGTCGTGGTCAGTAATTCGCGCCTGAGTAATATTGCCAACTACACCTATATATCCTCTTCTGCGACCGGCGGCACAACCTACAATCCGCTCAATGGCGACTGGACAATTGGTTCCCTGCCGGTCGGGACAACCGTCACACTGGTTGTGACCACCATCATTGTCGTTATCGATGAAAACCTGGCTGAAATATCGGCGGTAACAGAAGTCGACCCGGATTCCCTGCCGGATAACAATTCCCGCACCGAAGATGACGACGCGGCTACTCCGTCTGCAAACCTGAGCCTGACCAAGACCGTATCCAATATCAATCCGGAAGTCAACACCAATATCATCTTTACCGTCCGGGTATCAAATGCCGGGTATGCGACAGCCACAAATGTCGAAGTAAAGGATATCCTGCCGTCGGGCTTGACCTATGTCTCGCACACCTCCGGGCAAACCTATAATTCCTCCACCGGCATATGGTCTGTGGGAACAATATCAAACGGCGGTTTGCGCGAAATACAGATCACCGCCCTGGTCGCAACCTATGGAATCCGGACGAACAATGCGGAAGTTTGGAAATCCGATCAATCGGACCCAAACTCCGACCCCGGCGACAGTTCCACAACGGAAGATGACGATGACAGCGTCACCATCGTAACCCGGCGGGCGATCCTGCTCAACGAGATCGCCTGGGCAGGCACAGGAACCGGCTCGCTGGCAGAGGATGAATGGATTGAACTTTACAATCCAAGCGATGCGTCCATCACCATTTCCGGCTGGACGATCAGAAAGAATAGTTGCGCAGGGTCGGTCTATATCACTATCGACAGCGGAAAGTCCGTTGCCCGGGATGGATACTTCCTGCTGGAACGCGGAGACGATGATACGGTTGGCGGGGTAGCAGCGAACCAAATCTATACAACCTCTGTTACGAAACTGGACGATGCCGGAGAAACGCTTTACCTTTGCGACAACTCTGGAAACCAGATCGATACCGCAAACCAGCAGGGGTTCAGCGCCCCTCCCAACCCGTGGCCGGCTGGGACGGCGTCTTCTCCCTATGGCAGCATGGAAAGGCAGGGCAATAGCGCGGAGCAAGATTCTGTCTGGGTTACAAATCGAGGCGGCACAAAGAACGGAACAACAGCCGCTGGCGGATCCATTTACGGCACACCCGGTAAAAAAAATTCCACAGGGAACTCCTTCCCGACCACCGCCACAGTCGAGCCGACCGACACGCCCACGCCTTTGCCCGGTACCGTCTCCATCCCTCCCCGTCCCATCATCAACGAAATCCACGCCCGCCCCGGCTTCGACTGGAACCAGGACGGCAGGGCAGATGTCTTCGACGAGTTCATCGAGATCAAGAACCTGACCGCCGTAGACATCTCCCTCAGCGGCTGGAAGCTCGATACCGTGAATGGCAAAAAATCCTTTACCCTGCCCGATGTCACACTCAAGCCCGGCGAACGCATTGTCTATTACAGCAAGGAAACCAACCTGCTGCTCAGCGACGGCGGCGAAACCGTCCGCCTGAGCAACGCGAGCGGCAAGATATACGACGCCTTCACCTACACCGTCGCCCGCGCGGAAGACCAATCCTTCTGCCGCCTGCCCGACGGCAACCCCGGCGACTCCTGGTTCGAAGACTGCGTCCCCACGCCCAACCTCACCAACACGCGCGAAGGACAAACGCCAGCATCCCCAAATGGAAACGCATCGCCCGTCTGCAACCTGCCCGACACCATCCCGCTCGATTTCTTCATCCCCGAATGCAACGGCTACGGCGCGGACATTTGGAATCCCTACTATTGGGACTTCGCCAATTGGATCGACAAATTGTGGATTCAACAAACCAATGAGAAATGGCGCACGTTCATTGAGTAAAATAGACCCTAAAGGACTCGAAACCTTTAGGGTCTTTTCATAAGGAAACCATGGAAACCTTCTTCTCATTTTTGGAAAAACGCGCCGATGACTGCTCCTCCCTTCTGTGCGTGGGACTCGACCCGCACCTTTCCGACCTCCCAAGCCCCACCGCCGCATCCGCCCTGACGTTTTGCCTGAATCTTGTCCATCAGACCTCCCGCTACGCCGCAGCCTTCAAACCCAATGCCGCCTTCTTCGAGTATTTCGGCGCCGAAGGCTGGACGGCGCTCAAGCACGTGATCGAAGCCATCAACGAAGAATCAGACCGCATGGGTTCGCGCATCCCCATCATCCTGGATGCGAAGCGGGGCGACATCTCCTCCACAGCCGAGGCATACGCCCAATCCGCCTTCGATCATCTCGGCGCGGACTGCATCACGTTGAATCCCTACCTGGGAAAAGACTCCGTCGAGCCGTTCATCAAGGATTCGTTGAAGGGTGTTTTCCTTTTATGCAAAACCTCAAACGCCGGTTCGATGGATCTGCAAAACCTGCTCGTGATGCCGATGGGTTCGGATATGCCCATGCCTTTGTATATCTATGTGGCGAAACTGGCTCAGCAATTGAATGAAAAGAATAACGTCGGCATCGTCGTCGGCGCGACGCATCCGCAGGTCATGGAAATGATCCGCGCCGCTGTGCCGGAGTTGTGGTTCCTCGCCCCCGGGGTCGGCGCGCAGGGCGGCGAGTTGGAGATGACCCTGAAATCAGGCTTGCGTGAAGACGGCAAGGGATTATTGATCCCCATCTCACGCGCCATCTCGCGCGCGGAAAACCCCGGGCTTGCGGCGGCGGAGATACGCGATGAAATATTGCGAATCAAGAGAGAAAGGAAAAAATAGGAGCCCCCGGATCGAACAGGCTGATGGGATGGATCGGTTCTTGAACGGAATTGTTACTTGGCAAACTCGTCGAAAAAAGCAGGCGAGATAACATGATAGCTGCTGTTTGTGTATGATTGTGTGAATTCGCTCGCGGTCTTCTGGTTGCCCTGTCCATCTTTCCATTTGAACTCGAAAGCCTTTAGCTCCCCCTGTCGTTCTTCGATCAAATCTATCTCTTTCTGATCGTATGTGCGCCAGAAGTAGAAATTGGCAAACTGCCGCTTGTGCAGATATTTTTTCATGCGTTCGATGACGGCAAAGTTTTCGAACATCGCACCTGAATCTGCTCGAAGATTCAGCGGGTTGAAATTTCGGATCAGCGCGTTGCGAAAGCCCATGTCTACAAAATAATATTTCGATGATTTGGAAACTTCTTTGCGCAGGTTGCGGCTGAACCCGCGCAGGTTGACGATCACGAACATTTTCTCCAGAAGATCCAGGTATTTTTCAACCGAAATTTTGGAGATCGAAAGATGCGAGGCGAGTTCTGTTGTGGATACCTCCGAACCGATCTGAAGGGCGAGAAGAGCTAGAAGGTCGAGAACTTTTTTGGGTTTTCTCACCTGCTCGAAGGATAAAATGTCGCGATAGAGATAATTATTGACAAGCTCGTAAAGATAGTTTTCTTTCTCGTTTTCCGGGAGGCTGAAAACTCTCGGGTACATTCCAAACCGGAGGAACTCCTCCATCCTCTCGCTATTGGAAGCATAAGGCGGCACAGTGGGAATTTCGTCATAGGAAAATGGATACAGGGTAAAGGTGCTGGAACGCCCCGTTAACGGTTCATTGACTTTATTGGCAAGGTCAAAGGAGGCGGATCCGCTGGCAATGATATGAATGCGCATCTGGTCGAAGATTAACTTGAGTGACAGCCCTATGTTCTCAATCCGTTGGGCTTCATCGATTATAAGCAGACGATTTGCTCCGATGATCGCTTTGAATTTATCCAAATCGGCTCGCCCGAAAATCTCCTGGGTTCGCAGATCATCCCCGGTAAATTGAATAACCGACAAATTTGTTCTTCCAAGCAGTTCTTGGAGCAGGGTGGTTTTGCCTGCCTGGCGTGGACCGTAAAGTAGCAGAATCTTCGGCTCGGTTTCAATCTCTTTTTGGATATAATTCAGGATACTTCGTTCAATTATCATAAATTGAGTATAGTATGGTTTACTCAATTTGTCAAAAAAACGTAAAGTACACTTGCTACGCCAAAATCGCACGATCCGGCTTATAGTTTCCCCGGAGGTGGCGTCGAAAGCGGCGGTGAGATTTTGCGGATCAAGCGCGAACTGAAAAATAGGAGGCTCCATGCCAAATCAACTACGCACACCTGCCCTTGCGGGAAGTGCAAAGGTTATAAATCACGAGTTGGCTTCCCTTGCCGATGGACTCCTCGAAGCTGGCTGCATCAAGTTCGGCGATTTCACGCTAAAATCGGGGCTGAAATCGCCCATCTACATTGACCTGCGTCAAATCATCACATATCCCAAATTGCTGACTCAGATCGCGCAAGCCTACCTTCCGTTGCTTTCCACTCTTGCCCTGAGCCGCGCCGAAGGGTTCCACTTTTCACGCATCGCCGGTCTGCCCTACGCCGCCATTCCCATCGCCACCGCCATCTCTCTTGCCGGGAATTACCCGATGATCTATCCGCGCAAGGAGGCGAAGACCTACGGCACGAAAGCCGAGATCGAAGGCGAGTATCACGCCGGTGAGACGGTCGTGGTCATTGACGATCTCGCCACCACCGGTGGGAGCAAGTTCGAAGCCATCGAAAAATTGACCGGCGCCGGGCTGGTGGTGAAAGATGTGGTCGTGCTGGTGGATCGGCAATCCGGCGCGAAGGAGTCGCTGGAGCAGGCGGGTTACAACCTCCATGCGGTGCTGACCATTGCGCAGTTGTTGGATTATTGGGAGGAGAATGGCAAAGTTGCCAAAGAAAAGATCGCAGAGACGCGGGCGTTCTTAAAGCAGACAAAAGGATAAAAAATGACAGGGCTTGCCGTAAATGTGGCTGTCATTCATGAAGGCAAGATACTTCTGACTCAGCGCGAGGATTTCGAAACCTGGATTTTGCCGAGCGGCGGGGTGGAGGACGGGGAGAGCCTTGCCCAAGCCGCAATCCGCGAGACGAGGGAGGAAACTGGATTGGATGTCGAATTGACAAGGTTGGTCGGCGTATATTCCCGCCTCAGCAATATGCCGCCCGTCCATGCGGTTTTGTTCGCGGCAAAACCCATCGGCGGGGAGATTCAATGCCAGGAGGGCGAAACCATTGCCGTGCAGTGGTTCGACTTCGACAAAATTCCCAGTCCGCTTTCGGCAGGGCATGGACGTCGAATCGAGGATGCGAGGTCGGGAGTCTCCGGCATTTGTGTCTTGCAGGAATTCGCCTTTCCGGGCAAACCGGATAAGATCACCCGCGCGGAATTAATCGGACTTCGCGACAAGTCGGGGGTGAGCCGGTCGGAGTTTTATCGTCAATGGACGGCGGACGCAACCATAAAGGAAAGTGTTGAACTTCCAGGTTCGAAGGCGAAATATGTTCAATCCCCAAAAAACGGGGATCATCTATGATAAGGGTGGAGGTGACAGTCACCTTTTCTGCAAACCCCATGATAAACAGGATTTCTCTACCGTACATCCCAAACCCTAAAGGTCTGTTTTTCCTTCGTAAATCACCGATTAATCGGCAGGACCTTTAGGGTTTCTTAACGAAGGAACGTACGGTAGCAAAAACAGGATTATGAGATATGTTGCGCCAAAAATATAATCTTTCAGCAATGGGATTCTCCCTCATTTGCCTCGTTTATACATTCTTTTTTTCGCAGATGCATATTTTAAATGGGGTCGAATACATACCCTTTCAAAAACTTGTCCGGGGGAGGGCGCCCACTCCCTTTCAATATAGAGTCCTTGTTCCATGGCTGGCCGGCAAAGTTCATAATATTCTGGATCACTACAGCCTTGTTGAAGATCTTGAACAGGTTAAATATTTATTCGAGTACGGATTCGTCCTGGCTTTATTCGGCGTATTTGTTTACGCATCTCCATACCTGGTATTGAACGATCCCAATACGGGTCTCAAAACGAGATCGCTGGTGAGGGTCGTTTCGGGATGTTTGCTGATGTTGACGCTGCCGTTTCATTTTATTATCCCAACAACAGTCTATTATTATCCATACGATATTTCGTCGATCCTTTTTTTTGTCCTGGGGTTGGTGTTTCTCCGTCTTGAAAAATGGGGCGCCTTCCTGGTTGTTTTTGTAATTGGAACCTTCAATCGCGAAACGACCATTTTTCTGTCTTTTATATACCTGTTGACAAATTGGAAAAACACGCCCCGCGCCAGGCTGATGGGTTATTTTTTGCTTCAAATCGCGCTGTGGCTTGCCGTCAAGTATCTGCTCTTTCTGGCGTTCCAAAATAATACAGCCGAGTCGGTCTGGTATGCCGATGCAATGGGAATATTTAAGAATACATGGAATGACAACTTGAAGGTCCTGCTTATGCCGCAGACCTATCCCCGCCTTTTTTCCGCGTATGGTTATCTGTGGCTGCCCTTATTGCCTGTCTGGAGGCATATTCGCGGCAAATGGATTAAGTCTGCTTTGCTGATAATCCCTGTTTACCACCTTTCCATGCTGATACCGGGACATGTTGAGGAATTGAGAATCTATGGAGAAATGCTGCCATTGGTGCTTTTGGGAATAATGGCGGGAATGGTCTCGAATGAAAAATGGATTCAGGAGGCAAATAGAGAGGAGACTCGTCAAGGGCGGATCGAGAAAGCAATGGAGATGCCGCAGAAGGGGCAAAAAGGGAATTAGATGTATTCTTTGTTTCGCCCCCTTCTCTTCCGCCTCGACCCTGAACGCGCGCACGCGCTTACGCTTCACGCATTACGCATTGCGGGCAACTTTCCCCCCTCCCGCAATTTGCTTGAACTCATTTATAAGATTCCGCCCAAACCCGTCACGGTCTTTGGCTTGACGTTTAAAAATCCAATCGGGCTGGCGGCGGGGTATGACAAGGATGGAGGCGCCGTTCGCGGACTCGCCGCTTTGGGATTTGGTCACGTGGAGATCGGTACGGTGACGCCCAAGCCGCAGCCGGGGAATCCGAGTCCGCGGGTGTTTCGGCTGGTGGAGGATGAGGCGGTGATCAACCGTATGGGGTTTCCTTCGCGGGGCGGGGAATTTGTGGAAAGGCAGTTGTCAGCGATCAGGGGGCGGTTATCAGTGAACAGTGAACAGTGGTCAGTGGTGGTGGGGGTGAATATTGGGAAGAATAAGGAGACGCCGAACGAGGAGGCGGAGTTCGACTACCTTGCCCTGTTGAGTCGTTTTGCTTCGCTGGCTGATTATCTGACGGTTAATGTGAGTTCGCCGAACACGGCGGGACTGCGCGATTTGCAGGAGAGGCGGACGCTCGAAAACCTGCTGCTTCATTTGCATCAACAACGGGTGGTGGAGCAGGGACGTCTCAAGAAGCGGATTCCCATCCTTGTCAAACTCTCGCCGGATATGGACGAGGCGGGACTTGCCGATGCGCTCGATGCGATTCTTGCGGCTCAGATGGATGGGGTGATTGTTACGAATACAACGCTTGGGCGGGAGGGGTTGGGGTCAAGGTATCGGGGAGAATCAGGCGGGTTGAGCGGGAGTCCGCTCAGGGTTAAGAGCGAAGCGGTTCTTCATCAGGCATTGAAACATTTGAATGGGAAAATCCCGGTGGTGAGCGCGGGGGGGATTATGAATCCTGAGGATGCGAAACGCCGCCTTGAAATGGGGGCGGCGCTGGCGCAGGTTTATACGGGGCTGGTCTATCGCGGACCGGGGCTGGCGGGGGAGATCGCAAGCCTGCTTTGAGTCTACTGGGTTGGGCGCATGATTGGGTGCGGGGCTTCGTCGCGTTCGGTGAAGAAGCCGTCGGGCAGGGGCAGGGGTTCGAGTTTGCGCGGGGTGGTGATTGAGTCGGAGGGGATCAGGTAGAGGTTGATGGGTCCGATGCTGCCGAGGCGGATATCCTGGAAGGCGAAGATGACATGGCTGCTGTCGGGGCTGAAGGCGGCGTCGCGGTAGCAGCAGTTGCCTTCGTAGGGCGCGGCGGGGTCGGCTTTGTGGGTGAAGGCGTTGTAGAAGAGCAGGTCGCCGAAGCCGTTGTTGCGGATGTTGTTGTTGAGGAAGAAGAGCAGGTCGCCGTCCCAGTCGAAGTTGACGATTTCGTCGGCGAATTCGAAGCGTCCGAGCGGGAATTCGTCGGAGTAGGAATTTGGCATGGCTTCGCAGTTCTGCGCGTCCACGATGCGGATGGCGTCGGCGTGGACGCCGTCTTTGTTGGCGACGTATTCGATGGCGAGGCGCGTACCGTCGTCGGACCATTGGATGTCTTTGACGGGGATTTGGTTGAAGAGACAGCCGCCCATTTCGAGCAGGGCAGAGCGGCGGGTGGCGAAGCGCAATTTGATCAGGTCGTAGGGAACGATGAAGAGTTCGCGGTTGACGCTGATGGCGACCTTTTTGTTGTCTGGCGAGACGCTGAAGCCTTCGAAGTATTCGGCGGAAACGTAGTTGATGATGACTTCCTGCACTTCGGTTTCGATGTTGACGGTCTTGACGGTTTTGCCGGACATGTACAGGATGGTTTTGCCGTCTGGCAGCCATTGCAGGTTGAATTTGGGCAGTTTGTCGTTGGTGAATTGTTTGCGGTCGGAGCCGTCCACGTTCATGACCCAGATGTCGTTTTCGCGCAGGAAGGCGATCTTGTCTGCGCCGCCGAGGACGGGCAGCCCGGTGGAACTTTCAGGGGTTGCGGTGGGGCTTGCTTCGGGGGGGATCGGCGTGGCGGTCCATTGGATGACGATGGGGGTGGGGGTGTCTGCGGCGGGTCCGTTCGAGGCGGTGGAGGTGGAGGGCGGGGCGACGGCGATCAGGCTGAGCAGGTCTTCGCCCATGAAGTAGGCGCCGCCGCCGATCAGACCGACCAGGAGGAACAACCCGATGAAGACGGCGAATGCCGGGCTGCGGCGTTTGGATCCGTCTGCCGACCTTTGCCTTTGAATGGTGGCTGTCTTATTGAACGGCGATATTTTCGATGTGATGTTGGCGGTGCGTTCGGGGGGTCTTTCTCCGCGCAGGAAGGCTTTGACGGTTTCGACCAGTTCGACGGCGGTCGAGAAACGGTCTTCGCGGTTCTTCGCCATGGCGGTGGAGATGACCTTCTCCATCCAGGTGGGCAGGTTGGGGTTGGCTTCGAGGATGCGCGGAACCGGCTCGGTGATGTGTTTGATCGCCAGCGCGAGCGGGGTGTCGGCTTGGTAGGGCTGCCTGCCGGTGACCATTTCGTAGAGGATGACGCCCAGCGCGTAAATGTCGGCGCGTCCGTCGATGGGGTCGCCGGAGGCTTGTTCGGGCGCCATGTAGGCGGGCGTGCCGATGATGGCGGAGCCGGTCATGTTTCCGCCTGCTTCGCCCTGGCTGAATTTGGCGATGCCGAAATCGGAAATGAGCGGCACGCCCTTGTTGGTGAAGAGGATGTTGGCGGGCTTGAGGTCGCGATGGACGATGCCCTTGGAGTGCGCCTCGTCCAACCCCGGCGCGATCTGGTCTATGATTCTGACGGCTTCTTCGATGCTGAAATTTTGCTTCGCCTTGATCCGTTCCGAAAGCGAACCGCCGTTCATGTAGCGCATAACGAAGTAGGGCTGGTTGTTTTCCTCGCCCACGTCGTAGACGGGCACGATGGCGGGATGTTCCAATTGGGCGATGATCTTCGCCTCGCGCTCGAACCTCATGCGGAACTGCGGGTCGGAGTGGATCAATTCGGGCGGCAGGAATTTGATGGCAACTTCGCGTTCGAAGCGCGGATCATAGCCGCGATAAACGGTGGCGAAACCGCCCCGCCCCAATTCTCCCTTGATTTCATACCGTCCGATTTTTTCTGGAACTGCCATGGTTGACAAGTATACCTATTGAAAGGGTTCGGCGCAAGCACATCAACGATGGGTGTGCAGGCAAGGTTGTCAGTTTGGACTGCAAAATCTCCTGATTTTGCTCGAAAGTCGGGGGATGCCGCCGCGGTGTGGCTGCGCCGCGTTCGACTCCATCAGCATTCCTGGCGACTGGGCGGTGAAAGATGGGCTTATTCGCATATCGTCAAGTATTAAACCATGAAGTTGAAATGCCCTGGGTTGTACAATTCTGATAAATTTCTGAAACGAATCCCCCAGCCAGTTGTGGTATATTCCCGGCAGGTAAATCTTATTATGGAAGACAAAATCACGATCATCGAAGGACCGCCCCCGATCTTTGAGCATGTCAACGACGGCTGGGCAATGGGTTTGAACGAAAGCCCTACTTTATCCATCCCTGCATTGACGCGCCTGCGCACCTTTAACGGGCCCGCGCTTGTGGAGCGTTGTTATAACGCGTGGAATAACAAGCACTCCATCCACCTGCATTACCGCAACGAGACCGGCATGGAGCAGACCGCGCCCATCCTCGCCGCCCGCAATGTGGACACCTCCGAGGGGCATGTCCTGCTGTTATGGGTCTATCTCGACAGCGAGAAGGTTCAATTCGAAACCGACTCCGGCGACGACGACCAATTGGACGACTACCCCGGCGAATAAAGTTGATTACAATAAGTGACAGTCACCTTCAAGGTGACTGTCACTTTTCTTTTGAGGATTTAAATGCCCCCGCTTCTCTCTGAACTCAAATCTGGCGCGTTGACCCTGAGCCTTAACCGCCCCGCACGCGCCAACGCCTTCAACTTCGAGATGACGACTGCGTTGCAGACCGCCCTGACCGATGCCGAAAAAGATTCGCAGGTGCGCTGCGTCGTCCTCACTGGGAACGGAAAAGTTTTCAGCGCCGGGCAGGACATTACCGAGATGAAGCAAAATGCTGGGGATGTTTCGTATGCCGGGCATTTGGAGAAAACCTACAATCCGCTGATTTTGAAAATCCGCGAGATGGGCAAGCCGGTGATTGCGGCGGTCAATGGGGCGTGCGCGGGCGCGGCGTTTGGGATTGCCCTGGCGTGCGACTTGCGGATCGCGCACACCAGCGCGTATTTTGTCGTCGGCTTTAGCGGTATCGCGCTTGCACCGGATTCTGGCGTTTCGCTTTTTCTGCCCAAATATATCGGGCTGGCGCGGGCGCAGGAATATTTTTATACGAACAAGCCCATCCCGGCGCGTTTGGGGTATGAATGGGGTCTGGTCAACAAAGTAGGTGGATTCAACTATCAGCGTATGACCAGGCAGGTTGCGGAGGAGCTGGCTCGAGGTCCGCGTGAGGCGTTTGCGGCGGGGAAGAAGGCGTTCAATGCGGCGATTCTGCCGAACCTGGCGGAGTCGCTTACGAGGGAGGGAATCCTGCAAGAGGGCTTGGGCAGGTCGGACGATCATCAGGGGGCGGTGCGGGCATTTTTGGAGAAGAGAAAGCCGGAATTCGATTAGCGTATCCAGTTTGGGCGGTCGCGGGTTATTAAAGACATCATTTTTGTTGAAAATCCGCGTACTTTTGTCATATTGACTCTAAAATCATATTCGTGTAAAGTTTTAATGCAATTTACTGGAATCGTTATACATATGAACCAGCGAATTCACATAGGCTTTGAATAAGCGGGTATCCATCCGGGATGCCCGCTTATATTTTTCTATAAAAACCCTTTCTGGAGGTCATAATGGCAGGACAAATCAATGCGTTCGAAATGGCGCAGAAGCAGTTCGATGCGGTCGCCAAACAATTGAAGCTCGACTCTGGCGTGGCGGAGACGCTGCGCTGGCCCATGCGCGAATTTTCATTTCGCATCCCGGTGCGGATGGAGGACGGATCACTGAGAGTCTTTCAGGGCTTTCGCGTTCAGCACAACGACGCGCGCGGACCCAACAAGGGCGGCATCCGCTTTCACCCGGCGGAGACGATGGACACCGTGCGCGCGCTGGCGACGTGGATGACGTGGAAATGCGCCGTGGCGGATATTCCGCTGGGCGGCGGCAAGGGCGGCATCATCGTGGACCCGTCCACGCTGACGGTGCGTGAAAAAGAAGATTTGTGCCGCGGCTGGGTGGGCGCCATGTGGAAGAACATCGGTCCGCGCAACGATGTGCCTGCGCCGGATGTTGGCACAACCCCGCAGATGATGGGCTGGATGATGGACGAGTATTCCAAACTCGTCGGTCAGTATACCCCGGGCGTATTCACAGGGAAACCTGTGGGCGGCGGCGGTTCACTTGGTCGCACCGAGGCGACGGGGTACGGCGTGATCTACACCGTGCGCGAAGCGATGAAGCATCTCGGCATCGATCCCAAGGGTTCGGTCGCAGTCCTTCAAGGCTTCGGCAACGTGTCGCAGTATGCGGCGATCGGCTTTGTTGAAATTCTCGGCGGGACGGTGGCTTGTGTTTCCTGCTACGACCGTCACGATAAAAAAGCCTACACTTATAGCAAGAAGGGCGGCATTGACCCGCGCTTCCTGCTCTCGATTGTGGACGAGTACGGAACGATCGACAAGAAAAAGGCGATGGATTCCGGCTATCAGGTGGACGACGGCGACAAGTGGATCGAGTTCGACGGCAATGTGTTGATCCCCGCCGCGCTCGAAGGACAGGTCAACGGCGAGACGGTCAAGAAGGTCTCCAAGGGCATCAAGATCGTTGCCGAGGGCGCGAACGGTCCCACCACGCCCGAAGCCGACGAAGCGTTCAAGAAGAACGGTGTGTTCAACATCCCCGACTTCCTGTGCAACGCGGGCGGTGTGACCACCTCGTACTTCGAGCAGGTGCAGAACGACGCCAACTATTACTGGGAGAAGGACGCCGTCCTCCGCCGCCTCGATGTGAAGATGACCTCCGCGTTCAATGCCGTGCTGGAGCGCAGCGTCGCCGAAAAAGTCTACATGCGCGACGCCGCCTACATGGTCGCGATTGACCGCGTGGTGAAGGCGATGGAATTGCGCGGGTGGTTGACGGGGAGCGCGTAAGATAGTGAATAGTAAGATAGTGAGTAGTGAGTAGTAAGATAGTGAATAGTGAGTAGTGAATAGTGGACTCGTTGAAAGGCGAGTCCACTATTTTTTTCGATTCATACTTAACCGATGGCTGATCCTGTTTTCTGAAACCATTTCTCCCTTTGGCTTTTGATACAATCATCCTATAACCTATTCACCATTACCTATTCCCCGAGGTTTCCATGTCCAAACCAACTTTCAAATGGGACGACCCCTTTCTGCTCAACGACCAGCTGACCGACGAAGAGCGCATGATCCGCGATACGGCGCGCAAGTATTGCCAGGACAAACTCATGCCGCGCGTCCTCGAAGCGAACCGCAAGGAAATCTTCCACCGCGAGATCATGGACGAAATGGGCGCGATGGGATTCCTCGGCTCGACCCTCCCCGAAGAATACGGCGGCGCAGGCTTGAACCACGTCGCCTACGGACTGATCGCCCGCGAAGTTGAGCGCGTGGACAGCGGCTATCGCTCCGCGATGAGCGTGCAATCGTCGTTGGTGATGTATCCGATCTACACGTATGGAACTGAAGAGCAGCGAAAAAAATATCTGCCGAATTTGGCAAGTGGAAAGTGGGTTGGCTGTTTCGGGCTGACCGAGCCGAATCATGGCAGTGATCCCGCGAGCATGGAAACCAAAGCGAAGAAAGTAGACGGCGGTTACATCCTGCACGGCAACAAGATGTGGATCACCAACTCGCCGATAGCGGATGTGTTCGTGGTGTGGGCGAAACTCGATGGAGAGATTCGCGGCTTTGTTTTGGAAAAAGGCATGAAGGGCTTGTCCGCGCCGAAGATCGAAGGGAAGTTCAGCCTGCGGGCGAGCGCGACGGGCGAAGTCGTCATGGACGAGGTCTTCGTCCCCGAAGAAAACATCTTCCCCGAAGTGAAGGGACTGAAAGGCCCATTCGGGTGTTTGAACAAGGCGCGGTATGGAATCGCCTGGGGCGCGTTGGGCGCGGCGGAATTCTGCTGGCACGCGGCGCGGCAATACACGCTGGACCGTCCGCAGTTTGGGCGTCCGCTGGCGGCGAACCAGATCATTCAATTGAAACTGGCAAACATGATGACGGAAATCACGCTGGGCTTGCAGGGCGCATTACGGGTGGGACGTTTGATTGACGAGGGCAAGTCCGCGCCGGAGATGATCTCGCTCATCAAACGCAACTCCTGCGGCAAGGCATTGGATATCGCCAGAATGTCGCGCGACATGCACGGCGGCAACGGCGTTTCAGATGAATTTCACGTTATCCGCCACGTCATGAACCTCGAAGCGGTCAATACCTACGAAGGGACGCACGACATCCACGCGCTGATTTTGGGCAGGGCGCAGACGGGGTTGCAGGCGTTTAGCGGGTAGGTGGGCAGGTACACACGGAAACAGGTAGACAAGGAAACAAGTACACACGTAGGCAAGAAAACAGGTATGACGATGGCAACTGTTATTATTCGCGATAATGGAAGAATTACCATTCCCTCCAGCCTTCTCAAAAAATACGCGCTGGAGGAAGGAAATCGTTTGCAATTGCTCGATGTTGGCGATGGTTCGTTCTTTCTCACGCCTGTGGAAAGCAAGGTGATAAAGAGCGCCGATCAGGCGGCGAGGAAGGTCAAGGATGCCAACGTGTCTTTGGAAGAATTGTTTCAAGAGTTGGACCGAGAGCGCAGGGATTATTTCACAACGCATTACGCCTGCCATTAAGTAGTTAACGAAAAGTCCTTTACTTTCCCGTCATTGCGAGCCATGCTCTTGTTCTTTGTGGCGAAGCAATCTTATGAGCTAATCCTGAGATTGCTTCGGGCGGACGAACGCCGCCCTCGCAATGACGGAATTCTATTTTTAGGAACTTTCTGACACCAACTTAATGGTCAATAGATCACGAAAGGGTTTCGTAGTGGCGACTTTAGTCGCTTTTTAGCCAAACGACTTCAGTCGTTACTACGTTGTCGTGAAGCGCTGATAGTCCATATCCAAAAAAAAGCGACCCGCCCACATGGCAGGTCGCTTTTTACGAAACACGAATTACGCATCACTATTGCTACGGCTCAATCGGATACCCCGCATCCGCCCAGGTTTGGAGTCCGCCGAGCAGGGCTTGGACGTTTGAGTAGCCGTTGTTCAGGAGGAGGAACGCCGCACGGGCGCTCGTGTGTTCGTTTTGTCAGGTGCAGTAGGTGATGATCCATTGATTCTCTTCGAGCGAGATGCCAGCGAGGCTGTTTTCGAATCTATCAAGGGGGATGGAGACTGCGCCTTTGATGTGTCCCTGGATGAAGTACTCCGCGTCTCGCGTGTCTACGAAGACGGCTTGACCGGAGTCTAATGCGGCTTTGGCGTCGCTGACGGAGATGCGCGGGACCTGGTCTTCTGTCAGTGGGGGTTGATTGCCCGGGGACGACTGACCAAGCCCGGGCGTACCCTGAGCCGCGTCGAAGGGCGGAGGCGGGGCTGGGGTCGTCGAATCCGCCTGGGGGAGAAGAGTCTGACAGGCGAGGGTGGCGAGGATGAGGACAATCATCGCCGGGAGGGTTCGTTTGAGAGTCATGGGTTAATCCAAATTGGTAAAGCGGACAAAGTGAACTTTGTCGTACCTGGACAGGATGAATTCGTGCGCCTTCGCGGACGGGTTCGTCTTGTCCGCTTTCTTGATGGCGGGTTTGCCGAGTTTGCCCGCCCAAGCGGTGAAGCGGGTTTGCAGAATGCTGGTCTTCACGTTGACCTGCTCGAACTCGGATAGGATGCGCATGGCTTCCTTGTTCCGCGAGTCGGTGGTGCTGTAGGAGTAATCGAGGGTGGGGTAGACGTTGGTCATATCCCAGCGGGGGGCGGATACGGTCATCGGTTGTCTCCTATTTTAGAAATGTTGAGGCAAGTATACCGTGATTGATTATTTGAACACCCTTCCCCGGCAGGGAACTTTTCACTCGTTTTGGCGGTCTGTTTTGGAGTAAAGTTAAGCGAGTATGGAGGCTTCCAATGAAACAGGATAAATTTCTGACCGGCATCCTTGTCGGCATCGGGGCGCTGATCGTGCTGGCGCTGGCGCTTTTCTTCCTGCGGCAGGATCGGCGCGATTATCTCCCGGAGGATACGCCCGAAGGCGTGGCGCACAATTATGCGCTCGCCGTGCTGGACAGGGATTACGAAAAAGCCTACGGTTATCTCGCCGACCTGAAATACAAACCGACCTACGAAGAATTCCGGCAGTCTTTTTTGAACGGTATGGTCAACCCGGAGGGCATGGGGCTGGGTGTGGGCGAAGCGGAAATCCACGGCGACGAGGCGGTTGTGAACGTGACGATCTATTACTCGTACAGCGATCCCTTCTCCACCCGTACGGGATACACTGAGTCTGCCCTGCTGGTCGAGCAGGACGGCGCGTGGAAGGTCAGTTCGATGCCGGGTAATTTCTGGGATTGGAATTGGTATCAGGAACCGTATAAGCCGTAGTTAGGTGCTTATGCTAAATAACCTGTAAATCAGATAGGAACAGATACATGGTAATGGAAATTCCTTTTACATATCAAGATCACCAGGGACATGTCAGTATCACTTTGGAAACAACGCTAGAGCCAGCATTTTGAGTCTTCTTTAACCCCCCCCCAACAAAAAAAAATTAAACCCCCCAAAAAGTCCCTCTTGGCCCCGGCAAAAATTGCATTTGTTACCAATGACAATAACTCTACCAGCCTTTGCATTATGAATGCGGATGGCTCCAATCCAATCAAACTAATAGACGCAAAAGACCTTAGCATAAATAGGCAGTCAACCCCAGATTGGCAACTAGGTATGGCGATCCAGTTTGGTCACCCATGCAAAGTTGCTCGTGTGGTCATAGCTCCCCCCCCCCCGGCCCCCCCGGCCCCCCCCCGTCTCCTCAAAAGGCCTAGTGGTATGAATGCGGAACCTCTGATCAGTATAGCAAACGGAATAGGATATGGGGGAGTTGACAGCCGCGCGAACTGGTCACCAGACGGCACGAAAATCGCTTTTTCATCTGGACGCAATGGGACGTGAAACTTGTGGACTGAGGGAGCGTTTAAACTGCGGCGCAACTATCCCATTGCGCCAATGGAGAATTTTTTTTTTTCTCTCCCGGCCCGGTCTTTGAAATTCTTGTGATGACGCGGATGGTACGAATGCTATAATCTGACAAACCTCCGGCGAGTGACATCCAGTCTGGTCACCAGATGGAATGAGATAATTGTGTTTATCTCGAACGATGGAAATTTGGAAATCTGTGCGACTCAGATGGCAACAATCTGGCCAGAAGAGAATGCCGCGCAAGGATTATCGCCGTCTGGTCTCCTCCCCCCCGCAATGACGGAAAGAAGATTATGAAAACCATCCGCCGATTATATTTTTACGCCGTCGCCTTCATCAGCATCGAAGTGGTGTTGTGGGGCGTCGTTGGGTTGCTGCGTTCGATCTTGAATGCGCGGGAAATATCCGGCAGCGCATCGAGCCTTGCCTCGGCATTGGCGCTCATCTTCGTGGGCGCGCCGATATTTCTCATCCACTGGTTTTGGGCGCAGAACGTATCCGCCAAAGACGCCGAGGAAAATTCCGCCAGTGTGCGCGCCGTCTTTCTGTATGGAATTTTGATCGGCACATTGATCCCCGCGGCGCAAAACCTGCTGGCGTTCATCAATCGCAGCCTGCTTGCCGCTGCAAACCTCTCTGAATATCGCGCTGTGGTCGGCGGTTCGCAATCCTGGCTCGATAATCTCATCGCGGTCGTCATCAACCTGCTCATCGCCGCCTATTTTTGGAACATCCTCAAAGCCAACTGGACAGCGCTCTCAGAGCCGGAAAACTTCACCGAGATCCGCCGCCTGTATCGCTTCATTTGGGCGCTGTACGGTTTGTTGCTCGTCGTCTATGGCGTTCAGCAAACCTTGAGTTATGCCTTCACCTTCCCAACCGCGGTATTGGGGGATGCTGGAAGGGAGACGGCGATCAATGCGCTGGCGTTGATGTTTGTCGGCTCCCCGATCTGGTACTACGCCTGGCGGCTCTTACAGGACGGGTTGGCTGACTCTGCCGAACGCGAGTCTTATCTTCGCCTCGGCATTCTCTACCTGCTGGCTCTCGGCGGCGCGGTGGTCACGCTCGTTGCGGGTGGAAATTTGCTTTATCTCGTCCTGTTGCAGGCGCTGGGCGAGGGCGAACTCTGGCTGAGGTTTCTCCGTCAACTGGGCGGACCGATCTCCATCGGACTGCCAATGGGCGTACTCTGGGCGTATTACGGAAAGTGGCTGAACCGTCAATTCGAGTTCGATGAAAACCTTCCGCGCCGCGAGGGGAAGCGCAGGCTCTTCCATTACATTCTTTCCTTCCTCGGTCTGACAGCGACCGTGACCGGGCTTATCTCTCTATTCTCCGTCCTGATCGATTTGCTTTTGGATATTTCCTATATCAGTTCAAGTGGTATCGTCGAGCCTTTCTCGGGTTCGATTGCGGCGTTGATGGCCGGTCTGCCCGTCTGGTTGCTTACGTGGAATCCCATGCAGGCGCAGGCATCCGCAGAGTCGGACTCGGGCGATCATGCGCGGCGCTCGGTCATCCGCAAGTCGTATTTGTATCTCGTCCTGTTCGCCTCGGTCATAGGCGGGATGGTTACAGCCGGGACGCTGGTCTTTCAATTGATCAGTTCGCTTTTGGGCGAAAGCGACCCCGACCTTTGGAAGATCATCCTTAACAACCTGCTGGCGCTGGCCGTCTTTCTTGTGATTCTTGCCTATCATTTGCTCGCCCTGCGCAAGGACGGCGCGGCGCGTTCCGACGCGCTGGCGGAGAAGCAGGCGCAATTTCGCGTCGTTGTGTTCGACCAGGACGGGAAGTTCGGCGCGGCGGTTCAATCTGTGTTTGCAAAGCGGGCGTCCGCCGTCCCTGTGACGGTGGTGAACGTCCATGAATTTCCCGCCGATTTGCAGGCAGACGCGGTGATATTGCCCGGTTCGCTGGCGGTCAATACGCCGGAAAAAGCCGAGGCGTGGATCAGGTCCTTTAATGGGAACAAGCTCATCGTCAGTGATGAGGCGGCGGGCGTGTTTTGGATGAATGATTCGGAGCAGGCGGCGGATTCGGCGAAGTCCATGGCGGAGGGGCAGGATATCCGCCCGCAATCTTCGAAGAGAACGACATCCGTCTGGACGTATGTGGCGTATGTGTTTGCGGCGTTGTTCGCGTGCCAGTTGCTGTTGGGGCTGTTGCTGTTCGGGGTTTCGATGGCGACTGGGTTTTAATTTTTGCAGGGCGCGCATCAAGCGTGACCTGCATGTTTCTTAATGATATACTTTCAAAAACTTTTCACTGATTAAGCGAGGCGCACCATGAAAGTGACTGTCCTTCAAGAGAATCTTGCCCGGGGTCTGAGCATTGTTTCGCGCGCGGTGTCATCGCGCAGCACCCTGCCTGTTTTATCGAATATTTTGATCGCAACCGATGAGGGGCGCCTGCGACTCTCCGCCACGAATTTGGAATTGGGGATTACGTGTTGGATTCCGGCGCGCATTGACGAGAACGGCTCGACGACGGTTCCTTCGCGCACGTTTTCAGACCTGGTCAATACCCTGCCCGGCGATCAGGTGCAATTGACCCTGGACTTGAAAACGCAGAACCTGCATGTGAAGGGTGGCTCGTCGAACAACGATATCAAGTGCATCGATGCGCAGGAGTTCCCGCCCATGCCCACGCCCGAAATGAAGGACGCGATGCAGTTGAATGTGGCGGATTTCAAGGAGATGATCCAGCAGGTGGTCTTCGCGGCTTCGACCGATGAAGCCCGCCCGGTGTTGATGGGCGTGTTGATGCAGGTGGAAAAAGACAAGGTCACCATGGCTGCGGCGGACGGTTTCCGACTGTCGGTGCGCAAGGGGCAGCTGGCTCATGCCGTGAAGGATGCCATTAATATCATCATCCCTTCTCGGGCGTTGAACGAGCTGGCGCGCGCGGCGCACGACCCCGAGGAACCCATTTACATGGTCGTCCCCAAGCAGCGCGGACAGGTGCTCTTCCGCGTGAAGGATGTGGAGGTCGTTTCGCAGTTGATCGACGGGACCTTCCCCGACTATCACCAGATCATTCCGCGTAATTACAAGTCGCGCACGCTGGTTTCGACGGCGGCTCTGCTCAAAGCCTGCAAGCAGGCGGAGATCTTTGCCCGCGAGGGGTCGAACGTGGCGCGGCTCGATATCAAACAATCCAACGGCGATATGCAGCCGAGCGAAGTGGAAATCTCGGCGACATCTGAAGAGACCGGCAAGAACGAGACCATCGTCGAAGCCACGGTGGACGGCAGCGGGGTTTTGATCGCGTTCAACGTCAAGTTCCTGCGCGAGGCGCTGGAGGTCATCAAGACCCCGAACGTGGCGCTGGAGACGACCGCCCAGAACGCGCCGGGAGTGGTCAAGCCGGTGGGCGACGATAACTTCCTGCACGTCATCATGCCGATGCATTTGGGCTAATTGCAAATGGACAAAAAAATCCGCCAGAGTCATGCCTGGCGGATTTTTTTGTTATAGAATCGTAACTGCTCAGTGGCTTGTCATTTCGACGAACGGAGCGAGGAGAAATCCTGGACAACGCCAAAAAGATTTCTCGTGGCGCCTCGCGCCACTCGAAATGACAATCGAGAATGAGCAGGCTGGGCAGTTACAAAGAATCAAACGGAACACAGGTGAAGCCATGACCCTTCCAAACCTCCCCATCGACAACGCTTTGCGCATCCTGCTGGCTCTCAGTCAGTACCCCATTCTGAGCGGGCGCATCCGCCACCAGATGCGCAAGACCCTGTATTCGCGCGGCATCGTCCGCCAGGAGATGTTCGAGGAGGAGGTCAAACGCAAAGCGATCGAGTCGCAAAGCCTGGAAAATATCAAGGACCCGCTGACCGAAGAGTCGAATGAAATCTGGATGATGCGCCTGACGCGGGTGAAGGAGTCGCTGACCGATTTTTATTTTGCCTACAACCTGCCGTATTCCGAGTTCGAAGACCTGGTGCGCAACGTCCTCGCTGAGCGCGGCAGTGTGGATACGGATTTCGTCTGGGTCAACCCCGAACTTGCGCCGCAGGGAATGCTCTTCGAACAGGCGGAGATGATAGAGTCCATGCCTGCCGGGGAAAAGAAGAAATATGAGGCGCGGCTGCAAGCCATCATCGCGGTTTTGATCCGCACCATGATCAGCGACCAGTTGAAATATATCCGGATCGCCCGCCAGTGGTTCACCGTGGCAGATCTGCGGGAGATCAACCGGCGCAAGATCGGCGGCGGTAAGATCGGCGGCAAGGCGGCGGGGATGCTGCTTGCCATGCGTATTTTGCAGGAGACCGCCCCGCCGGAAATTCGGGATCGATTTAACCTGCCCGTCTCCTACTATCTGGGTTCGGATGTTTTTTATAACTTCATGTCGCTGAACGACCTCGGCGCATGGAACGGGCAGAAATATAAACCCGAGGAACAGATGCGCGCAGATTTCCCCCAGTTATGCGAGGAATTCTACAAAGGCGGTTTTCCGCCCGAAGTGGTGGAAAGCCTTGAACGCGTCCTGCTTGAAGCCGATAGCCGTCCGTTGATCGTGCGTTCGTCCAGCCTGCTCGAAGATAATTTCGGAACATCGTTTGCCGGGAAATACGAAAGCATCTTCCTTCCGAATCAGGGAAGCCGCGCCGAACGGCTCGAAGCGCTGACCAACGCCATCGCCCATATCTATGCCAGCGTGATGAATCCGGATGCGCTCATCTATCGTCATACGAAGGAACTCGCCGATTATGATGAACGCATCGGCATTCTTATCCAGATCGTCGAAGGTGAAAAAATTGGGCGGTATTATTTTCCCCATGCCGCAGGCGTTGCCTTCAGCCGCAATCTTTACCGCTGGTCGCCGCAGATCAAACAGGATGAAGGCTTCCTGCGTCTCGTTTGCGGACTCGGTACGCGCGCCGTGGATATGCTCGCCGACGATTATCCACGCCTGGTCGCGCTCAGTCACCCGCGCCTGCATTCCTCATCCGATATCCGCGCAATCAAACGCTATTCGCAGCAATATCTCGATGTGATCGACCTGGATGCGAATCGATTTGACACGCTCCCCGCCCGGGATGTGTTGACTTCGGACTTTGGACCGCTTCGCTACATTGCCCAGAATGAGCAGGACGGCTACCTTGCCCCGATCCGTTCGCGGCTCGACTCGACCGAGAAACTGGTCCTCACCTTCGACGGGTTGCTCGCCCGAACCCCCTTCTCCGCCTCCATGCGCGCCGCGTTGAAATTGCTCGAAACCCATTACGGCTCGCCCGTGGATACCGAATTTACCGTCGAGATCATCAACCCCAATGGGCAGCCTGAAGTCCGGATCACGCTGCTACAATGCCGGCCGCAGAGTCACATTCAGGAAGCGGGTGAAGCGCAAATCCCCGCCGACCTTCAACCCGAAGACATTATCTTTTCATCGCAAACGATGGTCCCGCAGGGCGCGGTCGAGAACATTAAATATGTTCTCTTCGTCCCATCTGAAGGGTATTTCAAGCTTGAAACGCAGTCGGAGCGCGCGCAACTGGAACGCGCCATCGGGCGGTTGAATGCTGCCTTGAAGGATCAGACCTTTATCGCGGTCGGACCCGGGCGCTGGGGCACATCCACGCCGGATTTGGGCGTGCATGTCGCCTACGGTGATATCTACAACGCGCGCGCGTTGGTGGAACTTGCAGGCGAGGAAGTTGGCGCATCGCCCGAACCGTCATTCGGCACACACTTTTTTCAGGATTTGATGGAAGCCAACATTTATCCCCTTGGCGTATTCCTTGATGAAGAAGGCGCGATCTTCAATCGCAATTTTTTCTACAGCACGCCGAACCGGCTCAACGAGTTCATTGAGGCCGGTAACCCGCGGGTTGTGGCGGCGTTGAAGTTGATCGCTGTAAAAGATTATCGCATTGATGCCCGCATGGATTTAATCATGGACGCGCATAAAAGCCGCGCCGTTGCGTTTCTGAGCGGGGGTATGTCGGCGCAGAAACGTGAATCAACTCTCTCGGGCAAAGTGCCTTCAAGCATGGAGTAACAAAAATCGGGCGATTGTAAGACGCCCGATTTTTGTTACTTGATTTTAGAACATTTGTTCTATTTCGTTGTCGCTTCAATCTGACCTGTTCCCTGCGCCCGTCCATCAAGCCGATTCGTCCCCCTGGGTTTTGTCGCTGCGAATTTCTCCGAAATCGCAGCGATGGTCTTGATGTTACGCAGTCTTCATACGAGAATGATATGCGCCGCATCATACGAAACGAGATGACTCTTATGCGTGACGCCCCCCGCGTAAGGTGTGTTATCGAGTCGGCTGCGGCATTGACCTGCGGCGGAGGGTTTCCCGCGTCAATGGGCGCTTGGCAACGATGGTGACCTTGCCGCTATTCTCCGGCGTGTAAACATGCGTAACCTCCCAGCCCTCTTCGCCCCAGGAATTCAGGGTTTCTTCGATGGCTTCGTCTTTGGTGCCGAACATGCTTCCAATGGTCAGCACCTGGTATTCCCATTTTTGAATTTCAGCGTCCATGGCAATTCCTTTGTTTCATGTGAAACGGGCGCCGGGGTTTCCCGTCACGCCTTCGTCTCGTTACGATAAAGCAGGTATGAGTAAACGACAAGCGCCAACGTTGAACCGATCAGTGGAATGAATATCAACCAGATGGCGGTTGCTCCGCCAAACAAACCTCCGACGATGGATAAAACTCCCGACGCCATGAACAGGACCGAGCCGAGGCGATGCGTCTTGTCCCAGACGGAATCGCTTGAGAGAGTCCATGGAGTCCGGATGCCGATAAAGAAGTTGCGTTTTGCCTGCCTGAGCATATACCCAATAAAGATGAATAACACGCCGAGGAGGGGCAGCATGGCGGCGCTCATCTTGAAATTCTGGTAGCCGAGTCCCCATGCAAGCGTCAATGCGTGGATGTACAACATAAAGACGCTGATAAACACGATGAACAGGTTGAATGTTCCGCGAAACTCCGCAATGTTCGCCTTGAGCGGGTCCATGCTGGGAAGCGCGAGAAACAGCCCAAGCATTCCAAGCGTGATGAGCGGCATCAGGAATACGCCCTTGGATTTGGACATATAGCCGTCCACCTCATCATTGGCGTTCCAATGGGATGCCATTTGGTCGGGCAATTGCCGCCACAACACGACGCCTGCGACCAGGGCAATCGCGACCAGGCTGAGAACAATCAGGGTAGTTGCTTTTGTGGACATGATATTTTCCTTTCAGGCGCGTTTCACATGAAACGCGCGTCGATAACTGATACTGTTTATTCGTAACTGCTCAGCGGCTTGTCATTTCGACGAGCGAAGCGAGGAGAAATCTTGGACAACCCCAAAAAGATTTCTCGAAATGACAATCGAGAATGAGCAGGCTGAGCAGTTACGTTTATTCGACTTTATCCGAAATTACCGTCTCGAAGGCTTTTGCGCAAATCGAAAGGAAAACATAAACCCTCGGAACGTTTTTCCTTGTTACAGGCAAGGTCCATCGACCATTGCGCCTGTTCGCCGAATCATTTTTCCTTTGGCAGGTTGTTCTGCGCCATCGACACCATCCCGCTCATCCCGCCAAGGTTCATCGTATCGACTGCCGACGATGGCACAATCACCAGCGCGCCTTTCTCCTTCAAACCTTCGAAGAGCATGTTCATGGCGCGCAGGTGTAAAGCGGTCGGATTATTGATATACGCCTGCGAAGCCTCCGCAAAAGATGCCGCAATCTGCTTTTCCGACTCGCCGAGGATCAGGCGCGCCTGGCGTTCGCGCTCCGCCTGCGCCTGGCGCGACATGGCATCCTCCAGCACCTGCGGGATGACCACATCGCGGATCTCGACCGATTGAACGGTGACACCCCAGGGTGTGGTGCGCTCGTCGATGATCTTTTGCAGTTCTTCATCCATCTTCGCGCGTCCCACGAGAATGTCCGCCAAGTTCATCTGACCGATGATCTCACGCAGTGCGGTCTGCGCCGCCCATGAAATTGCGCTCTGATAATCGTTTACTTCGAGCGCGGCTTTCTCTGCGTCCCACACGACCCAGAACAGGACCGCATCCACATCCACCGGCACGGTGTCTTTGGTGAGCGTCTTTTCAGCGGAAAAAGATGTGACCGTTACGCGGTGATCGATCCACATGACGGCTGTATCCACAATGGGAATCAGCCAGAACAAGCCGGGACCTTTCAAGCCCTTGAATTTGCCAAGCCGCAGGACGACGACCTTTTCCCATTGAGATGCGATTTTGATGGCGAATAAAAAGTAGGCTGCGATGCCGGTCAACGCGAGCACAACTCCGCCGATCACAAAGTCGGGGATTTTCATTGCGTCCAACAGCAAGGCAGTCTTGACCGCGCCCATCGTAATAATCGCAAAGACAAACCACGCCATGGGCGGAATATGCGGATCGTTCATACTGGCTTTGAAATAGGATTTGCTGAATTTGTTATTCATTCGATACTCTCCTGATGTTTCGATTTATTCTTACTTTTTGACCTGTCTTGATTCTCTTCGTGATGTTTCGCCGCGGTTCGACTCTTGCTGAATCTTGTCCCTCACCATCTGGCTGATCTCACGCTCGGAAAACCCAAGCCTCAGCGCTTCGTTGATAAACCTTAGCGTGAGTTCCGAAAGCGACTCGTTTCTCAGCCTTTCACTAACCTCTGGCGGTGGAATCTCAGTAATGAATGTGCCGCGTCCCTGCTGCGTGGAAATGATCCGCGCCTCATCCAATATGCGGTACGCGCGCGCCACGGTGTTGAAATTGATGCGCAGTTCCTCAGCCAGAGCGCGGACGGTGGGCAGTTGATCTCCGGGTTTCAATATCTCGTTTGCCAACTGGCTTTGAACCTGGTTAACGATCTGGGTATAGATGGGTAGTCCGGAATGGAAATCGAGTTGAAGGGTGAGTTTCTTTTCAGGCATTGAGTTTCCTAAATTGTAATAATTGTATCATTGAGTGAATTGTAGCACTTAAGCGAAGGCTGTCAAGCCCTGGGAACAAAAAAACGTCCGGTTCAGGGACGTCTCTTTCAGCGAAGGGAACGGCTATTTTTTCTTTGCCTTGATATGACGGACTGCCGCCCCCAATCGTTTGATCCCCTCTTCGATGTCTTCCACAGGCTGCGCGGCGAAATTGAGGCGCAGCCAATCCCCCCCGCGTTTGCCGTCAATGAAGAAGGAATTGCCAGGCGCAAATGAAACGCCCTCTTTTTGCGCAATTGGATGAAGTTCGCTCGCGGATAACGCCCTGGGTAATCGCAGCCAGATGAACAAGCCGCCTTTGGGTATTTCAAAGGAACTCCCAGGCATGTGACGCTTGAGCGCTTTGACCATGGCATCGCGCCGAGTGCGGAAGATCTGGCATGACCGATGCAAATAAGTTTGATAACGCCCGACAGTCATGTACGCATCCAACGCGCGCTGGATCAACGTGGATGTCGCCAGGTCACTGAGACGTTTGAAATTGAGCAGGCTGTCGTAGACGGGTCCATCGGCGACGATGAAGCCGACACGCAAACCGGGCATCAACATTTTCGAGAAGGTGCCGACGTAGATCACCTGTCCGCCGGGGTCGAGGGATTTGAGCGAGGGTTGCGTGTGACCTTCGTAACGCAAGTCGCCTACGAAATCATCTTCTAAGATCGGGACGTTATATTTACCGGCCAGCAGGATCAACTCGCGGCGGCGCGCGCTGCTCAGGCAGGTTCCGGTTGGGTTGTGAAAATTGGGGATCGTGTAGATCAGTTTGGGATGATGGAGTTGCAGGAGTGTCTCCAATTTTTCGACCTGCATTCCCTGACCGTCCACTGGGATGCCGATGATCTGAAACCCAAGAGAGCGGAACAGATCGAGCGCCACGGAATAGCTCGGGTCTTCCACAAGCACGATATCGTTCGGTTTCAGTAAGACTTGTGCGACGAGGAAAATGGCTTGCTGTGAACCGGCTGTGATGAGGATGTTTTCGGGGTGCGCCTGCAAGCCCTGACTGGCGAGGATTTGAGCGATTCCCTTTCGTAAGGGAGCGTAGCCCCTGCGTTCGCCGTATTCAAGCGAATCGATCTGGTCGCGGCGCATCACGGTTTGCAGGACTTTGCGAAATTCCTCCACGGGAAACTGGCGCGAGTCGCTCACGCCGCTGGCGAAACTGATCGGGCGTGGATGAACCGTCGGTGGCGGATCATCCACCAGGTCCGCGCTTGATGCGTGGTTTGTCGTCAGGCTTGACTGCCAGAGAGGCCACGGCGCATCTGAATCGTTTTTAGGTATGGAGGGCAGGGAGGTCACGGGCAATACATACGTGCCGCTGCCCATTTTGGAAAAGACGAGTCCTTCCGCTTCCAACGCGGAGTATGCATTCTCAATCGTGGCGCGGTTGACGCCCAGGTCTTGCGCAAGTTGACGGGATGCAGGCAGGCGCGTATCGGACGGGAGGTTGCCGGAAAGGATGGCTTTCCGGAGATGCGATTCGATCTGCTGATATAAAGGGACTTCACTCTGACGGTCAAGTGGGATGCGCATGGGGACTCCAAGTCGATTGGCATGACAGAATATATCATTTTTCCCAGGAAAGACCGGGACAATTTCGTTCCAACCCTATTTTGACGCCAAAGTGGATGGTCGATTTATTTCAAATATTGGCTCTTAACACCTGCCAATTTCGTCCTAGAATCATCTTACAATAAAAGGCTCTACCGTTTTTAACGGGATAACTCTTTTTAACACAAAGGACACAACGGTCACGAAGGAAAAACCAAGGAAATCAAGACTCTTTTCCCCTTTGTGTACCTGGTGTCCTTCGTGTTGAAGGTTTTTTCCGCCAGAAACGTGGGAGCCCAATAAAATAAAGCAGGAGCAAAAATATGCAAGCAAAAACAGGAACCTGGACCGAGAAAAAAGGATTGGCGCAGATGTTGAAGGGCGGCGTCATCATGGACGTGGTCAACGTCGAACATGCCAGGATCGCGGAGGATGCGGGCGCGTGCGCCGTGATGGCGTTGGAGCGCGTACCTGCCGATATCCGCGCAGACGGCGGTGTGGTGCGCATGTCAGACCCGGATATGATCCTCAAGATCATGGATGCGGTCTCCATTCCGGTGATGGCGAAGTGCCGCATCGGTCATTTCGTCGAAGCGCAGATTCTCGAATCCATCGGCGTGGACTATATCGACGAGTCCGAGGTGTTGACCCCGGCGGATGAGGAACATCACATCCTCAAGCACAACTTCAAGGTCCCGTTCGTGTGCGGATGCCGCAATATCGGCGAGGCGCTGCGACGCATCGGCGAAGGCGCGGCGATGATCCGCACCAAGGGCGAAGCCGGGACGGGTGATGTGGTTGAAGCCGTGCGCCATGCGCGGACGGTGATGGGCGCGATCCGCCAGTTGCAGACAATGGGCGACGAAGAGTTGATGGCATACGCCAAAAATAATGGCGCGCCTTATGAACTGGTGAAGGAAACGAAGGAACTTGGTCGTATGCCGGTGGTCAACTTTGCGGCGGGCGGCGTGGCGACCCCGGCGGATGCGGCCTTGATGATGCAGCTCGGCGTGGACGGCGTCTTCGTCGGCTCGGGCATCTTCAAATCCGGCGACCCTGCCCGGCGCGCGCAAGCCATCGTCAAGTCGGTGACTCATTACCAGGATGCTTCCATTCTCGCGGAAGTGAGCAAGAACCTCGGCGAGGCCATGGTCGGGCGCAACGTCTCGCAAATGCCGGAAGGCGATAAGATCGCGGGACGGGGTTGGTGAGGAAGTAGGCAGGTATCAGGTAAACAGGTACACAAGGCGTAACATATTTCTGTAGTTTGCTTGTGTACTTGTTTACTTGTCTACGTGTGTACTTGCATTCGTATGAAAATCGGAATCCTAGCTTTACAGGGCGACTTTGCGGAACATGGCTCCATGCTGAAGAAACTCGGCGTGGAGACGGTTGAGGTGCGTTTGCCCGAACACCTGAACGGACTCCACGGACTCATCATCCCCGGCGGCGAGTCGACGACCATTGGCAAACTGGCGGTGGCGTATGGATTGATGGATCCACTGCGCGAGTTCGGAAAGTCCCATGCCATTTGGGGAACCTGCGCGGGCGCGATCTTTCTCTCCAACGACATCGGGCGCGACCAGCCGCTGCTTGGATTGATGAATATCAAAGTCCAGCGCAATGCCTTCGGGCGGCAGGTGGATTCCTTCGAGACCGACCTCGAGATCGAAGAGTTATACAAAGCCACCCGGACGAAGCATCCTTATCATGCGGTCTTCATTCGCGCGCCGATCATTCAATCGGTGGGTGGAAATGCAAAAGTCCTCTCAGCGTTGGAAGATGGGCGCATCGTTGCCGCGCAGCAGGGACATTTGCTGGCGACCTCCTTCCACCCCGAGTTGACCGACGACACGCGTTTCCACGAGTATTTCATTTCCCTGGCTGGTTGATAAAAAGTACCGCTCCCCGCGGCAAAAACCGAGACCCGAAAGGTTTCTTCTTCGGTTATGATATTGGATGACCGCGATGACCATTCGGGTCTTTTATCTTATGTCCATTCGCCCACTCGACCTGCTTGACCTTCCCATCATTGCCCGCTACCGGAACGATGTCTTGACTCTCGACACCACCCGCGCCCTCACACGCGGACATCCCCTCGGCGCAATGGGACTGCTGGCGTACGTCAACCCGGCGCGGCATTTATACGCGGCGCTTGCCAATCACGAAGGCTCCACGCTGTTGGGCGGCATCATCCATACGCGCGGCGAGACCTTCGCAAAACTTTTGTATCTCGCGCCATCCTCCAACCTCGACGACCCCAACCTGCCCGCCCTCATCGAACACCTTGCGGCGCAAGCCGGGGAATGGCAGGCGTATCACGTCATCGCCGAAGTGGACGAGACCAGCGATGTCTTTATCGCATTGCGAAAGGCGGGATTCTCCGTCTACGCCTGGCAAAGAGTCTGGGACTTGAGCAGGATCGGGAAAACAGAATCAGCCTCGGGCGCGGCATGGAGGCGCATTCAATCCATAGACCTGCCCGCGGTGCAGAGTCTGCATTATCAGATCGTGCCGCAGTTATTACATCCGGTCGAACCGGCGCCCAACCGCCCGAACGGATTGATCCACCCCGGGCGGCGCTGTTTTGCAAACGTCAGTTACGGCGTGTATGGCGTGGCGCTGACCCCGTTGATCCTGCCCGATGAAGGTCAAGTCAGCGAAAAACTTGTTTCGCTTGTTTCGCAGCTGCCCGACCGCCGCGGACGTTCTGTGTATTTGAATGTGCGTTCGTACCAAGCCTGGCTCGAACCCGCGCTCGAAGACCTTGGCGCGAAAGCCGCGCCGCGCCAGGCGGTGATGGTGAAACACCTTGCGCGTTATGTGAAGGATACGCAGCCCGCGCGCGTTCCGCCGTCGAATGCGCGCATTCAACCCACCCAGTTCAGAAGGGCGGAATCAGATGAATAAATGGACGATCTTCAACAGGGGGCTGACCATCGGCATGACCGGCGCCGAGGGCGGCTTGATCCTTTCAGACGAAGAGATCACCGACAGCGCGCGCATCACGCTCAAACGCGCCAAAAGTTTTGTCTCGGTCTCGCTGAACATCTACGGCTGGATGGATCACACGCGTTTTTTCGCCAACAACGACGACGCCATGCGCGAATACCGCGCCATGAAACCCGCGGCGGTCGCCGTGTTGAGCGTCATCAACTCGGAGGGAGTCAGCGACATCAAAATCTGGGAGGCGATCTCGGATTTCGTCAGGCGCTTCCCTTAACCCGCCCGTACCGCAAACTTTAGTTTGCGGCATTGCCTGCACTGCAAACTTCAGTTTGCGGCATTGCGCAAGCGCAAACTGAAGTTTGCGGCACAACACCTTTCACGGAGCAATTCCATAAATGATAAAAGCGCTGATCTTCGATTTCGACGGGCTGATCCTCGACACCGAAACGCCCGAGGTTTTGGTCTGGCAGAACATTTACAAGGAGAATGGATTTGAACTTCCCATTGAGGAATGGGAGAAGACTGTGGGCGGATACGGCATCTCGGACTTTAATCCCGCCCGCCATCTTACGCATCTTTCCGGGGGACGGTTTGATCCTGTTGCCCTTCAAGCGCGATACAGGCTGGAAGCGGATGCGATCATCCACGCCAACCCCATCCTGCCCGGCGTCATGGACTTGATCCATGCAGCGCAGGCGAACGGCTTGAAGGTTGCCATCGGTTCCTCCTCTCCGCACTCCTGGGTGGACGATCACACCCAGCGGCTCGATATTTATCACCACTTCGATCACATCGTCTGCCAGGACGACGTTGCGCCAGGTCGGACGAAACCCCATCCCGATATCTACCTGAAAGCGTTGGAAAAGTTGGACGTTGAAAATACCGAAGCAGTCGTCTTCGAAGATTCGCCCAATGGCGTTCTTGCCTCGAAGCGTGCGGGGGTTTTCGTGGTGGCGGTGCCGAATCCGCTTACGATAAAGATGAACGTGAAGGGCGATCTGACCGTCTCTTCGCTGGCGGAATTATCGTTGCAGGATTTGATGGAAAGGTGACTGTCACTTTGTGCGGTTGCATATGCGGAAACGAATCCTACCAATCCTTCTCATCATCCTGTTCGTGATGCTTGCCGCAACCCTGTGGCTCGGCACGGATTCGTTTAAGCCAAAGGCGGAACCCACCGCACTCCCTTCGCCTGTTCCCACAACGATCTCCGCCCATGCGCCCGAAGTCATCCCATTGGGAGACGACCCGCTAAAAAGACCCATCATCGCCGCCGGGGATTATCTTGTAAGGCACCAGCTTGCAAACGGCGAACTGCCCTACCAGGTCAACATCCTGACAAACGACCGTTCCTCGACGCCGTCCAACATTCGCTTGATGGGTGGAGTCTCGGCTTTATACACGGTCTGCCGCATTGCCGAAAATTCTTCCTATTGTGAGGCGGGTGACCGCGCTCTGGAACATTACCTTCCCAACCTGCTTGCCGACGAATCGCGTTTCAAGGGGACCTGTCTGTATTCCAATGGCGCCTGTCCGCTTGGCGGGGCGGCGGTTTCGATAGACACGATCTATAAGCGCTGGCAGGCGACCGGCAATGTTTTGCTCCACGACCACGACCTGCTCGCCGATGCGGTCAACCTCGGCTACTTCATCGTCTCGATGCGCAAACCGGAGGGCGGCTTTTATCATTCCTTCGACCCGCACTTCGAGGGGACGGTCAACCCCGGGTACGTAGACCCAACCTTCAACGGCGAAGGAGCCGCGGCTCTTCTTCAACTTTATGAAATGACCGGCAACGAATTCTGGCTCGAACAGGCGCGCGACATCAACGATTTCATGACAGCCCAGCCTGTCACCGAGGATGCGGGGCACAGCCATGCGCTCGCCATGTTTGCCCGGCTGGATGAGTTGAGCGGGAAGGATGAAGCCTACGCCAAAGACATCGCCGACCTGGTCATTGCCGGGCAGGTGCGTTCGTTGAATCCCGCAAACTCGAGCGTTGCGACGGCGGCAAAGATCGAAGCGCTCTCGTCCATTGCGCAGGCGTTCGTCCTTTCGGGTGAAGACCATGAATGGCTCGACCGTGAGATCAGGACCTTTGTCACGTTCGTGCAGGCGCGCCAACTGCCCGCGAACGATTGCGCATTTGACCTGCCCGGCGACCAACTCAAAAACTACAAAGGCGGACTGTTCGGCAGCTGCGATGACCCCGGCATCCGCATCGATGGACTTCAGCGCTGGGTCAACGGTCTGACTTTGTATCTCGAATATAAAAATCTCGCGGAGAAGTGATCCTGTGGATTCACAAAAACTTGGCTGGGTGGACCTTGCGCGATTCCTCGCCGCCTTTCTGGTGGTGGTTGCCCACGTCTGCGATTGGGGGCATGAACCCTGGTTTTGGGGCGCGAACTTCTACACGCTTTCGCGCATTGCCGTGCCATTCTTCTTTCTCACCGGTGGTTTCCTATTGCTCTCCAAGCAGGAAGACTTGTGGACCTTCCTCCGAAAACGCGCGGCGCGGATCGTCATTCCCTTTTTGGTCTGGTCCGTGCTTTACGATATTCAGAACAGCCGTCCGTTCGCAGAATCAGGTTTAACCTTCGAAGTTCTTGCCGGGATGGTCGTCCGCATTTTGAGCGTCCCGCGCGAGGCGCATTTGTGGTTCTTCTATTCGTTGATCGGGTTGTATCTCGTCACACCCATCCTGCGGGTCTTCGTTGCGAACGCGAAGGAATCTGAACTGCGCTATTTCATTGTTCTCTGGTTTCTTGTAAAACCGATCCTCCTGCTTGTAGAGGGCTTCACCCCCATCCGCATTGGTTTCGAAGTCTATTACGCCGCCGGGTATCTGGGATATTTCCTGCTCGGTTATTATCTCGGCAGGGTGGAGATCACGCCCCGCCTCCTGCGTCCTGCCTTTTTCGTCTTTATCTTTGGCTTTCTTTTCACCCTTGCCGTTTTCTATTTCGACCTTCCGCCGCTCAAAAATGAAGCAGTCCTGCGGGACTATCCCAGCCTGAACATCGTCCTCATGTCACTGGGCGCATTTGTCCTTGTCAGATACTTTGCGGATAAAGTCCCCGCTTTATTGACCAGCCTCGCCTCCAAAGCCAGCCCGGCTATCTTCGGCATCTATCTCATCCACCCCATGCTCCTGCGCCGGCTTGCGCTGGGCATGGAGTCGATGGGTTACGATCCTTATGCCGGGTATTCGCTGTTCATGATTCCCGCGATTGCGCTGATCGCATTTCTGATTGCATGGGGAATTGTGTTCCTGGCGCTCAAGGTACCTGTACTAAGGCGTATTTTCTGACGCGCGAAATTCGGAGTCCAACGTCTCCCGGCGTTGGACCGGCTCATGACAGGATTTTGACTTTGCTTCCATTACAATCAACCCACTGATCTCCCTGAAAAGAGGAATTTTTGAATCGTAACCTGTTCTTCATTGCCGCCGCGCTCCTGTTATGGGGCATCGGCGAAGGGATGTTCTTCAACTTCGTCCCGATCCGTTTGGAAAGCGACTTCCTGTTGAGCAAACAGCAGGTCGGGCTGGCGCTCGGCGCGTTCGGCTTTTTTATGGCGATCACCCACCTGCCCGGCGGACATCTTGCAGACCGCATCGGCAGGAGACCTTTGCTGATCTCCGCCTGGATGGTCGGCATGATCTCCACCCTGCTCATGGGAATTGCAAACGATCTGCCTTTATACCTTGTGGGTCTCTTCGGCTACGGGCTGACTGCCTTCGTCGCCTCGCCTCTCAGCAGTTATGTCACGGCGGCGCGCGGCAAATGGGAGGTGGGCACCGCGCTCTCCCTGACATCCGCCACCTTCAACCTCGGCATGGCGCTCGGTCCCGTCACCGGCGGCTGGATCGCGGAAAACTACGGAATGAAATCAAGTTACCTGGTGGCGTTCGGCGTTTTTGTATTATCGAACTTATTTTTGATATTCATCAATTCCCAGCCCATCGACCGGCACGATCCCGAAGCCCCGCCGCCAGGTTTGCTGGACAATCGCCGCTTTATAAGCTTTCTGGCGATCTATGCTTTCGCGGTCTTCGCTTTATATCTTTCCCAACCCCTTACGCCCAATTTCCTGAAAGGCGTGCGCGGACTGACCCTGATCGAAACCGGCTGGATATTCTCCGCGGGCGCGCTCGGCAACTCGGTCATGACTCTCGCCTTCAGCCGCATCAACCCCCGCCGCGGCTTTATCCTCACCCAGGTATTGGTCATCCTGTTTGCCGCGCTGATCTGGCAGGGGACGGGTCTACCCATCTTCATGCTCGGCTACTTCCTGCTTGGCGGGTTCCGCGCGGCGAGACCGATGGCAATGGCGCAAGCCCGCGAACTCGTCCACGATTCACAAATGGGGCTTTCCTACGGCGCAATGGAAACGGTCAGTTCGATCATCTTCATCATCGCGCCGCCCATCGCCGGTTTCATCTTCGAACGCGACCCATTTCTGGTCTATCCGCTGTCCATCGGGTTGATCGTTGTTTCCATCACTGTCAGTTATTTCTTCTCACCGCGCAACACGGCAATCGCAAATCGCAAATCGTAAATCGGAAGGTTCCTCATGCTCCAAATCGTCACCTTCACCCTCGGTCCCGTCTCCACGAACGCCTATCTCGTCGCCGACCCCGAAACGAAAGAAGCCGCCGTCATTGATCCCTCGTGGGACGGTCATCTCATATTGGCAGAAGCGCAGAAGCGCGAGTGGCGCATCGGTCATCTGTGGTACACGCATGCGCACTTCGATCACATCGGCGGCGCGGCTGCCATTGCCGATGCGCTCAACCCGCTGCCGCATGTGGCATTGCATCCCGACGATCACATCCTCTGGCGCGAGGGCGGCGGCGGTAAAAAATTCGGTTTGGATATAGACCCGGGTCCCGAACCGACCATTGACCTGGTCCACGGAATGAAAATGAATCTCGGCTCGAACGAATTCGAAGTCCGCTTCACGCCGGGTCACACCCGCGGACATTGCGTGTTGTATGTCGCGAAGGAAAACACCTGCTTCTGCGGCGACCTGATCTTCAACAAAAGCGTCGGGCGCACCGACCTGCCCGGCGGCGATTTTGACACGCTCGAAAAAAGCATCCTCGAGCAAATCTACACCATGCCCGACGAGACGGTTTTGCTCTCCGGTCACGGTCCGCAGACGACGGTGGGGCATGAGAGAAAGCAGAATCCGTTTGTGAATGGTTAAGTTTGTATGGAAAGTGGAACCCTTCGACTTCGCTCAGGGCAAGAGTGGTGAGTGGAAAAAGAAAGAAGAAAGAGGAAAGAAATGAAACGTGCGGTGGGAATCAGCCTCGGAAGTTCAAAACGCGACAAGAAAGTCCTCGTCAATCTCAACGGCGTCGAGATCCAGGTCGAACGCATTGGCACCGACGGCGACGTGGAGAAAGCCCGCCAGATGTACCTCGACCTCGACGGCAAAGTGGATGCCTTCGGCGTCGGCGGCGTGGATTTATATCTGCGGCTGGATGAAAGGGAATATCCGCTTCATGCCGCGCTCAGGCTTGTCTCCGGCGTCAGGCAGACTCCACTCTGCGACGGGCGCGGACTTAAACATACGCTTGAACGGCGGGTCTTCGAACTGGCAAAATCTCAATTGGGAGATGTGCGTTTCAAGCAGGCATTTGTCCCCGTGGCTGTAGACCGCATGGGACTCGCTCAAGCCGTTGCCGAAGTCTCGGACAAAATCGTCTCCGGCGATTTGATGGTCGCGCTTGGGGTGCCGATTCCGCTGCACGGCATCCCCGCCTTCAAACGCGTTGCGCGGATTATGCTTCCCTTCGTCAGCCACTTCCCCATGTCCATGATCTTCTATGGCAGCGACGGCGCGGAGCATGAGCCGAAGTACGTCAAATACTTCGAGGAGTCAGATTTGATCGCCGGGGATTTCCTCTTCATGCGCAAATACATGCCGAAGAGCCTGGCGGGCAAGACAGTCGTCACCAACACTACCACCGAAGACAACATCGCATTACTCAAGGAACGCGGCGTGAAGACCGTCATCACCACCACGCCCCGCTATGACGGTCGCTCCTTTGGGACGAATACCACCGAAGCCATGCTCACCGCGTATGCAGGCAAGGGTCGGTGTTTGACGGATGACGAGTTGAACGGGTTGATAGAAGAGTTGGGGTTAAAACCAACGGTGATGCGGCTGAATTAACGCTATGCCCGGATCATCGTCAGCAGCATCTTGAATTTCTGGATGGCTTTCAATGCGTGCGGTTCATTGGCGGGCATGATGATGGCGTCGCCTGTCTTCAATTGATATGGTGTTCCAGAGATGGTCACTTCCGCATCGCCTTCGATGACGTGGACGAGGGCGTCGAAGGGGGCGGTGTGTTCGCTCAAGCCCTGGTCTTTGTCGAAGGCGAATAACGTGACGTTGCCCGCCTCCGCTTTGGTGATTTGGCGGCTGACGACGGAGCCTTCCTGGTAGTTGACCATTTCGGCGAGATTCAAAACCTGTGATTTGGGGGCTGTGGACATGATACTCCTTGAGGTAATGGTTTGACAGCGCAAAGCCCGACGCTAGAGAGCGTCTCTTACGCCTGTAATTTTAGAACACAATGACTCTATCGGCTTCGAGCGTCCAATCGGCAAGTAAATCCATGCTGCCATGTTGAACGCCTTCGATCATATTTTCCTGCCCGAGACCTCGGGCTTTTTGGCAGGTTCCTCAGGTGGCGACATCGCCGCGGCGTTGGATTGAACCCAACATGCGTTCGATATTGTAATATCCCTGCGGAGTTTCCTGTTTTTTCACGGCGCATTGCACGCCGTCGCCCATCAGGAAGACGCGCACGTGTTCGCCTTCGCGCTTCGCCACGTTCATGGCGAGACGCAGGGCGTTGTAGGCGCGTTCATTTCCGTAGGGTCCGTCGTTGATGATGAATAGATGTTTCATGGGTTCTCCATTTTAAATTTGTAGGGGCGACCCGCCAGGGTTTTACCATAACCGCGTTCAGCAAGGGATGGTTGCATTTATTTCTCCTCCGGCGGTTTGACCATGCGGAACTCGCGCCAGAGTAATAAATCGTATACGATCTTCAACCCGCCGCAAAGAAAGAAGGGAACGCTGAGCAAAGCGGGGATGCCGAAGAAGAGTCCCGTCAACGCCGGGGAGATGGACGCGCCCACCGAACGGGCAATGGCAGTCACGCCTGAGGCGGCGGATCGTTCGTCGGGGTCCACTACAGCCATCGTGTAGGATTGACGCGTCGGCACGTCCATCTGGGAGATGCTGAAGCGCAGGAGCAGAATCCCGATGGCGAGGGGCAGGGTGGGCATCAACGGCACGAGGATCAGGAGAATGTTCGAGGGAATGTGCGTGAAGACCATCGTGTTGATCAGCCCGATCTTCTCCGCGAGTTTGACCGCAAGCAAAGACGAGATGCCCGCGAGGATGTTCGCGCCGAAGAAGATACTGCCGAGGATGCCCGTATCCACGCCGAATTTGACGTGGAACCAGTAGGCGATCATGCTTTGGACGATGAGTCCGCCCGCGAAGGCGTCGAGCGCGAAGAAGGCGCTGAGTTTAAAAACGACATTGCGGGATTTGTGCAAGCCCAAGACTTTTTTGGCATGATTGGCTTCGTTTCGCGCTTCGATGGCGGGGGAAACCTGTAAAAAGAAAACCGCGAGGAGAAACCCGCCGATGGCATAACCGGTCAGGATGTAGCGATAGGAAGCCAGAGCCGTCCAGCCGCCTGAGCTGCAGGAACTTTGCCAGCCAGCCGCCCGTCAATGCGCCGATGGCGGTGGAGAACGAACCGGCGAGGTTATACCAGGCGAAGACCTTCGTGCGCATCTCGTTCGGCACAAGTTGACTCAAGCCCGCCTGCTCCACGGAAAGAAACGGACCGATCTCATTTCCGCTTGGGCTGATGACGCCGATGATGGCGGCAAGGATCAGGATGATGAGATTATTCGTCAGCAGAAAGACAACGCCCGCGCCCAGCATGAGCAATGCGCCGATGATGAGCGTGCGTTTGCGCCCGAACCCGTCCGCGTGGGTGGTGAGGTAGAGGGAGATGAACGCATCACCTGCAAGCGTGAATGTGAAGAGCAAGCCCGCCTGCTGCTCGGTTAACCCTGCCTCTGCAAGATACAAGACAAGGACGACGGACAGGAACCCATAGCAGAACATGCGGATGATGCGCGTGGCGAAGAGCAGGGGGATGTCGAGGGTGGGGGTCATTTTGTTTTGGCAGTATCCAGTCTGCACCAGGCATACAGGGCGTCGTACACTTCGAATTGATGCTCAAGGTTTTCCATATCTTCGGGGAAGCGCAGGCTGTAACCGGAGGCGATGGCTTCGAGTCCGCGCGCGATGGGGTCGCTGTCAATATCCTCCGCCACATCCGCCGCGTGGACGATTTTCGCCAGGCGCAAAAGCCCCGGTTCCTTCAACCCGTATTTGACGATGATGGACTCGAAGGAACAGCGTCCGTCTACGTGACCCAGTTCCACGCCGGGCGCGTCGTAGGGAATCGCGCCGGTTTCTTTGGCAACCTTTTCGATCTGGCTGCCGGGGACGAATAGAAACTCCGCCTCACTGTCAATAAAGCGGGTGATGAGCCACGGGCAGGCGACCCTGTCCACGTGAACGTGCGAACGTGTGATCCATTGCATGAGATTGCTCCTTCGTAAATGATCGTTCGGTTTGATGAATTACTCACCTTACGCAATTTTGGTCATTCCACTTTCACTCACCCTTCGACTGCGTTCCTCGGCGATTACTCGGCGCTCCGCTCAGGGCAGCTGCGTAAGGTGAGTGAATTATATGCCCGCCAGCCTGTATGTAGAAAGTGAGTTATCCCTGTGAAGGTATCACATCAAGTAAAATCAACCCGTATGAAAGAATTCATCTACTCACGCAACGCCGTCCATGAAGCCCTGCTGGCAAAACGCAGGCAGATTTTTTCCATCGAAATCGCCGAAGGGGCGCAGGAGAAGGGGACGCTGGCAGAGATTGTCAAACTCGCCGGGCAGCAGAAGGTCAAGATCAACCGCGTGCCGCGCGGGAGGTTGGACAAGGTCCACCAGAACCATCAAGGGGTGACGGCGGAGGTTGGCGGATATCCGTATGCGGATTTGGTCGACATTCTGGACGGCATCAAGGATGAGCCGCCTTTCATTTTGATTCTCGACTCGCTGCAAGACCCGCAGAATTTTGGGACGTTGATCCGCACGGCGGAGGCGGTGGGCGTGCATGGCATCATCATCCCGTTGGCGCGGACGGTGGAGGTGACTCCGTCCGTGGTCAATGCGTCGTCGGGAGCGAGCGAGCATATGCTCATCGCCAAGTCGAATCTCTCGCAGGCGATGGACTCGCTTAGGGATGCAGACATCTGGCTCGCAGGCTTGGACCAGGCTGGGGCGGAGGTCGAACCGAATTCACGTCACCTCAAAGGCTCGCTGGGACTCGTCGTCGGTTCGGAAGGGGAAGGTTTGCACGAACTCACGCGCAAGAAGTGCGATATTGTTTTGAAATTGCCGATGAAGGGCAAAATCGAATCGTTGAATGCCGCCGTGGCGGGGTCGGTGGCGTTGTATCTGGCGTATTTGAATCGTTCGTAGGGGCGGGGGAACCCCGCCCCTACATGATCAGGAGAAATCATGCCTCAAGGCACGTATCATTTTCCAAAAGGATTTTTATGGGGGACGGCATCCGCCGCGCATCAGGTGGAAGGCAATAATACGAATAACAATTGGTGGAAGTGGGAGCGGGACGGCCACACGGATGGTTCCGCCGCGGTCGCTGCCGATTGGTGGGGCGGACGCTGGCGCGAAGACTTCGACCGCGCCGCCGAAACGGGACAGAACGCGCATCGTTTATCTGTGGAGTGGAGCCGCATCCAGCCGACGCCCGATACCTGGGATGAAGACGCGCTCGAAAAATACCGCGCCATGTTACGCGGACTCAAGGAACGCGGCATCATGCCGATGGTGACGTTGCATCATTTCACCGACCCGTTATGGCTCGAAGAATTGGGAGGCTGGGAAACAGAAGCGGTTGTGCCGCTATTCGAGAAGTACGTCCGCAAAGTGGTGGATGCGTTGAAGGAATATTGCGCGCTGTGGTGTACCATCAATGAACCGACGGGCTATGCCCTGAACGGTTATATTATTACCGGCGTCGACTCCTTCCCGCCCGGGAAAAACAACATGAAGCTGGCTATGCAGGTACAAGCCAACCTCATCCGCGGACATGCCGCGGCATATCGCGCCATCCATTTATTGCAGCCGGAGGCGCGGGTGGGCATTGCGCATCACTACCGTTCCATTCTGCCGCATCGCGGCTGGTCTCCGCTGGACCGTTTGATGGCGAATAATTTTTTCAGCGCCATCAATGCCGGCTTTCCGCTGGCGCTGGCAGATGGGGTGATGCGTTCGCCCATCGGCTCTCTCAAAATTCCCGAAGCAAAAGGCACGCAGGATTATTTCGGTTTCAATTATTACACGCGCGAATATGTCGCCTTTGACTTGTTCAGCCCCGGCAAATTGTTTGGGCGTAACTTTTATCGAAAAGGCGCCGAGTTGAGCGACGGCGGATTCCTCGCCTTTGAACCGGATGGGATGTTCGAAGGGTTGAAGTGGGTCGTGCGCAACTTTCCGAACCTGCCGATCCTTGTCAGCGAAAACGGAGTCAACTCAGCCGACGACTCCCTGCGTCCGCGTTACATTGTCGAGCACATCCACCAGATGTGGCGGGCGGTCAACTTCAACTGGCCGGTCAAGGGCTATTTCCACTGGTCGCTGGTGGATAATTTTGAGTGGAGTTTCGGATGGAAGTACCGCTTCGGGCTGTGGGGACTGGATGTGGATACCCAGAAACGCATCCGCCGCCCAAGCGTGGATTTATACGCAGAGATATGCAAAGAGAACGGCATCTCCAGCGAAATGGCGCAAAAGTATTGCCCCGAATCGTTTGAAAAGTTATTCCCCTCCTGATCGAACTCCAACGTCGGGAGACGTTGGAGTCCAAGCCGACGGGGCGGTATAATTTCCACCTGATGCCCATCCTCGACGCCCACATGTTGGAATTCTTCAGCCGCAGTCCCGAGCAGACCCGCCGCATTGGGATGCGCCTCGGCGGTTTGCTCGAAGCGGGCGATGTCGTCTGTTTGCAGGGCGACCTGGGCGCGGGCAAGACCACCTTCACGCAGGGGATCGCGCAGGGGTGGGGGTCGCTTGATTCAGTTTCCAGCCCCACATTCATCCTCGTCAACCAATACCGCCGCGCCGATGGAAGCCGCCTGCATCACCTCGATGCCTACCGGCTCGATTCCGCGCCCGAAGCGGAGGAACTCGACCTCGACTCGATGCTCGCCGAAGGCGCGTTGATCGTCGAATGGCCCGAGCGGCTCGGCGGTTTGATCCCGGCTGAGAATTTGCGAATCCAATTCGACCATGTTGCCGAGGAACACCGCCGCATGGAGTTCCGCGCAAACGGAGTCCGTTACGACGGGATGCTCGACGAAATCCGGCGTTTGATGGTGGGAGGCTGACGATGCTGCTTGCAGTGGATACCTCGACCGCCTTTGTTGGACTGGCTTTATACGACGGCGACCGCGTGCTCGGCGAGATGACCTGGGCGACGAACCAGCATCACACCTCGGAACTTTCCCCGGCTCTTTCCGGACTTTTGAGTCGCTGCGGCGCTTCGATGTCTTCGGTGAACGCCCTGGGCGTTGCCATCGGACCGGGCTCGTTCACCAGTTTGCGGGTCGGGTTGTCTTTGGTCAAGGGCATTGCGCTTGCGCGAAATTTACCTGTGATGGGCGTCTCGACCCTGGATGTCATTGCGATGGCTCAACCCCTGGCGAGGCATGACCTTGTTGCCGTCATTCAAGCCGGGCGGACGCGGGTCGCTTACGGCGTGTATAAAACCGTCAGGAAACAGTGGCAGGCTCAAGGTCCGGTGCGAAGCGGGACGGTGGATGAGATGCTGGCAGGGTTGGAGAGTCCCTTTTTGATTGCGGGAGAACTGACATCTGACGATAGAAGAAAAATATCCAAAATAAAAAAGATTCACCTGGCGTCTCCGGCTTTGTGCGTCAGACGCCCGGCGGCGCTGGCGGAACTGGCGTGGGAGCGCTGGCGGAAGAATGATGTGGACGATCTCGCAGCCCTTGCGCCGGTCTACCTGCATGTGGCGGGGACGCCGATCCAATGATGGAATGACCTGACGGGTCTCGATAATGAACTCAATTCCGCAAACTTCATCGGGAGACCTGCCGGGTCTTCATATACGCAAGATGACCGAAGACGATCTTGAGCAGGTGGTTGCCATAGACCAGGTTTCGTTCACGCTGCCGTGGCCCCTCAGTTCGTTTCACTTTGAAGTGAAGGATAACCTTTCCTCTCGTCATTGGGTTGCGGAAATGGACGGGCGCATTCTGGCGATGATGGTCGGCTGGTTGATCGTGGATGAATTGCATGTTGCCACGATTGCGACGCATCCCGATTATCGCGGGCGCGGCATTGGCGCAAGGCTTCTGGTTCATGCGCTTATTTCAGCAAGGCAGGAGGGGGTGGGGCGGGCCTTTCTTGAGGTGCGCGAGGGGAATGCGGTTGCCATGAAGATGTATCGCGGGCTTGGGTTTGTGGAAGACGGCCGGCGCGAGGGCTATTACGCGGATAACCATGAGGATGCCATTCTGATGTCGCTGAACGATCTGGGGCGTTTGCAAGGAGAATAAATGTCTGCTGCTGAGACCCTGGACCGGATCGCCCGCGAGGCTTCGATTTGCGTGAAATGCGCCCTGCATGAGTCGCGCAGGAAGGCGGTGACGGGCGAGGGGCCCGCCGACGCCGAGATCATGTTCATTGGCGAGGGACCGGGGTTCCATGAGAACGAGCAGGGGCGTCCGTTCGTGGGGGCTTCGGGTAAGTTTTTGGAGCAGTTGCTGGCACAGGCGGGTTTGGAGCGTTCGGATGTTTTTATTGCGAACGTGGTCAAATGCCGCCCGCCCGGCAACCGCGACCCCGAGCCGGGGGAACTGGCGGCGTGCAGCGGGTATTTGAACGCCCAGATCGAGGCGATAAACCCGAGTATCATTGTGACGCTGGGGCGCATTTCGATGAGCGCCTACTTCCCGGGCGTGAAGATCACGTCTGTTCACGGGCAGATGCAAAAAGTTGGCGAAAGGTTTATCATTCCCATGTATCACCCGGCGGCGGCGCTGCACCAGCCTGCCCTGCGCCCCGCCATGCTGACCGATTTTGCCAGGCTGCCGGACCAGTTGAACGAGGCGCGGGCTGCATTGGGCAGGCGGGTTATCGAAAGAAAAACAATCGCGGCAAGGCAGAAACCTGAGACGCCGCGGCAACTAAGCCTATTTTGAAGCAAGAGGAAACCATGACAATAAAAACTGATCTGATCAAAAAACTGAAGGATAAAAGCGCGAAGATGGCGATCCTTGGCCTGGGGTATGTGGGGCTGCCCCTGGCGGTCGTATTCGGCGAGGCGGGATTCAAAGTGACCGGCGTGGACCCGGACAAGCGCAAGGTCGACGCGCTGGCAAAAGGCGAATCGTACATCCCGGATGTCAGGACTGAAACCGTGTCGAGGCTTGTCAAAGAAGGAAGATTGACCGCCACCGCCGATTTTTCCGTATTGAAGGATATGGACGCCGTCAGCATTTGCGTGCCGACTCCGCTCAGGCAGACCGGCGACCCGGATATGTCCTTCATCATTTCGGCGATGGAGGAATTGGGCAAATATATGCACAAGGGCATGGTGGTGGTGCTGCAATCCACTACATATCCCGGCACGACGCGCGAGTTGCTGCTGCCAAAACTCGGCGTCGAGCATGACCTTGTTGTCGGCGAAGACTGGTTCCTGGCATTCTCGCCGGAGCGTGTGGACCCCGGGCGCAAGGATTTTACGACCAAGAACACGCCCAAGGTCATGGGGGGAATCACTGAAGCCTGCGGTGAAGTGGCGACTGCCTGGTACGAGGGCGCGATCGATGTTGTTCATCGGGTCAGTTCCGCCGAGTCTGCGGAGATGGCCAAGCTGCTGGAAAATACCTTCCGCATGATCAACATCGGCCTGGTTAACGAACTGGCGATCATGTGCGAATATCTCGACGTGGATGTGTGGGAGGTGATCGATGCGGCTGCCACCAAGCCTTTCGGCTTTATGAAATTTACGCCGGGTCCCGGTTTGGGCGGGCACTGTATTCCCATCGATCCGCTTTATCTTTCGTGGAAGATGCGCTCGTTCAATTACAACGCGCGTTTCATCGAACTGGCATCCGAGATCAATACCAACATGCCGCGTTATGTCGTCAGCCGCGTATTGGAGGCGATGAACGATCTTGGCAAGACCCTGAAAGGCTCGAAGGTTTTGGCGCTGGGGGTGGCATACAAACCGGATATTGACGATGTGCGCGAATCTCCCGCGCTGGATGTGATCGGTTTGCTGCGCAAGAAGGGCGCGCTGGTCGAATACCACGACCCGTACATCCCGCATATCCATCACGAATATGAAGACTGGCAAATGGATAGCGTGACAGACCTGATGAAGTCTGTAAAGGAAGCGGATGCGGTTGTGTTGGTGACCAATCACAAAATGTACGACTACAACGCGATCATCGAATCCGCAAAATTTGTATTCGACTCGCGAAATGCGACCGGCAAACTTGGCAGGTTCGCAAACGTGGAGAGACTCTAGCGCCATGGGGAATTATCTTGTGACCGGCGCGGCGGGTTTCATCGGCGCGCGGACGTCGGAAATGCTGATCGGGCAGGGACATACGGTCGTAGGCATTGATAACGTCAACGATGCCTACGACCCGCGCATAAAGGAATACCGCCTGAAAAAATTGCAGGCGCTGCCGGGCTTTAAATTTCACCAGCGCGATATTTCTGAAAAATCCTGCATCGAACTGTTCAGGGATGAGAAGTTCGACGGTGTCATCCACCTGGCGGCGCGGGCAGGAGTGCGCTTTAGCGTGGAAAATCCCTGGGTATTCCTTGAGACGAATGTGACCGGCACGTTGAACATGCTGGAGGTTTGCCGTCAGTATGGCTGTAAGAAATTCGTGATGGCGTCCACCTCCAGCATTTATGGCGAGAATCCGCCCTACCCGACGCCCGAGACCGCATCCAGCAGCGAGCCGATGCAGCCCTATGCTGCCAGCAAAAAGGGGGCGGAGGCGCTTGCCCATTCGTATCACCACCTGTATGGGATCGACGTCAGCATCCTGAGATTTTTCACCGTGTACGGACCCGCAGGCAGACCCGACCTTGCACATCTCCGCTTTGTGCAGTGGATCAGTGAAGGGAAACCGGTGCGCATTAATGGGGACGGGAATCATTCGCGCGGCTTTACCTACATTGATGACATTGCCCACGGCGCGATTCTGGCGCTCAAGCCGGTGGGCTTTGAAGTGTTCAACCTCGGCGGGCATGAGGTTATCACGGTGATTAACTTAATTCGTTTGATGGAAGACATCATCGGAAAAAAGGCGGTGGTGCAGTATGGTCCCGCCAACCCGGCGGATATGCTGACCAACCAGGCAGACGTGACCAAGGCTGGAACAATGCTCGGCTGGGAGCCCCAGGTCGATATGCGTACCGGGGTTACAAAGCTGGTCGAGTGGTATAACGAGAACCGCGACTGGGCGAAGGATATTCTCACACCGTAAACAGCTTTTTACGCATTACGGGTTACATATCACGGGGAGATAGCGTAATTCGTAATGCGTGATCCGTAAAATCTAATGTCCCTCTTCTCAAAATTCAAAAACGATCCGCTCTTTGCCAAAGTGATGCGCTCCAGCGGATCGTTGTTTAGCAACAACACCCTCGCACTTGGATTAAGCGTGGTGCAAGGCATCATGGCGACCCGCCTGCTCGGTCCGGCGGGATTCGGTCTGATCGGCGTGGTGATGGCGTTCGCTTCGACCGTGAACAGCATCTTCTCGTTCCGCATGAGCGAGTTGGTGGTGCGTTACGGCGGGGAATACCTGAACAAGCAGGATAAAGAACAAGCCTCCGCCTTGTTCAAAGCTGCCAGCACAACCGAAGCCGCGGTTTCGCTGTTGGCGTTTCTCGTCGTGCTTTTCACCGCGCAATTCGCTGAAATCTACCTCGCCAAGACTCCCGACATTGCCTGGATGTTCACGTTCTTTGCGATTAACCTGTTGGCGAATTTCAACACCGAAACATCCACGGGTATTTTGCAGATTACCGAAAAGATCAAATTACAGGGCACGGTCAATTTGATCCAAGCCATCGTTACCACGCTCATCATTGCAGGCGCGTTCTTTTTCAGCGGCAGTATTACCGTCGTTCTTATTGCTTATCTCGTTGGTAAATCCATTCTTGGGCTGGGGCTTTTCACTCTGGCTCAAAAACAATTGAAAGAAAAACTCGGCAACGGATGGTGGCGCACCTCTTTTTCTGCACTCACTGCCCGCAGAGAAATTTTCCGTTTTGCGTTCAGTTCCAACATCAGCGCGACCATCATCAAACTCTTCCGCGAGAGTGAACTCATTTGGGTCGGTTTCTTTCTCGATACCACTGCGGTCGGTTATTATCGCGTGGCATACACCATCACACACTTTCTCGCCATCCCTGCCGACCCGCTCATTGCCACAACTTTTCCCGAGATCAATAAACTTGCAGTTGAAAAAGCATGGGACAAACTGAAAAGTTTTCTCAAGAAGATTACTGCTTTTTCGTTCGTATACAACACCATCCTTGGTGCGGGTTTGATTCTTCTCGGTCAATGGGTTATTCAAATTTACTCCGGCGCAGACTATCTCGCCGCCTATCCCGCTCTTGTTGCGTTGACTATCGGCTTGGTCTTCAATTACATCCTCTTTTGGAATCGTCCACTGTTGCTCGCGCTCGGATTGCCGGAGTTCCCCGTCTATGTAACGCTTGCGGCGGGCATCATCAAACTCGCGCTTTCGTTTTGGCTTGTGCCGGTCTATGGCGTTGCCGCAGCGGGTGGGTTGCTCTCGTTCTATTACATTGCGTCGGTGGGGATGATGGTTCTTCGCGGGGTAGTTGAAATTCGTAAGAAAGAAGAAAGATGAAAGAATGAAGATTGCACTCGTTACCAACTCGCGGATTCCTTCGCTGACCGCAAACTCGATTCAGGCAATGAAAGTTGCTCAAGCCTTAATGCAATTGGGACATGACATCAAGATGTTCGCTCCCAAAGAAGTACCAATTACCAATCACCAATTACTACTTACGCATTACGGATTACGCCTCACGCCCGACCTCGAATTGCTCCCGTCCATCAGCGGACTCAAACGCCTCGACTTTATCGTCCATGCCCAGCGGGCTGCGAAGCGATTTGGCGCTGAATTAATTTACACCTGGCTGCCCCAATCCGCGGCGCTGGGCACGTGGATGGGTTATCCCGTGGTGCTCGAAATGCACGCGGATAACTCGGGCAAACTCGGTGTGTGGTGGATGAGACAGTTTTGGAAGCAGAAGACTCCCAAGGTGATGACGGTCACCACGTCAGCGTTGAGAAAGGCTTTGGAGCGCTCGACCAAGTTTCAGTTTAAGGATGAAGCGCTGCTGCTCGCTCCGAATGGCGTCGAGTTGGAGAAGTATGCGGGTCTGCCCAGTCCAGTCGAAGCGCGTCGTCAATTGAATTTGAAAGACGGGCTGACGGTTGGTTTCACGGGGCATATTTATCCCGGCAGAGGTGCTGATCTTTTGTTTGAACTCGCCAGGCAAATGCCTGCAGTGAATTTTTTGTGGGTGGGCGGCACGCCTGAGTTGGTGGACTTTTGGCGCGGCAAGTTGAACGAGGCTGGCATGACCAACGTGACGATGACCGGCTTTGTGAAGCATGAGTGATTCCGCTGTATCAGGCGGCGGCGGATGTGCTGCTGATGCCGTACTCGCGTTCCATCGAGGCTTCGAGCGGACAGGACATTGCCGAGGTGATCAACCCGATGAAGATGTTCGAGTATATGGCGGCGGGACGCGGAATTGTTTCGGCGGATTTGCCTTCGATACGTGAGGTGCTGAATGAGGGCAATGCGGTGTTGGTGGAGCCGGTGGAGGAAGGGAATAGGGAATGGGGAATGGGGAATTGGAAGGCGGCGATTGAGTCGTTGCTTGCCGATGAGCCGCGCCGATTGGCGTTGGGTGCGCAAGCCCGCAAGGATGTGGAGCAGTTGACTTGGGTGAAGCGCGAAGAGCGGGTGATGGAATTGCTAGAGTCAAATCTCCGAGGTCTTTAAGACCTCGGAGATTTTTTCTATTTCTTTAGTAGAGACAATACTACGTGATCATAAAACTTGCCATCAAGATAAAAATAATCGCGTAAGGCGCCTTCCTGTTTGAAGCCTAATTTGTTTAGCAAGTGAAGGGAACGCACATTTTCAGGGTAAACCAATGCTTCGATGCGATGTAGTTTCATTTGAACGAATCCGAATTGGATCGCGGCGTGCAGCGTTTCTTGCATGTAGCCTTGACCCCATGCCTTGGGGCTGAGGTCATAGCCAACCTCGGCGCGTTGGTGGCTTTTATTCCATTTGTGGAAGCCGCAGGTGCCAATGCGTTGACCGTCTGCTTCGGTGACGATCACCCAACGATTGTAAGACTTGCCTGCTGAGTCCAAATAGAATTGCACAATTTCCTGTGCCTGTGACAAATCAGTGACGGGCGGTTCGTCCAAAAGATATTGCGCCACTTGCGGGTCACTGAAATGCTGAAAGGTGAAGTCGAGATCGTCCGCTTGAAAGGGACGCAGGGTCAGGCGTTCGGTTTGGATGGGTGGGAAATCTTGCACTGGCTTATTCCTTTGTAACTGCCGTCAGATATATCATGAGTAACACACGGGATTGGGACGTTCGTTCATGCCGTTCACTGTCTGTGCAGAATCGAGATTCTTCTTTCATCTTTCTTCATTCTTCACAAATTCTGCATACTCTTCTGAGATTTCTAGTCCAAATTTTTTGCATAGTAACTTCACATCGTGATAATCGTTTTCGTCCAGTTTATACCCGGTGTGGAATTTAACCAACCAATTTGGTTCAATACACTTGACCGGATAGCCGAGGATGACTCCGTTGCCGGTCCATGAATCAAATGGATATGCCACACCGAAGATGTTGTTGCCGTCTGAGTCGAAGGTGCAGGAGTGCAGGTCCACCTCGTGACCGTGAGCATCGCGGAGGACGAAGTTGCATTCCCAACTGTCATCGCGCGGGACTTCTGTATAGCCGCGTTTGCTGAGCAAGGCTCTCAGCGCAGGAACATCTTGATGGGTAAGAGCAAGATCGAGGTCGTTGTGGAGGCGGGTTTGTTCCCCGAGCAGGGCATCCACACCCCAGCCGCCATCCACCCAGACCGTGATGTGATGCTTCTCGAAAAGTTTCAGAAGTTCAACAACTTCGTTCGCTTGCATATGGTCATTGTATCAGCGGGCTGCGGAAGAAGATGAGATTTTTGAGGAACTTGGGCGAAAAGCGTGGATTGTGCCTATCGATAAACCAGGCTGATTTACGTGTGAAGCCAACAATGGCGCTGGGTAGTCATTTCCAAAACCAATATTAGATTCACCTCCATTCTATACGTTACAATACCCCTCCATCATGGAAAGATTATTTCCCACCCGCCCCGCGCGGACGTTTGCCCTGCTCGTCATCTTCACGCTTGCGCTTGCCATCCGCCTCTACGACCTGACCGACCTGCCGCTCGAATTCCATTCCACCCGTCAATTACTGTCGGCGCTCAAGGCGCGCGGCATATATTACGAAACCCGCTTCGATGTTTCGCCCGAAGAACGCGCCTTCGCCGTCCAGCAGTGGAAGTTCCGCGCCTCGGTCGAGCCGGAGGTCTTCGAACGCATCGTCGCCTGGACGTATCGCTTCACCGGCGAACAGGTCTGGATCGCGCGCATTTATTCCTCCGCGTTTTGGCTGATCGGCGGCTGGTTCCTTTACCTGCTCGCCCGCCGGTTGGTTTCTGAAGACGGAGCCATCGCCGCAACTGCAATTTATCTTTTCCTTCCATATGCCGTCATCGCCAGCCGCAGTTTCCAACCCGACCCGCTGATGACGATGCTCATCGTCATGTTCCTGTGGGCGGTCTGGGAGTGGGCAGGCGCAGAAAACCCCAACTCGTGGTTAATGGCTCTTCTTGCCGGTCTCTTCGGCGGGCTTGCCATCTTCATCAAATTCCCGGCGGCATTCTTCATCGCAGGCGCAGGCTTGGGAGCGGCGCTCAGCCGCAGGTCCATGAAAGAGGCGTTCAAGAATCCGCAACTCTATGTAATGAGTCTTCTGGGAATCCTTCCCGGCGCGGCGTATCTCATCTACGGCATTTTCATCGAGGGTTATCTCGGTCAGCAGTTCAGCGGACGGTTCATCCCCGCGCTCTTCCTCAGCCCGTCGTATTACGTTGGCTGGCTGAACATGCTGAACCCTGGTGGCGGGCGGATTCATCCCCGGGCTGGCCCTGCTCGGTTTGTTTTTCTTTGAGGATAAAGAAAACCGCTTCCTTCTTGGACTTTGGACCGGGTACTGCCTCTTTGGGCTTTACTTTAACTTCCACATTTCCACCCACGATTACTATTCCCTGCCGCTGATTCCCATCCTTGCGCTTTCGCTTGCGCCGCTTGCCGATCTTCTTCTTTCCAAACTCGCCCAACTCACAGACACAAAATTCCTCCGCCTTTCTTCTTACATCTTTCTTTTCGTGGGCATTATCTCCTCCCTTTGGAACACTCGCAACACCCTCAACGCCGTGGACTACCGCCCTGAGAGCGCGATGTGGGCTGAGATCGGCGCCAAAACAGACGGGTATAATCTGGCGGGTCTCACCCAGGATTACGGCGCGCGCATGGCGTACTGGGGCTGGCGCAACATCACCGCCTGGCCCACATCCGGCGACCTGATCTACAGCGACACGCGCGGAACCGGGCGCGACTTCGAAGGCTTTTTCAACGACACCGTCCTCAAAAAAGACCTGTTTCTCGTCACCGACTTCGACGACCTCGACCGCCAGCCCTTCCTGAAGGAAAAACTCGAAACCCATCCTGTCTTTGCCGAAGGAGACGGCTACGTGATCTATAATTTGATGAAATAACGCATGACAAATAACAATAAATACTCCACCTACCTTGCCTGGTTCGGCGTCCTCGCCATGACCGTGGCGCTCGCCGTCTATGCCTACCTGGGATTCTTTACCCGCTACATGGGTGACGACTACTGCCTGCTCTTCGACCTGCAATCCAATGACGTTTTCACGAATAGCTGGAACAAATACCTCTACAAGTCGAACCGCTTTTCCAACTTATTCATCCTCGGCTTTTGGGAGCTTTTCCCGAACAACATCGCCTTCGTCCCCGCCCTGCATGTCCTTATATGGGCATGCGGCTTGTATTGGTTGTTGACCGAATTGAACAAACTGTTCGGCTTGAAGATCGAAACGCCCTTCCGCCTGTCTGCCGCCGAAGCCATCATCCTTTTTTCGTTCTACACCGCCCCCAATGTCTTCCAGGTTTTGTATTGGCGCCCGGGGCAGGTCTCCTACCTCACCCCGATCGTCATTTTCACCCTCATCTCCGCCTGGCTGGTCAAACTCATCCGCGGGCAGCGATCAAACCTGTGGCTGGCGGCGCTCTTTGCCTTTCTCGCCTTCTTCAACGGCGGGCTTTCCGAAACGCTAGGTGTATCGCACATCTCGATCCTTGCGCTTGCCATTACCGGCGTCTACTTCTTCGATAAAAGTCCGCGCCGCAAACCCGCGTTGACCCTGATGACCGCCCTGCTCATCGGCGCGATCCTCGCCGTGCTGGTGATGTTCATGTCGCCTGCCAACGAAGTCCGCATCAATGACGAAAACGGTCCGCCCTCGGTCGCCACCGTCCTCGTCCGTGATCTCGGCTTCTCCCTGCTTTTCCTGCGCATCGCCGTCACAAACCTGCCGCTTCCCATCCTTGCCCTGCTGGCGGTCTCCGGGCTGCTTTCCTACCTCTTCTTTTTGGAACGGGAAAAGGGGAAATATGACCCGCGTTTCAACTGGGTCTTCCTGCTCATTCCTGTTTTGCTCTACGGGCTGATCTTTGCCGCCTTCGCCCCCAGTTCCTACGGTCAATCCTACCCGTTGGAGCGCGTGCGCTTCCCGGCTCATTACCTGCTTGTTCTCGCTCTCATCGCTTTTGGGATTTGCGCCGGTTATGTGCTATCCTTTATAAAACTCCCGTCATTTACCCGTTATGCAGCCGCGGCGCTTGCCTTCGTTGCCCTGCTCTATCCGTTCTGGATGACGCGCCAGCCGCTCTCGACCCATGAAGAGCGCCGTCTCGCCGCCCTGCGCTGGGACGAGCGCGAGCAGATGATCTACGATATGAAAGCCGCGGGCACGCAGGACATCGTCATCCCCGGGCTGGACGGTTACGAAGGCACCAAGGAACTGGACGTGCGTCCCTATTTCTGGGTCAATATGTGCGCGGCGCAGGTCTACGACGTTTACTCCATCAGCGCGGTTTCCGTCGAAGAGGAACACATCCTTGAATACTTCAGCGAATGAACAGACTCCCATCCTCGTCACGGGGTCGCATCGCAGCGGCACCACCTGGGTCGGCAAAATGCTTGCCGCCGACGCCGACACCGCCTACATCAGCGAGCCGCTCAATGTGCTGCACCGTCCCGGTATTTACCGCGCGCCGGTCAAACACTGGTACGCCTACATCACCGAAGAAAACGAAGCGGAATATCTCCCCCCGTTCCGCGAACTGCTCAACTTTCAGTATCACACCTGGCTCGAGGCCAAATCGCTGCGCTCGATCAAGGATTTCCTGCGCATGGGGCGCGACTTCCGCATTTTCTTCAACGGCAGTATGCGCGGTCAGCGCGCGCTGATCAAGGACCCCTTTGCGGTTTTTTCCACTCCCTGGTTTGCAAAACGCCTGAACTGCAAGGTGGTCATCACCACCCGCCACCCGGCGGGGTTTGCAAGCAGCCTCAAACGCCTCGGCTGGAATTACGATTTCAACAACCTGCTCAGCCAGCCGCTCTTCATGCGCGACCATCTCGAAGCCGACCGCGCCGCAATGGAGGCGATGGACAAAAACGACATCGTCAGCCAGGCGGCTTTGTTGTGGAAGTTCATCTACCGCTTCGTTCATGGGACCCGTGACTCTTTCCCGCAATTCAACATCCTCCGCCACGAAGATTTATCCCGCAACCCCGTGACCGGTTTTCAGGCTTTATACAAATCCCTCGGCTTGGAGTTCACCGAGCGCGCCCGATACGCCATCGAAAACTCCAGCAGTTCCGAGAACCCGGCGAAACTTGCCAGGAACAAAACCCATTCCGTCAAACTTGACAGCCGCGCCAGCCTCGACAACTGGAAGAAGATTCTCTCTCCCGAAGAAATCTCCCGCATCCGCAGGATCACCGAAGGCGTTTCGGAATCCTTCTATTCCGAATCCGAATGGTAATCGCCAATTACTGCTTACTGATAACTGCTCACTGATAACTGCCCCATGCTCTCCCTGCCTCTCGTCACCATCGTCACCCCGTCGTTCAACCAGGCGGATTTCCTCGAAGCGGCGATCCAATCCGTGCTCGGGCAGACCTACCCGCGCATCGAATACATCATCATGGACGGCGGCTCGACCGACGGCAGCCTGGACGTGATTCAAAAATATGCCGGTAAACTGGGGTACTGGGAATCAACCAAAGACAAAGGTCAGACCGACGCCATCAACAAAGGCTTCAACCGCGCCGGGGGCGATATCCTCGCCTGGCTCAACTCCGACGATACCTATGCCACTCCGCAAGCCGTCGCGGATGCGGTCAACTTTCTGCTTGCGAATCCCCACGTTGCAATGGTCTACGCCGATTGCAATTTTATAGACGAAGAAGGAAGGACCATCGGCAGGTTCGCCTCGCGCCAGACCGATTACGCCAAATTACGCCGCGGCTACGTCCACATCCCACAACAGACGATGTTCTTCCGCGCCCGATATTGGAAGGAACTCGGCCCGCTCGACCCGTCGTTCTATTTTGCAATGGATTATGATCTGTGGGTGCGCATCGCCAAACATGCGCCGATAAAATACCTGCCCGGCAGGACGTGGGCGAACTTCCGCATCCACACCTCCAGTAAGACCAATGTCAACGACGGACGCGGTTGGAAGGAAATGCTGCGAGTCCACTACCGAAACGGCGGCTCGGTCTTTGCGCCGATTGTGGCAAAATATTATTTGAGAAAATTAATCGGTCCGCTGTGGAAGTGGCGGATCAGGAAGTAATTAGAGATTGGTAATTGGAGATTCCATTGACAATCTCTAATCTCTAATCTCTATTCTCTAATCTCTATTCTCTATTCTCTAATCTCTATTCTCTAATCTCTATTCTATTCTCCAATTACCCATGAACCTCCTCCTCTCCCCCCCCTCCCTCGACGACTTCATCCGCCTGCTCAAAGCCTGGCGCTTTTGGGTCTTGGGCGCGTTGATCGGCTCTGCGCTTGGCGCGGCAGTCTATTCCATTGCGCCGCCGCCGTATCGCGCCAAAGCCACCGTCAACGTGGATTTCAATTTCGAAGAAGCCTTCCCTGAAAACACCGACCGGCAGGATTTCTATTATCTCGAACGCGAAGCCCGCAAGATGGAGGAGATCGCCTGGTCAGACGATGCGCTGGGTCAATTGGACGCGCCCATCGAAGAACTCCGCAGCGGAAAGTTGACCCTCTCCCAACCCGCCGAAGCAGGCTGGCATTTCCACGCCGATGACAACGACCCGCAAAAAGCCGAAGCGCTCGCCTCCGCCTGGGCAAACGCCTTTGTAGAAAAAGTTCAAGCCGAAATTCAAGCCGGTAACTTGAACGAATTCATCAAGCTCGAAGTCACCCAATCTGCAAACCTGCCAAAAGAACGCAGCGCCCCAATGAGTAATTATCTTCTTGCAGGCGCAAGCGGGTTTCTTTTTCTTTCCGTCATCGTCAAACTCTTTACCAAAGCGAAATGAAAACCTCCGTGGTCTCTGTGCTCTCTGTGGCGAACCTGCCCCGCCTCTTATGGGGTCTTGCCCTGCTCACCCTGCCCGTCACCAGTTTCCGCTGGTTCCCCGGTTTGGGCGAAAGCACGCTCGTCCGCCCGCTGGCGTTGTATCCATTGGCAATACTGCTTCCGCTTCTTTTGATTCAGGCATGGCGCAGGAAAATAACGCTGACATTCTCCGGCGCATTCATCGCCCTTGGCGCATTTGTTTTGTACGCAATTTTCTCCTCCAGCGTCGGCGCATTGCTCGACCCGATCCCCCTGCGCGGACAAACCTACGACGGGCGCGCCCTCCGCGCGCTGATCACGCTTTTCATCGGCATCGCCTTCTTCGTCGCCGCCGTGTGGATGAACAAAGACGAAGCCGGCCTGCGCTTCACCGTCAAATGGATCTTCGCCGGGTTGTGTCTCGACCTCGCCTGGAGCGGATTGCAAGCCGTCACCTTCTATACCGGATTGCTCGAAAAAGAAATGGTCACGCACTGGCAATTGGCATTTTCGATGCGCGAACTCGTGCGCACGAACCGCATCTCGGGTCTGGCATATGAACCAGCCTGGCTTGCAGGGCAACTTGCCACCGTATTCTTCCCCTTTCTGTTTGCCTCTGTTTTGACGAAGTACCGCCTCACCTCCGTACCCTGGCTTGAGCCTGCGCTTCTGGTCTTGTCTACGCTGGTGCTGTTCGCCACCTACTCCCGCGGCGGACTGCTCATCACCCTCGGCGTTTCAAGTCTGATGATGCTTTTATTTGGGCGCGACATTCTGCATGGCATGTGGGCTTGGTTCATCAACGGCTTTCGAGAACGCCGCCTCATTTCTTTCATCTTTCGTCTTTCAATCCTCTTTGCATTTGTCGGGGTCATCGCTGGCGCATTTATTTTCCTCAGCCAGAAGAATTACTTCCGCCGCCTGTGGGAGATCAACGCCGATAGCCTGAGCGAATACATCGTGGATATCAACGCCGGCGCGCGCGGAGCGTACACGGCTGGGGCGTTGCAAGCGTTTTCAGAATACCCGCTGACAGGCGTCGGCTTGGGCGGAAGCGGGTTCTACATCTACCAGAATTTACCCGACTGGGCGCTGACCACCGTCCCCGAGATCGCGAAACAACTTAACCCGGCGAACAGGTTGTATCCCAACCCGAAAAATCTCCATGCGCGTTTGCTCGCCGAGACCGGTCTGTTTGGCTTCTTTCTTTTTATTGCTTTGCAACTTTATCTGCTCGGCGAGACGCTTCTCATTTACAGGCAGGGGTCTTACTGGGCGCGCTTTGCGGCGGTTGCCGGTGTATTTGCGTGGCTTGCCATCGCCCTGTATAATTTCACCCAGGATTCTCTGACCACCCCGAACATCTGGATCGTGCCGGGGATCATGGCGGGGATTGCGGCAAAGTCTGGACAGCAAAGTCTGGAGACCTCTTGCACTCCGGAAATAAATAACAAGGAATTTTCATGATCGTCCTTTCTGTAGGAATGCCGCGCGCCGGGTCGGGCTGGCACTATAACCTCATCCACGACCTGATGAAAACAACGGGATGCGCCGACGCGCGCGACATCCGCGAAAAATATAAACTGCAAAGCGTGCTGACCGAGGTCAACTGTAATATTGGCGTGCTTTCGGCGCGGCGGCTGGCAATGGCGTCCATCCCCGCGTTGATGGGCAATACCTTTGTGATCAAAGCCCATGCGGCGCCGTCCGGCGCGTCGCGCCTGCTTGCCGGGTTGGGGTTGCTGCGAATCACCTACATCTACCGCGACCCGCGCGACGCCATGCTCTCGGCGTTCGATTTCGGCCAGCGCGCGCTCGCCAAGGGACGACCGAATGCCTTCTCGCATCTCTCCGATTTCGAGAAAAGCGCCGACTTTATGATGGAGTACGTCCGTATTTGGGAAAAGTGGATGGCGGAGAAAAATGCGCTGGTTGCCCGTTACGAAGACCTGTTGACGAATTACGATGTGGAATCTGCCAGGCTGGTGAACTACCTCAAGCTGGACGGCGCCGCGCCGGGCGTCCGCGCGGTGATCGAGCAGTACCGCCCCGGCGTAAGCGACTCGCAGCAGGGCTTGCATTTCTACAAGGGCAAGATCGGGCGCTTCCGCGATGCCTATACAGGCGAACAGCAAAAAAGTTTGCGCGAGAGGTTCAACGGCGTTCTCGAACGCATGGGCTACGAAACGCAAGAGGTGTAATTCGACTGTAACGTCGGGGATGTTGTCGAACCCCGGCTTTTTCGTTATGATAGGCAGGCAATGATGAAACGGTTTGACACCCCCTACATGACAGATTGGTTTGCCATTTCGCTGCGCTGGGTGATGCTGGTGGGTCTGATCGTTTCGCTGGGGCTGGGCGGAAAATTGGAACTGCAATCTGCCTGGGCGCTGGGTTTGATGATCATCTGGAACCTGGCGATGACCGCGATGGCCGGGCTGAACCTGCGCACGTCCTATCACCGCCGTTTGAACATCGTCGTAGACATGCTGCTGGCTGGTGCATTCTTTTGGATGCAGGGCGGCGCGCGCGGACCGGCATTCTGGGCGGGCTTGCTTCCGATATTGACCGGGTCCATTTATTTTGAAGTCATTGGCGCGGTGGTCACTGCGCTTCTTTTTTCAGGGCTGGTGATCTATACAGGTTTTCTGGACAATACCAGCCTCGCGCCCAGCTTTATAATTGCCGCAATCCTGAGCCTGTTGGGCATTCTTTTCGGTTTTCTTGGGCGCAGGCTGATGGCGCATATGCGCGCGAACCGTTCGCTGTGGGGAGATGAAGAGGAGCGGAAACGCGCCATCCAGAACGAGCGTATGCGCGCCATCTACGAACTGACTTCAACCCTCTCTTCCACCCTCAGTTACAAACGCGTGCTCGACTCCGCGCTGGATATGAGCGCCGCGGCTCTTAACCCGAACCTGGAACCCGAACAGACGACCAGCGACCCGCTTGTAGGCGCCGTGCTGCTCTTCAATGCCGGGAAACTGCGCGTCGGCTCGGCGCGCCGTTTTACCAATGCCGATGTGCGCATCACCTTCGACGGCTCGGAGGGGATTTTGAAGAAGGCAATCGACGACGGCGAACCGTTCAAATTCACCGACATCGGCTACGACCCCGAACTGGGGCGGGTGGTGGCGCTTCGCAATTGCACCGGCGGGTACATCTTCCCCCTCCGAAGCGGATTCAACGTCTACGGCGTGTTGATCTTTGCCCACCCCGAACCGGGATATTTCACCACCGAGCGCACCAACCTGCTTGATATCATCGGACGCCAGGCGGTGATCGCCATTCAGAACGCCCGCCTTTACCAGGACCTGGTCGAGGAAAAGGAACGCCTCGCCGCCGTGTACGAAGAAGCCCGCAAGAAACTGGCGCGCGACCTGCACGACGGTCCCACCCAGTCGGTGGCGGCGATGGCGATGCGCCTGAACATTTCCCGCCGGATGCTGGCAAAAGACCCCAAGAACGCCAATGAAGAACTTGTGAAACTGGAGGAACTTGCGCACCGCACCACCAAGGAGATCCGCCACATGCTCTTCACCCTGCGCCCGCTCATTCTCGAGTCGCAGGGGCTGGCGGCAGCCATCCAATCCATGGCAGATAAAATGCTGGAGACCTTTTCCCAGCGCGTGGTGGTGGAGATCGACCAGAACGCGGCGCAGCAATTGGAGATGGGCAAGCAGGGCGTCATCTTCTACATCATCGAAGAGGCGGTCAACAATGCCCGCAAACACGCCGCGGCAGATACGATCACCGTGCGCCTGCGCCAGGTGGAGCCGGGCGTCGTCCTGCTGGAGATCGCGGACAATGGGAAGGGCTTCGACGTAAAAGCCATCACGAAGAATTATGAAAAACGCTCGTCCAGCAGCCTTGGCATGGTCAACCTGCGCGAACGCGCCGAACTGGTGAACGGACTGCTCAACATCGAATCACAGGAGGGCATGGGGACGAATGTGCAGGTCTATATCCCGCTCACCGAAGAAGCCGCCGACCGCCTGCATCACGCCCGCCGGAAATGACCTTGCTCCATCATATCTTCCATTCCCCGAAGAATCCGAACCGCCGCCCGCCGTTGATCCTCATTCACGGCGCGGGCGGCAGTTTTTTATCCTGGCATCCATATTTGCGGAGACTTGCAGGCGAGACGGTCTACACGCTCGACCTGCCCGGGCACGGAGAGTCGCAGGACGGCGGAAGGCAATCCATCGAAGAGTATGCGGCGGAAGTCGGCGCATTCATTGAAGAAAGCCGCATCCTGAAACCGGTCATTGCCGGTCACTCGATGGGCAGCGCCGTCGCCATGACGCTCGCCCTTAATGAGCCTGAAAAATACTCGGGACTTGTTTTGCTTGGAGCCGGCGCAAAACTGCGCGTCTCGCCGTTGATTCTCGAAAAGGCGGGCAGCCCCGATACCTTCCCCGAAGCGGTGGCGTTGGTCAACGAAAATAGTTTCAACCCGGACGTTCCCAAAGACCTTTTAAGACTTTCCAATGAAAACATGTTGAAGACCGACCGGCAAACCCTGCTGGGCGATTTCCTCGCCTGCGATTCTTTCGACGTAATGGACCGGGTCGCTTCGATCCAACTCCCGACCCTGATCCTGTGCGGCACGCTCGACATTATGACCCCGCCGAAATTTTCCAAAACTCTCGCGGAGAAAATCCCAAACTCGCGCCTGCGCCTGGTCGAGAAAGCCGGTCACATGCTTGCGCTCGAACAGCCGGAAGAGGTCGCCGGGTCGTTAAAGGATTTTTTGGACGGTCTTCCGCCTCTTTCGTGACCTGGGTTGATCCTGACCATTGGGCTTTTCGTTACGCCCCCACCCCGCGCTATTCCTACGAAGCCCGCTAAAGCGGACTCTACCAACAGGGGACAGTCGCTTTAGTTCTTAAACATTGCCTTCAATATCGGCATTGCCGCCAGCGCCGCCCTCGCCCGGTGACTGATTTTATTCTTCTCCTCCATTCCAAGTTCCGCCATCGTCTTTCCCATATCTGTCAATAAAAAGACCGGGTCGTAGCCGAAGCCGCCTGTACCGCGTTCTTCGGGGATGATCTCTCCGTAACAATTCCCTTCGGCAAACTCGATTTCGCCGCCTGGCATTGCGACGGCAATCGTGGCGTGGAAGTGAGCCGTCCACGGGCGCGGCTTGTCTTTGAGGTTCGCCAGAAGGAACGCGCGGCGGTCTGCGTCTTTCGCGCCCGGTTTGGGCGAATACCGTGCGGAATACAACCCCGGCGCGCCGTCGAGCGCGTTCACTTCGAGACCGGAGTCGTCGGCAAGGGAGATCAGTCCGCTGGCTTGGGCGAAGGCGACGGCTTTCTTCGCGGCGTTCTCCTGGTAGGTCGAACCGTCCTCTTCGACTTCGAGTTGCAGGTTGATCTGCGCGGGCGTGACAAATTCGATGCCGGAACCTGCCAGCAGTTCCTGAAATTCTGCGATCTTGCCTTGATTGTTGGTTGCGATGAGAAGTTTATTCATGATGACTCTTGTATCAGTAGGTCACGCTTTGAGCGTGACAGTTTTTGATTATGAAAATTGTCCGGCTAAAAGCCGGACCTACGCTCGATCTCTTTTACCGCCCATTCCGCATGGTCACGGATCAATTCTTCTTCATCCTTCGCGGCTTCTCCGAGAATGAAAATATCCTTTTCATTGCCTGTGTTCCCAACCGCAACGGAAAGATTGCGCAAATATCCGCGGCGTTTGGCGCGTTTGAGCGGAGACCGTTTGAAGCGTTGATTGAACTCGGAGGATGTCAGGGTCAGGTCATCGGCGCGGACGGGAAGCGAAATGGACGGCTTGAGGGCAGGGTCGGCTGGGGGGGAGAATCGATTCCACGGGCAGACCTGCTGACAGATGTCGCATCCGAATATCCAGGTACCGATTTGCGGGCGCAGGCCTTCGGGGATGTCTCCCTTGTTTTCGATGGTGAGGAAGGAGATGCAGCGGCGCGCGTCAATGGCGCGGTTGGGGAGGATGCAATCGGTGGGGCAGGCATCTATGCAGCGGGTGCATGTGCCGCAGTGGTCTGTAGCGCAAGATTTATCTTGCTCAAGCTCGATACCGAGAAGAATCTCTGCCAGCAAAAATGTCGAACCCGCCCTGGGGTTGATGAGCATCGAATTCTTCCCGACCCAACCCAGCCCGGCGCGTTGCGCCAGTTCGCGTTCGAGGATGGGACCCGTATCGGTGTAATAACGGTTTGGAATGGGACGACCGACCCGTTCTTCGACGAATTGGACGATCTCCTGCAAGCGCGGGGGAATGATGTCGTGGTAGTCGTCGCCAAGGGCGTATCCGGCAATCTTATATTCCGCCTTCTGCATTCCGCCTTCTGCATTTGGGCTGTAAGGAAATGCCAGTACGAGGATCGATTTGCATTCGGGGAGGATCAACTTCGGGTCGGCGCGGCGTGACCGGCTTCGTTCCGAGGCGAGGTAATCCATCGTGCCGTGATGGTTGGAATCCAGCCATCCTTGAAATATATCGAAATGCGCGGGCGGTTCAGAAGAAGTAACGCCAGCCAGGATGAATCCCAGCTGGCGCGCTTTGTCTTTGACGGCTTGGGTAAGCCCGGTCAGATGATTGGACATTATCGGAAACAACCGTCCCGAAAGTCTCTTTTGGGCAGATTTGACGATTGATACAACCTTCGGGATGGTTTCGCCAATTTCCGATAAACCTATTGGACGACGATGACGACAACGAGGATGAAGTCCTTTTGTCCGAAGGGGATGCCCTTGCTGTTCACCATCTGCCAGTAGCCCTTGTATTCGCCGGGCGTGGTTGGCGCGGTGAATTGGACGGAAACATCCGTCTCCTGTCCCGGCGCGACCAGCGCAGTGAGCGGGACGGGCTGGGCGTTCATCCGTTCGTTGGGCGGGGAACTGTAGGAGAAGATCGGTTTGTAGGTCGTGTCCCAGGTGCAGATGCCGGTGTTCTTGATCCGCCAGATTTTGGTGAATTCCTGTCCGGGCGTCATGGGCGTGCCGTCGGGGACGGTCACATCGAGCGTGGCGAGATCGAAGGAGTAATCGTCGCATAGGGCGTCGGGGGTCAGCGCCGCCTGGGTCGGGTCGAGGGTGAAGATCGGAATGGCGGTTTCTGTGGGCGGCAGCAATTCAGGCACCGGCGTTTCGGTCGGGACCGGCTGGGGTGTGGGTGTGAAGACCGCCGCGGTCAGCGTGAACTCCGCCACAACAGTGCTCGCCGCCGATGTGCGGACGATGTTTACATCCACAGTCGGCTCGATGGGTGTGGCGGGGCGCAGGCGGAAAGGATCACTCCGAGGATAAGAAGGGCGGATATTTTTTTCATGGCTTCCATGCTTTCTATTTCAATACGGCGATGATCTTGACCCAGACAAGAGACCCGAAGTACTGACCGGCATCATCCCTCAACTTGAAATACCAGATGTATTCCCCAGCCTTGTTCGGAACCCTCATCGGAACGGAAAATGTTCGATACTCGCCGGGCTTGGTAAAGGGTCCATCCTTCGGTATTGTATAGGTCTTTGGCAGAACATACAGCGGACCCGTGGAAAATTCCTCGATGAAGACAAAGGAAAACCCCTCATCCCAGTCGCATGTGCCGGTGTTGAGGAATTCCCAGTTTTTTGTGAACTCCTCGCCGATCAACATGGTCTTGCCGTCATATGGGTTCGATTCGGAGACGAGGTAGCCGTTGTTACAACCGTTCTGGGTGGTAACGGTGCTGTATGCGCCCGGCGTACCCGTCGGCGTACCCAGCAGGCTCACCTGCGGCGTCACCCCCGGCTGCTGTGTGTTGAAATTGAACGGGGTATTGGTCGGAATACCAAAAGGGTCTGTGGTTGGGAATGCCGGTTGGGTGTTTATTGGCGCCAGGGTATTCGTGGGCAGTTGCGTGGGCGGGATGGCAGCGGCGGTCTGCGTTGCCTGATCTGCCGCCTGGGTCAACACCTGGGCGAACGCCTGGGTCTGAATCGCGCCGACATCTTCTGTGGGCGGCGGGGTGGCTCCCAAATTGCACGAACTCAGGAACACCGCCGCGAGGGCGGGAGCCGCCAGCCAGCGAAACTTGCGAAAATTCATGGTGGAACCTCCGGAAATCATCGCCTTAATTATACCCGTCACGCTTTCAAATTGCGCCGGGGGTTTTATCTGCTTACGCGGCTTTAATCTCGTTTATAAGGAATGGATTAACGCCCCCCTCGCGCCGACTCCACAACCCGAAGCCTCCCCACCCCCTCCCGCCTCATTTCGGACGTTTGGGATTCAGCGTGAACCCCGAAGCCTGGTTCAACGCCCCAGCCAGCGGACTCGATTCCAACGCCATCACCCGTCCATTGGCGAAGAAGGAAAATTCAAAGGTGGTTTCATCCCCCGCCTTCTTGCCCGGGATGGGCATCAGCCTTGCGGTCAGCGGCTTGTTCAGGCGTAACGCCAGCGCGCAAACATCCAACAGCAGCGGAGTAAGTTCCTCCGCAGTCACATCCCCCGCCAGCGGAACCGTATCCAAACCTGTTCCACACACCGCTGAATAAAGGAGGGCGTCCTTTACGGTCAAGACTCCCTCGGCGGCGCGCTTCGCCAAAATCGAATCTTCGAGAACCGGCTGCATGAAGCCGTTGAAACCGATGTGCGGAAAGTCTGCGCGCTCGATGGCGTCCGTGAGGATCGCCGCCGCCGCCAGCGAGCCATGCAAACCAATTTTCGGCACGCCCATATTCTCGACCGCCTTGCCGAGGGAGTGGGCGTCGTCGGGAAAGGGCGCGAGGGAGAAGTCTATGCCTTTGAAGGTTGGTAATTGGAGACCTGCCCTGAGCGAAGCCGAAGGGTTGGTAATTAGAGATTGGGCAGTTTGGGAAATAGATTGCCCATGTTTGGTTATTTCAGCAGTAAGCCATTGTTGTCCTTCGTCTACGGTCTGCCGCCCCTCGAACGCTTCCACTGCCAGATCTGCGCATTCGACGGCGACGGCGAACGCGGGCTGGTCGCTGGTGTGATAGGCGGCGGGAAAGAACGGCGCGTTTGCGCCGACATTCGCCAGCGCGGCAAAATTGAGATTCGCAAACCCGTTCGGGTCGAGCGGCGCGAGGCGGACGATGATCTCCGCGCAAGCCCTGACCTGCGCCATGTGGACAGTCTGCGCATCCGCCATCACCCCGCCGAAGAAGACTCCCTCACTCGCCGCAATCGCCTCCGGTATGACCTGATAACTGCGCGGCAATTCCGGCAGGGCGGGTCCCAACGCCGCATAGACCACGCCATTCTGTTTCATCGCCTGAGTAAATTGTTCGGCGTATTTCGGCAGCTCGTCAATGTGTTTTTCGCCCAATAATTTCGCAAACGAAACCGTCGCCACGCGGACGGTCTGCACTTCATAGCCCCCCGACTCATAAGCAGATTTTGCTTGGGATAAAAAATCTCCCGCCTCACGCAGGACATTCTCTTTCAAAGGATAACCAGGATTGCAAAAATAAGTAATGGATCGTATCTTCATCTCTTCACTACTTCACTATTCACTATTCACTATTCACTGATCTTTGCCTCATCACTTCAAACATCAACACCGACCCCGCCACCCCCGCGTTTAGGGACTCAGTCTCACCAGACATCGGGATGCTGATTTTCCCCTTCGCCAATTTCCGCGCGGATTCGCTGACTCCCTCCGCTTCGCTGCCGACGATCAGAGCGATTGGCTTTGTCAAATCCGTCTCCCAGCAGGGTTGTCCGTCCATGTCTGCGGCGTAAACGTTCAACCCAGAGGCTGTCTTTTCAATTTCATCCCAACTCATCGAGTGGACTGGCAGCCTAAAATGCGCGCCCATGCCGGAGCGTAAAACTTTCGGCGCAAAGGCATCCGTCGTTTCCGGCGGGACGAGAACCGCCTGCGCGCCCGCCGCCGCCGCGGATCGCAGCAACGTGCCGAGATTGCCGGGGTCGCGGATCTGGTCGGGGATGAGGATGAAGTTTAGTTGATTGGTAATTGGTAATTGGTAATTGGTAACAACGGCGAGAATCCCTTGTGGAGATTCTGTGTCGCTCAAGGATTTCATCACGCCGGCGGAGACTTCCTCTACATCTACACCCTTCAACCTTAACCCTTCAACCTGTAACTTCCCCCGTTCGCTCAAAGTCTCATCATACAAAACAATCTCAAACCTCCAATCCCCCTTCGCCGCCTCTTCCACCAGCCGCACTCCTTCGACGACAAACGCCTCCGCCTCGCGGCGTTCCTTTGAACGTCCCATCAGGGCGCGGACGTGTTTTATCTTTGAATTCTGGTTGGAGGTGATCATTGAAATGATGAAGGATGAATGAGGAAGGATGAATTACTGAAAGATGTTCTTCCAAACGACAACAAACATATCAATCGTTGCCTTATCGAACAGCACAATGCGGACTTGTTTCAAGCTGGAACCGGGATTTTTTTCAAAGTATTCCGCCGCCGCTTTGAACATAATCCCCGCTGCGCGGTCTTTGGGGAAGCCGAAGATACCGGTCGAGATCGCGGGCATGGAAATGGATTCGCATTTCAATTCGTCGGCGGTTTGCAATGAGCCGGTCACAGCAGCGGATAAATTCTGATCGTCGTCGGAGGTTTCGCCCCACACCGGACCTACAGCGTGGATCACAAACTTCGCAGGCAGGAGCCCGCCCGAGGTCCAGGCGGGATGCGCGTGGGAAACGAGTCCGTGCCTGCGAATCCATTCATCGCTTTCTTCCTGAATCTTCGATCCGCCCTTCTTCGAGATCGCCCATGCCACCCCGCCGCCGTGCGCGAGATGTTCGTTCGCCGCGTTGACGATGGCATCCGCCTCTTCGATGGTGATGTCGCCCTGCGCGATTTGCAGCGACTGACCCGCCGGGAATTTCTTTTCGACCAGAACCGTGTTCATGAATCTATTTTACCCCGTTAAAAAAGTAGCGCGAGATTAATCTCGCGCTACAGGTTATTTCGTTTGCGCCACCACGGCGGCGAAGGCTTGCGGGTTCTTCACGGCAATGTCGGCAAGCATCTTGCGGTTGATCTCGATGTTCGCCTTCTTCATCGCGGCAACCAGACGGCTGTAGGTCGTGCCGTTCAGCCTTGCCGCGGCGTTGATGCGGGCGATCCACAACTTGCGCAGGTCGCGCTTGCGCACGCGGCGATCACGGGTCGCGTACCACAGGCTTTTGAGCATTGCCTCGTTGGCTCGCTTGAACAGGGTGCTCTTCGAGCCGCGCTGTCCCTTCGTGATCTTCAAAATCTTTTTGTGACGTAGATGCCCTTGCGGGCCTCCTTTAACGCGCATTGTTTACTACCTCCTGCAAACTCGCGGGCGTCGTGACGCCTTTGGCGTCATCAGTTGTATACACCCGTAAGCCGCAACTTGTTTGTACGGCAAGATTTATCTTGTCGTGTTTGCCGCATTGAGTAGACAAAATGATCCTTCGCCACGGCTCAGGACAAGTTTTGTCCTACTTTTCCATATTCGGCGCGAGGCGCTTGATGCGCTTCACGTACTTGCGTCCCTGCACCGTTACCATTTCGCTCAAGAGCGCCTTGGTGCGGTCCGACGTGCGGCGGCGCAGGTGGCTCTTGCCGCCCTTGGTGCGGACAAGCGTGCCCGACCCCGTCAGGCGAAAGCGTTTCGACGTCGCCTTGTGGGTCTTCAATTTGATCTTCTTGCCAGGTTTTGCTTTGCGTGGCATCGCGTAAACTCCTTTCAGACAAAATAATCCGCGGACATTTCTGCCCGCGGACGAATCAACATCTTTGGGTCTTGCTCGCCTGCCCCGATGATTTTCGGGGTCGCCCAAACTACGCCTCGGTCTTGACCTCAGCCTGTTCGGGTTTCTCTTTCTTCTTCGCCGCCACAGCCTTGGTCGGAGCCATCACCACCAGCATGGTGCGTCCCTCCATTTGCGGCGGGACTTCGATCACGGCGATGTCGGCAAGGTCGGCGGCGATCTCTTTCAGGTCTTCGAGCGCGATCTCGGGATAATCCATCTCGCGTCCGCGGAACTTGACCGTCACCCGAACCTTGTGTCCCTGACCCAGCCAGCGGCGGGCATCGTCCACTTTGAAACCACGGTGGGCGGAGTTCGTCTTCGGGCGCAGGCGGATCTCCTTGACCTCGATCTTGGTCTGCGACTTCTTGGCTTCGCGTTCCTTCTTGGCTTTTTCGTAGATGAACTTGCCGAAATCCATCACGCGGCAGACGGGCGGATTCGCACCGGGCGAGACCTCAACCAGGTCCATCTCCGCTTCACGCGCAATCTTCAAGGCTTCCTTGATGCCGACAACCCCCACATTGCCTCCATCCGGACCGATCAGGCGCACTTCCGCAACGCGGATGCCCTCATTTACTCGAAACTCGTTGGCGCTTATATGCTTCTCCTCTTGCTTACAGACAAAAACAAACCCAGCGCATGGCTGGTTTTTAGCGGGCGAATAATACCATGAAGGCGGGGGAGTCGTCAACGAAAAGACGGTTATCTCGCCGAGTCGACCATCGGCAGGAAAACCGCGCGGTACAGGGCGTCATGCTCATCCGGGTGGCTGAACATGACGATCACCAGCGAACTGCCGCCGTCATCCACGGCAGCCACATCCACGGGGCGGCCGTTCGAGGTGGTGTAGTACAGGGTCCACGAATGACCGTTCGCCTGGCGCGTCCCGGCTGGAGAGGGGGCGCCGTCGAAGCCGCGATACCCGTTGATGCTCGAGGAGAAATAATCCACCAGGTCTTCCACGCTGATGGGCGCACGAAAGGCGGTCACCTGGGTGATGTCAAAGGAGGATGATCCCCGCCACAAAAAGCCGTTGTCAACGTATGACCAATCCGGGGGAACCGTAAGCGAAACCCCGTTGAAGTTTTGCCTTTCCAGTTCGATCGCCGGGTTTCCGGTGTAGGGTACCAGGAATTTGACCGGGGGCAATTGCGTCATACAATCCCGGCTCGGTTCGATCAGCGGGTTTTTCAAAAATTCCAAAGCGATCTGCATGGCACACCCGCTGTCATCCGACACGGTCGGCACATGTCCCTGGTTGGGGAAATCAAAATAAAAACTGTTTGCCAGGTTTTCAGCCGCCTGCCTGCCGAGTTGCGGGGGGGTTGCCGAATCAAAAGTTCCGGTGATGATCAGGCTGGGGATGTCGCTGACCACCGCATCCTTTTCGCCGAGGACGGGACCTGACGACCCCCAGGTTTTGCAGGCAGAGTACATCTTCTCCAAATTTTCGTAAAAGGGACGCCAGATGAAATCCTTGACCCGCAGTTGATTCGTGGCTGATGCCAGTTGTTCGGGCGTTGTATCCAGCACATGCTCGCGGCACATCACGGAGATATAAAGACCCGTATTGATGCCCTCGAAGCCGTACGGCAGGGAATATTGAGCGGCGATCAAGGTCGAATAATCGCCGTCTCGTACCCGGTAAATGGTCTGTGGCACGGTATTGATAAACCAGGTCGCCTTCGACAACCCCATCACGATTGACAGCAAATAGGAACCGTCTATGGTTTCGGTCACTGTGCCCATCGGGTACGCGGATGTGGACAAGGTTATGGGACTCTCGTCCAGTCTGCCTGCGAGGTCCCAAAAGACGGTTTCGATATCGGGGTAGGCGGCATTGCAGCCCGGGTCGGCTTTGCAGGACTCGAACAGGGTGGTCAGGGTGTAGTTGGCAATGTTCGGGTATTCGTTGACCCAGTTCGATTCGACCGGCATGACCGAATCCAGGATGGCGCTGCGCACGACCTCGGGATGATTGCGCATGGCGACCAGCCCAAGCCGGGTCCCATAGGACGCGCCGTACAGGTTGACCTTTTCGTACCCCAGCAGTTTGACGATGTCTTTCAGGTCGGCGGCGTTTTCAACGGTGTTATAGGCGCTGAGATCGATGCCTTTGGATTGCAGGAGTCCGGCGCACGAAAGAAAGGCGTATTGGTAAACCAGTTCCCTGGAACTGCTGTCGATGGTTCCGTACACATCCTGCCGGTTTGCCTTTTCGAGTTCATCGCAGACCAGCGCCGGTTCTGAAAGCCCGGTTCCGCGCTGATCGTAGGCGATGTAATCGCGGTCTTCGAGAAAGGGAGCCACCAGAATTGAGTACGCATTTACGCTAAGGGAAATGGCTTCGCCGCCGGGACCGCCCTGGAGGAAGATGACCGGGTCTGGCTTGGGACTTGAACTTTGGCTGTGGAAGACGGCAACTGCCAGGCGGATCGTCCGCCCGTTGGCGCTGGTTCGGTTTTCTGGAAGGATCGCATACCCGCATGTGACTCTGACCCCGAAGGGCGTATCGAACTGGCAGGGGGTTTCTTCGAATTGCGGGGTGTATGCCACGGTCGGCGCGGCGGTCGGCAGGGATGTGGGCGGTTCGGGCGTCGCTGTTGCCGTCTCTCCGCCGATGACGATAGCGGGGGTTGATGTCGATGCCGGGGCTGGCGGCTGGGACGCAGTCGTGTTGCCGTTGTTGAACAGCATATTCAGCGCAAACGCGGCAGTGAGCGCAAGTATGCAAAACCCGCCGATGGCGGCGGCAATGATGACGACGTTGTTGTTTTTTTTTCGTTTCGGGGTTTTGGCTGGGGGTTTCGCCTGGGGCGCGGATTCCGGTTCGGGCTGGGGGTCTTCGGGAAATTCCTCCAACTCGGCTTCTTCTTCCAGGAAGGCTGGGACGTGGATCACCCCCGGTTCGGGCGTGGCGAATGCCGGGGCGGGAGGAACAGGCGCGGGCGGGTAAAGAAGCGCGATCTGCTTTTTTGCGTCCGGGTTGTTGGGGTTGATATTCAGCGCGCGTTCAAAGCAGTAGGCGCGCTTTTGGGCGTCGTCGAGACTCATGCCCAACAAATACCATCCGCCCTCGGAATGCGGATATTGTCGGACCAGTTGTGAAAAGATCGAGGCTGCCCGTTCTTTGTCGTTCGCTTTGAGCGCGGAGATTCCCGCTTGAAGTAGTTCCTGTTCCGACACGCGCATCCTTTAAATAAAAAAATGGAGCCGATGTTTCGGCTCCATTATACCCTTTACATGTGTGGGGTGACTTTGGCTTCGATCTTGTCCTTTGGCAGGTAGCCGGTGATGCGTTCCTTGATCTCGCCGCTCTTGAAGAGCATGAGGGTCGGGATGCCCATGACGCCGTACTGCATCATGATATTGGGGTTCTGGTCTGCGTCGAGTTTGACGACCTTGACCTTGCCGTTCCATTCTCCCGCCAGTTGTTCGACGATGGGCGCGATCATCTTGCAGGGCTGGCACCAGTCGGCTGTGAAATCGACCAATACCGGGGTGTTCGAGCTGATGACTTCCTCCTGGAAGTCCTGTTCGGTTACGTATTTGACTGTGCTCATATTTGCCTCCGCGGCTCTGACGGGGTGTCGCTTTCATTAATTACCGGTCTCCCCCTGAAAAACCCGGCTCCGCGAAATTTAGGGAAGGATTGCCAAAACAACCCACCCTCGTTATAATGCCCGTCTGTTCGGGCGGGTAGCTCAGTTGGTTAGAGCATCGCGTTGACATCGCGAAGGTCGTAGGTTCGAGCCCTATCTCGCCCACAGTGGAAGTAGTTGGGTACACAAGTAGACAAGTAAAATGCGTTGACCGAGACGAGTATGTGGTCAAGTCCCTGACAGGGAGAAGAAGCCGGTGATTGAGAGTTTCTTCAAGGGACCACCACAGAAAACCACTTGCGAGCATGGAACAGAAAAGTGAGTAGTGTTCAGTAATCAGCGGACAGTGATCACTTAGTAAGCGAAGCGGGTTGCTCCGTTAGAGGCTGAAGAGATGTGCGGCGAGATTAATCTCGCCCTACAAATCGGGTGGAACCGCGTGAAGTCAATTCTCGCCCCGTGTTCGGGCGAGTTTTTGTTTTAAGTCAACGGAAGCGAGTTGCAACGTCGGGAGACGTTGCGCTCCAATATGGAAAGGATGTAAAAATGGCACAACAAGTACAAGAGAAATACGAAGAGTCTTATCTTTATAAGATCCGTCACTCGGCGGCGCATGTGATGGCGCAGGCGGTGATGGAAATATTCCCGGATGGAAAGCCGACCATTGGTCCGCCAGTGGAGAATGGTTTTTATTACGACTTCGACCTGCCGCGTAATTTAACGCCGGAGGATCTGGAAGCCATCGAAAAGCGGATGCGCCAAATCGTGCAGGGCAAGCATGACTTCAAGAAGACGGTCATCTCGGCGGAGGAGGCGAAGAAGATCTTTGCCGACCAGCCGTACAAATTGGAATTGATCGAAGGCTTGGAAAAAGGCGGACTGGATGAGTACGGGAATCCGCTCAAAGAGAAGCCGGAGATTTCCATCTACCAGCAGGATACGTTCACGGACTTGTGTCGCGGTCCGCATGTGGCGAATACGAAGGAGATCAAGCAGGATGCCTTCAAGTTGATGTCTGTGGCGGGCGCGTATTGGCGCGGCGACGAGAATAACAAGCAGTTGCAGCGTCTGTATGGGACGGCATGGGAAAACAAAAAACAGCTCGAAGAGTACCTGCACCAGTTGGAAGAAGCCAAAAAGCGCGACCATCGCAAGCTGGGCAAGGAACTGGAAATCTTCATCTTCGATGAAGAGGTTGGTCCCGGCTTGCCTTTGTGGCTGCCCAATGGCGGCATCCTCATTGAAGAACTCGAAAAGCTCGCCAAGGAAATGGAAGAGAAGGCTGGCTACGATCGCGTCAAGACGCCGATCCTCACAAAGGAAGACCTCTTTCTGCGCTCCGGTCACCTGCCCTATTACGCGGAGAGTATGTATGCGCCGATGGAACTCGAAGGCGTGAAATATTACGTCAAGCCAATGAACTGCCCGATGCATCACAAGATCTTCGGATCGAAGGGACGCTCCTACCGCGACCTGCCCGTGCGCCTTGCCGAATATGGGACGTGTTACCGCTACGAAAAATCGGGCGAACTCTTCGGCTTGATGCGCGTCCGCTCGATGCAGATGAACGATGCCCACATCTACTGCTCGGAGGAACAATTCGAACAGGAGTTCATGGGCGTGGTAGAACTGTACAAGAAATACTTCGAGTTGTTCGGCATCGAAAAATATGTCATGCGCCTTTCGCTTCACAGCAAAGCCGGGCTTGGCAAGAAGTATGTGAACAACCCCGAACTGTGGGTCAAGACGGAAGAGATGGTGCGCCGCGCCATGGACAACGGCGGCGTGCCGTACGTGGAGCGCGAGGACGAAGCCGCATTCTACGGTCCAAAGATCGACGTGCAGGTCTGGTCCGCCATCGGGCGCGAGTTTTCGCTGATGACGAACCAGGTGGACTTTGCCGTACCCGAACGCTTCGACCTGAAGTTCACGAACAAGGACGGGCACGACGAAGTACCGCTCTGCATCCACCGTGCTCCGCTCTCCACGCATGAGCGCATGGTGGGGTTCCTGCTGGAGCATTACGCGGGCAACTTCCCGGTCTGGCTTTCGCCGGAACAGGTGCGCGTCATCTCCATCACAGATGAGCAGAATGATTATGCCGAAAGAATCGCCAAGGAACTGCGCGAGAACGGCATCCGTGCCAGCGCGGACCTGTCCTCCCAGCGCATGAATGCCAAGATCCGTAACGCGCAGATGATGAAAGTGCCGTACATGATCGTGGTCGGCAAAAATGAAATGGAAGCCGGTCAGGTCTCGCTGCGCGTCCGCGACGGCAGCCAGCAGAACGGGTTTGCCCTGGGCGAGTTCATCGCTCGGGCGAAGGATCGGATTGCAAGAAGAGCGAGTGAGTTGTAAAGACACTCTACATCGCAGGGACATCAAAACGCCTGGACTTTTTGATGTCCCTGCCCTTCCATTCCTCTAACATTTCTCCAACAACCCCCATGCTATAATCCCTTTCCGTTGAAAGGGATTTCATGCTTAAGAACTTCGTAAAACTATTCAGTGGCGACCCCACAAAGAAAACAGTTGAACAATACCGCCCGCTGGTGGAGCAGGTCAATGCGCTCGAGGCTCAATTCGAGTCTTTGAGCGACGATGAACTGCGCGCCAGGACGGATGAATTCAAGGCGCGAGTCGCGCAGGCATTGGAGGGGGTCGAGGATGAAAACGCAAAACGAAAAGCGGAACAGGATGTGCTGGAGGAGTTGATGCCCGAAGCCTTCGCGGCGGTACGGGAAGCCTCCAAACGCACGATCGGTCTGCGTCACTATGATGTACAGGTCATCGGCGGGGCGGCGCTGCACAGCGGCTCCATCGCAGAGATGCGGACCGGCGAAGGCAAGACGCTTGTTGCGACCATGCCGATCTACCTCAATGCCCTGCTGGGACGCGGCGTTCACCTTATTACGGTCAACGATTACCTGGCGCGGCGCGATGCGCGCTGGATGGCGCCGATCTATCATGCCCTCGGCTTGAGCGTCGGCGTCCTGCAAATGGCGGCTGCCACCGAGAACGGCAAGAAAGCCTTCCTCGTCGATTTCGAGCGCGAGTCGCCGCAGGAGGATCAGCGTCACCTGCGATTGGTGGACCGGGTCGAAGCCTATCGCGCCGATGTGACCTTCGGCACCAACTCGGAATTCGGTTTCGATTATCTGCGCGACAACATGGCGATGCGGCTCGAGAACCGCGTCCAAACCCGCCCCGAGCAGGGTCGAGGGGGCGGACATTACTTCGCCATGGTCGACGAAGTGGACAACGTGCTGATCGACGAAGCGCGCACCCCGCTCATCATTTCCGGTCCCGCTTCGGGCGATTTGGAATGGTACGGGCGCATGGCGCAGGTGGTCAAACAGCTCAAGCCCGAAGACTATGAAATGGATGAAAAATCCCGCAACATCAACCTGACCGAGATCGGCGTCAGCCGCGTCGAGTCGATGCTGGGGATTCAACTGATCGACCCCGACCGACCCGAAGACCTCAACCCCGAGCAGGCGCGCCTGATGGGCTATCTCCAGCAATCGCTGCGCGCGCAATTCCTTTTCATTCGCAACAAGGATTATCTCGTACAGGCAGGCAAAGTCGTCATCGTGGACGAGTCAACGGGGCGGCTCATGCCCGGGCGCAGGTGGAGCGATGGTCTGCATCAGGCTGTGGAAGCCAAGGAAGGCGTAAAGGTCGAGCCGGAGTCGGTCACCTATGCCACGGTCACGTTGCAGAACTACTATCGCATGTATCAAAAACTGGCGGGCATGACCGGCACCGCGCTCACCGAAGCCGAAGAGTTCAACAAAATTTACAAGCTCGAAGTCGCGTCCATCTCGCCGCATCTCGAGTATCAATCCTTTGGCAAGGATGCGCCGCTGGTCGAGATCAAAGCAAAGGATGAGGAAGGGTACGCGTATTCGTATTTCGCGAAGGCAGGCGAGACCGAACCGCTTTTCTATCGCCGCAAAGATTATCCCGACGTCATCTATCGCACGGTCGAAGCCAAACTACGCGCCATCGTGCAGGAGATCGCGCGCTTCAACGCCTTGGGTCGTCCGATGCTGGTTGGCACGACATCCGTCGAATCATCCGAACGACTCTCGAACCGGCTCAAGGCTGAACCCGTCCGCCGCCTGATGCAATACATGCTGGTGCGGGAACACTACATCCGCGCCAATAATTTGGAGGAGGACGGGCGGCTCATTGCGGACCTCGTGCCTTTTAACGAGCCCATCGAGCGGATCACCCCCGACGCCTTGCGCGCCTTCATCAAACCGCACGGGATGATGAACATCAGCCTCGACGATGAGACCAATCTCAACAACCTGCTTGAGTTATTGCGTTTGCCCGAAACGAGCAAGGACCGGCTGAAGTCGGTGTTACAGGGCGGGGTGTCTCACCAGGTCTTGAACGCGCGCAAGCATACCGAAGAGTCGCAGATCATTGCAGGCGCGGGCGCGTTCGGCGCGGTGACGATTGCCACCAATATGGCAGGCCGCGGCGTGGACATCAAACTCGGCGGCGAACTGGCAGAGGAAGTGATCTCAGCCGTCAATCGTGTGCTGGGCAAGTCCGGATACAAAGATCCGTTCGACATGACCCACGATGAGCGCCGAGAAGCTTTGAAGAAGCTTGACTCTTCGGCTTATGGTTTGTACGAAGCCGAGGTCAGGAACTTTTTGCAATACTTCGACGACATGGAAAGCGTGAAGGAATTGGGCGGTCTGCACGTCATCGGCTCGGAACGCCACGAAGCCCGCCGCATCGACAACCAACTGCGCGGACGCGCCGCCCGCCAGGGAGACCCCGGCTCATCACGCTTCTACCTTTCGCTCGAAGACGACCTGATGCGTATCCAGGGCGGGGCGCAGGTCAGCGCATTGATGGAAAGACTCAAAGTGGACGACTCCCTGCCGCTTGAGGCGCGCCTGGTGGCGAGCGTCATCGAACAATCCCAGCATCGCATCGAAGGCGCGAACTTCGACGTCCGCAAGCATCTTTTGGAATACGACGATGTCCTGAACACCCAACGCCAGCAGATCTATTTGCAGCGCGACAAGATCTTCGTTAAGGAAGATTTGAGCGGCGATGTGGCGGAAATGCTGGACGCCGAAGTGACCAAGCGCGTGGAAGCGGCGCTTGCCGATGAAGAGGGTCCCTGGCGTTTGCTGGCATGGCTCGACCAGGTGCAGCCGCCGTTCGAATCAAAGAACGGGCTGTTCCCGTCCTTTGGGTTCAAACTTTTACTTGACGAGATCAAGAACAAGGACCTGCGACCTGCGACCCTGGACCTTGTGTCAAAATCGATCGAAGCCGAATACAACCATGCATTGCGTGCCATCGAACAACTGATCGAGCGGACGGGCGAAACCCTCGAAATGCAGATCTCCGAACGTGAAGACGCGCTGGATGCCTTCTTCCAAACCCTGGATGACCGCGAAGACAGCCCGAAGCCGCAGAAACTGGTCGAGGAGATCAACGCGCTGGCGCGGCTTGCCATCAAACCGAACAACGACCTGTTGAAGAAACTGGCGGATGACCCCGAGGATGCGAAGGACGATATTCAGGCGATGCTTTCCAGCCAGTTGACGATCATCAGCGCGACGCGGGTCATCGGCGCGATCCAGAACCGCGTGGGCGAGCAGGTTCAATGGCAGAGTCCGCTCCCTTCGGATTGGGATGACCTTTCGGATATTTTGCTGAACACCTCGCGCGACGCCTTTGAAAAGAAACGCGAACGCCTGAACAGCCAGATCGCGCGCGACATCGAGATGTTGTTGCAGCGCGAGGATGTCTCCACCGACGCAGGTAAATTGCGTTTGTTGATCACGCTTGCGCAGGGAGCCCGCACCGCCTTCGACCAGAAGACGCATAAGCAGGTGAAGCAGGTCTTTACGCGCTTTGCGTATGCCTTCCATGCCGCGAAATTATTGGAGGGGAGGGACGCCGGGACGATTGCGGACGAGGTGATGAATCATCTCGAGACGGCGGAGGAGGCTTTGCGCGAGACCTGGGGTCAGAGCGAGTTCACCCGCCTAAATCAGAATGCCGCGAAGCTCGCAGACTTTGGTCCGGCGGCGCGAATCGCATTCGGGGAGGCAAGACTCAATGACGCCGTATCCAGCCTGGGCGAGTCGGAAGCGGGGGTTTTATCCGCTGCGATTGGAAAGTACGTCCTGAACGAAGTCCACCGCCAGCTGCTGTTGGGCGCGTTCAGCGAGTTGTGGGTGGAATACCTGACGAAGGTGGAAGCCTTAAGAGTTTCGATAGGTCTGGAAGCCTATGCCCAGCGCGACCCGCTGGTACAATACAAGGGACGCGCGTCGGAGATGTTCGCGCAATTGCTCGAAGAGGTGCGCGGACTTGTGATCGGGCGCGCGTTTGCGGCGAGGCCGCGGCGCGTGGAGATCACGCCGATAGAAACCAGCGAAACGGTGTCTGCGGCAAACGAAAATGAGACATCCGTGCAGATCGGCGATTCATCCGGCGGAAAGAAGAAGAGACGCCGCCGTAATTGAGGAAGCGTTTGATAGACGATACGACTCCCTTCAACAAATATCTATCCCTTCCAAAGGTTGAACTTCACCGCCATTTGGAGGGGTCGTTGCGGCTTGCAACCATGCTGGATATTGCCCGGAAGCATGGTGTGACGGTTCCCGCTTCGCTCCTGAACCTGAGCGGGTTGGTGCAGGTGCAGGATGAAGACCCGCTGACGTTTTCCAATTTTCTTGAAAAATTCAAGACATTGCGCCTGTTCTACAAGTCGCCGGATGTGATTCATCGGGTCACGCGCGAGGCGGTGGAGGATGCGGCGAAGGATCATGTCCGCTACCTGGAGCTGCGTTTTACCCCCGTGGCGTTGAGCCGCGCCGAGGGCTTCCCGCTGCATGACGTGATGGATTGGGTAATTGCGAGCGCGGGCGAGGCGGCGCGGGAACACAAGATCAGGGTGGGGTTGATCGCTTCGGTGAACAGGCACGAAAGCCCGGAACTTGCCGAGCAGGTGGCGTGGCTGGCGGTGGAGCATAAGCAGCGCGGTTTGTTGGGGCTGGACTTGGCGGGCAATGAGGCGGAGTTCAAGACCCAGCCCTTCCATGAGATTTTCAAAGAGGCGAGGCAATCCGGTTTGCATATCACCATCCATGCCGGGGAGTGGGGACCGGCGGAAAACGTGCGCGATGCGATCGAGAATTTGGGCGCGGAACGCATCGGTCATGGCGTGCGCGTGCTGGAGGATGAATCTGTGATGGCGCTGGCAAAGGAGCGGGGGATCGCTTTTGAAGTCTGCCCGACCAGTAACTTTCAGACCGGCGTGGTGAAGGAGTTCGAGAAACATCCCCTGCCGCGCATGATCGAGGCGGGGCTGCGCGCGACGATCAACACCGACGACCCGAGCATTTCGCGCATCTCCCTTTCGCACGAGTTCCAGCAGGCGCGCGAGAAGTTGAACCTGCCGATGGATGTGTTGAAGACCTGCGTTCTGACCGCGGCGGAGGAATCCTTTTTGCCGGAGGCGGAGAAGGCGGAACTGGTTGCGATGCTGAAGAAGGAAATGAATATCAGGTAAAACACTTCCGCCCCGGGCAATCAATTAGTATAATTTGAGTCTAAATTTCCCAAGTTAATCCCACCACATAGCAATCCCGGCGTTTTGCCGGGACGAGCAAGGATATCAAAGGCGCTCCTTTGTGTTCTTCCTGATTGTGGTGTGAGTGTGCGACAAACTTAAGTTTGTCGCACGAAAAACCTCATACCAAAGGAGTATCCTATGCAAGACCTATTTAAGTCCCGTGACGTATTGAGCGTGGGCAAGAAAAAATACGTCTACTTCCGGCTCGACGCGCTCGAGAAAGCCGGGCTGACCAAACTCAGCAAACTTCCCTATTCCATCCGTATCGTGCTCGAAGCCGCGTTGCGTCAGTGCAACGATAAGGAGATCACGCAGGCAGATGTGAAGAACATCGCCGCGTGGACTCCCAAAGGCGCGCGCCCGGGCATTCCGTTTTTGCCGGGTCGCGTGGTGATGCAGGACTTCACCGGCGTGCCCGCTGTTGTAGACCTCGCCGCCATGCGCGCCGCCGTTGCCCGTTTGGGCGGCGACCCGAAGAAGATCAATCCGCTCGTGCCGGTGGACCTGGTCATCGACCACTCGGTGCAGATCGATTTCTTCGCCACAGCCGATGCCCTCAATCGCAATACCGAAATGGAATTTCTGCGCAACAAGGAACGTTATGAATTTTTGAAGTGGGGACAAAAAGCATTTACCAACTTCCGCGTTGTGCCCCCGATGACCGGCATTGTGCATCAGGTCAACCTTGAAAACCTTGCTGAAGTCGTTATGACCAAGGTCGATGGAAATGATGTCCTTGCCTTCCCTGATACGCTCGTCGGTACTGACTCGCACACCACCATGATCAATGGTCTGGGCGTGGTGGGTTGGGGTGTGGGCGGCATCGAAGCCGAAGCTGTCATGCTCGGTCAACCGATGGATATGCTGCTGCCGGATGTGATCGGTTTTAAATTAACCGGCAAACTCAGCGAAGGCGTCACCGCCACCGACCTCGTTCTCACCGTCACGCAAATATTGCGCAAAAAAGGCGTCGTGGATAAATTTGTCGAGTTCTATGGTCCCGGGCTTGATAACATGTCGCTGACTGACCGCGCCACCATCGCCAACATGGCTCCCGAATACGGCGCGACCATGGGCTACTTCCCCGTGGATGAAGAGACGCTTCGCTACATGCGCCTGACGGGTCGCTCTGATGAAGTCGTTGCCCGCACCGAAGCCTATACCCGCGCGCAGGGACTCTTCCGCGATGCGAACAGCCCCGAGCCGGAATTCACCGACACCCTCGAACTGGATATGGGGACGGTCGTGCCCTCCCTGGCTGGACCCAAGCGCCCGCAGGACCGCGTCGCGCTGACCGATATGCAGGATACATTCCGAAAAGCCTTAACCGCCCCGGTAAAGGATCGCGGCTATGAACTCTCCGGCGAGGCATTGACCCGCGAAGCCGCCTTCGGCGCGAACGGCGGTTTACAGAAGATGAAGCATGGCGCGGTCGTGATCGCCGCCATTACCTCATGCACCAACACCAGCAATCCCTCCGTGCTCGTCGCGGCGGGACTTGTCGCCAAGAAAGCTGTGGAGAAAGGCTTGAACGTCAAGCCGTATGTGAAGACCTCCCTCGCGCCCGGCTCGCGTGTGGTGACGGAATATCTCAACAAGGCTGGTCTGACCGAACCGCTTTCCAAACTTGGTTTTAATGTGATTGCCTATGGCTGCACGACTTGTATCGGAAATTCCGGTCCGCTGCCCGGTGAAGTTGCCAAAGCCGTCACCGGCGGCGACCTGGTCGCGGCGGCGGTCATATCCGGCAACCGTAACTTTGAAGGGCGCGTTCATCCGCTGGTGAAAGCCAACTTCCTGGCGTCGCCTCCATTGGTGGTAGCCTACGCCCTCGCCGGCACCGTAGACATTGACCTGGTCAATGAGCCGCTTGGCGCCGACCAAAGCGGTCAGCCGGTGTATCTCAAGGATCTCTGGCCCAGCCAAAAGGAAGTCAGCGACGCGATCGCATCCAGCGTCAAGGCGGAAATGTTCAAAGAGAAGTATGCCGATGTCTTTGCCGGTTCCGATATGTGGCAGGAGATCAAGGTCTCCGGCGGCGACCTGTATGAATGGGATGCGAATTCCACCTACATTCATCATCCGCCTTACTTCCAGACTCTTTCACTGGAAACAGGTTCCATCAAGGGTGTTAGCGGCGCGCGCGTGCTGGGCATGTTCGGCGATTCGATCACCACCGATCATATTTCCCCGGCAGGCAACATTGCCGCCGATAGCCCGGCGGGTAAATTCCTTCAGGAGAAGGACGTTGCGCCCACATACTTCAATTCCTATGGCGCCCGCCGCGGTAACGATCAGATCATGGCGCGCGGCACCTTTGCAAACATCCGCCTCAAGAATCAATTGGTTGCACCCAAAGAAGGCAACTGGACCAAGCACCACACCACGGGTGAAGTCATGTCTATTTTTGATGCTGCGATGAAGTATCAAGCTGAAGGTGTGGCAAGCATCGTCCTCGCTGGTAAAGAATATGGCACCGGTTCGAGCCGCGACTGGGCGGCGAAGGGTCCCATGTTGCAGGGCGTCAAGGCGGTCATCGCCGAATCGTTCGAACGCATCCATCGCTCCAACCTGGTGGGCATGGGCGTGCTCCCGTTGCGGTTCGCTGAAGGACAAAATGCCGAGTCGCTTGGTCTCGATGGCAGTGAAGTGTTTGATATCGAAGGCTTGAATGACAGCATCCAGCCCAAAGCCGAGTTGACCGTGAAAGCCAAGAAAACCGACGGCAAGGTGATCGAGTTCAAAGCCACCGCGCTGCTGAACACCGATGTGGAAGTGAACTACTACCGCAACGGCGGCATCCTGCACACGGTGCTTAGGAATTTGGTGAAGTAAAAATTCTTAAACAAAAAGAGACTGGCTTTTGCCAGTCTCTTTTTGTTTAAACCTTCTGTACCGGGAATTGAATCTCATTGACTGTATTCGGGTCGTTCTGATCTTCCGGCTTTTCCGGCATTTTGAGATTCAACTCGCGGCTTGGACCCACGATCTGATACCCGTTCACGTCAATCCATTTGGCGAGGGCGTCGTAGGCTTCACCGATAGTTGCAAACGACCCGGCATGGACGACGCACGCCATCGTCTCGACCGCAGGCAGTTCATAGATTTTGACACGCCCGACGGGAGTCGGGTCACCGGCGATGGGCATGGCAACTTCAATATCCCAGTCACCTTCGCGCGCATCGGCATCATGATAGATCGCCATCGGTGTGCCGTTCATGCGGATATTGTTTTGATAAATAAAGTTCAGTAATTCATCCCATAGTGGACGCTGTGCGGGCGGGTTCGCAACCACACCGCGGACGGTAGCGGCTTTCATTGCATCTATTTTCTTGATAACGACATCGTACTTCGACATAAAGTTCTCCTGTTGAGTTTGTCTCAACCAGCGTTCCACCTGCTCCAGCCTTGCCGTTTCTTCCTCCATCCGCTGCCGGATCTCAGCCTGACGGAGTTTGAGCATTCCACGCAACTCTTCGGTGGAAAGATTCTCTTCGAGAAAACGACTGATCTCCTCCAAAGAGAACCCCAATTCCTTCAATGCCAGTATGCGATACAAGCGCGGCAGTTGGTGAAAATCGTAATAACGGTAGCCGGTAAAGCGGTCTACCTCGATGGGTTTGAGTAAACCCATCTCGTCGTAGTACCGCAGCGTTTTGATGGAAACGCGGCTAAGTTTGGAAAAGTCTCCGATTCGGATCATGAGCAGGCGCCTCCATCGTTTTATACACCCTCCCCCTGATGGAGAGTCAAGGATCAGATTTGCCGCTGATACAACAATAAGGTTCGATTCATCTGAAGGAGATTTTAAGAGCTCACCATACGCGCGATGTCATGCTGAGTAAGTCCACGGCGGGAAGGAACGCCGTTCCAAGAGAAGGAAACAAGAGATTCAGCCGCGGATTACGCGAATTTTCTTAAAATCCGCGTCAATCTGCGAAATCTGCGGCAAATGGGTTTGAAAACCCCTTGTTTCTTTGGAGCGAAGCAAAGCAGTTCTACGACTGTCCCAGAGACCCTTCGCTCCACTCAGGGTGACAATCTGAAGGGAGAACTGCGTAAGGTGAGTTAAGAGGTTTTTCTCTGTGGGCTCCATGATCTCCGTGGTGAAAAAATGGGCGACCCCGCCAAATACCAGAGCGCCGAGGTTTTTGCGCAATGGCTTCGCCAGCAAGGGGTTTATAATCGCCCCATCTTGCCAAAGGAGCCGCCATGTACGATAAAAAGATGCTCGACGAATTGCAGCAGTCGCTTTCCAAATGGGAACAGACCTCCCTCAAAAAAGCGTTGACCCAACTCCCCGAACGCGCCGACGAATTTATCACTACGTCATCCGACCCGATCAACAGACTTTATACGCCGCTCGATATTGCGGATTTGGATTACGCCGCCTCGCTCGGACTGCCGGGCGAGTACCCATACACAAGAGGAGTCCACCCGACGCTTCATCGCTCCAAGTTGTGGACGATGCGCATGTTCGCAGGCTTCGGCACGGCGGAGGAAACAAACCAGCGCTTCAAATACCTGCTCGATCAGGGTCAGACCGGTTTGAGCATCGCCTTCGATCTTGCGACGTTGATGGGTTACGACACCGACCAGCCCGAGGCGATCGGCGAGTTCGGCAAATGCGGCGTGGCGATCTCATCGCTCAAAGATATGGAGATTCTGCTCGACGGCATCCCGCTCGATAAAGTCTCCTCCAGCATGACGATCAACTCGCCAGCCGCGATCATCTGGGCGATGTACATCGTCGCCGCCGAAAAGCAGGGCGTGCGCTCCGACCAGCTGCGCGGCACGACCCAGAACGACATCCTCAAGGAATTCATCGCGCAGAAGGAATTCATCTTCCCGCCGCATCCGTCCATGCGCCTCGTGGTGGATACGATGGAGTTCGGCTCGCAGCGCGTCCCGCAGTGGAATACGATTTCCATTTCGGGTTATCACATCCGGGAAGCCGGTTCGACGGCGGCGCAGGAACTGGCGTTTACGCTGGCGGACGGCATGGAATATGTGAGATGGGGCATCGCGCGCGGCATGGACGTGGACGAATTCGCGCCGCGTTTATCCTTCTTCTTCAACGCGCATAACGACTTCTTTGAAGAGATCGCCAAATATCGCGCGGCGCGCAGAATCTGGGCGCGTGAGATGCGCGAGACCTTCAAGGCGAAGAATCCGCGCTCGTGGTTATTGCGCTTCCATACGCAAACGGCGGGAGTCTCACTCACTGCGAAACAGCCGGAGAATAACATCGTCCGCGTGGCGGTTCAGGCGTTGGCGGCAGTATTGGGCGGCACGCAGTCGCTTCACACCAACTCGATGGATGAGGCGCTTGCGCTTCCCTCCGAACATGCGGTGACGGTGGCGTTGCGCACCCAGCAGGTCATCGCTGAAGAATCGGGCGTGACGAATACGGTGGATCCGCTCGGGGGGAGTTACTTCGTCGAAGCGCAAACAGACCGAATGGAGAAAGATGCGTACGCCTACTTCCGCCGAATCGAAGACCTGGGCGGAGTCATCCCCGCTTTGGAGAAAGGCTTCATGCAAAGCGAAATCTCGGATGCGGCGTATCGTTATCAGCGCGAGATTGACGAGGGACGCAGAAAGATCGTGGGCGTGAATGCCTACGTGGACGACAAGCCGATGAATATCCCCATCCTCAAAATGGACCCGAACGGTTACAGCCGCCAGGTTGCGCGTTTGAACGAAGTGCGCAAGACGCGCGACAGCGGGCGCGTTGGACAAACGCTCGACGCATTGCGCATCGCCTGTGAAGGGACGGAAAATACCATGCCGTACATCCTCGATTGCGTCCGCGCCTATTGCACGCTGGGCGAGATGATCGGCGTAATGACGAAGGTGTTCGGGAAGTACGAAGAGCCGACGATGATTTAAGTGTAGGGGCGACCTGTCCAGACAATCAAGAACCTCGTTGAGCAAGAAAGGGTCGCCCTGTTCGCTGTAAAAGGATGCAAATTGGCGGGAAATGTGATAAGATAATCGTGATTATCATAATCTAGATTATCTTAAGGAGGCAGACTATGTTCGTAAACCGCGTCTCCGAACTGGAATTGCTCGAAAAACGCTACGAATCGAACCGCGCCGAGATGTTCGTGCTGTACGGGCGCAGGCGGGTTGGGAAAACCGAACTGCTGGCGCAGTTTTGCAAAGCGAAACGCCACGTTTTTTTTGTCGCCGACCAGGTGCCGGAACAGACCCTGCGCGCGAATTTTTCACGCGCCATCAATGATGCCCTTTTTGGCGAAGGCAGGGTAAACGCCGTCTATAACACGTGGGACGATTTATTCACCACACTCGCCTCGCAGGCGCAAACGGAACGATTGATCGTCGTCATGGACGAATTTCCCTATGCGGCTCTGGCGCATCCGCCGCTCGCATCCATTTTGCAGCGCCTGTGGGACAGGGTATTGAAGGACAGCCAGATCATGCTCATCCTCAACGGTTCTTTCATCGGGATGATGGAGGAAACCGTGCTGGGATACCAGTCCCCCCTTTATGGCAGGCGCACCGCGCAGTACCTGCTCGAACCGCTCGACTTTTTCGCGGCGCAATTGTTCCTTCCGAATTTCGACGCGGACGACCGCCTGCGGGCATACGCCGTCTATGGCGGCACGCCCCCCTATTTGCAGGTCGTGGATTCATCCCGCCCGCTGGAAGAAAACATCAGAGAAACTGTTCTCAAGCGCGGCGCGTTTCTTTACGACGAAGTTCGCTTTATTCTCCAACAGGAGTTGCGTGAGCCGCGTAATTACTTTGCCGTCCTGCAAGCCATTGCCGCGGGAAACAGCCGCCAGAACGAGATCAAACAGGCTTCGGGTGTGGAAAACATCGCCCCCTATCTTGAGACGCTGCAGCACCTGCACCTGATCGAGCGCGTTGTGCCTGTCACTGAATCCCAACCGCAGAAGAGCCGTCTCGGGCTTTACCGTCTCAAGGATAATTTCATCCGATTTTGGTTCCGTTTTGCATTGCCGAACCGATCTCAATTGGAACGCGGCGCAATGGACGCGGTTTATGATGCGTCCATCCGCCCGGAACTGGACGCTTTCGCTGCAACCGTCTTCGAGCAGGTTTGCAGGCAGTATTTCTGGAAACTTGGGCTTGAAGGAAATCTTCCCTTTCAGCCCAGGCAGATCGGCGGATGGTGGAAGGCTGGCGGTGAAATTGACGTTGTTATTTTGGGGGAATCGCAAACGATGCTGGCGGAGTGTAAATGGAGCCGCAACCCCGTCGGTGTGGATATTTTCGAACAATTGGTAAAGAAGTCGAAGGGCTTTCCACAGCCGGTTTCCCATTTTGGGCTTTGTTCGCGGAGCGGCTTTACGCCTCAAATGACCGCGCTGGCGGAGGACAGGGAAGATATTCTTCTTTTCAATTGGAAGGATATGGCGGGCGGATGATGCGTCTCTCTATGATGAGCAACGCGGTTTTCATATCGCCTTTTGCTGCGGAATGAATTCCGCGTTACGTTCTACCCCTTCTCACCGCCAATAACCTCTGCACCCGCTGATACCTCTCCCTCGTCAGCGGATAGAACCATGCCAGAACAATCGTCCCCATCAAGATCGCCGCGCCGATGAATGAGTCCATGACGCGGATCATGAACAGGGCGGAGTCAGCCTGCTGGTAGACGGTCACGCCCTCGGGCGGAGCCTGGTAGCCCGACCAGCCCAGAATTTGAAGCGTAATAAAAATGACTCCCGCCCCCGTCAATTTGCGGATGAGCGTGCGGATGCCGTAATAGATTCCCTCCTGCCTGCGCCCTGTGCGTAATTCATCCCATTCGATCACGTCGGGCAAAATGGAATCTGGCAAAACATACGCCGCCGATACGCCGATGCCCGCCAGCGCGGCAATCGTCAACAGATAATTCGTATCGCCCGGCTGGATGGTGAAGATCATCAACTGCACGACGATCCAAGCCGCCATGCCCGCAATGTACGCGCCGACCTTGTTGAAGCGTTTCGAGATTCTCAACCAGAACGGCACAAACAAAATACAGCAGAACATCATCACGCCAAAGAACGCCGACTCGAGCGCGAGGTCAACGCCGAAAAGATTGATCTTCGCCAGCAAATCCCCCTGCGCGACCCAATACAACAAAAAGAACGGGAAGGTGATGGCGACCATATCCACCGCCGACCAGTTGAACATGTAGATGCCCACCGCGTAACGGAACGGCACGTTCTGCCACGCCAGTTTCAACGTCTCGCGGAATGAAAGCGATTCCTGTTCCGCCGCTTCGGAGGCGAATCGTTCGCGAATGAACAACCCGATGATGAAAAGCGGCAGCGCGCCAATCGCGCCGAAGACCGCGCCTGCCGTCATGAATCCCTGTTGCTGCGTGCCGCCCCCGGCAATGACCGCATCCACGATCATGGGCGCGGCGATCACCACCACCATCGCCGAAGCGAGTTGAAACACCGTGCGAAAACTCGAAAGCGACGTGCGCTCGTCGTAATTTTGAGTTAACTCGGGGGTCAGCGAGTAATACGGCACAGCCACCAGCGTCGTCAGCGTATCCGAAAGCATGAAGGCAATCGTCACATAGATCAACAACCCCACCTGACTCTCCCAATTCGGCGCAGACCATAACATTACGAAACTGAAACCAAAGGGAAAGGCAAACCAAAGCAAAAACGGTCTTCTTCTCCCCAGTTTCGATTTCATGCGGTCGCTTAACATGCCGATGATCGGATCGTTGATCGCGTCCCAGACAATGCCCACTAACGCGCCCAGCGACGCAAGCCGCGGCTCGATGCCGACCACATCCGTCAGGTAAATGGCGTAGAAAATGGATCGCATCATGCTGACGCTGGCAATCCCCCAATCGCCCGAACCGTATAAAGTCTTCAACCAAAATGGGAGTTTTGTGCTCATCGAACCCGGCAAGTGTAACATGGATATAATACCCGTCATGCCCTCGCTTGCGGATAAACTCAAAGCCCTCGGTGTGAAGACGGGAAACACGCTTCCGACTCCGCCCAAGGTTGAATCCCAGTCTATTGATTCCGTTGTCGCCGGGAGTTTTTTCTCCTCTCCCCTCGGCGAGACCTTCGTCGCCGACCAAACCTACGACTCCACCTACCTGCACGGAAACTTCCCGCTTCTTTCTTCTTTCCTTCTTTCATCCCTTCGACGCGGCTCAGAGCAGGTTCTCCCTTTTTCTTTGATCTCCCAATGGGCGCGCGACCCGCGCATTAACCAACTACCAATCACCAAATACGCCTTCCTCGATACCGAGACCTCCGGCGTCTCCGGCGGCACGGGGACCTATGCCTTTCTCGTCGGCGCCGCCCGCTTTGTAGACGGGAAATTCGTCCTCAAGCAATTCTTCATGCGCGATCCCGCCGAAGAACCCGCCATGCTCGAAGCGCTGATCCACTTCCTCGCGCCGTGTGAGGGATTGGTGACGTTTAATGGAAAAGCGTTCGATGCGCCGTTGCTTGTGACACGTTACAAGTTACATCGCATCCCGATTCCGTTTACGAATTATGCCCACATTGATTTGTTGCCATTGGCGAGAAGGTTGTGGCGCGACCGTTTGCCCTCACGCGCATTGAAATATCTCGAAGAACACGTCATGGGTTTTACCCGCGCATCCGAAGAAGTGCCGGGCTACGAAATCCCCTGGCTGTATTTCGATTACCTGCGCACCGGCGACGCCCGTCCGCTCGGGGGTGTGTTCTATCACAACGCCATGGATGTGGTGGCGATGGCGGCTTTGCTGGCGCACGTCAGCGACATTCTCGCCGACCCGTATAACGGCAAGGTGGAACACGGTCTCGACTTCATCGCGCTCGGCAAACTCTTCGAAGACCTCGGTCACTGGGACGAGGCGGCTCGTCTCTTCGAGCGTGGACTCGAGTCCGGGTTGGAAGAATCAGATTTCGGCGTGGCAGTGAAGCGTCTTTCCATCCTGCAAAAAAAGCGCGGGGATGTGGACAAGGCTCTGGCGTTGTGGAAGTCCGCGGCGAAGAGGGGTCATATCTATGCCCATATCGAACTGGCGAAGTATTACGAACATAAACAGCGCGATGCGAAGGCGGCGTTGAAGTGGGCGAAATCGGCGCGGGTTGAAGCGGAGAAGGCGGACCTGCCCGCGTATGTCCGCAGCCACTGGTTGAATGAAATTGACCACCGGCTCGAACGGCTGGCGCGTAAAGCGGGTTTATAATTGCGTAATTAACGTTTGGAGAGGAACCATGGAGATAAACATTTTACAGGAACAGGGGAACGCGCCGGTTACAGTGATTAAAGTGTCCGGGCAGTTGGATGGGCAGTCTTATCAATCGCTGATCGCTTCGGCGCAGGATGCCATGAAGGGCGGGGCAAAGAATTTCCTGCTCGACCTCGCCGACCTGACGTTCATTTCGAGCGCGGGGCTGGTGGCGTTGCATGTGATCGCCCTGTTGACGCGCGGCGAGTCCATGCCGGATATCGAACATGGCTGGTCGGCATTGAGATCGGTCAACAAGTCGCGTGAGAGCGGCGTGCAGAAACATGTCAAACTGCTCAGCCCGCGCCCCGAGGTCGTCAACGTGCTGGAGATGGTGGGGTTCTCGTCCTTCTTCGAGGTTTTCGCCGACCGTCAGAAAGCGCTCGAATCTTTTTCGTAGCAGGCCTCAACAGCGATGCGGAAACTTTTGCATCGCTGTTGTTTTTCCCATTTACAGGTGATTTCGATGAAACGGAATATTGGAAATATTGTCTTTATCGTATTGGTTGTTATAACAGTCCTGGTCTGGGCGGTCTTTCCGCCGGAGCGCGAAGGCGTGGAGCATTATGCGCGTTACCAGGCGGGTATGACGCTCGGCTCGCTGGTGATCGTGTTGATGTCGTTCTCGCTTTTCCTTTCCACCCGCCCGCGCTGGGCGGAGCCGTTCTTCGGCGGCATGGACAAGATGTACCAGACGCACCGGCGCACGTCCACTTCGGCTTTTCTTTTGATGTTCGTGCATCTGTTGATCGTTCCGCTTCATCTCGTGGACCTGGCGCTGGGCAACTACCTCGCCATTGTTTCCTTTCTGGGAATCATAGCCATCGTCCTGCCGACGCTCGCGCCGCGGGTTCCATTTTTGAATAAGCTGACTGGCAATACCTACGAAGGTTGGAAGCGGCTGCACGGTTTTATCGGCATCTTTTTCATCCTCGGCTACGTCCACTCGATCACGGTTCGCGCGCCGACCAGCCCCGCCATTAACTGGAACCAGGTTTTCGTCTTCCTCGGCATCGGTTCGTATCTTTATACTGAAATCATCAGCCGCTTTACTGGCAGGTATGTGCCGTACACGGTGGCGGCGGTCAACCACCCGAATAACTCCACCACCGAGGTGGTGATGAAGGCAAAAGGTAAACCGATCAAACACGCCCATGCGGGGCAGTTCCTGTTCGTGCGTTTCAAAGGCGACAAGGTCCTGGATGAAGCGCATCCGTTTACGATTTCGAGCGCGCCGCACGAAGGCGAGTTGCGGGTGACCGTCAAGGCGGTGGGCGACTTCACCCGGTATTTGTTTGCCAACCTCAAGCCCGGCATGGATGCGGTGGTGGAGGGGGCCTATGGCTTGTTCGATTACCGGACCGGCGGCGAGAAACAGATCTGGGTGGCGGGCGGCATCGGTATCACACCCTTTCTTTCCTTTTTGCGGGATATGAAAACCGAACTCACCCATGAGGTGCATTTCTATTACACGGTGCGGCATCCTGAAGAAGCCGTGTTTTCAGACGAGATCGAAGCCATTGCGAAGAAACACCCGCGCTTGAAGGCGCATATCCGGCACTCGTCCGCGCGCGGCTCGCTGACGGTGGACGAGATCGTCAAAAATGCGGGCGGGGATGTGCGCCAGCATCACGTCTACATGTGCGGCCCCCTGCCGATGGTGCAAGCCTTCGAGAGGAAGTTCCTCGAGGCAGGCGCGGGGAACATTCATTATGAGGAATTCAATTTCAGGTAACAGGAGCCTTGTATGCAAATCTCTTTTTCGAAACACGGGGATGTGACCGTCATGCATTTGAAGGGGGATGTGGACTCTTCCAACTATACCGATGTCATCGTCAGGGCGCAGGAGGTTTATAACGAGGGGTCGCGCAACCTGCTGCTCGACCTGGTAAAGGTTCCGTATGTGAGCAGCGCCGGGTTGATGGCTTTCCACACCATCGCGCGCATCTTTGCCGGGCATTCCATCAAGGGCGGTGAGAACGGCAGACCCACCTTCCGCTCGATCAACCCGACGGAGGATGCCCTTGCCCGTGACCGGTTCAAGCTGCTCAATCCGCAGCCCGCCGTGGAGCAGGTGCTGGATGTGATCGGGTTGAATCAGTTCTTCGAGATCCATACCGATTTGGATGCCGGGGTACGGTCCTTCTCGCCTTCCTGATGTAACTTTTTTCCGCGAGGCGCATCAAAAGGACAACCAAACCTTTTTATGCGAGGATAGTACCGTATGTCGAAGAAATCTTTCCGAAAGAAAAGTTCCATGGCGCAGGGCGGGCTGGGTGGTTTTTTGCGCAAGCCAGCGGGTCAGATCACTGCGATTGCAGTTGTGGCGCTGGTCGTTTATCTGATCGCCGCCGCTGCTGGCGGGGGCGGCGCTGAGTCCGGCTTTGCGAGGGAAATCAGCGTGGATGAAGCCTATGAACTCTATCAGGCTGGCGTCTTCGTTTTGGACGTGCGCACGCAGGAGGAATGGGACGAATATCACGCGCCGAATACCGCCCTGATCCCATTGGATCAATTGCCGAACCGATTAAGTGAACTGCCCAAGGACCGGGAGATCGTCGTTGTGTGCCGGTCGGGCAATCGCAGCCAGGAGGGGCGCGATATTCTGCTCGATGCGGGTTTCACCGCGACCAGCATGGCGGGCGGTTTGAAGGAGTGGTACGCGAAGGGGTATCCGATCGAAGGCGCGCCGCAGTAGGGTTGAAATCAGGATATCCTGAATTTTATTCTGGTTACGACGACCGACCGTTGACCGCGGTTGGTCGTCGTTTTTTATTGGCTGGCGCAGATGTTCATTTGCACCCGGTCAGTTGATACGCTTTCGCCGACGGCAGGATGAAGGCGGGCTTGTACCAGCCGGGATGGCTTTCGAGTCTGACGGGGTCGAAACTTTGAGAGGCGCCGCCAATGTAGATGTAATCCACTCCGGCGCTGCAAAGTTGGTTGTGGGTCTCTGCCAGGTCAAATTGGATATCCGCGCCGGAGAGTTGGATGGGACGGGAGAGGAGCGGGGGAATCCAGATTCCCGCGTCGACGCCGGTCTGGGTTTGGGGCGGTTCGAGGGAGGTGACGTATAAGCCTGTCGCTGCGACCAGGGTTTTTGCGTCGGGGGAGGTTGTTTGGTCCAGCCAGGCGAGGGCGGCGAGGTCGTCGCGGGTGACGAAACGGCAGCAATCGGAGGGATGGAAGTTGTAATTCAGGGCGGCGTTAAGCAGCACAAAGCCAAAGGGAAGGATGGTTGCGAAGCGCTGAATCAGCATCCGGTTTGGGAGGAGGCGCGCGAGGGTGTGGATCAGGCTTGAGAGTCCGAGTCCAGCCAGAAGGGAGAGGGGGATGAAGGCGAACATCTGCGCGAAGGGACGGTCGAGCAGGGTTTGAGCGCCGTGGATGGGAAGGGTTATGGGGATGAACAGGCATAAAAAGCAAAGCGTGAGCCACGACAGGAGGAAGAATGAGGGATGCGGGAACTGATAAGCGGAAAAGAGGATGAGGGCTGTGAGAAAAATGAGGATGGGCGGGTCGTTTTCGAGATAGCCTTCGAGCAGGGTTTTAAGGGCGGGGTTTTGTTGAATGGCAATAAGTTCGGCAGCAAGCAGAAGGAAAAGCAGGACAAAGCCGGGGATGCGATATGGCTTTGACAGTTGCTTCCAGCCGTAAGCCAAAAGGGCGGCTGGAAGAAGTAGGCTGTAGAGGATAAAAGTCCGCGAGTGGATGAGGGTGGAGGCGAGGATGACGGCGGCGAGTAAAAGCAGAACCCGCTTTTTGGGCGTATCGTTTCGATGAAGGATTTGTATGATACTGAGTACGAATGGGATGAAGAAGAGACTCAACAGCGCGGGGTATTTGCCCCAGTTCATCAGGTGGGCGGGCATGTGAAAGCCGAAGCCTGCCAGCAGGCATGTGAATAGTGCGGCGGAGACAGACCCGGTCTGGCGTTTGACGGGGAAATAGAATGTAAACGGAAGAAGGGCAAGTAGAAGCGGACCTGAGACGAGCATCAGCCCGGCGATATCCTGGTTGAAGAAATGGGCAAGCGGCGCGAGGATGTGATGGTAGCCGGGGTGGTAGTACCCGCTGTTTGTGGTTTGGGGGATGCTGCCGGTTTGGTAGGTCTCGAGCAGGGTTCGGATGAGGCGGTAATGTTCGGCTGAGTCGAAGTAGGAGGGCAGGGGCAGGTTGCGGATGAAGGCGAAGCGCAGGATGAGGATGGGGGTCAATACTGCGGCGGCGATGAGGAACGTACCCGGGCGAAGTTTTGTTTTGAAATTAAAAATGGAGAGCAATATCAGAAGAAGGGCGAAGATGCCCGCGGCAGGGGCGTTGATAAGGGATGAAAGTGTAAAGGTTGTAAGCGCAAGAATAAGGACCGGCAAAGCCCATCCGGCTGCGCTGAGTGAAAGGGCGTCGGCTTCGTCGAATGATTCGCGGATGTGTTTGAGAAGGATTCCGCGCATGGTAAAGATGCCCCACGCGGCGGCGAAGATAAGAATGAAGGTTGTTGGGGCGCGGTTTGCGAGGGCGGAGAGACCGTCTTGCCAGGGATTCATCTGCGGGGGATGGGGTGGGAGCGCTCAAAGTTTGTTAATTGGGCAGCAATATCAGGAGATTTTGCTGCCCAATGGACTGCCTTCGGCGCAGGGTTCTGGGAAGGGAAGCCTTGTTGAATGGGGGCTTCTGCGGGTTATGGGGTCGGTGTTGGGGAGGGGGTTTCAGTAAAGGTTGGCGTGGGCGTGAAGGTGAAGGTGGTCGTGGAGGTTAATGTTGGGGTAAAGGTGGCGGTTGGGGTGAATGTGATGCTTGGGATGGGCGTGTTGGTAGGGGTGGGCGCGCTGCCCTGGCGGACGATGTGCGGGTTGAGCCAGATGGCGTAGTCCTGGTTGTTGCTGCCGTTGGCGCTGACCACGAGCAGGAATTTCAGCGTTTCGCCTTTGAGCGGGCTCAGGTCGAGGTCTACCGGGTAATACTTGCCTTCGTAAACCTCCGCCCAACTGGCGTAGGTTTTGATCACGCCATTGTTCAAATAGTCGAGGCGGAAGACGACGTTGCAATTCACCGCGTCGCGCTGGCAGTTGACGATGGCGCGGAAGCGGTCGCCTGCCTGGATGGTGATCGACGGGAACTGGGCGCTGATATAGCCGTTGTTGACGTTCTGCGGAACCATCAAGAGACCGGGTTCGTCTTCGGTCACGCCGTTTTCCATCACCGGCGCATCCAGGCGGATGACATACCCGTTCGCGTCTCCGTTTGTGCCGGGGCAGGGCAGGTTGCCCGCGCCGCTCGTCCAGTTGGCATCGCAGTATTTGTCGGCAAAGTTGTATGCCACGAAGGATGGACCCGTGACGCGGATGTCCACCCAGAAGGCGGAGTCTGCCGCGCCGCCGATGCCGAACAGGCCGCCCGAGGCATTGCGCAATTTCCAATAGCCGCGATAGCTGCCGTCTGTGCCGGGGGATTTCAAGGTCACCGGAATTTCGATGTATTGCCCCGGGGCAACACTGCCGGGCATGGGGATGGATGCCGGCGCGTTCATGCTGTCTCCGGTGGCGAAGGCGATGGAGTAGGAGGTGTTCCACGCGCAGGTTCCCACATTGCGGATGCGCCAGACTTTGACGAAGGTGGTGTTGCGCGGGACGATGCTGCCATCGGGGTAGGTGATATCGGCGAGGAATTCCGCCGCATCACACCGGGACACGGGAGCGGGGGAGAACGTCACAGGCGGATTCGTGGCTGTGGGCGAGCCTGCCAGGGTCACCACCGTCGGTGGGGGCAAGCCCGGGGTGGAGGTGGCGGCTGCGGTCTGGGTCTGAGCCGAGGAGGTGTAGAGTCCGTTTAGGGTGGCGAAGGGGTCTGGGGTGCCGGTCTCTGATCCCGGCAGGTTGCAGGCAAGTTGGACTGCCAGCAATAAAAGAAACAAGGCGGCGGGGGATGAAATTTTTCGGGGCATTTTTTCCAAGTCCTTTCAACCGATAATGACGCATGGGGCGAAGGGAATGTTCCCAATAAAAAGGAGTCCCGCGCTGTGGCGGGACTCCTTTTCGCGCGCTGTTATGGGCAGAAGAAATCGAAGCCCACGCGCTGGTATTCCTGGTAGAACGGCTCGGTGATGACGAACTGCATCCAGCGGTTGTCGTTCTGCGAGTTGGCGCGCCCGACCCGCCAGCGGTGGTCGTTCAATACGATCTTGGAGGCTTCTTTGACTTCCAGCAACTGTGTCGAGGAGTTTCCGCCGTCTGAATGGATGTATTGATATTTGATCTTGACCGGTCCATTGGTGGTGATGGTGACGACCGCCCAGTAATCGATGTTCGCGGGGGCGCATCCGTAATCGGGGTCGCGGTCGATCTCCATGACGACGGAGGTCACGCCGTAGACGGGTTTTTCCTCGGAGGAGACGGCGATCTCTGTATAGAATGCCGCCTGGTAGATGCCGACGCCGAAGTTGATGTTATCGGGCGTTTGCAGCTTCCATTCGGAGCGGTAGGTGCCGGGGGTTTCCGGGGCGATGAGCACAAGTTCGATTGGCACGGTCTGCCCGGGACCGGTCACCCGCGGGAGTTGATAGACATACCCGCCGCCGAGCATGTCGCCGGACCAGAAGACGATCTTGTAGGTGGTGTCCCATGTGCAGGGGCTGGTGTTTTTAATGTACCAGGTCTTGATGAATTCCGCGCCGGGTTTGTAGATCTTGCCGTCCACCACGGTTTCATCTTCGAGGCTGGCGCTGGCGCATTCGGCTTTCGAACCGGCGGGCGTGAAGGATGTGGGGGATGGGATGGGGGATGGGAGCGGTGTTTGCGCGAAGGGGGTCTTTGTGGGAATCTCTGTGACAGCCGGGGCTTCTTCGGTGGCGGGGTTTTCGGTGGGGGCTTGCGCGGCAACGGTCTGCGCCACGGAGGTTTGGATGATCGCCTGGGTTTCGGCATCGCTTCCGCAGGCGGTGATGAGCAGGGAGGCGGTGAAGGTCAGGGTGATCAGGGTTTTTATCTGGGTCTTGAGCATTTTTTTCCTTTCATGATACGTGGAAAATTATACTGTTAAATGACGACGCCCGCTTTCGCGGGCATCGTTGGATTAATGGATTATCATCCTGGCTCTTGCATCGTTTGTGCGGATGTTGCAGGGCGGCAGTTTTTTTTATTGATAGGTGACGATCAGGCGGATGTCTCCAAAGCGGACCGCGTCGGCGGTCGCATTTCCATTCGGGTTGGGCGACTTGAATTGCAGGCGTAACTGAAGCCTGGAGGAACCGACCGCGCTTTGGACGAGTGTCTTCATGTCTGCGCTTTCGAACTGCGAACTTAATTCGCCCGCGCCGCACCAGCGGATGTAAGCCCCGGTCGGGTCGCCCACTGCGATAAAGTCGCCCGCGTCGAGGGTTCCATAATTCTGGGCATAGGCGCGCAGGCATCCATCCGCAAGGCTGAAGGGGCTGCCGAGCATATCGTAGCCGCTGAAATTTACTTCAACCTTTGTAATGGTCGCTCCGGCGGGGATAAGGGACATATCGAAACTCACAAAAGCCTGTAACTCTTTGTCGGAACTGTTATCACCCACGTTCGGGAATTGGTTGGTGGTCCCGTCGGAAGCGACATGCCCATCCTCGCCGCTCAAGGTGACGAGGACAACCTGGGCAATGGCGGGCGGCAGGGGCGGAGGGGTGTTGGTGGCGGTTGACGCTCCCTGCACTTTAATGTCCACGTAGAAGGCTCTGCCCTGGTAGCCGTTCAGCATCGGGACAAGGACATTGTTGTTGGAAACGATGCGCCAGTAACCGCGATAGTTTCCGGCGGCGGCGGGCGCGGTCAGGTTGACCTCGATGTCGATCTCCTGCCCCGGGCTGACCACGCCGATGGGCTGGGTGGCGGGTCCGTTCATGGAGTCGCCGGAGTCGAATACGAGGGTGTATCCGCTCCACTGACAGGTTCCGGTGTTGCGGATGCGCCATTTTTTGGTAAAGGCTTGCCCCGGCGACATGACGGTCCCATCCGGGATGGTGACGTCGGTAACAAATTGCGCCTGCGGGCAGACCGGGGTGGCGGTTGCAGCGGAGATGGACGTATTGGTTGGGGCGGGCGTGTTGGTGACGGGCGTGACGCCGGGCAGGGATGTGAATGTGGGGGTGACGGTTGTCGTTAACAATGCTTCGATGGTCTGCGCGGCGAACGTCCCGCTGACCTCGGCGCCTTCATCGGGATTCCCCGAGGGCAGGTTGCAGGCGCCGATCAGTAGCGCGCAAACTGCAACCCAATTGAATAGTTGGTTGAATTTTTTCATGGTTTCTCCTCTTCAAAAATATTCTACCGCAGGAGGATGTTTGGAAAATCCACCGTATTTCCCACGCGAAGATTTTTCCCAGTACCGCGAGATTTATCTCGCCCGCCGGGGTGCAAACTGAAGTTTGCGGTACAACCGCGCTATGCGCTGGAACGGGCATGTTTTGCTTGCAAACTTTCCCACAGTGAGCAACAAAAACATCATTAACCCCGAATTTAATTTGGGACGCTGACGAGCGCGGAATAACGCGGAAAAGAGTTTGAAAATCCGCGTTCTCAGCGTAAATCAGCGTCCCATATGCTCTTAAAACAAACTCACCCGCAAAACTTTAATTTCGGGGTGAGTCATGTTTGCGAACCAAGCCAAAGGTATGGAAGGAAGCGTTTACTTTTCGTAGGGCTGACCGTCTGCGGCGGGGGGAATGGCGCGCCCGACCACGCCGGTCAGGATGATCATGGTCAAAATGTAGGGAGCCATGAGCAGGAACTCGGAGGGGATCGGCACGCGCAGAATTTGCAGTTTTACCTGCAAAGAGTCCGCGAAGCCGAAGATGAGCGACGAGGTGTACGCGCCGATGGGATTCCAATTGCCGAAGATCATCGCGGCGAGACCGATGAAGCCCTTGCCCGCGGTCATGATCTCGTCGAAGCGCCCCACCGAACCGATGGTGAAATACGCGCCGCCGATGCCCGCGATCATGCCGCCGAGAATGACGTTGACATAGCGGGTGAGGTATACGTTTACGCCCAGTGTGTCGGCTGCCTTGGGGTGTTCGCCCACCGCGCGGGTGCGCAAGCCCCAGGGGGTGTAGTACAACAGGATGTGCATGACGACCACCAGCAGGATGGTGAGGTAAACGATCAAGTTGTTCTCGAACAGGACCGGTCCAAGCACGGGGATCTTCGAAAGCCCGGGGATGGCAATGATGGGGAAGGTGCCGGAGTTGTTCAGTTTGTCTCCGGCGGCTTGCATGAAGCGCGAACTGATGAAGGAGGTTGCGCCGGTGCCGAAGATGTTGATGGCGACGCTGCTCACCGTCTGGTCCACCTTGAAGCGGATGACGAGAAAGGCGTGGAATGCCGCAACCCACCCGCCAAGCAGGATGGCGGCAATCAACCCAACATACAAATTTCCGGTAACCGTCGCCGCCACCACCGCCGCCTGCGCCGACATGAGCATGATGCCTTCGATGCCGATGTTGATGACCGCCGTCCGTTCGCTGATCACGCCGCACAACGCCGCCAGCGCAATGGGGGTGGCGCGTACGAGCGAGCTTTGCAACATGCCGGTCAGGTTGAAGGATTTATCCTGCGCGCCCCACATCAGGAAAGCGGTGACGAAGGTGAAGGTAAGGATGCCGACCAGCCAGCCGGTCGAACGGATGCCGCGAGCCAGTTGATAGGCGCCGGTAAAGACGGAGATTGCCGCCAATAAATAAATGGCGGGCAGGGCGGGAACGACAAGGTCGGGAACCACTGCCGCCTGAGACCCAAGCAGGTTCAAGCCGAAGGTGGTCATCGCGCCGGGCTGGGTGCTCGTTCCGAATAACAGGTAGATGGCAAGCCCCGCGACGACCAGGGCAATGCCAAAGGAAACCCGGCTGCGTTTTTCGGCTGATGATCTGATATCAGTATTTGAATTGGTCATGAAAGCCTCGTTAGCTGCCCCAGCCGCGGGTTAGCACGGCTTCTTCTTTTTTAACTTCGCGGATGCGGTACAGCCAGCGGATGATATCCGGCGCGGCGATGAAGACGATCACCATGCCCTGGATGATGGAGATGATGTCAATGGGGATTCTCGCCATCGACTGCATGTCGGTGGCGCCGGAGCGCAGGAAACCAAAGAGCAGCGCAGAGAGGACGACGCCGAAGGGATGGCTTTTTCCGAGCAGGGCGAGGGCAATCGCATCGAACCCGTACCCGGCTGAGAATCCCTGACCCACCCAGTGGTCCACGCCGAGAACTTGAGCCGTGCCTGCCAGCCCTGCCAGCCCGCCGGCGAGGAACATGACCAGCACGAAATTGCGGACGATGTTCATGCCCGCATATTTGGCGGCATCGGGGTTGGCGCCCACCGAACGGACTTCGAACCCGAGCGTGGTCTTGAACAGGAACCAGTAGAGGAGATACGCCGCCAGAAGCGCGAGGAAGAATCCGAGGTTGAAGCGCAATGGGTCCGGGAAGAAGCGCGGAAGTTCGGCGGTCTCCATCACATTCGGGGTGACAGGACGGAAGCCGGAGGATTTCATCGGTCCGTTCAGCAGCCAGTCGCTTAACCGGAAGGCGATCCAGTTCATCATGATGGTGTTGACCACTTCATGCGCCCCGAAGCGCGCCTTGAGATAGCCGGGGATCATGCCCCAGACCGCCCCGCCCAGCGCGCCTGCCAGAATTGCCAGCGGCAGGTGGACGATCATCGGCAGACCCTTGATGCTGTACCCGACAAACGCCGAGCATAACGCCCCGATGAAGAACTGCCCTTCGGCGCCGATATTGAAAAGCCCGCAGCGGAAACCCAGCGCCACCGATAAGCCTGCAAAGAGGTACGGCGTGGCGGTTACAAGGCTTTCGGTGAACGGATAGATCGCCCGCAGCAGTTCCTTCGTTTCACCTGTGGCGAAGTAGACCTGAAGCCCCTCGACCAGGTCGAGCGGGTTTCCAAAGGAACCTTCAAAAAGCGCGCCGTACGCCACCAGCGGATTCTCCCCGCTGACAAGGATGACGATCGCGCCAAGGATCAACCCTGAAAGCACGGCAAGGGCGGGGATGAGCAGTTCCGACCAAATGCCGCTGCGTTTTTTTTCTTTCGTATTGGGAGCGGTTGTGTTGCTCACAAATGCAACTCCTTAATTCTGCGACGATTCAGCGGGGTGGACGCCCGCCATCAATAGACCCAGCTGTTCCTTGCTGGACTTGTTCGCGTCGATGATTGCCATGATCCTGCCCTTGTACATCACCGCGATGCGGTCGGAAAGGGCGAGGATCTCGTCCAGTTCCGAGGAGACAACCAGCACGCCCGCGCCCTCGTCGCGTTTTTTGATGATCTGCTTGTGGATGTACTCGATGGAGCCGACATCCAGACCGCGGGTCGGCTGCGAAGCGATCAATAACTCGATGGGACGCGAGAACTCGCGCGCCACGATCACCTTCTGCTGGTTGCCGCCCGAGAGCGTCCCCGCGTTGACGTAAATATTCGGCGTGCGCACATCGTACTGCTTCACCAATTCCTCCGCGTTGCTGAAAATGGGCTGGGGTTGGAGCGAAATGCCCTTTGCAAACGGTTTCTTGTAATAGGTGCAAAGCATCATGTTATCGTGGATCGGGAAGGACAGGATCAACCCATGCCGCTGCCGGTCTTCGGGAATGTGCGCCACGCCGCGTTCGAGGATGTTACGCGGCGTGGTATGGTGGATCGGCTCGTCCAGCAATTGGATCGTTCCCTTCTCGATGGGTAAAAGCCCGGTCAGCGCATAAACCAGTTCGGTCTGCCCGTTGCCCTGCACGCCCGCCACCCCCAGCACCTCCCCTTTTTTCACGTTGAACGAAACGCCCTGAACCGTCATGTGCTGGCGGTCGTCCCGGACGTATAGGTCCTTTACTTCAAGCACCGCGCCTGCCGGTTTGGCGGGGGATTTTTCCACCACCAGGCTCACGTCGCGCCCGACCATCATCGTGGCAAGCGTCTCGGATGTCGCCTCCTCCGGCTTGATCGAACCGACCACCGTCCCCAGGCGCAGAACCGTGATGTCGTCGGCGACCGCCAGGACTTCCTTCAATTTGTGCGTGATGAAAATGATCGACTTGCCCGATTTGATGAGCGTCTCGATGATCTTGAAGAGACCCTCCACCTCCTGCGGGGTCAGCACCGCCGTCGGCTCGTCGAGGATCAGGATGTCTGCCGAGCGGTAAAGGACCTTGATGATCTCCACGCGCTGTTGGATGCCCACCGGCAGGTCCTTAATATAGGCCTGCGGGTCAACTTCCAATCCATACTGGTCTGAAATTTCCTTGATGCGCCTTGAAACCTTTTCGCGGTCCAAAAAGACGCCGTTCTTCACCGGCTCGATGCCGAGCATCACATTCTCGGTCACGGTCATCACCGGCACAAGCATGAAATGCTGATGCACCATGCCGATGCCCTGCCCGATGGCGTCGTTCGGTCCTTCGATATTCACTTCCCTGCCGCGTATGAAGATCTTGCCTTCGTCGGGTTTGTACAGCCCGTAAAGGATGTTCATCAGGGTGCTTTTGCCCGCGCCGTTTTCCCCCAACAGGGCAAGGATCTTTCCCTCCCGCAGCGCAATGCTGATTCTGTCGTTTGCCAGCACGCCGGGGAATCGTTTGGTAATGCCCTGCAACTCGAGAACGTTCGTCATGCCATGCCCTCCATGTTCATGAAATCGTTAGATCCAAAAGGTCTTTTTTGCACCCGTTCATTATACAGGCAGGTGCATGGGGATAGGCTGTGGGATGAAAACACCTTTGGGATCCAGCGAAACCGATGAAAAAAGCCGGAGGAGCATCCTCCCCCGGCTTTTTTCATACAGCGGGTAAAAACTTACTTGGTGGCGATGGAGCCGTCGATGATGCCCTGGCGGACAGCATCCAGACCGGCTTTGAGTTCGTCCGAAGCGCCCTTCACATCGGCAAGACCCACGCCGTTGTTCGCAAGCGTGCCGACGTACAAGCCGCCCGCGAAGGTGCCATCCTGGACGGCTTTGACCGTGTCGTACACAGCCACGTTCATGTTCTTCAGCACGCTGGTCAGGATGATGTCGGTGTATTCCGAAGCCGAAACGGTCCAGTCGGTGTCCACGCCGATGACCATGCAGGAGCCGGATTCAGCGCAGTATGCCGCGCCGCCCAAGCCCGCAGGGCCCGCAACCGGCATGACGATGTCGGCGCCTTCCTGAACGAGAGATTCGGTCGTCGCGCGGCCGTCATCGAGGGATTCGAAGTTACCGATGAAGGAACCTTCGTTGGCTTCGTTGCTCCAGCCGAGCACTTCCACTTCGGTACCGTTCTCTTCGTTGTAGTAATCAACGCCCTTTTCGTAGCCGATCATGAAGGCAGCCACAGGCGGGATGTTGATGCCGCCCCAAGTGGCGACTTTGCCGGTCTTGGTCGAGCCAGCCGCGGCATACCCGGCGAGGAAGCCAGCCTGATCGATCTGGAAGGTCAAGCCGAGCACGTTCGGGATTTCACTCGCGGAACCGCAGGTCTGTCCTTCAACTCCGTCGCCGAAGCAGTCGGGGTAGGAATAGTCCACGATCGCGAATTTGGTCTCGGGGTTGGCTTTCGCAGCAACCGCGGTATCCACACCGAGCAGGAAGCCCACGGTCACGATCAACTGGGTGTCCTCATCGAGGAACTGCTGGATGTTCTTGGCGTAATCGGACTGCTGGGTCGATTCCAAATACTTGCCCTCGATGCCGAGATCGGCGATCGCCTTGTCGATGCCGGAGTACGCGGTGGCATTGAAGGACTTGTCATCGATACCGCCGAGATCGGTCACCATACCGACCTTGAGCGCGTCGCCGCCGCCAGCCCCGCCGCCGCACGCGGTCAGGACCATCGAAGCGACAACAAACACTGCCATAACGAAATGCAACTTCTTCATGGTATTTCTTCTCCTCTTTAGAAGATTATTGAGAAAGATTGCGCCATTGGCGCAACCTTACGACAAAAACAAGTATAAATCCAGTCCATGCTTTGTGCAAGCCTGAACAAAATTTAAGGTTTTTCAGGCGGAATATTCGCCTGAATCTGACCCGTCTTCAGCATCGTTAACAGCGCTTCCAACCCTGAAATTGCGGATGGCGGAATCTGCGCCGGAAGATTCGCAAACTTAATCGCCCCAACCCCCGCCCTGGCCTTTTCCCCCTCCCGCATCCGCCGCGTCATTTCCTGGACCTCGAACCGCGCATCCCCATAAAACGATGTGACCACGCCCGAGCCTGATTCTCCCAACTCCGCTGCCTGGTCGCGTTCTGCGCCGATGGCATAAACCCCGTATTCCGAAGCCGCGCGCAACGCCCCCTGCCCGGTCACCCCGCCCGCTGCGAAGATCACATCCGCCCCGCGATTTATCAACTCCGCGCCGGTGTCATATCCCCAGGTCTCATCAATGAATAACTTCTCGCGGTCGCCGTTCTCGCGGTATACGACAATCGCCGTAACGGACTCATCCGCATATTTCACGCCCGCGCGGAAGCCCTCGCAGTAGCGCCACATCGAGCCAATGCCCGATGTCTCGCAGACTGCCGCCACGATTTTCGTCGTTGTCAATTGTGTGGCGACGACCCCGGCGGCGAATCCCATCTGGTCTTCGGGGAAGGTCAGGGAGGCGAGGTTTGGGCGGGATTCTTCAAAGGGTTGACTCAAGCCCGCGAAGGACGAATCAGGATACAGGTCCGCGGTTCGAAGCGTTGCATCCGCCAGTGAAATGCCCGAGGTGAAGATCAGGTCAAAGCCGAGATTCGCAAAGTAGGCGATATTCTTTTCATAATCCCGCGCATCCACCGACTCGATGTATTCCACGCGGTCTGCCAGTTGATTTTCCTTCGCATCCAGCAGTCCCGCCCACGCATCCTGGTTGATTCCATGATCGTCGATGCCGAGCGTGTCCGTCACCAGCGCGGCGCAGAAGACTTCCTCCCGAAAACAATCTGACGATGACGAGCAGGCGGTAATCGCCCAGCCCATCATCGCCAGAAGAACGTAATGCGTAATCCGTATCACGTAACTGATCACTTCTCACTAATCACTTCTCACTTCTCACTGACCACCGCCTCCCCCCGCTTCACCCCCACCATCAACCCCAGCGCGACCAGCATGAAGAACGGAGCGATCAGCATGATGATGTTGTAATTGCCGCCCGTCAGTTGCACCGCCCAGCCGTTCACGTTGGGGCCGACAATGGCGGATAACGTGGAGGAGAGATAATACAAACCGGTGAACGTGCCGATGCGCGCCGCGCTGGTCAAATCCACGATCATGGGCAGGGAGTTGATGTTGATGAACGCCCAGCCGATGCCGCCGAGGATGAGCAGCACGCCCGCCAGAGTCAACATGCGCGCGCCGCCTTCCACGAGCGGAATGCCCACGAGCGGAAGCGGGGCGACGCCGGTCAGCAGGGCTTCGGCGGGAGTAATGTAAAGCAGGACGAGCATGATGGTGAGTGTGACCAGTCCAATCGAGATGGTGGTTTTGCGCCCAAGTTTGCCCGCGATGAAACCCGATGGGATGGCGAATAGCACAAAGAACAAAGGCAGGACGGAGAGCAGGGTCGCGCCGTCGCCTTCGTTCAAGCCGAGATGATTTTTAGCGTAGAGCGTGAAGAAAGTTTCGACTGCCGAGAAGCCGAGGAACCAGAAGAAAATGGCGGATAGGATGCGAAGCCCGCTTTTGTCGGGGTCGCTCATAACCTCTTTCAGGCTTTCGAACATGCCGGGCTGCTGCTCCGAGGTTTCGTATTCCTTCGGTTCTTCGATGAAGAGATAGACGATCAGCACAGCCAACAGGACAAGCCCCGACCCAAGCCAGAACGGAAAGTTGGGACTCATCTTGTACAACATGCCGCCCGTCTGCAAGGCGACGATGGTGCCGATGCCGCCCATGAAGTTGATGATGCCGTTTGCCTGTGAGCGGAAGGAGGAGGGGGTGATGTCGGGCATGAGCGCCACGACGGGAGTCCGCCACAACGCCGCGCTCAACAGGAGCGTGCTGGTACACGCTACGAATAACGGCAGGATCGCGGCAAGGGGAATCAATCCAAACGCCACGGCCGTGATCGGCGCGCCGACCAGCAGGAAGGGGATGCGCCGTCCTAACGGGGTGCGGAGTTTGTCCGACCAGGCCCCGACGGGCGGCTGAATGAACAACGCCGCAATATTATCGAGCGTCATGAAGAAACCGATCAGGACGGGCGAAAGGTCGAATTTATCGGCGAGGAAGATGGGGACGAAGGCATTGTACACGCCCCAGATCACGCTCACGCCGAAAAAGCCGAAGCCGAGCAGGAAGGTCTTGCCGTAATTCAATCGTGACGATGACATGAATAACCTCCAGGTATGGTCTTGCGCTTATAAAGTCAAAGGTCAAAGGTTGAAGGTTATTCGACCTTCGACTTTAGACCTTCGACAAATTTCCGATCTTCTTTGGTCAATTCCGCCTTTTCCAACATGTCGGGTCTTTTACGAAAGGTCCGCTCCAATGCCTGTTCCCTGCGCCATTTGTCTATTTTTTTATGGTCGCCCGAAAGCAGCACATCCGGCGCTTTGCTTCCGCGAAACTCGGGCGGACGGGTGTAGTGCGGATATTCCAGCAAGCCCATCGCATGAGAGTCGTCTTCCGCGCCGGTGGGGTCGCCCAACACGTCCGGCAGGAGACGGGCAACAGCATCGATCAGGATCAGCGCGGGCAGTTCGCCGCCGGTCAGGACATAATCGCCGATGGAGATTTCATCTGTAACGAGATTCTCGCGGATGCGTTCGTCAATGCCTTCGTAACGTCCGCAGAGGAGCGCGATGCGCGGATATTGCGAAAGTTCCTTTGCGATGGACTGGTTGAAGACCCGTCCCTGCGGGGTGAGGAGAATGATGGGAATTTTCATCGAACTTGCCACAGAGAACACAGAGTTTTCAACGGTTTTTGAAGTACCGCCCTCAGTGTTCTCTGTGATCTCCGTGACTGTATGACTTATTCCCAAAACGGATTCAACCGCCTCGAAGACCGGCTCGGGCTTCATTACCATCCCGCCGCCGCCGCCATAGGGCGTATCGTCGGTGGTGTGATGCTTATCGTGTGTGTAATCGCGGATGTTGTGAACGCGGACGCTGATCAATCCCCGTTCGCGCGCGCGTTTGAGAATGCTGGTATCAAGATAAGAAGGAAAAACTTCCGGCAGGAGGGTGAATACCTCGAATTGCATGGCGCGATTGTAGCATAGGAAATTTCAGCGGAGTCCAAAGTCTCCCGACTTTGGAGCCTATTGCTTCGCATAAGAAGCAAATTAGAACTTTTCTCCATCTGCTTGATATGAACTCCCGCGGATGGTAATATGAATTCATGTATTTAAGAGGAAGTAAATGGAGTATGAACAAAAGGCGGAGCCGCCCAAACTGGTTCCGCATCATTTTGTTAAGTCTGCTCGTTCTGGCGGCGGCATATATCAACCGCTTTATCGTGGCGGAGATCGAACCGCTGGGCGTGCCTTCGCCCACGCCCACAATTTCCGCCGAGACGTTGATCTCGGAGGCGCAGAGTCTCTACCAACAGGGAAAACTCATACCCGCCATCAGCGCCTACAGACAGGCAATCGTTTCAGAACCGGACAACCCCGCCACACATATCACACTGGCGCGTATGCTGGTCTTCGCCGGGCAGTATGAAGAGGCTCAAACCTCCGCCGAAGACGCCCTGCTGCTCAACCCCGATAATTCGATGGCATTTGCCGTCCGCGCCTGGGCGTTGAGCTTTCAGGGCGAATACCTGGAAGCCGAGACCGACATCAAACGCGCGCTTGAACTCGACCCGAACAACGCCCTCGCCCATGCCTATTATGTCGAGATACTGATCGACTCCTACTACAGCGGACTCGGCTCCTTCGACGGCGTCGAAAAAGCCATCGAAGAATCCCGCGTGGCGCAGGCGCTCGCCCCCGACCTGCTCGAAACGCATCGCGCGCGCGGTTACGTCCTCGAAGCGACCGGCAACTACGAAGACGCCATCCGCGAGTATGAGGCGGCAATCGCCATCAACCCCAACATCGCCGACCTGTATCTTGCCATGGGACGCAACTACCGCATCCTCGGCATCTACGACCAGGCGGTGGACGCCTTCACCCGCGCCGACGCCCTCAACCCCGAAGATCCCAACCCCGACCTCCTGCTTTCGCGCACCTATGCCACCATCGGCGAATACGGCAAAGCCATGCAATTCGCCGAATCAGCCGTCACCAATGACCCTGCCGACACCAACCTGCGCGGCAACCTCGGCGTGATGTACTACCGCAACGCCTACTGGCCCGAAGCCGTAAAGGAACTCTCCTACGTGGTCAAGGGCGGGCTTTCGGAAGACGGTCATGAAATGGAATTCATCAACCTCGCGCCCGGTTCACCGCGCGTCGCGGAATACTATTTCACCTACGGGCTGGCTTTATCGCGCCTTGACCAGTGCGGAGATGCCCTGCAGATCGCGCAGTTGATTGTCTCAAGAATCCCGGCGGATGAACTGGCGGTGGAAAACGCCAATGAAATCACCAACCGCTGCCAGGAAAACCTGAACGCGCCTCCCGCCACGCCCGAAGCGGGCGCGACAGAAGCGGCAGAATCCACGCCCGAAGCCACCCCCACCCCATCGCCATGAACATCAACTACCGCCGCAGCATCTTCCGCCGCCGCGACGAGACGAGCGTGTACCGCATGTTCTTCTTCGTAGTGGTGATCCTGGCGGGCATCTGGCTCATCCGCTCTGTCCAGCAGGGCGATATCAAGCCGCTTTTCCTGCCCACCGCCACGCCCACCCGTTTCGCCGCCTCCTTCACCCTCGAAGGCGACGCGCACTTTACCGCCGGAAAACTCGAAGCCGCCATCGATGCCTACAACGACGCCGCCGCCGTGGACCCGAACAACGCCGAAGTCTGGGCGCAGTTGAGCCGCGTGCAGACCTATTCCACCGCCCTGATCGTCCAGCGTGAAGACATCCTCACCCGGTTGGACGAGTCGATCCTCTCCGCCGAAAAAGCCGTCGAACTCAACCCCGACAGCAGTTACGCCCACGCCGTCCACGCCTTTGCGTTGAACTGGAAGGCATCCTACACCTCGGAAGACCGCGAACGCCAGTCGCTTTTGCAGAAATCGGAACAGGAAGCCGTGCGCGCCATTCAACTGGACAATACCAACGTCCTCGCCCAAGCCTTTTACGCCGAAGTGCTCGTCGACCAGCAGAAGTGGACGCAAGCCCAGCAGGTCATCGAACAGGCGGTCGCCGCCGACCCTTCGCTCATGGACGTGCATCGCGTCAACGCCTATGTGCTTGAGTCGCTGGGCGAATACGCGCTTGCCATCGAGTCGTACGACAGGGCAATCGCCATCTCCCCGAACATGACCTTTCTTTATCTTCGCGCGGGCGCGGGCTATCGCCGCCTTGCCTTCGAAAGCCCGAATGAAGATGTGCAAAGACAACTCTTCGAAAAATCGCTCGAGTATTTCGCGCAGACCGCCCGCATCAACCAGCAGTTGGGGGTCAACGACCCGGCTCCGTACATTTCGATTGCCCGAACCTACTCGCAGATGGGCGAATTCTTCATCGCCATCCGCAACATCCAAAGGGCAATCGAATTCGAGCCAGCCAACCCCGTGCTATACGGCGAGTTGGGCGTGCTGTATCACAAGAACCGCAACTACGAAACCGGCATCCTCGCCCTGGGATGCGCCATCAACGGCTGCACGGGACCTGAATCCTGCGACGGGCGCGGCGGATGCGGCTCAAACGATGTTGAAGCCGAGGTGGAGGGTCTTCCGCTGGACGCAAGCACGGTCTACTATTTCGACGTGTTCGCCTCGGAGTTGGCAGCCTTGAGCACGCCGAAGCAAAACAAATGTCCGCAGGCGCTGGAAGTTGCCGCCATCATCGAAGCCTCCGAATACATCCAGGACCCGAACATCGCCACGGATATGGCGGTGGTGCGCGCTATCTGTTCGTTCGACACAACCGGTTCTGAATCAGCGCCGACAGCGACTCCTGAACCCGCCATGACCGACCCCACACCGACGCCGTAAACGGAGTGCAACGACTCCCGTCGTTGCGGTCAGCCGCGGCGAGACGGAACCGGGTCCAGCAAGAGGCGGGGCTGAGCGTCATCAGAGAAATGTAAGAATTTTTATAAATCCCCTTGACTTTACTTTTTTAACTGTGTAAGATAGCATTTAGCACTCAGCGTTGTTGAGTGCTAATTCTGTGATTATCCCAAAACAACCCTTACAGGAGGCATCAAATGGCAAAGAGCAATATCACGTTCAAACCCCTCGGCAGCCGCGTGCTGATCGAGACCATTGAACAAGAGGAAATCACCGCAAGCGGGATCATCCTCCCCGAAACCGCGAAGGAAAAACCGCAGCAGGGCAAGGTTCTGGCGGCGGGACCCGGCGACCGCAACGACAAAGGTGAGCGCGTCGCGATGGACGTGAAGACTGGCGACATCGTTTTGTTCGCCAAGTATTCCGGCACCGAAGTGAAGATGGATGGCAAGAAACTGCTCATCCTGCGCGAGAGCGATATTCTCGGAATTGTTGGATAAAGAGCCAAGAGCTTTTTAACCACAAAGGACACGAAGTACACGAAGAAAAACCTTTGTGCCCTTAGTGACCTTCGTGTTTAAAGATTTTCAACAGACTCATAACTAAAAAAAGGAAGTGAAACTATGGCAGCGAAACAACTGGTATTTTCCGAAGAAGCCCGCCGCAAGCTGAAGAACGGCATGAATGTCGTCGCGAATGCGGTATCCGCCACCCTCGGCCCCAAGGGACGCAACGTGGCTGTCGATCGCAAGTTCGGTTCCCCCACCATCACCCACGACGGCGTGTCTGTGGCCAAGGAGATCGAGCTCGAAGATCCGTTCGAGAACATGGGCGCGCAGCTCCTCAAGGAAGCGGCCCAGAAGACCAACGACATCGCCGGTGACGGCACCACCACCTCCACCGTCCTCGCTCACGCCATCGTGAACGAAGGCTTGAAGGCGCTCGAAGCTGGTTACAACCCGATGCTGCTCAAGAAGGGCATCGAACTCGCCACCGAGACCATCGTGGCTGAGCTCAAGAAGAACTCCGTCAAGATCGACACCAAGGAAGAAATCGCTTCCGTCGCCACCAACTCTGCGGCTGACGAAGAAGTGGGTCAATTGATCGCAGACGTGATGGACAAGGTCGGCAAAGACGGCGTCATCACCGTTGAAGAATCCAAGACGATGCAGTTCGAAACCGAATTCGTCGAAGGTATGCAGTTCGACCGCGGTTACCTCTCCCCCTACTTCATCACCAGCGCTGAAAACATGGAAGCTCAGATCAGCGACGCTTATGTTCTGATCTACGACAAGAAGATCTCCGCTGCTCAGGACATCGTGCCTTTGCTCGAGAAACTCGTCCAGCTTGGCAAACGCGAACTCGTCATCGTCGCTGAAGATGTCGATGGTGAAGCGCTCGCCACCCTGATCCTCAACAAGATCCGCGGCATGTTGAACGTGCTCGCCATCAAAGCCCCTGGCTTCGGCGATCGCCGCAAGGCCATGCTTCAGGATATCGCTGTCCTCACCGGCGGCGAAGTGATCTCTGAAGAACTCGGACGCAAGCTCGAATCCGTCACCGTTCAGGAATTGGGCCGCGCTGAGAAGATCGTCTCCGACAAGGAAAACACCACCGTCATTGGCGGCAAGGGCAAGAAAGCCAACATCGAAGCCCGCATCAAGGAAATCCGCATCGAGATCGACAAGAGCACCAGCGACTATGATCGCGAGAAGCTCCAGGAACGTCTCGCCAAGTTGAGCGGCGGCGTTGCCATCATCCGCGTTGGCGCTGCAACCGAGACCGAGATGAAGGAAAAGAAACACCGCGTCGAAGACGCCCTCTCCGCTGCCCGCGCAGCCGTTGAAGAAGGCATCGTCCCCGGCGGCGAAATCTCCCTCATCAACGCCTCCGCCAAACTGGACAAACTTGCCAAGGCTCAGGAAGACGAAGCTGAAGAAGTGAAGGTCGGCATCAACATCGTCAAGAAGGCGCTCGAAGCCCCGATCCGCAAACTCGCTTCCAACGCCGGGCAGGATGGCTCCGTCATCATTGACACCGTCCGCCGCACCGCCGCCGAGAAGAAGAACCCGAACATCGGCTTCAACGTCCTCACCGACGAATACACCGACATGATCAAAGCCGGCGTCATCGACCCGGTCAAGGTTGTGCGCGGTGCGCTCGAAAACGCCGCCTCCATCGCCGCGATGATCCTCACCACCGACGTGCTCATCACCGACATGCCCGAGAAGGACAAGGCTCCCGCCATGCCTCCCGGCGGCATGGGCGGCATGGATTACTAAATCCATTCGTAAGTTCAAGAAAGAAGCGGCGTCTCGTTGGAGACGCCGCTTTTGTATGGCGGGCAATGCGAAAAAATTTGATTCCCCTCCAGAGGAGCGGGCAATGACGCAGGCAAACGGGTACAATCTCAATTGATCGTCATTACACCGCAGCAAGGAGAGTCTTGTGATCGAATTCAAGGTCCGCGAACAGATCATCCAACAAACCGCCGAGTTCATTCGCGGAGAATTCTCGAACGATTCCTCCGGGCATGACTGGTGGCACATCTACCGCGTCTGGAAAAACGCCAATGCCATCTGCGGGATCGAAAAAGCGGATGCGTTCATCGTTCAACTCGCGGCTCTCCTGCACGACCTCGATGATTGGAAGTTCAACAAAACCGGCGACGAAACCCCGCATCGCGCCCGTGCCTGGCTGGACTCTTGCTCCGTGGACCCGGTCACCGCCGAAACCGTGTGCCAAATCATCCGGCACATCTCCTACAAGGGCGCGGGCGTCGAAAACAAAATGGACTCGCTCGAAGGCTTCATCGTCCAGGACGCCGACCGGCTCGACGCCATCGGCGCCATCGGCATCGGACGCGCCTTCGCCTATGGCGGCTACAGGAACCGCATGATGTACGACCCCGACTCCCCGCCCCAAATGCACGCCAGTTTCGAAGAATACAAGAACAGCAAAAGCGCCACGGTCAATCACTTCCACGAAAAACTTTTGCTGCTCAAAGACCGCATGAACACCCAGACCGCAAAACGCATCGCGGAGGAACGACATGGAGTGATGGTGAAATTCCTCGAACAGTTCATGCGGGAGTGGGAAGGGGAGGATATTGGAGAGTGACGAGTAAAGAGGAACGAGAAATGAGTAAATGGAGATAAGATGAAACGTCAGATTGTGATTATTTCTCTCGTACTATGGATCGCGCTTGCCTGTCAGCCGCTTGCGCCGGCCCAAACCCCGCCCGCCGTGACAGACATCCCCACCGAAACGCCCACACAGCAGGCAGCCGAACCCCCAGCCGAACTGCCCGCCGACCCCAATGCCGGAGCAGACGGACTCGGCGACTCGTTTTACCCCGGCTTCGGCAACGGCGGCTACGACACCCAACACTACACCCTCGATATTCACGTCCTGGATGTGCAGACCAGCCAGCTCGAAGCGGCGGCAACCATCGAAGCCGTCGCCACACAGGACCTGAGCCGCTTCAACCTGGACTTTCTCGGGTTCGAGATCACCAGCCTCACAGTCAACGAAGAAGCGGCGGAGTTCGCGCGAAACGACCAGGAGTTGACGGTCATCCCGGCGCAGCCCCTGTCAAACGGCGGAACCTTCACCGTCTCAATTGAATACAAAGGCATCCCCGACCGGATGGAATCCGTTGCCCTGCCCATCCCCACGGGCTGGGTCGTGTACGACGATGGCATCTTCGTCCTGAGCGAACCGGACGGCTCGGCGAGCTTCTACCCGGTCAACGACCATCCGCTTGATAAGGCAACCTACACGATCATCGTCACCGTACCGGAACCGTATGAGGCGGCCGTCAACGGGCTGATCGAAAGCGAAGTGGACAACGGCGACACCACCACCTACACCTTCGGCATCACCGACCCGATGGCAAGCTACCTCACCACCATCAACATCAACGACTTCGATCTCGAAACCATGGAATCGCAAGCGGGAATCCCCATCCGCAATTACTACGCCGCCAGTCTGCCCGGCAACGTCAATGAACCCTTTGCCCGGCAGGGCGAAATGCTCGACTACTTCGGCAAACTGTTCGGACCCTACCCTTTTGAGGTTTACGGCGCGCTCGTCATGGATACCGAATTCGGCGCCGCGCTCGAAAACCAGACCCTCTCCATCTTCGGCGTGGACATGGTCGATCTCGACGACATCGAAGGGACCGAATCAGTCGTCGCGCACGAACTCACCCATCAATGGTTCGGCGATTCGATCAGCGTCGCCGACTGGAGCGACATCTGGCTCAACGAAGGCTTTGCCACCTACGGCGAAGCCCTGTGGGTGGAATACGATTACGGAAAAGACGGGCTTGAAGAATGGGTAACCGCCGTCTATAACGAAGTAAAAGCCTACCCCGAATACTATCCCCCGCCCGGAAGCCCCGCGCCCAACGACCTTTTCAACGGCGGCGTGTACCTGCGCGGCGGGCTGACCCTTCACGCCCTGCGCGCCACGGTCGGCGACGAAGCCTTCTTCGACATCCTGCGCGCCTATCACGACCGCTATAAATACGGCAACGCCTCCACCGAAGATTTCATCGCCATCGCCGAAGAGATCAGCGGGCAGCAACTGGACGACCTCTTCGACGCCTGGCTCTACGACAAACAACTCCCAGAAATGCAGGGCATGGAATAGAAATGAAAATGACAGTCGCCTTCAAGGCGACTGTCATTTTATTGACTCGAAAATCAGCGCGTGATCGCTCTCAAAGACAAGCCTGTGAGAATCCGATTCGCGCGCAGAACGTCCCAAACTCCTCAGCGAGTCAGACAAGTCATCAGCCGCCGTCGCTTCGGGAATCAACACGATCAGATAATCGTACCCAACCCGGTTGCGGCGCGACCACCCGCTCAAACAGGCGGCGTCGGGGCATTTTTGAAATTTCACCAACTCCTCAAACCAGGGGAAGAACGCATCGCCAAGAGTCCACTCCTTCCCCTGCAGCGTGGTCAGGCTCGTCCGCCCGGTCAGCGCGGGAAACCATTCCTGCAACGGGTCGGTCATCGAAAACTCGCGCCCGGTGGCAAGCGCAAAGATTTTATCGCCGCCCGTATTTTCATTCACCCATTCGACCAGTTCCAGGTCCCCCGCCTTCAAGCTTGTGTTGACAAGGCGGAAGTCGGTGATGACCGCCCCCAGCATGAACCAGATAAACAAGACAGAGCCGATGACAACCCCCCCGCGCCTCACCCCGGGACCTGAAACGGGTCCGGTTTTCTGCGAGCTTATCCACCCTGATACCTGATCGATCCCGATTCCCGCCAGGATCGATTCGGCAAGCAGGGCAATCCCAGTCCCCCCGCGCGGATCGGACAGATACGCCGCCGCGATCCACACAAGGAAAAGAAAATTCCGTTCCCTGAGCGAAACGAAGAGACCGATATAAAACAGGACAAGAAACGGCAGGGTAAGCGGGTCTGTCGGCAGGTGCAGGTTCAGGACGATCTGATAGAACTCAAGTGTCCGCTGGCTCGTCCCGCCTGCCGAAAGAAACGTCTCCAACCCGTGCCTCTGCAAGACCGTCGCCCACCAGGGCGCTGACAGCAACGCCACACCCAAACCGAGGAGAAGCGCTGAGAGAAATCCGCGTTTGCTTCTGCCATAAAAGAGGAAGAGGATCAACCCACCCAATGCCGCGTGAAAAGCCGTCTGCGGATGGCTGGCGACTGCGGCGGCGCCGAATAAAACCGCGAGAAAAAGATGGCGGGGCTGGTATTGCCTGAAGAGTTGGACAGCCTGCCAGAAGAATAAGACCATGAACAGCAAGCCAAAGGAACGCGTGATTCCGCCGCCCATCACGGGCCATTGAAAGGAGCCGGGGTTTAGCGCGTACACCAGCGCGGCGAGGGCGGCTGCCATGCGCGAGGAGGATGTCTCCTTTGCGAATAGATAAAAGCCGGGGATGAGCAGGGAGGAGACAAAAGCCGGGAGGTAGAGAAAGACCCATAAGTCTGAACCCGGCGCGGGCGCGGAAAGAAGCGCGGCGGCGTAAAAACCCAAAGGTGGGTAGGCAAAGGGAATCCCGGCGTTGTTGTAATCTGTAAAATATGGGAGGACAAACCCGTTCGCCATCAAGTCCCGGGTCATTACGTAGAACATGCCGCCGTCGTTGATGGGAAATCCGCTGGTGAGGGGAGGGTAAAACCGGACGATGACGCCGAAAATCAGGGCGGTAAAAAGCAGCAAGCCGGGGAGATCGGGTTTGCGGTTCATCGAATGTTCAACATTTTCCTTACGATGGGGGTCAGCCCGGCAAAGAAGAATTCGACGGCGATGACCATCACGATCAGACCCATCAGCCGCAGCATGACCTTGTTGCCGTTCTCGCCGATGACGTGCGTGACCTGTTTCGCGCCGATCAGCAGGAGATAGGTGAGCAGCATGATGCCGAGGATGACTCCCAGCACAATGCCCTGTTCCGCCATCGAACGCGACTCGTTCATCAACAGGATGGCTGTGGTGATCGCTCCCGGTCCGCAGATGATGGGAATACCCAGCGGCGTGATGGAGATGTCGTTGATGTATTCATGCGTGGTTTCGTCGTCGAACTGGGTCCGCGTCAGGCGGGCTTGCAGCATTTCATAACCCATGAAGAAGAAGATCACCCCGCCCACCACGCGCAGGCTGTCCACCGAGATGGAGAAGAAGCGGAAGATCCATTGACCCGTGAGCGCGAAGGCGACCAGGATTGCGGTGCCGGTAAACGCGGCTTTGCGCGCCACGCGATGCGATTCACGCGGCGAGAGTTTGGCGGTCATGGCGGTGAAGACCGGCACCACGCCGATCGGGTTGACCATGGTGAACATTGAAATAAAACTTAACAGGGCAAATTCAAATAGGGGTGAAATGGTCATAATTTCCTGGGACATTTGGGCGGTATAGCGTTTGCCGGTTTGGTTATAAGATGATAACCCGTTCCACACAATTCCGCCGACAAATATACCAAACGGGTGTGCTAAAAGTTTGTAGATGAGTTTGCTCTCTTCGCCGTCCTCGGCGAAGGATTTACTCGCAGGACGCCGCCGAGGACGGTGGCTTTGAGCCAGATTACAACAAACTTTGAGCGCTCCCTACCAAACATACGATGAGACCCGCTGCTGTAAGCGTCCCTTCAAAAAATTGCCTGCCTGCCCTGCTCCGCCGGTTCGGGGTTTTTCGCATGACAGTGGCTGCGGCTTTGCTTGCCACGCTGGTGTCCATGCTTGCCGCCAGCGCCGCGCTTTACCTGATCGAGGGCGCGGTCTCGCCGATTGGGCTGCTGCTTTCCGGCGTCATCCCCTTTTTCCTTGCCCCGTTTTCCCTGTACAATAATTTTAAACTGGTCCACCGGCTCGATGCGACGGAGGATCAACTGCGCCTGCTCTCGCATACCGACGACCTGACCCAGACTTTTAACCGCCGTTACTTTATGGAACATGCCACGTACGAATTTGACCGTTCACAGCGTTACAACAGCCCCTTTTCGATTGCGATCATGGACCTGGATAATTTCAAGGACATCAACGACAGCCACAGTCACCTGGCTGGGGATGCCGCGCTCAAACATGTTGCCCAACTCTGCCTCGACAACCTGCGCCAGATGGATATTTTTGCCCGCTACGGCGGCGATGAATTTGTCTTTCTCTTTCCCGAAACGAACGCGGCGCAGGCTGAGGAATGCCTCCTGCGAATCCTCAATGCCATAAGTTGCGCCCGCTTTGAGTTTGACGGGCAAATGCTTCCGGTCCGGGCGAGTATTGGCGTGAGCATATGCAGGGATTCGATGCCTGGTTTCGACGATTTACTGCGCGAGGCGGATTTTGCCCTGTATGCCGCCAAACGCCAGGGCGGGATGCGGGTCATCGCGCATCCCACTTGACAGGAGCCTGATTCTGCGGATAATAACCGCACAAAGGCAGTGACAGAGGAAAGTAGGCTGACGGAAGCCGCCAGAGATGTGCAAAGCAGTTGGTGAAATTGCACTCGCCCGAACCCAGTTGAAGTTCCCTCTCGAGCCGTTCGCGTGAACGTTGGACAAACTTAAGTTTGTCCAACCGTGTAGTGCGAACCGCCATCCCGGCGTTATTGGGGAAGCCGATAGTATAGTCGGCTCAAAGTGTCCCGCCTTGCGGGAAATTTGGGTGGTACCACGGGAATCTTCCTCCCGTCCCATTGTGGACGGGAGGTTTTTGTTTGTAAAGAGCAGAGAATAGGTAAGTAGAGAATAGATAAGTAGAGATTAGATAATAGTGACTACTCTCCATTCTCTACTCTCTAGTTTTGGAGGCATGTATGCAGGACAAATTAAACGAGATCGAAAAAGCCGCACTCGCGTCGTTGGCGGAGGTCAATGACCCTGCGGCTGTGGAAGCGTGGCGTGTGACCCATTTGGGTCGCAGTTCGGAGTTGATGGGAGTCTTTTCCGGTTTGGGTAAACTCTCAAAGGAAGAGCGACCCGTTATCGGTCAGGCTGCGAACCGTGTCAAAGTGGCATTAGAGGCTGCGTTGGAAGAAAAAGCCGCAGCGGTGAAACAAGCCGCGTTGGCGAAATCCATCGCCGAAGAAAAATTGGATGTGACCCTGCCCGGGCGCAACAAGCACATCGGGCGTTTGCATCCGTCCACGCAGCAATTGCGCCGCGTGTTGAGCATTTTGGCGGAGATGGGTTTTCAGGTGTTCACCTCGCGTGAAGTGGAAACGGACGAATTTAACTTCCAGCATTTGAACTTTCCGCCGCATCACCCCGCGCGTGACATGCAGGATACGTTTTTTATCGAAGCGGAGAATCGCGGCGACAACCCGATCCTGATGCGCACCCATACCTCGCCGGGGCAGATTCACGCGATGCGATATTTCGCAGCGACTGACCCGAATAACCCACCTCCCATTCGTATCGCTTTGCCGGGCATGTGCTTCCGCTATGAGCAGATTACGGCGCGTTCAGAAGTGCAGTTCAATCAAGTGGAAGGACTCGCGGTTGGCAAGAACATCACTTTCGCGGACTTGAAAGGCACGATCGCGGATTTCGTGCGGCGCATGTTCGGCGAAGGTGCTCGTTTGCGCTTCCGCGCGTCGTACTTCCCGTTCACGGAGCCGTCCGCCGAAGTGGATGTGGAATGTTTTGTGTGCGGCGGCAAGGGCTGCCAAGTCTGCAAAAATTCTGGTTGGCTCGAAATTCTCGGCTGCGGCATGGTGCATCCCAATGTGTTGATCGCAGGCGGCTACGACCCGAAGGTCTACTCCGGCTACGCCTGGGGCATGGGACCTGAACGTCAGCTCATGCTGCGCAATAAAGTCGGCGACATCCGTTACTTCTGGGGTAACGATGTGAGATTTTTGGAACAATTCTAGATGATTAGTGAGTAGAGAATAGAGAGTAGTGGAACAGAAGGGCAGTGGTATGAGCGTGCAGAGTTTAAAGAAGTTGCAGGTTTGGGTACGGGCGAAAGATTTTGCTGTGAAAGTATACAAGCAAGTTTTGCCTTTACTTCCACAAGAAGAAAAGTGGAGCTTGAATCAGCAACTCCGCCGTTCATCAACAAGCGTCTCTGCCAATATCGCAGAAGGGCATGGACGGTTCTATTACCAAGATAATGTCCGCTTTTGTTACAACGCCCGCGGCTCTTTGGAAGAAACTCTCAGTCACTTAATTTTCAGTTTTGAAGCAGGGTTTGTCCCTGAACCGCTTTACAAAGAATTTGAAAGTGAAGGCGAAGAAATCGAAAAGATGTTGAACGGTTATATTGCTTTTCTCAAAAAAAGCAAGCAAGGCGAAAACGAACCCGGCGCAAACCATAAAGTTCGTGAAGAAGCCGAGCTTTACGGCACTGAGACATCTGAGCCCTAACCTCTCACTACTCACTATTTATCTAATCATCTAATCTCTACTCTCTCAGGAGTTAAATTATGAAAATACCTCTCTCATGGCTAAAAGATTTCATTGATCTCGATGGACTTTCCGTCGAAGATATTGCACGTAAACTCACCCTCGCTGGTATGGAAGTGGACGAGATTCTTTACGTCGGTCTTCCCATGCCTGTGTATAAAGAAGGTGAGAAGCACGAGTTCAAGACCAACGGCATCGGTTGGGACAAGGAGAAACTTGTCGTGGCGGAGATCCGTGAGGTGAAAGCACATCCCAACGCGGACAAATTGACTCTGCTAGACCTCTATGACGGGCAGCAAGATCAAGTCGTGCTCACCGGCGCGCCGAACATCTTCCACCTCAAAGGTGCGGGGAAACTCGAAAAGCCCATCAAGGTAGCGTATGCGAAGGAAGGCACGACGCTTTACGATGGTCATGCCGAAGGTCAGGTCTTGATGACGCTCAAACGCGCCAAGATCCGCGGAGTGGACTCGTACTCGATGGTCTGCTCTGAAAAAGAATTAGGCATCACCGAAGAAAGCGACGGCATCATCATCCTCGACGATGACGCGCCCGTGGGCATGCCGCTCGCGGACTACATCGGCGACGCTGTGCTGGATATTTCCATTTTGCCGAATATGGCACGCAATGCGAACGTGGTTGGGATTGCGCGTGAATTGGCGGCCATGCTGGGACGAGACTTACGCATCACGGATTATGTAATACGTAATGCGGAAACCGTAAAGAACGGAACGGGTCAGTCGGTCAAGGAACTCGTTGAGATCGAAATTGGCGACCCTGAACTCAATCCGCGTTTTGTGGTTGGACTCATCCGTAATATTGAACTCAAGCCCAGCCCTTATCAAATTCAACGCCGACTCAAATTGGCGGGTGTGCGTCCCATCAGTAATGTAGTGGATGCGACCAACTATGCCATGCTCGAATTCGGCGAGCCCTTGCACGCTTTCGATTACGATGTGTTGAAGGAACGCGCAGGTGGCAAAAAGATAAAAATCAGCACGCGTGCTGCAAAAGATGGCGAGAAAATCACCACGCTTGATGGGAATATGCGTACACTTACTTCAATGAACGTGCTTGTCTGCGATGAAAAAGGTCCACTCTCGCTGGCTGGTGTGATGGGTGGCTCGGAAAGTGAAGTGTTGTTCAATTTGTAGAGTTAAAAGGCAAGCAAGCGTACGCGGAAAAAGTACGGTTAACATCCTGCTTGAAGGCGCGGCGTGGAACTTCATCAACATCCGCCGCACGGCGAAGCAGCACAATCTTCCTTCCGAAGCCTCGTTCCGTTTTTCGCGTGGGGTGCATCCTGCCATGGCAGAAGGCGGTGTGAGTCTCGGCTTGAAATACATGGCAGAGTGGGCTGGCGGCGCAGTCGCCCTCGACCTCGTTGATGCGTATCCGCTCCCGCCGAAAGATGCGGTGGTCGAGATCACCGTCAACGATGTGAAGCGCTGGCTCGGCATTGATCTAACGCTCGAAGAAATCTCCAATCTCTTATCTCGTTTGGAATTCAAAAGCACAATTACTAATAACCAATTACAAGTTACTTCTCCAAATCACCGCATGGACATTGGCGAAGGTGTCGTCGGTGTTGCCGATGTGCTCGAAGAAGTTGCCCGCAGTTACGGCTACGACAACATCCCGACCACCACCATGGCAGATGCGCTCCCGCCGCAGGTTGGCAACCCCATCCACGAGTGGGAAGAACATCTGCGTGATCTGCTCGTCGCGCTCGGCTTGCAAGAAGTCGTTTCCTATCGCATGACCTCGCCCGAAAAGGAATCACGCATTACGCATTACGACGAATACGTCCGCCTTGCAAATCCCATCGCGCCCGAAAAGAGCGTCCTGCGTCGCAGCCTCGTCGCCTCCGTGATCGACTCGCTCGAGAAGAACATCCGCTACAGCGAAGCCTTCTCGTTCTTTGAGATCGGTTCGGTCTTCGTGCCGCACAAAAATGAACTCCCCGACGAGCCGCGCAAACTTGCCATTGCGATGACCGGTCTGCGCGAAGCGACAGCATGGGATGTGAAGGATTCTCCCACACTGGACTTCTTCGACTTGAAGGGACGCATCGAACTCATGTTGAGCGGGTTGCGCCTCACAAACATCACCTACACTGCGACTTCTTCCTACTCTCATCTACACCCCGGCAAAGCCGCCGAAGTCAAAGCCGGTGGACAGGTCATCGGCGCGTTCGGTGAAATGCATCCGTTGGTGAAGGAGCAATATGAGTTGGGCGACTCACCCGTTCTCGTCGCTGAGTTCGACCTCGACATCATGCGCGCCATCTCGCCAACCTATGGCATCAAGACCATCCCTGAGACACCGTCCATGTACGAAGATATCGCCGTCATCGTGGATGAATCAGTGAAGGCTGAAACCGTCGAAGCGCTGATCAGGCAAACAGGCGGAAGAAGCGTGACCAACGTCCGCTTGTTCGACCTGTATCGTGATGAAAAGATCGGTGAAGGCAAAAAGTCTCTGGCGTATGCGTTGACCTATCAAGCCGAAGACAAAACCATGACCGACGCCGATGCCGCCGCCATCCGCAACAAGATCGTCAAACGATTGGAAAAGGAACTTGGCTCAAAGTTGAGAAGTTGAGTTCTGTGTCGAGAGAAAATTGACAAGATTAGAGATTGATAAATTTTCAATATTTGCTTCTTGACAATTGCATAAGCCGGGTGTATTATTACCAACGATGACTGCTAGGGTGCCCCCCTCACCCTAGCAGTCATCATTTAATTCACCTGACAAAGCCGCCGTTCGAAGGGGCGCTGTAATTTACAAGGCGGGTACCCCGGCAAAATTCAGTTATTCCCCACTTGTGTATTCAAATACCCGCACATTTTCCACTTTGTCTTCGAAAACCAATCTATACATTTCAGGCAGGGCGGCGAGCTCCTCAGCAATTCGCGCCACATCCTTGTCCAGTTCCGAACTTTTCGGCGATTGAAGCGACGGCGCAATGACGATGTAGTCAATGCCCTGATTATCCAGATACTTTTTTAATTCCTGTCCGTTCTTCGGGAAGTTGATCGTTTTCCGTTTTACATGCGCATATGCGGGGACAGGCTCATTGACCATGACGATCGCATCCGCTGGAGCGTTCTCGGCCACCCAGCTTGCGCCAATGGACAGGTTCGTCATCTGCCCGCGGATGGGGTCGTGCCAGTCCTGCAAGTTACGGGCTATAAGAACAAACGCGATCGCAACAGCCGCCCCAATTGCAATGTGGGCATTTCCCTTCGTCAACCATTTCAATCCATTCAGCAGGTAAAAATAGAGCAGCGGCAATATCGGAATCAGAAAACGCGCCTTGACGCTTCCCACCTGGGGATTCCAAAAAGCAAGCATCCCCGCCGCATAAATGACAAAATAAACATGCATCCACTCGAGTCTGGGCTGAACGGCAAAGAAACCAATCACAAACATCGAAAGAATGACAATATTCAACAGAACGAACAGCCAGCCGAAGGTCGCATCCAGGCGCGTGCCAAAAACAGGAATCAACGAACCCGCGATGACCTGATCGACATACCCGGATGCGTTCGCCCAAACCTGGCCCAGTTTCTCAAACAGTGACCCGCTCAATACCTGCGCCTCATACCCCGACGAGATGACTGTCCCGCCGTTGCGGAGGTTGAGCCAACCCTGGAGGGAGAATCCAACTACAAAAAGAATGGCTGTTATTCCCATGTCTTTGAAGCGGCGCGAGAGTAACAAGACGACGAGTAACGAGATGGTAAGAGAGATGCCGATCGTGCGAACCTGCTGGGTGTAAAACGCGAGGATTGCCGCAAGGATAAGCCAGCCGGGTCTCCTTCCATCAGCCTTGTCAAATGCGGGCAAAGCCAGCAGCGAGAAAAATAGATACGCCGACTCGGACATGAGCGTGACGGATGTGCCAGTCAGCAGGGGATTCAACGCAATCACTGCGGTGAGAATTTCAAGGTAGGGAGAAGACAGCCGCCTGGCAAAAAGTTTGTAAACGAGGATAATGGAAGCCATCCACAAAAAAAATGAAACGATTTTTAGCGCATCGTAATTTTTCGGGAAGACGGCAGTGAAAGGCGCGAGCACCAGGGGCCAGCCCGGCGGGAAGTTCCGCTCGATCTGTGGGCGCGGGAAGTTGACAAGTTGGTAGCCCTGCCCGCTGGCGAGGCTTTCGGCGAGGATGATGTATTTGGCGTCGTCGTAGGAGGCGCCGATTTGAAGCGAGTCAAATCGCAACAAAGCCAGCGCCGCGCTCGCAAGGATAATGACAGGTAAAAAGATGTTTGAAGGCTTCATTTTCCCCGCCCAGTATAATCTGAATATGGGCAGGGTTTTCCTTCCCAGCCTTCATGGCTTATGGTCGCGGGAGTGTGTTCAGCGAATCCGCCGGGTCGTCTTGTCCCGCCTGAACTGGCGCAAAGCGCCGCCCGCGCATCCGCAGGCGGCGCTTTGCTGTAAGTGACGCTTTCTGGCTAGGGCTGTTGCCAGGTCAACAAACCTGCCATGCGATAGTTTTCCGCAAGCATTTCCAGGTCCTTTACGTTTATCAACCCGTCGTTGCTGAGATCAGCGGGGAGCGAGGCGGCTACGTTGTAATTCATGCCCACCGTCAGGGCGTCGTATTGATCGATCACGTTGTTGTTGTCGATATCTCCAGCCGGAAGGGTGATTGGGTCAATCGTCGTGGTTGCGCCGTCCAGGAGCGTTACGTTTGTCTGCGCGCTTAAATGCCCCTCGGCGGATGCCACCACTATGAATGACCCGGCGGGGGCGATCAAATTGAAAGATCCGTCAGGGTTTGCCATGGCTGTGGCGGCAAGCGTCATATCCGGGTTGAATAGACTGATCGTGACAGGCTTCATGGCGATCACCTGCCCGGTCAGCATCGGCGCTGGAAGAGGGGTGGCGGTTGGCTCCGAGAAAAGCGCGACAGTTAACGAGTCGGGTATGGAGGCAATGCTTTCCAGGGAGTAGTTGGCTCTTGAAATCTTTGCCTGGCATTCTACAGAGGAAGAACCAGACTGTAACCCGGTGACGCTGAATGTAAAGGCGACTCCGTTTGTATTGATGACCCTGCCGTTACTTGCGGCGACCGCGTAAATGAAACTCCCGGTTTGCGAATTGTTATAAGCAGAGGCGGGATCGTCTCCAAAAATTCCACCGATTTGAACGTTGCCAGCCGAAACCTGGTCGGGGGCGTATGAGCAGGTAAACTCAACGCCGGTTATGCCTTCAGAGGGCAGCCCGTTCAGGCTGACGGAGGCCAACCCGGACTCGCCTACCAGCAATGTATCTCGATCAATGGATGTGAGTACCGAGATTCCGGCGGGCAGGGTGGGTGGAATGGCTGTCAAAGTAGGTGTGACAATAGGGGTTTGCGGCAGCGGGGTGGGTGTCGTGCCTGTGGCTATAATTGCGGTAGGTGTGACTGTCGAGGGAACGCCCGTTTGTGTTCCGACGGGGGTTGGCGACGGTGTGACTGTGGCGGGGACGATGGTGGCTGTGACTGTCGGCGCCGCAGGCGGTGATGATGGATATGCGCCCATTCCGGCACAGGGGGAATTCGATTGCAGGTGAAAGTCGTCATTAAGTAAATCAACGAAAAGCGGGTCAAGCCCCCAGACATCTTTCGGGTCTGCCTTTCGGGCGGGGAGTCTCGTTGCGGTGTAAACGCAGTTGTGCCCGATCGTCAGGGTCGAATTCGTCGCTGAATTGATAACCTTCACATGACCCGCGCCGTTTTCCTGAAGCGCAAAGATATTGTCGGTGATGCCTATGTTATACGTTCCTTTGTCGAGTTGAACGCCCCATGCCTGCGCGCCCGAACCGATGAAGGTGTTGTTCTTGAAAACAACATCGTGCGCGCCGTTCATGACGATGGCGGTCATGCGCGTGCGGGCGACATTTCCGATCATGGTCAGGTTATAGGGTCCCCCGCCCAGCTGCCAGACCTTGCCGGGGTAATCTTTCGCGCCCTCCCAACTCAGGAAACAGTAATTATTTTCAAAACGGATGTCATGCGCGGTCAGTCGCGGGGCAGAGTCCTGCCAGGTTTGAAAACAGTCAATATGCGGGTCCGGGTTTTGCGCCGTCCCGTATACGATGTCATGCACGTAATTTCCGCGGAAGACATGCCCGCTCCCGAAGAAGCGGAACCCATCCGCATCTGCAACCCCGCTCCAGTAGGAGTCGGCAGCCAGTTCGGGGGGCAGTTGGATGGTCGCGGCAACCTCATTCCCTTCGATGACGTGGTTTGTGCCGCGTACCTCCATCCCGGATTGGCTGACGCGCTCCAGCAAATTGCCCTTTACCAGACACCCGCTTGACGACCCGTCCAGAAGGATTCCGTCCAGAACAGTGTCATGGATGTAGTTATTGAGAATTTTACAATTTGCATTATAGGCGCGAATCCCGAACGAGTTGTTGATCGCGCGCGGGCTGGTGATGTCGAACCCGTCGATGGTGACATTATCGGCGCGGATGACAAAGCCGAGCGTGTTGACGACCCCGTCTGCCTTGAGAGTTAAAGGCTTGGATATTGTCACCTGTTCCTGATAGTTTCCCGCCGCTATGACGACGGTGGCGCCAGACTGGGCGGCATCGACCGCCTGTTGGATACTCTGCGAATCTGCCATTGCTGGCGTGACGGACCGCGCCTGCGCATTGAAGAAGCTTTCGAGCGCAAGGACGAATGCCACAAGAATATTGACCATTAATTTGCGAGTTGTTCTTTTCATTTTTTACTCCAGGTGATGCCCAGGCGTTATTGATGAGACCAGTAAGGATTTTCGGGGCGTTTAACGTTATACCGATGGCGGTTAAGGCGTATCGCCCCCTGGCGGTATTCCTGCTCTCAGGATGATGACCAATGGTTGAAATTTGATCGTTACCGTCTCACCATGGCAAATAGAACATCTTTCTTTTGCTACTGACGATTATGGCTCATTAGAAGCGGCGATTGAATAGGAGCCGGGTACCATATGGGCGCACATATTTGTCAGATGTGTTTCTAAAATGATAAAAAGGACGCGCGCCTCCTTGCATTTTCGTAAGCGGTCTCCCGCAGGCGCAGCCGATGGGATGCCCGGCGCGTCTTTTTCCGGGCAGGCTGCATTGACAGCGCCTTGCGCATATCCTTATGGAAGCCCAAACGATGCGATACTTGCGTCCATATTGCGAATGTGATAGCCTTTTCCTGAACCGCCATGAATGCCTCAAATTACCGGTTAATCCATTACAGACGGCGCCTGATGCACATAGCCAAAATTTAGGAGCGAGCGTTTATGAATAACAAACAACTTGCGAATGTGTTTACACTCATCGCCAATTTACTGGAGATCAAGGGCGAGATCATCTATAAGACGCTTGCCTATCGCAAAGCGGCAGAGAGCCTGGATACGCTTGGTCGTGAAGCGAGCGAGTATTGGAAGGAGGGAAAGTTGGCGGACATCCCCGGTGTGGGGAAAGCCATTGCCGAAAAGATAGACGAACTGCTCGATACGGGCAAACTTGAATTCCTCGAAAAATTAAAGAAGGAAGTGCCCGAAAGCCTGGCAGGCTGGCTGCAAGTCCCCTCGCTGGGACCCAAAAAAGTGGCGTTGATCTGGAAGACATTGAACATCACCACGCTTGCCGAACTTGAAGCCGCCGCAAAGGAGGGGAGGTTACGCGACCTGCCCGGCATGGGCGCAAAATCTGAAACGGCGATCCTTGACGGGCTGGCATCGCTTGCTCGACGTTCGGGCAGGCTGCCGCTGGGGAGGGCGTATCCGCTCGCGCGGGAGATCATCCGAGTCCTCAAAGGCGTGAAGGGAGTCGTCGCCGCAGAACCAGCCGGGAGTTTAAGAAGGATGCGTTCCACCATCGGCGATCTCGATATCCTGGTTGCATCAAAAGACTCAGCGGCGGTGATGGAAGCCTTCGTCAATCTCAAAGGCGTGGAGCGTGTGCTGGGCAAAGGCGATACCAAAGCCAGCATCGAATTCTTCGACGGCGTGCGCGCGCAGTTGTGGGTGCATCCGCCGCAGGAGTTCGGGACCGCGCTGCAATATGCCACCGGCTCGAAGGACCACAACGTCCAATTGCGGCAGATCGCGTTGGATAAAGGCTTGTCGCTTTCGGACCATTCGTTTAAAAAGATCAAAGGCGGGAAGGAAATCTTTTGCGCCACAGAAGAGGAGGTTTATAAAACCCTCGGCTTGCCGTGGATCCCGCCTGAACTGCGCGAAGGGCGCGGCGAGGTGGATGCGGCGAAGAAGGACAAACTTCCCAAATTGATTCAAGTGAAAGATATCAAATCCAATCTGCACATGCATTCGACCTACAGCGACGGGAATCTTTCGATGCTCGATATGGCGAAGGCGGCGATGAGACGCGGGTTGAAGGTCGTTGCCTTCACCGATCATTCGGTCAGCCTCGGGGTTGCGAACGGGCTTTCCATTGAGCGGCATAAGGAGCAGGCGGCTGAGATCAGGAAGATTCAAAAACAACTCGGCGATGAGATTTTGATCCTGCATGGCAGTGAAGTGGAAATTAAAGCGGATGGCTCGCTCGATTACCCGGATGCGTTCCTCGCCTCTCTCGACCTCGTGGTTGCCTCTCTCCATTCGAGTTTGCGCCAGCCGAGAGAGAAGATCACCGAACGTTTGCTGAAGGTTGTGCGGAATCCGCATGTGGACATTATCGGTCATCCGACGGGACGTGAGTTCCCCGACCGCGAAGGCGCAGACCTGGACATGGAGGTCATCCTGCAAGCCGCCGCTGAATCAGGTGTGGCGATGGAGATCAACGCCCACCCTTCGCGCCTCGACCTCGACGATGCCTACGCCCGCCGGGCAAATGAATTGGGCGTTCCCATCAGCATCAATACCGACGCGCATTCTGAAGAAGATTACGACATGCTCCATTACGGAGTCGCCATTGGGCGCCGCGCCTGGCTGGAGCCGGGGAACGTCGTCAATACCTGGACGGCGAAGAAGTTGACGGATTGGTTGAAGAAGAGGAAGTGAGCAGGGTCGAATCCTTTCGATTTCATTTTCGTCATCCCTGTTGGAGTTTGGGTCGAGTGGGTAAAATCTGGCTTAGGCGAGGGAACGGCTGGCAGGGGGTGGCAGGCTGGGGCGGGGTCTGAGGCGCAGTTCGGGCGGAATCAAAGGTTCGATATGGAAGGTTAAGCGGCAGGGCAGTCAAAATCCTAATTTGAGGTTTTCTAAGATATGGAAATTGTCATTCGCAGGATATCTGCGGGAGACCGCGAAACATGGTTCGAGATGCGCAAGGGGATTTGGCCCGAGGCGCCGGATGATTACCTCGAATATGACATGGATGAGATTCTTTTGAGCGACCGGGATGCGGTTTTTATGGCGTTTGCCGACGGAGCTGCCGCGGGGATGATCGAGGCGCGGCTGCGCGATTATTGCGAGGGATGCGAGACCAGCCCGGTGGGGTATATTGAGGCGTGGTTTGTGCATCCAGAATTTCGGGGGCTGGGTGTGGCAGGCGGGTTGACGCGTGCTGCGGAGGATTGGGCGCGGGGCGAGGGGTGTTCGGAGATGGGGTCGGATACCTGGCTGGATAACGAGGCGAGCATCCGCGCGCATTTGAAACTGGGGTATTTAGAGGCGGAGCGTCTTGTGCATTTTGTGAAGCAATTGTAAATGCCCGGGGCAAAAGACGGACAAAAGTCGCTTAATTTTTGCCTTGTGTGACATTATAATTATGTTGCATTTTTAGTCCCCGGGAAAGCCGCCCCTTTATAATGCCTTCGGCAGTTTTGTGCAGTTTTTTCACATGAGCATTCGCTTCAAGGTCGCCCTGCCGTTCCTTTTACTGACCGTGATCGTTTCAGTGATCGGGGTCTATGTTGTAACGCGCCTCGTGACCGGTTCGCTGACCGAACGGCTCACCAACCAACTGCTTGAATCCGGCAGGGTGGTGTCGGATAGTTTTGTCCGCCAGGAGGGGTATCACATTAGCGAAGCCCGGCGCATTGCTTATACCAACGGTCTTGTACCTGCGGTTCTGAACGGGGATAGCGAGGCGGCATACCAGATTGCCGAGCCCCTTTTTGGCACAAGCGCCATCGAGAATTTGATCATCGTTTCGCCGCAGGGCGCGGAAGTGGTTCATCTGTTGAAGGATGAAGAGGGGAATTCCATACGGGTGGAGCAGGATACCCAGGCGGCTCAGTCACCTGTGGTGGCGGGCTACCTGGCAATGCGGAACCCGCAGGAACCGCCGCAGCGCGTGTTGGGGAGAAATCTCGTCAACGAGAAAATCCATTACTATACGTTCATGCCCATTGCAGTGGACGGGGATTTCGACGGGGTTATCATTGTCGGCACCTCGATTGGAAGTCTTCTGCCTGCCTTCAAGCAGATATCGCTGGCGGATATTGTCATTTACGGGGAGGATGGGCAGGTTGTTGCCACGACCTTTGGTTCCGCCGAAACAGAAATTGCCGAAGCGCTTGCCATTTCACAGGAGGAATACAGGCAAATCATCCGAACCAGCGAAAAAATAGTCAGGGGTGAAAATGCGGGAATTGCCGGGCGTCAGTATACGATCGGGCGCGCGCCGCTTCAGGTGGGCAATACCCGTGTCGCCGTTTTTGCCGTTGCCCTGCCTGCCGATTTTGTCGTTCAATTCGGCGCGGACAGCCGCACAACCTACGTGATCATTTTTTCCATTTTGATGCTGGCGGTGATCGTCATTGGTTATTTCGTTTCGCGCATGATCATTGTGCCTTTATATTCGCTGGTGGGCACCTCCCAGGCAATTGCGGGCGGCGACCTGGCGCGCCGGACGGGAATCCGCACGGGGGATGAGATTGGGACGCTGGCGAGCACCTTCGACGATATGACTGCCAAATTGGAAAAGAAGACCGTCGAACTTGAGGAGAAGAATGAATTACTCCGCAAGATGGATAAAACAAAGACCAACTTTATTTCGATCTCGGCTCACGAACTTCGCACGCCCCTGACCCTCATCATGGGGTATTCGCAAATGCTCGAACAGGACCTTCAGAAGGACTCCGATATGCAGAAACTTGCCCAGGGTATTCTGGAGGGCGCCGAGCGCATGACCGATGTGGTCGAAAGCATGTTGGATGTGTCCCGAATCGACAGCAATGCCCTGATCCTGCGAAAAGCCAGCATCCAATTGGAGCCGGTCATACGCAAGGTGCAAAAGGAATTTGATCCGGCGTTCGAGGAGCGCAATATCGATTTCAATGCCGAAGGGCTTGAAAAACTGCCGGCGATCACTGCCGACCCCGATATGCTGCAAAAGGTATTTCATCACCTGATGATGAATGCCATTAAATTCACGCCCGACGGCGGCTCTGTAAAAATTTCAGGCAGGTATGTCAACGGTGCGGAACCACCCCAGGTGGAGATTGCGATCCGCGATACGGGTATTGGAGTCGCCGCGGATATGCGCGAAGTGATCTTCGAAAAATTTTCACAGACGGGCGAAGTGCTGATGCATTCCTCCGGTAAGACTAAGTTCAAGGGGGGCGGGCCCGGGCTGGGTCTTTCGATTGCGCGTGGTATCATTAATGCGCACGGCGGGCGCATCCGGGTGGAAAGCCCGGGGCATGACGAGGAAACCTTCCCCGGCTCGACGTTCATTGTTTCGCTTCCGGTCCCACCAAAAAAGGAGAGTGGGTCATGATTCAAAATCAAAAGCGCGAGCGCCGCGATTGGACGCTCCTCATCTTCATCATTCCGATTGGAATCATCCTGATCATCATCGTTGGGCAGATTGCCATCCGCCTCTCGCCGATCTGGAGCGTAAATGCGGATATGAACTCGAACCTTGAGCCTGATCCGAATGCCGCGCAGCCCCTCGCCATATTACAGCCGATCCTGCCCCAGATCCTGACCCCCATGGCGTGGATGGGAAATTACCTGACGCCCGGCGCGGATAATATTTACTTCCCGCCTTTTATGACACTGGAGCCGACTGCCACCCCCTCACCGACGGAAGCCACGCCGTCCATAACAGAATCTGTACCGACTGAAGTAACAGCCACAGGAACGCCGGTTCCGACCAATACAAATGTTGTGACAGCCACCACCCCGGCGCCCACGGAAACTGAAGATCCTGAAGAAACGGGAACCCCTCCGCCCGCCACCTGCACCGACCCGGGCGCGGATAATTTCGGCGGTCCGCTGCCGTGCGACTATACTTCAACCACAACCTGCACCGACCCAGGCGCGGATAATTTCGGCGGTCCGCTGCCGTGCGACTATACTTCAACCACAACCTGCACCGACCCTCACGCCAACAATAACGGCGGACCTTTGCCTTGCGATTACGGCGCGATTGCAACAATCGATCCGGGACTCACGACCGCCACGCCCCCTCCGGAACTTGATGTGGACGCCCCGCCGAATAATACCGACCCATATGACGACAGTAATGTAGGTACCATAGCTGATGGAACTTATATCGTCATCTCACTGCAAATCACAGTAGACTCTACCCCGGATAACAATTACGATCTTGCCTATTATGAATGGAACAACGGCGGCGCTGTTTACCTGGATTGGATCATCATTGGCATTACCAATGACCCGACTGGCAGCACATATTATGAAGTCTTCAATTGGGGGGATGGAGACCCGGATTTGAACTCCAACGTTGGCGATATTGCCGCTGCGGCAGGGGATGAGTTTGACGACCATACGGTCCCTGTTTCAGATAATGCTGAGGTTCCCGTCCTGCCGCCCGAAGACGAACTCCACGACCCCGACCATGATCCCGGCAACCCGCCTGCTGATCCTGAGACGAACGGTCCCCTGCCCGGGACGGGAGTTTTGATCGATGTAGATTCCGCGCCAAGCGACCCGCCGCCAAACACCTATGAGTATATTGTGATCATTTCACCCCCAGGCGGCACCGGCGGCGATGCGCAAGTGGACGCCATCCAGGCAACTGAAGTGCCAATCCCCACACCCTGATCGAAAAGAGACCGGGAAACCCGGTCTCTTTTTATTTTCCCCCTGTAAAAAACGAATTGACCCTTTCGGTCAATGCCGGGTTGAGTTTTTCCATCCGCCCGCTTTCGCTGGTGACGGCAAGCAGGAGACTGACCACCAGGGTGAATGCGATTAGAAGATTGGCGAGGGCAAGAAGGACCCTGTGAGATTTTCCTGCGACGATCCAGTACCCGAAGACAGCCAGCAGCGCAGCCTGGGAGATGACATCTGCCAGAAAACGCATCTGTCCATAGTAGTAAAACAGCAGGCTGGTGAAATTGATGATGAAGGAACCGGCGAGAAGATATAAAACCAGCCTTTTCAGCCCGGCGGAATCATTTTGTTCGGCGGCCGACTGCTGCAGAAAAGGCAGGAACGCCAGCAGGAGAAAGGGCGCGAAGAATAACATGCCGGTTACATTTCCAGCGGCGTACAGCCCGGGCGCGGTCACGCCGCGGTTTTGCAGCAAGGCTGTATACCCGGCCGGGCGAATGAAGGGAAAGCCTGAAACAAACTGGAACGGTTGCAGCACATAGGCATTGACATTGTGCGGCAGATAATCCAGTTCGAAGACGAGGGGCATGTCGCGGTTCATGTTCTGGACTGTGATCTGGTAGCGCAGCCCGAACTCGAGCGGCGAGTCGAAACGGGCGTGGTTGTAGCCTGCGATCAGGAGCGCTCCGAGCGCGAGCGGGGTCAACAGCGCGAGGGAGGGTTTCACCCAATTGCTGGCGCGGGTTTTCCAGATCCAATACAGGGTCAGCGCCGCCAGGAAAAGAATCGAAAAGACATTGATGGCGCGCGAACCGACGGAACACGCCCAGAAGAGACCGGCAAGGAAGAGACGGGTTTTGTCGATGTTTCTTTCGAATGCGAGCAGGGTGAAGAGGATGCCGCCCATCAGGAAGAATTGACCCGCGCCAATCGCCGCTTCATAGATGTCTGGGATGCCGAGCGACCAGGGGATGGGCAGGATCAGGCCGGAGACGAGGAGAGAGGCGATTAAATTCCGCAGGGGAAGGCTTGGGTGAAGGAAACTCCGCATCTTCAGCAGGATCAACGAATTGACGAGGAGCAATCCACAAAAGAAAAAAAAGACGGGGTATAGATCCGGCAGGCGGGTATTCAATGCGCGTTGAAGCGGGGTCATGAGCAGGGCGGGGACGGGACCCCAATACAGGTAAAGCCTGCCTTTGTAAAGCGACAGGTCCCAAACGTCGTCGTCGAAGGGCGGGCGTCCCTCGTTGTTGTAGGGATCGTCTGCGGCGAGCAGCGCCGCGCCGGGTTCCACATCGACATGCAACTGACCTTTGCCGAATGCGTCTGCAAGCAGGGAATAATAACGGGTGGATGCGCGCCATTCGGTGAAGGTGCCGAAGGTGATGAACCAAATGTAGATGATGATAATGACCGCCCAGGTGTGCCCGGTCAGTGCGGCGATGCTGGCTGCCTCTGATTCGATGAATTTTGTTTTGTTCCCAAAAAGGTAGGTTGAAAGCGCGACCAGGAATATGCCGAGGATGAAAATGACGACGCGCGAGCCTCCCCAGCCCGGGGTTGGGTCGAAGCCAAGCATGTGGGCGAAGACGGCGGATAGGATGGCGAGCGATCCGTCTGCCAGGAGTAAGGCGGGGATGACATGGTCTGATTTTTGGGCGTTGCGCATGGTTGGGATTCTAACCGAACAGGCAGCCTGCGCGGGATGGGGAATATTTTTTATGACGCAATTTGCACCACGAACAGCCGTTGACTTTGTAGTATATTTAAGCCATGAGCGCAGGCCGCATATTGATCGTCGAAGACAATATGGACACCTATGAATTGGTGAAGTTCATTCTCGAGAAGAACGGTTTCGAGACCTTTCTTGCCATGAATGGACGCGACGGAGTCAACGCCGCCGCCAAACAGCGCCCCGACCTGATCATCATGGACCTTTCGATGCCCGAGATGGACGGCTGGACGGCGACCCGCCTGATCAAGGGCAGCCTGCAAACCTCCGCCATTCCATTGATCGCGCTCACCGCCCACGCCCTGCCCGGCGACCGTAAACGCGCCTTCGACGCAGGCTGCGACGAATACATCACCAAGCCGATGGATTTGCTCGACCTGCTCGAAACCGTGAACGACTGGATGCAAAAGGGAAGGCATTAACGGGTGAATTTCAAACCCATGGCGGGCTTCCCGTTTTTCAAACCGGAAAGCCGACAAGCCAAACTTTCAACCAAGAGGTAAAAAATGAAACAAATTTGTGTCGTCGGCGTGGGCTACGTCGGTCTGGTGACCGCCGCCTGTTTTGCCGACCTGGGGAACCGCGTGGCCGCGCTGGATGTGAACGAAGAGCGCGTGACAAATCTCAAGAAGGGCATCATGCCCATTTACGAACCGGGGCTGGATGAACTCGTCAAACGCAATGTGAAGGCGGGGCGCATCACCTTTACCACATCCTATGCCGACGCGCTGAAGGGCGCCGAATACGCCTTCATCGCAGTGGGGACTCCCTCCGGGTCGGACGGCTCGGCAGACCTGCAATACGTTGCAGCCGCGGCGACTTCGATTGCGAAGAACATGACCGCGCCGCTGGTGTTGATCAACAAAAGCACGGTTCCGATCGGGACCGGTGACTGGGTTGCCGATATTGTGAAGGGCGCCCAGCCCAAGCCGATTGATTTCGCGGTCGTTTCGTGCCCCGAGTTTTTGCGCGAAGGCTCCGCCATCGGCGACTTTATGAATCCGCACCGCACGGTGATCGGGTCATTGGACCGCGACGCTGCGAACAAGGTTGCCCAATTGCACCTGCCCCTGCGCGCGCCCATCGTCATCACCGACCTGCGCACTGCGGAAATGATCAAGTACGCCAGCAACGCCTTCCTCGCCACAAAGATTTCCTTCATTAACGAACTTGCCGACCTGTGCGAGCGCGTCGGCGCGGATGTGAAGGAAGTGGCGGCGGGCATGGGCTACGACGCGCGCATCGGGCGTCACTTTTTGGATGCCGGTCTGGGCTGGGGCGGTTCGTGCTTCCCCAAGGATGTGGAGGCGCTCGCCTTCATGGCAAAGGAAAAGGGGCTTGAGCCGAAGATCCTCAACAGCGTCATGGATGTCAACTACGACCGCCGCAAGGAAGCGGTCAAGATCGTCGAGAATCTCCTGGGCGGCAGCCTCAAGGGCCGGACCATCGGTATGCTTGGGCTGGCGTTCAAACCCAACACCGACGACATGCGCGATGCGCCATCCATCGACATCTCTGAGGAATTGATCGAAGCGGGGGCGAAGGTCCGCGCGTACGATCCGGTGGCAATGGACGTGGCGCGTCCGATCCTCCCGGCGGTGGAAATGTTCGACGAACCGTACAAGGTTGCCGATGGGGCGGATGCGTTGATGATCATCACCGAATGGAACGAGTTCAAACAACTCGATCTCGATAAAGTGAAAAGCCTGCTCAAATCCCCGATCATCTACGACGGGCGCAACATCTACGAACCCGGGCGGATGAAGGATATGGGCTTTACCTATCGGGCAATTGGAAGATAGTCTGTTAGTCGGATGGTCAGCGAAGGCGCCATCCGACTACTCAACTACTCAACTAAATGACTACCCCCCCCGTTTGTAATTACGAAGGTTCAGACTACCAGCAATCCTTTTGGGAGCAGGGCGGGCGCGCTTATGAAGACCAAGCCGAAGCCATTGCCCTGAAGCGAATGCTGCCCAAAAGCGGCAAATTGATGCTCGAACTCGGCGCGGGCGCGGGACGCAATACGCCGCGCTATGCCGGTTTCGAACGCATTGTTGTGCTGGATTATTCGACGACCCAGCTGGCGCAAGCCCAGGAGCGGCTCGGCGCTTCGGACAAATATATCTATGTTGCGGCGGATGTGTACCGGCTGCCCTTCAAGGATGGATTGTTCGACGCCGCCACGATGATCCGCGTGCTGCACCACATGGCGGATGCGCCCAAGGCTTTGGCGCAGATAAAGGCAGCGCTTCAACCTGGTGCGGTCTTCATCCTTGAATTTGCGAACAAACTCAACCTCAAGGCGATCCTTCGCTACTGGTTCGGCAGGCAGGCATGGAGTCCGTTCACGCTGGAGCCGGTCGAGTTCGTCAAATTGAATTTCGATTTCCACCCGCGGGCGATCCGTCTATGGCTGGGTGGGTTGGGGTTCTCCATCGAAAAAACGCTGACGGTTTCCCACTTTCGGCTCGGGATGTTGAAGCGGCTGCTGCCCGCCAAATTCCTTGCCGCGCTGGACGGTCTCTTTCAGCCGACGGGCGCGCTCTTCCAATTCACGCCGAGCGTGTTCGTGAAAGCCGTCCTGCCGGGAAATGCGAAGGCAGACATCCCTTTGCAGGTCATCGGACTTTTCAAATGCCCCGATTGCGGTCATGGCAGCCTGTTGCAAAAGGAGGATCATCTCGCCTGCGCCTCGTGCGGGGCGCAGTGGTCTGCGCGCAACGGCATCCACGATTTCAGGGAGCGGATGAAATAGTTTCCCGCTGTATGGAACTGAAATGGGTGCGTTCCCTTTCAGTTGAAACCGTCCCAACAGTGTCGTAAAGGCGGCGCAATCTCTTGGAAAAACCTTCGGGACGTTCTGACACCCAAATGAAATAAAAGCGACTGTCACCTGCAAGGTGACAGTCGCTTTTATTCCGCGCATGAACCGCGGGTTAATCCTTCATCAACGGCAGGAGGACGAAAAACGTGCTGCCGGGGAATTTTTCCTCGTCGCGGCCCGGGCTTTCGACCCAGATCTTTCCATGCAAGGCGCGGACGATGCCCGCGGCAATGGCGAGACCCAGCCCCGCGCCCCCACCCTTGAAGTTGGTGCGGCTCGACGAATGCAATTGCACCTCACCCATTTGATACAACTTGTCGAAGATGACCTTGTGGTGTTCCGGGTCGATGCCGATGCCGGTGTCTTTGATGGCGATCTGCGCCATGCCGCCCTGTTTGGGGTCGTCCACCAGGCGGGCTGAGATGTGGATCGAGCCGCCGTCGGGGGTGAATTTGACCGCGTTGACGATCAACTGGTCGAGCGCCTTTTTCAGTAACTCCGAATCAGCCCACAGCAGGGGAATCGTTTTGATGGTGTCGTCCAGGCTCAAGGTCAGGCTGCGAGCCGCGAGGTCTTCCACGTAATCCTTTTGGATGATCTTCAGGATCAAGCCCAGTCCCACCGGTTCGAAATGCGGTGCGATGGTCTGGCTTTCGAGGCGCACCATGTCCAACATGCTGTTGACGATCTGATGCAGGCGGTTCGTGCCGCGCTGCACGCCCTGGATCGCTTCGAGCAGCGCCGGGCTGGCTTTTATCGTCGCATCGTTGAGGAGCATACCGATGAAGCCCTTTACGACCGTGAGCGGCGTGCGCAGTTCGTGGGCAGCCACCTGGATGAAGGCTGATTTGTTTTTATCGTGCTTTTCCAATTGCTGGTAGGCTTTGTTCAATTCCTCCACCCGCTCGGCTACCATGCGTTCCATGACCTGGTTGATGCCGGTGACTTCGTGGTAGAGCCGCGCGTTTTCGAGCGCAATGGTTGCCTGCTGGGCAAATGTGGCAGCCAGCAGTCCGTCGTCGCGGGTGAATGCGCCCTGTGAGCGGCAGACCAGCAGAATGCCGACCACGTTGTCGAGGGAATACAAGGGCACGCCCATCCAGGATTTGTCGCGGGGGAGCCAGTCGGGCTGGGTCCAGTTTTCCATACCGGCGATGTCGTCAACGAACAGGGTTTCCCCCATGCGGGCGACAACGGTATATAAATTGCTTCCCTTGAATCCCAGGCGGAAGGAGGACATGTCTGCGTCGGCGGGCATCCCGCGATGCGCCTCGACCCGCGGGTCGCCGTTGACATCTTCCAGGTAAAACACGCCGCGCTCGTAGGGCAGCGCCTGGCTTAACTGCTCGAGGATCTGGTCGGGGAGGTGTTCGACGGTCTTCAGCGAGGATAACTGCCGCAGGGATCGCGCGAGCGCCTCGGCTCCGCGGCGGCGGTCCTGTTCGGAGGCATACAACAGTGCGTTTTCGCTGGCGGTTTTTTCGGCAACATCGCGCGCGCGGCTGAGTTCCTCCGCCCGTTCGCGCGCCTCGCCCAGGAGACGTTCCACTTCACGCTGGGCTGTCTCGCGCTGGGTTACAAGTTTGACGCGCAGCAATGCGCTCGATAACAGGTTGCGCACGCGCACGTACACGTCCCAGTCTTCGGGACCCATTTCCGCCCACATGAAACCGAAGCGATTGCCCGCCAGTGAGAGCGGCATGACCACGGCATCGTGACGGCGTCCTTCGAGTTTTTGTCCGCGGGGCGTAAGTTGCCCGGTGGCAGATTTGGAACGCTCGCCCGGCATGGAGAAGCCTTTTTCATCGTATTGCATCAACAGGCGATAGTGCCGGGAGGCGGACCCCTGCGCATCGGTGTCGTCGTAATACATCACATACCAGCGCCCGATGCCGAGGGCGGGGAAATGCGCGGCGATGGCGTCGCCAATGGTGTCGAAGGTCACAGCCGAAGCCATGGAGAAACTGAAGTTATTGAGCAGTTCCTCCTGCTTCACAAATTGCAGCCTGCGGTAGGCCTGCGCGCGCTGCGAAAGTTCGCCGGTCAGCATACGCGCCTGCTGAAAAAGATTTTCGGCATACAGCATCACGGTATTGCTGGAAATGCCCCCCAACGCGTAGCGCCGGAAGGTGGTCAGAACATTCTGCCAGGTATTGAAATCGTAGCCGTGTTTTTCGAGAACGCCCACCATACCCTGCGCCGATTTCAGAAATTCTTCGCTCTTGCTGATTTCGCGCAGCGCGGCAAGGAAGGCATCCCAGGCGCCGCCGATCGCTTCGACATATTCCTGCCGTGCCGGGTCCTGCTCCTTTATGCCGGCTGCCCCCAGCAGGGCTTTGATCGCTGCGGCGCGTTTGTTCTCGAGCCTGCCTGTCTGAGCCACCTCGCGCGGAAGCACAACCGCGCGCTGGATGCTTTCGGGCAAACAGCCGCAGGACCAGCGCACCACTAGGTCGGCTGGGAGGGGTTGAGATTCGCCCGCTTCCGCGCCTTCGATCTGCGCCGCCAAAAGTTCGAAGGACCGAACCCCGGCGTCATAAAAGGACTGCCTGACCGTCGTCAGCGGCACGCCCATTGATTGCGACTCGCTCACATCGTCAAAACCGGTCACAGCGATCTGTTCCGGCACGCGAATGCCGCGCTCCTGCAATGCCTCCAGCACGCCGAACGCCATGCGGTCGTTGGCGGCAACGATGACCCGCACCGAGATTCCGCGTTCATCCAGCAGGGTCCGCACCGCGGCGCGTCCGCTTTCCGCCGAATAATCGCCATCCAGGACCAGGTTCTTATCGAAGCGGATCTTATGTTCCTTTAACTCCGCCAGAAAGGCTTCGTAGCGAGCCTCCGCCTCGACCTGTCCCGCGGGTCCGCGCACAAAGGCGAACCGCTCGTAACGATGCGTCTCGACCAGGTGACGCGCAAGGGCGCGCATTCCCCCGGCGTTATCCGCCATAACACAAGGAATACCCGCAATGGGAACCGCAAAGGATGCCGCCGGCAGCGGGGCAAGGGAGGCGCAAAAATCGGCGGCGTCGCTCCCCGCAGCGCCGTGCGCCAGGTCTGCGGAAAATAGAATGCCGTCGAATTGACCGTTCTTAACCAGATCATATGCGCCATACGAACCGCCCCCATTAAGCGCGGATAGTTTTCCGCCCACAAAACAAACTACATTTACATTTCCCGCCCGCGCCGCGCCCAGCACGCCCGCCATGAACTCATTGCCCCAGGCGCGGTTCAATTGCGCGCCCAACACGGCGACCGTTCTGCGTTTACCGGCTTTTTTCTCTGAATCTGTCATGAATGGGCAAAATTATAAGGGAGGATGTTCATAAGGAGAATTGCAATTTTGCAAGAATTGAACCTGCGCAAAACCAATCTTTCTTTTTGGGCTGTTTCATGGGTTCCTTTTCATCCCAGGGAATAAATATCGCGCCAGCGTTGCGGCTGGCGCGATGGCTATGCTTATCGTATCTCGATCTGGTACGACGCCGCTTCGCGGGTGGAGCGGGTCGTGCCGGAGACGACAAGATACACCGTTTCTCCCGACTTCAACGAGATGGGAATCTCCGCCGTCTGGTCCGGGCTGACGGGGATCAACATCACGCTTGAATCGCCTGTATGGATCAGAGCCAGCCGGAAGGTTTGAGGCAATACGTTTTGGATTCTTGCAAAGCCCTCAGCCGTCCAGCCGCCGTCGTCCGCTTCAAAATCGGAACTGTAGCCGGCCGCGTCGACCCGGACATCGTCCACCATGAAGCCTTCTCCATTGACCGCGGCATCGGTGACATATTCAAAACGGATGGAAACTTTTTTGCCCGCATAAGCCGAGAGATCGACGGTTTCCTCGATCCAGTCGCCGGTCACGCTGGTGTAGCCCCAGCCGTAGGAATTGCCGCTCGGGTCGGTGCCTGTGCCGGAGGGCGTGGTGAGGATCTCCCAGGTTTCGCCATTCTCCGAAACTTCGACGTAGACATAATCCCAATCGGTTTCGATGTCGTACCAGGTGCGGAAGGAAAGTTCGATCGGTCCGCTCACATTCGTGAAATCGAACTCGCGCGTCAGGGTCATGTCCGACTCGTCGCCCTTGTTTGTCCAAAAAACGTAGTCTCCAGAATAGGGGTCAACAGGTAGCACCTCAGTTACAGTAGATCCAGTGAAATTAATAGTGAAGTCTCCAGGGCATTCGATGGCGATATAGTCCACGCCGTATTGGCGGACACTGCGCGTGGCAGATTCCTGCGGGCAGTTGTAGAACGTCTCCGTCGCCGAGGCGCGCGAGGCGTTGGGGTAATTGTTGTACACATACCGCCCGTCGCTGATGGAAGCGTCGAGCAGAAAGTTGGTCAGGACCCAATCCTGGAAGAAATCATCGGCGGTGATGGGCTGCCCGGTCAACGGGTCGGTGGCGCCGATCTCCTCGAGAACATCGTCCACGCTGTCGAGTCCGTTGGCGGGGTCTTTCACCAGCAGCTGGGTCGCCTCCTCGCCGAAACGGTCGAGGAAGTAGGTCATGAACAGAAAGCCCGCGCCGTAATGCGGCGAGGTGGCGTTCTGGTCGTTGGGCCAGTCGTTCAATTGCAGGTCGGGGTCGGAGATATAAAGCGTATCGAAACCGCCGGTGCTGTAGCCGTTGAGCAAAACCGCCAATTCAGACGACCCTTCGTTAAGCCAGGAGGTCTCGTTCAGGTCGTTGTTCCAATGGATCATATGCTGGAATTCGTGCGCCAGCACCGAATACGCGTAATCGCCGCCGAGCGGAGTATTGTCTGCATTGAAGAGGAACATCTCATGCGCATTGGAGAATTCCTGGATCAGCGGATGCGTGGAGTCGGATGTGGAAAAATACCCGGCAACCGAAAAGCCCAGCCCGCGGGAGTAGAGGATGTAAATATGCTCGTCTCCGTCGATGCCCGGCGACCATTCGCTGCCGAAGAATTCGCGGTTGGTCGGGTACATTTGATTTTCGAAGGTTTCCACCAGCGCCTTCATTTCACCCTGGTCGATGTCCAGCCCGTCCTGCGCCCAGAAATAAACGTGCGGCGTGATATACAGCAGGGTTGCGGATACTTCATTGTTTTCATTCGTGTCGAGATCATGCACCCAAAAATTCTGCTTTTCGCCCACCGAGCGCAGCGCGGCAGTTGTCGCAGTTACTTCGGGGACGTTGCATTTGCCAGCCAGGCGGCAGGCAAGTTCGCGCGGGTCGTTGACCGGGACGATGGTGTTCTCCAGGGTCTCCATCGTTTCATTCGAGATCGAATCGACAGGCGGGCGGTTGATCTCAGGTTCCTCGCCCGGACCCGGGTTGATCGGGTCGACAAACACCGGCGAATCCTGTATGGGGATGTTACGGGCAAAGTTGTAAAAGGCATACCCGCCGATCCCTGCGATAAGCAGGCACAGGCACCCGACCAGAAGCGCAACACCCACAATGATCCCGGTGATTCCGCTTGAATTATTTTCAGATTGGTCCATGATCGTTTCCTTCTCAGATAAAAGATTATCCGATGATACCCCGACCTGCTGAAAAAGGGGCTGGGACATTCGGATGTGTGCAAGCAAAACATGTCAGGCACGGAGTCGAAAGCGGCGCTGTGGTGGCGCCAACGGCGCCACCACAGCGCCCGACTTTGGACTGCAAAATCAGGAGACCCTTCGACAGGCCCAGGGCAAGTTTTTGCAGCCCAACCAAAAAATTTTTAGCGCGCCCTTGAGGTGAATCAAAAAGAACACCCCGGCGGGCAGCCGGGGTATCCCTGTTTATGCGTCCACTTCCTGTTTTGACTTTTTTTTCCTGCCCGGCGCGGCGGATGTGCTGAACACGATTTTGTTTTCCGCCGTATCCACATCCACGGTCACTTCGGCGCCGTCCTTGAATTTGCCGCCGAGCAATTCCACCGAGAGCGGACTCTCGACGTATTTCTGGATCGCCCGCCGCAACGGACGCGCCCCAAACGCCGGGTCGTAGCCTTCCTTGGCAAGCCATGCCCGCGCGGCATCGGTCATTTGGACGGCGATGTCATGGTCGTTGAGCCGGTCCTGCACTTCCTTCATTTGCAGGATGACGATCTGTTCCATCTGTTCGAGCGAGAGCGGCGAGAACATGATGATCTCATCGACGCGGTTGAGGAACTCGGGGCGGAAGGCGGCTTTGAGCGCCTTGTCGATCTTGTCATGCGCCTCGCGGTCTGAAGGCTCGGCTTTGCCCGATAAAAAGCCCAACGTGCCGCCCTTCCTCACGTATTCAGTACCCAGGTTCGAGGTCATGATCAGAACCGTGTTGCGGAAGTCCACCACGTTGCCCTGGCCGTCGGTCAAACGGCCGTCGTCCAGAATTTGAAGCAGGGCATTCCACACTTCGGGATGGGCTTTTTCGATTTCGTCGAAGAGCACCACACGATAGGGTCGGCGGCGCACCGCTTCGGTGAGTTGACCGCCCTCCTCGTAGCCGACATAGCCGGGAGGCGCGCCAAAGAGACGCGAGACCGTGTGCTGTTCGCGGTACTCAGACATATCAATGCGCACCAGCGCGTCTTCGTCGTCGAACATGAACCAGGCGAGAGCCTTGGCAAGTTCGGTTTTCCCAACGCCGGAAGGACCGATGAAGATGAAGGAGCCGATGGGGCGGTTGGGGTCTTTCAACCCGGAGCGCGCGCGGCGGATGGCATCCGAAATGGCGTGGATGGCTTCCTCCTGACCGATAATGCGCTCATGCAAACGCGCCTCCATGTGCAGGAGCTTTTCGGATTCGGTTTCGAGCATCTGCGTGACGGGAATGCCCGTCCACTGATTCACCACGGCGGCGATGTCGTTCACATCCACCACTTCGTCGAGGTGGTGTTCGGCTTCCCACTGGTCGCGCTTGCCCGCGTATTCCTGTTCGAGGCGCAGGCGTTCGGCTTTCTTTTGCGCGGCGCGTTCGTAATCGCGGACGTTATGCGCCTGCTCCTCTTCGGCCTGTAATTTATCGATCTCGGTCTTCGAGGCTTTCAAATCCGGCGGCATGGAGTAGAGCGCCACGCGCAGTTTCGCGGCGGCTTCGTCCATCAGGTCGATGGCTTTATCCGGCAGGTGGCGGTCGGTCACGTAACGGTCGGCGAGCCGCGCCGCGGCTTCGAGGGCTTCATCGGAGAAGCGCACCTTATGATGCGCCTCGTAACGGTCGCGCAAGCCGTGCAGCATCTTGATGGTGTCGTCCACACTCGGCTCATCCACATAGATGGGCGCGAAGCGGCGTTCGAGCGCGGCGTCTTTTTCGATGTGTTTGTGGAATTCATCCAGGGTCGTCGCGCCGATGCATTGCAGTTCGCCTCTTGCCAGGGCCGGCTTAAGCATATTGCTTGCGTCCATCGCGCCCTGAGCCGCCCCCGCGCCGACGACTGTATGCAGTTCGTCGATCATCAGGATGACGTCGCCCTTCGCGCGCTGGACCTCCTCCATCACGGCTTTGAGTCTTTCCTCGAACTCGCCCCTGAACCGGGACCCGGCGATCATCGCGCCCAGGTCGAGGGCCACCACTTTCTTGCCTGAGAGAATTTCCGGCACGTCGTTGGTGGCGATTTTCTGCGCGAGTCCCTCCGCGATGGCGGTCTTGCCCACGCCCGCTTCGCCGATCAGAACGGGATTATTCTTCGTGCGGCGCGACAGGATTTGTATCAGTCGCATGATCTCGTTATCGCGCCCGATGACCGGGTCGAGTTTGCCTTCGCGGGCGAGCTGGGTTAGATCGCGCGAGTATTTTTCGAGGGTGCGGTATTTCGTCTCCGCCTGCGGATCGGTCACGCGCTGACCGCCGCGCAAATCCTGGATCGCGTCGTACACGCGGTCGCGCGTCAACCCGGCAGATTCCAAAATGCGGGCGGCGGGGGTGTTGCGCTCGGTCAGGATCGCCAGGAAGATATGCTCGGTCGAGATGTATTCATCCTTCAGGCGGTTGGCTTCCTCGTTGGCAAGGTCAATGATCCGCTTGACGCGCGGCGTGATGAAGATCTGCCCCGCCCCGCCGCCGAAGATATTCGCCTTCGGGCTGGCGCGCAGGGTGGCGTCGAGCCGTTCGGTCAGCGCCTGGGCGTTGACATTCAGTTTTTCCAAAATCTGGGGAATCACCCCGCCGGGCTGTTCGATCAACGCCAGCAGGATGTGTTCGGTATCGATCTGGTTGTGACCATAACGCTGGATGATCTCCGCGGCTCTTTGCGCGGCTTCCTGCGCTCTCTCGGTAAATCGGTCAAATCGCATCATGGGAATATTCCTTTCAAACCAAACCTGACAGGTCTCCTTGGATCGTCCGTTGGGAGAGGTACTCATCCACGCATGGGTCGCGTAAAACATTCGACGCGGATAAGACCTGTCAGGTTTATGTAGGAGCGATTATAACAAACGCCGCATCGACGAAATATCAATACGGCGTTAGAGGAATGTTTGAATTCCAGCTATACCTCGACGTTCCAACTCGAATACTTTGGATTCTTAGCCCTCACAACGTCATCGAACATCGTTCTCAATTTCGTTGTCACCGGACCCATCGAGCCGGTCCCCACCGGGCGGTGATCCACCCTGGTCACAGCCACCACCTGAGCCGCGGTTCCCGTCATGAACATCTCGTCCGCGATGAAGACTTCTGTCCGGTCGATCGAGCGTTCGACCACATCCAAACCAAGTTCTTTTCTGGCAAGTTCGATGATCGAACGGCGCGTAATGCCTTCGAGAATATTATCCGTGATGGGCGGCGTGATCAAGACGCCGTCGCGCACGATGAAGATATTCATCGCCGAACCTTCCGAAACGTGACCGTGCGAATCCAAAACAACCGCCTCGTCGAACCCGGCAAGGTTCGCGTCCGTCTTTGCCAGCGCCGAATTCGCATACGCGCCCGCGATCTTTCCGCGCGCCGGGATGACATTATCGTCGATGCGCCGCCATGATGAAACGGTCACATGCGCGTTTGTGTCGTTCTTGACATACGGCTCATACGCCATCACGAACATGCAGAACTCATCCTTCAAATCGTGCAGGCGCACGCCGATCCCCGTATCGGCTTTGTAAATGGTCGGGCGCAGGTACAGGTCCTGCTTCCAGTTATCGAGCCGCAGCAGGTCCACCGTCAACTGGATCAGGTTTTCCTCGTCGTACGGGATCTTCATCGCCATCATCTTGCCCGAATTCAACAAACGGTGCAAATGATCGTAGGGACGAAAAACGAAGAGACGCTGCTTCTCTTCGTTCCAATAGGCGCGCATCCCGCCGAAGACGGCGGTTCCATATAAAAACCCGTGCGTGGCAATGCTGATTTTTGCATCGCTCAAAAGGACGTTCTTCCCCTCGAAGAATGCATGTTTCGTGAAATCCACTGGCATCTCCTCTGTGCTGATTGATGAATTGATTATACCTACAAAGGATATAACCCCGCCGGGACGCGTCCGCTTCTTTCCGCGCCCGCGCCTGATTCAGCGCTTCATGCCCCTGCCACCCGAAAGCGGATGGTCGTACAATAAGCCATCTCATCCATTCGGAGGCGGTAGATGAAAAAGATCGTATCCATCAGCGTGGGCTCGTCGGCGCGCGACCACAGCACCCGGCGCGCCTTTCTCGGGGAGGAATGTGAAATATCAAGAAGGGGCACCGACGGGGATTTTGACAAAGCCGTCGAACTCTACAAGGAACTGGACGGTAAAGTGGACGCCTTCGGCGCGGGCGGAGTCGAGTTCTTCTTCCAGGTCGAAGACAAACGCTATTACTTCCGCGACGTCAAACGCTTCCGCGACGCGGTCAAAATCAGCAAATTCGGCGACGGCAACGGCGTGAAAGGCATTCTCGAAAAACGCGCCTTCGCCGCCCTCGAAAAATATCTCAACGAAAAAGAGGGACGCACCCTGCGCGGACTGCCCGCCCTGCACACCAGCGTGGTGGACCGCTACAGCATGGGCAAAGCCATGGTCGAAGCGGGGCTGGATGTGATCTTCGGCGATTTCATGTTCGCGCTCGGCCTGCCCATTCCCATCCGCACCCTGGGGCAGGCGCGCACCCTAGCCACGCTCCTTTTGCCCGCCATCGTGCAAATGCCTTTCTCGTGGCTCTACCCCCTCGGCTCCGAACAGGACAAACCGCCCCAGCCCAAATGGGAGAAATACTACAAGCACGCGCAGGTCCTCGCCGGTGACTTTTTATTCATCCGCCAATACATGCCGGACGACCTGAGCGGCAAGATCATCGTTACCAACACCACCACTGCCAGGAATGTGGAGGAACTGCGCGAACGCAACCTGCACATCCTCGTCACCGTCACGCCGCGGCTGGAGGGCAGGTCCTTCGGCACCAACGTCATGGAAGCCACCCTGCTCGCGCTGATGGACAAACCCCAATCCGAAGCCACCAAGGCGGATTTTGAAGACCTCATCAACCGCATTCCGCTCGAACCGAATATCGAAGTTTTGAATTAAGCGCGTAGGTCACGCTGCAAGCCTGACCTGCAAAACGGACTGCAACGGCTCCCGTCGTTGCAGTCCGTTTTGCCTTGACAAAACCCGGATTCGCTCCTAAAATCTAATTCGATAATTATCGAAATAAATTTACGGATGTGAGCCATGAACGAAATACTCGATTATGTCAAAGCCCTCTCCGACCCGGTCCGCTTGCAGATCGTCGGCCTGCTTTCGCAGGAGAATGCCACGCGTCAGCAGATCGCCGCACGCCTCAACCTTTCTCCCAGGGATTCGTTGACGCATCTCGGCTTCCTTGAAAGTATCGGCGTCATCAGCCAGGCGGATGGGGTTTTTGCCCTGAATGAAGACAAGCTCGCCACCATCGGAAAAGAGAAGTTATTCGGCGAGGCGAAAAAATTCACCCCTTCAGACGAACTGGATGAAACCTCGAAAAAAATCCTGCGCGACTTTCTGAACCCCGACGGAACCATCCGCCAGGTGCCGGAACAGAAAAAGATCGGACCCATCCTGGGTTATCTGATTCAAAATTTTGAATTCGACAAAACCTACGCCGAGCGCGAAGTCAACGCGATCATCAAACGCTTCAACGAAGACACCGCCGGTCTGCGCCGCGACCTGGTGGACGCCGGTCTGCTCGCCCGCGAAAGCGACGGCTCGAAGTATTGGAGGGCGCGCAATGGAAGCTAAGACAAGAAAGGAACTTAACCGCGAATATGCGGGGCGGGTCAAGCCTGCTGGAATTTATCAGGTGCGGAATACGGCGAATGGCAAAATGCTGCTTGGCAGCAGTCTGAATCTCAAAGGCCCGCTAAACCGTCACAAATTCATGCTCAAGATCGGCAGTCATACCAATAAGACGCTCCAAAAGGATTGGAACGAATTAGGCGCGGATTTTTTTGTCTTCGAGATTCTCGAAGAAGTGAAGATGAAAGATGACCCGAATTTCAATCTTCAAGACGAACTGACCTTGTTGGAGATGATCTGGCTGGAAAAACTTCAACCGGTCGAGACCGGCTACAACCTTAATGTCAGAATCCGCGAGGCGTAAATGAGCGAAGAACTCGTCGCCTTCTTCAAAGTCCTCTCGGATGCGAACCGGCTCAAGATCGTCGGTCTGCTCGCCCAAAAACCCTACAGCGTGGAGGAACTCGCCGCGCTGCTGGGGTTGAAGGCATCCACCGTTTCGCATCATCTTTCCAAACTTGCCAAAGCCGGTCTGGTCCATGCCCGGACAGAGAGTTACTACAACGTCTACCAGCTCGACCGGAAGGCGCTCGAGGAAAAATCGCGCAGCCTGTTCTCGCAGGAGAAGATGACCGCCTCCGTCGCGGACGTGGATACGGACGCCTACGACCGCAAGGTCATCGAGGCATACGCGCGCAGGGATGGCAGTCTCAAGACGATCCCGGCTCAACAAAAGAAACTGGAGGCGGTCTTGCGTTATGTGGTCAAAGCCTTCAAGGTCGGTCGGCGTTACAGCGAGAAACAGGTCAATGAAATCCTGGGCGGTTATCACGCCGATACTGCCACCCTGCGGCGCGAACTTGTCGGGCTTAAATTGATGAAGCGCGAAGGCGGCGGCGGGGATTATTGGCGGGAGGAATGACCCCTGGAGTATTCATGAAAACGGAGTCCAAAGCCTCCCGACTTTCAAGCAAAATCGGGAGATTTTGCAGTCCAAATTGACAACCTTTGCTTGCGCCCCTTCCGGTGGGAGCACTCAAAGTTTGTTGTAATCTGGCTCAAAGCCGCCGTCCTCGGCGGCGTCCTGCGAGTAAATCCTTCGCCGAGGACGGCGAAGAGAGCAAACTCATCTACAACCTTTTCGCACCCCCTTCCGGGTGTGCAAGCAAAACATGTCAGGCACGGAGTCGAAAGCGGCGCTGTGGTGGCGCCAACGGCGCCACGACAGCGCCTGACTTTCGAGCAAAATCGGGAGATTTTGCAGTCCAAACTGACAACCTTTGCTTGCACACCTTCCGGTTGAACCAAAACTCGAATCCAAAAGATGAAGTAAACTTGGGCGGATATGACCGAAGAAACACCCGAAAAAGAACCGACCGTTCTCGACCTTTTCAAATCTGCGACGAGGGATTGGGCTTCGTTCCAGAAATTCATGCGCTCTGTATGGGATGCTCGTCGGCGCGCCGAGTGGAACCAGTCTCTTGCGCGGGAGACGGCGCAGGCGGCTGTTTTGGAGTCATCTGCCGAACCTGTAACCGCTGTAGATTTTCCGTGGCGGACGGTGGGGGCGTTTGTGCTGGCGTGGGTTGGGCAGGCATTGCTCGAACCGCAAATGCGGATGGTCGTGATCTCGCTTATCTTCTATTTCGCGGCGTTCGGGATCGGCTTGTGGGCGTACCGCGCCGGCGAGTGGAGCCTGCCGAGCCTGCCGTCCTTGTGGCAGAGGGCCGATCCGTTTTCGGTGCGCCTGATCCCTTTGGGGCTGGCAACCCTTTTGGGCGTTGCCGCTTTTATTAATTTTGGCGAAGGAAAATTTACCTGGCTCAACACAACCTTGTGGCTGGCATCCATCGCCTTGCTGGTCTATAGTTTTTGGATTCGGTCTCTCAACATTCAGGAACAAGCCCAACCGGCGGCGCAAGGCTCCCCCCGAAGCTGGGACCTGGGATGGATTGAGATCAAGGTCCGCAACTTCGACATCCTGCGCGATAAATGGGCGAAGTGGATTCTTTTCGCGGCAGCCATCGGGATCGTGATCTTCTTCCGCTTTGCGCAATTGGACCGGGTTCCCAGTGAGCCGTTCAGCGATCATGCCGAGAAGATATTCGATATTTACGAGATCACCTCGCTGGGCAATACGAATATTTTCTTCCCGCGCAATACCGGGCGCGAGGCGTTCCAGATGTACTGGACCCTGCTGGTGCTGACGATCTTCAAGACAGGCTACACCTTCCAAAGCCTGAAACTTGGCACGGCGCTGTTGGGGCTTTTCACCGTCCCCTTTGTCTACAAACTCGGCAGGGAATTCGGGAATGGGCGCGTTGCCTTTTTTGCGCTCTTTCTCTTTGGGGTTGCCAGCTGGCCCAATATCATCTCGCGGATCGGGCTGCGCTTCCCGCTCTACCCGGTGTTCGTTGCGCCGATGCTTTATTACATGATCCGCGGCTTGCGCGCCCAGAACCGCAATGACTTCATCCTCGCCGGTATCTTTCTCGGGCTTGGTTTGCACGGTTACAGTCCCTTTCGCATTGTGCCGTTCCTGGTCATTGCCGCGTTCCTGATCTACATCCTGCATACGAAATCGGGAGACGAGCGCCGCCAGGCGTTCTTCTGGTTCCTTTTGATCGTCATCATTTCCGCTTTTGTCTTTTTGCCGCTCCTGCGCTATTGGATCGCCTACCCCGACAACTTCGGCTATCGTTCGTTCACCCGTTTGAGCAGCCTCGAAACCCCGTTGCCGGGTCCGGCCTGGCAGATATTCCTCTCGAACATGTATAAGGGATTGCTGATGTTCAACTGGGACGACGGCGAGATCGGCACGCATTCGGTCACCCACCGCCCCGCATTGGATGTGATCTCCGCCGCGTTGTTCCTGATGGGCGTGGTCTTTTTGATCGCGCGCTACATCCGCCGCCGCGACTGGCGCGACCTGACCCTGCTGGTGTCCATTCCGATCCTGATTCTGCCGTCGGTGTTGTCGCTGGCGTTCCCGAACGAGAATCCTGCCATGAACCGCGCCGGGGGGGCTTCGGTGGCGGTATTCGTCGTCGGGGCGGTGGCGCTTGATGGGCTGGTGACCAGTTTCGGGTCCGGGTGGAAGCGGAAGGTCCTCGCCTACAGCATGGTGGGAATCCTCTTCACGGGAGTCGCATTCCAAAATTACGACCTGGTCTTCCGTCAATTTTCGAGATCGTTTAACGACGCGCATTGGAATTCGTCCGAGATGGGGCGGGTCATTTCCGATTTCGAGGATAAATACGGGCAGACGGATACGGTCTGGATCGTGCCATACCCCTACTGGGTGGATACACGCCTGCCGGGCATTTGGGCGGGCGTTCCGAACCGCGACTTTGCCCTGTGGCCCGACCAGCTGGCGCAGAGTTTGAATTACCCCGCGCCGAAGATGTTCATCTATTGGAACGCGGACCCGGATACTGAGAGGCTTCTCAGGGAACTCTACCCGCAGGGAGTTATCACCCGCTATACTTCGGCTTCCCCCGGCAAGGATTTTTATATCTTCATGGTGGAACGATAATACGGAATTATGACCAACGAAAAACACCCGTGGATTTACGATATTCTTTTTGTGATTGTCCTGCTGGCGGCGGGATATTTGCGCCTGGGCGGCATCGAGTGGGGCGAGGGACATCACCAGCATCCTGATGAATTATTTCTGATGGGCGTGCTGGACAGTCTGCGCGCCCAGACCTGCGCGGAACCGGCGGACGCCTTCGTGGATGCCTGCCCCCCGGAAAATCGCCGCTGGATGACCCCGCTCGAGTATTTCGACAGCGCAAAATCCACGCTCAACCCCTACAACCGCGGATACGGTTTCTTCGTCTACGGCAACCTGCCGATGACCCTGACGCGCGTCCTGATGGAAGCGACGGGCAACGACGAACTTGGGGTATCGAAGTTCTTTGCCCGGCAGATGTCTGCTGTTGCCGACCTGTTCGCCATTTTCTTTTTATATCTTCTGGTCTCGCGCCTGTACGGACGCAGGGTGGGTTTGCTTTCCGCCGCCTTCTCGGCGCTGGCGGTGATGCAGATCCAGCAGTCGCACTATTTCACCTCCGACCTGTTCGTGAATACCTTCCTCTTTCTCGCGCTTGTCTTTGCGGCGGGGATTTTGGAATGGAAGGGTGGGTTGATAAGCGACGAGGGCAGCGAAACCAGTAACGAGGATAAAGTAACAAGTGACGAGGGACGAGAGACGGGTAACTCTGCAACTCGTTACTCATTTCTCCTATCTCTCATCACTCACCCCCTCTCCCTCCTCGCCATCGGGTTCGGATTCGCGCTGGGCATGGGCATGGCGTCCAAGATCAATGCGGCGGCGATGGCGATCGTCCTGCCGTTGGCGTTCTTCGTCCGCTGGCTTGTTTATGACCGCAGCAAAAAACTGCCCGCTCATTACTGGTCGCTGATTGCTGCCTCCCTCATCGCCGGCGGACTTGCCTGCATCATTTCCTTCCGCATCTTCCAGCCGTACGCCTTCGACGGCTTGATGCTGAACAAGGAATGGATCGCCGGTATTGCCGAACAGCGCGCGCAAGCCTCCGGCAAAGCCGACCCGCCCTGGAACCTGCAATGGGCGCGCCGCACGCACCTCTATTCCTTCGAGAACCTGACGCGCTGGGGGCTGGGTCTTCCGCTTGGCATTCTGGCTTGGGCGGGCTTTCTGTTCATGGGCTGGCGCATCCTCAAGGGAGATCATCGTCACCTGATGCTCTGGGTATGGACGGCGTTCTATTTCGTCTGGCAGTCTCTTCAATTCAACCCCGCCATGCGCTACCAGCTTCCGATCTATCCGCTCTTGTGTATGATGGCGGCATGGTTCGTGTTTGAGTTGACAGGTTTGAAAGTTCAAACGTTCCAACGTTCAAACTTTCGAACGATCTTCGCAAGCATCCTCGGCGCCGCCGTCCTGGCACTCACCGCCGCCTGGGCGTTCGCCTTTCAAAGCATCTACCTGCGCGACGAAACCCGCATGGCGGCATCGCGCTGGATATTCGAGAACATCCCCTCCTCGGTCAACCTTGCCATCGAAACGGATGAAGGCTCCATCGCGCAGCCCTTGTCTGTCCTGCCGAATGTCGCCATCACGCCGGATACTCCCTACTTGGTATCTTTTTCCCCGAACGAGACCGGCTCACTGACCGGGGTGACTTTTGCCTACGCCCGCGACGAAGCCGGGACTCCCGTTCCCATCAACCTGACTCTCACTTCCGCTTCCCAACCGGACCTCGTGCTGGCTCGCGCTTCCACCTTGCTGGATGCCACGCCGACAACGGATCCGCGCGGCGCTCCACTGGCATTTACCTTCGACAAGGTCGTAAAGCTCTCGAAAGATGAGACCTACACGCTCAGAATCGAAACGCTTGGGACGGCGCTTTTCATCACCGGCTCGGCAATCGTCAACGAGACCGATTACGACTGGGGCCTGCCCTTCCGCATCGACGACTACGATCCCTACGGCGGAATGTACAGCAACGACGACCTCGTCCTGCAGGTGTATTGGGGCGAAGACTTCAACAAGCTCGAGCGCTTCATCACCGTTCTCTCCAAGGCCGATTACATCGTCATCCCAACCAACCACCAGTACGCGCAGATCACTCGCGTGCCGGAGCGTTACCCAATGACGACCCTGTACTACCGTGAACTGATCGGCTGCCCCGAAGGCGAAGAGATCATCGAATGTTACCGCCTCGCCCAGCCCGGGACGTATGAAGGCCGGCTCGGCTTCGAACTGGCGGCGGTCTTCGAGTCCTACCCGACCATCGGCAACATCTCGATCAACGACCAGCGGGCGGAGGAATCCTTCACCTTTTACGACCATCCGAAGGTCTTGATCTTCAAGAAAACGGATTCGTTCGACGCGGATCACATCCGCGCCGTCCTCGGCTCGGTGGACCTGACGAAGGTCGTCTCGCTGACGGCGCGTCAATTCAGCAGTTTCAAGCCTTTGGTCCTGCCGGAGTCAAAGTTGGCTGAACAACGCGCGGGCGGCACATGGTCGGACCTGTTCGATTACGACTGGGCGCAGAACAAATATCCGTTCGTGGGGGCGCTGCTCTGGTATGTCTTCATCCTCGTGTTGGGAATTTTCGCCTACCCAATCGCCCGGCTGGCTTTGCCCGGCTTGAAGCAATATGCCTACGCTTTGGGGAGAATCGTCGGCTTGGTGTTGCTGGCGTGGCTGGCATGGATGGGCGGTTCGCTTGGGCTGTCGTACACGCGTCCCAGCATCGGCGTGGCATTCGGCTTGGTCGCAGTGGCAGGCATCGGCTTGGGATGGATGCGCAGGGATCAGATTCGGGAGGATTGGAATTCCAATCGCCGCTTCTTCGTCATTGCGGAGATCGTCTTCCTATCCTTCTTCCTGATTGACCTGCTGATCCGTTTGGGCAACCCCGATATGTGGCATCCGTCCAAGGGTGGCGAGCGCCCGATGGATTTTTCGTATTTCAATGCGGTCTTGAAAAGCACAAGTTTCCCGCCATATGACCCGTGGTTTGCGGGCGGATATATCAACTACTACTATTACGGTTTTGTGCTGGCTGGAACGCCGGTGAAACTTCTCGGCATTGTCCCGTCTATTGCCCATAACCTGATATTGCCGACATGGTTCGCGTTGGTTGCGCTGGGCGCGTTTGTGCTTGGGTATGCGGCGCTGGGGAGTGGAAAGCCCCAGGCGGAGGCGGAAGATTCTTCACTTTCCACTTCCCACTTTCCGCTTATAGCCGGTCTCGCTGCATCGCTGCTCACCGTCCTCCTCGGCAACCTCGGGACGATTCAACTGGTGTTCGGAGCGTTCCAACGCATTGCCGCCCCGGGTGGGACAATTCCCTCAGACGCTGGAATCATTCAGCGTTGGGGTTGGGCGTTCCAGGGCATGTGGAAGATGATGACCGAAGGCGCTTCCCTGCCCATTGGGCGCGGAGACTGGTACTGGTTCCCAAGCCGCGTCATCCCAGCCGGACCCGGCAACGAGATCACCGAATTCCCGCTGTTCACATTCTTATACAGCGATCTGCACGCGCACATGCTGGTGATGCCGCTGGCGTTGTTCATCATTTTCTGGGCTTTGGCTTTCCTGCGCGCCCGCGCAAAATTGACGCCGGGCGAATGGATCGCAGCCCTTGTCGTCGGCGCGTTGTTCATCGGCGCGTTGAAACCGACCAATACCTGGGACCTGTACACTTACTTCCTGCTGGCTGCCATCCCCGCCGCTTATACGATCATCCGTTATTTTGATCCCGGTGATCGCATCAACCTGCCCGGCTGGATCGTCAAAACCGGTCTTGCCCTCGGCGCGGCGGCGCTGCTTTACATCCTTGGCGCGCTTTTCTACCTGCCCTTTACGCAATGGTTCGGGCAGGCGTACAACTCGGTTTCGTTCTGGCAGGCATCGCGCACATCGTTCTCATCGTATTTCACCCAATGGGGCTTCTTCCTCTTCATCATCACCGCCTGGCTGGTTTGGGAAACCCGCGAATGGATGGCGGCGACTCCCGTTTCGCACCTGAAACGCCTGCTTCCCTTTGCCATACTGATCGAGATCGCCCTCGCGGCAGTGATCGCCCTGCTCGTGTTCTTCGTCGCTGAAAAGGCCGTGGCTGGCTTTATCGCCCTGCCGCTGGCGTTCTGGTGCGCCACCCTTCTCCTGCGCCCCGACCAGCCGGACACGAAACGCTTTGTCCTATTCCTGGCAGGCACGGCGCTGACCATCACCATCGCGGTCGAGTTCATTGCCCTGGTCGGCGATATCGGACGGATGAACACCATCTTCAAACTCTATCTCCAGGCGTGGATGATGTTTGCCGTCAGCGCGGCGGCGGCTTTTGGCTGGACCCTGCCTGCCATCCCCGTATGGAAGCCCAAATGGCGCGGCGTTTATCAGGGCGGCTTCTACATCCTGCTGGCGTGCGCCTTTATGTTCACCCTCACCGCCTCCACAGACAAGATCAGCGACCGCATCAACCCCGCCGCGCCGCACACCCTCGACAGCATGGAATTCATGGCGCACACCCAGCATTGGGACGGTCAGATCATGGAACTGGCGGAGGACTACCGCGCCATCCGCTGGATGCAGGACAACATCGAAGGCTCGCCGGTCATCGTCGAAGCCAACTGCACGGAATACCGCTGGTGTACGCGCTTCACCATCTACACAGGCTTGCCCGGTGTGGTCGGCTGGAACTGGCATCAACGCCAGCAGCGCGGCTTTCAGGGTCCGCAGATCGAGGAACGCGTGCGCGAGATCGGCGGCTTCTATACCACGCCGGATATCACCCTCGCGCTTGCCTTTCTCGAAAAATACGACGCGCGCTATATCGTAGTCGGCCAGTTGGAGCGCAACGTCTATCCCGCCATCCCAGACACGCCGGACGGACTGGCAAAATTCGCCGAATACGAAGGCGAACACTGGACAGCCGTCTATCAGGATGCCAACACAACCATCTACGAAGTCATTCCATAACGCGGCGTACCGCAAACGGCGTACCGCAAACTTCAGTTTGCGTCTTAGCGCCACGCGGTCGGCATATTTTTAGAAGAGCAACACCATAGATTACGCGTCACCTTCCACCTAATCCGTAATTCGTAAGAATAGGAGCCGCATGATTCTCCACATCACTTCAAAGGAAGACTGGTCTGCCGCGCAGGCAAGGGGCGAATACACCGCGCCCAGTCTCGCCACCGAAGGCTTCATCCATTTCTCGACCGATAAACAGGCGCTGCATGTCGCCAATGCCTTTTACAAAGGACGCGCCGACCTCGTCCTGCTCGCAGTGGATGAAACCCGGCTCAAACCCGAAGTCAAATGGGAGCCGCCCGCCGGTCCACCTGCCGAAAGCATCTCCGAAGCAGATTTGTTCCCCCACGTCTACGGACCCGTCAACCTCGACGCCGTCGCCTCCGTATCAGACTTCCCCCCCGATGCCGACGGCGGCTGGCGTTCCCTTCCCAATCTCTAATCTCCAGTCTCCAATTACAAACCACCTCCCCTTCCGTAAACTCTGATGACCCCCTTCCTCACCTGGTACTTCACCCTCACCCTGCTCGGCTTGCTGACCTTTCCGCTCGCGTACCGCCTTTTCCCCACCCTTCCAGACCGCGGATACACCCTCGCGCGCGCAGCCGGACTCCTGCTCTGGGGCTACGTCTTCTGGCTGTTCACCTCCTTCGGCTTATCCCGCAACGACCTCGGCGGCATCCTGCTTGCGCTCACCGTCCTTATTGCCCTGAGCCTCTGGTCACTGTACACTGATCACTCGCCGCTGATCACTTTCTTCAAATCCAATCTCCCCCTCATCCTCACCACCGAAACCCTCTTCCTGCTCGCCTTCGCCTTCCTCGCCTTTGCGCGCTCTGCCAACCCCGAACTTGCCAGCACCGAAAAGCCGATGGAGTTGATGTTCATCAACAGCATCCTGCGCTCCGAAACCTTCCCGCCGCAGGACGCCTGGCTTTCAGGCTACGCCATTTCCTATTACTACTTCGGCTACGTAATGACCGCCATGCTTGCCCGCATCGCATCCATCCCAGGCAGCATGGCGCACAACCTGATGACCTCCCTTATCTTCGCCCTCGGCGCCATCGGCTCGTTTGGCATCGTCTACAATCTCCTGGCATTACGTTTTACGCATCACGCGTCGCGTAATTCGCAATCCGTAATGCGTAATACCGATTCAGAAACCCGCCCCTCATCGCTCATCCCTTCCTCCCTCCTCGCCCCCATCTTCCTCCTGCTGGTCTCCAACTTTGAAACCGTGCTGGAAGTCCTGCATCGCCTCGGTCTGTTCTGGAAGAAAGACGCCGCCGGGGTCTTCACCAGCCCGTTCTGGACCTGGCTCGACATGAAGGAGCTCTCCCAGCCGCCCGTCGAACCCTTCGGCTGGATGCCCGACCGATACCTCTGGTGGTGGCGCGCCTCGCGCGTGATCCAGGACTACGACATGCTCGGCGGTCACCGCGAAGTGATCGACGAATTCCCCTTCTTCTCCTTCCTGCTCGGCGACCTGCATCCGCATGTGCTGGCAATCCCCTTCGGCTTGCTTGCCGTCTCCGTCGCATTGAACATCTTTCTCGGCGCATGGAAGGATCGCAAGATCGAACTCCTCGGCGTTCAGCTCGACATCAACCCCCCCGGCTTTTTCTTCGCCGCCCTCACCCTCGGCGGGCTTGCCTTCCTCAACACATGGGACATCCTCATCGCCGCCGCATTGATCGTCTCTGCCTACACCCTCTGGCGCGCCAGCCAATACGGCTGGAACGGCTCCCGCCTCGAAGACCTCTTCTTCCTCGGCATTCCACTCGGCATCCTCTCCCTGATTCTGTACCTGCCCTTCTACCTCGGCTTCTCCTCGCAGGCGGGCGGCATCATCCCCAACTTCATGTACCCCACGCGCGGAATGCACTTCTGGGTCATGTGGGGGACTCTCCTCATCCCGATCTTTTCCCTCCTTCTTTTTTATTGGATGAAAACCCCGGCTCGTCCAAACTGGAAGCTGGGATTCACCATCGGGCTTGGACTCACCTTCATCCTTGCCCTGCTCACCCTCGTCCTCGGGCTGGTCGCCACCATCGTCGAAAAAGACCTCGTCAACGGACTGCTCGCCTCCTTCAACATGACCGCCTCCCAATTCCTCGGCGCCACGACCGAACGCAGACTGAATCACATCGGCAGCCTCATCACCCTGCTCATGGTTTTGATTCCCACCCTGGCGTTTCTCTTTGCAGGGAATGAGGAACCTGACTCGTCGCCCACCGCTCACCCCACATCAAACACCCCGCGTAACTCGAATCTCGTAAGTCATCCCTCATCCTTTGTTCTCCTCCTCCTCACCCTCGGCGCCCTGCTCGTCCTCGCGCCCGAATTCGTCTTCCTGCGCGACCAGTTCGGCTACCGCATCAACACCGTCTTCAAGTTCTACTACCAGGCATGGATGTTATGGAGTCTGACCGCCGCGTTCGGGGTCGGCTGTCTTTCCCAATCCCTGCGCGGATTCACCTTCGCCAACGTCGGCTTCCGCCTGCTGACGGCTCTCGTCATCTTCTGCGGCCTGCTCTACCCCATCTTCGGCTTGATGACCAAGACTGAAAATTTCAAACCGACCTTCGGCTACAACCTCGACGACTTCGCCCGCATCCAGCGCGACAACCCCGACGATGCCGCCGGAATCCAATTTTTGCTGACCCAGCCCGAGGGAGTCGTAGCCGAAGCCATCGGCGGAAGTTACAGTTATTACGCGAGGATTTCCACCTTCACCGGCTACCCCACCGTTCTCGGCTGGCCCGGTCATGAGGCGCAGTGGCGCGGCGGGTATGAACTCCACGGAACCCGCGAGAACGATATTCTGATGCTTTACACCACCGCCCGCTGGGAGGAGGCGCAAGCCATCATCGAAAAATATGGCATCCGATATATATTTATCGGGAATCTCGAGCGCGGTTCCATGCGGATCAACGAAGAGAAATTCGCGCTCCGCCTCCAGCCGATCTTCCAGCAGGGCGGAACGGTCATCTACAAGGCGCCGTAGTTTGTTTTCAACCCGCTTCAAGTAAAATCAACCCGCCGCGTTTCCACCTGAAACGCGGCGGAGCATTATCCATCATGCAGTTTCCCCTGAGAAAATACCTTCAACTGGCGGGCGCCGCCGCGCTTGCGCTGGCTTTCCTTGCATCGCTCCTTCTCGCGCCGCCCAATGTCGAATTCACGCGGGTCTTCTTCGAATTCGGGCTGGACCGCCTGCTTTTTCTTCTTATCATCTTCGCCCTGCTCTTCAACCTGAACGGATTTGCAGGCAACATACTTGCCTTCACCTTTACGATTGCGCTATTCTTCATGCCCCTGCTCTACAAATGGCAGATGACGGATTTCTTCTCGACCCTCGGCGGGCTGCTGCCGATGCGCGACGCAAACGGGTATTTCCAGGAGGCGCAGAATTTGGGGTACGGGTTTCCTTTTACCGGCAGCGCATCCTTCCGCCCCATTTACACCGCATTTCTTGCGACCCTCATGAAGGCGCTGGGCGGCAATTTGCAGGCGGCGCTGACCGCGTTCGCCGCCCTCAACGGGCTTGCCGTTTATTTTGCGGCGCGCGAGATCCGACGCGCATTCAACAGCGGAGCCGCATCCGCCATCTTTGTCGTCCTCGGGTACATGTTCTTCAGGCGTTTCGGCGGGACGCTTCTGACCGAAAACCTGGGGTTTTGTCTCGGCGCGTTCTCGCTTGTATTCCTGCTGCGCGGCGCGGCGGAACAGAATTTGAAGCATCTCCTCTTCGGCATCTTCCTGCTGACGACCGGACTCAATGCCCGCGCGGGCGCATACCTGATTCTGCCGATGCTTGTTCTGTGGATGGGCTGGTCGTTCCGGGAGTCGCTGGGTTTTTGGCGTCCGTTCATCTTTGGGATACTGGTCGTGATCGTCGGCATGGCGGCGAACTCGGTTTTGATCCGGCTGGTCAGCGCATCGCCGTCGGCGGCGTTCTCGAATTACTCGTACACCCTGTATGGCATTGCCGTTGGGAACAAGGGTTGGGAACAGGCGGGGGTGGACCACCCGGAAGCCAGCGCGGGGGAGGTGTACGAACTTGCCTTTCAGTCGATTCGTGAAAACCCGGCTCTCTTCATACGGGGCGTTGGCGGGGCATATGCCGATTATTTCGTAGCCTCGAAGGGCGCGTTCAGTTTCCTTTTGATGAAGCACGACCGTAACGATGTCGCCAATAAAATCCTGTGGGCGTTGACCTTTGCAGGTCTGTTTTCGGCGTTGGCGCATCGTAAAAAAATGGAGTTCAGCGTCTCGCTTGCCTTCTTCATCGGCATCCTGCTTTCGGTGGGGCTTGTCCCCCCGGCAGATTCGACCCAGATGCGCGCCTACGCCGCGACCATTCCCATGACGGGCTGCATCGTCGCCATGGGGCTGGCGCTTCCGGGGAGGCTTCTGCCCGGGGCGAAGGACCAGTTTCCGGCGGGGAATGAAGCGGGGCTTTTCATCCCATTGGGGTTGGGCGCGGTCATCCTCGTCTCGGCGTTCATCCTGCCTGTTTTGATAAAGTTGACGGGGCAGCCGCCCAAGCCCAGCCCGGTCATTGATTGCGAGGCTGGCAGGCAAAAATTTGTATTTGTGATCGCAGGCGGATCGAGCGTCACGCTTGCGTCTGAAAAGGACAATTTATTCGTCCCCGATATGGATCGGCTGCGGTTTTATGGCAAGCTCGTCCACCCTGAACAGCAGTTGACGCCGGAGGAGAAGGGGATGATCCTTGAACTGGAAGCGGGGACGACCATTACCATCCCGGTGGCGACGCTGGATGATTCGGACAGCCCGCCATTGGCTGTGAGTAGTTTTGCGATTACGAAGGGAATTCCCGAGCCGGGCGTTTATACCTGGTGCGTGGAAGAGCCGCAGTTCCCCGGTTTTTATACCGCGCCCCAGACCGGATACCAGACGGCGGATTCGGTTTCCCTGCCGGCTTCGGCGCAGGCTTTCATTCGGATGGTACGCGCGGCGGGAGTTTGGCTGGTCTTCGGCATCCTGTTTGTATCGCTGCTCGGCATTTGGAATCTTCGCGCCGACAAACTGGCGGTTGGAATCCTGTCCGCCGTTCTGATGGCGGGCGGGGCTTTGATGATTTTGCATATGACGGGGCTTTTGCCCCTGGCGTGGGAGCGCCGGGTCGTCGAACCGGAAAAGGTGCAGCGCCGCGACGGGTTCATGTATGCGTACAACACGGGCGATGACCGCATCAGCGATACGAAGTACAGGGATTACCCGACCTATCTTTATGAAGACGGCTCCCTGCTCTATCAGCCGCATGAAAGCCAGTCGTTCATCATTGAACTGGGGCGCGGCAGTTACATCCTGAAGGAAAAATTCCTGTTTTTCTCCGCCTCTGATAACAGCGATCCGGAGACGAATGGCAGGACGTATGAACTCGAATACCCGGCGCGCATCCGCCTGCGTTATCAATGGGCCGGTTTGGGCGCCGGGCTGGCGGGGCTTCTGCTATACATCTTCTATGTCCGTCCCAAGCTCCGCGTTAAAAGCGGATAAGGTAAAATCACTTCCGCTATGAATTCAAAACCAATATTCGACGAAGCCGGGGCTGAATACCAGCGCGTCCGCATGGCTCAATGGGACGGGAATGCCGTCAAACGCGATACCTGGAAGGGCATGGGCGGCTGGTATCACAAACGTGTCACGGAATACTTCAAATTTCTGGTCAACCCCAAACAGCGCATCCTGGAGATCGGCTGCGGATTGGGCGACCTGCTTGCCAGCCTCGACCCATCCCGCGGCGTTGGCGTGGATTTTTCCGCCGAGGCGGTAACGCGGGCGGAGAAGCGCCATCCGCATCTTGAGTTCCATCAACTCGACGCGCACGACCTTTCGAGCCTCGAGGGCGAATTCGACATCATCATCTTTTCAGACGCCATCAACGACCTGTGGGATGTGCAGCGCGCGTTGGAACAGGTCAGGAGGTTTTGCGTTCCACGCACGCGGTTGATCCTGAATTTTTACAGCCACCTCTGGCAGATTCCGCTCAGCATTGCGCAAAGCCTCAACCTCGCCACACCCATCCTCGCCCAAAACTGGCTGACCGTCCCCGATGTGAACAATCTGTTGAACCTGGCGGGCTTCGAGACCATCCGCAATTCGAATGAAATACTTTTTCCCCTGCCCCTCGGCGGTTTTGCGAACCGCTATCTTGCGCGCCTGTGGCCCCTCCGCGAATTTGCCCTTTCCAATTTCCTGATCGCCCGCCCTGCACCCAAACCGGTGGAAAATACGCCGAGCGTTTCGGTGGTTGTCGCCGCCCGCAATGAAGAAGGCAACGTCAAAAATATCTTCGAACGCGTGCCATTGATGGGGTCGAAGACGGAACTGATCTTCGTCGAGGGACATTCCAGGGATAAAACCTACGAGACCATCGAAAAGGAAATGCCGCTTCACCCGCGGACCTCGAACCTGCTCTTCCGACAACCGGGCATTGGCAAAGCCGACGCCATTCGTCTCGGCTTCGAGAAAGCCTCCGGCGACATCCTCATGATCCTCGACGCCGACCTGACCGTTCCCCCCGAAGACCTGCCGCGTTTCTACGAAGCCATCGCCTCCGGCAGGGGCGAATTCATCAACGGCGTGCGGCTGGTCTACCCGATGGAAAAAGAGGCGATGCGCACCCTGAACTTCATCGGCAACAAGTTCTTCAGCATGGCGTTCTCGTGGCTGCTGGGGCAATCCGTCAAGGATACGCTTTGCGGCACCAAGGTCATGTGGCGGAAGGATTACGAAGCGATCGCCGCCAACCGCGCCTACTTCGGCGACTTCGATCCCTTCGGCGATTTCGACCTGATCTTCGGCGCGGCGAAACTCAACCTCAAGATCGTAGACCTGCCCATCCGCTACCGCGAACGCACCTACGGCACGACCAACATCTCGCGCTGGAAACACGGCGTCCTCCTGCTGCGGATGGTCTCCTTTGCGGCGAGAAGAATCAAGTTCGTTTGATGCAGCCCGACGCACCCCGAGCCTAATCCGTAACAAGGACACCCCATGACAACCAAACTCCGCCTGCTGCCCTACAAGGAATACAAGGGCGTCGAAAAGATCTACTCCGTCATTTTCTATTACCTGCCCGTCTTCGGCGCGATGTACCGAAGACGGGTGGAACTCTGCCTTGCCCAATGCAAGGGCGGAGACGGCATCCTCGAAGTCGGCTTTGGCAGCGGCTTGACCTTCCTCAACCTGAACGAAAAATACAAACAAATCCACGGGTTGGACCTGACCTGCGATGTCAACGTCGTCGGCGGGGTCTTTAAGGCGCGCAATATTCAAACCGACCTGCGCAACGGCAACGTCCTGTCCATGCCGTATGCCGATAATCAGTTCGATACCGTCCTGCTTATCAGCATCCTCGAACATCTCAAGCCCGATGAATTGGCGCAGGCGTTCCGCGAGATTCAGCGCGTCCTCAAACCGGGCGGGCAGGTCGTGTACGGCGTGCCGGTGGAGCGCCCGTTCATGGTCTTCATGTTCCGGCTGTTGGGGTACGATATCCGCCAGCATCATTTTTCCACCGAACGGGATGTGGAACGCGCGGCGGAGAAAACCCTGCGGAAGGACTCCGTCCAGGCGATGAAGTCCATTCCCGCGTTTTTTGGGAATGTGTACGAGATCGGTCACTTCACCAAACCGGCATGATCCATGGGCATTGAACTTCACAACGAACTGATCGAAAAGAATCACAACCTCTGGAAGCGTAAACCGCTGCTGCATACCGTTTACATGGAGTTGTACCGCGTCATGAGCGGGCAGCTCAGCGCCGCGCCGGGGAAGACCGTCGAACTCGGCTCGGGCATGGGCAGCATCCATGAGATCATCCCGGGCTGCATCCGCACCGACCTTTTCCCCTACCCGTGGATCGACCAGATCGAGAACGCCTACCGCCTGAGTTTTGCCGATCGCTCGCTCTCAAACCTGCTGATGACGGACGTGTTCCATCATCTGCGTTATCCCGGCACGGCGCTGGAGGAATTTCAACGCGTCCTCGCGCCAGGCGGAAGGGTGATCATCATGGAGCCGGGGATGGGGCTGCTGGGCAGGCTTGTGTATGGGGTCTTTCACGTCGAGCCGATTGCATGGGAGGAGGAGATCGCCTGGTCTGCGCCGGAGGGCTGGCATGGGGATGACCCGGATTATTATGCGGCGCAGGGAAATGCGGCGCGCATCTTCACCCAAAAGGGATTCGCAGACCGGTTGAGCGGGTGGAAGATCATCGAGGTGAAACAAATTTCGGCGCTGGCATATGCCGCTTCCGGCGGGTATTCGGGTCCGCAGTTGTACCCGACAGTTTTATATCCCCTGATCAAATGGATCGAAAAGCCGCTGCAATTCCTCCCGGCATTGTTTGCCACGCGTTTGATGGTTGTGCTGGAGAAAAAGGCGTAACTGGCATTCTCCAATACCAGCAGGGTATGTCCTTTCGGGGCGTTTTTCAATTTGCCACGGAGAACACAGAGATCACGGAGTTTTTAAGAGGTTTGCTCTGCGAACGCCGATTACGTGCCGTTACCTGACCCGCTCGAAGATCAAAATATCGGGGTTGACGGCTGTCAGCGATACATGCGGCAGCCAGGGCGGCAGGCGGTAGGTGAATTGCTTCAGCAAGCGGTACGATTCCACATCTCCGGCGATGAGGCGTTTGAAGAAATCGCATTCGCCGGGTGTGGTGGCGCAGATGGAGTCGGAGTAGAAACGTTCGTAGGTGAAACTGTCGATCACGAAGTAATCCGTGTCGCGTTCGAGCAGTCCCTTTTCCGCCTGGTTGTATTCGAAGCGACCGCCCGTCGGCACTTCATCCCCCTCCCACTCGATGAAATAGATCGGGTAGTTGTGCGCGCGCTCGAACCGTCGTCTTTCGATCAGCGGGGGGTAAAGCGTGTATTCGATGCTGGTCTGATATCCGCGGATCGAGGCGATGTATTCCGTGGCGGGGATGCGGGCGTCGTTCAGGAACAGGAGGGAGATGCTCACAATGCGCAGGGCGGAATAACCAAACCCAAGAACCAACAGCGTGATCAAAACCGGATGGACGGCGGCCGGCTTCGGGTCCGGGGCGAGGCGCAGAATCTCTTCGATCATCAACGCGCTCAGGATTGACATGAAGGGGATGAAGGGGATGAAGTATCGCCCGATGTAGTTGATCGAGATCATGAAGGGCAGGTCGAAGATCAGCAGGATAAGCAGGAAGGCGCCGACGACCGCCCCCAACCCGTCTGCGAATGCGGCTCTTCCGAATACCCAGAGAAGCCAGCGGACGGCGAACCACAGCGCGCCCGCCAGGAACAGGTAATAACAAAACACCCCGACCGTTGCCTTGAGGACGGACCACTGACCGAACAGCCCAAGCGGGGTTCCGGAATTGAAGCCGTAGTTGGTAAGGTTTCGCAACGCGGGGAAGACGGCTGAGAAGTAATTCACCGGCGAGATGAATGCCATTGGGGTCCCAAGCCCATACCCGAGGTAGGCAGCGATGCCGCCCAACACCAGACTGCCCGCCATTGCAAGCCACCTGGTTTTGATGTCTCTCCAATTTGCGGACAGGTAAACGACGACCGGCAGGATGATGAGGCTGCCGCCGGTATATTTACAGGACGCCGCCAGCCCGACCGCAAAAAAGGAAAGGTATAACCAGCGAATTGCGGATGTCTTTTGGTATTGGACGACGAGGAAAGCTGCGAGGATCGTGAAGAAGAGCAGGTACATGTCGTTGTGCGCGAACCGCCCGTTTTCGGCAGCCGCGCCGCTGAAGACATAGAGCAGACCGGCAAGGAAGGCGATCCGTTTGCGCGCGCCGATACGACGCGCCAGGTGATAGACGAGGACGCCCGCAACCGCGCCGAGGAATGCCGAGAAGGAACGCGCCGCTACAATGAATGCAAAGGATGACCGCCCCAAGCCGTAGGTGACCGAGCCGATGGCGTACATCGCATACTTGGGCAGGGAGGGGTAGTTGTAGTCCGGCTCATTTACGTCGAACTGCATCGCGCCGTTGAGCGCCATGTCTGCGCGCCAGACGAGTTCGTCGGGGTTCCAGAGCGCGGGCGCGCCCCATGAAATTCCCGGCAGCGAGGCGGCAAGGAATAATGCGAAGAGGATCAACGGTAAAAGGAATTCGCGCCTAGAAAAGAACAGGTTGATTTTGTTTTGCATTAACGTTTCTCTTTGCTGCCCGAACGTCTATCGATCTTCATCTGCAAGGTCTGAAGGCGCTGCACCCCAAACGGTTCGCTCGCAATCACATGGATGAGCGTGACCGCATCCACATCGTCCCTGCCGGTCTTGAACTCCGCGCGGATGCCGCCCTGCGCCTTGTCGAATTCCTCCGCCAGCCGTTCCAGCACCGTAAACTCGACCTTCACAAAATTTGCCTCGAAGACGCGCTTGTAATCGGCGAAACGATAACGGTTCAAATTGCTGGTGGGGTTGAGGAAATTCCTCCAAACCTTTTCGGAATATTTCAACATCTCGAACGGATATTTAAAGAAGTGGTCGCGCAGATCGACAAAATGCAAATGGATGCCGCCCGGCGCGGTCAGGTTCGCCAGCGCCTTCGTAATGCCCGGCACGTCGTCGAGATGTTCGAAGACCGATGTGCTCAGGATGATATCCACCTGCGCGACCTGCCTCTGGATCGACTCCTCGCGGATATCGCCGTGAAGCAGGCTGATGAATTCGCTTCGCGGCCGGACCTGGTCCTGTTCCACTTTCAGGTAGTTCCCATACTCCGACAGTAGTTCGCTGTTGCGTTCCTCATCCAACAGGACGAAATGGTCGCACAAGACCACATGCGCCGCGCCGCGCCTGAGCAGGTCCACGCCGACGGCGAAACGGCCGCCATAGCCAAAAACGAGGACGCGCCTGCCTTTAATGTCCATGCCTTTTGCGGAGAGAGTCTCCACATAGCGCTGCGACGCGGCAAACGGGTCGGTGGACTCCAGCCCCGGCTTGATGATCCAGCGCCGTTTCAGGAGGAAACGGGCAAGACCCTCGGGCATGAAGTGGCGGATGAGACGAAGGAGAAGATAGCGGATGTTCATGGGGTTCCAGTAACGCAAGATTTATCTTGCGAAGGCGCAAACTGAGGTTGGTTTCGCAAACTGAAGTTTGCGGTACGGAAGGGGTTGGTTTTGTAAACTGAAGTTTGCGGTACGGATTAATTCCGCGGCGGGATGTATTGCGAACAATCGTCCGGCACGGGTTTGGGGATGAGCAGCATCACGTTCACTTTTTTATAGGTCTGCGCTTCCTGATAATAACAAAGCACGGGGATGGATACCCAGTTGACCCAGGCATTGTTCTCCTCGCCGAACTCGTAGGCGCTGTCCTTGATGGGCGTGCGCAGGGGTTCGGTGACGATGAGGGAAAAACGCTGGCTGGTAATATCTCTATAGAAACCCGAATAATACTCGTAATTGGCGCTGAGCGCCTCGTTCATCAGCACCTTTTTTTCGTATTCGGGGATGAAGACCTGTTCGGTGATGTAGCCAAAGGTCAGCAGTTGACGCTGGTCCATGAAAAGCACGTCGCCCAACTCCTGGTATTCATCCACCGCCGCCTGAATTTCCGTCAGCGCCTTGCCGACGGTGACGCTGTCTGGAAGCATCTCGAGCGATTTGGCTTCGAATTCCTTTTTATCGGTCAACACCAGCAATGCGCCGATCTCGTCGCCGTAATCGAAGGAGCGCAGCTGCCGGAGGGGGGGGACGGCGGGCAGGACCAGCGCGGCGGCGAGCGCAAACCGAACCCAGCCCGGCAATTGGTTGTTCATCACGGCTTGCCTGCCGCCGTTGACCCAGGCAATGAAGGCGGTAAACGCAACGCCGATCAGGAACATGTCCATGTTGTGCAGGTCGCCGCCGCCGCCGATCTTCGCGCTGGCAACCAGCCCCACCGCGAGAAAGGCAAGCAGGGGACCCAGGATCGCAAGTTTCTGCCAGATGGTCAACTGCCACTTTTTGGAAGCGGACAGCCAGACCAGGATCGCAGCCACCGGCAAAACCGCAATCACCAACCCAAGCAGGATGCCAACTCCGTAGGTGGGGTTGGGAAGCAGGCGATACCACAACAGCGGCTGGTCGGTGACGGCATACGCCACAAATTCAGACGTCACCCCGGTACTGGCGATCTGCTCGGTCATGTCGGCTGTGGTTGCCGCCTCGATGCGCAGGAGGGGAATCAACTTGGGGAGGACGAATCCGCCGAATGCGCCGGACAAACCCAACGATATTGCCCGACCCCAATGGGACCGACCCGGCTTCCCGTCGGGCGAAGAGGCGCCCGCCAGTTCGAGCATCCCGATCCATAGACCGGGGGCAAACAACCAGGTGAATCGACTCGACTGGGCGAAATATCCCGCATAAATGATCAGGGGGATCGCCAGCCACAACGGCTTGCGCCAGAGGAAGACCGTCAGCGCGGCGGCGAGGACAAGCGGCGAATGGATGGGACCCTGGCGCAGGAACAGAAAGACCCAGAGGGTCATCAACATCCAAACGCGGACATTTTTTTCGGCGGCAATCCCTGCCGCAAGCCCAACCAGAAAATAGGGCAAAATGAGCGTGAGACCGATCCATAACCGCACGGCTTCAATGGTGACATTGGGAATCAGGAACGGCAGCCCGCCGACCAGCATCCGGCCGGAATCAAGCAGGATGTAAATATCCTGGTTATCGGCAATGCCGTAGCGGTCGCGCCCGAACCGCATCGAATAATCCCAGATGCGGTTGCCCTCCGACCAGCCCAGTGAGAAGGGATATTCTGTAACGCCCTGCAATGAAACGGCGGCGGTCAACACGCTGGAGGCAAGGATGAGAGACGCGATCAGCGGCTTCCATTCGATCAGCGATCCGCCGCGGGTGATGAAAACGGAAAGAAGAAAGACCGACACCGCCCACAGTAAAAGCCGGAAATGCATCCCGCCGAAAACGACCCCCCACATGGTACGCTGTAAAAACCAGGCAGGGAAAACGAGGGCGATGACGATGAACGCCCATCGCAGCGCGGGAAATTTATTTCGGAACGAGACCAGTCCTTCAAGAATTGGAGACGACGGCTGAAGGCCGAGAAGGGCAATGCCAGCCGCGGCATAGAGCGCGGCGCAAAACAAAACGAAGAACACAAAGAGCGCGAACCACCTCGGCGAGAATTCCCCGACCGCCCCGCCCGTGCCCCAGGCGACATTATAGAATTCGATACATGCGCCGACAATGCCCCACGCGACGGCTGCAATTGCGGCTATTTTTCCGAACTGGATCGAAGAACGCTTCATTACTGGACCTGTACTGGGCTGCCTGTCTCAGGCTTTTTCCTCGCCCATGCCTTTTTCGATCACCTGCAAGTATGCCTCGCACATGCGATCGGTGGTGTAGGAACTCAATACCCGTTCCCGCGCCGCCCTGCCCATGCGCCGACGGTCTGCGGGCGAGCGCAGCAATTGTAATATAGCCTGCGCCAGTTCCGCCGGAGACTCAAGCGGCACTAATAACCCATGTTCGCCCGGTCGGACGACTTCATCCACTCCCTCGACGCGCGCGGCGATCACGGGCAGCCCCGCCATCATGCCTTCGAGCAGCGCCATGGGCAGACCCTCCCAGCGCGACGGTAATACAAACACATCCGAAGCCGCGAGCAGTTCGGGGATGGAATCCCACTGCCCGAGAAGTTTGACCCTGCCCTGCAAGCCCAGGGATTCGACCTGTCTCTGCAACTGTTCGCGCAACGGACCCGCGCCGCAGATGCCCGCAATGGCGCGGGGGTCTTCCCGGCTCACCAGCGACATGGCGTCCACAAGAAACTCGTGTCCCTTTTCGTAAACAAGCCGCCCAACCGAGACAAGGAAGATGTCGTCCGTTTTCAGCCCGAGCGCCTGACGCGCAGCCTCGCGGTCAACCTGCGCCACATCGAAGGGCATGATGGCGTTGTAGATGGTGGTTATCTTTTGCGGGTTTACCCCAACCTGAACGGCATTGTTCTTCGTGCGGGCGGAGGACGCCACCAGGGTTTGAATCACCCCGCGGTTGACGAGGAGGGTGTGCATCCTCTCGCGCCATTTGGACATGCCGCGAATCTCGCCGAGGTGCGTGCCAATACGGGCGCGGACTCCCGCCAGCCGCGCCAGCGGAAGCCCGAGCAGGTTGCTGTCGTGGGTGAAGGTGATAACGGCGTCGAAGTTTCCGCGCCTGAGGACGCGCCATAATTTCAACAGTCCATTCAGGAGCCGGGGCAGGCTGCGCAGTCCGCCTGCCTGTTTGTCGAAGGCTGCCAGGTTTTGGATTTCGAAGGGATGGGTCTTCGTCCATTTTTCATGCAGGTTGTCGCGGTCATAGAAAAAAAGGACGGTGACTCGATGTCCGTGAGCCTGGAACCACAATGCCTGTTCCAGTAGCAGTTTCTGCGCCCCGCCCACCGCCATTTGGGTGCCGAGCAGCAGGATGGAGTAGGACGGCATGGCTTTATCCGCGCCCTTCTCCCGGCAGGCGGGCGGTCTTTTGCCGGATGCCGGAAAAATTTGGGCGCGCAGGTTGGGCTGAAAAGGCGCAAACCGCCGGGGTCTTATCAGAGGCGCTCATGAGGAATGTTCCATTTTGCTTCTTGAAAAAATCTTGTTTGCCGCAGGGTCCACCAGGAAGAGGAATCTCTCCGGCGGGTTTGCCCGCCCAAAGGGCGACCCTTTTCTTGCATAACGAGGTTCTCATTGATTTGGACGGGCCGCCCCTACTGCATTGGGCGGGTTTGGCAATTCGAAAAGCGGGGGGATTATAACAAAGGGACTCCTTGAGATTATTTCAAGCTGTGGGAATCGAGACTTCGCGCCATGACGATGGATTAACCCGCAAAGACGATGGACACGAAATGGATGTATTCAATCGCTGGGCAATATTAAGAGGAACGATCTAAATGCAGCCAGGGCTGGAACCTTTTCGTTCTGCAATGGAAGCCATTCAACGGCTTGGTCAAACTCACCGACGGCGGCAACAACGAACTCTACATCATCCACCCCGATGGGACGGGATTGACGAGGCTCACGAATAGTCCAATTTCGGATTGGCAGCCGAGGTGGGGGAGGTAAAAAATAGAAAGTAGTGAGCGGTGAGTGTTGTATAATCCCAACATGACAAAACAAATGCCAAAGCAAAAGCGGGAAGAATACAAGGCTGAATTCAAACAAGCCCTAACGGATTTTGTCGAGACACTCAAAAGCCATGTGTCCACCGAAGATGACCAGTGGACAATCAAAGGTTTTATCGATGTCTACCAGAACATCTACACAATTTCTACAGACACGAAAATTGTCTCGAAAATTCTTGAAATTCATCTTTTTCCTCGCTTGTTGGAATTTGCCAGCCAGTACAACTACCGTATCGTTTTGGCTGAACAACAAAACTACTATCCTGATTTGTCATTCGTAAGCGCTGATGATGAAAGCGTAAAGTTTGCCGTAGATTTGAAAACGACATATCGCCTGCCCGACAACCCCGAATTTTGTAATGGGTTTACGCTCGGTTCACATGGCGAATATTTCACGAATCGCAAAAGCAACAAGAATATCCAGTTTCCATATAGCGAATATCTTGGTCATTTTTGTTTGGGTATCATTTACTCCCGCTCTGCTAATGAGATGGGGTACGAATCGGAAACTCACACATTGGATGAACTGCAATCAATCACATCTGTAATTGATGATTTTCAGTTCTTTGTTCGTGAAAAATGGGAAATTGCCAGCGATAATCAGGGCAGTTCCAATACAGCAAACATCGGGAGCATCACCAGAATCGAAGATATTTTGAATGGCAATGGTGTTTTCAAGAAACTTGGTGAAAAGTGGTTTGATGATTACTGGATCAACTATGGAAAGATCCAAATGACAACCACAGATGGAAAGGTCAAAAATATCTCTTCGCTACGTGATTATTTGACGTACCGAGGTAAAAATGTAAAATTAGCTAACCCAATAATAAGAAAACCTAGCCGTAAAAATACCAGAAGAGTGAGTAAATGACAGTAAAAGTTCCGCCCCTGAAATGTCAGGGCATAAAGACCAAATTGGTTGACTGGATAAAAGATCATGCCATTCTCGAAAAAGACGGCATATGGATTGAGCCTTTTATGGGTTCAGGTGTGGTTGGTTTTAATATAAGACCAAATCGTGCTATTTTCTCGGATGTAAATCCTCACATTATCAACTTTTACAATGCCATCAAGAGCGGCGAGGTTGACTCAAGTATTGCCAGAGAGTTTTTGGAAAAAGAAGGCGCACTTCTTCAGAAAAAAGGCGAGGAACATTATTACAAAGTGCGCGAACGTTTCAATAAAAAACCCAGCCCATTGGATATGCTTTTCCTAAATCGCGCATGTTTTAATGGCGTGATGAGGTTTAACAGAAAAGGCGAGTTCAATGTCCCATTTGGGCATAAGCCTGAACGCTTTGCAAAAGCCTACATTACCAAAATCGCCAATCAAATCAAATATGTTTCCCAAGCCGTAAGTCAGTATGACTGGCAGTTTGTCTGTTCCGATTTCAAGACAACCATAGCCGCTGTTTCTTCGTCTGACTTTATTTACTGCGACCCGCCTTATGCAGGTAGGCATGTGGATTACTTCAATTCCTGGTCAGAAGAAAATGAGCAGGAACTTTACGAGTTGCTAAAAGTGGCGCCTGCAAAATTTATTTTATCTACATGGCACAGTAATCAATATCGTAATAATGTGGCGCTTGAAAAATATTCATCCGAGTTCACCGTCTTAACTCGTGAACACTTCTATCATGTCGGTGCAAGCGAGAAAAATCGCAAACCCATGTTAGAAGCTATCGTACTTAACTACAACCCTATGATTCCTGTAAAAATGGACTCGGAAAAACAGTTGGCATTGTTCGAGAATCCAAAAAAAGAATATGTAGCTTTATCTTCTCCGAAAAAATAATCGGGCAAATTCGGGGGAATATATCCTTGCTGAGTTCTTCACTTTACACTCACCAACCGCCCTTCCCCTGCAACTTTTTCCCCTCCCCGCCTGTATTACACTCTAGCCATGAATGCGCCCACCGACCGCGACCTGATCCTGCGAGCCCGTCGCGGCGACGCTGAAGCCTACGGCGACCTCGTGGCACGCCACCAAACGAGCGTCTTCAACGTCTGCTACCGCATTCTGCACAACCGCGCCGATGCCGAAGACCTCGCCCAGGAGACCTTCATCCGCGCCCTCGATCGTCTGCACACCTTCGACCTCGAACGCGAATTCAGCCCGTGGATCCGCCGTGTCGCCGCCAACTTGTGCCTGAACCACATCGAGTCGCACAAGCCCAGCGCCCCGCTCGACGAAGAACGGGACGAAGATAAAACTCAAGGTCCCAGCGAACAGGTCGAGGTTAAAGAAAGAAGCGAGCAGATTCGCAGTGCGCTCGCGTCCCTGCCGCCGCATTATCGTCTCGTCGTCGAACTGCGGCATTATCAAGAACTATCCTACGACGAGATCGCAAGCGAACTCAACATCCCCCTCAGCGACGTGAAGAGCCATCTCTTCCGCGCGCGCAAACTTCTCGCGGAGAAACTCCATGCACCTGACTGACGAGCAGCTCAACGAATATTTGGATAACGCTTCAACCGAACGCGCCCTCATCGAAACGCACCTCGACTCATGCGACGAATGCGCGGCGCGACTCTCCACCCTCCAAGCCTTGTTCGTGGATTTGGACTCTCTGCCCGAAGTAGCATTATCTACAAACCTCGCCGCCCGCTTCAAACCTCGCCCAAGCCTGGCTCCCCAACTCCCACGTTGGCTCACGCTGACAGTATCCCTGCAAGCCGCTGCCGCGCTGGTCGCGCTCATCGTCGCCATCCCATTCTTCTCTGTCATGATTCCACAGATCGAAACGCCATCCTTCACCACCTGGCTTTTCGAAATCCAATCCCTCTGGACTTCATGGCTGGACGCATTATCCAATTACCAATTACCAATTACCCAATTCCCCAACCTGACAACTTACCCCGTTGAACTATCCACCCTCTTCATCGCTCTCGCCATCGTTTCCATTTTCTGGATCTTCGGGAATGGTCTGTTGTTGAGAAATCAAAATCGTAATTAATGTCATTCTGAGCGTAGCGAAGAATCTCTACCTCCGCACTAGAGACCCTTCGCTATGCTCAGGGTGACAAACCTAGGAGCCTTCCATGACCGACATCCTTCGCCTCACCTTCATCGTCCTCTTGCTGACCATCACCCTCGCCGCCTACTTCCTCGTCATCGGCGCATTATTTACCAACCGCGTCGCCAAGACTCAAACCAGCCTCAGCCTCACGCCGGGGCGAGCCTTCGGCTTGGGCATGGTCAACTTTTTCTTCTTCGGCTTGATCGCCGCCGTCATGTTTTCGCTTGCCGAGAATGCAGGCTCCTTCGTCAAAGGGATTCTCACCATCCCCGCCTTGCTTATCCTTGCCTTTCTCTCCGTCCTCCTGAGCCTCGGGCTGACCGCCACCGTCCAACACCTCGCCGAACGCCTCTTCCCAGACATGTCCTCATGGAAGCGCAACCTGTGGAGCTCCGTGATTCTCTGCATTGCCTGCGCCTTACCTTTCGTTGGCTGGTTCTTGTTATTACCTTATGTCACTTTCACCGGCATTGGTGCCACGATTCTGGGATTCTTCCAAAAAAATTAAACCTATCTCTTTCTTCTTTCCTCTTTCATCAAGACGCGCTCACCCCGCGTCTTTTTCTTTTCCTATCAACTATTCCCTACTTACTATTCCCTATTCCCTATTCTCTGCTCTTTCCCTGCAACTTTCCCCCTCCCATCCCTGTATCCCTTACATCAACCAAACCTGAAAGGACATATCCCAATGGCTGACATTTCCGCCTTCTTCTTCATACTCTTGATCATCGGTACTGCCTTCCCTGCCATGCTCACCGCTTGGTGGCTGTTGTTCCCGTCCCTGATTGCTCGCGCTCATTCACGAGTAGAAAAAACGCCGTGGCAAACCTTCTGGCTGGGACTCATCCTCGTCATTGCCGTGACGGTTCCCATCGTCATCCTGCTTGCACTTCCATTCGGACCCGCCAAATTCATCGGCTGGATTCTGCTCGGTGCCGCACTCGCCATCTCTACCATTGGCTCGGCTGGCATCGCCGCTCACCTCGGCATGAGACTCACCAAACATAGCAACCTAACTCCATTGAACGGATTCATCCGCGGTGCTGTCATCCTCGAACTCGCCGCCTTCTTCCCAATCATCGGCTGGCTCTTCGTGTGGATTCCCATCATCCTCATCTCCTTCGGCGCAACCGGCTTTGCCTTGCTCAATTGGTCTCCGCGTGAGAAGACACAATCTTCAGCAACTCCTCTCCCCGCACAACCTTAATCTCTTTCTTCTTTCCTCTTTCTACTGTTCACTAATTACTGGTTACTGAAAACTGGTTACTATGACCCTTTCTCGCCGCGACTTCCTCAAGCTCGCCACACTCCTCTCCGCCAGCGCCGCCCTCAACGCCTGCGCTCCCGCCGTGCGACGACTCACCAACGACCAGCCCGTCGTCCCATGGAGTCCGCTCAGCGTTGCAGATTTCACCGCGCTGAATCGCATCACCTTCGGCGCACGAGCGGACGAGCGCGCCCGACTCGCAGAGATCGGCTTGGCAAACTACATCGAAGAACAACTCGACTTCGAAACCATCAACGACCTCGCTCTCGACCTTCAACTTTCGACCTTCGACACATTGAAAATGGCAGCCAACGAGATCGAAGCCGTCACCAACCAACTTTTCGACGGCTATGACCGCGAACGTCCTGTCAATGAACTGCGTCAAGCCACCTTCCTGCGTCAACTGTATAGCAAGCGTCAACTCTATGAAGTGATGGTGGATTTCTGGAGCGACCACTTCAACATCTTCATCGAGAAAGAACCTTGCTTCTATCTCAAGACCGTGGATGACCGCGACGTGATTCGCAAACATGCGCTCGGAAATTTCCGCGACCTTGTCTGGGCGTCCGCGCATTCGCCTGCCATGCTCACCTATCTCGACAATCAAGCCAATGTCAAAGGCACGCCCAACGAGAATTACGCCCGCGAGTTAATGGAACTCCACACCCTCGGTGTAAACGGCGGTTATTCTCAAAACGACGTCATGCAGCTCGCGCGTTGTCTCACGGGTTGGTCGGTCAAAGAACATTTCTGGCTCGGCGATTTCGTCTTCAAAGAAGATCAGCACGAACCCGGCGAGAAAAATGTTCTGGGTCTCGCGATTCAGGAATCGGGTCAGAGTGAAGCGGAGCAAGTCATCGAGCATCTCGCCTTGCATCCATCCACTGCGAAATTTATCTGCACCAAACTCGCGCGTCGCTTTATCGCTGATGAACCGCCGCAAGAAATTATTGAGAAAGCCGCGCAAACATTTCTCGCCACCAAAGGTGATATCAAATCTGTTTTGCGAGTCATCCTGCTTGATGGTCTTGCCTTCGCACAGCCCAAATACAAACGTCCGCTTAATTTTGTGCTTTCCGCGCTGCGCATGCTCAGCGTTGAAACCGACGGCGTTGCCATGCACAACCCGCTCATGCAAATGGGTCAAATGTATTTCAACTGGACGACGCCCGATGGCTACCCCGACACGAGCGACGCCTGGCAAGGCAGCCTCATGCCGCGCTGGCAATTCGCATTTGAATTGATCCGCAACGAGCTTCCAAAAACGAAACACAACCTCAATGGTTTATTGGATGTCTCTTCGACTGGCAGTTTACACACCGATGTGGATTCCCTCGCCTCATTGCTTTTAGGCACGCCGTTAGATCGCCTCACCCGCGACGGGATGATTGATACCGTCCATTCGGCGGGTGCTACGCCGGAAGAGACTCTGCAAATCATCGCCGCGAGTCTCATCGCGTCCCCTGCATTTCAGTGGCGTTGACAAGTACCGCAACCTTCAGGTTGCGTTTCAATATTGGAGACCCAATGCTCGAAACCTTACCTGTACTTCATCAAATTCCCAGTAAGCCATGGATGCCGCGCCTGTCCTTCGCACCCAAGAACACCGCCCCGCGCGGAGACACGCTCGTCGTCGTCTTCCTGCGTGGCGCCGCGGACGTGCTCAATATGGTCGTGCCGCATGGCGAAGATGCTTATTATCTATTGCGCCCGACGTTGGGTATTGCAAGACCAGATGATTCAAGAAAGATGAAAGAAGAAAGAACTGTGGATTTGGATGGTTTCTTTGGTTTTCATCCAAACATGAGTTCTCTACTCGAAGCCTGGCAAAGCAGACAACTCGCCATCATCCATGCCTGTGGCGCACCGGACGAATCGCGCAGTCACTTCAAAGCGATGGAACTGATGGAACGCGGCGTGGACGATGAACGCGGTCCCGCCTCGGGTTGGATCGGGCGTCACCTCGCCACCTTGAACACCGGCAACTCATCGCCATTGCGAGCCGTGGGCATGGGCACCCGCCCGCAGCGCAGTTTGAGCGGAAGTGTCCCCGTCTCCGCCCTGCGCTCCATAGCAGACTTTCACCTCGGTGGCGATCCACGCGCCCTGCAGCAAATGCGCGCTGCGTTGAATTATGTCTATCAAGAAGATGCTTTGGGTCAAGACACACTATCCATCATGGACACCCTCCAGAAACTCGACCCCACCAATTACCACTCACCAATTACCACTTACCCCGACACCGAATTCGGTCTCGCACTCAAACAAACCGCCATGCTCATCAAAGCCGAAGTCGGGCTCGAAGTCTCAGCCATTGACCTCGGCGGCTGGGACACGCACTTCACGCAAGGTTCAATGACTGGTCTCATGCCGAATCTGATGAAAGACCTCGCCGAAGGGCTCGCTGCCTTTCATGCCGATATGGCAGACCACATGAACAAACTCACCACCGTCACCATGTCTGAGTTTGGGCGGCGGGCTTACGAGAACGGCAGTCTCGGCACCGATCACGGTCACGGCAGCATGATGATGGTTTTGGGTGGCAATGTGGATGGCGGAAAAGTCCACGGGCAGTGGCCCGGCTTGGAAGAAGGTCAACTCATCGGTCCCGGTGACTTAGCGGTGACGACGGATTATCGTGATGTGCTTTCTGAAGTGTTGAGCAAACGTTTGAACAACCCCGCGACCAGCGATGTCTTCCCTGAATATCAGCCCGTGATGAGGAATATTTTGACATAACATTTTTGACATGTCCTCGAATGATTGGGTTCTGTATAATCCAAAGAAATACAAGCCGAGGACATATCATGAAAAAATATATATTGCTTTTTGCGCTGTTTTTATCTGCCTGCAATCTTCCGGGTTCTACTCCCTCCACAGAACCATCCAATGAAGAAACCATAAGCAAAGCGCCTCAAACAGAGGATGCATCTCAAGCAGACAGTAATCCACCCGTCAACATTCAACCCGCCGCTCCGCTTCCCGCCGGACCTGTTCACATGGTTGCCCTCGGCGATAGCCTCACCCAGGGTGACGGCGATGACTCGGGGCGCGGGTATCCCGGTCGCCTGTTGGAGATGGTCAATGCCATTCGCCCGGATTCGACTTTGTCAAATTTCGGTCAATCCGGCTGGAATTCAGATGCGCTCATCAATGGCGATCAGGGGCTTGAAAGTCAACTGACACGTGCGGTAGGTGAATTGCAAGATGCAACCTCACAAGGCAAAGCGGTTCTGGCATTGGTGTGGATCGGCAGCAATGACCTGTGGTATCTCTACGAATACGGCGGCGACATTGACGATGCCGGAGATGCCGCAGACGCTCAACATTTTGAGGCGAACATTGACGCCATCCTCAGCCAACTGCGCGGGACGGGGGCGCAGGTCGTCATCGCTCTTTTAGACGATCAGTCCAAACGTCCGGTGGCATTAAAGGGTGAAGCGTTCACAGCCATAACCTCAGATGAAATGAACCGCATGTCTGCCCATGTGGATGTTTACAACCAGATCATCCGCGATAAAGCCGTCCAATACGGCGCCCTAATCGTGGACTTCTACTCGACCGACATTTTCACCAACCCTGCCACGCTTTACGATGATGGCAATCATCCCAACCAAGCCGGGTACGACATCATCGCCCAAAAATGGTTTGATGCCATATCGCCAATACTACAATAAATAAAAAGAGGCTCATGTGCTTTTCACATGAGCCTCTTTTTTTACGGGCTTCCCAACTCGACGACAAAATAATCCCCATACGAGCCATTGGCGAAATAGGCATACCCTACGCCCATCTCTGTAGACTTGGGGTTGAGAATGGCATCGCGATGGATTTGATCGTTCATCCACCAAGTCATCGCCGCTTGCGGACCGCCTCCGCCGTAGATAATTTCTTCAGAGTAGGAAGGAGAGTATCCCGATGCAAGGATGCGTGAATACGCTGATGAACCGTCTGAACCGGTATGGCTGATGCGTCCGCTACATGCCATGTCCGCGGCGTGAGACTGGGCAGCATCTGTCAAAATGGGGTTGATCGTCAAAGCAGGCAGGCCGGCATTGGCGCGTTCCTGATTGATCGCTGAAGCGATCTGATTTACATAGCCCGCATTCTGTGAGTAGGCACAATTCCCACCCGTCCCAGCGGACGTGGTTGGGACACTGCCTGAAACCGTCGCTTGCGGTGCGACACCCCCACTCCCTACGATGATCTTTACCCAGAATGTTTTTTCAATACCGATCGGTACATCTTTGCCGGTTGGGTCGTTGAGTGTGAAGTAGCCCGTATAGGAACCGTTCGTGGCGGGGGCGGTCAACTCGACAGAAACCTGGACCTTCTCGTTGAGCAGCGTGACCGGGATCGGCGCGGAAAGGGGCGCGCCCATCTGGTCGCCAGCGGCAAACTTGAGAAGATACCCATACCACGGACATTCCCCATTATTGATGAACTCCCAGGTCTTGGTGAATTTTTCACCCGGCTTCAGTTGGGTTCCATCAGGGACGGTCACATCGCGCAGCAACACGGCGCTGTCGGCGCAGTTCGGGTCAATGGTGACGGCGAAGGTCGGCGTGAGGGTGATTGCGGGCGTGGCGGTCAGCGTGGGCGGAAGGTACGACTCTTTGGTGGGCGCGAGCGTCGCTGTGACAAAATTGGATGGGGGCGCTGTTTCCGGCTCATTTACCTCCACGCTGACGCAGGAGGCAAGGAAGACGGCAGCCAACATTATGAAAAAAGGTTTTCTGGGCATACCCCCCCGATTGTACCGAAACACGGCGTTTGCCGGTTCTTGGAAATTGGAGCCCAACGTCGGGAGACGTTGGACTCCAATTGATTTTCTTTTCAGCCTTGCGAAGGGTTCTCCCCTTTATTCCTCCCCCACCTCGACCTCCACCTCCGCGCTCATGCCCCACATCAAACCTTCCGGTTGTTCGTCAAGTTCGATCGTAACGGGATACACCACATCCCCGCCGACATTTTCAGCGATGGGCGAGATGCGGACAACCTTGCCGGAGACGGAAATGCCCAACGCTTCGATCACGACAGTCGCAGTCTGACCGATCTTCACCCGGGCAATATCGCGTTCGCTCAAATCGGTGGTGACGATTTGCATGTGTTCCAGGTCTGCAAGCGTAATCACAACCTGGTTCGGCTGCACCAACTCGCCGGGAACAACCGCCACATCCGCAACCGTGCCATCGAAGGGGGCGCCCAGCGTGGCTTGGGCAAGGTTCGCAAGCGCGGCGTCCCATTGGGCTTTTGCCACATCTGCCTGGGCAAGCGCCTTGAGATACACCTCGCGCGGCAGCGAATACCAGGACTTCCGCCCGGTGTTCGGGTCAACATACAGAACCTTTTCGGCTCGCTGCAGTTCCGCCGCCTGGCTGCGCGCCTTGTAATCCGCCTCGGCAGCGAGGACGTTGTATTCGATCTCGGGCATGTTCAATACCATCAACGTATCCCCCGCCTTCACCGCATCGCCCTCGTTGACGGGGATTTCCCCGACCACTGCCGAGACGGTGAAACTCAATTGGGATACCTGCCCCGGTTCGACCTCCGCCGAAGCGATGACGACACCCGGGGCTTGGGCAAACGCCGGTTCAACCGTTGGGGCGGCGGTCTCTGCCGGGGCGGCAGCCGGCTGGCTCGCGCAGGCGGTCAGTAGCAATAAACCGACAAAGATAAATCGTTTCATCGCGCCTACTCCGCCGCGATCTCAACGTCGGCGCTCATGCCCCAGAGTAGACCGGCGGGCTGTTCGTCGAGTTCGATGGTCACCTTGTAGACCACGTCACCGCCGATCTCGGAGGAGATGCGGTCTACGTCCACGACTGTTCCGCTGAACTCTTCGCCCAGCGCTTCGATGAAGACTGTGGCAGATTGCCCCGTTTTCACGTTCGGCACGTCGCGTTCGCTCAGGTCGGTGGTTTCGATCTGATATTTTGAGAGATCGCCCAGAACGATGATGACCTGCCCGGGGGTGACGGTCTCATACGGGGAGATGTCAACCGATATAACGGTACCAGCAAACGGCGCGGTCAGAACCGACTGGGAGGCGAGAGTCGCTTTGGCTGAATCGAGCAAAGCCTGGGCTTTGGCAACGTCCGCTTCTCCCACTTCGATATGCTTGTAGGATGGGGCGCAGCCTTCGCCGCGGCAGCCCACGTTGCGGACGAGGTAACTCAACTCGATCTCGGCATATGCCAGGTTGGCTTCCGCCTCGCGGACTCTCGCTTCGAGCACGGCGGTATCGAACTGAACCAGAACATCTCCGGCTTTGACCTTGTCGCCGACCTGCGCGTTGACCTGGGTCACGCGCGCAATGGCGGTGGAGGAAAGATTCGCATCCTGCACGGGGACGACGATTGCCGAGGCGGTGACTGAATCTCCGCTCGAGGCTTGGTCGTCTGCGGGTTCCGAGGCGTTACCCGCATCGAGCATAACGGTGGGGACTGCCTCTTGTGAACCTGCCTGCCCGCAAGCCGACAGGGTGAGCGCCAGCAGGCTGAAAATTACCAAAAATACTTTTTTCATTCTTTGTTTCTCCAAACTGTGTAATCCATGATTTCGGTGTGCAAGCAAAGGTTGTCAATGTGGACTGCGGCATCTCCCGATTTTGCTCGAAAGTCGGGAGATGCCGCCACGGCGTCACTCTGCGCCGCTTTCGACTCCGTGCCTGACATGTTTTGCCTGCACACTGATTTCGCAACTGTTCTCAAGAAACGCACGCTGGGGCTTCTTGCGCCAGAGGAAGTACCTGCCAGGCTGAGAAGTTACATTTCAAAGTATAACAGATTGCACAGGTTTTGCAAAGGTTTTATCGAGTATGAGTTTTAGCCTTTTGTATCCTTGACGATCACACCGTCTTCCAACGTCACCACACGCGAGGCGTATTTGATCACGCGCGGATCGTGCGTGGCGAAGACGAAGGTGACGCCCGTCTCCTTGTTGAGCTTTTTCATGATCTCCATCACCTGTTCGCCGTTGGCGGTATCGAGGTTGGCGGTGGGTTCGTCGGCGAGAATCATCTTCGGGTTCGTGGATAGCGCCCGGGCGACGGCGACGCGCTGCTGCTGCCCGCCGCTGAGTTGGTCGGGACGGTGATGCCCCCGGTCTGCGAGATCAACCGCTTCGAGCAGTTCCATCACGCGCTGTTTGCGCTGGGCGGGAGTTTTGCCGTTGAGCAGGAGCGGCATTTCCACGTTTTCATAAGCGGTCAATGTCGGGATGAGCGCGAAGAATTGAAAGACGAAGCCGATCGTTCCCTTGCGCAAGTCCGCGCGCTGGTTGCGGCTCAGGTTTGTCGTCTCCTGCCCGCCGATGATTACGCTGCCCGAGGTGGGTTTATCCAGGCAGCCGATCAACTGCAAAAGCGTCGTCTTGCCGGAGCCGGAGGGACCGACCAACGAGGTGAATTCGCCGTCCGAGATCGCCATGCTGACGCCGTTCAAGGCGCGGGTTTCCACTTCGCCGATCTTGTAGACGCGGGTGACGTTGGTTAATTTTGCGACTTCCATGTTGTTTCTCCTTGAAATTTCGTGCCGCGACATTTATGCCGCCTTCCGGTTGTAACTGCTTAGCCAATTCACTACCCTGCCTTGTCATTTCGAGCGGCAGCGAGAAATCTTTCTCAATATTGCGTAGATTTCTCCTCGCTGGCGCTCGTCGAAATGACAAGCCGCTGAGTAGTTACTTTCGCATTACTGTTTTCCGTGCAGCGCTTCGACAGGCTCCATGCGCGACGCCATGCGCGCCGGGTACAGTGAAGCGAGGACGGTGACCAAAAACGCGGTGACGATCAGGCTGACGGCGGAATCGAGCGTGAGGTAGGTATAGATGCGGTCTTCCAACAGCATCTGTTCGCCGATGCCCAGGTCGCCGAAGTACACGCCGACCTTTCCGAAATACGCCGAGAGCGCCCAGCCCGCCAATGCCCCGGCTCCAATTCCACCGAACGCCAACAGACTCGCTTCGGCAAGGAACAACGCGATCACCTGCCTGCCCTTCATGCCGATGGCGGATAAAATGCCGATCTCGCGCGTGCGTTCGAAGACGGACATCAACAGTGTGTTCACGATGACCGTCGCGGTCACGCCCAGCACGATCAGGTTGATGACGGCAAGATACGCATTCGAAAAATCCTCCACCAATACCAGCAGTTCGTTCATCTGCGTCCAGGTCTTGACAACGACGCCTTCGCCTTGAATCGCGGCTGCAACTTCATCCGCCTGTTCGCGGTCGTTTAGCAAAACAAAGATGATGCTGGCATGGTTTTCCGCGCGGGCAAACGCCTGCGCTTTGGCAAGCGGCAGGAAGACAACGCCTTTGTCCCATGCGCTTGTGCCGGTGGTGAAAATTCCGCGCACGGTGAACTGCTGTTCGTCCACGTCGCCGTCGGAGGTGTTGACCAGCAGGTTGATCGAGTCGCCTGCCCGCAAATCCAAACTCTCGGCGAGCGGAAGCCCGATGATGATTCCCTCGCGGTCGTCGGCGGTGATGAATTCTCCCGACACGATTCCATCGCGATAGGGAGCGTTCGCCTCGGACTCCGGGACGATGCCCATGATCTGCACCCCGGCCGATTCATCGCGGACGGAGACGATGCCGCTCGCCAAAAGCCTCGGCGTAGCCGCAAGCACCGGGTCCAGCGATTCGATCTGCGCCGCGGCTTGATCCGGGTTCTCGATCAGGTACTCCCATGCCACGGAGAGTTTGTCCGGGTCGTAGTCTTCATCCCGCACTTGCAGGTGACCGGTGTTGAGTTTCAGCGTGGTTTCCATCGAACTGCGCATCTCGCCCTGAAAGAATGCGGCGATGAACATCAGCAGGGCGGTTCCCAGCGCCAGCGCCAGCGCCGAAAGCAGCGAACGCCTGCGATGCCTGCCGAGGTTGCGGTATGCAAGTTTGAAATAGTTGATCATAATTATTGTTCTCCAAACCTGACAGGTCTCATAGGAGCGCGATCTCTAACGCCCGATAACGTAGTGCTCCTTGAGAACGCCTGTTGAGCCGGTTTGTGCTACACATAATGCAGCGCTTCCGCCGGTTCGCGGCGCGACGCTTCGATGGCGGGATACAACGCCGCCAGCGCGGAAATAACCGCCACTGTTACGGCGTGCTGGAAAACCTTCAACGGGACCAGCTGCGGATAAATGCTCCCGCTGATGAGCGCCGTGTATTCGGTCAGGTCGGCGAATTGGGAGTAATCCAAACCGTAGACGCCGAGGATGCCGTTGATTGCCGTGCCCAATGCCGCGCCGAACGCCGCGCCCAGCAAGCCGATGAGAATCCCCTCCAGCAAAAACAGGAGGGTGATCTCTCGCGGCTTCAAGCCGAGCGCGCCGACGATGCCGATCTCGCGCGTGCGTTCGAAGACCGCCATCATCAGCAGGTTCAAAATGCCGATGGCGGCAATGCCGAGCATGAACACGCCGAAGACGCCCATTACGCCGGTCTTCATATCCATTGTCTTTTTCAGGTCGGGGATGCTCGTCTCCCAACTTTCGATTTCGTAACCGGGCGCGGATGTTTCAATGGCGTCCATCACGCCGGGTTCCAAGCCGATCTGTTTCAACGAAACGACGATTTCCGTCACCTGCCCGTCAAGCCCGAAGAGACTCTGCGCTTCGGCAAGCGAGACGTAGATCGTTCCCTTTTCCACCGAAGGCACGCCCACATCGTAGATGCCGATCACGGTCATCGTGCGCTGACGGGTCTGCTCGTGTGTCGAGTTGCCCACCAGCGTGATGCGGTCGCCCACTTCGATCTCCATGGCGTTCGCCAGCCCGCGCCCGATGACGATCACATCGCCGTCGTCCGGCAGGAGATAACGCCCGCTGGAGATGTTCTCCGAAACCGGCGTGATTTGCCCCTCCTTGTCCGTCTCCACGCCGACGATGGATACCGCAAACGCGCCTTCGCGGTTCGTCACCAACCCGCCGGTGACGATGCGCTTCGACGCGACAACCACGTCGGGATGCGCCTCCGCCGCCCGCACCACCGCATCGGGATCGTCCAAGGGCAGCAGCGGTTTGCGCCCGGCTTTGTCGCCGTACCCCGGCGCATGGACTTGAATATTGCCGCCCAACAATTGAATGGCGTTGCCGTAGATCGCCTGCTCGAAGCCGCCAATCAGCCCGTCATAGAACACCAGCAGGGACATGGTCACCCCCATGCCGATGGCGATCAAAAATGTGCGGCGGCGCTGCCTCCAGACATTGCGCCATGCGAGGCGCAGGTATAAGGTCATGATTTTATTCCTTTCCTGAGACCTGACAGGTTTTTAAAAACCTGTCAGGTCTGACTGATAAATTCCGATTCGGTCTTGCGCAAACCGTATTCCATCACATACAGCAGTTTGTCGATCTTCTCCTGTGTCCTTGCGGAGCGCACCCACTTCATGATGTCCTTTTGCTTCATGCCTTCGTTCAAAATATACGAACTGATCGCGTTGCTCCACGTTTCCATGATCATCACCGCCAGGTCCACGTCCACGCTGGGGTCCACTTCGCCGCTTTTGATGGCTTGCTGGAGCATCATCCGCATGGCGTTTGTAGATTTCAAGCGCTGGTCTTCGAAGTTTCTGCCGTAATACAGCCCTTCGCCCAGCAGCACGCGGCTGACCGCCTGCATTAAACGCGGGTTGGCGGTGTTGAACTCCATGCCCGCCTTGATCATCCAGCGGAAGTATTGAAACGTATCGAGGTTTGCGCCCGGCGGGTGCCTGTCTTTGAAGAACTCGGTCTTCTCCTGCGCGATCACGTCGAGCAGGTGATTGAAGACGTCCAGTTTGTCGGTGAAATACTGATAGAAACTGCCCTTCGAGATGCCGCTGGCGGCGACAATGCGGTTGATGGATGCCGCTTCGAAACCGTAGTCGGCAAATTCGTCAACCGCGGCATTGACCACTGCCAGGCGTTTTTCTTCGGGTAGATTGAGGAATGTCTGCTTGGGCAAATGTGACCTCCAGGTCATATGACTGATCGGTCATATGACCGACTGGTCACATTATAGGACGATTCCCCCGCCCGTCAAGAGGATTCCCCCCGCCCCAGGGCTTTCTTAAAGCCCAAAAATCTCAACGCGAAAAACGCGAATTCGACGAATTTGCGCGAAAGAAAAAAGATTTCGCGTTCTTTCGCCATTTTTGAGACATCCGTGTTCAAGAACTGCCGACCTTAAGAAAGCCGCGCCCCCCCCGAACGGATTCAGCTTTCTGAGACCTTTCCTCCCCCGAAACCTTCGTGTCGCCCCTTGTCACTCGTTACTCGTAATTTTCCACTTTCCAATTTCCACTCCATCCGATCTTCTCCCCCGCCATCTTCACCAGCAGCCCCGTCCGCCAGAATGCGACTGCCGCCATGCCATGCGCCAGCACGGCAAAGAAAGGCGGCGTTTCGAAGGTGTAATACGTCCAGCATTGGCGGGTGGTTCCCCACAGTTCGAGGAAATAGCCCAGCCCCGACCCGGCGATAAAGGTCAACAAAGCGAGGCGGTGGTCTGTTGGCGTGAGGACGAGCAGGACGCACAACGCCAGCGAGAGCAGGGTATAGGATTTGTCGAAGGTCGGGGAAACGAAGACCAGCATCAGGGTCAGGAAGGAGGCGAAGACGGTCCAATAGAGATAAGGGAATAGGGAATGGTGAATGGGCTCGCCTGCGCGATCCTCGATCCGTTGGATGATCCAATCCATTGCCCGGGTAATGCGGTCAATGGACAATGACGCAATGGGCCAGGCGGGGATGATCCACAGGGGCGGACGTTCGGCGGTGTAGTAATGCCAGAGGTTGGTCTGCGTGCCCCAGCTTTCGATTGCCAGCCCGCCGCAGATGCCGACAAAGACGATCAGCAGGTCGGTCTTGAGGTTGGCGCGCGCCACGATGGTGACGGACATGAAGAGAAAGATGCCGATCAGCAGCCAGTCGATATAACGCCACCATGCGCCGTTCCAATCGACATAGGCGAGATATTCCTCCGCGAGCGGCCACCATATGTAGACGATCAGAAAAATGGCGGCGAAGAAACCGCCCAGCAGTATGGAAGAGTCGCGCGTCCAGAATGGCTTGTTTTGTTTTTCCATGCGCGGATTATATTCGATGAAAAAAAATTACGCGCGCCTGAAAGCCCTCAAAATATTGATGTTTCGTTAATACGGCGGCTGTCTTAAGGTTGTATAATTCAATCAACAGGCAGATCGAAACCTGATACTCCAAATCATCGAAAGGAATATTTGTCATGGGTCTCTTTAGTAAAATCCTCGAAAAGCTCGGTATCAAAAAGAAGGAGGAGGAGGCAGCCGCTCCTGCTGCGGCAAAACCCGCCGCGCCCGCCGCGAAACCTGCCGCCCCTGCCGCCAAATCCGCTTCGATGGCGGGCACCGCCGGAGTTGGGATGCGCGAATCCGCGTCGAAGGAACATTCCCTCGGCGAAAAGGCTGCCCCCGCCCCCAAAGCCATCTCAGAGGTGGACGTGGTTGCCCAGCTTGAGGAAAAAGCCAAGGGCAAGGAACTCAACTGGAAGGTTTCCATTGTGGACCTGCTCAAACTGCTTGAACTCGATAGCAGCCGCGAGGCCCGCGAAGAACTGGCAAAAGAACTTAACTGCCCTGCTGATCAGATGAGCGACTCTGCTCGCATGAACGTCTGGCTGCACAAGGAAGTCTTGCGCCAGATCGCTGCCAATGGCGGCAACATTCCGGCAGACCTGCTGGACTAAGAACAAGTAACACGTAACGAGAAAAGAGTCTGGCACTGCCCGGCTCTTTTTGTTTGCTATAATGGGCGGACAAAGGATTTAAGGGTGTCGCATGTCCATTCAGATCATTCAACGATATTATGCGGAAGTGGAAAAGATCAAACGCTACAGCGGGGCGAGCAATGAGTCGTCGCTGCGCAAGCCGTTTCAGGATCTGTTGGAACAGTACGCCCGCGCCAAGGGACTGGTGGTGGTCGCCGAAGTGGAAATGGAATCGAAGAAGGGCACGCGCATTCGACCGGACGGCGTGTTGAAGGATGCCTTACGGCAGGATTGGGGCTATTGGGAAAGCAAAGACGAGAAGGACGACATCGAAGCCGAGATCAAAGCCAAGTTTAACAAGGGCTACCCGAATTTCAATATTTTGTTTGAAGATACGAACACAGCGATTTTGTACCAGGGCGGCGAGCGGATTTGGAAGCCGCTTTCAGCGACGCAAAAAGTTTGGATGCCTTGCTCAGCCGCTTCGTAGGCTATGAGCCGAAGGAAGTTTCCGAATTCCATAAAGCCATTGAGCTATTCAGCGCGGAAGTGGGCGGACTCGCGGAGGTGCTGAGGGCAGTGATCAGTGAGCAAGTGAGCAGTAATCAGTCGTTCAGCGAGGCGTTGAATCAATTTTTGGAGTTGGCGAAGAAAGCCATCAACCCGAAGATCGAGCTGGCAGACGTGCGCGAGATGATCATTCAGCATGTGTTGACGGAAGATATCTTTATGCGCGTGTTCGATGAAGCGGAATTTCACCGCGAGAATGTGATCGCGCACAAACTGGCGGAAGTATCGGGGACGTTCTACAAGGGCGATACCAAGAAAAATATTCTGGCGCGCATCAAACCCTATTACGAGACCATCAATGCGCGCGCTTCGCAGATCCATGACCATCATGAAAAGCAGAAGTTCTTGAAGGCGTTGTACGAAAGTTTTATAAAGCCTATAACCCCAAAGCGGCGGACAGACTCGGCATTGTGTACACGCCGGATGAGATCGTGCGTTTTATGATCGAAAGCGCCGATCATTTGACCTACAAGCATTTCGGCAAGACCCTGGGCGATAAAGGCGTGGAGATTCTTGACCCCGCCACAGGCACAGGCACGTTCATCACTGAGTTGATCGAATACCTGCCCGCCAACCAATTGGAATACAAGTACGACCATGAACTGCATTGCAATGAAGTTTCGATCCTGCCGTATTACATTGCCAACTTGAACATTGAATATACCTACAAGCAGAAGACCGGCAAGTTCAACGAGTTCGAGAATATCTGCTTTGTGGACACGCTCGACAACATGGGCTTCGAGCATACCGGCAAGCAGATGAACTTCTTCGGCTTGACCGATGAGAACTCGGAACGCATTGCCAAGCAGAACGCCAAGCCGATCATGTTGGTGATTGGTAATCCGCCTTATAACGCCAATCAAGCCAATGAGAACGAGAACAACAAGAACCGTGAATATCCTGAAATTGATGCACGCATCAAAGACACCTACATTTACGAAAGCACGGCGCAAAAGACAAAAGTGTACGACATGTACGCCCGCTTTTATCGCTGGGCAAGCGACAGGCTTGATAAAAATGGGATTATCGCCTTCATCACGAATAGTTCATTTCTTGATTCAAAAACATTCGATGGATTTCGCAAAATCGTTGCGGATGAGTTTAGCCACATTTACATCGTGGATTTGGGGGGCAACATTCGCAATAATCCAAAACTTTCAGGGACGACACATAATGTCTTTGGAATTCAAACGGGCGTTGCGATTGCTTTCTTTATAAAAACAGATAAGAAAGGGAAAACACCCGCGCAAATTTTTTATACCCGCCGCGATGAAATGGAATTAGCAACTGAAAAACTGGATTATTTGCGTTCGACAAAAATCTCGGAGATTAAGTTTGAGCGAATTCATCCCGATAAGAACAATAACTGGCTTAATCTAACTGATAATGATTGGGATAATTTAATTCCTCTTGCTACCAAAGAGGCAAAATTAAGTGGCTCATTGAAAGAACCAAAGTCAATTTTTAATCTCTTTTCGCTTGGGGTTGTAACGTCAAGAGATGAATGGGTATATGATTTTGACCCAAGCAACCTGGAAAACAAAGTTCGTTTTTTGATTGATGTTTACAACAGTGAAACAAAAAAGCACTTCGGCAAAACTGAACAAACTAAAGTTGCTGCGCAATTGACTCAAGAAATCAAATGGTCACGAGCTGTTAAGCAAAATTTGGCTAAAGGTATTGAGTACTCTTTTGAAAAGAAGCGTATTGTCCAATGTCAATATCGCCCATTTGTAAAACGATACTTGTATTTCAGTAAACAACTAAATGAAATGCAATATCGGCTACCTGATATTTTTCCTGATGGCAAACCAAACACAAATACTGTAATTTGGCTGAAACTTGGAGCCGCTATACCTTTCTTTGCTTTATCAATTGATTCAGTCCCCGATTTGTTGCCTGCTGGCGGTTCTGCCTGTTACCCCCTCTATCGTTACATCCCCAGACCTGACAGGTCTTCATCTGCGCCTGAGTCGGGCGAGTCCACTGCGCGGAAAAAGACGCAGGTCGGGCAAGACGACTCAGGAGACCTGTCAGGTCTTAATCCATCAGGTCTTGAACGCGTCGAAAACATCACCGATTGGGCGTTGGCGCAATTCAAAAGGAAGTATGAAGACGGAAGGATGAAGGATGAAAAAAAGAGCAAAAAAGATTCATCCTTCATAACTCATCCTTCATCCTTGACCAAAGAAGATATTTTCCACTACGTCTACGCCGTCCTGCATCACCCCGCCTATCGCGCCAAATACGAGATCAACCTCAAACGCGAATTTCCAAGAATTCCGTTTTATGAAGATTTTCATAAGTGGGCAGGCTGGGGAAAACGTCTCATGGAATTGCATTTGAATTATGAGACGGTGGAGCCGTATCCATTGCAGACTTCCGAAGTCTCAAAGACTTCGGAAGTCTTACCCACCACCCGCCTGATTGCGCGCAAAGAAAAAGGCATCAGATCGAAATTGATTCACAAACCACCCTAAAAGGCGTCCCTGCCGAAGCGTGGGACTATCGTCTCGGCACCTACTCCGCGCTGGAATGGATTTTGGAACGCTACAAAGAAAAGAAACCCAAAGACCCCACCATCGCCGAGAAATTCAACACCTATCGTTTCGCCGATTACAAAGAGCAGGTCATCGAATTATTGAAGAAAGTCTGCGCCGTCTCAGTGGAAACCATGAAAATTACAAAGGAGATGCCATGAAAGACACAGTTCAAAACCGCGCATTAAGTATCCGCCAGCCGTATGCAGAAATGATCCTGCGCGGCATCAAAAAGATCGAATACCGCACCATGCGCACCAACATTCGCGGGCGAGTCTACATCTATGCCAGCCTCACGCCCGGTTCCGAACAAGCCTTTGAAAAAATAAAAGCCAACCCCGGCGACTTCCCCACTGGCGTATTGGTGGGTACTATGGAAATTGTTGGTTGTGAAACTAAAGACGGCTATGAATACGAATGGCTGTTAGCCAATCCTGAACGACTGGCAAAACCAATCAAAGCAGATAATCGCGCACAACCTTCATGGTTCATTCCCTTTAAGAAATAAAAAAGACCGGAAAGGTTTTCAAAACCTGTCCGGTCTAATGATAAAATCTCTACATGCTCTCCCGCGTCTACTCCTGCGCCGTAGTGGGTCTTGAAGGTGTCATCGTCGAAGTCGAAGTAGATTACACCAACGGCCTGCCCGCCGTCATCATTGTTGGTCTGCCCGATGCTGCCGTGCAGGAAAGCCGCGAACGTGTTCAAACCGCCGTCAAAAATGCCGGGCTGAATTTCCCGCGTCACCGCATCGTTGTCAACCTCTCCCCCGCCGCCATTCGCAAAGAAGGACCCGCCTACGACCTGCCCATCGCATTGGGCGTCGTCATCCTCGCCGGTTTCCTGCCGCAAGAATCCATCGAAGGCGCCATGTTCATCGGCGAACTTTCCCTCGATGGCATCGTCCGCCACACACGTGGAGTTTTGCCCATGGCAGCCGCCGCCCGCGCCAATGGATTCAAGCGGATGTTCGTCCCCGAAGCGGATGCGGGTGAAGCGGCTTTGATTCCCGACCTCGAGGTTTATCCGGTTAAATCGCTTGCGCATCTCTACGACCATTTGTCTGGTCGGCATCTCATTCAGCCTTATCTTCCCCCAAACGAATCGCTCGAACCACTCTTCATCCCCACAGACTTCGCCGAAATTAAAGGACAAGAACACGTCAAACGCGCGCTCGAAGTTGCTGCGGCAGGCGGACATAATTGTCTACTCGTTGGCTCACCCGGCGCAGGTAAAACATTATTAGCGCGAGCCATGCCCGGTATCTTGCCCGAAATGTCCATCGAAGAATCATTGGATGTCACTCGCATCTATTCTGTCGCAGACCAACTCCCCGCCGGGACTCCCCTGCTCAAGTACCGTCCCTTTCGCGCGCCGCATCACACCATTTCCCATGCGGGTCTCGTCGGCGGAGGAAACATCCCCAAGCCCGGCGAAATCTCCCTCGCCCATCGCGGCGTCCTCTTCCTCGATGAATTCCCCGAGTTTGGCACACGCGTCCTGGAAGTGATGCGCCAGCCCATGGAAGATAAAGTCGTCACCATCAGCCGCGCAAAGGGATCACTAACTTTTTCAGCAAACTTCCAACTGATCGCCGCCATGAATCCCTGCCCCTGCGGCTATCACGGCGACTCCCAAAAGCCTTGCACCTGTGCTCCAGCGGTCGTCACCAAATACCAGAAACGCATCTCCGGTCCACTGCTCGACCGCATCGACATCCACATCGAAGTCCCCAGAGTCGATTACGAAAAACTGAGCGGAAATAAACTCGGCGAAACCAGTGAGACCATCCGCAAACGCGTCCAAACCGCAAGAGATATTCAAACACAACGATATTCGAGTATTCGAACCTCGAATATCGAATCATCTAATATCGTTTGCAACGCAGACATGCGCATCGGCGAAGTACGGCAATTTTGCCAACTCCAGCCCGAAGGTCAGAGTTTGATGCGGGCGGCGATGAGCCAGCTCAATTTGTCGGCAAGGGCGTATCACCGCATCCTCAAACTCGCGCGCACCATCGCGGACCTGGCAGGCAGTGAAGAGATCCAATCGCCGCATTTGGCGGAGGCGCTGCAATACCGTCCCAAGTTGATGATGGGCATGGGGTAAAAAATAAATACCGGCGCGTTTTACCCAACCAACAAAATCACCAACGCCAAAATAGCGGGGACAGCCTGAATATAAAAGATGCGCTTGCTAACGGTAAACGCGCCGAAGATTCCCGCAATGATGACACAACTTAAAAAGAAAATTTTCACCGGGTCGCCTGCGAACAATCCCCAGATTAATCCCGCCGCAAGAAAGCCGTTGTACAGCCCCTGATTCATGGCGAGCCGTTTCGATTGTTTGGCAAACTCTGGTGTTAGGTTGAAGGCTTTCATCCCGCGCGGCTTGTCCCATTGGAACATTTCGAGGTAAAGGAAGTAAAAGTGCAAGAGGGCGACGAGTACGATAAGAAGGTCTGATACGAGTTTCATGGGGTTCTCCTTTAGCAATAAGTAGGTCACGCTTGAAGCGTGACACAGTATAGCAGGTGGAAAACAGAACAAAAATTCTGTTATACTGCCTTCATTGTCATTCTGAGTGGCGCCTCGCGCCACGAAGAATCTCTCCCATTGTTTGGGAATCTTGCTAATCTAGCGTAGAGACCCTTCGCTACCGCTCAGGGTGACATCCACAGGTGAACCTCATGGCAAAAACAAAAACCCACACCCGATTTGTATGCCAGCAATGCGGACGTGTCGCCGCATCCTACATGGGCAAATGCCCGCAGTGCAGCGCCTTCGACAGCATGGTCGAGGAAGTCATCCACGATGAACCGGTCTCGAAGAAGGGACCAGCGAACGTTCGCGGCTTGAGCGGACGTTCGGAACCGCGACCCATCTCCGAGGTCAGCGGTGAGGCGGAAGATCGCGTCCACCTGCCCATCGGCGAGTTCGCGCGCGTGCTGGGTGGCGGCATCGTCCCCGGTTCCATCGTACTCGTCGGCGGCGACCCGGGCATCGGCAAATCCACGTTGATGCTGCAAATGGCAATGGAGATGGGCAAGGTGCAGCGCGTGTTATATGTCTCCGGCGAAGAGTCGGAACGGCAGATCAAGATGCGCGCATCGCGTTTGTTCAACGGCGGCAAGGATCTGCCGAAGGAATTGCTGTTGGTGACGGAGACGAATCTCGAAGTGATCTTCAGCCACGTCCGCGAATCAAAGCCGGACCTGTTGATCGTTGACTCCATCCAGACCACGTACCTCTCTGAATTGGATTCGTCCGCGGGTTCGGTCTCGCAGGTGCGCGAATGTTCGTCGCAATTGCGAGAGTTGGCGAAGTCCAGCGGCGTGACGGTCTTCATGATCGGGCATGTGACCAAGGAAGGCGCAATTGCCGGTCCGCGTGTGTTGGAGCATATCGTGGACACGGTCTTGTATTTGGAGGGAGATCGCTTCCAGGCGTATCGTCTATTGCGCTCGGTGAAGAACCGCTTCGGCGCAACATCCGAAGTGGGCGTGTTTGAAATGCGCGAAGGCGGCATGATCGAAGTGACCAACCCATCCGAAGCGTTTTTGGCGGAGCGTTTGGTGAATGCCGCGGGTTCTGCGATTGCGGTAACAATGGAAGGCACACGTCCCATCCTCGTGGAAGTGCAGGGATTAACCTCGCCGACTCAATTCGGCAACGCCCGCCGAACTCCGAACGGCGTGGACTTCAACCGTCTTTTGCTCATCACAGCTGTGCTCACCCGCCGTGTTGGGTTGAAACTTGCCGAGCAGGATGTCTTTGTCAACGTGGTGGGCGGCATCCAAATTGACGAACCCGCCGCAGACTTAGCCGTCGCCGCTGCCATCGCTTCTTCATGGAAAGATTTACCGGTTCAAGCCAATGTCGTTCTCATCGGTGAGATCGGCTTGGCAGGCGAGTTGCGTATGCCGGGGCAGATGGTGGCGCGTTTAAAAGAAGCGCAGAAACTTGGCTTCAAGACCGCCATCGTCCCCAAGGCGATTCGCAAAGGCGAAGAATATCCGAAGGGCATCGAAGTTATCGAAGTCCGCTCGGTGGATCAGGCGTTGGATAAGGCGTTGAAGAAATAGAGAGCAGAGAATAGGTAATAGTGAATAGAAAGTGGAAAGTGGGGAGTGGAGAGAAATGAGTAATGAGTAACGAGTGACGAGGAAAGAGGAAAGAGAGATTGAAATGTGCCGAAGTATCAAACCCCTTAGAAATATGGATCACCCCGTCAGCCGGCAGGAGATTTACGAGGCGGCGTTGCAATATGTGCGCAAGGTGAGCGGATACCGCAAGCCCTCAAAAGCGAATGAAGAGGCGTTCAACAAGGCGGTAGAGGAAGTGGCTGAATCCACGCGTCGAATGCTGGGGCGGCTTGCGGTTAAAAACATGCGGGAAGCGCAATAACGCTTCCCGCATGTTTTTAAGGGGGACAGGCGCGGCGGCTAATAATTCGTCGTCCGGTCAATCAAGCCTTTTTCCCGCGCAATGCTGTCGCACCAGCGGAAGACATACACGCTGACCGTCCCGAACAGCAGGCTTAATCCCGTCAGCACCCCAAGAATTTGCAGGTCGCTGAAATTTGCCAGGGTTGGGAATGCCGCCGCCACGTTGCCCACCAGCGACCGGCGCAGAAGTTCGAGCCAGTAGGTGGTCGGCATAAAATACCCGATCGGTCGCAGCCATTCCGGCAGGACGTTCAACGGGAAGATCGCGCCACTGAAGATGTACAACGCGCCCGCCGTCGCCTCGCCGATAAAGCCTTCGTGGCGGACAGTCATCAAAGTCAAACCCGCCAACAGCAAGCCCAGCATAGCCAGCATCACCACGCCGATGACGAGTGTGGCGAAGAACAACAGCCAGTTGACTTCTGCAAAATTGATGTTTACGTTCAGGAACAAAATCCCCGCCGCAAGGGTGATGAAGACGGCAATCGATCCCGTGATAAACCTTGCCACGCCGCGTCCCAGCAGGTAGAGCGGAATATGGATCGGGGCAATATACATATACTTGAGCGTCTTGTAATGCTCGCGGTCATCCACCACCGCCCAAGAGACTCCGGTCATTACCGCGCCGACGTAAATGTAAAAAGCATTGCCGAGATAAATATATGGGAACATCGCGCTGTCGAAATTGCCCTGCGAAATGATGCCGTACATAATCACCAGAATCGCCGCCCCCGAAACCGGCTTGACGATGGAATACACCGCGAATAGGAACGGGTCGGTCCAGTTGGACTCGATCACCCATCCCAGCCACGCCGCCATGCGAAACGAACGCCATGAAGTTGAAGTTTGCATAATTTTCTCTTTCAAAAACCAATTAAACACAAAGGGCGCGAAGGGACACCAAGTAAAACCTTTGTGTACTTTGTGACCTTCGTGTTTAAAAGTTTTATTTTCTGCTTTCCGTAATCCTACCTTCGCGCACAGCCAGTTTCTCCACGCGGGCGAGCAGGAATTTTGCCGTGGCAAGAAACACCACCGAAAGCATAGCAAGAATGTAGATCTCCGTTTGCACGGTCATGAAACCAAATTGAAAACCGGTCGGGAAGATCAACTGCCGCATCGCATCCATGCCGAGCGTGAGCGGAATGACCGACGCGCCCGCCGCCACCCAAAACGGCAGCGACTTGATCGGGAAGTAAAAACCCGAAGCGAGGAAGATCGGTTCCTGCGCCAAATTCGCCATGTGCCAGGCTTCACGCCCGAACATCAAAAAAGCCGAAGCCATCATCATGCCCATGCCATACAATGCCACCATCGCCAGCATGAACACCAGAAACAACTGCGCATAACTCGAGACCGTAAAGGTCACATCGAACATCCACATGCCAAGCAGGGTCACAGCCACGGCGCGCATGGCAGTTGCCAGCATACCGCCCAGCGCCATGCCCAACAAGATCGCCATCATCGAATTCGGCGCCATGATATACAACGCCAAATTCCCTTGCTCCTTCTCCCAGTACAACTGGCTCGACATGCTCCACAAAATGTTCATCCAAAACGCGGTCATCGCGCCGCCCATGACCACGAAGCCAATATATTCTTCCGGCGCATTCAAGGCGCGATAGACGAACACATACGCGATCACCGCCAACATCGGCATGACCACTTCAAACACCACCCATGAAATCTCGCGTTGCTGCCCAATAATGCGCGGATACGCGCGCGCAATAATGGTCTTCAAAAATAATCGCCAGCCGGTATCTTTGCGCGAATATTTGCCCTGTACGGCAAGATTTATCTTGCCCTCCCGCAAAATAAATTTTGCGTTACGCTGATTCATTCGATTCCTCCTCCGCCATACTGCGTCCCACCAAATCGACAAACACATCTTCCAGGGTCGGCTCGCGCTTGCTCAGGTTCATCACCTTCACATCTTTTTGCGTAAACAGATTGATGACCCGCGCCAGGGCGGATTCTTCCACCAAGCCGATGCTCAACTTCGCGCCTGTTTCTGTCTCTGAGATCGCCGCCTTCGTGACCTCGGGCTGGTCCAGCATCATTTGCTGGGTCAACCCGTTGAGCGGACTCACTTCGATCTCGAACAACGCATCCTTCTGCAAACGCTGCTTCAGCACAGACGGTTTATCGCAAGCCAGCACCTTGCCCTTGTTGATGATGGCAACCCGGTCGCACAACTCGTCGGCTTCCATCATGTAGTGGGTTGTTAAAAGAAGCGTGCGTTCCCTGTCGGCTTTCAACCACTCAAGGATGAAGCGGCGCACATCGCGCATTGCGCCCACATCGAGACCGAGAGTCGGTTCGTCGAGGAAGAGCACTTCCGGCTCGGTTAAGAATCCGCGCACGATGTTCATCTTCTGGCGCAGACCTGTGGAGAGGTCGGAAGACTTCGTGTGAATACGGTCTTTCATGCCGACCATTTCAAGCAGGGCTTCAATGCGTTCGTTGGCTTCCTTGGACGGCACGCCGTAGAACTGGGAGAACATCCACAGATTTTCGCGGACGGTTAAGAGTCCATAACCCGAAGACTCGCCGCCTGAGACCATATTGATGCGCGGACGCACGGACTCGGGTTCGGCGTTTACGTCGGCTCCTGCAACGCGCGCCCAGCCCGAGGTCGGGGAGAGAAGCGTGGTGAGGATCTTGATCAGGGTTGTCTTTCCGGCGCCGTTCGGTCCGAGGAGTCCGAACAGCTCGCCGCGTTCCACGGTCAAATTCACGCCTTCCAGCGCGACCAGTTCCTTGCGCGTTTCTTTCTTGCTGCCGCGTAGTTTGTAAATGCGACCGAGGTCTTTTGTTTCGATTGCGAGCGGTGAAGACATGGTTCTCCTTAAAAAATTGTAATCTGGTTCGTTGTGTTTGCGTGGGTTGGGCGTAGGGCAGGCGTCAAGCGCGTTTGGAAGAGGGGTGATAAAGTTGGCGATGTAACAAATCTCTTCTCCTCCTTTGTAAGAGAGCCAGGGACAAGGCGACCCCCTGGCTCTCGCAATTTAAGGGTCTGTTATGGGGATGACAGAAACAGGGAGAAAATAGAATATAAGTTCTATTTTACTACGACTCTATTTGTGATGTAAAATTCATAAAGTATTTATTCAGGTGACAGTCACTTTCAAAGTGATTGTCACCTATTTTAGGAGAAACTTTATGAGTGACGAATACACTCCCAAAAGCGCCATGTCGATCCATGCCCACCCCGACGACCAGGAATTTTCGATCGGCGGCACGCTTGCGAAGTGGGCAAAGGCTGGCTGCCAAATTACATCCGTCACCATCACCAGCGGCGACTCAGGATCGAACGACCCGACCAAAGAGGGCAGTTATAAAACCGAATTGGCAGCCCTGCGCGAGGGTGAGCAACGCGCCGCCAATGCCGTGTTGGGGGTAAAAGAATCGGTCTTTTTGCGTTATCCCGACGGCGAACTCGAACCGACGATTGCATTGCGCAAGGAGCTGACGCGCATCATCCGTCAATATAAACCGGATGTGGTGTTGATCGGCAATCCCGAAGCGTGGTTTTATGGGAATGAATATGTCAACCACCCCGACCATCGCGCGGCGGCGCAGGCGGCTTGCGAGGCGGTCTTCCCGTCGGCGGGGACAAGGCTCATCTTCACCGGCCTGCTCGAGGCGGGTTATGAACCGCACAACGTCAAGAAGTTATACGTTCATGGGACGGAGAAGCCCGACACCTGGGTGGACATCTCCGAGTCGATGGACATCAAGGTCAAGGCGCTGCAGCAGCACGCGAGTCAAATCCCGGTGGATGAGGTGGAAAAGTGGATGAAGGATTGGGCGAAGGAAGACGCGAAGGACAAGGATTTTGAGTACGCCGAGTCGTACCGCGTGATGAAACTTTCGGAGGAAGAATCGGAACAGTAGGGTATGGGATTCATCAGTTACGAGTTCATTGTTTTCTTTGCGGCAGTTTTCATTTTATATTGGCTGTTCCCCAATAAACGCTGGCAGAATTTTCTATTGGCTTCGGCGAGCCTTGTGTTCTATGGCTGGCTGGCTTCGTGGCACGCCCTTGTTTTACTCGCTTCGATTGCGGCGGATTATCTCCTGGCGCTGGGCATGGCGCGTTGGAAACAGCGGGCGGGGATTTTCCTCTGGCTGGGCATTGCGTTGAACCTGGGGTTGATCGTCTCGGTCAAGTACCGCTTCATATTCGGCGATGTGTTCCATGGGGTGATCCTGCCGCTCGGGGTTTCCTTTTACACCCTGAAGAAGATCGCCTACCTGCTGGAAGTGAACCGGGGCGGAATGGAGCCGGGCGGCGATTTCATCGCGTTCGCGGCGTATATTTCATTCTTCCCGCAGGTCATTTCAGGCCCCATTGACCGCCCCCGCGTTTTTTTGAAACAACTGGATTCGGCGCGCGGGTGGTCGGTTACCCATGCGCATCATGCCTGGGCGCTGATCGTGATGGGGCTGTTCAAAAAGGTTGTGACGGCGAACACTGTGAAGGTCTTCGTCGATCAGATATTTCTTTTGCAGGAACCTTCGAAGATATTTCTCGTCGCCGGCGCCCTCGGTTTCACCCTTCAGATATTCGCGGATTTTTCCTCCTACACCGACCTTTCGCGCGGGGTCGCGTTTTTGTTTGGCTTGCAAACCGCGGAAAATTTCAACAAGCCGTATCTCGCCCTGACGCCCGGCGAGTTTTGGAATCGCTGGCATATGTCGTTCTCGTTCTGGTTAAGGGATCATGTCTTCTATCCGATCCGCCGCGCGATGTTGAAGGCGGCGCGCGCGCCCGAGTTCGTTGCGGGAGCCATCCCGCCCCTCGTCACCATGTTTCTGAGCGGATTGTGGCATGGGACGGGGGCGACCTTCATTGTCTGGGGGCTGTATTACGGAGCGTTGATCGTGCTGTATCAATGGGCGGGCATCCGCGGCGATTGGAAGCCTGAAAGCCGCATCGCGCGTTTCCTTGCCTGGCTGGTCATGTTTGCATTCATCGTCTTTGGCTGGGCGGTCTTCCGCGCCCCGTCCCTGCCCTGGCTGTGGGATGCGCTGACGGTCGCGCCGCTTTATCGCGCCCCGGCAGAGGTGACCGCCGCGCTGGTGGTCTTCGTGATGATTTTATTCCATTCCTGCCTGCTGCTGGCAAAATACATGCTGGACCGGTTCTTTCCCGGGCGCGGCGGTCTTCACGCCTTGTATTACGCATTTGCCGCCGCAATGACCGTCGTCTTTTTCAACTCTTCTTCGCCCGATTTCATTTACTTTCAATTCTAATGGACGCCAAAACCCTGTTGCGAAATTTTCTTGTTTTTTTCGGCGTGTTCCTGCTTGCAAGCGGGATCGCCCTGCCCGGCTATTACAACATTCCCTACCCCGCGCCGCTGGGTCCGCAGTTCGAGCCGGACGTTAAACAGGAGCATGTGACTGCCATCGAGACGAGCCAACCGGATTTCGTCCTGATCGGCGACTCGGTCCTTTACGAAGGCGTCGACCCGCTCCTTCTTGCGGAAGAATCCGGGGCGGCAGTTTATTCGATCCCCGTGCCTGGGTCGGGGACAGCCTCGTGGTACCTGGTTCTGAAAAACGTCATCCTCGGCGCCTCGCACCGTCCGCGCTACGTCGCCGTTTTTTTTCGCAACACCATGCTGACGGTTCCCCAATACCGCACAACGGGACGTTACTTCGACCTGCTCGACGATTTTGCCGCCCGCAATGAACCGCTGCTCGCCCAACTGGCATTCATCGACCAGATGAACCCGCTGGAAAAATTCGCCGCCCAATACATTCCGCTCTACAGCGCCCGGCTGGAGTTGCGCGAAGACCTCGACAACCTGCTGCGCTACCGGGTTCCCCTTGCGCTTACCGGCTGCGCGCGTGACTGCGTGGATGAGGCGGTCGAAGCGATGTTCGGCAGGGAGGTCAACCCCTCGGCGCTCAACCAGATGATGGAAGACGCAGCGCAGACCCTGTACGACCCCGCAGAAATGGATTTCGAGCAACAGGCGGCAGGTTCCTTCCTGCCCTATATGATCGAACTGGCAAAAGCGAACAACGTCACGCTCATTCTCGTAAGGTCGAAGATCAACGCGGGCGAACCGTCCGCTTTGGCGGGCTACAACCTCGCGTTGGAGAATTATCTAACCCGGCGCGATAATGTCATCCTGCTCGATTACGCCGCCGACCCGCGCCTCACCCCGGCAGATTTCGTCGATTCCCTGCACATGAACGCCGATGGCAGGCAAAAATTCTCGAAAATATTGGCGGAGGATTTTAGGGAAATACTGGCGAGGTAAGGGGGAGGACGTACTGCCTACTGTTCACTCTTTTACCTGGTTCTCATCACTTATGCCCGTTCTTCTTCAACACTTCCTTCAACGTCGCCCCAAGGCGGGTGATCCCCTCGCGGATCGCATCCGGCGATGAATAGGAAAAATTGAGCCGCATCGTATTCGCGCCGCCGCCGTTCGGGTGAAAGGCTTGCCCCGGCACGAACGCCACCTTGCGTTCGATGGCGATCTTCAAGACCTCCGCCGCATCCACACCCTCAGGCAGGACACCCCACAGGAACATGCCGCCCTGCGGCTTCGACCAGCGCACCTCGCGCGGAAACATCTCGTCCATCATTTCGAGCATCACATCGCGGCGTTCCTTGTACGTCGCGCGGATCACCTTGACATGCTCGTCGAGAAACCCGCCCTTGCCCACCTCATAGGCCACCTGCTGGTTGAAACTCGCCGTATGCAGGTCCGCCGCCTGCTTGGTCATCACCAGTTTTCGAGTCACCTGCTGCGGGGCGATCACCCACGCCAGCCTCAGCCCCGGCGCCAGCAGTTTCGAGAACGTGCTCAGGTAAATGACATTCCCCGTGTAATCGTGATCCCCATCGTTGCGGTACTGCGCGTCGAGATAGACAACCGAGGGCAAATGTTCCCCATCGTAACGCAGCTGCCCATACGGATCATCCTCGATGATCGGCACGCCATACTGGTCCGCCAGCGCAACCAGGCGCTTGCGACGCTCGATGCTGAGAGTCGACCCGGAGGGATTCTGAAAGTTCGGAAGCACGTAAATAAACTTCGGACCCACCCGCAGCGCCGCCTCCAGCTCATCCACCATCATGCCATGCTCATCCGCCGGAACGGAGATATACTGCGCCCCGTACGCATTCCACGCCTGCAAAGCCCCCAAATAGGTCGGAGACTCCACCACAATATAATCGCCCCGGTTCAGGAACAGCCTGCCGATAAAATCCAAAGCCTGCTGGGAACCGGACGTGATCATAATATTTTCCGGCGTCACCGAAACCTTGAACCGCTCCGCATGACGCGCGATCATCTCGCGCAGCGGGCGATAGCCCTCGGTCGTGCTGTATTGCAGCGCCTGCGCCCCCTGTTCCGTCAACACGCGGTTGCACGCCTCCTGGAATTGTTTAACCGGAAAGACCTCCGGCGCGGGCAACCCGCCTGCAAACGAAATGATATCCGGCTGCTCCGTCAACTTCAACAACTCGCGGATGACCGAACTTCCCATTCGCTGCATTCGGTGGGCGAAGCGATACTCCCAGGGTGTCTGCATTCTTTCTCCTTGTGCGTATTAATGTAGGCGGCTTCGCTTATCCAATTACATAAAAAAGCCTGACAGGTACGCGGGTACCCATCAGGCTCTCTGATTCAAGGCAAAAGGATGACGAAGCGTCGTATTGCCAGGATTCCATTCATGGCATACCTATCTTACCCATTTTCCGCAGAGGATGCAACTGACTTTCGTACCCTTGTTTGTGGATTGAAAACCCGCCCGCCTCTCCCGCAGACTTTGGGCCGCCTCAGCGCTGCGAACCTGCTTCCACCCTGAAAGTGAATTCTCCTACCCGAACACCGCGATCACCATCACCCCCGCAAACACAATCCCCGAACCCACCAAGCGGATTCCGCCCATCTGCTCCCTCAAAAATCGCCAGCCGAGGAATGCCCCGATCACCGCGCTCACTTCGCGGATCGCCCCCGAATAACTCAGCGGCGCAAATGTATAAGCGAACAACGCCATCATGTACGCGACCAGCCCCAGCGCCCCGCCAATCAACAAATACGCCTTGTTCCGTTTCCAGACGCGCGAGAACGAACCCCATCCGTAGTGATGGGCAATATAAGGCGTGGTCACGAACGGAAGCATCACGAACATGGACAACCCATAAGGCAGAGCCGGCCCGCTTTTGACGGCTTTCCCGTCGATGAAGGTATACATCGAAATCACCAACGCCACCGTCAGCGCGGTCAGCACGCCCTTCAGGTGAATCTTTTCGCCCCTGCTTTGCAGCAACGCCGTCGCGCCGATGACCATCATCCCAAGCGTAATCATCCCCAGCCCAATGGTCCCGCCGGTCGTCAACTCCTCCTGCAAAAAGATCGCCGTCCACAGGACGAGCAATGCCGGGGCCGCCCCCCGCGCAATCGGATACACCAGCGAAAAGTCGTGGTCGCTGTACGCGACGCATAACAGGGTGAAATAAACCGCTTCCAGTAACATGCTGATAAAGGCAAAAAGCCACATCTCACGCGGCGGCAGCCCCGAATAGAACATCACCCCCAGGGCCAGGATTCCGCTCAGGATGGTCTGCCAGCCCATCGCGGTATATTTCTCCTCCGCGTTCTTAAGTAAAAAATTCCAGACCGCATGCATCGTTGCAGATAGAAAAAGAAGGACCAGGGCATATATGGGCATGGGCGCGAGTATAACGGAAAACCCACACCGGTTGTCAACGGGCAGCGTTGCGTGTGCAAGCAAAACATGTCAGGCACGGAGTCGAAAGCGGCGCTGTGGTGGCGCCAACGGCGCCACGACATCTCCCGACTTTCGAGCAAAATCAGGAGATTTTGCAGTCCAAACCGACAACCTTTGCTTGCACACTACCTGCCTGGTTTGCCCAAAAGCTGAATTCTGTGATATATAATTTGTCAATAGGCAACCATGGCTGAGATAAAAAGTCCCCTTCGTTATCCCGGTGGAAAATCGCGAGCCATACAGCGAATAGACGCTCTTCTGTTAAAGGACTTTGAAGAATATCGAGAACCGTTTGTAGGCGGCGGTTCGGTATTTATTTACCTGAAACAAAAACGCCCCGGTCTGAAAATCTGGATAAACGACTTGAACCCAGAGTTGTATTATTTTTGGAGATATACTCAAAAAGACTCTGATGAATTGGCGCGTGAAATATCAAAAATCAAACGTAACAGACGAAACGGTCATAACCTCTTTAATGAATTTGTAAGCGCGGATGTAAGTAAATTAACCGGCTTTGAGCGCGCTATTCGGTTCTTTGTATTAAATCGAATTACTTTTTCAGGCGTGGTCGAATCAGGGGGGTTTTCCCAGCTCGCATTTGAGACTCGATTCACAAGCTCTTCTATTAAACGGTTGGCGGGAACAGGGAAAGTGTTGGAGGGAGTAAAAATTACCCAAAAAAATTATCGTGAATTATTGAAAGATGGCGGAAAGGATATCTTTACTTTTCTTGATCCTCCATATTTCAAGGCGACCAAATCGAAATTATATGGAAAAAATGGAGCTTTACATACAAGTTTTAATCACGATGAATTTGCAAAGGATGTCAGGAATTGCAACCATTCATGGTTGATAACTTACGATGATTCCCCCGAAGTTTTGAGACGTTTTTCTCCCGCTGATAAAATTTATATTCAAAAATGGGAACTTCAGTATGGCATGAATAACTACAGGCAGGTAAAAGCGGGTATAGGCAGGGAGTTGTTTATTACTAATTACGCTCTGAAACCAGACCCATCCAATATCCATTGATATGTTGATGTCAAGAGTAGCAGCGAGAATAGCGTCCATTCTGGTAAGTCACCTTACGCGGCGCTGTGAGATTTACCTCGCAATTTCAGGGCGGTATGAATGTCGCGGTACCGAGGAACTGCGTAAGGCGAGCTGGTACTACTGCCAATCTGAGATGAGATGGAATCTCCCTGGCTCGAAGCACCCTGGACGTATTGCTTCTGGGAGGACACTCCTGGTTGGCCCGACTGGAGTGACCCCGATGAAGGGTTCTATCCCATCGATGAAATACCCGATTAACTTTTGATCAATCAAAACAGCCTTATCGTTCTACGATAAGGCTGTTTTTTTGTAACTGCTCAGCCTGTCATTTCGACGAGCGGAGCGAGGAGAAATCCTGGACAACGCCAAAAAGATTTCTCGAAATGACAATCGAGAATGAGCAGGCTGAGCAGTTACGTTTTTTTTTCACCTTGAATGGAGCGGTGTTTTGGGGTCCTCAAACCTCGAGCGTGGATTCGATCTCGGCTTGCGAGAGTCCAGCCACGAGGTCGGCGAGAGCCGTGATCACGTCCAATGGCGCGTTGACGGGCTTGGATCCAGCCTGCTCCATCATCCGGTTGGACGACTGTCACACAACCAAACTAACCAATTTACCTTTGACCACAATCACCTTCTTTGGCGTTTTGCCTTCCAGGTGCTTCTGGATGACCTCGCTCGCCATGACCGCAGACGTGATCTCCTCTTCGCTGGCTTCGGCTGCAACCCTGACCCGGTCGCGCACCTTGCCGTTGATCTGGACGGGGATTTCCACGAAGTCATCCCTGGCGGCGGCTTCGTCCACGGGGGGCCAGGCTTGGGTGTGGATGGAGTATGGCTTGCCGAAACGCTCCGTCCATAATTCTTCGGCGATGTGCGGGGTGACGGGCGCCATCATTTTCACATAGATTTCCTGCGCCTCCTCCCATTCCTCCGAACCGACGGCTCCGGCTTCGCGGGCTTTGTACATCTCGTTCAGCAGTTCCATCAGCGATGAGACGATGGTGTTGAAATCGAAATTTTCGAAGTCGCGGGTGACGCGCTTCAAGGTCTGGTGAACCTTGCGGCGTAGATTCCGCCTGGTTTCTTCAGAGGCAGTTCCCGGCGCGGAAGGATCCGTGAACAGAGTCCAGGCACGGCGCACCCAGCGGACGGCGCCTTCGATGCCCTGCGAGTCCCACGGGGCGCCCATCTCCCAACGGGCAAAGAACATGATGTACGCGCGGACGGCGTCGGCGCCGTATTTGTCCACCAGCACATCCGGCGCAATGACGTTGCCGCGGCTCTTCGACATCTTCTCATTATCTTCGCCCAGCACCATGCCCTGATTGCGCAGTTGGGTCATCGGCTCGTGACCCTCGGTGATACCCATGTCGCGCAGCGCTTTGTGGAAAAAGCGCGTGTACAGAAGGTGCATGGTGGCGTGCTCGATGCCGCCGGTGTAGGTATCCACGGGCATCCAATAGTTGTATTCTTCCTCGTCAAAGGGACCCTTGTCGAACTTCGGGGACAGATAACGCAGGTGGTACCACGACGAACACATGAAGGTATCCATCGTATCGGTCTCGCGTTCGGCGGGTCCGCCGCAGATGGGGCAGGTGGTGTGCTTCCAGGTGGGGTGCAGTTTCAGCGGAGATTCGCCGGTCGGCTTCCACTCCACATCTTCGGGCAGGGTCACAGGCAGTTGATCTTCCGGCACGGGATTCCAACCGTGGATGGCGCAATTCACCATCGGGATGGGCGAGCCCCAATAGCGCTGACGGGAGATCAGCCAGTCGCGGTAGCGATAGTTGACCGACTCTTTGCCGAAGCCCTTTTCCTGCAGCCAGTCAATGACCCTGGCAATGCTCGGGTTCTTTCTGCCTTTTTCGGTGTTGACCTTTGTACCGTCCAGGATTCCAGAGTTGACCATGACACCGGGACCGATGTAGGCGGTTTCGCCAACGACCGCCTCGCTCTGCCCCTCGGGCAGGATCACCGGAATAATCGGCAGGTCATACTTTCTGGCAAAGGCAAAGTCACGCTCATCATGCGCAGGCACAGCCATGATCGCGCCCGTGCCGTAAGACATCAGGACATAGTCCGCGATCCAGATCGGAATGCGCGCGCCGTTGACCGGGTTGAAAGCATAGCCGCCGGTGAAGACGCCGGTCTTTTCCTTATCCACCGCGCCGCGCTGAATGTCGGACTGCCGCGCCGCTTGAACTTTGTATTCGTCCACGGCGGCTTTATTTTCTGGCGTGGTGATCTCATCCACCAGCGGATGCTCCGGCGAGAAGACCATAAAGGTTGCGCCCCACAACGTATCGGGGCGGGTGGTAAAAATTTCCACATCATGCCTGCCGGTTTCGGTTTTGAAGATCACCGACGCGCCTTCGGAGCGGTCAATCCAGTTCGTTTGCAGGGTCTTCACGGTTTGGGGCCAGTCGATGCCGTCGAAGCGCAGTAATTCATCCGCGTATTGGGTGGTCTTGAAGAACCACTGTTCCAGGTCCTTCTTGATTACCGGCGTTTCACAGCGTTCGCAGTGACGGTCGTCGCCCCAGACCTGTTCGCGCGCCAGGGTCGTATTGCAGTTCGGGCAGAAATCCACCGGCGACTTCTTGCGGTATGCCAGCCCATGCTTGTACAACTGGATGAAAAACCACTCCGTCCACCGGTAATATTCCGGCTCGCACGAAACCATCTCGCGCTCCCAATCGAACATCGCGCCCATCGAACGCAGCTGCCCGCGCATCCTGACGATGTTGTCGCGCGTGCGCGCCATCGGGTGGATTCCGCTTTTGATGGCGGCATTTTCCGCAGGCAGGCCGAACGCATCGAAGCCCATCGGGAACAGCACATTGAATCCCTTCATGCGCATGAACCGCGCGCGCGCATCCGAGGGCGTCATCGCATACCAGTGACCGATGTGCAGGTCGCCGCTCGGATAGGGCAGCATCGTCAATGCGTAGAATTTCTTTTTGCTGTGATCGATCTTCGAGCGGTAGAGTTGATCCGCGTCCCATTTCGCCTGCCATTTCCTTTCGATGACTCCCGGGCGATAGGACAAATCCTTCGACGCCGGCGCCGCGTCTTTCCCCGCCCGCGCCTGGTCCGCCTTTCTGACGGTTGACCTCGCCGCGGCTTTCTTCCCCGTTGCAGACGATGTCGGTTTAACCGGCTTCTTGACAACAGGCTTCTTCGCCCTGGCGGCGGTCGTTTTGGCGGTACTCTTCACCGTTTTTTTTATCGTTTTCTTTTTTATAGCAGCCATTTTTACCTCATGGGTTAAAAGTTTCAAATTGTGGGTCTTCCATAGCGCCGGGTTAACAATCAACCTGCGACATTCGGCCTGGCATTTTGCGGAGGCGCGCGAGAAGGCAGGACACCGCCTCACAATGAATTTTATTTCTGAATTTCATACGCGTCTCCCTTCGTTTTATTTAACCGGCGTCATCCAGCCGTATCGGTCGGGGATGCCGCCGTTGATGATGCCGAAGAACTGTTCCTGAATCTGGCGCGTAACCTGCCCGCGCGAGCCGCCGCCGATCCGAATCTTATCCACCGAGCGGACGGGCGTCACCTCCACCGCTGTGCCGGTGAAGAAGATCTCATCCGCCACATAAAGCATCTCGCGCGGAAACGTCTCCTCGCGAACTTCGTATCCCAACTCGCGCGCCAGGGTGATGATGTACCCGCGGTTCACGCCCATCAAGATCGAAGCGCCCACCGGCGGGGTATAGATCGCGCCGCGATAGACCACGAAAACATTCTCGCCGCTGCCCTCGCTGACGTGACCGTTGATATCCAGCGTTATTCCCTCCATGTAACCGAGGTCGTTGGCTTCCATCGTCACGAACCCCGAGTTGACGTAGTTCCCGCCAGCTTTCGACATGCCCGCGTGGGTATTGGGCGCCATCCGCCGCCAGCTGCTGACCATCACATCCACTCCCTGCTCCACGCCTTCGGAACCAAGCAAACGCCCAAAGCTGAACGCCATGATGGCAAGTTCGGTGGGGGAGCCGCGCCAGTCCAGGGTGATCGTCCCCGCGCCTTTGTACGCCAGCGGACGGATATAACACGACGTCAACCCATTGCGCCGCACGGTCTCGACAATGGCGGATGAGATTTCATCCCGCGAATACGGCAGGTCAATGCGGACGATCTTGCACGAGTCGAACAATCGCTGCACGTGAGGCGTCAGACCCAGGATGGCGGTCCCGTTTTTCGTCTCGTAAGCGCGGATGCCCTCGAACACGCTTGACCCGTAATGCAGGGCGTGGGTCGAAATGTGTACCTTCGCCTCGTCCCATTTGACGAAGCCGCCGTTGTGCCAGATCCATTCCGATTTCGGTATCGCCATGTTTCACTCCTTTAAGAACAAAAAATCCTTCATCCACATCAGGGACGAAGGACGCTTGGCGCTCCGCGGTACCACCCGAATTCGGTTGAAGGTCGAAGGTGACAAGCTGCAGGTTTTTTACCTTCAACATTGAACCTTCCAACGTTCAAACGCTCTCTTTTGCTGTAACGGGCAACCCGGCGCGGACTACTTGATTCACCAGCGCAGTTTCCCCTTTGGCGATGCTCTGGGGCAGTCAGGCGAGTTCGGTCAATTTATGTGCTCCCGCGGGCACTGGCGCTGGGCTTCCACCTCACTCTCCCAACTCGCTGACGGGACGACCTACTACTCCTGCTTTAACTTTTCTTGTAGCCAAACTTAAGTTTGGCTTACTCATTTGGCTTACTCTATTGTGTGGACCCAGGGGGATTCGAACCCCCGACCTTCTCAATGCCATTGAGACGCGCTCCCAACTGCGCTATGGGCCCAGATTACTGTGTTCAGTTATTAAAGCGCCCAGTGACCGCTAACTGCGTACGGAATCACCGAACTTGTGGACCTGAGGGGATTCGAACCCCTGGCCTCCTCAGTGCGATTGAGGCGCGCTCCCAACTGCGCTACAGGCCCAAATTGTGTATTTGCCTGAAGCGCGCTCCCAATCCCGCTGTAACGGTGCTACAGGCCTGTCGTTCAAAAGGCGAGGGCTATTCTACCTGAGGGGATGGGGAATGTCAATGAAGGGGGCGATTTTTGAAAATGGCTTACGCCAGCGGCAGGAAAACCTTGAAGGTGGAACCCTGTCCCTTACCCTCCGATTCCGCCCGGATCGTCCCGCCCTGCGCTTCAATGATGCCCTTGGCAATGGAGAGACCGATTCCCAGCCCGCCATATTGGCGCGTGTTCGGCGGCTCGATCTGATAGAACTCCTCGAAGACCTTTTGCAATTTATCTTGCGGAATGCCGATGCCCTGATCCTTTACCCACACCAGCGCCTGCCGCCCCTGCTCCGCCGCGCCGACGGTGATCTCGCTCTTCTCCGGAGAAAAACGGATGGCATTGCTCAACAGGTTCATGATGGCAAGGGTGGTTTTTTCGGGGTCCGCGTTCACAAAGATGGATTCGTCTCGAAACGCAAGGACAAGCGAAAGGTCGCGCCGAGCCGCGGCGTATTTGATCCCATCCAGCGCCGAACTCAGGATGCCCTGAATGGGCAGCCTCATCCGGTTCAATTCCATCTCATCGGTTTGCAGCAGGGTCAGGTTTTTCATCTCGTCGAGCAGGGAGCGCATCTGGGACGCCGCCGCAAGCACATGCCCGGCATGATCCTTCGGGTCGCCGTGCATCCCGTCTTGCAGGAAACCGGCATAGCCCATGATGATGCCCAGCGGCGTGCGCAGTTCGTGCGAGGCGATGGCAAGGAAGTTGTTCTTGATCTCGTTCATCACCCGCACTTTTTCCAATGCCTGCTGGCGGGCGCGGAACATGCGCGCGTTGTTGATCGCAATTGCGGCATGGGCGGCGATGACGGAAAGCACCGTCGCCTCGTTTTCCTTGAAGGCGCCCTGCCTCTTGTTGATCGCCTCCAGCACGCCCATGGTCTGGTCCTTGATGTGCATCGGCACGCCCAGCAGGCTGCGGGTCTTGAACTTGATGTGGCTGGAGACGAGGGAATAGTGGCGCGGGTCCTGCTCGACGTTGTTGAGTACCAGCGGCTGGTTGGTGCGGAAGATCGTGCCCGCCAGGCTGCCGTCGATCGGCACGGGAATCTCCGCCAGTTTGGCGGGGTCCGACCCGGTGGCGGCGGCGAAAAAGAGCCGCGGATTCTTTTCATCGTAAAGCAGGATGGATGCGGCTTCGCAATCCAACGCTTCGGTCGCCGTGGCGGTGATCAACTGGAGCAGTTCGTCCAGGTCGAGCGTGGAATTCAACTGCACGCTCAGGTCGACAAGCCGCAGGAGAAGCTTCTCCTTGCCCTCAAGGTGTTTCAACGCGCCGGTGTTCGCTAAAGATGGCATGGATATAGTGTACAGGCTTTCCAGCCGGAAAGCAAGAAGACGCCTTTTTCATTCCATGGCTTTTGCAAAGTCAGGAAAATCTTAACGCGAATTCCGCGAAAAGGCGAATGTCGCGAATTTCTTCGTTGGTTTTCTCGTAAATTCGCCCAATTTGCGCTTTTCGCGTTAAACCTTGCTGCAAATTCTAAGGGTGTCAAGCGACTTTGCAAAAACCATATTTTTCATTCCCTACAAATGTATTGGCGGGCTTAATTTCAGAAATACTCCACCACGCGGTCGTTCCTGTCGAGCATGGCGATCGCGCCCGTCGAATGATCGTACACCGCGCTGACCTTTGTGCCGGGAGCGAAGCGCGACTCGTCGAAATTGCGCGACCTCACCTCGGTGCTGGCGCGCACGGTCTCGCCCTCATAATCCACCTCCAGGTCGAAGCGATAGATCGGGACGGTGTTGTGCTTGGAACCCTCCGCGCCCATGTAGGACGTTTTGACAACCCGCGCAACGACCTTTTTGCCCTGCGTGGCGGCAAGCTTTTTCAAATGTTTACTGAGAATTGAAGCGCCAAACAAACCGCCAATCGCCACGAACATCAGACCACAAATGGGAACCATGGACGCTGTCGCCACCAGGGTGATCAGACCTTCATCGAACCTATCCGCAAAAAATGTGCCGAACGACGAGATAAATACAAAAACCATCAACAGGGCAAAGGCGCCCCAGCCGACCGCGCGCAAAATGGTTGGAAGTTTGCTCATCTTAATTCTCCTCGCCCTCAATTATATAAAAACCCTCCGAACTGAATATCAGCCATCCGTACCACGAACCTGATATTTTTCACTTGACCCATACCCCTTCCCGTCCTACAATTCAAACGCGACAAATTGCCCCGCCTCCTTCCGGACCCGGAACTGGCGCGGCTCCATCGAGTTTTTTTTCACGCCGGGGCGGGGTGCGTCGCGCCTGACTCTAGGCACATTTTTCACCCGTATAGCGAATCCCATCAAGAAGACCAGTTCCACCCGTCTGGTGCGATGCACTCACCTACTTCCCCAAAAACAGGAGACCTCCCAATGTCTGACCATTTATTCCGCGGCTCGCTCGAAGATCTTGACCCCGCCGTTTACGAACTGACCCAGCTCGAAGCCGAACGCCAATATCGCAAGCTCATCATGATCCCCAGCGAGTCGACGGCGCCGATGGCGGTGCGCGAGGCGTTGATGTCTGCCTTCCAGAACATTTACGCCGAAGGCTACCCCGGCGAAGAATCGCGCTGGATGAGTGAGGAAGAAATTCTCGATCACCCGATGCGACTCGCCGATTACCGCCGCAACGGGGACCCGCGCTACTACAAAGGCGTGGAATATGCGGATACGGTCGAAGCCCTCGCCCGCCGCCGCGCCGCCGAAGCCTTTGCCGCCAACGGCTTTACCGCAGACGATATCTACGTCAACGTGCAGGCGCTTTCAGGCGGGCCTGCCAACAACGCCGTTTATCAGGCGTTGCTGAACATCGGCGATACCGTGATGGGACTCGACCTGCTGCATGGCGGTCATCTTTCGCACGGCTCGCCCGTCAACCGCAGCGGCAAGTGGTTCAAGGCGGTACATTACGGCGTGGACGCGAACGAGAAACTCGATTACGAAGCCATTCGTCAGCTTGCGTTGGAACATAAACCAAAACTGTTGATCGCTGGATACTCTTCGTATTCATGGGTTCCCGACTGGAAGAAGTTCCGCGAAATTGCCGATGAAGTTGGCGCGTATTTACTGACCGACATCTCCCACATCGGCGGACTTGTTGCGGCGGGCGTCGTGCCTTCGCCGATCGGCATTGCAGACGTGGTCATGTCTACGACTCACAAGTCGCTTGACGGCCCACGCGGGGCGGTGTTGATGACGACCAAAGCCGACATCGCCAGGAAGATCGATAAAGCCGTCTTCCCCGGTGAGCAGGGCGGACCTCACGTGAACGTCTTCGCGGGCTTGGCGTTGACTTTCAAACTGGCGCAGACCAGGCAGTTCAAGAAACTGCAAGACCAGACCATCAAGAACGCGGTGGCGATGGCAGATCAATTCACCAAGCGCGGACTGCGCGTTCCGTTCGGCGGTACGAACTGCCACATGCTGAACGTGGATTGTTCGTCTGTTGTGGGTGAGGATGGAACCAAACTCAGCGGCGACCAGGCGGCTCGTATCTTGGACATCATCGGTGTGGTCGTCAATCGCAACACCATCCCCGGTGACAAGAGCGCGGCAGCGCCTTCGGGCATTCGCCTCGGTACGCCGTGGATCACCCAGCGCGGATTCAACGAGAAGCAGTCGCGTCAACTGGCAGATATCATCGCGGATGTTTTGCTGGCGTGCGCGCCTCATGCGGTGGATACCGTCCGCAAGGGCAAACAGCGCCGCGCAAAAGTGGACTTTAAAATTTATAACGATGCCAGGTTGAAGATCCGCAAGTTGGCAGAAGGCGCGGGCATAGACTTCAAGTCTGGGAAGAGCAAGTATCCGCACTTCTTTTACATTGACGACAAGAGCAAGACCAGCGTCTTTGAATTACACGGGCAGCGCATCCGGCAGGTGTTGGATTACGCGGCCGCTTGCGATATGTCTGCCTTGAAGAAGGGCAAATCAGCGGCGACGACGATTGCCACACCCAAAGGCACGGTTAAATGCACGCTGACCTGCGTCAACTCGGACACGTATCAACTCGAAGTTCCGCCCGCCAAAGCCGGTGTGGTTGGCACGTGGCTGCGCGATCTCTCGGATGGCTATATGTCCTTCAACCTGAACGGTGAAAAAGATTTCTCGGCGGCGCGGATGCCGGGTCCGTTCGTGGTGGCGGATGTGAAGAAGAAGGATGTGCGCTTCGGCGCGGCGCTGTTGCCGAAGAAAACTGTCAGCGTGGAAAAGCCCTGGTTTGTTGGCATCAACTCAAAGTCGGAGAATGAACCGCTGCCGCCCTTCGAGTGGAATGAAGCCGAAGGGGAATTAAAGAAGACGGCGTTGAATCAAACTCATAGAGACCTCGGCGGCAGAATGGTCCCCTTTGCTGGTTGGGAAATGCCGGTGGTGTATACGTCCATTTTTGAGGAACATTTGGCGACGCGGCAGGCGGCGGGTTTGTTTGACGTGAGCCACATGGGCGCGTATGACGTGCGCGGTGCGGATGCCGCCTCTTTCCTTGATGCGGTCTGCGGCAATGACTGCGGAGGTTTGATGCCGGGTGAGAGTTTGTACACCCACTTTTTGACGCCCGATGCGGATGTGATTGACGATACCTTGGTGTACCGCCGCGGATTTGATAACTTCCTCGTGGTGGTCAACGCGTCGAACGATGACAAGGACCGGACGTGGCTGGAAAGTGTGCGCGACGGCAAGGTGAAAATTGATAACGCCCGCCCCTTTGCGCGGACCTTTGGGTATGAGGCGGCGATCCGAAATTTGCGCGATCCGAAATCTGGGGACGATATGCGCGTGGATATTGCCTTGCAGGGTCCGAAGTCACGGGATGTGCTGCTTTCCATGGGAGTAGACACGGAAACAAGTAGACAGGTAATGAAGTTGAAGCGCACGGAGTTGTGTGATGCGGTCATTGGTGGTTTCGATCTCATTGTGTCTCGCACCGGGTACACGGGCGAGAAGATGGCGTTCGAGTTGTTCGTCCACCCGGAGAGCGCTGTGGCATTTTGGAACGGTGTGTTAAAAGCGGGTGAGCAATTCGGTGTGAAGCCCATTGGCTTGGGTGCGCGTGACTCGCTGAGAACAGAAGCGGGTCTGCCTTTGTATGGTCACGAAATGGGATTAGGTTCCGGCAAAGGCGATGGCTTTGGCTGGGAGTACATGGAACAACGCGACTTTTCGGGTACCCTCATGCGTGACCTCGGCGTCGCCGAAGGCGGATTTGGTTCGTATGTGAAGACTTACAAGCCGTGGTTCATCGGTCGCGATGCCTTCGTGGCACGTGAGAAGGAACGCAAGGGCGTGGTGGTGCGCTTCACCTTCGACGAACAGCGCACGCGCATGGCGCACAACGGTGACCCGGTGGTCAATGCCGACGGTGAGCGCATTGGCTTCGTGACCTCCTGCGCCATCGACAGTGCGCGCTTCATTACCGGTCAGGCATACGTGCAGTTGGCGTATGCGAAGGAAGGCACGGTCATTGGAGTCAATCAGGGCGGGAATGTGGATCGTCCCGCTGGGTTGGCGAAGGTGGTGAGCAGGTTTGCGAAGTTGTAGTGAGTAGTAGAAAAAAGGCGGTCATTAGACCGCCCTTTTTTTAATCGTCGCCTTTCCAGCGCAACTTACGTTTTAAGTCGTTACAATTTTTCATAGGTATACGCTCGTCGTGTTGTAAACGTCCTACAACGATTCCTGGGGCAATTCCGATTTTCTCTGAAAATTCTGTTATTTCAGCTTTGCTAAAGAAACTCCCTTTTGGGTAAAAATGCTTATATTCGCTTGGAGGAATTAAGTAATCTGCTGAAAAACGGTTTGCCTGTTCCTCTTTTTCATTTGTTTCTAAATCACCTTCTAGAAAAATATCTTTTTTTCCATGCAAAAGAATGTGACCTGCTTCATGAAAAAAGGTAAACCAAAGATGATCATCAGTTTTGTATAACAAGCTTAATTGAATAAGAGCTTTATTTGAATTCAACCAGCGAGTTGCGCCACTAGTCCTTAATTTACGAAGTTCATGCACAAAAACAACTGCAACACCTGCTTTTGCACACAGTTCAATTGTTTTTGGCACGAAGATATCAGGTGATGCATTTGTTAAAAGTCTTATTTCATCAAGAGACCTTCTAAATTCTTCAGCATTAAAAATTTCACAATTGATGTTTTGCGCTTCAATTTCGCCTTTTCGAAGCCAAGCTGAAATTATTTCAGGTTCTGCTTTGTAAGCAGCCGAAAGACGAAAGGCTAAGCTTAGGTCGTTAGTCACTGCTTCCCATTGATGTGGGGATGCTATTCCAAAAAAACGCAATAATCCATTTAATTTATCAATAGGTTCGTCTTGCTTTTCTATCCAACCTAATTCAACCATTTCCTTAATAGGAAATTTTTCTGTCCATGAGAGATATTGCCCGAAATTTTCTCTTTCTTGTTCGCGGGCAAGCCATTCCTGGTAATTCTGTTCACGGTTGATCCAAAAGCCAGCAGGTACACCTAAAACCTTCTCGAACTGTAAAGCGGTTTCAGGGGTAATAATTGCTTTACCATGAATTATTTCATTGATTGTTTTCTTAGGTCTACCTGTCCGTTCAGCAAACTCAGCCTGGGTCATTCCAATTACTTCGAGTGTTTCAAGTAAAGTTTCACCAGGCGGGGTCACAAAATCTGGATTGTATTGATTCTTAATCATGTGTATCCTCTATGCCATAGATCATAATTTCAGTTACTTTTGATAAATTAATACTTCCATTATCTTTTTTCGGAACGGGCTTGTTTGCAACTGTAATTAAGAGACGATAAGGATGGTCAAGATCTAATGAAATTTGTCCTTGTCGTTCACCTTTTAATTGATGCATTCTTGGTGGAGGTAGATAGCTGATTTCTGCTAAATTATTAGCGGCTCGAAGTTCATCCAAACGACGTCGAATCAATCTTGCCCTTCGTTCGCCGTGGACTTTTTGTAACAGCCTATATTCGTTGCACTCTTTTGCGAGCTTTGTTGTCCGAAAAAGTATGTCCAAAGTATCCCTACAATTATTGTTAACCCTTTGGGTTAATAATAATTGTAGCATAAACCTTTAATAAAATCAAGATGCTGTTTCATTAATATCTCCTGGATTGATAATGTTGTAATCGAGCAAAGAGCTAGACCTCTCCCTAATAAATGACGTGATATTCGGCTTGTCCGCTGGACCTCACCCTGATTGACGTGATAATCGGCATGTCCGCTCAGCCCTCTCCTGAAGGAGAGGGTATTTTTTTTGGTTGCTGCTCTGTATCCTCCGCCTGATTTACGGTAAAATCCATTTATAGAGATAGGAGGAATTATGAAAAAAAAGAACACCACTTTAGCAGCTTTCATAGTCGGCGTCATGAGCATCTGTCTGGTAGGCTGTTTGGGTGTCGGTTTGGCTGTCCGGTTTTCACCGGAACTCTATAAAAACTATTTAAACAATAGTTCTTTGAAGGTAGGTGATCCTGCTCCAGATTTTGAATTGATCTCACTTGATGGGGAAACGATGAGCCTTAGCCAATTCAAAGGACGCCCTATCTTATTATCCATTGGTGCCACTTGGTGCCCAGATTGCCGCATCGAAGCACCTTTGTTGCAAGAACTGCACGAAACCTATCCTCAACTGGCTGTCTTACTCATTGACAGTAAGGAGAGCCCTGAGATCATACAAGCTTATGCCGATGAATTTGGTCTTACTCATCCCATCTTACTCGATCGCGATGGGGCGGTTATGGAACTGTATCAAGTCTTTGCCATTCCGACTGAACTTTTTATCGATGCAGACGGTATTGTCCAAGCCAAACTGATTGAACGGGTCACCCCGGAATTGCTTCTTGAAAAACTTCCGTTGATCGGTATTTCTCCATATACTCAATTCCAAAGCACTATCCATCCATAGAGAGGAAAATCAAATGACAATAGAAACTTCAACTTTGAAAGATCAGGAACCTGTTACTACAAAAAGTACTAGTGCAGGCTGTTTAGGTGAAATAGGGTGGTTTTTAAGCGGTGCTGTCTTGCCGTTCAGCAGTCTCTCCTATTATCGCAAGGCAGCGCAAAAAAGCGTTGGAAGTGCTGTTTTGTTCTTTGTGGTTTTTACCCTTTTTATTTCCACTTTATCAACCATCAGTATCGCCATAAGTTTGTTTTCGGGTATCGGTTCAATCCAGCAGGCATATGTCGATGGTGATATACCTTCCATTACCATTTCGAATGGTAATGCAGTGGTCGATGGAGAACAACCTTACGTTTTGGTTGATGGTCCCGATGAAACCGGACAAAACATGTTCGTAGGTGTGGATACAACAGGTATTTATACCGAGATCGACCCGGATATTTATTATCAGGGCTTTCTAATGACCGAGACTGAGTTGCACATGCTGACTCCACGGAATGGTTATCAATCTTTCCCGTTATCAGATTTAAACACTGCCTTTGAAAAAGACCCGATCATTATTAATGCAGATACGGTGTCGCAAGCTTGGGTGTTTATCTCTCTATTGATCGTGATATTTGGTTTTATCTTTCTTGCGTTTTGGAATACGATCATTCGCCTTATGATCATTTTGGTGATTGCACTGTTTATGTGGGGAATAGTCACCTTGCTAAGACCCAAAACAGGCTTTGAGCCTATCATCATTACTGGTTTGTTCGCTATTGTGCCAGCTATTTACCTGTCTTATTTATTTGAACGCGTTACCCTAAGATTTCCTGGGTTGCAAACTTTCTTCCTGTTAGTATTCTGGACGATTGGGTTGTTATCGAATTTCCTCAATGTACAATTCGTCACCGAAGAGCGCCCTTTACGTCCTTAATTGGTATTCCCGTTATAATTACGTATATTGTGGATGTATTTGTTACATTCCCAAGTCCATATGGTGTGGCCGCTTTGTGGGCTATCAGCCTTATTACTGGCATAGTGATTATCGGTCTGCGATTGTTCCTACGCTTAAAAGAGAAAAAGCCCGATTTATCCAATGAAGTTCAAAGCACTACTGACTCCATGTCAGAATGAAATTGCAAAGAATATATTCACGAGATCCCTTCTTGATAGGTGTGATAATCGCAATGTCCGCTCAGCCCTCTCCTAAAGGAGAGGGTATTTTTTGTGGCGATTCACCCCCTCCGCCTTCGGCACCTCTCCTTGCGAAGCACCCTGTGGGCAATTCCGACAATTTATAGTTTGGTTGATTCAGAAAGCGCTTCCATGTCGTATTTGGGGGAGGATGGGTGGGGGCGGTTTTATGTTATACTTTTAATGTAAAAGGTATAACGAAAGGAAAATCTTATGGAACTCACTATTTCCAACAAAGGCTGGGTGGTCATCCCGGCAGAATATCGTAAGAAATACAACCTGCATCCCGGCGCGAAGGTGGTCATTGTGGATTATGGCGGCGTGCTGGCAATTGTCCCTGTGGTGAAAGACCCTGTCAAAACAGGATATGGTTTTTTAAAGGGTGGTCCATCTTTGACTGAGTCATTAAAGGCAGACCGTGAACTCGAAAAGAAACGCGAGGAGAGGTTTTTGAATGGCTGATCTTCCGGTTTACATCATGGATGCTTTCGCGCTCATGGCATACCTGAACGGCGAACCCGCCGCGCAGAGAGTCCGCGAAATTTTGGATGACGGCGAAAAAGGGAAGTGCCATAATTACATGTCCGTCATCAACCTTGGGGAAATGTTGTACAACATGGAAAGAAATTACGGATTGGGTCGGGCGCAGGATGCGCTGGCTGTCATCCAAAGCCTTCCCATTGAAGTCCTTCCTGCAGACGACCAGACCGTCTTTGCCGCGGCTCACGTCAAAGCGAATCATCCCGTTTCTTATGCGGATGCTTTCGTCATCGTTGCGGCGCAAAAACTGGACGGCATCGTCATGACCGGTGACCCGGAATTTCACGATGTCACCGAACTGGCAAAGGTGGAATGGTTGAAGCAGAGAAAGTAAAGCGCGTGTGGTTCGAAACGTAATAATCTGCGTTTGCAGGGGCATCACCGCTTCGACACGGCTGTGCCAGTCAGTGCATCGCCTGTCCTGAAGGAGAGGGTATTTTTTTTGTTTGCTGTTCTGTGGATGGGCGCTGAGATTTCAAGTGAACTTCTTGGTTGATGGTGCAAAGGCGCCTCCCCGGTCGGGGAGGCGGGGGAGAGGTTGCTTTAAGTCTTGACTTACGTACCAATTATGGTACACTTTTGCCCATGGATGAAAACAAGGATCGGGAGCCAATCCTAAACGTAAAATTCTATAAAAGCGAAACAGGCAAAGAACCTGTTCGCGAATGTTTGAAGGAATTGCCGAAAGCAGATCGTCAAGCCATTGGTGAAGATATCAAGACCGCCCAATATGGCTGGCCGCTTGGAATGCCGTTGATCCGCAAGATGGGGCGCGGATTGTGGGAGGTCCGCTCGCATATTGGTTCGGGAATTGCCAGAGTATTATTTACCGTGATCGACAAAACAATGATTCTCTTGCATGGTTTCGTCAAGAAATCACAAAAGACACCTCAGGACGACTTAGACACTGCCCATCGTCGTCTGAAGAAAGTAGAGAAAGAATAAAATGAACAAGAAACATGTTGGAAGCGACTTTGATGACTTCCTCAAAGAAGATGGTATCTACGAACAAGTACAAGCTGTTGCTATCAAGCGCGTCATCGCCTATCAAATTGCCAAAGAGATGAAAGAGAAAAAGCTCAGCAAAACAGAGATGGCAAGCCGCATGAAAACCAGTCGTGCCGCGCTGGAACGTCTACTCGACCCGGAGAATGCTTCAATTACGTTGATCACATTGGAACGGGCTGCGTCCGCGGTTGGGAAAAAATTGAAAGTGCAATTGGCATAACAGAAGCCTCTCCCTGATTGGCGTGATGATCAAGTCTGTCCGTTTGCCCCTCTACCCTTCGGGCACGCGTCCTGAAGGAGAGGGTATTTTTTGTGGCGGCCTGTGGATGGGCGCTGAGGTTTCAAGTCAATGCTTGGTTGATAGGTTGGTTTTAGCTCCTGGGGAGTCGTTGTCCGCGCGCCGCAGGGAAAAATACGCATCACCACCCGCATTGAAGATGATATTTTGGATTGGTTCCGAAATCAGGTCGAAGAGTCTGGTGAATGGGGGCGAATCCACCCGCCTGACTCACCCTGTTCAGGCGGGCAGGTGCGCCCTTGCGCATCATTCGTTTGAGCCTCCATTATTTACAAGACGATAAAAATTTGTTTATAAGATTTTTTTCCATTCCAGGCGGGGTAATGTATAATGACCAGGATGCCGGAAACTTGTCAAGACAAGTTAACTCCCTGTAGCGGCAAAACGCTGACAAATATTTTAAGAGAAGGAGGCTTGTTAACAATGTTAACAAGCGGTATCATCATGTTGTCAGGGGTTCCTGCACCCTGAAAACCATATCCACCATACGTAAAGGAAAGAAGGAGAAACCATGAATAAACGCAATTTGTTCGTTCTGCTGTCCCTCATCGTGGCTGCTGCGATGATGCTCAGCGCCTGCGGTACGCCCGCCACGGAAGAACCCGTCGCCACCGAAGCGCCCACTGAGGAACCCACGCCTGAACCCACCGCCGAACCGACCGAGGAAATGCCCGCCGTCGGCTCCCCCGAACACCCCATCAAGGTCTTGTTCGTTCCGTCGGTGGACGCCGCTGAAATCACCGCAGGAGGCGAACTGCTCGCCGCCGCGTTGAACACAGCCACCGGCTTGACCTTCGAAGTGGTCGTCCCGACCTCCTACGCCGCCACCATCGAGGAAGTCTGCGCTTCCCCGAGCGATACGATGGTGTTCGTCCCCGGACTGGGTTATGTGCTTGGCAATAACCTGTGCGGAATCAAAGTGGGCGGCAAAGCCGTCCGCTTCGGTCTCGACTGGTACGCCGCGATGATCGTCGTTGCGCGCGACAGCGAATACCAGACTCTCGCCGACCTGAACGGCAAGAAGTGGGCGTATCCCGACGCCACCTCCACCTCCGGCTACCTGTACCCGCAATATATGTTCCAGTCAGAGGGCATGACCCCCGGCGAAGTTGTGGAAGCAGGCTCGCACGATGCGGCAGTCCGCGCCGTGTATAACGGTGAAGTGGACTTTGCCACCGCCTTCTGGAGCCCCGCCAATGTGGACGGAACTTCACTTGGACTCGACGGACTCGACCAGATTGACGTGCCGGACGACCTGATTGCCTCCTGCGCCAACACCGCCGAGGATAAAACCGTGCTGTGCGGCAACTTCGAACCGCGCGATGCCCGCCGCAACCTCCGCAAGGAAGTTCCGGATGTGATGCAAAAGGTTCGCGTTCTCGCCATCACCCCCGCCATTGCCAACGACACCGTTTCCTTCGGTCCCGAATTCGACGACGCGCTGATGGAACAGATCATGCAGGCGCTCTTCGACTTCGCCGCCAACGATGCGGAAGGCTTCGCGGCCGCATTCGACGCCTATAGCTGGACGGGCATCAATCCCACCACCGACGCCGAGTACGACGACATCCGCAATGCGGTAACCGCCTCCGGCATCACGCTCGAAGCGCTGAAGTAATAAGCAACTGTCTGAAATTCCGGGCAGGGGAGCATGTCTCTCCTGCCCGGTTTGTTATAAAATCAGGATACACAGCGTCCCGAAGGTTTGATCGAAAGCAGGCTCGTTTTTCAAGAACCTTCGGGACGTACTACGTAAAAAGAGGAGTGCCATGCTCGAAGCGAGGAACATCACCAAAGTCTACGAAGGAGGCGTGCAGGCGCTCACCGATGTCAGTTTCACCGTTCCCAAGGGTCAATTCCTGGCGGTCATTGGGTTGAGCGGCTCGGGCAAATCCACGCTTCTGCGCTGTATCAATCGTTTAATCGAACCAACCTCCGGGCAAATTTTTTGGAACGGGCAGGACGTCACCGCCGCGTCGCCGGAGGAATTGCGCCGCATCCGCCGCCGGATCGGAATGGTCTTCCAGAGTTTCAACCTGGTGCATCGCTCGAAGGTATTGACCAACGTCCTCGCCGGGCGGCTGGGCTACACCAACCCCGCCTGGAGTTTGATCAACCGCTTCAGCAAAACGGATATCGAGAAGGCGCATCAGGCGCTGGCGCGGGTGGGCATCCCCGATAAAGCCGATTACCGCGCCGACGAATTGAGCGGCGGGCAGCAGCAGCGCGTGGGCATTGCGCGCGCCCTCATGCAGGACCCGGAGATCATCCTCGCCGACGAACCGGTTGCCAGCCTCGACCCGGTCCTCGCGCACAGCATCATGAAGCATCTCGAACGCATCAATAAAGAGGACGGCGTGACCGTGCTTTGCAGCCTGCACTTCCTCGACCTGGTGCATAAATACGCCGACCGCGTGATCGCGTTGAATCAAGGCAGGCTGGTCTTTGAAGGTCTGCCCGGCGAAATTGACGATAAAAAATTCAAAGAAATCTACGGACGCGACGCCGAGCGCGTGGGGTGACAGCATGACCGAATCGAACTCAAACCGCGAAACAAAACCATCCGTATGGCGCTCGCTGCGCAACGGCTTCTTCTTTGCGCTTGCCATTATCACCATTGCGTACGCCTTTCAAGTGACAAAGGTTGATCTCGAAGAATTCCGCAAGGAAAGCCGCCAGCAAAGCCGCGTGCGCGTGATGCGCGCGCTTGCCAACCCCGATCTCTTCGACTTTGACCGCGCCGAAACGACGGTCAACTCGCCGGTTTACCTGCCCTGCCCGGGCGGAGTCGAGCCGCAGATTCAGCGCGAAGCATCCGGCGAAGCCTACGTCGAAAGCCTGTCCTGCGGCGCGGCGGGCGATGTTATCACGCTTAATGGTTTCAACTTCCCGCCAAACACGGATGTGGTGATTCTGTTCGTTCCGGGCAACGACCCGGAGAGCACATTGGCGCTGGCAAAGGCTCGCGTGAAATCCGACTCGCAAGGTCAATTCACCGCCGGGGTCGAATTGCCCAAAGACCGCGAAAGCGACGACGTTCAATTCCTGCGCTCGTATTCGTATAAAAATGTGGGAACGCCGCGCTGGAGCAAAAGCGCGTTGAACACCTGGGATAAGATCATCGAAACAGTGTTCATGGCGTTTCTTGCCACCCTGCTCGGCACGCTGCTTTCCTTCCCGCTCAGTTTCTTTGCGGCGCGCAACCTGATGAAAAACGTCCGCAGTCCGCTGGCGAGTGTTGCGCTCAACCTGCTGGGCTGGCCCCTCGGCATCTGGCTCGGCTTTCAGGCGGGGAAATTCCTGCTGGGTATCAGCGACTCATTTGCCGAAAACATCTGGATGAACGCCGCCGGTGTGGGCGTTTCACTTTTGTTAATCGCTTTTGGCGCGCGCTGGTCGCTCTCGCGCGGCGAAACGGACTCCTCGACCATGAGTCGCATTTTGACGCAGGTTATCTCCATCTTTACCGCCGCGCTGGCGATCTATGCCGTGCTGGAACTGGGAAGCCTGGGCATGAACCTCGGTCTGTCCATGATCGAATCCCTCGGCTCGTTCGGCTTTTTGGGGAACTTCCTCTTCCAAAGCGGCGATATTTTGCGGACGATCACCCCGGCTCTTTCCGCGCTGATAGCGGGGGGCATCGTCTCGAGCGGACTCGGCCGCTGGGGCCAATCCCTGAGCGAACGGCTGCCCGTTCAAACCGCGCGCCTGGTCAATGCCGCGCTTGCCGCCGCCACAGGCGCCCTGCTCTTTATCGGCATTGCCCAGGTACTGAACTGGTTTTATGAAATCGGCAATCCGCTCTACATTTTTACACTGCCCGCCATTCTCGGCGCACTGGGCGGATTGACGCTGGCATTTCTCAATCATCCCAAAGCCTCCCTGCCCATCGGGTTGGCGGTGTATACCGTCACCCGCACCATCGTCAACGCCGTGCGCTCGGTGGAAGCAGTCATCATGGCAATTGTGTTCGTCATCTTTGTCGGCATCGGTCCGTTTGCAGGCGTGATGGCGCTCGGCTTGCATACCATCGCCAGCCTTGTCAAACTGTACTCCGAACAGGTGGAAAGCATCTCCGCCGGTCCGCTCGAAGCGGTGGAAGCCACAGGCGCGAACCGTTTGCAGACGATCATCTACGCCGTCATCCCGCAGATCATCCCGCCGTATATCTCCTACACCATGTACCGCTGGGACATCAACGTGCGCATGTCCACCATCATCGGCATCACGGGCGGCGGCGGCATCGGCTTCCTGCTCGTGCAAAATATCAACCTGCTCGATTACAACGCCGCCTCCACGCAAATGCTTGCCATCGCCATCGTCGTCTCACTGATGGATTACGTCAGTTCGGCGCTGAGGGAAAAGGCGGTCTAACGGGGGGATTGATATCAACCTTGTGCGGCTTCGATACGCCGGATGAAATCCCGCGCCAGCAGGAAGACCTGCTGGCGCGCCGCATCTCGCGTGACAACATGGCTCGACCCCGTTATGTAAGCCTTCGTTTTATCAGAAGCATTCGCCAGCCCGGCGTATATCTTTTCCATGTTTTCCGGCAAAACATAAGTATCGTTTTTGGAGTGGATGAGCAGCGCGGGTTTCTTCACCAAAGGCAAGGCCGCCCGCATCTCCCCAAGCAGCAGTTTCAACTCCGCGATCGAGCGGACGGGGTTCTGCGGGTAGGAGACCTGCTCCTTGTAGGCTTCCTTATCAAACCATGACGAGCCGGGCGGGTCTTTCGTCTTGGGTAGAAATTTAACGAAACGGCTGTACAACCTGATGACGGAGACCGGGAAATCTCTTGGGTCGTTGGGCAGGGTGTAAGGCGTGGACATGGCGATTACCCCGGCAACATCCAACCGTGCCGACATCAACAGACTTAACACCCCTCCCATCGAAAGCCCGGCAAGGAAGATTCGGTCGGTTGTGCCGCGCAGCAGGTGAAAGCCGTCCTCGACGGAGGCAGCCCAATCGGTCCAGCGCGAGGCGATCATATCTTCGGGGGTTGTGGCGTGCCCGGCGAGTCGAATCCCCAAACATGTATATCCCTGCGCGTTCAGTGATTCCCCCATCTGGCGCATTTCCTTGGGCGCGCCGGTAAAGCCATGGATGAGTAAAACCCCCGCGCGGCTCCCCGGCAGCAGGAACGGTTCGGCAGTATCAATAATGGTCATGAGGCAAATTATATGCCGAAGTCATTACCGGGTATATATGCGATAAAGCCAAATTAAATGCGTCAACCCAAGTGTTCCGAAGGTTCTTCAAAAGTACAAAAAACCCACCCTCGAAGTTTTGTCCAAGGGTGAGTTTTTCTTTGGTCGTATTAAACCGGCGGCGGGCTCTTTTTGTGACTATGCCTCTGGCGGCAATTCACCTTAAGATTCACTGCCTTCGTAGTAGTAGCCTTCCCCGGGGTTGGTGCTGGGGTCGCCATACAGCCATTCAAGGCCGTTTGCCTCAAAGTAGTAGTCATAATAACTCTCCCAAAACGGCGAGTAGAAATTAATCATATCGCCTTGAGAGGCAGGCTCATCCTGGCAATGTTCTCCCTGGAAGGTCCATGCAGCGGGTTGCCCCTCGGCGGGAAAATCGTACACATCGTAACAATAACCGCCCCGCCCGCCTTCGGGAACCTTGTCCCAAAAGATGGAACCGGCGAGGAAGACCTGCACCAACCCGCCTGCCAGCGCGCGAGACGCCGTGCATTGCACAAGCCCTTCGCCTTCCACAATATTACAGTCAAGCGGGTAATACTGCCCGTTGAGCATGGCAGACCCGCCTTTGAAGTCGGCTTCCGAGAAATCGCCGGTGTATTCAAAGACGAAGATCACGCCGCCGCTTGGATCGTTGCGGGCTTCGCGCAGGATCAGGATTCCCGAAGCCGCAAGCACAGGGCTGACTGTAAATGCAAGCAGGGCGATCAATGCCAGAAATACAATTGAAAACTTTTTCATGACGGTCTCCTTTTATTCTTTTCCGGACGAGCTATCAACATTGATAATTATACAACCGAACTGTCACTATTCCCCCCCCCCTACATTTGGGCTAGTGGAGAAAGCGCAATTCCCCTGCAACACAATTGCAATAAAGACCGCGCGCAGGCAGCGCCGCCCAGTGTTGGAAGTATAATCACCCAGTATGTCCATTCTTTCACGCAAACGTATCCTGCTTGGAGTCACCGGCTCCATTGCGGCGTTCAAAGCGGCAGACCTCGCTTCCAAGTTGACACAATCCGGCACGGAAGTGGATGTGATCTTGACGAACGCCGGGGAAAAATTCGTCACACCGCTTACTTTTCAATCTGTAACGGGTCGCCGCGCCTTCACCGACAAAGACTTGTGGGGCGATGAAGCGCATGTCCTGCACGTCGACCTCGGCAAAAAAGCGGACTTGCTCGTGATCGCCCCTTGCACGGCAAACACCATCGCAAAAATGGCGCACGGAATTTCAGACAGTTTGTTGACTGTAACAGCCCTTGCCTCGACCTGTCCGATCGTGATCGCCCCGGCAATGGATGGAGGGATGTTCGACCACCCCGCCACCCGGGAGAATCTCAAAACGCTTCAGACTCGGGGGGCGCTGGTCGCTGGACCCGCGGCCGGGCACCTCGCCTCAGGCTTGTCCGGCGTCGGACGGATGATCGAGCCGATGGATATTCTCGGTCATGTGCGTGTGGCGCTTGGAAAAAATGGAAAACTTGCGGGCAAAAAAGTGATTGTCACCGCCGGAGGGACCCAGGAAGCCATTGACCCGGTGCGTGTGATTACAAATCATTCATCCGGCAAACAGGGATATGCCCTCGCCCAAGCCGCACTCGACGAAGGCGCCGAAGTGACGCTCATCACAACCCCAACCGGGCTGAACCCGCCTATTGGCGCGAGAGTCGTTCGAGTTAAAAGCGCCCAAGATATGCTGGATGCCTTGATGAACGAATCAGCCGACGCGCTGGTCATGGCGGCGGCGGCGGCAGACTTTCGCCCGAAGGATACGGCGAAGGACAAACTCAAGAAACGGGACGGCATTCCGCAGATCCAACTCGAGGCGGCGCCGGACATCCTGAAAACAGTAGCAAGCCCGGGCGGAGTCGCGAAGCGTTTCAGGATCATGGTCGGGTTTGCGGCGGAGAGTCGCGACCTGTTGCAGAATGCGTCCGAGAAGTTAAAATCCAAAGGTCTGGATTTCATTGCCGCGAACGACATCTCGGCAGACGACGCCGGGTTTGCCGTCGAGACCAACCGCATCACGCTGTTGTTTGCGGATGGGGCGCGGGAAAACCTGCCGCTGATGAGCAAGGCAGAAGCGGCTGAAAAAATCATCGCACATATCGCAAGGTTATTGGAGTAATATGCGCATTCTGGTCATGTCGGATATTCATGCAAATTACACCGCGCTCGAAGCGGTGCTGAAAGATGCCGGGCAGGTGGACGAGACCTGGTGCCTCGGCGACCTGGTGGGGTATGGTCCCGATCCGAATGCCGTGGTCGAGGAGGTCCGCGAGATCAAGAACCTGACCTGCCTGATGGGCAACCATGATGTGGGGGTCGTTGGCAGGATGTCTTTGGAGACTTTCAACGGCGACGCGAAACGTTCGCTGCTGTATCACGAGCAGGTGCTTTCCGCCAGCAATATGGACTTTATCAAGTCGCTCCCGTCCAAGCCGAAGGTGCGCAGCGAGGCGACCATCGTCCACGGCAGCCCGCGCGACCCGTTGTGGGAATACATCCTCAACTCGACGACGGCAAGTTTGAACTTCGATCACTTCGGCACCGATTGGTGTTTTGTGGGGCATACGCACATCCAGTGCAGTTTCACGCTGAAAAGTAATTCGGACTGGGTCACCGCCGAATACGCCAAGCCGGATGCGGCGCTTTCGCTTCACCCGAAGTTGATTCTCAATCCCGGGTCGGTGGGTCAGCCCCGCGACCGTGATCCGCGCGCCGCCTACGCCATCTATGACACCGCTGCCCGTACCTGGACTCCCAAACGCGTCGCATACAATATCGCCGAGGTGCAGGAGCGCATCCGCGCGGCAGGGCTGCCGGAGAAACACGCCGTCCGCATTGGCGAAGGCTGGTAGGACGGGAATCCAAAGTCGGGAGACTTTGGAGAGGCAGGGAACCAATCATGTACATTCCGCGTCCTTTTGGAAGAGATGTCACCAAAGGAAAAAGGAGAAGTTGAAATGAAACGATTAACACCCTACAGTATTATTCTGGTTGCCGCCATTGTCCTGGGAGCCTGCGCCGCGGGAGCCGTTCAAAGCGAGCCGGAATTTGTCATGGAGGCTCCGGCGCAGCCTGCCGCCGATGTTGCTCCCCCGGAGGCGGGCACAGCCAATATAGCAGTCGAAGAAAGAGTCGCATCTGGGGGCGGCGGGGAGGCGGCGGGCGTCGAGCGCATCGTCATCCAAAACGCCGACCTTGCCATCGTCGTATCCGATGTGGAGGGGCGCATGGATGAGATTCAGGAAATGGCGGAAGAGATGGGCGGGTTTGTCGTCTCGTCCAACCTCTATGAAAGTTATACAAGCGATTACCTGCCTGTTCCGGAAGCCAGCCTCACCATTCGCGTGCCAGCCGAAAAATTGGACGAGGTATTGGAACTCATCAAGGAAGGCGCGGTCGAAGTCCAGAGCGAAATCCGTTCCGGGCAGGATGTGACCGCCGAGTATGTGGATTTGAAATCCCGCCTCAAGACCTACCAGGCTGCCGAGCAGGAATTGACCGAGTTGATGGAGAACGCCCAAAATACCGACGAGGTTGTCAATATCTTCAACCAGTTGATGTATTACCGCGAGCAGATCGAGATCATCCAGGGACAGATCAAATATTACGAAGAAGCCGCCGCTCTCTCCGCTGTCAGTGTGCGCCTGATCGCCGAAGAGACCATCCAGCCGGTCACCATCGGCAAGTGGGAGCCGAAGGGCGTCGCGCTCGAAGCCATTCAGGACCTGCTCAATTTCTGGAAGAATTTCGTCAACTTCATGATCCGCTTCGTGATCTACACCCTGCCGGTCCTGGTCACCATCGGCATTCCGTTCTACCTGGCATTCCTCGGCTTGCGCTGGTTCTTCCGCAAAATGCGCGGGACCAAAAAGAAGGCTGAGCCCCAGCAGGTGGAAGAGAAGAAATAACGTGTAATTCCACCCGAAAATTGTTCCCGCCGCATTGAGCATAATTTTCGGATAAGCGCTAAAACTAAAAGCCCGCCTCGAAACCATGTTTCGGAGACGGGCTTTTTGGTATTTCGTCCTGGAGAGCGTTTATTAACTCTTTTTTGCCACAGAGTTTTCATGAAACGAATTTCACTCCCGAAGGTTGTCAGCCAGAATTTCCGCCCTTCCAGAACCCTTCGGGACGTTTTTTTCATATCAGCGAAGCCGGAGGGATGAAAATGGAGTCCAAAGCAGCGCCAGCGGCATCTCCAGACTTTGGAGCGAGAAGCGAACGTCAGGAGACGTTCGACTCCGGGTAAACCTATTTTCAGGACAGAATCCTGAGAGAACCTTTTTAAAATCTCTGTGAACTCGGTGTTCTCTGTGGCTGAGGCTCTTTTTCGCGCCTTTCATGGGCTTAAGAAATGCTCTCTTCGGCAGCAGGGACGCCCCGGGGAACTTCCGGATGTTTCGGACTGCCCGCACTATGAGTCGAGCCGAATCAGGCAGCAGGACGTTAATCAGGTTCGCATGATTATTTTTGTTACTTTGTAATGTGATAAAAATCACTAATATGGATATATGGGCGGTGACTGTATTCTGCGAATGGATGACCCAGGTCATGCCGAGCAGCAACTGGCCGGTTGAGTTGTGAGCGGAGGCGCGTATGCCCCAGATGACAGATGAACGCGTGCGGGCGCGATTGACCCGCGAGGAAGACCTTTCCCTGCTGCATGAAGTTAGCATGAAGACGGCGGGCGTTTCGCATTTGGAGATGTGCATCCAGTGCGGGACCTGCGGCGGATCGTGCCCATCGGCGATGGACATGGAGCATACGCCGCGCATGTTGTTTGCGATGCTGCGGGCGGGCATGCGCGACGAGGTGCTGCGGAGCAACACGCAATGGATATGCGTCTCGTGCTACCACTGCGTGGTGCGTTGTCCGCAGGAGGTTCACATCGCGGATGTGATGTATACCCTCAAGGGCATGGCGATCAAGGCGAAGTTGTACCAGGATTCGACCGCCCCGGACTTTTCGCAGACCTTTGTGGATATGGTCGAGACCTACGGGCGCAGTTTCGAGTTCGGACTCGCCTCACGCCACTACCTGAAGCATTTTCCGCTGAGGCTGCCCGGCATGGCGCCGATGGGGCTGGGGATGATCGCCAAGGGGCGCATGGGAATCAAGCCGAAGAAGATCAGGCGCATGGATCAATTGAAAGCCATCCTTGAGCGCGCCAGCCAGCTGGAGTTGACCTCATGAACAAATATCTTCTTTACCCGGGTTGTTCGATGGAATCCAGCGCGAAGGCGTACATGGAATCCATGAACGCGATCATGGAGCCGCTCGACCTGCGCTTCGAGGAGATCGAAGACTGGAACTGCTGCGGCGCGACGGAGTATCTCGGCATCAACCTGATCCCCGCCTACTCGCTGATCGCGCGGAACCTGGCGTTGGCTTCGGATCAGATCGGCAGGATGAATGGGATGGGACGCACGCGCACGGTGGTCGCGCCGTGTTCGGCTTGTTACCTCAACCTTGCCAAGGCGGATTATTACATGCAGGAACGCCCGTCGTTGGGCGTGAAGGTCAATGAGGCGTTGGCGGCGGGCGGGTTGCAGTACAAGCCCGGCACGCTGGATGTGCGGCATTTGATTGACATTTTGGTCTACGACGTGGGGTTGGAGAAAATCCGCGGCAGCGTGACGCGCCCGCTTCATGGATTGAAAGTCGCGCCGTACATGGGCTGCATGTTGCCACGCCCCGATTATCAGCACAGGTGGTCGGATCACGAACATCCGACGGAGTTGGACGACTTGCTCCGGGCATTGGGCGCGGAGGTGATTGATTATCCGCTGACGACGAGTTGCTGCGGCGGGCATATGACCCAGATCGGACCGGAGACCGCCTTCGAGTTGATTCGACGGCTCGTCGCCGACGCCGATGACCGCGGCGCGGACCTGATGGCGACGGTCTGCCCGATGTGCCAGATGAATATTGACGCCTACCAGAACGAGATGAACCATCACTTCGGCACGGACTATCACATGCCGATCCTGTTCTTCACGCAGTTGATGGGGCTGGCGTTCGGGCGGGAGCCGGGTGAACTCGGCATCGGCATGGAATTGGTCAACGCGCGAAATGCGCTGGCGCGCATCGGCGTGGAGGTTCCGATCACGCAGGAGCCGTCAGGACCGCGGAAAAAGGATGAAGGGCTGCCCATGCCCCGTCGCTGGACCAGGCACGAGGTCCGAAAGGAGGCGGTGAAATGAATCAGGAAAAGATCGGGGTCTACGTCTGTCATTGCGGGACGAACATCGCCGGGGTGGTGGATGTCGAGCATGTCGCCAAATGGGCGGCGGAGAAGTTGGGGCGCCAGGGCGTGATCGTGGCGCGCGATTACAAGTTTATGTGTTCGAGTTTGGGGCAGGAGTTGATCGAGAAGGACATCAAGGAACTCGGCTTGACTCGTGTCGTCGTCGCGGCTTGTTCGCCGCATCTGCACGAGAAGACCTTTCGCACGGCGGCGAAGAATGCGGGGTTGAATCCGTATCTGGTGGAACTCGCTTCGATCCGCGAACAGGTTTCGTGGGTACACACGGATAAAGCCGTCGCCACGGAAAAATCGAAGGCGGTGATCGCGGGCGCGGTGTCGCGCGTGATCGAGAACAGAGCGCTCGAAGAGATCAAAGTGCCGATTAACCCGAACACGCTTGTAGTCGGCGGCGGGATCGCGGGCATCCAGGCGGCGTTGGAAATTGCGAATGCGGGTTTCCATGTTTATCTCGTCGAACGCGAACCTTCGATTGGCGGGCACATGGCGCAGTTCGATAAAACCTTCCCGACGCTGGATTGTTCGGCTTGTATTCTCACGCCGCGCATGGTCGAGGCGGGGACGCATCCGAACATCACGTTGATGACGTGGAGCGAAGTGACGAACGTGGCGGGTTATGTCGGCAACTTTCACGTGACGGTGAAGAAGAAGGCGCGGTTTATCAACGAAGAACTCTGCACGGGCTGCGGCATCTGCGAAGAGAAATGCCCGAAGAAAGTGATTGACGATGTGTTCGAAGCGGGGCTTGGTTATCGCAAAGCCGTGTACGCTCCGTTCGCGCAGGCCGTCCCGAAATTCCCGGTGATGGACAAGGAGAACTGCACATACTTTTTGAAGGGGACGTGCAAGGCTTGTGAAAAATTCTGCCCGACGGGCGCGATTGACTTCAAGCAGGAAGACCAGTTGGTCCACTTTGACGTGGGCAATATCATCCTTGCGACCGGCTACGACCTGTTCGACGCGCGGCGCGTGAGCAATTACGGTTACGGGCGTTTGCCGAACGTCTTCACGAGTCTGGAGTTCGAACGTCTCAGCAACGCGGCGGGACCGACGAACGGCAACATTGTTTTGCGCGATGGAAAGTCCACGCCGAAGAGCGTCGGCATCATCCATTGCGTCGGCTCGCGCGACAAGAACTTCAACAATTATTGCTCGGTCATCTGCTGTATGCAGGGATTGAAGTTCGCGCATCTCGTCCACGAGCGGACGGGCGCGACGGTCTACAACTTCTACATTGACATGCGCACGGCGTACAAAGCCTACGACGAGTTCTATCAGCGCGTGCTGGAGGAAGGGACTCTCTTTGTGCGCGGCAAGGTGGCGGAGGTCACGAACGCAGCTCGGGATGAACGCGAGAAGGGCAAACTCATCATCCAGGTGGAGGATACGCTGGCGGGCAAGCAGAGGCGGATTCCCGTTGACATGGTCATCCTCTCGAGCGGACTCCAACCGCGTCGGGACTCAAAGGAAGTTGGGAAGCAGTTCGGTATCTCATGCTCCACTGACGGCTGGTTCACCGAAAAACATCCGAAACTCGATCCCGTTGCGACGATGACCGAAGGCATTTACATCGCCGGGTGCGCGCAGGGACCGAAGGACATCCCTTCGAGCGTGGCACAGGGCGCGGCGGCTTCGGCTCGCGTGCTGGACAAGATTTTACAGAAGGAAGTCACGCTCGAACCGATCAAAGCCAGCATCAACGCGGAGAAATGTTCCGGCTGCCGCATCTGCAACGGATTGTGTCCGTTCAACGCCATTGCATACATCGAAGATGACAACGTATCGAATATCAACCCGGCGCTCTGCCAGGGATGCGGAACCTGCGTGGCGGCTTGCCCGGCCGGCGCGATCAGCGGAACCGGTTTCAGCGACGAGCAGATCATGGCGCAGATTGACGGGCTGTTGTTACGCACGCTTGAAGGTGTGTGAATTGGAGATTGGTAATTGGTAATTGGTGATTGGCAAGAACTAATTTCTAATCTCCACAAACGGGTAACTGCTCAGCCTGCTCATTCTCGATTGTCATTTCGAGCGATAGCGAGAAATCCCTTTGACGTTGTCCAGGATTTCTCCTCGCTCCGCTCGTCGAAATGACAAGCCGCTGAGCAGTTACACAAACGGAGAGACTTATGGACAACAACACTTTTGAACCCACCATCATCGGCTTTACCTGCAACTGGTGCAGTTATCGCGCCGCGGATTTGGCGGGGACGGCTCGCATGAAATATGCGCCGAACGTGCGCTTGGTGCGCCTGATGTGCTCCGGGCGGCTCGACCCGACCTTCGTCCTGCGCGCGCTCGCCCAGGGCGCGGACGGCGTGATGATCACAGGCTGTCACCCCGGAGAATGTCATTATCTCGAACAGAATTACAAAGCCTTGCGCCGATTCCTTTTGCTGAAGCGCGTCTTGGCGGGCTTGGGCATCGAAGCGGGGCGCGTCAAACTCGTTTGGGCGAGCGCGGCGGAAGGCGCGAAGTTCGCGGCGGAGACGACGGCTTTTGTGGAGGAGATTCGGAAGTTGGGTCCGCTGGCTTGGGGAAAGGATGAAGGTGGAAGGATGAAGGATGAAGAAAGCGAAAATTCATCATTCATCATTCATCCCTCATCCTTCGAGAAGGAGGTGACACCATGACCGCGAAACCGAAGTTTGCAATGTACTGGGCGGCTTCCTGCGGCGGATGCGAGATCGCGGTGCTGAACATCCACGAGAAGATTTTGGATGTGGACGCCAACTTCGATGTGGTCTTCTGGCCCGTGGCAATGGACGCAAAGTATAAAGACGTCGAAGCGATGGAAGACGGCTCGATCCTGCTGACGCTCTTCAACGGCGGAATCCGCAACGATGAGAACGAGCATCTTGCCAAATTGCTGAGAAGGAAATCGAAGATTCTGGTCGCCTTCGGATCGTGCGCCTGCGAAGGATGCATCCCCGGTTTGGCGAATCTGAGTCCGGTGGGCGATATTGTTCATACCGCGTTCAATACGCTGACCACCGACAACCCGCATGGAATCTATCCGCGCACATCGTACGATGTGCCGGAAGGCGAATTGCACATCCCAACCCTTGCGCCGATTCTGCGTCCGCTCGAAGCGGTGGTGGACGTGGATTACTTCATGCCGGGCTGCCCGCCCGAGTCGCATCAGATCGCGGCGGTGGTTGATCTCGTCGTCAAAGTGGTCAAGAAGCCGAACTCCCGCCGAAGGGATCGGTCATCGGCGCGGGCGATTCGACCGTCTGTGACGAATGTCCGCGCGCGCGGAATGTCAAACTCATCAAAGAGTTCAAGCGCATTCAAGACATCGCCCCGGTTGACCCGGCGTTGTGCCTGCTCGAGCAGGGGATTCCGTGCAACGGTCCCGCCACGCGAAGCGGATGCAACGCGCGCTGTCCGGGGGCGGGGACTCAATGTATCGGCTGCTACGGTCCCGCTGAGGGTGTGACCGATTACGGCGCGCGGCTGATCTCGGCGTTTGCCTCCGTCATAGACGCGAAGGAGCCGGGGGAGATCGAACGCATCCTGGACGGCATCCCCGACCCGACCGGGCAGGTCTATCGCTTCAATCTCGCGGGGTCGCTGTTGAAGGCGAATCGGGAGGCGTGGAAGGTGAGTAGTGAATGGGGAGTGGGGAGTGGGGAATAGTGAGTGGGGAGTGGGGAATGGGGAATAGTGAGTGAATGGGGAATAGGGAATGGGGAATGGGGAATAGTGGGGAATGGGGAATAGTGAATGGGGAATAGTGAATGGGGAGTGGAAAGTGGTTAGTGGTGATAAATGAAAGAAGAAAGAGTAAAGAAGGTTGAAGAAGAAAGAAGGCTGATATGAACACGAAGCCAATTGGTGATACCGAACCCGTCGAAGACCCCAATGCGATGCTGGAGAAGGCGCTGATCGAAGAATTCCTAAAGGAAAAGGGATACAGCCACGACGACCTCAAGAAACTTCCAGCCGACCTGGTCGAGAAGTTGATGAAGGAAGCCTCGCAATACGCCTCGCTCAAGATGGAAGAGGTGGAAGCGCGGGCGCATTTCGTGAAAGAACTGCACGACGACTCGTCGCCGCTGGAGAAGTAAGTGGAGATTGGAGATTGGAGATTCAATCACCAATTACCAATTACCAATCACCAATTACCAAAGGAGTCCCCATGACCCAACGCATATCCATTGACCCCGTCACCCGGCTCGAAGGTCACGGCAAGATCGAGATCTTTCTGGACGATAAAGGGGAGGTCGCCAACTCGTACTTTCAAATCCCCGAACTGCGCGGATTCGAACGATTCGTGGTCGGGCGTCCGATTGAGGAAATGCCGCTCATCACGAATCGCATCTGCGGAGTCTGCCCCGAGGCGCATCACATGGCGGCGGCAAAAGCGGCGGATGCGGTCTATCACGTTGACCCGCCGCGCACGGCAAAGATGCTGCGCGAATTGCTTTACTCGGCTTTCTATTGCACCGATCACACCACCCACTTCTACGCTCTCGGCGGACCCGACTTCGTGATGGGACCCGATGCGCCCGTCGCGGAGCGCAACATCCTCGGCGTGATTCACAAGGTCGGGTTGGAGATCGGCGGCAAGGTCATCCAGATGCGCAAGTGTGGTCACACTGTCGTCGAGATGATCGGCGGGAGGAAAGTCCATCCCTGCACATCCATCCCCGGCGGCATCACGAAGGGCATCACTGAAGAACAGCGCAAAGAGATCGAAGAGATGGGCAGGTGGGCTATCGAGTTCGCGCAGTTCAGCCTCAAAATCTTCAACGACATCGTGCTTGGCAACAAGGGCTACGTTGACCTCATCCTCGGCGACGTGTATACCCACCGCACTTATTACATGGGTCTGGTGGATGCGAATAACAAGGTCAACTTCTACGACGGCAAAGTGCGCGTCGTAGATCCGAACGGGAAAGAGTTCTGCAAATATGCGCCGAACGAATACATGAACCACATCGCCGAGCACGTCGAGCCGTGGACCTATCTCAAGTTCCCGTATCTCAAGAACGTCGGCTGGAAGGGCTTCACGGATGGAATCGAGTCGGGCGTCTACATGGCGACCCCGCTTTCGCGCCTCAACGCCGCGGACGGCATGGCGACTCCGCTCGCGCAGGCGGAATACGAAAGATTTTATGCAACCCTCGGCGGCAAGCCCGTGCATCAACGTCTCGCGACACACTGGGCGCGGCTGATCGAATTGCTTTACGCCGCCGAACGCTGGGTCGAACTGGTTACCGATCCCGAAATCACCTCTCCGAATGTTCACACCAAGCCGACCCAGACTCCGACAGAGGGAATCGGAATCGTCGAAGCGCCGCGCGGGACTCTCACGCATCATTACTGGACCGATGAACTGGGGCGCGTGACCAAAGCGAATCTCATCGTCGGCACCACCAACAACTACGCGCCGATTCAGATGTCCACGAAGAAAGCGGCGCAGAGTCTCATTCACGACGGGGTCGTCAACGAAGGGTTGCTCAACATGGTCGAGATGGCGTTCCGCGCCTACGACCCATGCTTCGGCTGCGCCACCCATTCATTGCCGGGACAGATGCCTTTGGAGATCAAGATATTCGATGCGGACGGGAATCCGCTTGAGGTGTTGAGTCAGTTTTGTTAAGCGGAATCAGGCGTCGGTTAAGTCTGAAGCGGAGGCGTCATCATGAAAACGATCATTGTCGGTCTCGGCAACCCCATCCTCGGCGACGACGGGGTGGGGTGGAAGGTCGTCGAAGAGATAACCTGTCAATTACCCCCGGATGTATCGGCGGGGATCGAATGTCTTTCGTTTGGCGGCATTGGGCTGATGGAACACCTCATCGGTTACGACCGCGCCATCATTGTGGATGCTTGTATCTCGCCTGAGGAGGACCTTGGCTCGATCATAATCAGCAAACTGGACGACCTGCCAAATTATTCCGCCTTTCATACCACGAGCGCGCATGATACCTCGCTGCAAAACGCCATCGAACTTGGACGGCGGATGGGGGCGCATGTGCCGGAGGAGGTGATCGTGATCGGCATCGCCATTCAAGCCATCCGCGAATTTGGGGAGGAACTCTCGCCGAAGGTGGCGGAATGCGTTCCGCAAGCCGCGCATATTGCGTTGAAGCTGCTCGAGAGGATATAAAATCCAAGTTTCCAAATTATGGTAAAAGTGGGGATATGAAACCCTTTCAACGACGCGATCTCGCCTGGGGTGTTCCACTTTCACTCGCATTGGGCGCGGCGCTATCCGCGCTCCAGCCGGGGGACTGGCTGGCCGGCTTTTTTGCGTTTTCTTTTCTCTTTCTTCTTTCCTTCTTTCTTCTTGCATCTGCTGTGGGACAAACTGGAAGTTTGTCTTACCTGGTTGCCATCGCATTTGTTTTGCGTTTGGCGGGCGGCGTGACGACGCGCCTTGCCCTGCCCATTTACGGTCATGCGGGCGATGAAGAGCAGGGCGCGGGCTTCACCTACACGGATGCCTACCGCCGCGACTCTCAAGCCTGGGAACTGGCTTCGTCCGACCGCCCGATTATGGATGCGTTCAACAGCCGCTTCGCTTCGGACCAGTATGGCGGGCTGCTGGCTTTCTGTGCTTTTCTCTACCGTTATCTTTCGCCCGACGCGCATCGGACTTTGTTGCTGGTGTTGATGTCCGCGTTGATGGGGGCGTTGGGAGTCCCGTTTCTGTGGAAGGCGGTCAACATGCAATGGGGGGAAATGGTCGCTTCGGCTGCAACCTGGATATTCGCCTTGTATCCTGAAAGCGTCCTGCTGGGCGGAGTTCCGATGCGCGAGCCGTACCTGCTGGCGTTCAGCGCGTTTTGCCTGTGGGGATTCGTTTCGTGGAATCACAGCCGCGGTAAGAGATCATTGACATGGCTTGCGCTCGGCATTTTGGGGATGCTGCTTGTCTCGCCGTCCATTGCGTTGGTCACGCTCGTCATCCTCGGCGGGTGGATGTACTTCTCCAGCGATCGCGGACGTTTCCCCTGGTGGGGGGCGGTCATTTTGGGCGTTGTCTTTGTCGCCGGGCTATTCCTGTTATCCGCCGCGTTGGACAGGCAGGGGAATCTTGGGGGCGGCGGTCCGCTGGGGGTGATTCAAAACTTCATCCGCGAGTCGTTGAAGTGGAACGCCTACAAGATCGAAGAAGGCTCCGGCTGGGTGCAGAAACTCTTCGACGAAATGCCGGACTGGATGGAACTTCCCTTTGTGATGATCTATGGCGTGCTGCAACCCGTCCTCCCGGCGATTCTTGTCGCGCCGACGGAGATCATCTGGAAGGTGATCGGCATCCTGCGCGCAGCGGGATGGTACGCGATGCTTCCAGCGTTGACCCTCGCTATCTGGGCAGAGTCAGGCACGGGCGCGGAGTCGAACCGTGCGGGGCGTGGAATCCGCTTGTGGTTGAGTCTCATCGTCTGGGGCTGGGTCCTCTTCACGGCATTGCGCGGCGGCGGCGATCAATGGGATAATCCGCGCTATCGTTTGATTTTGTTTGTGTGGCAGGCGATCCTTGCCGGGCATGTCTGGGTTTGGTGGCGCGAGACTCGCAACGCGTGGTTCCCGCGTGTGGTTGCGATGGAGATCGTTTTGGTGGCGGTCTTTGCGCAGTGGTATCTAAACCGGTATTTGCATTTCGGAGTCCAACTGCCGTTTGCGTGGATGGTGACTTTGATCCTGGTCGCGTGGGCGTTGATTGCGGGGTGGGGCGTCTGGCGTGACCGCGCGTATCGTGTATAATTCAGCGACTGAATTTTGAACTCAAGGAGAACCAATGCCTACAGCATTAATCACAGGAATCACGGGTCAGGACGGTTCGTATCTCGCCGAACTCCTGTTATCGAAAGGGTACAAAGTGGTTGGGATGGTGCGCCGTTCCAGCACGGTCAACTTTGAACGCATCGAACACCTGCTGGATAACATCACCGTTTTGCAGGGAGATTTGCAGGACCAGGGTTCGCTGCTTTCGCTGCTCGAAGAATATAAACCGACCGAGGTCTATAACCTGGCGGCGCAGTCCTTCGTGCCGACTTCATGGAACCAGCCCGCACTGACCGGCGATGTGACCGCGCTGGGCGTGACGCGCATGTTGGAAGCCATCCGCTTTGTGAACCCGAAGATTCGCTTTTATCAGGCGTCGTCGAGCGAGATGTTCGGCAAGGTGTTGGAGGTTCCGCAGAAGGAAACGACGCCGTTTTATCCGCGCAGTCCGTACGGCGTGGCGAAGGTGTATGGGCATTGGATCACGATCAACTACCGCGAGTCTTTCGATATTTATGCCACGTCGGGAATCCTGTTCAACCATGAAAGTCCGCGCCGCGGGTTGGAATTTGTGACGCGCAAGATTTCCAACGCGGTGGCGATGATCAAACTTGGCAAGGCGAAGGAAGTGCGCCTCGGCAACCTCGATTCCCAGCGCGACTGGGGCTTTGCCGGCGATTACGTCCAGGCGATGTGGCTGATGCTGCAACAGGAGGCGCCCGATAATTATGTCATCGGCATGGGCGAGACCCATTCGGTGCGCGAGTTCTGCGAGATCGCCTTCTCGCATGTGGATTTGGATTACAACGAATACGTAAAAATAGACGAGAAATTCTACCGCCCCGCCGAAGTGGATTTGCTGATCTCCGACCCGTCGAAAGCGCGCACCCAGTTGAAATGGGAACCCGCCGTCACGTTCAAGGAACTCGTCACGATGATGGTCGATTCCGATGTGGCGCGGCATAAGAAGATGTCCGCATAGGGCGCATTCTCTAATGCGCCCGTCGGCGTAAGAGAACGCCGACTACGCGGCGGTTTGTTTATGACGCTTTCCCAAACTTCCAAGACCAAGGAATTGCCCCTCTGGCTTCCGCTCATGCTGGCGGGCTTGGGGGCGGTTCTCTATTTAATCCAGGCGGCGAATTACGCGCACACCACCGTCAGCAGCCTCGATGAAGGCTCGTACCTCATCAAAGGCATGTTCTACCTCAACGGGACGTACCAGCCCTTCGAGCCGTACGGTCCGCTGACCAACAAGGCTCCCTTCGCATTTCTCATCCCCGGCATCGCCGAGTACGTCTTCGGCGCGGGCTTGCGCACGGGGCGTTACTTCTCCATCTTTCTCGGTTTATTAACCCTGCTTGGCACATGGATCACAGCCCGCCGCTGGGCGGGGAACTGGCTTGCGGCGTTCACGGTCTGGGTCTTTACGCTCAGCCCGATGATTATCAAACTTCATGCGCGCGCCGTCTCCGAAGTCATCATCGCCTGCATGTTGGCGTGGATCTGCGTCCTCGCCCTCGACGAAAAAAATCGCTTTGGCGAATCATCCCTGCCTCCGTTCTCGCGGCGTCCGCCGTCTTTACCCGTCAGAACATGGCTCCGCTCCTGCCGCTTCTGATTCTCTACGTTTACTTTCAACACGGCAAACGCGCCGGGATATATGCCTTCATCTCCGCCTCGCTGGCCTTCCTTGCCTTTCACATCATCTATTGGCCCCGCGTCATGACCATCTGGACGCCCTGGCTGCCGGAAGCGCTCACGCCCTTTCTCGACTCCTTCCGCATCCCCACCGACTCCGTGCCGGTCTGGGACCCGAACATTGACTTTCGGAATCGACTCAACGCCTTCTTCCAGGGGATTCGATACCACTTCATCCCGATCATCGGCAGTTTCTTCGGCTTGATCCTCCTCCCGCCTCGCATCTCGGACTGGAAGTCTGCGCCTGCCATGCGGGCGGCTTTTTTCCTCGCTGTCAGTTTTTTCTCCCTCGTCCTCATGCACGGCTGGGCGGCGCTGGCGAGTCAATACGAAAGTTACTCCTGCGTTTTCTGCTTCTCCAACTACCTCGGCTTCTTCGACCCGCTCGGCATTCTCTTCTTCATCCTTGCCTTTGCCCACGCATGGAATCAAAACCCGAACCGCGTTGCAAGGATCGCTTCGGTCTTTGCCGTCCTTCTCACCGCAGCGGGAATCGGCTACTCCCTCTTCGAGTTCGTCGGGAACGGCTTGCTCAACCTGCCCATCGTCCCGCGCCCCCGCTCCGGCGGCATCGCCTTCATCGCCATCGTGGATGCGCTGACCCAGGGACTGGACATGCCCCTCGTCGCCGTCAAACGCTGGATCGGCTCATCGCTCGGCTTCATCATGGCCCTTTGCGTTTTGCTCATTGCATTTTTCATCTCGAAACGCAGCCCAAACAAACCATTCACCCCCATCCTTGTCAACTCATTTCTCGTTACCGGTTTTCTACTCTCCCCCATCCTGCACCTCGGCGAAAGCCGGCTCGATTGCGCCGGTACCGACATCATCCGCGACCATGAGGAACTCGGCGCGTACCTTGCCTCGGTCATCCCGCCCGATAGTCTGGTATATTGGGACGGCGGCAACGCCTACACACCGATGCTCTACGCCCCGCAGGCGCGCATCTTCCCGCCGCAGATCAACGACGGCTACACCTTCCACATTGGCGGCGACCCGGACGCGCTGTACTACTTCAGCCACTGGAACGCCGAACTCGACCAACGCTGGCGCGCTGAAGCCGACATTTTCATTATCGAGGCAAAACGCTACGCCGGCTGGAAGGACTTCCTCACCCCGGCGGAGTTCCAGGAATTTGCCACCCCCCCGGCTTCTCCGTCCTGCAACGAAGGCGCCGCACTCAGGATATTTCAACGAACCCCATGAACCTTTCGCTCATTGTCCCTGTCTATAACGAACAGGATAACCTGCCCCTGCTTTTCGAATCCATCAAAGAAAGCATGGATTCGCTCGGAAAGACCTGGGAGGTCATCTACGTGGACGACGGCTCCCGCGATAACAGCCTGCCCGTCCTCTCTGCCCAAGCCGAAAAAGACCCCGAACATTCGCGCGTCATCTCGTTTCGCCGCAACTTCGGGCAGACCGCCGCCATCGCCGCCGGGCTGGATTATTCGCAGGGCGAGATCGTCGTCCTGCTTGACGCGGACCTCCAGAACGACCCGCGCGACATCCCCATGCTGCTGCAAAAACTGGACGAAGGCTACGACCTGGTCAGCGGCTGGCGCAAACAGCGCAAGGACAACGCCATCACCCGCAACTTCCCTTCGATGCTGGCGAACAGGTTGATCTCATGGGTCACCGGCGTTCAATTGCATGACTACGGCTGCACGCTCAAAGCCTACCGCCGCCCTGTGCTGGAAGGCTTTCGCCTGTACGGCGAGATGCACCGCTTCATTCCCGTCTTCGCCAACTCGGTCGGCGCGCGCATCACCGAAGTCGTCGTCAACCACCAGCCCCGCCGCTTTGGCAAGACCAAGTACGGGCTGGAAAGAACCGTGAAGGTCATCCTCGACCTGTTCACGGTCAAATTCCTCGTCAGCTATTCGTCCAAACCGATTTATCTCTTCGGCGGAACCGGCATGGGATTAATGGTCATCAGCGCCTTCATCATGCTCTATTTGATGATCCGCCGCCTGTTCTTCCTCGTCAGCGTCACCGGCTCGCCGCTCTTCCAGACCAGCGTGATGTTCTTCATCCTCGGCTTCCAGTCCATGCTGATGGGGCTGATCGCGGAACTGCTCGTGCGCACGTACCACGAATCCCAGCGCAAACCGACCTACACGGTGCGCACAAGAATCAATATCGATGATTGAGCGGCTCAGACAAAACCGCCAGACCATTGCGCGCGGGTTGGGCAGTTTGCTGGCGCTGGCTTTGCTTTTGATTTTGATCCGTGAAGAGGGGGATGGCGAACTTTTTTCGGCATTGCGGCGCGTTTCGCCCGGTTACTTTTTGTTTGCCGTGCTTGCGCTTTTCATCTCGCGGCTTTTTGCAGTTGCGCGCTGGCATGTCCTCCTGAGATCGGCGGGCTTGGATTTATCCTTCCTTCGCTCTTCCATGCTGACCTTCACCGGAAATTTTTCCTCCAATTTTTTGCCGACCACCATCGGCGGGGACGTCGCCCGCCTGGCGGGAGCGATGCAACTCGGCTATGACCGCGCCATCTGCCTCGCCTCTCTCGTCGCGGACCGGTTGATTGGGATGGCTGGCATGGGGCTTGCCCTCCCTTTGGGCTTGGTCCCGGTTCTTTCGCTTGATGGCGGGGCTTCACAATCCATCGCTTTTTCCGCCCTGTTTCAAAAAGGCAGCGACTTCATCCGGCGTACCCTCGAGTCGCTTTCCATCTGGTTAAAGAAACCGGCGGCGTTGACCGCTTCGCTTCTCTCCACACTTGGGAATCAAGCCTTCATCTACCTTGCCATTTATCTCCTGCTCCAGGGCATTGACCATCGCGTTGACTACTGGCTGGTGGCCGGCATGTACACCCTGACGTATTTCGTCACGCTCATCCCCATTTCGATCAACGGCTTGGGAGTGCAGGAACTTTCGATGACCTTGCTGCTCGTTCAACTGGGCGGGCTGACCTCCTCCGAAAGCGCGACGATTGCCCTGCTGACCCGCATTCTGTTCATCCTTGCCAGCCTGCCCGGCGCGTTCTTCCTCCCCTCCATCCTGGCGGCAATGAAGGAAAAGTAAAGTAACACAAACTTTAGTTTGCGCCCTTCCTATGGAACCCGTCTCCACGAAAAAATTCCTGCGAACCTGGCTATGGGCGCTGACAATCGTCAGCCTGCTTGCGATTCTCCAAACCATACAGCGCACGAACGAATTGGAGATCGCCCTCTTCCGCTCGAAGTGGATCGGATTGGTGGGCGTCTTCGCATTTACGGTTATGGTGGGGATATGGCTATCTTTCAGTTCGTTCTTATCCTATATTGCTGATTGGCTCGCAAAACACGAAACGCAAAGCGCCAATGGGTCGCGTTTCGCGCTTTGCGTTTTTCTTCTTGTCCTTCCTTTCCTCGCCATCTTCCTCACCCGCCTCTACATCTTCGGTTCCATCCTCCCGCAAACCATGCCGATCCTGTGGGTCTTTTTGTGGATGAGCCTGGTCCAGACCTTTGCATTGAAACAACTGCGCAAAATGGAGTGGACGACCGCCTTTGCCATCGTCGTTCTGACTCAGGGATTTGTCTACCAAACCTGGGGCATCTTTGTGGCGACTTCGGCGAATCCCTTTTCGATGGGGTATTCCGAAGCGGGCAGGCATTACTACGCCTCGTTATTCTTCGCCGAAAAACTTTATGGGATGCAGCTCCCGCTTCCCTTCCTGCACCCGTCCCGTTACCTGCTTCTCTCGATCCCTTTCCTGGTGGACGGCTTGCCGCTCTGGCTCCACCGCTTCTGGCAGGCGTTTTTATGGTTTGGGCTGACGCTTGGTTCCGCATACGTCCTTGCGCGGCGGATGAAGCAAAGCGCGGGCATGACAGTCCTTGTTACGGCGTGGGCGTTTTTATTCTTCCTTCAAGGCGCGGTGTACTATCACCTGCATGTGATGGTGATTTTGATTCTGGCGGGCGTTTCGGTCAAACATCCGTGGCGTTCGCTGATGGTGATCGTCCTTGCTTCGCTGTGGGCGGGGATCAGCCGCGTGAACTGGTTCCCCGTCCCTGCCATGCTGGCGGTGGCGATCTATGTTTTGGAAACGCCGTTCAACGCGCGTAGGGAACGTTCTCTAACGTTCCCGGATGCAAAGGAGGATATGACATTGCCGGACGCGCAAGAGAGCGCGTCCTACGCAGGGTGGCGATATTGGCTGACGCCCTTAATTTGGGGAATTTGCGGGGTCGCTGCCGCCCTCGTCTCGCAATTCGCCTACATCCAAATTTCGGGCAATGCGGATGCGGCGGCGTTTGGATCGAGTTTTACATCCGACCTGATCTGGAGCCGCCTGCTGCCGAACGAAACCTTCCCGATGGGAATTTTGCCGGGGATAGCGCTCGTGTCCGCTCCGGCGTTGATTGCGCTGTATCAAATGACTCGCGGAAAGAAGAATCACTTTCATCCGCTGCGCTGGCTGGCGTTGATTGCCATGCCTGGCGTGTTGTTCGTGGGTGGGGCAATCGTCAGCACGAAGATCGGCGGCGGCGGTGACTTGCACAATATGGACGCATACCTGGTCATGCTGTCGGTGTTGGTAATTTCTTTTTGGGCGAATCAAGCCCGGTCTGAGAAGGACGCGAAGCCGATGATGGGGGGAGTCGGCTGGGGCGTGGTGATGGCCGGGCTGCTGATTCCGCTTGGGTTTGCGATTCGGCACATCGGCTTTTATCCTTCATTCGATGAGGCTGTGGCGGAGAAGGAGGTTCAGGCGTTGCAGGATGCGCTTGAAAACGGCGGCGAGATTTTATTCATCACCGAACGGCAGTTGATCGCGTTCGATTATGTCAACGGCGTGATGCTTGTGCCTGAATACGAACAAAGCGAATTGATGGAGATGGCGATGTCGCGCAACCGCGCCTACCTTGAGGCGTTTTACGGCGATCTCGAAGCGCGGCGTTTTGCGTTGATCGTTGCCGAAGACCAGAAGTTTACGACGCAAAAAACAGGCGCGTTCGTGGAAGAGAATGTTGCCTGGGTCCGTTTTGTAGGCGCGCCGCTGCTGTGCAATTACAAACCTGTCGTTACGCTGACTTCGAATAATTTGCAGGTCTTCGAGCCGCGTCCGAAACAGGTGGAATGCAATGACCCATTCGCGGATTAACATGCGCATCCTGACGATCATTCATGAATTTCCGCCCATCGGCGGCGGCGGCGGACGAGCCGCCTACGATATTTGCAGCGAACTCGCGGGGCGCGGGCATGATGTGACCGTGTTGACCGCGCACATGGATGATTTGCCGCGCGATGAAATGCAGGATGGGATTCGACTCGTGCGGATTCCGTCGAGGCGGACGGAGGCGTTCGTTGCAAGCTTTCAGACGATGCTTGCCTTCGATCTTGCCGGACTTTGGGCCGGTCTTGCGCTTATAAGAAATTTTCGCCCCGACATCATTCATACCCACTTTGCCGTCCCAGCGGGCGCGCTGGCTTTTGCATTGTCTTTACTGACGGGTGTGCCTTACATCTTGACTGCGCATCTCGGCGATGTGCCCGGTGGTGTGCCGGAGAAGACCGCTTATTGGTTCAGTTGGCTAAAGCCGTTCACCAAGCCGATCTGGAAGCGGGCAAAGCAAGTGGCGGCGGTGAGCGAGTTTACGCGCCAGCTGGCGCTGGAGCATTACCCGGTGGAGATTCGCGTCATCCCCAACGGCGCGGATTTTACGCATGTGACCGCCGGTAAAGTGGAGGTGAATGCGACTCCGCGCATTGTGTTTGCGGGGCGGTTCGTGGCGCAGAAAAATCCGCTGGCGATCGTGCGGGCGTTGTCCATGCTGAAGGATTTGGATTGGGCGTGTTCGATGCTGGGCGATGGTCCGATGTTCGGGGACGTGAAAGCCGAGATTGGGAAATACGGCATGGCGGATCGTTTTCATCTCACCGGCTGGGTCACTCCCGCGGATGTGCTGGATGAATTTTCGCGCAGCGATATTCTCTTCATGCCGTCGCTTTCGGAGGGCTTGCCCGTCGTCGGCGTGGATGCGTTGATGAAGGGACTCGCCATCGTCGCCAGCAAGATAGGTGGATTCCTCGACCTGGTGGACCCGGCTCGAAACGGGTTCTGGTTCCGGTCGAGGATGAGGCGGGGTTTGCATCCGCTTTGAGGGAATTATTATCGGATCGGGAGCGCCTGCTGAAATTTCGGCTTGCGAGTTTGGAGAAGGCAAGGGGTTTCGAGATCGGCGAGATCGCGGATCAGTACGAGGAGATGATGCGAAGCGCAGTAGGGGAATCGTAGGGATTTCCGCGCCAGACCCGGCTTGACTCAATGGGGGAATCGTGTCAGAATTCAAAAACTGAACGCTCAATCATGAATACGAAAATCAAACCTCACGAATACGCCCTGTTGGACGAGATCGCCCAGGATTCTCTCGTTACGCAGGCGAATCTTTCCAGGCGCCTCGGCATCGCGGTCGGCAGCGTCAACTGGTACATCAAGCGCCTCATCACGCGCGGCTGGGTCAAGGTCTCGCATCTCGACCGCACGCGCCTGCAATACGATCTCACTTCTGAAGGCATGAAGGTCTTTACCCAGCGCGCCATGAATTACGCGCGCGATTCGCTCAAAACCTACGGCGACTTGCGCGACAAGGCGAAATCGCTGGCGGCAGACCTCAAGCAGAAGGGCGTCAAAAGCGTTTACCTCAACGGCGATGATCAGATGATGGACATTCTACGCCTGACCTGTCTCGAAGCCGGCTTGGGAATCAGCGACCTGCCCGAGGAGTGCGTGCTCGAAACCGATGGGCGCGGGTATCGCGTGCGGACAGGTTGGCAGGCGATAAAATGACAAAAAATTTTGCCTTGATCGGCGCCGGCGGGTATATTGCGCCCCGTCACTTGAAAGCAATAAGAGATACTGGCAACCGCCTGATTGCGGCGGCAGACCCGAAGGATTCGGTCGGCATCCTCGACCAGTATTCCTACGACGTAAAGTTCTTCACCGAGATTGAGCGCTTCGACCGGCATCTCGAAAAGCTGCGCCGCGGACCGGAAGCCGAGCGGGTCCACTTTGTTTCGGTCTGTTCGCCGAACTATTTGCATGATTCACACTGCCGCCTTGCCCTGCGCGTGGGCGCGGATGTGATCTGCGAAAAGCCGCTGGTGATCAACCCCTGGAATTTGGATGCCCTCGAAGAGATCGAAGCGGAGACGAAGCGGCGGGTCCTGACGGTCTTGCAGTTGAGAGTCCACCCGAGCCTGGTGCAACTCCGCGAGTCTTTGCAAGCCTCAAACGCCATCCATGATGTGGAGTTGACCTATATCACCAGCCGCGGACCGTGGTACCAGGTCTCGTGGAAGGGAGATCACGAAAAATCCGGCGGCGTGGCGACGAATATCGGCATCCATTTCTTCGACCTGCTGATGTGGCTGTTCGGTTCTGTGAACGGCGTCAAGGTCTATCATTCCGACCACGAACGTATGTCCGGGTTTATTGAATTGGAACGCGCCCGGGTGCGCTGGTTCCTTTCCGTGGATAAGGACGACCTGCCCGAACAGGCAAAGTCAAACAACAAGACCACATATCGCTCGATCACTGTAGACGGAAAAGAGATCGAATTCTCGGAAGGTTTCGCCGACCTGCATACGAAAGTTTACGAAGAAACCCTTGCCGGGCGCGGGTTTGGAATCAGGGATGCCCGTCCCTCCGTGCAGTTGACGTACGATATCCGCAAAGCGGAAATTTCGCCGGTGGATACGCTGGCGCATCCGTTGTTGAAGAGGTAGCGCAAAATTCATTTTGCGTTACGGAGAAACCATGTCTGATTTTTTTGTTCATGAATCCAGTTATGTGGATGACGGCGCTGAGATCGGCGCGGGCACGAAGATATGGCATTTTTGTCATGTGATGCCGCGCGCAAAGATCGGCGAACGCTGTAACATTGGTCAGAATGTATTGGTCTCTTCTGATGTGACTATTGGGACGAACGTAAAGATACAGAATAACGTTTCACTATATACCGGCGTGATCGTGGAAGACGATGTTTTTCTGGGTCCTTCGATGGTGTTTACGAATGTCATTAATCCACGCAGCCATGTCAGCCGCAAGGATGAATATAAAACCACATTGGTGCGCAAAGGCGCTTCGATTGGCGCAAATGCAACCATTGTCTGCGGCACGACCCTGGGACGATATTGCTTTGTCGGCGCGGGCGCGGTGGTGACGAAAGATGTGCCTGATTATGCGCTGGTGTACGGCACTCCGGCTCGTGTGCGCGGATGGGTATGTCAATGTGGCGAGCAGATTGTTTTCGAAGGCGGGCGCGCCGTCTGCTCAAAGTGCGGAGACGTTTACAGAAAGCAGGATCAGGTTGTTATTCCGGAGAGAAGCGAAGCATGATTTCATTGGTTGACCTTACAGCCCAGTATCATTCCATCAAGAAGGAAATTGACGAGGCGGTTTTGTCCACGCTGGAGTCGGGGCATTTCATTCTCGGTCCGCAGGTGGCGAGATTCGAAGAAAGCATCGCGGCGTATCTGGGAGTTAAACACGCCATCGGACTGGCTTCCGGCACGGATGCGCTGGTGATCGCTTTACGCGCCCTGAATATCGGTGAAGGCGATGAGGTCATCATCCCGGCATATACGTTCTTCGCCACGGCGGGTACGGTGATGTCTGTTGGCGCGAAGCCGGTGATCGTGGATGTGGACCCGCAGAGTTACCAGATCGATGTCAGCAAGATCGAAGCGGCGATTACGCCAAAGACGAAGGCGATAATCCCGGTTCATTTATACGGTCTCCCGGCGGAGATGAACCCGATTTTGGAAATTGCCCGCAGGCACGGTTTGAAGGTGATCGAAGATAACGCGCAAGGATTTGGCGCGGAATATCTTGGAAAGAAGACTGGCTCGTTCGGCGACATTGGCTGTTTGAGTTTCTTTCCGACCAAGAACCTGGGCGCGTATGGTGACGGCGGCGCGGTAGTGACGAACGACCCATCACTTGCTGAGCAAATGCGTATGTTACGCGCGCACGGCTGGAAGAAGAAATATTATTCGGAGATGGTTGGATATAACAGCCGCCTCGATGCAATGCAGGCAGCGATCTTGCAAGCCAAGCTCCCATACCTAGACGGATGGAACGAAAAGCGCCGTGAGCTTTCACAGCGTTATACCGAACATCTTGCACCGCTAGGGGTTGTCACACCCGTCGAGCGCGAATGGGCAAAGCATGTTTATCACTTGTATGTTATCCGCTCACCGAAGCGCGACGAATTGCAGGCATTTCTCAAGCAAAAAGGGATTGCCTCGGAAGTGTATTATCCGATACCACCGCATCTTTCTGTGCCATGTAAAAAGTTTGGCTACAAAGAAGGCGATTGCCCCCACGCAGAGAAGGCTGCGTTGGAAACGCTTGCGCTTCCGCTTTACCCTGAGATGAGTTTGGATCAGCAGGATGAGGTGATTGCGGCGGTACGTGAGTTTGTGAGTAAATAGGATGTCCATGGAATTGAAATCAACGAATGAAGAGTGGACGCTGATTCTACGTCCTCAGCGTTCATGGCTGGATCTACGACTGGGCGAGTTGTGGCAATACCGTGATCTGATCTTGCTGTTTGTGTGGCGCGATTTTGTCGCTTATTACAAACAGACGATTTTGGGCCCGTTGTGGTATTTGATCCAGCCGATTTTGACCACGGTGGTGTTTACGGTCATTTTTGGCAACATTGCTCAACTTTCCACCGATGGGCTGCCTCCATTTTTGTTTTATTTGGCGGGTAATACGGTATGGGGATATTTTGCCGCCTGCGTTCAGAACACTGCGAATACCTTTACAGGAAATGCATCTATTTTTGGTAAGGTCTATTTCCCGCGCCTGACCATTCCGATCTCAGTGGTGCTTTCCAATATGATCTCCTTTGCTATTCGGTTTGTGGTCTTCTTGGTTTTTTGGGGATATTATCTGATTATTGGCGCGGACATTCACCCCAATTGGTGGATTTTGTCGTTGCCGCTTCTTGTCATTTTAATGGCAGGAATTGGTTTGGGGGTTGGCATCATCGTTTCTTCGTTGACGACCAAATACCGCGATCTTCAGCAACTGGTCGGTTTTGGCGTGCAGCTGGTGATGTATGCTACACCTGTGATTTACCCCATTTCAAGCATTCAGAGAAATTGGCAGTGGCTCCTTCTCATTAACCCGATGACGCCAGTGATCGAATTGTTTCGGTATTCATTTTTGGGAGTGAGTTCGCTTGACCCTGCTTACATTCTTTACAGCCTTGCATTTACAGTGGTGATCTTGGTCGTTGGGGTATTAGTGTTCAACCATGTCGAATCAACTTTCATGGATACGGTGTAATTCCATGAGCGATGTAGTAATTTCCATCGAAAATCTTTCGAAGACGTACCAACTTGGCACGATCGGGACTGGCACCTTTTATGGTGACGTCAAACGCTGGTGGGCACGGACGCGTGGTTTGCCAGACCCTTATCGAAAAGTTGGGGAGAAGGATCACCGCAACCGTATTGGCGAGACGCTCTGGGCGCTTAACGATATCAACTTTAGCGTGAATCGCGGTGAGGCGATCGGGGTCATTGGTCGCAATGGGGCCGGGAAAAGTACGTTGTTGAAGATACTCTCACGGGTTACGGCTCCCACTTCCGGTGTGATCAAAGCCAAGGGACGTATCGCCAGCCTTCTCGAAGTCGGAACCGGTTTTCACTCCGAATTGACCGGGCGCGAAAATATTTTCCTTAACGGCGCCATCATGGGTATGAATCGCAGTGAAGTCCGCCGTAAGTTTGATGAGATCGTGGATTTTTCAGGTGTGGAAAAATTCATTGATACGCCAGTCAAGCGTTATTCAAGCGGGATGTACGTGCGCCTCGCTTTTGCAGTGGCAGCGCACCTTGAACCCGAAATTTTGGTGGTCGATGAAGTCCTTGCGGTAGGCGATGCAGATTTCCAAAAGAAATGCCTTGGCAAGATGGGTGAAGTTGCCAGTGGTGGGCGCACTGTGTTGTTCGTTAGCCATAACATGCAGGCAATTGTCGCTCTATGCAATCGTGTGCTTTGGCTAAACCAAGGTACAGTGATGATGACAGGCAAGACGGCGGAAGTCTCTGAAAAATATGTCAGCTTTGGGTCGGAGGATCTTGCGGAAGTACGTTGGGATTATGAGCAAGCTCCTGGTACTGAGGCGGTGAAGCTGAAATCACTGCGAATTACCGATGAGCAGGGCTTGACTGATAATAACTTCAACCTGTCGGATCCTGTAAAAATTGAAATGAATTTCTGGGTTATCAAACCCGGAATGCGATTGAACCCGAGCTTTCAGATATTCAATCAACTGGGTGTGATTGTTTTTGCCACTACAAATTTCCATGATCCCGAATGGAATGAACGAGTATATGAACCTGGCTTGTATCGAACGATATGTACGATCCCGGGTCATATGCTGAACGAGGGGAAGCATACCGTTTCGGCATTGGTTATTCGTAACAAGAACGATGCTCATGTCCGTGAAGAGGCGGTCTCGTTTACAGTGCATGATGACGGTGTCAGTCGTTCAGGATATACAGGCGGTTGGATCGGTGTGGTGCGTCCGCTTTTGTCTTGGACTGTTGACCGGATCGACTCGTCGCCTGAGTAAGTTTTTTGGAGTTTTGATGATAGTTTTTTTTCTAAAACGATTGGTTTTTCTTGCGCGAATCTTTAAATTCCTCATGCCGACAGCGATTCGCATGTCTAAGGAGTATTTGGAAGTTCAATACCGCGAGGCGCTCGCGCTGGATGAAGGGTCACCCCGTCGCGCATTCGAGATAAATCGCCTGGCGTCTCTGCGGCAGAAGATCAACCCGCCCGCCGGCAAATTTCTTGTGGATATCCATGTGGAAGGGTTGCCGATGCGAGCTAACCTGTGCCAGCAGTATTGCGGCGATATCTATTATGGGCTCGGTTTCGAGCATAGCGAATTGTCTTTGGTGAAGCAATTTGTCCAAAAGGATGATACGTTCTTCGATGTGGGTGCAAATATTGGGGTGTACACCCTGCTTGCATCACAGTTGACTGGCGAAGGTGGACATGTTCATTCCTTTGAGCCGTTGTCAGATGCGAATGAACTTTTACGTTCTAATGTCAGGCTGAATCAATGCGGAAATGTTACGATCAATCCGGTGGCGATAGGTGAAGAAAATGGCGAAGTGCCAATTTACATCAACGCGCAAAACGCTCTATCCAGCCTCGGAGACACAAATCGTGGCAAGATTGTTAAGTCTCAAACCGTGCGAATTTTGACATTGGATACATATGCAGAATCGGCAGGCATTTCCAAGATCGATTTCTTGAAGATCGATGTGGAAGGTTTTGAAGGGCATGTTCTGCGCGGTGCGGAGAAACTTATTGAAACCTCTCCCAATCTTGTGGTGATGAGTGAGTTGGCAAAAAAGAACTTTGCCCCGTTGGGTTTTTCTCTCAAGGATGTGCTGGATTGGATGCGCAAGCATGGCTTTGACATCTGGATGATAGGGAATCAGACATTGAAGTTGTATCCTGTCCCTGAAGAAATGATGGATCATCCTTTTCAGAATTTTCTGTTCGTCCGTCCGGAGAATCCAAAGATCCATCTTGTAAAGGAATATTCTGCCGTCTTGCAATAGGCTGGTCGATGAAGGATTTTTATGATCTCAATACCCGAGAAGATTGCCAGTTCATTTGTTTATGTCGATTGTGGAGCCCGCGGTGAAGACAATCACCCATTCCTTCACGCATTCCCCGGCGCCCAATATATCGGCTTTGAAGCCGATGCAGAAGAGTCTGCTCGTGTGCAGGCAAAACTGAAAAATGGGAGAAAGATTTTTCCCGTAGCTGTTGGCAGGACGAATGAAACGCTGCCGTTTTATGTCACAAAGAATCCAGCATGTTCTTCTTTTCTCGAACCGAACCAACTGTTTTTCGGACAATTTCTTGACGCGGCTGGAGATACCGAAATCCGATCCATCATCAAACTTCCAGTTGTTACTCTGGATGACTATCTGCCCAAAGTGGATGTCCATTCGATCGATTTCATCGAACTCGACACCCAGGGCAGCGAATTAGACATCCTCAAAGGCGCGGAGAATTTTCTGAAAGACTCTGTCCTTGGCTTGAGGATCGAGGTTGAATTCTCTCCCATCTATAAAAACCAGCCCCTGTTTTCAGATGTTGATGCTTTTGTACGATCATGCGGCTTTGTGTTGTTTGATCTTTCACGCCATCGTTACCGCCGGGGAACTGCTCCGCGTACCCTTCCCACGAGCGGGCAACTCGTCTATGGGCACGCATACTACATGAAGGATTACCGCCTCATTTCCGGACCCGATGCCTGGCTGCACATCCTGAAGCTGATCATGGTCGCCGACTACTTTGGCGCATGGGATTACGCCTACGAAATGATCAAGTATCTCACCTCCCTGCCGCAACACCCCGAAGCAAAAACCTTTTTGAACATCCTTGGGGAATACGAGTGCGCGAGCGAGAAAAAGACCCGCATTTACCCTATTGTCCGCGCTGCAAACCGGTTGGGGTTGCGTAAACTTTTGGAGAGTCTCGTACGCATCAGTGCAAAGTTTTCCAGTGCATATCAGATCGAGACCTCAAACGGTCTGCGGTCCTGGGTGGATTAACGGAGCAGGGATGTCGAAGATCAATATCCGCAGCGATTACCTTGTGGTTTTGGTTGGAACCTACAACCGGCTGGAATTACTCAAGAAGGTCATCGATGCCATCCATGCGCAAACACGCTGTTCGCACGAGATCATCGTGATTGATGGCGGCTCCACAGATGGAACTGTTGAGTATCTGCAATCACGGCAGGATGTCACCCCGGTCTTTCAAGGGAAACTGTTGGGCGCGTCACGGGCTTATAACGAAGTTTGGCGACAGGTGGAATGTAAATATACCTGTTGGCTGAGCGATGATACAGAACTTGCCAATCATGGTTTGGATCTTGCTGTTCGGCTTCTCGAAACCGACTCTGAGATCGGCATGGTCGGGTTAAAGACAAAGGATGTCGTTGGTCCGTGGATCGACCTGCCCTATACAGGCGCATTATCTGAATACGGCATCCTGAATTGTAATCATGGCGTTCTTTCCATGGAATTGCTGAGTTCGGTTGGTTATTTCAATCAGGATTACAAAACCTACTTGATCGATCCTGACCTGACAGCTTCAGTTCTTTGTGCCGGTAAAAAAGTGGTAATGACGAAGGATATCTGCGTTCGTCATCACCGTGAATGGGCAGATGAGAACTGGGAAAACAAGGTTCAAGGAACGATGAACGGGATTGACCATTACCAGATCTATCTCGACAAGTTCTCTTTCGTACAGAAACGCGCTCTACCTGAAAGAATTAGGAAGTGGATTGGTCGTGCGATGTCCCTTCCTTTGTTGGGCGATGTCCTCATGAAATTCATGCAATTAAACTCTCGCGATTGGCTTAATCTAACCGGAGGGCGTTTTATTAGCCCGTTGGATGTTGTTCAAAATAGGCATAATCCATATCACAATGTACAGCGCATCCCGCAAGATGTATTGAAACGTGAACACAATCCCTATAAGCACTTGTTACAGGAGAATGTATGACCAGAAAAATGAATGTCAATGGCTTTGAAATCTCCGACGACAGCGACTGCTTTGTCATTGCCGAGATCGGCAACAACCACCAGGGCGACCTGCAAAAAGCCATGGAAATGTTCAAAGCCGCCAAAGAATGCGGCGTGGACGCGGTCAAACTACAGAAGCGCGATAACAAGTCCCTGTTGACGAAGGCGGCTTATGACAAACCATACGACAACGAAAATAGTTTCGGCGCGACCTACGGTGAACACCGCGAGGCGTTGGAGTTTGGCAAAAAGGAATATGTTGAATTAAAGAAGTATGCCGACGAACTCGGGCTGGTCATGTTTGCCACCGCTTTTGACATGAAAAGTGCGGACTTTCTTGCTGAACTGGATATGCCGCTTTACAAGATCGCTTCAGGTGATTTGAAGAATACCCCGCTGCTCAAACATGTTGCCAGAATCGGAAAGCCGATGATCATCAGCACCGGCGGCGGCTTGATGGAGGATGTTGAGCGCGCTTATGATGCCATTATGCCGGTCAACAAGCAATTGGCGATTCTGCAATGCACAGCGTCTTATCCCGCTGAACCTCAAGACCTAAACTTGCGCGTTATCACTACGTATCGCGAGAATTTCCCGGATGTGGTGATCGGTCTCTCCGACCACGAAAACGGCATCGCAATGGCATTGGCGGCATATGTACTCGGTTCGCGCATGGTGGAGCAACACTTCACGCTCAACCATACCTGGAAGGGAACCGATCATGCCTTTTCGTTGGAACCGATCGGGATGAGGAAACTCGTCCGCGACCTGCGCCGGGTAAAGGTTGCCATGGGTGATGGTGAGAAACGCATTTACCCCAGCGAGGTGAATCCCATTCATAAGATGGGCAAGAAACTTGTTGCGGCGCGCGATCTCAAAGCCGGTCAGAAAGTGACTCACGAAGACATCGCCATCAAATCGCCCAGCGACGGTATCCCGCCGTATGAGTTGGATAACGTTATCGGCAAGACTCTCGCTAAGGACTTGCTCGAAGATGATAATTTTGCGTTCGAGAATTTGAAGTAATTTTCAGCATGTCACCCTGAGCGACAGCGAAGGGTCTCTATGATAGTCGTAGAGATTCTTCGCTACGCTCAGAATGACAATATTCAAGGTACACATGTTTCCAACCCAAATCCCCAACTGGATCGGCACACAAGAACAGCCCACTAAAGCTAATGAGTGGTTTAATAAACTCAACCCCGCAAACGGACAAATCCTCTTCAAAGTGGCGCGTTCTCGTTCAGCGGATATTGTTCAAGCTATTGAAGCGGCAAAGAAAGCCCAGCCTGCCTGGGCGGATACGCCTGCGGTGCAGCGCGGCATGATCCTGCACAAGATCGTGGTGGGGATGCAGGACCGTCAGAGTGAGATCGCTGCCATTGTCGCCGCCGAAACTGGAAAGTCTATGAAAGAGGCGTTGGGTGAAACGGGTGGAGCCATCCAATGCGGGTTGTTCTATGCCAGCGAAGGTCAGCGTTTGTATGGTCGCACCACAACGAGCGGCACGGCGAACAAGTATGCCATGACGGTTCGTCAGCCCATCGGCGTGGCGGGACTCATCATCGCTGCGAACACACCGATCGCAAACGTGGCGTGGAAGGTTTTCCCGGCGCTCATTTGCGGCAATGCTGCCATTTTGAAAGCCGCTGAAGATACACCAGCAACGGCTTGGATCTTCGGGCAGATCGCCAAAGAAGCAGGCTTGCCCGATGGTGTGCTGAGCATCATGCAAGGATTTGGCGAAGAGGCGGGCGCGCCGTTGGTTGCACACAATGATGTGGGTGTGATCAGTTTCACTGGCTCGACCGAAGTCGGACGCATCATCAACCGTTCGGCGGGGGAACGCTTCGCGCGTATCTCGCTGGAACTGGGCGGGAAGAATCCGCTGGTGGTGTGTGACGACGCTGACTTGGAGAACGCTGCCAAGTGGGTGTTGCTTTCCGCATTCAGTAATGCAGGACAGCGCTGTGCATCCACAAGCCGCATCATTATTTTTGAATCGGTTTACGAGAAGTTCCGCGATATGCTCGTTGAAAAAACAAAGAAGCTGAAAATCGGCATCACGGATGATTCTGATTTTGGCGCAGTCATCAATGAAGGGCAATTGCTCAATATGGTGGATGCCGTGCAAAAAGCCAGGAAAAACGGCGCGACCATTCTTTGCGGCGGCGAGCGTATGACCGATGTTGAGCATAAAGACGGTTATTTCATGGCGCCGACTCTCATTGAAAATGTTGACCCGCATGACGAGATTTCCGAATGCGAGTTGTTTGGTCCTGTGGCGTTGTTGTTCAAAGTGAAAGACTTTGAACATGCACTTCAAATGGCGAACGATACACCTTATGGCTTGACGGCTAGTATCCACACCAAAAGCATTCATCGTGCGACTCGTTTCTACGATAAGGTGCAGACAGGTGTGGCGGTTGTCAACGCTGGGACACATGGCTCCGAGCCGCACATGCCTTTCGGCGGACGTAAACTTTCGGGCAATGGTTCACGCGAACCGGGTACCGAGGCGCTCAACATTTATTCTGAATTGAAAGATGTTTACATCAACATCGACCCGACACAGGTGTAGTTTGCCAGATAAATTCTTTCTAGTTCAGACCTGACAGGTTTCATTGTGACACTAATTAATCGGAAATCTGTGAAGAAAAGTCTACTGGATTGATCGGAACTCTGCGGAAACCTGTCAGGTCTTTTGGAAAAAGCTTTTCTAGATAACTATATGAACAAAGAGAATCCTTCTATCATCGCGTTGATCCCTGCGCGTGCCGGTTCCAAACGTGTGCAGGGAAAGAATATTCGCCCGCTGGCGGGACATCCGTTGATCGCGTACACGATCTGTGCCGCCAAGCAGAGCGGAGTCTTCGCAGATATTCTGGTCTCGACTGACTCAGAAGAATATGCCGAGATTGCGCGACAATACGGCGCGGAAGTTCCCTTTTTGCGCCCGGCTGAAATTGCAGGCGACCTTGCACTCGACATCGAATGGCTGGACTTTACGCTTCACAAATTAAAAGAGATGGGACGTGAATATGATTGTTTCAGCATCCTTCGCCCGACCAGTCCCTTTCGTTTGCCGAGCACCATTCAACGAGCATGGAATGCGTTCAAAGCCGAAGAAGGCGTGGACTCGCTCCGTGCTGTTGAAAAAGTAAAAGATCACCCCGGCAAGATGTGGGTGATTCGTGGCAAACGTATGATGCCTTTGTTGCCGTTCGGACCGAAGGAACAGCCCTGGCATAGTACGCCCTATCAAGGCTTACCGGAAGTCTATTCGCAGAATGCCAGCCTTGAAATTGCCTGGTCGCGTGTGGTCTTCAATGGAAGAACCATTGCAGGCGAAGTGGTCATGCCGTTCATCTCGGAAGGCTACGAAGGCTTTGATGTCAATCATCCCTACGATTGGGATCTGGCGGAACGTCTCGTGGCAAGCGGCGAGGCGCAACTGCCAAAGGTAGAAAAAATTTAATTGTGTCACCCTGAGCGAAGCGAAGGGTCTCTACCATTGTCTTAGAGATGCTTCGCTGTCGCTCAGCATGACACATGAATGAGGAAAACATGGTCGAATTGAAATTGATCCCCGTGGAAGAATTTAAGCGCGTGCGCAATTCATCCGCCGACAAATACAAGAAACTCCAGATCATCGCGGATATGTGCCGCGCCAACACGCTCACGGAAGTGAAGCGCGCGGGCTCGGGTCATCTTGGCTCGAGCTTCAGTGCGATGGACATTGCGGTGTGGATGTACTACGAAGAGATGAACACACTCAAGGTCGGCTTCGACAGCCCCGACCGCGATATTTATTTTTCGTCGAAGGGACATGATGTGCCGGGCTTGTATGCCGTGCTGCATTCGCTCGGTGAAATTTCTGATGATATGCTCATGTCGCTGCGCCGCCTCAATGGATTGAACGGTCATCCTGATATTGGCAATCGCGGCATGGAAGCCAACTCGGGTTCGCTCGGTATGGGCATCTCGAAGGGACGCGGTATGGCGTGGGCGAAGAAGTACAACAACAATGGCGGGCATATCTTCGTGATGACTGGCGATGGCGAGTTGCAGGAAGGGCAGAATTACGAAGCTTTGAATGTCACCGCGCATCACAAGATTGATAATCTCACTGTTATTGTTGACGATAACAAGGTGCAATCCGATAAGCCTGTTGCCGAGATCATCGATCTTCGCAACCTTGTCGAAAAATTCACCGCGTTTGGCTGGCATGTCATTCGCATCGATGGGCATGATTTCCGTGCCATCGAAAAGGCGCTTGCCGAAGCCAAGCTGGTCAAAGGCAAGCCGCAGATCATCATTGCCGATACCATCAAGGGTCGCGGTATTTCCTTCATGGAACATCCCGCTGCACTTGAAATTGGAAAAGGACTTTACCCTTGGCATTCGGGTGCGCCGGATGATGCAGCCTTCGAGGCAGGTTATTCTGAACTGATTCAGCGCATCAATGCGGACCTCAAAGCTGTGTCGCTCGACCCGTTGCATTTGACTCCCGTTGAGCCGGAAGTGAAATCCGCGACGCCATCCATGCTTGAAGGTGAGCCTCTCAGCCAGGCGGCGTTGGATCGTCTCTCTGTGAAGCCAACAGATGAATATGTTTCGCGTGCATATGGTCAAGCCTTGGTGGAACTCGCCGCCAAGCGCAAAGACATTGTCGTGCTCGATGCCGACCTCTCCTCGGATTGCAAAGTCCGCGACTTTGAAAATACCTATCCCGACCGTTTCATCGAAAACGGCATTGCCGAGCAGGATATGGTTTCGATGGCGGCAGGTCTTGCCCGTCAGGGACTGTTGCCTGTTGTCAACTCATTCGCAAGCTTCCTCGCCTCACGCGCCAATGAACAGATTTATAACGCCGCGGGCGAAAAGTCCAAGATCATTTATGCCTTGCATTATGCGGGTCTGATCCCCGCTGGTCCGGGTAAATCACATCAGTCCCTACGCGATATTTCGCTTTTCTCTGCTTTGCCGAATTGCACCATCTTGCAGCCTTGCAACGCTGAAGAGACTCGTATGGCAATGGATTACGCCGTGAACAAAACCGATGACGTGATTGCACTACGCCTCATCATTGGACCCAGTCCGCGCCGGATCGCGCTCCCGCCCCGGTATGAGTTCAAGCCCGGGCAGGGCTGTCAACTCACGGCGGGGAAAGATGCGGTCATGTTCGCGTATGGTCCCGTCATGCTGCACGAAGCGCTCCTCGCCAGCGAACTCCTCGCCGAGCGCGGATTCGGCTTGAGCATCATCAACATGCCCTGGCTCAATCGAATTGATGTAAAATGGCTCGCCGAAGTCCTCAAGCCTTACTCAAACATCTTCATGCTCGAAGATCATCACCCTGCTGGCGGTTTGATGGACAATATCCTCACCGTTTGTAGTGAACATGGTTTGCTGAATGGTAAACAGATGATCAAATTTGCTGTGGAAGGCTATCCTGCCTGTGGTACGCCGCAACAAGCACTAGCCTTCCATGAGTTGGATGGGCTATCCTTATCCAAACGTGTGATGAAGTATTGCGGTTAATGAATGTCTGAAATAAAGATCGGAATTCCCCTGCACGGCAAGATGGCGGCGCGCGCCTTCCATCAACCTTCCTTCCGTCAACGTTTGGCAGAGGATGGGTTCAAACCGCTGTATTTTCTCAGCCCGGTCTATTTCCGATCTTTCAATTTTGATCCTGAGCAGTATTTTGAACTTCAGGTAGAACAATACGACAAGTATTACCAGAAGCATTTTCTTTTGCAGCAATTAAGGATGTTGCGCCGCTTTGTTGTTGTGACAGAGACGACCGACCTGCGTTTTCGAGAAATGATCGAAAGTAAATTGTTCGATGCAACTTTATTAGGTATGGCGCTCCAAATGACGTATGTCAGTTTTTTGCGCCGTATCCCAGGGATGGGAAGATTACTGGCTGGGCTTGAAAGACAATTTTATATTACCCGTGCCCACGATACTTACTTCAGGGAAAATAATATTCAGTGTGTATTAACCCCCGGTATGGGAAATTTTAACTTTTGGAATGAGGGCAATTTCGCTCTCGAAGCCCAGCGTATGGGTATCCCTGCTTTTGCTGCCATTACCAATTACGATAACATTGTCAATATGGGTTATCGGGGTTTTGAGCCGACCTGTCTTGGGGTATGGAGTGAACAAATGGCAGATGAGGTTATGAAAATACATCAATACCCTGCCAAAAGACTTGAAGTCGTTGGCGCTGTGCAATATGACCGTTATATGCGCTCTCTGGAGCTAAACCGCGAGGATTTTCTCCGATCAATACGGCTTGATCCAACAAAGAAAACTATTTTTTTTGCTGGCGGCGTCAATATCAACCATTATTTTGAGATATATCGTTTATTTGTAGAGGAAAAAGGTCGTGTATGGAAAGGCGATTTTAACTTTGTGGTTCGCCCTCAGCCACATGCCAAACTATTAGACTCTCCCGGTTGGCGCGTAATGGAAAGACTGTTTGTTGAAGCGGGTGTCTATGTTTCTAATCCTGGGTCTGTAGATGCTAGCGGAGATCGTACCCGTGAACTTCGTCTCGACCTGTGGTTGGACGAAGGTCCAGATGAATTAAGCTACTTACTTCGCTACAGCGATGTGTTGGTGAATAATTTCTCAACCATGGGGCTGGAAGCTGCCATTTGCGACCTGCCTACCATTCATATTGGATATGATGCGTACACGTTTGGTGTGAGGTTTGGCGTTACAACCGCCTTCCAGCAACGCATGTCTCACAATCGCAGAGACTTGCGTTTGAAAGCCTCGAAGGTGGCAAAAAGCGAAAAGGATTTACTCTCTCACATTGAAAAATATTTGTCCGATCGAAGCGCGGATCAGGATGCGCGTCGTGACTATGCAGTTTCGGAATGCGGTGAATTGGATGGCAGAGCAACCTCAAGGCTGTCGGAAATGATCAAGAATTATTTGTAGTTTGTAAAGAACGCTATATTTCAAGGAGCTGGCAATGAGTGATCTAAAGGAATTGTTCGAAAAAGGCAGATGGTATCACTGTTTTCATCATGAAGGATTGACATCTAATGGAACGTATGACATTGAACAATATATTAAGTATTACAAGTTTGATGCTGACTATAGCGGGAAAACGGTCTTTGATGTTGGTTGTTCGGATGGCTATTTCACAATATGGATGAAGGAGCGCGGCGCATCCCGTGTTTGCGGCGTTGACTCAAATAAGTACGATGGTTCTCTCGCGTTTGCCCCGTCAAATGCAACCAAAAAGGATCATGAAGTTAAATATATGCAATATGCAGAGGACTATGCTAGATTTCGCTCTGTTTACGAAAAATTCGGATTGGATTCCCCAAATAAGCTGTTGTTGATGTCAAAATTGAAGGCGCTGGAAGTTGAGTTTCATACAGGAACGATCTACGATCTGAAGACATATGGCGAATTTGATGTAGTGATGTGCAACGATCTGTTGGAGCACCTCAGAGATCCAATCACAGCGATTGAACAACTTTACTTTGCCACAAAAGAGAAATGTATTATTACGGTCTCGTCTGCCATGAGAACTGGATGGTTTCGTCAAAGCAATCCAGTGATAACCTACCAGGGACATATTTCTGGCGGGTCTTTTTACAGTCTTTCAGAAGCAAGTGTAGTGGCCATGTGCAAGGCTGCTGGTTTTGGCAAGGCTGAGGTAGTTAGTCGTTTTGACATGATTAACAGGGTGCATAATGTTAAGAATAGCCACTTTGTTCTTCATGCGTACAGGTAAAAGGAGTTAGAGATGTTTCCATTTCATTTTTTGTATCAAGTAAAAAATCTTGTGTTACGAACCCCTCTTCCGTATGGTCATTATCGTAAATTAAAGGAGCATCGCGATGTTTCGTATGACCATAACCGTGACAAGCCGCCTGTCAGGGAAAAGCATAATGGACAGGGAGGGTGGCAACCTGAGCCCTCTGGAGATTTTCGCTATCGGGATTATGCTTCCTATGATGAATATGTATCTCATCAAATGCAAAAATTTAACGAGATATTGAAAATGCAGGGTGGTTTTGATAATAAGACAATTTTGCTTTACCGTAAAACTTTTTATAGAAGATTCCGTCATTTGCCCTCTTTTTTGAAAAAATCCGCCATAATTCTATGTTTAGGTGCGCGGCAGGGCACTGAGGTGGAAGTGCTTAGGGATATGGGTTACAAAAATGCTATAGGATTAGATCTAAATCCAGGACCGGAAAACCCTTATGTTAAGAAGGGAGATTTTATGGCGCTTGAATATGCCGATAATTCTGTTGACATGGTCTATAGTAATTGTGTCGATCATGCTTTCGATTTGTCAAAATTTTTCCAGGAACATGCGCGTGTATTAAAACCTGGCGGGTATGCGATTTATGACATTGGCATTGCCGGGCAGGGGTTTGGAGCTTTTGAAGCGGTTGGATGGGAATCTGATGAGACGGTATTCCTGCTTGCGCTTAAATACTATAAAAAGGTGCTGAAAGTTGAAGAGTCTGGGGCTTGGAAGTGGATGTTGCTACAAAAATAAATATTCTGATCCAGGAGTGTGTAATCAAGAGGAACTTATTGTTTTGATATGAGAATGTCGCGAGAAAGACATTGGGTATATGTATCTTGAAAACCATTAATCCGCTTTTGCCTGATTTCAAAATTAGACTAGGTGGGCTGTCAAGGAAGGTTGATGATTTTTCGGCTGTGATCGTTGGACTTTTTACCTCTGCCAACCTCTCCATCTTCCATGAGTTCAAGCCGCCTCCTTCCGGTGGCGGACATCAGTTCCTTCGTGCGTTTTGGAAAAAGGCAGAGGCGAACGGGCTGTGTGTGGAGAACAACGTGATTTCCCGCACCACACGGGCATGTTTGCTGAATTCATTTAATTTCAGCGAGCGGCGTTTATCAATGACCCGGCACAGTTCTGTGTTGTATGTCCACCGAGTGGACGGCCCCATTGACGTGTATCGCGGGCGGGATGATGGTGTGGATAAACATATCCATGCTGTCAATTTGAGATTTGCCGACAAAACTATCTTCCAGTCACAATATAGTCTTGAAAAACACCTCAATTTGGGTATGAACTTCAAGAATCCAACAGTTATTCTCAATGCCGCTGACCCTGAGATATTTCATTCACGTGGCCGTGTGGAGTTTTCACGAAGCCGGAAGACCCGTCTGATCGCTTCAAGTTGGTCTGATAATCTGAACAAAGGCGCCATGGTCTATCAATGGTTGGACGAGCATCTGGACTGGGGACGATATGAGATGACTTTTGTCGGTCGCAGCCCCGTGACTTTCAAGAATATCCACATGCTTCCCGCTGTCGACTCGTATCGAATGGCTGAATTGTTCCGCGAGCATGATGTTTATGTCACTGCCAGTAAAAATGATCCGTGTTCGAATTCATTGATCGAAGCCTTGACCTGCGGGCTTCCGGCGATCCATTTGCAGAGCGGTGGTCACCCTGAGATCGTGAAGCAGGCTGGGGCGGGGTTCGAAGCGGCGGAGCAAATTCCAGAATTGCTGAACCAACTCACAGGTCAGTATGAGGCGGTTCAGTCGCGGATCGCTATCCCATCAATAGAAGAAGTCAGCGAACAATATTTGAAAGTGCTGGAATTGATCCCATGAAAGCCCTGGCACAGAATATCGGAAAAAATATGATCAAAGCGGCTTCATGGAATTGGAAGCCGTATTCGCATTTGATCCTGTACGGTGATGATGCAGGTTGGGTGTTGGATTGGGAAATGCGAGAGTTAAAACGCATATCTGAACACTTGGGTATTCGCCTGGCGAAACCATTATGGAAACACGCGAAGCAACCTCAGGCGATTTTTTTTTCCAATCATTTTGTTTTGGCGAAAGATGATTGGTTGAATCTTTTGCCTAATCGAATTGGTTTTGCTTATTTTCACGGGAAACCGAATACAGGCGATGAATTGTTTGATAAGTTCTATCACTCATTATCCGTTCACCACGAAAAAGTTTCGCGTATTCAAGTTTCGCATTCTGAAATGATGAATGTATCGCTCGAAACAGGGATTGACCCATCTAAAGTTTTTCTGATCCCCATCGGTATCAACACAGATTTTTTTTCATTCCGCGCTAAGGAACACAGACATGCCGCGCGTGAGAAGTTGGGGATTCCGCAGTCGGCGTTTGTAGTTGGTTCATTTCAGAAAGATGGTGTAGGCTGGGGGGATGGCATGGAACCGAAGCTTATTAAGGGACCGGATGTCTTTGTTCGCACATTGAAATTATTAAAAAATGATGTGCCGGAGTTACACGTTTTGCTCTCAGGACCTGCCCGAGGTTATGTCAAGAATGGGTTGGATGAGGCGCATATTCCATATACGCATGTATATTTAAATTCCTACCCTGATGTTGCAGAATTGTTTCAAGCATTGGATTTGTATATTGTTGCTTCTCGTCAGGAGGGTGGACCGAAAGCAATTTTGGAAAGCATGGCGAGTGGTGTCCCCTTAGTCACCACCCGTGTGGGTCAGGCCATGGATTTGGTGAAGCACGGTGAAAATGCCTTCATGACTGATGTGGAGGATGTAGAATCTCTGGCTTCATTTGCGCAGCAGGTGTATCACTCTGGCGTAGATACTTTGATGCCGATGCTGAAAGCTGGTCGTATTACAGCTGAATCAAATAGCTATAAAAGTCAAATTCCGCTGTGGGTAAATTTTATGAAAGACTTTGTTGAGTCAAACTAGATGTTAAGGAATGTGCTCAATTCCCTCAAACGAACTTTCCCGAACTTCTTTCGGGCTATTTTCGCTTTGAGAGATTGGGCGAAGACCTTCCTGCTCGTTTGAAACTTTCCGCATTTCAAAAGCCGGATACTGGGCTTGCGGTTGCTTATCTTAGTCCGCGTTTCCCAGAACCGCCTGTTTCGCGCAGTGAGTTTTCACATGGCGGCGCGGTCAAACTCACTTATCTTGCTGAAAATCTGCCGCATCAATTCCCTTTGGCAAATGTATTGTATGCGGTCAGCAGCGTCGCGCATCCTTTGCAGATCGAGGTTCTTGAAACCGCAAAGCGCAAAGGCTTGAAGATCATTGTTAATCAGAACGGCGTTGCTTTCCCTGCATGGGATGGCGCGAATTATGAAGCCTCCAATCGTTCGCTAAAACAGTTGATCAGCTTTGCGGATTTCATCATCTACCAGAGCCAATTTTGCAAAGACAGCGCGGAACGATATATTTCTCCGCCGGACGCGCCCAGTGAAGTTATCTATAATCCTGTGGATACCCGCCTCTTCTCCCCCGACGCTTGCCCGGAAAAACCTGAGGCATTGACCCTGCTCTTAGGCGGCAACCAATACGAAAAGTACCGCCTAGAATTGGCGCTGAAAACGCTTAAAGCGTTACACCGTGATGCGCCGAATGCAAAGCTGATCGTCAGCGGCAATCTCTGGCTCCCGCGCGATGAAGCCGAGACATGGACAAAACAAGCCTTACGTGACATGAACTTGACCGAGCATGTGGCATTTACAGGAACATACGCTCAAACCGATGCGCCTGTTTTGTATTCTCAAGCTCATCTCTTGCTGCACACCAAATATGCCGACCCGTCACCGGGGCTGGTCTTGGAAGCGATGGCGTTGGGAATGCCGGTCGTCCACTTGGATAACGGCGGTGTGCCGGAGTTGGTCGGCGATGCGGGGATTGGCGTCCATGTGGAGCATGATTGGGACAGGGTAAACTTGCCCGACCCGCAAGCGATGGCGGATGCAGTTCTGCAAGTCTATGCCCGCCGAGAAGAGTTTTCGCAGAAGGCACGCCAGCGAGCAGTGGATCTATTCTCATTGGAAAAGTTCGTGGCTAAGCACAAAGAGATTTTCGAAAAGGTGTTGGGTGACAGTCACCTTTAAGGTGACTGTCACCTCTTGCGACATGAAAATTTCTGTCATCATTTGCACCCGCAACCGCTTCGATGACTTCACGAAGACCCTGCTATCCGTGGCGGCGCAGACCCGCCTGCCGGATGAGTTGATCGTCGTCGATTCGTCGGATGAAAATAAACTTGAGGTATATCTCACTTCGGTTAAGTTGCCGTTCCCTGTCCGCTATTTTCACACCCAGCCCGGCTTGACCTTGCAGCGCAATCACGGCATCCGCGAATGCGCGAGTGACTTAATCTTCTTCTTCGATGATGATGTGGATTTGGACTTGAATTATCTTGCCGAAGTGGAAAAGGTGTTTGCAAACGATATTGGTCATGAAATTGGCGCGGTTGGCGGCAAGATCGTCAACAAATTCATCCCATCTGATTCACGTTTTACGTTTTACGCCTCATCTTTGGCGTAGTCGGAACCCGCAATGGAAAATTCTATCCATCCGGCATGCCCTCGCACCCACACATAAACCAGCCAAGCGGATTCATTGAATGTCTCTCCGGCTGTTGCATGGCGTTTCGACGTGAAGTGTTTGAGAAAGCCAAATTCGATGAGGCTCTGGCTCATTACGGTTTGATGGAAGATGTGGATATCTCCAAGCAGACTCTCGACGCAGGCTACAAGATCTATTATCAAACCTTCGCGACCCTCGTCCACAATGAAAGCCCGATGAACCGACTCAAAGTTCAGCAATGGGCAGAGATGAGCGTAGTCAATTATGATTATCTCTTCCGCAAGAGTTGGGCGCGTGATAAGTGGCGCTGGCTGTTTTATTATTGGGCGCTGATCGGTCTGTTTGTTGCGAACTTTCATAGCCTCAAAGGCTTGACCGGCACATTCAACGGCGTAAAGAAAGTTTTTAGTAAATGAAACGCGCGCTCATCACTGGAATTTCCGGTTTTGTCGGCAGACATCTTCGCGATGAACTCATCCGTGAAGGCTGGGATGTGTTTGGATTTGACATTCGCCCGGCGGGAGAGAATGTCTTCGTGGGCGACCTCTCCGACCGCGCGGCTCTGACCCGTGCCGTAGCGGATTGCGGACCCAATGCAGTTTTTCACCTTGCGGGCATTATCAAATCACAAGACCCGCAAGCCTATTACACCTCCAATTTGTTTGGGACGTTGAATCTTCTTGATGCAGTTTTGCAAATGGAAAAGCGACCCAAAGTGGTGCTGGCAAGTTCGAGCGCCGTCTATGGGCTGACCAAGAGTGCGCGACCTATCACAGAACGTTCGCCTTTGCGCCCGGTGACGGAGTACGCCGTCAGCAAGGTGGCGCAAGAGACGGCGGCTCTACGGTATCATTACGCGTTCGGGTTGGACGTGGTCATCGTGCGGATGTTCAACCTGCTCGGACCCGGTCAATCGCCCGACCTGGCTTGCTCGGCATTTGCGCGTCAGATTGCGTTGGCAGAGATTTCGGAACAAAATGAAATTGTCACCGGCAACCTCGATGCCAAGCGTGATTTTGTGGATGTGCGTGATGCGGCGCATGCCTTTGCTTTGCTCACAGAAAAAGGCGAAGCTGGGCAGATATACAACGTCTGTTCGGGGGACGCTGTAGCGATACAGCAATGCTTGAGTGAGATGATGCTCAGGTCGAAGAAACAGTTATCGGCTAGGGTTGATCCGGCGCGGGTTCAAAAGAACGATATCCCTGTGCAGGTGGGAAGCTTCATTAAGTTGAACAAGATCACGGGTTGGAATCCGCGCATCCCTCTAAATGAATCTTTAGCAGACTTGCTCAATGATTGGCGTGAGCGGGTCAAAGTGGAGTCAAAATGAATTGGAACGGTAAAAAAGTTTTGGTCACCGGCGCGGGTGGATTCATCGCCAGCCATTTGGTGGAGCATTTTGTGCGTGAAGGCGCGGGCGTGCGCGGATTTGTGCGTTACAACTCGCGCAATGACCTCGGCATGTTGAAGTGGCTCGCGCCTGAAATTCTTTCGCAGGTGGAGATCATGCAAGGCGACCTGCGCGATAACGAAGCAGTGCGCAATGCTGTACGCGGTGTGGACACGGTCTTTCATCTCGGCGCGTTGATCGCGATTCCGTATTCGTATGTGAACCCGCGCGAAGTCATCGATGTGAACATCATGGGCACGCTTAATGTGCTGATGGCGGCGCGAGATTTTGAAACACGGCGCGTGGTGCATACCTCCACGAGTGAAGTGTATGGCACGGCGCAATATGTGCCGATCGACGAGAAGCATCCTTTGCAGGGACAGTCGCCCTACTCTGCCAGCAAGATCGGCGCGGATCGCATCGCTGAAAGTTTTTATCGTTCGTTTGAAACGCCGGTGGTCACGCTGCGCCCGTTCAATACGTTTGGTCCGGGTCAGTCAATGCGGGCAGTCATTCCAACGATTATTGTCCAGGCATTGACTCGCGATGAAGTCAAACTCGGCAGCCTTGAGCCTTCGCGTGATTTTACTTTTGCGAAAGATACCGCCAATGGTTTTGTGAAAGTTGCCGAAGCCGAAGGCGTGCTTGGCGAAGAGATCAACCTCGGCAATGACAACACCATCCGCATTGGCGACCTTGCTGAAAAGATTTTCAAGATCATCGGCAAGACTCCCAAGATCGTTGCAGACCCGCAGCGTGTGCGACCCGGCAAAAGTGAAGTGATGAAGTTGTGGGCGTCGAACGAAAAAGCCAAACGCATGATCGGATGGGAACCCCGCATCTCTCTCGACGAAGGCTTGCGAGCCACCATCGAGTGGATCTCCGCTCATATCGATCTCTACCGACCCGACCAATACACGGTGTAATATGCGAGCAGTCATTCTTGCTGGCGGCAAAGGCACACGCCTTGCCCCGTACACAACCGTTCTCCCCAAGCCACTCATGCCCATCGGTGAGATGCCGATCCTTGAGATCGTGATTCGTCAATTGCAGAAGAAAGGCTTCGACGACATCACACTGGCGACAGGCTATCTCGCCGAATTGCTGATGGCATACTGCGGTGACGGGAGTAAGTTCAACACTCGCATTGATTACTCTCGCGAGGAGCAACCCCTTGGCACGGCAGGACCGATCGCCCTCGTCCCAAATTTGAACGATACCTTTTTGGTGATGAACGGCGACTTGCTCACCACCATCGATTACAGCGCCATGCTCAAATACCACCGCGAGCGCGGCGCACTTGCCACGGTCGCTTGTTATCAACGCGATGTGAAAATTGACCTCGGCGTGATCCAAGTGGATGAAGATAACTGGATATCCGATTACATCGAAAAGCCCACCTATCACTATTCTGTCAGCATGGGCATTTATCTCTTCGAGCCGGAGATATTGAATTACATCCCTAAAGGTCAACGGCTGGATTTGCCTGAGTTAGTTTTGAAATTGATGCGCGACGGCAGGAAGGTCAACGTCTTCAACTTCGAAGGCTACTGGCTCGATATTGGCAGGCACGACGATTACGAACTTGCCATCGAAGAGTTTGCGAAACACCGCGAAGCGTTTTTGCCTAACGAAAATTAACGAATGATCGTTCTCCTTTTTTCCAATTCCTACCCTTTTGACTACGCAACCGAACAAACCTTTCTTAAAGGTGAAGTAGAGATTCTTCGCAAGCAGTTCGAACGTGTCGTTTTAGTGCCACGTATCGTTAAGGGAAATCGCCTCCCGGCACCTGATGGTGTGGAAGTGGATACAAGTTTCGCTGAATGCTTTACGCTAAGCAAGCGGATTGTTGAAAGTGCTTTGGCGTTGTTCTCGAAGGATTTTTACCTTGATATCAAGAAACGCCTGCCATCATCCCTAAAGCCTGCCTATTTACGAAGACTATTTTCATTTGTGGCAGGTGCAAACCTAACCCGCAAGTGGATGCAGAACTGGTTGAATACCAATCGGGTTTCTGCCAGTGAAGTGATTGCATACACCTATTGGTTTGATGAAATCTCAATGGGTTTGAGCCTTGCAAAAGACACGCTCCCATTACGTGTAGTTTCTTGTGCTCACGGCTATGACCTGTATGAAGAACTGTATGGAGATTGGCCCTGCCGCCCGCGGGCCATTGAATTAATGGATGGGCTTTTTTTCAGTTTCTGAAGTGGGTAGCGCTTATCTTTTTGAGAAATACCCGCAATTCTGCGAAAAATATGAAACATTTCTGTTAGGGGTTCCTGAACCACAGGGTATTTCAAAACCATCGACAGATGGTGTGTTACGCGTGGTATCTTGTTCCATGTTGTACGATGATTTTTCCCTGGTTTCAATCCTCAAAGGAACTGATCCAAACTTATCTTACAACCCTGTGGATGTATTTGTCAATGTCAGTTCCACTGAAGGCACATCTGTTGCCATGATGGAAGCCATTAGTTGTGGAATTCCTGTCATTGCTACAGCAGTTGGCGGTAATGTGGAGATCGTTCGTGAGAAGAACGGATTTTTACTCAGCGAAAACCCCACTCCCGATGAAATCGCAGATGCGCTTTTGCAGGTTTGCGATAACCGCGAACTCTGGCTGGAGAAACGCAAAGGCAGCCGCGAGGTATGGCAGGAAAGATATAATGAAACGACCAATTTTGAGGCGTTTGCCCAAAAACTGGTCGAGATAAGGAAGCGATAACTTTATGTGTGGAATAACTGGGTTTTGGAATCTGGATGGCAGACCGGTGGACCGCGATGAGTTGATCCGCTTTACGAATCAACTCGCGCATCGCGGACCCGACGGCTGGAACTTCCACGTGGACGAATCCGCCGCTTTGGGCTTTGGTCACCGCCGCCTCGCCATCATCGACTTGAACACCGGCGACCAACCTATGTCTTACATGGATGGGCGTTATTGGATCGTCTTCAATGGCGAAATTTATAACTTCGTTGAATTACGCAAAGAACTTGAATCGCTTGGCTATTCATTCAAAACTGAATCAGATACAGAAATTGTTCTTGCTGCTTACGATAAATGGTGCGAAGATTTTCAATTCAAACTCAATGGCATGTGGGCGTGTGCCATTTGGGATAGCCGCGAGCGCAAGTTGTTCGTATCGCGCGATCGTTTCGGCGTGAAGCCGATGATCTATCTCTTCGATGGCAAACGTTTTGCCTTTGCCTCCGAGATGAAAGCCTTCCTTGCGCTTGATAACTTCCGCGCTGAATACAACCCGACCGTGTTTGCCAATTCACTTGAAGATGCGACGCTCGTCGAAGGCGCAGAAGATTGTTTATTCCAAGGTCTCAAACGATTATCGGGCGGACACTGCCTCACGCTTTTCGCGAATGGCGATATAAAAATTCGCCGCTGGTGGCATACGCTTGACCATTTTCCCAACGTGCCTGAAAAATACGAAGACCAGGTTGCGCAATACCGCGAGTTATTTCTCGATGCTTGCCGCATCCGCATGAGAAGCGACGTGCCGATTGGCACAGCTCTCAGCGGCGGCTTGGATTCAAGTTCGGTTCTCTCTTCGATGAGTCATATCCGCAAATCGGGTGATGCCACCATGCGCATGGCGCACGAATGGCAAAAGGCATTCATCGGCACTTGGCCCGGCAAGGTTATTGATGAACGTCATTATGCCGATGAGGTCATCAAGAAGACCGGCGTCAACCCGATCTACTGCGAAATGAACGCGGACATGTACCTCGAACATTTCAATGAGATCCTTTATCAATTCGAAGAACTTTCCGACATTCATCTCGGTCCATGGTTCGTTCACAAGATGCAGCGCCAGAACGGCGTGGTCGTCACCATTGACGGTCACGGCGGCGACGAAGCGCTTGGCGGTTACACCTGGCACGTCTTCGCTGCGATGCGAGACGCTAACCCGATGCGTTATGCCGAACTCGCGCTCATCCGCAACAGTATGAGCCTGACCCATGGACTCGATACCTACATCAACGCCATCAAGAATCGCTTGACTGGAAAAAAATCCGCCTCGAACGGGACTTCATGGCTGGTTGCTCAACCCAAGCCTTTCTCTACGCCTGCAATGGAGCAAGATGCCCCGCGCCTTGCTGGGCGAGATGAACTATTCAAAATGCTTTACACAGACTTCCACTTCACTCACCTGCCCATGAACCTGCGCGACTTTGACCGCCTCTCCATGGCACATGGAGTTGAAGTCCGCTCGCCGTTCATGGACTGGCGACTTGTCACATTTGCATTTGCCATTCCGTCCGCGCACAAGATCGGCGGCGGATACACCAAACGTATTTTGCGTGATGCGATGAAAGGCATCCTGCCAGATTCAATCCGTACCCGTACCAAGAAAATGGGTTTCCCAAACCTCAACGAAGGCTGGGACTCTCCGCGCGGGCATCAGTTCATCAAAGATGCCGTTGCTTCTGCCGATTTCAAATCAGCTTCTCTTTGGGATGGCAAACGCATGAACTCAGACTTGGAAACAGCCTTCCAAACCGATGACAAGGCTCGTATTCACAAAGCATGGCGGTTGGTGCAGGCGCAATCATTGCTGAATATGTTTAATGAGAAAGTGAGCGCGGCATGATCGTCGTTGTAGATTATGGCGTTGGCAACCTCGGTTCCATTGTCAACATGTTCAAGAAGGTCGGTGCGAAAGCTGTCGCCTCGTCAGACCCGGCGGTGATCAAGGATGCTGAGAAATTGATCCTGCCCGGTGTCGGCGCGTTCGATGCGGCGATGCGTAAATTCCACGAGACGGGTTTGGTTCCGGTTGTGGGCGAACTGGTTTTAGAGAAAAAAATCCCTGTGCTTGGCTTATGTGTGGGACTGCAACTCATGACCAAAGGCAGCGAAGAAGGACGCGAAGCAGGCTTGGGCTGGTTTGATGCGGAGACGATCCGCTTCAAATTTAACGCTGAACATGCCCATCTCAAAGTCCCGCACATGGGTTGGAATGAGGCGCGAGTTATGCGTGAACATCCGCTCGTGGCAGGTTGGGATCCTGAGTCGCGTTTTTATTTCGTTCACTCATTTCATGTTGTTGCTAAAGAAACGGATGCAGTGCTGGCTGAAACGGATTACGGCGTGAATATCCATTCCATTTTAGGCAGGGGCAATATCATGGGTACGCAATTCCACCCGGAGAAAAGCCATCGCTTTGGAATGCGCCTTTTGAAAAACTTTGCGGAGAATATCCGATGATTAAGCCAAGGGTAATTCCTGCTTTGCTATTAAAGGGACAGGGCTTGGTCAAGACAGTTAAGTTCAAAGAGCCGAAGTATCTTGGTGACCCGATCAACATCGTGCGTATTTTTAACGATAAAGAAGTGGATGAACTTGTTCTATTGGACATCACTGCCACACCTGAGAAACGCGGTCCGCAGTTTGATTTGTTGAAGAATATTGCCAGCGAAGCGTTTATCCCATTGGCATATGGCGGCGGGATTCGTTCAATGGATGATGTGAAAAAACTGCTCAGCATCGGTATCGAAAAGTTGATCATGAATACCTCCGCGGTGGAAGCTCCATCTTTGGTGCGTGAAGTGGCGGACCATGCGGGCAGTCAGGCGGCGGTTGTTTCGATGGATGTAAAAAAGGGACTTCTCGGCAAGTATGAAGTCTTCACACATTGCGGACAGAAGAAGACCGGGCTTGACCCAGTAAAACACGCTGTCGAAATGGAAAGAATGGGCGTGGGCGAGATCATCATCAATTCGATAGACCGCGACGGTACGATGCAAGGTTACGACCTTGAACTCGTCCGCAAGGTGGCGGATGCGGTTCGCGTACCCGTTGTCGCCTGTGGAGGAGCCGGGAATTTATCCCACGTTTCCGAAGTTATAAAACAGGGGCACGCTTCCGCGGCGGCGGCTGGCAGCATCTTTGTGTTTCAGGGTCCATTGCGCGGCGTGTTGATCAGTTACCCGACCCCGAAAGAATTGAAGGAATTTATTTAATGACCGAATACCGAATGTGTACCCGTTGTGTCATGGACACAAGCGACCCTGAAATTGTGTTCGACGAAAAGGGCGTCTGTAATCACTGCCATACCTACGACCGACTCGTCCGCGATTATGTTTTGGATGGGGAGGCGGGGAATCAGAAACTGGAACAGCTTGCGGCGAAGATCAGAGCCGATGGCAAGTCCAAACAATATGATTGCGTGATCGGAGTCAGCGGCGGCGTGGACAGCACGTATGTGGCGTATCTCGTTAAGAAACTTGGGCTGCGTCCGCTTGCCATTCATTTGGATAACGGCTGGGATTCGGAACTCGCGGTTAAGAACATCGAAGAGACTCTCAAGCGTCTCGGCATCGACCTGTACACCGAAGTCCTTGATTGGGAAGAGTTCAGAGATTTGCAAGCTGCCTTCCTCAAAGCCTCTACACCTGATTCTGAAATTCCGACTGACCATGCCATTGTCGCCATTCTCGGCAACATGGCGGCTAAACTTGGAATTAAATACATCATCATCGGCAACAACGTCCGCACCGAAACGCATCTGCCGCGTGCCTGGTCGCAGGGACATTTTGATTGGAAGTACATCCGCGAATTACACAAACGATTTGGAACGCGTCCGCTTAAGACTTTCCCGCATTTCGGATTTTTCACCTATTACTTCCGCATGATGACGCAGCAACGAATTGAAATTCTCAATTATGTTGGCTACAACAAAAAGGAAGCCTTGCGCGTGTTGCAGGATGAACTTGGCTGGCGTTATTATGGCGGCAAACATTACGAGTCTATTTACACGCGTTTTTATCAGGGTTACATCCTGCCTGAAAAATTCGGTTACGACAAACGCCGCTGTCATCTTTCCAGCTTGATCTGTTCCGGCGAAGTGACTCGCGAACAGGCGTTGGAAGAACTGAATATCCCTACGTATTCGCCATCCATGCAGGAGGAAGACCGCGAGTATGTGACCAAGAAACTCGGCTTCAGCTATGAAGAATTCACAGCCATCATGACTGCGCCGAAAAAGAGTTATTGGAATTATCCATCTTACGGTCAGTTCATGAATCAGCCGTTCGTGAAGAATGGGCTTGTGCCAGTCGTTAAGAAAATAATGAAGGCGTTCAAATAATGCGCGTTGCCTACGTCACCATCCATGTTGCACCTGAGATCATGCAGGGCGGCGTGGGGAAAAAGATTCAAACCCAGATGAAAATCTGGCGCGAAAAGGGACATGAGGTCGCGTTGTTCAGCCTCACGCCTGCGGAGATTCCCTTTCCGGAGGAGCGACAATTTGTCTTCGATGCAAAGACCAACCTCCTGACACGCGAAGCAAATCGCGCGTCCGGTTTGATGCGAATGCTCGACTCTATCCGCGAATACAAACCGGATGTCATCTATCTGCGCTTCGGGTTGTACTCCTTTCCTCTCCATCGGCTCTTCAAGATCGCACCCGTTGTTTTGGAAACGAACTCGGATGACCGGCAGGAATATGTCAAGCGCGGCGCATTCTTTTATTGGATGAACCGCCTCACCCGCAATCTGACGTTTGGTCCGGCTTCCGGAATCATTTTCCCCTCCCATGAGCTGGTGGACGTGCTCATGCCGAAGCGTGATAAACCGTTTCGCGTCATCTCCAACGGCATGGACTTGAGTCATGTAGAAGCATTGCCTGCCACAAAGAATGAACGACCCGCGGTGACGATGGTCTGTTCGCCGGGTATGAAATGGCATGGCGTGGATAAGTTGATTCGTTTCGCCGAACAAATGCCGGATGTGACGGTGAACATTGTTGGCTATTCACAAAAAGATTTGGATGTGCCTGTGCCATTCAATGTAAAGTTACATGGATTTCTGGACAGTGCAGGGGTTCGCGCAGTGCTTACTCAAACGGATGTTGCTCTTGGTACGCTTGCCTTGCACCGCAACCAAATGCAGGAGGCTTCTGTGCTCAAAGTCCGCGAGGCGCTGGCGTATGGTATCCCCGTTGTCATCGCGTTCCGAGATACCGACTTGCATGATGTAAACCTTGAGACTATTTTGCGCATTCCGAACACGGAAGAGAATGTGACAGAGAACGCGGAACGTATCCGCAGTTTTGCATACGACATGATCGGCAAACGGGTGGACATTACCTCGGTTGCGCCGTATCTCGACCAACGCAAAAAGGAAGAGGCGCGGCTGGAGTTTTTCAAACAGATTACTGTCATGCTGAGCGATAGCGAAGCATCTCTACGACGATGTTAGAGATCCTTCGCTTCGCTCAGGATGACAGTAAAGTTATAATCCCCTCACTCTTCAATTCAAAAAAACTGGAAATATCTCCTTATGAAAATCCTCACAGTGGTTGGGGCGCGTCCCCAATTTGTGAAGGCTGCTGCTGTCAGCCGCATCCTGCGCGAAACACATACAGAAGTGCTGGTGCATACCGGTCAGCATTACGACGAACGCATGTCGGAAGTCTTTTTCCGCGAGTTGGGCATCCCCGAACCGGACTACAACCTGGAGGTTGGCTCGGCGGGTCATTCCGTGCAGACTGGTGAAATGCTCATCCGCATGGAGCCGATCTTCGAAAAGGAAAAGCCCGATTGGGTGTTGGTTTATGGAGATACGAATTCGACGCTTGCCGGTGCGCTGGTTGCTTCAAAACTTCATATCCCTGTGGCGCATGTCGAGGCGGGACTGCGCAGTTTTAATCGTGAGATGCCCGAAGAGATTAATCGGGTGTTGACCGATCATGTGTCTCAATTACTTTTCTGCCCTGCTCAAAAAGCCGTGGAGAATCTTAAGCTCGAAGGTGTGACCTCTGGTGTGCATGTGGTGGGGGACGTGATGTACGATGCGGTTCTGCGTCACTCCGATGAGGCGGAAAAGAAATCTTCTATTTTGACGTTGCTTGATTTAAAGCCGAAGCAGTATCTGCTGGCAACTGTCCACCGCGCCTCGAACGTGGATGATACGGCGAAACTATTGAACATTCTTGAAACTTTTTCCATGCTGGGTGAAACGGTGGTCTTCCCGGTTCATCCGCGCACGCGTAAGGCGATTCAAATCGCTGGATTCAAGCCTGGCGAAAATATTAAACTGATCGAGCCGGTTGGCTATCTCGATATGCTTTGGCTGGAGAAGAACGCCCGCATGATCCTGACCGACTCCGGCGGCGTGCAGAAGGAAGCCTATTGGTTCGGGACGCCCTGTGTGACCCTGCGCGATGAGACCGAGTGGGTGGAGACGGTTGAATCCGGTTGGAATGTGGTTGCAGGCACGGAACGGGAACGCATCCTGAAAGCAGTTCAGAAGAAACTTTTGCCCGCCGCCCACTCCAATCTTTTTGGCGCAGGCGACGCTTCGCAAAAAATTGTCCGCCTGTTGGAAAGCAAAGCCGGGTGATCTCGCTCCATTGGCGTTCAGCGCATGGTTGGGTTCAAAGCCGCCGTTCGCGGCGCCGGCTTGCGGGGGGAACGCGGGTATAAATTGTTTCCGCCTTATCTGCAAAAAATGCGCAACCTCTGACAGGGCAGGCGAATTCTTAAGGTTAAAATCTCAGTGAACTCGGTGTTCTCTGTGGCTGAGGCTCTTTTGCACACCTTTCACGGACTTAAGAAACGCTCTCTAACGCGAATGACGCGAAGATAACAAGCCCCGCGACAAATTCGCGTTTTGTTTTTACGCCTGGACTGCGCATGAGTCTTGTATTTTCCTCCGGCGCGCAGAGACCATCCTGCCGGGATTCATTTATGGGTAATTGGGGTAGGAGTCCCGGGGGGTGGCGGTGGGTCTGTTTTTGTCCGCAGGTCCGGGCGTGGATGTGGGTTCTTCAGTTTCTTGTTGAGAGTCCGGGTCTGCCGTTTGGATGCCGCCCTCCGTAGAACCAAAGCCATCTTCTTCGGCGGGCGTTTCAGCGTCATCCGCAACCGGCGTTGTGACAAGAAATGCATTCACGGTAAATGTTCCGCGGGCCAGCAGGCGGTTGTCAAGTTTTGCAAGTAATTGAATCTCGATCCCTTCGTCGAGGTTTAAGGCTTTGCCTGTGCAATACACGCTGGTTTCGTCGACCCCGCTCCAGATACATTCATAGATATCCGCGCCTGATTTTCTGACGATGTTCAAATGGAAGGCGGGGTATGTCCTGCGCGGCACAAATAGATTCACGACCGTGTCGCCGAAGACATCGCGCCCAAAGGAGACGATGCATAGGCGTGTCAGCCGCGCCCCGCAATAGCCGAATGATTCCGGCTCGGGTGCGGGCGCGGGTGTGTTGCCAAGACGGGAACATGCCAGCGCGATGAAAAGAAAAATCCCTGCCATAAGAACACGGGATGTTTTCAATGAATTGGCAGAATGAAACATCAACATCATTCTACCATTTTCAAATCGGGGCTTGTCTTGAGCGAAAACCGTCCAATCATCATTGGAGATGAGAGCCGCAAGCCTTGAGTCACATGTCAGAACATTGCCGCTTGTTTTGGAATATTGTCTTCATTTTTTCCGCTCCAGCCGAATTTTTTCAGGTCCAATTTGCCTTTGGCGTCGAAGATGACTCCTTCCGCCTCGAGCAGCGGACGCTGCCTCTCCGCCCCGGGGCGTTCACTGATCTTGCCCTGCGAGTTGATCACGCGCTGCCACGGCACATCGTCGGGACAGTTTGCCATCGCGCCGCCCACCCAACGCGGGGCGAACGCGGCATAGGCTTCGATCTCAACACCATTGGGTGGTGGAATCATTTTGGCGATCTGACCGTAGGTGGCCACTTTGCCGCGCGGAATTAAGCGTGTAATTGCCCAGACTTGTTCGTAATAGGCTTGTTGGTTGGGAGGGGAGGAGAAGGACATGAGGAATTTAGAATGATGAATGAGGATTGGAAAGCGGTGAGTGGAAAGTAGGGAAGACTTTCCGTAACTACTCAGCCTGTCATTTCGACGAGCGCCAGCGAGGAGAAATCTACGTACTATTGAGAAAGATTTCTCGTGGCGCCTCGCGTCACTCGAAATGACAAGGCAAGGTAGTGAATTGGCTGAGCAGTTACGACTTTCCACTTTCTATTTTAAGCGCTGTTTGCCGTTTTGAAACATTGCTTTAATTTATTTTCCATCCCAGCCGTATTTACGCATGTCAATGCGCCCACGCGGGTTGAATGGAACGCCCTCATCATACAGCATGAGTTGATGACGCTTCGCCTCAAACCCGTCCCGTTCTGTGATCTGCCCCTTGGAGTTGACCACACGCTGCCACGGAATCTCATTCGGGCTGGCGGCGACGGCGTTGCTGACCCACAATGCGCCGAACTCGGCGTAGGTGGCTTCATCCACACCGGCGGGCGGAGGCAGCATCCTGGCGATCTGCCCATACGAAGCGACCTTTCCGCGCGGGATGCGGGCGACGATGGTCCATACTTGAGCGTAGAAGGCTTGTGGGTCTGGGAGGGTGGGGAGTTCGGGCATGGGGATTCCTTGTTTGTCGAAGGTTGCAGGTTGAAAGTCGAAAGTCTTAACGCTTCGATAGATATTTATAGAAAAATGTTTGCCGGACATTGGCGATGAAGTTTTGTGAGAGTTCATCGGTCATGAATTTGAGGGTGGGCAAGGCATCGGCGGTGAGAATGCCCGGGTGTTCCAATTCAGGTGCGGTTGGCGGAGCGAGGCGGGTGATCGGGTCGCTGGAAAAGTCACAGCCGCAATCATCCGCTTGGATGAAATAATAATCGTAAGTGCGATAGATTGAGCGGTTCATTTCGTAGATGGGGGTGAGGGAGCCTAAGAGCAGTAAACAGTAAACAGTGATCAGTAATAAGCGCGGGGTGGATTTGTTGAAGATGGTTTCGCCGGTCAGGAGCATGAGGTAGAAGAGAGGGGCGATGGAGGCGCGCATGACGAAGTCGCGGTCGCTGCCGAGGTGGATGAAGGGGATGAGGGCGAGAAGGATGCCGGTGACGATCCAGCGCGGGTCTTTGTACTTGGAGGGGGCGAGGATGAGCCAGAGGAGTCCGCCTTCGAGCAGGAAGAAGGCGAGAAATTTATCGAGCGGAAGGGATTGGAATCCGCGGGATTGGGCGGCGGTGTTGGAGGTGAAGAAGAAAGATGAAAGAAGAAGGATGATGAGGGCGGAGAGGATGATGGTTGGGTTGAGATTTTTGAGGGGAGATTTGAAGTCGGTGCTTTTGATGAGTTCGATGAGGACGTAGGGGAGGAGTCCCAGCGAGGCGAGGGGGGCGAAGAAGAAGCAGAGGGACCAGAGGAGAAAGAGTTGTGCCCTTTTGTCATTCTGAGCGGAGCGAAGAGTCTCTTTGGATAGAGGTAGAGACCCTTCGCTATCGCTCAGGGTGACAATCATTGCGATACACAACCATGCCGGAATGGCTTGATTGAACACCCAAAACAATTGCGTCGTGAACGATGAATATTGTAAATTCCCTGCCCAGGTTTCGAGGTGGGTGATGGGGGGAAGGAGGGTGGGGTAGTCGTTGGGGAAGAGCAAAACGCCAAGGGCGTCGAGTCCGCTGAATAGGATGAGGAGGGCGGTGGCTTTGAGGGTGGAGGTTTTTAGTGCAGAAGCGAGTTGATGAGTAACGAGTAACACGCCGAGGAGTGACCAGATGAAGAGGGCAAAGTTGGCAACTTGCCAGTTGGTGAATTTTGCGATCAGAGCCGAAGGCAGCCAAAAACCGACGTAGTAGACGAGCATCTTGACCGGTCCGCTTTCGGGCTGGGCGTAGGTGACGGGCCAATCGAAGTTCATCAAATCGCGGAGGACGACGTTGCGCCAGTTATGGTCCCAGTTTTGGAAGGCGTAGCCGCCGATGCCGGAGAGCAGGAGCCAGAGGACAGTGAGCAGTAGCCAGTAAACAGTGGGCAGTGACCAGTTTTTAGTGAATAGTGAATTGTGAATAGGAAATGGTTGTTTTAGAAGTTGCCAGAGGGTGGAAAGAATAATGAGGGCAAGGGGAATGGCTATGGTGAGGCGAACCCAGCCGAAGAGGAAGAGAAGGAAGGGGAGGGTGAGGTAGAGGATGGAGAGGCGTTTCATGGAGTAGCGTGAGATTTATCTCGCGATGGACGCCGCAATATGAATATTGCGGTACTTTATCGTATTTCGTAGATGATGTAATCTTCGTGTTCGATTGTAACGGAATAATTCTCGTTCAGAAACTTGCGCAGTTCGGGGAAGTCTCGGCTGGTATCTTCGCCGGTGACCCAGGGCTTGTCTATGGCGGTGACTTCGATGATGAAGCGCGGTTTGGATTCTTGTAACTGAGTCATAAAGTCTGCGCGGAGGGATTGGATGTAGGGGTTGGATATGTGGTGGTAGAAATAAAAATCAAAGACGTATGAGGTGGCAATCGGTGCGCGGGTCTCGAGCATGGCAAGCAACGTGCCGCCGGTCCAGTCCAGCGGTTGGACTTGGTCGCCGGGTTCTAGGTTTTCAGCGAGGAAGTCCGCGATTTCGGCGGAACGTTCGGAGGATGTGGCGATGTCTTTGCCCTGGAGTTGGCGGAGGAAGGTTTGGGAGGGGCGGACGGTGAGGAGGATGGTGGTTAGAAGGATGAGGGAGATTGGAGATTGGAGACTTGCCCTGAGTGGCGCCAATGGCGCCATCGAAGGGTTGGTAATTGGTAATTGGTAATTGGATGATAGTGAAAGTGAGGCGATAAGGATGATGGTGTAGATGAAGGGGATGTAGTGATAGGGGAAGAATTGTCCTGTCAGCGCGGGGTAGAGGGCGTAGATTAGGGCGAGGCTGGCTAGTAGATAGGTTTGACGATTCTGATTCAGATAGATACCGAAAGTGGCGGGGATGAGCCAGAGAGCGTGACCACCCAAACCCCAGACTTGGTTTAACAAGTAAGCCATGCGCTCCGCTGACGGTGTGATCGCCATCTCGCTGTTGATCTGGGTGTAGAGAGGGACGTAGTTGCGGATGATGTCGATTAAAGGGAATAGGGAATGGGTAATCGTAAGATAAAGAGCGATGAGTGAAATGGGAATGGAGAAGCCGATGGCTGTGGGGAGAATGATCTGCTTTGCAAGCGTTGGCAGAGTCAACTCGCGGCGTTGTCCGAGGCTTGCAATGTCAAAGAGCAGGAAGGGGAGGAGTCCGAGCGCGGCGTGAGGTTTGAGGGTGGCGGCGAGTCCGTAGAGGAGTCCGAGGCTGAGGCGTTTGACGAAGGTTTGGGACTCGGTCACGCCGATCCAGATGGAAAGGGAAATGAAGATGAGGATGAGGTATTCGCGTTGCAGGGAGAGCGCGGGACCGCCTTCGAGATATTTGAGTGCGAAAAGGATCGGCGCGGCGAGGGCGGTAAGTTTACCGAAGCGTCGCATGGCGAAGTAGGTGATGGTTGAGATGGCGGCGAGGAAGATGAGGTCGAGGATGCGGATGCGAAGTGGACCGAAGTTGCTGAGGATGCCGAGGATGTAGTAGGTGAGGTAACTGCCGGGCATTTGAAAGTCGAAGAAGTCTTTGTAGGGCGTTTGCCCGCCTTGCATGAGGAGGGCTTCGTAGAAGAGCGGGGCTTCGTCGTGCGCGAGAGGCCATTGAAGCGAGAATGCCGCCTGCGTGATGAGCAAGGCGGCAAGCAGGATGAGGACGATGAGGGTGACGCGTTGAAGATTATTTGACATCTTCCCCGAGGTCCATTTCGGTGGTGGAGAGGATTTCGCGCGTGATGGGGTTGATTTTTGCAATAAAGTTTTTATCGTTGACGTTGTAGATGATGAAGAAGTTGGATGGGTCTTTATAGTATTGGGATTGAATCGCGTCTACGTTTTGAATCAGTTCCGTGTAGTTGCTGCCGCTGACATTGGAGATGCCGATGGTGAGTTTGTCGCGATAGTCAAAATAGGTGTCACCGTTGGTATCGGCTTTGACGATGTTGAAGATCCAGAATTCGATGATGGGCGCGGGCTTTTCGGGGTCGTTCGGGTCGTAGACCGCTTGCGGAAAACCGACGGTCTGATAGATGACATAGTCATTCGATGGCAGAAGGCGGTTATAGGCTTCGGTTTGCGTGTTGAGGAAAACGTAATTGTAGGTGAGGTAGCTGGAATAATTCGAATAACCGCTGTTGCTGATCCACTCAAAGGGATTGAGGCTGCCGTCGCGGGCAACTTCGACCGGGACGATGCCTGCCATGAGGTAATCGGTGCCGGGGATGGGATTGAATGTGGAGAGGGTCTTTTCGACAGGCGCGGGCGCGGCGGGCGCGTCTGTGCCGGAGGATGACTCCTGCGGGATGCTGCGTCCGCAGGCGATGACGGAGAATGCGATGATGAGCGCGGGGAGAAGGGGGAATGGTCGTTTCATGGATACCTCACAATTGAATAACTCAAGTTGCTTCTTTGTCGTAACGGACAGCCAAGAATTCTTAACGCAAAGACGCCATGATTTAATTTGTTTTCTTTGCGACTTCGCGCCTTTGCGTTAAATGCATTCCGATAAAGTTCCTGATTCGAGATTACTCGACGAACTCGCCACCGATGATCTCTTTTTCGATCACCTGGCGATCTGCATTGAACTTGAAACACACTTCCACACGCTGAAAGCATTTGTTGTCGCCCATCAATACCTTGCGGGCATAGAACACGTCGCCGCCAGCTTCGTATTCGACACTCAGATCGTTGTCAATGTCGATGCGCCCGGTGATGGTCTCGCCGCAGCGTTTGCATTTGACGGTAAAGGTGTAATATTCTTTTTTGTAGGCAGGGCGAGGGGCGAAAAGTTTTTTGAGGAAATCCATTATTAGAAGCTCCACTTCTTTAAGACATCCATCGCCTTCACATGAGTCAAATCCAATTGTAGCGGCGTGATGGAAACCATGCCCGCGCGTAATGCGCCGAAGTCCGTGCCGGGTTCGTCCACGCCGGTGGGGGCTTCGCCGCCGATCCAGTAATAGGGTTTGCCGCGCGGGTCACTGCGCACATCGAGCGCGTCGCGGTAGACGCGAAGTCCCTGCCTCGTGATCATGTAGCCCTTGAGTTCGGATTCTTTCAGATACGGAACATTGACGTTAACCACGACGCCTTCCGGCAAGCCATCAGCAATCACCTGCTCGACGACGCGCCTCGCGACTCCGGCGGCAGTTGAGTAGTCGAGTGGACCTTTGTGTCTCTCGGGCGAATCCAACGAAACGGCGACGCCGCGCACGCCCGCAATGACCGCTTCCATCGCGGCGGTGACGGTGCCAGAGTAGGTGACGTCATGTCCCAGATTCGCGTTCGGATTGATGCCAGAGACAACGATGTCAATCGGTTCTTCGATCAGTCCAAGCAATGGCAAAGCGACGCAATCTGAAGGCGCGCCATCCGAAGCAAACGCAGAGGTGCCATCTGCGAGAGTCACTTCCTTGACTCGCAACGGACGTTCCATGGTTTTGACGTGACCCGATGCAGACCAGTTCTTATCGGGGGCAAAGACGGTCACTTTGCCAAGTTTGCGCATTTCCTGCGCGAGTGCAAGAAGCCCAGGGGCGGTGACGCCGTCGTCGTTGGTGACTAGGATATGCATGATTTAATTTTCCGATTTTGTTTGAAATTGGTAATTGGTGATTAGTAATTGAATTATACGCCATGCGGTTGGCAAAGAAAAACGCTCTGCATTGTGGGCAGAGCGCATTAGAGATGATGTACGATAGACCACTGACCATAGACTGACAAAGATCGTCCGTGGTCTATCGTCTGTTGTCTATGGTTAGGGTATCAACATGATCAACAGGGTAATTCCCAACCCGACCAAAGTTCCCTTGGCGACGACTTTCATTGCCTGGCGTTTGATCTTGGCGTCTTCGACTGAGTCTTTGACCCGTTCATACTTATCTGAGGTGCGGCGTACACTACGCGCGGCGAGGGCTACTCAGGTTTTGTCGAGGGCTTGGAAGATGGAAACGGCGCCGGAGGAGAACATGGCGAAAAGCGGCAGTCGCCAGAGCTTGTCCGCGCCGAAGTAGAGCATGGCGGCGAGGATGCCAAATGTGATCACAAGCTGGAGAATGCCGAAGTCCATGCGTTTTTTGCGCTCGGCTGGGCTGATATTCGGCACACAGGCATCGCCTGTGCTGTTGCCTTCGGGGTTAAAGACGATTTTGGGTGTGGGTTCGCTCATACAAATCCCTTTCGCGAGATAAGACGCTCCCAGTTATGAAATTTTTACTGGAGTTTTCAAGCTGTGTGCAACCAAATTTGCAAAGCGGCGTACATCCTTTCAATACACCCTAAATCTTAAGAAGCAGATAGGAAACTACATGAAAGCGATCATTGCAGAACGATACGGCACACCTGATGTGCTGGAGTTCAAAGAAACAACAAAACCTACCCCAAAAGACAATGAAGTGCTGGTCAAAGTCCATGCGGCTTCGTTGAACATGTTCGACTGGCATTTATTGACCGCAGATATATTCCTTGTGCGATTGAATGCCGGGTTATTCAAGCCCAAGAATAGAATTCCCGGCGCGGACGTTGCCGGACGGGTGGAGGCGGTCGGTAAAAATGTAACTCGGTTCAAAATTGGAGACGAAGTCTACGGCGACCTGGCGGCGAGCGGCTGCGGCAGTTTTGCCGAATATGTGGCGGTGCCTGAAAAAACGCTGGCGTTGAAACCGGTCAACCTGACGTTTGAAGAGGCGGCTGCCTATCCGATGGCAGCAGTGACAGCCCTGCAAGGTCTGCGCGACGCGGGCAAGATCCAAGCGGGGCATAAAGTGTTGATCCAAGGCGCTTCGGGTGGGGTCGGTTCGTTTGCGGTGCAGATCGCCAAATCTTTCGGCGCAGAAGTGACCGCAGTGTGCAGTACCCGCAATGTGGAGCAAGTCCGCTCGTTGGGCGCGGATCACGTCGTTGATTACACCCAGGAAGATTTCACTAAAAACGGAAAACAGTACGACCTGATCCTGGCTGTAAATGGTTATCGAAAATTGCAAGAATACAAAGGTTCGCTTGCCCCCAAAGGAATCTATGTGATGGCGGGCGGCGCGACCAAACAGATCTTTGAAGCATTATTGCGCGGCTCATTTCTTTCTGAAAAGAATGGTAAAAAGTTGGGTGCGTTCACTGCAGAGCCGAAACAAAAAGATCTGATGTATCTGAAAGGCTTGGCAGAAGCAGGTAAGGTCAAGCCTTTGATCGATAAACGCTATCCATTAAGCGAAACTGCACAAGCCCTTCGATATCTTGGAGAAGGACATGCGCGTGGGAAAGTTGTTATTACCGTAGCATCCTGAGGTTAAATAAAAAATCCTGAAGGCTTACTTCAGGATTTTTTATTTAATTGGAATACTGGTTATGGCGCAACTCTTAACAACACACCATTTTGTGAAGGGTCTTGCAGGAGAATGCCGTCATCCGTCTTGTTGTAGGGGATGCCAGCCGCTTCCACGCGGGCGGTGACTTCGGCGAGCACGGAAGGATTCGGGTAATTCACGGTCATGAAGCGTAGACCTACGGCATCGGCGGGGGGCGGAGGCGCGCCGCGTCCGTTCCAGGTGTTGAGTCCGATGTGGTGGTGATATCCGCCCGCAGAGACGAATGCCATGCCGATTCCGGCAGAAATGCCCATGACGTTGAAGCCGAGTACGCCGTGATAAAAATTCACCGCTTCATCAATGTCGCGCACATGCAAGTGGACATGTCCCATGCGGGTTTCGATGGGGATGTTCACATCGAGGCGGTCATCCTCTTTGAGATGCTTGAACAATGCATCGACGTCGAGGGCTTCGCGCCCGTCGCTCCAGCGACCGTCTGCCCAGCGGGCTTCGTAGTTGCCGTCTTTGATCGTCCATGAACCATCTTCGGGCGATTCGCAATACAGTTCGATGCCGTTGCCTTCAGGGTCGCTGAGGTAGGTGGTTTTGGTCATGACATGGTCGGTGGGCGAGTTGGGAACTTTCAACGCAAACAAACGCGCCATCGCTTTCGCGAGTTCGCGGCGGTTGGGGAAGAGGATCGCGAAATGATACAAACCGGTCGCGCCGCGGTAACGCTTGAGGTTTGGCTCTTCGGTGAGTTGGAGTAAATCCGCGCCTCCGGCACCAAGACCGGCTTTGTTCCCCTCGCGCCAGTGCAGTTTCAACCCGATGGCTTTTTCGTAAAAGAGAATCTGATTCTCCAGGCTGGCAACGGTCAGGGAGACGTGTCCCATTCTGGTGGCGGGGTGAACCGAATATTCCTGTTCGATTTTTGTTTGATTCATCGTTTCTCTCTGTTCCATAAAGTTATGTGGCCATTTAGACGACGCCAGCCCTTCCAGCCTTTCGTCTCGATGAAAAAACGCCCCGCCCTCGAAAAATTCGTGGACGAAGCGCTGCCGCTGGTGGCGGTTAATTTGGAACAGTTTGCGTGAGTGGTCTCAACCGGTAGAAAAAAGTCCTTTGCAGCGCCAGTTCTGCGCTCGAAGCCACTCACTGTGCGTTAGTTTTTCCCGCCTTTTAACTCGTCGCGGAAGATGACGCTCATGACGATACTGACGACGCTCATGACCAGGCTGCCCAGCAGCGCAGACCAGAAGCCGTCCACCGAGAGACCGATGCCGAGAGTCTGCCCGATGGTGCGGGTGAGCAGGAGCATGGCGGTGTTGATGACAAGGGTGAACAAGCCCAGGGTGAGGATGATGAGCGGGCAGGTCAGGAATTTGAGCAGGGGGCGCACAAGGGCGTTGAGCAAGCCGATGATGAGGGCAAGCCACAGGATGCCCGTCCAGTCGCCGAGATATTCGATGCCGGGAACGACCCAGACCGCGGCGTACAAACCAGCGGCGTTGATCGCCCAGCGGATGATGAATTTGGTCATTGGGACTCCTTTTGATTTATGTACGCAATCCATCGATAAGCGTCGCATCAGGCTCGAGGTGTTTGGCGCTCAGGTTGGATGGGTCTTGTTAAGAGGCTGTCCTCTGCCCGTCTGGCGCGAAGCCTCCCCAGCCTGCATCCAGATCAGGGTGCGCAGGGGTTTGAAACCGGCGGCTTGGATGGCGTCGTCGAAATGACTGACGGGGAATTCGAGGTTGACGGTCGAGTAATTGGAATATAGTTCGCGCCGCGCCTGTTGAAGCAGGACGGTAAACGCTTCAGAGTCGGACCTCTCACCGATTCCCGCGAAGAGGGCTTCGCCGCGCCCGGTGGGAATCCACGAAAGCGTGGCGTGCAGCGTCTCGTCGCGGACTGCCGCCCATTGTCGGACGCTCATGTCTATGAATACGAGATACAGCCAGTTGAGGAAACCCGGCTTGAGGGTGGAAAAGTCCCATTGGCTGTGCCAGGCAATCTCAGGGGGGTGGAGGCGGGTCAGCCACTCGAGTTGATTCGACCAAAAGCGTGGATCCCGGTTTGTGACGGCGATATCCGTTTTTAAAAACTCCAATCGCGAGTCGGTGGCTGCCTGCCAATTGGTGCGGCGGGCGCGTTCGATAAATCCCAGACTTTCATACATGTGAATGGCGTTTGGGTTGTCGGCGCGGACGTTGAGCCAGATGTCGTTGATCTTGCGCTCGCGGGAGTGTTCCACGGCGCGCAGGGTGAGGGCGCGGGCAATTCCGCGGCGGCGATGGTTGGGGTGGGTGGCGACATTGGCGATGAGGTAAACGCGCTGGTTTTTATTTCGAAAGGGGATGAGGCTGACGTTGCCGATGACGCGGTTCCCCTCCTCCCAAACGTACCCGGTGAGCGGCAGGGAGGTGGAATCGGCGGCGCGTTTTGCCCATTGTAAAAAGGAGTTGTCGCTCCCGGCGCGGCGCATATCCTGCACGTAGCGTTTGCCGTCTCCGTCCATGGTGGTGGAGAAGCATTGCTCGATCAAATCTGCAACGGAGGGCAGGTCGCGCAGAACGCTGAGGGGGCGGATGTTGGGATGGCGCGCTTCATTTTGCGCCGGGAGGGTGATGCTTGCCATTACGTGAAATTATAGCCGGTAGTTTGTCTTCACAATCAGGGAATGGCGAAACAGGTCATTCAGAGTAATACAGGGAGCATTCAGATTCTGTAGAATCGTATCTGTTGAGGGTATTGTGCCTCGCCGTGATTCGGCGGACTAACCCACAGGGCGCGAGTCCTGCGTCAGTTCGTGAAAGTCGGTTGAAACCGACTTGTGGTATAGCCCGCAGGCGTCGCGTGGCGCCGTGGCGACGGCTTCCATGCGCTGAGCAGGCGGCTTCAGCCCCGCGTATCATCGCGCAGAGGAATCTACAACATTTGAATGCTCCCGTAATACAAGTCCCAAAACCAGCCTGCAAGAAGGGGATTACCCTTCCCGTTTTTTTCGGAACAGAAAAATGGGAACCAAAAACAATGGCAGCGATACCAGCAGCCCGATCAGCAAGCCGCCGCCGAACGCGCCGCCGATGGCGGCGATGGCGTATTCGCCGTTGTCTATGATGTCGGTGGAGCCGTCGGGAAAATGGCAGGTGATTTCAACCGTATGCCCGGTGACGCCGTTGGGGTCTGACGTGGCGGGCGTGGACGCGCCCTCTTGCAGCGATGTGCTCTCCGCGCCGGGGCAGTAAAGTGCGACTGCAATCTTTTCACTGAAATTTGGGATGACGAAAAGGGACGGTCCCAGCATGAAGGTGGTGACGAAAAGGATTCCGCTCGAGAGAACGCAAAGCAGAACCCAGGCAATGATCCGCGCGATCCAGACGTCTTTCGATGTGTTGAGTTTCATGGGTTACCTCTAAAGAATTGACTGTGCAATTAATATAACACCGAATGATCTGCTAAAAGTTCGGAGGTCTTGACGCATCTCTTTTTTGCCCGTAAGATAAGCGGGAATTTAGAACAAATTTTTTGCCACGAAGGGCACGAAGGAACACGAAGGAACACCTTTGTGCGGCTTTGTGTCCTTTGTGGTAAATAAAAGGAACTCTCATGGAACTCGGTATCGTACGAAAAATAGACATAGACACCGAAATGCAGCAGGCGTATCTCGATTACGCCATGTCTGTCATCGTGTCGCGCGCGCTGCCCGATGCGCGGGACGGCATGAAGCCGGTGCAAAGGCGCATTTTGTATGCGATGTACGACATGGGCATCCGCAGCGACTCGCCGTACAAGAAGTCCGCGAGGATTGTGGGCGAAGTGTTGGGTAAATATCACCCGCACGGTGACTCGTCCGTGTATGAGGCGATGGCTCGCCTGGCGCAGGATTTTTCGATGCGGACCATGCTGGTGGATGGTCAGGGCAACTTCGGTTCGGTGGACGGCGACCCGCCCGCGGCGATGCGTTATACCGAGGCACGTCTCACCGCCGCTGCGCTCGATATTTTGACTGATCTCAATAAAAACACAGTGGACTTCGCCCCGAACTTCGACGATACGCTCGAAGAGCCGCGTGTGCTGCCTGCCGCGATTCCGAATCTTTTAGTGAACGGCGCGACGGGTATCGCCGTGGGTATGGCGACTTCGATCCCGCCTCATAACTTGAGTGAAGTTGTGGACGCCCTCGTGTTCATGCTCGAACGCTGGGAGAAGCTCGACGATATTGACGTGGAGCAGTTGATGAAGTTTGTCAAGGGACCGGACTTCCCGACCGGCGGACTCATCATCGAAGAGAAGGGTGATGAAGGCATTGAGTCGGCGTACGGCTCGGGGCGCGGACGAATCACCGTGCAGGCGAAGGCGCACGTCGAAGAGATGGAGCGCGGCAAGAGCCGCATCATCGTCTCGGAACTGCCGTACATGGTCAACAAATCCAGCCTGATCGAACGCATCGCCGAACTGGCGCGAGACGGTCATCTCGAAGGGCTTTCGGACTTGCGCGATGAGTCCGACCGCCAGGGGATGCGCATCGTCCTCGAACTGACCAAGAACGCCGACCCGAATTTCGTTTTGCGCGACCTCTACAAGCGCACTCCGATGCAGACCACCTTCAGCATCAACCTGCTGGCATTGGTGGACGGTGAGCCGCGCACTTTAACTCTCAAACAGGCGCTCCGCGTCTACTTGGAGCACCGGCTCACAGTCATAAAGAGGCGGGCGGAATTTGATCTGGAAAAGGCAAAGGCGAGGGCACACATCCTCGAAGGGTATTTGGTCGCCTTGAAAAATCTGGATGAGATCATCGAACTCATCCGCTCCGCCGCGGACGTGGAGACGGCTCGCGCCAAACTGATGAAGCGTTACAAGCTGACGGAGTTGCAGGCGAACGCGATCCTCGATATGCAGCTGCGTCGCCTCGCCGCGCTCGAACGCAAGAAGATCGAAACCGAATACAAGGAAGTGACCGCGACGATTGCCGAGTTGACCAAACTTTTGAAGACGCCCAAGTTGATGCGCGGCGTGGTGGCGGATGAACTTTTGAAAGTGAAGTCCGCGTATGGAGACCGCCGCCGCACGCAGATCGTCAGCGTGAAGGAAGGCGCGAAGGCGGGTTCTGCGATCACAGCCAGCCAACTGCCCCACGCCTCGGTGTGGATCGGCGTGACCGATGACGGTCTGGTCTCGCGCACCGCGGACGATAAACAGCCGCGTCACTCCGGCAACGATGCGCCGCGATTTTTGGTGAAGGCTTCCACAACGGATACGATCTACTTCGTGAGCAAGCTCGGCAAAGCCGCCGCAGTCGCCGCGCATTTGATCCCCGAGGCGGGCAAGATGAGTCAGGGCATCGCGTTTTTCAAGGTTTCGCCGTTGAGCGACACAGACTCGCTTGCGGCTGTGTTCTCGTTGCCCGCCAATAAATCCTCGCTGGGCGAAGAGATTTGTGTCCTCACCGCCACGCGCTTCGGGATGATCAAGAAGAGTCTCGTGACCGAACTGCCCGGCCCATCGTCGCAGACCTTTGCGCTGGTCAAGGTCAACGAAGGGGACAAACTCAACACGGTTGCAATCACGGACGGCAAGAAGGAAATTTTGCTCGTGACTGCCAGCGGCATGGCGATCCGCTTCAAGGAAGACGACGTGCGCCCGATGGGACTCGTCGCGGCGGGGGTGAACGGCATGAAACTCGAAGACAAGGATGAAGTCGTCGGCGCGGAAATCCTGCCCACCGAAGGCGACATCTTCCTGCTGACCAGCGATGGCAAAGCCAAGCGCGTGGATCAGAAAGACTTCCCCGTGCAGGGACGCTACGGCAAGGGTGTTGTGGCGTGGGATTTGCCGGGTAAATCCACACTGGTTGCTGTCGCCTCTGGTAAACCAAATCACGTTGCGACGATTCACATGAGCAAGGGCGCGCCCAAGTCCACGCGGCTGGATGCGGCTGGTTTACGAAAACGCGCCTCCGCGAAGGGAGATGTGGTGGTCGAGGTCAAGCCGGGCGAGGGGATCACATCCCTGGCGGTGGGGTGGATGTTGGAGAGTTATGTGAAGGTGAAGGAAGAGAAGCCTGCAAAGAAAGAAGGCGGAAAGCAGAAGGCAGTAAAAGCGCCTGCCAAGAAGCCGGTTGCGAAGGCAAAGGCGAAACCGGTAAAGAAAACGTCAAAGCCGGTGAAAAAGTCCGCGCCGAAGAAGAAAAAGAAGTAACAAACGAAGGTCTCCGGCTTCAAGCGAAATCGGAGACCTTTTTCCTTGACGGGAATTCTTTCAGGGAGTACCATGTGGTCACAAAGGTGACTACATGAGAAAGAAACCGAAAAAGATGGAAGAGATCGGCATTCGCGAGTTGAAGGCGCGCGCCTCCGATGTAGTTCGCGCTGTCAAAGAACAGCGCGCGCGTTATGTCATCACCCAGCGCGGCGTGCCTGTGGCGGTCATTATTCCGATGGACGCTGTCCCGCCGGAGAAGAAAAACGACGAAGCCCTTCAGAAAATGATGGAACTACGTAAACGTCTTGGAAGGAATGTGCGGACCAGTAAAAGTTCCGTGGAAATCCTTTCGGAGATGCGCCGATGAAAAACGCTGTCACAGTGGATGCCAGCGTTTTGGTTAATGCCTTCAGCCCCGAGGAGGAAGGCAGTGAAGATAGCATGGCGTTTCTAACCCGGTTGAGCGAGGAACGGACGCCGCTCATTCAGCCAACTCTCTTTTTGCCTGAAATAACGGCATCCATTGCCAGAAAACAGGATGATACCGATGCCGCTTTGGAATTGGAAAGGGACCTGAAAAGTTTTCTCGAATTGACGTTGATTGATCTCGACGAAGACCTCGCAGATTTCGCCAGTGAAGTCGCCGCCAAACACCGCCTGCGCGGCAGCGACTCGGTCTATGCCGCCGTTGCGCTGCGGTTTGGAACCGAATTAATTACGCTGGACCGGGAACAGTTGGAACGCCTGCCGAAAGTGTTGCCGGTGCGGAAACCCGAATAGACCAGCGTTGGGTCAGGGTTTTGACGCGCCTGCCCGCATCACGAATCGATTCACGCCCCCGAAGCGATATTTATAATCTTCGTCGCCGCGCATGAAGTCGAATTCATGGCGATTGTTCTCGCAGCACCATTGAATGGTATGGGCGAGCAATACCCAGCCGGGGGAAAGGTCCATGTGGGCGCGGCTGACGCCTGAGTTATACCCCCAGAGTTTTCCGTTGTAGTCGAAGTTTAGCGAGGCGGCGGTCTTCACCCCGTCGATTTCGAGAAAGGCGAGCCAGAGACAGCCGTCTTTATGCGCGGCATGAAGGAAAGCCGTCATCTGTTCGCGCATGGCGGGATGCAAAAAGTTTGCCTTGCTGGGGTCGTGAACCATGAGATCGAAAAAGGTATTCAATTCAGGTTCGATGTCTGTGGACTGATCCACCAGGACGAAACGCACATTCAACTCGGAGTCAGCGGCGCGGCGCATCTTGCGGCGGATTTCGTGACGTTGTTTCTTCTCGATCCGCGAAAGATATTCATCGAAGTCGCCGTTCAGGGCAATGCGCGGAGTTGGGCGGTAGACCTCCTCGTGATGAGTCCAGCTGCGGGCGGCAGACTCGGCTTTGAGGGCGGCGAGGGTGGGAGAGTCGTCGGGGAGGTTATACCAATCGAGGCGCGACCAGGTCGGGGCGGGGGAAGAGGCGAGAAAATCCAAAAGACCGGAGAGGAACCGCGCATGGTCATCCGCCCTCACGATCAGGTCGAGATAATCCGAAATTTCGATGCTGCCATTGAGCAGCAGGGCGGGCTTGTTTTCATATTCGGCGATGAAGAGCGGGGCAATGCCGATCAGTTTTTCGCCTTCACGGGCTGTGACCAAAACCAGCCGGGCATCCTGCCATTCACCGCCGCCGCGATGCCCCCACCACAGGCGTTGATAGTCATAGCGCGAGAAGGGCGTATCGCTGATGGACTCTTTTAATAGGGCGTTCCATTCATTGGGTTCGATCTGTGAAAAATCTTCGAGAAGTTTATATTCCATGTCCGTCGTATTGTACCAGTTGAAATTTTTTTGTAGAACAAGCCTATAGGCTTGTTCTACAAAAATGCCCGCAAAGTTAACAGTTATAATGAAGGCAGTTCAAGCGATAATCTTACATGCCCCTCGACATCAATCTCACTCCTTTATATCGCATCCAGGGACGGGAACCCGGCGACATGCCCGGCGTGCTTGCCATGCAGCCGCCGAAGACCGCCGCGCGCGGGCGCGAACAGGACCGCCTGCTCGTTTATCTTTTACTGGCTGGCAATGCCGCCGTCACCGCGGGCGAATACCGCAAACTCGCCGAAGACACGGCAAACGTGTTTTACCAGACCCCGCGCGCCGTCACAAGCGCGTTACGCGCCGCCGCCGATTCGTTGAACAGAACCCTGCTCGACCGCAACATGTCTGCCAGCGCGCGCGGTCAATACGCCCTGGCATGGATGACGCTCGCCGTCCTGCGCGAATCGCAATGCATCTTCTCGCTCAACGGACCCATGCATGTTTACTGGGCCGGCGCCGACGGGTCGCGCCATTACTTCGAACCCTCGCTCTCGGGCAAGGGACTCGGCGCAAGCCAGTCGATCAACATCCATTACGCCCAGGCAGACCTTGCGCCCAACGACACCCTGCTTTTTTGCGGGCGCGTGCCAAACGCATGGAACACCCCGCTCGAAAACGCGCGCCCCGCGCCGCTCGAAACCACCCGCCGCCGCCTGACCTCGCTCACCACCGAAGACCTGAACGCCGTGCTGACCCACGTCACCGAAGGCAGCGGGGCGATCAACATCTTTAAGGGGACAAACCCCGCGCCGCAGGTGGAGGAAGCGCCCGAGCCTGCCCCAACGCCTGAACCCGCCTCCGAACCGCGCCCAGACCTGCCCGCCCCCATTGAACCTGAATCCACGCCCGGGGCGCATCTCCTTCAACCTTCGGCGTACTCGATCCCGCCCCAGAATGAAGAGCCGGTTTCCCCTCCCCCGTCAACGACCGACCCGCTTGCCCACCTTCCGCACAAGACCGTGCCGCGCGAATTCCCGGCATCCATTCCGCGCGCCAAACCGAAGACCGAAGCCGATCTCACCATCGAAGACGGTGGTCTGACGAACAAGGTCGAAGCGCGGGAGGAAAGTTTGCAAAACGCGGAAACGCAAAACGCGAGTCCGCAGAACGTGGAAGCGCAACATACAAGCCCGGTCATCGCCGAGCCGCGCGAACCCTCCCCGCAGGCAAAACAGGCGGCAAAGACCGCCATCAGCATCATGCACGCAATCCGTCACGGAAGCGCCGCGCTCAATGAGAAGGTGCGCAATTTCCTGCCGCGCCTGCTGCCCGCCGCCGAAACGACAAGCCTCCAGCCGGTTTCCTCCTCCGCATTCATGGGGTTCATGGCGGTGCTGATCCCGCTCATTGTGGTGACGGTTTCGGTGGTGGTCTATATGCGTTACGGGCGCAACGAACAATACGACGTGTACTACAACCAGGCGGAGCAATTGAAGACCCAGGCGCTCTCCCTGACGAACCCCGTCGAACAACGCCGCGCATGGGAAAATGTCCTCGCCAACCTGAACGAAGCCGAGAAACACAACGTTACCAGCGACACCCTTGCCTTGCGGGAGGAGGCGCAGACCAACCTCGATTCCCTGCTCGCCATCCTGCGGATGCAGTTCAACCCCGCCTTCAGCGCAAACCCCAACATCGAAGTCAGCCGCATGGCCGCCACCGAGAACGACCTGTACCTGCTTAATGCCGCCACCGGCGAGGTGATGCGCGCCTTCCCCTCCGGCAGCGGCGGCTTCGAACTCGATACCACCTTCGATTGCAGACCCGGCAGCAACAACAGCGCCGGTCAACTGGTGGATATCCTGACCCTGCCCATTACGAACATTTACGGCGCGACCGTGCTCGGCATCGACTCGGTCGGCAACCTGGTCTATTGCAAGCCCGGCAGCCCGCCGCAAACCGGTCTGCTGCCCACGCCCGATACCAACTGGAACCACATCACAAGCATGGTGTTGGACGGCGGAAATCTATACGTGCTGGACGCGCCCGCCCGCGCGGTCTGGGTTTACCCCGGCAAGGAAGCCGCCTTTGTAGACCGGCCCTACTTCTTCTTCGGTCAGCAGACCCCCACGCAGGATGTGATCGACTTCCTCGTCTCGGGCGATGAGATGTACCTGCTCCACGCCGATGGGCGCGTCTCACGCTGCATCTTCAGCCGCATCGATACCAGCGCCTCCAAATGCGAAGACCCGCTGAGCCGGATCAACCCCATCCCCGCCTACGCGGATATGGACCTGTTTGCCGGAGTGAACTTTACGCAAATCCTGTTTGCCGCCCCGCCCGACCCATCCATCCTGCTGCTCGACGCCGGGAACCAGAACCTGATGCGTTTTGCGGCGCGCACGCTCGAACTGCAAAACCAATTCCAACCCACAACCAGCCGAAACCCCATCCCGTCTGGAACCGCCGCCGCCGTAGCCGTCAGCCCCGATCATGTGTTATATCTGGCAGTAGACGGACAAATCTTTTTCGCTTCGAACATGCCGTAGCAAGGAGAACCCCATGCCCGATCTCTTGAGCGTCATCAGCGGTTTTTTCAGCCGTGCCCCCTATCCCAAAGACAGCGCAAACGAGCCAGCCCAGGTCACGCGCCGCAAGACGCTGCTCATCGTTTACGACCCGGTCATGGACCCCGCCACGGGGATTAAACTCTCGCAAAAGATGAACTGGAAGAACCCCACCGACCTGGTCACCGGGTTCATGGCAGACATCCTGGAGGTCAGCAAGGGGCTGGCGCGTTACGAGATCGTCAAACGTATTGACGTGAACGAATTTCCAGCCAAGGTGGACGGCTTCCGCTATACGCCGCAATCCTTTTACGAGGCGATGACCGGCGCATCCGCCCCGCACATGCCGCAGGAAGTGGATTATTACGCCATCATCAAGCAGTTCAACATCCTGCAACTCGTCGCGCGGAACGAGATCGACGAAGTCTGGATATTCAATTTTCCAAACGCCGGTTTCTACGAATCCGTCATGGGCGGACCGGGCGCCTTCTGGTGCAACGCGCCGCCCCTCGCCAACACCTCCGCCAGCAAACGGCGTTTTGTCATCATGGGTTTCTCCTTTGAACGCGGAGTCGGCGAAATGCACGAGTCCTATGGTCATCGCGCCGAGTCGATCATGGAGAAGACCTTCAGCAAAACCACCGGCGACGCCAACCTGTGGAAGCGCTTCATCCGCTACGAGAAGACCTCGCCCGGCAAAGCCGCCTGCGGCAATATTCATTTCGCGCCCAACAGCCAGGCAGATTATGACTGGGGCAACAAGACTTCCGTCAAAAGCGAATGTTACGACTGGCTGCTGAACTTTCCCAACTTCAAGGGAGATATCCGCGCCGTGGATTCGTCTGAATGGGGCGGCGGCGAGATCCGCGCCCATCACAAATGGTGGTTCAACCACTTCCCGCGCGTCAGCGGCAGGCGGAATGGAATCCACAACAACTGGTGGCAGTACATTGCCTCGCCGCAGAATGTAATTGTGTAGCCCGGGCATTTCAAGAAATATCTTTTTGCGCCGAGACGCTCCCGGTTTCATCCACGCCGGGCGGGGACTGGGGTTCCCCATAAAGGTGGATACGCGGTATATTAACACCGTAGTTTTTGGCGTTCCCATTTTTTCCCAACCTGAAATGGGATGAGAAAATGATGCGACTCGAACTGGCTGTGCCATTCATTTTCGTTCTTGCCGCGGTATTCTACGCCCTGTTGGGGTTATATGCGTGGAGGAGACGCCCGGCGGTGGCGGTTGCGCCTTTTGCCTGGACCATGTTTTCCATGGCGGTCTGGGCGTTTGCGTATGGGCTGGAAATTTTCCTGCCGACCCTCCCGGCAAAACTGGCGGCGGTCAACCTCGAGTACATTGGCATTGTCAGCACCCCGGTCCTTCTATTCTATTACGCGCTTCATTACACCGGCAGGAATCACCTGCTTACCCCGCGTTTGCAGGCGCTGGCCTGGCTGATTCCCATCTTAACCGCATTGCTGGTCTGGACCAACCCCATCCATCAATGGATGTGGGACGCTGAAAGCATTGTCCCACTGGGCAGGCTGGGGCTTCTTCAGGTGCGCTTTGCGGCTGCCTTTTGGGTCAGCATCACCTTTTTCTATGCCATGTTTATCACGTCCGGTTTCATGCTCCTCATGGATTTTGTGCAGCGACCCGGCGTTTACCGCCTGCATATCAGCTTTGTCATCCTTGCGATGCTGTTCTCCTTTGCCGGAACCGTCCTTTTCCTCGTCGGAATCAGCCCCATCGCCAACCTCGACATGACCTCGCTCTTCTTTTTGCCCTCCAGCGTCGGGCTGGCATGGGTCACGCTGCGCCAGCGCCTTGCGGAAGTCCTGACGCTCGAATACGTGACCGTATTGAAAAACATGCCGGACAGCGTCATTGTCCTGAACGGGGAGCGGCGCATCCTGTACCTCAACCCCGTGGCGGAACGACTGTTCGGCAAGACCGAAGAAGAGGTAATTGGTCAGCCCTTTGAACAGGCAGCCGGGTCGTTTGCGGCGGCGCTCGAACCCTGCCTGGACGAGAAAAAACCCCGGGCGGAGATTCAGGCGCGGACGGGGAACGAGACGAGAACCTATGAGGCGAGTCTCTCCTTCAGTACGACGCAGCGCGATTTGGGGGAGACCGTCGTCTCATTGCACGACATCACCGGGCACAAGGATAGGGAAGCGGACCTCAGCCGCCGCGACTCGATCATGTCCGCGGTCAGCGCGACGGCTGAACTTTTTTTGAAATCGTCGAACTGGAAGGAGAACATTCCCGGCGTTTTGAAAAGCCTGGGGCAGGCGGCGGATGTCAGCCGGGCGCATGTGATTCTCAACCGAAGGGATGACGACGGAACCTTTTATTCCAGCCTGATGTACGAATGGGCTGCGCCCGGGGTCGCGGCGTTGATCGAAAAACCGGTTTTGAAAGACATGCACATGGCGAAAGCCGGCTTTGGCAGGTGGGTGGATATTCTGACGGAAGGGCGTTTGATTCACGGGTCGGTGAAGGACCTTCCCGCGCATGAGGCGGAATTCCTTTCGCGGCTGGGCAGCCTTTCCTTTGTTGCCGCGCCGATCTTTGCGGAATATCAATGGTGGGGCTTTCTGATGTTCGATGAATGCCGCCGCGACCGCCAGTGGACCCCCCGCGAACTGGACGCCTTTCAAGCCGCCGCCAGCATCTTCGGCGCGGCGGAGGCGCGCGACCTGACCTCGAAAAAATTGATACGCCGCCAGTTGAGCATGAGCCTGCTCAATTTCATCGTCATCGCCGCCTTGCAGGCTGAGACCCTCAACGAAATGGCGGAGATCGCCACCGACCGGCTAGCCAACCTGATCGGCGCCAACGGTTGTTTCATGACCCTTTGGGACGAAGAGAACCGGCGCGCCATCCCATTGGCGGCGTACGGATCCGGCGGCAAGGCGTATTCAGAGTTTCAGCCCAAAAAGAACCAAAGGACGTTCACCCAGTCTGTGCTGGAACTTGGGCGCGCACTCGTCATCGAAGACGTGAAGGATACCCCCTACGCCGACCCGGAAATTGCGAACCATTTCCCTTCCAAATCAATCCTAGCATTACCGCTGATCGTGCGCTCGAGAAAATTGGGAGCCGTGCTGATTTCCTTCAACCAATCGCACCGCTTCGCAGACGAGGAGATCGAAGTCAGCGAACAAGCCGCCGCGTTGATCGCACTGGCGACGGAAAAATTCCAGGCGATGGAGGATGCCCGCCGCCGCGCCGATACCTCTGAAATTCTGCGCAGGGCGGGCATGGCGGTCGCTGAAAATCTCGAAATGGGGCAGGCGGTCAACCACATCCTCGACCAGCTCAAACAGGTGGTCCCGTACGACAGCGCCTCTGTGCAATTGATCGAGGGAAACGAACTCGTCATTGTGGGCGGGCGCGGCTGGGAGGATGAAGCGGACGTGCTGGGCATGAGATTTCCCGTCCCCGGCGAAAACCCCAACAGCGCGGTCATTCAAACCGGCAAGCCCTACTATCTGGCGGATGCGGGCAAGGTCTACGAAAAATTCAGCGAGCCGCCCCACGACCACATCCGTTCATGGCTGGGCGTGCCGCTTATCGTTCAAGGCAGGCTTACCGGGCTGCTCGCCATAGACAGCGCCCAACCCGGCAATTTCGACGAAGAAAAAATTAATATCGCCCTCGAATTTGCAAACCAGGTTGCGGGCGCGCTCGAAAACGCCCGGCTCTTCCGCGAAAGCCAGACCCAGGCGATCACCGACGCGCTGACCGGCGTCTACAACCGGCGGGGGTTGTTCCAACTCGGCGAATTCGAATTCCAACGCTCGCGCCGCATCAACCGTCCGTTCAGCGTCATGATGTTCGACATTGACCATTTCAAACAGGTCAACGACAAATACGGTCATGCCGCCGGAGACCAGGTACTGCATCAGGTGGCGCAGCGCTGCCTGAAAAATTCCCGCGCCACAGATTTGGTCGGCAGGTACGGCGGCGAAGAATTCGTCATGCTCCTCACCGAAACGAACCTGCACGCCGCCCATGCCATCGCCGAACGCCTGCGGCTGGGAATCATGAAATCATCCTTCCACACCGACGCGGGCGAAATCAGCATCACCTTGAGCATCGGCGTGGCGGAAGCCGGAAAGACCGACACGCTCGAAGCGCTGATCGAACGCGCCGACGCCGCGCTTTACCAAGCCAAACATACCGGGCGCAACCGCGTTGTTGCAAGTGATTGATTACTGATTGACCCAAACCTGATACAGCCCCAGCCGCCCGTTCTCCCCATCGGAGTAAAACCCCGCCTCAACCTTCATTTGAATTTGGTCCGCCAGCCCGAGCAGTTCCTCCGCTGAAAACTGGTGGACGTACCGCAGCCCCTCCCCGCCGCTGCGCCAGTCGAGCAGGTAATCCCCATCGTCCACATCTGAATCCGCAAGCCCAACCCGGCTCCACGGCTGGATGCGCGCCTTGAGTTTTTCGCTGTTCATAAACTGCCAGTTGGAAAGATAAAATTTCCCGCCGGGTTTCAACAATGATTTCACAGTCCGCAAAATATCCAACCGAATTTCTGTGGAGGGAATGTGATGCAGGGTCGCAAAGCAAGTAATCAGTGACCAGTGATCAGTCACCGACCACTGCCCGCTGCTCACTGATAATTGACTCAAATCCACCTCCCGCCACTCCACCCCCGGCGTAGACTCCGCCTCCCGAAGCAGGGTCAGGCTAAAGTCCGCGCCGAGAAGCGGGGCATGGTGTCCGCGCCGACTCAGTTCGAGTAGAAAATTCCCGTTGCCGCATCCCAGGTCGAGGACGGAATCATCCGCCCGAATCGAATCCAAAATCTTTTTCACGCCGGGCTGCAAACGCTGGCGCGTGGCGGAAAAGGACTCTCCAAACTGGTTGTAGAATTTGCGGTTGAGTTCGATTAACTGTTTTGTAATGGCTGCATCCATGCTGTGATTATATAATCTCTTCATGTTTTCCGCGCATGAGATCGAAAGGCTCTCGCAAGAGTTCGAGACAAAAACACCGCAGGAGATCGTTCAATGGGCAGTTGGGGAATATTCGCCCAATCTTGCAATGAGTTCGTCGTTTCAAACACAGTCCATGCCGCTGCTGCATATCGTGTCGCAGACCGGCCGCGATGTGACGGTGTTCTTTCTCGACACCGGTTATCACTTTTGGGAGACGCTGATGTTCCGCGAACAGATCGCCCTGGAGTGGAACCTCAATGTCTTCGACCTGCGCCGCGACCCGCGCTGGGATGTGTTCGTTCTGCAAAACATCCGCAAACTGCCCGTGGACGACCCGAACCTGTGCTGTTATCTTCATAAAGTGCAGCCCATGCAAAAGGCGTTGCAGGGCGTGAAGGCGTGGATCTCCGGCATCCGCCGCGACCAGACCGAAACGCGCGCCCATGCCAAAATTTTGGAATTGCAGGACGACGGCTTGCTAAAGGTGAACCCATTGCTCAATTGGAAAAAGACAGACGTGGAAAACTATATGAAAGACCATGCGCTGCCGTCACATCCATTGCTGGAAAAGGGATACCGCAGCGTGGGCTGCGCTCCCTGCACCATCGCCATCGGCGCGGACGACGACGAACGCGCCGGTCGCTGGGCGGGGCGCGGAAAGACAGAATGCGGCTTGCACACCGAGATGTTCAAAAAGAAGAAACTGAGCGAGATTCAGCGGGAGTTCAATTTAGAGATAAAGTAAAGGGCTGGCGTATAATAGCCGGGCGGTCGTTTACCGTAGAAAGGATTGCAGGTATGGAATTCAAGCAGATCATCACCATCGAACCCGGAAAACGCGGCGGGAAGCCGTGCATACGCGGGATGAGAATCACTGTTTATGACGTGCTGGAATATCTCGCATCGGGAATGACGGAAGAGGAAATCCTGCGCGACTTTCCCTACCTGACCCATGAAGATATTCTGGCAAGCCTCGGTTTCGCCGCCGCTCGTGAACGATTGATGACAGCTGTTCAGCCATGAAATTGCTTCTATTTGACCAGAACATATCCCCCCGCCTGGTGGAGCGGCTAGCCGACATATATCCGGGTTCCGCGCATGTGTTTACGTTGGGGATGGGAGACGCCCTGGATATTGAAATTTGGCAATATGCCCATGACCATGACTACATGATCGTTACAAAGGATGCAGACTTTAGCGAACTTGGGGTTGTGAGGGGCTTTCCACCAAAAATAGTCTGGATACGCCGGGGAAATTGTTCTACTCATGAAATCGAAACCATTCTTCGCGATGGTTTTGATTCAATTGAAACATGAGCGAGGATGATAATACGGGAATTTTGATCCTGTACTGATTGGGGCTTTTGCCGCCGGTTAGTTTTACCAAACATGGAATTTACTGAAAAGCGACAACGCTGGAAGAAGATCAACGCGCTGACTCCGAAGAAAATGGAGTTGGCGCATTTTCTGCTGGAGAAAATCCGCGCGGGCGAAGATGTGATGACGGTCATCCGCAGGCATCCGCTCGAGGGCGGCGGATATTTGAACAAGGCGGCGTTGGTCGCGGCGTACAAAGAGTTGGTGGATTCCGGCGCGATGCAGGCGGACACGGCTCTGCTGGAACGCATCCGCATGAAGCCGATGCGGACTCTCTCAGGCGTGACCACGGTGACGGTGCTGACCAAGCCCTATCCCTGCCCCGGCAAATGCATCTTCTGCCCCACCGATGTGCGGATGCCGAAGAGTTACCTGCCCGACGAACCCGGTGCAATGCGCGCGCTCGAACATGAGTTCGACCCGTTCACGCAGGTCGAGTCGCGGATTCGGGCGTTGAAGAATCTCGGTCATCCGACGGATAAGATCGAACTGCTCATTTTGGGCGGCACATGGTCTTCGTATCGCCGCGACTATCAGGAATGGTTTGTGGCTCGCTGCTTCGACGCGATGAACGGATTTCACCACAGAGAACACGGAGAGCACGGAGAAAACCATAAAGAAATCTCTGTGGACTCTGTGACCTCTTTCCGAAGCCCACTCCCTCAACGAAACCGCGCCTCATCGAAATGTTGGACTGGTGATCGAAACCCGCCCCGATGAAATTAGTCCCGATGAATTGCGCTGGCTGCGTCACCTCGGCGTGACCAAGGTGCAGATGGGCGCGCAAAGTTTCGACGATCATATTCTGGAGATCAACAAACGCGGACATGACGTGGAGTCCACGCGCCAGGCGACGGCGTTGCTCCGCGCAGCCGGGTTCAAGATCGTCTTGCACTGGATGCCGAATCTGCTCGGCGCGACTCCGCAAAGCGACCGCGAAGACTTCGCCCGCCTGTGGAATGACTTCTGCCCCGATGAAATAAAAATCTATCCGAACCAACTTCTCGCCAATGCCGAGTTATACGAATACTGGCAGCGCGGCGAATTCCAACCCTACACCACCGAAGAACTCGTCCACCTCATTGCCGACATCAAACCGTCCATTCCGAGATATTGTCGCGTCAACCGCGTCATCCGCGATATACCGGGCAATAATGTGGTGGAAGGCAATCGCCGCACGAGTTTGCGGCAGGACGTCCACGAAGAGATGAAGAAGCGCGGAACAAAATGTCAGTGCATTCGCTGTCGTGAAGTGAAGGGCAAAACCGTTGAATTATCTTCGCTGAAATTAAACGACCTCGCCTATCAAGCCGGGCAAGCCGAAGAGCATTTCATCTCGTTCAACTCCGCAGAGGATGGCCTGGCTGGGTTTATCCGCTTGTCGCTGCCTTCCACAGATTCCCCCGAAACCGGCATGGACGACTTGAACAACGCGGCGTTGATTCGCGAAGTGCATGTCTATGGTCAATCGCTGGGCGTAGGCGTGGAAAAAACCGGCGCGGCGCAGCACGTCGGTCTTGGCACGCGCCTGCTCGAAGAAGCCGAACGAATCGCCAAACAAAAAAACTTTCACAAACTCGCCGTCATCGCGGCGGTTGGCACGCGTCCGTATTATCTGGATCGCGGCTTTGAACGCGGGCAGTATTATCTGGTAAAGGAAATCAAATGAAACATCGTTCCGGCTTTATCGCCATTATCGGCCGCCCAAACGTGGGCAAGTCCACGCTGCTCAACGCTCTGCTCGGTCAAAAAGTCGCCGCCGTCTCGCCGCGTCCGCAGACCACGCGCAAAAAGCAACTGGGCATTCTCACGCTCAAAGATGCCCAACTCATCTTTGTGGATACGCCCGGCATTCACTTTGCCAAACACAAACTCGGCGAGTTCCTCAACTACGAAGCCGAAGACTCCCTCACCGGCGTGGACCTGATTCTCTGGCTGGTGGATGCTGCGACTCCCCCGACCGAAGAGGACAAAAATATCTCGACTCTCCTCCACGGAATCGCGCCTCGCACCCGCCGGATGCTGGTCCTCAATAAAACAGACCTGGTGCAACCCGACGACTTGTCTGCGCGTGAAAGCGAATATCTTGCGCTGATTCACAACGCCAGCGTGATGCATGTCTCTGCGGCGCGAAGGCTTGGGCTGGGCGAACTGACCGAAGCGCTGATTCAAGCCGTCCCGGAGAGAGAGGCGGAGTATCCCGAAGATCAGATCACCGATTTATACGAAAAGGAAATCGCGGGAGATTTAATCCGCGAAGCCTGCCTGATCAAATTGCGCGACGAAGTTCCGCACAGCCTGGCGGTGCGCATTGACGAGTTCAAGGAGCGCGAGAATGGCATGGCATACATCGCCGCCACCCTTTTGGTGGAACGCGATTCGCAAAAGGGAATCGTCATTGGCGAAGGCGGCAAGATGTTGAAGGCGATTGGCTCGGCGGCGCGAAAAGAGATCGAAGAGATGGGCGGGCGAAAGGTGTTTCTCGAATTGCGCGTGAAGGTCTCGAAAGACTGGCGCGACGACCCGTATATGTTGAAGCAGTTGGGGTATGGGAAGAGGAAGTGACAGGCGTACTTTCCACTTTCCACTTTCTACTTTTATGGCAAAGAAAGAGGAAAGAAGAAAGAGGGCTACTCCGCCAGGCGATCCATTACATCGGTGATTCCCTCATCCAATATCTGTAACCCATCATCCAATTGCTCCCGCGTGATGATCAACGGAGGCGCGACGATGAGAATGTTCTTGAAGTGGAAAACATACACGCCGTTTTGAATGAGATGATTTTTCAGCGGCGCGACATCCATCGGCTCTTTGGTTTCGCGGTTCTTTACGAACTCAATACCGGAGAACAAGCCGATATAACGGACATCCCCCACACAGGGATGTTTTTCTTTTAACTCCTCCAACTTTTCGCCGAGATATTTTCCCATCCCATCCACACGCTCGAAGATATTCTCCTCTTCGTAGGCTTCAATCGCCGCAACCGCCGCCGCGCACGAGATGGCGTGACCGTTGTAGGTCAGTCCCGCGTAGAACACATGATCATCGAAATAATCCGCGATCTTCTCGCTGACGATCACCGCGCCGAGCGGCATATACCCTGATGTGATTCCCTTTGCCGTGGTGATAATGTCGGGGACGACGTTCCAGTTATCCACGGCGAACCATTTGCCCGTGCGCCCCCAGCCGCTCATCACTTCATCAGAGATGAGCAGGATGCCGTATTTGTCGCATATCTCTCTCATGCGTCCCCAGTAATCATCGGGCGGGAGGATGAGTCCGTTCGTGCCTGTCACGCCTTCGAGGAAGATCGCCGCGATCTGGTCAGCGCCTTCGTGCTGTATCACCTCTTCCACATGGCTGATACATTGACGTTTGCAGGTATCCTTCGTCCAGCCGAATGGACAACGATAGCAATACGGATCAAGAAAATGGACAACGCCCGAAATCCCAGGTTCGGAAGCGAGGCGGCGATAATCACCCGTTAGCGCCACCGCGCCGTGGGTCGCGCCGTGATACGAGCGATAACGCGCCATAATTTTATGCCGTCCTGTGTATTGACGGGCTATTTTTATCGCGTTTTCATTCGCATCCGAACCACCGAGAGTGAAGAAGGATTTCTTCAAGTCGCCAGGCGTGATCTCCGCCAGTTTTTTGCCGAGACGGGCGCGCGGCTCTGTGGCATGGAATGGGCTGATGTAGGTCAACCTGGCGGCTTGGTCTTGAATCGCTTTCACCACCTTCGGGTGCTGGTGTCCGAGATTCGAGTTCACCAACTGCGCGACCATATCGAGATAGCGCTTGCCGTTCGCGTCCCAAAAATACACGCCCTCCGCGTGGGTGACGGGAATCGGATTCAATTTTTCTTGCGCTGTCCACGAGAAGAAAGTGTACTCTTTGTTGTAGTCAACGATCTCTTGCGCGGTCAGTTCTTCGGTTCGTTCGAGAATATTCATTCGCTTCCTATCTGAGAGTTAGAGAGCGAGATTGGAGGTTTCCCAATTACCAATTACCAATCTCCAATTACCATTTACCAATTCTATTTATGCAAATTCCTCGCCGCCACAAAACTCAAGCCCTTCTCCGTCAACGCCCATGCGGTGCGATTGCAGGCATCCACTTTGTCGAGATAATTTTGCAGCAGGTTGTCCCAGTCGCCGCTTTCGATGACTTCTTTCTTCTCGCGGAAGTAATCCAGCACATCCGAAAGATGGGCGCGGGTCACGTCCACTTCAGGGTCGCCGCCTTCATGCTTCGCGGCGATGTTCGCCACACGCGCGGCAACTTCCACGAGTTCGGCGCGGCGGTTATACGGTTGGATGACGATATTCTTCTGCGGCTCGGTGATGTGATGTTCAAAGCGCACAACCTGCTCAAAACCAAGCGCCTTGCGGAAGTCCGCGCTCAGTTCCATCGTCTCGTTGTTGATCGAGTTCGACCAGTTGAAACCGATCAGCGGACTTGTTCCATCTTCGCGGCTGAACAACTTCGCCATCATCATGATCCACAGCGCGTTGTAGGGATTGTCCGCGCCGAAGAAAACCGAAATCTTGAACTGAATATCCACGCCGAGTTTGTAAAGCATGAAGCCAAGCAGGATTGTCCCCGCGTTGAAATTCAACACATGCTGAACGCCGTAGTTGGTGTAGTAATACAAAAACTCATCCAGCCATTGCAGGGCATGTTCATTCGGTTGTCCGATGCCGCCAAAGTAACCCGTGATGGTGTCCGCACCACCGAGGTGCGGGTTCGAACCATCGGTTCCTTTCGTGTCCAGCGTCTCCACGAACGACGCGCCGATAATATCCAGCGCGGCGACGATGGCGGGCAAATCTCCATCCGCTTCAGATTCTTTCATCTTACGGACAGCGATGTATCGCCCGGGCATGAGCGTCTTGTTTGCAATCGCCTGCTCCGCCATGACGCGCACCCACGGGAAGTATTGCAGCGCGGATACTTCAAGCGTGACGGCATTCTCATCCATAAACTGGATTTGCTTCGCCGCTTCGCCCCTAACCTTGAGCCTGTAGTCTGCGACCGAAATGAATCTGCCGCTGTCACGTTGTTCGATCAGCCAATTGAGGTCTTTAATATAGTCAGGCGCTTTTGCTTCCACCTGCTTGAAAAGATTTTCCATCTTGCGCGATTCGCGGTGCTTGCGATTGATCTCTTCGGGCGTTCCATACCTGGCAACCACATCGAAGAAATTCTTCATCACGCGCGAGTTCGGGTCAAGCAAAACCGAGTTGACAGAGTCAATGAGATTGGGATTAATTTTGAGGAGGGCTTGGGGATTCATGGGGTTTCCTTTTAATTACCAATTACCAATTACCAATCTCCAATTACTGATTAGTAAATGGAGATTGGAGATTAGAGATTAGAGCATCTTCAACAACTCTTCATACTCTTCATCAGGCATCCCAAACCAATTCTCTTTGGCAGGGAAAGTTTTCTCGGTCACTTGCTTGACGTAGCCGTTGAGTCCCTCGCGGATGACCGCGCCTGCGTCTGCAAAGACCTTTGCCATGCGCGGTTTGAATTTGGGATACAAAGCGAAGGCATCATGGTAGATCAGCAATTGTCCATGCGCGCCCAACCCCGAACCCAGCGACATGATGATGGCATTCTTTGCGCGTTCGGTGATGAGTTGACATAATCTATCGGGGACAAGCTCAAGCAGAATACAGAACGCGCCAGCTTCTTCCAATGCCTTGGCGTCGTCCACGATCTTCTTTGCCAGCGTGGCAGACTTTCCCTGCAACTTGAACCCGCCCAGGGCGGAGACAGATTGAGGCGTGAGTCCGAGGTGCCCGATGGCGGGAATGCCCGCATCCACGATCCCTTTGATGCGATCCGCCATCGCCGCGCCGCCTTCGAGTTTGATGCAGTCACAGCCTGCTTCCGCCATGAATCGTCCTGCGTTGCGAATGGCAGATTCGACGCTGGGTTGATAAGTCATGTACGGCATGTCGCCCACCAGCCAGACGTTCGGCGCGCCGCGACGCACTGCCGCCGCGTGACGGATCATATCGTCCATCGTGACAGGCAGAGGTTGAGTCGTAGCCGAGCATGGTCATGCCGAGGCTGTCGCCGACGAGGATCATATCCACGCCTGCTTGATCCTGCATATATGCGGTTGGGTAGTCGTAACAGGTGAGCCAGGTGATGGGCTGTTTATCCGCCACTTTTTGATACAGCCCTGGCAGGGTCATTTTCTTGCGCGGTTCAGTCATTGATTCCTCCGTGTAAGTAATGAGACCTGACAGGTTTTATTGCGATGTTTGATGATCGGAGGAATTTTCATCAAACCTGTCAGGTCTTTTCAGGTTCGATGCTACTCCAGCGGCAATGCGGTTATTGATTTCACTTCCGTGAACACCAGGCTGGTATGAATGCGCGAGACGCCGGGGATGGGCGTGAGGCGGTTCACGGCGAAGCGCTCCAGGTCTTTCCGGCTGCGGAAGACCACCTTGAGCAGGTAGTCGTATTCGCCGGTGATGTGATGACATTCGAGTACTTCGGGCATGTCCTGCACCAGCCTGCGGAAATTTTCGATCTGCTCCTGTTGATGCATCTGCATCGCGATGTGAATGAAGCAAAGCAGGTCGTACCCGGCTTTTTCCCTGTCCACGATGGCGGCGTAATTGCGGATGAAGCCATCCTTCTCCAGCCGTTTGAGGCGGGTCAGGGTGGCGGGCGGCGAGAGGCTGACTCGACGCGCCAGTTCCACATTGGTCAATCGTCCGTCAGCCTGCAACTCACGGAGCAGGGCTTTGTCAATATCATCCAGCACAGTGTTCTGTAAATGGTTTAGCATGAATCACCTTTCAATTCAATATTGTTTTGTCACTATTTGAAATTACAAAACTAATTATATGAGAATTGTCTGCAAACTTTATTTTATTCACCTTCGGGTGAAAAATGCCCCGCCTGACTTAATTTTATGAAGCGTAGACTGAGCAATAAAAAACGGGCGGATGCCGACTCCGCCCGCTTTTGGACACGCTGGGAGTTTATCTGCCTCTCAAAGGTTTGAATCCCTCGCCCAACGCCTCATGCGCCACGCCGATGACCATGAAGGCTTCGGGGTCTTTTTCATGGACGATGGCTTTTAGTGTGGCGATCTCGGCACGGTTGACCACGCAATACAAAACGGGACGGGAATTGCCGGTGTACGCGCCGCGCCCTTCGAGCCAGGTCACGCCGCGCTGGAGTTCATCGATCACGCAGGTCGAAACTTCCTCCGGCTTGGCGGTGACAATCATCGCCGTGCGGACGGTCCCGCCGCCTTCGAGCACCGTTTCTGCCACAAGCCCGCTGACATACAGGGTGATCATGGCATACAACGCCGCCTTCCAGCCAAAGACAAACCCCGCCGAGAGAATGACAAGGGCATCCACCATGAGGTAACTTTGGGTCATCGAAATGCCGCGCCAGTTATTGAGAATCCGCGCCAGAATATCAGACCCGCCACTGGTGCCGCGCGCACGATAGACCAGTCCATACCCTATACCGCTGATGATGGCGCCATAGAGCGAGTTAAGAAAAATATCGCCTTGCAGGTCGTTGATGAGCAGTTGGGTGTATTCCACAAAGGTGGGGATCTTCATCAACAGGTCGGTCAACAAGGAATACGTCACAATGGCTACTGCCGTACGCATGGCAAATTTGAATCCGCCGAGGAAGCGCCAGCCCAAAAGGAAAAGCGGAATGTTGCCGATCAACACCATCAACCCGATGGGCCAGCCGGTGAAATGGTTGATCAGTTGCGAAATTCCGCTCACCCCGCCCGAAGCGAGATTTGCGGGGATGAAGAACAGCCGCAGACTGACCGCCTGAATCAAGCTGGATATGACAATAATTAAATAGTCGCGAATTGCGGGGAAATATTTTTTCATGCACGTTCCTTTCAGGGTCGGAATTATAGCGTAACAGCAATTGGAGTCTCTATTGCTTCATCATTCGTGTGCAAGCAAAGGTCGTCAGTATGGACTGCAAAATCTCCCGATTTTGCTCGAAAGTCGGGAGATTTTCGACTCCGCGCCTGACATGTTTTGCCTGCACACCGTTATTCATCCTCCCGTATTCATCATTCTTCTTTTGGTACAATCGCCCCACTATGCAAATGAAGAAATGGCAATTCTGGCTCGGGGTGCTGATCAGCGTCCTATTTTTATGGCTTGCCCTGCGGGGACTGAAGCTTGGCGATTTTTGGGGCGCGATGCAAAAGGCAAATTACGTCTGGCTGATACCGGCAATTGGCGTGTATTTTATCGGCGTGTGGGTGCGGGCGTGGAGATGGCATTATTTATTGGGTCCGATCAAGAAGATTCCCACCAGCGCCATGTTCCCGATCACAACCATTGGGTATATGGGCAACAATATCTACCCGGCGCGCGCGGGCGAGGTGTTGCGTGCTGTCATTCTGAAACGCAAGGAAGGCGTGCCTGTTTCGGCTTCGTTGGCGACCATCATCGTGGAGCGCATCTTTGACGGTGTGGTGATGCTGGCATTCGTGTTCGTGAACTTGTCTGAGTTGGCAAAGCTTACAGGGGCATCCGGCTTTGTGGGGAACATCCAGCAAGTGGCGGTGATCGGTACCGGGGTATTTCTCGGCGCGTTGTTCATTTTTCTACTGGCTGCCATGTTCCCGCAAGCGACCGCCAGGATCGGTCTCTGGCTGATCGAGCGCTTGACTCCCAAACGCCTGCATACCAAGATCATCGGCATTATGAATAAATTTTTGGACGGGCTGGCCTCCCTGCGGTCGCCTTTCAACGTTCTGATGGTCTTCCTGACCTCGGTTATTATCTGGCTGCTGGAGACCGCCAAATACTGGCTGGTGATGCATGCCTTCGATTTCAGCGTCTCATTCTTTGCGTTGATGTTGATGAACGGCATCGTCAACCTCGCCACCACCATTCCATCCGCGCCCGGTTACATCGGCACCTTCGATGCGCCGGGTATCGCCGTCCTCACCGCCTATGGCGTGGACCAAGCCACTGCGGCGGGATATACGCTCGTCCTGCATGTGGCGTTGTGGGTTCCCATCACCCTGCTCGGCGCGTATTATCTTGCCCGTGAAGGAATTAAATGGAATGAGTCCCTCCGGGAAGAGGCGGAGTAAGAGGTGGAGATCGGGGTCGGGGGGGATTTACACAAATGTTAGACCGAAGGTTCCGCCATCCATCTCGGTTATACTTGCCGTAATCGCCCATTCGTAAAGCAGCAAAGGCAGCCAGCCATGCAACCCCATTCCGGAAAAAAACGAGTCTTGATCGCGGACACCACCCAGGAAACCCGCCGCAATACGCGCGTGATGCTATCGTCGGTCAAAGGCGTGGAAGTGGTCGCCATCGCGCTCGACGGCACGCAAGCCGTCGAAATGGCGCGTCAGCATAAACCGGATATCGTCCTGTTGGACATCAACATGTCCAAGATCAACGGGCTGGCGGCGTACAGGCGGATATTAAAGGAAAACCCGCGCACGGTTTGCATCCTGGTCTCGGCGGAGAATCACCCGGAGACGTTCGAGGCGGCAAAGGAATTGGGCATCCAGAACTTTCTGATCAAACCCTTCACGGAGCATGAACTCGATTACGCCATGCAGGATGTCATTCGCAGGCTGGATGATGGGACCGTGCCGCAGGAAAGCGGCACAGATCGTCTTCGGCGGCTGGCTGAGGAATATGTCCGCGTCCAGCGCGCGGATGAAGAGGCGGTTCGGGTCCTTGAAGAGGCGGTTCAACTTCCAGACAGCGAACTGCGCTGGATGCAAACCCTGGCGATGATCTACGTCGTCCGTCAGCGGTGGGGAAAGTTGAAAGCCATTGCGGAAAAGCTCGAACACAGAACAAAATAAATGACAATAAAAATTTTTGTGGACTGGTCTGGAGACCCGGGGTTTAAATTTAGGCAGGGTTCATCTGAATTATTTGTCGCCGCCGCCGTAATGTTAGATGAGGAACTGTCCTTGGATACCCTCCGGTCACGATTATCCCTTCCAGACGATTTTGAATTCCATTACTCAAAAACCGACCGCGCTATCAGGGACAATTTTAGAAACCATGTCAACAACGAATTGGAAGTTCCCGGTGCGGTTGTTCTTCGTGTTGATAAACAAAGGCTGCCATTGGAGATGCGTCAAAAAAGAGGAGAACAAATCATGGCAAATTTCATAGCCCTGTGCGTTTCGGGATTGCCTCATGATTTGATTCAAAATGCGATTTTGTACTACGATGGTAAAAAGGAACAAAAATCCTTTAAAAACACCCTGCGGGCTGCATTGTACGAGTCGATACAGCCCGGAATATTCCTGCGGGATATAAAGGCTCTCCCTGCAAGCCGGGTTGACGGCTTGCAGGTTGCCGACATGCTTGCCGGATTTATTCGAAACGATCCACATTCCATTCGATCTGTGATGATCAAGGTAATTCAATATCCCGATTAAAACAAAAGCGCCTGGCTAGTTGGGGTTGCTTTTATGCAGGCTTTCCTTCGCCACCTGCAACCCAACCCGCGCTTGCGCACGACTACACCAGGCTACTACTTTTATGATACACCCTCAAGGAGTGAGAGTCAACAATGAAAATCGCCATTCTCGGAGCAGGTTACAGCGGCATGGCTGCCGCGTGGGATTTGAAAAAAGCGGGGCATAACGTTGTTATTTATGAAGCGGCGGATCACGTCGGCGGGCTTGCCAGCGGGTTCAAGGAGCCGCATTGGGATTGGTCGGTGGAGAAGTTCTACCACCACTGGTTTCAGTCGGACGATGCCATGCTGGGGTTGATCCGCGAGCTGGGGCTGGAGGAGAGGGTCATCTTTCCGCGCCCGTTGACGGTGATGCTTCACAGGAACAAATGGTATCCCTTTGATTCGATCCTCAACGCGCTTCTCTTCCCCGGTTTGGGCTGGGGACTCAACAAGATCCGCTTCGGCTTCGTCGGGTTGTTTCTGCGTCTCACAAAGAACTGGCAGGCGCTGGAGAAGGTCACGGCGCATGAGTGGATGTTGAAGTATGCGGGGAAACAGGTCTATGAACAGATGTGGCAGCCGCTGCTGGTCGGGAAGTTCGGTCCGTTCTATAGGGATGTCAACATGGCGTGGATGTGGGCGCGTATCCATGCGCGGACGACGCGGTTGGGCACCTTTGAAGGCGGCTTTCAGAAATTCGCAGACCTGTTCGCGGAGAAACTGCGCCAGCAGGGTGTGGAGATTCGGCTTGGGATGGGCATCCAGTTCATTGAGAAGAATCAAGCCAAAGTCGAGGTGCGAAGCGGGGCGGGGGTTGAATCCTTCGATAAGGTTTTGGTCACCACTTCTCCGAATCAAATGGCGAAGTTATGCCCGCAATTGCCCGAATCCTATTTGAAGGGGTTGCTCGAATTGAAATCCATGGGCGCGGTGGTGATGACGCTTTCGTTGAAACGCACGCTTTCGAGGGAGGGGTATTACTGGTTCAACGTGCCGAAGGGGGAGGGCTATCCCTTTCTTGCGCTGGTGGAACATACGAATTTTGTTTCAAGTGAAAATTTCGGCGGCGACCATATCATGTATGCGGGCGATTATCTTGAATTGGGTCACGAGTATTTTTCGTTGAGCGACGAGGAATTGCTCGAAAGATTCATTCCGGCGTTCGAGAAGTTCAACCCGGAGTTCAAACGCGATTGGGTGAAAAAGGTTTGGGTACATAAAACGAATTATGCCCAGCCCGTGCCGCTGGTGGGGCATTCAAAAAATATTCCGGCAATTCAAACGCCCATTGAAGGTTTGTATTTCGCCTCGATGAGCCAGGTCTACCCGTGGGACCGGGGAACGAACTTTGCGGTGGAGATCGGCAGGCGCGCGGCGGGGATGATGCGGTAGCGTTCACATACAGTTATTGTCTGTCAGACAAACCCTCCTCCAGTAGGGTTTTGCCGGGGGTGTTTCCGGTACATTTGTATTCGGGGTATAATTCACCATCATTTTGCGCGGCAAAATGAAAACTTTCATTTCTCTCTATTGGAGGAGAACCGTATGAAACGAAAACTGTTCGCTTTGCTTTCGTTGCTGGTGCTTGCGAGCATGGCGCTCGCCGCCTGCGGTGGCGCGCCCGAAGCCACTGAAGAAGCGCCCGAAGCCACGGAAGCCCCTGCCACCGAAGCTCCGGCTGCTACCGAAGAAGCCGCTTCTGACTTCGAAGGCAAATCTTTAATGGCGGCCGATTGCGACTCGACCGGTATCATCAAGGGCGTGGAAGCCACCGGCGAGCATGAAGTAACCTTCACCCTCTGCCAGCCCGATCCCGCGTTCCTTTCGAAGATCGCGTTTAGCGTGTATGGCATCTACCCCGAAGAATGGCTTGAAGCCACCGCCGGGGAAGAGGGCCGCACCAGCGAAGGTCTTGAGAAACCCATCGGCACCGGCCCCTATATGGTCAGCGAGTGGAGCCGCGGCGAGAGCATCACCTTCACCGCCAACCCCGCTTATTGGGGCGAGGCGCCCTCGGCAGAGACGTTGGTCTTCCGCTGGTCAACCGAATCCGCCGCCCGCCTGCTTGAATTGCAGTCCGGCACCGTGGATGCCATTGATAATGTCGGACCTGAAGATTTCGAAACCGTCAGCGGCGATTCAAGCCTGGCCCTGATGGAACGCCCGGCGCTGAACACGTTCTACCTTGCGATGACCAATACCTTCGCGCCGTTCGACAATCAGGCTGTCCGCCAGGCGATTGCCAAGGGCGTTGACCGCCAGCGCATTGTGGACACCTTCTATCCTCCCGGATCCGAAGTTGCGTCCCACTTCACCCCCTGCGCCATCCCGAACGCCTGTGAAGGCGACCCGTGGTACGAGTTCGATCCCGAGGCCGCCCGCGCCGAACTGGCTGCCGCCGGCTTCCCCGACGGCTTCTCGACCAAGATCTATTATCGCGATGTGGTTCGCGGCTACCTGCCGCAAGTCAGCAATGTTGCCCAGGATATCCAGGCTCAGTTGAAGGAAAACCTCAACATTGACGCCGAGATCGTCGTCATGGAATCCGGCGCCTTCATCGAAGCGTCATCCGCTGGAAGCCTCGACGGCTTCTACCTGCTCGGTTGGGGCGCGGACTTCCCGCACGTGACCAACTTCCTGGATTACCACTTCGGCGCTGCCAACCCGCAGTTCGGCGACCAGTCCCCGACCTACACCGAAATTCTGGCACAAGCCGCCCAGATCGCGGATGTTGCCGAAGCCGCTCCTTTGTACGCGGAAGCCAACAATGCCATCCGCGAGTACGTTCCGATGATCCCCGTGGCTCACGGCGGCTCCGGCACCGCCTGGCGCGCTGATGTGACCAACCCGCAAGCCAGCCCGCTTAGCAACGAAGTCTTCCATGTTACAGATCCCGGCGGGCGCGATGTCTTTGTCTGGATGCAGAACGCTGAACCGATCAGCATGTTCTGCGCCGATGAAACCGACGGCGAATCCCTGCGCGCTTGCGAGCAGATTGTGGAAGCCCTCTACAGCTACGAAGTCAATGGCACTGCGGTTCAACCTGCCCTGGCTGAATCCTGCGAACCGAATGACACGCTGGATACCTGGGTCTGCACCCTGCGCCAGGGTGTGACCTTCCATGACGGCACGACCTTCGACGCCAACGATGTGGTCGCCACCTTCACCATGGGACTCGACGCTTCGTCGCCGCTTCATAAGGGCAACACGGGCGTATTCGAGTACTACGATTACCTCTGGGGCTTGATGAACAAACCCGCGGAGTAAGATCGGGCGCATCATGTAAGATAAAATACGGGATGGCAAGTTTTGCCATCCCGTATTCTCAAAGGAGAGCCGTCCAAGATGATTCAATACCTGCTCCGACGCATTACTGCCTCCATCCCGGTATTATTTGGAATTCTGATTGTTACGTTTGTGCTTGCGCGTGTTATTCCCGGGGACCCCTGCCGCGCCATCCTGGGGGAAAAAGCCACAGTGGAGGTTTGCGAACGGTTCATTAAGATCCATGGGCTGGATAAACCCATACACCAGCAGTTGTTCATCTATATCGGGGAAATTTTGCGGGGAGATTTCGGTGAATCAATCCGCTTGAGCATGCCCGTGACCCGCCTCCTGATCGAACGCCTGCCCACCACTGTCGAATTAAGTATTGCAGCATTGCTTGTCAGTTTGTTATTCGGAATACCTTTGGGCATTATTTCGGCTGTAAGGCACAACTCATGGATTGACGTAATCACCATGATCTGGGCGAATATCGGCGTCTCGATGCCGGTCTTCTGGCTGGGCTTGATGCTCATTTATGTGTTTTCCCTGCTGTTGAAAGATACGCCTTTCTGGTTGCCCCCATCGGGGCGAATCAGCCCCGGCATTCCAGACACCCCATTCTATGAAGTGTGGGGATGGGAGGTGGCGAAGGAGGGATTTCTTGCGGGACTCTTTACTTTCCTTTCGCGCATGAATGTGCTGAATGCGCTTCTTACCTTTAACTGGAAACTGCTTCGCGATTCTTTGGAGCACCTCGTTCTCCCGGCTTTGGCGCTGGGAACCATTCCCATGGCGTTGATCGCGCGCATGGCGCGTTCCGCCATGCTGGATGTGCTCGGGCAGGATTATATTCGCACGGCAAAAGCCAAGGGGCTGGGAAAGATGGCGGTGATTCTCAAGCACGCATTCAGCAACGCGCTCCTTCCGCTGGTGACAGTCATCGGATTGTCGCTTGGCGGCCTGCTGGGCGGCGCGGTGCTGACGGAAACCGTCTTTGGTCTTTCGGGTTTGGGACGGACGCTCTATGAAGCCATTACCGCGCGCGATTACGGCATTATCCAATCGTTCACGGTGGTCATTGCCGTTTTTTACGTCGCCATCAACCTGCTTGTTGATATTTCCTACGCTTATCTCGACCCGCGCATCCGCCTGAATTAGGATAACCCATGTCTAACCAAGAAACGAAGATCGCCCAACTAGACGCGGAGGGCTTAACGCTCAAATCCGTCAGTCTCTGGCAGATCGCCTGGCGGCGGCTGTTCCGACGTCGTTCGGCTGTGGTGGGTATGTTCATTCTCGCCGCCCTGACATTCATTGCGCTTGCCGCCCCATGGCTGGCGCCCTACAGTTTCGACGAGGTTTTGATCGGCGTGGAGGATGTGAAAGCCAGGGAAAAACCATGCATTCACCTGTTCGGCTGTGAACAGGAAAAACCACAGCACCTTGCCGGTATTGATGGAAATGTCCGCGACCAGTACAGCCGCCTGCTCTACGGCGCGCGCCTGAGTTTGATGGTTGGCTTTTCCACGGTGACCTTTGCGATCATTGTCGGGACGTCGCTTGGGGCGCTTGCGGGATATTTCGGCGGCTGGTGGGATAACATCATCATGCGCTTCATGGATGTCCTGCTGGCGTTTCCCTCCCTGCTGCTGGCAATTGCCATCGTAACCTTTCTCGGACCCGGGCTGATCAACGCCCTGCTTGCAATCGGCATTGTTTCCATTCCGGCTTATGCCCGCGTCATGCGCGCCTCGGTGCTGACCGTGCGCGAAATGGAGTACGTCTCAGCCACGCGCGCATTGGGCGGCAGCAACATGCAAATCCTGTTCCAGCGCATCCTGCCGAACGCGCTGACGCCGTTGATCGTGCAGGGCACGCTCGGCATCGCCTCCGCCATTCTGGATGCCGCCGCGCTGTCGTTTCTCGGTTTGGGCGCGCAGCCGCCCACGCCCGAGTGGGGTTCCATGCTCGGCGCGGAGCGTAACCAGGTTTTTACCGCCCCACACCTTGTGTTCTATCCCGGTTTTATGATTATGCTTACGGTATTGGCATTCAATTTGATTGGGGACGGTCTGCGTGATGCATTCGATCCACGCTTGGCTCATGCGAGTTGATTTTGGTTACTGATGTTACGCACCGCGTAAGGTGAGTTAGGTTAAATAAAGTCCCAAATACATCAAACCACTTATACCGCCCCGAAACCGGTTTTCGGGGCGGTATTGATTCGGGGTTAACCCCGGTTTTGGAAAATTCCCTCAGAGACTGTTTCTTAACTCTTTTTGCCACAGAGTATCCATGAAACGAGTTTCACCCCGAAGATTTGTCCTGAGCGAAGCCGAAGGGCTGAAAATGGAGTCCAAAGCGGCATCTCCAGGCTTTGGAGCGAGAAGCGAACGTCAGGAGACGTTCGACTCCGTCCAAACCTATTTTTCATGTCAGAACACAGAAAAGCTTGAGAAAACGCATTAAAAATCTCTGTGAACTCGGTATCCCTGTGGCTGAGGCTCTTTTTTCACGCCTTTCGCAGACTTAAGAAACGCTCCCTCAGATTCGAGGTTCGGCGGGTATTCGTTATTTTTATACCGCGCCATTCCAAAATGAAATGCCCCTTGTGACGTGTAACACTGCCGTTGTCATGCGCGAAACGAGTATGATGAATTTGCAGAAAAAAATCGGAATACCCCGGCGTCACAAGCATCGAGGAGGAGAGCATGGCAGTTTCACTTTTTGTCGGTTTGATCGGGGGAGCGATCTTTGGATTTGCAACGCAGAAGGGACATTCGCAGATATGCGAGTTCGTCCGCGCGCGACACCCGGTCTTGTTCAAATCCATTGGGCTGGCGATGCTGGGCTGCGCGATCCTGTTTCCCAGCCTGAGCCTGACCGGCGTATTGACCATGAAAATGACGCCGTTTTTCTGGGGCGGGTGCATGGCGCTCAGTTTCATCTATGGTTTCTTTGCCGTGAGTTGCCAGCGCTTTGGGGAAGAGCAGAAGACTTGAACGAATCAGTTCAAGTTGCGGTGAAGCAGGTCTGCGTTTTCGGGCGCGTGGATGAATCCCCAGAATACGTCCCTTGCGCGGTGTGGCGGTGAGGCGCGTTTACGCACAAGGTAATTGACGCGCTCCATCGTCATACCGGTTATGGGCAGGCAAACGACCCGCCCCAGGAGCCGCAGGGTGCGGCTGGCAAGTTCCGAGACGAACGAAACGCCGTACCCGTCTGCCACCAGTTCGAGGACGCCCTCCACGTTGCCCACTTCGAGAAAGACATTCAGGTCTTCGAGATTGATATCGAACTTCGCCAGTTCCTCCAGCATGACCTTGCGCGTGCCGGAGGATTCTTCGCGCATGATGACGCGTTCCTGTAGCAGGTCTGACGGTTCGATGGAGCGCCTCCCTGCCCAGGGATGGCTGGAGGCGACGACCAGGCTGATGGCGTCGCGGAAGAATTCCTGCGCCTGCAACCCCGGCTCGACCGGTTCGGAGCTGACGATGCCGAGGTGGGCTTCGCTTTCGAGCAGGCGTTCGACCATGTAGCGGGGCTGGCAGGCAAGGATGGAGACCCGCACAGCCGGGTATGCGGTGCAATAGCGGGCCACCATCAGCGGCAGGACGAAACGCCCGCTGGTGGAGCTACAGGCGATGCGCAGGTCTCCGGTCTCGTTGTTTTTTAGCGACGCCATCATCTCCCGCAGGTCGTTCGTGTCGCGCATGAGGCGGCGGGCGTAAGGCAGGAGCAGGTGCCCGGCTTCGGTCAACTTCAACCCGGTGTTGCTGCGGATGAATAACTCGACAGCCAGTTCTTCCTCCAGCATTTTGATCTGGTGACTGACGGCGGGCTGGCTGAGGTGTATCTGTTTTGCCGCTTCAGACAGGCTGGAGGTTTGCGCCACGCAGAGGAAGGTTTCGATCTTGCGAATGTCCATAATTCCATTATAGGCAGGGCGGGCGGGGATTACAACACGCCTTCCGTGTGGGAAAAGCCGCGGGGGGCGAATCAGGCTGGGGCGGGGAAAGATGCGCTTCGTCCAAAATAAAAACGCCCAAAGGGGAATCGCACCCTTTGGGCGTTGGGTTGATCCATCCTAATGATGGTCGTTCGATTTGAAGGGCAGGTAGCGGGCGGCGAGGCTGAAGGCAAGCAGCCAGTAACAGATCACCAGCGTTCCGACGGAGAATTCGACCCAGGTGGGGGTGTAGGAGTTCAGAATGATGTTGGGGGTGAAGGGGTCGTAGGAGATGGAGGCGATCAGACCGGCGAAGTTGTAATTCCAGCGCGTGATGATGGCGGCGAGGACCGGGATAACGGCGGCTGCCATGAGTATGCGGAAGTTGCGGATGTTTTTTGCCGCCAGCAGGACAGACCCGGCGATGATCGGCATCAATGCCTGCCCAAGCCAGAAGGTGAGCGAGTAGGGGGCGATGGTGTCGAGGATCTGGGTTTGCAGGAAGATCTCGCGGTCGAAACTGTAGTAGTTGGTGACCGCCCAATCCCACACGCGCAGGTAGGTGAGCAGCAGGGTGATGCCGCCCGCCAGCCGCGCCACATCGTAAAGCGCCGAGTCGCTGACCGTGCCGGGACGCATGACGCGGAAGATGAAAACGCCGGCGAGAAAGAGCAGCGCGATGCCTCCGCTCATGGCAGATAAGACGAATTGCACCGGCGCGCTTTGGTTGAACCAGATGCCGCGCCCCGCCAGCACGGAATAGGTGGCGCCGAGGGATGCCTGATGCAGAAGCGAGAGAGTCAACCCGGCAACCGCCAACACCGGACCCGCTTTGTGGAGCCAGTTCGAGAGCGCATGGACCTGGCTCATGATTTTGCCAGGCAATTTGTAGCGTGTGAGCCAGGGGTGGGTCTTGAAGAGCGGGTGTTCAAGGATGATCGGCAGGATTTCGGCCACCAGCACCGAGAGGTAAAGCACCACGCACATGGTCACTTCCCAGAGCAGGGAGTGCGGCTGCCAGAACACCACCGGATGCCAGAAGCGCAGCGGCTGGCCGAGATCGAAGAGCAGGACCATTCCCGCGGTGGAATAGCCGAGGAAGCCGAGCAGCACAGCCAGTTTGCCGATGGCTTCGAAGCGTTTGATGCGCAGGATGTAAACGATCACGCCGAACACAAAGGCGCTGCCGCCCATGGCGATGGAAGACAGGTCAATGGAGATCCACAATCCCCAGGGAACGGCATTGGAAAGACCGGTCACTTGCAGTCCGTCTCGCAATACGACGAATGCGCCGACAAGCCCGAACAATAAGCCAGCGATGAGCAGACCGATCCAATACGGAAAGACAACAACGTACCGCTTGCCAAGTTTAATGGTGGGGCAATGAATATCGGGAAGCATGGTTTATGAATCTCCTTCCCCGCCAAACGGTCCGGTTTTCTTTGTGGTTGGTGGGATGTAGTAAACGCGCGGCTCGGTGCTGAGTTCTTCGCGCAGGCGCATGGTGACAATCGCCTCCTGACGCGCCGCCGACACCGGGCTTTCGGGGTCGTTCAGATCGCCGAAGACGCGCGCCCCGGTCGGGCAGACCACCACGCACGCCGGGGTGGCTTCACGGTCCACGCCGGGGGTCAGCCCGTGTTCCAAACCTTTATCGATGCGGTGCGAGCAGAAATGACATTTCTCCACCACCCCGCGCGGACGGTTCTCCACCTCTGCCATGCCAAAGTCCGGCGACTTCGGGCTGAGTTCGATGGGTTCCTTCCAGTTGAACACGCGCGCGCCATACGGACAAGCCACCTGGCAATACCGGCAGCCGATACAACGGTCATAATCCATCGCCACGATGCCGTCGGGGCGGTAATACGTCGCCTGCACCGGGCAGACATGCACGCAGGGCGCTTCGGCGCACTGCATACACGGGCGCGAGAGGAAGAACTCCTCGCCAGACTGGGTCTCTTCGGCAGTGACCACGTTGTAAAGCATATCGTCTGCAAGGTTATTAATTGCCTGGCAGGCATACGTGCAGTAATTACAACCGATGCACTTGTTGATATCGATCAACATGCCCCACTTGCGCCCGCCTTCCTGGCCGGTTTCGCTGCCGCGCACACTGACTTCGTTCAGACCGACGAACTGCGTCAGCCCGGCGGCGCCCAATAACGCGGCGCCCACCTTGATAAGGTCGCGCCGGGATATATTCTTCTCCCCGGCTTCGTGATTAGAGTCTGCCTGCATGATAGACCTCCAAGTCCGCTAAGGTTATTTCTCTTCGGTCGGCGTGCCGGGGTCTTTGCCGATGACCACCCACACCGCGCCCCCGCCCACCAACAGACCGACGACCAATAACAACCAGGATGGAAGGTTGACTCCGCCCTTCGCGGGTTCGGCAGCGGATTCTTCCGCCTCTTCGCCCTCGGGAGCGGTTGTTTCTTCGACCCCAGCCGCTTCCTCGGTGGAGGCTGGTTCCGCCGCTTCTTCTGATTCCCCTTCTTCGCTGGATGCGAATTCAAACCCGCTAATGACCAGACGGTTGGCGTCATGGACATCGTCATGGCAGGAGTTGCAGGTTGCCAGCGTTACGCTGAAACCATGCCCGGTCTCGTTCCCGATATGACAGGCGGCGCAATCCGCGCCCGCCGCTTCATGCGTGGAGCCATGCCCCGCATTGACCTGTTTCTTATGGCACGCTTCGCAGATCAGGGTATTGTCCCCGGTCAATTTTTGCTGTAACGAATGGGGTTCATGGCAGGTGGCGCAAGTCATGTTGAGATCGCCGTGCTGCCCCTCATACCATTGTTTGTAGGCATCGCCATGACAGCTTCCGCATGTGCTTTCTTCGCTTTCGGTCGAGTAATACAACTCGGGGTGTTTCGCCCCCTCCGCCCCGGAAACGAGTTTATGACAATTATCGCAGCCAAGGGGAACCCCGGCATGTTTGCTCTCCACCAGCAAATCGGTTGCCTGGGCGTGGCACTCCGAGCAATCATCCGCAGACTGGGCTTCAGCCTGCAAAGCGCGGACTTCGCCGCGGGGCAGTAAAGCCAGAACGCCAAATAACGCCAGAAACGTCCCCACCAAAAAGAAGAGCAAACCTGTTTTTTTTGATGCAAACTGCCAGTTCATAGCGCAACCTCCAGTGGTAATGCCTTTTGGTATTTGATGAATATGGTAAACACAAGTCAAATTGTCAACAAGTGCAACGTGTCATTTTAATGACGGTTTAATGTCACCCAAATTATGACGCTTTTTGTGGGAATTTGAATTAAAAAAATCACCTTACGCGGCGCTATGAGATTTATCTCGCAATTTCAGGGCGACATGAATGTCGCGGTACCGAGGAACTGTGTAAGGTGGATTAAAAAAGATGGCAGGTTTTCACCCGCCATCTTTTTTAATCCGGGTCGGATTGGTTAAGGTCGCGTGTATGCGCTTACGTCGCCGCCCAGGTCCTGGATCGAGTCATAGAGGAACTGAATGACGAACTTCGGATTGTGGACAAACGCGCCCGGGTCTTTCTGGACGTACTGATAGTTGAAGGCTGCCTTCAACAGGCGGGGAGTCCAGGCGGCGTAGCCCTTGCCATCCGCGCCGAAGAAATACGGGTACGCGGAAGCCTTGTACTCAATGGCTCCGCCGTGACCTTCAGCATACGCCTGAATGGCGGCATAGAGGGCTTCGGTCATGGTGTCGATCTCGCCCTTGATGCCTTCGGTCACATCGCCGTCGCCGTCGTAGTCGATACCGGCGCTGGATTCACCGCGCACCTCAGCCGGATCGCCGGTTTCGTGGCAGGTCTCGCAGGCATCGACGTTCACTTCGAGCGCATGGACATCGTGACAGTCCTGGCACTTGTTGACCTTGCCGGACTCTTCCGCATGCATGTTCTGACCGACATATTCCCTGCCTTCGTACATGTATGCGCCCTGAACATCCGCGCCAAAGACGGTCGCTCCGGCGGCAAAGTAGTGAATGTTGCTAAAACGGATCTTGGCATCTGGGGTGTCGGCGTCCTTGCTGGCAAGCGCCTTGTTGACGGTCGCGGTCGAGGAGCGTCCCTGGTGGCACTGGAGGCACAGGTTGCCTTCATCCGCAACAAAGTTGCCATCGGCATCCTTGCCGCCGAAACTGACGGTCGCGCCGCTGGGGAATACCACCGAGTTGACGGAGTAGAGTTCGGGCCAGGCTTCCTCGTTGTGGCAGGTCGAGCAGGCAAAGCCATTCGAGGCTTCCACCGGCAGGTTCGCGCCGTGTTCAAGGAACTGCGGCAAACCGGCGGCGCTGTGGCACTTCACACAACCCGCTTCCACTTCGTAGACCGGGTTGCCTTCATCGTCGAGGTCCCAGTGACGGAAGGCTTCGGTATTACCGGCAAAGTGACCGGCGTCGTTGCGAGCCAGTTTGCTGGTATCGCCGCCCAGGTCGGCAATCGAGTCGAACAACAACTGAACGATGTACTTGTTGCCGTGGGAATACGCGCCCTTGTCCTTGAGCGCAACCTGATAGTTGTAGGCGGCTTTCAGCAGCCGGGCGGTCCAGGCGCTGTAACCAACAGCCTTGCCATCAGCCTGATCCGCTGCGCCGTCGCCATCGGCATCGGCAAACCAGTAGGGATAGGCAGCGGCATCGTACACAATGCCGGTTCCGGCGGTTCCGGCAGCGTACTTTTGAATCTCGGCATACAGGGTTTCCTGCAAGCCTTCGAGTTCATAGTACATGCCTTCTTCCACATTACCGTCGCCGTCGTAATCGTGCGCCGAGGAAACCATGCGGACGTTTTTGAGGTCTTCCACGCTGGAAACATCTTCGTGGCAGAAGGCGCATTGTTCGACCTTCACCTCGAGCGTGTGCGGATCGTGACAGCCCGTGCAGCTGTTGTAGCCTTCGACATGGGAATTCTTCGCGTCGTAGGCCAGACCTTCATATTCATAGCCGCCGTGGGTCATGCCGCCGTAAAGCGTGGCAGCCGCGGCATAGTAGTGAACGTTGCGGAAACCAAAACGCACGTCGTTACCCTGCTCGTCCTTGATCGGATCGACCACGGCATCCATATCCGTCACCGCGAACTTTTCGATCTGCGCATCGACGCTGACCTTGGACTCGCGCCCCTGGTGGCATTCCATACAACGGGTGTCATCACCCGCGGTGATTTCCACGCCGGAGGGGAACATGACCGTGGTCTTGGTCATGGTAACGGCGTTGTGACATGCGGCGCACTGCACGCCCTGGGCATCGGCGGCAGCCACGTTCGCATCCACTTTTCCGGCTTCAGAGCCGTCTGCGCCGAGGAAGTCCGCATACCCTGCGCTGGAATGGCACTTTGCGCAAGAGGTGGGCACTTCGGCTGGATCATCCTCATCCCAATGGCGGAAGGCTTCGCCAGCCACATCTGCGTGACCGGAACCCTGCCACTCAGCCAGGAAGGGGGTATCGGGAACCGGAGCAACGGGGGCTTCTTCGACCACTGCTTCGGTTGGGGCTTCGGTAGGTTCAGATGCGCCGCCGCAAGCCGCTAAAACCGCGCCAAGCACAACCAAAACCCCGAGCCATACGAACAACTTTTTGAGATTCATGTTCATTCTCCTTGGATCATTGTTTAAAACGGATGGGTCTCAACGTATCGTCAAATAAGACCTCCTTTGAAAGAAAATGACCTGATCTGACATATTTGAGTAAACAAGGAAAATTTTACTTAAGCGCAGGATTAATAGATAGTTAAAATTAGCATTCATTGTTGTGACGAAAGTCACAACAATTTGGATGGGATTGGACTGGTTACATTCCCTTGAATGCAGTTATTCCCCCGTCGTTGTTTCGTCTCCGTTCAAGTCTGGCAGCGCCGATTCGATCTCCTCCGGGCTTTGACCCGCCTCCAGCCGGTCCACCACTTCATCGAACCCTGCAGGCAATTCCTCCCCCATCTCCCTGCCCATCTTTTTCATCATCCGCCCCAGTTCGGCTGGATTTTCCTCCAACCCCTCAAACCCGCCGAAGTTTTCCGCCAGCGATTCCATCCGCCCCTCCTCCGTTTTGGCGATGCGCACCTTCGTCATTCGGCGGCGCACATCCGCGCTGTTGCAGTGGGCGCAGTGGACGACGGTCTTCCCATATTCGGCATAGGTTAGGAAAACATCGAAGCGGTCTTCACAGACGTTGCAAATGAAATCATACGTGGGCATACCGCTATTTTAACTTGAATCGCAGCCCGGGAGTCCAACGACGGGAGTCGTTGGACTCCGAAATGCCGGAAGGCGTTTGGTACAATTGCCCGCATGTCCGAATTCGACCTCCGCAAACCGAACCCTTTGCTCATCGTCATCTCCGGTCCCTCCGGCGTGGGCAAGGATTCCATTGTCCAGCGCATGAAAGAACGCGAACTGCCCTTTCATTTCGTCGTCACCGCCACCACCCGCGACCGGCGCGAAAACGAAGTCCACGGGGTCGATTACTTCTTCGTCTCCAAAGACGAGTTTGCGCGCATGATCGAAGCGAACGAACTGATCGAATACGCCATCGTCTACGGCGACTACAAGGGCATCCCCAAGGAACAAGTGCGCTCGGCATTCGCCAGCAATAAAGATGTCGTCATGCGCGTGGACGTGCAGGGCGCCGAAACCGTCCGCAAACTTGCACCCGATGCGCTGCTGATCTTCATCACCTGCGAAAGCGAAGAGGAACTCGAACGCCGCCTGCGCGAACGCAAGACCGAATCAGCCGACGCCCTCTCCCTGCGCATCGCCACCGCCCGCAAGGAACTCATGCGTCTCGACGCCTTCGACTACGTGATCGCCAACCAGGAATTTCACCTCGACGAAACCGTGGACAAAGTCCGCGCGGTGATCGCCGCCGAACATTTGAGAGTACACCATCGCAAGGTAACTCTGTGACCCAACCCCCCGCTTCATTTCCCGACCCGGGGCTTGATTCTCAACCCGAACCTTTTCCAACCCGGCAGCCCGTCTACGTGCGGATGCCCACCCTGCCGCCCATCGTCACCTATGGGCTGATCGGCTTCACCGTATTCGTCTACATCCTGCAAATGCTGGGGACGGCCCTGGTCGGCGATTCCGTCTACGGTATAGACTTCATCACCTACTGGGGAGCGCGCATCAGCGAAGCCATAGATGCGGGGCAGGTCTGGCGGCTGATCACGCCGGTCTTCCTGCACGGTTCGCTTGTTCATATTTTTTTCAACATGTACGCCCTGCTTTCAGTGGGAACCTTACTGGAACGTCACTTCGGGCATGGGCGTTTTCTCGCAATGTACTTCCTCGGCGCGTTTGCAGGGAATGTGCTTTCCTATCTCTTCACGCAGGGATATTCCGTGGGCGCATCCACCGCGGTCTTCGGGTTGATCGCCGCCGAAGCGGTCTTCTTTTACCAGAACCGAGAATTATTCGGCGCCCATGCGCGTTCGGCGATCTCGAACGCGGTCTTCATCATCGCCATCAACCTTTTCCTCGGGCTTGCGCCGAACATCGACACCTGGGGGCATATCGGCGGGCTGCTCGGCGGGGCGATGTTCGCCTGGTTCGCCGGACCGAAGTGGATGGCAATCGGTCTTCCGCCGGAATTATCCCTGCGGGACGAACGCGAGCCGCGCGAGATCATAACGGGGGTATTGCTTATCCTTCTTATCTTTGGCGGTCTCGCTGTGTGGAGAATGTTTTAAAAAAGCGTGCCGCAAGCATCAGATTGCGGCACGCTTTAGTGAGAAAGTCGCAAACAATGGCGGCGGGCAGTCCCTTGTAGATGACCAGCCCATCGTGGATGGTGTGACTGAGGTCAATATAGGTGGGCATGTTTATTCCTGCATCCGTTCCCATGCCGGAGGCTTAATGGGATTCATTTCCCTTTCGATAATAAGTCAGCGTCAATCAAACCCTGGGGTCTTCCCGCCGCTTGTTTGGAAACGATCAAATCCTGCTTGGAAATAAAGATGACATTCAAGCCTTCGAAATCCACCTCAACACGCCTATTCCAACATTCTCCAAAATTCACCCCCGGAATACCCATGATGACATCCACTCTTATGGGCGGTACGCCCATTTGAAAGAAAAAACCGTCCTCGGCAAAATCCTTGGAGGTCAATCCAGCCAACGGAGCGCCAAACTCACGCAAAGCATTGTAGACTGCTTCCGCGTTTTTTTCATCGGTCGCAATGAGCACATCGAGGTCTTTGGTATATCGCGGCTCAGCGTATTGCACGACCGCATATCCGCCTACGACCAGATACTTAACGCCATGCTCGTTGAAAATTCGTAACAGATCGCTGAAGTCGGAGTTGACGAACATCGTGTCCCTTCACTTTCATGGCATGGACGATCATTTCCCAAACAGCGTCGAAGCGCGCCTTGGGCGGCTGGGACTGCCAGAACTTCAGGTCAAACGACCTGTCCATATCCTGCAATTTGCCCCTGCGTTCGACAAAATTCCTTTTCATTGCTCACCTCTTGAGGCAATTATACATTCTTCTACCCCTGCATCCGTTCCCACTCTGCCAGTTTCTCATCCATCTCGGCTTGGACGCGGTTGTACTCACTGCCGATCTTCGCCACCTCCCCCGGCTTCACCATGGGACTCTCCAACTGCGCCCCCAAATTCGCCAGCGTAGATTCCAGCTCAGCGATTCTATTCTCCAACTCCTGTAGTTGCGCTATCTTTCTTCTTTCATCTTTCGCATCAGCCTTTAATTTTCGACCTTCAACCTTCAACTTTTGACCCTTCGACTGATTCGCCGCCATAAACGCCTCATACTCCCTCTGCTCGCGCTCGGCTCGCAATTCAGAGTACGTTCCCTTGAAAGCGGTTAGGTGCGCCTCCTCCGTATCAATCTCCCAGATTTGAGTCGCAACCGCATCCACCAGGTAGCGGTCGTGGGTGATCAAAAGGATCGTGCCTTTGTAATCCTCCAAAACTGATTCCAGGACTTCCTGCGAAGGGATGTCCAAATGATTTGTCGGCTCGTCGAGCAATAACAGGTTCGTATCCTGCAACGCCAGTTTGGATAGCGCCAGCCGTCCGCGTTCGCCGCCGGAGAGCATGGAAACTTTTTTATACACGTCGTCGCCGCTGAAGAGGTACTTACCGAGATAATCGCGGATCTGCCCCGGCAGCCAGTTCGGTCTGACCGAGTCAATCTCCTGCAAAAGAGAATTCTCAGGGTCGAGTCCCTCGTGCGCCTGCGCGAAGTAGCCGATGTGCAAACTCGAACCCAGAATCACTTCACCTGCCAGCGGCTCGAGTTGACCGAGAATCGTCTTCAAAAACGTGGACTTGCCCGCCCCGTTCGGACCGATCAACGCGGCGCAGTCCTGCCTGCGTAATTCAATATCCGGCGACTTGAATAAAAACTTATCCGGGAAACCGACCTGCAATTCCTTCGTGCGGACCACCAGGTCGCCGGAGCGTTTTTCGGAGCCAAGCCGCAGATGCAGATGAGGCAGCGTCCGCACGGGGGAACGCAACGCCCGCACGCGCCGCTCGGCTTCCTCCACGCCAAAATACGAAGTGGTCACGTTGACTTCTTCGGCGGTCTCGCTCCATTTTTGATTCAACGCCGCTTCAAAGCCGATCTGCTCCACCGCCTGCACGACGCGCGAGAGTCGTCTTCAACTTGCCCTTGGCTTGCAATGTGTTCTGCCCCGAAATATTCTTCTTGATGTACTCGACTTCCTTGAGAAGTTTTTCCTTCTCGCTTTCGAATACTTCCTGCCTGCGGGTAATGCGCTCTTCGCGTTGTTTCAAGTAGGCGGTGTAATTGCCGGTATACGTCTCGTACGCGCCGGGCAGCATTTCCACGATGACCGTGCTGACCTTGTCGAGAAAATAACGGTCATGCGAGACGATCACCGCCGCGCCCGCCCATTGATTTAAATATCCTTCAAGCCATTCCACGGCGCGGATGTCGAGGTGGTTGGTCGGCTCGTCGAGTAGCAACACATCCGGGTCGGAGAGCAGGAGGCGCGCGAGAAAAGCCCGGGTGCGCTGTCCGCCTGAGAGGTGATCCAAAGACATGGCGTAGTCCGAGGCGTCGAATCCCAGCCCTGTCAACACCTGCTTGATGCGCGTCTCGTACGTGTATCCGCCGCGCCGTTCGAAATCCTCCTGCAATTTGCCGTATTGCTCGATCACATCGGAATTCGTCGCCATCAATTCTTCGAGGCGGTGCAATTCTTTTTGACCTTTGATTAAATTTTCGAAGACGGAATGACACGCCTCCCAAAGCGTTCCCTGCATTTGGAAGTCTGCCTCTTGCGATAAATATCCGCTTCGGACTCCCCGTGAGCGGACGACCGACCCCGAGCTGGATTCGTCCTCCCCGGCAAGGATGCGCAAAAGCGTGGTCTTGCCCACGCCGTTCGGACCGACGATGCCCAGCCGCGAACCCTTTTCAATCGAGAGAGTTAACCCGCTGAAGATGTCCGTCGCGCCGTAGGACTTGGTGAGGTTGGAAGTTGTGATGAGTGACATATAAGCCCCGGAATTATAAATCACTCCATGCGGTATAATCGCGGCGACATGGCACGCAGAAAAGCGCCCGAAGAATTATCCGTGGAGGAACTCCGCCGTTTGCTGGTGGAGAAACGCCGCGGCGCGCGCAAGGATCGCCTGGAGCATTTCCGGCGGACGGGGCGTGTGGTTTCGCTCGCGCCCGATCTTGGGGATGAGAATCCGCTTCCTTCGACGCCCGAGATTGATACCGCTGATTCAGCCGTCCCTGCGCCCGAGCCGCTGCCCGTCAACCCGAAGCGGAAACTGCTCGACAGAATCCTGCTTGGGGTCGAAGTCCTCGCGGTGCTTGGGCTGGCGGCAGTCATCATCAACGGCGTCGGGTTGTTGCAAACGCTCAATACTGAAGTGGTCGAAGCGTTGAACCCCGAGACCGCCGTGCCGACGCCGCTTGTCATGGCTGTGGTGCTTCCATCGGGTCACACGCCGCCCGATGCGCAGGGCAATACGCGCCCCAACGAAGCGGAGATCCCCGAGCATTTGCTGCCGATGGTGCAGTCGCTGGCGAACATCCCCGTGCCGACCGCCGCGCCCGACCAGGCTGTGCGGATTCAGATCCCTTCTTTGAACGTGGATGCGCCCGTTGTGCAGGGCGACGGCTGGGAACAACTCAAGAAGGGCGTTGGGCAATATGTCGGCTCGACCCCGCCCGGGCGTGACGGCAACCTCGTCCTTTCGGCGCACAACGATGTGTACGGCGAGCTCTTCCGCTACCTGGACAGACTGGTCCCCGGCGACCAGGTCATTGTATACACACAGCAGCGGCAGTTTGTTTACGTTGTAGACCGCACGGTATTGGTCGAACCGACCGCCGTGGAAGTGATGTCGCCGACCGCCTCGCCGACGGTGACATTGATCTCGTGTTACCCGTACCTTATCAACGATCAGCGCATTGTGGTTTTTGCGCGATTGCAGAATTAATATCGTAGGGGCGACCCGCTCCGATTTCCAAGTTAGCTTGTACCGCAGCGAAGGGTCGCCCGTAAGTCAATAATAGGAGAAATAAAAATGGCAAAGAAAAACAAACGTCCCACCCCGACCGTCTCGGTGACGAACCAGCCCCCGCAGAAGTTCGAGTTCAACCCCGATTACAGCCTCGTCAAAAAAGACCTGGCGCGCATCGGCTTGCTCGCCGGGTTCTTCATCACCGTCCTGGTGGCGCTTTCGTTCATTTTGAAATAGGAATGGAACCCTTCGACCCTGCTCAGGGCAAGAGTGGAGAGTAGGGAAGAAAGAAGAAAGAGGAAAGATTGCTCGATAGTCTTTCCTCTTTTTTTGTTGACGTATAATCCAAGCATGCCCTTCTCTCAACACGAAATCACTCTCGAAAAACTCGCTTACGGCGGCGAAGCGATGGGGCGACTGCAAGATGGTCGCGCTGTCTTCGTCCCCTTCGGCTTGCCCGGTGAGACGGTGCGGATTCAACTCACACAGGAAAAACAAAACTTCGCCCGCGGCGAGATTCTCGAAATCCTTAAACCATCCGCAGACCGCATCACGCCAAAATGCAAACACTTTACCCAATGCGGCGGATGTCACTACCAGAATCTCCCCTACGAAAAACAACTGCTCGCCAAAGCAGATATTTTACGTGACCAGCTTCAACGCATCGGTAAGATCGAGAACCCGCCCGTCCAACCCACCGTCGCCTCACCCGAGCAGTGGAATTATCGCAACCACATCCAATTCCATCTCACCAATGATGGGAAGATCGGCTTCATCAACTCAAGAGGCTATTCCACCCTGCCCATCGAAGAATGTCATCTACCCGAAGCAAGCATCGAAAACTTCTGGCGTGAACTTCAATTTGAATCAAAAATGAACCTCGAACGCGCCTCCCTTCGCTCCGGCGCAGACGATGACCTCATGCTCATCCTCGAATCCGATACCGAAGAAACGCCCGAACTCGAAATCGAAGCGGATATCTCCATTGTCCACATTTACGATGAACATCCCATCGTCATTGCAGGCAGTAATCACCTCACTATCCAAATCCTCGGCAAGGACTTCCACGTTTCCGCGCCATCCTTCTTTCAAGTCAACACCAAAATGGCAGAAAAAATGGTGCAACACCTCCAAACCCAATTACCAATTACCAATCAACCAATTACCCTTCTAGACCTCTACTGCGGCGTCGGCTTGTTTAGTAAATTCTTCGCCAGCAAATACGCCAAAGTCATCGGCATCGAATCCTCCGAATCAGCGAATGAAGATTTCGCCATCAACCTCGACGAATTCGACAACGTCGAACTCTACGAAGGCGCTGCCGAAGAAATCCTCCCCGCCCTCGCGCCACAATTGACCGAACCCATTCACATGATCGTTGACCCGCCCCGTGCTGGCATCGACAAATTCGCTCTCGATGCCATCTTGCAGATCAATCCGCAGGTCATCGCCTACGTGTCCTGCGACCCATCCACGTTTGCACGTGACGCGGCGCGCCTTATCAAAGGCGGCTACACTCTCCAAAACGTCACACCCTTCGACCTCTTCCCGCAGACCTATCACATCGAGTCCATTTCCATCTTCACACGCTGACATGCTCAAGCCGCTTGGCGACTCATCCATCCTCGTCCAACTCGGCGATGAAATTGACTCCGCGCTTAATCAACGCGTCCACACGCTCGACGCGCTTCTGCAAAGCATTCCCACCGTCATCGAAACCGTTCCCGCCTACTGCACAGTCCTCGTCCACTATGATCCGCTCATAACAACCTACAACCAAATCAAAAATCGTATTGAGGAAAAAATCTCCCAGTTGGATGAGTCGACTCACAGACCTTCCCGCCGCCTGGAGATTCCCGTCCTCTACGGCAACGCCTCCGGTCTCGATGCTTCGACGCTTCTCAGCACAAGCTTTGACCTGGTTGCTGCAACCCTGGGCTTATCTCCCTCCGAACTGATTCGACTGCACAGCGAACGCGAATACACTATCTACATGATGGGCTTCACGCCCGGCTTCCCCTACATGGGAATCTTGAATGAAAAACTGACGCTCCCCCGCCTATCAACCCCGCGGACTCGTGTGCCCGCCGGTTCCGTCGCCATCGCCGGTTCCCAAACCGGAATCTACCCCGTCGACTCTCCCGGCGGCTGGCACATTCTCGGTCACACCCCGCTCAAGTTGTTTGACCCTGCCAGTGAAACTCCGTTTTTATTTTCACCCGGCGACATTGTAAAATTCATCCCCACCAACTGATCACTGTTCACTCATCTCATGCTTGAGCTCCTCGAAATCACCGGCATCGCCACCCTCCAAGATTCCGGCAGGCGTGGATGGAATAAATTCGGCGTACCCACTTCTGGTCCAATGGACTGGTTCGCCTGCCAAGCCGCCAACTTTCTGCTAAACAACCCTCCCAACTCCGCAACCATCGAACTCGGACTCGGCGAAATCACGTTTCACGCTTTACGCAACACTGTTCTTGCTGTCACCGGTGCAGGCTACGAAGTGGAAAACTACATTTGGACATTTCCGCTCTGGACGACCTTCTACGTCCGCGCCGGGTGGACGGTGCGTGTGAAGAAAACAGGCGGCGGCAACTGGGCGTACATCGCCATCGCGGGCGGATTCGATTCACCTGTCATCATGGGTTCACGTTCAACCTACCTGCGCGGCGGGATCGGCTCGGCGCTCAAAGCGGGTGACGTTCTGCATTCCTTTACTCCGACAACCGACCTGCTCAAACTCGCCGCCCGCAACTTCCTTCTTGTAGGACAAGATTTATCTTGTCCATACAAAACGCAACCTGAAGGTTGCGGTACATATGTTATCGAAGTCATCCCCGCCCCGCAAGCGGATTGGTTCACGCCTGAAGGCATCCGCGCGTTTTATGAAAGCGAATACATACTCAGCCCATCCTTTGACCGCATGGGCTATCGTTTACAGGGTCCGCCCATCGAGAAAGCCATCACCAAAGAACTCATCTCCGAAGGCATGACGATGGGCAGCATCCAAATCCCAGCCGATGGGCAGCCCATCGTCATAATGGCGGATGCTCCCACTGCGGGCGGATACCCAAAAATCGCGAATATCACACGCGCAAGCCTGCCTTTGCTGGCGCAATGCGAGGCGGGCGTGAGTAAAATCCGTTTTCGAGAGACGACGGTGGACGAAGCGCGGGAAAAATATCGTATGCTATATCATCCCTTCGGGATTTAGGTCTGGGCATGGCAAAGTCTATAATAGTTTCACCCCTTCGGGGTTATTGAATGCATAAACTGAATGTTGAAACAATCAATCCCGAAGGGATGAAATGATTCTAGAAATCAGCAGAGACAAAAGTCAACCCCGAAGGGGTGGCATAGATTTTGATCCTGACTCAGGACGGCAGGTGATAGACCACAGACTGGTTTTATCGTCCATCGTCGACGGTCTAGCGTCCCCAAGGAGTTTTCATGAAAATCGACCTCAACTGTGACCTCGGCGAAGACATCGGCAATGACGAAGCCATCATGCCATATATCACCTCTGCCAACATCGCCTGCGGATTTCATGCGGGCGATGAACACACTATGCGCGAGACGATTTATCTGGCGAAACGCTTCGGCGTGAATGTAGGCGCGCACCCAAGTTGGAAAGATAGAGAAAATTTCGGACGCAAGGAAATTAATACTTCACCTGATGAAGTGGAAAAGTTAGTATTGGAACAAATCCAAATCTTAGCGGCTATTGCGAAGGAAGAAGGCGTAACGCTAACTCACGTCAAGCCGCATGGGGCGTTGTATAACCAGGCGGCAAAAAATAGTCAACTCGCAAGCGCGATTGCGTGGGCAGTGAAAACCCACAGTGTAGATTTGATTCTGGTTGGGCTGGCAGGCTCAAGGTCGCTTGAAGCGGGGCGGGAGATGGGAGTCAGAGTCGCGGCGGAGGGATTCCCCGATAGGGGCTACAACGCCGACGGGTCGTTGATGTCCCGCCATCTTCCGGGGGCGTTGATCGAATCGCCGGAGGACGTGGCAAAACATGCAATTGAGTTAGTCAAGACGGGACGCATAGATACGCTCTGCCTGCATGGCGATCATCCGAACGCGGCGGAGAATGCGAAGATGTTGAGGGAGGTTTTGGAGAAGAATGGGGTTGAGGTTCGGGGTTTACGTTAATTTGTCATGCTGAGCGGCAGCGAAGCATCTCTACGATTATCCTAGAGACCCTTCGTGGCGCAAGGCGCCACGAAGGGTGACATTGCAAAGATCAATCGTTCAACAGATCCGCCAGAAAATCAAACAACCCGCCCTGTTCTTCCTCTTTTTCAGGAAGGTCGCTGGTAATCGCACCGCTCTGCCCGTTGATCAGCACGAGATGTTCGCGCCCGTCGAAGGGAAGTTCTGTCAGCCACACGGGCAGAAGAACAAGTTTGAATGACTCGACCAGCATGTTTGCCGATGATGCGCGGACGATATTGATACCACCCAGCAAATGCGGCAATTGTTTCTTTAGCTTTTTGAACGCAATACTGCGCGCGTCGAGCGAGGCGTCTGCCATGGGAACATCGTAGAGTTCGGCAAGCCAACTGGCAAGGTAACGCGGATCGTACTCCTTGAGCGCGGAAAGGTCGAAGGTGGGAAGCAGCCTCATAAAAACTTGAGACAGTTTTCGAGAAGCGGGAAGCGCAAGGTCGTTCACCATGATGGGATATTTATCTTCGACGCGCGTCACCTTGCGTTCGCGCCGGTTGTTGTATGACTCGTCTTCGTATTCGACGATCTCGCCGGTGTAATCAATCTCGCCGCCGATGTCGAAGGTCCACATGGGCAGGTATACGCCGCGCGGCAGGTCCACTTTCTTTTCGGGCTTGATATTATTTTTTTCGACCCACTCGATCAAGAGGCGCGTGGCGCGTTTCTGGTCGAAGGCAAAAGGCAAAATGGAATTGGGCGCGATAATGTCGCTCGTCTTTTCATAACTCACCACATGCGGCGAGTCGCAGTAGGCGCAATTGGATGAAATCTGATTTGGCGGCAAAATAAACTCTGCCCCGCAGCCGTTGCAGTGAAAGACCTGTTCCTGCAACGGCTTGCCATGTCCCTTCATGGTTGCCATGGCTACGATGAAATCTTTTTCGTTCCCGGTTCCGCTGCTTGAACCCAATGGATTTTGGCGCGTGCAATAATCACAGACCAAGCCGGAACCATCCGGCGAGAACGTCATGCGTCCTCCGCATTTGGGGCACGTGAAACGATCCGCTTGGGCTTCGCGTAATCCGTCCGGCGCGGCGGGGAGTTTATCGGGGTTGATCACATCGCCCGCCTTGAGTTTGCCGTCGAGGATCGCAAGCGAACGACGGGCGCGCGCATGATGCAGGTCATGCGAAAGGCAATTCTCCAACGCCTTGCGCTTCTCAGTTGGATCATCGATCACTTCACTCATCCAGAACCAGGCTTCTGCCAGCACGTCATGCGAACCTGCCATGTAGATGGCGCGGTCCAAATAGCGGCGGGCTGAATCCTTGCTGCCGGTCTTGGCGTCAATAATTCCCGAACGGAGAAGTTCTTTTGCGTAGTCGCTGCTCATGTATTGGTAATTAGTGATTGGTAATTGGTTCGTACGATTGCGTCGGTCATTTTTGCCACGCGGGTCATTTCTTTTACGTCATGCACGCGAATGATATCCGCGCCGCGCGTGATGCCCACGGCGATGGTTGCGGCTGTGCCTTCGATGCGTTGATCTGGAGGCAGGTCGAGTGTAAAGCCGATAAAGGATTTTCTGGATGTACCCAGCAAGACTGGATAACCCATCGAGCGGATTTCTCCCAGTCGGTTGATCAACTCAAGATTATGTTCGCGCTTCTTTCCAAAGCCGATGCCTGGGTCGAGCAGAATGAGCCTTTCCTCCACCCCAGCCTTAAGTGCAATGCCCACGCTGTTCATCAATTCACGCTTCACATCTTCAAGCAAGTCGTCATATTCCGCACCGATGTACATCCCACCCAATTTCTCGCGGACTTCGATGCTGGCAGGGTTGCTGCGATTGTGCATCAGAATGACCGGCACTTTATACTTCGCCGCCACGGATGCAATTTCAGAATCCGCGCGAAAGCCCCAGACATCGTTGATGATGTTCGCGCCCGCATGCATCGCCGCATCTGCGACTTGGGCTTTGTAGGTATCAATGGAAATCAGAACTTGCGGAAAGTTCCTGCGCAATTCTGCGATGACCGGAATAACCCGTTCCATCTCATCTTCGGCATTGACCGGTTCCGATCCTGGTCGCGTAGACTCGCCGCCCACATCGAGAATATCCGCGCCGTTTGAAAGAAAACCTTCCGCCTGTTTTAGCGCAAACTTAACCACATCCCCCTTGGCGATAATTCCGTCACCGGAAAACGAATCGGGAGTCACATTCAAGATTCCCATCACATAGGTGCGGGAACCCCAGTCGAATGTGAAACTCCCGATCTGAAGGGCGGGTGATTTCATGTGTGTATTATGTCATTGCGAGAAGCGCCCTTGCTCTTAGCGACGAAGCAATCTCTCGTTCGCTCCTCGCAACGACGTTAAGCGATTTGATCCAACGGACGCGCCAGCCAGGCTTCGGCTTCGTTGATGTCGGTGAAGATCTTCATCGCCGAGGCAGATTCGGTCTCCGCCAATGCCGCCACCTTGCGGATGTTGTCCACCGCGGCTTCGCTTGCCACCACCACCGCCACACGGATGTTCCGCGCCGAGGGGTCGCTGTTCGCCTCCACCGCCATGCGGACGGCTTTCTCTGGAATATCCTTCACCGAGCGCAGGTCGTACAGGTTGCGCGTGCGGCGGTCCGCGCCGAGCAGGTGTTCGAGGGCGAAATCATGCCAGTGCGCCATCGTGGCGTCGGAGAGATCGGTGAAGGTCAACGTCATGCCGCCATCACCGCGGCGGATCACCGAGTAGCCAATGCCGGGAGTGGATGTCCAGTTTAGGGGTTTGGGGTCGCTCATGGAAGGTCTCCTGTTTTTTTTCGATAAATCCATTATACCCAGCGCGGCCGAAAATTTGTTTCCTGCAATTTTATAATCACATGCTATAATGCCCGTCTCCGGGCGCTTAGCTCAGTTGGTTAGAGCGCTTCGCTTACACCGAAGATGTCGGGGGTTCGAGTCCCTCAGCGCCCACACGGTCCCGCTTTATGCGGGACTTTTGATTCCCGCCCCTTTGCCGCCCGCAACAGACCGCATTTGAAGGGTCGTTCAAGAATTTGATTTTGGCATCCGAGTCACAGTCCCGCTTTTTACATTCCAAATTTCCGCGTCATCTTTGAACCCGGCGGAAAACAATGAAAGATCGGTCGTGGTGAACAGGACCTGCCTTTCGGGGCTTGTATAGCCCAACAAATCGGCGCGGCGTGAAGAGTCCAGTTCCGCCATCACCTCGTCAAGCAGGATCACGGGATATTCCCCCGAGCGTTCCTTCATCCATTCCACTTCGGCGAGTTTGATCGCCAGCAGGGTGGTGCGCACCTGACCGCGCGAACCGTAATCGCTCACATCCGCCTTGTTGATGACAAAGCGCAGGTCGTCGCGGTGCGGACCGATGGTGGTCACTCCGCGCGCGATCTCCTCGCCGCGAATTTGTTTGAGCCGCGCAAGGAACCCATCCTGAATATCCCTTGGTTCGATGGATGAGCGGTCAATGGCGGTATCGATCTTCAGCCCGAGTTGACCGTTCGGCTTCGGGAGCGGGTCGTAGGCGGGTTCATAGGCGAAGCGCAAAACCTCCGCCCCGCGGGTCAGTTCGTGATGGATGCGCGAGGCGAAGCGTTCGATCTCCTGAACCGCCTGGATGCGCCGGTGGATGATCCGCGCCCCGACCTTCGAGAGCGCCTCATCCCAGACTTCGAGCTGGTCGCTGTTTCCCTTCGACTCGTTCAACGCCTTGAGCAGCGCGTTCCGCTGGGTGAGCGCCTGCGAATAGTCGCCCAAATCCTGCGCATAGGTTGGGACCGCCTGCGACAGCGCGAGGTTGAGATAGCGGCGGCGTTCCTCCGGTCCGCCTTCGATGATCTGCGACATTTGCGGCGCAAAAATGACCGCCTTGAAATGACCGATCACATCGTTCATCTGGCGTTTGACCCCATCCAGCAGAATCTCTTTGCGCAGACGCTGCCCGTTCGCCCCGCTCGGCTCGAGGATCAGCCGCGCCTCGAGGCGGTGTTTCATCCTGCCGGTCTGGTAATCCGCCACCAGGCGCGTCACCGCCAGCGGATTCTTCGCCTCATGGAAGTTCACCATCTGCCGGTCTGCGTTCGTTTGGAAGGAGGTGAACGCCGAAAGGAAATAGACCGCTTCGAGAACGGAGGTTTTCCCCTGCGCGTTTTGTCCAACCAACACAACCGCCCGCCGTGGAAGTTCTTCATCCAGGCGGGTGAGGCTGCGAAAGTTGGTGAGGGAAAGGTGTTTTAGGTGCATGTCAAGGGTCAAAAGTCAAAGGTCAAAGTTCTGACTTTCAACCTTTGACTTTCGACTGATCTTAATCCAGCGGCGTTTCTTCGTCTTCGCCCGGCTTCCACACGCGGACCGCTTTGTCGGTGAACAGCACACCGTTCAAATGGTCGATCTCGTGCTGGAAAATGCGCGCCATCCAGCCTTCCACCTTGTGTTTGACCGGCTTGCCGTGGCGGTTGAGCGCCTTCACCTGAATTGACTCGTGCCGCTCCACTTCGCCCACCAGACCGGGAATCGAGAGACAGCCTTCCACGCCCATCACCATTTCGTCAGACGTCTTGACGATCTCGGGGTTGATCAGCACAAATTGCTTCTTCTTCGGCGGCGGCGCGTCTTCGGGCAGTTCTTCGTCCTCTTCCTCGGCATATTCAACCACCGCCAATTGCATGGGCAGGTTGATCTGCGGCGCGGCAAGCCCAACCCCCGGCGCCTCGCGCATGGTTTCGAACATGTCGTCAATCAGGGTTTGCAGATTCTTGTCGAAGGTTGTAACCGGTTTTGCCTTCTTTCGCAAAATGGGTTCGGGCAGGTGAACAATTTGTCGTAAGGTCATCCAGGGCATTCCTTTAATTAAGATAACTGATGTTACGCAGTTCCTCGGTACCGCGGCATTCATGCCGCCCTGTATGGCGAGATAAATCTCGCGGCACTGCGTAGGGTGAGTGAAACAACTAAAAATCGCCAGCCTGTGACTGATCGCTAATTTCGTTCTCGCCGCCGATGCCGTCGTCGCCGCCAAGCGGCAGGTCGTCCAGGTCTTCGCCAGCCGCGGCAAAGGGATTGGTGGACTCGGTATCCGCCGGAGCCGTGATCGGCTTGTTGAACTCATTCATATTCTGGTGGTATGCCGCGATCCAGGTGGCGAAGCGTTCGCGGTCTTCCTTGCCGGCATCCTCGCCTTTTTTGGCGATGCGCGCCGAACGCCGCCGGTTGATATCCGCCTGCACAGCCGCGGGGTCCATCACATCTTCGAACGCCATCTGCGTGCCGCCCACGGTGATCTTTACCGTTCCATAGTTGAAGAGATTGGCAATGATCCCATCGCGCGCATAGGACGTGCTCAGGATGTTCTCGATCTGCGCCGAGCGCTTTTCCTCCGAACCGAACGGCTTTTTATCAATGTCATAGATCTCGTCGTTGGTCACCCTGAAAATATCGTTCTTCCAGTCTTCGAGATAATACCAGAGCCAGCCGCCGATGATCAGGAAGAACACCAGCAGGATCGCCAGGATGCCGTCGAGAGCGGGGATGCCCGCCGCATTGATGTGAAAGACCGAATCCGCCGGGTCGGTCGAGGCGGCAAGCAGGTAAACCCGCCAGCCGGACAGGAACAGGTTCAGCAGGAACAACCCAAGCGGCTTCCAGGCCTGCCGGAAAAGGACGATCCAATGCTTGTGATAGGTAACCTTCCCGCCGTCCTCGATTCGCAGTTGAAAAACATTCGACAATGCCAGCAGCCACAGCGGCGCTTTTTGCACCTTTTCCTCGTCCACCGGCACAACCGGCGAAAGTTCCACCTGCTGGCGTTTCGGCAGGGGCAGGCCAAGTTTCTGCTTGATGGTGTCCTTCATCACGTCCATCTGACTGCGGGTGGTGATGGCTTTGGTGCGTTCCCAATATTCGCGGATCATATCCGCCGCCTGGGTGGGGTGGTCCACATGGTCGAACTCGAGCTTCCCGACGAAGGTGCGCACGATGACATTGCCATACTTGAGGATGCGCCCCAATTGATCGGTTTCCACGCCCACCGAAAGGATGGTGCCCAGCGGCGCCTCCTCGCGGCTGTCGTGCAGGAAGAGGACCTTCTCCAGCCAGATCACGCGCTGGTTGGTGACGATGTAATAATCGTTGCTCCAGTCGATGGCGCGCCAGATGCCCCAAAGGGAAACCCCAAAAACAACCGCCCAGCCCACCGCCTGCGGAATTGCCGACCGGAGAAAGAAGCCCAGTCCCACCAGCGCCAGCCCGCCCAGCATCGAAAAGAACGGGGCAAGCAGCGCCTGCAAAAGCCGGATCCGGTGCCGCCGCGCAATGAAGTAGATCACCTCATTTTTGCCGAGCCATTTGAAGCGGATCGAACGCGCCAGTTTGCGGCTCTTGATCGAGACCTGAAAGTTCGGTCTGAGAATTTCATACTTGTTTATCAGCGCGTCGAAGTGGGCGCGCGAAAGGAATAATAGAATACCCGCGTCCACCGCCGTCACCGTCGCAGACCGGTCGCGGTTTTCGAACAGGGCTTCTTCGCCGAAGTAATCGCCGCCGTACAGCACGCCGATCTGCCGCTCGCCCTTTTCGCTGTCTGGCACGGTCACCTTGACCTTGCCCTTGAACACCATGTAAAAGCCATCCGGTTTCGAGCCGCGTTTGAAGATCTCCTTCCCCGCAGAGACCTCCCTCTCCTCCAGTTTGGCGGCAATGCCAGCCAACTGGTCTTGATCCAGCCCGTTGAAGAGGTGGATCTTGTCGAGAAACATGACGCGGTCTTTGATTTCGATCACGTCTTGATTCTATCAAACTTCGCGCACAATGGCGCAGCCGTAGGCGGGAGATTCCGTCAGCGCGGGCAAACGCCCCTCGAGCAGCGACTCAACCGCCTCGTCCAGAAAGAAGCGCGAGGGGTTCCTCTGTCGAAAAGTGACATCGTCCACCGCTCCCCGGTAGCGAAGGATTCCATCCCGGTCTATGACGAAGACATGCGGAGTGGTCTGCGCCCCAAGCAGATTCGCCGTCCCGCAGTCCGCATCAAGCAGGACCTCGGGCAGGCGGCGGCTTTCTGCGGCTTTTCTCAACGCTGAAAGCGACTCGTTGCGGTTCGACGCGATGCTCAACATGGTCACATCGCCGCGCCATTGCGCGAACATGGACAGAATGGCTTTGTCCGTCCGCTCGGAGTGCGGGCATTCACACGACCAGAAGTTGACGATGACGATCCGCCCGCGAAGGTCGGAGAGGCGGCGCATGTTGCCGTTCAGGTCGGGCAGTTCAAAATCGGGGACAGGCTGGTTGATTTCCATGAATGGGGGGCTCGCAATGGAGGAAAAAATCGTTGCGATATATTTGAATCATAACCCACCTTACGCGGAGAGTGCGTCGCATATTATCCCCGTTTTCCTGGGTGCGCTAAAAGATTGTAGATGGATTTTGACGAGCGGGGCTAACCCACAGGGCACGAGCCGCCTGCTCAGTTCATAGAAGTCCTTCGGACTGACGCAATCCAGTCGGCTTTTAGCCGACTTTCAGGTACTGAGGCAGGACTTCAGTCCGCCGAACCCAGTTACGCCAACAAGCTTTGAGTGCTCCCGTTGAGAACACAATTTCTTCGGATGTCATGTACATGGGGACGACAAGTTTCGACATCCCGCCTTATCACGAATTGATAAACGACTATGAGCATTCGGGGCGAGGAACTGCGTAAAGTGGGCTGATAAATAGGCGGGGATTCTTTTATCTTGCCGTGACGCTCACAGATGTGAAGTTACAAGCCTGTCCGCGGCAGACGTAAACGACCACCATGAACACGCCCTTTTTTGTGAATTCATAGGAGAACTCACTGCCGCCTGTCACGGGTCCGTGAATGGTCGGTCCATTTTGCTCGCGGACGTCCCATGTGTATGAGCAGACATTGGCAAATTCGCAGGTTTCCACGGAACTATTCTGAAAGGTCAGGTAGGAGGAACCCGCCCGGAAGGTGGCTCTAAACGGCGCCTTGCCATCGAGATAATTCGACTTGATCTGCGCGATCATGACGCCGTTCGCAGGGATGGGCGTCAGAGTCGGCGGCGCGGGGATGGCGGGGGTGTCTGTGAATGCAATGATCGCCGGCTGGGTGGCGGTTTCCAGAAATGGAGGGGCGGGGACCGATGTTTGCGTTTCGGTTGGGGGAGGGGTGGAAGTGGGGGTTGCTGTTGGGTTTAGCAGGGAGTCTATCTTTTCGATCAATGGCGGCAGCCCAAGAATGGTCACAATGATGGTGACGATTCCCGTAATCACTGCCGCCCATATTGCGTTGGTGTTTTCAGGGGGGTTCTTCTTTTTGTTTGCCATGGAGTCCTCCCGCATATTCTGCGATATGAATTCATTGTATAAATTCCGGAGGGGAAAGTCAAGCAGGGCGCAATTTTTGGGGAGGGACAGTACAAATGCCTATGGCAGATTTATTGCCGGGCGCCAGAACAGGCTATAAAATGAAGCAAGCGATTTATATTGGACCATGGCACATCTGCGGCTCGAGAGGAAATCAGATGCGGTCTGGGGATTTTGGGGCGCGCCGGTGAATCAACACCGGCGCGATTTTTATTTTGCGGGGGATTCTCCAGAATTTGGCGCAAGAATCGAACGGCAGGAGACGTTCGATTCTTGCGCGATACCTATTTGCGGATTGTAAGGGGATTTACACTCATTTTTCTCTGCGGGCTCAGTGGCTGCGCCGCCAGATATCAGGGGACCATTAATCTATGCCCGATCGTTTTTCCATGAGAGGTGAATTACTGTTCCCTGCCCCGGGTGGGATCGAATCTGCAACCTGGCTCCAATGATTTCGGCGCGTTCCTTCATATGCGCCAGCCCGAAGTGGCGGTTTGTGATGGCGGCGTTGAATTTGGCTTGCACATCGAAGCCGTCGCCGTCGTCCTGAATGGACAGGTCGGCTTGCCGGGGGGCGATGCTGCCGAAGATCGTCAGTGTGCGGCAATTGGAATGTTTGAGGGCGTTTTCACAGGCTTCATGGACGATGTGGTAGAGGTATTCCTCCACCTTTTCGGGGAGCCGCCCCTCCCCGGCTGGGATGTTGAGGATGATGTTGATCTCCGGGTATTTTTCCCGCAGGTCTTCGATCAGGTCGTTGATGGCAAATACCAGTCCCTGGTCGAGCATGGGCGGACGCAGGTCGCGGATGATCTCGCGCAGGCGTTTTTTGAGGTCTTCGTAGGCGGAGAGGAAGCCGGGCGGGAGGGTCCTTTGGTCGAGGCTGTTGCGCATGTTGGCAAGTTTGTTCAACACGGTCTCGTGCAGGTCGCGGGCGATGCGGTTGCGTTCGTCTTCGATGATCTTGATATCGGTCCGGTAGAAATCGCGCAGTTGGGCGGAGTTGATGATGTTGCTCAGGGCGATGGCGGTCTGGTCGGCGAGGGATTGCAGGATGGGAATCTCGGACTGGGGGTAGTGATCGTCGGGGTCGCGCTTTCCGAGTAACCAAAAGCCGAGGGTGTTGTCGCCCACTTTGAGCGGGAGGATGAGCCGCGTCCAGCCTTCATGGGAGGAGGGGTTGGGGAGGTAGAGTCCGGCTTGCTGGGTGAGGCGGTCAAAGTCGAAGCGTTCATCGGGGGTGTCTTTGGCGAGCAGGAGGTTGAGGGTTTTATCCTGCGACTGAAGGAAGGCGTATTCCCGGACCAGCAGGCTGGGAAAGACCCCGTCCCTGAGTACGGCAAGCAGTTTGGGGAGGTCGTCGCAGGCGGCGATGCGGCTGGCGTAGATTTCGGGCAGGTTTTGGTACGGGAGGCTGATGCCAAAAACGCGCCGGTCTATGAATTTTTGGAAGCGGGCGAGGTATGCGGCGGTGAAGAGTGTGAACGCCAGGGACAGGGCGGCGGTGATTGCTGCCCAGGTTTCGGGGGCGGGCTGGGTTTGAATGACGGCGGTGATGACGATAAAAAACGCCAGCCCGAGCAGGATCAGGAAGGCATAGGTGGAGACGATGCGGTTTGCGCGAGTTTCCATGCCGCCCAATTGACGGCGATAGATAAGATAGAAATACGCGAACGGCATGAAGGGCATGGAGAAAACAGTGAGCCATCCAGGATCGAAGGCGATGCCAGACGCGACCGCCGCGGCGACCGCCATTGAAAATGAGAAGGCGATGGTGATGGAAAGCAGGAGCAGCGCCGCCTCACGACGCCCGGTTTTTTGAAGGGCAAGCCGCGCGCATAAAAGGATGATGCTGCCCGCCAGAGCCGTAAAGAAGCCGAGCGCATAAATGCCCCTCCCTAAAATGTGAAGGGCTTCTCCCAATGCGAGCAGGGATGCGGCGGCATAGAGCAGGCTCCAAAATGCCCTCGAGGTTTTCCGCAATGGGCGCGGAAATTCCCAGTGAAGCTGCAGGAAGACCGGCGCCATGAGCCAGGCAGACATGTGCAGCAGGGTGGAACTTTCCCAAAGCCGCCAGGATGAGAGGTTGCCGGATACGAGAAAGAGGGCGGTGAGGTAGTTGGCGGTGATGAACAATCTTCTCCGCGTGTCACGCGGGCGGATCGAGAGTTGGGTGGCAAACCCTGCCAGCCAGAAGGCGTAGCCCACCAGCCACGAGTTGAAAAGGCGGCTGAAAAATTCCGGTCTGTTGAAGCCGGGGAAGGTCCACTGAATTTCGACCGGTTGCCCATTACGGTCAACGCGCAACTTTATTGGGTCGCCCATTTGAAAACCGGACAGGAACGCCAGCCTGCGGTCTTTGTTGATCTTTCGCATACTCACGCCGTCAAAATGGGTAATGACATCCCCGTCTTGAAGGGGGATGTCGCCGGACTGTAGATAGACTTTCTCGACCCGGTTGGTGGTCAGGTTTAGATGAAAGCCGGAATAAGGCGCGGCAAGCAGGACCCCATAGGTGTAGATCAACATCACAAATAAAACTGCCAATGAAGCCAGCGGCTCCATGATTTGACTTCGGCTGGGGGAGGCGTCCATGGCTGGTTCCTGCGCGGGGGGATTTAATGGAACGGAGATGATGAGATTATAGCCGAGTACTTCCGTTGGGCACGGATCGCGCGATGCCAGCCTTGAACAGACGAGTCTCACGCGAGGATTCAACCAGCCTACCAGACTCCCTGACTCGTTTGGTTTGACCCGCCGCCGATTAACCGGTTCTTTCTCACCCGGGCGTGATCAGCCCCATTTGCCTTGCCCTGGCGATGGCGTCTGCCCGGGTCCGCGCGCCGAGTTTGAAGTATGCCGCCGAAAGCAGGGTGCGGAAGGCCTGGTGGCTGATTCCCATCTTCCTGGCGAGGACGATGCTTTTTTCTCCGGGATGCGCCGCGCACAAGGACAATGCCTCCAACTGGCGCGGACTGAGGTCCTTCCCGTTTTCGTTCTTCAAGCCTTTCTCGTATAACGCCCCCGCTTCTTCGCTCAGGTAGACCCCGCCCGCCGCCACAAGTTTGACGATCTCCGGCAGGGTGGCGTTGGCAGACTGGTCATCCTTGAGGATGTAGCCGCTTGCCCCGGCGTTCATCGCCCCGCGGATCAGTCCGCGCTCGTTGTGCATACTGATGACGAGGATGTTCAGGTTGTGATGCTCCTCGAGCAGTTTGGGGACGACGTGCAGCATCGGGTATGGGTTGCGGTTCTGAGCCGAGGTCGGCGCGCCGACGTCCAGAATCAACACATCCACATCGTCTTTTTGCAACACCGGTTCCAGCAGGTCGGCGAACCCCATGGTGGCAGCGATCTCCAGGCTGGAGTCCCTGCCGAGTTTGGCTAGATACCCCTCCAGCGTCATTGGGTGGTCGTCGAGAATGACTATTCGTATCTTTGGTTCCATGGAAGGCTCCCTCTTTTTTACCACAACCTTTGTGCCTGTTGCGCCCTTGTGCCTGGAATGGGTTATCTCACCAGGCTCTTGTATATCGTCTGTCGAATTTGTATACACAAGCGTTCTCAAAGACTTTCCATCAGAGTAGCAGAAAGCCGCGCCAATTTCAACCCATACATTACAAATGCCTAGACCCCGTCCATTGACTGTGAGAGAGGAGTCAATACAATTATGAAGAATTTGACACGGGGGTTTTCACCCAATAAAAAGGAACACGGGGGGAACAGGGCGCTTCCCAGCCTTCGGGCGGTCCGAACTGCCAGGGTCTGGCGGGGGGAGGCTGGGCGCGCCTGCGGGGATTTGAATAAAATTTAACTTCTTTAATTGTTGAAAAAATGTAACGGCTCAGCCTGCTCATTCTCGATTGTCATTTCGAGAAATCTTTTTGGCGTTGACCAGGATTTCTCTTCGTTCGTCGAAATGACAAGCCGCTGAGTAGTTACGAAAAAATAGCCTCACGCCCCTGGCACGTACTTCTGTTCCCATTCCGCGATCGCGGCTTGGAACGAAATTTACCGATCTTCCCGCCCTTGCTGAACCGACTCCCACAACCGCCGATATTCCCCTCTCACGCTCTCGTCCAAATTATTCTCCAACTCCAGCGGCAAGCCCAGAACCGAAATCAAATCCTGCACATCGGCGAGATCGCGCAGGCGGTGGGGCGCGGTCATGCCAGAGGCGAGTTTGAGTTCGATCAGCGTTTCAAGAGGGATGACGTGGTAACCGTCCCGTTCAATGTGGGTTGCCTGGGGGTCGGGGAAGGAGACTGGCTTGGGTTTTCCGTCGCCGGGATATTCACCTGTAATGAGGGTCTCTACTTTGACTTGTGTCTCGGCGTCTTTGAAGCTTTTGGATGCGCCGGTAAATGCCAGCGCATAACCGCGTCCGACCAGCCGTTCTTTGAATTGTTCCAAACCTTCGCGGGTCAGAAGGATGTCCACATCCACAGTTTCGCGGGTGAAGCCGTACAGGTTGAGCGCCATGCCGCCGACGATGGCATAAGGAATGGATTCCTCTTTGAGCGCATGGGCAAGCCGTTTGAGAGTAAGGTGAACTTTGCCTTCTTTCATAAAGAATGCCTCCGACTCGCGCAGGATTTCATCCACTGGGCGGGATGAGAGCCTGACCTCGATTGCTGAAAGTTCGCGGTTCATGGCTTGAATTATATCCCCGATAACGTGAATCCCCCTCACGCCCCCGGCACGTACTTCTGCTCCCACTCCGCGATCGCGGCGCGGATGGCGGATTTGATGTTCGTGTCGGGCACGTCGTCGATGGTATCGAATTTCTTTTCGCCGATGACGACTTCGAGTCCGCCGGAGGGGGCGTCTTGCAGGTGGATGTCGTAAGGTTCGAGCGTGGTCCCGGCGATGCGCCTTTGCAGGACGACGTCGATCTGTTTGACCATGCTCAGCAGTTTGAATTCGGTCGCGGGGTCGGTCTTGGGTTTGGGCTGGGCAAGCGGAAATGCCATCGAGACCGGCTTGACCTCAGGTGTGGGCACAGGCTCGGGCGCAGAGACAACCATCGGCGCGGATGAGGCGGGGCGGGGCTGGGGAGCAGGCGCGTCTGCGGTTTCAATCCACGGGCGGAAGTGGTTGACCAGTTCCAGTAATCGCCTTTTGCGTTCGGGGGTTAGCGGCGCAGACAGGGGTTTGCCGTCCATCTCGATCTGCGTGCGGAAGTTCGCCCCTTCGATCATCTTCAAGAGAGTCCTGCCGTCGCCCGCCTGTGGAACGTTCGCGCCGAGGGACTTGGCTTCCTTCAATAACCGCTCGGCTTCGGCGAGTTTTTTGCGGGCATCCTCCCGCGCGTTTTCCACCTTCAGGTCCGCCGACTCGGCTTTTTTGCGCGCGTCGATCGCCATGTTGAAATAACCGAGCAGCGCCCCCACGCCGAACAGCAGCAAGCCCACGATCCAAAGCAAAAGGGTGGGGACGGTGACGGTTGCAAAATTAAGCGACATGTCGTTTCCTTTCGAGCGGCTGGCAGGACGGGCAGACGTGCGTGCCGCGCTGACCGACGGTGAACTTCACGATCTCGGTTCCGCAGGTGAAGCAGGGTTTGCCTTCGCGGTCGTACACGCGGAAATAATTTTGGAATTCGCCGCCGCGATAGACCCAGTCTATGGATGCGCCGTTGCGGCGGATGCCTTCCTTCAAGACGGAGCGGATCGCCTCATGCAAAGCCGTTGCCTGTTTCAGCGTTACAGCATTCGACAACCCGAGAGGATGCAGCTTCGCCAAATGCAGGGACTCGTCCGCGTAGATGTTGCCGACCCCGGCAAGGAAGGTCTGGTCGAGCAGGAGCGGCTTGAGTTGACGGTTGCGTTTGCGCAAATTTTCGTACAGCCACTGCGGAGTGAACTTCCTGCCCAGCGGTTCCGGTCCGAGTTTGCCGAGGATGGTTTCGGGCTGGTCGGTCAGCCAGACGCGCCCGAACTTGCGCGTATCGTTGAAGGCGAGGTGACTCTCCTCTCCGCGTTTGCCTCTCAAAGAAAGGATGAGCCGGTCGTGCTTCTCTGCCTGCATTTTACCTTTTCTTACGGTAATGTCCCCGCTCATGCGCAAATGTATCAGGAGATTGTAATCTTCGAGTTCGAGGATGAGGTACTTCGCCCGGCGCGAGACGCCCACAATGCGCTGACCTTTGATCTGCTCGCGGAATTTCTTCGCCGAGGGAGTCGCCACCGTCCGCGCCCAGCGCAGGTCGGCAGAGACGATCGTCCGCCCGGTGACGAGCGGTTCAATGGAACGGGCAATGGTTTCAACTTCGGGAAGTTCGGGCATGAGACTGTTACAGGTTGAAGGTTTAAAGTTTCAAGTTGAATCTCTTTTCCTTCAACTTTCCAACCGGTTCCTACTCGTTGAACATCTCTCCCACCGAACGCCCTTCGTGCGCGCGTTTGATGACCTCGCCCAAAAGCGAAGCGATGGAGAGAATCGTCAGGCGGTCTTTGAGCAGGTCCATTTTATCCGCGGAAAGCGGAACCGAATCGGTGGTGATGATGTGTTTGATGGGCAGGGAGGCGAGCCGCTGGGCGCCGTTGGCAGACAGGATTGGGTGGATGAACGCCAGGTATACATCGCGCGCACCATTCTTCTTCACCACATCCACCGCCTGCGCGATCGAGCCGCCGGTATCCACCTCGTCGTCCACGATGATCACGTCGCGGTCCTTCACGTCGCCGATCAGGGTCAGCGCCTCGGCTTTCGCGTCGTTGCCCTGCCTGCGCTTTTCGATGAAGGCGATGGGCATGTCCATGTCTGCGGCGTAATTGCGTCCCTTTTTCGCAAAACCGAGGTCCACCGAAACGACCACCGGGTCCTTCATGTCGGAACGCAGGTTGTCGCAAATATGGCTGATCAACAAATGCGAAGCCGTCAGCACATCGCCGGGGATCGAGAAGAAACCCTGAATCTGCCCGGCGTGCGGGTCGAGGGTCATGTAACGGTCCGCGCCCGCCACTTCGATCATATCCGCCACGAGACGCGCCGAAATCGGCACGCGCGGCTGGTCTTTCTTGTCCGAACGCCCATAGCACAGATACGGCACCACCGCCGTGATACGCGCCGCCGAATCCAGTTTCAACGTCTGGATCATGATGAGCAGTTCCATCAGGTTGCGATGCACCGGCGAGGATGTGGTCTGAATCACATACACATCCTGCCCGCGCACGCTGCCGTTCAGTTTGATGAAAAGATTTTCGTTGGGGAACTCGATCACCTCGCGTCCGCTCAACGGCAGACCGAGATAGTCCGCGATCTTTTGCGCCAGTTCGGGCGAGCCTGTGCCGCAGAACAGCTTGATCCCCCCGTATACCTTCAAATCGTGATGAACATGATGCATCGAACCTGCTACTCCTTCTTGCGGGAGTCCCACTCCGAACGCAGCACGCTCATGAAGAGGACATCCTCGTATTTTCCGTGTTTATAAACCGCCTGCCTCTGCCTGCCTTCCAGCACGAAACCGGCTTTTTCATACGACCGCACCGCGCGCGCGTTGTTTTCATACACGCGCAAAAAGATGCGGTTCAGGTTCAGCGTCTCGAAACCGTGTTTGAGCAGCAGCGTCATCGTCTCCGAACCGTACCCCTTGTTCCACTCGGCTTTATCGCCGATCATGATGCCCAGCTCCGCGCTTCGACTGACTGTCGAAATATCGAACACGCAGCAGTTGCCGATCAATTTCCACGCCCTGCCTTTTTTCACCTCGATGGCAAACGGCTTTTCATTCAGGTCGCGTTTCGCCAATCCATCGAACCAATTCTCCTCGTCCCTCATGGACATGGGCAGGTACAGCGCGAGTCCCCTTGTCACTTCGGGGTCGTTCACCCACTCATGAAATTTCTCGACATCCCCGCGTTCCACCGCCCGCAGGCGGATCCGTTTTCCATAAATGACGCTCATTTCAACCTTCCATTCATCAGGGATGCCGCCGCTTCCAACGGCGACATTTTTCTTTGGATGACCGACTCAAGCGCCTTTTCATACGCCCCAGCCGCGACTTCCTCTCTAAACCTGTTCATCAGCCCCTGGCGGATCAACGCCTCCAGTTCGACCTCGAGCCGGGTACGCTCACGATCAGCCCATTCTCCGCTGGACGTTAAGTGCGCCACATGCCGCGCAATTGCATCCGCCAATTCAGGGATGCCCGCTCCCTCCGTCGAGATCGTCCGCTGAATGGGCGGTATCCACATCTTTGCCGCTTCATTCCTCTTCGGCGCGGAGACGCTCATGGTTACGCCGTGATGTTTGAAAACGCGCTCCGCCGGGTGCGCCAGTTCGAGCATGGTCTTCAACGCCTTTTCAGTCTGCTCCACGCCGGGTCGGTCTGCCTTGTTGACCACGAGAATATCCGCGATCTCCAATATCCCGGCTTTGATGGCTTGGATGTCGTCCCCCAGCCCCGGCGCTTCGACCACAAGCGTCGTATGCGCGAGGCGGGCAATATCCACTTCGCTTTGCCCCGCGCCGACGGTTTCGACGATGACGATATCGAATCCCGCCGCGTCGAAGACCTGGGTGATATTGGCAGTTGCCTGCGCCAGTCCGCCGAGCGAACCGCGCGAAGCCATCGAACGGATGAACACGCCGGAGTCGCCGGAAAGGTCGCGCATCCGAACTCTATCGCCCAACACCGCCCCGCCCGTGAACGGACTCGACGGGTCCACGGCGATGATCGCAATGCGTTTATTCTCTGTCTTGCGGTAATGCAGCGCCAGTTGATTCACCAGCGACGATTTGCCCGTGCCCGGCGCGCCCGTCACACCGATCAGGTGCGCCCTGCCGGTATGCGGAAATAGTTCCATTAAAGCATCGCGCCCCTCCTGCGAATCGTTTTCCACTTTTGTCAGCAATCGCGCAAGAGCCAGCCGGTCGCCTTCGAGAATGGCTTTGGAGAATGTCATTCAATTCCTGTTCATAAAAAAAATACGGACTCCAACGTCTCCCGACGTTGGCGCGAAAGTCGGGAGACGTTCGCATCCGTTGCTGTTATTAACAATAAAACACAGAGCCGCTTTCGCTCTGTGTTGGTTCAAACCATTCGGGTCAGACCGGCACCGCCGCTTTTATGTCGCGGATGATGTTCTCGGTGTTTGCGCCGGGACCGTACACGCCCGTCACACCCATTTCCATCAGGCGGCGCAGGTCTTCGTCCGGGATGATGCCGCCGATGAATATCTTGACATGCTCCTGACCATTATTTCGCAAAAGTTCCATCACACGCGGGGTCAACGCCATGTGCGCGCCCGAAAGGACGGACAAGCCCACCACGTCCACGTCCTCCTGCAATGCGGCTTCGGCGATCATTTCAGGCGTTTGCCGCAAGCCGGTGTAGATGACCTCCATCCCGGCATCGCGCAGGGCGCGCGCGATCACCTTTGCGCCGCGGTCATGCCCGTCCAAACCGGGTTTTGCGACCAGAACTCTGATCTTTCGTTCCTGCTCAGGACTCGTTTTGTTATCTGTCATTAGGAACCTCAGGGTGATTATACTATGCATCACAAATGCGAATTGCAAAGCGGAGTCAAAAGTCCCCCGACTTTTGACTCACCCAACGTCGGGAGACGTTGGACTCCATTTCGGTTAATCGAAAGAGACGCGCCCGCCCTCGCGTCTCCAGTCGTTCCGCCCAAACTAATCGCAAATTCTGTCGCTCAGGATTGTGGTCCTGGCGTCGTTGACCCTGCGGGTCATGAAGACCAGGCGCGATTCGGCGGTGATGCCGGGAATGAGGGCGGATATCGTCAGCGTTTTCGAGGCGGGGTCGAAGATGGGGACGAATTCTTCATATTTGGCGAGGCTGTTTGTGGCGGGGTCGAATTTGCCGATGATGCCTTCGAGGGTCGGGGCTGCGCCGTCCACGCCGGGGGTGACTCCGACCGAGAAGGCGTACTCCATCCCGAATTTGTCGCCGCTCAGGGCGTTGTTATCCACATCAACCAGAATATCGAACCCGTTGATGAAGTTGGTCACGTCGGGGGTCAGGTAGTTTGTCAGGTCTGCGTCTGCGGCTTTCATGGTCAATATTGCGGTTAAAGTCTCGCCGTTGATCGCGGCGGAGGCTTCGGCGATGTCGAATAATTCCGGCACACTGGCTTCGTCTTCCGCATCGGGAAATGAGCCGCCGGGGTGACAGGCGTTCTTGACTGCAAGCCCTTCGGGGATGTCGAGGGTTAGCGCCTCTTTCAACCAGAGAACCGGGCAGTGGGTCACTGTGGATAGTCCGGCGGGCATGAGCAGCGGCTCCGAGGTCATCGGGTTGACGATCTCGATTCCGCCTTCGTTGCCTGCAATGCCCTTGAGTTCGAGAATCAGGCTGTTATCGGGGGTCCAGCCGCAGATGCTGGCGTCTTTGCGGGTGTCGATCAGGCTCGAGGTTTCCAGGTTGACGATCTTCCCGGGGCGGGGGGCGTTTGCGTCGGCCTGAATCCCGGCTTCGGCTCGTCCGTCCTGTTCGTATCCGATATGGATGAAGCGCTGGTCGGGCGACCATTGGATGTTGCAGAAATATTCCGATTTGATGTCGTATTCGGTCACCTGGGTGACTTTGCTGAAGTTGGAACTGGCGGTGTAGACCCAGTCGTGGTCTTTGGGGTTGTCGCGCCGGATGATGAAGGCGGCTTTGCTTCCGTCGGGTGAGAACGAAAGACATTCGAATTTGTCGTTCCATTCCAGCCCGGGGATGGGGATGTCCTCGCTTGGAGAGTCGTCTGCAAAAACGGATTGGAAATTGGTGGCGAAGGTCAGCGGGTGGAAGGCTTTGCTGCCGGGGTTCCAGGCGATCTGCCAGTGGTCGTTGGCGATGGGCATGAGTGGGATGAGGACGTCGCCGTCGCTTGCGATTGCGTAGAAAAGCGTCAGCTTGTAGAAGGATTTGTCGTAGCCCCAGGCCGCTCCGGCGAGGGTCGAGCCGTCTGGCGACCAGTTCCAGTAAACGGCGTAGGCTTCCGGCGGCGTCGGCAGGCGGATGGCTGCCTTATCTTCGAGCGAGTAGACGAATTGTTCGAAGACGCAGCGGAAGCGGTCATCGAGGTTGGGGCAAAGGGTGATGAGCGCCCTGGTCAGATCGGGCGAGAGTTCGATGGGGAAGGGTCTTGGGCCGCCATAGGTATAGGAATCTGCGGAACGGTCTTCGGCGATCAGCAGTTGAACCTCTTTGCGCGAGACGAGGGTTTTTGCCTCGCCGGTATCGGGGTTGATCGAGAGGATGTTTTCGCCGTCGTCGTAGAGGACTGCGCCGTTGGGGCTTGCCTTGGGGGTGGGCTGCTGTTGGGGCGGTTCGACGACAACCGTTGCGACGGGGGCGGGCGGCGGCGCGAAGGATGATTCTGTTGCCTCCGGGGCGCCCGCGCCGCCTTCGAGTTCGGCAGGCGAGCAGGAGGAAAAAATAAATGCAAAAAGGGCGATGGTGGAAAGCGTGGTGCGTGTTGATTTCATAACCGGTTCTCCCGTCCATGGAATGGACTTTATCGGTAATAGGCAGGCGACAGTCGCTTCGGATGATTTTCAACCTGGGTATTTGCGCGAAAAGTGACTGTCGCCTTAATTCCGATAATGTCCAATGTCTTGGCCCTTTCGGAAGACGGCGCGCCTGGCGCGCTTCCTGAAGAGGGGCTGTGCTTGAAAAATTATACTACTTTGACAATGTCACATTCTGGCTGGGATCAAATTTCCTAACCCGGACAGGCCGGAAAAGATTTAACCTATGCAAAAACGTCCCGAAGGGTCTGTGAGGATGGGAATTCTGGCTGACAACCTTCGGGACGACGCTTTCTCCATTCGGGGTGAAACTTGTTTCATGAATAGACTGCGGCGAAAAGAATAAAAAACTCACCTTACCCCGAACACCCGCTCTCCCCAAAATAAAAGGAACCGTAAGGTTTCTATAAACATGAATAAATTTAGACAAAAGTACTCCTGTTTTTTTACACAGAGACTTACATTATCCTTGCAATTCCCGCGATTGACTATTGAAAAAACCCCCCGAAAGTCTTATACTGTATTGTGTTGTTGAAATTCCTATTTTGGTTGGAAACACAAAAGGAGAACATATATGAAAAAGTTATTCGTTACCGCCCTGGTATTGACCGCCCTGCTGGCAGTCACCGCCGGGACAGCCTTTGCCGGTTCCGCCCTGGAACTGTTGCAGGTGCAGAACAACGGCGCCGGACCGACTTTCACCTTCCGGGTGACGGGCGAATTCTCTGCCGACGAACTCGTAAGCGGCTTTGTGCAGGTGGATGGCGGGGATGCCTTCCCGCTCTACTGCGCGCAGACCGCGGCGGATACCGTGGTGTGCCATGCCACGAAGAAGGTCGGCGCGCACGATGTGGTGGTCGGCTTCGGCGGCGCGCGCTTCTGGGTGAACGTGCCAGGCCAGTCGCAAAGACAATTTTGTTATAGCGCTTGGGACGCTTTTTGGACCAGTACCTGGGTGGACTACGGCCCAATCTGCCAGGATGAGCCGGCTAACTTCTTAGACTTAAATTATTACGAATATGGCGGTAGTCCCGTCTGGGTCGTGTTTTTCGACGTTGACGTTTCCGATAATTGTGGACCCGACTCCGTGCCATACGATGGGCCGGCATACTACTTCCCGTCTTGCCCGTAACTTTTGATCGAAACTGATTGCGAAAACAACCCTGTCATTCGACGGGGTTGTTTTTTTGCGCTTGATTTATCGGCTCACTTTGATGTATAAAAAACAGCGCGAGGTTAATCTCGCGCTATTGCGTTCAGGAATTGATCCTGTTTTGTGATGGTTTCCTTCAACCCCAGCCGTTTGCCCAATCGTGTTAACTGCGGCGGCTCCACATAGGTTTGCGCCAAAATTTCTCCCTGCCCCAATACATCACGCGCCAAACCATCAAGTAATACCTGCCCCTTTGCAAGCGCAATGATGCGCTCGAAATTTTCGGCGCAGAAATCAATATCATGCGTAATGGTGACGACGGTCCTGCCTTCGCGCTTTAATTCGGCGATCACATTGGCAATGCGCGCCACATTGACAGCATCCTGCCCTGTCGTCGGCTCATCAAAGATGATGATGGGCGTATCCATGGCGATGATGGATGCCAGCGCGACCATTTTGCGCCAGGTGGGGGAGAGGTCGTAGGGATTGGTCTCAGCCTTGTCGTTCAACTCGGTCAACGCCATCGCGCGTTTGACCAGTTCATCCGCCTTCGATTTCTCATAACCCAAATTGCGCGGGCCGAACGAGACTTCGGCAAGCACGTCTCTGGAAAATAATTGCTCATCGGGGTTCTGGAAAACATACCCCACCCGCGAAGCCAGTTTTGCCGTGGAATATTTTGTGGTTTCCCATTCGCCAATGGATATAGCGCCGGATGTCGGTTTGAGCAGCCCGTTGAAGTGACGCACCAGGGTTGTTTTCCCGGCGCCGTTTTGCCCGACGATGGCAACCTGCTCGCCGGGGTTGATGGTGAGGCTGATGCCTTTCAAGGCTTCCAAGCCGGTGGGGTAGGTGAAATGGAGGTTGTTGATGATGATTTTCATGTGTGGTTGTAGGGGCGGGGTTCCCCCGCCCAATTATGCATCGTCCAAAACCAGGGCGAGGAGACCTCGCCCCTACGATTTGAATCCTTCCACCGCCTCATCCAGCGTCACAGGCAATTTTTCTTTCTTCCATAAGCCGCGTTTCCTTGCCTCTCTTGCGGCGGATGTGTAACGTGAAATGCCGAAACCATTTTCGATCAGCAAATCGGAAGTCAATACTTCGTTCGGTTTGCCTTCGATTAGAATTTGCCCATCTTTTAAGGCAATGACCCGGTCTGCAAAGTTGGCGATCCATTCCACTTTATGTTCGACCATAACCACGGTCATGCCTTCTTCTGCCATTTTGCGCACCACGCCGAAGACCTCGCGGGTGCCGACGGGGTCCATTTGCGAGGTCGGTTCGTCGAGCACCAAAAGCCTGGGTCGCATGACCAGGATCGAGGTCAGCGCGACGCGTTGCTGCTGTCCGCCGGAGAGGGAATAGGGAGACCGATCGGCTAGGTCGCTGATTCCCGTCAAAGACATGGCATCCTCCACTCTTTTTTTCATTTCATCACGCGGCACGCCGATGTTCTCCAAGCCAAAAGCGATCTCTTCAAAGACGGTGTACTTCGCGCCGCTGATTTGGTTAAAGGGATTCTGGAATGCCAACCCCACATTGAGCGCCCACTCGTCCAGCGTGGACTCGCTGGACTTCCTGCCGTCCACTTCGACCTCGCCGGAGATTTCGCCCTTGAAGAAATGCGGCACGAATCCCGCCAGCGCATAACATAGCGTGGATTTGCCCGCCCCGTTGGGACCGATGATCGAGACAAACTCACCCTCTTGAATTTGCAAACTGATGTTTTCTAAAACCAACCCGGTGGAGGACGGGTATTGATAAGCGAGGTCTTTAAGAATTACAAACGCCATAACACACCGAAGACAATGAAGGCAAAAATTCCAAAGAGGATGACGCGCCGAATGACTTTTTGCAGGGGGGTATCTGGAATTTCAATGAGGCTGGTTTCCTTTTTACCGGAGTTGAAGCCGCGCGACTCGATGGCAATGGCGCGTTCTTCCACTTCCATAAGGCTGCCAAGTACCAGGGGCAGGATGATGGGGATAAATGCCCTGGCGCGGACGTACAGATTCCCCTCTGTTTCCAGCCCACGCGAACGTTGCGCGTCCAGAATGGTCAGGGCTTTTCTCTGAAAACTTGGCACAATTTGAAGGGTTGTCACAATGATGTAGGCGATGCTGCTTGGAACCCCAGCCTGCTTCAGGGTGATCATCAGGGTATCGGGGCGCGTGGTCATGGAAAATAATAGGAAGCCGGACATGACCAGGATGATCTTGCCCATACTCACTGCCGCAAACATTGCCCCTTCCCATTTTGGGGAAAGGACGCCGATTTCGAAAATGGGCGTACCCTCACCCCAAAAAAAACTCTGGATCAGGATTACAGAAATAGCGAACGGCAGGCTGACCTTCCATGTTGTGGATAATAGATTTAGGAATACGCGCCCCCAGAAGGCGAGCGGGAAAATAATGAAGACGACGATGAAGTACCCCGTCCAGTTTCCGGGCAGAGCCAGCCCTGCCGCAACCAGCAGCAGGGTCATTAAAATTTTGGTAAGCGGATGAAGGCTATGCAGCCCGCTTTCGCGGGCCGCATACATACTAAAGGCGTTCATGCCCCGTTTTTATCGCGAGGTGAAACGGGCGGGCAGCGAGCGGACGATCAGCCAGACCACCATGAAGGAAAGCATTTTATCGAACGGGTCGGAGACGCTGCCCTGCGCAAGAACGGAGGCGAGAATGCCGCCGCCGCTGGCGCGGAATGCCGCAACCAGCAGGTCGGTGCCCGCTCCGGTGACGCCGCCGAAAACATAGGCAGCCGTTGGCGCGGAAATGATTGCGGCAATAACGCCCGTGATCAGCCCCCACATCCCGGCGTACCCGCCCTTTTGAAGCAGGAAGTATCCGATTGCCGCGCCGATTAGGATTGCAGCGATGAAGGCAACGATGTACTGCGAGAACAACTGTCCCATGCTCGGGTAGGAGGTGTAGCCCGTCTCATCGGTGGACGCATTGATGAAGGCGAGGATGAACAGGGTTAATGAAAAGACAAACACCGCGCCCACAACCACCGAAACCCAGCGCGGAGTTTCGTTCTGGAATGCGCCGCGTTTGCCCGCCAACCCCGCCATGAGACCGATCGCCGCCGCCACATAAAAGAAAGGGGCGGCAAACGGGTTGAACAAGCCCCAGATCAGGTTCGCAAGCCCGCCTGTCAGCGCGCCCGCCCACGGACCGGCAATGGCGCCGACCAGGACGGTTCCAATGCTGTCCAAGTACACGGGCAGTTTCAGGCGCACCACCAATTCCCCAATGGCAATGTTGATGGCGATTGCAATTGGAATGAGCACCAGGGTGCGGGTGCTGAATTCCTTCTTGATATTCTCAAACATGGCATCCTCCAAATGAATTATGGATAACAAGTATACGCATCATAACACTTTCATATTCCGAACGTCACGAAAATTGACGCGCCAGCGTTTCCATGCGCTCCAGAAACAACTCCATGAACAGGCGCGGACGGACTCCCATTGCCACCTTCATATTCGGTTTTTTCTTTTCGTAATTATAAAAATCGGCGAAGGTATTGCCCAGCCCCACGCCCGTCGAAATATCCACATCCACCGCCAGGCGCTGATAGTCGCAAATTTCGGGCATGTAGGTCAGCGCCAGGGTCAACGGGTCGTTGATGACGCAGCCCTCGATGCTCTGGTATTCGTCGTGGAACTCCATGTAAAAGCGCGTCGAGTCCGCGATAAATTTTGTAATGGGCGAATCGATCTTCAGCAGCCGGTTCAGGTCGTCCTTCGTGAAGATGCATTGATACGTCACATCCAGCGGCGTGAGGACCATCGGCATCCCCGAATGGAAAACGATGTGCGCCGCGTGCGGGTCCACAAAGGTGTTGAACTCCGCCTGCGCCGTGGTGTTGCCCGGGTGCTGGATCGCCCCGCCCATGATGAACACCTCTTTCACGTTCTGAACCACGCGCGGCTCTTTGCGAATTGCCAGGGCGATATTCGTCAGCGGACCGATTGCCACCAGGGTGACTTCTCCCGGGCGAGACATGATCTGCTCGATGAGGAAATCGCTTCCGTGCCCCGCCTTGGGCTGGGTTGCCGGTTCTGGAAGTTGAGCATACCCGAGACCTTGATTCCCATGCGTTTCAGGCGAGAGCAGCGACTCTTTCACCAGCGGCAGGTCGCAGCCGCGAAAGACCGGCACATGGCCCAAGCCTGCCAGCTCCAGAACGGAGCGCGCGTTCTTCGTCGTCTGTTCGGTCGAGACGTTGCCATGCACGGCGATTACGCCGTCCAAAACGATTTCAGGCGAAGCCGCCGCCAGTAATATGGCAAGCGCATCGTCGATGCCGGGGTCTGTGTCGAGAATGATGTGGGTCATGGGAAAGGATGAAGGATGAATGGTTAGGGATGAAGGATGAATGCGTTGACTTCATCTTTTGTCGGTAACGACGGCTGTGCGCCGAATTTTGTTGTTGCCAATGCTCCGCAGGCGCAGCCATAACGGACGGAGTCTTCGAGGTCTCTTGCATAAGACGCGCTCTCTTGCGCGTCCGTTGGCGTTGGACGCTTTGCGCGCCGGTTACGCTCAATGATTTTTGACGCAAAACCGCCGATGAAGGCGTCTCCCGCGGCGGTGGTATCCACCACGCCAACTTTATACGTGTCCACCTGTGTACCTGATACCTGCGTATTCGCCGCCAGCAACGCGCCTTTACTTCCCAACGTCACAATCACCGTCTTCATGCCTTGTTGCAAAACTTCCTTCGCGGCTTTCTCTGCCGTTGCGGCATCGCTGACGGTCATGCCGGTCAATAAGGAAAGTTCGCTTTCGTTGAGAATCAAGATATCCACATTGGCAAGCAGTTCAGCGGGAATTTCGCGGGCGGGCGCGGGGTTGAGGATGACCGTCGTCCCTTTTCCCTTGTAGCGTTTTGCCGCATGAAGGACAACCTCCATCGGTATCTCGAATTGCAACAGCAGAACCTTCGCATCCGGCGCGGAGTCGACATCGTTTGATGAAACTTTTCCGTTCGCGCCCGGCGAGAGGACGATGCTGTTCTGCCCCTTCGCGTCCACTACGATGATGGCGGTTCCGGTCGCAGATTCGTCCACAAGCACATGCGTTGTGTCCACTTGATTGGCGTTGAGATTCTCAACGAGGAATGGACCGAAACCATCGCTTCCGACCCGCCCGACCATTGCGGTTTTCACCCCCTGTCTTGCCGCCGCCACAGCCTGATTCGCGCCCTTGCCGCCGGGGATGATCTGAAGGTCGCCGCCGCTGATGGTCTCGCCTGGCTGTGGGAATCGCAGCGACTTGACAGCGAGGTCTGCATTCAGCGAACCGATCACAACGACATCGTGCTTTGGTATATCTATCATGCGGTTATTTTAGTGCCTTCTCGGGGTTATTTACATCCATAAATGCTTCTGCGAAGAAGGCGGTCATGCGTTCGGCGTATTCCTCCGGTCTGTGGCGCGGACCGTCGCAATGAGTCGCTTCCGGGATGACCCATGCCTGGGCGTTGGGACCAGCCAGGGCGGCGTAGCGAAGCGTGAACAAATCCGCTTCACTGCCCAATAGCGGGCGCTCCGTCCCGCCGCCGACGAACATCACCGGGCGCGGGGCGATATCAGGTAACACATCCGTCATCGGGGCGGGGGCTTCGATGCCGAGTCTGACGGTGTACAGCCAATCGAGAAAAAAATTATTCACGACGATCAAGGTCAGGATCGGGCTTTTGAACATCGGCGCATCCTGCGCGCGGACGGGGGAGTTGCCGTCGCCCCAGGCGGCTTCGATTTCGGGGTGGAGCGCCGCGCCGTACACGGCGATATCCGCGCCGGTGGAACAGCCCGCCGCGCCGATGTGTTCATTTGGGTTTCGCGTTTGGATGAATTGAACCGCCGCGATCACATCGCGGGTATCCTCCCAGCCATACGAACGGTACGCGCCGCCGCTTTCGCCGCTGGCGCGTTCGTCGTACATCAACACGCCGAACCCGGCTGCGGTCAACTGACGCGCGTGCCAGATCATTCCGGCGCGATTCCCGCCATAGCCGTGCAGGAGGATGACCGTCCCGCCGTTCTGCGAGGGCGTGAACCAGCCCGCCAGCGTGATGCCGTCTTTGCTTGTGAACGTGACCTCTTCCACATCGAAGCCGAGGTCGGGTGGAATGCTCACTTCGCTGGGGGTTGGAGCCGTTTCTATAATCACGGAATGGATCGAACGCTCGACGCCGACGAAGAACGCCAGCAGTAAAAAGACGCCAATTCCAAACCCCAACACCCGCAGGAGCCGCAGAAGAACGTGGACGATCCTTGCGCCCGTTGTTTTGGGTCCTTCGACAACCGCCGTCTTTGTTTTCAGGCTGCGTTTGACCTGAAAAAAGACGACCAAAAAGAAAACCAGGATAAGGACCAGCTCACCGATTGCCCAGATGATTTGCAGCGACATCTTAATTTCTCCTTGAAAGTAACTACTGAGCCAATTCACTGCCTCGCCTTGTCATTGGGCGCGGGCGCCCCCTTCTCATGGTACGCAAGATTTCTCCTCGCTGGCGCTCTTCGAAATGACAGGCTGAGCAGTTACCCGTGGAAAGTATATGCGGGTCATCTTACACCGATAAAAAAATAATGGCAACCGCGCTTCTTTCATGCATCCGAAAGTCATCGTGATTCTTGTGCCCGGATTTGGCGAAAAATCCGAAAACCCGTATATGACGCAAACCCGTCGAAGATTTAACGCAAAGACGCTAAGTCGCCAGGAGTTTACACCTTTGCGTCCTTGCGCCTTTGCGTTAAGAATCTCGCCGAAGAATTGAATCGTAGGTCGCCGACGGTTTTGCGCTACGCTTGGAAAACCCTGTAAATATCCGTCCTTTTCCGCGCCTTCCGTTCCCATTTTGCTCTTTCTTCTTTCCTCTTTCTTTCCTCATCCCTTCGACACGGTTGCACCAGTCAGGGCAAGCCTTTACAATTCCCCCATGCGATCCACCCTGCCCATCCTGCGCGCGCGGCGCGACCGTCGACTCGGCAAACAAAAACGCGGCGAAAACCGTTCACGCGGCGCCATCCTCAGTTTCGGTCTCGTCCTTTCATTATTACTCGGCTCATCCATCATCCTCGGCGCCTTTGCCTACGCCGACCTGACCCGCGACCTGCCCTCGACTCAAATTCTCCCGATCCTGCTCAACCCGCCGGATGGTTTACTGCTGCAACCCACACGCATCTACGACCGCAGCGGACTTCAGTCCCTCGCCACCTTCGCGCCGGACGAATCGCCGCGCCGCTACATCCCGGTCAGCGAACAGAACGCGCAATACATCCCGAAAGAACTGGTGAACGCCGTCATCGTCGCCGCCGACCCCGATTTTGAAACGCATTCCGGCTACTCGCTCGAAGGGCTGGATAACTTCGACCTGCACCCGACCATCGCGCAAAAACTGGTCAACGACCTGATGCTTTACAACGAACCGCCGTCGCTGCGCCGCGCCTTCCGCGAAAGGCTGCTCGCCGCGCAGATCACGTCGCAATTCGGGCGCGACCAGGTGATCGAGTGGTATCTCAACAGCGCCGACTTCGGCAACTACGCCTACGGAGTCGAAGCCGCCGCCCAACTTTATTTCGGCAAGCCCGCCGTCGAACTCACCCTCGCCGAGTCTGCCATGCTTGCCGCCACAAGCCAGACCCCCGCGCTCAACCCGCACGACGCCCCCCTGGTTGCCATCCAACGCGCACGCGAAATTCTGTATGTGATGCGCGACCTCGGACTGATCCCCTTCGAACTGGCTTCGATTTCGCTGGGAGAGAATCCCGCCATCGTGCCCGCGCTTCCCACTCCGCCCGGGGTTGCCCCGGCTTTCCTCAACCTTGTCCTCGCCCAGGTCGATTCGCAGATTCCGCGCGGGCGGATTCAACGCGGCGGCATGGTCGTCATCTCCACGCTCGATTATGACTTGCAAAAAAACGCCGCCTGTGTGACCGAAGTGTACGCGGCGCGTCTTGCCGGTTTGCCCGACCCATCCGCAGAATGTGACGCGGTGCGGCTGCTGCCATCCCTGCCGCCAGATTCCGCGTTCGTTGATTCGTCCGCAAGCGCGGTCATCCTCGACCCGCAGACCGGGCAGGTATTGGCGATGGTGGGGGAGACGGTTCAGGGGAAGGAAACGCCCCTTGTCGCCGCGCACAACCCCGGGTCCGGACTCGATGCGTTTGTCTATTTGACGGGATTCACCCGCGGCTTGAGTCCAGCCTCATTGACGTGGGACATCCCTGCGCAGGAGATCAATCCAAATTTCGACGGCAAATATCACGGCGCGATGCGTCTGCGGATGGCATTGGCGAACGATTATCAAGGTCCGGTTGAGATATTGAAAACGCAAATGGGAGTCGACAACGTCGGGAATGTCGCCGCGTCTTTCGGGCTGGATGCGACCCATGAAGTTTCACTGCTCGATCTTGCCAGCGCATACGGTTCGTTTGGGACGCAGGGCGTGAAGTTCGGTCAATATGTGAACGATGATTTTTCCCCGGTGACGGTTCTGCGCGTGGAGGGCATTGACCGCGGCGTTCTGCTCGACTGGTCGCTGCCAGAGGCGCAGACGGTGGTGACGCCCGCGATGGCGTATTTGATGACGAATGTGTTGAGCGACGACCCCGCGCGTTTGGATACCTGGGGCAGGCAGAATGTGTTGGAACTGGGCTTTCCCGCGGGCGCGAAGCCGGGCCAAACTTCCGATGGAAAAGATGCGTGGACGATCGGGTTTACGCCTTATGTATCTGTCGCGGTATGGACCGGGATTCATGGCGATGATCTTGCGGGGGAGGTCACACCGCGATTTCCCGCCGCGCTGTGGAATGCGTTGATGCAGGCGGCTTCGCAAGGCAAGCCGAACGACGGCTGGAGCGCGCCGCCGGGAATTTCAACGATGACCGTTTGCGACCCCTCAGGCATGTTGCCGACCCGCGAATGCCCGAACCTGGTGACCGAGGTTTTCTTAAACGGAAGCGAGCCAACGCAGGCTGATAATCTATTCCGCGAGTTTTCCATCAACCGCGAGACGGGTCTGCTTGCCACGGTCTTTACGCCGCCCGAGTTGATCGAGAAGCGGGTTTATATGATCCTCCCCGATGAAGCGCGCGAGTGGGCGTTGAGCGAGGGCATCCCTGTGCCGCCGGCTTCCTATGATGCGATCCAGGCTCCGCCGATAGACCCGTATGCCAACATCACCGCCCCGTCCCTGTTCTCGGATGTGGACGGGAATGTCTTGATCCTCGGCACAGCTTCCGGCGATGACTTTTTATATTATCGCGTGCAGGTGGGCAAGGGATTGAACCCCCAGGAGTGGATTCAACTGGGCGGGGATAATGCTTCGCCTGTCGAAGGCGGTCTGCTCGCCGAATGGGACACGACCGGCTTGAGCGGTTTGTACGCCGTGCAATTGGTCGTTGTCCGCGCCGACCAGGTGGTGGATACGGCGGTGATTCAAGTGACGGTGAAGTAGGGGCGCCCCGTCCACTTTTGAGATCGTCTTGATCCCTAACGGAAGGGTCGCCCTTTTATCTGGCATAATGCCTGTAACAGGGCGGCCCTTTCTTGTGTAACAGAGCTGCGAAAGACCCTGACGGGTCGCCCCTACACTTTTAGAAGAACCAATGCCCTACCAGCGCGGATGCGAGGGTCATGCTGATGTTGTCGATGTCCTTGTAATGCAGCGACTCGACCAATGCTCCCACAAAGGCAATTGCAGTGATGGGTAATAGGTAATTGGTAGTTGCGCCGCCGAAGACTCCCGCCGCGACGTAAATGAAGAGCATCAACGCCGAGAGGATGAATCCGCCGAGGAAGACGCTGACCGTCCCCGCCACGGACTTTTCCCTGCTCCACGGCAGTTTTGCAGAGGCGAACTTCCTGCCGACGATGTCCGCCACGCCGTCGCCGCCGCACATCATCATCAGGGCGATGATGCCGACGGGGGAATCCTTCCAGTAGACGACCGTCAAGACCACGAACATGATCCCATAATAGAGCGGACCGCGCAGAATCTCCCTCGGGTCGCCGGTGCGGGACATGGCTTGGACGGACGCCTCATCCTTTATCACGCCGAGTCCCGTCAACGCGAACTGAACCGTGATCGCAAGCGGCACCAGCGCCGCCAGCCAGCGGGCGGATGGGTCGTCATTGAATAGAAACCAGCACAGCACAAACAGCGGACCGGTGCCGATGTGAATGACCTTGCGGCTGAGTTTGCTGTCCATCCAGCCGCGATGGGCGATGAAGTCCATCGAACGCAGGAAGGCAAGGGAGAGGACGAAGGTGATGACGAGCGCGAGGATGTTGTTCAAGGGGATACTCCTGACAGGAATTTTATGAGCGAATACGCCGGTCTGGCTGGCGCGGGGTTAGGGATCCGTCACGGCGCCGGGCGGCAGAATGTAGGCGTAATACAACACTTTGTTCATTAATTTATACCTTGTAAACCTCAATTCCCCGCCCGGGTTTTGTTCCATGAGCCGGTCAAGAATGTCTTTGTGTTCGGGAATGGCAACGACGAAAGCCCCATGACCCGGTTCGATGGAAAAATCGGAGAGTGTGTCAGCGGTCAGGTCCACCTTTTTGTTATGTGGGGCGAGGAAAACGGTCGTGGGCATGTCTGCAAGCACCAATCCCGGATCGCCCAGGAGGAAATAATCGTACTCTTCGCCGAGTTCTTGCAGTTCCAGCCCGGCTTCCATGGCAATCTCGCCGCCGGGGTGATTAAAGAGCCGGTGTGAATAATAGTGAATAAAATAAAACGAGACGTTCTGAAGCGTAAGAAGAAGGACAAGCAATGCGTTTAGCAGGCGCGCCCGCGATCGTTTCACCTTTCGACCCAGGAGAAAGGTCGATACCTGCCAGGCGCCCAGGGCAATGAACACCCCCATTGTGGGAGAGATCATGACAAGGCGCGTATTTGCCGGGGGGTAGAAGGTCAGCGCGCCTCCCAAAATGACCACAGACCAGAACCACATTTGCAATACGAAGTGCCGCCGGTCGAACAACCTCCAAAGGGAATGGAGGAATCCCAACACGAAGAAGACCGCGCCGGGAATCGTCAGGTAGGGGCGGTCAAAATTGAGGAAATTCGGGGTTGCGTCGCTGATAAAAAATACATTTACGGTTTGCAGAAATTGATCCAGGAAAACCTGCCCCATCGTCAACCCCGTTTCCGCCATGTGCCGTTCGAGCCAGCCGTTTAGAAAGATGCTTTCCTGCCCGAGCCGTGTCATAAACTGGACGGGGTGTCGAATAAAGAAGACGGCAATTGGATTAATCGTCGCCAGCAGCCCGCCGAGATAAACGCCCAGACTCCGCGCATTCGATTGGAAAAACCCCTTTTGCGTGACGCCGATATAGATAAAGGAAGCGACCGCAAGCGCCAGCACAAGCCTCGTTCCGGCATAAAGATAAAACGCCAACCCCGAGGACACCCCGGCGAAAAGGAAGAAAACAACCCTCCCGGTACGGGCGGCGCGAAACACCAGCCAGAGCGTCAGGGGAGCCATCAGGCTGTCGAATATGTTTCCCACCCCAATCCGGCTGAACTGCAAATGTACCGGATAAGCGACGAGAAAGGCGCTTGAGATCAGGGCAATCTCGAAACCAAACCACTCGCGCGCAAGCAGATAGATCGCAAGGATGCTGAGGGTTCCGGTGAGAACGCTGGTGAACTTGACCGCAAACATCGTCTGCCCGAAGACCCAGATATTAAACATGGTCGGCAGGAAGGAAACGTTGGGCTGCGCAGACCAGCCTGTATCGAAAAGATTGGTTTTCTCGCGCGCCAGAAGCCGAACCCCCTCCAGCCCAATCTCCGCTTCATCACCCGCCCAGGGATACGGATGCTGCAACAAAAAGACCAGCCGTAAAAAAAGACCGGCGAAAACAAGAAGGCCCGCCAGGATGATTTCAGTCCTTTCGGATTTCAACCATTCGATTGCTTCCGCCCGGACCGGTCTCCACTTGCTGCCCCACAGCGCGCCGGACGAGAAACCCAGGATGCTTAGAACCCATTCCTGCGCCGCATTGTTATCGAGTTCCGGCGTCCTTGCGGAAGCCGTGATGTTTAAGACTAATAATCCAGCCAGGGTCAGGGACAATAAAATAAAAAGCAGGCGAACAACCCCGGGCGCAGGCAGGACCGCCTCGTCGGCGGTCAATTTTTGTTTTTCGACCACCCAGGTTGAAAAATAAAAAAGTCCGATGGCGGCTGCCACCAAAATTCCACCCATGGAACGATCCGCCCGGCTCAGTAAAAATATCCCGCTTGCAGCCAGGAGCCCCAAAAGGGAAAGAAAGGAAGTGTGTAAAGTCTTCTTGAAAGGCACTGGGTTCATCCGGACGCCGCGCTGATCAATGGGTATTTTGCCGCAAAAGAAACGATGTCTCTGCCCTGGCGTTACAATTCAACGATACAGGGGGCTTCGTCTTTGACGATCATGCTTTCCCCGTTTGCAAATGTGACCGTGGTCTGTTCCTGTCCGCGGACAATGGACATGCCTTTGTACTTGACCGTCACCGCAAAGGGAAAAAGATTCCGCCCCTCCAGTTTGACGCGCGTGCCGGATAAAACCGTCACCCCCAACGCCTGCATGAACAAGCCGACCGGCGCGAAACCCGTCAGCGAATTGCGTTCGCCGATGCCCGCGCCCTTCTCGGCATGATAGCGCTGATAGAAGGCGCGGTTCTGTTTCAGGTTCTGGATGATGGCGTTCATCAGATGCGCGGTCAACCGCGTGGCTTCGGCGCGGAAGTTGTATTGAAGCAACCCTTCGCCGAGCAGAAGATTCCAGGGCAGACTCACGCTCAGCGAAACATTTTCCGCCTCTTTATCCGGCGCGTTCGGCAGGGAGGGCATCCCGAACGGCCTGTCGAAGCGGTCGGCGGTCATGATGTTGCGCCCGATCATGGCATAGGCGCGCTGTTTTTCCAGCGCGCCCGCCCATAACGGCAGGGCAAGCGTAATGTCTTCCCCGGTCATGTCCACTATTTTGACGTTCACCTTGTCGCCTGTTTCCAGACCCGTCACGCTGATCCGTCCGACCTTTGCAAACGTCGCTTGAGTCGTCGCCACCAGCCCGCCCGAGCGCCATTGGAATTGATGCCCCGCGATGACTTCGCTCTCCCCCCTGCTTTTGGTGAAATATTCGCTGATCTCCACCTCGGGTCGCTTCGCGGCCGGACTTTTGGTCTGAATCTCCACCAGCAGCCGTACCGGCGTCTCAGACTCGAACTTGGGACGCATCGAGCCGTCGCCCTTGCGTTTGGCGATCACCCTGCTCTCGGTCATCACCCCGGTTTCGCGGTCGCGGTAGGAATAAAAACTGTTGCGCGGGCTCCAGCCTGCGTCGAGCGATTCTTTGAGTTTTTCCGCCTGCGCCAGGATCAACGACACATCGTCGTCCGGCTTTCCAAGTTTCTTCCCGATCTTCAAAAGCGTTTGCGCTTCGCGGTACAGCATGGCTTCGAGCGATGGGCTGTGGACGAAGGAAACATCCAGCCCCTGCGACCAGGGATTCCAGACATCGAACAGCGGGTTGTCTTCCAGGCCTGTCTGCAAAATGTGATCCCATTCGGGCGAGCCGTCGCGGTTGCGGTCGTGCGCGCCGGAGAACCAGGACCAGAAGAACCTGAACAATTTGGGAAAGACTTCCGCGAGGAACTCATCGTCCTGGGTAAGTTGGTAATACGACCATGCCATGCTGGCGAGGATCGGCATGGAGAGGAACCGTCCGCGCTGACCGGCGATGCCGGGTTTGCCGTCCACTTCGCCGTCTTCGTTTTGGGTGGAGAGGAAGTTGAGCAGGAGGTTCTTCGTCACCAGCGGCGTGACGTTTAGGATGCCGGCGAGATAATACGCATCGAGCGCGAATTGACCGCTCCAGGCGGGAGGATAATCCGTCCCGTCGCCTTTGTTGGAATGTCCGTGGTCGCTGTGGCGCGCCTGCACAAAGGATGGGTGGGGCAGTTGGTCGCTTTGCATGAAGAGGGCGCGGGCGGCTTTCTGGCTGAAGGCAAGCGCGGCGTCCCAGTCCATGTCGCCGGTGCGGATGTCGAGAGTCTGGCTCTCGTCCAGCATTTCGATGCGGGCGAGTTCGGCCTGCCACGGACGGGCGGCGGTTTTTCTTGCGAGGTCGAAGCCTTCGGGGATGGTGTCGAGCGCGGCTTCGGCGAAGGACATGGTCCGGGTGGCGCCGGGACCCAGTTCCAGGTCCAGGATGAGCGAGGCGTGGGGTCCGGGTCCATGTTTGGGTCCGCCGGTCATGAAGATCACAGGGGCGATTCCGCTGGTTTGCCCCGCCAGGATGTTGACCAGTTGTTGTTGAGTTGGGATGATGGATTGACCGTTGAGCGGCGCGAGCGCGGCGCAGACTTCGAGTTGAATGCTGCGGACGGCGGTGGTTTTGTTGATGAGGGTTACGCGCCCGGCGACGGCGTGGGATTCAGGGACCCAGAAGTCGGCTGCGGCTTGCAGGTTTTCGAGGGGTTGGAAGTCGAGGGTTAGGAAGTTTGGATAAAAGCGCCGCACGGTCGGTCTGGCGGCGAAGTGGTTTGGGTCTATGGCGATGTTTGCGCCTTCGCTGAAACGCAGGAAGACGCGCATCGAACGCGCGCGCGAGCCGAAGGTGGTGCCGATGCCGACCGCCGAGCGTTCCGGGTCGTTGCTGCCGAGTTCAACCTCCCAGATGTGGTCATTGGGATAGTCTGGCTTGCAGAGACGGGCATCCGCCGCAAGGGTAAGGTGAAGCGGGTCGCCGGGACGGAGAGACCAGTCGCGCATGGCTCCAATTGTACGGGCAGATGGGCGGGGGGTCAAACAGGTATAATTTAGTCTTATAGTCGCGTAGTCTTTTCGTCACATGCTACTTTAAAGTCGAATGGTCAAAGGCTATCAGACCAATAGACTAGAGACCAAGTGACCATCCGACTATCCGACCAACAGACCAACAGACCAACAGACTAGGAGACTACCTCATGGCTGGACTTTATTTCGAAGAATTTTCAGTGGGGCAGACGGTGAAAACTTTGTCGCGCACGGTGGGTGAGGATGCCATCAATGCCTTTGCCGGGTTGACGGGCGACTACAACCAGATCCACACCGACGCCGAATTTGCCAGGACGACGCCCTTCGGTCGGCGCATTGCCCACGGACTTTTGGGCTTGTCCATTGCCACCGGGCTGATCATGCGCACAGGCTTGCTCGAAGGGACGGTGCTTGCCTTCCGCGAGGTGCAGGAGTGGAAGTTCGTCAAACCGGTCTTCATCGGCGACACCATCCATGCCGTTCTGACCGTAACGGAGACCAAAGCCCTGGCGCGCATCGGCGGCGGCGCGATCATCGCCAGTGTCGAAGTCCGCAACCATAACGATGAGGTCCTGCAAAAGGGCGTTTTGAATTTATTGATGCTGAGCAAGCCGAAGTGACGAAACGATTCCGGGTCTTGAAGGCAGCCGGTTCATGCAAGCCATCGAGGAGCCATGTCCATTTTTGACGGTAAACGACTGACGAACGAGACTTTTAAATTAGACATCGAACGGATGCGGCGCGGCTGGTACTCGGATAAATATTTCGAGAACATCAACCGCATGTTGACGGCGCTCTCGAAGGAGGGCTATTTTTATTCGGGGGCGTATCACAACCTGCCGGAGGGCGTTTCGCCAGAACAGATCGCGGTGGGCGATATCGAGGTGGAGATGCAATGGTTCACGCGCCGCATGGGCAAGACCACCGTGGTGGGCGTGGATAAGTCGCTGGCGATGCTGCGGCATTGCACGGGGCATTTTGAGGGGGATGTGTTTGTGGACACATCCGATAAGATCGAAGTGTGGGCGGTCCAGGATGGGACGACGGTGAAATACGACGGCGACCCAGCCAGGATTCAACCTGTCATCAAGGCGCGCGGAAAATATCGCGATTTTGCCCTGCTTGAGACGCCCACGCTGGGCATTCTTACCCGGTCGAGCCGCGTGGCTACGAATGTATATGAAACCCTGGTGGCGGCAAAAGGCAAGCCGGTTTTATTTTTTCCGGCGCGTTTCGATGTGCATGAAGTGCAGGCGGCGGACGGCTACGCCTACAACATCGCCTTGCAGAGATTCAATAAAGACCACGCGCGCGAGTTGGGCGCGTTCGTCTCAACCGACGCGCAGGGCGACTGGTGGGGCGGCGCGGGCGGCGGGACGGTGGCTCATGCGGCAATCGCTTCCTTTCTCGGCGACACCGCCGAAGCGATGATGCAGTTCTCGCATATTTTGCCCGCGCGTATTCCGCGCATTGCGCTGGTGGATTTCAACAACGACTCGGTGCGCGACTCGCTGCGGACGCTGGATGCGATGTTCGCCAGATACCGGGAGTTGATGGACGCGGGGAACAAAGAAGAGGCGGAGAAATACAAGTTATTCGGCGTGCGGCTCGATACAAGCGGAAGCCTGCGCGATGTTTCCGTGACTCCGCTCGGCGACCCGGCATTGGACCTGGGCGTCAACCCGCGGCTGGTGTTTAACGTCCGTTCGGGGCTGGATACTGCCTGGGAACGCTGGGACCTGCCTCCGTCGTGGAAGGAGGCGGCGAAGGAATTTTGTCAGAGCGTGAAGATCGTCGTTTCGGGGGGGTTTAATCCCGATAAGATTCGCAGGTTTGAAAAACTGGGCGTGCCCGCCGATATTTACGCGGTGGGGTCGTACCTGTTCAGCAATGGAAATGGGACAAGCACCGATTACACCGCCGATGTTGTGCGCGTGAAGGTGCATGGCGAGTGGATCGACATGGCGAAGGTGGGGCGCAGGGTGGGCAAGAACGAGAATTTGGAACGGGTGTGGTAAGTGCAATGATGAATGCGGAATGATGAAGGATGAAAAAAAAGGACTGACCATTTCGTCAGTCCTTTTTTTGTTACTTGTTCTGGTCTTTCCAGAACTCGTCGTCGCTTTGTTTGATCTCGCCGAAGGTGCCTTTGACGATGTAGACCGTGCGTTCGCAGAGGTTCGTCACGCGGTCGGCAAAGCGTTCGAGATTATGCGCCACCCACAGCAGCCAGTTGGCGCGTTCGATGTTCTTGGCGTCTTCGATGACGAAGACCATCAGTTCGCGGTAGATCTGGTTGTAGAGCGCGTCCACTTCATCGTCTTCCACGGGGATGGCGGCGGCGGCTTCGGCGTCGTTGGTGGCGTAGGCGGTCAGGGCGCGGTGCAGCATGTCCACGCCTTTGTTCGCCATGCGCGGAATATCGATCAGCGGCTTGAGCAGTTTCTCGTCGCCCATGCGCACATTGATGTTGGCGATGCCCTTGGCGTAATCGCCCATGCGCTCCAGTTCCGAGACGACCTCCAGCGTGGAGGCGAGCAGGCGCAGGTCCTGCGCCATGGGCTGCTGGCGGGCAATGAGGGTGACGAGCTGGTCTTCGAGGTCGAAGCGCTTTTTGTTGATGGCTTTATCTTCCGCGATGATGGCTTCCGCGGCTTTGATATCGCGCTTCTTCAACGCTTCCACCGAGCCGAGCAGGGCGTGTTCCACCATGCTGCCGAGCAGGATCACCTCGTCTTTAATGTTTTGAATTTCGGTATCGAACGCTTTTCTGGTCATAAGTCCTCTGGGTGTCTTGATTTTACATTATCCGAGCGGCGCCGGGGCAATGTTTTGTTCGGTCAGCCACAGGCGCAGGCGGTCCGCGATCTGGTCGCGCACCTTGCGGGTCAGGTCGAGGCGCTGTTCTTCATCCGCTTTTGCCGGGTCGTCGAAGGGCCAGTGTTCGTGGGTCCCCATATTCAGAAAAATGGCGGGGCATTTCTCTTCCGCGTCCGAACAAACGGTGATGACGTGCGCGAAAACGGCTTTGCCGAGATATTCAGTGATGGATTTCGACCACTGGCTGGAGATATCAATCCCGATCTCGCGCATCGCTTCCTGGACCTCGGGCAGGATTCTGCCCTTTGGCTCCGTGCCTGCGCTGTGGGCTTCAAAGTGCTCTCCCGCCAGTGCGCAGAGAAGTCCCTCCGCCAGTTGACTGCGGGCTGAGTTGCCGGTGCAAAGGATTAGGACTTTGGGTTTGTTCATGGTTGTTCCTTATGGGTGTGGACAGGTACACACGTAAGCAGGTATACACGTGTTTACCTGTCTACTTGTTTACTTTCTCACCCAAACCGTCCCGTCACGTAATCTTCCGTCCGTTTATCGCCGGGGCGGGTGAAGATGGTTTTGGTATCGTCGAATTCGATCACGCCGCCGGCGCGTTGGTCGTCAATCATCATCATGGCGGTGTAATCGCTGGCGCGCGCCGCCTGCTGCATATTGTGGGTGACGATGATGATGGTGTAGTTCTTCTTCAACTCCTGCATCAACTCTTCGATGCGCAGGGTCGAGATCGGGTCGAGCGCCGAGGCGGGCTCGTCCATCAAAATGATCTCAGGCTGAATGGCGATGGTGCGGGCAATGCATAAACGCTGCTGCTGTCCGCCGCTGAGGGCGTAGGCGCTTTGCTGTAATTTGTCTTTTACTTCATCCCAAAGAGCGGCGCTGCGGAGCGACTGCTCCACGAGTTCGTCCATCTTTCCTTTAAAGCCGTTGATACGCGCGCCCCAGGCGATGTTCTCGTAAATGGACTTGGGAAAGGGATTCGGTTTCTGAAACACCATGCCGATCTTGCGGCGCACTTCCACCGGGTCCACATCCTTGCCGTACAGGTTCTGGTTGTCCAGCAGCAGTTTGCCGGTGACGTGACAACCCGGCACAAAGTCATTCATGCGGTTGAAGGCGCGCAGCAGCGTGGACTTGCCGCAGCCCGAGGGACCGATAATGGCGGTGATCTTCTGCCGTTCCACCTTCATGTTTACGCCTTTTACCGCGGTAAAACTGCCGTAGTGGATGGAGAGGTCGTTCGTTTCGATTGCGTAGTTAATATTTTCCATATTTCACTTCCAAAGAGGGGGTTACCATCTGCGCTGAAAGCGGTTGCGCAGCAGGATGGCGGTGGCGTTCAATGACAATAACAGGACGAGCAGGACGATGATCGCGGAGGCGGCGATGGCGTGAAATTCCGCCTGCGGACGGGTCGTCCATTGATAGATTTGAATCGGCAATGCGGTGAACTTGGAAAAGGGACTGTCCGGGTCGAGGCTGATGAAAGTGGATGCGCCCACCACGATCAGCGGGGCGGTCTCTCCCAGCGTGCGTGAGATGGCAAGGATGCTGCCCGTCATGATGCCCGGAAGCGCATTCGGAAGGACGTGATACCAGACCGTCTGCCAGCGCGTCGCGCCGACGCCGAAAGCCGCCTGCCGCAGCGAGTCTGGCACGGCTTTGATGGCTTCCTGCGCGTTGATGATCATGAGCGGCAGGACGAGGATGCCCATCGTCAGCCCGGCGGAAAGGACGGTGCGTCCGTTCGAGTCGGTTACGCCAAAAGCGGCGCCGCTGGTCAGGGTTTCCAACAGGCGCACGAAGACCGCCAATCCCAACATTCCGTAAACGATGCTGGGCACGCCCGCCAGGTTGTTGATGTTGGTCTGGATGATATTGGTCAGCCAGTTTTTCGGTGCATATTCCTGCAAGTAGACCGCCGCACCAACGCCGACCGGCAGCGCGAAAAGGATGGCGATTCCCACCAGCCAGAGCGAGCCCAAAACGGCGGTGCGAACCCCGGCGAACTCGGCTTTGGAAGACATGGGCGTGGTCAGGAATTGCGGGGTCAACCACGAACGGAATTCAAGTTCAGCGTCCGGGTATTTTTCGGCAACTTCGGCGCGGATCTCGTCGCCGCGCGTCAGCGAGTCGGTCATGCTCCAGGTGGCTTTTGTGTCGATCTGAAGGAGGCGCTCCAGGAAAAGGATGTAAAGTTCCGATTGCGAGCGTTTCTCCATTTTTTGTTCGTTATCCAGTTTGTTGTACGCGCCGGAGGATAGACCTTCTTTTAGAATGACCAGCAATTCCTCTTTCGTCAACTCATGGATGGGGGTGGGGGTGAACTCGGCAGGATCGTTCTTGTATTCGAATGCCACATAGCCGAACGCGCCGTCCAATACGTTGTAGATCAGGGCGGTCAGGCTGACGACCGCAATGACCAGCGCGGAGAGGAAGAGAGTCTGCCAGATGGTCGCGGTCAGGTAGCGTTTCCGTAATTCAGAATAGAAGGCGGAGCCTTCCGGGTAGTTTCGATTTTGTTCGTTCATTCGTATTGCTCCCGGAATTTATTGACCACCCATTGGCTGATCAGGTTCAAGACAAGCGTGACGAGGAACAACATCAACGCAATGGCGAACAGGCTGGTGTAGTCAATGGTGTTGTAGGATAGGTCGCCGCCGCTGATGCGGGCGATGTGCCCGGTCATGGTCTCTGCGGCGTCCAGCGGGTTGAAGGAGAAGTTCGGACCGGCTCCCGCCGCCACAGCCACGATCATCGTCTCACCGACGGCGCGGGAGATGCCCACGATCACAGCCGCCCCAATGCCCGAAAGCGCCGCCGGGAGGACCACCTGAAGGCTGGTCTCCAGTTTGGTGGCGCCCATGGCATACGCGCCTTCGCGCAGGGAACGCGGAACCGCGCTCAGGGCGTCTTCGCTCATTGAGGCGATCAGCGGCAGGATCATGATTCCCATCACCAGGCCCGCAGACAGCATGTTATAGACCTGGATGCCGTCCTTGAATATCGTTTTCAAAATGGGCGTAACGAACAGCAGGGCAAAATATCCATACACCACGGTGGGGATGCCCGCCAGAATCTCAAGGATGGGTTTCAGGATCGAACGCATCTTTTGGGTGGCGTACTCGCTCAGGTAGACGGCGGATGCCAGTCCCAGCGGTAATGCGATCAGGATGGCAATGGAACTGGTGGTCAGGGTGGCGGATACCAGCGCCCAAATTCCATATTGACCGATGCCCGGCTGCCATTTGGTGGTTCCGAAGAACTTGCCCAGGGTCACATCGGGATCGTTGAAAAATAACAGGGCTTCCTTGCCAAGTTCATATACGATGGCGACCGTGACGAATATGGAAAGGATGCCGGCGAAGAATAACAACCCTTGAATAAGGGCCTCGCTGATCCGCAGTTTCTTTTTCAGGTTGAATTGACGGAAACCCCGCGTTTCCATCGGTTTGATATTGAGGGTCTCTTCCTTCATTTTCTTCTCTCTTGAATGCGCCTGGATGGGTAATGGATATTATTGGAATTAACGTTTGTGTTGTCATTTCGAGCGCCAGCGAGAAATCTAAACTGGCGCAAACAAGATTTCTCCTCGCGGAGTTTACCCTGAGTGTGTCGAAGGGCTCGTCGAAATGACACGCTCCAATCGAAAACCAGGTTTCTATTTTTAATTTCCGATAAGGTCCAACATATTGAAACGCATCTTACTTCAAAAATAACAATAATTCCACAGTTTCAATTGTAAGAAGAAATGGGCTGGTCCCTTTTCAGAGACCAGCCCGGACATTACTGGGTCTTTATTTACTTGCCAACTGCGGTCTTCCAGGCGTCCATTGCGGCTTCGAGGTCAGCGGCGGGAGCGGGGAAGTAACCCACGTCCACGATGTTGTCTTCGAGGTTGGTGAGGTAGAAGTAGACGAACGCGGCGACCTGCGGTTTTTCCTGCATGATGGAGGCGGTGGAGTAGATGAAGAGCGGGCGGGCGAGGGGATACTCACCGGCGTCCACGGCTTCCTGGGTGGGCTCAACGCCTTCGATGGCAAGCGCCTTGAGGGTGTCGGCGTTCTCGACATAGTAGGCATAACCGAAGTAACCGATGGCATAGGGGCTGCCGACCACGCCCTGAACGAGGACGTTGTCATCTTCAGAGAACTGGGCGCCTTCGCGGGCGAGCAGGGCTTCTTCACCGAGACCGAAGTCTTCCATGGTCTCTTCGACGAAGTAGTCGAAGGTGCCGGAGTCCGCGCCGGGGGAGTAGATCTGAATGGTTTCGGCGGGGTAGGAGGCATCAACCTGATCCCAGGTGGCGAATTCGCCGGTGAAGATCTTGCCGAGTTGTTCCTTGGTCAGACCGCTGACGAAGTCATTGTCGGCGCTGACGACCACAGCCAGGGCGTCGGTACCGACGCGGAATTCGATGGGTTCGCGACCGATGGCGGCGCAGGCTTCCTTCTCGCTATCCTTGATGCCGCGGGAGGCATTGGCGACGTCGGTTTCGCCAGCAACGCAGAAGCGTTCGAAACCGCCGCCGGAACCGATGGAATCAACGGTCACATTGCCGGTGAAGCCTTCCTGTTGGAAGAGTTCCGCCATGCGCTCGGAGACGGGAAACACGGTGGAGGAACCAGCGGTTACCACATCGCCTTCAACGGCATCGGGGGCGTATTCAGCCATTTCGTCCATGGCAGGAGCAGCAGCCTCACCGCTCACTGCGGCTTCCCAGGCGTCCATTGCGGCTTCGAGGTCAGCGGCGGGAGCGGGGAAGTAACCCACGTCCACGATGTTGTCTTCGAGGTTGGTGAGGTAGAAGTAGATGAACGCGGCGACCTGCGGTTTTTCCTGCATGATGGCGGCGGTGGAGTAGATGAAGAGCGGGCGGGCGAGGGGATACTCACCGGCGTCCACGGATTCCTGGGTGGGCTCAACGCCTTCGATGGCAAGCGCCTTGAGGGTGTCGGCGTTCTCGACATAGTAGGCATAACCGAAGTAACCGATGGCATAGGGGCTGCCGACCACGCCCTGAACGAGGACGTTGTCGTCTTCGGAGAACTGGGCGCCTTCACGGGCGAGCAGGGCTTCTTCACCGAGACCGGTGTCAGCCTTGCCTTCAGCGTTGGGGGTCAACGGAGCGACCACGGCTTCGACGAAGTAGTCGAAGGTGCCGGAGTCCGCGCCGGGGGAGTAGATCTGAATGGTTTCGGCGGGGTAGGAGGGGTCAACCTGATCCCAGGTGGCGAATTCGCCGGTGAAGATCTTGCCGAGTTGTTCCTTGGTCAGACCGCTGACGAAGTCATTGTCGGCGCTGACGACGACAGCCAGAGCGTCGGTACCGACGCGGAATTCGATGGGTTCGCGACCGATGGCGGCGCAGGCTTCCTTCTCGCTATCCTTGATGGCGCGGGAGGCGTTGGAGATATCGGTTTCGCCGGCAACGCAGAAGCGTTCGAAACCGCCGCCGGTGCCGATGCTGTCAACGGTCACATTGCCGGTGAAGCCTTCCTGTTGGAAGAGTTCCGCCATGCGCTCGGAGACGGGAAACACGGTGGAGGAACCAGCGGTTACCACATCGCCTTCAACGGCATCGGGGGCATACATCGCCATCGGGTCTTCTGCCACGGCTTCGGTGGCGGGAACCTCAGTGGCAGGCGCCGCTTCGGTTGCGGGCGCGGCTTCGGTGGCTTCTTCAGCCGGGGCGCCGCAGGCGGCAAGCACAACGCTCAACGCAACCAAGAGGAAAATTGACGTGCGAAAAATCTTGGACATTTCTCTTTTTCTCCTATATTATTTTGACTACACAGGAATGTTAACCAGAGGCGCTTAAGGTCAATGGAAGGACAAGTTAACATCTCGTTAAATCTGTTAATAACTCGCCTTACGCAGCGTCATTCTGAGCGGAGCGAAGAATCTCCAAGATTATCGTAGAGACCCTTCGTGGCGCCCTGCGCCACCCAGGGTGACATTTTTGAGAGCGAAAATGGAAAATCGCGTAAGGCGAGTTAATAAAAACGGCGGCAAAGATGGTTACAATGGATTTTATGAACAAGACTCCCTTTTCCCTATCTCCTGAATATCGCGATTATGTCTGGGGTGGATCAAGACTCCGCCCCGATGTCGTTCCCACCGCTGAGGCTTGGATCATCTTTGCAGGCAACCGCATCGCTTCTGGACCGTATGCCGGGCGCGTCCTCTCAGACCTTTCCCTCCAATTCGGCGTTGACCTGCTCGGTACAAGAGCCGTCGCGCAGACGGGGAATCGCTTTCCCGTGTTGGTGAAGATATTGGATTGTGCTCAGTGGCTATCGTTACAAGTCCACCCGAACGATGAACAGGCGCAAAAACTGGAAGGCGAAGGGTTCTTCGGCAAGACCGAAGCCTGGCACGTGCTCGAAGCCGAGCGGAACGCGGAGTTGATCGCGGGCATCAAACCGAATGTCTCTACTGAACAACTAACAGCCGCCATTCAAAGCAAAAGCGAAAAGACTCTCGAATTGGTAGAGAAGGTAAAAGTGATTCCGGGCGATACCCTGTTCATGCATCCGGGAACCGTCCACGCGCTGGGACCGGGGATGTTGATCTACGAAATCCAGCAGACGTCCGATATCACCTACCGCGTCTATGATTGGGGACGCCCCGAAACTGAAACGCGCAAATTGCATATCGAAAAAGCCGTCGCAGTGTCAAACCCAAACGCCGCGTCGTTGCCGGTCAAGCCGCCGCAGATGGACGATGGCGACGTGACCACGCTTACGGGATGTCAGTATTTTCAGTTGGATGAAATTCGAGTGGAGAAGAAAACCGTCCGCCTGGAGACGGGGGGAGAATCCTTTCACGGGTTGACCGTGATCGAGGGGCAGATCCAGGTGTCGGCGGAGGGTGAGGCGTTCATCCTCAATAAGTTCGAGACTCTTTTAATCCCCGCATGTTGTGGCACATATCAAATCATGCCGTTACAGAAGAGTCGAGTTCTAAAAGCCAGTGTGTAGTGCAGTACCGCAAAATTCATTTTGCGACGAGCGCAAGATAAATCTTGCGGTACTTTTTTATTTCCATTCCCACGTGCTGACATCGGATAATGCGCGGTAGGCGGTAAGATCGAGTTGCAGTGGTGAGACGGAGATGTAGCCTTCGGATAATGCGCCCACGTCGGTTCCTGATTCCGGCACGCCGGTGGGGGCGTCGCCGCCGATCCAGTAATAGGGGCGGTTGCGCGGATCAATGCGTTCATCGAGGCGGCTGTGATAGACGCGCAGTCCCTGGCGGGTGACGCGGAAGCCTTTGAGTTCTTCCTTTTTCAAATACGGAATGTTGACGTTGAGCAGGGTCTCTTCGGGCAGCCCGTGCGCGAAAACGTTTTCCACGGCAACCCGCGCGGCATAGGCGGATGCCTCAAAATCAAGCGGACCGATATGCCCTTCATGCACTTCGAGCGAGACCGCCACGCCCGGCACGCCCATGATGACGGCCTCCATGGCGGCGGTGACGGTTCCCGAATAGGTGACGTCATGCCCAAGGTTCGCGCCGACGTTGATGCCGGAGACGACGAGATCGAATTTCTCTTTGAAGTAGCCGAGCAGGGCAAGCGCCACACAGTCGCTGGGGGCGCCGTCGCTGGCGAAGGCTTGTGAGCCGTCTTCGAGGCGGAATTCGCGCACGCGCAGGGCGCGGTCGAGGGTTTTGACGTGACCGCCGCCCGACCAGTTCCGGTCGGGGGCGAGGATGGTCACATCGCCGAGGGCGCGCATTTCTTTGGTCAGGGCGAGCAAGCCGGGGGCGAGCACGCCGTCGTCGTTGGTGACGAGGATTCGTTTGGTCATTTGTTTTGTCTCTTTATTTTGTTTCCCCTATTGTACTGGTGAAAGAAGAAAAGCCTGCCCTGAGCGCAGTCGAAGGGAAGAAAGAACGGGTTATGCGCGCGCCATTGTGAGGCGGGCGAAGGCGCTTTCGATATAGCGCAGGCACCAGCTGCTCATCACGCGCAAGGCGCTCCACTCGTTCATCTTTTTCACGCGTGTGGTGCGTTCGTGCAGGGCTTGGAGCAAGTCTGCGGCAGTGCTGCCGGGGAATTCTGTCGCGCCGAAGCCGATGGTGTCGATGATATGCGCGTCGCTGTTGCCGGTGTGGGCGATCTTCAATCCTTGAGCGAAGATACGGGTATAGTGATTGCTTACACGGTCGATGGCGGTGCCGTTGTAGGCTTCGATGCCAACCAGTACTTTTCTGGCAATGGGATGTCTCAGCGCCTTCAAAATGGATGCGGGCGTCAGGCTCTTCATTCCCATGCCGCCTGCCATGGGGTGTGCGGCAATTGCCACGCCGCCTTGTTCGCGGACGCGTAATAAAGTTTCGATCAACGAAAGCCCCGGCTGAATCTTTTCCCTGATAAAAAGCGCCAGTAGATCGCCTTCAGCGGTGGTGATCTCACTTCCGGGGATCACCTCCATGCCGTAGTGTGAGGCGAGTTTTTCCGCTTCCAGGGCTCCGGCAACCTCGTCGTGGTCGGTGATGGCGATGACGTTCAATCCGATCTCTTTGGCGCGGCGCAAAACAGCCTGGACGGTGGCGGTGCCGTCGTAGCTGTAGATCGTATGCAAGTGCAGGTCTGCAAGTCCCATTGTGTTCTCCGTTTATACATCTTTGGACCGAATTAAAGCTTCAAGAAATTACGTTTTCAGTGTAGCAGTTAACAGTGAATGGGATTTGAACAATTTGTGCGGGTTTTGTTAACGATTCCACCCGCCTGTTGCTCTCAGGCGGGTGGATGAGGGAGGAGAAGAATGAAAAAGAATTATGCGCGTTTCTGATTCTGTAAATACTCGTGTCGTTTGCGGGAGCCGTCCACCGAAAAGACGGTCAGCAGGGAGAAGAACAGCAACAGGGCGAAAATCGTTTCCATGCCCTTATCTTACATCAACGTGTTTATATCGGACTTAAGAACCAGTTAACAACGGGTAAACAGGTTTGCAAACTAGGGACGCTCCCATTGGGTTTGCGGGCGCCGCGCCTTCCCCCGCAGGCGGACCGGCTCCCTCCCCGGCGCGTGCAGGATTCGGATTCCCAGGCTTGCGATCTGCGCCGACGACGCGCCTCCGTTCTGGATGGGCATCAATTCCTTCAGCTGGCGCAGGTTCAGGTTCGTATGCGTTTCCTTGCCAAGCCCCACTGCCACAAAGGTGGCGGTGGATTGCTGGGTGATGACCGCGCCCGCATTGGCGATCATGTTAGATACGTTGCCATGCGTGAAGACCATCGCATCCGGCGCGTGTTCGTATATCTCGCGGATCGCCCGCGGCGCATTCTCCAGCGGATGCAATTTGAAGATCAGTTTGCGTTCCCCGGCAATCTTCACGCAGCGCTTGATGAAGGCGGCGCGGTCGTCGGGGCGGAAGGTTTCGCGCAGGGGCGAAGTGACCGCCAGCGCATACCCATGCATGGGGAAGTCGTTCTGCTCGAAGGCAGCCATGTTATCGAAGTTCGGAATACCCGTCACGGCGATCTTCTCCGGTTTGACCCCCTTGCGGATGAAATGCCGGGCATATCCCTCGGACGCCACGCAGAAAAGGTCGTAGGCGTTCGACAAGCCGTTGGTGGCGGTATTGGCAAGATAGCGCGGAAGTTTCAGCCAGCGCACCAGTTTGTAAACGAACCCCTCCGGTTCGGTGATGCCCTCCTGCACCAGGATGACCTTTTTCCTGAGGATGTTTTTCTGGATGATGAGATCGCTGCACGTATAGACCAGGTCGTAGTTGTGCCTCTCGCCTCGCAGGTCGACCTTGAGCCTGTTTCGCTGAAGATAGGCGTCTGTCTCCCGCCGATGCCTGCCCCCCAGGACGGTGAAGTTGAGCCAGCCCATGTTGGCGACAAACTGCTCGATCCCGTCGGCATAATAGGGCGTAAAATAACAGTCGTACCTGCCCGCCAGGTGACGCGCGATCTGGTGCATTTGGCTGGTCTGGTTAAGCGAGCCGCAGATGAAGAGTATTTTTTTCATGGTGTCCGTTGCCGATGCGCGTCAGTGTAGCAAGCGACAATTAAGGAACGAACAATGGGATGTTAATGCGGGTTTAATTCCGGCGTTTCTTTACTTGTTGTTAACGACCGGTCAAAGTTGTTGCCGGGAACTCCCTTTATAATTCAGCGAAAGGCAGTTGATGCAAACCATAGCCGCAATCGATGTCGGTTCGAACGCCATGCGCATGATCGTCGGCAGGGTGGGATTCGACGAAAAACTGGAAACGCTGGAGAATCTGCGCCTGCCGGTCCGTTTGGGTCGGGACGCCTTCTCCCAGAAGCAGATTCAGGAAGAGACGGCGCAATTGGCTTTGGATGCCTTCGTCCGCTTTCGCAAGGTGGCAGACGATTACGGGGTGGGGAAAATCCGCGCGGTGGCGACCAGCGCCATGCGCGAGGCGAATAACAGCGATATTTTGTGCGACCGCATCGCGCGCACGACCGGGATCGAGATCGAGACCATCAGCGGGGAGGAGGAGGCGCGGCTCATTCACCTGGCGGTGGCGAACGCCGTCAACTTGAAGAATAAATATGCCATGCTGATCGACATCGGCGGCGGGAGCGTGGAGGTGACCCTCTCGCAGGGCAACAACATCCTTTCGACCGAAAGTTACAACATGGGCACGGTGCGCCTGTTGGAGAAATTGAGCAAAAAGCCCGCCAAACTTCCCTTCGATGAACTGGTGCGCGAATATGCCGAAGCCGCGCGGCGCAGGATCGAACGCGAGGTGGGCAAAAAGAAACTCGATATTTGCATCGGCACGGGGGGCAATATCGAAGAGATGGGGGCGCTGCGGAAGAAACTCTTCAGGCGCGAGAGCGATACGGCGATCACGTTCGAGGAGTTGGAAAAACTTTCCAGAACGCTGAGTCAGATGACGGTCCAGGAAAGGATGCGCAAGTTCAAGATGAAGCCAGACCGCGCCGACGTCATCCTGCCCGCGTCCATCGTTTTGAAGATGATCGTCAAGGAAGCGCGGGTGGACGAGGTCCGGATTCCCAACGTGGGTTTGAAGGACGGTCTGCTGGCTGATCTTGCCCAAAGCCTGAGTCAGTTGCCGCGCCCCGCCCGCCGCGAGCAGGTGTGGATGTCTGCCATGCTGCTGGGGGAGAAGTATCAATACGACGGGAAGCATTCCAACCTGGTGGCTTTTCTTGCGGGCAGTCTCTTCGACCAGACCCAGCCGCTGCATAACCTCGAAGAGGACGACAAGTTGCTGTTGGGGGTTGCGGCGTTGTTACACGACATTGGGCATTTTGTGAGCACGGTAGATCACGACCGCCATGCCCAGTATCTTTTGAAAGCCAGTCCGCTGATCGGGTTGTCGAGCCGCGAGGTGGATATTGTGGCAAACCTGGCGCGTTACCATCGCAAAGCCATGCCGACCTTGCAGGATGAAACCTTCCGCGCCCTGTCTTCCCGCGACCGTTCGGCGGTGATCCGGCTCTCGGTTCTTTTGCGCCTTGCCGACGCGATGGATGTCAGTCATACCCAGCGCGTGCGCGGCGTTTCGATGCGCGAAGCCAAAAACAAGTGGATATTGAGCCTGGACGGCAAGGGCAGCCTGAGCCTGGAAACCTGGGCATTGGAGAAACGCCGTTCGTTGTTCCAGGATGTATTCGGCGCGAAACTGGAGATCGAGGCGTAGCATGAATGCGAAAACGATCCTGCTCGAAGCCTTCGACGCGCGTTGGGAAAAATTCCGCGCCGAGTTGAAACTCTGCCGCGCGGAATTCTCGGAAGAGGCGGTTCACGATCTGCGCGTGGCATCGCGCCGTTTGCTGGCTTTCCTCGACCTGCTGCGTTCCGTCGTTCTGCATAAACGCATCCAGAAGATTCGGCGCGTTCTCAAAGACCAGCTTGACGACCTGGACGACCTGCGCGATGCGCAGGTATTGCTGGCGGATATTTCTGAATCGCTGCATGAACTGCCGGAGTTGGAATTTTTCAAATTGGAATTGCAGGCGGAGGAAAGAAAATTATTGAAACACGCCCGCAAGGCGATCCAATCGCGCGATTTTGGCAGGTTGAAGACCCGCATCGGGAAGACGCGAGAAATGATCGAGGGTCTGCCGGTCGAACCGCTTACCGGTCAGCTTCTTTCGGCGGGCGATGAGATCCATGCCCGTATGATGGCGGCGCATACGGCAATGAGCGCGGAGAATATTCCCGGCATCCATAAATTGCGGATTGCCTTCAAGCGGTTCCGCTACGTCGTCGAAATCATCCACCCCCTGCTTCCCAATTACCCGGAAGGTCATTTGAAACGAATGCACGATTATCAGTCGGGCATGGGTGATATTCAGGATATGGATACCGCCCTGCAAAAACTGGCAGACTTGAAAGACCCCGCCAGCCAGCCGGGCTTTGAATCTGTTGTGGATCATTTCAGGTCCCGTTTGCAAGGCGCGGTTTCCGATTTCTTTGAAAGCAGCGGCGAAGCCTTTGTTTTTTGGCGGTCCGCGCCAGACCAACCATTTCCATGGGAGAAAAACCGATCATGAACCTGTATCTTATCCGTCACGCCATTGCCGAGGAAGAATCCGCCACGGGGGAGGACAGCCAGCGGGTCCTGACCGAAAAAGGCGCGAAGAAGATGCGCGCCATCGCAAAGGGACTGCGCGCCCTCGGCGTCGAATTCGATTTCATCCTCGCCGGTCCCTACGTCCGCGCCGAACAGACCGCCGGCATTCTTGCCGACGTGTTTAAGATGAAGAAGAAATTCGCTGTCAGCGAAAACCTGTCTCCCATGGGCGACCCGGACCTGCTCTTTGCCGAGATCAACGAAAAATATTCGGTGAACAGCCTTGCCATCGTCGGACATGAGCCGTATCTTTCCACCCTGGTCAGTCTGTTGACGGCGAACGGGTCGGCTGTGGATATGACCTTCAAAAAAGGCGGCGTCTGTTACCTCGCCGCCGAAGATCTGCATCATGCCCGCAAAGCCACGCTCGAATGGCTGATGCCCCCCGGCATCCTTGTCGAAATCGGCGGCTGACCCGGACCCCCCATGACAGATTCAATCAATCTTTCCTCCCCCGCTTTATACATCAACCGCGAACTCAGCCTGCTGGAATTCCAGCGCCGCGTGCTGGAAGAAGCGTTGGATGACGGGAATCCCCTGCTCGAACGTGTGAAATTCCTCGCCATCTTCGGCTCCAACATGGACGAGTTCTTCATGGTGCGCGTCTCCGGCATCCGCAAACAGATCGAAGCGAACATCACCAAACTTTCGGAGGACGGTCTCACCCCGCGCGAAGAACTTGCCGCCATCCGTAAATCCATCCAGCAGTTGATGATGGAGGCGCAGAAATGTTTTCAAAAGAAACTCCTGCCCCGGCTGGATAAAGAGGGCATTCACATCCTTGAATATTCCAAACTCAGCAAATCACAAAAGGAAAAGGCGGATAAATATTTCTCGGAACTGATCCACCCCGTTCTCACGCCTCTCGCGCTGGACCCGGGGCATCCCTTCCCGCACATATCGAATCTCAGCCTGAACCTTGCCATCGTCATCCGCGACAAAAAGGGACATGAAAAATTCTCGCGCCTGAAAATTCCCGACACCCTGCCGCGCCTTGTGCCGATCAAACGCTCCTCCGGCGGCGAACGCAAAGACGGGACGATTCCGCATCACCATTACTTTGTCTGGCTTGACCAGGTGATCGCGGCGAACCTTGGCGAACTTTTCCCCGGGCTCGAGGTGGCTGCCGCCCATCCCTTCCGCATCGTGCGCGACGCCGACATCGAGATCCAGGAACTTGAAGCCGACGACCTGCTCGAAACCATGCAGGCGAACATCCGCAAGCGTAAATTTGGGTCGGTGGTGCAGGTAACGGTCTACCCCACCATGCCCGATGAGATGCGCGACCTGCTGGTGGAAAACCTCGAAGTCAACCAGAACGACGTTTACATGCTGCCGCATCCGCTCGGGCTGGCGAATCTCTGGCAGTTATACAACAACGTCGAGCGTCACGACCTGAAATACGCCCCCTACATTCAGCGCGTCCCCAAAGCGATCCGCTCCCTCGATGTGACCACCAACATCTTCGACGTGATCCGCGCCGGGAATATTCTCTTCCACCAGCCTTATGATTCCTTTTCCCCGGTCGTGGACTTCCTCAACGCGGCGGCGCGCGACCCGCACGTGCTGGCGATCAAACAAACCGTCTACCGGGTCGGCGCCAACGCGCCCGTGGTCGAAGCCCTGCTCGAAGCCGCCGAACGCGGCAAACAGGTGGCCGTGCTGGTCGAACTCAAAGCCCGCTTCGACGAAGAATCCAACATCGGCTGGGCGCGGCGGCTGGAGGATGCGGGCGTGCATGTCGTCTACGGGCTGGTCGGGCTGAAGACGCATTGCAAGGTGGCAATGGTCGTCCGCAAGGAAGGGGAGGGCATCCGCCGTTATCTGCACCTCGCCACCGGCAACTACAACGCCGTCACCTCGCGCATCTACGAAGACTTCGGCATGTTCACCTGCGACGAAGACATGGGAGCCGACTCCACCGACCTCTTCAACTACCTGACCGGCTATTCCACAAAGAAAAGTTACAAGAAACTGCTGGTCGCCCCCGTCAACCTGCGCGAACAAATGGAAAGACTCATCCGCCGCGAGATCGAACACGCCCAAGCCGGGAACAAGGCGCGGCTGATCTTCAAAATCAACTCGCTGGTCGATACCGAAATGATCCAACTGCTGTATCAAGCCTCCCAGGCGGGCGTGCAGGTCGACCTGCTCGTGCGCGGCATGTGCTGCCTGCGCCCCGGGATTAAAGGCATCAGCGAAAACATCCGCGTGGTAAGCATCGTCGGGCGCTACCTTGAGCACAGCCGCGTCTTCTACTTCCAAAACAACGGCAGCGAAGAGGTCTACCTCGGCAGCGCCGACCTGATGCCCCGCAACCTAAACCACCGCGTCGAAGTCGTCTTCCCGGTCGAGAACCAAAGGCATGTCCGTCTCATGCGCGAGAAGATTCTCGAAGCCTACCTAAAAGACAACGTCCGCGCGCGCATCCTTCAGGCAGACGGAACCTACCAGCGCGCCAAAGCCGAAAGCGAAGAAAAACGTTTCGACATTCAACAGCGCCTGATGGATATGTAAAAATCATAACCTGTTGTTAACAATCGATCCCGTTAACATCCATATAATGAGCCATCCCAACACAACAGGTGACTCGCATGGAATTCACGGCAACCGAATTGAAGAACGGCATTACCCTCCTGCAACTGCGCGGCAGGATGGACATCATGGGGGTGAATGAGGTCGAGACAAAATTCACCGGCTATTGCGCCGGAGAAACCCCAAAAGTGATCGTTGACATGTCGGGCGTTGATTTTCTCGCCTCCATCGGAATCCGATTGCTCGTCACCAACGCCAAATCCATGTTCTCACGCAAGGGAAAAATGGTCCTGCTCAACCCGACCCCCGACGTGATGGGCGTGCTCGAGATCACCGACATCCCCGCCATCATCCCGGTTTACTCCCAGCTCGAATCAGCCGAAGCCGTATTGCTCGGTCATTGATTTTTATTTGCGGGGATCTCAAAAAAGAACGAACTGCCGCGACCCTCATCGCTCTCCGCCCAGATTTTCCCGCCGTGCGCTTCGATGATGTGCTTTGATATCGAAAGCCCCAATCCCGTGCCGGACCCGGTGCGGGATGAATCGACTCTATAAAACCTCTCGAAGATGCGGGTGAGACTCTCCGCCGGAATGCCTGATCCCGTATCCCGCACCGCGCATCGGACTCCGCCGGGAGTTGTTTCCACACCCAGGCGGATGCTTCCCCCCGGCTTGTTGAACTTGACCGCATTATGGATCAAATTGACCAGCACCTGCTCGAGACGGTTCCGGTCTGCCATGATGTTCGGCAGGCTGTCCTCACATTCCACATCCAGTTTCAGCCTGGCGCGCTCGATCTGCGCCTTCATCCGTTCCGCCGCGGAGTGGATCAACTTACGCGGGGATAACGATTCGTAATTCAATTGCACCTGCCCCGATTCGATGCGCGAAAGGTCGAGCAATTCCTGCGTCATCTGCGTCAGCGCATCCACCTCGGTGTGAATCCGCTCGAGGAACCGCGGACCGGCTTCCAGGTCCAGTAATGCGCCGCTTTGCAGGGTCTCCGTCAGCGCTTTGAGCGAGGCCAGCGGAGTCCGCAGTTCGTGCGAAACATTCGAGATAAAGTCGCGCCGCACCATTTCCAGTTTGCGTACCTGGGTCATATCCTGCGCAAGCAGCAGGCTCCCGCCTTCGTGTTCGTCGGGGATGACCGTAAGTTGCAGCATCAGTTTGCGGGAGGGGAGTTCCACGGTTTCAACTTCGACCCGGCGCGTCTTTTGGCAGCGCTTCCAGGCTTCGATGAGTTGGTGGTTGCGCACAACCTGCGCCACGGTCTGCCCGGTGGGGCTGCCGATTCCAAAAAGGCTGCCCGCCGCCGGGTTCGCCAGTTGGACGCGCCCCTCCGCGTCGGCGATGAGGACACCGTCGGTCAGCTGCGCCAGCACGGTGGCAAGGCGGGCGTTTTCGGCGTTGAGCGCCACCTGGTCGGATCGAAATGCGGTTTGCAACGCGTTCACAGCCGCAGAGATGGCTTCGAGGTCTCCGGCGGGGTCCTGCGCGCCGCCCTGTTTGCGGACCGTTTTGGCGTAGGCGTCGAGCCGCTTCTTTAAATCGTAAAACCGCCATGCAAACCAGGCGGCGATCAGAAAAAAAACGAGCGCAAGAATATACGGAAGTTGGATCATGCGTAATACGAAATGCGTGATGTGTGACGCGCTGATTACGAATTACGCAGCGCGTGATTATCCCTCGAAGCGATACCCGCCGCCCCGCACGGTGACGATGCGTTTTGGTTCGCCTGGGTTTTCTTCGATCTTTTGCCTCAGCCAGCGCACATGCACGTCCACGGTGCGGCTGTCGCCGATGAAATCCCAGCCCCAGACCCGTTCAAGGATGAATTCGCGCGAGAGCATCTGACGGCGGTGTTCGGCAAGGAAGAGCAGCAGTTCATATTCCTTCGGTTTAAGCTGGATCGGCTGTTCGTTCAACAACACTTCGCGGCGGGTCAGGTTTATGGTCAGGTTGTCGTAGGTCAGGGTTTCGTGTTTTGCCTCTTCGACCGGTTTGCCCATTTCCTCCTTGAGCAGCCGCGCCCGGCGCAGTTGGGCTTTTACCCGGGCGACCAGTTCGCGCATCGAGAAGGGTTTGGTCAGGTAATCGTCGGCGCCCACTTCAAGCCCCACCACGCGGTCGATCTCGTCGTCGCGGGCGGTCAGCATGAGAATGGCGGCGCTCATTTCCTTGCGCAGGATGCGCGCCACTTCGAAGCCGTCAATTTCGGGCAGCATGATGTCCAATACGATCAAGTCGGGTTTCGACTTGCGGGCGGCTTCCAGCGCGGACCTTCCGTCTGCCGTGGTTTCGACGTTGTACCCCTCTTTTTTCAGGTTGTAAGCAAGCGTTTCCTGCAAAGCCAGTTCATCTTCGACGATCAATATTTTTTCAGACATGAATGGCACTATATCATAAGGGGCTCGCGCTTCGGTTAAGACGGGGTTAATGACATTAATACCGAATGTTAACGAGGGCTTTGAGCCTTTTGCCCGGCGGGACGCGCTTTTGACTTATTTTTTGCCGCGCAGCGCCAGGGGCAGGGTCACGATCAGGACGATGACAATGCCCATCACAACGATCCCATTTGTGGAGCCGATCTCCGAGCCGCCGTTCGCCTGCGCAGCGCCTGCCTGTGAAACCTGGCTGGCGTTGAATCCCATTGCAAGGGCGTCCGTCGGGTTGAAATTTGTCAGGCTCAGGGCGAGGATCAGAAACCCGAGGAGCGCCGCGGTAATGACGAGGAAATGCCTTGTTTTCATTATCTCTCATTATATACCGATGTTACGCGGCGCGGCAAACGGGGCAGGGGGCGCACTAAAAGGTTGCAAGGGCGGAGTCCAAAGCGCCAGACTTTGGACTGCAAAACCAGGAGATTTTGCAGTCCAAATAACAAACTTTGAGCGCTCCCGGGGGCAGGGGGAAAGCTAAGGTTGTCGGTTTGGATTGTAAATATCTGCCCTGAGCCTGTTGAAGAGGCTCCCAACTTTGGAGAAAAGCTCGAACGTCTGGAGACGTTTGACCCCGGTTAAACCCATCGTCTGCCCGGGCTTTACAGCAGCCATGTCGATAAACAAGGGGAAACTTGTACTTTTTTACACTTTCATTGTATAATCCCTTCGTTGTGCGCCTAATGTATTGGCGCACATATTGATGTAAAATGACGCGGGCTGGCGCGCAGGAAATGATTGGGCGTTCATTTATTGACGGAACGACGCGCCGCGTTATTTATCGAAAATGTACCACGGCAATTTGCTAATGCCGTCTCCTGATACGGGCGGCATTGCCTATATTATTTTCAGGAGCATCCATGATCAAAAAGTTATTTGACTGGCTGAAACAGCCGCTTGGTCTGATCGCGGTGGGAATTGTGTTCCTGGCAGTGTTCAGCGCGGCTGCCTATGGGTTATGGACCACCCAGCAGGCGCCCGAACAACCTGTTCCAGGCTTTCCCCATAAGACCCATGTTGCCTTTGGCATTCAGTGTTTGTATTGCCATCCGGGGGCATCCAAGGGTCCTGCCGCCGGGCTTCCCTCACAGGCGAAGTGCTGGGCGTGCCACAATCAGATCGTAAAAACCCGCGACAGCGCATTGCTTGCCCCGCTTAAGGACGCCGTCCTCAGCGGTCAATCGCTCGAATGGGTTCCCGTTGCCATCGTCCCGGATTTCGTTCAATTCAACCATCGCGCGCATATCGCCGCGGGGAAGAACTGTGAAGACTGCCACGGCGATGTGAGCCAGATGGGCATCTACGAAAATCCGCAGGTGATGAACATGGGCTGGTGTTTGAACTGTCACATCGAAACCGCCGGGGACGATCAGGAAAAACTGATCAAACTCGCCGACTGCGGCACGTGTCACTACTAAACCGGGCGAAAGGAATCCATTATGACTGAACAATTTTCCCGGCGTGATTTTCTAAAACTGGCTGGTTTGGGAGCGGCGACCACTGCGATCCTCACAGGTTGTGGTCCCGCTTCGCGTTATGTTAAGCGCGAACCGTACCAGCAGATGCCTGAATATAACTCCGTCGGGCAGAGTACCTATTACGCCACTACATGCCGCGAATGCGCGGCGGGATGCGGTCTCGTGGTGCGCACCTATCAGGGACGCGCCCTCAAGACCGAAGGCAATGCCAACCATCCCCTCAACCTCGGCAAGACCTGCGCGCGCGGACAAGCCACCCTGCACGGCTTGTACAACCCCGACCGCGTTCAAGCGCCGTCCACCGGAGATTGGGACTCTGCCATTCAAACTGTGGCAGATGCCCTCAAGAATTACAAACCGGGCGAAGTCGCCTTCCTGATGGGCATGGCTCCCGATCATCTCTTCGACCTCGTCTCAGACCTCGCAAACGCGACCGGCATGAATGGCCCCGTCCGCTATGGGGCGCTGGGCATGTTCGAAGCCCGCGCCACCCTCAGCAAAGCCGCTGAAAACCTTTTCGGTCAGGCGGGCTTGCCCTGGTTCGACCTCGGCGGGGCGCAAGTGGTCTTCTCCTTCGGCGCGAACTTCCTCGAAACCTGGCTTTCACCGTTGCCATACACCCGCGGCTTCGTTGGCTTGCGCGAAGGCGAGACGAAACTACGCGGCACCTTCGTCCAATTTGAAGCGCGGATGTCTGCGACGGGAGCGAAGGCTGACCATTGGGTTCCGGTTCGCCCCGGGACCGAAGGCTTGGTTGCCCTTGCAATCGGTAAACTTGCCTCGGAGCTTCGCGGCGGCGCAATGCCGAGAGTCTTCTCCAGCGTGAACCCGGCTGAGGTCGCTGAATCCGCTGGCGTCGAGTTGGAGGCGTTGCATCACCTCGCGGAGATGTTCGTCAATTTCAACGTGCTCGCCATCCCCGGCGGCGCGGCGTTGGGTCAATCCAACGGGTTGGAAATCGCCGAAGCCGTCCTGGCGTTGAATGCCCTCTCTGATAATTTCGGCAAGCCCGGCGGCGTGTATCTCTCTGCCCTTGCCCCGAACCAGACCGAGACCAGCCGACCCGCTTCTGCCGAAGAAATGGCTGCCTTCGTTGAGAAGATGAAGAGCGGCGCGATCAAAGCCTTGTTCGTGCATGGCGTGAACCCGGTCTTTGAATTGCCCGCTGCGCTTGGCTTCAAGGATGCGCTTGCGAATGTGGAACTCTTCTCGTTTGCGACCTTCCCCGATGAAACTGCCGCCGAAGCGAAGCACGTCTTCCCCGATCACCACGGGCTTGAATCCTGGGGCTACCAGCGTGTAGCCACTGGCGTTTCTCTGCCGGTGCTTTCCGGCGCTCAACCGGTTGTTTCACCGTTCTATGACACGCGCGCCACTGCCGACGTGTTGATCGCTGCGGCGAAACTGGCGGGCGGTAAGTTTGCCGAAGCCCTGCCCTTTGCCGATGAAGTTGAATTCATCCAGTCCAAGGTTGGCGCGTTGATGAGTGAAGCCAGCGGCTCGTTCTCCGCTGCCGATGCGGCGACCTTCATGGCGTACTTCCAGCAGTATGGCGGCTGGTTCAAGAATGCCGACGCGTTGATCGCTCCCGATGGCTCCGGCGTTTTGAATGGAAATGTGAAGGCTGCCGAACCTGAATTTGCCGGTGAAGGCGAGTTCTTCTTCGTGCCCTTCGTTTCGCCGACCCTAGCCGAAGCGGGCGCGAACAAGCCCTGGCTGCAAGAATTACCCGACCCGACCACGACCGTGATGTGGAATACCTGGGTCGAGATCAACCCTGAAACCGCCCACGAACTTGGCTTGCAGAACGACGACATGGTCAGAATTGTCAGCGAAGCCGGTGAAGTGGAAGCCTATGTTTACCTGTACCCGGCGATCCGCCCCGATACGATTGCAATGCCGTTCGGTCAGGGTCACACCGCGTATGGGCGCTATGCTGAAAAGCGCGGCGCAAACCCCGCCGACCTGTTCGGCGTCCACTTCAACGAAGCGGGCGACCTGGCTTTTGGCGGTATGAAAGTAAAAGTTGAAAAAGTCCGCGCTGCCCAATCCGGCGTCGGGCTCGCCCGCCTTGAGAGCCGCATCGGCGTCTATGGCGAAGCGCTTGGCGAGGAGCATTAATCATGACGAATGCAATTCCTGAAGTTAAATTAGCGGAAGAACATGTCGGCAAGTGGGGCATGGTCATCAACCAGGATATCTGCACAGGCTGCCAGGCTTGTGTGGCTGCCTGCGCGATGGAAAACAATATCACCTTTGTGGGCGAGGAAGATTCGGGCTACGGTCGTTCCATGCACTGGATCCGCATCGAGCGCTTCTGGGAAGGGGAGTATCCCGAAGTGAAGATGACGCCCAACCAGCCGATGCTGTGCCAGCAGTGCGGCAGCGCCCCCTGCGAACCGGTCTGCCCGGCGTTTGCCACCGTCCACTCGACGGCTGAGTCCTTGAACCTGCAAGTCTACAACCGCTGTGTGGGTACGCGTTACTGCGCGAACAACTGTCCGTACCAGGTGCGTTCCTTCAACTGGCGCGACTATGAACGCCCCGAACCGCTGCCCAACCAGTTCAACCCCGATGTGACCGTCCGCCGCCGCGGTGTGATGGAGAAATGCACCTTCTGCATCCAGCGCATTCACAAGGCGCAGGATGAGGCGAAGTCGGAGGGACGCGAGGTAATGGACGGCGAATTCACCACCGCCTGCGCGCAAGCCTGCCCGGCGACCGCCATCACTTTTGGGCGCACAGACGATCCCCAGAGCCTTGTGTCCCAGCTGGCGCACAAGGGGCATGGCGTCAAACATCTTGAAGAACTTGGCACGCTTCCGAGCGTGACCTACTTCAAGGGAGGCTAATCATGGCTGATCACAAACATGACGCGGGACACGCTCACACTGAAGAGCACTTCCGCGAAAAACACCTGATGCTCGACCCGCTTCCCCGCGGGCAAATGAACGACATGGTCATGGAATCCATGACCGGCAAGCCCGGCTGGAAGTTCTGGACGGCGGTCATCATCCTGAGCGGCATCGTTGCCTATGGCTTGGTCTATTCCTGGGCGAAGATGATCGCGGAAGGCGTCGGCATTGCCGGTGTCAACCGTCCGTCCTACTGGGGTATCTTCCTCGTCAATACCGTGTTCTGGATCGGTATCAGCCACGCGGGTACGTTCATCTCGGCGATCCTGCGCGTGTTCAAGGCGGAATTCCGCCGCCCGTTCACCCGCGCCGCAGAGTTGATGACCACCTTCGGTCTGGTGCAGGCTGGTTTCAGCGTTTTCATGCACATGGGCCGCGTGTGGCTTTCCTACTGGCTTTTCCCATATCCGAACCAGCGCATGTTGTGGCCCAACCTGCACTCGCCGCTGACGTGGGACCTGCTTGCCATTACCACCTATCTGCTCTCGTCCACCATGTACCTCTTCCTGCCGCTCATCCCCGATATGGCGATGGCGCGCGACCGCTCGACCGGCTGGCGCAAGAATTTATACAAGGCACTTGCCCTCGGCTTCCGCGGCACGGAAGGCGAGTGGACCCACCTGCGCCACGCGATGAACATCTTCGCCTTCGCGATCATCCCGGTCATGTTCTCGGTGCATACCATCGTGTCTTGGGACTTTGCCGCCGCCACTCGCCCCGGCTGGAACTCGACCATTTTTGGTCCGTACTTCGTGGTCGGCGCGCTGCATTCCGGCATGGGCGCGGCTGTCATTGTGCTGGCTGTCATCCGCAGCAACATGAAACACATGGACTACTTCATCCGCGCCGAACATTTCGACGCCATCGGCAAGTTGATGCTCATCATCTCCATGACCTGGGCATACTTCTTCTTCAACGATTACATGGTGCAGTGGTACGGCGGCGACAAGTGGACGCATCAGTTGCTGCACTTCCATGAAGCCGGTCCATTGGGTTGGATGTGGTTTGCCATGCTCTTTTGTAATGTGGTTGTTCCATGGGCGATCCTTTGGAACACCAAATGGCGCTCGACCCCCTGGCTGGTCTCGACCGTCGGCATCATCATTAACGTTGGCATGTGGTTCGAGCGTTACATCATCGTGCCGATCTCGTTGACCATCAACCGCGCCCCGTTCACATGGCGCATGTATACGCCCGGCGTCGAAATTCCGCTTGGCATCGGCACACTGGCGCTGTTCATCCTGTTGTACGTGCTTGCCTCCAAACTGATCCCGCTCATCCCGGTTTGGGAGGTGCAGGAAGGTCAGATGGCGCACGAACTCAAGAAATTTGGACGCGAGACGGTCGTCTCCGTCAGCGAATTGGAATAGGAGGATACGATGACTGATTCAAATGTTGTCGATCTACTCGCGGTCTTTTCGGACCTCGCGCCTGCCGCGGATGCCGTTGAGCAGCTCCGCGCGATGGGCGTTCACGATGACTGCATGAATGTCATCTCCGGCGTGCCCGTCACCGAAGCCATGCTTGGGCGTCCGCGCCAGTGGACGAATGTTCCGCGCATTGCCATGGGCGGCGCGATCCTGGGGTTTGGCGCGGGCTTTTTCCTGGCGTTCATTTCCCCATATCTCTATCCCTACCCGATCCAGGTCAGTTCCCAGGCGTTCGTTCCGGGACCTCCCACCGTGGTCGTGTTATTTGAATTAACCATGCTCGGCATGTTGCTCTCCACCTTCCTCGGCGTTTTCCTCGACAGTTTCTTCCCGAACTACCGCCCGATGAAGTATGTGCCTGAGATCAGCGACGGCAAGATCGCCATCTTCGTCGAATGCCCGCATGTGGAAGAAAAGAAAATCACGGACGTGTTGAAGAAACTCGGCGCCGAATCCGTGAAGCCTGCGGAGGCGCAGCACCTATGAGACTTTTCAAACAACTCCTCGTTGTATTTGCCGTCCTTGCCGTCTTGGGAGCCGGGCTGATGATCTTCGCCTATGATGTCATCAAGGTGGACTGGGTCGTTTTCATGGAAATCCAGGATTCGTTCGACGACCAGGAAAAACCGCTGGCGGTTCCCGCCCAATCCATTCCCGTGGATGGACCTGCTTATTTACCCGGCATGGGCGAGCCGGTCAATCCGGTTCCTGCCGATGAGGCATCCATTGCCCGCGGCGCGCAGTTGTACCAGATCCACTGCGCAATGTGCCACGGCGATACCGCCCAGGGAACCGGCACAGTTGCCGCCTTCCTCGTCAAAAAGAAACCCGCCGACCTGACCAGCGAAGCCGTGCAAGCCAAATCAGACGGCAGCTGGTTCCTGACCATTACGAATGGGATTTGGAACCCGAACAACACGCTCTTCCCTGAAACCCAGTTCTCCGGTCAGATGCCGCCGCTTAACGAGAATCTCACCGTCCGCGAACGCTGGGACGTGGTGAATTACCTTCGCACGCTTAAAGCCGGTCAGTAAAAGGGAGATGCCTGTAATGAACGACGATGTTCGAAAATATATCTACGGCGCCTTGACTGTATTTCTGGTCGGGTTGCTTGCCTGGGTGGGCATTGTCTTTGTGAATGCCTGCGGAATGTCTCTCACATGCAACCGCGGGAGCGCCCTGCCCGAGACGACGCCCATCCCCACCCTGATTCCCGCCACCCTCCCCGCCATGGAAGTGGAAGCGGCTCCCGCCTCCGCCTCGGACGAGTGCCATGTCGCTGGTGTGGACCTGATCGGGGCGTGGGTCGAAGCGGGCGCATCCGACACCGAAGCCTTCCAGTTCGAAGATGTCAATGGTCAGACCTGCGAAGCCGTCTTTGAAGATGTCGAGCCGCTCTTTGTCAACGCCAATTTGTGGTATTCCGGCTCGCTTTCCTGCGCCTCCTGCCATTCAGTGGATCTGGCTGTTTCTCCCGCGCAGTTGGATATGAGCAGTTATGAAGGCATCCTCGCCGGTTCGCGCCGCGCCGATGACGCCCCCCAGGGAACGGATATTCTTGGCGGGGGCAATTGGCAATCGTCCCTGTTGTATCAATTCATCGCTGAAACAAAAGCAGATGTCCCTGGGCACGATGCGGCTCTTTCCTCTGGGTTGATGGTGTATGCGGGAACCCCGCTTTCTGACGTGAACGCAACGCCGACACCTTAATCGAATTTTGCAGCGAAAAGACCTGGTCGCAAGATCAGGTCTTTTTTGTTCAGCGGAGAGGGCGGGATTCGAATATCATCCCCTCAATGGGGGCGCGCGAACCTAAATAAAAACACTCCCTTGCGAGAGTGTCCATCAGCGGAGGCGGATTCGAATATCATCCCCTCAATGTGGGCGCGCGAACCTAAATAAAAACACTCCCTTGTGAGAGTGTCCATCAGCGAAGAGGGCGGGATTCGAATATCATCCCCTCAATGGGGGCGCGCGAACCTAAGTAAAAACACTCCCTTGCGAGAGTGTCCATCAGCGGAGAGGGCGGGATTCGAATATCATCCCCTCAATGGGGGCACGCGAACCCCAAGTAAAAGCACTCCCTGCGGGTGTCCATCAGCGAGGCGGATCGAATACCACCCCCTCAATGGGGGCGCGCGAACCTAAATAAAAACACTCCCTTGCGAGAGTGTCCATCAGCGGAGAGGGCGGGATTCGAATATCATCCCCTCAATGGGGGCGCGTGAACCTAAATAAAAACACTCCCTTGCGAGAGTGTCCATCAGCGGAGAGGGCGGGATTCGAATATCATCCCCTCAATGGGGGCGCGTGAACCTAAATAAAAACACTCCCTTGCGAGAGTGTCCATCAGCGGAGAGGGCGGGATTCGAACCCGCGAACCTTTGTGGGTTACACGCTTTCCAAGCGTGCGCGCTAAGCCAGACTACGCGACCTCTCCATTTCAAACGGCCGACATTATACCATGCGTTTTTCCGATGACAACCTTTAGGGCGCGTCGGCGGTCATGACCTGTTCTGCGACAAAAAAGACATAGGGTGTGCCGGGGTTTTTGACCCATTCGCCGCATAATAGGATTAATGAACCCGGTTTAGGCAGTTGATCCGTCGGCAGGATGACGATTGCCGTTTCGTTTGTCGCAAGGTCGAGACCATAAAAGAGGGTGTTCTCGGGGTCGATCCCGCTCATTGCCGAGATCAGGAATGAATCCGGCAGGCTGTGGATGTTGCGGCGGAACAAACTAATGTGAAAATTGGGCATCCAATCGATGAAGGGTTTGTTCTCACGATTCAGGTTGATCGCCGTGCCTTCATCATACCGCGTATAGAAACCTTCGCTTTCGTTCGCGCAAGCGGTTTTAGGCGCGGGGGGAAACGTCCCGCTCGACTTTATCAGGATCGGCGGCGCGATCATTGCCGCAATCAGGATAACGGATAGGATTGCCGGGGCGCGGCTTGCTTCACTAGGTTCGGAGGGACGGCTGAAAATTGTTGCTGGGAGTTTTTCAGCCAGAAAGGCAAGCCCCATGGCGGGCAGCAGGGCGAAGAAAGGAATTGTGGCGGCGTACAAGCGCACCCGGTAGGCGTCTGTGGGCGGAACGAACGGCACGGAGGCCAGTACGCCCAGGGCGGCTGTAAGCGCAAGGCTTGCATAAAGATCGTTCCTGTTTCTGAACCATTTGTAAATTCCCAATGCGTTGAGAGCGTATATTGCCCAACGCGCCGCGAGACTGATCCAGTAGTTATCTCCCCCAACGAAGGCATAGGCGTTATACCAGCTGTCTGAAAAGAACATTCCCCAGTAAAAGAGGGCGCCTTTGACGATCAGGCTGGGCTGTGTCAGGATCAGGTCGAACGCCAGTTTGTAAATGGCGGGGGTGACTTCTGTGTCTTTGAGCAGGGCAAGCTGGGGATTCGCTTCAAAGACATAAGTCCACGAGTTGCCGCCCGAAGCCAGCCCGTAGAACGCCCAGGCAAAGTTTTCAAAGGCGACCCCGCCAGGATTTACAAAAGCGATCATGCGGTTATTGATGAAGAAAACGGCGAGAATAAGGGCGGTTCCCAGACCGAGGAATTTGAATGAAAACCTGCCCTGCCCGCGGAAGGCCCATCCGCCCCACAACAAAAGGGCGGGGAGGACGAACATCGCTCCGGGGCGGATGTTCAGCGCAAGCGCGATCACCGCGACCCCGAACAGGGCAGGCCATTCATTCCGCGCCGCGATTCCCCGCCACAACAAGGCGACTCCCAACAGGCTGACCGGCACCCCCAGCGACTCCGACATGGCTGTGCCGCTGTGATGCCGGTAGTACAGGAACATGAGGATGAGGAAAAAAACTGCCGCTTCTGCCCCGTGGGTCTTGTGGACTTCGCGGGCAGCCAGATACGACGAATAACCGGCGATGGCTGTAAAAATGCCGACCGCAATCATTAGATTGCGTCCTGAAAGCCAGAGGAGGAATGAGAGCAACCCGGCGAAGAAAGGACGCATGGCGGTGAAATTCGAGACGTCGCCCCCATATTGCAGGCGGAGGGCATCGGTGTAGTAACCGGCTGCATCGGTGAGCGGAATTAAGCCATTTAAGATGATTGATTGGGTATCGCCGGATGCCCATAAACCTGCCAGCCCCAGCGCAAAAAGGGACATGCTTCCAGCCAGGGCAGGCAGCGCGCCAACCTGCCCGCGGATGCGAAATGCCCCATAAAGGATCAGCGTTGCAAGCAGAATCGCCGCCCCAAACCCGGTCCGTAACGCCATGCTGAGCGGACGGAGAAGATTCGGCGAACGATTATCCAATATGAAGACATACGCCGCGAGGGAAATGAAAAGGCATATGCCCTGCCATGCCAGCGGATGTATTTTTTTGCGGGTTTGTGGGGTTGGTGAATTCATCGTAAGTATTATAAACTCACCTTGCGAGATTTTATTTCGAGTAACACATGCGGCAATAGGAGGAATAGGGGGATACCACCGGCGCTTATATCATGTATTATTTTTGAAAAGGAGATTTTTCATGTCTGCTGAACAGGATATCGTTACCCTGCGCGCGCGCGTTGCCGAACTTGAAAGGAAGCTCGATTTTCTCTATCGCAAGTTGGGAATTGAGTTTTTCGATGAACCCGGCATGGTCAATACGCAGGTCATGGCCCTGCTAAAGAAGGGCAATAAAATCGAAGCCATCAAGCTCTACCGCGACCTGACCAATGCGGGTCTCGCCGAAGCCAAACAAGCCGTGGAAAGGATGGAAGCGTCCATTTTATAAAAAGAAGCTCTCTGGTATTTGGCGGGGACGCTCATTTTTTACCACGGAGTATTCGTAAAACGAGTTTCACCCCGAGGGGATGAAAATGGAGTCCAAAGCGGCGCCGTGCGGCATCTCCAGACTTTGGAGCAAGAAGCGAACATCAGGAGACGTTCGACTCCGGCTAAACCTTTTAAAATCTCCGCGTTTTCTGCGTCCTCTGTGGTAAAACGGGTTTCCACCCCGATTAATTCTGAAGAGCCTAAAAAAGACCCGCCGGGGAAGTTTCCCCGGCGGGTCTTTTTAGCCCAACTTGAAACTTGCAATTTCTTTTTCGATCACAGCCGCATCGAAGTCCATGCCGTGGGCGGGGTGGATGCGCCTGATTCCCATCGGCAAAATCTTCTTCCAGCTTTCCACGACTGCGTGAATATCGTCTGCGAGAATGGGCAGACCGGGCGTCAGGCGCAGGTACCAGTCGTTCATTGCCATGTCGCCGACGATGGCATTGCCGTCTTCAAGGACAAGGCTGACATGCCCCATGGAATGACCGGGCGTGTAGACCACCTCGCCGGGGATGCCGAAAGGCTTCAGCGACATCCCCGCATCGGGAATAACCGTATCCACTTTGAGCGGGGGAAGATGCGAGTGCAGGAAAAATTTCGCAGCGCTGGATATCATCCTTCCGTAGAACGTCACACCGGCTGGAAAAGGCGGCTCGCCTGTCTCGACCATGAATTTGTCTTTTTCGTGGACGGCGATTTTGGCGCCTGTCAGTTTTTGGATTTCGGCGAGGCAGGTGATGTGGTCCCAGTGCCCGTGCGTGAGCAGGATGAGTTCGATCTCTTTGGGGTCGACCTTTAAGTCGCGCAAGCCTTTTTCAAAGGAGGGTAAGCCGCCCCACGCGCCGCCGTCGACCAGGATGGCGCGTTCGCCGCGCAGAAGGTAGCAATTGCAAATGCCGACCGGGATGCGGTGAAAGGTGAATTTCATTTCTGGTATCCATGCGGGTGGGATTTGTGCCACTCCCACGCGCTGGAGAGGATCGCCTGCATGTTTGTATTCTTTGGCTGCCAGCCCAGTTCGTTTTTTATTTTTTCCGGCGAGGCCACGAGCCGCGCCGGGTCGCCGGGTCGGCGGGGGTGTTCGCGGGCAGGGATGGCGTGACCGGTTACTGCGCGGGCGGTTTCGATCACTTCCTTCACTGAAAAACCGTTGCCGCTTCCCACGTTGTAGATCATCTTGTCGCGTTTTTCCAATGCGCCAAGCGCGAGGATGTGCGCCGAAACCAGGTCGGCGATGTGGATGTAGTCGCGGATGCAGGTGCCGTCGGGGGTTGGGTAGTCTGTGCCGAAGATCGTGGCGGACTCTGCCTGCCCCAATGCGATCTGTAAAACGCGCGGGATCAAGTGCGATTCGGGCTGGTGCGCTTCTCCGCGTCCTGGCATTGCCCCGCAGGCATTGAAGTATCGCAGCGCGGCAAAATGCAGCCCGTAAATGGAGCGATACCATTCGAGCGCCTGTTCGGTCATGAGTTTGGTGTGACCGTAGACGTTGGTCGGTCCGAGCGGCGATTCTTCGGTGAGCGGTTCTTCACTGGATTGATACACTGCGGCTGTGGACGAAAATACAAACTTGCGCGCGCCCGCCTGAACGGCGGTTTCGATAAGCCCCAGCGAATTTGTGAAGTTGTTGCGAAAGAACCTGCCGGGGTCTTTCATGCTTTCGCCTGCTTCGATGAAGGCGGCAAAATGCATGATGGCGTCGTATCGGGTCGAGGTCAACGCTTCGGCGAGTGCGTGGGTGTCGTCGAGCGAGGCATGGATGAACTTCGCTCCTGCCGGGACCGCCTCACGATGACCGGTGACGAGCGAATCGTAGACTGTGACTTGATGCCCCGCCTTGATCAACGCTTCGGCTGTTGCCGAACCGATATAGCCCGCCCCGCCGGTTACAAAAATGTTCATGGATGCTCCTGGATTAATTTTTAAAATTATAACGTACAAGACCGGTGTCGTTTTGTAGGGGTGTGCAGGCAAAACATGTCAGGCACGGAGTCGAAAGCGGCGCAGAGTGACGCCGTGGCGGCATCTCCCGACTTTCGAGCAAAATCAGGAGATTTTGCAGTCCAAACTGACAACCTTGCTTGCACACTTGTAGGTTGTAGGGCGGGAGACTTGGAGTCCTTTGACCGGATGATATAATCCTCCAAATTCAATTTCGAGGTAATCATGATAGACCCCGTAATCTTCAGTTTCAAATTGTTCACCCTGCAGGTGGAACTCACCTGGTACGGCTTGATCGTCATGTCGAGCGTCCTCATCGGCGGCTGGCTGGCAGAGAAGGAAGTGCGCCGCCGCGGCGAAAACGGCGAAGTCCTGATCGACGCCATGGTCTGGGCGGTTGTGGCGGGCATCGTCGGCGCGCGCCTGTGGTATGTCATCAACGCCATCATCGGCGGCAACCGTTCCTACATCGAAGATCCCATCTCCATCATCCGCCCGCCGATTGCCGGTCTGCACATCTTCGGCGGGCTGCTGCTCGGCGCAATCGTATTGATCGCTTATTTAAAACGAAACGGCTACGACGCCTGGCTCTTCCTCGATTCGATCGCCCCCGTCGTTTTGGTCGGGCAGGCAATCGGGCGTTTGGGCAACTTCATCAACCAGGAACTGTACGGTCCCCCCACCAACCTTCCGTGGGGCATTCTCATCCCCGCCGATCACCGCCTGACCCAATTTGCCGGGCTGCCGGAGACCACGCGCTTCCACCCTACCTTCGCCTACGAAATGATCCTGAACGTGCTGGCATACCTCTTCATCCTCTGGTACTCGCGCCAGAATGAAGAGGAACTCAAACCCGGCGCGGTCTTCAGCCTGTGGCTGATCTTTGCCGGGTTCAACCGCGTCTTCATCGAGTTCTTCCGCCCCGACCAGCCCAAACTCGGCGAGACCTTCATCAGCACCTCGATGCTGGTCGCCTTCCTGATGGGCGTAACAGGCATAATCCTCTTCCTTGCGCGGAATGGAAAACTGCAACTCGCCTTTGCCGAAAACTGGGAGGATGAATACCAGATCAAAAAAGTGGAAAAGAAACCCGCTTCAACCCGGACCCGGAAACCGTCTGCCGAACCCCAAGCCGTCGACTCCGCCGAAGACGAATCCGCGCCCGAAGAACCGGATGCAAAATCCGCTCCGAACAGGCGCAAAACCCCCGCCCGGGCAAAGACTTCCGTTAAAAGACCGGCTGTAAAGAAAACAACAACTTCAAGGACGAAGAAATAAGGTTTTCCGCGGCTGCAAAATCGGGAGATTTTGCGCTCCAATAAAAAGAGTCCCGTTTTGCGGGACTCTTTTTATTATCGTTCCAACTCCAGCCGCTTCTTAACCGACAGCGAGTCTTCATCTTCGCGCGTCTCGAACTGGAACCGCTCGAAGACATCCCTGTACATCTCCACGATACCCCGGCGGGTGAAGCCCATCTTCTCGTAGGAATAATTGTGATCACTGCTAAACGTCATCGTTTCCTTGACCGCCTGGTCAATAATGGCGGGCAGCCCGGGTTTATCGGGGTAGTTGAACTGTTCGTAGAATCCGCGAATGACCGCCTCGGGACGCTGGACCAGGTCTTCGTAGTTGACGACCAGGTGGCGGGGGGAGGGATGCGCGTCCAGGTGGCGGAGCGGGTGACGGTACCAGTGCTGGGTCAACTCGAGGATTTCATCAATGTAAAGATATTCCTCATGCGGACCGGTGAACTGTCCGCGGGCGTAGTTGATCCATGAAACGGTGGAGGGCAGCATGTCGAGCGGGTTGCGGGCAAGGTAGAGAATGCGCGCATCGGGGAAGAACTCTGTCAGCGTTTGAATCTTCGCGCTGAACGCCGGGTTCTTCGCCACAAAATGCTTTGCGCCGTTGGCATACAAATGGCGTTGCAGCATGGACTTGTAGAACGTCATGATGCGCCGTTTGCGTTCCGGGCTGAGCGCTTCGTCGAAGTGAATGTAATCGGGGAATTCATCCATGAACGGGAACAGGAAGGTCACGAAATACCCGTCCCAGATGTGCATGTGAATGTTCTCATCCTCTTCAGGCTGGAAGAACGAAATGGGGTGAATTTTGACCTTGCCGAGCGTGGCGCGGTCAAAGGCGAACAGGGCGCGGTGCAGAACTCTCCCGAAATATTTATTGTCGAGCGCCGCCACAAACTGCGTGATCTTCTTTTGCGTTACCGAGGGCGTGAGATAAATATCCCACGTGGTCAGGCTGGTGAAGGTTTCCGAATCGCGCGAGAGTAAACGGTGTAAGAACGTCGAGCCGCTGCGGAAGTTACCCAGAATGAAAAGGGGCTTTTCGATGGGATGATTTTTATAGGCGGGGAAGAGAATATCGTCAAGCCAGAAGAAGAACCAATGCATCGCCTGCCCGAGGGGCCAGACGATATAGAACAGAAGCAGAAAGATGAAGCGTTTTTTTGTGAGGCGGGCGGGGGTATTTTTCGAGTCGAAGAAGGAGCGGTAAAACGTGCGCCAGAACTGCCGGAAGTTAAATCTCATTCAGAGCGGGATCCTTGAGTGTGATTCATGGGGTGGATGACTCCCATGCGGCAATTCTATCAGCAATCGCAGATTCGGGACGGGGATATTTTCGCTTCTTTCGGACTTTGACCTGATCCTTCGCCCAAGCCTTTCCCTCCGCCGAACGAAGACGGCGCGAGACGTTATGGCTCTTGCAAAGCCGCCTGGCAGTCAAGGGAGGTTAAGGGCAGAGCCTAACGCGAAAAGCGCGAACAAAGCGAATTTCGCAAAAAAACTTTTGCGCTTTTCGCCATTTTTGCGAAATTCGCGTTAAGGGTTTCTGACTTTGCAACAGATATGCGCGAGATGCCATCCTTCGCTAAACTCAGGACAACGTCTCGCGCTACGGAGCGTGGATAATGGATGTACAATTCGCCCAACCCCGGAGGCACTTATGAGCGACGATCTATTGACCTACCCGAACGCACAGGAATACATCACATCCCTTGTCCCGCCGCGCGAAGCGGAATTGATGGAGATGGAAGCCTACGCCGAGACGAATGATTTTCCCATCATCGGCGCGGCTTGCGGATATTACTGCTACCAACTGGCGCGGATGATAAAGGCGAAATCCGTTTTTGAACTCGGCTCGGGATACGGCTATTCGACAGCCTGGTTTGCCAAAGCGGTGCGCGAAAACGGCGGGGGAGTTGTGCATCACACCGTCTGGGAGGAGGAACTCTCTGAAAGGGCACGCAGGCACCTCGTCAGGTTGGGAAGCGCGGATTGGGTCAAGTTCCATGTCTCGGAGGCGGTCGAGGCTTTGAAGCAGAGCGAAGGTCCGTTCGATATCATCTTCAACGACATTGACAAGGAAGCGTATCCCGCCTCATTGCCGGTCATCAAAGAGAAACTTCGCAGCGGCGGCTTGCTCATCATTGACAACATGTTGTGGCATGGGCGCATCTTCGATCCGAAAGATAAAACTCCCGACACGTTGGGCGTTAAAGAATTTACCCGGCAAATCACACAAGATAACGACTGGATCGTCACGCTTGCGCCGATGCGCGATGGGATGATCGTGGCATATAAAAAGTAGGGACAGGGCTTGCGCCTGTCTTCTTAAATTTTCACCGAGGATAAATGACAAATTTCAACATCACTCCCAACCGCCGCAAAACCCTCAGCCTCAAATGGACAGCGTACGATTCAGACATCCTGCCCATGTGGCTGGCGGACATGGACTTCTCCGCGCCGAAAGTCATTTTGAATGCGCTCCATAAGCAGGTGGATCATGGCGTGCTTGGATATGAAATTCCGGGGCGGGCATTCTATGAAGTCGTTTCGCGCCGCATGGACGCGTTGTACGGCTGGAAGGTGGACCCAGACTGGGTCATCTACACGCCCGGCGTCAACAACGGTTACAACATCGCCGCGCGTGTGTTGTGTTCGTCCCGCAAGGGATATGTGATCCAGACACCGGTGTATAACGAATTTCACGAAGCCGAAGGGAAGGTGGGCATTCCCAAGCGGGTCGCGCCGCTGGCGATGTTGACAAAGGGAAACCGAGTCCGCTACGAAGTGGATGACGACGCGTTAAAGAAGGCGGTGAAGGGCGCGGGCATGTTCCTGCTCTGTCACCCGCATAACCCGGTGGGGAAGATTTTCTCGCGGGCTGAGTTGACGCGCATGGCAACGATTTGCATCGAAAACAAAGTGCCGATTGTGTCAGACGAAATCCACGCCGAGATTTTGCTGGGCGGCGCGAAATTCAAACCGTTGGCGAGTCTCTCGAAGGAGATCGAGAACAACACCATCACGCTCGTTTCCGCTTCGAAAGCCTGCAACGTGCCGGGGCTGTCCGCCGCATTTGCCATCGTTCCGAATGAAGAATTGCGAAAGAGGTTTTTCGCCGCCGCGCTTGGCATGTCCTACGAAGTTTCCTCCCCGGGGCTGACCGCCACCCATGCGGCTTTTTCCGGTCGGGCAGACGCCTGGCTCAACGACTTGCGCCGTCACCTCACCGCCAACCGCGATTTTCTCGTGGATTATGTTACCCGCTTCATGCCGAATGTGCGCACGACCGTCCCTGATGCAACCTACCTCGGCTGGCTCGACTTCACCCAAACCGCCATTTACGGTTCGCCCTTCGAGTTCTTCTTATCGAAGGCAAAGGTCGCCTTGAGCGACGGGAAGAAGTTTGGCAGTCAATCTGCGGGTTTTGCAAGAATCAACTTCGGTACATCGAGGAAGATTTTGAAGGAGGGGTTGGATAAGATGCGAAAGGCGATGTTTTCAATTCAGGGATGAAATTTATTCTCTTGTCAGGCTTGCCGGGAACCGGCAAAAGCGCGATTGCAGAAGCAATTGGGTTTAAATTAAAGATTCCAGTATTTGCCAAAGACTGGCTGGAGGCAAACCTGGTGACCAGCGCGTTAATCTCCTCCAATAGAGACCCGATGCTTGGTTTCGCCGGTTATAACTTGTTGACTTTGCTTGCCAGACGACAAATGAAGATGGGGCAGTCTGTCATCCTTGATTGCGTCGCTTCCACCGAGTCCATCCGTAATACATGGAAAGAGATTGCCCGTCAGTTCGACGCCAAATGGCGGGTTATCGAATGTATCTGTTCAGATGAGGAGCTTCACAAGGAAAGATTACGTGAACGTAAACGAAATATTCCCGGCTGGTACGAATTGGAATGGGCGGATGTCGAGAGGATAAAGTCATATTTTGCGCCGTGGAATGAACCGCGCCTTATTTTGGATTCGATTTATTCCTGCGAAGCAAACATAGCCAAAGCTCTGGACTACTCCCTGAAATAGAAAGACGGATGGGGGTTACCCATCCGTCGAGACGAACAACTACTATGTCGGGGAAGGAGACGAGAATGCAGCCTTCCTATCGTTAGGGGAACGTCTGGTGCTAAAGTCCTGCTTGCGCTTCGACCAGGTTATGGCGTATCGTCCTTCCCTTCGGTTTGTCTTTCAGGCGGTGTATCTATCGCAACCTCCTTTCTCATTCCTGTCACCATCGTACAACAAACGAAGCCGCTTTACATTAAAAATACCTTGTAGTTTTGTAACTGCTCAGCCTGTCATTTCGACGAGTGTCAGCGGGGAGAAATCCGGCGCGCTATTGAGGGAGATTTCTCGCAATTTCAGGGCGGCATGAATGTCGCGGTACCGAGGAACTGCGCAAGGTGAGTTAGAAAGTATCTTCCAGCCATTCGGCTGGTTCATGCTTATTGCAACGCCGAGTCCATGACGCCGCGCAGGAATTCGACCAACGGGCCCATGCCGGTCTCCGGCATATTCACATCATCGGTTTCGACGACGAGTTTTTGCCCGCCGCTTTGAATCTCCACTTCGTAGACAAAACAATCCGCGCAAACCATGGGTATTTTCGGCGTCAGGAACGAAAAACCGGCGACCAGGTCTTTCAAATGGGCTAACTCATTACCGCTCAATGTGCCTTCAACCCGCCCGCCCGCCCGTTCATCCACAACGGAATACGTCCCATCGGAGGATACCCGGATGGATCGTAACAATCCCATAATGCCGCCGCTCTGAACCATCGTGACCGACCACTCGTCTTCGATGGGGGGCGGGGTATAGGTGATTTCGGTTTCCTTTGCGCAGCCGGTCATGGTTAGCGCGACAATCAGTAAAATAAGGAATTTTGACTTGAACATGGATTCTCCTTTATTGAATGGGATAAGGATAGCAAGAAAAGGACGCTCCTGCAATCCCTTCGGTTCCCCGTTTTCTCGAACGGCGGGAGACGCTCGACGCCGCGCCCGCCGATTAATGATAGTTCCTGACAGGTGGATGCGATAGAATCAGCCATGAGGTCTTATGAGAAAAATAGCCATTCTTGGAATCGGACAGACAAAAGTGGACGAACATTGGGATAAATCCCTGCGCGAACTCGGCGGCGAAGCGGCTTTCCTTGCCATGCAGGACGCGGGCGTGGACAGGGTGGACGCGCTTTATGTCGGCAACATGCTTTCCTCCATGGTCAGCGGGCAAAATCAACTGGGCGCCTTCTTTAGCGACTGGGTCGGGCTGTGGAAGGAGGAATCGGTCAAGATCGAAGCGGCTTGCGGCTCCGGGGCGGCGGCGTTTCGTTCCGCGCTGATGGCGGTTGCATCCGGCGACGTTGAATCCGCGCTGGTGGTGGGGGTCGAAAAGATGACCGACAAGGCGGGCAGGGACGTCACCGCGGCATTGGCAACCGCCGCAGACGCAGACTACGAAGTGGAGCAGGGCGTTTCATTTGTGGGCATCAACGCGCTGGTGATGCGGCGATACATGCGCGAATTCGGCTGGAAGCATGAGGATTTTGCGCCGTTCTCGATCAATGCCCATGCCAACGCCATGCATAACCCGTATGCGCGGCTGCACGAAAAAGTGACCGTGGATAAATTCGAGAAATCATCCATGGTGGCAACCCCGATCAATTTGCTGGATGCCTCCCCCGTCGGGGATGGAGCCGCGGCGGTCGTCATCGTCCCGGCGGAAAAGGTCATACGCCAGCCGAAAGTGATCGTGGCGGCATCCGCGGCGGCGACGGATTCCATCGCCGTCCACTCGCGCAAAGACCCGCTCTTCCTCAACGCGGCGTTTCTTTCCGCCAAACAGGCGTACGCGATGGCAGCCGTTACGCCGGAAGATATCGACGTCTTTGAACTACACGACGCCTTCTCGATTATGGCGGCATTATCGTTGGAAGCGGCAGGTTTCGCGGAGCGGGGGCAGGGGGTGCGGCTTGGGCTTGAGAATCAGATTGGGATCAGGGGAAGGATACCCGTCTGCACGAGAGGCGGGTTGAAGGCGCGCGGGCATCCCGTGGGTGCGACGGGCATGTATCAGATCGTGGAAGCCGCCCAGCAATTACGCGGCGAGTGCGGCACGACCCAGGTGGACGGCGCGTCCATCGGCATGGCTCAGAATATCGGCGGCTCCGGCGCAACCATCCTGACTCACATCCTGCGGCGCGAATAAGCGTTGCAATTTCATAATAAACCGCCCTCCGGTTTTGCACCCTGATTGGTTTGCACTAGAATTAAGTTGCCAGTCTTTTAGAGTAAGGAGGACGCCATGACAGCCAACAAGAGGAAACTGCCCCGTAGAAACTTTGCCTATTACATGCGGGTGCTGGATAAAAACACCGGAGAGTTGATCGGTCAGATTTCGGATATCAGCACCGGCGGGTTCAAACTCGAGTCGAGCAAAACGGTCGCTGTCGGTCTGACCATGGAATTGTGCATCGACCAGATGAGCCAGATTTCTGAAAAGAGTTTCATCAGCTTCTCTGCCCGCACGCGCTGGTGCGAACGCGATCCGTACGATCCCACCATCTACAACGTCGGGATCCAGCTTCTGGACATGACCCCCGCAGATTACGATATCTTCGTAAAGATGTTCAATTCCTACGGCGAGCAGAAGCAATCCCACCACAAGACCAATTCGGATTACATCTGGGGATGAAACAATTTACAAGCGCAGCGCGCCCCGCCATTTGGCGGGGCGTTTTTTATCCGGCTGCGCCGAAAAAAATTACAGCATGTTAAACGCCGCCTGAATAAAACCGTGTAAAATTGCCGCCATGAAAACAATCATCGTCGGCATTATTCGGCTTGTCATTCGGCTGGTGGCAAGGGTGGAAATACAGGGATACGAAAACATTCCCCCAAAGGGCGGGTTCGTCCTGGCGGTTAATCACCTCGGCTTTTTGGATGCCCCCCTCGCCTACTACGCTCTCAATAATTGGAACCTGTTCATCCCCGTCGCCGAAAAATGGGCAGACTATGCCATCCTGCGCTGGATGGGAAAACATCTCAACGCCATCTTTGTCGACCGCTTCAACCCGGACCTGAAATCGATGCGCGAAATGATGAAACGTATGGAGGAGGGACAGACCCTCGTCATCGCCCCGGAAGGCACGCGCGCCCGCGACGAAAAAATGGCGCAGGGCAAACCCGGCGTGGCATACCTCGCCGCGCGCTCCGGCTGGACCATCCTCCCCGTTGCCATCAGCGGAACCGAAGACCGCCTCGTGCTTGCCAACCTCAAACGATTCAAACGCGCGACCATCCGGCTGACCGCGGGTAAAACCTTCACCCTGCCGCCCCTCCCAAAAGAGAACCGCGACGAGAAATTGCAGGAATACACCGATGAGATCATGTGCCGCATTGCCGCCATGCTGCCTGAACACAGCCGCGGTTTTTATGCGGAACATCCGCGCCTGAAGGAATTGCTCTCCGCAAACCAATGAGCGCCTTCCTTCGTTTTTGCGCCCGAAAAGCCCTGCCGCTCATCGCCGATATCGAAGTCCATGGCGATGTGGGCAAACTGCCCAAAGGCGGATACATGCTCGCCTCCAATCACCTGGGGCGGTTGGATTCCTTGGTGGTGTATTGCGTCATTGACAACGACGACCTCATCCACCCATTAACGGATAAATACAAAAAATACTGGTACGGCAGGCTGGCGGGGAAAATCTTCAACGTCACCTGGCTCACGCGCGGCGAAGCGGACATGAGCGCCATGAAGGAATTCATCTCCCGGCTGAAGAACGGCGCAATCATGGTCATCGCACCCGAAGGCACGCGCTCGAAGGCGATGAGTTTATTGAAAGCCGAACCCGGCGCGATCTATATCGCCAGCACGGCAAAAGTGGGCATCATCCCCGTCGCATTGACCGGCACAGAGGATGCCGATGTGGTGGCAAGGCTGAAAAAATTCAAGCGGCTGAAGATCACCATCACGGCTGGCGACGAAATCTATTACCCGCCCGACATCAAATCCGTCAAAGGCGCAGAGCGGGACAAGTTGCTGCAAGATTCCATTGACGAGGTGATGTGCCGCATCGCCGCCATGCTGCCGGAGCGGTATCGGGGATATTATGGGGATTTTCCGCGCACGAAGGATTTGCTGTCTCAAACCTTCCCGCAGAATTGACACCCCCGCCTCTCTGCCTCGACGATGGCCTGGTCGCTGGACCAGAAGAAGTTTTCTTCGCCGACGGTTTGTACGAGTCCGCCGCGTTCCAGCATTTGTTTTGCGTTATCGTGGATGCCCGCGAACATCAACGTCCCGCCCTGTTTGTGGAGTTTTTCGTGAAGTTTGTGGAGCGCTTCGACCCCGGCGGTGTCCACCAATGAGACTCCGCGCATGGAGAGGATCAGGGCGTGCGTGTCGCCCAGGTTCGCAAACGCTTCGTTGAATTGACCCGTCGCCGCGAAGAACAGCGGGCCCGTCAGAAACGCCACACGGACGTGGTTGCATTTCCCTTCGGTTTCGATGCCCCTTTGCTTCAACCTTTCGATATCCACATCCTGCACGGCAATGTCTATGCTGGCGATCTTGTTCAGGAAGACCGCGCCCGCCAAAAATGTGCCGATCATGATGGCTTGCGTCAGGTCGAGGACGACGGTGGCAAGCATGGTCACAGTGAAGGCGATCATGTCGGTCTTGAAAAATTTGCCGAAGATGAACTTGATCGAGTCCCATTCGCTCATTCTGGCCGCCGTGACCATCAGCACACCCGCCAGCGCCGCGAGCGGAATCTGTTCCATCAAAGGCGTGAGCAGGAACATGGAGAGGAGCAAGCCAATCGCGTGGATGATGCTGACCATGCGAGTCTGCCCGCCGGATTTGATCCCCACGCTGGAGCGGGCGATGGCGGCTGTGGCGGGCACTCCGCCAAAGAAGGGGATGACCATGTTGCCGATTCCCTGCGCGATCAACTCCTGATTCGCCTGCATCCGCACGCCGGTCATATTCGAGCCGACCGCGCCGCAAAGCAATGACTCGACCGCTCCCAATGCAGTGATGGTGAGAGTCGGCGCGATGAAGTCGGAGAGATTCGCCCAGGGGACGTTGCCCAGGCTCAGGCGGTCGTGCAGGATCAAGGTCTGGGGGATGTCTCCGATCACCTGGGCAGACCAGTTCAAAGTCGAAGAGAGAAGCGTGGCGAGGATCAAGCCGAGCAATGATGAGGGAAATTTTGCGCTCCATTTTGCGGGCATCAAGAGCATGGTCAAGATCACAACCGAGCCGATCACGATCGATTGCCAGTCTGGGATGAATCCGCCTTTGAAGTAGCCGATGAATTTCAGCGCGGCGGTTTCGGCGGCTTCAGTTTTTACGCCGAGGAAGTTGTCAATTTGACCGATGAAGATGATGAGCGCAATGCCGGAGGTGAAGCCGCTGATGACGGCGGAGGGGATGAAGGCGATGAAGCGCCCCAGCCGCATAATGCCAATGATTAAAAGCAGAAAGCCGGAGAGAAGACCCGCGACCCAGATGCCTTCGAGTCCGTAGCGTTGAACGAGAACGATCAACACTGCGGACATCGCGCCGGTGGGTCCGCTGATCTGATACGGTGCGCCGCCCAAGGCGCCGATGAGCACGCCCGCGAGAATGGCAGTGACCAATCCCGCGGCGGCTGTCGCGCCGGATGCCACACCGAATGCCAGCGCAAGCGGCAATGCCACGGCGGCCACAGTGAGACCTGCCAATAAATCCTGCTGGAATTTGGCGAGCGAATAGTTTGAGAACTCGTCCTTGTACAGGCGAGTCAGGGAACGTCTTGGCATTTTGTTTCTCCGAAAATTGTTTTACACCAAAGGCTCGTGCTCCCCCAGGGCGTCCTTTGGTTTGATGGCGCGTATTTTAGCACATTAACTTCGGAGGTCTGCCAGACCTCCGAAGTCTATTACTAGAACAAAATCCCGCAATCATACGGCACGATATTTTCCCCCTGCACGTCCATGATCTCGTGCGGGAAGGCGCGGCTGATGGTGTAGGTCTTGCGGAAGAATCCGCCCCATTTGGTGAAAGTGACGATCTCGACGGTGACGGTCGTATCGGTCAACTTGACCAGCGGCTCGATGTTGTTCATCGTTTCGATCTGCCTCATCTGGTTGTTGTCGAACTCCATCCCAGACCTGCCGGTTTGTCTTTCGGCGACGATGACATCCACAGCGTTTTGGTCGCAGACGATCTCCGAGTCGTAATAGTTGGCGTGCCAGACGAGGTAGAACTGCGCTGCGGCGCTGGTAAAAGCGACGAAGTCGAAATATCCCTGTTCGGTGTCTTTTACTTCCAGGTATTTCCAGTATTTTTCAAGGTCCGGGTCGGGGATGTCTGCGCGTGTGCCGTAGGGCGGCAGGTCTGCGGGGCGCGCGGCGAGGACGGGGAAACCGCCCAGCGAATCGCCGTAGAAAACATAATCGAGGGTATATCCATCTGTCATCGAAAGGTTCGGCAGAACGCTGAAATATTCGTTCACATCGAACTCATCCCCTTGTTTGATGCCCGTCTCGTTGAGTCCCTGCGGCAGGTCTATGGGCTGGAGTTCTCGAATGGCTTTGAGGGTATTCGCGCAGCTTAAAATGACCGTCCCATCGCGGGGCGGGGCGGGTTCGGGGAAAAGAGTCTGGCAGGCGAGGGAGAATATGAGCAGCGTGAAAAGTGAAAGGATGTTTGTCTTCTTCATGAATGCCTCCGGGGCGTGAAACCGATTTTATACCTTCAGATGAAGGCTGCAAAAAAGACGTTATCCGTTTCAGGGATGTTCCCGCCAGGGGCTATAGTATTGCTCTGTAAAAACTACGTCAATCGCGAAGATTTTGCCCAGTACCCCGCGGCTTTTGCGGTACAACCGCGCTATGAGTTTTTCTCGAATGTTCCGTCCAATTTCAAGTAATACGTATCCACTTCGAGATGCGGGAACAGCCTGCGAACCTTGTCCTCGGCTTTGGCGAGGTCTTCGTCGTGACGTTCCTCCGTCCCGCCGGGACCGTACATGCCGCAATCCTCATGGTTGATGAGGATGACCTTCGAGATGCCGTGCAGCCTCGCCGCAATATCCACCTGACGGATGACGTCGTACACGTCATACACCCCGCCCGCCATCACGGCGCGGTCGTAACTGCTTTTTCCGAGATTCGCCTCCAGCCATTGATTGATGTAGGACTGCAAGCGGTAATCCATGCAGTGGACGACGATGGCTTCGCATTTATGGGTCATGATGATTCCTTTTTATGAAATGAATTCGAACCTGCCATCGAGATGCAGGTAAAACGTTTCTACTTTCAATTTTGGAAAAAGCGCCTGGATTTTCGCCTGCGCGTCCTTTAAATCATGCTTGTGGCGTTTGTATGTCCCATCGCGCCCATACGCGCGGCAGTCTTCATGGTTGATCAGGCAGACGGTCTCGATCGTGTGGATTTGCACCGCGAGTTGGACGTATTTCAAAACCATCTCGTAATCATGCACACCACCCGCCAGCGAGATGATGTCGAAGTTATCGTATCCAAAGCGGACGGTGATCCACGGTTGGATGAATTTTTGCAGGCGGTAGTCCATGCAGTGGACGACGAGCGCGTCGCAGTGGATGATCGGTTTTTTGGCGGGCATAAATTCCTCTAAGAATTTTATCTGATGGACTCCGAAGTCTCCTGACTTCGGAAAATAACTGCAACGTCAGGAGACGTTGCAGTCCAATTCTACAAAACCATTCCTTCGCTTCTCTTCAAGAACTTGCCGTCCCCGCGCCTGCCCTTCCATTCATCCCCATCTACGATCAACCTGCCGCGCAGGAAGACCTTCTCGGGGTAGCCGGTCAGATCCCAGCCTTCATACAGGTTGTAATCGGTGCGTTGATGCGAATGGGCGACGCCGTATTTCACCTGCTTCTCGGGGTCCCAGATCACAATATCCGCGTCCGCGCCGGGGACGAGCGCTCCTTTGCGCGGATACAAGCCAAAGATTTTCGCCGGGTTCGTGGACGTAAACGCCACAAATTGATTCGGCGTGATGTAACCCGCCTTGACCCCATACGTCCACAATATCGGCATCCGATCCTGGATGCCGGGCAAGCCGTTCGGGATTTTGGTGAAGTCGTCCCTGCCCAATTCTTTTCCGGGGATGAAAACCTCGCTTCCTTCGTAGACGATGGGCTGGGTTCCGTTATAGAAGAAGGGGCAATGGTCCGTGCCGACGGTCTGCAAAATGTTTTGCGTGAGCCCTTCCCATAGGCGGGCGTTATCTGTTTCGGTGCGCATGGGCGGGGAGCAGATCCACTTCGCGCCGTCGGGCCGGGCGAGATGGTCCATGCTGAAGAAGAGGTATTGTGGACAGGTCTCTCCCATCACTTTGACTCCGCGTTCGCGGGCATATTTCAGCATATCCACTTCGCCGCCCGCGTTCATGTGGACGATGTAAACCGGGGCATCAGCCTGTTCCGCCATCGCCGCCATGCGTAATGTCGCTTCGACGGCGCCCCAGGCCGGACGGGTGAGCGCGTGCCAGATGGGGGAGGTGCGTCCTTCAGCGAGAGCTTCTGCCGTGAGAGTCTCGATCACATCGCCGTTTTCGCAATGCGCCATGACGAGCATTCCGTTGTCGCGGGCAATTTGCAAGGCTTTGAAGATACCGCCGTCATCGAGGCGCAGGCGTCCGTTATAGGCGGTGAAAACTTTCAGCGTTTGGATTCCCATCTTCATCAGCGAGGGAATTTTCCCGGCGATCTTTTCGTCGAACCTGGTCAGGTTCATGTGGAAGGAATAATCAATGGCGGCTTTCTCAGCCATTTTCATCCACACATCCACCGAGTGCTCGAAGCCTTTTTCATCCAATACCACGAAGTCCATCACCGTTGTCGTACCACCAAAGGCGGCGGCTTTGTGACCGGTGTAATGGTCGTCGGAGGAGACAGTGCCGAACATTTGCAGGTCGAGATGCGCGTGCGGGTCAACACCGCCGGGCAGGATCAGTTTCCCCGTGGCATCCACTCGATGGTCAGAATCCGCTTCGAGATTAAGTCCGATGCGGGCGATCTTTTCGTCCTCGATCAAAATATCGGAGGTGAATGTTTCGGACGCGGTGATCAGTGTCCCGTTTTGGATCAGGGTTTTCATGACGCCTCTTTTCGGCTTTATTTTATACCAAATCGAATCTGATATAATTTTTTCCGATGAACCCAAAACGTTTTTTCGTTTTACTTGCGTTGATCGGTCTGCTGCTATTCGGCTTGTGGCTTCCCGCCGGAGCCGCCCCGGCTGCCCAACAGTATGTCACGCCCACGCCCGGCACGGATGGGCGCATTACGTACATCGTTCAGGCGGGGGATAATTGTTTTCGCGTGGCGGCTTTGCATGGCATCACCGTGGATCAGTTGAGGCAATTGAATTCCAAACTGGACGAGAACTGCACGCTGGTGGAGGGACAGGAATTATTGATCGGCGTTGTGGCGGCGGCAACTGCAACCGCGCCTGCAAACCAGGCGGCTCTCACACCGACGATCGCGCCCACGCCGATCACGGGCACCACTGAAGTCTGCGTGCTGCTTTATAACGATGTCAACGGCGACGCGATGCGCCAGGAGACCGAACCCGCCATTTCGGGCGGCGCGGTCAGCGTGACGGAGATCAACGGGAAATATACCGGTTCGCAGGATACGATCATTCCAGCCGACCCGGATGCGTATCAGGGCGTTTGTTTTTCCGACACTCCCGCAGGGACGTATAACATCACGGTGGCGATCCCCGATAATTACAACCCGACCATGGAGTTGAGTTATTCCTTGGAAGTGAACGCGGGCGACCGGGCATTCGTCGATTTTGGGGCGCAGTCGCAGGATATTGTGGTGGACCCCGGCGCGGAAGAAACCGCGAATGGCGGCGGCGGTTCGACGGTTCTTGGTATCTTCGGCGGGTTGCTGCTGCTGGGCGGGGCGGGGCTGGGATACTATGCCTGGCGCAGCGGCAAGCCTGAGAGCAAACTTGCAGGCGGCGGAATTTTGAAGAAATGAACCACTGGTGAATTTTGTAGGCAACCGTCGTCCGTTCTGGTGGACGGCCCCGTCACTTTTTAATTTGAAATGTCTTTCGATGAACGGGGGAATGACCGAGTTCGAGAATCTTTTTTCGGTGAAGTAAAGTCCCATAGCCCTTGTGGCGCGCGAAATGATATTGCGGGTATTCCCCGTCCAATCCGCGCATGAATTCATCGCGGGCGGTCTTGGCGAGGATCGAGGCGCAGGCAATGCTCAGCGAACGCGCGTCGCCTTTGACGATGGCGGTTTGGGGAATGTCGAGTTCGGGGAGTTCGAGACGGAAGTCGGTCAGCAGGTAATCTGGCAGGATGTGGATGGATTCAAGAGCGCGGCTCGCAGCCAGACGGGTGGCGGGTACGATTCCCAGTCGGTCTATTTCTTCGCTGGGGGCGAATCCGATTCCGTGTGCGAGGGCAATCTGTTGGATGAGGGGAACGAGGTCGGTGCGCTGACGGGGAGTTAACTGTTTGGAGTCGCGTGCCCGGCTCAAGGCGCGGAGAAGATGCGGATGTTTGCGGGGCAGGATCACCGTCCCGACGCAGACAGGTCCGGCGAGGGCGCCGCGTCCCGCTTCATCCAATCCTGCAATGAGGGGGAATGCCTGCCATAATTCTTTTTCGTGGAAGAGGTCAGGGTTTTGCGTCATACACGCCGCGCAATTGGTTGAGGCGTATGCGGAAGATGTCGCCGATCATGCGCAGGGCGTCGCGCAAGGCGCTGACTTTGCTGTCGGGGTCGAAGCGCCAGCGGATGGGGATTTCGCGGATGCGCAGTTTTTTGCGGCGGGCAAGGTAGAGCAGCTCGATGTCGAAGGACCAGCCGGTGAGGGTTTGTTTTTGGAAGAGTTCGATGGTGGTTTCGGCGCGGAAGCACTTGAAGCCGCATTGGGTGTCGTTCAACCCCGGCAGGATCAAGGCTCGGATGACGAGGTTGATGGCGCGTCCGCCGATGTGGCGATAGGAGGGTTCGTTGTAGCGGATGGAGCCGGGCGCTTCGCGCGAGCCGATGGCGATGTCGAAATGTTCGACGGCGGGCGGGAGGAATTTGGGCAGGTCGTCTATCGGCATGGAGAGGTCGGCGTCGCAGATGAATCGGTATTCGCCCTGCGCTGCAATCACGCCGCGGCGAATGGCGCTGCCCTTGCCGCTGCGTTCTTCGTGGATGACTGTCAGGCTGGGATGTTTTTTTGCAAAGTCGTTTGCAATTTCGAGGGTTTTATCTGAACTGCCGTTTTCGACAACGATCACCTGGCTCGGGTAGTTTTGTTTTTCGAGGAATGAAAAAATCTCCTCCAGTGTGCGGGGCAGCCGGTTTTCCTCGTTATGGGCGGGGATGATGATGGAAAGGAATGGTTTGTTCAACGCGGTCTGTCAGTTTAGGAAGAAAAGGAAGTAGGCGAGTCCGCCCATGACGCAGCAGCCGAGCAACCCCATTGCCGCCAGGATGAGCATTTGTATGCCGGTGATGCCGGTTCGTTTTTTTCGGGCTGGCTGGGAGGGCGCCGGTTTTGCCGGGCTGGCTTTTGGCAGCGATTGAAGAGTCTGCGGCTGGCTGGCGCCTTCGGAAGATGCCTTGAATATTGCCTGCGCCCGCGAGAGGGGTTTTTCCGTCTGCGCTGAGGGGGGGGCGGTTTTTTTTTCCACCAGGGGCTGGGGGTCGATGATCAGGTCTGCGAGCGCCAGGGCTTGTTCGGCGCGCAGGATGGGGCTGGCTGAGTTTAGTGAAGCGGCAAACGGCTTGACGGCGTCGCTGCGCACGACCCGAACGGCGGGCTGCGACGATTCGATGTTCGCGCCGGGGTCGCTGGCGATCAATACCGGTTCGATCGGCACAGATACGTTGATCTTGTGGATTTGCAGGTATTTTTGGACGGCTCGCGTTAGTTTTACGAGCAGGTCGATCGGGTTTCGTTTTGCGGGGGTCGCATCTCCCTTGTCGCTGAGTGTGTTCCATTCCACCCCTTTGACCTGGAAATGTCCCTTGACCGGGGTGACGAAGATGACGTTGAAGGAGCCGGGTCCGATCAGGATGATGGGGATGAAGATTTCGCTGTCTGGCAGGTTTAAATTGCGGATCATCACAAACCCTTTGTCCAGCAGGCGGTCCAACTGGTTGATGATCTTCTTTTGGGCTTCCAGTTCGGGAAACCAGTTCAACCCGTAGGTCAGGGTTCCCTGAACGCGGGCGATGGGGTTGATGTTGCCTTGCGGGTCTTGCAGGGGGGTTCTATCGATAACCTTCATGCCGGATACCTAAAAAAGAGCAACGCCTTCAAGTTCGTCATTTGCCGCGTTTTCGCGTGTGGCGATGTATTCCTGCCCATCCGTTTTGACGAGCAGGATGGGTTTTGCGGGGGTGAAAGTGCCCGCCATCAATTCCTCACGCGAGCCGGAGACAAAACGCTTTCCCTGCTGGAGTCGCTCGAGCAGGGTTTTGCGGTCGAGCAACAGACGGTCTGAAAATGCCGCGCCGCGCCGTTCGTAGGCGCGCACCGCCGCGATCTGACCATTTTTGTAACGAACCGATTCGATAACGCCGTCTATCTTTTTTGCCATGGAAAATCCTTTGAGTTTGCCCGCCTTGCGCGATTTCAGCGCAGGTGAGTGAATTTAATTTTAACACACCTTAAATCGCAAGAGGCGCGTAACACATAACTGAAATGGTTATGTCTCCGTGCCTCTTGAGTCTGTCGGGGCGGCAGGATTCGCCTGCCCCTCAATGGGGAACCTGCGGACTTGGCGCTAGCCGGATGAAGGGAGTCCAATATCCGAAAGATACCGTCCAATACCGCGTGATTTGATTTTTCGCTCGCGAAGCATGGCATCAGAACGAGTTTCAAACGATTCGGTATGGACCAATTTCCAAGGCGCACCCGCGCGCGTCGACTTGGACTTGCCAGCATTATGCTCTTCAAGGCGTCGTGTTACATCCGCCGTTGATCCGACATAATATCGCTGTAGGTCTTGACTGTGAAGAATGTAGATGTAAAACAAGTCGGGGCGACAGGATTCGAACCTGCGGCCTCTTGCTCCCAAAGCAAGCGCGCTAGCCGGACTGCGCCACGCCCCGATAATTAACTTCGACTTTTCAATCTTACGCCAAGACGCTTCAAACCTGCGACCTTGGCGCTATCAGCGCCACGCGCTAGCTCCGTCTCCGACGCTGCGCCACGCCCCGATAATTAACTTCGACTTTTCAATCTTACGCCAAGACGCTTCAAACCTGCGACCTTGGCGCTATCAGCGCCACGCGCTAGCTCCGTCTCCGACGCTGCGCCACGCCCCGATAATTAACGACTTTCATTACGCCAGAGCTCAAACCTGCGACCTGGCGCTATCGCCACGCGCTGCTCCGTCGACGCTGCGCCACGCCCCGATAATTAACTTCGACTTTTCAATCTTACGCCAAGACGCTTCAAACCTGCGACCTTGGCGCTATCGCCGCCGCTCCGATGCGCCGCCCTATAACTGCCAGCGGGCGCTATCCCCCCTCCCCGACCTGCGCCACGCCCCGATAATTAACTTCGACTTTTCAATCTTACGCCAAGACGCTTCAAACCTGCGACCTTGGCGCTATCAGCGCCACGCGCTAGCTCCGTCTCCGACGCTGCGCCACGCCCCGATGTAATAAAGCCTGCCGAGTATAATGCGGAGAATGAATCCCCGTCAAGCAATCTTCACTACGGCTTCCGTCGCGCTTCTGATCGGAATTTCAGCCTGTTCCCCCTCCCAGAGCCTTTCGCCCACCGCAACTTCGACCCCTCCCCCATCCCCAACCGCGACATTTACCCCAAGCCCGGTCCCGCCGACCGCCACACCCACACCGTTGACCTGCCTCACCCAGCCTGGCAAAGTAGAGCAGGGAGTCGTCAACGCCACTATCCCGCCACAAGAATACCTGATCTATCTCCCGCCCTGTTACTCCGAGTTGACCGACCTGCGCTACCCCGTCCTCTACCTTCTCCACGGGCAGACGTATACCGACGACCAATGGGTGCGGCTGGGCGTCCCCCAGGCAATGGACGCAATGTTCGCTTCAGGCGCGGGCGTTCCCTTCATCGTTGTCTTTCCAGACGACCGCTATTGGAACTCGGATTACGGGCCCGGCTTCGGCGACCGACTCGTCGGCGCCCTGGTCCCCTACATCGACGCAACCTATCGCACCATCCCGAACCGTGAAAACCGCGCCCTCGGCGGACTCTCACGCGGCGGCGGCTGGACGGCGGAACTCGGCTTCACGAATCCGCGCTTGTTTGGCTCCCTCGGATTCCATTCCCCGGCAATATTCACCGGTGATGGTTTTATCGTGGAAAAACGGGCGCTTGCCATCCCCGAAGACCTGCGCCCGCGCATCTGGGTGGATGCAGGCGATAATGACCGCGAACTGAAAAGCATCCTTGAATTCGAACGGATGCTCACCCGCCACCAGATTCCGCACGAATTCCACTTTCTCTCCGGAGACCATTCGGAGACGTACTGGGGTTTGCGCGTCCCAGACTATCTAAAGTGGTATGCGCAGGCATGGACCGAAAACAAGTAGGGGCAGGAGCGCTCAAAGTTTGTTATTTGGACTCCGCCCTTACAAAAAGAACGACCAGGCGCATGTCGAACAGAAGAATTGGTCCGTCGTCCGCCATACCGTTGGCTATGACCGCTGGGAAACCCAGCAGGAACTTGCCATCCTCGAAAGCATTTATGACGATTTGCGCCTCTACATCAACTTCTTTCTACCCTCCTTCAAGTTGATCGCTAAGGAACACATTGGCAACCGAACTATCAAACGGTATGACACTGCCAAGACGCCCTATCAGCGTGTTCTGGAACATAATGACATTGCTTTAGAGACCAAAGCACAGCTGATGAATTTGTACATCCATCTCAATCCGGCGCAACTGCGCCGCCAGATTGACCTGAAAATCGCTAAACTTTGGAAGATTTCTCGGTAACATTTCTTCTTGAGGCAACGTTACCCTCCAAAGTAACATTTTAACTTGAGGCATTACGCTCCCGACATTGGAGTCGAAAGTCGGGAGATGTCGTGGCGCCGTTGGCGCCATCACTGCGCCGCTTTCGACTCCATGCCTGCTATGTTATCATCCTCATCATGGTTGCCTTCATCATGCGCCGCGTGGCGGGGATGCTCATTCTCATCTTCGGGGTTAACTTCGCAGCGTTTGCATATGCCCATTACGGGCGGTACGCCCAACTTGAAAACAACCCGATCTTTACCAGGCAGGAGGAAGTCCTGCCTGTTTTCCCTTTTTACAATGAATACATTCAGGGGGTATTGAGCGGCAACCCCGCCGAGATGCCCTCCGCTGCCGGTCTGACCGTGTTGGACATGCTCGAAACCGCCGCCGGTGCCAGCCTCGGTTTATTGTCCATTGCTTTCACCGTCAGCCTCGCACTGGGGCTTTTCCTCGGGTTGCAAGCCGCCAAGACCGAGCCGCCGCGGGTCAGCCGCTGGTTGATTCCGCTCTCCACCATGAGCCTGGCAATGCCCGGGTTTTATGTCGGCGCGGCGCTGATTACGATCTCGGTCCTGTACCTCTTCCTTTCCCCATCCAGCAAAGGCGACCTGCCCTTCCCGCTCGGCGGCTTCGGCTGGGATGCGCACCTGGTCTTCCCGGTCGTCGCGCTATCCTTCCGCCCCACCTTGCAGATCGCGCAAATGTCCGCCTCGCTGTTGACCGACGAATTCAATAAAACCTACGTCACCGTTGCGCGCGGGCTGGGTCATTCGTGGCGCATGGTCAAGGTCAAAACGGCATTGCGGAATATCTTCGTGCCGATGCTGCAAGTCATCGCATCCTCCATCAGTTTGATGATCGGCGAATTGATCCTCGTGGAGTGGCTGTTCGGCTGGCCCGGGCTGGGCAGGCAGTTGGCGCTTTCCATCCAGCCGCCGCAGACGGTCACCATCGCAAGCGGCGTCCTGCCGTCTTCATACCTTCACGCGCCGACGGTGGCAACCGTGGTCACAGCCCTCGGAGCCGCGCTGATCATTTCCAATACCCTCGCCGGAATTCTGACTTATTTCTCCGACCCAAGATTGCAAACCCACCCCCACGGAGGCGCAAATGCGGACTAAAAGCCGCTTCAATCCTCCGCTCGCGTTTGGGTTGCTCATCGCGGGCTTTTCCCTCGCTGTAGCCTTTGCCGGACCCAGCCTCGCGCCGCATAACCCGCTCGAAGAGACGCGCGTGATGCAGGTGGACGATACATTTATCTCCGCGCCCTTCCCGCCCTTCACCTACCCCGAATACCCGCTCGGCACAGACGGCTGGGGGCGCGATGTGTTGAGTCAGGTTTTGTGGGCGCTGCGCCCAACCCTGATCCTGACCGGCTGCGTGGCTGCCCTGCGCCTCGTCCTTGGGACGACCATCGGACTGCTGGCGGGGTGGAATAAAAATGCTTTCGGCGCATTCCTAAACGGACTCATCAGCGCGGCGCTTTCGATTCCCACGCTATTGGTCGCTTTGGCGGTCGTTGCGCTTACCGGCGATGCCTGGCAGCCATGGGGATTCGTCCTCGGGCTTTCCGTCACCGGCTGGGCAGACTCCGCCCGCCTCGTCCGCGAACAGACACGCGTGGCGCGCGAACAATCCTTCATCGAAGCCAGCCGGGCGTTGGGGCAGGGCGCCTGGACCATCGTCTTCAACCATATCATACGGCTTGTGCTTCCCTATGTGTGGATGCTGCTCGCGTTGGAGATCAGTTCCACAATTTTGCTCACCGCCGGGCTGGGATTCCTCGGCTATTACGTGGGCGGCGAGGTCTGGGTCTGGATCAGCGATACGACCGCCACCCGTTTACGCGGGATGCCGGAACTCGGTCAATTGCTTTCGGGCGTCAATGAAGATATTTACGTCAGCCCGTGGAAGTTGTTCGCCTCGGGCACATTCGTCTTCGTCACCGTGCTTGGATTCAATTTGCTGGGCGAAGGTTTGCGGCGGGTTGCCATCTCCGGGTCGCCTTCGCCGCGCTTCTTCGATCTGACACTCCGAATGCGTTGGTACATTCAGGAAAGAATAATCTGGGCAAAAAGGCATCCCTTTGTGTTTGGCGTATCTGCGTTTATCTCTTTTGCCGCGCTTGCTCTTGTCTTCACCCAGGTCAAATCGCTGACTGAAACCCAGATCAAGCAGACCAATTCTCCCGGCGGGCATTTATGGTCGAGTCAGTATGGGTCGCCGTCTGCCACGCTTTACGTGAACGCCCCCGGGGTGGGGTCTCCGCGGGTGGAGTGGACTTTCAGCGACGCCCAAGGCTTCGCCGGCGGACCCGCCGTCGCCGCGGATGGAAGCGTTTACGTCCTCTCGAAGACCGGCGCGCTTCACGCGGTTGACCCGGCCGGAGAGTTGAAATGGTCTGCATCCATCCCTGCCGCGGGTGTTGGCGCGCCCGGCTTGGACGCGGCGGGTAACGTCTATGTTTCAGACATGCTCGGCGGACTGACTTCCTTCACGCCCACTGGCGGGGAACGCTGGCATCTCGATGTGCCTGACAGTCTGGAAGCCACCTCCGGACCGGTGATCGGGAATAATAATGTTGTCTATTATGTTGTGATCGGGAACATCCGGGCGGTATCGGTGGATGGGGTTTTGCTTTGGGATACCCCCGCATTTTCGCGCCGGGTGACGTTTACGCCAATTCTCGACCCCGATGAGAAATTCGTTTTTCTGCGCAATACGATTGTCGACGCGGCAAGCGGGGGAAAATTGCAATTTGAAACCCTGCCTGCCACCGAGCAGTATATGGTGGGGCAGAGCGGTCTGCTCTTTGCAAGGTTCGAGAACCAGATGACCGGCTGGGAATATTTGGAGGATGCCGCCGAGCCGCGCAGTTATATGGAATGGTCGCGCGCGGCATTCTTTGGCTTTCCCGGCATGGCGGGCGTTTTTTCGGATGGCGGCATGTGGATGCATTACGCCGGGGAAGGGGCGGAGGACAGCGCCCTGCTCTGGCTCGATAAAAAAGGGAATATGCTCAACCGCGCCCAGTTTCCCTACCGTCCCAGCATCATGGGCGGCATGGACGAGGATTTCGTTTTTTATATTTGCGGAACCCGGACCGATGTTGCCGAATGTTCAGCAGTGGGCAAGGGCGCCAAAGACCCAAAATGGACGCTGCCGCTCGAAGGCAGCCTTGGCGTTTCAGGAGTTGCGCTGGTCTCCGGCAGGCTGTACGCTGCCACCGATGAAGGTCTGCTGTATGCGATTGGGGATGAGTGAGAGTCTGCCGGCTGGGAATTGTGACTCATGCGCGAAAGAAGATAAGGCTCTTTGAGATTAAGTGGGGCGCAGTACACGGGTTTTCACGGAAAAACCTTTAAAAAATCGTAACTACTCAGCCAATTCACTACCCTGTCTTGTCATTTCGAGTGGCGCGAGGCGCCACGAGAAATCTTCCTCAATATTGCGCTGGATTTCTCCTCGCTGGCGCTCGTCGAAATGACACAGGCTGAGCAGTTACAAAAAATCCATGACTTCCATGTCCAGAAAGTTTTTCATCCCACCAGTCCCCAAAGAGTCGGCTTTTTATACAAGGGATTTGACGGAAGCAAATTCGGGATGAAAAAGACAGAGTTCGTCAAAAATACTTCACAGTCTGCTTAAAAATAATAGACATTTGTCATTCGACAAAATGACAAATCACACATCAAAAGAAACGGGGAATTCCTTACAATCCCTGTAAACGTTGACGATTAAGGTCAAGGATTGCAGGCTTCATGCTAAAAGTAAACCGACAAACCGATTATGCCGTTCGCGTGGTTTTGGCTCTTTCCAAAAGACCGGAAGGCGCCCGGCTAACCACCTCCGAGATCGGGCGCGAAATGCTTATTCCGCCCGCTTTGTTACAACGCATTGTGGCGGAACTGGCGGGCGGCGGATTCATCAAAACCCAGCCCGGGCGCGACGGCGGCATCAGCCTTGCCCATCTTCCCGGCGAGATCAGCCTGCTCCAGGTCGTCGAACGCTTCGAAGGCGATCTTGTGCTATCGGAGTGCATCCTCAAGGAAGGCGACTGTCCCTTCGAAAATATCTGCCCCGTCAGTTGTCAGTGGAAGCGGCTCAACGACCTCCTGCGGGAGGAAATGGGACGCACCACCTTTGCCCAATTGGTGGAGGATGGAAGACTCATCGAAGCCTCGTTGAAGCCGCCCGCCTCGATTCCGCCCGGGCTTGTTCCCTCGCCCCAAACCGTTTTTTCCGCCGATAACGTCACCCCATGAGCAAAGCCTTCTTCAATGGCATTTATGCCCTCGCCGCTTTACTGGTGCTTGCCCTGCTGGCATTCAAGGTCTTTCAGCCCATCCAGGTCCTGCCGCGCATGAGACTTGCCCCGGCTTACAACTTTACCGACCAGGACAACCAGCCCCTCACCAGCGAAACCCAGCGCGGACGGTTCACCCTGTACTCGTTTACCTACACCCATTGCCCCCCGCCATGCTACAACTCCAATGAAACCATCCGGGAAATCCAATCCCGGCTCGATGAAGTGGAACTGAACGGCATCGCCGTCTCCTTTGTCACCATCTCCATAGACCCGGAGCGCGACACGCCGGACGTGTTGAAAACCTACGGCGAATCATTCGGCGCCGATTTCGCCCAATGGAAATTCGCCACCACAACCAACAGGGAACTGCTCAAAACCGTCGTCGGCGCGGGGTTCGAAACCTACTACGAAGATAAAGGCGGCGGCAACTTTGCCCTCGATCCGGGGTTCGTACTCGTCGACGGCTGGGGCGTCATCCGCTCGGAATATCGTTACGTCACCGAAGTCTCCGACGCCGACCGCATCCTGCGCCATTTGGGTGTACTGGCAGAGGAAGCCCATAACAGCACAGGTTCGGCAAAACTTGCATACGAAGCCGCGCATTTATTCCTGTGCTACGCGCCATAACGGCAGAATGGAAAATAAGTAAATCACATGAAGATCAAGGTTTTTATTTCAGTTTTTGCAGTTGTCCTCGGGCTGGCAGCCGGTTTTTATTTCCTGCGCCCGCATACCTTCCACGGCACGGTCATCCAATCGCCGGAGCCTTCGCTCGATTTCAACCTTGCCAGCGCCGACGGACAGGTCTCGCCCAGCGATTTTCGAGGCAAGGTGGTCGTTCTTTACTTCGGCTACACCTTCTGCCCCGATATCTGCCCCGCAACCCTGGCAAACGTCGGGCAGGCGCTGCGCAACCTCGGTTCCAAAGCGGACGAAGTCCAGGTCATCATGGTCTCTGTAGACCCGGAACGCGACACCCCCGAAAAACTGGCGGAGTACGTCGCGCAGTTCCACCCGTCCATGATCGGCGTCACCGGCGCGAAGGAACAACTGGATGAAGCCGCGTCGTTGTACGGCATCTTTTATGAAAAAACGGAAGGCAGTGAAGCCACCAGTTACCTGATCGACCACACCGCCACCTTGTTGGTACTCGACCGCGAAGGTTATTTGAAACTGGTATTTCCGTTCGGCGTCACCTCGGACGAGATCGCCGATGATCTGAAGTACATACTCAGGCAATAAAGAGGCGGACCGGCAACAGCATATCCCCTTCCACCCGCAATTTGCAGAGCCGCATGAAGCGGCAGCCATCCTAATTTCATTTCAAAGGAGAATGTACCATGGCGAAGAAAGATAAAGAAGATGATGAGTTTCGCCCGACCGGCACCATCGCCATCCTGGCGATCTTTGTCGTCACACTCATCGCGATCTGGGCGACGATCTATATGATCCTCGTCGGACGCGGAGGCACAACGCTATGAGCGCCCAAAATATTCATATCGATTCCTACGAACGCAACTGGATGATCTTCAGTTTCGTGCTGCTGGTCCTGTTCGCAACCGCCGTCAGCGTGGCTGCGTTCGGGATGGGGATTGAAGTGCCCGCCCCCGAACAGCGCGTGGACCCGAACACCGTGGCAACCGACCCGAACAGCCCCTGGTCGAACCCCGGCTTGCGCGAGATTTCCGCCGGTAAATACGACGCCTACATCCTGGCGCGCGCGATCCCAAACTGGGAGTACCTGCCCAGGGAAATGACCGTGCCTGCCGGTTCGAGCGTGTCCTTCTACGTCACCTCATCCGACGTCCAGCATGGGTTCATGATCCAGAATACCAACGCCAACTTCATGGTGCTGCCCGGGCAGGTCTCCAAACTGACCGTCACATTCGACAAAGCCGGCACCTATAACTTCATCTGCACCGAATTCTGCGGCAGCGGTCATGGCGTAATGTACGGCGCGATCACCGTGACGCCTTAAGGCAAGGAGAAACATCTATGAAACAGTATCAAGTATCCGCCGCCGAAAAGAAATTCATCGGCTCGCACATCCTGGTCGCAGTCCTCGCGCTGGCGGTTGGCAGTTTCTTCGGACCCCTGCAAGCCTTCGAACATGCCGGTTGGGATTTCTATATTTACCTCAAACCCTTTATCAAATCCTACTACCAGGGGCTTACCGTCCACGGCGTATTGAACGCCCTGGTCTGGACGACCTTCTTCATCATGGGCTTCCTGACCTTCAACGTGATCTTCGGTCTCAAACGACCGCTCAAGAACATCGTGTTGAACAAGGTCGGTTTCTGGCTCATGGTCGTGGGCGTCGTCGCCGCGGCAGCCCCGGTTCTGATGAATGAAGCCACCGTGCTTTTCACCTTCTACCCTCCGCTCAAAGCCAACCCGTTCTTCTATCTCGGCTTAACCCTTGTGGTGGTCGGCAGCTGGGTCGAAGGCTGGGGATTGATCATAACCTACCTGGGCTGGCGCAAGGAAAACCCCAGCGAACGCACCCCGTTCGTCGCCTTTGCCTCCCTCGTCACCTTTGTGCTCTGGCAGATCTGCACCCTGGGCGTCGCGGTTGAAATCCTCACCATGCTGTTGCCCTGGTCGCTCGGGCTGATCGAAGGAGTCGACCCGCAACTGGCGCGCACCTACTTCTGGTTCACAGGTCACCCGCTGGTTTACTTCTGGCTGCTGCCCGCCTACATCTCCTGGTATGCCATGCTTCCCAAACAGGCTGGCAACGGCAAAATGTTCAGCGACTCGCTCGCCCGCCTTTCCTTCTGGATGTTCCTTGTGCTTTCCACCCCCATCGGCATTCACCACCAATACGTCGACCCCGGCGTGCCCCCGGTGTGGAAATTCCTGCACTCCATGTTCACCTTCGGCGTCTTCTTCCCCTCCATGATGACCGCCTTCACCGTCGTCGCATCCCTTGAACATGCCGGGCGCAAACAGGGCGGCAAGGGCGCGCTCGCGTGGATCGGCAAACTGAACTGGAGCGACCCCGCCGTGGCTTCGCAACTGCTCGCGGGCATCCTCTTCTTCTTCGGCGGCATCGGCGGACTGGCGAACGCCTCCTACAACGTCAACCTCGTGCTGCACAACACCGCCTTTATACCCGGTCACTTTCACCTCACCGTGTCAACCGCCGTCACCCTGAGCTTCATGGGCATCTCCTATTGGCTGGTCCCCTACCTGACGGGCCGCAAACTTTGGCAGCCCAAATGGGCGACCATCCAAGCCTGGACATGGTTCGTTGGCATGATCATCTTCTCCAATTCCATGCACGTCCTCGGTTTGCTCGGCGCTCCCCGCCGCGTCCCGCTCGGGCTTGCCCCCTACGTTCCCGCCGAATGGAACAGCCGCCTCTTCCAGGTCGGCTTGGGCGGCGCGATCCTCTTCCTGAGCGGCGCCATCTACCTCGTCATCATGTACATGACCGCCACGAACAAACAGCGGGTTGAAAGCGAAGTGGAAGTTCCCATCGCCGAAGCCATGCAAGACCCCGCCCTCGGACCCGCCTGGCTCGACCGCTGGGCTCCATGGGTCTACGCCGCCCTTGGCTTGATCGTCCTCATGTACGGACCCGTCCTCTTCGACATGATCAAAAACATCGCCCTCACCTCCCCCGGCTTCCGGGTCTGGTAAACGACAACGGGTGACAGTCTGAAAAGACTGTCACCCGTCAGTTTTCAAGACCGCCGACGGAGGTCGCCGTCTCTGCCAATTTGCCCCTTTAACATTTGCCCTAATTTTATCGGTGTCAGCAAGCGAAAACATGAAATAACCTGCAACGCCCATGACCACTCCCCCCATTAAAAAACAATCGACCGACATCCTTTCCCAACGTAACCCAAGCGTGGATTGGAAAACCCGCCTCGATTCTCCCAGCCGGAAGTTGATCAGCCTCTTCGAGCGCATCTCCCTCGGGCTCGAAGCCCCCGTCAACCGGCTCATCCATGACCCGCGCTTCAATCCACTCTACCATACCGGAACGATCACCATCTTCCTGCTCCTCGTCATCCTGCTGACCGGCATCTACCTGACCATGTTCTACCCCTTCGGCTTCACCTTCTCCTACAAAGCCGTCGCCAACATGGAAGCCAACCTGGTCAGCCGCATCATCCGCGCCCTGCACCGTTACGCCTCGGATGCGGCAGTCATCTTCGCCCTCCTGCACGGATGGCGCACCTTCTTCCAGGACCGCTTCCGCGGACCGCGCTGGCTGGCATGGGTCACCGGCGTGGGCATGGCGCTTGTGGTCTGGTTCATCGGCATCACCGGCTACTGGCTGATCTGGGATGAACGCGCCGGACTGCTCAACCAAAGCCTCTTCAAAATACTCGGCGGCTTCAAAGCCGGGCAGACCTTCATCGTCGATTATCTCGTCGGCGACGCCGCAGGCACGGGCTGGGTCTTCATGCTGATCATGATCGTCCTGCACGTCGGTCTCTCCGCGCTGACGGCATACCTCCTCTGGCTGCATCTCAAACGCATGAGCCGCGCCAAATGGCTGCCCCCGCGTTACTGGATGGGCATCTCCCTCTTTGTGCTGCTTCTGGCATCCGCGCTCTTTCCGGTTGGCATGTTGCCCGCCCTCAACGATGCGCAACTGCCAGCCCAAACCCCAATTGACCTTTTCTATTTACTCTATCTCCCAACCTTCCTGCGCGGACCGCAAGCCCTCTTCTGGAGTGCCCTGCTTTTCATCGTCGGTTTCGTCGCCGCCCTGCCCTGGCTGATGCCCCGCGAAAAAGAACTCAAACCCGTCAAAGTGGACCTTGACAACTGCGACGGCTGCACCCTCTGCGAACGCGACTGCCCCTACCTCGCCATCAAAATGATCCCCCGCACCGACGGCGCGCGCCCCAAATTCCAGGCGGATATCGACCCGAACCTGTGCGTCTCCTGCGGCGTCTGCATCGGCTCCTGCCCCGACAACGCCCTGACCTTCGGCGACATCCCCCTCGACCCGATGTGGAAAACCACGCTCGCCAAAGCCAGCGAAGAGAAAAAAATAAAGATCGTCTTCACCTGTGAGCGTCATGCCATGCACGGCGTCGGTGCGCACTTCAATGACCCGGATGTTCACATCGTCCCGCTGACCTGTGTGGCGATGGCCAACCCGAAACTGGCGGCGCAGGCTCTCGAAGCCGGCGCGGGCGGCGTTCAATTCATCGGCTGCCCGCCCGAAGATTGCGCCAACCGCGAAGGCAACACCTGGCTCAACGAGCGCGTCAACGGCGAACGCCTGCCAAAACTCAAACCCGAGTTCATTCCGCTCGTCCACACAGCCTGGGCGGCGCCCACAGACTTCGGTCGCGCACTCAGGTCACAGGTCAGGAACGAAGCGGATACGTTCAAACTAAAATTAAATGCCGGGCATCTCCGCTTCATCCTCCCATTGCTCGGAGTCATGGCAATCGTCACAGCCGCCCAGATCTGGTTGAGCGATCGCCCCGTTGAGTTTTACGGGGAGGATGCCGCTTCGCTCGCCATTCAGATGACCCATCACAGCGGATATGCCATACGCGATGTCCCGCCTCCTGCGACCATCGAGCCTGATCTTGCCCAGCCGATCCGCATTACGCTGGAGGTGGATTCTGCCATTGTCTTCGATGAGACGTATACCGCGATTGACAACCACATCAACCAGGGCGCGCGCATCTTCGAGCAGGCGCATCTCGCGCCCGGCAGACATCATGTCATCATCAGGATGTACGACCGGGCAGACCCTGCATTCGAACAGGTCCTCTTCGACGACACCATCACCCTCGACCCGCGCCAGGCGCTGACCATCAACTTCCGCGACATGCACATCCCCGACCCCGCCGCGGGCGAAGGCATCTATTATGAAACCGCATCAGGTGTGAATGCGGGCTGCCGCATCTGTCATTCGCTCGTCAAGGATGAGCGCATTATCGGTCCATCTTTTTACGGTATCGCCGACCACGCCGGTGAGCGCATCCCGGGGATGAGCGCCGAGGAGTATTTGCGCCAGTCCATCCTTGACCCCAACGCGTATGTCGTGCCGGGGTATCCCGAAGGTCAGATGCTGCAAACCTTCGGCGACCTTCTGACCGAGGAACAGGTTCAGGACCTGATCGCGTTTTTGATGACTTTGAAAGTAGGGCAAAATTAATTTTGCCCTACAACCGAGGAGCCATGAAACGAACTTCACTAATAATGTTACTGCTCGTCCTCACCATCAGCGCCTGTTTTCCGCGCCGCACGCCCGCCCCGCTCGGCGCAGACGCTCCCGCTGATAATGTGCCAGGCATCACCGGCTCATTTGCGCTGAATGCCAACGACCCCGCCGGCGAACAATACGGCGGGACTCTCACCATCTTTGCGGGCGACTCGGCGAATGAATATAAAATGCAATGGCTGGTCTCCGGCGATATTCAGGAAGGCGTTGGAACGCTGGAAGGCAATCAGTTGACTTTTACCTGGCAGAGCCTTTCCGGTACAGATCAGTATCTTTCCGGTCACGGTGTTTATACGGTGACCATCAACGGTGAGTTGCACGGCGAACGATACATCGACGGCGTGGAAGGACCGGGACTCGAATCGGCTTACCCGAATCCGAAATAGATATTGGCTCTTATCTAAATGAACCGCAAGTGACTGTCACCTCGCAGGTGACAGTCACTTTTAAGCAAGACCCTGCACATAAACCCAGAGTTTTTTCTGATTGATTTTCACGACAAGCCGCGCAATGCGCGAATTACCAAAATGATAAGTTTCGCCGCTTGCGCCGCCTCGATAGAAGTGCTATAATCGTTGCAATTCCCCAGACGCTTTATAACCAAATTACGAATTGCACGTTTTGAAATCTTCGCGCCTGCCATTTGAAAAGAACATCTTGATCGAAACCCCAATCTCAAACGCAACATCCTAAGGAAACTCACCAGCCCGCAGCGGGGACTGGTCTTTTCGCATTCCCATTCCAATTATTCCAAAAGAGAAGAACATGAAAATACTCGAACTTGAGAACGAACCCCTCTCAAAATTGCGCAGCATGGCGAAGGGACTCAACATCCAAAACGCCAACCGGCTTAAAAAAGAAACCCTCGCCATGATGATCCGCGAGGCGGAGGCACAAAAGGAGGGCATCGAACTGCGCGGCGGCATCCTGGAGATCATGAGCGAAGGTATCGGCTTTTTGCGGGCAACCAACTACCGCATCAGCGACCAGGATGTCTACGTCTCACAAGCGCAGTTGAGAAAGTACGACCTGCGCGCCGGGGACCTTGTCATCGGGCAGGTGCGCCCGCCGCGCGAAAGCGAACGTCATTTTGGTCTGCTCAAGGTGGAATCCATCAACGGGCTCGAGCCGGAAGAAGCCTCAAAACGCACGGTGTTCGAAAACCTGACCCCCATCTTCCCCGATAAACGCTTTGACCTTGAAACCGACGGAAAAACCCTCGCCCCGCGCCTGATCAACCTGATCGCCCCGGTCGGCAGGGGACAGCGCGGGCTGATCGTCTCGCCGCCCAAGACGGGGAAAACCACAATTCTCAAGCAGATTGCAAATTCGATTTCAACCAAATATCCCGACGTCCACCTGATCATTGCCCTGATCGGCGAACGCCCCGAGGAAGTGACCGATATGGACCGCTCGGTGGACGCGGAAGTGGTCGCCTCGACCTTCGATGAGCCGGTCACCTCCCACGTTCGCACGGCGGAACTTGCCTTAGACCGCGCTAAGAGATTGGTGGAGATCGGTCGTCATGTAGTAATCTTAATGGACTCGATCACCCGCCTCGCCCGCGCCTATAACCTTGTGGTCAACCCCTCCGGGCGCACGCTCTCCGGCGGTATGGACCCCTCCGCGCTGTACCCGCCCAAGCGATTCTTCGGCGCGGCTCGCAACGTGGAGGAAGGCGGGTCGCTGACCATCATCGCCACCTGCCTCGTGGACACCGGCTCCCGCCTCGATGACGTGGTCTACGAAGAATTCAAAGGCACCGGTAACATGGAATTGCACCTCTCTCGCAAATTGCAGGAACGCCGCACCTTCCCCGCCGTGGACATCGAACGCTCGTCCACCCGCCGCGAAGACCTGCTGCTCGGACCCGACCTGCTCCAGCGCGTCTGGCTGCTGCGCCGCATGTTCGTGCAGATGACTTCGTCCCAACCCGCGGGCGCGGGCATGGACCCATCTGTTGCGACAGAGGCAATCCTGACCCGGTTGGAAAAATCGAAGAACAATATCGAATTTTTGGAAAACCTGACCAGGGACGCGTAAACGTGCGAAGTACGGCAAGGTTCACCTTGCTTTACATCGCAAGGTAAACCTTGCGCTATTACGAACCAAACATGAACCTCCTCGAAAAAATCAAATCCATCTTCCCCGCGCGGATGAAAGCCACAGCCGAACAGCCCCAGCCCGTTTCGGCTGTGGACGAACCCGGCACCACGCCGCGCAAGGAAAAAAAGACAGACCGATTCACACTCGTCAGTTGGGCGGTGACGGTTTTGCTGGTGATCGGTTTGCTCGGGGGGACGCTCTACTACAAAAGCACGCTGCCGCCCACCGTAGTCACCGTCGCGGCGGCGACGGAAGAGGCCACAGCGGGAGGAACTTCACCGGTCTCGCAGGCAGGCTCGGGCGGAGAGGGAACCGGGTTCCTTCCCACCATCTTCCGCAAATTGCAGGTCAAGACCAACATCCCCGAACGTCCGCGCTACGAACCGGAACTCTATCGCGTGGTGCGCGGCGATTCGATGTACCGCATCGCCGAGTTGTTCAAGGTCAAATCCGAGACGATCCTGTACGTCAACGACGAATTGGACGATAACCCGCACAGCCTGCGCCCGGGCATGGAGTTGCAAATCCCTCCTGAAGACGGTTTGTATTATGAATGGAGCGAGGGCGATACCTTCGAGACGGTTGCAAAGAAATTTTTCGCCGAGCCTGAAGATATCATCAACTTCCCCGGCAACCAGATCGACCTGACCGATCCGAAGATCGAACCGGGCGCTACTGTTTTCATCCCCGGCGGCTCGCGCGAACTGCGCAACTGGGCGGCAGACCTGCAAACCGCCTCGCGCGGCGCAGACACCGGCACGGGCGGCGCGAATGCCGCGAACGTCTGCGGCGGCGGACCGGTCGGCAGCGGCCTGGGCTGGCCCGCGGACGATCACACGCTTTCGGGCAACGCCTACGGTCCCGGTCATCTCGGCATAGACATCTCCGCGCCTGAAGGTTCGAATGTGTATGCGGCTGGAACGGGCGTCGTCACCATGGCGGCGGGCGGCTGGAATTACGGTTACGGCAATGTTGTACAAATTGACCACGGCAACGGTTACGTAACGGTCTATGCCCACTTAAGCACGATCTTTGTCACCCAATGCCAGACGGTCGGGCAGGGGTCGGCAATCGGGCTGTCGGGCAACACCGGCAACTCATTCGGAGCGCATTTGCACTTCGAGATTCGTGTCGGGGGATCGAACATCAATCCGTACGATATTGTGCAGTGAGGAAGTGGAAGGAACACAGGACAAAGGTAGACAAGTATACAAGTAGACAGGAAAGGGACGTGTTTACTTGTATACCTGTTTACGTGACTACTTTCCCGCCATGAACGGAACCTCCCTCAAAAAACATCTTGCAAAATTGAACCCTGGCGGATTGCGTTATTTTGATTCGCTTGGCTCGACAAATGATGAAGCACTGGCGTGGGCGGCAGACGGTGCGAAGGATTTCTCGCTTGTCGTCGCAGATGAACAAACGCAGGGACGCGGGCGGCTGGATCGGAAGTGGTCCACCCCCCAAGGCAGCGCCATCGCGATGAGCCTGATCCTGCGTCCCTCCGCGCCCCTGCGCCCGCATCTCTCGCGGACCGTGGGACTGGCGGCCCTCTCGATCTCTGATGCCTGTCTGGGGCTGGGTCTGTCTCCCAGGATCAAATGGCCCAATGATATATTGCTGGGCGGCAGAAAGGTCGCGGGGATTCTGGTCGAGACCGTCTGGTCTGGCGACGAAGCAGACTCGCTGGTGATCGGCATGGGAATCAACGTCGGCAGGTCGTCGGTCCCGCCCGCCGAGTCGCTTCGCTTTCCAGCCACGAGTCTGGAAGATGAACTTGGCAGGGCGTTGAGTCGGGAGGAAATCATCTTCCTCGTGCTCGAAGCCATTCAAAAACGGGGACGCGAAATTGGCGCCGAACGTTTCATCCGGTCCTGGGAAGAGCGGCTTGCCTTCCGCGGAGAGACGGTTCAGGTCGGCGCTGAAAACGGGGAACCCGTATGCGGGGTATTGGAAGGCTTGGATTTGGACGGGGGGTTGCGCCTGCGCGACGAACATGACAAAACCGTAAGCGTCCACATTGGGGATGTCAGCCTGCGCCCGTCCGCGTGATATACTTCGAAAAAATACGAGGCAGACCATGTTTGACGATCTCCGAAACGAAGCATCCAAACAATATGATGAAGAGTCGCAGGCTATTTACAAGCCCGCGGCGAATACCATCGCGGCATCCGGCGGGCGGTCGAGAAAAATTCTCGGCATGACGTCCATCCAGCGTTTTATCATCGTCGTCATGCTCTTGATGACCACCTGCGCCGTCGGGTTCCTCTGCCTGTTCCTCACCGGAAGAATCGGGTTCTAGGGTAATTAAAACCGCCTTACGCGGTGCGTCGCACCAGACGGGTGGATCAACCTCGTAAAGGGGATAAATCCACTCGGTTGACATGTCCTGTTTAGGCTGGTGTGACGCACTCCTGCGTATTAAATCAAGAACGGGCGATGGATTGATCTCCATCGCCCGTTCTTGATTCTTCGTACCCTACACCAGTTTCGGCTGGGCTTCGGCTTCCTGTTCCTCGATCTTCGCCCCCGCCTTCTTCAAATCATCCGCCGAGATTCTCGCGATCGAAGCCACGCTGTCGCCTTCCTGTGGCTTGATGAGGTGGACTCCCTTCGTCGCCCGCCCCGATTGCTTGACATCCTTCACCTTGAGGCGGATCGCCACGCCGTTGGCGGTCATGATCGTCAGGTCGTCGTCTTTTTGGATGACGCGCGCCGCGGCAATTTTGCCAATTTCCTTCAACGCCTTCTGGTCGATTGTTGAGATGCCGTTCGTGGCGCGTCCCTTCGGGGAGTATTCCTTCAGCGGGGTTTGCTTGCCGAAACCGGCGGTTGTCACCACCAAAAGCGCGGCGTCCTTCTCGACCACGTCCATGCTGGTGACCACATCGTCTTTCTTCAATTTGATGCCCTGAACACCCGCTGCCTGCCGCCCCATCGCGCGGACTTTGTCCTCGCTGAACCTCAACGCCTGCCCATTCTCGGTGACGATGATGATCTCGTCCTTGCCGGAAGTCAGCCGCGCCCAGCCGAGGGTGTCGCCATCGTCGAGATTGACAGCAATCAAGCCGGAGGGACGCACAGAGGCGAATTCCTCCATCGAAACCCGTTTGATGCGTCCGCGCCCGGTCATCATGATGCAGTAATGGTTGGGCGAAAACTCGCGGATCGACATGGCGGCTGTGACTTTCTCATTCGGTCCCAGCGCGAGGATGTTCACCAGCGGAATGCCCTTCGTGGCGCGGTCCAGGTCCGGGATCTGATAGACCTTCTCCGAATACACCTTGCCCTTGTCCGTAAAGAACAGCATCGTGTCGAGACTGCGAGCCGGGATGAGCATCACAACTTCATCTTCATCCTTCGTTGTATGCCCCTTCACCCCGCGCCCGCCGCGGCTTTGCTGGCGGAAGGCAGTTGCCGCCACGCGCTTGATATATCCGCGCTCGGTCAGGCTGATCAGCACCGATTCATCCGGCACCAGGTCCTCGTCGTGGATGTCTTCCTTCGCCTCGGCAGAGATGCGCGTGCGGCGGTCGTCGCCGTATTTTTCGGCGGCTTCGCTCATATCGTCTTTGATCAGCGCCAGAATCTTCTTCGGGTTGGCGAGCAGGTCCTCGAGGTATTTGATCGTCTCCGAAACCTGTTTGTGTTCCTCTTCGATCTTCCAGCGTTCGAGCGCGGCGAGACGGCGCAACTGCATGTCGAGGATCGCCTGCGCCTGCAACTCGCTCAACTTGAACTTCGTCATCAACGCAGATTTGGCTTTATCGGCATCCTCCGCCTCGCGGATGGCCTTGATGATGGCGTCGATATTGTTCAACGCAGTCAGGTAGCCGTCCAGGATGTGCAGGCGGGCTTTGGCTTTGGCGAGATCGAACTGCGAACGGCGGGTGATGACTGTCTGGCGGTGGTCGATGAAGATCTGCAACAGGCGTTTGAGCGGCAGCGTGCGCGGCTCGGCGCGGCCGTTTTCATCGGCGACCAATGCCAGCATCTGCACCCCAAACGTGGACTGTAAGGCCGTGTACTTGTAAAGCTGGTTAAGCACCTTCTTGGGCTGCGCGCCGCGCTTGAGTTCGATCACAATGCTCATGCCGCGCTTGTCCGATTCGTCGCGCAGGTCGGAGATCTGGTCGATCCTGCCCTCGCGCACCAGTTCGGCGATGCGCTCGATCAGGGTGGATTTGTTGACCTGGTAGGGAATCTCCGTGATGTTGATATAGTATTTGCCCGCCTTCTCTTCTTCGATGTGGGCGATGCCGCGCATCACGATGCGTCCGCGCCCGGTGCTATACGCCGAGTTGATGCCCTCCGTGCCCACGATCATGCCGCCGGTCGGGAAGTCCGGTCCCTGCACGAACTTCATCAGGTCTTCGACGGTCACATCTTCGATCTTGTCGTAATTATCGATCAGGTGATTGATCGCCCCCGTCAACTCTCTCAAATTCTGCGGCGGGATATTGGTCGCCATCCCGACGGCAATGCCCGAAGCGCCGTTCAACAGCAGGTTCGGGAGCCGGGCCGGGAGCACCAAAGGTTCCTGCAACGAATCGTCGAAGTTCGGACCGAAATTAACCGTGTCCTTTTCGAGGTCCGCCAGCATTTCCTCCGCCATTTTTTGCAGGCGCGCTTCGGTGTAACGCATCGCGGCAGGCGCGTCGCCGTCCACCGAGCCAAAGTTCCCCTGACCGTCCACCAGCATGTAGCGCATCGAAAAATCCTGCGCCATGCGCGCCATCGACTCATACACAGCCGAGTCGCCGTGCGGGTGGTATTTGCCCAGCACTTCACCGACGATACGCGCCGACTTCTTGAAAGCCGAATTCGAGCGCAATCCCAGTTCGTGCATCGCGTACAAAATGCGGCGATGCACCGGCTTCATGCCGTCGCGGGCATCGGGCAGGGCGCGCGCCACGATCACACTCATCGCATAATCGAGATACGCCGAGCGCATCTGCTCGTCAATGTCCACAGATTCGATATTTCCAGCGATCATTGTTTCTTCAGCCATAGGAGTCCTTTTTGGGTCAAATCGCCGCCATTTTTGCGAAAAACAGGCATAAAAAAACACGAAGGCGGGTCGAAACTTCGTGTCGCATTAGATGAAAGAAGCGTATTTTTATAGTGCAATTATACCACCCCAGTCCGTTTTCTGCTCTTTGGATTGACCAACCCCGGGCTGAATCCACACCCCAAAGCGGACTCCCCGGCTCCTCCCCCGCCCGAGCCGGGTCCCGTCCATCAAAAAAGACCCGCGTCTGCGAGTCTGATTCGTAGGTCAAATTTCAATTTGACTTGTGCCGAAGGAGGGACTTGAACCCTCATGAACGTAAGTTCACTACGCCCTGAACGTAGCGCGTCTGCCAATTCCGCCACTTCGGCATGTTCTTTTGATTGGCGGCTTGTATTTTATCCCATTCGGGTGGAATGTCAATGCGAGCCGTTGAAAATAAAAACCCTCCTACAGTATGGGAACGAAACCCGGTCGAAATGCGTTAATCAATCAACCCTTGCAGGATTGTATTGTCAAACCATTACAGTACTGAAAGGGGAGTATCTTTCCGAAAGCGAAGTCGTTATAGTAGGCATATAAAAGAAAGGAGTTGAGCCATGTTTGTTTTTGCCGCAGTGGTCGTTGTGCTACTGCTCGCCCTGGCAGGCAGCGACCTGTACGTTGCCCAATACAGCCAGGATGAACTCAGCAACATGGGAGTTCAAGAGCAATGACGGAAGACCACCCCATCCCCTAACCTGGCGCATTCGGTAAAAGCGCCGGGTTTTTTGTTGCCAGTTTTTCCCTACCGCTCGGTAGGCAAGCGCGGATTGAGATATAATACGCGCTGTGAGGACGGTTCTCCATGGAAATTAACCCGCTGTATACAAAGATCGAAAAACTTATCGAACTGCGCAAGGGGATCGTTGTAATGGAAAACCCCGAAGGCTTCCCCGTGGGGGAGTCTAATATCTATATGGTTGCTTCCAATGGACAAACGCTTTGGAAGGCGGAAAAACCCAAATCCGGCGCACTCTTTACCAGGGTCCGGCTGAACGAGGATGCCAGCCTATCCACCTTTACCAGCGACGCCCAGTTCTGCGAGTTGGACTCGGAGAACGGCAGGATCATCAGCAGTTCCAACTTTCGCTAACACCGCATCGGCATGGAGAAATACACCTGATGATCAAAGGATTCCTTAACCTGCCGTGGTTTGTTTGGGCTGGGCTAGCCCTGGTTGTTGCGCTTATTTATACCTTTTGGGTCCCTCAAAAGATCGCAGCAGATATAAGCGGATTTCGCCTGTTGATCGTCCGCTGGGCACACCCCCTGACCTGGTACCTGATCGCCCTCAATTTCATCCTGCGCGGTATTTCGCCCGAGTGGAGCGGCATCGCCAATATGGTCGCCGCCGCAGGCGGATTGATGTATCTGTTATTTATGTTTATGACCTTTGTGATCAAATAGTATGGAAAACCCGCCTTTTGGTTTTGTCGTCATCTTTCTTTTATTTAGCTTTTTATTTATTTCGAACAGCTACAAACTCTGGTTTAAAACAGAGGAGTACTATAAAGACCTGTATGCCAGCCTCACGAATGAAAAAATCCCCCTGCCCTTCAAGGGATTTTTCTTGAAACGGCTGGAGAAGAAACAAAGCTGGCTGTTCTGGCAAAAGGCGTTTAGTTTATTGGGTATTGTGGCAGTTATCGGTATGGATGTGTTGGTTCTGATGGCTTACATAAAGTAGGGTTATCAAGTTGATCAATATTTAGCTCTCAAAAGAGTGAAAATGAAAAGTGTAAAAAAAAGAACATCCAAAACGGCAAAAAAGACACCAAGAGTGGTTCAGTCTTCCGAAGTCTCGTTTGACCTTGAGAAAATACCTGTCATCAATTGGGATTTTGTTTTTAGGATTTTGGGCTCGGTCACAGGAATTGCGGCTGTAACAGGCTTGTTACTATGGCTGTTGGGCTACCTTAGAATTTACGGCTACCAAGAGGCAATATCGCTGCCCAGACTCGGATATGTTTCTCAAACATATGAGCAGACGATGGTTAAAGGGGTTTCCTTTTTCATCTCCCTAATAACCGATATTGTTTTTCTCCTTCTTATCTATTTTCTTGTAATAATAATTTTGCCGCCTTTTGCTCGTTATGCAACAAAACTAATACGAGAAAAAGAACAATCAACCAGGTCTTGGCTAGCCATTCTATATGTGATCTTTGTAAATGCAACCATTGCTTCTTTCTCATACTTATCTTTCAGATTTTTAACTTCGAATCAAATCCTTAATGCTGCTGCTACATTGGTCTTCATTTTCGCGTTGTTGGGAACTGGTGCAGATGCGCTGGACGATGACACCAGATTGTCATTGTTTTTTCGAAAAATGCCAAAATTTTTGGCGCTATTTTTCTGTATTGTCATACCGCTTACGTTCCGGTCTTTATATGCATATGAAAGCGGACTGTACGCCGGTTGTACGGACATTGTAGATTCCCCAATGATGACCGTCTTTCATTCAAACACTCCCCTGGGTATCGACGGAGAATCGGAAGAAAACGGTACATATAATTATGCTGGTTACTATTATTTACTCGCCGATTCAAACCGCTATTATTTATACAGAGAATTGGATACAACAACGCTAAAGCCAGTAAAAATTTTTATAGTCAAGAACGACGCAATCAGCGTCATCTCCTTAACGAAGGTTGAAACCCCTATAGATTGGAAATTAGAAAAAAAGTGTTCGGATATACATACTAATCCGATTCAAAAATATAATAAATGATGTAGGAGTCTATCTTGAAAATCATCGCATGTATCAAGCAAGTCCCCGACTCGGAGGCGAAAGTTAAAGCCGAGGGCGGGCAGGTCTCATGGGGCGACGCGCCGCTGGTCATCAACCCGTTCGATGAGTACGCGGTTGAAGGCGCGTTACAGCAGAAGGAAGCCACCGGCGGAACGGTCACCGCCTTGTGCGTCGGACCCGAATCCGCGAAGGAAGCGCTCAAGCACGCACTCGCCATGGGCGCGGATGAAGCCATCCTCGTTTCGGATCCGGCGCTCGAAAACCTCGACACCGTCGGCGCGGCGAAAGTTCTGGCGGCTGCCATCCAAAAGATCGGCGGCGCGGATATGGTCGTCTTCGGTCGGCAGACTCTCGACAATGGCGCGGGACTCACTCCCCCGCAGACGGCAAGGCTTCTGGGTTACCCAATGCTTGGGTTGGCTGGCAGCATAAAGGTCGAAGGAAGCGCGGTGACAGTCGAGCGAGTCCTCGAAGAAGGTCGTCAGATCATGAAAGCGAATCTGCCCGCGGTGTTGAGCGTCGTGCAAAGCATTGGCGAGCCGCGCTACCCGTCGTTCATGGGCATCCGCAAAGCGTCGAAGGCGAATATCCCGGTTTGGTCGTTGGCAGACCTCGGCGTTTCTGCGCCGACGGCAATCGTCACGCGTACTGAATTGATCACCCCGCCCAGCGACACGCGCGAAGTGGAAATGATCACCGGTGAAAGCCCCGCCGAGATCGCCGAAAAACTCGCCGACAAAATCATCGCGGAGAAGGTGCTATGAAAACGTTTGTTTATATTGACCATTTCAAGGGCGAGGTGCAGCCCGCTTCGTGGGAGGCGCTCGGTCTTGCAAAAAGTTTTGGTTCAGCCGTTGCGTTGGTGTTCGGTTCTGGCGTAGATGAAGTTGCGAAAGCCGCCATTGAATACGGCGCGGATGAAGTCCTCGTTGCGGATGATTCCTCACTGGAAGATTATCGCGCTGAGACGTATGCCTCGACCCTCTCCGCGCTCGCTTCATCTCTTAACCCGAACCTGATCCTGTTCCCCACAACGACTCGAACCCGTGAGCTTGCCGCCATGGCAGCCGTGGACTTGAACACCGGCGTGCTGACCGATCTCATCGGTCTCGAAGCGAACGGCGATTCATTCGTCGCCACCCGTCCGATCTACGAAGGCAAGTTGATGGAAAAGACCGTCTGCTCTGGCAAGCCCGTCATGGCAACCATTCGCGGACGTGCCTTCGCCAAGCCGGAGCGTGAAGCGGGCAAAAGCGGAACCATCACCAAAGTTGCGGCGGCGGGTGAAGCGAAATCCAGCGTCGAAGGCTACTCTGCTTCCGAAAGCGCCGTCAACCTGGGCGACGCAGGCATCATCGTCTCTGGTGGACGCGGCGTTTCCAACAACCCATCCCTCACTCCGCCCGCAGGCATGGACGAGAAACAAGCAGAAGTCTGGCGCGCCCAGCAGGGCTTTGCACTCATCACTGACCTAGCGCAGTTGCTCGGCGGCGCTGTCGGCGCAAGCCGCGCAGCAGTGGACGGCGGGTACATCCCATACGCCCATCAAGTGGGTCAGACCGGTAAGGTCGTTGCTCCTGATTTATACATTGCCAACGGCATCTCCGGCGCGATTCAACATCTGGTCGGTATGAGAAATGCCAAGGTCATCGTCGCCATCAACAAAGATGCTGATGCGCCCATCTTCAAGCAAGCCCGCTACGGCGTGGTTGGTGATCTGTTCCAGATCCTCCCGGCATTGACGGAAGCGATGAAGAAGAAATTGGGGAAGTGAATTGGTAATTGGAGATTGGTAATTGAGACCTCCGAAGTCGTCTTGACTTCGGAGGTCTTTTTATCCCCAATTCACTTCTTCGCAAAACTGGTGTGCAAGCAAAACATGTCAGGCACGAAGTCGAAAGCGGCGCTGTGGCGCCATGGCGACATCTCCCGACTTTCGAGCAAAATCAGGAGATTTTGCAGTCCACATTGACAACCTTTGCTTCTTCACAAAACTGTTATACGGCTGGAATCAATCGGATTTACCTGTATAATCCCGCAACTCTCTCAAAATCCAGGTTGCCTGCGCGGCGACTGGGGGGATTTTGGGTACCCACTTCACCGGAGGAACCTGTGATGAAATCTGTACGGAAATATTTTTTCCATGCCTTAACGCTTGCCCTTTTGCTGTCGTTACAAGCCGCCCCTGCGCGCGCCGCTGCCACGATTAACACCGTGGATACGGGGGTTGGAGGACAATGGACCTCGCTGGTATTGAACGCCAGCGGATTCCCCGTCATCAGCTACTATGATGACAACGACCGCGATTTGAAGGTGGCAGTTTGCGGAGACGAAACCTGCTCGGCAGGCAACATCACCACCACCGTGGATGGCACCGGCGGCGTTGATGTGGGGCAGTACTCCTCGATCAAATTGAACGCCAGCGGCTTCCCCGTTATCAGCTACTGGGATGAAACCAATACCGATCTAAAAGTAGTAGTTTGCGGAAACGCCTCCTGCTCGGCAGGCAATACCATCACCACTGTGGACAGCGCGGGCGATGTAGGCGAATACACATCGCTGGAACTGAACGCCAGCGGATTTCCCGTTATCAGTTATTACGACTCCACCAACACCGACCCGAAAGTTGCCATTTGTACCAACGCGATCTGCGGAACCAAGACCATAGTTAGCCTGGATGGCACTGTAGCGGCGGGTCTTTACACCTCGCTGGAGTTGAACTCCAGCGGCTTCCCTGTGGTAAGTTACATCGCGTCGGGTAATTTGAAGCTGGCATACTGCTCAAATTTTAATTGCACACTGGGAGGGGTGGTTACCCTGGATGCTGCGGGAGCATACTCCACTTCTCTTGAATTGAGTTCCAGCGGCGTTCCCATTATCAGCTACCAAGGCTCCAGCACCACTATGAAAGTCGCGTCCTGCGGAAATGCGACCTGCTCCTCCGGGAACACCACAACCGCCATAGACAGCACGTCTTTTCCGGGAAATATGTACTCTTCGATCGCATTGGATGCGAGCGGCATTCCCTTTATCAGCTACTACGATGTCGGTAACAGTGACCTGAAAATCGCTGCCTGCGGAAACACAACCTGCTCCGCCGGAAACGGGGTTTCCACCGTGGATAGCGCCGGAAATGTGGGAAGTTACACCTCAATTGCCATCAACGCCAACGGCTTTCCGGTGGTGAGTTACGCCGGCAGCGGCAGCTTGAAATATGCGGGGGTCACTTCGCCTGTCATGGCTGGGTATACTTTGCAACCCAATTACCCCAGTGGTCCTACCAGTTTCACCGTCACCTTTGGCGAGGATGTCAATAATCCGAGCGGCGACTCAGGCGCGGATGACGTCACGAACCCGAACAATTACAAGATCATCGAGCTGGGACCAAACGGAGTAATTGACACCGCCTCCTGCGCGGTTGCCCTCGGCGGCGACGATATACTGATCACCCCCAGCAGCGTTACCTACATCCCCAACACAGCCCTCATCAACCTGAGCAGCGCCCTGCCGGGCGGAAGTTACCGCCTCTTTGTCTGCGGCACCACGTCCATCACAAGCCTGCTCCATTTCCCCATCAACGACGGCGCGGACTATACGATTGACTTCACTGTGGCGGCGTCCGGAACGACGATAACCACGAAGACGGAAAAGACTGAAGCCTCTTCCCTGCCAAAAACTGGTTTTGCCCCGAATAAAATCACCGCCCTGCCGGTTCAGCCTGCCACTCTTGAATACGCGGAACTCGGCGACTTATGGCTGGAGATTCCTTCATTAAATGTAAAGTCCACGATTGTGGGCGTGCCCCAAAACAAAGACAAGACCTGGGATGTAACCTGGCTCGGCAATGACACCGGCTGGCTGAACGGCACCGCCTTCCCCACCTGGAATGGCAACTCTGTGCTTACCGCGCACGTCACCAACGCCAGCGGGTTGGACGGTCCGTTTGCGGCGTTGAAGTCGCTCAAGTATGGCGACCAGGTCATCGTCCACTTTGGAGGCGTGAAGTACGTCTATGAAGTGCGCAACACGAGATTAGCGCGTCCGTATTCGACCAGCTTCGCTTTTGAATCCAAGCAAGATGCTGCGTACCTCACCCTCATCACCTGCTCGGGATACAACCCATTGAATGAAACGTATCTATTCAGAAGGGTGGTAAGAGCCGTGCTGGTCAGTGTGGTCAACGAGTAAAAAAACAGACCAGACTTCCGAAGTCTTAAAGACTTCGGAAGTCTTTTTATTATTCCCCAAACCCGGCGGGCGGGATGCCGAGTCCCTGAATGAGCCTTGCCCAAAAATTGACCTGTGCCGCCGTGCTGACGAGGATGACGAATTCCCGTTCGGTGAAGGCGGCTTTTACTTTTTCAACAATATCGGGGTGGAATTTCAAGGGGGTGGATGAGATGAGGCGGGTGTAGGTGATCGCCAGTTTTTCGCGTTCTGAAAACGAAACAATCTGTTCTATGTCACCGCGCAGGGATTCAGCTTCTTCGTCTGTGATGCCATGTTTGAGATATTCGTGTGAGTTCATGTCCACGCAGAAGGGGCAGGCAACAGCTTGAGAAGCAGTCATGCGGATAAGCTTGAGCATACGCTTGTCCATGCGCCCGTCTTCATGGGCAACGAACGCTTCCATCACGCCGGAGCCGATGGCGGCTTTGGGATACCACGAGAGAATGCGCGGGGGGAGCATGGTCTGCCCGGTGATTTTTTCGGAGAGCAGGATGCCGAGTTTCAAAAGGAGAGGGATGTGTTGGGGAGCAGGAATGAATGGCATGAAGAAATTATAAACCTCAAAAGGGAGAATATCAGCGAGGCTGAAACTATCCTTCGATATGGTCTGCATCAATCACCGGGAAACCTTAAGTACTATTTTTCATCAAAAGGTACTGCCGTACCATTCAAGTTTGAAAGTAAACCCATAAAATGAAATGCGCTCACATCAAATCAAATTTCGAAACAAGGAAAAATCAATGAACGTCAACAAATTCAGAACGATAATACTAATGACCGTCATGACTGTTATTATTTCGGCGTGCGGCTTACCCGGCGCTTCATCCGAAGCGACTGAGCCAGCGCCGACTGAGTCCGTACCAACCGGTTCCTCGGCAACCGAGGTTCCGGCTGTCGAGGAACCGTCGATTCAACACACCGTCATACCCCCAGGCAACCTGCCTGAGAAACAGAGCGGCGAAGCGGCCGACTTTGATTCGTCCAAAAGCTTCGAAGAAAAGACCTTAATTGGAGGAGACCGCTTCACGTTTGGGCGTTTTGAACGCCCTTTCAACGCGAACACCATGGATGTCTACTTCTCCCAACTGGACATTGTAAACACGAAGGTCTTTCAGGATGACACATGGATCTTCGCAAGCATAGCGTTCAATGGATTGAAGGCGGCCAGTTCCAGCAGCGAAAAGTATGCCGTTGAAATCGACGATACTCTCAACGGCAAAGGCGACTGGTTGATTGTTGGATTTATACCGCAGTCCGGGGATTGGTCGGTGGATGGCGTTCAAATTTACCAGGACGCAAACCATGATGTGGGCGCTGAAATCCCATTGCTGACCGATGAAAGCTCCATCAATACCGGCGACGGCTTTGAAACGATGGTGTTCGACCAGGGTCAAGGCAACGATCCAGACTCAGCCTGGGCTCGTATTTCGCCGAACGACCCGAACGTCATTGAGTTTGCCATCAAAAAATCCGCTCTCGGAAATCCTTCCAAATTCATGATCAATATGTGGGCAGGGACATCGTTGCTCGACCCCGGCGAATTCGACATCAACGATCAATTCACGCATGAACAAGCCGGCGCAGCAGACTCGGAATTGACAATTTTCTATCCCATCAAAGCGGTTGCGGAACTCGACAATTCCTGCCGCATGGCGGTGGGATTCCAGCCCACCGGCAAGGAGCCTGGTTTATGCGCTGTGTTTATCCCTCCATCCGTTGAGGGACCTGCCAGCGTGCCAGGCGCGCCCGGCTGTGTCGAACAAACATGCGACGCTGAATATACTTGGAATTCAGCTACTTGCTCATGTGAGTTTTCCGGACCAAGGTAAAACATCTGTCTTTCACACTCACTAATCGGGAGCACTCAAAGTTTGTTGTAATCTGGCTCAAAGCCGCCGTCCTCGGCGGCGTCCTGCGAGTAAATCCTTCGCCGAGGACGGCGAAGAGAGCAAACTCATCTACAAACTTTTAGCACACCCACTAATCTTGACTCGCCCCGAAATGAAGATTTCGTGGGCGATTTTTATTTTTTGTTCTTCACCTTACGATAGTACAAAATCAATATGGGCTGGCAGGTTCCAGGTCTGGGGTTGAGGCGGGGAGCGGTGTTTGAGAGGGCTGGAGGTCGTCTGTGTACCATCCATATGGATGTTTTTCCCTTGACAAGTCAAAGATAGTGAGTAAAATACGTAAAAATACCATCCATATGGATGGTGAGAGGAGTTCGATATGCTTGATTCACAGAAAATCGTCATTGATCTGGGGCCGGTTCGCCTTGATTTGTTCTTTGGGGAGGACGCTTCGGCTGTTGAGCCGGTGACGCGGTCGTCGTTTGCGCTTGGTGTGATGAATTACTCGCGCGCCGACCTGGAGAAATACCGCTCGCGGAACGAGCGGGTGAGGGTGCGCGTCGTTGGCGGGTTTCGTCTGGACGACGATGTTTCTCCGGCGCTTGCCCTGGGTGTGGTCGATTCGATCCGCGTTTTTGGAGCGCTTCGGGCGCGGGATGAGGTAAGGGATGCCCTGATGCAAAGCGGAAAGATCTTATAACGAGGAGCAGTCATGTCTGATACTGAAAAAATTACGATCAACCTCGGGGCGGTGGACCTCGGCAAGATCGACTTGCTGGTCGAACACGGTCATTACTCGAACCGCACGGATTTCATCCGTACCGCGATCCGCTCGCAGCTGGATAAACACACCTTGGAAGTGCAGCAATCGGTCACCCGTCATTCGTTTGGCGTGGGCGCATTCCAGCACAGCCTGGAGGATTTCGAACGATACAAGGCGAAGGGCGAGAAGATCAAGGTCAGCATCGTGGGCATTTACAACATTCCGGGGGATGTGCCGGTTGGGCTGGCGGTCGAGACGATTGAATCGATCAAGGTGTACGGCATTTTTCAGGCGGGTTCGGCGGTGAAGGATGCGCTTGTGAAAGCCGGAAAAATCTTATAGGAGCAATGTTATGAAAAAGTTCATTTCCAACCTGTTTTATTTGCTGTTGAACCTGCCGCTGGGTATTTTATATTTTGTGGTGCTGGTGACGGGGTTTAGCCTGGGCGCGGGCTTGGCGATCACGATCATTGGGATTCCCCTGCTGGTTGCGATGATCTTCATCACCTACATCATGGGCGACCTCGACCGCAGGATGACTTCCCTGCTTCTCGGCGTGCAGATCGCCAAGCCAGAGGCGCGTCCCTCGGACAAGGATGGGGCGGGGGCGATCCTGGTGGCGCAATTGAGGAGCCTGCAATTCTGGAAGGAACTCGGCTATCTGTTGATGAAACTGCCGCTGGGGGTCGTTTCCTTCACCGTGGCGGTTACATTCGTCTCGGTCAGCCTGGCGTTGATCGCCACGCCGTTTATCATTACATATATCCCCGATGCGCAGGTTATGCTGTGGAATGTGTTGATCGATACGATGCAGGAAGCGGTTGTGACCTCGGTTGCCGGGTTAATATTCGGCGCGGTCTCAGTGTTGATCATCAACGGGTTTGCCAAGGTGATGGGCTGGATCAGCGTTTGGGCGCTTGGGCGCGGGGATTTGGTCCAGCCGCCTGCCCAGCCGTCATTGTCCGCAGGTGAAGCGGGCTAGGGCTTCGTCGAAAAGTCCGCGGGAGGTGCCGTCTTGCGGGGTGTAGACTTTCCAGGCGAAGACGCGGTTGCCGCAGGTCCATGCGCCGCTGCCGCCGAAAGGCAGGGTGGGTGTGGCGGCGCTGGTGATGTTGTCGTAGAGCACGTTCATGTCGCGGGTGCGGAAAATCTCCGGGCTGTTGGCTGGGGTGTCGAGTTGATCGTCGAGCAGGGTGTCGAGCAGGAATTTGGGGTCTGCGGCACCGGGGGCGATCTGCCAGATGAGTTGAATGAAGAGGTTGCCGTTGAAGGCGGCGAGGAGTCCCTGGCTGTAGGTGGAGGGGGAGGCGGGGTTTTGCTGGGCGCTGACGTCGAAGAAGGATATGTCGATGGGATGCCCGATGCAGAATTGGTATTCGCAGAATAAGCCGGCGAGGCTGAATGGGGTGGGTGAGGGGATGGGGGTGGGGAGCGGCGGACGGGTCGAGGTGGGGATGGCGGCGAGGGTGGCGGCGACGGCTTGCTGGATTTGCAGGTTGGGGTCGGGAGTCGCTTTGGGGGAGCAGGCAGCTAGCAGAAACAGAATCAGGCTAAAGGTCAGGAAAAGAGGCGCGGGGGTTTTCATCCCGAAGATTATAAAGTAGAACAAGTCTACAGACTTGTTCTACTTTATTGAAAAGCCCCGTCCATTGCTGAACGGGGCTGGCGCAACCCTGGCAAGATAAATCTTGCGGTACTGGGTTTAGTAAATATCGTGGACGGTGTTGAAGACGTTGAACTTGCCGGTGGGCGTGATGAGGTCTTTGATGCGGGCGACTTCTTCGAGGGTTTCGTCGTTGTAGATGACGATCTCGCCGGTCTGACCGGGCTGGTCGGCGGTTCCCCAAATGCTGACCCAGACTTCGGTGCCGTCCATGTTGTATTCGAAGTGGACGGCGCGCCCGTAGTCGGCGGCTTCCCAGCATTTGTAGACTTCGGTGGGGTTGTCTTTTGCGATGACGCAGACGGTGCGCTGAAGTTTTTCGTCGGAGTTCAGCACGAAGTCCACCCAGACCCATTTGCTCTTGGGGTGAGTCTTGACGAAGAGACTGCCCGCGCCGGGGAGTTCGATATTGCGGACGACCTTCCACGCGCTGTCGGGGTTGCCTTCGGGGTCGGTGCCGATGGCGATCAGGGAGTTGGCGCTCAGGTGAGGCGTGCTCCAGACGGGACCGAATTCAGGATCGATCCAGTTTGCGCCGCGCCCGGGGTGCGGGACTTCGGGCGTATCCACCATGGCTTCGAGGTCGCCATCGAGCGCGTCAATGACCACGATCTTGTTGGATTGATTGGCGGCAACGAGGAAGTAGCGCTGGGAGGCGTCCCATCCGCCGTCGTGCAGGTAGAGCGCGGAGTTGATGATCTTGATGCTGAGGTTGATCGGGTCCTGGTAGTTGACGAGCCAGACCTGGCCGGTCTCCTTGACGTTGACGATCCATTCGGGCTTGTATTCCGAGGCGATGATGGCGGCGACGCGCGGATCTCCGACGTAGGTGTTGGTGTCGGCGGTGTAGCCGCGCACGCTGGTGATCTTCATCGGCTCAAGGGTGAGACCGTCGAGGATGGTGAAGTGCGAGGGCCAGTAGCAGCCGACGATGGCGTATTTATCGGTGAAGTCGCCGAGTTCGCCTTCGTATTTGCTCACTTCGACCGAGCGCGCGTCGTAACAGGTTTGCACTTCGGCGACCTTTTCGGGGATTTCCATCCACAGATCAACGAGGGCGAGTTTGCCGTCGCGCCCGATAACGTAGATGTAACGCCCGGTGGCGGACATGCGCGAGATGTGGACGGCGTAGCCGGTGTCCACTTTGGCGACGACTTCGTAGGTGTCGCCGTCAATGATGGCGATCTGTCCCGCGTCGCGCAGGGTGACGGAGAAGTAATTTTCCCAGTTGCGTGCCGTCTGCGGTTCGGTGGGGCGGTCTTCGGGCGCGACGAAAACCTTCCATGTGGCTTTCATCTGCTCCATGGACATTTCGGGCGGGGTGGGCGGTTCGTTTTGCAGGTACTTCGCCATGATGTCGGTCTGTTCCTGCGTGAAGAAGCCCTGCTTGCCCCAGTCGGGCATGCCTTTGAGCGTGCCGTTGTAGATGATCGAAGAGAGGGCAACGGTTCCTTTGGGAAGGGTCAGGTCGGGCGTCAGGGCGGGACCGGTTGCGCCTTTGCGCAGCGTTCCGTGACAGCCCGCGCAGCGCTCAAAGAAGGTCTGCTTTGCCCAGGCGAAATCCTCTTCGGAGAGGGCGACGTCGGCGGTGGAGGTAGTTACAGCCACTTCCGCGTCCGCCATGATGGATTCGCCGCCGGGCAGGGTGGAGAGGTAGCCTACGATCAGGCTGATTTCATCGCCGGAAAGAATTTCATGCAACGTTGCCGGCATCAGCCCATTCTGGCAGGCGCCTGTGGGACATTCCGGCGATAAAAAGACATCCGGCTTCAGAATTGATTCCAAAAGGTACATCTTGACATTCTCTGCCTCGCCGTTGTATGCGGAATCGGCTATGTGCTTTCCCGCTGTTTCCGACATATTGGACAGGTCGGGACCGATCGTGCCGACCGCGCCGGGGATTCCGGGGATGGCGTGACAGGCGCCGCATCCGCCTTTGACGAAGGCATCGGTCACAGCCTGCGGTTCGAGCGTGATGGGTTCGACGTTTTGCGGTTCTTGAGCCGGGGCGCAAGCCCAAACCAGTACCGCCAGCCCCAGGATGATCAGGGCGATGGATATTTTGGATTTCATTTGCTTCTCCTTCGAGGTTTTAATTCGGTCGTCATAATAAGTGAAAAAAGGGACAAATTCTGTGATAAAAGTCACATGCTTTGCGTCCATAATTTGTGACACCGCGCCTCTTGCCGACGGGGTAGTTTTGTCGTATATTCAGAAAGCCCCACCCCCCTGGGAGGGGTAGTGTCGAACCTGACGCTCTCTGGTACAAAGAGGTAATCATGGAAACCGAAGGCACTCTCAGACGATTGAAAACCGTGGAAGGACACCTGCGCGGCGTGATCCGCATGGTGGAGGAGGACGCGTATTGCATTGACGTGATCCGTCAGATACAGGCGGTGGAGGCGGCGTTGAACAAGGTCAGCGCAATGATTTTGGAGGACCACCTGAACTCGTGCGTCATCACAGCGATACAAGGCAGCGATAAAAAAGAACGCGAGCGGGTGTTGAAGGAAATTACGGAAGTATTCGAGATGTCTACGAAGGTGTGAGGAGGGTAGGCGCGTCGGCGCGTAAACACGTAAACATGTAGACACGTTTCACTCAGACCTGTGTACCTGTGTACTTGTGTACCTGTGTACCTCACACTCGTGTCTGATCAAGTTATAGACCAAAGGAGATTTACTCACATGATGAAGAAAGTGATTTTGATCGCCGTCCTGGCTCTCGCGCTTGCGGCGTGCGGGGGAAGCGCGGTTGAAACGGCGCAGATCACCGTGACGATGAAGGAATTCGCCTACGACCCGAATCCCATCACGGTTGCCGCCGGGACGCCTGTGGAAATTACGCTGGTGAACGAAGGCGCGGTGGAACATGACTTCGTGATCGAGGTCATTTCGGTGACGGATGTTTCGATGGATGGCGCGATGGAAGATCATGAAATGTCCGGCGACCATGAAGAGTTCGATTTGCACACATCCACTCCGGCGGGCGAGTCCAGCACGCTTACATTCACGCCCACCGAACCCGGCACGTATCAAATCTTTTGCTCGGTTCCCGGTCACAAGGAAGCCGGGATGGTTGCCGAGTTGATCGTAAAATAAAACCAATTTCAAGGAGAAAAAATACCATGACCACTGTTACCTATACCGTCCCCGCCATTTCGTGCGGACATTGCACCCACACCATCGAAACCGAAGTGGGCGAATTGCAGGGTGTCCAGTTTGTGAAGGCGGAGGAAGCCACCAAGAAAGTGACCATCACCTTCGATGCGCCCGCCGATGAAGCGAAGATCAAGGCTCTGCTGGCGGAGATCAACTATCCGGCGGAAGGGTTGATCGCATTGTAGTTAACCTGTCATGCTGAGCGGAGCGAAGCATCTCTAAGATAATCGTAGAGACCCTTCGCTGTCGCTCAGGGTGACATTAACGAACATGACTGATACCAAACAACTCACCCTCCCCATCACCGGCATGACCTGCGCCAACTGCGTCGCCACGGTTGAGCGCAATTTGAAGAAGCTTGATGGCGTGGACAACGCCGTCGTGAATCTTTCCTCCGAACGCGCCACTGTGGATTTTGATTCCGCCAAATTGGGATTAAGCGATTTCATCGCCCGCGTCAACCGCGCCGGGTACGGGGTCGCCACCGGTGAAGCGGACCTTGTCATCAAGCGTTTGTCTGACGACAACGACGCCCGCCGCTTGGAGAAAGCCCTCGCCAAACTGGACGGCGTCCTCGAAGCGCAGGTGACATTTACCACTGAAAAGGCGCGCGTCAAATATGTGCCGACCATCATTACACAAGCAGAATTACGCCGTGCCGTATCCGCTGCCGGGTTTGAGGCATTGGAGTTGGGCGGCGCGGCAGAAGATGCCGAAGCGCTGGCGCGTGAACATGAGATCAACGAACAACGCCGTCTGCTCATCCTTGGTTTGATATTTACAGTCCCGCTCTTTGTGCTTTCGATGAGCAAGGATTTTGGGCTGCTTCCCGATTTTGTCTACTCCGGCATGAACATGGGCGGGATGCGTGAAGCGCAGCCGTGGTTCAACTGGCTGATGTTCGCGCTCGCCGCGCCGGTTCAGTTCTATGTCGGCTGGCAGTATTACGTCGGCGCGTTCAAAGCGATTCGCAACAAGTCTGCCAACATGGATGTGTTGATCGCGATGGGTTCCTCCGCGGCGTTCTTCTACTCCCTGCCGATCACTTTCGGCTGGCTGATGGGACATGTCTATTACGAGACGGCGGCGGTTATCATCACGCTCATCAAGTTGGGCAAGTTCCTTGAAGCCCGCGCCAAGGGACGTACCTCTGAAGCCATCAAGAAGCTGATGGGTCTACGTGCCAAGACTGCGCGTGTGGTTCGTGATAATGTTGAAATTGAAATCCCCGTGGACGACGTCCGCGTGGGGGATGTGGTGATGGTCAAGCCGGGCGAGAAGATTCCCGTTGACGGCGTGGTGGTGGACGGACGCAGCGCGATTGACGAATCCATGCTGACGGGCGAGTCGCTGCCGGTAGAGAAGAAACCCGGCGACCCGGTCATCGGCGCGACGTTGAACAAACTTGGCTTGCTCAAATTCGAAGCCACCAAAGTTGGAAAAGAAACCGCCCTGGCGCAGATCATCAAACTCGTGGAGGATGCGCAAGGCAGTAAGGCTCCGATTCAGAAAATGGCGGATCAAGTCTCCGCCGTGTTTGTTCCTGTTGTCATTGCCATCGCCACGCTGACGTTTTTAGGCTGGTACTTCCTTGCGCCGCAAGTGGACGATCAATTCACCCGCGCATTGATCAACATGGTCGCCGTGCTGGTGATCGCCTGTCCCTGCGCGATGGGACTCGCCACTCCGACCGCCATCATGGTGGGAACGGGCAAAGGCGCCGAAGCGGGAATTTTGTTTAGAAATAGCGAAGCCCTGGAACGTGCGGGAAAAGTTAGCGTAGTTGTGCTGGATAAAACCGGGACGATTACGAAAGGTCAGCCCGCCGTTACCGACATAATTACCAATCCCCAATTACCAAATACCAATCTCCAATTACTCCAACTCGCCGCTTCTGTCGAAAAAGGTTCAGAACATCCGCTCGGCGAAGCGATCTGGGCGGAGGCGACAACCCGCGGATTGCCGCTGGCAGAACCGGCTGGGTTCAAGGCAGAGGCTGGGCATGGCGTTCAAGCCGAGGTCGAGGGAAGAAGCGTCATCGTCGGGAACAGGAGAATGTTCGAGGCGAGGGGAATCCAATTGGGGAGTCTTGAATCCGAAGTGGAGCGTCTTCAATCCGAAGCGAAGACGGCGATGCTGGTTGCTGTTGATAACGCTGCGGCGGGGGTCATTGCGGTGGCGGATACCATTAAGGACAGTTCCAAAGATGCGATTGCCGACCTGCACAAGATGGGCTTGAAGGTCGCGATGATCACCGGCGACAACCAAAAAACCGCCGAAGCCATTGCGAAGCAAGTGGGAATTGATATGGTGCTTGCTGAAGTGTTACCGGAAGGAAAATCGACAGAAGTGAAAAAACTTCAGTCGCAAGTCGAAAGTCCCGCCCTGAGTTTATCGAAGGGTCGAAAGTCGGGCGACCTTCGACCTGCGACCTTTGACCAGGTTGTGGCAATGGTCGGCGACGGAGTCAACGATGCCCCCGCCCTTGCGCAAGCCGATGTCGGTTTGGCGATTGGAACCGGAACCGATGTCGCCATGGCTGCCGCGCCCGTGACCTTGATGAGCGGCGACCTGCGCGGGGTTTCGCGCGCGATTCAACTTTCGCGCAAGACGATGACCACCATCAAGCAGAACCTGTTCTGGGCGTTCTTCTACAACGTCATCCTCATCCCCGCCGCGATGTTCGGTTATTTGAACCCGATGCTCGCCGCTGGCGCGATGGCGTTCAGCAGCGTCTTTGTGGTGACGAATAGTTTGCGCTTGCGCAGAGTGCGTATATAGGTATCAGGTACACACGTACACAAATATACAACTTGTCTGCGTGTGTACATATATGCTGATTCACAGAAAACGATGGATAATCCAACCCCAACCCCCATCGCTAAAACCGCCTGTGGCGGGACGATCAAAGATGACCCGTCGAAATATCCGAGCGCGATGTTCAGCGGTGAACGGGTCTACTTTTGCGTGGAAGCCTGTCTCAAGGCGTTCCTGAGCGACCCTGAAAAATTCATGGCGGGCGAGATCGAACATCCGCTGGACGAGACAGAGGTATCCGAATTTTGACCACTTATACCGAGACATATGATATGGCGCGGCGAATCACCGACTGGGCGGCTCGACGCTGGCTTTGGATACTGAATATTGTTCTTGGCGTTTGGGTTATCACGCCTTGGTTTGCGCCTGTCTTCATGCGATGGGAGTGGAACGGCGTGGCAGACGCGATTTACTTTCTGTACTCCCTGCAATGCCATCAACTGCCACAACGTTCCTTCTTCCTGTTTGGCGAACGGCTCATGTACTCCCTTCCGCAAGTCCAAGCCGCATGGCAGGAGACTGGCAACCCATTTCTGTTGCGGCGCTTCATCGGCAGCCCGGAAATGGGCTGGAAAGTGGCATGGTCCGACCGCATGGTATCTGCGTATACAAGCTTATGGCTCGGCGGGTTGCTCTATGGAGCGTTCCGTCGCCGGATGAAAGCATTTCCTGTGTGGGCATTCATTCTACTTTTGACGCCCATGGCACTGGATGGCGGCACACACCTTCTCAGCGACCTAGCAGGCATCGGACAAGGATTTCGGGACAGCAATGCCTGGCTGCAAATCGCTACACAGAATGTCTTTCCCGCCTCTTTTTATCAAGGCGATGCGATTGGCTCGTTTAACTCGTGGATGCGTTTGTTGACGGGTCTCTTCTTTGGGCTGGGCGCGGCTGGCTTTCTTTTTCCGCGGATGGGCGAAACATTTGTGAATTCTGAATAACAAGGTAATACGGCATGAGAAAGAAAAGGCAAAAACAAAAGTTTCCGCGCGTGAGTTTGCCATTGATTGCCGCAGGCGTATTGGCTGTCATCATCGCGGCATTTCTGATGCGGCAGGATGCCGCAGGCAGACCTGTGACCATCAATGGCGTCACCGTTCCGCCCGCCCCGGCGCTTTCCGCCTCGAAGGTTGCGCAGGGCGAAGGCTTATACGCTCAATATTGCGCCGCCTGTCATGGCGCAAATCTCGAAGGCGCGCCGGATTGGAAGAAGACGCTTGCAGACGGGTCTCTGCCGCCCCCACCGCATGATGGCACGGGACATACCTGGCATCATCCCGACGGCCAACTGCTCAACATTATCGCCAACGGCGGCTCTCCGTCGTATAATTCAAAAATGCCCGGTTTTTCAAACGTCCTGACCGAAGACGAAATGGACGCCATTTTGGAATACATCAAAAGCCGTTGGGGGACGGATGAACGCGAGTTTCAATGGTGGGTCACAAACACCCGCTGAAAGCGCGTCAATTCGATACACCCGTTTTTCAGAGGTTGCATGAACCGAAAACAAAAAAATGTCATTGATCCCGTTTTGCTTACCATGCTCGGCGTGGTATTTCTTGCGATTGCCATTGCCATGATCGTCCTGCAACCCAAAAGCAATTCCATTGATATCGCCGCCAACTCAGGCGTGATGAGTCAACTCATGGTCGCTTTCATCACCGGCATCACCACCGGCGGGTTGAGTTGTCTCGCCGTGCAGGGCGGTCTGCTTGCCAGTTCGCTCGCGCACCAGATCGAGCGGGATTACGCCGCGCAGCTCCCGCACTCGCATCACAAAAAATCGAAACATCGCCGGCCCGTTGCGCGCGTCAGTTCCGCGCTGCCCATTACGCTATTCCTTTTGGCAAAACTCGCCGCTTACACATTGCTTGGCGCTTTGCTTGGCTGGCTCGGCTCATACCTCACATTCAGCCCGATGACCCGCGCCATGCTTTTGCTTGCCGTCGGCGTCTTCATGATCGGCAACGCGCTGCGCATGTTCAATGTGCACCCCATCTTTCGTTATTTCTCCATCGAGCCGCCGAAGTTCATCACGCGTTACATCCGCAAGACCGCCCGTAAATGAGGCACGCCCTCATCCAGACACCGCCACCCCGCTTTTCCTGGGCTTCCTCACCGTCTTCATCCCCTGCGGCGTGACCCAAGCCATGATGGCGACCGCCCTCGGAACGGGCAGCGCCGTCATGGGCGCGGCGTTGATGTTCGCCTTCACGCTCGGCACCAGCCCGGTCTTCTTCATCGTCGCCTACCTCACCACCGAGCTCGGCGCAAAACTCGAAAAATTCTTCATGCGATTTGTGGCGGTCGTTGTTTTGCTGTTGGGACTCTTCACCTTCGACAGTGGATTGAACCTGGTGGGTTCCCCCTTCTCGCTTCAAAACATGACCCGGAACTGGTTCGCCCCAGGGACCGATGCCTACGCCCAAGCCGATTCCCCCCAATCCTTCGCGGACGGCGAACTCGTCCTCAACGTCAAAAACAACGGGTACTCCCCCGGCATCCTTCGCGCCCCGGCGGGCAAAGACCTGACCCTGAACCTCGTCACGAATAAGACCTACTCCTGCGCGCGCGATTTCGTCATCCCTGCCCTGAATTACTACCAACTCCTGCCCGATACCGGCACTGTACAAGTGAACATCCCCGCCCAGGAAGCAGGTTCGACCCTGTTCTTCACCTGCTCGATGGGCATGTACACCGGGCAGATTGTGTTCGAGTAAGCAGACGCTCTCTAGCGTCGGAATGAGACGTCTATGATAAAAAAACAAACCTTTTCTGTCCCCGACATGCACTGCTCGAACTGCTCGATGAAACTCGAAAGCATCGAAGACGACTTCGACGGCATCGAGGAGATCATCGCAAGTTATCACAAACAATTGATGGTCGTCAAATACGATGAAAGCCAAGTCAACACCCAACAGATCATTGACGCTGTCCAGAAGAAGGGATACACGGCAGTTTTGATATAGGTCTATCGGGTTCGGGTAAAAATGTACACAGGTATACAAGACACAAGTTTGGAAACCCTCCAAATTCCTGTGTACTTTTTTCATCTTACGTTCCTACCTGCCTGCATTCGTTTACGCGTTTACCTGTTTACGTGTATACTGCCCTCCATGCCCAAATATTATTCCCCGAAAGAAGCCAATGAAGCGCTGGAAATCGTCCGCCCGATGGCAGCGGAGTTGGTGGGAATCGGGGAGCGCATCCGTGACCGCCAGCCGGAGATTTGGAATGCGGTGGAGAAATCTGCGGGGAACGGCGGCAACCCGGAATTGAGCAGGCTCCTGCCTGACTTCGACAAACTCGATGACATCCTGCATCGCCTTCAGGGCATGGATATTCAAGTCAAAGACCTGTCCATTGGATTGATCGACTTTCCGGCGATCAAAGATGGCAGGGTCATCTATCTGTGTTGGAAATATAACGAGGAGAGTGTCCAGTTCTGGCACGAGGCCGAAGTGGGGTTTGCGGGCCGCCAGCCCATTGATTGGGAATAAATCCGAAGGCAATCCAATTTCATCGAATCCCTGGAGCAGAGATGAGCGTTACCACTATTGGACGGTATGAGATCGAATCGGAGTTGACCACCGGCGGCATGGGGGTCATTATCCTGGCGAAGGACCCGTATATTCAGCGGCAGGTGGCGATCAAGGTCTTGATGTACAGCCGCACTCTCGAAGACGTGTACCGCGAGTTTTTCCAAAATGAAGCCGAAATCATCGCCGCGCTTGAACATCCCTGCATTGTGCCGATCTACGATTTCGGCTGGCATGGGCAGCAGCCCTATATTGTGATGCGTTATATGGCGGGCGGCAGTTTGCAGGACAGGATCAATACGGGCGAAGTCAAAATGACCGAGATGGGGCGCATCCTCAAACGCGTATCCGATGCGCTCGATGCCGCCCATGCAAAGGGCATCATTCACCGCGATATCAAACCGTCCAATATCCTGTTCGATGCGTCGGGCGAAGCCTTCCTCTCCGACTTTGGCATCGCCACGTCGAAATCCTTCAAGGATGACGAAGGCGAATGGCTGGTGGGCACGCCCGCCTATATGAGTCCCGAGCAGGTACGGGGAAAGCAGGTGGACGGACGCTCGGATGTGTACGCCCTGGGTGTGACACTCTACCGTCTGCTTGCGGGTCAATTGCCCTTCTCTGCCAGTTCGACCACTGCATTGATCAACGCGCATGTCGAATTGCCCGTGCCGGACATCCGCGCGATCAAGGGCAACCTGCCCGCCGTCTGGCAGGAGGTGGTGGCGAAGGCGATGGCAAAAGACCCGAAGGACCGCTACGCCACCGCCGGTGAATTAGCCCGCGATGTCAACGAGGTTGTCTCGGGGAAGTGGTTCTTGAGAAAACTGTAGTACCGACTTAAGTCGGCGCTACAACGACATATCTGGAGAATAATGAACAAAGGTATCTGGTACGGCATTGCGGCGTACGCAATGTGGGGGTTCTTCCCGATTTATTGGAAATTTCTTCACGACATCCCCGCCTTGCAGGTGATCGGACATCGCATTGGCTGGTCATTTCTTCTTCTCCTGGCATATATATTCATCACCCGCCAATGGAGCGACTTCCGCAGCGCGGCGTTCGACCGCAGGACCATCGCCATCTACGCCGTTGCGGGTGTACTGCTTTCCATCAACTGGCTGGTGTATGTCTGGGGCGTGAACTCCGGCTTCATTGTCGAAACCAGCCTCGGCTATTTCATTAATCCATTATTGAGCGTCCTGTTCGGCGTCATCTTTTTGCGCGAAAAGCTGCGCCCAATGCAATGGCTGCCGGTTATCATTGCCGCCATCGGCGTGACCTATCTCACCGCCACCTACGGACGCCTGCCCTGGATCGCGCTCTCGCTTGCCGTCACATTCGGCTTGTATGGCTTGGTCAAGAAACTGTCGCCGCTCGGTTCGGTCTTCGGACTGACTCTCGAAACGGGCATCGTTTTTCCCATCGCATTGGTTTACCTCATCATCGTTCAGATCAACGGGACCGCCGGTTTTCTGCGCGACGGAACCGCCATTGATTTGCTTCTGGTCGGCGCGGGCATCGTCACCACCATCCCGCTGCTCATGTTCGCGTCTGCCGCAAAGCAAATTCCATTGAACATGATCGGCGTGCTGCAATACTTCGCGCCCACCATTCAATTCCTGATCGGTATATTTATTTACAAGGAACCCTTCGACACCACGCGCCTGATCGGTTTCAGCATCGTCTGGCTGGCGCTCATCATCTTCTGGGTCGAGAATCTCATCGCGCATCGCAACCCGGTCGAGCCCATCCCTGAATTGGGTGAATAGATGAAACTGCTTTTCATCGGCGGCACAGGGCTTATCAGCTCGGCATGTTCTGAATTGGCGGTTCAACGCGGTCATGAACTTTTTCTTTTGAATCGCTCCACCTCGACGAAGTACCCCGCGCCGCAAGGTTCGACGACCCTCCAAGCCGACATCCACGCCGATACAGCGGCTCTTTCCGCGCTGTTGGCTGGTCAGCGCTTCGACGCCGTGGTGGACTTTATAGCCTTTACCTCCCACGACATCCAACGCGACCTTTCCCTCTTCCGTGACAAAACCGACCAGTTCGTGTTTATCTCTTCAGCAAGCGCCTACCAAAAACCGGTGCAGAACTACCTCATCACCGAAGAGACCCCGCTGGAGAATCCATTCTGGGACTATTCGCGGGACAAGATCGCCTGCGAAAATTTGCTGATGGACGAATACCGCGCCAACGGATTTCCCGTCACCATCGTCCGCCCTTCGCACACGTATGGACCTTCGCAAATCCCATTCATCTACGGCAGCTGGCTTCATCCCTGGACGTTGATCTCGCGCATGAAGCAGGGCAAACCCGTCATCGTCCCCGGCGATGGAACGTCGCTGTGGGTGTTAACCTGGAATGCCGATTTTGCCGTGGGTTTTCTCGGTCTGCTCGGGAACAAGGACGCTGTCGGCGAAGCGTTTCAGATCACGTCCGACGAGGTTCTCAGCTGGAATCAAATTTATCTCGAAGCGTATCAAGCCCTGGGCGCGGAGCCGAACGTGATCCACATCCCCTCTGATTATATTGCCCGCTTCGACGAACACGCCGTCGGCAGCCTGATCGGCGACAAATCCAACAGTGTGGTGTTCGATAGCAGCAAGATCAAACGCTTCGTGCCTGAGTTTCATTGTGAAGTCAAATGGAACGAAGGAGTGCGCCGCTCTCTGGTGTGGTTCGAATCTCACCCCGAATTCCAAACGATAGACGAAGAAGCCATTCAAAAATGGGATGGGATCATCGAAGCCTACAGCCGGGCGCTGACGTAACATCGTTCCATAATAAAGAAGGATTGTGAGGTTGCCATGTCGAACTCAAAGAAAGGCGTGATCGGAATCTTGACGGGCGGCGGCGATGTGCCGGGTTTGAACCCTGCCATCCGCGCTGTGACCATCCGCGCTTTGCGGGAGGGGTATCAGGTGGTGGGTATCCGCCGCGGCTGGGGCGGATTGGTCGATATTGTCCGTGATAAAGACGCGGACAACAGCAATAATTATCAATTCTTAACCGAAGAGATCGTCAATCGCGCCGGACGAACGGGTGGAACCTTCCTGCATACTTCGCGTACAAAACCCAGTTTGGTTTCGAAGCCCAATGTTCCCCCGCATCTGCGCGATGCCTACTCTGCGGAAAAGAACGACCTGACCCCTGAAGTCATCAAGAATCTCGATTTTCTGGGCATAGACACCTTGATCCCCATTGGGGGAGACGATACATTGAGCTATGGCGTGCATTTATACAAGCAGGGTTTCAAAGTCATTGCCATTCCCAAAACGATGGATAACGATGTGCCGGGCACGGATTATTGCATCGGCTTCAGCACCTGCGTCACCCGCACCATTGCGCTGACCAACAGCCTGCGCACCATTGCCGGTTCACATGAGCGCATCCTTGTGCTGGAGGTGTTTGGTCGTTATGCCGGGTTCACCGCCATGCTGCCCACCATGGCGGGCGCGGCGAACCGCTGCGTGATCCCGGAATTCAAGTTCAACATCGAGCATCTTACGGAACTGTTGGTCAAAGACCGCAAGGCGAATCCCAGCAATTACTCGGTGCTTCTCATTTCTGAGGGCGCCATGTACGAAGGCGGCGAGATGGTCTTCACCGATCGCACAACCGACGCATATGGTCATGCAAAACTGGGCGGCATCGGCGACCTGGTCTCCGCCCAGATCAAGGATATATCGCCAAAATTCAATAACGGCAAACCGGTGGATGTGGTCAACCAGAAGCTTGGGTACATGGTGCGCGGCGGCGACCCGGATGCGATCGACTCGGTCGTTCCCATGGCGTTTGGCAACCTGGCGCTCGATCTTTTATTGAAGGGCATTCATGGGCGTTTGGTGGTTCTGAAGAATGGGCGTTACGACAACATGCCGCTCGATGTGGTCACTGCCACCAAGAAACTTGTCAACGTAAAACAGTACTACGACACCGAACGCTACCGCCCGATCTACGAAAATTTCGAGATGAAACCGCTCTTCATCATGACCAGTGAAGGATAGTTCCTCGCAATGGCGCTGCCCGGATTTCACATTCGGCGTAGTTACTCAGCCGTCATTGCGAGTGGCGCCTCGGCGCCACGAAGAAATCTCCGGCGTCGTTGAGAGGGGATTGTGGCGCAAGGCGCCAAACAAGAACGCCCTCGCAATGACGGTGACAGAGTAGTTACCATTCGGGCAGTTTCTTTTTACGAGTGCCTGCTCCGAATTAATCGGACTGAATTGGTTATAATCACGAAAATTTTCAGGAGAGAATCGTATGAACTTCGCAATGTGGAAGAAGGCTTTGCAAATCATTCCTTCCGTATCCAAAGAGGAATGGGACCGGCTCGACCTCATCTCCAAGTGGTTGATCTCGACCCGGGCGGCGGTTCTGGTTATGACCTTTATTTCCGCGGCGTTGGCGGGACTTTTCGCCTGGCGCGACGACGCATTCGACCTCCTGCCCTGGCTGGCTTTGGTCTTCGGTCTCATCATGGCTCATGCCAGCAACAACATCTTCAACGACTATACCGATTTCGTGCGCGGCGTGGACAAGGACAACTACTACCGCAACATCTACGGCGCCCAGCCCATCGCCTCCGGCTTGATGACCAAACGTCAGCACCTGACCTACTTCGCCGTGACTGCCGGGCTTGCCCTTCTCGCCGGTTTATATTTGATCTTCATCAATGCGAACGACCCTGTCGTCTGGGTTTTGCTCGGTTTGGGCGCGTTCTTCGTGCTGTTCTACACCTGGCCCCTCAAATACATTGCCCTCGGCGAAGCGGCTGTGCTTTTGGTCTGGGGTCCGCTTATGATCGGCGGCGGATACTATGTGCTTGCCCACACCTGGGATTGGAACGTCGTCCTCGCCTGCCTGCCCTACGCTCTCGGCGTGACCACCGTCATCTTCGGCAAACATATTGACAAGCTCGACAAAGACAAGGCGAAGAACATCCACACCCTGCCGGTGGTGCTTGGCGAGAAAATTTCGCGTTATACCGTGCTGGCGATGATGGTCATTCCATACTTCCTGACCGCGTATTTGATCGTCATCAAATTCTTCACTCCGATCATGGCGATCGTGCTTCTGGCGATCCCCACCTTCCTGCGCATGTACCCGGTCTTCCTCAAGCCGAAGCCGGAGACCAAGCCCGAAGGTCCCGAAGGGCGGGGCTGGCCCCTGTACTTCGTCGGATTCGGCTTCTACAACAACCGCGCCTTCGGCATGTACTTCATGCTTGGTTTATTGTTGGATATTCTCATCCGCGTATTGCCTGCCACGCAGAATTTCTGGCGGTAGAAACTGCTCGATGATCCGAATCGAACCTCCCGCCGCTCTATGCGGCGGGAGGTTTTTCGTCGTTAATCGGGAGAAACGTCACATTCAATTCGACCGGGGCAAACCTACAATAAATTCAGGCAGTCCCTGTATAATCTTTAACCGGACGATAACACGCCAGTCCGCCCTTTGTGGTAAAAGAACGGACACCATGAACAAGGAGCGACGATTATGAAGCGGGTTCTATTCCTCTGCACCGGCAATTCCTGCCGATCGCAAATGGCGGAGGCGATTGTCAATGCGCGCATGGGAGCGGAGTGGCAAGCCGTTAGCGCGGGGACAAAGCCTGCGGGCTACATCCACCCGAAGGCGCTGGCGGCATTGGCTGAAATTGGGATTCAACATGAAGGACAATCAAAACTTGCCGATGACTTCAAAGGCGCGGACTTCGACCTCGTTGTCACCGTCTGCGATTCGGCGGCGGAGGAATGTCCCGTCTGGCTGGGGAAAGGCAAGAAGGTGCATCATAGTTTTCCCGACCCGGCGCTGACCGACGACCTGAATGACTTTCGTGCTGTGCGTGATGATATTGAGAAGGTCATGCTCACGTTACTCAAGGAGAGTGTATGAAAAGCGAAAAACGCAAGGAACTTTCATTCCTTGACCAATATCTGACACTGTGGATCTTTCTTGCCATGGCGGTGGGGGTGGGGATCGGTTTTCTCTTCCCCAAGGCGGTTGCGGATTTCAATACCGCCGTTTCAGTCGGCACGACAAACATCCCCATTGCGATTGGCTTGATCCTGATGATGTATCCGCCGCTTGCAAAGGTCCATTACGATGAGTTGGGCGATGTCTTCCGCAATTGGAAGATTCTCAGCCTCTCGCTCATTCAAAACTGGGTGATCGGTCCGATATTGATGTTCGCGCTGGCAATTATCTTCTTGCGCGGCTACCCCGAATACATGACCGGTCTGATCCTCATCGGGCTGGCGCGTTGTATTGCCATGGTCATCGTGTGGAACGAACTTGCCAAAGGCGATAATGAATATGCGGCGGGACTGGTCGCCTTCAACAGCATCTTCCAGGTATTGTTCTACAGCGTGTATGCCTACGTCTTCATCACTGTTCTGCCGACTTGGTTCGGCATGACCGGCAACATTGTGGATATCACCATCGGTGAAATCGCAACCAGTGTATTCATCTATCTTGGCATTCCCTTCCTGGCAGGTTTCTTTACCCGCTTCTTCCTTGTGCGTACGAAAGGCAGGGATTGGTATCACAAGGTCTTCGTGCCGAAGATCAGCCCGATGACCCTCATTGCTTTGCTGTTCACCATCGTGGTCATGTTCTCGCTCAAGGGCGATGTCATTGTGCAGTTACCGCTGGACGTGGTGCGTATTGCCATCCCGCTCCTGATCTACTTCGTGATCATGTTCCTCGTCTCGTTCTGGATGGGACACGCTGTCGGCGCGGACTATTCCAAGACCACCACGCTTTCGTTCACGGCGGCGAGCAACAACTTTGAATTGGCTATCGCTGTTGCGGTGGCTGTGTTCGGCATCAACTCGGGGGCGGCGTTTGCGGCGGTGATCGGCCCGTTGATCGAGGTGCCGGTGATGATCGGGTTGGTGAATGTGGCGTTCTTTTTCCAGAAGAGATATTTTGGAGGGGCGGTGGGGTCTTCCCCCGAATTGTTGGAGGCGGCAGAGGAGGTTTGCCCGCCGGATAAAAAACTCACAAAGTAGTATCAATTCATATGGTAAGTATCAAGCTTCCCGTACGAAAGAAGCGGGAGGTTTTTCCAATCCGAAAAAAAATACGCTCACGGCGGAAACAATTTTCGGATGGATATTAAGTGGGGGATAGTACCAACATCCTATTGTGAAAATGTTTACAAATAGGACTGCCTTGGTTACAATAATGGTGATTAATTTCACAATTAGATCAAGGTGACAGTCACTTTTAAAGTGACTGTCACCTGACCGCCAACCAGAGGAAACCATGAACATCAAACCGAAGCCCCACATCGTCATCATCGGCGCGGGATTTGCCGGTCTCGAAACCGCGCGCAGACTTGCCAAAGCCCCGGCGCGCATCACGCTGATCGACAAGACCAACCACCATCTCTTCCAGCCGCTCTTGTATCAGGTCGCCATTGCGGGCTTGCTGCCTTCGCAGATCGCCTACCCCGTCCGCTCGATTTTTCGCAGGCAGAAAAACCTGACCTTCCAAATGGGCGAAGTGACCGGGATCAACCTCGAAGAAAAATTCATCAAAATGGACGGTTCGGTCATCGCCTACGACTATCTCGTCATTGCCGCGGGCGCGCGCACGAACTTCTTCGGGTTCGATACGCTCGAAAAATACGGCTTGCAGTTGAAGGATGTCGCGACCGCGGTGGCAACCCGCAACCATCTGCTTTCGATGTTCGAAAACGCCAGCCACGAAGCCGACCCCGAAAAACGCAAAGCCATGCTCACCTTCGTCATCGTGGGCGGCGGACCCACCGGCGTGGAAACCGCGGGCGCGCTCTCAGAGTTGATCGCCCACGTCATGCGCAAGGATTATCCGCGATTGAATCTCGGAGACGCGCGGGTGATCTTGGTGGAGGCGGGCGCGAATCTCATCGCCGCCTATCCCGACGAACTGCGCAAGGCAACCCTGCGCCTGTTGAAAAACAAAAATGTGGATGTGCGCCTGCATACAAAGATGGCGGATTTCAACGGTCAGCGCGTGACTCTGGCGGACGGCGCGACCATCGAAACCCAAACGCTGATCTGGACGGCTGGCGCAAAGGCCGCCGAGATCGTCGAATCACTGCCCGCAGAGAAAGCCGGGATGGGAAGAGTCCGCATCGAACCGACGTTGAGCCTGCCGCTGTTTCCTGAAGCCTTTGTCATCGGTGACGCCGCTTTCCTCCCCAATGGAGACGGTCAACCCCTGCCGATGCTCTCGACGGTGGCGATCCAGCAGGGCGGGGCTGCGGCGAAGAATATAAAATTAATGATGGAGGGGAAGGAACCGAGGGCGTTCCACTACAAAGACCCCGGTCTGCTCGCCACGGTCGGACGAAATGCCGCCGTTGCCAGAATCTTTGGCATCTCATTCAGCGGATTCATCGCCTGGATGATCTGGGTCTTCCTGCACATCTACCGCATCATCGGTTTTAGAAACCGAATCATCGTGATGTTCAACTGGGCATGGGATTATTTCTTCTACGACAACCAGGCGCGGCTGATCACGAGGGAGTGAGGGGAAACAAAGTCCATTAAAACGCCGGTCAGACGGACCCGAACTGGCTTGCGGCGAGGATGACGCACGCCCCCATGGCGTTGACGGTGAAATGCAGGATCATGCCGGGGAGTACCGATTCGGTGCGCTGGTAGATGTAGGCGAACAAGGCTCCGAGCAAAAAGGTGGGGATGAGGGTGGCAATCTGCCCGTGGAAAAGGGCAAAGATGATGGAGCTGAACATCAGCGCGTTGACCCAGCCATATTTTTCACGAAACCCTTTGAAGAGAAAGCCGCGGAAGAAGAGTTCCTCCGTTACCGGGGCGGCGATGGCGGTGACGAAGGCAAAGAGCAGCGGGGAGTCGATCTCGCCGAGGATGTCCATGATGACGTCTGCCTGGGTGACGACCCCCAATGCCATCATGATCAGGTTGTTGATGATGACGAGGATATAGACACCGACGAGTAATCCGCAGCCGAGGGCGAGGGCGTTGCGGTCGAATCGCCGCAGACCGAGTTCGACCCATGCGACCTTGCGGATGGCGAAGATGACCGCAATGGGAATCAGCAAAATGAATTCGAAGGTGGCAATGACGAACAGGCTCAGGGTCTTCGACCCGGCGAATTGAGCGACGGCGGCGAAATACGCTGCCAGCGCGATCAGCAGCAGACCCAGCCCGAGCCAGGTATCGTTTGCGGTCCATGAAGCAGGCTTGGGCGGGGAGGGAGGCGCGGCGTCCGGTTGAGGGATGTGGATATTATCCTGCGGCTGTTGATCCATTGTCTTTTTCCAATTCTCTATAAAGAAACCATTGACCCTTGCGGTCGTCCACGTTTTTCATGGCGCGGTCGTAGTAGATGTCGAAGATGCGTCCATCTTCCACCTGTACGCGGAAGTAGTAGCGACCCACATTGAGCGAGCCGCGGGTGGCGGCTGTGGCGGCATGGGCGGGGCGCATATTATTTGCCATTTTGCCGCGGCGGGAGAAATCAGTCCATTCGGAGAGGGAGGCGGTGATGCGATGGGTTGTGTCGTTCCAGATAAAACTGTCCGGGCAGTGGGGCGCTTTTTCGAGCGTGGGCGGTTCGTTGAATTGCGCTTCGAGGGGGTCGTCGTAAAAGTGGATGGATAGGTAGCCGGTCGTCATGGGTGGATTATAGTTGGTTTCGATTTGAAAGAGCCGCAGCTACAGAGATGAATCAGGGCTTTCTCAAGATTCTCCGCGGCATAAAAGAGTCAAGAAAAGCTCAACTCTCAGCGCGTGAGCCGGGCGTTTTTTAACGGTCGGCAGATCGAAAGCGTTCGCGCCCGCCCAGCCGCAGGTGCAGGAAGTAAAACGCCAGCATGGCGATCACGCACAACACGCCGCCGATGTACCAGATGTAGTTGGGGTTGAAGTTGTCGAAGATCAAGCCGCCCGCCAGCGGACCAATCATGGCGGGGATGGTCCACGTCAGACCGAAGACCGCCATGTAACGCGCGCGCATTTCCTCGGGGGCGAATGCCGCCGCCAGCGCGTTGCTGGTGGGCATACCGATCATCTCGCCAACGGTGATGATGACCATCGCCAGCACAAACAACGGGACGGTGGCGACGAAGCCATACATGGTAAAACCGATCATGTAGAAGAATGTTGCGGCAGCCATCATCAGAAATGGCGGATAACGCCGGGTGATGCGCGTCACCCAAAACTGGAAGAGCACCACCGTCACCGCGCTGCTGGACATGACTATGCCGTAGTTCTGCGGGTCAACCTGGTGAACGTCGCGCAAATAGACCGAGAGCGTGTTGTACATCTGCTGGTAGACGACGATCATTAATATCGAAGCGACGATAAACGCCAGGTAGGGGCGGTCTGCCAGCGCCACGCCGTATCCGCGCAGGGTTTGCCAAAAGGATTCCTGCCCGTCGTGCTGCTCTTTGGGCTGGGGCTTGGTTTCGGGGATCAAACGAAAGACGATGAAGAAGGTAAGCACGCTGATGACCGCGTCGCTCAAAAAGAGGTAGAGATAGTCGTATGCGGCAAGGAAACCGCCGATCATGGGACCGATGATCCATGCGAAGTTTGCCGCCACGCGCAAAATGCCGAATCCTTCGGAACGCACCTCGGGAGGCAGGATATCTGCGACCATGGCCTGGTGGGCGGGGAAGGCGGCGCTTCCGAGCAGCCCAACGAGTATTGACGCGCCGTAGAAGAGCGAATATTCGGTTACAAAGCCGAGACTTAAACTTGAAAGCGCGCTGATCACCAGCCCGAACAGGATGATGCCGCGCCGCCCGAACCTGTCTGCCATTGCGCCGCCGATGGCGCTGCCGACCAGCCCGGCGACGGAGTTCGTGGCGAGGATCAAGCCTGCCTCGGTCATGCCGACGTTGAATTTATGGGTGACGTACAGCGCAAAGAACGGATGCAGAATCGTCGAGCCGATGCTGTCGATAAAGCTCGTGATCACGATCACCCAGAAGGCGCGGGGAAATTTACGGATGGTATCTGCAGTGGAATGAATAAAGTTGGGCATGGCGGAAGTTTCAGTTTTCCAGAAATATCTACGGGCGTTTTGGAAACGAGCGACCCGATTGTGATCGGTTATTTCAACGCGTACACAGCGTAGCCGCGGGCGGGGGCGAAGAATTGGGCGCGGCCGTCGGGGCCGGTGGATTGGTCGGCAGGGCGGGAAAGGTCATGTTTGCCCCACCAGGCAACGGGTGAGAAAGAGGCGTTTGTCCATTTGGTATCCACCCAGGCTCCGCGCCAGTCGTCGCCGCGGTTGTTGAGGACGTAGACCAAGCCGCGTTGGGAGTCGAATCCGCCGCGCTGCATGATGTAGAGGTCGTCGGTCAGGTGCAGGACGTGGGTATCGCCGCCGGCGTGTTTTTGATGCGCGGAGACGAGGGCGTCTATGCCGTTGGGCGTATCGCGCAGGGCGAGGTTGTGGTTGAAGTAATCCTTCCAGAAGACGCAGGGATAGCCCTCATGCGCGAGGATGTAGGAATAGGCGAGCAGTTTGTCGTTGGCGATGGGACGCCCCTCGTCGCGCAGGTCGTGGTTCTCGACGAAGGTGACGGTGGTCTGCGGCTGGGCTTTGAGGATCGAGTCGCCGAGGACGAGGTTCTTCAAACTAAAGCCGTACGAGTCGCACAAGCCTTTGAGCAGTTCGCGCAGGGGGAAGTCGAAGGCGTCCACCGGGTTGTAGTTGGCTTCGTTGGCTTCATTGACCCAATGCAGGGTGTTGGATGTGTTATCCCAATATTCCGCGACGCCGAAGGGTTTGTGATGAACGCCGTTCTTCATGTAGCGATATTCCTGAATGGCTGTGACCGTATTCGCCGCGAAGCCTTTGACGAAGTCGTAACGAAAACCGTCAAAGCCAACCTCTTCGATCAGCCAGCGCGCAAGTTTGAGCAGTTCGCCATAGACGTAGGGGTTGCGGTGCGAAAGATCGGGCATGTCGCCAAAGGTCATCTCGTCCCATGATTCATACATGCTGGGGTGGAAGGATTCCCAGTTGCGAACGAAGCGTCCGCTTTTGGGGTTGAAGACGGTCCAGCGCGAACCCCCGGTGATGGGGTTGACCTCCTGCGAGTCTGCGCCGGAGTTGTGGTTGAGGACCATATCCGCGATCAGACTCAGCCCGTGCCTGTGGGCGCTTTCAATGAGTTGGTCCAACTCTGGGCGCGTGCCAAACCAGGTCGGGACGCTTCCCTTCTGGTCGAACTCTCCGAGGTCGTAATAGTCGTAGGGGTCGTAGCCCATCGAAGGTCCGAAGAGATTCGCGGCTTTATGGACGGGCGGCAGCCAGAGCGAGGTGAATCCCGCCTTTACCAGCCCCGGTATCTCGCGGGTGATATAGTTCCACCATCCGAATTCTTTGCCGTCTTCCTTGGGACAGTCCCAGTAGAAGGTTTGCATCATGACGCCCATGTTGTCGGTCTCCTTGTGGGGGGATTGTAATGGAGGATGGGGATTGGGGAATAGGGAATAGTTGGGTGTCAGGCGTCAAGTTTCAGACGCAGGGCGGGTTGCCGGTCACGCGTCCGCGGGTGGTGAGGTAACAGTATTCTTCCTTCTCAAATGGGGCAAGATCAATGGCGGATATAATGCGCTCATTCCATCAAAAGAAATTCATCCCCGGCGAGGATGCCGTCCAGGATCACTTTGATCGAAGGCGCATTCAATAGATCGCCCAGCCGGAATATCTTCAACCTCGTTTGCGTTGTCCGCACCGACGGTTCGAGAAAATCACCGAACGGCAGGGACGTGCGATACAACTGGTAATACAAAAATCTCCGCGCATTGCGTTTGAATTCGGCGGGCGCTGCGATCGCATCAGCACCCAAAAATTCTTTCATCTTTCTTCCTGCTTCATCCACCGTCTGCGGGAAGAAGACCGTCGGATACTGCGTGTATCGCGCCTTCCCCGCGCATAACACTGGCATCCCCATGATCGAAGCCTCAAGACCAATGGTCGAGTTATAGACCATCACGAATTTGGACTTCTGGATCAACTCATAGGAACTGAGCGATTCCCTGGGGCCGATGAAGACCACATTCGGCTCTTTCTGGACCTCGTGCCTGGTCGCCCAACTCTCGACCGTTTCCCGGCTGGATTTTCTCACCCGCGTCTCGTCCGGGTGCGCGCGGATGACGAACAGCGTATCGCGATTCTCCTTGATGATTTCGAGCGTCATATCCAGCCAGTCGAACATGTCTTCAAAGACCGTGTTGGCATGCGGCTGGCTGGTATCGAAGATGACGTTGGTAAAGATGGGCACGATCTGTTTGAACTGGGCGGCTTTTTTCAAGAAAGACTCGTCGAGTCCTTTCATATCCGCCCAGAATTTGACGCCTGCCATCGTAAAGTCGCCTTGAAAGCGTCTGGCGAGATAGGCGTCGAGCCTGGCGTTTTGCGCATCGTTCAATTCAAACTCATCAGGAATGCGAATGGGATAGGCCGTCGCTTCGCCTTCGGTAAAGTAGGCGGTTGCAGGCTCCAAGCCGACTTCGTGGGTGATGACGCGCAGTCCGCGTTTTTGGGCGAGATAACGCGCCGTCGCTTCGGGAAAGAACTGTCCGTTGAAGACCACAACAGCCCGAGGCTGAGTCTGATCGAGAAAGTCCGAGAACTTCCGCGCCACATTCCACGCGGAGAGAATATATTCCCGCAAAAGATAGCGCGTGTTCTCATCGTCTTCCAAATGGTGAATGCGCAGAACCCAACGCAGGGCGGGCAGGCAGAGCCGACCGAGAGGGAGGTCGTGAAACGTGAAACGTGATAATTGATCGATGTTTAGATCGCGAACAGCATTTTCAAGCTCAGAGTCACGTTGAAAACCGAACCAATTAACGCTCGACGTTGAAACATTTGAACGTTCAAACGTTTCAACGTTTTTATACAACGCCTTGTTCTGCATCACACAAGACTTGCACGGCATTTCTTTTTGCGGATTGTCACGGTTCGTACCCAGCACACATTTGCTCAAACCCGAATTACAGGCAAAATACGCCACAGGGATGCCCTGTAAACGCAATGCCCACGAGGTCAATAAATGAAAGCCACTGTTCCAGGAAAGATCGTCAATGCCGGTGGAGGCTTTGAAGAAGACGATGGGCGCGCCATCGGCGGGCGGCGAGTGACGGGCGACAAGTTTTGCCGCGCGTTGAATTTTGAGATTGTTGAGCCTGCGGACGAGTCCGCGCTTGAGGCGCTGGGTATAGAAATCTTTGAACATGAAAATCGCCTTTCAAGTGGAAATCGCCCGTTTTCCGCTTGTGAACTGGCGGAAAACGGGCGATTCCAGTCTACCAGTCGTTGTTTGCCTCGTATCCCAGCCTTACCAGCAAATCTCCAGATACCTCTTTAAACAATTTCTTATGTTCATCCGTGAAGTGCTGAGTCCAACCGCCGGTTTTGCCCGAGCGGAAGGTGTGACTCTTCTTCGGCTGAATGGCATCCACCAAAATTGACAATGCCTTTTCACGTGAAGTGGGTATCTTATAACCCGTGCTTTCCACTTCATCCAGCATGGACATCAGAGTTGCATCGCGGTTGTTGATGAGACCCTCAAAGCGGATGCACATCGTATTCTTTTGTTTTAGCCAGTCGAAGACGCCTTCGTAACGCTGTTTGACGCTGACCATTTTCAATCCGTCCCGGTCAATGCCGGTGATGGCAACATTGAGTCTTGCTGCAAAATCAGGCAGGGAGTTGTAGTAGTCGTGCATCCCATGCTCTTCGTGCATATCGGTGGCGAAGAAGACTTGTGAGACGAGCATATCCCTTGGGTCGCGATAAATGAAAAAGTTGACACGCCCGTCCGAGGTCAGGAAAGAGGCGTTTTCTTCAGTGGCATCCACATAGCCCCAGCCGATGACTCCCGCTGGCACATGTTTCAGCTCATCCAGCACTTCTTCTTTCGTCTTTCTTCTTCCGTCTTTCTCAATCGTCCGCACCGGGTCGGCATCCACATACTTATACGGCATGACTCTGGTGAACCCATTCATCACCTGCAACAACAAATGCGACCCGCTCTTCGGCTTGGAGTTGGCGAAGATGGGCGGTGCATCGTTAAAAGAAAACCGCTTCCAGCGCCAGATGGCTTGGGCGGTTTTGCCGTAAGGGCGCAGAGTGCGGCGGAGGATTTTCATGGGTTTCAAGTTTGAAGGTTTAATGTTGAAGGTTACAGGTTGCAGGTTAACCAACCTTCAACCTGTAACCGTTTTATTCGTTAACCACCCGGCGCAGTTTCTTCATTGAACCCTTTTCGGATTCATACACACGCTTCACGCCATCGCCCATGCCTGCTTCGGTGACGCGGATGTATTTGACGAGGCGTTCAAAACCGCCCGGTTCCACCGAAGCCGCCTGGTCGCTGCCCCACATGGCGCGGTCGAGAGTCATATGGCGTTCCACCGAGCAAGCGCCTAAAGCGACGGCAACCGCCGAAGGGACGAGACCCACTTCATGACCGGAATAGCCGATGGGATTCTTCGGAAATTCATTGCGCAGGGTTTCGATCATCTTGAGATTAAGTTCTTCCGGCTCGCACGGATAGGTGCTGGTGCAGTGCATGATGACGAGGTTATCTTCACCGACGGCATTCACGCCCTTGTGGATCTGCTCCATGGTAGACATGCCCGTGGAAATGATAATGGGCTTGCCGGTCTGGCGGACATATTTCAAAAGATTATGGTCGGTCAAAGAAGCGGAAGGCACTTTATACGCTGGCGTATCGAACTTTTCCATAAAGTCCACTGCGGGTTCATCCCAAACAGAGACCATCCAATCGATGCCTTTTTCTTTGCAGTAGCGGTCGATCTCGCGGTACTGCTCTTCGTTGAATTCAACCTTGTAACGATAATCCAGGTAGGTGATGTAACCCCACGGCGTTTCGCGCATCACTTTTTGCTGTTCGAGCGGCGTGCTTACTTCCGGCGTACGCTTCTGGAATTTGACCGCGTCCGCGCCAGCGTGAACCGCGCCGTCGATGATTCTTTTCGCAATATCCAGGTCGCCATTATGGTTGATGCCGATCTCCGCAATGACGTATGCAGGATGACCGTCGCCCATCATTCGATTTCCAAATTTGATTTCACGAGCCATTTTTTCTCCTTGAGTAACGCCGACTTAAGTCGGCGCTACATTCTTTAAAATCATCTCGCACAATTCCCGAACCGCGCCGCGCCCGCCGGGTTTGGTCAACACATAATCCGCCGCGCGGAGGACTTCTGGATACGCATCCGCCACCGCCACAGACCAGCCCGCCACTTCAAAACAGGGAAGGTCGTTGAGGTCATTCCCCACATAGACGACATTCTCCGCCCGAACCTTTTTCTGCTCGAGGACTTCGCGCATCACTCTACCTTTGTCCTGCAGCCCCACCCCATGAATTGCCTCCACCCCCATCTTTTTCGCGCGCGCCATCACGACCGGATTCGGCTCCGAGGAGAGGATCATCACCTCCACGCCTTTTTCGCGCAGGGTCTTGATGTGCATACTGTCGCTTCTCGAAGCGGAAACGGTTTCTTTGCCGTTCTCATCGGTCAAGACAAGATTATCCGTCACCACGCCGTCGAAATCGCAGATGATCAACTTCACGGTCTCGGGCATGAGGCGGCGGGGCTTTCCCGGCGACACAACCTCCAGTCCGCTGTAGATGACCGCTTCGTACTTCGCCCAGTCTGGCAGCGTGTCAATATCCACCGTGTATTTCGGGTCGATCATCAGCGGATAGACGACATTGCCCGTCAGCGACTTTTTGTCGGTGATGGTCGTCGTGCGGACCGCGTCAATGTGACCCGTCTGCCAGTAGACCGGCGGGAGAATCTGCCGCGGCGCATTATACGGTTCGGAGATGCCGGGAACTTCGAGCAGGGGAACGAGCGGCTTGTCTTCGCCGTGGAAACGCCACATCTTGAAGGGGTTCTGCGCGGCGGGCACAACACCGCGCACGCAATCGGCGTCGGCGTGATCCAGCAGGATTCGGATCGCGTCGTCCATCATCGTCTTCGGACGGATGGGCGAAGTGGGACGCAGTTGCACCACAACCTCGGGATGATAGCCTTCGATCTCCTCCAGTAATTTGAGCGCGTGTTCAAAGACGGGCAGGTCGGTGGTCTTGTCCTGCGCGAGTTCCGCCGGGCGGAGAAAGGGCGTCTCCGCGCCCCATTCGCGGGCGACGGCTGCGATTTCTTCGTCGTCCGTCGAAACGATGACGCGCGTCACGAGACTGGACTGCTTCGCCGCGGCGATGCTCCACGCAATGAGCGGATAGCCCGCAAAGGAGCGGATGTTCTTGCGCGGAATGCCTTTCGAGCCGCCGCGGGCGGGGATGAGGGCGAGGATGTTGGTCATAGGAGAATAGAGAATGGAGAATAGAGATTAGAGATTAGTAAGGACAATGACCACTCACTACTCAACTATTCTCTATTTATCTGATTACTACCAAGCCGTCCAGCCGCCGTCCACGATGACGTTGTTACCCGTCATGTACGAGGAGGCGTCCGAGGCGAGGAACAATAATGCGCCGTTCATTTCGTCCTTGTTTGCCATGCGTCCGAGGATGGTCCTGGCGGAGTAGTTCTTGACGAAGTATTCTTCGTGGTTATTGTACACGCCGCCGGGGGTGAGCGCATTGACGCGAATTTCGGTTTCGGCATAGTAGGCGGCGAGATACTTGGTAAAACCCATCACACCGGCTTTGGTGGTGGTGTAGTAAACGGGTTTGTACGCCACACGTTTGCCATCTTTGATATATATACGCTGATCTGGTCCATTTAAACCATATGTTGAACAGATGTTAATAATGCTGCCCTTTTTGCCCTGCGACACCAGCTGCTTGACGCAAGCCTGGGTGGTGAGGAACATGCCGGTCAGGTTGACGTTGAGGGCTGCCTGCCAATCGGCAAGCGGATAATCTTCGAAGGCGCCGGGGGCGATTCCTTTTTCGGCGGCGGTCGGGTCGAACTTGGGGTCGAGCGCGGCGGAGTTGACGAGAATGTCGAGGCGGCTGAAACGCTTGACGGTTTCAGCGACCAGGTCACGGGTCGATTCGAGGCGGGTCACGTCGAGGGGAAAAGGCATCGCCGTATGACCAGACTCTGAGAGTCGAGTCGCGGTTTGGGTGGCGAGTTCCATATTTAAATCCGCGGCGACGACGGCGGCTCCGGCTTCGGCGAGGGTTTTGCAGAATTCATAGCCCAGTTGTCCGCCGCCGCCGGTGACGACTGCCACGCGGTCTTTCAAATTGAATTTATCGAAGATGGTCATGTGTGTCCTTTTGTAGCGCAACCTTAAGGTTGCGGTACGGGAAGTGCGGTGTAGATTTTATCGCCCTGCGCGTCGAAGGCGGGGTGCAGACCGTCGGCGAGGGCGCGGTAGATCAATTGTACATCGTCGCTCTTGGAACCGAAATCGAAGAGCGCAAGCGCGGCTTCACCGGAGAGGACGTCGGACTGGAGCGCGGCGATGCCTTCGTCGGTGTTTCCGCGCGGCAGACCGGTGACGGGGTCAACGAGATCGGGCAGGACGTAGCCGGGGCGACCCGTGTAGAGGTAAACTGCGCCGACTTCGTTGGAGTAGATGCGCGTGTTTTCAGGAAGTTGGCTGAGGAATTTCATCGCCTCTGAGTCGAACCATTGGAAGGAGGCGTATCCCTGTCCGCCTTTGCGGAGTTGGATAAGGGTGTCGGTGAAGCCGGAAAGAGAAAGGGAGAAGATGACTAGAGATAAGAGAATAGCAACGGCTTTTTGTTTTTGCCAAAGCCAATACCCGAGATAGACCAACATGATAAGCAGGCTGGCGTAGACCGGCGCAAGGATGCGGAGTTGGAATTTGGTGCTGGCATCGAAGAGAGTCATCGAGGAGAGAATCGAGGAGAGATAACCGAAGATGTAAAGAGTTGCGATGAAGGATAGAACTTCTGGAATTTCGGTTGTTGGTTGAAAAAATTTCTTCAAGCCTTTGAAGACGACCCAGACCAGTAAAACGAGCGCAAGAACAAAAAGAATAATGGCAAATAGATTTGGAATTTTGACAAGCGTTCTTCGCCATTCTTCGATGGGCAGGATGAAGGCGGCGAAATTGGAAATGCCGAGTTGAATGTTTTCTGCGGTAATGGGGTGAAAGACCAGGGTGCGGTTGGTGGCGTTATCTGCCAGCAGGCTGTTGCGGATACTCCATGCGAGGGCGAAGGGGACAAAACCCGCGAGAAAAAAGCCCGCGCTGGCCAGGCGTTTGCGCCATGTATCGTGAAGGATGAACAGTGAAACGAGAAATGTGGCGAGTAATGCCAAGCCTGCGTAGCGGGTGAGGTAGGCAAAGGCGGTGAGAATAGATGATAAAACCAAAAAACCGTTTGAGCCGCCAAGAACGCCAAGAGCGCCATGTACCAGACGATTAGTTGTGTCACCCTGAGTGGCGCTCTTCGCCACGAAGGGTCTCTCGGATACTCGTAGGGATGTTTCGCTTCGCTCAGCATGACATTGGGTGAGATGAGAGAAATATTTCCAGAAAGATAAAAACGCCGCGAGGGCGAAGAAGATATAAAGAGGTTCGCTCATGGCTGCCGTGTGAACGCGGAACAGTGGGCCGTTTATCAAAAATAAAAACACCAGCGCGATTCCTGCGACCTTTGATTTGGTCATGCGCCAGCCGATGAGTCCGAGCAGGAAGATATTTGCGCCGAATAAAATGGAATTGACGAAGCGTGCGCCGCGCAGGGGGTCGAGTCCGCTGATGCCGACGAGAGCGAGTACAGATGAAAAACCGGGGGGAAAATGTGTGACGGGTTGATTCGATGCCAGCCAGGCTTCGCGGTAACCCTGTCCACTTAAGATGCTTCTTGCCCCGGCGATGTAAGCGATGGAGTCGTCGGAGAGTCCCATGCCCTGCGGAGTCGCATAGAGGACGAGAAAAGTCCCTGAAAGGGCAAGCAGGCTGAGGATTAAGAATGAAGCGTAAGGGGGTTTGGTCATACAATAAAAAGACCTGACAGGTTTCCGCAGAGTCGCAATCATATAACGCCTCTGATCCAAAACCTGTCAGGTCTGGCGCATTTACTTCACCGGAAGCAGGAAACCCTGGTCTTCCAGATACTTAACGATGATGCGGGCGTTATCTTCAGGGGTGGATTCATAACCCTTGAGCGTGATCTCCGGCTTGACGGGCGGCTCATACGGATCATCCACGCCGGTGAAACCCATCGGCTTGCCGTCGACCATTGCCTGGCGTGCCTTGGCATACAGACCCTTCACATCGCGCTGTTCGCAGACTTCAACAGGCGTATCCATGAAGACTTCGATGAAATTCTCGCCGACCATCTTGCGGGCTTCTTCGCGGGTGGCGCGGTAGGGACTGATGGCGGCGCAGATGACGATGCCGCCGGCATGAACGATCTCGCCAGCGACGAAACCAATGCGGATGATGTTGGTGTCGCGGTCTTCCTTGCTGAAGCCGAGACCCTTGCTGAGGTGCGTGCGAACGACGTCGCCGTCGAGGATGGCGGTTTCACGTCCGCGTTCGAGGAGGAGGGTGGTAAGCACAGCGGTGGTGGCAGATTTGCCCGAACCGCTCAGACCGGTGAACCAAATGCCAAAGCCCTGCTCGTGGCGCGGCGGATACATCTCGCGCAAAATTTCAGCGGTCTCGGGGCGGGTGAACCATTCGGGGAGCAGTTTGCCCTTCGCCAGATAATCGTCGCGCACCTGTGTGCCGGAGATGTTGGCGACCTTCGCGCCCTTCGGCACGTCCTTTTCCTCCACGTAGCGGTCTTCATCGGGGAGATAGACCAGCATCTCGAAGGGAACCATTTTGACGCCGAGTTCGGCTTCGTACTGCTTCATGATCTCCTGCGCATCGTACGGACCGTAGAACGGTTTGCCCGTCGAATCATTTCCGGGTCCCGCATGATCGCGCCCGACCACGAAATGATTCGCGCCGTGGTTGCGGCGGATGATGGCGTGAAGCAGCGCCTCTTTCGGTCCCGCCATGCGCATGGCAAGCGGAAGCAGGGAGAGCATGGTGCTTTTCTTGTCGTAGTGATTGTCCACCAGCGCCTTGTATGTGCGGACGCGGGTGTAGTGATCCACGTCGCCGGGTTTGGTCATGCCGACGGTGGGATGAACGATCAACGAGCCGTTGACCTGCGCCGCGGCGCGTTTGGTCAACTCTTCGTGGATGCGGTGAAGCGGGTTGCGGGTCTGGAACGCGACGACGTTGTCGTGTCCCATCGCTTCGAGCCGTTCGCGCACCTGAGCCGGGGTGAGGCGCAGGTCAACAAAGTCGTAATACTTGGGCAGGTTGACGACCTTCATCGGTCCGCTGATGCAGACCTTGCCCCAGCGTCCCATTTCGGAGACCATCGGGTGCTTGGTATCGGTCGAGCCGTATGCCAGCGCGGCTTCGGTGTTCGCGTCCCAGTGATAGACCTCGTCGAGGGTCATCACTGCGATCAGGTCAAAGTTCGCAGAGCGCAACGCGAGTTCTTCACCCACAGTCGGCAATTCCTTCGGGTCAGCCGTCAACGTGATCGGCAGCGGGAAGAGCGTGCCGTCGGCGAGGCGCATTTCTTTAAGCACGCGCTCGTAATCGGCTTTGCCCATAAAAGTTGTCAGCGGGGAAAAGCCGCCAGTGGCGATCAGTTCCAGGTCGCACAGGTTGCGCATGGTGATCTTGATCGAAGGCAGATGCCCGGCGCGGGCGATCAATTCGTCGCGCTCGACGCCTTTCACGACCAGGTCAACCAGTTTTCCTCCATAGGGGGGGATGAGATTTGCTTTTGCCATTGTTTCTCCGTTTCGTTAAGACTTCCGAAGTCTGTGAGGCTTCGGAAGTCTGATTGTGTCTGCCCCGATTATACTCCAAAATTCAGTGGATGAATTTTGGATGGATTGTAGGATAAGTCTATAGACTTGTCCTACATGGACGCCAATGCCCCCTTGAAATTCACAAACGCATCTTCCTCAGAAGGGTCCGCGCCGTAGGCCATGGCGAGATAATATGCCATGTAATCACCGAAGATGATCAATGTCCATAAATGCGCGATGACTGAGTCTCCGCGCGCTTCGATCACGTCGGTGTTCAAGGCTTCGAGCATGAAGGCTTGGCGCATCAAGTCTGAGCGCAGTTTATTGCGCGGATGGTCGCTGGGCGCGTGCATGAAGAGCGTCATGGTGTGCGCATTGAGAGTCGGATTCGGATTGATGGTGGCAATGAGCGTGTTATGCGTCGCTTCGGGGACGATCTCGAAGTTCGCGCCTGCTTTTGCCAGTTGATTGATCTGGGTCTTCCAGCGGTATGCCACGGGGGCAAGATTTTCAGTCGCAACGAAGGTCACCCAACGTCCCACCAGTTGACCGGCATAACGTTTGGCGGGATTCTTCGCCGCGATTACTTCAGGGACGATGTGCTGCTGCGAGCGTTTCATCATTGCCATGGCTTCAGCAATGTCTGCGGAGGGGTCGGGGATCCAGCCGAGGCGGGCGAAGAGGGCGAGGGTCAAGGCGTAGGGATAGGCGATGGCGGTCGTGTCCATGCCGGAGTGGGTGAATTGCCAGACGGGGATGTTTTTTGCGTTTGCGCGTTTGGTCAGCTCGCCGCCGGTGGAGATGACCATTGTTTTGCATCCGTTTTTCAGCGCGGATTCAAAGGCGTCCAACACTTCTTCGGAATTGCCGGAGTGTGAGAGGCAGACCACTAAGGTTTTATCTGTGGCAGAAGCAGGCAGTCCGTAGCCGCGGTGGACGCTTACGGGGAGTCTGAGGCTCGAGAAAACAGAAGCAGTTACCAGTTCGGCAGCCGAGCCGGAGTCTCCCATTGCGCTGAGGATGATGTCCTGGATGTCATCCAGTTTTGGCAACGGCAGAGTCTGCCCCAAATCCCATGCGGATTGCAGTTGGTCGGGCAGTCCGTTGATCTGCGCGATCATGTTTTGCGAGTCAATTTGTTTGAAGAGGTCGAGGTCGTCTAGGTTCATGGTTCCTTGAAAAGACTTCCGAAGTCTCTGAGACTTCGGAAGTCTGCTTATGATTTAACTTGCATCTTTGATGAACTTGCTCAAGTCCTTCTTCATCTGCTTGAGCGAAGGCATGTGGACGTACATCATGTGACCCGCTTCGTAGTAACCCATGCTAATGTTCTTATGCAGGGATTCATCCAGGGCGAGATGGTTGAAGGTGTATTCGGTGGCGAAGTAGGGCGTGCCGAGATCGTAGTAGCCGTTGGCGACGAAGACTTTGAGATATTTGTTGAAGGTCATCGCGGCGCGCAGGGTTTCGGCGACGTTGACGTATTGATTCTCGAAATAACCGTACGACCATTGCCGCCAGACCTTGTCGCTGAGAATCTCGTAGGGCGTGTCGGTTTCGAATTTGAGTTCGGAGCGGATGTAATCGTTGAATGCCGCCGTGTACGGACCGTTGACCTGCGCAAAGAGCGGATCATACTCGAAGGTTTCGGTCACGCCGAGGCGATCCATGCCGGTGTAGCGGCTGTCGAGCCGACCGACGGTTTTGCCTTGATCGCGCAGCAGTTCCTTGAAGAAGTGGAAGGTGTGGATGCGCAAATTGCCGCGTTCGATAAACTCAACAGAAATGCCTGTGAGATGGGCAAGTTTTTCAGCAACCTTTCTTCTTTCTTCTTTCGTGAGCGCGCCATCTTTCAAGAGAGCCGTCGCGTATTCGCCCTGTGCAAATTCTTCCGATTCCTTGAGCCAGGTTTTGAGCGGTATCTTTTTATCGAGTTTGCCGTGATACCAGGCGGTGGCGGTGTAGCCCGGCACGAAAAGAACGTAGGGCAGGTCGTTGTTGTGATTGAAATCGAGCGTGGTGAAATCCAGCACGGCGGAGACGAGCATCAGCCCGTTCAGCAACATGCCGTGACGGTCGGCGAGATAGCCGGAGAGTCCTGCGGCGCGTGTGGTTCCATACGATTCGCCCGCGAGGAATTTCGGCGAGAGCCAGCGGTTGTAGCGCGTGGTGTACAAACGAATGAAATCGCCAACCGAGGCAATGTCCTTGTGGAAGGTATGGAAATCCTTCGACTTCTCGCCTTCCACCGGGCGGCTGAAGCCGGTGCTCATTGGGTCAATGAAAACCAAATCTGTTTCATCGAGCACAGAAAATTCGTTATCTGTCAATTTGAAAGGCGGCTTGGGCATCTCGCCTTCATTGGTCATCACCACGCGGCGCGGACCGAGCACTCCCAAATGCAGCCACACAGATGACGAGCCGGGTCCGCCGTTGAACGAGAAGGTGAGCGGGCGCTTGGCTTTATCGCGCACGCCGTCGAGCGTATACGCGGTAAAGAAGATCTGCGCGCGCGGCTTTTCGACCTCGGCGCCGTCCTTCTCTTTATCGTTGATCTCTTCCTTCAAGACCATCGTCCCGGTCGTGACGGTGTACTTTATGGTCTTGCCGCCGATCTTCACCGAATGTTTGGTGGTGACGATATTGTCCTTCGGGATTGCTTTTTCATCTTTCTTCTCTTCATCTTTCTTTTTTTCTTCAGCCATGTGAGTCTCCTTTATGAACGATATAAACGTTCAGACAAAATTTGAATTTCAGGGATAATTGATTTTAGTACAAAGAAGGAAAATAATTCAACAGGAATCAGAATGAAATAAGCGATATCCGCAAGAATTGGATTTTGGATGCGCTTTGCCAGCCGTTTGCCGATGACATCATACAAGCGCCGCATCATTCTATGACTTGGGGCTGATATGCCCACCCAGGCAATTTCCGCCGCCTTGAGCCTCTGCAACTGACGATTGACCCGCATCGTTTTTCCGTTTGCCAACGTCACCTCCCGCGAACCGACAAAGCGCGGATGTCCCTTCGCGGCGGCGGTGGCGATGTAGCAATTGGGCGGCTCGGTGGGCAATGCGTTATACAGCTCGAACATTTTCAAGATGTCGAATTGCAAGGCAAAGGCGTAGGCAGAAAGCCAGGCGAAGATGCCAAATCCGCGGGGGAGGGTGAGTGTGGTTTCGTGATGCTTCCAAAGCCAGCGGGCGGCTTGCAGGGCGATGAGGAAGCACCAAAACGGCGCGGAAATTCCGAGGAACATCAGGAGCAACACGAATGGCGAACTGGGACTGCCCATAAACGTCATGGCGGCGACGAAAGCGGCGAGTCCAAGCCCGATCAAAATTCCATTGACCAGCGATGCCCGCCATTTTGAGGTCAACCGGCGATGGAATCTCGCAAACACGAACGGAGCAAAATAGATCAGGAGAACGTAGAAATAACCGGAGGGGCTGTCCAACCCGGTCAATGTGAGCAGGCTGTATTGCAGGGCGAGGAATGCTCCAGTGTAAACACCGAAACGAACGCCGAAGAATTTGGCGTACCGTTCGGCAGCCAGCAGCAGGAGCAGGTAACAACCGACGGCATAAACCAGCAGCGGAAAGAACCAAAGCGAGGCTTCCGGCAGCAGGAACAGGTTGATGTACGATGAAAACTTCCCATCCTGCCATTCGGGCTTCAATAGTTCGATGAAACTGAAATTGAAGATCGGCGCGGATATGGCGACAAAGCCAAAGAGGAAATACTTCCAAGCCGCATCCAGCATCGGCGGGACAACAATACCCTCAGATATTCCTTCGATATTTTCTTCCACAACAACCTCCAATCAACCTAAAACCACCGTCCGCTTCCCACTTCCCACTCCCCACTTTCTATCTTCCAATCTCTACTCTCTACTCTCTACTCTCTACTCTCTATTCTCTACTCCCTTCTCTCTACTCCCCCTTCTCCCTCGGCTTCAAATTCCTCCCGCCCACCCACGCCCCGACCGCCGTATCCATGCAGGAGAGGAGAAAACTGACCAAAACCGCCGCCTCGAACCGTCCCTGAAAGATGACGTTCAGGATCAGGACATCAAGAGATAACACGCGCAGACGAAACGATTCAGGGATGAACAATCCCAGGATCAACCCCAAGAAAGCCCCGAACGCCATGCCCGTGTAGGCGCCGACGCTAACGCCGCCCGTATCTCCCCCCGCGCGGACGGTGAGGACGCCGGTCAACGCGCCCGAGATTGCGCCCAGGATCATGCCAATCAAGGCAGTCACCGCCGCCCCAGCGAATGAACCGCTCAACGCGCCCGAAGCCGCCCCAAGGATCACGCCGAAGATCATCCCCAGCCAACTTCCCAACAGCGTGCTTTTCCGATAAATATTGTTCGTCATGTGAGCATCTCTCCGCCTGTATTTTACCTGCTTCGCCTTCCCCGTAAATCAGATACAATCGGAAAAAACTGGAACCTGGAGTCCAAATGACAGACCCGGAAAACAACGCCGACTTTGACGAACGCCCAACCTATAATGAAGAGATCGACACCCCCGCCATCGAAGCGTCCGTCCGCGCCATGCTGGCGGCTTTCGGTGAAGACCCGGACCGTGAAGGGTTATTGAACACGCCCAAGCGTGTCGCCCGCATGTACCCCGAATTATTGGCAGGCTACCGCACCGACGAAAAGAAACTGGTCAACGGCGCGATCTTCAACGTCACCTACGACGACATGGTCATCGTGCGCGACATCGAATACTTCAGCCTGTGCGAACATCACATGCTGCCCTTCATGGGGCGCGCCCACGTCGCCTACATCCCGAAGGGACAGGTCATCGGTCTCTCCAAAATTCCGCGCATCGTGGATATGTACGCCCGCCGCCTGCAAGTGCAGGAACGCATGACCCGCCAGATCGCCGACTTCATAGACGACCTGCTTCACCCCCAGGGCGTCGCCGTGGTCGTCGAAGGTTTGCACCTGTGCGCCATGATGCGCGGCGTCAAAAAGCACGACGCCCGCATGACCACCTCCGCCATGCTGGGAAGTTTCCGCAAGAGCATCAACACCCGCCAGGAATTTTTGGATCATCTCAACCGCGGCGCGGAACCGCTGAGAATATAACAAACAGAGACAGACTCCAACGACGGGAGCCGTCGGCTTGCAAAGCAGGAGATTCCGCTGACGCCATCACCGCGCCGCTTTTGACTCTGTTGCGACATCCCCCCGCTTCCGCATCCAGACCCGACCTTGTAACTGGTTCGCAAAATCTGACAATCTTTCCCCCCCGCGAGTTTCAAACCCCGGCAGCAATTCCGCAAGCGGCACGATCACAAATGCCTGATCCCAGATTTGGGTATTGTGCGGCGTTCCATCGAAGAGGACGATGTCAATATCAATCGGGCGCGGTTCGTTCCTGTCCCCCCCGCGGACGCGTCCCACCTGCGCCTCGATGGGACGGCTGATCTCAAATTTGACCTGTCTCGCATCGAACGGGGTGAGCAACAGGACGCAGACGTTCAGGAAGTTCGGTCCGGCATAACCGACCGATTCCGTTTCCCACACCGACGACACACATTCGACCGTCCCAGCCTCGCGCAGCAACCCGATGGCGCGCGGAATATTCCGCTCCGGCTCGAGATTGGAACCAAGGTTGAGATACGCGCGATGCAGGTCACTCATCCCGTTTGCGCTCGACCTCCACCCCGACCGATTTTGCAAAGCGCACCGCCCCCGGCTTCTCCACGCGGACGACGACCTTCCGCACCAGCGGCGTCTGAAGGCATATCTTCGCCAGATCGTTTGCCAGGGCTTCCACGGTCAGGCGTTTTGCCGTTTCGGCATGTGACTGGATTTCCCTCGCCAGCGCGCTGTAATCCACGCAGTCGTTGATGTCGTCGGTCTCTGCGGCGCGGATCGTGTCGGTATAAACCGTCACGTTGATGAGGATATCCTGTTCCTTCTCGCGCTCCCACTCGCGGATACCGATGATGCCGCGCGCCAGCAGGTCTTTAATGAATACTTTGTCCATGTAGGCTCCTGATTGCTACCGCAACATTCATGCTGTGTTTGCATTCGCAAACTGAAGTTTGCGGTACGCAATAACCGAAGCGTGGGTGCTGCATTTGTGTCGGCAAACTGAAGTTTGCGGTACGGATTAAACCAAATGCCGCCCGCCGTCGAGGTGAATGATCTCGCCGGTGATGTAGGCGGGACCGGATAACAGGAACAGCAACGCCTCTTCGACTTCTCCCGGCTCGCTCCACCTTTGAGCGGGTACAGCCGCGATGATCTTTTCACCAGCCGACGGTTCGCCATCTGCGGGCGGAAGGATCGCTCCGAGAGCGAGTCCGTTGACGGTGATATGCGGGGCGAATGCCGCAGCCAGCGATTTGGTCATCGCCGCCAAAGCGGATTTGGTGATCGTGTATGGGAAATGGTCCGCGCCGGGGCGCAGGGCGCGCCAGTCGAGGATGTTGACGATGCGTCCTGCTTTGACATGTTTGGCGAAGGACTGGCTCAATAGAAACGGCGCGGTCAGATTGATATTGACATGGCGGTTCCAGTCGTCGAGGGTGGTGTCGTGGGCGGTCAATGATTCGAAGATGGCGGCGTTGTTGACCAGCCCGTACAGCGGGCTCAACCCGCTGGCGCGTTCGATTAATTGGGAAACGCTTTCGGAGTGTGAAAGGTCCCCAGCGAGGACCCAGGCGCGGCGGCCGAATGAGGCGATTTCATCCCGGAGAGATTCGGCTTCGGCGGGGGAATGCCCATGATGCAGGATCAGGTCCGCGCCGGCGCGTCCACAGGCGCGGGCAAAGAGACGCCCCAGGCGGCGGGCGGCTCCGGTTATTAGAATCGTCTTGCCTGACAAATTTCCCATCAATTTGGATTTTATCACTCCAATTCTTGACTCCCGTTTTCGGGGGTGATAACATGCCTGAACGTTACAGCGGTTGCATAATGTTTTGCGTTCACCATCTTAGAAAAGAAAGGTGTAATCCATGAGCAAAAACCAAAGCGCGCCAGCCTATACCGGGGATATTGCGGCTCAAGAGATCGACCCATCGCGGGAGTATTCAAAAGAGAACCAGGAGATCGAGTTTTCGGGGGAACAGCACGCGATCTGGGCGGATTTGTTCGCGGGCATTTACCAGCCGTACCTGATCGAGCATATCTGCGCCGAGTGGAAGGCCGGCATGGAGTTGTTGGAACTCAGCCCGATGGGTATTTGCACGGTGCGGCACCTGATCGACCATATTACGCCGCGCACGGGATGGCGCATCGAACGGACGGTTGTGCGTTACACGCTGGCGGACGACTGGTATAAGAAATTCGGGCAGCGCGTCTTTTTGATCACGGATTATCTGCGCACGCGCGACCAGATGGAGTTCACGCCCGAGCCGGATATGTTCCATGACATTTTCGGACACCTGCCCTTCCTCACGCAAAAATTCTACGCGGAGATCGAAGACAAGTTCGCGCCCGCCTATATGAAGGCGACTCAGGAGGAGCGCGAGGTGATCAAGCGGCTGGCGTGGTACAGCACGGAGTTTGGGCTGGTCGCGCAGGAGAATCGCTTTAAGGTTTTCGGCGCGGGCATTATCTCGGGGCGCAAGGAGTTGACGCGCACGATCATGGAGTTCTACCGTCTTGGGCGCGACAATGTGATCGATTACAGCAAACCGGTCTTCCCGCAATTGGAGGCGCATTTCCGCGCGAACAAGACCAACCTGTACCGCATTATTGACGGGGTGAATGCGCTTCATCAAAAGGGACAGATGTCCACTGCGGACGAAGGCTGGAATGTGGCGCTTGGGTTGTACAAAAGCCTGGGCATCAAACCGGAGGGCATTTTTGGCGGAGAGGTGATCCTCGCTCCGTTCGACATCGAGACCATTGCCAGAATCCCAAAGACGGTCTACGCCTTCAACCCGATGCTCTTCGTCTGCCGTTCGCTGGAGGAGATGGATGCGATCCTTGACTCGTATTTGAAGCCGATTGCGATGAGGTAGGACGGTTTTTAACCACGAAGGTCACAAAGGCGCGCAAAGGTTTTTTGGATATTCACGCGCGTTTTGCGCCTTTTGTGTTTTAATAGGTTAACCAAACCTTCCATCCCCGACAAGGAGCGCTTTCATGGCCGGACAATATCACTTCCAATGGCAAAATCCGCAGTTGCTCAAAGACATTTACCCGATGCGGATGCAAAAACTGCGCGATTTCCTTGTCTTTTACAAGGAAGCCGACTTGTGGACGGAATACAAGAATAGAAACATCTCCACCCTTGCGGCGGATGTGGCGGAATACGAAAAGGGGATGGACGCCGCCCGCGCCACGGAGTTCAAGAAATATTCCACGCTCAAGAATTACTTTCTCACGAAGGACGTCAGCGGATTTTTCGTCAAGTACAAACCGGTCGAGCCGGAGGCGATGGCGCTGATCCAGAAGAACCACGATCTGTTTGTCGCTTCGTGGCCCAAGGACATCCGCGGCGAACGAGGATTTATTCAAAGCCGTATCGAGTCTTTCAAGACCAACCTGGGATTCCTTCGTGACCGCGTCCGCTTTTTACAGCGCCAGCTCGAAGGGATGCCCGCCGAACACCCCAACCGCGCCAAGGTGGAGGCGGAATATAAACTGAAGAACGACTCCGCCCTGCCGATGGTGCTTGAAGAGATGGAAAAACTGCGCCAGTTCGACGAGACCTACGAAAAGGTCGGGGGGCCGAAATTGGAATGGTACAAACTTAGCAAAGCCGATCCGAATTACAAAACCACAGAAGAGGAATTCCTCGTCAACTACGACCCGAAGGTTCCGGTCACGGTCAAGGATATTGTGCGTTTAAAGGTCGAACAATACGTCAAAACGCTCGACGGGAAGGATCAGTATCAACTGCTGGCAGATATCCGCGCGAGGTTCGAGAAGGAGCCGAAACGTTTTCCGCTCTGGCTTCAATATATGATCGTACACTTCTCAGGTATGAGATATAAGTCTGCGCATGGTTCGTGGGCGGATCCGAAGGACTTGCTCGTGCGCCTGCGCGTGGAGGAAGTGAAGAAGGCGCAAGCCGCGCTCAGTGATGCCGATGTGGCTGCAAAATGCGCAGAGAAGGTTGCCCAATACGAAGGCAATGACGCCAACAAACCCGCGCTCGCCAAAGCCACAGATAAAACCTGGAAAGATAAAGTCGCTTTGCATATGCAGGGTGTCAAAGCCAACGGACCGAAGACCAAACGTGCCGGTCTCGCCGGGTTGGTGGAGGAAGAAGCCCGATATGAGTTCATGACCATGACGACCGAACAGGCTTCGGCGAAGTTGGAGGCGATGAAGTCCCAACTCCCGGCTTGGGCGTGGAAGATGATCGTCATGCTTACTCAATTGAGGACCAATCATGCCACGGCAGACGGCTGGGAGACGTTCACCCCCGAAGAGGACAAGATCCGCTTTGCCGATACCAGCCTGTATCCGGTTTTCAGCAAGTGGGCATCGGACAATATCGGCATGTGGCGTCCCGAACACGGACGCTCGCAGGAATTGATCGTGACCCGCGCCGTATGCAACGAGACTGCCGAACATGCCCAGCATATCCGCGGACATTTGCCACCCGGCGGTCTGACCGATAATGCCGCGCGGTATGTCAAACTTGCCGCCGAAAAGACGCCCGGCTGCTATTTTATCCATCCCACCGGCGCGGAGAATTACACGCAGGGCGCCAGCATCTTCTGGCTGAGGTATGTCAACAGCGAACCGAGCGTTTGGCAGATCCCAAAGCCAACCCAGGATTCGAACGGCGTGGGTTTGGTGCCGGGTGAATTCCTCGGCAAACGCGCCCAGCCCAAGGGCGGGAAGAACGCTCCCGCGCCAGCCGTACCCTGGGACTATAAAGGCGGCGGCATGACCCGCTCGCGCACCGTCGTTGGCGCAGATAAAAAGAAATCCACCCAAACCCAATGGTTGAGATGGATCCATGAGGCGACAACCATCGAAGTGGTGGATACGGCCGATGGAACGTACGTCTACACCTTCGAGACTTCCCTGCCCGATGATTTCCGCGGCACCTCCTGCCTCGGCGTTTTCCGCAATTCCCTGCGCTGGAATCTCGACGACGGCGCGGAGGATAATTACAACCGTTCGTTTGTCGGTTATGCGCCCGAGGGGCAGGTCCCGCTGGAGAAGGTCAAACCGCTGATGGATTGGAACCGGATCATTCTCAAGTAACCTGTTATGAAGATACTCCACTTTGCAGACGCGCACATCGACATGGCAAATTACGGACGGCACGACCCGGCGACCGGCCTGCCTTTGCGCGTGTTGGATTTCCTCAAGTCGCTCGATACCATCGTGGACGCCGCCATCGAACGCAAAGCGGACATGGTCATCTTTGCCGGGGATGCCTACAAGGATCGCTCCCCGGCTCCGACCTTTCAGCGCGAGTGGGGCAGGCGGATCATGCGGCTCTCGCAGGCGAAGATTCCGACCCTGCTTTTGGTCGGCAATCACGACATTTCCCCCGCCATCGGACGCGCTCATGCCTTGCAGGAATTCAAGACCCTGCAAGTGCCTTATGTGAAAGTGTTGGATGCGCCTGCATTGTTGAAGCCGCAGGACTTGTGGGATTTACCCTTGCAGGTCATCGCCATGCCGTGGGTGGCGCGCTCGGGATTGATGGCAGCCACCGGCGAGACGGATTCTTCGCAGGCGTTCAGCCGCATCGAAGAAAATATCGGCGACTTGATCTCCGGTTACATCGATGACTGCGACTCATCCCTGCCGATTATATTGACGGCTCACGCCTCCATCGAAGGGGCGAAGTTCGGCGGTGAGAGGCTTGTCATGCTGGGTAATGATTTAGTTTTATCTGGCGGTTTAGTGAAGAACGAGAAGTTAAACTATGTAGCGATGGGGCACATTCACAAGCCGCAAAACATAAATGGTCCTGGACCAGATAGAAACGACAAAACACCCAATAGCCAGCCTCCCGTTATCTACCCCGGCTCAATAGAACGGGTGGACTTCGGCGAGATGAAGGAAGACCGCTTCTTCGTGATCGCGGACATTGAGCGGGGCAGAGACACAAAAGTCGAGTGGGTGCAGCTTACGGGAGTGAGAAAGTTCATCGATTGCCGGGTGACCCTTGAATCCAGCGAGCATGTCACCGAAGCCCTCAAAAAGAAATTGCCCAGCCCAAAGGACATGCCCGGGGCGATCATCCGGCTCATCGTTGAGTACCCGCGCGAATGGGATTCACTCATCGATGAATCGGCTTTGAGAAAGCACACGGTGGAGGCGTTCGAATTCCACTTTGTCAAACGTCCGCAACTCCTTTCGCGGGCGCGTATCGACGGAGGGCAGGCGGTCAGCGCTCTCAGTCCGCTCGAATTGCTGGATCAATATTTCAAGTCGGCGAAGGTTTCGAACGCGGACGAACTGAAAAAGCTGGCTCAGGAGATCATTGCGGAAGATGGGTTGGAAATCCGTAATACGTAATGAGCAACCCGAAAATCATAATTCTGAAATCGCAAATCGTAAATCCAAAATCGGAGAATCGTTCATGTCGGCGAAACAATCAAATTACCGCTGGTTCGTGGTCGTTGTTTTCTTCTTCTTTATGCTCCTGCATCAGACCGATAAATTGATGATCGGTTCCCTCCAGGTGCAGATCAGCGATGACTTCAATATCACCAACACGCAATGGGGGCTGGTGAACTCGGGCGCGCTGATCGTCGCCACCATTCTGTACCCGATCTGGGGCTATTTATACGACCATTACTCGCGCACCAAACTGCTCTCGCTGGCTTCCTTTGTGTGGGGGGCGACGACCTGGCTGAATGCCATCGTCAAATCCTTTGGCGGGTTCCTCGTCACACGCGCCTCGACCGGCATCGACGACTCTTCCTACCCCGGCTTGTATACGCTGATCGCCGATTATTTCGGTCCCAACCTGCGCGGCAAGGTGTATGGAATTTTGCAGCTTGCCCAGCCCATCGGCTACCTCGTCGGGATGATCCTTGCCCTGATGGTCGCCCCAGCCATCGGCGGATGGCGAAGCGTGTTCTACATCACCGGCTCGCTGGGCCTGGTCATCGCAGTCCTGATCTTCTTCGGCGTCAGGGAAATGCCGCGCGGCAAAGCCGAACCCGAATTCGAGAACATGACCGAGATGCAGGCCTTCAAGTTCTCGTGGGTGGAGGCAAGGGAGATCTTCAAGAAGAAGACCATGTGGTTCATCTTTTTGCAGGGATTTGCTGGTGTGTTCCCCTGGAATGTCATCACCTATTTCTTTTTTGCCTATCTCGAGAAAGAGCGCGGGTACGACGCGAACGGGATCCTCTTTACGATGGCGCCGGTCATCCTGATCCTTGCAGCCGGGTATTTTGTGGGCGGCGCGTTGGGCGACGCGGCATTCAAGCGCACAAACAAGGGGCGCATCATCGTTTCCAGCGTCGGGGTTTTGCTTGGCGCGTTGTTCATGTATCTCGCCATCTCAACACCGGTCGAAGCGAAGAATCAATTCTTCATCCTCATGTGCCTGACTGCCATCTTCATGCCGCTTTCCTCCGCCAACGTCATCGCCACTGTTTACGATGTGACCGTGCCCGAAGTCCGCTCGACGGCGCAGGCGGTGGAATACTTCGTCGAGAACGCAGGCGCGGCTTTTGCCCCGATCCTCACCGGTCTCATCGCCGATATGTACGACCTGAAGACTGCCATCATTTTGATCTGCACCGTGGCTTGGCTGTTATGCTTCTTCTTCTACCTCGGCGCGATCTTCACCATCGACAAAGACTCGCGCGACCTGCGCAAGCAAATGGAAGACCGCGCGAACGCAATGTAGCGCGAGATTAAGTTTGCGCTACTTGATACGCCGCGATCAGAATCGACAGATCCGCCGCCATGTGACCGAGGACGGGGGCAAGCAGGCTGTCATCCTTTCGATACATCTGCCGCCAGAGCCAGCCGATGAAGGCCAGCGCCGCGAGCATGAAGAGTATCGAGAAGGGGTGGGTCTTGTTCCAAACGACCATGACGTGATACCCGGCATAGACGAGATCGCCGAAATAAAAACCTTTCGTTTCGCTCCCCAGAACGCCGCGCCAGAAATATTCCTCAAAGAACGGGTTGATCAGCGTGAAATAAGCGATGAACCCGAACCAGGTGTTGCCGCTCAAGCCCAACTCTGCCAGGCGCGCATTGAGATCATCGGCGATCTGAAAGGCATCGCGCAGGAGATATAAGCCGGGCCCGCTCGCGGCGCAGAGGAGGATCATGAATAGGGCGCGTTTGCCGTTCGCCGGTTTGAAAAAGACGTTTAATGGCAGGGATGGGCGCAAAACGAAAAGCGCAGCCAGGATGGCAAGGTGAAAACCCAGCAGGGTTGCCCAGGCGTTTTTTAAGAAAAAAAATCCAGCCCAGACGACAAGATAAGGCAGGAGGGGGGCGAGGGATTTTGTTTTCATTGGGTAAGTTTATTTGAGCCCACTGCAATAAAGTTCTTAAACACAAAGGTCACGAAGTACACAAAGGAAAAAACGAGAATCTTCGAGTTTGGCGCAAAAACTTTATAAAAACCTCACCTTACGCACCTGTGCTTCGACTACGTGGCGCTTCGAGCGCCACTCCGCTCAGCACGGCTGCCGCCCTGAGCGCAGTCGAAGGGCATTTTGGGCTGTTAGAGTATTTTGCGTAAGGTGAGTAAAAACCTTTGTAACCATTGTGTCCTTCGTGTTTAAAAAGGTTTTTTTGGGTAAAGTCCTAGTTGATCTCGGTAATGATCGTCCGCTTTGCGCCAGCGGACATGAGCGCCCCCGCCACAGACTCCGCCGACGCTGGGTCTGCCAATGCGATCATATTGCCGCCGCGCCCGCCGCCGCTGAGTTTGGCGCCGAACGCGCCTGCTTTTCGCGCGGTTTCGACCAGCGCATCCAATTCCGGCGAGGAGACGGTTAATTGCTGGAGGAATTCGTGGTTGTGGTCCATCAATTCGCCGAGCAGTTCGGGGCGTCCGCTTACGATGAAGTGCCGCGCCATGGTGGAGATCTGCGCCACTTCATCGAAAATGGCTTCAAAGCGGGGTTGGTCGCGCAGCCAGAGACGCCTCACATCGCCCACGGATTCCTTTGTCGGCGCGGGGATGCCGGTATCGCCGATGACGATGGTAAAGGGCTTGCCGGGCTTGAAGGTCTCGATGGGTTTTTCCTTCATGTAATAGACCGGCATGTTGTAGGTGATGACGGTATTGTCTATGCCGGAGGGCGTGATGTGGTGGAATTTTTCGATCTCGAAGGCGAGTTCGTTGATTTGGCCGTCAATTAATGGATGGCTGAAAAATGTAGAGAGAGCGCGAATTAGCGCAACAGAGACGGCCGCGCCGGAGCCGAGTCCGGCGGCGACGGGGATTGTGGATTCGATGGTGAGGGAAAGGTTTGGGAGCGGGGAAACACCCAAAGCTTGGATCGTTTTCAGGATAACCGAAGCAATTGGATGGTCGGGGGGAAGCGAGGCGAGGTCTGAGGTGAGTCCGATGTTGGGGGCGTGAATCTGCACGCCGGGCTGATTCGACTCCGAGACTTCGACATCCGCCTTTACTTGATTAACGGGAACGGCAAGCGCGGGACGCTTATAGACGACGGCATGTTCGCCGAAGAGGATGATCTTGCCGGGTGCGGAGGCTTTCATGCAAAATAGAAAATGGCGATGACGGTTGCCGCCCAGAGGAGCATGGCGAACTGAAAGGGACGGTCGGAGAGCAGGATGTCTTCGGGCGCGCCGCCTTCGTGTTTGACTGCGACGAGGTAGAGATAACGGAAGATGGTGTAGACCACGAAGGGGATCGTCAGCATCATGAGATGGTTATCCGGCAGGTTGGGCGCGGAGAAGGTGTAGAGCGAATAGGAAACGATGGTTGTGCCGGAGACGATCAGGATGTATTGGTCGAGGAGGGGCAGGGTATAGCCTTCGAATACTTTGCGGTGCGAGCCTGCGCCGTGGGCGAGCAGGGCAAGTTCGGCGCGTCGTTTGCCGAAGCCGAGGAAGAGCGAGAGCAGGAACATCACAATATACAGCCAGGGCGAGAAGCGTTCGACGGCGATGAGGGTCACACCGGCATGGACGCGCAGGACGAATCCTGCGGCGATGATGAGTACATCCAGAATGGCGATGTGTTTGAGCCATTTCGAGTACGCCATGTTGAGAACAAAATACAGAACGACGACGAATTCGAAACCCGGGGAGAGCAGCCATGCCAGCGCAAAAGTCACCAGGACGATGACGATCCCCGCAACCCAAGCCGCGCCGACAGATAATTTGCCGGATGGGATCGGGCGGTTCTTTTTCTCGGGGTGCTGACGGTCCGCCTCCACATCGGCGAGGTCGTTGAAGATGTAAACGCTCGATGAGATCAGGCTGAAGAGCGCGAAACCCGCCAGCGTACGCAGGAAGGAATCTGCCACGAAGAGTTGTTTGTCGAAGACCAGCGCGGCGAAGATGAAAACATTCTTCGACCATTGCCGCGGTCGCATGGTTTTTAGCAGGGCTGTTAACATGGCGTTATTTTACCTGATACAATATTTTCATGCCCAAAATCCGTTTGGATGTTTTGCTGGTGGAAAAAGGATTGGCGGACTCGCGCGCCAAAGCCCAGGCATTGATCATGGCTGGACAGGTGCGAGTCGCGGGTCAGGTCGCGCTCAAGCCTGCTGTTGCAATTCCGCCTGATGCGGCGCTGACGGTGGATTCCGGTCCGCGTTTCGTCTCGCGCGGCGGCGAAAAGCTCGATGGCGCGTTGGAGACCTTTGCCATTGACGTGAATGGATTCACCTGCGTGGATGTCGGCTCATCCACGGGCGGCTTCACAGACTGCCTGCTTCAGCGCGGCGCGTCCAAGGTTTATGCAATCGATGTGGGCAAGGGCATTTTGCACTGGAAACTGCGCAACGATCCGCGGGTGGCGGTGATGGAGGAGACGAACGCGCGGTTTGTCGAGTCGCTGCCGGAGAAAATCGATTTTGTGACGGTGGATGCGTCGTTTATTTCGTTGAAAACACTTCTTCCCGTCATCCGTAAGCGGTTCTTTCTTCTTTCCTCTTTCGACGATAAAGGAAAGAAGAAAGAAGAAAGAAGTATCCTTGCTCTTATCAAACCCCAATTCGAAGCCGGTAAAAAGGAAGTTTCGCGCGGCGATGGGGTGATCCGCGACCCGGAAATCCATCGACAGGTGTTGGTCGATGTGCTGACGTTTGCAAAGAGCGAGGGGTTTGGTTTGCGCGGTTTGGTGAAGTCTTCGCTGCTGGGACCGAAGGGCAACGCCGAGTTTTTGGCCTGGCTGGGGCTGGAGCCGAATGATGTTGTGGTGGAAGATTTGGTGAATGGGTTATTCCCCGCTGATGTGGGTGCGTCGCACCAAACGGGTTGACTAATTTCACTAACCGGACGAATCTTACAGGTGGATTCACCTCATTAATGATGGTGCGGCGCACTTCTTTGGAGAAATCATGAACTGCCCAAAATGTGCTTTTGAATTGACCAGGAAATACTACAAAGGCATGTTCGAGGTCGAGTCCTGCCCGAACTGCCGCGGTATGTGGCTGGATTTTCACGAACTGGACAAACTCGAAGACCTGGCATTCGACGAGGATGATCGCAAGGGTTCGCTGGTCCACTTTCAATCGCGGACGGAGTACCCCTGTCCGCATTGCGGGATGAAATTGGATGAATTTCAATATCGCTTATACGACCTGAAGCTCGATACCTGCGCCGAGAACGATCACGGCTTCTGGCTGGATGCCGGTGAGGATGAGCGCGTGATGGAGTTGATGGGCAGGCGGGCGGGGGATACGTTGAGGAAGATCAATGCCGAGGCGGAGTGGAAGCGGGTATTGAAGGGGATGCATGGGTTTTTGAAAAAAAAGTGACTGTTACCTGCAAGGTGACAGTCACTTGATTCACTCGTAATACTCAGGGTGATGCGGGGATTTGTATTTTCTTTCCGACTTTAGTATTTCATCAATGGACATGTTGGCGTGGTCCGCCTCGGCGGGGTGGTAATGGACGTGGACACGCCTCACATTGGGGATGGAGTTCAACAGGGTTTCCTCCACGCGGGTGGAGATGTGGTCGCCCTGGTAAACGCTCAAGGCGCCGTCGATGCCGATGGTGAGATTCAGGACAATGTGAGGTCCGAAGCGGTGGGCTTGTAATTCCTCCAATTGAGTGACCCCATCCACAGTCTTCAGAATATCTGAAACCCGTTCTGCCAGGTCATGGCTGGGGATGATCGCCATCAGATCGGTGGAGGATTCGCGCAGGATGAAAAGCCCGGTGCGGAAGATGAGGATCGCCACGAATGCGCCCGCGAGAGGGTCCACCCAGGGAAGCCCGCGTTGACCGAGGAAAATGCCAATGGTTGCGGCGCTGGCGGAGAACAGGTCGTTGCGGTGGTCGAAGGCAAGGGCTTGCACAACCGGGTTGCCGGTCTCTCGCCCGAGGTTGCGGGTGTATTGGGAAAGGAATATTTTGATGAAGATCGTGCCGAGGGCGACATACAGGGCGAAGGGGTGTGATGTGGTGTACTCTGCCACACCATCGGCAAAATCCCAGACCTTGTCGACCGCATCCCAAAAGACGGCGAGGGCGGTGGTAACTACGAACGCTCCGATCAACAATGAGCCGATGCTTTCGAACTGGCGGTGTCCGTAGGGATGGTCGCTGTCTGCGGGTTTGTTTGCCATGCGAATGAAGATGCTGGCGGCGATGTAATAGGCAACATCCGAGGTGGAGTTGATTCCCTCGGCTAAAAGTGCGGGGCTGTGACCCAGGATTCCGAACGTCGTTTTGACAATGGCGAGCAGGATGTTCGTCCCGAGACCAAGGTTGACGGCATGAAGGCTTTTTGTGTCGCGTTCGTGTGTCATGGAGCGATTAAATCACAGGATGTGTCAGAGTTTATCTTTTTGGAGTGACAAAAAAATGGCTGCCACTTTGTCGCGGCAGCCATTCAACTCCAGTTACTTTTCGTTTTTTCGCAGGAAGAACTTTGTGATCTCTTCCGCCATGGCGGGCATGAGCGCCAGCCCGATGACCAGCCCCCATTCGCGCCCGCTCAGGAAGTGGGTATTAAAGATGGGCTGCAGGAATGGCACGGCGCATACCAGAATGAGAAGCGCCATGGAAAGCCCCACGGCATACTGCATGTACCTGTTCGAGAAGACGCCGATCTGGAAGATGGAAGCGCGTTCCGAGCGGACGGTGTAGGCGCGGAAGAGTTCCGCCATCGAGAGGGTGACGAATGCCATCGTCTCGGCGGTTTGAACATCCACGCCGCGCCAGTCGTAGTTAATGACAAAGGAGAGCAGGTCTATGCCAACAGGGATGTCGACGCCCGCTTGAACGTGCCATGCCAGCCCCATGATGAAGGCGGTCAGCACGGCGCCGGTTTGGGCGAAGGTCTGCACGATGATGCCGAGGCCCATCGAACGGTTGACGATCGGCTCGGATTTGGCGCGCGGCTTCTGGTCCATGATGTCCGGGTCGCCTTTTTCCATGGCAAGCGCCAGCGCGGGAGCGCCGTCTGTGATCAGGTTGAGCCATAGCAATTGAATGGCGGTCAGCGGCGCGGGCAGACCGGCGAGGGTGGCAAGGAAGATGATCATGATCTCGGCCACATTTGAAGATAACAGGAAGAACACAAACTTGCGGATGTTCGAGTAGATGATGCGTCCCTGTTCCACAGCCGAGACGATGCTGGCGTAGTTGTCGTCGGTCAGCACCATGTCGGCGGTGCCTTTTGCCACGTCGGTGCCGGTGATGCCCATCGCCACGCCAATGTCGGCGCGTTTGATGGCAGGCGCGTCGTTCACGCCGTCGCCGGTCATGGCGACCACTTCATCGTTGGCTTGCAGCGCGTCCACGATGCGCATTTTGTGTTCAGGCGAGACGCGGGCAAAGACGTCGGTTTCTTCGATGATCTTTTTTAGTTCTTCGTCGTCCATATCGTCGAGCATCGCCCCGGTCATGACCTTTTTGCCGGGTCTCAGCAGGTTGATCGATTCAGCGATGGCGCGGGCGGTGTTGGGGAAGTCGCCGGTGATCATCACCGTGCGGATGCCCGCATGACGCGCCTTTTCGAGCGCGGGTTTTACCTCGGCGCGCGGGGGGTCGATCATGCCCATCAGCCCGACGAAGACAAGGTCCTTTTCAAGTTCCTCGGTTTTGACTTCCTCGATGTTATTGGGGACATCCTTTTCGGCGCGGTAGGCAAAGCCCAGCACGCGCAGGGCGTCCTTGGTCATGGCATCGTTGGCGGCGAGGATTTTGTTTCGCATCTCGTCGGTCAGGGCGCGTGGCTTGTCGTCCATGCCCTGGTATTTGGAGCAAAGGGTCAGCACAATGTCTGGCGCGCCTTTGACGGCGATCACATCCCAGTTTTTATGGGTTTCATCGTAAAACGGCGAGGGGTCGTTGGGATTCGGATTGTTGACATCGTGAATGGTGATCATGCGCTTGCGTTCAGAGTCGAAGGGGACTTCGTTCTCGCGCGGATACGCATCCTTGATCGCAACAGGGATCGCCCCCGCCTTGGCGGCAGCCACCAGCAGCGAACCTTCGGTGGGGTCGCCGACGATGCGATAGGTTTGATTGGATTCGCTTTCACCGGTGGTTTCGATGACTGCGTCGTTGTTCAGCACGCCCAGCCAGAGCGTGGAAAGAATGGCGGGGTACTGCTTCACATCCACAGCCCTGCCGTCCACCTGGAAATCCCCTTTCGGCGTGTATCCGGTCCCTGAAACGCCGATAAACTGCCCGTCTGCCCAGAGGCGCGTGACCGTCATCTCATTTTGGGTCAGGGTCCCGGTCTTATCCGAACAGATGGTGGTGGCGGAACCGAGGGTCTCCACCGATGAAAGTTTGCGGATGAGCGCGTGGCGCTGGATCATCTCGCGCATTCCGAGCGCAAGCGAAATGGTGACAACGGCGGGCAGCCCCTCCGGCACGGCGGCAATGGCGAGGCTGATGGCGATGATGAACACATCGGTGATCTCCCCGGCGAACCGGGCAAAGTACCCGGCAGGGTCGGAGAACAAGCCGCCGATCTCGGTGTAGTTGATCAGCGCCACAATGAACACCACGAAGACCAGAATCAGCGAGCCGATGCTCAACGATCTGCCGAGGTCGTCGAGGCGGCGCTGCAGGGGCGTTTCTTCCGTTTCCACGCTTTGCAGCATGGTGGCGATCAGACCCAGCTGGGTATTCATGCCGGTGCTGGTCACCACGCCGCGTCCGCGCCCGTAGGAAACCACGGTTCCCATGAAGGCGGTATTTTTGCGGTCGCCCAGCGGCACGTTTTGATCGAGGACGCTGGCGGCATTCTTTTGCACCGGCAGCGACTCGCCCGTCAGCGAGGCTTCCTCCACGCGCAGGTTTACGGCTTCGAGCAGGCGCAAATCGGCAGGGATGAAGTTGCCCGCCTCCAAAAAGACAATATCGCCCGGCACGAGGTTATACGCCGGAATCGATTTACGCGAACCGTCGCGCATTACCTGCGCTTCGGGCGCGGCAAGTTTCTTGAGAGCGGCAAGCGCCTGCTCGGCGCGTTGTTCCTGCACAATGCCCAGCACGGCATTCAGGACCACGATCGCAAGGATGGCTCCCGCTTCGATGAACTCTGTCGTCTCGCCGCTGTGACTGTATTCGTTCCAACCGATCACGCCGGAAATGACCGCCGCCGCGATCAACAGCCAGACCACAAAACTATTGATCTGCCCCCACAGCAGGGCTAAAAAGCCGGGACGCGGCGCCTCGCGCAATTGATTCTGCCCGTAATGAGCCAGTCTTCTTTCGGCTTCGGCGCTGCTTAATCCTTCCCCCCGCACTTCAAGATGCTTGAGCGCATCCTCCGCGCTGAGGGCGTGAAAATCCTGCTGCGTTGATTCTTCGTGTGTCATTCATTGCTCCTGAAAATGGATGTTCGGAGTTGGGTCTGTTGAAAACAAAAGCGAGACCACCACATGCCTCCGTGGATGGTCTCGCCAAACGTCTAAAACGTCCGCGCCGCCGATGACTTTACAGCCAATGGGTTGACGACAACGCGTCCTGCGGGGATGGCAGGCAGGCTACTCCCCAAACGCGCTAGAGTTTATCCCACACTCGAAAGGATTGTCAAGAAATACGCGCAAACAGTTATGTTGGGTCGGTTACAATCCGAGTCATGACCAAAGTCAAATCGTTTCCGGCTTATTTATTGATCGCCCTCCTGTTGATTGCCGTCCTCGCCATGTTCGGACCCGAAGAACAATCGTTGGGATCGAACGTCCGCCTCGTTTATCTGCACGGAGCCTGGGTCCTCACAGCCGAACTTGCCTTCCTAGCCGCGGCTCTTTCCGGACTTTTAGGGCTGGTCCTGCAACGTGACCTTTTCCACGCCTGGAGCGCGGCGCTCGGCAAAACCGGCGTCATCTTCTGGGTTTCCTACCTGCCCTTGTCCATGCTCGCCATGCAAGCCAACTGGAACGGTCTCTTCCTCGCCGAACCGCGCTTCCGACTTGCAGTGATCTTTGCCATTACCGGCATCCTTTTACAGGTCGGGCTGTCGTTCTTCAATATCCCCTGGCTGACTTCGCTGGCAAACATCGCGTACATCATCACCCTGCGCGTCATCTTCGCCGCCGCAGAGAACATCATGCATCCGCCGCCGTCCCCCATTTTCAATTCGGGGAACTACGCCATCATCGGCTTCTTCGCCGCGTTGAACCTGCTGGCATTGCTGGCGGCATACTTCCTTGCGCGCATCCTGCTGGGCTTCGAACCGGCATCCCGAAAATAAAAATGTCCCGGCTTAAGTTGCTCACCTACACCGCCGTCCGCGCGGCGCTTAATACCGCGCACCGGATGATCTATCCCTTCCTGCCTGTCTTTGCCCGTGGTCTCGGCGTGGATATTCAAACGATTTCGGGTTTGATCGCAAACCGAGCCATTGCCGGGGCGGTCAGCCCTTTTATCATCCCGTTCCTCGAACCCCGCGGACGGAAATTCGGCATGTTGCTGGGGCTGGCATGTTTTGTGTTGGGCATGGGTATTGTCGCCTTTATGCCGACAATCACCTCACTTGGGATTGCCCTTGTCCTCGCCCTGCTTGCCAAGGTTTTTTTCGACCCATCCCTCACCGCATACGTATCGGACCATACGCCCTACATCGAACGCGGAAGCGCGGTCGCCATCCTTGAATTTGCCTGGTCGCTCGCCTTTATCCTCGGCATCCCCGCCGCGGGCTGGCTGATCTCGCGTTCCGGCTGGTCTGCCCCTTTCATGGTTCTGGGCGTCCTGGGGATCGCCGCCTTCCTATATATTGCATTGGCGTTGAAAGATTCCACGCGTCCATCCCGCCATGCAGACGGTGTCTTCGGCAATGCAAGGCAGATTCTCACCTCGCCGGTCAGCATGGCTGCAATTTCCATCGGACTTACCGTCTCTGCCGCGAATGAAGTCGTCAACATCGTCTTCGGCTTGTGGCTGGAGGATTCATTCAAGTTACAGATCGCCGCACTGGGGGCGGCATCTGCCATCATCGGTTTATCCGAATTGGGCGGGGAGGGGTTGGTATTTGCGCTCGTGGACCGGCTCGGGAAGGTGCGCGCCTCGGGGTTGGGCATCCTTGCCAATTGCATCGCGGCTGTTCTGCTCACCTTCATCGGCCGGACACAGGTGGGCGCGATGATCGGGTTGTTTATTTTCTACATCACCTTTGAGTTCACCATTGTCAGCATCATCCCCCTGATCACCGAAGTCCTGCCGGGCGCGCGGGTGACCATGCTTTCCTTTGCCGGGGCGGGTCATTCTGTTGGCAGGGCATTGGGTGCCTGGCTGGCGCCGTCCCTGTATTTGGCGGGCTTTTCCTATAACATGGGTGCCGCAATCGTTTTAAATCTGCTCGGGCTGGCGGCGGTGTGGTACGTTTCAAGACACCACGAATGAGAATTCGACAAAAAAAGCCCCGTCATCGACGGGGCTTTTTTATTCTAAACCGGGTGTCTATGAACCGACGCCGCTGAGGCTGTCGTTGATGGTGCTGAAGACGTTACCGATGATGGGGCCGAGTACCATAAGGACCGCGATAACGACAATGGCAACCAAAACGAGAATCAACGCGTATTCGACCAAACCTTGACCTTTTTCTTTAGGTGAGAACAACATGGCTTTTTTTCTCCTTTCTTCAGAATTTCTCAACTGTCTTGAGATGACCTTATTTTACATGGTGCGGCGATTTTTGCAAGTGCTTAAAGGGCTTTTTCCTAACAGTTATGAAAACCTTTCATATATGATGGGATAGGATTTTTCCCGGTGGGCGGGCATTTCTGTCCGGCAAAAAGACCGGATATTATTACCCATTTAAAAAAGCCCCACCTTGCGATGGGACTTTGTCTTTCTACATCAACTAACTAAGAGGAAACACTGCTTAGGCTGTCATTGACAGCGCTGAAGACGTTGCCAATGATGGGGCCGAGGACCATAAGGACAGCGATAACGACAATGGCAACCAAAACAAGAATCAACGCATACTCGACCAGGCCTTGGCCTTTTTCTTTGGGTGAGAATAACATGGCTTTTTTCTCCTTTCTTTGGGATTTTTGCCGAAAGTAACCTTTCGGACACCTACAGTTTAATTCTACGTTAATGAGTTGAAAAGTCAATGGTACCTGTCTTGCATTCTTGTAAACTGACTTTATTCAGTAGGCTGCGAAGGCAGGGCGAATTCTAATAAACCGGCGAATCCTGGCAAATTGTGGTTAAATACCTCATCCCAACATTCCCGGTGATCCCATGCTCATCCATTCAGCCTCCCAACTCCTGACCCTTACCGGCGGACCCCAACGCGGAAAGGCGCTCGGCTCGCTCGGGGTGATCGAAAACGGCGCCGTCGTCATGCGCGAAGAAAGGATCGTCGCTGTCGGCACGACCGACGAACTCCGCAATGCCTACCCCGATGAACCAACCCTCGACGCGGGGCGCTGTGTGCTTATGCCCGGCTTCGTCGACCCTCACACCCATTTGATATGGGCGGGTGACCGGGCGAATGAATTCGAAATGAAGATGTCCGGCACGCCCTACCTCGACATCCTCGCGGCGGGCGGCGGCATCCTTTCCACGGTCAAAGCCACGCGCACTGCCAGCATCGAAACGCTGATGGCGGAGACCCGTCCGCGCATGTTACGGATGTTCCGGCACGGCACCACCACAGCCGAAGCCAAGACCGGTTACGGTTTGCAGACATCCACCGAACTGCGCCTGCTGAAAGCCCTGATCGCCCTCAATGATGAAAGTCCGCTCGAACTTGCCTTCACCTTTCTGGGCGCTCATGCCATTGCCCCCGAATACAGGGAGGACCCGCAAGCCTACGCCGACGAGGTCGCCAATACCATGCTGCCCATGCTGAAGGAATGGTGGGAGACTCATGCCCCGCGCCACTCTCCACCCTTTGTGGATGTCTTCTGCGAGACGAAAGCCTTCACTCTCGAGCAGTCGCGTCAGATCCTGACCCGGGCACGGTCGCTGGGATTCCCGCTCAAGATCCACGCCGACGAGTTCGATAACCTCGGCGGGGCGTCGCTTGCAGCGGAGATGAACGCCGCGTCGGCAGACCATCTCGTGGTCACGTCTGATGCGGATATCGAAGCGCTGGGCAGGTCCGATACGGTGGCGGTCGCCCTCCCGTGTACCCCGTTTGGGCTGGCGGAATCCCATTACACGCCCGCGAAAAAATTGCTCGATGCCAATGCCATGCTTGCCATCGCCACCGATTGCAACCCCGGCACCTCATGGAACGAGTCGATGCAATTCGCCATTGCCCTCGCCTGCCGATACATGAAGTTGACGCCCGCGCAGGCGATTGCCGCCGCCACCATCAATGCCGCCCATGCCATTCGCCGCGCGGATTCGGTCGGTTCCATCGAAGCCGGCAAACAGGCGGATATGCTCATCCTGTCTGTGAACGATTACCGGCAGATCGGTTATCGTTACGGGACGAACCTCGTCAAGCACATCATCAAACGCGGACAGGTCTACTCGGTGGACGTGGGCTATTATCGGACGGCGTAATCATTATGAATGGGACGATCACGAACATCATCCGCATTGCGCGCGGCAAGGTCATGGAGCATCTGCCCGAGATGGTCTTCGTGCTGGATGCGAATGAAACCATCATCGATGCGAACGCCGTGGCGCAAAAATGGCTGGGCAAACCGCTGGAGCAGATACTGGGCAGGGACCCGATCGAGGTCTTTCGCGAGTGGCCCCAGTTGTTGCAGCGCTTCTTCTTTATGGAATACCACCGCGAAGAGGTTGAACTGCCGAGCGACCCGGCGCGCACGTTTGAGGTGATCAGCACGCCCATCCTGAACAATGACGGCAACCTGGAGGGCAGGGTCATCCTTGCCTATGACATCACCGCGCGGAAGAAACTGGAAAATCAATTGACAACCGCGAACCGCGAACTTCAGAACCAACTGGAGGAGAATGAACGCCTGCGCGCCCAATTGCAGGAACAGGCCATCCGCGACCCGCTCACCGGCGTGTTCAACCGGCGCTATTTTACCGAGGCATTGGAGAGCGAAACCGCGCGGGCGGCGCGGGAGAACATTCCCTTTTCCCTGATCATTCTGGATGTGGATCACTTCAAAAAGGTCAACGATACGTATGGTCACAAGTGCGGCGACCAGGTCCTTAAATCGCTGGCTTCCTTTCTTTTGGAAAACACAAGACGCAGCGATATCGTCTGCCGTTTTGGCGGGGAGGAGTTTGTCGTTCTCATGCCTGATGCGGCTGTTGTGGATGCCCATGACCGCGCGGAATTGTTCAGGAAGAAATTTGAAGTTCTTTTGCTTGCCTGTGATGACAGACAGATTCACGCCACCTTTTCCGCCGGGGTGGCTTCGTTTCCGACCCATGCCGGTTCCGGCGAGGCTTTGCTTGCGGCGGCGGATGATGCGTTGTATCGCTCCAAAGCGGGGGGCAGGAATCGGGTCAGTATTTTTGAGGTGGGGAATAGTGAATAGTGAATAGTGAATAGTGAATAGTGAATAGTGAATAGTGAATAGTGAATAGTGAATAGTAATCAGTGAATGGAAGTCGGTGAGAAACTTCCATCCATATAGAATCAATCTCAAATTACCAATTACCAATTACCAATTACCAATTACCAATCACTCTTATTCAGGAGAATCTTATGCAAATTGATGTTATCGGCGTACCCATCGACCTCGGCGCAGACAGGCGCGGCGTGGATATGGGACCCAGCGCCATCCGATACGCGCATTTACAACCCAAACTTGAATCGCTCGGTTACACCGTCAACGATGAAGGCAACGTGGAAGTGCCCATCGCCGAGATGTGCAGTATCACCAACCCAAAATTGAAATATATCGACTGCATCATCCCGATGTCGCGCAGGGTGTCCGGCGCGGTATCCACTTCGGCGCAGGCGGGCAACTTTCCGCTGGTCATCGGGGGCGATCACTCGCTTTCCATCGGCTCGGTGCGCGGCGCGGCTCGCAATCGCAAGATCGGAGTCATCTGGCTCGACGCGCACGGCGATTTCAACACCGCCGAAACGACACCCTCGGGCAACATCCACGGCATGTCGCTTGCCATTCTTGCGGGGCTTGGCGATAAAAGCCTTGTGCAATTGTGGGATGAGCCGGTCCCGGTCATCGACCCGAAAAAGATCGCCATCGTCGGCGCGCGCGACCTCGATGAAGGCGAGAAGGTCAATTTGCAAAATGCCGGGTCAATGGTAATGGGCATGGAGCAGATCGACCGCTATGGCATGGTCACGGTGCTCGAAAAAGCCATCGAACGCGTCAGCCGCGATGTGGACGGCATCTACCTCTCCCTCGATCTCGATTCGCTCGACCCCGAACACGCCCCCGGCGTAGGAACCCCCGTGCCAGCCGGGCTTACCCAGCGCGAAGCGCATCTCGCCTGCGAGATGATCGCCGAAACCGGCAAACTGATCGGCATGGACCTCGTCGAAGTCAACCCCATCCTCGACGTACAAAACCGCACAGCCCTGCTGGCAGTAGACTTCGCCCTCTCCGCCCTCGGGCGCCGCATTTGGAATGGACTTTCATGAAGCCGACTCTCTCCGATCTGGAACGACTCGCCCGCCAAGCCGGATCCATCCTCCGTGATGGATACAATAAAGAGCATACGATTCATTACAAGGGGACGATTGATCTTGTGACCGAAGCCGACCATGCCTCTGAAGCCTTTTTACTCGGCGAAATAAAATCCGCCTTCCCCGGCGGTCACATCCTCGCCGAAGAAAGCGGAAACATTCAGGGCAGCAACGAAGACCTGTGGTACATCGACCCGCTCGACGGCACGGTCAATTACGCGCATCACATCCCTATCTTTTGCGTTTCCATCGGCTTCGCCTCGAACGAACGTCTGACCCTGGGCGTTGTCTACGACCCGATGCGCGACGAACTTTTTTCCGCTGAAAAAGGCAAAGGCGCTTTTTTGAACGGAAAACGAATCAACGTTTCGAATACAACCGAACTTCAAAAATCCCTGCTGGTCACCGGCTTCCCCTACGATACCTGGGACACCGACCTCGATAACTTCAAATACTTTGAACGGCTCGCCAAGAAGACCCAGGGTGTGCGCCGCCTCGGTTCCGCGGCTCTGGATGCCTGTTACGTCGGCGCGGGACGTTTCGACGGCTTTTGGGAATTCAAACTCAAAGCCTGGGATGTCGCTGCCGGGGGGTTGATCGCCTCCGAAGCGGGGGCAAAGGTCACGGCGATTGATGGGCGTGACGATTTCCTCGCCCCTCCCATGTCCATCCTCGCAACCACGCCGGGAATTTATGACGCGGTGAAGGAACAGTTGAAATAGAACTTTTGAGTCTTTTGTAAAAAATCTCCGGTCTCTCAAGAGACCGGAGATTTTGTTTTACGGAGTCGAAAGTCTCCTGACTTTTGACCTGTCACTGCAAGCGCATATTGAATCTTGCGGTACTTCTAAATATGAATCGGCGTCCCGCTGGCGCCGTGAGCCGCTTCCATGATCGCTTCGGAAAGTGTGGGGTGGGCATGCACGTTACGGGCGATCTCGTGCGGGGTCAGTTCCATCATGCGCGCGAGGGTCAGTTCGGGCAGCAGTTCGGTCACTTCGGGCCCGATCATGTGCGCGCCGAGAATTTCGCCGTATTTTTCGTCGGTGACGATCTTGACGAAGCCTGCGTAATCGCCAAGCCCAAGCGCCTTGCCATTTGCCTGGAAGGGGAAGCGCCCCACCTTGATGGTGTAGCCTTTTTCTTTTGCCTGCGCCTCGGTCAACCCGAACGAAGCGACCTGCGGGTATGAGTACGTGGCACGCGGCATCATTTCGTAATCAAGGGTCACGGTTTCGTGTCCGCCGATGTGTTCGGCAGCCACAATGCCCATCGCCGAGCCGACGTGCGCCAGCATCAGTTTGCCGGTCACATCGCCAACTGCCCAAATGCCGGGCACGTTGGTCTGCATTTTTTCGTCCACTTCGACAAATCCGCGCTCGCTGACCTTCACGCCGACTTCTTCGAGTCCGAGTCCTTTGGAATTGGGACGGAACCCGATCGCGACTAACGCCTGGTCTGCTTCAAGGACCGTTTCCTTTCCTTCCGCTGATACCTTGACCTTCACGCCGGTCTTGGCCGCTTCGACAGATTCAACTTTGTGCCCGGTCAGAATCTTGATACCGCGCTTCTTGTATTCCTTTTCGAGTTCCTTCGATACTTCTTCATCTTCGAGCGGAACGATGCGCGGCAGCATTTCGACGATGGTCACATCCACGCCGTAGGCATTCCAAATGGTGGAGAATTCCACGCCGATCGCACCGGAGCCGATCACAACCACAGACTTGGGCAGTTTATCTTGAAGGATGGCTTCCCAATAGGTGACGACTTTCTCGCCGTCCACTTTCCACACCGGCGGAACCATCGCGCTTGCACCCGTGGCGACGATGAAGTTCTTCGCCTTGAGTTCGGTGACTTTGCCGTCTTTATCCGTAACGTTGACGCTATCCTTCGCCTTGAACTTCGCTTCACCCATGAATACGGCGATGTTATTCTTCTTCATCAAAAAGCCGACGCCCTTGGTCAGGCGGTCGGAATTCTGGCGCGAGCGTTTGACCGCGACGCCATAATCGAGTTTGAGATTATCGAAGGTGAAACCAAAATCTTTGCCGCGTTCGCGCAGGGTATGAGCCACTTCGGCGTTCTTCAATAAAGATTTTGAGGGAATACAACCGACGTTCAAACACACGCCGCCCATCCATTGTTTGTCCACGATAGCGACTTTCTGTTTCAATTGCGCCGCGCGGATCGCAGCGACATAGCCAGCCGGTCCCGCGCCGATCACAACGACATCAAAATTTTCTGCCATGAGAAGTATTCTCCTAAAAGTAAAAAGGTTAAGGGCGATTATACCCTTAACCTTTTTTGCATTTTGTAGGACAAGTCTATAGACTTGTCCTACAGTGCGGCTTTCAAAAACTCATACGTCCGATCCCACGCCAACTTCGCGGCAGCGGAGTCGTATTCGGGACGGTCATCTTCCACGAACCAATGGGCAGTTCCCGGGTAGGTGTGACGCGTCGCATCCACGCCTGCCTTGGCAAACTCTGCAAAGGTGTTATCCACAAATTCGGTTGGTTCCCATTCGTCCACTTCGCAGAAATGCCCCATCACCTTGGCAGTGACCTTGCCATAGTCCACGCCTTCATTGCCGTAGAAGAGAACCATCGCTGCAACCTGATCCGGAACAGACGATGCAAGAACCAACGCCCATGCCGCGCCCATTGAAAAACCGATCACACCCATATTGCCTTTCACCATTTCACGCAAATGATCCTTGGCTGTGAAAACTGTAGCACCAATAAAATCCCCATCACTTTTTTCCATCAACGCTTTGGCTTCATCAATGGTCTTTGCGATCTGACCATCGCGAAGGTCAGGGGCAAGAACGGTAAAACCCTGTTCGGCGATGCGGTCGCAGGTTTGTTTGAAGAACGGCTTCAAGCCCCACCAGGCATGAAGCAGCAATATGCCGGGACCCTTTCCATCAGCAAGGTAAGCGTATACATTTTTTCCGCTCACGTTCAGTTCAATGTCGGATGTTTGAATGGACATGGCAATCTCCTTAAAATGATTATACGGACATTTGTTCTAATTTACAAGCAAAAGAAAAAGGCGACTTCCGCCGCCTTTGGGATTTACAACCAGCGCCTCACACTGGACTTGTAGTCTGCGTACTCCCCTTTGAATTTTTTCTCCAGGTAGGCTTCTTCCTTTTCTATGACCAGCCGCGAGAGGGTTGCCATAAATATCGGCGAGACAATTGCCCCCCAAAGCGTGCCATACGCCAGCGGAAAACCGATGACCATCAGGAGAAAACCCAAATAAATGGGATTGCGCGTAAAACGGTAAATGCCGCTTTTCACCAACGCCTTCACGGATCCGTGCGGGTCTAACGTGGTGCGCGCTTTGCGGAATTCAAGGAAAGCGCCCACGCCGAAGAGAAAGCCAATGAAGGTGAGTCCCAGCCCAATGTTCTTAAGCAGCGGAGGCATTCCGGCAAGAATGGGGACGAGGTATCCCATCAAAAGACCGACGATGATGAAGACCATCGCTACAATGGGCGGGTGGACGTTCTTGTTGATGTTCGGACTATCTTTTTGTTTTTCGCTCATGCCCAATTCTCCAACGTATCCTTGACCTTTGCCAGGAACCAATCTGCGGATGCACCATCCAGAATGCGATGGTCAAATACAAACGACATATACACCATCGGGCGGATGGCAATTGCATCGTCGATGACAACTACGCGTTTTTGCATTGCACCGACTCCGAGGATGCCCGCCTGAGGCTGGTTGATGACCGGGAAGGCAAACAATGATCCGCTCACGCCATGATTGGTGAGAGTGAACGTGCCGCCTTTGACATCGTCCGGTTGCAGTTTCTTGGTACGGGCGCGATTTGCAAGGTCATTGACTACGCGTGCCATTGCCAACAGGGACAGGTCTTCTGCTTTCTTAATGACCGGCACGATCAAGCCGTCTTCGCCCAGTGAGACCGCCATGCCGAGATTGACATTCTTATGAACCGATAAACCTTCATCTGTCCATGACGAGTTTGTCTGCGGATAGGCTTTCAGTCCCGTCACAATTGCCATCATGAAATACGCCGTAAACGTCAGGTTGACGCCGTCACGTTCAAAGGCGGCTTTATTTGTAGCACGATGTTTGGACACACGTGACATATCCGCTTCCATCACCGTCAACACATGCGGCGACGTGTGCTTGGACTCGACCATATGTGCAGCTATCGATTTGCGCATGGTGGAATGTTTGATAAGGGCGCCAAGTGTTCCGGTGTCAGGGGTCAGGTTTGAAGGTTTGAAGGTTGAGGGTTTTGGACTTGTGACATTCGACTTTTGACCTTCGACATAACTTAGAACGTCATTCTTCGTAATGCGCCCATTCAACCCCGTGCCATTGATTTGAGACAAGTCCACGCCATGCTCGGCGGCGATCTTTGCGACGACGGGGGAGATGAAGCCGAGATCGGTCGAAGGTCGAAGGTCGAAGGTCGAAGGTTGCACTCCCGACTTGTGACTTTCGACTTTTGACTCAATAGTTACCGGGGCACTCGAAACATCAACCGACTCGCCCGGTTTGCCGATGATCGCCAGTAGTTCCCCAACTTTCGCGGCAATCCCTTCCTGCATGACGATCTTTAAGACCGTTCCCGTCGCCGGGGCGGGGATTTCGGTATCCACTTTATCGGTGTTGACTTCAAGTAAAGGTTCCAACTCATTGACCGAGTCGCCTTCCTGCTTGAGCCATTTTGTGACAGTTACTTCGTCTACACCTTCGCCGAGCCGGGGTACGAATACTTTTGTTGCCATGAGTTCTCCAGTTGGTGGTTATCGGTTGGTGGTTGATGGTAGTGTGTTGATGAGAGCGTAAAGTTTTTTACGTAAATTTTGTATTTGCTCATCCATTGGATCGACATCCTCTTTGCTCAAATACCCAAATTCCTGAGCGAGAATGAGTTGGGTATCTACTTCAGCAAGCGAGCCTAAAGCGATGTGCAGAAATCTTTTGAAGTCACCGGGAGATTTCCGTGCCTGACCTTCCGCGATATTCGATGGAACAGAAACGGCAGCGCGACGGAGTTGATCTGCCAGAGCGTACGTTTCTTGCTTTGGAAATTTCCCAGTCAATTGATATACAGTTTTTGCGATCTTGATGGCATCCTGCCAAACAATCAACTCTCGATAATTCCTTGCTGAAACTTTTTCTTTTTCCATAAAACCTCGCTGCTGTCAACCACCAACCACCAACCACCAACCGTCAACCACCAACCACCAACCACCAACCGTCAACCACCAACCACCAACCGTCAACCGTCAACCACCAACCACCAATCGTCAACCGTCAACTGAAAAGAGGATACTGCCCCGGATCCACTTCATGCATCATCTCATAAACGGCATCAAACACCGTCTCCGGATTCGGTTTGCTCCAGTAATCTCCATCCGAACCATATGCTGGACGATGTGCTTTGGCAGAAAGAGTTCTGGCAGGTGAATCCAAATGGAAATAGCCGCCTTGCTTTTCGATGACTTCCTGCATCATATAAGCGGTCGCTCCGCCGGGGACGTCTTCATCGATAAATAGTATGCGGTTGGTTTTTTTGAGTGACTCGACGATCTGCCCGTGAATGTCAAAAGGCATCAAGGATTGCACGTCGATGACTTCTACATCAATACCCACTTTGGCTAATTTATCGGCGGCGTCCAGCGCGACACGACAACATGCGCCATAGGTGACGATGGTCACATCCCTGCCTTCACGAATAATTTCGGGCACGCCCAACGGCAATGTGATCTCGCCGATGTTCTCGGGCAGGCGTTCTTTCACACGGTAGCCGTTTAGCACTTCAACCACAATGGCGGGCTCATCGGCTTTCAATAACGTGTTGTAAAAACCGGCGGCGCGGGTCATGTCACGCGGAACTAAAACATACATGCCGCGAGTGAGACTTAAAATGCCGGACATGGGCGAACCCGCGTGCCACACGCCTTCAAGCCTGTGTCCGCGGGTGCGCACGATGACGGGGGCTTTCTGTCCGCCAGCGGTGCGCCAGTGCAAAGACGCAAGGTCGTCACTCATGATCTGCAAGGCATACAAAACATAATCGAGATATTGAATCTCAGCGATGGGACGCAGCCCGCGCAAAGCCATGCCGATGGCTTGCCCCATGATGGTCGCCTCGCGGATGCCGGTATCGGTCACGCGGAACTCGCCGTATTTTTCCTGCATTCCTTTGAACCCCTGATTTACATCGCCGAGTTTGCCCACGTCTTCACCGAAAGCGATCAGGCGCGGGTCGCGCGCCAGCGCGGCATCGAAGGCGGCGTTGACCACTTCGAAGCCGAACATGGTTGGGGATGAGTCCGAATAGGAGGGCTTTACTTCTTCCACTTTCATGGCGCTGCCCGAATACAAATGTGAACTGTATCGTTCCACGGTCACCGCATCGTTCTCATGCTTCCATTGGATGAGGACTTGTTTGCTGGGATGATTCTCGTCACGCAGGAGACGCAAGGCTTCGTGTGCAATGGTGTGGATGTCGCGCCTCGTGTACGACGGGAGAGTTGACAGCCGGTCTCGAAGCATTCGCAACTCTGACGCATGATTCGGCGAAGAGCCTGCGATCTCTTCCAGCATGTCCATGACCTGGTTGCGCTCATCGGTGATGGGGGAGAGATAGGCGTCCCATGCGGCTTTGCGGAATCCTTCCACAGTGTCGTAGTCTGCCTTTTCGAGAGAATCAAGCTCGGACGAGGAAATGATGCGCTTGTCCGTCATCCAGGCGCGCATTTTTTTGAGTCCGTCAAATTCTTCTTCCCACTTGAGTCGCTCTGCGGATTTGTATCGTTCGTGACTGCCGGAGGTGCTGTGACCTTGCGGTTGGGTTACGTCGATGACATGCACGAGGGCGGGGATGTGATATTCGCGGGCGATTTCGGCGGCGGTGAGATAGGTTTCAAGCAGGGCGGGGTAATCCCAGGCGCGGACGGTGTAGTGGTCGTAGCCGTTATGGACTTTGTCTGGCGGGGTGCGCGGGTCGCGTTCGAAGCCCTTGAGCAACGCGCCGATATTTTCCTTGACCATCTGAAATTGATTCGGAACGGAGATGCCATAGCCGTCATCGTAAATGGTGATGACGGCGGGGGCTTTGAGCACGCCAATGGCGTTGATCGATTCCCAGAATAAACCTTCGGCTGTGGAGGCGTTGCCGATGGTGGCAAAAGTCACTTCGTTACCGTTGACCGAAAAATCTTTGAGGTCGTGCAGGTCTTTGAGCTTGCGATATACCACCGACGCGTACGCAAGACCAACCGCGCGCGGCATTTGCGCGGCAGTGGGGGAGATGTCGGATGTTGTGTTGTAGAGTTGGGTTTGCGGACGCCACGAGCCGTTGGGATATAAATGCCGCGTGGCGAAGTGGGCATTCATTTGTCGTCCGCCGCTGGCTGGATCATAAGTAGTATCGGCATGGGAATAGAGTTGCGCAAAAAATTCCTGAATGCTCATCACGCCAAGCATGAACATCCAGGTCTGGTCGCGATAATAGCCGGAGCGCCAGTCGCCTTTTTGGAAGGCTCTGGAGATGGCGAGTTGCGCGATCTCTTTGCCGTCGCCGAATATGCCGAACTTTGCCTTGCCGCTTAATACTTCGCGTCTACCGATAAGGGAAGCCTGCCTGCTTTGATAGGCGAGGCGGTAATCTTTTATGATCTCATCTTTTTCAAGGGGAAGCGCGATCGTACCCTTCTTTTTGTTGGGCATGAATCTCTCCTGAGTTGGTGTTGGAGGGATTATAAATGATGAATGCAGAATGATGAATGATGAATGAAAAAAATGAGCGGACATTTCTGCCCGCCCACTGATTACTGGTAACTGGTCACTGACCTACTTCAATCTTTCCGCCACGATCTCCGCCACATCTTTCACCTGAATATTCCCGCCATCGCCTTTGGATGCGTCCGTCATCATTGTCAAACAGAAAGGACAGCCCACTGCCACCGTATTCGCGCCCGTGGATTTGGCTTCGGCGAAGCGGGTTGCATTGACTCGCGCCGAACCTTCTTCTTCCTCTTTCCACATCTGTGCGCCGCCTGCGCCGCAGCAGAAGGATTTTGCTCCATTACGCGGCATCTCCACGGTTTCAATGCCAGCAGATTTCAACGCATCGCGCGGCGCATCGGTGACCTTGTTGTGCCGCCCCAAATAGCACGGATCATGGAAGGTGATCTTCATATTATCGCCTTCAAGGTTCATGGAGATTTTCCCGGCGCCCACCAACTCATTGATGAGTTGTGTGTGATGGATAACCTGATAATTCCCGCCGAAAGCCGGGTATTCATTCTTGATGGTATGTAAACAATGCGGGCAAGTCGTCACAATACGTTTTGGCGCGACTTCGTTCAAAATTTCCACGTTCTGTGAAGCCAAGCCAAAGAAAATATCTTCACGTCCGGCGCGTCTTGCAGAATCACCGGTGCAGGCTTCGTTCTTGCCGAGCACGGCATAGTTCACGCCAGCCGTATTCAAAATTTTCGCAAAAGCTTGTGCGGTCTTTTGCGCGCGAGAATCGGTCGCGGGCGCACAGCCAACCCACCATAAAATTTCAGGTTCGGCGTTCTGTTCAATGGTCGGTACGCTCATGCCTTCCGCCCACTTCATGCGGTCACCCTGCGAAACATTCCACGGGTTCTGGTTACGCTCCATGCCTTTGAACGCCGTCTCCAACTGCTTCGGGAACGCGCTTTCCATCATGGATAGATTTCTGCGGATGTCAAGAATGTCGCGCATCGGTTCGTTGCCCACCGGGCAAATGTCCACGCACGCGCCGCATGAGGTACACGCCCACACCGCTTCTTCCGAAATAAGATCGGTCATCGCCACATCGGTCGTGCCGCCGCCGTTGAAGTGATAGCGTTTGTTGATCTCCAGCGCAGCAGGCGATAATAATTTTCCAGTGTTATATGCCGGGCAAACTTCCTGGCAGCGGAAACACATGATGCAGGCGTAGCTGTCCATGATCTGTTCCCAGCCGAGGTCTTTCATCTTCGCCGCGCCGAATTGCTCAATGGATTGATCGTCGAGATTGATATAACTCAACTGCCCGATGGATTTGCGTTCGGGCTTGAGCGCAAAATTCAACGGCGCAAAGAACAGGTGAATATGTTTTGAATAAGGGAAATAAGGAAGGAATGCGACGACCGCGCCGATGGATAGCCAAAACGCAAGATGTTCTCCCGCGACTAAAACCCCCGGTTCCATCCCCGCCCAAAGATGAGACGCCGCCGAGATGCTTGGCTGCCATCTGTCAGCGTGACCTGCCAACGCCAAATTGAACGACTCGCCCAGGAACCGCATCGCGTTATGGACGAAGATGAACGTGGCGACGATCGCCGAATCGCGCAGGATGCCGGTGCGAGCTTTCGGGTTGAGTAAAGTCGTCTCGCGCGTGGACAGAGTCGCGGGTCGAAGAATGAAGCGGCGGAACGCCATCGCCAGAATGCCGACGATGATGGCGACATTGGCAATGTCCGCGATCAGGCGGTAGATATTCCCGAAGACGCCGGTGTTATCGAGCAGACGCCATCCTGTGTAGGCATAGACCAGGTCTGCGAGGTTGATGAGAAGGAACGAGAGGAATCCCCAGCCGATGAAAGCATGAAACAGGCTCGGCACGAGTCGGAGGCGGAAAACGGGTTGGAAAAGCCCCACTTTGAGAATCAGGTTCCAGAAGCGTTTCCAGATTAAAGACCAATCCACTTTGCCCCCTCCGCTGGCGATGTGACCGGCGATGCGCATTACGCCTTTGTAGGTGAAGTATAGCGAGACGAGCGTTGCGATTGCAAAGAGGATTTTTTCAACAGGCGTGAGCATGGAGCCTCCACTTTGTAAGTCAGGCAAAATCATGACTTACTGGGGTTTTATTTGTTAAGTTTAGCACAAGTCGGATTTATGCCACAGGTTCAAAGGTTCATCAGGCATGGCTTTTCCAAAGTCAGGAAAACCTTAACGCGAATTTCGCGAAAAGGCGAATGTCGCGAATTTCTTAATTGGTTTTCGCGTAAATTCGCCCAATTTGCGCTTTTCGCGTTAAACCTTGCTGCAAATTCAAAGGGATGTCAAGCGACTTTGCAAAAACCATAGTTCGTCAGGCTGTCAACATAGGGAGTTTTGCGTAACTTCTGGCCCGGTTATTTCAAACCAAAAAACTCCATGAAGGCGGGCAGGAAAATTATAAAGACAGTAAAGAATGGGATGGTAAGAAGGATGGAAACGATGATCTTGTCCAGAAAGAATGGAGGGATCAGTTCTGTTTGATACGCCATCAAAATCCAGATGGCGATTGCCAAAAACAGAAGGCTGCTGATTTGAAGCAGTGAATCCCAGTTTTCCCGGTTTGCATAACATTCAGCCAAAAAGAACGGCGCTATCACGCCAATTCCACTGAAAACGATCGTGACCGAACCCTTTTCTTCTTCCGATCATGCCCTGACCGCCATCTTTTTTATGTGGCAAAATCGCCCCTTCGGGAGTAAGATTCCGTCCGTAACGGAGGCTTTCATGCGAGATTTAACCCAGGAGATCATCGAACTCATCCGGCGCACATCCAGTTCCCTGCCGCCGGATGTCGAAAAACGATTGAGAGAGTCGATTGAGAAGGAAGAACCCGGCTCGGCGGCGCGCGGCGCGTTGGAGACCATCATGAAAAACATCGAACTCTCCCGCGCCAATTCAACGCCCATCTGCCAGGATACCGGCACGCCCATCTTCCAGGTGCATTATCCCGTGGGCTGGTCCACCATCCAGTTGAAGAAGCAGATTCGCGCCGCGCTGGAAGAGGCGACGAAGAAATCCTTTATGCGCCCCAATGCGGTGGATGCCATCTACGACAGGAATACCGGCAACAACCTCGGCGGCGACGACTTCCCCTACATCCATTTTGAAGAGACCGAAGGCGAAGACCTTGTCATCGAATTGATGCTCAAGGGCGGCGGATGCGAGAACGTCGGGCGGCAATATTCCCTGCCGGATAATTCCCTCGGCGCGGGGCGCGACCTGGCGGGAGTACGCAAAGTGGTGCTGGATGCGGTGCAGAAGGCGCAGGGTCAGGGATGCGCGCCCGGCATTTTGGGAGTCTCCATCGGCGGCGACCGCGGCTCGTCCTATATCAAGTCTAAGGAAGTGTTATTCAGTGAAATGGGCACGCGCAACAAAGACCCCAACCTCGCCGAGTTGGAGGAACGCCTGACCAAGGAATCAAACGAAATGGGTATCGGTCCGATGGGCTTCGGCGGCAAAACCACCGTCCTCGATACGAAGATCACCGGTTTGAGCCGCCTGCCCGCTTCCTACTTCGTCTCGGTTTCCTATATGTGCTGGGCATATCGCCGCCGCAAGATGACGGTGAAGGGCGAAGAAGTCATATACGATTAAAGTTTTAACCACAGAGCGCACGGAGAACACAGAGAAAAACCTTTATTAATCCCTGTGGGCTCAGTGGTCTCCGTGGTGAATGTTTTGGGAGACATGACCCATGAAACACATCACTACCCCCATCAGCGACGACGCCATCCGCGATTTGAAGGTCGGCGATTCGGTGGCGCTCACCGGCAGGATGGTCACCGGGCGCGACGCCGCGCACAAATGGATGATCGAAACCTTTATCAAGAAAACCCGTCCGCCGCAGGGCGACGATATGCAGGTCTACGAAGAATTGAAGAAACTGTTGAACGGCTCCGTTATCTATCACTGCGGGCCGGTCGTCAGCGGAGTGGATACAGGGGAGTATAAATTCATCGCGGCCGGACCCACCACCTCCATCCGCGAAGAGCCGTATCAAGCCGATGTGATGAAACACTTCAACGTCAGGGGCGTCATCGGCAAGGGAGGGATGGGCGCGAAAACCTTGAAGGGCTGTCAGGAAACCCCGGGGGTGTATTTCCATGCGATTGGAGGAGCCGCCTCCTTCCTCGCCCAAACGGTGACCAAGGTCCACGGCGTTTTCAAGCTGGAGTTTGGAGTCCCCGAGGCGTTGTGGGTCATCGAAGTGAAAGAGTTCCCGGTCGTCGTTACCATGGATTCTCACGGGGGCAGTCAGCACGCGGTCGTGGACGACGCCTCCAAAAAAGTTTTGGAACAGTTGCTGGAACGTCCCTGATAATGGACTTTATCGCAACAGGCGGGTGACAGACAGCCGCTTTGGATGGTTTTCAACCTGGTTGGCCGTGAAGAAAAGCGACCATCGCCTTAAGCAATAGACTTTATCCGAAGTTGTCGTCTCGAAGGCTTTTTCGCGCAACTCCAAACGAAAACACAAACCTTCGGGACGTTTTTCCTTGTTACGGATTCTCTACCGTGCATGGAAACCCTATGTTTGACTCCGGCGCAGGGCGGGGTTGAGGGATATAATTTCCACATGATCGAATGGGTTCGCCGTCTCATACAACCTTCCATATTCGAGGATGAAGAAACAACCCGCGCCGCCCGGGTTTTGAACCTTTTCGGGTGGGTCACATTTACGGCGGTTGCCGTGATTACCCTGTCGCGGATCATAGCGGGGGATTGGCTCAGCGACTCTTCGAAGTTCTTTCTTCCCGCCATCCTGGCTTTGATTCTACTCATGCAGTACATGATCCGCCGGGGTCATGTGCGCCTTGCGGGGTGGGTGGTGATCGTTGCCATGGGCGCAGCCATGACCTTCCAGGCGGCTTACTCAGACGGGTTGCGCGACATAACCATCCTTGCCTTTTCGACCCTTGTGCTGCTTGCCGCCCTGCTCCTGGGATGGTGGGTGGGGTTGCTCGCCGGACTGCTGAGCGTGGGAGTCATCTGGGTCTTTGCCTTGCAGGAATATATCGGGGTTCGGCAATACACCATAGACCCGCCTCTCGGTTACGCCCGCGACCTGACCGCTGTATTCGTCATCTCCAGCGTTCTAACCTACGTCCTGATCCAAAGCCTGAACCGTTCGCTTTCGAACGCAAACCTGGAATTGCGCGAACGCCTGCGGGCGGAGGAAAAACTCCAACTGCAAGCCCGTTACCTGACCGCGCTTCACGAAACGACCTTTGGCTTGCTCAACCGCCTTGAGTTGAATCCCCTGCTTGAATCGATCCTCAACCGCACATCCGAATTACTCGAAACCCCGCATGTCGGCATCGACTTGATTCTTCCCGACGAATCCGGGCTGCGCCAGGAACTGGGAATCGGCGAATTCGCAAAATGGAACAAAGCCGTCGTTCAAAAGGGACAGGGCATGGTCGGGCACATATGGAAGGAAGGCGCTTCGCTCGTTGTGGAAGATTACGAAACATACGCAGCCAGGTTGAATACAGCCTCTACCTCGAATTTCGTTGCCGTGGCGGGTGTGCCGCTCAAATCCGGGCAGAAAGTCATCGGCACGCTTGTCGTTGCCTACCAGGACCGAAACAGAAAAATATCCCACGAACAGGTTGTCGTTCTCGAGCGGCTCGCCGCCCTTGCCTCGCTGGCTATTGACAACGCGCACCTGTACGAAGAGTCTCAGCGCGAAATTCAGGAGCGCAGGATCATTGAGCAAGACCTGCGCATCAGCGAGGAACGCTTTCGTAAAGTGTTCGATAACAGCCAGATTGCCATCGCCATCGTAACGCTTGATGAGGGAATCTTTCTCGAAGCGAATGAGGCATTCTGGCGGATCTCCGGTTTGGAGCCGGACAAGGCGCTCGGACGCACCTCTGTCGAAATGGGCACCTGGGACGCCCCGGAAGAACGAGTCGCATTTGTCAACGAACTCCTTCAAGAGGGTTCCCTGCAGGATGTCGAGGTCAAGTTTTCCGGTTTGGGGACGGAAAAGACCGCTCTCGGTTATTACGAGTTGATCGACATCCGCGACCGGCGCTGCATCCTGTGCATGTTCCACGACATCTCGGAAAAACGCCAGGTGGAACGCGCCCTCAGGGAAAGCGAGGAACGCTTCCGCATGGTCTTCCATGCCAGCCCGGTTGCGATCTGCATCACCTCCCTGGAGGAGGGCATCCTGCTGGATGCCAATGACGCCTATTGGAATCTCACCGGTTATCCGTCTGTATCATCCCTGGGCAAATCGGTGCTCGAACTGGATTTGTGGGCTTCCCCCGAAGATCGCCGCGTTTTTGTGGAGAAGATCAAACAGAATCGCTCCATCGTCAACCCCGATTACGAATTCGCACGGTTCGAAACGAACGAACCCCGCAATGTCATCGCCCTGTACGAATTGGTCGATATCGACAACCAGCCCTGCATCCTTTCCATGTTCTACGACCAGACGAAACAAAAGCAGGCGCAGGATGCCCTCAGAAACGCCGAATCGCGCACACGCGCCATCCTCGACGCGATCCCGGACATGATCTTTGAAGTTTCGCGAGACGGCATCTTTCTCGATTTCATGGCGTCTGCCGGGCTGACCACCCTGATGGAACCCCGCGACTTCATCGGCGAAACCATCCGCGAACTCTTCCCCGAGGCGATTGCCCAGCAAAGCATGTTCGCCATCGAACGCGCCATCGACAGCGGGCAGGTGCATTCCTATGAATACGGACTGCCCCCCGGCGAGGAGGTCCAATTCTTCGAAGCGCGCGTGGCTCCGGTCACTTCCGCCTCCGCGATCATCATGGTGCGCGACATCAGCCAGCGCCGGTGGGTCGAGACCGAACGCGAGAAATTGATCCGCGAACTGGAAGACAAGAACAGCGAACTGGAGCGTTTCACCTACACCGTCTCGCACGACCTCAAATCTCCCATCATCACCATCCGCGGCTTTCTCGGTTTCCTCGAGCAGGACGCCCAGACGGGCAACCTCCCGCGCCTGCGGGCGGATGTTCAACGCATCTCCGACGCCGCCGACAAGATGCAGACCCTGCTGAACGAGCTGCTCGAACTCTCGCGCATCGGACGGCTCGTCAACCCGCCCAGCATCGTCCCGTTCAACGAGATCGTGGACGAAGCCATCGCCCTCGTGCAGGGACGGCTTCAAGCCAGCCATGCCCAGGTGCGCGTTCAGGATGGAATGGAAAGCGTTCATGTCGACCGGCAGCGCACAGCCGAGGCGGTTCAGAACCTGATCGACAACGCCGCGAAATTCACGAAAGGCAGCCCGGTGATCGAGATCGGGCAGGCGGGCGCGGAAGGCGGGATGCCGGTCTTCTTTGTTCACGACAACGGCATCGGCATAGACCTCATCCATCACGAACGCATCTTCGGATTGTTCAACAAACTCGACGCCGATTCCGAAGGGACCGGAATCGGACTCGCCCTCGTCCGGCGCATCGTCGAGGTCCACAAAGGCAGGATCTGGGTCCGGAGCGAACCGGGAAAAGGGTCCACCTTTTTCTTCACCCTGCCCCCCGCGCCTCCCCCGGACCCGAATCCTGAATCGTGATAAACTGACCTCATCTCACCCGTGGAGGTTTCCCTTATGAAACACGCAGTCAGCATCAGCATCGGATCATCCAAACGTAACAAGGCTGTCGAGGTCAACCTGCTGGGCGAAACCGTTCGCATCGAGCGCATCGGCACCGACGGCGACATGGAAGCCGCCGCCCTCAAATACAAGGAACTCGACGGCAAGGTGGACGCCTTCGGCGTCGGCGGCGCAGACCTGGGGGCGATCATCGACGGAAAATGGTTTGCCCTGCATTCCGTAACCCCCATGGTGCGCTATGTCAAAAAAACCCCGCTGGTGGATGGCGGCGGACTCAAGAACACCCTCGAAAATAGAGCGCCCGTATTTCTAGACCAGACCATCGGCGACTACATCAAATCACGCGGGCGCAAGGTGCTCGTTACGCTCGGCGCCGATCGCTGGGGGCTTGCCCGCTCCTTCTCGGAACTTGGCTATGAGACAGTTTACGGCGACCTGATGTTCGGGCTGGATATTCCAATCGCCATCCGTTCGCTCAAAGGTTTAAAAACCGCCGCCTCCCTGCTGATGCCGATTGCGGGACGCCTGCCCTTCGAGTGGATCTACCCCACCGGCGAAAAGCAGGAAAAACGCACTCCCAAATGGGGAAAATACTATGCCTGGGCAACCGTCATCGCCGGGGATTGCCACTACATCAAACGCTACATGCCAGACGATCTCTCCGGCAAAGTCATCGTCACCAACACCACCACGCCCGAAGATGTGGATGCCTTCCGCAAGGCGGGAGCAAAATACCTTCTCACCACCACCCCCGTCCTCGAGGGACGTTCCTTCGGCACAAACATGATGGAAGCGGCGCTGGTCGCCGTGTCTGGCAAGGGACGTCCCCTGACCTGGCCCGAGTTAACTGAAATTATCGATACGCTCGGCTTCCAACCGCAGTTACAGGACCTCGAAGCGAAATCGTAAACTTGACCTCTTGCAAAAGTCGTTTTCGCCACAGAGTATTCATGAAACTCAAGCCCAAAGCGGCGCCTCTGTGGCTGCTTATGCAAGAGGTTTGCAACAGAACACAAAAGCAAGCGCAGTTTTTCGAGCTAAGGAGCATCACTACATGAATGCCATCATAACCGCGGGGGGCATCCCCCAACCCGGCGACAAACTCTACGCCTATTCCAACGGCGATTCCAAAGCCCTGATCGACGTGGCGGGCAAACCCATGGTGCAATGGATCCTCGACGCGCTCGGCGAAGCGAAGAAAGTGGACCAGATCATCGTCATCGGGCTTTCCCCCAAGAGCGGGCTGACCTGCAAGAAACCCCTGCATTACGTCTCCAACCACGGGCGGATGCTGGCGAACATCACGGCCGGGGTCAGCAAATCGCTCGAACTGAACCCCGGGGGCGAATACGTCCTGATCGTATCCTCCGACATCCCCGCGCTCAAAGGCGACATGGTGGACTGGCTCGTCAAAACCTGTATGCAGACCAAGGACGACCTGTATTACGGCGTCTGCCCGCGCGAAGTGATGGAGGCGCGGTATCCCCATTCCAACCGCACCTTCACCAAACTCAAGGACATGGAAGTCTGCGGCTCCGATATCAACGTCACCCACGTCCGCATGGTGACGGAACATCTCGACACCTGGGAACAGTTGATCGGCAACCGCAAAAGCCCCCTGCGCCAGGCGGCGGTCATCGGCGTCGATACATTCTTCCAACTCGCCACCGGTCAATTCACCCTGCAAGGGCTGGTCGAACGGGCATCCCAGCGCATCGGCATTAAAGGACGCGCCATCGTCTGGGACAAAGCCGAACCCTGCATGGACGTGGACAAGCCCCATCAGTTGGAATTGATGCGCGAAGACCTCGCCCGTCAGGTCAAAAGCGCGGTAAAGACATCCCCCAAGCCCGAAGCCCCCGCCCCCAAACCGGTCAAAAAAACCGCGCAAAAGGTCGGGTCGAAGAAAACCCCCCTCAAGCCAAAGGCAAAACGCAAATGAACCTTCGCCGCATCCTCGAACTCGATGCCCGGCTTTCCAGTCAACTGCGCGTGGCTGAAAAGCCGGGTCTTTTACGGAACCTCGCCATCTTCTTCGCCCACTCCGGCGACTCATGGTTCTGGTGGGCGGCGCTCATCCTCGCCTGGTTCTTCAGCGATTCATACTGGAAAAAATGGGAAACGGTCGAATTCTTCGGCATCCTCGGGCTGGCGGGCGTGGTGCTGGCGTTCAAATTTCTCATCAAACGCAAACGCCCCGAAGGCGATTGGGGCGACATCTACCGCAACACCGACCCGCACTCCTTCCCCTCAGGACATGCCGCCCGCTCATTCCTGATCGCCGTCCTCGGCTCGGCTCTTGCCCCGCCCTGGCTTGCCCTCCTCCTCTGGCTTTGGGCGCCGCTGGTGGCTTTGGCGCGCGTGGCGATGGGCGTTCACTACCTTTCAGATGTCATCGCCGGAGCCATCCTCGGCGTGATCATCGCCCTGCTCGGCTTGCAGTTCTACCAATACCTCATAGACTGGTTCGCCGGGCTGACCGGCTTCCTGTTCTGGTAGAGACATTCCCCGCCAATCACCCAGAGCGGGTTTTTTATGGGCAGCCCGGCGGTTTATCGTCGCGCGCGCTTTGGTATAATTTTTCCGCTCAACCCAAAAAACCCAACCGAAACGGTTATTAACTGAAGGAGAACGTGTATGTCCGGTCATTCCAAGTGGTCCACCATCAAACGCAAAAAGGGCGCGGCAGACGCCAAACGCGGCGCGATCTTCACCCGCCTGGCGCGCGAGATCGTCATCTCCGCCCGTGAAGGCGGCGGCGACCCCGATACCAACTTCCGCCTGCGCCTCGCGGTCGAAAAAGCCCGCGCCGAAAACATGCCCAAGGACAACATCGAACGCGCCATCAAAAAAGGCACCGGCGAAGACAAGGAAGGCACCGTCTTCGAAGAACTCACCCTCGAAGGCTACGGCCCGCACGGCTCCGCCTTCATGGTCGCCTGCGTCACCGACAACCGCAACCGCACCATCTCCGACGTCCGCCACGCCTTCAGCAAATCGGGCGGCAACATGGCGGAGGCGGGCGCGGTCGGCTGGCAGTTCGAGCGCAAATCCTACTTCTCCTTCCCCGCATCCATGCTCGCCTTCGACAAAGCCTTCGAACTCGGCGTCGAAGCCGGCGCAGACGACGTCCTGGACGGCGGCGACGAGATCGAAATCTTCGGACCCGTCGAAGCCTTCAAGACCATCGCCGACGCCCTGCACAAAGCCAAAGTCCAGCCGCAGGAATCCGGCCTGCGCCTGATCGCCAAACAGGAGATCGAAGTGGGCGTCGAAGAAACCCTCTCCGTCATGAAAGCCATCGAATACCTCGAAGACCTCGACGACGTGCAGGACGTCTATCACAACGTCAAGATGTCCGACGAAGCCCTCGCCGCCCTCGAAAACGCATAAGATCATTAAACACGACGGGCACGAAGACCACAAAGGTTTTTTCTTTGTGTCCTTTGTGTCCTTCGTGGTTTAAAATGGATTTATGACTCTCGCCCTCGGAATTGATCCCGGAACCGCAACCACAGGCTACGGCCTCGTGCGCCTCATGCCCGACGGGGAACTGGTCGCCGTTTCCTTTGGCGTGATTCTTACGCCGAAAGAGGATTCGCCCTCGGCCCGGCTGGCGACTCTCTTCGACGCGCTGACCAAACTCCTCAAGAAACACAAACCCGAAACCGCCGCCGTCGAAAAATTATTCTTCTCCAAAAACATCACCACCGGCATCGCGGTCGGACAAGCCCGCGGCGTGGCGCTGCTGGCTCTCGAAAAAGCGGGCGTCTCAATCTACGAATACACCCCCAACGAAGTCAAACAAGCCGTGGCAGGCTACGGCTCCGCCGACAAACGGCAGGTGCAGGAAATGGTCCGCGCCCTGCTGCAACTTGACCAGATCCCCAAACCCGACGACGCCGCCGACGCCCTCGCAATCGCAATTACCCACCTGAATACCGCCCGATACGATTAAAGATTTCGACACCCCCGTTTCTGGCGCAAGACCATTTCGATGGTGATTCAGGTCAAATAACGCCGCCCGTCGATCGGAATCTCAATTCGACTTGCGCCATGTTCGTTGAAGGGGGCTGCCGTCTGAACCAGTGATACACTCAGCCAACCATGACCCAAACAACACCCACTCCACCCGAAGAAAAGCTCGACTTCAAACGCATCCTGCCCATCCTTGTCATCGTGCTCGTGGACCTGATGGGACTTTCCATCATCATTCCGCTTTTACCTTTATACGCCGCCCGCTTCGGCGCGGAACCGATCCTGGTCGGCATTCTACAGGCCGCCTACCCGCTGATGCAGTTCCTCGGCGCGCCGATTCTAGGTCGCCTTTCCGACCGCTTCGGGCGCAAGCCGGTTCTCATCGCCAGTCAGATCGGCACGTTGACCGGTTTCATCATGCTCGGCTTTGCCAACAGCATGTTGATCCTTTTCATCTCGCGCATCATTGACGGACTCTCCGGCGCGAACATCTCCACCGCGCAAGCCGCGATTGCAGACAGCACCAATGAAAAAACGCGCACGCAAGGGCTTGGTTTGGTCGGCGCAGCTTTTGGCGTTGGCTTTGTGCTGGGACCCATCCTCGCATTCATTGTCCTCGCTTCCACCGGGCAGAACTACCAAGCCGTGGCATGGACAGCCGCACTCTTCTCCCTCCTCTCCATTTTGCTAACCACCTTCTGGTTCAAAGAAACCGTCGCCGATGCCGCCGACCCGGAAGCCTCGCGCAAACGCCGTCCGTTCTCGTTCGGCGCTTTACGCGAAGCCATGACGCACCGCCCCACCATCATGTTCCTCGTGATCGTGATGTTCTTCTATCAAGTGGCATTTGGCGGCTACGAGCAACTCTTTTCATTATTTACCCTCAACCAACTCGGCATGGATGCGCGCGATACCTCCGGCTTGTTCATGCTGGCGGGCATCCTCATCATCGTCATTCAAGGCGGGCTGATCGGACGCTGGTCACGCGTCAAAGGCGACCGCTGGCTTGCGTTGATGGGCATTGGCGCATTGGCAATCGGTTTGATCGGCACGGCGCTGACTCCCGCCATCCCTGTGCCGTGGTATGAAAAAGCGCGCGTGCTCGAAAGCCTCGCCGGGCAGGGCGAGTTCCGTGTTTCGATTCAAAGCATCAATGTGAGTCTGCCTGATGAATCCATGCGCGGCTGGTTCGGCATCGTCTGGCTGATGATCGCCAGTGTCCCGGCGGCATTGGGCGGTGGGACGCTTATGCCAGCCGTGAACAGCCTGATCACCAAAGCATCAGATAAGAGCGAAGTCGGCGGCATGTTGGGACTGTCCTCTGCGGCATACAGCGCAGCGAATGCAATTGCGCCCCTTTTCTATGGAGCGTTGTTCCAATGGTTCGGTCCACCTGTGCCATTTTTCGTAGGCGGGGCAATTTTGTTGGCGCTGTTCTTATTTGCGCCAAAAGTGATAAAGAACTGACCGTCAAAAAAGGACTGGTTCGGGAAAACCCGAGCCAGTCCTTTTTATGATTACGGATTGGGACCACCGCTCCCAGGTCCGCCGCCCGGCCCACCGCCGCCCGGTAACCCACCCCCGCCGCCCGGAAGCCCGCCGCCGGGAAGGTTCGGTCCGCCACCGCCAGGGCCGCCGCTGAAATCGGGACGGTTGCCAAGCGACGCCTCAAAACCGCCGAGGTTTTCGCGTCCGTGATTGATCTCGCCGCGAGCAAACTGCTGACCGATCTCGTCGAACTTGCCCGCAAACTGGGTCACATCCGGTCCGATCACGTCCGCGCCGCCGAATTGCTGGAAGCCCGCCTGCGCATTCCTGCCAAGCTGCATCAGGTTGTTCAACTCGTCGCGCGAGAGTTTATTGTCGGCAAGCGCGCCGTTGGCAAAATCGACAAACTCAAAGCCAGCCTTCAACGCGGATAATTTATCCGTCGGGATGTTGCTCGGCTGAATCTGACCGATCTGGTCCAGGCGTCCCTGCTGGTCGGCTTGCAGAACCGACATCATATCCTGCGCGTTTGCCTTCAACTCCTGCGCGTTGGTCTGCGCGGACTGGGCAGCCGTTTCAAGCTGGGTGATCGTATCCTCGGCGAGGGCAAGCCCCTGTTCGAGCGTGGACGAAATCTGCTGGAGCGACTGGTCGATAGAACTGAGCGTGTCGTTCATCTGGTTCAATTCCGCTTCGATGGCGTTTAGTTCCGCGATCATCTCGTAGGCAAGATCGGAATACAGCGCGTAATATTCATCGATCAGGTCTTCGGCATATTCCACGTAGTAATCGGCATAGTAATAATAATCATAGACGTATGCCACTTCCTCCGTCGTAACCGTGTCGTCTTCGGTGACGTAATAGACGTTGGTCGTGGTCTGCTCGGTCGCCGCAATTGCCTCGGCAACGGCCTGGTCGATCAACGCGGCGAGTTCCTCTTCGGTCAGCGTCACGTACTCAACCGTCGGTCCCGGGGTTGGCGTGGCGGGCATGGCGGTCAACGTATTGGCGTTGACGGTGGCTTGCGCCAGTGCCTGCGCCTGCTGTGTTCCAGCTACGGCAGTGTTGACGGCATCCTGCGATGCGCTCTCGGATGTCGGGGCAGCGCCCATGGTGCAGGCGGCAAGCATTGAAGCGGCGATGAGGACAGGGATCAAGGTTTTAAGCATGGTTTTCATTTGTTTCTCCAATTTGTTCCTTTTTATGATACAGCGCGGCGGGCAATCACAACCTTTACATTTTTGTCCGGGCGCAGCGTGACACTGGGTTTGGGGAGGGCAGGTTCGCGTTGAGCGGGTGCGATGTTCCAGCGCCGCGCAACGACAGCCAGGATCGCCGCCGCCTCCGTCATGGCGAAATGCTCGCCGATGCAGACCCGGCTCCCGCCGCCGAATGGGAAGTAACTGTAACGGGGAGTCAAAGGCATCTCGAAGTCGAACCAGCGTTCGGGGCGGAAGAGAAGCGGTTCGTCATAAAAACGCGAGTCGTGATGCGTCACCCACTGACTCAGAATCACGGTCGAACCCGCCGGGATGAACTGTCCGCCGATCTCGCAATCCTGCGCGGCTTCGCGTCCCATCGCCCAGGCAGGCGGGCGCATTCGCAATGTCTCTTTGACCACTGCGCGGGCGTAGACAAGTTTTTCAAGGTCTTCGGGCGCGGGCAGGCAGTCTCCCAAAATGGCATCGGCTTCGGTTTGTAATTTCGTTTGCGCCCCGGGGTGATGCGCGAGCAGGTCCCAACACCAGGCGAGCAGGAGGGCGGTCGTTTCGTGCCCCGCCAGCAAAAACGTGAGCGCGTGCGCGCGGACTTGCTCATCGGTGAATTGGCGACTCTCTTTGAGGATGTGGATCAACGCCCGGTCATTTTGCGGATTCTGGAGCAGCGCCTCGATGACTCCGCTCAGGCTTGCTTTGGCTTCCTTGAAACTTGGGAAAAGGCTGCGAGCAGACTCCGGCAAAGGCATCTGCGCCAGCGGAAAGAGACGCACCAATGTCTTCATCGCGTCGCTCACTTTTCCCACGGCTCCTTCCGGCGCGCTGCCGAAGAACGACCACAGCGCAATGTTGAGCGTCAGACGCATCATGCCTTCAGACATATCCACGCGTTCGCCGTTCTTCCAGTTCGCAATGTGCGCCAGCGTATTCTCGTTCATCAACGGGAGATACTCTTCCATCTTGTGACGGTGAAAGGCGGGCTGCAAGGCGCGGCGCTGTGAGAGATGTTCATCCCCTTCGCTCGTCAGCAGACCTCCGCCCAAAATGGCCCGCGCCCTTTGCAAACTGGGACCTTTGATGAAGTTATCCGCCTGTTTGACCAACACTTCTTCAATGAAGGAGGGATGGTTGAGCAAAAACAGATCCCGCCTGCGCAGCTTGACCCGCGCAATATCGCCCTGCTCATTGGCAAGGTCGCTCAACGCCTGAAGCGGATTGCGAAAGACCTTCCATAGAAACTGGAATGTGGATGTTTTGTACGCAGGTTGTTCGAGGACGAAATTCGTTTCCATCGGCTGTCTCCTATTGATAGCCAAAGGATACTTTCCCCGCTCAAAAAAGTCCGCCCGCGAGGGTGGGGAATGTCACACCCTATTTGGTGGGTGGGGTGGCATACAATATGCCTACAAATATCACGCCGACGATGACCGCCACCCCCACCGCAACCGAGACGCCGACTTTCACTGCCATGCCTACCGTCACCGCCACACCTACACAGCCGCCTGTGCCGGTCTTCTCCAACGCGGACTTCACCGGAGTTTACCCTGAGCTTGTCGAAGAGACGGCGACGGAAGAAGGGTAAAATCGGTTGTGTCGACTTCAGTCGGCTCGACGACAACGTTTTTTGTCGGCGGACATTATGAGGTCGTAGTCACGGATACAGGCACGTGTCGCCACGGCGCCACGGCGACGCAGGTAAACAAGTATTACGGAGTTTACCCCGCAGGAGGCGGGCTGGGACTCAACGCATCGCCATGCGCAAAGACACTACTCTCTATTATCTACTCTCTGATCATCTGGGTTCCACTTCGATTGTCACCGATGCCGCAGGGACGGTCGTGTCCCAAACGAGATATAAAGCCTGGGGTGAGGTGCGCCACCAAAGCGGAGTCACACCGACGGAGTAAGCCAACTCCTCGGTTCAGAGCGGCATGTGAGGCTTCTTAAGTCTGCTATAATCCAAAACGAGGTGTATTATGGTGACAGTCCAATTTCAAGCAAGGGTCAAAAATGGCGTAATCCAAATCCCCCGCAAGTATCAGGGAAGGTTTGGCGAGCGTGTCCATGTGATTCTTAAAGTAGAGACCCGAAAGGGGATGACCCATAATTATTTGGACTCTTTGATGGCGAACCCTGTCAAAATCAAGAATTTCAAGACCCTCACACGAGAACAAATCTATGCCCGCTAAGCCCTTCGTGTTCATTGACACGAACATCTGGCTTTATGCGTTTCTCGATTCGGGCGAATCTGAAAAATCGGCTCGTGCAAGGGAACTCTTCCAAACAACGGAAGCGATGTTGAGCGTGCAGGTCGTGAATGAGGTCTGCGTTAACCTGATCAAAAAGGTAACTGCTCAGCCTGTCATTTCGACGAGCGCGAGCGAGGAGAAATCTTGCGCAACTTTGAGAAAGATTTCTCGTGGCGCCTCGCGCCACTCGAAATGACAGGGCAGGGAAGTGAATTGGCTGAGCAGTTACTCAAAAAGGCGGGTTTCTCGGAAGACCAGGTTGCAAAGTTGATCCAATCGTTTTATGAAAAATACCCCGTTGTCGAAATGGATGAAGGCATCCTGCTTACTGCCAGTCAACTACGGCAGGAGTATGATTTCTCCTATTGGGACAGCCTTGTTGTTTCGTGCGCTTTAGCGGCTGGCGCTGAAATCCTTTACTCGGAAGATATGCAAGATGGTTTAATCGTTCGCGGGGAATTGAAAATCATCAACCCGCTAAAGTAGTTCGGGAATCTTCCCTGGCGCCTAAGCTACGGCGCTTACCCTGAAATCGTCGAAGAGACGGCAATGGAAAACGTATGAAATCCATCTCCGCCACCGATCCTTCGACCAGCCTCGTGACCGAGGCCGCAGGGACAGTCGTCTCGGAAACCCGCTACAAAGCCTGCCCACAGGGTGCTTCGCGAGGGGGAGGTGCGCCGCCAAGGTAATCACGGTGACTGTCACTTTTTATCCTCACAACTCCTCCACCATCACCAACCCATACCTCACCGCCAACAGCGCCGCCTGAGTTCTATCGTTCACCCCAATTTTCATGAACAGATCACTGACATACCCCTTCACCGTCATCTCGGTCAGAGACAACTCCCCGGCAATTTCTTTATTGCTTTTGCCCTTTGCCAGCAATTTCAAAATGCCGCGCTCGCGTTCGGTCAACGAATCGAAAGGGTCATCGGGCATGGGCGCGCGCGCCATCAGACGTTTCGCAATATCGGGATGTAACTGCGGTTTGCCCTGCGCCGCCCCACGGATCGCCGCCACCAAATCATCGCCATTCATTTCCTTCAACAAAAATCCGCTCGCGCCTGCGCGCAATGCCGCATAAACGTGCGCGTCGTCGGTGAACGAAGTCAGGATCAAAATCGGCAGGTCCGGGTATTCCGGTCGAATCTGCTTCAACGCGTCCACGCCATTCATCTCGGGCATTTGCAAGTCCATCAAGACCACATCGGGCTTGTGCTTCTTGATCAACGCCAGCACGCCCGCGCCGTTCTGCGCCTCGCCCACCACGCGCATATCCTTCTCGGCATCAATGGTGAACGTCAACCCGCGGCGCACCACTTGATGGTCGTCGGCAATGATTATTTTCAGCATAGTTACCTCGGCAATGGAATTTTATAACTCAAGATCGTGCCGCGCCCGATCTCCGAATCAACCGTCAACCCGCCGCCCAATGCCAGCGCGCGCTCGCGCATGCCGCGCAAGCCATAATGCCCGGCGGGCGCGGCATGAACGTCAAAGCCTGCGCCGTCATCGGCGATGCTCGCGTGCAAAAACGAATCAACCTTCACGCTCACGATCACAGTCCGCCCGCCGCTGTGCTTCACCACGTTTTGCAGCGCCTCGCGCAGAATCCATGCCGCCTCGTTTGAAATATTTTTTGGAAGAATTACAACCCGCGGCATCTCCAGCGTTACAGACAGTAACGCCCCGCCTTCGGGTCCGCTTCGGTTGGAAAACGCCTCGCACTCCGCCCGAACAGACTCAGCGAAGTCGACCTTTTCCTCGCCGGAAGCGTCACGCAGTTGATCGAGCATCAGCCGCATTTCTTTGAGCGTACCACTCGCCAGGCTCTCCAACTCTGCCAGTTTCTCCTTGAACCCCTCCGGCGCAGACGCTTTCAACCCCCGCGCCATCAGATGCAGACCGAACATCTGCTGCGTGACCGAGTCGTGCAAGTCGCGCGCAATGCGCTGGCGTTCTTCATACGCCGCAATCGACTTCTCGTCTGCGACTGCGCGTTCGGTCTGTTCCTTCACCCGCGATTCGAGATTTCTATTCAACTCATACAGCGACTCGTACGCATTGGCATACGCCAGCGCCAGAGCGGCCTGCCCCGCCAGCGCATGGAGACGTTTAACCTCATCCCCTTCATATTGCGGACCGGCTTGGCGCGGTCCCAACCAGTAGCCGCCCACGGTGACACTGCCTGCCACGAGGCGCGTATTCCATGCGGGCGCGGTGTGCGGCGGCGGGACGTCCGGCTCGGGGAAGAGTTTCAACGCGCCCCACTCCGCGCCGATCTGGTTCGGGAAGACGTCGTTCAACAAGTTGACGATCTCATCCCGGCGATTGGCGCGGGCGAGCAGGTATTGCATGGATTGGATCGCAGACTCGAACTTGAGCCGGTCGGGGTAAAGCCATTTATCGAGCCAGGTCTGGATGAGTCGGCGGGTTGGGTCGAAGAGGATGGCGGCAACGAATAAACTGATGACGGGCGCGAGCGGTCTTGAAGTAAGAGAATCCGCAAAGAGGGAGGTAAGGCTTGTGGTTAGAAACAGGTAAAACGTCAGGAGAAGAAGCGATGCAAAGCCGTAGACCAGGGTGCGCCTGAGGGCGCGGTCGATGCCGAAGAGGTCGTGCCGCATCACAGCGTATGCGATTCCGATTGGAATAAAAAGTTGGAAGAGCAGTAACAGGTTGTAGGAAAAAACGTCCAGCCCGAGGGCGAGGGTAAGCGGGCGAATCCAGAGCGGGACTTCGGCAATGAAAAGGCTGATGCCGACGATGCGGGCGCGTTGGGCGTCTAAATAATTTTCGGGGTTTGGGTCACGCGCCGCTTGCAGGAGGTTGCGGATAAAAAACAGGATGACAAACGTGAACCACACAAACAAAAGGAGGATGAGCGCAACGCGCTGCCATGCGGAACGACTGGCAAAGAATGCAAAAAGAAGTATCGCAGAAAGAACATAGCCAGCCGCGACCGCGCGAGCAGGTGTGCCGGTAACGCGCGGAAAACGCGCGCTAACGTGTAACGCCATTGGCAGCAAGATCGCCGCCTGCAACAAACGCGCGATGAGATATGGGTTTAAGAACAAGACGAGCGGACTGCCGGGGTGGATCACGGGCAGGTCGCTGAATTCAAAGGGGACGCTGAGGAAGAAGGAGAAGAAGATCGAGAAACAGGCGATCAGGGTGTGGTTCGCCTGCGGGCGGATCAGGGCGGGAATCAACCCGGTGATGAAGACCAGCAGGGAAACGATGAATGAAAATGGCGTGACCGCCCTGTAAATGGGATTGCCGCTTTCGAAGGCTGCCCAGCCAAAAAGAGACGTGTTTATAAAAAGGGCGGCAAGAATCGGGAGATGGAAGGCAATGTTTTTTTTCATGCCAAAAGGGAGGGCATTATGGCTTCAGGAGATTTAGCAATCCGGTCGTGTTTTCGATGATCTCGTCCGCACCGAACCTTCTTAATTCGTGTTCTTCGCCGAAGCCGCACAGCACGCCCACCGTTTGCGCCCCGGCAGATTTCCCCGCGCGGATGTCGACGGTGGTGTCGCCGATCATCAGGCAGTGTTCGGGGGCGACGTTCATTTTCTTTGCCGCCAGCAGGATCGGGTCGGGGTAGGGTTTGGTGTGGGTTGCCGATAAGCCGGTGACGACTGCGCTGAAATATTGGGCAAGGTTGTACTGCTCGAGAAAGCGCATGGTCCCTTTTTCGTCGCGCGCGCTGACGACTGCCATGGGGTAACGCCCATGAAATTGCCTGAGCATCTCATCCACGCCGGGGACGAGCAGGAATTTTTTGTCTGAATGTTTGCGGCGGCGGTTCAGCCAGTGGATGACGGCGACCATTTCATCGTCGAGGTGAAGCGTGTCGGCGAGTCCCAGCAGGGCGTTGCCGGGGGCTTCGATCCACATCACGAAGCGGCGGGCGGCATGATCGGGGTCTTTGAAGATAAAACGGGGGAAAAACCCCGATACTTTTTGGGCGTAGAGGTCATCGGTGTCGCTCAGGGTTCCATCCACGTCGAAACATAATGCTTTTATCGCTGGTACTTTCAGGGGCATGGATTAATTGTACCAAAGGGACTATACTTATTCGGGATCGACAATGACACAAGACCATTCCCGCGCACTCCTTGAATTGCTCGTCAAAGTCAGCCGCGAAGTTGCAACTGCGCTCGATTTGCGCACAGTCTTACAGCGGGTCCTGTTTGCATGCCTGCAATATGTGGGCGGCGAACGCGGCAGCATTGTGGTGATGGACGACCTCGGCAAGCCGGTGGATGCGACCATCGTTTACGGCAGGCAGTTCCACGATCATACAACCCAGCAGCTGCGCGAGACGGTCGAACGCGGGCTGGCTGGCTGGGTGGTGCAGAATCGCAAGGCGGCTCTGGTGCCCGATACAAGCAGGGACGAACGCTGGCTGCGCCGCGCCGACGATGCCAACGAAAAAAGCGGAGCCAAATCTGCCATTTGCGTGCCGTTGATGGCGCGGGATCGGTTTGTGGGGGTCCTGACGCTGGTCCATTCGGTGCCGTACTCCTTTAATGAAGAACACCTCGAACTGATGCAAGCCATCTCCGACCAGGCGAGCGTGGCGGTCTTGAACGCGCGTCTTTATTCCGAAACGCAGCGCACGGCGCGGGTCATGTCTGCGCTGGCGGAGGGGGCGGCGGCGCTGCACTCTTCGCTGGAGATGCAGGACGTCCTAAGGCGCATCCTGCACCAGACCATGCAGGCGCTCCAGGTCGAGACGGTGGCGCTGGCGTTGATCGACCCTGTCAGTAACGACCTTATCGTCAAGGCGGCGGCTGGCAACAACTCCGGCGGCATACCCGGGGTTCGCATCCCTGCCGGGCAGGGACTGGCAGGCAGGGTTGTTTCCGAGCAGCATGGGCTGGTCGTTCCCGCCGTCAACCTCGAAACCGGCATGATAGAAGCGGACAGGCTGAACGGAGTCGTGATGCGTTCGCTGGCGGTTGCCCCGGTTCAGGCGCAGGGAAGGGTTATCGGCGTGCTGGAGGCGATCAATCCCATCTCCGGCTCCTTCGACCCCGATGCCCTGGTGGTGATGACCGGGCTTGGGAACATCGCCGGAAGCACGCTTGCCAATTCGCAATTATTCGAACAACTTCAGGATGCTCACAAACATTACCGCGAACTCTTCGAAGACAGCGTGGACCCGATCCTGATCACCGATTGGGAGGGGCGCGTGCTGGAAGTAAACCGCCGCGCGGCGGCATTGAGCCAGTATTCCGCCCGGGAACTGCGCGCCATGAGCATCGAGCAGTTGCACGAGGTTAATTGGGCGAAAGCCGGGTTGAACTTCGAAATGCTCAGGAACGACGGAACCTGCGGATACGAGTCGGGGTTATTGTGCAACGAAGGCGGGGTGGTGCCGATCGAAGTCTACGCGCGGCGGGTGGAGTTCAACAACGCCGAAGCCATTCAATGGATCATGCGCGATATCACCGAACGCAAGGAATTGGACGCCCTGCGCGACGATATGACCTCGATGATCTTCCACGACCTGCGTTCGCCGCTGGGCAATATCGTTTCGAGCCTCGAGATGATGAGCGGGCTTCTGCCTGCCGATGAAACCCTGAATTCGATGCTCAACATCGCCAAGAATTCGACCGGGCGCATTCAACGGCTGGTCAATTCCCTGCTGGATATCAACCGCCTTGAAACCGGGCAGGAGATCGTGGACCAAAACTCTATCGACCCGGTGGCGCTTGTGCGCGAGGCGATCCGCGATGTGGAGCCCTCTGTCGTTGCCCGCCAGCAGGTTCTCACGAACCGCGCCACGAGCGTCCTGCCCCTGGTCTGGGTGGACGTGGACATGATCTACCGCGTGTTCATCAACCTGCTCGAAAATGCCATCAAATTCACGCCGGTAACCGGGCGGATCGATATCGGCGCGCAGACCGCGCCGGACGGCATGTTCGTCAATTTTTGGGTGCGCGATAACGGTCCCGGCATTCCGCCTTCGGAACGCGAGCGCATCTTCGAAAAGTTCACCCGCCTGCGTGGCAGGAACAGACCCGGCGGGCTGGGCGTGGGGCTGGCATTTTGCCGCCTGGCAGTTTACGGACACGGCGGCAAGATCTGGATCGAAAGCGAAGTGGATAAAGGCACGACCTTCTGGCTGTCGCTGCCGGTGGCGACGCGCAAGGCAACCGGCACGCTCAAACGCCAGACGGGACGGCTGACCTTCAAACCGGATAAAATTCAGCCGAACAAAGATAAACAGTAGGGTCACGGGTATTCGCGCGTAGTTTGCGCTCTCTAGCGCAAACCTGGCGGCAGAGACCGCCAAAATACGCGCTTTCGTGAAGCACTGATAAATAATACAGAATCATCGAACGTCGGGAAACGTTCGACTCCGTTCAGACCTGGAAAGACAGCAATCAGCGTCTGCCAGGCGGCTTAAATCATGAAAGGAATTTTCCCCGAACCTTATGCAGGAAATCACCAGTAATATTTTCATCGACGACCAGTTCCCCGGCGTGACGCTGGGCGTGGTCGTCACCCCGCGCGGATTGATCCAGATCGACGCGCCCCCCTCGCCCGAGGATGCCCGTTCCTGGCGCGCCTCGCTCATGAATTTGGGCGGCGGCATCGACCGGGTCCTGATCAACATGGACGCCCATCCCGACCGCACCCTCGGCGCGCGCGCCATGGATTGCGCCGTCATTGCGCATGAAAAGACCGCCAACATCTTCCGTGCGCGTCCGAGCACTTTCAAGGCGCAGGGAGAGGAAACCGGCGCGGATTGGGAATCCATTCCCGGCTTGGGAAGCGTGCGCTGGGCTCCCCCCGAAATCTCCTTCCTCGACCAGATGACCCTGTATTGGAGCGCTTCACCGGTCATGCTCGAACACCGCCCAGGACCCTCCAACGGCTCGATCTGGGTTCGCCTGCCCGCAGAGAAGGTGTTGTTCATCGGCGACGCCGTCCTGAAGAACCAGCCGCCCTTTCTGGCAGGCTCGAACCTGAAAGCCTGGCTCGAATCGCTCAGTCTGCTGTTTGAAACGGAGAACAAGGGCTACACGGTCATCAGCAGCCGCGGCGGCGTTGTGACGTCCAACGCCATCAACTCGCAATACGATTTTCTCAAACACGCCCACGATAAATTAAACAAAATAACCGGCAAAAAACCGAACCCGGCTGTGGTCGAAAAACTGGTCGCCTCCCTGCTGACCTGGTTCAAGGCGCCCGCCGCGCGGCAGAAACAATTTGCCCAGCGCCTGCGTTACGGGCTGCTGCACTACAACGCCCGCCAGTACCACACCCCAACCCATAATTTCGAAGACTGATGGCAGATTCACTCCCCATCCTTGAACTGACGCGGGGGGATGTTGTCGAAGCGGTACACCGCGGTTCCATCGCCGTGGTCGCTTCAGACGGCTCCCTGCTTCGTTCCCATGGCGACCCCTACAAGGTCGCCTTTTTGCGCTCTTCAGCCAAACCTTTTCAAGCCCTGCCATTCATCGAAGGCGGCGGCGCGGAGCACTACGGGTATGCCCTGAGTGAGATCGCCCTCTCCTGTGCCTCGCATGAAACCTCGCAGATGCATCTCGACGCCGTCGAAGCCCTGCAAAAAAAGGTGGGCGTCGGGGAAAAGGATTTGCAATGCGGTCCGCACCTGCCGGGGGACGCGAAGAAATTGCGGGCGGTCATACAGGGGAACATCGTCCCGACGCCCAATTTCAATAACTGTTCGGGCAAGCATACCTCCATGCTGGCTTTTGCCAAAATGCGCGGACTGCCGCTGGAGACCTACCTTTCCGACGACCACCCAATTCAGCGGGACATCCTCGACACGCTTGCCGAAATGTGCGAAATGAAGACCGCCGAAATTCAGCGCGGCATCGACGGCTGCTCCGCGCCGAATTTTGCCATGCCGCTTTACAACTCCGCGCTGGGCATGGCAAGGTTATGCGATCCGCGCGCGCTCGCGGAGAAACGCGCAATTGCATGTAAAAAGATCACCACTGCCATGACGACCCACTCCGAAATGGTGGGTAATTTCGGAGAGTTCGACTGCGAACTGATGAAAGCGGGCAAGGGACAAATCGTCACAAAGCGCGGCGCGGAAGGCTTTCAGATCATCGGCATCCTACCCGGGGGCATCCATGAAAGAGGCGTGGGCATTGCGGTCAAGGTCGAGGACGGCGACAAATCCTCCATGGGCGACGACCTCGATATGCATGTGCGAGTTCGCCCGCCGGTGACGTTGGAGATTCTGCGCCAGCTCGGCGCGTTGGATGATGCGCAATTGAAATCCCTCGCGGAGTTTGGTCCTGAAAAATCGCTCAGGAACTACGCCGGTATCGTCACCGGAAGAATGTACCCCGCGTTCAAATTGTAGTATTGCTCTGTAAAAACTACGCCAATCGCGAAGTCGCCCAGTACCGCGAGATTTATCCCGCCCACCGGGGCGCAAACTGAAGTTTGCGGTACAACCGCTTAGGACTTACGCAAAATGAAGATTCTTCCATTTTTTGACCGAAGACGACCGACCACAGACCGCAAAAGCGGTCGTCCGTCTGTGGTCGGCGGTCAGTGGGCGCTAGTTTTGCGCAACTCCTACTTATGCAGGAATTCAAGCATGACCCCAAAACACATCCTCAGCGTCCGCGATCTTTCGGTCACCTTCCCCGATAATAACGGCGGGTTGGACGCGCTCGACAGGATATCGTTCAACATCCGCCCGCGCGAGTTCGTTTGTTTTCTCGGTCCCTCCGGCTCGGGCAAAACGACCTTCTTGCGCGCGCTGGCGGGCATTTTGCAGCCCACCTCCGGTTCGGTGAATTTCATGCATCGCCACCAGCCGCGCATCGGCATGGTCTTTCAACAGTCCAACCTGATGCCCTGGCGCACCGTCCTCCAAAACATCATGCTGCCGCTCGAGTTGGAAAATGCCGGGGCGGTTGATGCGGAGGTCAAAGCGCGGGAAATGGTCAACCTTGTTGGATTGGAAGGATTCGAGGATTCGCTTCCCCGCGACCTCTCCGGCGGCATGGCGCAGAGGGTGGCAATCGCCCGCGCGCTCATCCATGACCCCGACCTGCTCCTGCTCGACGAGCCTTTTGCCTCGCTGGATGCGCTGACCCGCGAACGCATGTGGACGGAACTCTCCAACATCTGGCAGGCAAAGCAAAAGACCGTCGTCATGGTCACACACTCCATCAACGAGTCGCTCTTCCTGGCAGACCGGGTTTTGGTGCTTACCCAGCGCCCCGGTAAAATCAAATTAGATGTCGAGGTAGACCTGCCACGCCCGCGCGCGGAGGATATTCGTTACACCAGTCATTTTGGGGAATTGGCGAAAAAATTAAGAGAAGCAATAGAGTAACGCCGACTTTAGTCGGCGTTACATTTTTGGCAGGTCCATCAACAGCACTTCCGCCAGCAATCTCGCATTGACGTTGCGTTCCATCTTCTCCAGCGCCGATTCGTGGTCGCTGACGACCCTTCGCGCGGAAGACAGGTCGAGCCTCCCCGCTAAAAATTCGATCTCCATGTTGCGGTCTACATTGATGAGGGGAGTCTCCGCCCCAGCCACGCGTAACAAGACATCGCGCCAGTACGAGAGCCAGACGAGGATGGTCTGGCGCATCGTGTCCTTGTCTTTGGCGAGTTTTTCGGCGTAGGAGAATTTTTCGACCCTTGAAGCGGGCAGGATGGTCTGAAGGTCGTTCAGGCGTTCTTCGCGCTTTTCGAGGACTGTTGCGTCTTCGACGAGTCTGCGGGCGAAGCCGGGGCGTCCGCCGGAGATGTGGGCGAGCAGGCGGGCGCGGTCTTCATCCACGCCGCGTTCGAGCAAATCTGCGACGACGGCTTCGAGGGGCAGGGGACGCAGGCGTAATATTTCGCATCTTGAATTGATGGTGGGCAGAAGTTGTTCGGGGGTATCGGCGGTCAACAGCAGGATGGCGTGGGCGGGGGCTTCTTCGAGGGTCTTGAGCAGGGCGTTGGCGGCGTTGTCGTTGGCTTCGTGAAAACGCAGGAAGAGGGCAACGCGATACGGGGATTGATACGGCTTGAGGTTCAACGTCCGCTGGATTTCGCGAACCTGGTCCACGCGCAGGGTGCCGCCTTCTTTGGAGTTTCCGTCATCATCCATGGATTGAACGATGGCGAGATCGGGATGCTGCATGACTTCGATCTGTTTGCAGGTACGGCAGGTGAAACAAGGTTCGCCGGGGGCGATAGGTTTTTCGCAGTTCAATGCCTGGGCAAGGCGAAGGGCAAGGGTCCGCCGACCGAGACCGGGCGCGCCGGCGAAAAGATAGGCATGGCGGGTTTCCCCGCGCGCCACGTGACGGCGAAGCATATCCACTGCCCATTCGTGCCCGAGCAAATTCCAGTTATCCATTGGTTTCAAGTATCAGGGGTCAGGTTTCAGGTGTCAAGTGTGAGTAACAAAACGTAAAACGCGAAACGCAACTCGTAACTCGTATCTCGTAACTCGTAACTCGTATCTTGTAACTCGTTACTCTCCCCCGACCTCAACCTCACAAACGACTCATACCTTTCCTTATGAATTCTCCCCTCCTTCAACGCCGCGAGGACGGCGCAGCCGGGTTCGTGTTGGTGGGTGCAGTCGCTGAATTGACAATGCGCCACGAGTCCGCGCAGTTCGGGGAAGTACGCGTCGATCTCCTCCGGTTCGGTATCCCACAGCCCAAGCGACTTCCAGCCGGGGGTGTCGGCGACATAACCGCCGCCGTTAAGCGGGAAGAGTTGACGGGTTACGGTGGTGTGACGTCCCTTTTTCATGGCGGAACTGATCTCGTTGATGGCCAGCCCCAGACCGGGTTGCAGCGCGTTGAGCAGGCTCGACTTGCCCACGCCGCTGGGTCCGGCAAAGGCGCTGAGTTTGTTTTGAAGATGTGACCTTAACTCTTCCAGCCCCGCGCCCGTTTTGGCGGAGGTGTAAATGACGCGGTAGCCGATGGATTCATACATCCCGAAAATGGTTTGCGGGTCGTCCACGGCGTCTGTCTTGTTTGCCACGATCACAACGGGGATGTTTTGTTTTTCGGCAATGACGAGGAAGCGGTCCAACATGCGCAGGCGCGGAGTTGGATTGGCGCAGGCGAAGACGAAGAGAGCCTGATTCGGGTTGGCTAAAAGCACCTGCTGGTAGACCCCGCCCGGGCGCGGGTCGAGCCGCGCGATTTGCTGAGTCCGCTCATGGACGGAATCAATCGTCCCGGAGCCGTCATCCAGAATTGTGATAGCGACCCTGTCGCCTATCGCGGCGATATCGCCTTTGGCTCTGCCCTGTTTGAGTTTGCCGCGCAGTTGGCAGACAATGACATTCGATTCGGTTTCAACCCAAAAGAAACCGGACTGCGCTTTGACGATGAGACCCTGAGTGTTTGTCAAAAGAGTATCTCAAGTGACAGTATCCTTGAAGGTGACTGTCACTTCTATTTTTACGGAATCACCCCGCTCGAAGGCGGCGTGGGCGTGTATGGCGGATACCCGATCTGACCGAAATCATAATACTGGCGTTGGGGGCTGCCGTAGTAATAGGCTTCGACGATTGCGCGGAAAAAAGGCACGCCATACTCGGAGCCTTCGCCGATGTTCTCTCCGACCGCGACGATGGCGATGTCGGGCAGGTCGGTGTTGGCTTCGTTCATTGTGTAGCCTGCGAACCAGCCGTGCGGTTTGCCGCTGCCTGATTCTGCCGTGCCGGTCTTGCCTGCCACTTTGAATTGCAGGCCCAGGAAGTTGAAGCGCGCTGTGCCTTTGGGATTCTCGACGACCATCAGCAGGGCTTCGCGCAAAATATCCAGGTTCTCCTGCCGCAGCGGAAGGGTTCCCTGCGCCTCGGGTTTGAAGACGAGCAGCGGGTCGCCTTCGACGGGTTGAATTTTTTCCACGATCTGCGGACGGTACAAGGTGCCGCCGTTGGCGATTGCCGCCATGAAGCGGGCAACCTGCAGCGGCGTGACCAGGACCGTCCCCTGACCGATGGCGACGTTGACGGCGTCTACCTGCGAGGCGGGGTCTATGATCTGCCCGGCTGCTTCGGGGATCTGTTGAATGCCGGTGGGCGACCCCAGACCGAACGCGCGCGCCATGTTGGCGATGTCGTTGCCGCGGTTCCAGTTGGTGTAAAGGTCGTTGCCGATGTGCCAGAAATACGGGTTGCAGGAGCGCATCAAGCCCTCTTGCAGGGTGATCAAGCCGGAGGGGGTGCTGTCTGTGGTGTTGCAGAATTTACCCGCGGCGACCCGGTCCTGGCAGTGCTGCCACGTCCAGTCGTAGCGGACCTGGTCGGATAGTTCGGTAAATTCATACTGGCAATCGTATTCGGTGTTCGCCAGGTACAATCCGCTTTCGAGGGCGGCGGAGAAGGTGATGATCTTGAAGACCGAGCCGAGCGGAAGCTGCCCCTGCGCGGCGCGGTTGAGCAGCGGGGTGCGTGCGTCGTTCAGCAGGCTGTTGAGGGCGATGTTATTGGGGTTGTTGGCATCGAAGATGTTCGGGTCATAATCCGGACCGGAGGCCATGGCAAGGATGCGCCCCGTGTCCACCTCCATGACGACGATCGCGCCGCGGAAGAATTCGACCGCCGCCTGGGCATGGAATTGTAAATTGCTGTCAATGGTGAGGTAAACGGAATCGGCGGGTTCGGGCGCGCTCTGCCCAAGCGTGGAGATGATCTGCCCGGTGGGGCTGACAACGCGCAAAACGCCGCCGTGCTTCCCGGCGAGATAGTCCTCCGCCCATTGTTCGATACCGTCCTGCCCGATGCGCTCACTGCCGCTATAGCCGAGGCGGCGGTATTGATTCAATTGTTCGGGCGAAATGGCAAGCGTGTATCCCACCGCCTGCGGAGCCAGCCCGCCGCGGAAGTAATAGCGCGACGAATATTCCTGCACCACCAGCCCACCGGGACTAATGGAAAGCAAACGCTGGGCTTCTTCGCGTGTCCCTTCGCACATCGGCAGGTACCAACCGGGTCCGGATGAGTCGATCAGGTCTTGAATGCCGAGCGGGTCAAACCCGCACAGGCGTCCCAGTTCAGAGGTCAACGCGCCGACCATCTCATTGTCGATCTGATCCGTCTGAATGCCAAAAGCAAATGCATCAGACTGTGTGGCAACCGGCAGTCCTTCCCGGTCGTAAATATCGCCGCGCGCGGGGATGTCGTACTCCATTGCCAGCAAATTACCGCCCGCCAGTTCCGGCAGGATGAGCGCATCGTCCCAGACGATCTTCCAGTTATTCTCTTCATTGACAAGCCGCATCACGATCTCGCGCGAAATATCGCCCGCCAGCACGGTCTTGTATGTGATGTTGTACTTCACCTCGCCGTTGAACGGGCTGATGGTGGACGATAGAATCGAAACGTCGAAGCCCGAGACGCTCATCGTGTTTAGGGCGTCGTTCCAGCGTTTGGAAAAATCCTCCAGCGTCAACTCTGCGCGGCTGGCTTGCGCCAGCATGGCATACATCACTTCGTAATCGTCGTTCCTGAGCGCGTCGAAGAACGCCGTCACTGCGGCTTCTTCATCCGGCGCGGGGGTCACGCCCGCCCTGGCGGTGGGCAGGGGCGTATCGGTTGCGAAAATTTCGCCGACCCCGCCCGGCGCGGAGGAACATGCGGCGATCAATAGCGCAATGAAAAAAAACTGGATCCGGCGTAATGGCTTCATTCCATTCCTTTCAAGAGACGGGTTCGCCGTTCAACACAGCGGGCGAAACCCTGCAATCATAATTTAGAAGAGACTGACACGCGCCCGGAACATCCCCCAATGCAGATAGCCCGAACTGCCGCAGCGCGCGCAGAATATGGCAGAGCGGCAGCCCCATCACCCCGGCATAGCAACCCTGCAAAACGTCGACCGGCTTGAAATCGGGATGCTGGATCGCATACGCGCCCGCCTTGTCCATCGGGTCGCCGGTTTTGATATATCGCTCGATCTCATCGTTGGAATAATCGCGCATCGGCACATCGGTGACGCACAGGTCGGCGACCATTTGATCGTTGCGTAAAATCGCAATGCCCGTAAAGACCTGATGCGTCCTTCCGCGCAGCTGCTTCAACATGCGCCGCGCATCCGCTTCATCCAACGGCTTGCCGAGGATTTGATTCCCATCCACAACCGTCGTATCCGAGCCGACGATGACCGCATCCGACTCCGCCCTTCGACGCGGCTCAGGACAAACCCGGGCTTGGGTCGCCAACGCCTTGGCCTTTGCCAGTCTGATAACGTACTCGCGCGGCGACTCGTCTGCGAAGGGAGTCTCATCCACATCCGCGGCGAGGATTGTGAAATCCCAGCCGCCCAAACCGAATAACTGTCTCCTGCGCGGAGAGTTGGATGCCAAAATAAACTTTGTTTTATCCATCAAGACGAGGATTCTAACACAGTCATTTTTGATGGATTAATCGGGGATAAGGGGGGGATTGGTAATTGGGGACTGCACGATTGCCCTGAGCCGTCGCGCTGACTGCCCGAAGGGCGTGTCGAAGCAAATGTCGAAGGGTTGGAGAGTGCGGCGTATGAAAATGGTAAAATGCAATTATGAAAGCGATGGTTTTACCGCGCCAGACCCGCACGCGTCCCCGGGGATTTCCGCCTGTGGCAAAGACTTTGCCGCCCGCCATCGAACGGCTCGTTTCGACGTTAGACCCTGAAATGATCATCCTGTTCGGCTCATATGCCTACGGTAAACCCACGCCTGATAGCGATGTTGACCTTTTGGTCGTGATGAAAACACGCGCCAAAGCCATTGAACGTTTTGTAACCGTATCAAATGTCCTCTACCCGCGCGAATTTCCGGTGGATATTATTGTAAAGACCCCAAAGGAAATCAGGGAAGAGGAAAAGAAAAAGGGGAATTTCTTCCTGCGCGAGATCATGACCAGGGGGAAGGTTTTGTATGAACGACCTCAATAGCGCGCTGGAGTGGGTCGAATACGCCGAAGAGGACTTTCTCATGGCGAAAAGCGCGTTGCGCCGAAAGAAACCGCTTCTTACAGCATCCTGCTTTCACAGCCAGCAATGTGCCGAGAAATACATGAAAGCCTTGCTCATCTCAAAGGGACAGGAATTTCCCAAAACGCACGACCTTGTCATTCTCGACAGGTTGTGCAATCAGGCGGGGATACTCACCGGGTTTGCAAAGGGAGACCTGGGCAGGTTGTCGGCGTATGCCGTTCACACCCGTTATCCCGGCGCGCAGCCTGTTCCTGAAGACGGCGAAGAAGCATTGGAAATTTCCAGTTCGATCCGAAAGTTTTCAAGATTGTTTCTGGGATTCTGAAATATCGGAAGTCCGCATCCTTTGCAATGCCGGATATCAGGGAGAACACCATGAAAAAATCCATCTTGTTCTTTGTCGTTTTTATCCTCACAGCCTGTGCCTCCGCCCCGCAGGTGACAGTTATGGCGCCAAGCGCCATGACTGTCACCTTGACCCCGCCCATCCCCACGCCGACTCTGCACCCCGAATTCGCCGCGCTTCAACAAACCATCGCGGACTCCGGGTCGCGCTTCACCCTGGGAGCGGACGGACTGCTCTACGACGGCGAAACCCCCATCCCCGGCATGACCGTCACCCCGGACGGCACGATGACCCTGACCGTAAACGGCGAGACCGTGACCCTCGACCCCGCCGATGTGGATTTTGACGATGAAAAAGGCATAACCATAGACGGCTACGAATGGGACGAAGAAGCGGGCGCCTGGGTGGAGGCGGAAAGCCCCGCCATGCAACAGACCAATACCCTGCTGGACCAATACCACATTGACCCAGAGACCGTCACCGTGACCGAGGAGGGCGGGGCGGTAAATGTGGTGGATAACGAAACGGGCACGGTGCTGATAAGAACGATTGGGGAAAATAGCAAGTTTGACCTGGGATTTGCCGTCGACACAATCGCCAAAAATAGCTGCGAACCAAAGCCGGAGTTTTAGACCAAGTAAGTAATGGACAATGTTAGCCAACCCTGATGCTAGCTAGTATTTTACAGACTTGATAAATGAACTTGAATATCCCAAGGAAGGGACTTGAAACTTTCGGGTTTTTTGATCGAGAAAATTGAGGTGTTGGGGGTTTGCAGATGGTCAGTTCTTTTATATAGAGATAAGGAAAGGGTAGCGCTGAAACTTACTTTCTCTGATAGGACTTACAAGGAGCAGGTGGAAGAATTTAAGGCAGCGATCAGATAGTTTGCAGGAGCTGGTTTTTTGCAAATGATGTTGGATGTGCTACCATCGAGGTATGAGTAGGGGGAAGAGGTGGCTAGCAGTTTTTGTTTTGATCATAACAGTCCTGGTGGGTGGTTACGTTTTTTTTGTTAAGACGGGAGGATTGGGACTGAACAGAGTTACATGGCATTACTTTTTCCGTGATTTACCTGATAAGAATATAACTGGCAGGACTTTACCGAGAGGGGAGCGAAAGAGGGGATAAGTGGGTTTTATGCCTTTGGCAACCAAGACGGCTTTAGCATGTGGACACTGTCGGGGCTAAAGACTTTTCGCCACGTGTCGGGCACTAGCATTTACCAGCACGAAGATATTTGTGGGGCGGTGCGGGCGCTGCAAAAGGACCCACAGGCAACTGACAGCGGGGTGAAAGCCAGCAAACAGGTGACGGGGGATAGAGTTTTGGCAGAGTTTGATAAAACCAGAAAACCTGGTGACAGTACTGCGCCTAGCTGAAGGGGAGCGCCGCAATGAGATAGATAAGGTGTGGTCGTACTCGGGGAAATATAAGGAACTAAACAAACTGGATAAAGACACATGCAACTAAAGCGGACTCTAATGCCATACTTGATCCTTTTGACTGTAATACTGTTTGGTTGGGTGTGGTTGCCGACACCTGCCTTTGCGCAAGAATGTGGGGGAGATTGTTCGGTTGAAATAGTTGACTACTATGAATTTTGTGATGGGGAAGTGTGTGGCGAATCGTGTGATTATGTTAGTAACTGTGGGGGGAATGGGTGTCAAAATGTGGGCTGTCCGTCGGGGCAGTATATGGCGAATGACGGGTGTCATGATATTGGGGATGGGGGAGGGCAGACGGGCGGGGGGGGCGGGGGTGCATACGGATATCCCACTTGTGGGGGGAGTCAGGTTTTGAAGTGTGGCAATGATCCGGTTTTGTACTTGGGAGGAGGCGGGGGAAATACCAATGATGTAAACCTGGCATCGTGCGCATACCGGGGAACGTGCGGCGACAGTTATTTTCCCTTTTACATCCACCCCATTCTTTCCTCTTTCCTCTTTCTTCATCCGGTTGTAAAATCACCCCCACAATCTGTCTAAACAACCGGAGGAAAAGTGAACGAATTACAGAAACGCATTTTGAAAGACGGGCAAGTCCTCGGCGGCGGGATTTTGAAAGTGGATAGTTTCGTCAACCATCAAGTGGATCCGCTCCTCATGGATGCCTGCGGGCGGGATTTTGCCAAACGCTTTGCAAACGTCGGCGCGACCAAAATTCTCACCGCTGAAATCTCCGGCATCGCCCCGGCGTTGACCACCGCCATCCACATGGGACTGCCCGTCGTCTACGCCCGCAAGACCAAACCCATCACCATGCCAGACCAGGTCTATCTCACCCTCGCGCCGTCGCATACCAAAGGACGCATGGTCGAGTTGATCGTCTCGCCCGAATATCTCGCCAATAACGAAAAAGTCCTCATCATTGACGACTTCCTCGCCAGCGGGCAGACCATCTTGGGCTTGTGCCGTTTGGCTGAAGCTTCCGGTTCCAAGATCGTCGGCATCGGCGCGTTGATCGAAAAAATCTTCGAAGGCGGGCGCGATGCGTTATCATCGTTGGGCGTGCCAATTGAATCCATCGCCTGCATCAAGTCATTGGATGATGGGAAGATAATGTTCGTTGATTAACGTTTCAACGTTCAAAAATTTTTTCCCCCCCATTCCCCCCCCCCCCCCCCCCCCCCCCGGGCGGGGGGGGGGGGCTTTTTTTTTTTTTTGTTTTGTTTTCCCCCCCCGGGCCCGTCTAAACGTCGCTCAAACGTTGGAACAAGATGCGAAAACTGCTTCGTACTCAATTCGTCGTTTATCTCATCGGCTGGATTTTCGCCCACATGAGCTTCGCCCTCCCCGTCAAACGCCTCCGCGAGACCCCGAACCTGATTGCGTTTCAGCATCCTTCTCCCAGCCATAAGTTTCACCTGCTCCTCGTCCCAAAGCGCCAAGTCCACACGCTGGCAGACCTTGACCCGGGCGACGCCGCCTTTCTCACGGATTTGTATGCCACTGTCCAAAGCCTCGTGAAGGAATTCGATCTCAAAGCCTACCGCCTCATCGTCAACGGCGGGGAGTACCAGGACTTCCCGCATCTGCATTTTCACCTGATTTCAGACCTATAATGTGTCAAAGGTCGAAGGTCACAAGTCAAAAGACCTTCGACCTTTGACCTTCGACGTAGGAATTATTTCATGAACCAATCATTAGCAATCTTGGATTTCGGTTCCCAATACGCTCAGATCATCGCAAGACGTGTCCGCGAGGCACAGGTCTACTGCGAGTTGTTTCCGTGGGACGCGCCAAAGGAAAAAATCCTTTCGATCCAGCCGAAGGGATTTATTTTGTCCGGTGGTCCCAAATCGGCGTACGAGGAGAACGCGCCGTATATCCAGAAATTCGTCCTCGAAAGCGGACTTCCCATCCTCGGCATCTGCTATGGGATGCAAGCCCTGACCCACGCCCTCGGCGGCAAAGTGGACCCGTCTGCGCAGCGCGAGTATGGACAGGCGGAGATCACGCCGTTGATTCCCGGAACGATGCTGGATGCGCTTTCCAAAGTATGGATGTCGCATGGCGACAAAGTGACGCAATTGCCTGAGGGATTTATTGCCTTAGCTAAAAGCGGAAACAGTCCCTATGCGGCGATGGGCGACATGAAGCGCAAATACTTCGGCGTGCAATTCCACCCGGAGGTGCATCACACCCCGAACGGGAGCGAACTGCTCAAACACTTCGCCGTTGACATTTGCGGCGCGACTCCCGATTGGACTCCGGCAAACATCATCGAAGATGCCGTCGAAAAAATTCGCAGGCAGGTTGGCAAAGAGAGAGTCCTCGCGGCGGTTTCGGGCGGCGTGGATTCGTCGGTGGCGGCGGCGTTGGTTCACAAAGCGATCGGCGATCAACTTGTCTGCGTCTTTGTGGATACGGGACTCCTTCGGGCAAACGAAGGGACGCAGGTCGCTTCGGCATTTCGGGAGGGCTTGGGCGCGGAACTCATCACAGTGGATGCCGCTGACGAATTTTTGGGCGCGTTGAAGGGAGTCACCGAGCCGGAGCAGAAAAGAAAAATCGTCGGGGAGAAGTTCATCCGCATCTTTGAGCGCGAGGCGAAGAACGTCGGTCAACCGAGGTTTTTGGTGCAGGGGACAATTTATCCCGATGTGGTCGAGTCTTCGGGTCCCGACAGGAGCAAGGCGGAGAAGATCAAGTCGCATCACAACGTGGGCGGATTGCCCGAGGACATGCAATTCGAACTGGTCGAGCCGCTGCGATATTTGTTCAAGGATGAAGTGAGATTGGTGGGAGAAGCCCTCGGCTTGAATCAAAGCCTGGTTTGGCGGCAGCCGTTCCCGGGTCCGGGGTTAACCGTGCGCTGTCTCGGGGAGTGTACGCTCGAGCGTGTATCCCGTCTGCGGGCGGCGGATTCGATCCTTCTCGAAGAATTATCCAGCGCAGGTTTTCTCGGAAAGGGCGCGCAAACCTCGCAGGCATTTGTGGTTTTGTTGCCTGTTCGTTCCGTCGGCGTGATGGGCGACCAGCGCACGTATCAGGAGGCGGCGGCGATCCGCGCGGTGACGACGGACGATTTTATGACCGCCGATTGGGCGCGCCTGCCGCATGAGTTATTGGCGAAGGTTTCAAGCCGCATCGTAAATGAAGTGCAAGGCATCAACCGCGTGGTTTATGATATAACGAGCAAACCGCCCGCGACGATTGAGTGGGAGTAGCGATTTACGATTTACGATTTTTGATTGACGATTTGCGATTGGGAGATGAATGTGAATTTCGATTACGGCAATATCCTGACCCGCGCCTTCAAGTTGACATGGAAGCATAAATCCTACTGGCTTTTCATGACTTTTCCAATTTTGACCGGCTCCGTTATTTTCCTTGCGTTCATTGCGCCTGTCTTTTTCCTTGAAGGGAACGAGGATTGGATGGGGTTGATCATCGCGCTTTGGCTGGGGGTGATCGGGCTTGGCATGATCGTCAGCCTGATCGTCAGCACAGCGGGGATGACTTCTTTAACCCTCGGCATCCTGCGCGCGGAACGGGGCGAAGGCTCGACGTCATTTATGGATCTTGTGCGCGATGGGTTTCAATACTTCGCGCGGTCCTTCGGCGTGATGCTGATCGTCCAATTGACGGTCGGCGCGGTCTTTACTGCCTTCTTTTTATGTGTCATGGCGCTCACCGTTGTGACAATGGGTCTTGCATCCATTTGTCTCCAGCCGGTGATGCTCCTGCTTACGCCCCTGTCCTTCCTCGTTGCGGCGGTGATGAACGGCGGCATCGTCTCGGTCATCGAGGAAGACCTCGACGCGCTGGATGCCGTCAAACGCGCCTTACAGGTCGTCCGCGAACACGTATGGAAGTTTGTCATCATCACGTTGATCGTTTACTTTGGGGCTTCGTTCCTTTCAGGGATATTTCTTGCCCCGGCGATGATCCCCGCCATGTTCGCGCCTGTTGCAATGGAAATGGGTGAGCAGGCGTTCTGGGCTGCCATGGGTTCATTCGTCTGCCTGTTCTTCCCCGCCATGGGCATTTATTCGGGCATCATCGGCGCGTTTACCACCTCCGCCATAGACATTGCCTATTTGCAGCTCTCCCGCCCGGTCGAAAAACAAATCATTGCCGCCGAAGATATAACAGCATAGGAAGAACTTAACGCAAAGACGCAAGGTCGCAAAGGGTATCATCTACTTTTGCGTTTTGCGCCTTTACGTTTTACGCGTGTGCAAGCAAAGGTTGTCAGTGTGGACTGCAAAATCTCCCGACTTTCGACTCCGTGCCTGACATGTTTGCTTGCACACTTTTACGCATACGCATTACGCATCATGTCTTAACCGGGTTACTCAGCTTCCCCAGCCCCTCGATCTCCACATCCACAATATCGCCATTCTTCAACTCGCCCACGCCTGCGGGCGTGCCGGTGAAGATCAAGTCTCCGGGTTCGAGGGTCATGACCGATGAAATGTAGGCGATGAGCGTGCCCACATTGAAGACCATATCGCGGGTGGACGCCATCTGCCGCATCTGCCCGTTGACGCGGCAGGTAACGACCGCATCCGACGGGTCGAAGTCGGTGTCTATCCACGGACCGAAGGGGCAGAAGGTGTCGAAGCCCTTGGCTCGCGTCCACTGATCGTCCGTCTTTTGCAGGTCGCGGGCGGTGACGTCGTTGCCGATGGTGTAACCGAAGACATATTCCCTGGCGTCTTCGGCTGTGACGTTCTTCGCGCGTTTACCAATGACGATCACCAACTCGCCTTCATGCTCCACCTGTTTCGACTGCGAAGGCAGCGCGATATATTCGCCCGTGGGGATGATGGAGGATGGCGGCTTCAAAAAGATGAGCGGAATCTTCGGCACTTCGTTCCCCAGTTCTTTGGCGTGATCGATGTAATTCCGCCCCACGCACACGATCTTGCTTGGTTCGCACGGCGCAAGCAGACTCAACTCCTTGAACGGAGTCCGCGCCTCGCGGCGGCGGTATTCGCCGAAGAGATTTCCCTGCACCTCGCCGACCTTGTCTTCCAATATCCAGCCGTAGGAGGCTGTCCCTTCGGGGGTTTTATAACGAATGATGCGCATGGTATTTTCTTTTCTATTAGGACTTACGCAAAATGAAGATTCTTCCATTTTTTTGACCGAAGACGACCGACGGCAAACTGCAAAAAGCGGTCGTCCGTCGGTGGTCGGCGGTCAATGGATGCCAGTTTTGCGTAACTCCTACCTATATTTATTGAGGGCGGTTGACCCGGACTAATTTTCCGGAAAATTCCGGCTCCAACCGAATCTCCCTGTCAATTCGGGCGGCAAATGTGGAAAAATCCGGGTCGAATGTGCAGGCAAGTATGCCAGCATGAGCCTGTCCCTTGTTATGCAGACGGATGAAGTGACGGCGGTTCAAGGTTAGTAATATCCGGTTTTCCTTGTGTGAAAAAGCCAGCACATCCTCATCCGTCATTGCCTGGTTCGCCCTGCCTGTTTCTTGAATGGTCAACACATCATGCCCGTATTCCCGTAATATTTCTGAAACCGGCAGGGGAAAGTTTTCGTTGGAATATAGCCGCGCCATCAAGCCTCCTCATTGGCTTTGATCTGCGCGTCGATCTCCCTGCGGTGACTGCGTTCGTACGCCCAGGCATTGGTCAGGTCCTCCGCCCGCAAGGTTGGATAGGCACGTAACAATTCCGATTCGGTGGTTCCCAGCCGCCGCGCCTGGACCAATACCCAGACGGGGATGCGCGTGCGCACAATGCATGGCTCACCGCCAATGATTTGTGGATTACTCTCGATCCCTGGAAACGCATCTCCCAGGTCGCGGGCTGCCCATTGAAGCAATTGCGCTTTTTCGGAACGGGTCAGGCGTTTATAAAATTTTTCGAGGTCTCGCGTATGTTGCATGATAACAACCTTTCACATCCTGCCTTTGATTATACATGCCGACATGCCGGTGTTGAGCCTGCGCATTCATCATGTGTGCAAGCAAAGGTTGTCAATGTGGACTGCAAAATCTCCCGATTTTGCTCGAAAGTCGGGAGATGTCGCCACAGCGCCGCTTTCGACTCCGTGCCTGACATGTTTTGCTTGCACACTTCATCATTCTCTTAATGCATTGCGGCACTACTTCCCTTTATATTCGTGGATGTTCACCCGTTCCACATCCAGCAGCAGTTCACTGACAGGCTTGCCCAGAACAGGATGAACAAGGTCGGGAGCAATGTCGTTGAGCGGCACGAGCACAAACCCGCGCGTATGCATCCGCGGATGCGGGACGACCAGCGGCGGCGAGTCGATGATCTCGTCAGCGTAAAGCAAAATGTCAATGTCAATCAGGCGCGGACCGTTCTCGAAGGTCGGCTCGCGTCCCAGCACGGTTTCGAGCCGCTTCAAATGGGAGAGCAAATTTTCGGGGTCGAGATACGTTTCCGCCATCACACATTGATTCAGGAACGGCGGCTGGTCGGCGTAGCCCCAGGGCGGCGTCTCATACACCGGCGACTTCTTCTTCACATCCATCTGCGGCGTGAGGTTTGAAATTGCATTCTTCAAATTGGCGAGGCGGTTCCCCAGGTTGCTGCCAAGCGCGAGATAAACGGTGTGATCCATCATGGGCGGCTCCTATACGGCATGTTCGTCGAAATGTTCAACCACATCGGCGGCAAGCCAGTCTTCGATGGTTGGGTTTTGGAATGCGCTTTCGGGCAGTCCGTGGACGAGTTCGATCATCGCCAAACGCTTTTGCTCGAACAGCGCGCGCAACTCTTCCTCACTCGTCCCCTTATATTTTGCCACGATCCCGGCATTGAAGGTGTCCGTATCGCCCGGACCCGCATACTTGAACGACGGGTCTTTCAATGCGCCCTGCACGGCGATCATGCCCTGGTCCCACCACACAAAATTATGCGCCAGCAGATCGCCAAAACGCGCCGCGCCCTGCTTCTTCAAAAAATCTTCCTGCCTGTCAGATGCGTCGAACGCTGCCGGATATTCCTTCCATTCATGTTCGAGCGTATCGAGCGTGAGGAATTTGCTCAACGCAACCAGATGTTCGCGGGCATGATGGATGAAGATGCCGTGGATGCGTCCCCAAATTCGTTTATCCTCGAACGCCGCTTCATTCATGGACCTGAAATCTGCCGCGGCTTTCTGACGGCTTTTCTCAAAGTGAGCCAAAAACCCGGCTTCATCCCAATCCTTATACTTCGCCACCGCTTCGGCATTGAACGCGTCGAAGTCATACTTCTTGCGCTCGATCTCGCGCTTCTCCGCCAGCGCAAGGATGGCGGGCATCACATCCTCCCACCACGAAAGGATGTGCGCCAGCATATCGCGGAAGCGCTCGTAGCCCTGCCCGCGCACGCGCTGCATCCCATCCAACCCCGGCAGGCGGTTGAAGCGCTCGATATATCCGCCCCATTCAATTTCCACAAAATCAATCACACGTTGCTTTCTGCTCATTGATATTCTCCGTTTAGTTTCGACCACGAAGGGTCACGAAGGTACACAAAGGAGATATTTGTTTTTCCTTTGTGACCCTTTGTCTCCTTTGTGGTTAAGAATCCTTCTCAAACAACTCCACCACTTCCACATCCCCCAAGCCCTTCATCAAGTCCGCGGATTTGAGGATGACCGCCGTGTCGCGCATCCCCGACCCAATCGACACTTCCTCTTCCTTCAAGACCCCCGCCTCGACCATCGCTCGAACCGGTTTCGCCAACCCAAACGGACCCACCGTCCCGATGCGATAACCTGTCACCGCCAGCACTTCTTCCTCCGTCGCCATCGTAATCCGCGACCTGCCCAGTAACTTTCGCAATTTCTTCCACGAAACCTGCCCCGCTCCCGCCACGAGGACAAGCGCAAACTCCTCCTCACTCACGCGGAAGAGGATCGTCCGCACGATCTGCGAAGGGCGCTGACCCCGGTCACTGGCGGCTTTCTCGAACGAATCCACCGGCGTTTCATGCCGAAAGATCTGGTGCGGCACATTCAATTTTTCCAAAGCAAGGCTGACGGGCGGCTGGTTCATAGTTTTAGCAATTATACCTTTTGGCATTTCTTCAAAACCCGAAGGGTTGAGAGGATTATAGATTTTGGGTGACAATCAATAAACCCTGAAGGGGTGTCACAGCTATGAGATCATGACACCCCTTCAGGGTTCGAATTCGTTCTGTACAACTTTCTATAAAAATAGGACTTACGCAGATCAAAGTCTTTTGCCACGAATTACGCAAATTCACGCGAATTATCAAGAATTTTCGTGAAAATTCGCGGCTTGCTCTTGGGGTTTTGCGTAAGTCCTAAAAAATTTCATCTGTTGCACGGCGCCACAGCGACGCCTTCGGGGTTGTTACTTTGTCTTCTCTGTATACTCGCACAAATGCTTCACCGGGCATTGCGGACACAGCGGCTTTCTGGCCTTGCACACTTCGCGTCCCAGGCGGATGATGTTCAGGTGCGCCGCGTAATACGTCTCTGGCGGGAAGACCGCTTCAAGATGCGGATGCGCCTGCTCCACGGTCATCTTTTCGGGGCGCAGACCGAGGCGACCGGTGACACGGTAGACGTGTGTGTCCACGGGGAAGGCGGGGCGACCCAGGGAGAAGCATAAGACGATCGCGGCAGTCTTAGGTCCCACGCCGTTGAACTTGGTCAACCAGGTGCGGGCTTCTTCGAGCGGCATGTCCGCCAGGAATTGCAGGTCAAGCGCCCCGCGTTCCTTTGTTATTTCTTTCAACACCTGTTGAATGCGCGGACCTTTTTGATTCGCCAGCCCGGCGGGACGAATAGCATCAACGACATCTTTTTCTTCCGCATCTCGCACGGCTTCCCATGTGGGGAATTTTGCAAGCAGTGCATCGAAGGCGCGGTCGCGGTTCACGTCGTTGGTGTTCTGCGAAAGGATGGTCGAGACGAGCTCGTCGATGGCGGGCAGCGGATTGCGCCAGATGGGTTCGCCAAAGGCTGTTAAAAGTGTTTTATGAATTTCAAGGGCGCGTTGGTTGAGGTCAGTCATGAGCAGAATTTTACCCCGATGGTTAATTTATAACGCCTTTTACCGCGGAGTATCCGCGAAACGGATTTCACCCAAAGGCTTGTCCTGAGCGAAGCCGAAGGGATGAAAATGGAGTCCAAAGCGGCGCCGTGATGCCGCGCGGCATCTCCAGGCTTTGGAGCGAGAAGCGAACGTCTCCCGCGTTCGCTTCTCGCTCAAACCAAATTTCGTATCAGCCAGCAACGATCACGGAATTTTTTAAGAACCGATGTGACGCAGTCCCCATACGGGGATGATATGCGTCGCGCCGTACGGGTGGAAGCGTCCGATAAATTGGGCGAATCTACGCGTGAGAAAGGAACTTAAGAAACAGTCCCTTGGAATCTCTTTACGACCGAAAAACTCAGTCGGTTTGGTCCGTCCAGGTGGTTGGATTCAAATTTATCGGGTCCATGGACCAGATCCAACTGTTTTCGTATGTGCAGGTTCCTTCCCCCGAATCCTGGCTGCCCAGGAAGGCAAAATTGCCCTCAGCGCTTTGTTTGCTGTAATCGAAGAACCTGCCCTGCCGGATGCCGTTGAGAAACATTGTAAATTGATCTTCGTAAGCCACCAGGACAAATTCGTTGGTGGCATTGTTGCCCTGGTCCAGCGCGCTGGAATATTGGACGTTGGTGGGGGAGTTTTTGAAATATCCGAATTCATGGAATTCAATCGCCCAGGCGGGCAAGCCCGAAAGGCGCAGGAATAAAAATTGATATTGCCTGCCCTTCACAAGGTCTGGTTCCGAACGGAAGATGACCCCGCATACAATGATCCCTGTCGCGTTCCAGGTGACTTCTGACTTAAGTACAAAATTACCCGAGATCAGTTTTTCGTCAATGCCGATAAGCTTGCTATCGGGTCCCGTCATGCTAACTTCGATGGGGTCGTCATACCGCCAAGCCAGATATCCTTCCTGGTACGGGAGGTCTGAGTCTCCCAGCAGTTTATCCAGGTCAGTTAATAGGTTTCCAGCCGTTTGGGTCGCCGCCGCCGCCGCCGTGGCAGGTGTGTCGGGAGTGGATGTTGGATCCGGGGTGGGCGTGTTTGTGGGAGACGGCGTAAATGTCGCTTCTGGAACCGGGCTGGCAGTGGGAGTCGGTTCAGGCAGACTGGCACAGGCTAGAACGAATACCAACACGAGCAGGGTGAAACGTGCATGTTTATTCATGGATTCCTCCGCTTGTTTGAATTTTCATGACTGATCTATGATATGGACCCGCAACTGGTTCAAAATCGGACATTGTCCGAATTCGAACCTGATTGAAATTTCAACTCGGCGCTTATTTTACCCCCATCCACGCCGTTTGAAAAATTACCGTCACCATTTGGACATGGCTATAGCAAAGTCAATTAAAAAATGGAAATGCAAGCAAAAGGCTTAACACGAATGACGCGAAACGGAGTTCTTTTTGCGATCGTGCTTTTCACATTAAGGGTTAAAGACTTTGGTTTGCTACTGCACATTTCCTTCGTAAAGAAACCCTAACTCAGACAAGCCGAAACCAAAAAAGGCACGGTAGAGAAGGCTTTGAGAAAGCCCTGCCCACATTCTCTGTGTGCAAGCAAAACATGTCAGGCACGGAGTCGAAAGCGGCGCTGTGGTGGCGCCAACGGCGCCACGACATCTCCCGACTTTCGAGCAAAATCAGGAGATTTCGCAGTCCAAACTGACAACCTTTGCTTGCACACCATTCTCTGCGCTTGTTGACGCCCGCATATGCCCGTGATAGAATGCAGTCCGCTTTCAAGATGGGCGCGTAGCTCAATGGTAGAGCAGCGGCCTTTTAAGCCGTTTGTTGAGAGTTCGAGCCTCTCCGCGCTCACAAGACTCCCCTTTGCGGGAGTCTTTTTGTTGGCGCTGCCGGACTCCAACGAGAGGAGTCGTTGGAGTTCAAAAGTCAGGAGACTTTTGACTCCATCGTTTCACTTTCAGGTAAACTCATGGGGAGAGAGGAGTCTGCCATGAAACTCGAAGTCATCACCCGCAACCCCGTAAACCAAAATCATAAAACACCGCTGCTCTTCATCCACGGCATGTGGCATGGGGCCTGGTGCTGGGACGAATTCTTCCTGCCCTTCTTCGCGGAGGCGGGCTGGCATGTCACTGCATTGAGCCTGCGCGGACATGCCGGGAGCGAAGGGAAGATTCAGGGAAGCGGCATCATGGATTACGTCCGCGATGTGGAGGAAGTGGCGAAAACGCTTCCGACTCCGCCCGCGCTGATCGGTCACTCCATGGGCGGTTTCATCGTCCAGAAATTTCTCGAACGAAATTCCGCGCCTGCAGGGGTGTTGCTTGCGTCCAACCCGCCCTACGGACTTTGGCACCCGACCTGGCTGGTCTTCAAACACAGTCCGCTGACCCTGCTGAAGGTGATGACCCAGTTCCGCCTCGCACCTGTGGTGGCAACGCCCGGGCATACCCGCTGGGCATTCTTCTCTGAAAATTTCCCGCAGGACCAATTGCTTAAATATCATGCAAAACTCAACGACGAATCCTTCCGCATGTACATGGACTTGCTCGGTTTGAACCTCGCCCGTCCCCAAAAAGTAAAGACGCCCCTGCTCGTCCTCGGCGCAGAGAAGGATACCGTCATCCCATTGGTCGATGTTCGCAAGACGGCGCGGGCATACAACGCCGCTGCCGAGACCTTCCCCGATATGGCGCACGATATGATGCTCGAAAAAGGCTGGAGATCGGTGGCGGAACGGATCGATAAATGGCTAGGAGAGAAAGGATTATGAATATGAAAAAGTTTCTGATTGGCATGGTTGGGCTTGCGCTTGCGCTTCAGGCGTGCGCATCACCAGCGGCGACGCAGGTTTCATCCGCTGAACCGCCCACAGCGGCGGCGGAACCCACCGTCGGCGAAACCGGGGCTCCGGCCGGGGATACAGTTTCACGCCTGGAAGGAGCCGGGGGCTATCCCTGTCCTGAGGGCGGCTTTACCTGCATCGATATCAGCGTGCCGCTGAATCATTTCGACCCGCAGGATTCGCGCGCGACGAAGGTTGTCTTTGCGGTGCTGCCCGCCACGGGCGAACGCAAGGGGATGTTCGTCACCGTCATCGGCGGACCGGGCGGTTCGGGCTTGATGAGCGCCGATGCGTACACATCCTATTTCGATCCGCGCATTACTGAGAACTTCGACGTGGTGTTCTTCGACCAGCGCGGCATCAATGAGTCTGGCGGCCTGTATTGCATCGATGCGGCGGCGAAGTATTACCGCGCCGATACCGAGGCGGCCACGCCCGAGGGTGAAGCGCAATTACTTGACGTTACAAAAACCTTCGTGGATGAATGCGTCGCCGAAATGGGCGAGTCGGAATTGATTCCCTACCTTGATACCGCGCAGGCTGTGGAAGATTTGGAAGCCTTCCGCGCCTTCATGGGCGATGAAAAATTCTGGTTGTACGGAGAAAGTTACGGTACGCAATTTTCGCAGATGTATGCCACGGCTCACCCGGACCGGCTGGCTGGACTCATCCTCGATGGGACGGTTGACATCACGTTGACGGACACCGAATTTCTCAAGGGACAGGCTGCCGCGTTCAACGATGTGCTGGTTGCCACGCTCGAAGCCTGCAACGCCGATGAGTATTGCGCCGCAGACATGGGCAGGGATGCGGTTGAAGTATATGACGAGCTTGCCGCGAAATTGAAACAGGCGCCGATCGCGTTCGATTTCCCGCTCTCAACCGGTGAAACGCGGCAGCGCGAGTTCTCGTTCGCCGAGTTGGAAGCCACCTCAGGCTTTATATACTCCGAAACCGCGCGGATGATTTTCCTGCGCGCGCTGGCAGCCTATGCCCGCGATAACACGCTCGTGCCTTTGGCGCGGGTTGCGTACAACTCGTTATACGTCAACCCCGACACGCTCGAAGCGGTGTTCGACCCTTCATGGAGCGATGCGATCTATTACGGCGTGACCTGCCGCGACTATGCCGAACCCGGCGCGACCTTTGAAGAACAAGCCGAACTCTTCCTGCGCGAAGGCGATGAAGTGGATGCGAGCCTGCCGCGCTTCTCTTCGGTCTTTTATGGCGACCTGCCCTGCGTCTATTGGCCCCATCCGAAGGACGATGCCCTGCCTGCCATGCTGGCGCAACCCTTTCAAGGCGGGGACTTTCCGACATTGGTGTTGAATTCCACCACCGATCCGGCGACCCCGTACGAAGGCGCGCGGTCTGTCTTCGAGAACGTCTCGAACGGCTATATGGTGACCGAGACCGGCGGTCCGCATGTCATCTTTGGCTGGGGCAATGAATGTGTAGACGGGCTTGTCTCCGAATTCCTTGTGAACGATACCCTGCCTGCGGAACGCGAGACGGAATGCGAAGGTTATGTGGCGGATGAGTTCGTTCCGTTGGCGCTTGCAAATGCGGCGGATTATGAAACTCCGCTCGCTGCGCTGTATGATGTGGAAAGCGAGATCACCCACCTGCCTGAATATTACTACGCGAGTTCCACGAACATTCGCGCGGCAGCCTGCCCCTACGGCGGGACGTTCGCCTTTGATTCAGACGACACCAGCGACTTGTTTACGCTGACAGACTGCGCCTTCTCCCAGGGTTTTGTGATGACCGGTTCCGGTTCTTACAACTACGACGATGGGTCCTTCACCCTTGAGGTTAGCGTCGCTGGACTAAAGGACGGCTCCCTGACCTACATCCGCGATGCGGATTGGGCGGTCCGCGTCACTGGCGAATACGGCGGCGAGGCGATAGATCTGTCTGAATAGTCGCGGATAGCCGGGTGGTCGGATAGTCAAATAGTCACTTGGTCCGATGGCCAGTTAGCCGACACCACGACTACTTGACCACTTGACTATAAGACTATCAGACTATCGAACTACCTCCCTTTCCACTCCGGGTTGCGTTTTTCGACGAAGGCGCGCATCCCTTCCTTTTGATCTTCGGTTGCAAACAGCGGATAAAAATTGCGCTTCTCAACCGCGAGACCTTCGGTAAGCGTGGTTTCAAACGCGGCATTCACAGCATCCTTCGCCATGCGGACGGCGATTGGCGCGCGCGAGGCGATCTCTTCGGCAAAGGAGACAGCGGCATCGAGATAGCCCTCAACCGGCACAATCCGATTCGCGAGTCCGAACTGAAGCGCTTCCTGCGCCGTGAGCGTGCGGTTGTTGATGACCATTTCCATCGCGAGGTATTTGCCGACCAGCCGCGCCAGGCGCTGCGTCCCACCCGCGCCGGGGATGACGCCGATGGTGATCTCAGGTTGACCGAATTTCGCAGAATCGCTTGCGATGACCATATCGCAGGAAAGCACAAACTCACATCCGCCGCCCAATGCCCAGCCGGAGACGGCGGCGATGACGGGTTTGCGGATCGCCCGGATACGGTCCCAGACCTGAACGTGCCCCGAGGTTAACATTTTTACGTAGGAAGATTCCGCCATTTCCTTTATATCCGCCCCTGCTGCAAAGGCTTTTTCGTTGCCTGTGACAATGATCGCGCCGACGGATGGGTCTTTGTCGAACCCCTCCAGCGCGTCGAACAACTCGCCGAGCATTTGCAGGTTGAAGGCGTTCATCGCCTTCGGTCGGTTCAAGGTTACGATCCCCACGCGTCCGCGCGTTTCGGTCAGAATGGTTGTATAGGTCATGAGATTTCTCCAAGGAAAATTTTAACGGATTATAAACTCAACAGCGTGGGTGCGTCGCACCAGCAGGGTGAGATTTTCCCGGTTAATGGATAAAAACTCCGGGTTGGATTCATCCCAGTGAGTCGTGTGCAAGCAAAACATGTCAGGCACGGAGTCGAAAGCGGCGCTGTGGCGGCGCCATGGCGACATCTCCCGACTTTCGAGCAAAATCAGGAGATTTTGCAGTCCAAACTGACAACCTTTGCTTGCACACCAGTGAGCCTGGTGCGACGCGCTCCCACCACCCTGCTGTATAATCTCCACTGCCTATGATCTTCCCCAATTGGACAGCCATCACCATTTCGCATCACATCCTGCTTGCCGTCATCGCGCTATGCGCGGGACCGTTTGTGTATTTTGGGCAATCGAATTCGAACTACAACAAACCGCGCGCCGGAAAAGGTTTGCCCGCCCGGCTGGGGATGTTCATTCTGTATGCAACGCCGATCCTGGCGCTCTTCCTTTCCGCGAAAGATTATCTGCCGACCGCGACCCCCATTCAGTGGATTGTCTTTTCAGCGGTCTTCATCCACTTCGCCAAGCGGACGCTCGAATCCCTCTTCCTGCACAAATATTCCCGTCCCACCAGCCTGGTCAACACCCTGGTGATCTCCTTTTTCTACTCGCAGGCGGCTTTCACAGTTGGATGGCTGAATCGCAGCCCCGCCGCTCAACTAGACCCGGTCTTCGTCCTCGGGATGGTCCTGTTTCTGGCCGGGGTTTCGGGCAACTTTTACCACCACAAACTTCTCGCCGACCTGCGTAAGGAATCGACCGGCTACTTCATCCCGAAAGGCGGGTTGTTTCGGTATGTCGTCTGCCCGCATTATATGTTCGAGATCATCGGCTGGATCGGCATCGCCCTGCTTTCGCGTCACACCGCCGCATGGATGAACCTGTTCGCGATGATTTCCTTCCTCGCCGGGCAGGGGCTGCGTGCCCTTAGCTGGTACAAAGCGGCATTCGAAGATTTCCCCAAAAATAGAAAGGCGATCCTGCCTTTTATTTTGTGAATACACACATCAACTTTTAAACCTGGAGAAACACATGAACATCATCTTTATCGCCCACTCGCATCTTCGCTGGCTCGTTTTGCTTGTGGCAGCCGCCGCCGTGATCAAGTTCGCCATCGGCTGGCTGAGGGGCGGGGCATTCAAAGGCATGGACCGCGGTCTCGCCGCCGGGTTCAGCGGCGCGATGGACCTGCAAGCCACGCTCGGTCTCATCAACCTGCTCTGGCTAGGCTTCTCGGCGGATGGCGGCGGCTTTACCCGCTACCGGCTTGAACATGCCTTCATTATGATCCTTGCCGCGGTACTGGGTCACCTGCCCGCGCGTTGGAAAAATGCCGCAGATGGGATTCGCTTCCGGAATACGCTTTTCTGCATCCTCGGCGCGCTGCTTCTGGTTTACATCGGTGTGGCAGCCCTGCCCGGCGGCTGGGCGCGCTGATAAGACATTCCCCCGCAACCCCTGCAAATTTTCCCCGTATACCTCCTTGGAATTACCAAGGAGGTTTTTCGTATGAACAAACTTTTTTACTTTTTCGCGCTTCTCGCCCTGACCGCCCTGGCGTGCGGCATCAACGTCCCCAAACCGCCCACGCCCAGCCCCGAAGTGACCGAGGAGATCGTGGTTGAATACCCCGATACGGACGAGGTTCACCTGAGCCTCAAATTTGGAGCGGGAGAATTAACCCTTGCCCCGGGCGCATCCACGCTTGTGAACGGGACTGCCACATTTAACTACGACGAACTCAAACCCGGGATTGTCGCCGATGAAGGGAATGTCGAAGTCCGTGTTGGCGATGGCAACCTGAACATCCTGCCGAACCTCAACGACCTCAAGAATGAATGGGACCTGAAACTCGGCGGCGAACCGATGAGCCTGTCCATCGAATCGGGCGCGTACGAGGGCAAACTTGAACTCGGCGGGCTGGCGCTGACTCAACTGAAAATTTCGGACGGCGCTTCGGATGTGGAACTCAATTTCTCCGAACCGAACCCGGAAGAGATGAGCGTTTTCACCTATGATTCCGGCGCGTCGAACGTCAAGATCACCGGACTGGCGAACGCCAATTTCTCCCTCTTCGATTTCTCTGCCGGTGCGGGCGACTATACGCTCGACTTCTCCGGCGAACTCCAGCGCGACGCCTCGATCAAGATCGAGACCGGCTTGAGCAACCTCATCATCGTCGTGCCGGAAGGCGTGGCTGCCGAGGTCCGGGTGGAGGGAGGGCTGTCGAATGTGAACGCAACCTCCGGCTGGGAAAGAACCGGGGATTCCTACCGTCAGACTGGCGAAGGTCCCACGCTCACCTTTGTCATCGAAATGGGGGCGGGGAATCTGACTCTCGCGCGGTAGGGTCCGTAAAATCAGCCAACAATTCGGCGTAAAAGGTCATAAATTGGGTGTGACCTAAATCACTTGCCTTGCTCCATAAATCACAATAAAATCGTGATTGTAGGTAATTTTTACCTACAATAATAAGTGAGGTTATCATGCAAATCACCCGTCAAGCCGATTACGCCGTCCGTGCCGTGCTGCATCTTGCGCGCAAAAACGAATCAAGAACTGCCACAAGCGCCATCGCCGAGGAACAGAAGATTCCGCCCTCCTTCCTCGCCAAGATCATTTCGCAGCTTTCCATTGCAGGTCTTTTACATACATCCCGCGGAGCGCGCGGCGGCGTGACCCTGGCGCGCGAGCCGAAGGAGATCACCCTGCTCGAAGTGATCGAAGCCATAGACGGTCCCATCCAATTGAATGAATGCGTGGGTGATTCCGGCTCATGCGCCTTCGACGATAACTGCCCCCTGCGCCCGGTCTGGTGTGAAGCGCAGGAGGATTTGGTGGGGCGGCTCAGGAGGACGAATTTTGCGGATATGCTTGTGAAAGAGCAGACGCCCGCCTGATGCAGGGAAAACCAAGCCTCTCGGCTATAATTGCCGGGAGGCTTTTTTAATTCACCAGCAAGGATGAACCCATGAAAAAAAACCGCGGAGTATTAACTCTGATTCTGACGGGGATCGCGGTCCTGGCATGTGCCGTACCGGGACTGCCCTCCGCTTCCTCCCCGCCGACGCCTGATACGCGCCTTGAGCGCATGGTGGCTGAGACCGTTTCCGCCGCCCTCCTGCTCACGCAGCAAGCCGCGCCGCTTCCCACCGAAGCGCCGTCTGCCACGCCAATCCCAACAGCGACCAACACCCCGATCCCCGCTGTTCCCACCCAGTCTGAAGAAACCGTTCTTGATAAAAACAGCGACGGCGCGGTTTCGTTCATCGACCTGGGCGGCAGGTACCAGATCACCGTACCCAGGCAGTGGCTTGCCTTGCGGGTTAACTCGCCGGAGTATGACGAAGCCGTCCTGCTGCCCGAAGCCTCGAACCCCGCCATTCAACGTTCCCTCTCCACCATCAAGAACCAGGATGCAAACGTCTTCCGCCTGTTCATGCTCGACATCGCCGAAGAACACATCGACGGCGGATTCGTGACCAACATCAACCTGGTCTGGGACCGGCAAATGGAAGTCTCCCTCGCCTCGGAGGACGACCTGCAAGCCCTCGCCGCAGCCCTGCCGGCTTCGCTGCAAGATGCCGAAGTGACGGCAACCGAACTGAAAGCCACCGAAAAGCAAATCCCCTACGGCGTGATCACAGCCAGGACCCCCGCCCTCACCCAGGAAGGCGCGCAGATCGTCGTGATTCAAGAACTGGTCTTCCTCGACCTGCCCACCGGCACGCTGACCATCACCCTCTCGACCACCGAAACCTGGCAATATACCATCGGGCCGTCGCTCGACGAAATCATCGAATCCTTCATCGTTTTGCAATAGGAGCAAACCATGCCCACACCCCGCGTCATCCGCGCCCCGCGTGGAACCGAACTGACCTGCAAGAACTGGCTGAGTGAAGCCGCCTATCGCATGATCCAGAACAACCTCGACCCCGAAGTGGCTGAAAAACCTGAAGACCTCGTCGTCTACGGCGGACGGGGCAAAGCCGCCCGCAGTTGGGAAGCCTTCGACGCGATTCTCGAGTCGCTGAAAAATCTCGAAGCGGATGAAACCCTGCTCGTCCAATCGGGCAAGCCGGTCGTCGTGTTCAAATCGCACAAGGATGCGCCGAAAGTGTTGATCGCCAACTCCAACATCGTGCCGCACTGGGCAACCTGGGAAACCTTCGACGAACTCGCCCAAAAAGGACTCATCATGTACGGACAGATGACCGCCGGTTCCTGGATCTACATCGGCACACAGGGCATCCTGCAAGGGACGTACGAAACCTTCGGCGCATTAGCCAAACTCAAGGGCTGGGGCTCGCTCAAAGGGAAATTCGTCCTCACGGCGGGGCTGGGCGGCATGGGCGGAGCGCAGCCGCTTTCCATTACGTTGAACGAAGGCGTCGGCTTGATCGTCGAAGTGGACCCCGAACGCGCCGAACGCCGCCGCGCCATCGGCTACGTGGATATGGTTGTGGATAATCTCGAAGAGGCCATGACCCTGGTGGAAGAAAACGTCAAGAAGCAAACGCCAAAGTCCATTGGGTTGATCGGCAACGCCGCCGATGTCTACGACGAACTCGCAAGGCGTGGAATCATTCCCGACGTGGTCACAGACCAAACGTCTGCGCATGAGGCGTTGTTCTACGTCCCATCCGGGCTTTCCATCACCGCCGCAGATCAACTGCGCGTGAGCAACCCCGAGAAATACAAAAAGATGGCAATGGACTCAATGTCTACGCACGTGAAAGCCATGCTTGAATTCCAGCGCAAAGGCGCGGAAGTGTTCGACTACGGCAATAACTTAAGACAGCAAGCCTGCAACAACGGCGTGACCGACGCATTTGAATTCCCCGGTTTTGTGCCAGCCTACATCCGCCCGCTGTTCTGCGAAGGGAAAGGTCCGTTTCGGTGGGTGGCGCTCTCCGGCGAGGTGGAAGATATTTACGTCACCGATCAGGCGATCATGGAACTCTTCCCCGAGGACGAGCACCTTCATCGCTGGTTGAAAATGGCAAAAGAGAAAGTGCCGTTCCAGGGATTGCCCTCGCGCATCTGCTGGCTTGGATACGGCGAGAGAGTCAAAGCGGGATTAAAATTCAACGAACTCGTCGCCAGCGGAAAGGTCAAGGCCCCCATCGTCATCGGGCGCGACCATCTCGACTCCGGTTCCGTCGCATCGCCCAACCGCGAGACCGAGGCGATGAAAGACGGCTCAGACGCCATCTCTGACTGGGCGATCCTCAATGCGCTAATCAACGCCGTCGGCGGCGCGACCTGGGTCTCCTTCCACCACGGCGGCGGGGTCGGCATGGGCTACTCCCAGCACGCCGGGCAGGTCATCGTCGCAGACGGGACTCCCGAAGCCGCCCAAAGGTTGGAAAGAGTCCTCACCACCGACCCAGGCATGGGCGTGGTAAGACACGCAGACGCCGGGTACGATATCGCCGTCGAAGCCGCAAAACGTCACGGCATCAAAATGCCGATGTTGAAGTGAATCAAAAATTAACGCAAAGACGCCAAAACGCAAAGGTTTCAAATATTTTTCCTGGCAACCTCCCTGGCACTGCCCGCCAGGGCATGTGTGCGCCTTTGCGTTAAAAAATTTCCGCTTTCCAGTCACAACGTACTTCGGAGAACGTTCACTGAAACACCTTACTGTTTTAACCCTCGCCTTCCTCCTCGCTGCCTGCGCAGGACTCCCAAACATTTGGGGCAGCTCCCTGCCGCCTGTACCCACGCCCACCGGCTTCCCCACCGATCCCCCCACCGTCACACTGACGCCACCGGCATCATCCACACCAACCATCACGCCAACGTTTACAGCCACACCCACGCCCGCCGCCACCCTCACCCCCAGCGCAACGCCCCTGCCATCCAAAGCGGGCATCGAACGCGCCATCATCATCAGCTTCGACGGTCTGCGCCCCGACGCCATCGAACTCGCGCCCATGCCCAACCTGATGGAGTTGATGGAAGGCGCCGCCTACGCCCCCCTCACCGCCCGCACCATAGACTACCCCGCCACCTCGCCCAGCCACGCCTCCATGCTCACCGGCTACTGCATGGAAGACCACGGCGTCATCTACAACAAATACTTCATGTACATGGGCTACGCCAAAGGCACAGACGTATTCCAACTTGCCCACGAAGCCGGGATGCGCACCGTCATGATCGTCAGCAAAGACAAAATGCGCCAGATGGCGGAACCCGAAACCACCGACATCTTCGAGATCGCATACGGCGAACCCGCCATTCAAGAAGCCGTCCTGCCGCAGATCGAACAGGACTTCGGTCTCATGTTCGTCCACTTCGCAGGCGCCGACAACCGCGGACACAAATACGACTGGATGTCCGGCGAATACATGAAAGTCCTGCGCGAAGGCGACGCCGTGCTCGGCGAAATGATCAAAACCCTCAAAGCCAGCGGCATGTTCGAAACCACCTTCTTCCTCATCACCGCCGACCACGGCGGGCACGACTCGAACCACATCGGACTCATCATCGAAGACTACCGCATCCCCTGGGTCGCCTACGGGCCCGGCGTCATACCGCAAACGCTCGACCTGACCATCTACACCTTCGACACCGCCGCCACCGTCGCCTACGCCCTCGGTCTCCCCATCCAACCCGACTGGGACGGCATCCCCATCTACAAAATCTTCGGCGAAGAACAACTTCAAATCCACGAAAAATATCCCTGCAAGAACTGAACCGAAGACATCCCCCTCATGCCGCATCAACTCCGAATCCTGATCCTGCTCTCGATCCTTATCCAAGGCTGCGTCTCTGCTTCCGCCTCTTTCTCCACACCGACAACTTCGTCGTTGGAATCCCAGCCTTCCCCCATCCCGACAGCCACCCTCACGCCGCTGCAACCCTCCGCCCCCGAAGCCCCGACCCTGACACCCGCCCCGGCTTCACCCCAGCCCATCTCGCGCGTCTTCATCGTCACCTTCGACGGACTGCGCCCCGACGCCATCGCCGCCGCCGAGATGGAAAACGTCCAAGCCCTCATGCAAAGCGGCGCATACACGCTCAATGCGCAGACGGTCTTCCCCAGCATCACCCTGCCTGCCCACGCCTCCATGGTGACAGGCGCCTGCCCCGCCAAGCACATCGCCCTTTGGAACGAATACGTCCCCCAGAACGGCTACGCCCTCGGCACCGACATCTTCGACCTGACCCACGCCGTCGGCTTGCGCGCCGTGCTTGTCGTTGGGAAGGAAAAATTGCGCCACATCACCGAGCCGGGCAGCACCGACTTCTTCGGATTCGTGGATAACACCGACGAACAAAAAGATGAGACCACCCTCGAAAACATGGCGCTCGAACAGATCCGCCAGGGCTTCGGCTTGATGATGGTCCACTTCCCCGACGGCGACATCGCCGGGCATGAATACGACTGGATGTCGAAACAGCAGTTGAACGCCCTCCGCAAAAAAGACCAGTCGCTGGGCCTGCTCCTGAAAACCATGAAAAGCAGCGGCTTCTACGACGGCACGCTCATCATCGTCACCTCCGATCACGGCGGGCACGACTCCGACCACGGACTGAACATCCCCGAAGACATGACCATCCCCTGGATCATCAGCGGGCCGCAGATCGTCCCCGGCGAATTGCAAACCCCGGTCTACATCTACGACACCGCGCCCACGGTCGCATTTGCGCTCGGTTTGCCCTTCCAACCCGAATGGGACGGCGCGCCCGTCTACGAAGCCTTCGGCCTGCCCGTTGACCCGCTTCGGCAGGGCGCCTGCCCCGGCGTAACGCCAAGGTAATTATTTGACACGTATGCAGGCAAAACATGTCAGGCGCGGAGTCGAAAGCGGCGCTGTGGCGCCATCTCCCGACTTTCGGGCAAAATCGGGAGATGGCGCAGCCCAAACTGACAACCTTTGCTTGCACACTTTGACACAGACCCAGCCACAAGACGCATGGCTTTACATGGATTTTTCCTTTGATCTTTCCTTTGTGCTCTTTGCGTCCTTCGTGGTAAAAGAAAAAGGAATTTCAACATGACCCAAACTTACGATGCCATTGTGATCGGCGCCGGCGTGATGGGCGCCAGCATTGCCTTTCACCTCGCCGAACGCGGACTGAAAACCGCCATCCTCGAGCGCAAGGTGACCGCCTCCGGCGCAACCGGTCACTCAAGCGGGCTGGTTCGGATGCACTACGACCTCGCCGCCGAATCCGAGTTGACTTTCAAGAGTTATCAACTGTATTTCAACAATTGGAGGGAAAGGGTCGGCGGGGACACTTCGACCGCGCTCAGTGCAAGCTGCGGCTTTCAGAACACCGGCTTTTTGCAGATTGCCAGGCGCGAGCATGAAGATAAACTGCGCGGCAATGTCGCCAACCAGCAGAGACTCGGCATCAACACCTCGGTCATCAGCGTGGACGAAGTACGGAAACTCTTCCCCGACCTCGTCACCGAGCATTTCGACCATGCCGCCTACGAACCAGACTCAGGCTATGCCGATGCAACCCTTACCACCAACTCCTTCATCGAAGCCGCCAAATGCAATGGCGCAGTATTGATTCAAAACTGCGAAGCGACCGCGGTTCACACCAGTGGCGGAAAAGTGACCGGCGTAGGCACGACCAGGGACGATTTCTCCAGCCCGATCGTGGTCAATGCGGCGGGACCCTGGGCGAAGCATGTCGCTGCATTGGCGGGCATCGATGTTCCCCTCGTCACATGGACTCACGATGTCGCCTTCCTGCACCGCCCGCCCGCGCTTGGTAGGATTCCCGCGGTGATCGACGATGTTATCAACTGCTACTTCCGCCCCGAAGGCAGCGCCCTCATCCTTGCGGCGGGAGAAGACGAATCCCTGCGCGGCGAGGCGCCCGACGCCGAAGACCAAACGCCCACACCAACCTTCGTCGATAAACTCATTGACGCGATGGTGCAGCGCATCCCGAAGATCGAAGAGAGCGGCTTGCATTCCATCCATGTCGGGCGCGACGGCATCACCCCCGACCAACGCGCCATCTACAGCGGCACAGACTTGGACGGCTTCTACCTCGCCTGCGGTTTGAGCGGGACGGGATTCAAAACCTCCCCTGCGGCGGGCGCAAGCATGGCAGAGTTGATCCTGGATGGAAAGCCCAAAACGGTGGACATCACCCCGTTTCGTTTTACCCGCTTTGCGGAGGGGAAGTTGATCGAAGGCGAATATGGATATGGGCATATTTGGAAGTGACAGCCTATGACTGTCACTCTGATGTTATAGCCCGGAACTCTTCGGTCGCCGTCGTTCCCTCAGAGTGACATGACGATGAAAACGGGACTATGGTTATCCATAGTCCCGTTTTTGATTTACCCCTCCGCCCGCTTCTTGAGCGTTGCGGCGAAGCCCTGAAAATTTTCCGTCGCTTGAAACATTACGGTCCCCACCTCATCGATTCGACATAAGGCGCAAGCGGGATCATCGCCTGCTGCCCGTCGGTGTAAAACAACTGCGCCGCGCCGCCGAAATAGATCTGTTCGTTGGGCGCGTTGGCGACGATGACGAAACTGGCATCCGGCGCCCAGAGCGCTTCGTTCATGGTGGTGAAGGTTTCGGGGCGCAGGATCGTCCTGCCGGTCACGCCGTCGGCGGCGGAACGGACGAGTTGCAGGGCCGGGCGGTTGACCATGTCGCCGGGGTTGGGGATGCTGGCGTGGAAGTAATACAACTGCCCGTCCGGCGCGATGAAGGGATTATCGGCAACTTCGGCGGGGTTGGTGTCGTAATCGCCGAGCAGCAGGGTTGTCACATTGCCGTTGTTCGCATCCACCCGCCACATGCCGCCGGCGAACATCCCAAAGGTGGGGCTGGCGGAAAATAAAACGGAGCCGTCGCTGCTAAGCGAATAATCGCCGCAGCAGATGATTCCGCGTTGTTCGTTGACCAGACGCACGAGCGCCCCGCCGTTGGGATAATAAATGGCGGAGGATGCGCCTTCATAATAACCAAGCGTGATGATCAGGCGGCTGCCGTCGGCGGAGTACGTTTCGGGCCAGTACAACTCACTGGGAAAGAACAGCCCGCCGCCGGAATCATTAATCGAATCTTCGAGCGCGCGGTTGGATTGCCCGCTGGCGACGGAATAGAAGTTCAAGCCTTTGTGACCGAAAGCCACCGTCCCCCCGTTGGGAGAAAAGACCGGGCTGTTGATGCGCGTCAGAAAGGGGTTGTTCTCGTCCACCGCGCCGCCGTCGAAGATCATGCGGCGGTTGGAGCCGTCGGCGTCGATCAGGAACATCTGGTTGTTGGACACGAACACAACGCTTCCATCCGCAATGGACACGTCGTATTCCGTCACTTTCGAGGGCTCGGAGGTTACTTGCTTTAACGTCTTACCGTCCTGTTCGAGGCGGAAGACCTGTGAGATTTGAGCGGCGTCGTTGGAGAGGAAATACATCGAGCGGGGCAAAAGGCCCGGGGCGGAGTCGACAGGCGCGGGCGGGGTCTGAGGCGCGGCTTCGGGCGGCTGGGTGGCTGTCAGCGCGGATAAGGTCGCGGCGACGACTGTCTCCACGTTGGGGGATTCCCCCTGCGGCGCGGCGGTTCCCAGTGGGTTGGCGCAGGCGAGGGCGAGCAAGGTCAGGGTGAGAAATCCGATCAGGGGGTTTTTATTCTTCATGATCACCTCATTAAGCGAATAAAGACGCGCAGGCGCGCCTTTATTTTTTTGTTTTGAATTATCAGACCTGTTCGTAATGGGCGACGGGCATGACAAATAATGTGGCGCGTTTTTCCCCGCCCTTGGAGGGGAGAGCCTGCCGCACGGTTTGAACGACGGCATCCACCTGCGGGTCTTCGACGCCCAGCAGCATGGTTGTCACGCCGCGGCGTAAAAACCCGCCCGTGGATGCGACGCGCGTCACGCGGAAGTTCGCGGCGGTGAACGCCTGCGTCAGTATTTCTGAGTCGTTGTCGTTGACGATGACAATAATGAGTTTCATGTCGGTCTCTCCTCGATGGAGTCCAACGACTCCTGTCGTTGGGTTTCAAAAGTCTGGGTTTCAAAAGTCTGGAGCCTTTGATAAACTCAGGACAGGGCTTTTGACTCCTGTGAGTTCTAGATTTGTTCGAAGCGTTCCACCGGCAGGGCAAAGACGGTCGCGCCGCCCACCGTCACCGGAACCGGGGCGGGCATGGGCATGGGCGAGCCTTCGAGCGGCAGGCTCATGTATTCGATGCGTTGTTTGCAGGCTTCGCGCAGGGCTTTTAGTGAATCCTGAATTTTATCGGCAGGCAAGCCGACCAGCAGTGTGGCGTTGCGCCGTCCCAGAAATCCGCCCGCGCTCGAAAGATAGGTGGACGAGGCGCCGATGCGTTGCAGGGCTTGGGTTGCGGCGTCGAGGTCCTGTTCCTGCACGACTGCCATCAACAATAAATGGGATGAACCTTCCATGCTCTTCTCCTTGGATGAAACCCATTCGCATCCTTCCGCGCCCGGGCTTGGTCCTGTTTCGACGGGTTTGTCTTCGCCTCATTATTATACTGCCGCGATGCTTCAACCGCGAAAGCGTTGTTTCATAGGGAGCGTTCAAATGTTGTAGATTCGCCTCGAAACGGGTGAGCGGGGCTAAAGCCGCCTGCTCAGCGCATGGAAGTCCTTCGGACTGGCACAAGAAGTCGGTTTCAACCGACTTTTACGAACTGAGGCAGGGCTTTAGCCCGCCGAACCATGACGAGGCATAATGACTTCACCAGACGTGATTCTACAGAATCTGAATGCTCCCGTTTCATATGGCTTTTTCAAATTCGGCTCTCCCGTAATGAACGGGAAAGAGCCGAAACACAAAGGTGGGGAAAAGGATTGTGTTGCGCGCGTTTTTCCTTTGTGATCTTTGTGTACTTCGTGTTTAAAAATGTTTTTTTCCGTTAAAAACGGTATAGAAATCCTGCCTCAAAACAGCGGATACGCCAGCGCGTAGAGGATGCTGGCAATCGCGCAGGTGACCAGCATGACGGGCAGTCCGCGTTTGATCCAGATCGCGGAGGTGATGGGCGTGCGCGTCTTTTCGGAAAGCGTGGCGACGATGATGTTGGCGCTCGAGCCGATGATCGTTCCGCTGCCGCCGAAACCCGCGCCGAATGCCAGCGCCCACCACAGCGGGGCAATGTCCACGCCCGTTTCGCCGATGCCTTTGATGACGGGAATCAGCGCGATGGTGATCGGGACGTTATCCACCACGGCGGAAAGCGCGGCGACGATCCAGATGACGACGACGCCGAGCAGGATCGGGTTCATGCCCGCCGCGCCGTCGAACAGCCTCACGGTCATTTCGAGCGCGCCCGAATGTTCCAGTCCGCCGACCATCACAAAGAGCGATCCAAAAAACAGCAGGATGCTCCATTCCACTTTTTTCAAAACTTCCTGAACGTCGGGTTGAACCCATAGCAGGGCTGCCGCCGCGGCGCCCAGCGCCACCAGCGACGGTTCGATGTGTAGGGCATGGTGGACGAAAAAGAACAGGATCGCCGCGCCAAGCACGATCAGGATTCGACGCGCCGTTTCGGGCTGGTTGAGAGTCTCGGCGGGGTTGAGTTTCATCACGGCTTTGACGCGGCGCGGGCGTTTCGCCAGGTCCTTTTTGAAGAGATGTCGCAGCAGGAAAAGCGCGCCCGCCCATGAGACCAGCACGATGGGCAGGGAATACACAAGGAAGTCGTTGAACGATAGTCCCGCCGCCGAACCGATCAGCACATTGGGCGGGTCGCCGACGAGGGTCGCCACGCCGCCGACGTTCGAGAGCAGGGCTTCGCTCATCAGGTATGGGAGCGGGCTGATGCCCAAAATTTCGCTGATGAGGATGGTGACCGGCGCGATCAGAACCACCGTGGTGACGTTGTCGAGAAACATCGAAAGGACGGTGGTGATGATCCCGAGCAGGATGAAGAGCCGGTTCGGTTTGCCTTTCGAGGCGCGCGCCGCCAGCACCGCGAGATATTCGAAGAAACCCGTCGGCTCGAGCATGGCGACGAGCATCATCATGCCGAGCAATAGACCGAGCGTGTTAAAGTCAATCGCTTCGACGGCGAGTTCCTCGTTGTAGAAACCGAGTATCTTCCCCATGCCGATCATCAATACCGCGCCTGCGATGGCAACAATGGAACGGTTAATCTTCTCCCAAAAGATGAGGATGAGGCTGCCGAAGAAGATCACAAAGGCGAGCGCGATGGAAACCGTCTCCATCATTCCGCCTTTTCCCACGACTTGAGGATCGTCACGCCGATGTCCACGCGCGAGGCGATGCCGATCAATTTGCCGTCCTTCGAGACGACGGGAATGTCGTGCAGGTTCTGTTGCAGCATCAGCGAATAGGCGCGGAGCAGTCCGCAGTCCTCCTCCACGGTGATGACGGGGCGCATCAATGAGCGGACTGTTTTATTCAGGGTGGCGGCGGGCGGACGGGTATCCTCCACCGCGCCGAAGTCGTGGACGAAATCCACGTCCAGGACGAAGTTGACGAAATCGGGCATCTCGAGTTTGAGCAGGTCGCGGATGCCGATCACGCCGATGGGCTTGTCGTTCTTGTCCACAACGGGAAGCAAGCCGATATGCTTCTTTACGAAAATTGCCGCCGCTTCACGGATGGTGGTGGAGGCGGGAATGGAAACGACGTGACGTTTCATGCAGGTGGTGACGTTCATGGGGAACTCCGGGTTGGTGAGGATGACGGAAGTATACCGTTCGCGCTGAGGATGACGTATCCCGTCACGCCCGCCACAAGCGACGTGAGCAGGACGGCGATCTTGGAAGCCTGAATAAGTTCCGGGTCGCTGAACGCCAGCAGCGTGATAAAGATGGACATGGTGAATCCGATTCCGCCGAGGAAACCCGCGCCCACGATGTGCCTCCATGTGAGGTCTTCGGGCAGGCGCGAGATTCCCAGCCGGATCGCCAGCAGGCACATCAACGCGATGCCGATGGGTTTGCCCAGAAACAAGCCGAAGAAAATGCCCAGGCTGTTCGAGCCGAGCAATCCTTGAAGCACGTCCTCGCCCAGCGCGATACCGGTATTTGCCAGCGCAAACAAAGGGATGATGAAAAATGCGACGGGCTTATGCAAAAAGTGTTGAAGTCTGTACGAAGGCGACGCTTCGCCCCCGTCGCCGAAGGGGAGCGCAAAGGCGAGCAGGACACCCGTCACCGTGGCATGAACGCCCGATTCCAGCATGAAATACCACATGAACAAACCGGGAATCAAATACGCCCAGAGCGCATGGACGTTCAGGCGGTTCAACACCAGCAGTCCGATAAACACGCCCAGCGCAAGCGCGAGGTACAGGATCGAAAGATCGTCGGTGTAGAACAGGGCAATGACGGCAATTGCGCCGAGATCGTCCACGATTGCGAGCGCGGCGAGGAAAACTTTCAACGAGGCGGGGATTTTGCTCCCCAGCAGCGCCAGCGCCCCCAGCGCAAAGGCGATATCCGTTGCCATGGGGATGCCGATCCCGTTCTGGAATTCCGTGCCGCGGTTGAAGAGAAAATGAAAGAGCGCCGGGAACGCCATCCCGCCGACCGCCGCCAGCAGGGGCAGGGACGCTTTCTTGAGGCTGGACAGTTCGCCCGCGTAAAGTTCCCGTTCGATCTCCAGCCCGATCAGCAGGAAAAATACCGCCATCAAGCCGTCATTGATCCAATGCTCCACGCTTTGTTTCAAGGCGAAACTGTCGAGTTCGAATCCGATTTTGGAATGCCAGAATTCGAGATAGCCGCTCCCAACGGGTGAATTTGCAATCGCGATGGATGCGGCGGCGCAAAGAATCAAAATCACACCCGACGCCTGTTCGCTCTTTAAAAATTCGAGAAAAAGTTTGGTCAGTCTCATGGGTTGTCTCCTTGTTTATTTTTTCTCTCCGCGATGGAGGCTGACTGTCGTCGAAAATTTTTTACCATGAAGTTTTGGGGTTAAGATTAATTCCCCTTTAAAGTGACAGTCACCTGCGAGGTGACTGTCACTTGACTACTTCCTTCTCTTCATATACTCCGCCACCTCGATCATCGGCGGACGTTCGTATTCGGGAATCTGTTCCACGTCGAGAAAGTATCCCTTGCTGTCGTGGCGGATCATTTTCATCGAGCGGTTCACATCCTCCAACACGGCGCGACCGAAGCGCTTCTCCAATTTGCGGATGACGGTCTGGATGATGGCGAAGGACATTTTGCTCAACGCCTCCAGATGCTGGTTGTGGTGGATGCGCTCCAGCAGGTCCACCTGCGCAATGGATTCCAAATGGAACTTCTCGAAGATGTCTATCAACAAACCGGTCTCCACGCCATAGCCTGAATAAAAGGTGACTTGTTCCAGCGCTTTGCGCCTGCCGCCATATTCGCCGGAGAGCGGCTGAACCACGCCGGAAAGTTCCGGGTAGAACAGATTCAGCAACGGGCGCGCGGTCAATTCGGTCACTCGTCCGCCGCCGCCTGCCTGCATTTTTTGTCCCACTCGCAACGGTCTGCGATAAAAGCCCTTCACCAATTGCACATTTGGATTGATCAACAACGGACCGATGATGCCATACACAAAACGCGGATGAATGTTGACAATGTCGGTGTCTATCCACACAATGATGTCGCCTTTGGTGACCAGCAGGCTTTTCCACAACGCTTCGCCTTTTCCAGCGCGCGGCTCCATCTCAGGCAGTAATTCCTGATGGATGTAAACGGGCACGCCTTCTTTCTTTGCGATCTCGCGCGTGCGGTCGGTCGAATTTGAATCGATCAGCACGATCTCATCCAGCAATGGGAAGCGCTGCATCAATTCCTTTTTCATCGTGCGGATCACTTTGCCGACCGTCTCTTCTTCGTTCAAGGCAGGCAATGCCAGACTGATCGTGACACCCTGCTGTTTTTTTAACTCCACCATTTCACGCAGGTTATTGAACTCGTCGGCATGGAAGGTGTTCTCGCCGAACCATTTATCCACAAGGATCGAAATGGCATCAAAACTCAGCATTTCATCGAACTTGATCTGCGGCATGGGACGTCCGCTTTTGACGGCGATCACGGCGCACGGCGCTTCATGCAGGAGACGGTCTGCCACCGGACCCAGCGAAGCGGAACTGGTGATGGGCTGGATGGTCGTCCCCAAAATGATCACATCGGCTTTTCTGGCATAATCCAAAATAACCTTCGCCGCATCGTCCGTGACCTCGAACTGTTTCTGCACTTCGGGGATTTGATACAACACCCGTTCCAGCGGTTTGAATGGCGCGTCGGTTCCCGCCTCGGGTTCGCCCGGTCTGCGGATGTGCAGGGACGTGACGCCTTTGGGATGCAGACCCAAGCCCACGCGCACCGCCAACTCGGCATGTGGACCGCCTCTTACCGGAACCAGGACCTGTTTCGGTTTACTGGTAATTTTTCCACGCACCAGGGCAACGTCGCAGGGCGGGCGGGCGAGCACGTCGCTGACAGTGACGCACAAGGCTTTGAGATGCGAATCAAACTCAAGACAAAGAAGATCCGGCTTTTCATCCTGAATTAGATTGGAAAGTTCCTGCCAGGGTTGATGCGAGACGATCACCTGTGTCTTGCTGACGATGCGTTTGTCTTTTCCGTAGATGCGCAGCGTGCGGCGCAGGGCGCGAGCCGCAGCCGCGCCGGTGCTGAGCGATTGTCCTTCGGGCACAACGACGACACCCACCAAAATGATCTCGGCATCGAATTGGCGCGCGGCATCGAGGGCATATAGACCGGGCCCGTCGTGGATGAAGGGGATGAGGATGGTGTGAATGGGCGCGAAGTCGGAATGTCTTTGCATTGTTATCCTTTCTTTGGCGGAGCATAGCGTGGTTGTACCGCAAACTTCAGTTTGCGCCCCGGCGGGCGGGATAAATCTCGCGGTACCGGGCAAACGCAAGAGAGCGTTTTCTAGGCGAGCAACGACTCGATATGTTGACGATAGATGGCTTCCCAGCGGAAGGAAGCCCGTGCGCGCATGGCAAGCCGCACAGGCATGGACGTTTGAAAATAGCCCGCGACCATTTTTGCGGCATTCGCCGGGTCTTCATCGGGGGAGAAGAATTGCGCGTCGCTTACGCCTAATTTTTTGAGCGGCGGAATATCGGCGCAAAAAGCGGGCAGGTGGCTGAATGCCGCTTCGATGAGCGGGATGCCGAAGCCTTCTTCACGGCTGGGGAAGAAGAGCGCATCGGCAACGCGGAAAAAATCCGCGATGACTTCGTCGGGCAGGAAGCCGTCGCGCAGTTCGGCGAGAAAGTGAACGGAGCCTTCCAGACTCAATTCCCTGCGCAAATTTGTGAGTATGTCGAAGTATCTGATATTGTTCGCGTTATGCGGTCCGAGCGGACCCGTGACCACCAGCGCGGCTTGCGGATATGACTTTCGCAACTCAGCCACGGTTTGCAAAGCGAGTTCGATGTTTTTGCGCGGGGTAATGCGAACGGGCAAAAGCAAAATGGGCGCGGCATCAAGTAAATGGGTTTTATCGAGCAATTCCTGCGTGAGCGTTTCCAGTTTGTAGAACCTGTCCAAATCCACGCCGTTGGGGATGACGCGGATAGAATCGTGGTCGAGATTCATCAAGCCTGCGAGTTCATCCTGCCGCAGATCCGAAACGACGACGTGAGTTGTGCCTCCCCAATCGGTTTTGAGCAAATTCCACGGGTAGCCTTCGTGTAATTCGGGCAGATAGCGCGGAGTTGTCCACGCGAGGTCGTGATGCCAGAGAATCAGGCGCGGCAATTTTCCCGCCAGATGCAGTTGATGAAGCGCGGCAGTTAAAGCAAGATTTTTGTTGAGCGAGCAGACGTTATGGACGATGAGGACATTTGCATCCGCGAGGGCGTTTTGTAATTCGCCTGCCAATTCATCGCGCAGGGATTCGAAGTTTGCAGTAACTTCGCCGCGTTTGAGTTCCTCGTTCATTTGCGTCACGCGCTCATGGCGCGAATCTGCGAGGGGGATGCGGACCAGCGGAATGTCGTCGTTCATGGCTTCGCCGCGCGCCGCAATCAGGCGGACGGAGTGACCGTCGCCGGACATCATCCGCGCATGGTGGGCGATGACGCTTTCCACGCCGCCGACGATGGGCGGCACGGAGTAATGTAACAGGGCGATATTCATAAGTTCCTTTTCAAAAACCATCGTGTACCGCAAGGTTCACTTTGCGATTTCGGCGTTTCCTGCGCGAAGGCAGGATAAATCTTGCCGTACATCCGTCATTGCGAGTGGCGTTTCAGCGCCAACGGGAATTTGCGTTTTGTACGGTAGAGAAAGGCAAGATAAATCTTGCCGTACGATCATCGCTCATGCCCGAGGCAGTCGTCCAGCACGGATTCCAGCAGGTGTTGGAGGACGGTGAAGGAAAAATAGCGTTGTGCGAGCTGGTAATTTTTCTCCGCCCATTCGCGGGTCTGGTCGGGGTTTTGCAAGGCGTGTTTTACGGCGGCAATCGTGTTGGCGCTGATGTAGCCGTCGAACCAGAGGGTGTGGAAGCCCTTGGGTTTGATGTCCACTTCGTAGATGGAGTAATTGTTGACCAGGATCGGGCGGTGATAATAGACGGCTTCGAGAAAGGCGTTGCCGAAGCCTTCGATGCTGGAGGGATAGGTGACCAGGTCGGCGTGAGGATACACATCGCCCAGCGTGTATATCTTTTCGCCATTCTTTGTCGTGCCGCGCGCATCCTGCACCTGATCCGCTTCAAAACGGACATCCACGCTCAATAGATGGGCATACTCTCGCACGCGCTGTTCGTAATCGTCCCCTTCGTCGCCGCTGGCGTGCGAGATGATGAGCTTGGCGGGCAGGTCGAGGCGGCGCATCAACTCGATGGCGTGTTCGATGCCCTTGCGTTGAATGACGCGCGTCGGTTGCAGGAAGAAGTATTCGCCGTCGGCGATGCCAAAATCTTTTCGGACAGAATCCGTGTACGGGTCCGGGACGGGAGGCGGGGAGTCGAAATCCATCACGTTGGGGATGACCTCCGAGGTCAGTCCGTGACGCGAAGCGATCTGCTGCGCCTGAATCGAATTGATGACGACATGCCGGATCGAGGGCAGGTTGGGCGGGAATGCCGCGGCGAGATAATCATGCACGCAATTGACCTGAAAGCGCTGGCGTTCCCAGTGAAAATCGTGATGATGCGCGATGGTGGGGAAGCCGGTCTCGGCGATGAATTCGGTAATGGCGAGTCCCAGCGGCAGGTTGAGTGGAATGGTGAGCGCGTTTTCGGGGATGAGGACTTCGAGTTCGAAGCGGCGCGCAAACTTGTATAACTCCTCCTTGAAATATTCCTTCAACTCGTTCACGCGTTTGGTCATCTGCGGCGGACGGATGTAGATGGAGAAGAAATCCCTGCGCAGCGCGGCGATCTCGGGATGCGCCTCGCGCGCCTCGTTCGTCACCGTCCAACTGCCGGAGTAGGCTTGTTGATTCAGTTTGTCAATTTCGGGGTGACGATAAAACGCCTCGGGTACGACGTGAGATGAATCAGCGCTGCGGTCGCATTCGCCTGCGAAGTAATAGCACTTATGCCCCATGCGCTCAAGTACTGTTGCCCATTTCTGCGTTTCCAGCGAGACGCCGTCTGTGCCTGCAAAGCGGGTGGAGATAAAGCCGATGTTGTGGGAGGAAGGATTCATGGATTGCCTCATGTGTCCCGTCATTGCGAGTGGCGCAAAGCGCCACGAAGCAATCTTGTATGGCTAATTTGTAGATTGCTTCGTCGGGCTGAAGCCCTCCTCGCAATGACGGGTTAGGTGGTTTTTAACCAAAACGCTTGATACGGCTCCAGCGACAATTGCTTTTCATTCACAGAAAACGAAACCGCTATCCGGCTTACATTGTGCAAACATAACCTGCGAGACTTGCCATCCGGCGAAATCCGCTCCACGGCGAAGACGGCGGGATGCAGGTCGTGGATGACCTGCGTCCCATGCGGGTCGAATGCGGATGACGCGCTTCTTGTATTCAATAACTGGCTGTATCTTGTGAAAACTTTATAACGTAAAGAGTTTTTATCCGCAAGTTGACCCTGCAATTCATCGAACTGCAACTTCTCGCGATTGATGGTGCGGTTGCGACCGGTCTGCTTTACGCCTTCGATCCAGCCGCATGAGCCGAAGAGACTGTGGAAGTAAATGCCCGGCACGCCGATGAGAGAGAGCATAATGGACTGGGCGGCGATGAAGCGGCTAACTTGCAGCTCCAACGGTTCATTCCCATTTGGGTTGGATAACGCGTCAAAATAGTTGATATTCATCTCATACGGACTCTGCGTCCCGTCTGCGTTGTGCTTGTACGAGATCAAGCCGCCATGCTCGATGACTTTATTGACCAGCGAGTCGATCTCAGCGTCCGATAAAATCCCCCGGGCAGGATTCAGCCCGATCCCGTCGTGCGAGGCGAGGAAGTTGAAGAAGGTGGTTTTGTTCGAGGGAAGAATCAATGTCTTCGCCCAGTCGGATAAAGTCCGCGCATCGCCGGTGTGGAAGGCGTGGAGGGTCAGCGGCGGCAGGGCAAAGTTGTAAACGAGTTGCGCTTCGTTGGATCCGTCTCCGAAGTAGGAGATGTTATCAGCGTGTGGGACGTTGGTCTCGGTGATGAGCTGCACATGCGGCGCGGCTTCGTCCATGGCGGCTCGCAGGAATTGAATAACCGCATGTGTTTGCGGAAGGTGAATGCAGGTCGTGCCGATCTCCTTCCATAGATACGCAATCGCGTCGAGGCGGATAAAGTCCGCGCCGCGCTCGGCGTATAAAAGCAGAATGTCGAGGATTTCGAGCAGGACTTCGGGATTCTTGAAATTGAGGTCTATCTGGTCGTCGCTGAAAGTCGTCCAAACTTTTTTCCCGCCGGACGGAGTTTGAAAGGTTGTGAGCAAAGGCAGCGCGCGCGGACGGACAACTTGCGAAAGGTCCGGTTTGCCTTCGATTGCGATGAAGTAATTTTTGTAATGCGGGTCGTCTTGCAGAAATTTCTGGAACCAGTCGCTTTGCGATGAGATGTGATTGATGACGCCATCGAACATCAAACGAAAGTTTTGCATGGATGAGACATCGTTCCATGAGCCAAGGTTGGGATCAATCTGGCGATAGTCCACGACTGAGAACCCATCATCCGATGTCCACGGATAGAAGGGGAGGATGTGAATCCCACCGACGATGCCGGTCAGGTATGCGTCGCAAAACTTCCTGAGGGTTTGCAGTGGTTTTTCGTTTGGGTGTTGTACCTGGTCGCCGTAGGTGATGAGGATCGAGTCGCGTTCGGTCAGTTCGCCGTTATGCGGTTTGATGCGCGGACGATATTGATCCAATAAGTTTTGGGTTTGTTCCAACAGACGCGCAGAGATATTTCCCCCGTACAAATATGAAAGCAATCCCGGTGTTTTTTCAGTCATCAGCCTCGTAAGAAATATGAATTTGAATGTTGACGCAAAATTTTATACCATGATTCTGAACATTAAGAAATGGTCGCCAGGCATACCTGTTCAGCCCGCTCATTTTCGATCGTCATTTCTCCTGGTAGAGTTTACCCTGAGGGTGTCGAACGGCTCGTCGAAATGACAAGCCGTTGAGTAGTTACCCCCAAGGCGGGTTATTCGCTCAAAACATCATCATCTGCCAGACCGCCTTCTCCACCGGGTCGCTGGCGACCTGCTCGTCGAATGTCTCGCGGGAGAGGACCGGCAGTTCGAGCATTCCGCGCAGGGTGCGGTATTTCACCAGCGGATGTTTTTTTAAATTTTCCTTCAACGACGGGTCGCGGTTTTGTTTATATGCCACCAAAGCCGCCCGCCCGCCGGGGAAGACAATCATGGTCTGCCCGTCCGCCTGCTCCAGCGCGCGGTGGACCAGCGCCGAAGCGAGCGCGTAAAACTTTCGCGCGGGCTTCCCATCCTCGAACCAGGACAATACCTGCCCTTCCCGCTTCGATTCGTACCCCAGCCGCCGCCCGACCTCTTCGAGCAGGTCGAAGACCTTTTGCAATTCCTTACGCCGCGCCGCCGCAAAATCTTCAACGCGGAGGGTGTGCATCCCGCCATCCTTGTCTGTATAGGAATTCAAGACCGCGTAGATCAAACCTTTCGAGGGCGTCATCAGACCGGGGAATTGTTTGTTCAATTCCTCCTCGATCTCGATGTAGATCGCCTGGGGATGTTTTTGCAAATACGTCACAATCGCAACTTCGACCCTGTCGGACAATGATTCCTTTATGCCGCCGGGCGGGAGATTCTTTATTTCATCAGAAACGACGCTCTTCAAACCCCACATCCCCGTATCCACACCTTCGCCCGAAGAATAATGGACGAAAGCCGCATCCTCTTTCACCGCCTGCTCCATCGCATTTTGCGTTTTTCGCAATGCAACGTCGAATTCATCCCCATCCCGCTTCAACGAATTAGACTCTGCCAGCGCGACCAGCCCCGCCGCGTGGACGTATAAATATCCCGCCGGTTCGCCCCGCGCCGATAAAAATTCGCGCATTGCCCTCCGTATCGTTTCGATCTCCATCGGCGCGGGCGTGGGTTTGCTGCCGCTCTTCCAAAGGAACTGCGCCGGGTCGTGTTCGCTTCTTAACGCAACGCTTTCCAAAACGAAACCCGCGGCTTGCGCGGCTGTCAACGCCGAGGTTATGAAAGACGCCTCGGGTTCGGGCAGCACGCCAAAGACCGGCACGCCGTCCGCGAGCAGTTCATTCAAGTGGCTGAACATCGCGTGCAACGCGGTCGCATTCCACGCCCAATCGTAACGCCTGCGCCGCAGCGCGACCTTGTACGGCTCGACCGCGTTCCTGCCCCACAGCCAGCCCGCCCACAACGCCGAAAGGGTCCAGAACGCCTGGTTCGGTCTTGGGATGGACCCGATCACCGCCGCAATCGGAATCTCGCGTTTGACTTCATGCGCCAGGTCCTTGAGACGCCCTTCATAGATGACGATGCCCCCGGAGTCTGGGATTTTTTTTGGCCACGCTTCAAACGGGACGGGTGAGCCTGATTCTGCAAACAAGCCGACTCCACGCTCGAGCATGGTCCACAGATTGTCTTCGCGGAATTGGTTCGGCGTGGTGAGCTGCTTCGGCCGCGGACGTTCCGCCGGGTGCGCCCAGAGCGTATTGCCCGCGTCGAACGCCAGCAGCAGCAGCGCCGTCAATGCCCGCTTGCGGACCGGCGAAAGAGTCAGCCCATCGAGCCGGTTCAACACCGTGCCGATGAAATACAACGGACGCGGCAGGTAATGCTCGATGGCTTCCTCGGCATAGAAGCGGTCTTCATCCTTGAGCGAGACCACCCGCTCGAACAGGCGCGTGCGATGCAGGGTATCCGTTGCGGCGATGTGCCTGGCGTTTTCCCTGTCCTCTTCGCCGGTTATGCGTTCGCCCGAGTCGCCGCACTGTTTGCATTCATAGACCTTCGCATACGGGGCAGCCTCGCCCTTGCGCCAGAGAAAAGCCTGGGCATGGACGTTCTGTTCGCATTTTTCGCATTGGGTCAGGTAAAGGGATTGCAGGTGAACTTCGAGTCTTTCCTCCCCCTTCTTGACCGCGCCCAAATCTGCAAGCGCGGCTGTGAATTCGGCTGCGGGCGGCGGGTCGGCAAAGACCTCCAGCAGAAAACGGGTGATGGGGTTGTTCGCCGTCACCAGCACGCGGAATCCGCTGCGGGCGGCTTCGAGAGTCAGCTTCGGGGAGAATCCGAACGGGTCGAGCAGCCAGCTTCCGGCCCCGCCCAGAGCCGCGTCGAAGGGGGAGGCAAGATGCGCGAGCCAGCCTGAGATGACTCCATCCTCCAGGGCGGGTAAAAAGCGGGAGAGGGGACCCACCTCCGCGGGTTTGAATCCGGGGATGTAAGGCTGGGGATTCATTTCACTCCATGGCTTTGCTCAACGCCTTGCGCGGCGCGGCGTTCAGGTCGATCTCGATGGCGGACAATAGAATCTGGATCGCAAGGATGACCGAAAGGGTCGGCAGGATGACCGTGCCGGTCGGCGCGGGGATGCCGAGGCTGGCGTATTGAATCCATTTGATGCCGCCGAAGATCAGACCGAAGAGCAGGAGCGGAATGCCCGTCAGCAGGTAGATGGACATCATCGAAAAATCGAAGATGAAATATTTCAACACGAGGCGGCGCAGGAGCGTATGTGTGAGTTTGAACGGAAATTCGAACAGGGCGCGGCGGACCGAAAGGCTGGATGATTCGCTGCCATACTTCGCCGGGATGGTGACGTCCTGCGCGCAGGCGCCGAGCAGGTATAGATGCGAGAGCATGGAGGTTTCGAAGAAATAGGTTTTATCGAGTTTATCGAGCGGGAGTTGGGCAAGCACATCGGCGCGGATGGCGAAGTAACCGTTGGTCGGGTCGAAGATGTTCCAGTAGCCGGTGGCGGCTTTCGAGAGGAAGCTCAAGCCAAGGTTGCCGACGCGCCGGATGAAGGGCATTTGCCCGAGCGAATTGAAATCACGAAAACGATTGCCCTTGGCGTAATCGGCTTCGCCTTCGATCAGCGGCGCGATGAGGGTGGGAATGTAGTGCGGGTCCATCTGCCCGTCGCCGTCCAATTTGACGACGATCTCGCTCTGGAATTCCAGGGCTTTTTTGAATCCGGTCGTCATGGCGCCGCCCACGCCCTGGTTCATTTGATGACGAATCAGCGTAATGCGTTTGTCCCGTTTGGCGGCGGCAGTCACAAGGTCGGCGCATGAATCGGGCGAAGCGTCATCCACGACGATGATGAAGCGGACGAAGGCGGGAATCGCCGCGAGGACGGACTGGATTTCCCTTTCGACCCGATAGGCTGGGATGATAACCGCGATCTTGTATCGCGCATGGTTCATATTTAAGATTGTAATCGAAAAGGTGATAGAATCCCCGAAAGGAGAAACTTCATGACCACCGGGGAACGAATCCTCATTGTCGAAAGCGACCCAGATATTGCAGACCTGATCGGCAGGCAGGCGCTCCAGCCGCTCGGTTACCAGGTGACCGTGGTGGGGGATGCGGGTTCTGCCATCAAGCACGCGGTTCAGACTCCGCCGGACCTGGTCCTCGCCAATATCAATCTCCCAGGCTTGAGCGGGAAAGACCTGCTGGCGGCGCTCAATTCCCAAAACGTCAAATCCCCGGTCATTGTCATTGCTGAAAAGGGACAGGAACACGACGCGATCCAGGCGTTCCGCCTCGGCGCGATGGACGTGATGTTCTGGCCCCTGCGCGACGCTGAAGCGGTCTCCATCGTCGAGCGCGCGCTGCGCCAGACCCAGGAGGCGCGCGAACGCCAAAAGCTCGACCGCCAGTTGAAAGCCACCAACGACGAATTGCAGCGGCGGCTGCGCGACATGACCACCATTCTTTCGATTGCGAAGGCGGTTACCTCTGTCACCGACCAGCGTTATCTCTTCGACCGCATTCTCGAAAGCGCCCTGCAATTGGGCGAGGCGGAAATGTGCTGGCTGATGCTGCGCGAAGAGAAGGGCAATCAATACCTTCTCCGCGCTCAACGCGGGCTGCCCGACGCCTGGTTGAAGAAAATGAACCAGCCCGTGGACGACGGCATCAGTTCGCTGGTGGCGCTCTCGGGCGAAAGCCTGTTCATGAACGGCGTGCCCCTGCAAAAGTTCAAGATCGCCGGGCTGGGAAAAGCCGCCGGGGTGGTGCCGATCAAGATCAAGAGTGAAGTCATTGGCTTGATGATCATCGTCCGCAAAGCCGACCGCGAATTCTCGCGCGACTCGCAGACCATGCTCGAAGCCATGGCGGATTATGCCTCGATCTCGCTGGTCAATGCCCGCTTGTTCCGCGCCCTCGAACACACGGCGGAAAACGCCCGCGCCGGTGAAAAAGCCCGCCATGCCCTGCTCGACTCGCTGCGAAAATCCATCCGTGCCGAAGGGGAGGCGGCGGTCTATCCGCTCAACCTGGTGTTGACCGAAATGCCCGGCGCGCTCAACGCTGAACAAAAGAAGGCTCTCGAAAGCGTGAAGACCGCGTTGACGCGCCTGATCCATTCCTCGGAAAACACCGTGACTCCGCCCAAATAAACCTGATTCAATGGCAAGACAAGACCTGATCCTTCTCGCAATGGATACTTCGCCATCGCTGGACCTGCTGGCGAAGGCTTTGCGCGCCTCGGGGTTCGACCCGATCCTGGCGCACGACCGCGAGGCGATGGATAGATCGATTCAGAACGCCATCCCGGCTTTGATCGTAATCGGGGACGCCCTGGCAGGGCAGGATGGTTTTGCCATCTCCGCCGCTGTGCTGGAACGCTTCCCAACCATGCCGATCATGCTGTACTCGGCGGATAACCCTCCCAACTACCCGGAGAAAGTATTGAAGGCGGGCATGAGCGGATACATCCACGCCCCGCTTAAGATGGACGAGATCGTGGAGGAGATTCAACGCTGCCTGGTCCGCGCGCGGGCGCTGGGAGACTGGCTGCGGCGCGAAGTGAAACGCACCACGGCCTCGCTGGAGCAAAAGGCGAAGATATCCGAATCGGAACGCGCAAAACTGGAGGGGATCATTTCCAACATCCAGGACGGCGTGCTGGTGCTGGACGATCACCATTACATAGTGCTGGCAAACCAGACCGTTTATGAAATGTTCGGTCTTGGGCACGAAGCGGCGCTGGTTGGGAGGTACGTCAAGGACGTCATCCCCAACGCCGACCTGAGCGCCCTGATCGACCGCGCCCACACCGGCGCGTTGAAATATCACGAGATCAATTTCGACGACGGGCGCGTCTATAACGCCCAATACACCCCGTTGCCGCGCATCGGCAGCGCCGTGACGATGCAGGATATCTCCTACCTGAAGGAGATCGACCGCCTGAAGAACGATTTCGTCCATACCGTGTCGCACGACCTGCGCTCGCCGTTGACCGCCATCCTCGGCTACATGGAGTTGATCGAACGCGTGGGCGCGCTCAATGATTCGCAGCGCGAGTTTCTCGGGCGATTGCGTGCAAGCGTCCAGCATATGACCAGCCTGGTCAATGAACTGCTCGACCTCGGGCGGCTCGAATCAGGTTTCGATACGCGGCGCGAGTTCGTCGACATCCGCAACGTGCTCGATTATTCGCTGAACGTGTTCGACAGCCATATCCGAAAAAAGGACATCCGCCTGACGCGCGAGATCGGCGAAACGCTTGAACCGCTGCGCGCCAACCCGATCCGCATCCGGCAGATGATTGACAACCTGGTCGGCAACGCCATCAAATATTCGCCGTCCGGCAGCGAAGTGAAGGTCAGCGTCTCGATGCAGGATAACCAGATCATCCTGCGCGTGACAGACAGCGGACCGGGCATCCCGCCGGATGAGCAAAGCCGGGTCTTCGAGAAATTTTTCCGCGCCTCGAACCGCCCCGGCGATGTGGAAGGCTCGGGGCTGGGACTGGCAATCGTCAAATCCATCGTCGAGAGTCACCAGGGGCGCGTCTGGGTCGAATCCAAACTCGGCTCCGGCTCGACCTTCATTGTGCTGCTGCCCGTGAATGAGTGAAAACACACCCGGCACGGGAAGTGTGTGTCAACGGTGATCAATTCAGAGTCATAAGGGTTTTTCTACGCCGACCCCACATACCGTTTGTTTGAGAATATGCACAACACAGATAATAAAACTGCTGACGCCGGGTTATTCACCCGGCGTCAGCTTTCGCCAAAGGAGGAGACTGGGATCTTGTGTTGGAGGTGTCTGCAACCGTCTCCAGGTTCGATATTAATCCAAATCGCGCGTTTTGAGCATCGAAATATGTCACCCTTCCAGCGTGATGAAGCGCATGTATATCAGAACACGCCCAGAAAATTCCGCGCGTGAGCGACAGCCTCCTCGAAAGCGGAATAGGCTGCGACCCGCAGGGCAGGGTCGGGGTTGCCGGTGATCATCTTGGAGACCTTTCGTCCGTTTTCATACAGGCACAACACGGGTTTTTGGCAATTCAGCGCATACCCGATCTCGTAACCAACCCCATGTGAAGGGACGCCGACCTCCGCGATCAGGGCGTCGCATTCCCGAATCCAGCTCACATCGCGGTCATAGACATCGCGCGGAGTCAATATCCGCTCGCCTTCCAGCGCTTCGGAACGGGCAAGGTGAGAGGTGGGGATGATATGTCCATCCGCTTCGAGAAAGGCGACGAACCGGGCGTAAAAACCCTCGAGTTCACGCCCGCCGGTGATGGAACAGGCAAAATAGATATTCATGGGGTTTCGTGGAGTCCGAAGTCTTGTCCTGCCTGCGCCAGTGCCGCAGGCACAGGTGAGTTCATCGAAGGGCTCCTGACTTCGGATAGCAGTTCCAACGTCGGGAGACGTTGGAGTCCTTAATTTATTTTTTCGGCAGTTTCGATAATATTGAAATATTGCGCCGATGCTCCACCTTGGGGGCCTCACCGCCGCCATGACGCAGGCTGTCCATCTCGGCGCTGAAGCGCATCCAATCGGCAACAAGGATGACGATATGCGGCGATTTATCCTTGAAGAAGAGCGGCGAAAGGAAAAACTTCAACGTGTTCTGCGGCATGGGCAGCGACTTCACATCAATGACGATGGCGGTCATCCTGGCAAGCGGTTCGACGATATCCTGCAATGAACCGCGCAGGTTCTTCGGCGGAAAGAGCGACCCCATATTCGCCGTCCCGGTGCGCAGGAAACGTTTGTATGAAATGTTCAATCGCAGGAAGGGCGTCACCAGCCGCAGGTGGTCGTTAAACGGCTGAACATAAGCAGACTTGCGGATCATCCAAATGATAAGACCCGCAACCGCAATCATCACTCCCAACCCGGCAAAGATCATCCAGCGCCATTGCTCGAAACCCCACCAGCGAATCACCCAGGCAAGCCCAAGCAGCGCCAGCCCGAGCGTAAAAACCGCCGTCCACCAGCGGCTCATCATGTGGGTAAAGATGACGAGGGGGTAGCGTCGTCCGCCTTTGGATGCCATGGATCAATCGTCCTCGTCCATGATGGATAAGTCCCCGCTTCCTCCGGGACCCGGAGCCTGTCCGCTGTTAAGTTGGTTGATCAGACGCCCGATGGCTTTTTCCAGATGCCCGCCGCGCAGGCTGAAGGTGATGTCGCCGCGGGTCTTCTCGATGATGCCGCGCGCCAGGTCGGTCTGACGGCGCAGTCCGTTGGTGATGGCGTCGGGGTAGTCCATGGTGACGAGCACGGAGTAGATCTCGTCCATCACGCCGAGCAGGCGTTCGGCTTCGGTGGAGTATCCGTGACGCAGAATGTCCATTGTGCGGCGGCGGAGTTCGCCGACCACCTCAGCCAACCCGTTGAGAAAGGTCGCAGGTTCAACGACCAGCATCTCCGGAGTCGGAAGCGGCTGGTTTTGAATCAGGGCGCAGGTGACGTTCGCCTCCACAAATTCCTTCAGCGCGTCCTGTGTGTAACCGGCGTGATACAGGTCTGGGTGCGAGGCGAGGGAACTGCGCAGCGTATCGGCAAGTTGATGGGCTTCGTTCAGTTGCGCCTGCATGGTCTCGATGTCGTCGCGGTGGACGGCGCGGATGGCGAGCGAGCAGGCGCGGGTAAGCTGGCGGGCGTGGGCGAGCGCCTGGTCGCGGGCGGCGGTGCGCGAGTCGAAATTCTTCCGGATCTGGTCGGCGATGGATTCGAGTTTGCGCATCGTTATTCTTTTGGCGGTTCGGGCGGCTGTTGAAACGGGCGGAAGAGGTTGTCGGCGAGGGTGGAGTTGACGGGAACCTGGATCTCGCCGTAGGCGGTTTCATACCGCGAAATGTTTTCAGTGAGCGCCTTCAGCAACAGTTTGGCGTTGAGCGGGGTCATGACCACCCGCGAACGGATTCGCGCGCGCGGCTCGCCGGGCATGAGGTGGGCAAAGTCGAAGACGATATCCGACGCGGAGTGCGCAATGCGCGCCAGGTTGACGTATTGCGGTTCCACGCCGGGCGGCAGTTCGATGATGGGTCCGGCTGGTTTTTGGGGAGGGGTTTGGGGAGTGGTCATTTTTTATATTTTATGAGACCCTAAAGGTCTTGGAGACCTTTAGGGTCCATGCATTCGTTAGAACGGAATTTCGTCTTCGGGCGGGAGTTCCGCCATTTCCATGCCGCCGCCTCCAGCGATGGGTCCGGATTCGCCTTCAACGCGGGAGGAGAGGAAGCGCACGGTCTGGGCGGTGATTTCGAAGGAGGAACCGGCGGTGCCGTCCTGCCGTGTGAAAATCTTCGGTCCGCCGGTTGCGGGGTCTGCGTTCATCCTGCCGTCCACAAGAACCTGCTGCCCCTTTTTAAGATATTGGTTGCAGGTTTCAGCCTGCTTTCCCCAGGTGGTTACACGGAACCAGATTGTCTTTTTGACCTTTTCGCCATTGGCGTTTGTATAGGTTTCGTTGACAGCGACGGAAAAACTGGTGACAGCCTGTCCTGAGGGCGTATAGCGCATTTCAGGCTCGCGTCCCAGGTTTCCTATGATGATGATTTTTTGATAGCTCATGAATTCCTCCGGGTGTATTTGATTTGTGGTTTATACAAGATATGACTGAACCCATGGAGTTTCCTCTGGGTCGACCTCACTGATTTTATCAGCAGGCAGGCGTAACAGGTCAATAGCCCGCGCGGTTGTGCGCAAGCAAAACATGTCAGGCGCGGAGTCGAAAGCGGCGCAGTGATGGCGCCGTTGGCGCCAGCGGCATCTCCTGACTTTCGAGCAAAATCGGGAGATTTTGCAGTCCACATTGGCAACCTTTGCTTGCACATGCGGCTGCCTGTCGAACCTGGTTGGTTGACCTTTCAACTTTTTCGGGAGATTGATTTTTTTCATTTTACACCCGCCTGACCTCGTAAGAAAGGAATTTAAGGGATAGTCTTGTATGCAAAGATAACCTAGAGGAGAAATATCATGCCTGAAACCACCCCCAAGAGATACCACCCTGCTTTTGTCGCCATTCACTGGCTGACCGCCCTGCTCGTGTTGATGATGCTGGGCGTTGGCAAGTTCGTCATGCCGGGCATTTCATTCGATGATCCGCAGAAACCGATGATGCTGCAAAGCCATGCTTATATTGGCGGGGCGTTGACCCTGCTCGTGATCGTGCGGCTGGTATTGCGTTTTACCACCAAGCGCCCCGCCCCCGCAGACGCCGGGAATGCCTTTTTGAACTTCGCCGCCAAAGCCGTTCATATTCTTTTGTATGTTTTCCTGCTCGGCATGGCCGCCAGCGGACTTGGCTTGTTCCAAATGGCGAACCTGCCGGCGGTCTTCAGCGGAGCCGCGCCCTACCCCTCGAACTTCTTCGAGTACCTGCCGCGCATGGGCCACGGGCTGACCTCCTGGCTGCTGCTGGCGATCGTCCTCCTGCACTTCGGCGCGGCGCTGTACCATCAGTTCATCAAAAAGGATAAATTGCTGGCAAGGATGTGGTTCGGGAAGTAGGCTGACCCGTAGTAAAAGAGGCGTGACATTGCGTCACGCCTCTTTTATATTAATCACTCACCTTACGCGCGATGTCATGCTGAGTAAGTCCACGGCGGGAAGGAACGCCGTTCCAAGAGAAGGAAACAAGAGATTCAGCCGCGGATTACGTGAATTTTCGCGAATTGTTTTTAAAAATCCGCGTCAATCTTCGAAATCTGCGGCAAATGGGTTTGAAAACCCCTTGTTTCTTTGGAGCGAAGCGAAACAGTTCTACAACTGTCCCAGAGACCCTTCGCTCCACTCAGGGTGACAATCTGAAGGGAGAACTGCGCAAGGTGAGTTAATCACTCACATCGTCCCGAAGGTTGTTTCGAGCATTTTGACGCCTGGCAACAACCTTCGGGACGTTTTTTGTGTTCGTTGAATTTACAACGGTGTCTTCATGGGAATGCCCGCCTTGCGCGGATATTTCGGCGGGGTGGCGGCGACCTTATCCACCAGTACGAGATAGCGGTCATCGGCAACGCCGGGCAGATGGACGGGGATCAACTGCTTCAACTTGCCGCCCAATAATTTCATCGCCTTTTCAGCGGACTGCGCTTCGGCGGGTCCGCTTTCGCCTTTTTGGGCAAGCATCGTCCCGCCGAGTTTGACGAAGGGCAGCAGGTACTCGCTCAGGATGTTGAGATTCGCAACGGCGCGCGCCACAGCCCAATCATAGGTCTCGCGATGCGCGGGGTTTTGTCCCACATCCTCGGCGCGGGCGTGGATGACTTCGATATCCTCCAGCCCCAGGGTCTGGATCAGATGCTGGCAGAACATGGCTTTCTTGCCGACCGATTCGACCAGCGTAACGCGCGTGGTGGGGTAAAGGATCTTCAAGACGATGCCGGGGAAGCCCGCGCCGGTGCCTACGTCCACGAGGCGGTAGGGAGGATTTGCTTTCCATGCCTGCACGCAGGAAAAAGAATCCAGAAAATGCTTGGTCCGAATGGACTCCACGTCGCGGATGGCGGTCAGGTTGAATTTGGCGTTCCACTCGAGCAATTCCCTCTCGTAGTTGACGAGCGCGACTACCTGCCGCGCCGAGAGGTGGACGTTGAAGAGGGTTTTTGCATCTTGAATGAGGGTATCCATATCCGTTGGGGGGATTATACCCATAAGAGTTAGGCAGGCCGCTTTTACATACCCCTGACTATTCGCCCGGCTGCCCGCTTATATCGTTTACGTAGTCAACCGCGCTTGAGCAGACTCCCACCAAATGCGGCGAGACGGTCTCCCAGGTGAGTGGCAGCCCGCTGGCGGCGAATCCGCCGCCGAGGGCTTCGGCGAGACAACCCCCGCCCGCGTTGTAGTTGACGAGGGTAAACTTCCACATGTCTTCGTAAGAGGCGGCGCTTTCCGGTTTAGTGAGCGTGTAGTTGTATAGAACCTGCCCTGCCTGGTCGCAGTTGGCAATGAGGGTGTGGGCAAAGACGTCTATGGAGAAGTCTGCCTGAGAGAGGTCCAGCCCGAGCGGACAGTCTTCACATTCTGTGTTGACGCTGCCGACGAGGGCGCGGCGCAGTTCGGATTGAATTTCCTCGTCCATGTTGGCGTACCCCAGCCCGCAGGTTTCCGCATCCATTACGAGCGGACAGAACTGGTTGAAGAAGGATGTATTCCAAAAGAGGGCGGTATCTGCCCCATTCTCTGTCAGTTGACCGAGCCCAATGTCATTGGCGCCCTGGAAGATGCCGGGCCAGAACTGGCTTTCGCGCGCGAAGAGGTTCTTCAACAAAAAGGCGGGGACGCTGGTTTCCATTGCGGTGGAGAGGATCAAATCGTCGAACTGGTTCTGCCATTCGCGCACGGCGTCACGGGACTTCTCCAGCCCGCATTGGTTGACGACGTTGCCGGGAGCGAGACCCCCGTCGGGGCAGGAACTCGCGTCCACCGCGCCTTGCAGGATTAGGTTCGCGGCGAGATAGGTGTAGGGGATGTCGCTGCTGAGGTCTTCGCTTTCGGTGGGGGTGCTTAACCAGTCTGGCGCGCCGCCCACGGGGGGGAAGATGCCCCAGGTTTCGGAGCATGTCGCGCTGACTTCTCCCTGCCATTGCGAGGAAAGCACGTCCACGTACCAGTAGAGTTGGTCGGGATCGCCTTCGTCCACCTGTTTGACGCGTACCTGCGCCTCATAAACAAGGCTGCTGTCGCCGTAGGTCGAGTATGCCCAGAAGGTCAATTCGGCGCCTTCATCGTCCGTTTCGGGGACCTGGAATTTGCACTCGCCGCTATCCTCGCAGAAGAAGGATTGCCCGTTGTAGGTTCCCTCGATCCGGTTGATCGATTCGTTGGGGAGCGGTTCCTGCCCGGTGATGACGAGGGTTGGTTTGCTTTCGCAGATGTTCGTCCCCGTGCTGTGGACGGGTTCGCAGTCTTCGAGCGAGAGCCATGCGCTGGCGGCGGGCAATTGCATGGCGATCTCTTTTTCCATCGGTGTGGAGTCGATCAACAGGGCGTAGTAGCCTTCGCATTTTTTTACGTTGTTGAGGTTGCACATCGGCTGCGCCATCCATTTGCGGTAGATGATCGTGCCGCAATCGCGATAGACTTCGTCGGGGAGGGGCATTCCATCGTGGTCCACCACGATCTTGCAGACGGAGGTGCGGTCTTCCCACTTGAGCAATTCCCACTCGTAGGATTGGTATTCGACGGCGATGATGGAGAACCGGTCAGGTCCGGGGGGAGGATTGGAATCGGGAGAAGTGGAGGCGGGCGCGGATCCAGAACCGAACGCCAGGTTGAAGATGGCGATCCATACGAGAAGCAAGCGGCTGACCCACCGTCGGTCGTTCATAAAGAAAAACGGAGCCTGCTATGATTATAACGGACTCCGTCGGATGAGCGGACTCGAAAGTCTCCCGACTTTCGAGTAAAACAGGTTGTTACAGTCCGCGCTGGCGCGGCTATTTTTTGTCGGGACTATCCAGCGCTTCGTAGGTTTCGAGATCGCGTTTTAGGTTGCGGGCGCGGACGTACATGCTGAGCAGGTAGATGCCGATCGTGACGAATGAGACGATGAAGCCGGCGATCATGTAGTTGTCGGTATTGATTGTTTCCATTTTTACTCCTCTTACATTGTAATTGTCGAGGCTGTCATTTCGACGAGTGCCAGCGAGGAGACATCCAGGGTAATCTTGAGGAAGATTTCTCGCTGTCACTCGAAATGACAGGACAGAGATGCAAATTGCCTGAGCAGGGACTTTACATCGAGACTTTCAGTTTGATCTGCTCGACCTTCTCTTCCAGCGCGCCGAGGCGGATGCGGTGCCACATCAGGTTAATGAAGAAAACGGTGAATGCGCCGAGGGCGACGAACATGGCGGTCAGCATACTGCCGGTCATGTCGAAGCCGCCCTGCGCTTCGGGGTTGCCGTTGCCCACCACCACCGGGTGGATGGTGCGGAAGAGGCGGATGACCATGAAGGTGATCGGCGCGCTCAAGCCGCCCAGCAGGGCGTAGACTGCGCCGAAGCGCGCGCGTTTTTCGGGGTCTTCGATTCCGGCGCGGAGCATGAAGTAGGCGATGTAGACCAGTTCGGTGACGGCGGCAGTGGTCAGGCGCGGGTCCCACGTCCACCAGGTATTCCACGCTGGGCGCGCCCAGATCGAGCCGAGGACGATGGTGATGAAGAAGAACATGGCGCTGACTTCCACCGCGGCGACTTCGAAGCGGTCCCATTTTGCGTCTTTGGTGATCAAGTAGACGATGCCCGCGAGCGCCGCCAGGACGAACCCGATCAGCCCGACCCAGGCTGTGCCGACGTGAAAATAGAACACACGCTGGACGTTGCCCATCACGGCTTCGGTGGGGGCGAAGACCAGGGCGAAGTAGGTGGCTGCGCCAAGTCCGATGATTGACAGGACATCGAGGATGGTGAGCAGGATTGGTTTTTGTTGCATTTGGGTAAACTCCTTGAAAGGTTGCTGTACCGCAGGATTTATCTTGCGGCATATTTTTCTGAATGAATTTTGCAGTACGACAAGATTTATCTTGTCCAAAGCCGCAAAATTGTCCAAAGCCGCAAAATGAATTTTGCAGTACGACAAGGTTTACCTTGTCCGCGCGGGTGCAAAATGAATTTTACAGTACGACAAGATTTATCTTGTCCAAAGCCGCAAAATGAATTTTGCGGTACTACTCCTCCACCACAAAATCAAAGATCATATACGAGACGGCGATAAAGATGACGTCATAGACGATTAATAGATTCAGCGGGGTGACGTAGTCTTTGAACGGCAGCCCGGCTACGATCGCGCCGCTGGCTTTGACGGATGCCAGTAAAACGGGAACTGCAACGGGGAACAACAAAATGGGCAGCAACACATCCCGCGTGCGCGTCTGCACCGACATGGCGGAGAGCAGAGTCCCAACCGCGATGTAGCCGATGGAGCCGAGCAGCAAGACGCCGATGAATTCCAATTGGAAGATGCGCGTCTCGTTGTAGAGCATGGCGTAAAGCGGAATGACGATTGCCTCCACGACCAGCATGAAGACCAGGTTGCTGATGGCTTTGCCGAAGAAGATGACTGAACGGTCCACGGGCGCGAGCAGGAGACCGTCCATGCAGCCGCGGTCTTTTTCGACTGCCATTGAGCGGTTCAAGCCGAGAGTCCCGGCGAAGGCGAAGGTGGTCCACAAGACTCCCGCTGTCACCGTCCGGCGGATGTCCACGTTCAACTCCAGCGCAAAGTTGAAGATCAGGATGACGAGCATGGAAAAGACCAGCATCGCCGAAAGCAACTCTCGCGAGCGGAATTCCGCAGCAAGGTCTTTGCGGGCGATTGCCAGGACGGCTTTGAAGAAGGAGGGGGAGGGTTGTGTCATGGTGGTAATTGGTAATTGGAGATTGGTAATTGGTGATTCTCCAATCTCTATTCTCTATTCTCTATTCTCTATTCTCCAAACTGCGCTTGTAAAAATCGAGCAGGTTCGAGTTCTTGAAATCGTCTTTCGTGCCGGAGGCGGCGATGACTCCGCGGGATAACACATCAAAGCGGGTGGCGAGGTCTTCGGCGCGGGCGAGGTCGTGGGAGGTCATGACGACGGTGCGTCCCTTCGCGGCGACGGAGCGCAGAACGTCATCCAGCATTTCGGATGCATCCTGGTCCAAGCCGGTGTAGGGTTCGTCGAAGAGGACAACTTCGGGATCATGCAGGATGGCGCGTCCGATGGCGAGTCGCTGCTGCATTCCGCGCGAGAAGGTGCGGACGAGGTCGCGTCGGCGGGGTTCGAGTCCGACCATTTGAAGGACTTCGGTAATTCGAGATTGGTGATTGGAGATTCCGTACATGCGCGCGTAGAACTCCAAATTTTCTTCGGCAGTTAAATCGGGGTAGAGCAGGGGCATGTGCGAGACGACTCCCAACCTCGCGCGGACTTTGGCAGATTCGTTCGGGAGCGGGTATCCCGCCACTTTGACGCTCCCCAGGCTCGGGCGGGAGAGGGAGGCGAGAATCCGCAGGAAGGTCGTCTTGCCCGCGCCGTTCGGTCCGAGCAACGCTACAAACTCCCCCGGCTGGACGGTGAAATCCACGCCCTTGAGGATGGTCTTCAATCCAAATCGTTTGACGAGTTTTTTGACTTCGATCATTGGAAGAACGTAATTAGTAATTGGTAATTACCAATTACTAATTACCCTTTTTCAACGCGCCCAGCAACTCTTCGCGGCGTTTTTTATAGGCTTCGCCGCTGATCTTCCCGGCGCGGTGCAGGTCGTCGAGGGCAATGATGGCGTCCAGGTTGGATTCGGTATCTTCGAAGGTGTCTTCATCTTCCTCATCGTCTTCGTCGAGATTCCGCCGGTCGCGCAGGTACATCCAGACCCCGGCAAGGATGAGCGCCACGCCCAGCCCGCCGACGCCGATCAGCACGGTCTGGTTCTGGGTGATGTCCGGCGATGCGGTTACTGTTGCGGGTTCACCGCTGATCGTGAATTCAAACTCGCCGCCCTTTGAAACGGGCGCGGCGGTGTAAACATGGAAGTTCGCGCCTTGCAGGGCTTGTATGCCGCCGTCGGTCAATGTATCGCCTTCGGCGGTTACGCCTTCGGGCAGGTAGAGGGTGATGGTTTCGATGGAAAGCAGGGCAGGCTGGACGATCTTGATCTCGCTCGCTTTCGGGATGGAGGCAAAGGCGATCAAGCCGTACGGCTCGGCGTTGGGCGGCATGGCAAACCCATTTTCAGTGGAGACGAACCCGGCGCTGCTGTCGGTCGTTTCGTAGCCAAGTCCGGCGGCGCCTTCGGGGAACGCGATGAAGGGGATCGTCTGTCCGTCGCTCATTGGGATGGTTACTGTCTGCTCGCTGTCGTTGCGGACGAAATAAACGGAGAAGATTTGCGCCTCTTCGCTGGCAAGGTCGAAGAAGATCTGCAATTCCTCCACTTTCAAAACGCCCAGGTCATCGGTGATCGGGTAGACCACAATGGGTTCAAGCGTCAGTTCGGCTGCCCCGGCGGGGACGACGGCAAACACCGATTGATAGTCAATGCCGTTTACTTTAACTTCGGTCAGATAAATTTGTCCCTCGACCAGTTCGGCGTCGAAGGCATAACTGCCGTCGGGATTTACGTCGCCTTGAATGTTGAGGAACTCGGTGGGACCCGCGCTGGGATCCGCGCCGTGATCGTATCCGTGCAGGGTGATTTTCAAATCAGATGGAAGCGCTTCGCCGGAGCGATTCTCGATTTGACCTTTTATGGCGTTGACAGAAACCGGTTCTTCCGTCCCCTGCGCTGCGACTCCTTCCACGGGCGTTCCCTCCGCCGACGGTGTGACCGCCTCAGCGGCGACGGGAGTCTGGGTCGCTGATTCAACCATGGGCGCGGGAGGAACCGCGAATGTCAACGTGCGGATGTATGCCGCGGCGGCGTAGGCTTCGTCATCGCTGAATCCGCTGCCAAAGGCGGGAAAGTTTCCATTCCCTTCGCGGATGAGTTTGACAAGATCGTCTTCGGATAACGCCGACATCATTTCGAGGCTGGCAAACGCTGTAGAGCAGTCCTCGCAATTTTGCTCGACCAAAGTTTTGCCGAGTTCGACCTGTTCGTTTGTGGTGTGAAGCGTGAGCGCATAGGAGACGACGTCCCAGCGTTCCTGGTCGGTCAGGCTTTCGAAGGGCGGCATGAAGCGTTCGAGGTTGCCCTGTGTGACGGTGGCGTACCATTTGGCGGGAGTCGCGTCGCGCGAGAATTCCGCCAAGCCGATGGGGATGACCGAGACGGGCAGGTCTGCGCTTTGTTCGCCGTCGCCCAGCCCTGTTTCACCGTGACACGCCGCGCATTTTTCAGCGTAGATGGCTTTGCCGTTTTCGATGTCCGGCGATCGATCCGGGTAAAGCGGACCGAGCGTGGGCACGGGCGTGGGCGGGACGTATCCCGGCGGCGGCGTGACATCTGCCGCGAGAGTCATGTTGCAGGCGGCGAGGAGAAGCGTGCCGAGGGCTAATAGAATGATGTGGCGAAATTTCATGATTCCTCAAAAGAGAGATTAGAGATTAGAGGTTGATTACAGACAATTACCAATTACCAATCTCCAATTACCAATCTCCATTACTTCAAAGACTTCCCGCACGACGGGCAGAAATTGTCATTGGCGAGCACGGGTTTGCCGCACTTGGGGCAGAACCCGGCGGGTTTGCTCTTGTGCTGTTTGCGCCTTGCCGCGAGCATGGCTTCGATCTCTTCGTCGTTGAATGCCGCATTGTCGGAGGCGGAGTCGGCGCGTTTGGCGGCGGCGGCTTTTTCGATGCGGGCTTCGGCTGTCCGCGCCGCGGCGTAGACGGGTTCCAATTCGTCAAGCTGGCGCAGAATCTCCGAGCCTTTTTGCAACAGTTCGACGCGCTGTTCGGGGTAATCCTCTTCGGGAATTTTGCCCAGTTTGAAATCGAAGTCGAGTTCCTGGAGCGAGTTGATGACGCGGTCGCGTTCGGCTTTCAGCGCCGAAACTTCGCGCATTTCATTGGTCGAGAGTTTACGCGGTTTCGCCATGAACGGCGCGTAGAGATACATGCCGACAATGATGAAGACCGCCAGGATAAGAAAGACTGAACCCAGTTCCATGTTTCCCCTACTCCGCGCTGGCGATGAACGCCTGGATTTCCGCGATGGATGCGAACGGACCGATCTTGATCTGGCGCAAAACGCCTTCGCGGTCTATCAAATAGGTTTCCGGCACGCCCATCTGCCGGTTCAAAATGCTGGAGATGGTTGACTGCAAATCCGGCGCGTTGGGGAAGGTGATGCCGAATTTTTTCAAATAACCGAAGGCGCCCTCGGGCGTGTCCACATAGTCCACGCCGATGAAGACCACGTCGCCGCGGTCTTTGTACAACCCCCAGGCTTCTTCGAGGTCGGGCGCCTCCTGCTCGCAGGGCTTGCACCACGACGCCCAGATGTTGATCAGCACGATCTTGCCGCGCAGGTCCGAAAGTTTCATCTCGGCTGTATCGTTGTATTCGTAGCCTTCAAAGTAGACCAGGTCGAAATCCGGCACGGGCTTGCCGATCTCCGCCATGGGGTTGCTGGCATTGTTCAAACCGAAGCCCACCAGCGCGAGCAAGCCCGCCAGGAAAACCCAGATTGTGATTTGCGCCCAAAGCGGCACGCTGCGGTTTGGGGTTGGTGTCTCTGTCATTACATTCTCCGTTGAGACCTGACAGTCACGCTAAAAGCGCGACTGTCAGGTCTTGATGTTATTTTCTCTTCTTCAATTCCTCTTCGAGACGTTTGATGTATTCATCGTCACCGGCGGAAGGCTTCGCCTCTTTTCCCCGACCTGCGCCGGATTCAGCGACCCGGGGCTTCGTCCACGCCCGGAAGGAGTTGAAGAGAATGTACGCGCCGATCAAAATCAAGACAGGCGGGACGATATAAACGAACCAGTTGAACCCCGTGCGCGGCGGTTCGGACAGCACCCGCGCGCCGTAATTTGCCACAAAATAATCCTTGATCTCCTGCTCGGTCTTGCCCTCCGCCAGCATATCGCGGATCAGTTCGCGCCACTGACGGCACGCCTCAGTCGGGCAAACATCCAGCGGCGTGTTCTCGCAGACCGGGCAGTACAACTGCTTGGCAATCGCGTTCACCTCGTCGTCGCTGGGGGCGGTGTCCTGGGCGAGGGCGATGCCAGTGAAGAATACGCTAAATATCAAAATAAGTGAAAGAGTCAGAAATAATTTTTTCATGGCTGCCTTTTTGGAAGTGATTAGTAAACAGTCATCAGTGACTGTTTACTAATCACTATTCACTATTCACTTTCTTCTAATCCGCCGCGCTCGCCTGCCTGCCGCCCGCGCCAACCCTCTTGCGGACGGGTTCGTCTGCCGGGTCCTTGTCGGGCCAGGCGGCGAACATGAGGCCGAATAGAAAGGTCAGGCTGCCGATCCACATCCAGTTCACCAGCGGGTTGACGTAAATCTTGAAGGTCGCGCCCTGGTTGGAGACGGGCTGCCAGTCCACGAGCAGGATGTAGAGATCGTCCTTGAGTGTGGCGTGCTGACCGGGGATGGTCATGTTCTGCTGTGAGTCGTAGTAATAGTCAATGCGCGGATACAACTGACCGATGAAAATTCCGTTCTCGTAAATGTCCACGACCGAGCGCGTGTAGTTGACCGCCGAGCCGAAATCGTCCCATGAAGCCAGTTCGCGGTACTCGACCCGGTAATCAGCCAGTTCCAGCGATTCGCCCGAGGCGACGGTTCCCTGCGTTTCGATTTGGAAGATTTCGATGCCGAGGATGCCGATTGCCATCAACGCCATGCTGATGTGGATGATATACCCGCCATAGCGCCTGCGGTTGCGCCCCATTAAACGTCCCAGCGCGGCGAAGAAGTTCTCGTCCTGGGCTTTCATCCGCGCATTTGCGCCGCGCCAGAATTCATGCACGGTGGCGAAGAACACGAAGGAGATGAGGAAGAATCCGATCAGGGCGTAGATGTTTTTAGTGTAGGTGAAGACCAGCCCCACGGTCAGGATCGAGGCGGCGAGAGCCGACTTCCACAGGGCGCGACCGAGAGTCTGGACTGTGGAATGTCCCCACGCCGAGAGCGGCGCAATCGCCATCAGGAAAAGCAGACCGGCGAAGAGCGGACCTGTCGCGCGTTCGTAGTAGGGAGGTCCAACGGTGATTTTCGTTCCCGTGAAAAGTTCCGAAGCCAGCGGCGAGATGACGCCCCAGAAGCAGACGATGAGAATGCCCATGAAGAGCAGGTTATTGAAGAGAAACAATGCCTCGCGTGAAAGCATGGACTTCATCTCGGTTTCGCTTTTCAGTTCGGGCCAGCGTTTGATGAGCAGCGCCACCGAAGCGATGAGAGTCAACGAGACGAACGCCATGAACAACGGACCGATCGGGCTGTTTGCAAAGGCATGGACGGACGAAAGCACGCCGGAGCGCGTGAGAAACGTGCCGAAGACCACCAGCGCATAGGTCAGGATGATGAGGATCATGTTCCAGTGTTTGAGCAAGCCGCGCTTCTCTTGAATCATGACCGAATGTAGAAAAGCGGTTCCCGTCAGCCACGGCATGAATGCCGCGATCTCGACCGGGTCCCAGCCCCAGTAGCCGCCCCAGCCGAGAACGTCATATGCCCAGCGTCCGCCGAGGACGAGACCGAGTGATAGGAAAAGCCACGCCCAGAGAGTCCAGCGGCGCGTGATGCGTATCCAGCGGTCGTCGCTGCGCCCGGTGATGAGCGCCGCCATCGCGAAGGCGTAGGGGATGACGAACGAAACAAAACCGAGGTAAAGCATCGGCGGGTGAATGACCATGCCTGGGTGGCGCAGAAGCGGATTCAATCCCTGCCCGTCATCGGGGGTGAACACCGTCGCATTGGCAGAGGGGGCAAACAAGGACGGCACGACCTGCCCGCCAATATCCCAAAAGCGCGTGAATGGGTTTTCGTAGAAGACCACCATGCCGACGAAGAACGCCAGCGTGATCGAAGAAACCACGATCACCCACGGCAGGAACTCCAGGTCGCGCTCCCATTTGCGGACGGTGACCGCCGAGGTGAACATGGCGAGCAGCCACGCCCAGAACAAAAGCGAGCCTGCCTGCCCGCCCCACCAGGCCGTCACCTTGAGATAGGTCGGCATGGAACGGCTGGTCACTTCGTAGACAAACGATACTTCGAAGTGGTTGTTAACCAGCAGGTAGATCAACACACCCGCCGCAATGGTCAAAAGCGGAAAGGTGAGCAATTGCGCCCGCCGCGCGCTTTCCACCAGCGAAGCCGACTTGTTCCGCACGCCATACCACGCGGCAAAACCGCTGTATACCGTTACGATAAAACCTACCAGTAAAACGCCAAATCCAAATTCTGGGAGCATGGTTCTTTCCTAAATCTCCCCTCCCTTTTAGGGGAGGGGCCGGGGGAGAGGTCCGGGTTAGAAACAAAACCTGATGGATACAACACCCATCAGGTCATTCGGTTAGTTTGAAGCCGCCTGTTCCGGCACAGCCTCTTCGTACTTTGTGGGACATTTGAGCAATAATTCCTCGGCGTGGAAGACGCCGTCCTCGCCCAGCGTGCCGGTCATGATTGCCTGCGCCTCGTTGCGCAGCAGGTCGGGCATCACGCCTTCATATACGACCTTGACCCGCGCCCGGCTCGGGTCGCTGACGGCTTCATGCAAAACCATTGCCAGCCCGCCCTGCGCCTCGATCTCGGCATTGTCGCCGGGGACGTGCGCGATCTCGAAGGTCAGCGTCAGGGTCGAGGCGTCGTACTGGATCGTATCGCCCAGCACCGCACCGGAGAGCCGAACGCTCTTGTTCACCGCCGCCGCCCCTTCCGCGTTCAACTCGTCCACGGTCATAAAATATTCCGCGTTTGCCTGGGTGGACGTTGCGATCAGTAAAATAATGGCGGCAAAGATGAATGCACCGCCGATGAAGAATTTGTTGACTTTCATAAATGCCTCCGAAGAGCGATTACTAAATTGAACCAACTGTGTCTATTTTCGCATGATGAGATTAATCCGCCCTGAGTTTGCAGGCGGAAGGATGTCACCAATTACGTGTGACTTTATCCTAATACTCCGTACGACAAGATTTATCTTGTCCGGCGGGGGGTGGCAAAGTGAACTTTGCCGTACGACAAGATTTATCTTGTCCGGCGGGGCGCAAACTGAAGTTTGCCGTACGACAAGATTTATCTTGTCGGCGGGGGCTATAGTTTGCGTTACAACCGCGCTTTGTCGAAACCAAACGGAGGATACGGATGCCAAAAAAACTCATCCTGCTATTGACCCTGACTCTCGTCCTCGCAACCCCGACTCAAACCCGAGCCGCGCCTCATGCGGACGTTGAAGCGGATTCAGCGACCCTGGACTTTCCCAACACTGTGACCTTTTCCGCCACCCTCAACGCCGCCGCCGAGATCGTGGACGTCACCCTGGAATACGGCAACGAGCAATTAACCTGCGGCGAAGTCATCGCCAAAGCCTTCCCCGATTTCCAACCCGGCACATCCATCGATGTCTCGTGGACGTGGGACATGCGCCAGAGCGGCTCACTCCCGCCCGGCACGACCATCTGGTGGCGCTGGCGTTATGTCGACTCATCGGGCGCGGAATCGGTCAGCGAGACCCAAACCGTCACCTGGCTCGACGATCAACACGACTGGCAGACCGTCTCGGAAGATATGGTCAATATTCATTATTACGGCAACAACCAGGCATTCGGTCAGACCATGCTCGAATCAGGCATCGAAGGCTTGCGCCGCAACAAGGAACAGGCGGGCATGACCCCCGATGTGCCAGTGAATATTTACGTCTACCCGACCTACGAAGACATGCGCGATGCCATCCTCTACGAACCGCAGTGGACGGGCGGACTGGCGTATTCCGATTTCAGCATCATCATCATGGGCGTCTCCGGCGATGCGGCTTTCGACAAAGGCACGGTCATCCACGAGTTGACCCACGTTCTTGTCGGGCGAAACGCCTTTACCTGCATCGGCTTCATCCCCACCTGGTTGAACGAAGGTCTCGCCGTCTACAGCGAAGGCGGACCCGACTCGAGTATGCAATCCCAGCTCGATATCGCCATCCGTGACAATACCCTGTTCCCCATCCGTTCGCTGGGCGGCAACTTCTCCGAGATTCCCGAAAAGGCATTGCTCTCTTACGGGCAATCCTACAGCATTGTCAAATTCATGCTCGAGACCTACGGGCAGGAGAAGATGGATCAACTGCTCACCGCCCTGAGCGACGCCGAACCCGTGGACGATGCCCTGCTGCGAATCTACGGCGCGGATACCGACGGGCTGGACAATCAATGGCGCGAGTCGCTCGGGCTGTCTGCCCTGACTGTGGCGCAGGCGACCGCCCAACCCACCCCGACGCATGTGCCGACATTTATTCCCATTGCCGGGATTCCGCTGGCACAGACGCCCACGCCGGGAGCCATCCCCACCTCGTCATTCGACGAATCCACATCCCAGCCTTCATCCAACAATCCGCCCGTGGTGTTGACCATTGCACTGATCTGTTTCTGCCTGGTGTTTCTTTTGATCATCGGCGTGGTTGTGCTTGGCTTCGTGCTGCGCCGCGGTAACAAAGGAGGAAAGAATGGTTAAGTTGTTTCGCAAGGATGCATCGGGTAAAAAGACCGCGGACCGCGGACGGCGGTCGGTGGTCATCGGTCTGTTCTTGATAATAGCCGCCTCCCTCCTCGTCTCTGCCAGCGCGCCAGCCACTCTCGATATTCAGATCGGCGTTCCTCTCGATCAGGCGATTGTCTACAGCGGCGGCGAATCCGCGAACCTGCGCGATTATGACCCGGCAACGACCTACAGCGCCGGGGATAAACTCGTCTTCAGCGGGCTGGTCTCGCTTGATACCAATCTCAACATCCGCCCCGACCTTGCCGAGACCTGGGAGGTCAGCGCCGATGGGACGGTCTACACCTTCCACATTCACCCGAATGCCAAATTCCACGACGGGCGCGACGTCACCGCGCAGGATGTGGTCTTCTCGTGGGAGCGAGCCGCCAGCCCGGAATTGCAGTCCGATACGGTGTTGACCTACATGGGCGACATCGTCGGCGTGCGCGAGATGGTTTTGGGAGAAGCAAACAGCATCAGCGGGTTGAAGGTCATTGATGAGAAGACTCTTCAGGTCACGATCGATGCGCCGAAGCCCTACTTCCTGATGAAACTGACCTTCCCCACTTCCTTCATTGTAGATGAGGGCAATGTATCCATCGGCGAAGAATGGGTGAGGCAGCCGAACGGGACGGGTCCGTACAAACTGCGCGAGTGGAAATCCTACGAATACATCGTCTATGAAGCCAACCCGGATTTTTATCTCGGCGCGCCGTCCATTCCGTATGTTGTTTATAAACTTTACGCGGGCGATGATGTGCGTCTCTTTGAAACCGGCGAGGTCGATTTGGCGGGCGTGGGGCTTTACGATGTGGAGCGGATGCTCGACCCGAACGAACCGTTGAACCGGAATCTGGTCAGCGGCGTCAATCTGTGTACGAACTATGTCACCTTCGACGCGACCCAGCCGCCCTTCGATGATGTCAATGTCCGCAAGGCGTTCAGCATGGCGTTCGACCGTCAGCGTTACATCGATGTTTTATATCGCGGACTGGTCCTGCCCGCTGTGGGTTTGTATCCGCCCGGTTTGCCCGGCTTCGACTACGGGCTTGAAGGTCTGCCCTTCGACCCCGAAGGGGCGCGCGAATTGCTCAAGCAATCAAAATACGGCGGACCCGAAGGTCTGCCGGAGATCGTTTACACCAACTCCGGCATCGGCAGTTATGTCGGCGGGAGCGTCGCCGCGCTGGCAGATATGTGGCAGCAATATCTGGGCGTAACCATCAAGGTCGAGAATCTCGATTACAACTTTTACTATGAGCAGATCTTCTCCGGCAATCACGGTCAGATCTTCGATGGCGGCTGGTGCGCCGATTACCCCGACCCCGAAAACTTTGCGGATGTCTTATTCCACAGCGGCGTGCCGCAGAATCACGGCGGCTACTCCAACCCCGAACTGGACGCGCTTCTCGAATCCGCGCGGGTCGAACCGGATGTGACCAGGCGCATTGACATGTACCAGCAAGCCGAGCGCATCCTCGTGGACGATGCCCCGGTTCTCTTCCTGACCCATTCGCTTTCGTATCAACTCGTTCAGCCGTATGTGAAGGGATTCGTTTACACGCCGATCTCGATCTCGCTCGAACGGTATATGTGGCTCGAAGGGAAATAATTCTTTCTTCTTACTTCTTTCCTCTTTCGTTGATATTGAAATAAGAAAGAGGAAAGAAGGTTATCGAACTTGAACGTAGAATTTTACCGCCTCGATCTCCCCGCCGATGCTGGAGACTTGAAACTCGAAGTTGATCGTACCCCCCGGCTGGATTCCGCCGCCCTCCCAGCGGCGCAAGCCGACGACAGTTCCAATCGCATCATACGCCACCGCCGCAACCCAAACCTCGGTTGCGGCGTTTGATTCGGCTGGCAAATGGATTTGTCCGCTTAGGGTGGCGGTTCTGCCATCCCAGTTTATTTCTGCGGAGGTGTTATCGAGCGAGGCGGGCAGGTATCTGCTTCCATCTCCCTGCATGGCGCTCAGCAATTGAATTTGCGAATTTACGTTGGCAGGAGTGTTCGGGAAGAAGGCAAAAACAGGCAGCGCTTCATTCGGCTGGATGATATCCAACGGAAGATAAGCCGTCTGGCTGGTGATGGCGTTATTGGTTTCGTCGAGCAGGGTGATCTGCGCCGATACGTTTTCGAGCGGGTTCGGCGTGTTATTTTGGATGAGCGCGAAGCACCAGTTGCCGGAGTCCGCTGTGGGGTGGCAGGCGGCTTGGGTGACGGGAACAGGCTCGGGTGTGGGGGTTGAGGCGGCGGCGGAAGGGGCGGAAGGGTCCGGGATGAAGAGAGTCCCACCGATGGGGAGCGCGTTCGGGTTCACATCCGGGTTCGCCGCGATCAAATCTGCCTGCGGGATTTTGAATTTCTCGGCGATCTCGCTGAGCGTGTCGCCTTCTTCGATGATGTAAACCTGCATCGTGCTGGTGGGGATGGGCGTATCGGGCGGCAGGACGTTCGGCGTGGAGGTCGCGGCGGGCGTGCCGGTAAGGTAAGGCGGAAGCGTTGCGTCTGTGGTTTGCGCGGGGGCGGAAGCGCAGGAGGCGAGAAGCAGGCAAAACAGCAATGTTTTTCGCATGAGGTGATTATAATGGAGTCAAAAAGTTGACAGTCACCTGCGAGATGACTGTCACTTGAAAAATATACGGAGGAACAATGAAGTATCGACATCTTGGCAGAACGGGAATACAGGTCAGCGAGTTATCCATTGGTTCGTGGGTCACATTCAAGAACCAGGTGGATGTGGATGCCGCCATGAAGATCATGACGGCGGCGTACGATTATGGCGTGAACTTCTTCGATAATGCCGAGGTGTACGCGGGCGGCAAGTCGGAGGAGGTGATGGGGGCGGCGTTGAAGAAATTGGGCTGGCGGCGCGGGAGTTATCTCGTCTCGACCAAGTTTTACTGGGGCTTGAACGACGGCGTCAACGAAAAGAACACGCTCAACCGCAAACGTTTGATCGAAGGCATCAACGGTTCGTTGGAACGCCTTCAACTTGATTATGTGGATCTGATCTACTGCCACCGCCCCGATAAAACGACCCCCATCGAAGAGACAGTCTGGGCGATGCATAACATCATCGAATGGGGCAAGGCGTTGTATTGGGGTACTTCCGAGTGGGCGGCATCGGAGATCATTGAAGCGATCCAGATCGCGGAGCGGCACCACCTGCACAAGCCAGTGGTGGAACAGCCGCAATACAACCTGTTGGAACGCGGGCGGCTCGAGGGCGATTATGTCCGTTTTTATAAGGATTATGGCTATGGCACAACGACCTGGAGTCCGCTGGCTTCGGGATTGCTTTCAGGGAAATATCTGGGCGGCATTCCCAAAGACAGCCGCGGCGGGCTTAAAGGGTACGAATGGCTGCACAGCCGCCTGACCGACCAGGAACGCCTTAAGAAGGTCGCCGCGCTCGAGCCTATTGCAAAAGAGATCGGCGCGACTCTGTCCCAACTGGCGTTGGCGTGGTGTTTGAAGAATCCCTTCGTCAGCACGGTCATCACCGGCGCGAGCCGCGTGGAGCAGGTGCATGAGAATATGAAGTCGGCGGAGTTCGTCGAGAAACTGACCCCGGAGATCATGGATAAAATTGACGCGGTCTTCGGCGTGGTGAAGAAGGACGAAGACGACGATTAAAGGAAGATAGACCGTGGACGGTTGACCACAAACAGCAAACCAAAAACATCCCAGGCATATATCTGGGATGTTTTTGGTTTTAGCCTTGCGTCAAATTTTTGAGAAATAATTTTCTTCAACACTTTGCCACGTCTCTTCCCGCAGTTTCATGTATTTTGAAAGCAGCGGATGAACGCGTGAAATATCCTCGTAAATTTTTTGAGCAACCCTGCGAATTGAGAAATGCGCGTTCGCGGCGCTTCGCAACTGACAGAATGCGAATGCCTCGCGCAGGTTGAACTGCGCCAGCACGCGGCGGTTGAATCCGTTCGGGACGATGTATTGGGCAACATCGGGATTGAACGCGTGGAGCTTTTCGTACAATTTTGATGCCGCTTCCATTGCCGCCTCATACTGGGACCCGAAGCCTGCTTCCGTTATCAGGAGCGGAGTCGTCCACCCGAGCCTTGTTGTCAACCGTTGCGGCGTCTGTGTCATCATGCGATGGCGTTTGAATTCGGCATACGCGCCCTGGTCCATGACGAGGTCAAACGTGCATATTGAATATTCCAGTTCGCGCAGGGGACGTCGTATTTGCCAAGTTTGCCCAGGAGGGTTTCGGCAAGTTTTTCGCGTTCTTTCTTCTTGAGAGATTTGACATATTTCAACGCATCAGCATAAGGAACTTCATCAAAACGATACAACGCCGCCGCAAGGATCTTCTTTTCGCCATCCTTGTCGTAATCAATCAGTGAACACCAATCCGAACCTTTGACCTTCAATCTTCAACTCTTCGATCTCTAATTCTCTTATCGTCTCCACCACATACTCATTCGCATCCGCATACTTCACCAACGTGGGCGTTTCTGCCTTGGAGACTTCCTTCAGCCTCTCGCCGATCTGGCGCACTTCTGCCAGCGGATGCGAGAGCATTTTGCGGATGGTCATCTCGATCACACGTGCGTTGGCGGTCATGCCGACGTTGGCGTTGGCGGCGGCGGGCAGAAGGAAGCGGCACCGGTCCACGTATTGCGAGCGGATGCGGCGGTCGTAGGCTTCATCTGATTCATTTTCGCGGCGCGGAGTCCGCTCGACGATGAGATTCTTTGTCGGTTCGAGCGATTCGGCATAGGTCGAGAAAAGGAGGCGCACGGTGTCCACGAATTCATCGCGCAGGGGATGCCCATCCAATTCCGGCGGAACCGTGAAATCATCCATGCCCCATTTTTGGTAGCGGGTGGATTTTTCGGTGTACGAGGCGAGGCGGTTGCCCTCGATGGTTTCGATGGCGATGCGCGAAACGTTCTCGAAGGCGATGTGCAAAACGGCGTGTTCCGCAACCGAGGCATGACCGTATCCGACAACCCACTTCTCATGAAATTGCGCGGACTTTTCATCGCTCAATTCCGAAGCGATCTCGCGGAAGGATTCGGGCGAGCGCGAAGTTTTTGCGAAAGCAACGGCGATGGTCTCCGGGCTGAGTAAACGCGGGGATAAAAGATAAATTTCTCGTTCGGGCATGGGGGGATGGCTCCTGTAAGTGACGGGGGTGGTAGTCTGACTTGATGGTGACTAGTGCAACGGTGAGTGACGGGAGCGTTGCTATCTGCATGTCCACCGTCATAAAAAACGACCAGCCTGTTTTGCGCTGATCGCTTCGATGGTTCTATCCGAGCGCTCGCATTTGCCTGCCGCCCAAAAGGTGGAGGTGGATGTGATCGACCGTCTGCCCGGATTCGGCTCCGGTGTTGATAACGAGTCGATAGCCCGGTTCGGCGATGCCCTCCTGCGCGGCAAGTTGTTTTGCGATGAAGAAGAGATGACCGATCAACGGTTCATCATCCATGGTCAACACATTAATCGAGTCGATATGTTTTTTGGGAACGATCAAAATGTGCGTAGGCGCGGCGGGGTTGATGTCGCGGAAGGCGGTTACCTGCTCGTCGTTATAAAGGTTCGTGCTGGGAAGCTCGCCGTTGATGATCTTGCAAAAGATGCAGTCGGTCATGGGAAAAATCCTCCTTTATTTATGGGGTGGGCATGGGTCCGTATTCTTCTTCGCAAACGACTTCGTAATACTTGTGTTCCGCTTCCCGGTTCGAAAACGAATGATCTGCGGAGGCTTTACCGATGGTGCGAACCGTGTCGATGGCTGCGAACGCTTCCTGTGGAGAATAAGTTGGGAGGGTCATCAGCGGGTCGTCGATGGGACCTTCAAGGATCATGCCGGGGCGTTCTGGGTCGTCTGCATCACCAAGCGGTACCCAATTGTACATGATGGGTCCGCGCGTGTTCGCGGTAAAGCCCAACTTGAAACGTAACTGCCGCGCCGCTTCGATGGGACGCATCCCAAACCTGCCGTTGGGCCACACGATGGCGGTGGGTGTCTTGCCGAACTGGTCTGCAAAGCCAGTCAACGACCCCTGAAGTTCGCGGGCGATGATGACCTTGGCAGAATCGTCGGAGAGCAGGACGCCCGGAGTAACGCCGCGCGCCTGATGATCAATGAAACCTTCATACTCGAGCGTAAAATTTTCCGCCAGTAGATTTGCATCCACATCCTGTTCGCTGACCCAGCCGTTTGTCACGCCCCACCCCCACATGAAAAAAATATTCGCGGAAATACTTGTCGTAATACTCCACGCCCTGGTTGCCGTCCTGGATCAGCAGGACGGAGCGCGGTGGGATCTCGACGTTGCGTTCCATGAAAGCCTGGAGTTGATCGGTGTTGATCGCTTCGAATCCCTGCGCCCGGAGCTGGTCCATCATCTCGAAGAATTTGACTACGCTGATGCTGTCCGGTAAGTCGCCGGTGCCCGGGTTGATGTTCTTGATCAGGACGATCATGACGACCGTCCCCGGCGCGGCGTTGAGTGGATTCCATTTATTCCGCAGGGAACGGCAGGTCTCTTCGACGTAGTTGTGCGGCTTGTCAAGCGGGTTCAATAAAGTAGTTTGGAATATGCCGGGCAGGGGCGGCTCCACCGGCAGGGATGTTGACGCTAAATTTTCCACAGGGGTTTGATTCAACTGGCATGAGACCAGGATGGATACTATGGAAAAGAGGATCGTGAAACGCAGGAGAATCTCGTAATACGGTGTTCGGATGGATTGCATATGCAGGAGATTGTAAACCAGTTCAAGCGGACGGAGTCCAAAGTCTCCTGACTTTGGAAAACCAACGACAGGAGTTGCCGGAGTCCAAAGTCACCCGACTTTGGACAGCCAGCGACGGGAGTCGCTGGACTCCGATGCAATCTACGGAATCGCTCCGTACGCCGGTGCGCAGACGATGTCGTAGTATTCGAGTTCCACGCCCTTGTTTTGCTGGGCGTAGGCGGCGGCTTCGTCGCCCATGGCAATTACATTGCCGATATTGTTGCGGGCGTTCGCGCTCCAGTAACGGGGCAATGTCATAAGCGGATTCCCGGCAGGGGTCTCTGGAATGGCGAGCGGGTTCGAGGCGTTGACGGCATCTGCCTGCGGGATCCAGTTATACATCACCGGTCCGCGCTGGTTGACGGTGAAGGCGAGTTTATAACCCAGCGTGGGACCGATCTCGACCGCGCGTTTCGAGAACCCGCCGCCGGGCCAGACATAGCCGATGGGCGTCTTGTTCATATATTTTTGGATCGAGTTGATCGCGCCCTGCATCTCGCTGATGATGAAATCATCGGCGGAGCCTTCACTGATGGGGATGTTGTGGATATAACCGTGCGATTGATAGTCCACCCAGCCTTCGGCGGAGAGGGCTGCATTCTCCGCCCATAAGTCTGTGCGTTCGTCGATGCCGATATAGCCGTTGACAACGGGCCAGCCCCATTGTTCATGGTATGGGCGCCAATGGTCATTGAAATATTCGGCAAAGTGGCGGTCGTCCACGATGAAAAGGACGGAACGCTGGGGGATCTTCGCATTGTCGTACATGAAATCCGCCATTTGCTGCATGTTGATGGCGGTGAAGCCGGATTCATACATGTCGTTCATGATCTGTTTGTGTGTACCCACGGTCACATCGTTGCCGCTGGCATCGCCTTTATTGATGCCGTGGTGCATGACGACCATCACAACCGTCCCCGGCGCGGACTTGGTCGAGTCCCATTTGTTTTTCAAGTATTGACACGAATCCTGCACGTAAGTCCGCGGAAGGTCTTCCGGCTTCAGCAGGGCGGATTGATAAACGCCCGGTAAAGCGGGCGGTGTGCGCGGGACGGTGGCAGTGGGAATCGGCGTCTCTGTTGGAAGGGGTGTTGCACTCGGCTGGCTGCTTTGAACGATCTGCGCGACGGCCGTCTCGAATGCCGCCGTCAACGCGATGTTTTGATCGGAGGTCGTGGCTTGGGGCTGGCAGGATGCCAGAAACGCCATCAACAGGCTTAGCACCAGGAAAAGATGCGTAATTCGTAATCCATAATTGGGTTTCATGAATGGAATTCTAATCGAAAAAAAAGATGCCCACCGAAGCAGGCATCCATAAATCTCCAACCCTTCGACTGCGCTCAGTCTCTAATCTCAAATTTACTCGTCTGATTTGCCCGAAACAAAATCCTCCACCTTTTGCCTTGCGATCTCGTCTTTGAATTGTTTGGGCGGGGTTTTGAAGAAGTAGGACGACGGACCGACAATGGGACCGGCGAGTTCGCGGTCGAGTGCGATCTTGGCACAGCGAATGGCATCGATCATCACACCGGCGCTGTTGGGGCTGTCCCACACTTCGAGCTTAAGCTCAAGGTTGAGCGGCACATCGCCAAAGGTCGTGCCTTCCATGCGGATGTAACACCACTTGCGGTCGGTCAGCCAGGGCACGTGGTCGCTCGGACCGACGTGGACATTTTTCGGGTCGATCTCGTAAGGGATCATGCTCGTGACGGCGTTGGTCTTGGAAATCTTTTTGGATTCGAGACGTTCGCGCTCAAGCATGTTGAGGAAGTCGGTATTGCCGCCGAAGTTGAGCTGATAGGTGCGGTCGATTTTCACCCCGCGGTCAACGAAGAGGCTGGTCAGAACACGGTGGACGATGGTTGCCCCGACCTGGCTTTTGATGTCGTCGCCGAGGATGGGCAGACCGGCATCGGCGAAACGTTTGCCCCAATATTCGGACGACGCGATGAAAACGGGAATGCCGTTGACGAAGGCGCAGCCCGCTTCGATGATCTGTTCCACATACCACTTGGTCGCCATTTCCGAGCCGACCGGCAGGAAGCTGATGACGACTTCGGTCTTGCTTTCTTTCAAGAGGCGCACAATGTCGGCAGTGGAGCCGGGCGCTTTTTCGATGACCTGACTGAGGTATTTGCCCAAACCATCGTGGGTCATGCCGCGCACGACCGGCACATTGAGGTGCGGCACGTCACAAAATTTGTAGGTGTTGTTGGGTTCGGCAAAGATGGCTTCTGAAAGGTCCTTGCCGACCTTGGTGGCGTTGATGTCGATTGCCAGCGTGAATTCGATATCGCGGATGTGATATTCGCCCAACTGGGGGTGCATGATGCCGGGGATGACATCATCGTTTTTTGCATCCTTATAAAATTGAACCCCCTGTACGAGGGAAGATGCGCAATTTCCCACGCCGATGATCGCCGTGCGTACTTTTTTCCTTGGTGCCATTTAATCTCTCCTTGAGATGAATTACAGTTTCCTTGTTACCCATTGAGGTCAGCATTATGGATACAACCGTGAAGTATAATCTTACTCAAGGTTTTTTTATGATGACCGACCCGGGAAACATCCTTGCCCGTCTTCTCGAAGTGATCCGCTTCCTCAGCCTCGAAACGGACCTCGAGACTCGCCTGCGCGCTATTCTATCTGCTGCCGCCGAGTTGACCGACAGCGAGACAGCGGCTTTGTTGGAGTACAACGACGCCTCTCTCGATTTTCGCGTCAAATTTGTGCCGTGGTTCAACCGCGAAACGGACAAGCCTGCCCCGGCGATCCCACTGAACGGGAGTGTTGCCGGTTGGGTTTTTCTTAATCGGGCGTCGTTGGTTGTTGACGATGCGCAGAACGATGCGCGGCATTCAAAAAAGATGGATGAAGTTGCGGGTGTGACGATCCATTCAGTTCTGGGATCGCCGGTCATATCGAATGGAAAACCCTTCGCCGTGTTGGAGGTCTTCAACAAAAAAAACGGCTACTCGAATGGAGACATGCAGGCACTCGAAATGCTGGCTGGCATGACCGCGGCTGTGATGCAGAACGATGCCCTGGAAAAAGGCATTCTGTCGGCAAAAGAAGAGGCGCGCGAACTCGACCGCCTCAAGAACGAATTCATAGCCATCACATCCCACGAACTTCGCACGCCGCTGGGCTTGATCCTCGGTCATTCGACATTCTTGAAGGAATTGCTGGTCGAAAGCTATAGTGAGCAGGTCGATGCCATTATCCGCAATGCCACGCGCTTGAAGGAGATCATTGAAAGCCTGACAAGCGTGGATAATTATCAAACGGGCGGGGCGCTCGTCCGTCCGCGCAAGGTTTCGTTGGCACGCGTCATCGACGATGTGTGCGCCTCATTCAGTTCCATGGCGGAAAAAAAGAATATCGACTTGAAAAAAGTATTGCAACCCGGGCGTGAACTTTGGGTGGATGTAGATGCAGGCAAGATTGTCATTGTGTTGAGTAATATCCTGAAGAATGCTGTCAGTTTTACCGAAAACGGCGGCGAGATCGTTGTGCGCGGGGAACAGCACCCTGATTACGTCAAAGTCTCGGTGAAAGACAATGGCATTGGCATCCCGGCAAAAGATTTGCCCTTTGTATTCGACCGTTTCTATCAAGTCGAGACTCACCTGACCCGGCGGCACGGCGGCATGGGGCTGGGGCTTTCAGTCGCCAAGGTCATGGTGGAATTGCACGGTGGGCGCATCTGGGCGGATAGTGAACAGGGGAAGGGCAGTGTCTTTTCGTTCATTCTGCCGGTGCCCAATGATATGCCTGTAGCATCCTCAACTCCCGCCTTTGACGGGTGACTCCTCTCTTGTACACGGCGCACATGAAATAATCCGTCCCATCCGTTTTATCATTGAAAGAGACCTTTAGGGTTTGCGGTAGGACTACACGTAAGTGTGTTTTGTATTTTGTCCGCGAATCCATGCGGATTTTCGCGAATAAAAACCCAGATTCGCGCCGATTAGCGTAGATATAGCGTATGGCTTTGGTTTTTTTGAAAGTCTCCACGTTTAAGTGCGGCGCTACCGGGTTTGCGTGTACGGTAGAGAAATTACCGATAAAGTCTATTGACGGTGAAGTAGGGACGTTGGCGACGCCCCCGCGATTTCATGGTTGGCATGTCGAAGGGAAAAAACGACGATGAAAGAATACGGTATTTTCGAGTTACAGGAAAAGATGAGTTCGGGGGAGATGACCGCGCATGAGATTGCCAGTTCGTACCTGGAACGGATCGAAACCATTGACCGAAACGGGGCGCGTTTAAATTCTGTTATCGAGTTGAACCCCGAGGCGTTAGCGATTGCCTCCGCGCTCGATGCCGAACGGGCGTCCGGCGCGTTACGCAGTCCTTTGCATGGGGTGCCGATTCTCCTGAAAGATAATATTGATACTGCTGATGAGATGCAAACCACAGCAGGTTCGCTGGCGTTGGAGGGACATCGCGCCGCGTGTGATGCGGGCTTGGTGGAAAAATTACGCGCGGCAGGGGCGGTCATTTTGGGGAAGACCAACCTGAGCGAGTGGGCAAATTTTCGCGGTAAAAACTCTGTCAGCGGATGGTCTTCGCGCGGCGGTTTGACCCGCAACGCGTATGCGCTGGATCGTTCCGCCTGCGGGTCGTCTTCGGGATCGGGCGCGGCGGTGGCGGCGAATTTGGCGGCGGCGGCGGTCGGCACAGAGACGGATGGTTCGATCATCTGCCCGGCACAGACGAACGGCATTGTAGGCATCAAACCCACGCTGGGGCTGGTGAGCCGTTCGGGTATCATCCCAATTTCTCACAGCCAGGATACAGCCGGAGCCATGGCGCGGACAGTGGCAGACGCGGCGATCCTGCTGGGGGCGATGAGCGGGTTCGATGGACGGGACCCAGTTACCAAGTCTGGTGTGAAGCGGGGGCTTGCGGATTACAAATCCTCCCTCAATGCAAACGGACTCAAAGGGGCGCGAATCGGGGTGGCGCGATCCCTGTTCGGTTCCGATCAACGCATTATCCGAATCATGGAGTCGAGTCTGGATGCGATGAAGCAGGCTGGCGTGGTGTTGGTGGATGTGGAGTTGAAGCCCAGCGAGAGATTCCGTAAAACGGAAGTGGAAGTAATGCTGTTTGAGTTCAAGGCGGGTTTGAACGCCTATCTTGCAGGGCTGAAGCCTGATGCGCGCGTTCATTCATTGGCGGATGTGATGCGTTTCAATGAGGAGAACCGCGCGCGAGTCATGCCGTATTTTGGGCAGGAGCGCATGGAGCAGGCACAGGCGAAAGGCTCACTGCGAAGCGGAAAATATCTTGCGGCGCTGGAAAGGAATCACCGCCTGGCGCGTACCGAAGGCGTGAATGCTGTGATGAACAAACACCGCCTGGATGCGATCACCTGCCCCTCTGGCGGCGCGGCGTGGACTGTTGACCTGGTGAATGGTGATGGGATTTGTAACTGGGATATGGATAACACATCCTACGCGGCGGTGGCGGGCACGCCCCATATTACAGTTCCGGCGGGCTATGTGTTTGGGTTGCCGGTGGGGATTTCGTTTTTTGCGAAGGCGTGGCAGGAGGCGAGGCTCATTAAACTGGCGTATGCCTTCGAGCAGTTGACAAAGGTTAGAAAACCGCCGCGGTTTTTGCCGACGGCGGATGTGGGGGTGTAATTTTTGTTTCTCTACCGTACACGAAAACTCTAAAGGTCTCCTTTTCCCTCGCAGATTCCCGATTCGCCGAAAAGACCTAGTGAGTGTTTCTTAACTCGCTGTCAAAGACCCTAAAGGTTTTTCCCGCGAACCAGAGCCATTATTCGCAGGAATATCTCCTTGAATCAGCGTTTTCGTAAGCAAAGGAAACCTTTAGGGTCTGACTTAAGAAACAGTCTCTTAGGGTTTCTTTGTGAGGGAAATGTACGGTAGCAAAATTTTTGTTTCGCATTAGGGGCGACCTGCGCCACATCCAGGGTATGGCGCAAAAGTATCGGTGGAAATCTCCAAAATTATTAACGCAAAGGCGCAAGGACACAAAGGGAGTAAAACTCTTGGCGACTTTGCGCCTTTGCGTTAAGACTCCCGCCAGTTTTGCGCTACACTCCCACATCCATGAGAATCTCATTGCGCAAAGGGAGTCGCCCTACCGCTATAAAACCTTCTTATACTGGGGCAACCCTCCCTTTGAAAATGAAAGTATCGCCATGCCCAGACGGGTTGCCCCTACGGCAAAATCGCAAAGTAAACTTTGCGGTAGGTTAATGAGAAAGGATTTGCGAGAGGAAAAGTTTTGTGCGTTCTTCTTTGGGGGCTTTGAAGATTTCTTCGGGCGAGCCGCTTTCCACAATTTGTCCCTGGTCGAAGAAGAACATGCGGTTGGCGACGGCGCGGGCGAAACCCATTTCGTGGGTGACGACGATCATGGTCATGCCCGATTTGGCGAGCTCCACCATTACGTCCAGCACTTCCTTGATCATTTCGGGGTCGAGCGCCGAGGTGGGTTCGTCGAAGAGCATGATCTTGGGCTGCATGGCGAGCGCGCGCGCGATGGCAACGCGCTGCTGCTGTCCGCCGGAAAGCTGCCCGGGGAATTTGTTTGCCTGTTCGGGGATGCCGACGCGTTTCAGCAATTGCAGGGCGGTTTCCTCGGCTTGTTGTTTCTTCCAATTGCGCACCTGGATGGGCGCCAGTGTGATGTTCTGCATGACGGTCAGGTGTGGGAAGAGGTTGAACTGCTGGAAGACCATGCCGGTTTCGGTGCGCACGGTTTCGATGTTGCGCACGTCATGAGTCAACTCAATGCCGTCCACCAGGATTTCGCCGCGCTGGTGTTCCTCCAGCCGGTTGATGGTGCGAATGAAGGTGGATTTGCCCGAGCCGGAGGGTCCGAAGATGACGATCACTTCGCCCTTGCTCACTTCCATGTTGATGCCTTTGAGGGCGTGAAAATTGCCGTACCATTTATGCACTTCGCGGGCGGTGATGATGGCTGGGTGGGTATTGTTCATGGAAAATCTCCTTAGCGAACGCCGAGACCAAGGCTGGTTTCGAGTCTCTGGCTGATATAGGACATGGCGTAACTCAACGTCCAGTAGAACAGGGATACGAAGGCGTACACTTCGCGGTGCAAACCGATGAATTCAGGCTGGGATAATACGGTACGGGCGATGCCGAGCAGGTCGAACAACCCGACGATGGCGACCAACGCGGTATCCTTGAACATGGAAATGAATTGACCGACAAGGATGGGGATGATCAGCCGCAATGCCTGGGGCAGGATGATGAAGTACATGGTTTTTGCGCCGCTCAAGCCGAGGGCGTGCGCCGCTTCAAACTGACCTTTGGGGATGGCTTGCAACCCTCCGCGCACATTTTCAGCGAGATAGGCGGCGCTGAAGAGCGTCATGCCGACCATGGCGCGCAGGACGCGGTCGATATCGATACCACCCGGCACAAAGAGCGGCAGCATCAATTGCGCCATGAACAGAATGGTGATGAGCGGCACGCCGCGCACCAGTTCGATATAGCCAATGCTAAACCAGCGGATGATGGGCAATTCTGAGCGGCGACCCAGGGCAAGCAGCAAACCGAGCGGGAACGAGAAGATGTTTGCGACCACCGTCAAAAGGAAGGTCAGCAGCAAACCGCCCCATAGGTTGGTCGGCACAATGGTGAGCGCCGTGCTGGGGACATCTTCGACGGCGGGGGTGAATCCGCGTGTGAGCAGGACGAAGATGGGCAGGGCGATTAGCCAGCCGATTGCCACGCTTCTTTTTATGGACTGTGGGGCCGAGTAGCCAAGACCCCAGCCGAGGATGCCCGCTGCGGCTAAGACCCCCAGCCAGATGCGCGTCTGCGGCGCGAAGGGCAGGAAGATCAAAAAGACGGGCAAGCCAAGGATCAGGATGGCGGCGAGGTAGGATTTCCTGTCCCAGATAGCAAGGGAATTGCCAGTCAGGAAGACGAGGAAAGCGAGCGCGACCCATAAACGCCCGACTTGTTCAAGGGGGAATTGCCCGATCATGAACAGGCGCAGGTTGGCAACGACAACGTCCCACTCGGCGACGGTGATCGCCCAAGTCAGCAGGCTTTTGACGAGCCAGTAAATAAGGCTGGCAGATACCACGGTCAGAATTGCGTCCGACCAGGTATTGAAGAGGTTGTGGCGCAGCCAGCGCAGGATGCCGGAGCGTTCGGTAATGGGCGGGAGGATGGTTTCAGGGTTTTGCATCTTAGCGCTCCACCAGTTTGATTTTGGCGTTGTACCAGTTCATGAAGAGCGAGGTCACGAGGCTGAAGGTCAGGTAGGTGAGCATGACCATGGCGATCATTTCCACGGCGCGCCCGCTTTGGTTGATGATGGTGCTGGAGACGTAGAACATATCGGGGTAGCCGATGGCGACTGCCAGGGATGAGTTCTTGGTGAGGTTGAGGTACTGGCTGGTGAGCGGCGGGACGATGACGCGCAGCGCCTGAGGGAAGACGACCAGCCTGAGGGTTTGGAATCCGTTCAATCCGAGGGCGCGCGCCGCTTCGACCTGACCGTGGGATACGGCGAGAATGCCCGAGCGGACGACTTCGCCGATGAAGGCGGCGGTGTAGAGCACAAGCCCGGAGGTGAGCGCCATGAATTCGGGGGTGAATATTTTTCCGCCGGAGAGGTTAAGTCCCTTTGCAAAGGGGATGCTGATTTCAAGGGGTTTGACGGGCATGATGAGCCAGCCCAGTGCGGCGACAATGACGAAGGCGAGGGTTGACCAAAGCAGGCTGAGCGGGGCGCGTCCGGTGCGGTTGGCGTAGGCTTGCAGGGAGAAGTAAATGATGAGAGCGAGGAAAATGCCTGAGAGCAGGATCAGTTGAAAGGTCGGGTAGGAGGCGGTTGGGATTCCCCACGGAACGCCGATGCCGCGATTCGTCCAATAGATCGAGTCGAACCAGACGATGGCATCCTTGATCCTGGGGAGTTTGAGGAACAAGCCCTGGTACCAGAAGATCAGGAAGACCAACAGGGACATGTTGCGCATCAGTTCGAGGTAGAGGGCGGCGAGGCGGTTGACAAGGAAGTTTTTGGAAAGGCGGGCAACCCCCAGAATGACGCCCAGGATGGTGGAAAAGATTATTCCGATGCCGCTGACGAGGAGGGTGTTGAGCAAGCCGACGGTATACGCCTGTAAGTAGGAAGATGTGCGGCTGTAAACGATGGGTAGTTCGGCGATGTCGAACCCGGCGATGCCGGAAAGGAAGGAGAAGCCGAGCGTCATGCCTTGTTTTTGCAAGCCGGTGCGCATGTTGTTGATGATGAGCATACCGAAGCTGAGAATGGCAAGCAGGAAGATCGCCTGCCCAAGGGCTTGCAGGAATCGTTCGTCACGCCAGAAGGGTGTGACGCGTTTGCGTGCCGGGGAGTGCTGCATATCCGCCTCCGATTTATGGCATTGGGGGCGGGAAGAATTCCCGCCCCCAATGGACTTGATGATTGTTTAGCGGACAGGCGGGGCGTAGAGCAAGCCGCCGTCGGTGTATAGGCTGTTGAGACCGCGGGGGATGTAGGTTGGGGTGTCGGGTCCGAGGCTGCGGTTGTAGACTTCTTCATAATTGCCGACGAGTTTGATGATGTTGTACGCCCATTCTTCGCTGAGCCCGAGTTTGGTGCCCATGCCGGCTTCAGTGCCGAGCAGGCGCATGACGTTGGGATCGGTGGCGCTGGCTTTTACGTCATCCACGTTGGCGCTGGTGATGTCGTATTCTTCAGCGGTGAAGAGGGCGAATGCCGTCCATTGCACGATGTCGAACCACTGGTCGTCGCCGTGGCGCACCATGGGGTCCGAGCGGTTCCTTGGACATGGTGACATCCATGATGACGTGCGCGCTGGGATCGGGCAGGGAGGCGCGGTTGGAGACGAGACCGGATTTGTCGGTGGTGATGGCGTCGCAGCGTCCTTCCGCATAAGCGGCGAGGGTGGCATTGCTGTCTTCAAAAACAGCCGGGGTGTACGCGATGCCTTCAGCAGCCATGACGTCGGCGAGGTTGAGTTCGGTGGTGGTGCCGGTCTGGACGCAGATCGTGCCGCCATCGAGGTCTTTGAGGGTGGTGAATCCGCTGTCGGCGGCGACCATCATGCCCTGTCCATCATAGAACATGGTGTGGACGAAGTTGCCGGTCAGTTCGGTGTCGCGGGTGAGGGTCCAGGTGGTGTTGCGGCTGAGCACATCAATTTCACCGGCTTGCAGTGCGGTGAAACGCTCGGAGGATGTCAGGGCGCGGAATTCGACCGCTTCGGGGTCGCCGAATACGGCGGCGGCGAGGGCGCGGCAGAAGTCCACGTCGAAGCCGGAGAAGACCCCGGCGCTATCCACGAAACCGAAACCGGGAACCTGGGCATTGACGCCGCAGACGATCTTTCCGCGTTCCCCGGACGGCTTTGAGAGTTTCACCATAACCGGGTACGGTCACTTCCACCACGGTTTGCGCGGGGGCGGGGGCGGGAGCGGGCGCTTCGGTGGCGGGCGCCTCAGCGGCATCGGCGGGGGCTTCGCTGGCGGTAGGTGCGCCGCAGGCGGCAAGTACCATGCCGAGGATAACCAAAAAGCTTAGTGCTGTTAGTTTACGCATATTCTCCTCCTTGGAGAAAGGTGTGAAAAAAATTGGTGTTATACAAAACACATTTACCACACGTGCCGATATTCACAGAAACAGCATCCACCTCCTCAACGCTTGCGTATGCACAACACCACCTCTCAAGCGTTAAATAATTTTTTGATTATAAGGCAGAATGAATGATGTGGGAATAAATTTTCGATATGGCTTTGGTTTTCCAGTATGCATTTATGACTAGTCATGAAGGATTAATATCACTCACTTAAGCAGAACGTCCCAAAGGTTTTCTCAAAATGAGCCTGTCTTCGGACCAACCTTCGGGATGGCGCGTTACATCAGTAATATCATCAAAGAATTCCTGACAGATAATCAGGCTGAAAGAAATTTAAAAAAAACACCTAACGCGATTCATTTTATTTCGGGAGAATTCCCTCTTGACAAGTCAGAAAATATGTTCTAAAATCTAGCAATAACACGTAACCTAATGGTTACATACAGGAAGCCATGAGACGAGACGTATTTCAAGCCATTGCAGACCCCAACCGCCGTGCCATTCTGGCATTGCTGGCAAAACAAAGATTAACCCTAAACGGCGTCGCCGAGAATTTTCGCATCAGCCGACCGGCGGTGTCACGTCATATCAAGATATTGAAGGAGTGTGGGTTGGTGGTCGTCATCCCACAAGGACGCGAGCGTTTTGTAGAAGCCCGCTTTGACAAGTTGGGTGAAGTAAGATTGATTGAAAAGTATCGTCAATTTTGGGAAGACAGATTTGACCGCTTTGATGATTTATTGAAATGCAAAAAAGGAGAAAAAGATGCCCTCAAAAAATAAAGTAATAGTTACTGCCGAGCCCGGCAAACAGGAACTTTTTATCACCCGCGAGTTCGATGCGCCGAGAGAGTTGGTCTACCAAGCCCATATCGACCCGAAGTTGTACGTGCAGTGGCTGGGTCCGCATGGCTATGAAATGATTCTCGAAGAGTTTGAACCGATCAATGGCGGCAAGTATCGCTACATCCACAAGGATAAAGATGGAAATGAATATGGTTTTCACGGCACATTCCATGACATGTCCATCAACAATATGGTTCAAACTTTTGAGTTTGAAGGCTATCCTGGACACGTTTCTTTGGATTGTATGACGCTGGAAGAATTGCCCGGCAACCGGACAAAAGCCACGATTCACTCTGTGTTTCAGTCTGTCTCTGACCGAGATGGCATGATTCAAAACGGAATGGAAAAAGGTGTTGCCGAAGGCTACGAACGCCTTGATGATATTTTGAAAGTGCTGTGATTAGAGGCTGCCATGACAAACAAAACTATGAATACTCGTACGGTTATCGCGAATATTTCATTATCCCTGGATGGACGAACCAATGGTACTGGTGGCGACTACGATATGAGTTGGATCGTCCCACATGCCGTCACGGATGGCGCACGAGAAAATATGATTGCTGTCACAAGTCCAGCCACGACCGTGCTCCTCGGCAGAAAAAATTATCAAGGTTTCGGCAGCTACTGGCCCTCGGTTGCCGATAATGAGTCGGCTGACCCGCGTGATCGCGCATTCTCCTCCTGGCTAAATTCTGTCGAAAAAGTAGTGTTCTCATCCACACTACAGGATGCCTCTTGGGAAAACTCCCGTATTGTGAACGCAGATCCGGTGGCAGTCGTAAGAGACTTGCAGAAGCAGGCAGGTGGCAACATCATTGTGCTTGCCAGCAGCAGCATTATCAAACGATTGATTGAAGCAGATGCTTTGGATTGCCTGAGTATCACTCTTTGCCCTGAGGTAGCTGGTGGCGGCGCCCGCCTTTTCGAAGATGGATTGCCAGCTTCATCCTGGATGTTGCGCCAAAGTCAGGTCACAGAAAGCAGTGCGTTGTACCTACTCTATGATCGCATCCGTGATCAGAAGTAATGGGTCTTGAAAGATATGTGACCATGCGTAAAGTTTTATTTGATATGACCGTTGCCTGGCTGGCGATCAAGTTGAATCAATAAGAATTTGAACTACAATTTAATTTAAGTTGCCTGTATCGTTTATCGTAATAAAGGAGTTCCCATGCGAAAACTGATCGTACATCAATTCATTTCTTTGGATGGTGTCATCCAAGCCCCCGGCGGCGCGGATGAAGATACCGATGGAGGCTGTGCTCACGGCGGCTGACCATTCCCTTTGGCACGATGATATTGGCATGCGTTTCTCGCAAGCCATGGAATTTCAGCCGATACGCTTTTGCTCGGGCGCAAAACCTGAAGACCCATGGTGACGCCTTCGAGCCTTGCCGCCCGAAGAAAACCCATTTGGCAATGTCAAAAATATGTAGTTTCCACCACACTCACATCTTCTGCAGCGTGGAGCAACTCCACCATCATCAGCAGCAACGTGGTCGAAGAAATTCGCAAGCTCAAGAATCAACCCGGTAAAGACATTCTCTCCGATGGCAGCAGCGTGTTGATGCACACCCTCATCGAAAACGATCTGGTGGATGAATTTTTTTTGCACGTCTACCCGCTTGCGTTGGGCGGCGGCAAGAAATTATTTCCGGATGGGAAATATGTGCGCCTCAAATTGATCGAATCCGCGCCTCTGCCTACGGGTGTGCTGTTTCAACACTACGAGCTGATTCGTTAGCCTGACGAAGAATCTAATGACCCAATACCTTATCCTGTTGCGCGGAATCAACGTCGGCGGCAAGAACATCATCAAAATGGCAGACTTGAAAGCCAGTTTTGAAGAGATGGGCTTTGCCAATGTGCGGACGTACATTCAAAGCGGCAATGTCCTGCTTGAAGCGGATGAAAAAGATAAAGCCGCGTTGATGACCAAAATTGAAAAGGGACTTTCCAAGCGCTTCAATTTTGTGGCAAAGGTTGTTGTGATTTCGCAAAAGGAACTGACTGCAATTATTAAGTCTGCGCCGGAGGGATTTGGCAAGGATGACAAGAAGTTTCGCTACGATGTCATTTTCTTGAAAGAACCACTGACACCCAAGGAAGCAATGGAAAGCGTAAAAGTCCGCGAGGGTGTGGATACCGCTCATGCAGGCAAACAGGCGCTTTATTTTTCACGTCTCATCAGCCGGGCTGCGCAAAGTTATCTCACAAAGATCATTGGCATGCCAGTCTATCAGAATATGACCATCCGCAATTGGAATACGACTACGAAATTATTGGCACTCATGGAAGGACAAAATGGCTAAGACAAACTTTCAATCGATTGATGAATATATTGTGGCATGTCCGCCAGAGTCGCACGCGTATTTGCAGGAGATCCGCAAACTGATTCGCAGGCTGGTGCCGGATGCGAAGGAAAGAATCAGTTATCAAATGGCGGCGTTCGAGCGGAACGGTAAGAACTTCATCCATTTTGCGGGGTGGAAAAAGCATGTGTCGCTGTACCCGGTTCCGGCTGGGAGTGAGGCGTTTGAACGTCAAATTGCGAAATATGTGGATGGCAAGGGAACGGTCAAATTTGCGCTCGATGAGCCGCTTCCACTTAAGTTGATTGAAAGAGTTATTAAGTTGCATCTGGTAGTCAATAAAAAGAAAACCAAAGGAGATTAACATGACAAAGATCACCCCGTTTTTGTGGTTCGATACGCAAGCCGAAGAAGCGATGAATTTTTATGTGTCGCTTTTCAAGAATTCAAAGGTGTATAACATTTCACGTTCACCTAGTGGGCAGGCGTTCACGGTCGCTTTTGCATTGGATGGGCAGGACTTCATTGGCTTGAATGCGGGACCGCAGTTTAAGTTTAATGAAGCCGTTTCGATGTTCGTTAATTGCGAAGATCAAAAAGAAGTGGATTATTTTTGGAATGCATTAACTGCCGATGGGGGTGAGGAATCGATGTGCGGTTGGTTAAAGGACAAGTATGGGTTATCGTGGCAGATTGTGCCAAAGCAGTTGAGCGAGTTGATGAACGACCCAGACCCTGAAAAATCGGGGCGTGTGATGGACGCCATGCTTTCGATGAAAAAAATTGTTGTGGCTGATCTGCAAAAAGCGCATGATGGTGTGTAGCCATGAGAAAAATTGTTGTACTTGAACATATCTCTCTGGATGGTGTGATACAAGCACCCGGCGGGCCGGAGGAAGATACCAGCGGTGGTTTTACGCACGGCGGATGGATCGCGCATTACGGTGATGAGGTCAGCGGCGGGCTTTTGCGAAAGCAGATGAATAGTCCATTCGATTTGTTGTTGGGACGGAAAACCTTTGAAATCTGGGAGCCTTATTGGCCGAAGCATTCTGATATATGGCCGAATGTCAATAAGGCGACCAAGTATGTTGTGTCAAATACAAGAACATCCAGTGAATGGGAACCTTCTGTGTTCTTAAGCGGAGATATTGCCGGAGAAGTTGCCAAGCTCAAACAACAGCAAGGACCTGACTTGCACGTGGGGGGAGCGGCAATCTTCTTCAAACGCTGATTAAGCATGATCTGGTCGACGTGTTCTGGCTGATGATGTATCCGATTACTTTTGGGGGTGGGAAACGCTTGTTTGCGGATGGCACGATCCCTGCGGCGTTCAAAGTGACCGAAAGCGCAGCTACGCCGAGCGGTGTTATTGTAATAAGTTACGAACGCGCAGGCACGATCGGGAATTTATAATCTGAAAGAAATTCTGCAAGCACAGGAGTAAAACATGTCATTTCAAGCGTATTTGGATAATGTGGAAGAAAAGACAGGCAAAACCCCGAAGCAATTTATTGCTGAGGCAAAAAAGAAAAAACTGACCGAATTTAAAGACCTGATGGCTTGGCTAAAAACTGATTACGGACTTGGCACGGGACATGCCAGAGCCATTATCCATATCATTCAACATGGCGATACGTTTACGCTCAAGCAAACGACTGGCACACATCGCGATGCATCGGGAAAGCTGAAATTGGCTGGGAAGAAAAAACAAGGCGGTCGAGCATGGCGGTCGTTGCGCCGGAGGTTAGCCCTGTGTGTTTGGCAAGTTCGGTGGGGGTGGCGGTGCCTTTTTGAGTTAATAACCTCAAGCATTCCATGTCGGTGGCGTTGAGTCCCGCCCATTCGTTCATGGCGTTGCGGAAGTGTGTGAGATTTACCCCATAGTCTCGCACTGCCATTAAGGCGCGCATTTTCAGATCGGTCTTCGTTGATTTCGACATGGAATATCCCTTGACATTATCTTTATAATAAAGTATCTTTATTATATAACTAAATACGATTTTGATGCAAGGTACAGAAAAGGAGATTCCCATGAGCCCAGTTAAAAAAACAGAAGGTTTTACCGCCGACGAAAAAGCCGCAATGAAAGCGCGTGCGTTGGAATTAAAGTTGGAAGCGAAGGCAAGCAAGAATAGAGCAGAAGGTGAAAAAGCCCTGCTCGCAGCGGTTGCCGCGATGAAAGACCCAACGGATCGTTCGATGGGGAAGCGGATTCATGAACTGGTGACGGCTGCTGCGCCGGAACTGATGCCGAAGACCTGGTATGGCATGCCTGCCTATGCTGATGCAGATGGCAAGGTCATTTGTTTCTTTCAGGCGGCGAGCAAGTTTGGGGTGCGGTATGCAACTTTCGGCTTTCAGCCTGATGCGAAGTTGGACGATGGCAATATGTGGGCGGCTTCTTTTGCGCTCATCAAGTTGACATCTGCTGAAGAGGCAAAGATTACGGCGCTTGTAAAAAAATCGGTGAGATAAGAGTCTTGACTTGCTAGAATGAATGTTCTAAAATAGAATAACCTTATTCTGGGTGGGTAAAAGCTTGGCTTTTGCCCACCCAATGCGTTAACCATCCGGCAGAGATTTCAGAGGAGAGACCATGCCACAGGAATATATTGAGATTCGCGGAGCACGAGAGAACAATTTAAAGAACGTCTCGCTGCGTATCCCCAAACGTAAGATCACCATTTTTACAGGCGTGTCCGGTTCGGGTAAATCGTCCATCGTGTTTGATACGATCGCGACCGAATCACAACGCCTGCTCAACGAAAACTTCAGCATGTTCGTGCGGAATTTTCTGCCGAAGTATTCCCAACCCGAAGCGGACTCCATCGAGAATTTGAGCATGTCCATCGTGGTGGATCAAAAGCGGATGGGCGGCGGCTCACACTCGACCGTGGGCACGATCACCGACATCAACACGATTCTACGCCTGATGTTTTCCCGCCTCGGTCAACCCCATGTGGGACCCACCAACGTCTTCGGTTTTAACGATCCGCAAGGCATGTGCCCGAACTGCAACGGACTTGGGCGCAAACTCGATGTGGACATGGACAAGTTCCTCAATAAATCCAAATCGCTGAACGAAGGCGCGATCCTGTTCCCCGAATACGCTGTGGATAGTTGGTATTGGAGTAACGTGATCAATACGGGCTTGTTCGACCCGGATAAGAAAATCTCCAAATATACCCAAAAAGAATTGAACGACCTTTTATACAGCGAACCCATCAAGGTCAAGACTAAGGTTGGCGCAAAAGACTTCAACATGACCTATGAAGGCATCATCAACCGCTTTACCAATAAATACATCAAGCAGGACCTAAAAACAAAATCTGAGCGGACGCAAAAGTCGGTCGAGCCTTTCATGACGATGGGTCCCTGTTCCGAATGCAACGGTGCGCGGTTGAACAAGACCATCTTGAACTGCAAAATAAACGGATACAACATCGCCGACCTGACGGGCATGGAAATCCCTGAATTGATCGAAGTCGTGAAAAAGATCAAAGTACCCGCCGCAGAACCAATCGTCAAAGCGCTTGTGGATCGTTTGCAGAACCTCGTGGATATTGGCTTGGAATATCTCAGCCTCAGCCGCGAAACGGACACGCTTTCAGGCGGCGAGTCGCAGCGTGTGAAGATCGTCAAACACCTCGGCAGCAGTCTCACCGATGTCATCTACATCTTTGATGAACCGAGCGTGGGTTTGCATCCGCGGGATGTGCATCGCATGAATGAGTTGTTGCAAAAACTGCGGGACAAGGGCAACACCGTCATTGTGGTGGAGCATGACCCAGACGTTATCAAAGCGGCAGACCATGTCGTGGATGTGGGTCCGCACGCGGGTCCGCATGGAGGTGAGATCGTCTACGAGGGCAGTTATGCCAATTTGCTCAAGGCAAAGACATTGACCGGCACGCACATGCAGCAATCCGTCCCCATAAAAGATTCTTTCCGCGCGCCGACGGGAAAACTTCCCATCAAGAATGCGAAAGTCAACAATTTACAGAATGTCAGTGTGAATATTCCAACTGGCGTGTTGACTGTGGTCACAGGCGTGGCTGGCTCTGGAAAGAGTTCGCTTATCAATGAAGTGTTTCAACTTCAACATCCCGATGCGGTTGTAATTGACCAATCTGCTGTGGGAGTTAACAGCCGCTCGAACCCTGCCACCTACACGGGAATCTTGGATGATGTCCGCAAAGCGTTTGCGACGGCGAACAAAGT
>JADJBU010000001.1 GCA_016703605.1 Candidatus Villigracilis adiacens | reverse complement strand
CATGGGGCATGGCGCTCCTCGGCTTCGACCTCATCTTCCTCGCCATCACCCTCACCGTTTGGGATGCCCTCGACGAAGGCGAGTCCATCCGCGCACACCTCGTCCGTTCGTTCGTGTCTAATCTTTATTATGCAGGCGCACTCGCGCTGATCACCACCCTGTTCACTGATAACCCATCCCTTCTTCTGCTTCTCCTTACCTTCGCGATTCTCACTCAAACTTTTTCCAACTCAATTCAATCTTTATTGGATTCGTTGACCCTGCCGCGCCGCCTGAACAACGAACGCCAGATCCTGCGCCAAACTGCGGATGCGCTCCCGCTTCTCTCCACACTGGAAACTGATTCAGTTAATGAGGAGCAGTTCACCCGTCTGACGCGACGCGCCTTGTCCCACCTCGGTGACCTGCCCAAGCTGGCGACGAATCCGCTTGTGAATCTGCCCATCATCACCGGGACAAATCCACTCGACCGTGCGCATGCACTGAAATCAGTGTTGGTTCAGTCCATTCAAAAGCTTAAGCCGCAATCGGATGAAAAATTCGGCACAACCGATGAATGGCGTTACTACAATGCCGTCCACTTTCCCTATGTACTCGGACTCAAACCCTACGCCCGCCGCGCCGATTACGACTCACTCGATGACACAGCACGCGCCGCGCTCGATTGGTTCCAAACCTCCGTCCCCGAACGGACTCTCCACAACTGGCAAAACATCGCCGCGAAATTAATTGCGGAGGATATAAGAGGTTCCTCGTCCTGAACGGGGCGAGGAACGCAGACGAAGGACAGCTGGTTGCCAATTTGGCACCACATGGCAGTCTTTTCCGTGGACATGGCAGTTTCAAATCCCTACAATGGGCGGTAAGGAGACAAAACAAAATGAATACAACCTACAACCCATTCAACCTGCACCACATCCTGAACGCGAACGCCATGTTCTCATTCACCAGCGGGCTTTTCTTCGTCCTCGCTCGAAACCCGCTCGGTGAATTCCTCGGCGCATCGCCGACCGTGATGACGATTCTCGCGGTCGTCATGTTTTTCTATGCCGCGCTGATCGCCTTCAACACCCAACGTGGAGAAATCAATCGCGGCTTCACCCTCTTCACCGTCCTCGGCGACTCTGCCTGGGTGTTGGCGAGTATCCTATTGCTTGTGCTCCCGATCTTCAACTTTACGCCGGATGCAAAATGGGCAATCGGCATCACCGCCATTTGCGTGGACATCTTCGCTACCCTCCAATTCCTCGAATGGCGGAAACAAAGATGATTGTGTCGCTTATCAAAAACTCCCCTATCATTAGGGGAGTTTGAGGATTCATCCCCACCATTTAGCGATTACACCCCTTTGACTAAAAAGCATAATCGCTTTTAGAAAACTATTCGTACCTGGCTCGTTCAGCGCCTGGCGACAGGGCAGTGATACCGGAAAACTGAACCTGCTAAAATTAGCCTTATCGAAGTCCAAACTGAAGGTAATTGTATGCAATCGCCAATTCTCTGCCTCACAACCGCAATCGGATCTGTCCGGCGGGGTACATATCTGGTATACGGGTATAAGTTTCGAAAACGAACGTAGGCGGCACGTAGGCGGCGGAGAGAATTCTCCGCCGCTTTTGGTTTATTTGTTCCATCAAGGCGACATGCCACCAAGTTTTTTTGTGTCTTTTACCCTTCTCCTATCAGCGAAAAAGGCGTTTAGCCTCAGAACATCAATTTACGAAATCTGGTTCATGATCTATGCGTAATAAAAGGCAGCACATCTGCGGCTAGTATTTCCAACGGCTCCATTTCATGCGCGTTTGGAATATTGACGATTATATGATCAACGCCTATTTCGTTCAATTTCCCAAAATAATCAATTAACTCCTGGGGCGAATTGCCCTGATTGTCATGGGATGGTTTTATTGTTCCCAAAACGGTAAATTCAATCTCTTTCGGGCTTCGACCATATTTGGCACAATGCTCTTCTAAAATGCTCCATTTACGTTTTAAGTGCGGAATACTGTTTTGATAGCGTTGGTATTGCCAATCGCTCCAATCTGGCAGCATTGCGCCGAAAAAGAAGTTGCAAGCGTCTGCGTATTGAGCGACAAGACGAATACCTATTTTCTCCCCCTCCGAACCGACTAAAATTGGCGGATGGGGCAGCTGAAGCGGTTGTGGATGATTAATCGGTTCAGCCAGGCAATAATGTTCTCCTTGATATGGCGACGGGTCATCTTTCCACATCTGGCGGATGATTTGCAATGTTTCTTCCAGTTGTTCGAATCGCGTGGAGACCGAAGGAAATGGGGTGCCAAGCCCAATTGCCTCTTCTTCGTACCAGCCAGCGCCAATGCCGAGATATGATCTCCCGCCCGATAAAACATCCAATGTCGTTACGGTTTTCGCCAGGATGCCCGGATATCGGTACAGGTATCCTGTAACCAACGTGCCGATCCTGATCTTCCTGGTCAATGCCGCAACATATGCAAGCGCAGTATATCCTTCCAACATGGGAGCGTCCTTCTCCCCAAAAATTCCTCCCATTTGGAAAAAATGATCCATAACCCAAAGGGAGTAGAAATTCTCCCGGTCAACGAACTGCGCGATACTGCCTAACTTTGCCCCAATATTTTGAGGATTTCCATCCCAATCAAAACGAATGATTTGTAATCCGAGACGCATGACTTACTCCTTAAACCATATTGATAGGCGACAATACACAAGTTTCCTGTCAAAGCGGGTAACTGCTCAGCCTGTCATTTCGACGAGCGCCAGCGAGGAGAAATCCAGCGCAATATTGAGAAGGATTTCTCGCTCCCGCTCGAAATGACAAGACAGGGTAGTGAATTGGCTGAGTAGTTACCAAAGCGGATAAATACTTTTGATTGCCATGGCGCGATCGACGCGCTTCGAGAATGTAGTTACAAGCAGAGCGGTTCCCCAACTGAACGCAGCAGGCAGCCAGGGGTAAAACTCGACTGAGGCGAGGAAGAGTCCAGTCACACCGATGGAAGTGTGGAATAGGAGGGCAAGAAACAGACTGCCCTTTGTATTGTTGTAAACCCATCCAAACAGGACAGAAGTAGCGATTAATTCGAGATAATGCCAGCCGATGAAAGTCTCCTGGGCGAAGTTGCCTTTGGTCAACCAAAGCGGCAGATGCCATAAACCCCATAGCATTCCCAAAAGAATACTGGCTTGCCAGGCGCCGCTTTTGAATTGCATACGCGGCAGGGCGTAACCGCGCCAGCCAGGTTCTTCTCCCATTGAACTGCCAAGGAGCAGCTGCTGGAGAAAGAAGAAAGGCAGAAAAATAAATGGGCTGATATTCCCAAGTGTGGGAAGAAGGCTTGAAAAGATATTTGCAAATGGCGGTTGTGCAAAATTAGGGATTGAACCGCCAACTAGAACTGAGACGGCGGTCACAGTCAGGGAGAGGCACGGAGCCCATAGAAACACGAACAGGTACCAGCGGAGTCCGACGCGCCAGGTCAGCAATCGTCCGAACAAGTCGCGGAAGCCCGTCCCGCCGTCATATATCGCAATCGTAATCAGCGCGGCTAACGATGGACCTATTGCGCCGAGCGATCCGCTCAGGGTTGGGTCAATTTTGAAGGAAATAAGGTTGTGTGAAGCCAGAGAAGCAGGCACCCAAACCATCCATGAGATCAAAAAGGACAATGCGAAAAATACGGTGAGCGAATGAGGCTTGGTCATTATTTCATCCCAAATAAACAACGAAAAATTTTGATCCTTTTTACCAAGCCTTCGTAGAGCGCCATAATGATCGCAAAGGCGATTATCGCCAACAGGGGATATTTCATCGATACGCCCAGCGGCAGGTTGACCATGAAGAATGCCACAATGACGATCACACTCTGATGCAGGATATAAAAGGGCAGGGATGCTTCACTGGCGTATTTCAGAAAACTATTGGAAAAATTGAGATAACGGGCGGCAAGCCCCATAAAGGCGACCAGCCAAGCCCAGGTGTCGAATCCGCGTAGAATGGCAAGCAATTCATCGCGGTTTGAAAGATGAAAATACCTGACTGCCAGAAAGCCGCTTATTATGGAAACGACCGCTAACACCAGAGCCGCCCACGCATGACGCGCCAGGGTCTGCTGAAATCTGGGGTCAAGTGAAATTAGATAGCCAAGTATGAAGATGACCAAATAACTGAGCGGACTCCAGCCGCCAAAGTCGTGGATGCCAATGCCGTTGGGCTGGGTGTTGACAAATAATTCGACCAACATGATGGGGATGGATAAAAGAAAGATCATGCCCGGTTTATGGAAGAAAGCAAACAAGTTGGGGATGGATGCACTTTTAAGAAGCAAGCGAAAGAGCGGAAGGGTTATCAGGCTGAAAATAAACAGCATAAGCAAATACCAGAGATGCAATCCCATCCATGCGAAATTTCCGCCAAAGCCATACATGCCGTCAAAGTAATGAGGCAGGAATTGGAGGAAACTTCCCTCAAACTGCCCGTGTGTGATCCGCTCGATATAAACCTGCGGAGGGATAATGGTAAATATTCCGAACAGAAGCGGAATGATCAGCCGTTGAAACCGCTCCGAGAGATATTGTCCATTGCCGCGTCTGGTCAGCGCATAGGAGACGCTCAAGGCAGACAGCATAAAGAATAGCGGCATGATCCACTCGACGAGGATCGCGACAAATATGGTTGCGCCTTCACTGCTCATGTTATTTTTGATGTGCCAATCTTCATTGTTGAAAAAACGAGCGGTGTGGAAGAGGAAAATCCCACCCGTGGCAAGCGTGCGAAGCCAGTCAACATCATAGCGACGATTTGTGTTCATAATTTTTACTCCTTCATATTACAGATCAGTAAACGAATATGGAATCTATGGCATTTGATCCACAAGGGCATGGATGACAAGAGTCCAGTTAATGTTTGAGTCAGGTTCATCACCGAAACGCACGACCACCATGTTTTTGCGCGGCGCAACATAGATGACCTGACCAAGATGCCCGCGTGCGGCAAAGTCATTGACGCCATCGGGGTTTTTGAGCCCCCACCAGTGATATTTGTAATAGCCGCCATAATTCAGCCATTCGGGAAACGTCTCCCAAACTCTGGGGTCAGGATCCAGCGGCGTGGTTGATTCGGTTACCCAAGCCTCCGGGAGGATTTGCCTGCCGTTCCAATTTCCCTTATGCAGGAAGATCAAGCCGAAGCGGGCGAAATCCATTGCGCTTGCATTGATGCCGCTTTCCATTTTTTCGAAACCTGAAGACGCGCTGTCCAGACTCCAGGAAGCAGGATATTCAGCGCCCATCGGACTCCAGATTTTTTCCTGCAAATATTCGGCGACATGCATGCCCGTTACACGTTCGAGGATGAGACCTTCGAGTAATGGATGGTAATTGTTGTATCGAAAGGCTTCGCCGATCGGCGTTTCGCTAGGCTGAACGCTGAGAGCGATCTTGCGCAGATCTGCTGAATAATAGGAGAAGCTGTCGTCACCGAACGGATGAATATAAAAAGGGAGTTCTTCGTTGTGGCGATAACGAATCCCCGAATCCATTTGGAGCAAATTGCGAATGGTCAGGTTGTCGATGCCGCGCCCTGTAAGCTCAGGGATGTACTTGATAACCGCATCGTCCACGGACCCGATCCTGCCATCCGCAATGGCAGCCCCGATCAACGCTGAATCAAAGGACTTTGCCACTGAAAATGAAGTGTGGATCGAGGCGCGGGTTGAATCCAGATAGGCTTCATAAACAACCTTGTCGTCGCGAATGATGATGAAGGCGCCTGTATTCGTCCTGTGCAGGAGATCGTCAAAAGCTTCTGTGTGTTGTGTGCCGTCGTATGGGAATGTCACCGTCTGCGGTATGTTGGCATCTGCGGTCTTTATGATTGACATATGACCGCCGTTATGAACGGCTCGCTGGGGAAAGATCAGGTAATCCTGAGGGTCAGAGTCGCCGTAAACTATTACGCGCCATGCATATTGCGGCGAATTGATCGCAGACAGCCAGGTAAATAGCACGGCTATTCCTGCAAGGAAAATACCCATTAATACGGTTAGAGGTTTGAGAACAGTTCTAAACATGGTTTTTCTCCGACAGGCTATTTCTTCAGAAGCGTCCCGCCCAGCCCAAACGACCAGGGAATACCCAGAAACAAAACCAGGATTCCGAGAGGCGGTAAAAGACTTAATCCGCCCATTGTCATTCCAAGGTAACTGACCCATCTCGGCTGGCTGTTAGCCTTCAAAGCAGCCCAACTGACAAGTAAATACCACACACCGTTGATGGCGATTACAGCCATTCCCAGCATGTTGATCAACCCGTTCAGAAATCCCAGCAAAACGAAGACGGTCGTTTTTTGCTGTTGGAATATCATCCAGACTAGATTGTTTATCCAAGTTTGTTCCTGAAAAATGTTTGTTGCCTGTGCCAGCATAAGAAGGCTCAGCACGGCGTTAATAAGCAGGCACAACACTGAAATAAATCCAAACCATATGGCGGTTCGCATCAATTTTGGAAAATCATCTCGCAAGCGGTTGTGTAAAGCCAGGATCAAGACAACGGCTATTCCGCTCGAAACAAGCTTCAGCACATCTTGAACGATTAATAGAACAGGGTTGTGGATGGCAAGTTCCATTAATTTATTTGGGTCTGAATGCGCGGCGACGCCAATAAATCCAAACGCCACAATGAGCGTTGCCATTGCCGCGGCTGCATTCATAAAGGCGGCAGCCCCGCCAATTTGTTGAATATTTATCCGATGCTTCTGCATAACTATCTCCTGTTCTTTGAGTTGCGATCACTAAGATTTCAAATGAAACATTGCCATTATGATGGCTTCCCCATAAATGCACATTGGGCTTAAGACATATTTCGCGTCATCCGCAGGATGGAATGTTTTCTACATCTAGAGATGTATCTCCGCTCTTTTGTTTGACAAGGAAAAAACCCTCAAACTCCGCGAAGTTTGAGGGTTTTTGATACGAGGGATCATCCGAAAGCAGGTTAATCGCTTTTCGGGTGTAGCTGGGTGATATGTCTGCGCATCTCCGCCAGGGCGTTTTGCGCAAGGCGTTGGAGATTCTCCAACTGAGGTCGCGCCTGTGACGGCTTACGTTTCAGTATGATCTCTGCCGACCGAGTATTAAGCGCCATGCTAAACAAGGTTTGTGAAACCGAGTCGTGTAGTTCGCGCGCCAGGCGGTTGCGTTCCTCCATAATTGCCAATTCCTCCGCTTCAGAGGCGTATTTTTGCAATTGGCTATGCAGGGTTTCCAGGTCGTTTAGCATGGCCTGGCTTTTGAGACGGGCTTCCTCAATTTCACGATTGACAATGATATAGGCTGAAACGACAACACTGCCTGCCATGGGCATTAATGCGCGCGCCAGCCCATCAAGCGCTCCGAAGTAGAAGATGAGCGGCGCTGCCATGAACGCAGAAAAGAGACCGACCCATAGCCAATGGACTGAGCCTGCAAAAACCAAAGATGCTTGAAAGGCAAGCAAGACAAAGAGCGCAGTCGCAACCCCTAATTCGGAATTTGATAAAAGCAGTGTGACTACAATCGCCGATTGAACGGCAAAGTATAAATTTAGCAATCCATAATGCAGGCGCTGTGCCCGCATTACAACTGTGAAGAGGATCAGGTAGGTAACATGTAACCCAAATAGCAAGGGACGAAGTTCGGAATGCGGTGTGGAAAACAGGAATTGAAAAAATTCAGCAGCTATGACCAGATAAACGGCAATGACTGACGTTCTTCCAGCGCGGACAGGGAGAGTAGAGCGATTGGGGTGCGGTATCATGCCAGTTTATTCTTAATTGCGTAGATTGCCAATTGTGTGCGGTCTGTCAAATTTAGTTTGCGAAGAATGTTGCTCACATGAGTTTTGACCGTTTTGTCGCTGATGAATAAAGACTCTGCGATTTCCTGATTGCCGCGCCCCTGCCCTACAAGACGAATAACATCATACTCGCGCGCTGTCAGGTAAATGGCTGGGTCAGGCGATTCGGAGCCGGATTGACGGGCAATCTGCTCCATTAATTTTCCGGTGACGCTCTGGCTCAAACGGACTTCGCCGCGGTGGGTTGCTCGAATGGCATCCACCAGGTCGTCGGGAGTCACATCTTTCAACAGATAACTGGATGCGCCAGATTGAATGGCTGTCATGACTTTGTCGTCTTCTGAAAAACTTGTCAGCGCAATTATTTTTATGTTTCCGTTCAAAGTTTTGATCCTGCGAATGGCTTCAACGCCGTCCATTTGAGGCATTACCAGGTCCATCAGAACGACTTGCGGTTCGTGTTGACGGGACATCTCGACAGCGGTTAAGCCATCACCCGCCTCCCCAACCACAACAATGTCCTGCTGCAATTCAAGGAAGGTTCGCAGCCCCTGCCGGACGATTTGATGGTCGTCAGCAATGAGTACTTTGATCTTTTCCACTTGTGATGTCATAGCGAAACGCCTCTCATTCCTTCTCGACACGAACGCTTGTGCCTGCCCCGGGCGAGGTTATCACCCGTAATCCCCACCCGATTTCGGCTGCCCGTTCCCTCATACTTCTCAAACCGATACCGTCATTGCTCGAGATGTGCTGCAAATCGAAGCCCTGCCCCTGGTCAGAGATTTCGATCCACAACGGCTCGGTTAAGTGCAAGAGGATCGTTGCCTGATTCGAACGAGCGTGTTTGACGATATTATTCAAAGCCTCCCGGGTAATTCGAAAGAGCATTCGCTCCTCCAAAGGCTCAAGCAGGGTATTACCTTCAACACTCAAAGAAACGGATAAATTTCCAGACAGGCGGTGATCCCCGATGTGTTGTTGTATTGCGGTTGCCAAGCCATCCTGGGTGATTTGGGTTGGGTCAAGTTCATGGATCAGTGTTTGCATCTCAGCAATGGCGCTTTGAGATAACTGATTTAATCGTTCCAGTTGCTCCCCTGCGCGATTTTGGTCGAGGTCGAGAAGCGTCAAAGCAGATTGCGCCGTGAGGTTCATGGTGAAAATTGTTTGCGTAACCGAATCATGCAGTTCGCGCGCCAGATGATAGCGCTCACGCGCTACAGCCAAATGTTGAATTTGTTTTGCGTATTCCTGTAACTGGCGATTCGCATCCTGACGTTGGCGCGTCAGGGTCTGATTGTAATCAAACGCTTCTCGAGCGTGGCGCGCAGCCAAAGTATACGAGGCAAGGAGAATACTTCCAAAGGTGTAGATAAATGCAATCGCAACGCCGCCCAATAACCCATAGGCATGTACCAGAGGGAACGTCATGAGCACTGCAAAGAAACTGATCCATACCGCCCCAACTTTTGGATTTGTCCACTGCATGATTTGCATGCTGAGAATACCAAAGAGGGCGGCAATATAATCTTCACCATTCGCCAGAGAAAAAAGCTCGGCAATCAATAGGGATTGAAGGAGTAAATATACGGGCAGCCACCGTCCTTGTTTTGCCATTATCATTGCCGCCCCAACAAATAATAGCAGCCAGCCTGCCAACACCCCCATCATCGAAATAAATCTTGGGTCATGCTGATAATTGATTAACAATCGCAGCACAGTTGTTCCTACCAAAAAACCGGCGGTAACATAAAAAATCCACGTGTGCGCTTGGGAGGGATATTGTCTCACTCTGTAATTATACTTGGACAAGTAATGGCTATACTGCCATTCGCCCAATGTTTATTCGATTTCTCTATTAGATTGAAATCCGTCGTCATTCCTATCTCTCAAAAATCTATTCTATGGGGTAATCAGACGTCGAAATATTTTTTCAACTAGAAGGGTCCCGTGGTGCTGGCTTTCTGTAGGAGTTGTACATCAAGTCGAAGGAAGCCCAAGACTTGCCCGTCCCCGCCGAAGTGAAAGCCGATGGAACTGGCGGAAGATCACATCGTTTGAATGGGCATTCAAGCGATTACGCGGAAAAGGGAGATCGTAATTATTCCGGCGATGCTCTTCGCTTGAATGCCCCCACCTCTATTGAGAGGATTGAAAGCGAGTAAACAACTTATCGCCAGCCCAATCATTAGGCAGGCTTAAGAGCCTACACAGTTGCAATTGGCTGAAACTAAACCTAAGAAATGAGAAGACAACCAATGCGAGTAAAACTATTATGCGCATTTTTAGTTGAGAACTCACGTATCACCAATCATGTACGAATTGGCGAAATACCAAAATCAGAGGCTCAATCGAATTTGTCCAGAGTGGCATATTAGCATGCATACGGGTATAAGTTTAGAAAACGAGCGTAGACGGCAGAGAGAAATCTCTGCCGCTTTTGATTTATTTGCTGCGTCAGTTTATTATCTGTGAATGAGAAACCTGTTTTGATGGTGCAAATGCCAGTCGCCGATATGCCATCAGTAAGATCAAGCAGTGTTGTCGATTAAAAGACGAGGATTAAAGCCTGATGCATACCGCGATGAGTCAGCGTAATTTTCAGCGCGTGCCTATCACCACATCCATCGGCAGGCTCAGGGCAAACCTGAAATGGCACGCAAGATCGCAGGTCTGGCGGGGAATGATGACATCCAATCTACGCTTTGAGACAGTATTGCAACACCGCCCCAAACTGATAATGGGGTAACTTCGTTTCACCCCTGTACCTCAAATCTTCCTGCACATCAGCTCGCCCTTCCCAATCGGGACGATCAACGCGTCCACGCGCTCATCGTTCAGAACGCGGTCAAGCATCGGCTTTAATGCTTCGCGGCGGTTGATGGCGTTATCTGCCACGAGCAAGACGCCTTTGACCAGACGGGAAATTACCAGTTTGCACACCCGCCGTAGACTTCATTTTCCGCTATCCCTGAACTGTGTGCCCTATCCCCCCGCCTCCGCGCGGAAATACTCTGCGAATGTTCCCAGCGCGTTCCTGCGAATCAGAATCACCGCAACGATGACCATAGCCACCATCAGCCCAAGATTGGCGAGCAACTGGTTTTGAACCACCGCAAAATACGAAAACGCCGAACCCGAATTGTTCATCACAATATGCGCGAACGCCGCCACCCAGACACTGCGGGTCTTGACGTACACGTAGGCCAGATATGCGAACGTGCAGAGCGAGCCGACGCCAAGAATGACGAAATTCAAAATGGATTGCCAGAGCGGAGTTTCGGCGGTTTGCGGAATGACGAGCGCCAGCGGCAGATGCCACGCATACCAAATGAACCCGACGACAAAAATCCCAACCCAGGGTTTAATGCGATACAGCGCGGGGAACATGAAGCCGCGATGACCGAATTCTTCGCCGAAGCCCGTGATGAGTCCAGGCATGATGTTGAAGACGGTCAGCCCGCCGATAAAGTAGATCAGCAACATCATCTGCGGCGTGAAGCCAGGCGGCAGGCTCGCTTCCATGTTCTGACCGACGGCGGCGAACTGCTCCGCCAGCCTTCGCAAAAATTCCTGCCCGCTCAAGTCTAGGCGGATCGCGCCGAATGCCAAAAAGAAGCCGTATGACAGCGCGGTGATTCCCATTGAGACCAGCCAGAATTTTCCGTAATCGCCGAGCGCCCGAAGCGCGGGTTGGCGTCCTTGAATTTTTTCTCGTAGAAGAACAGGCGCGTGATCAGCGCGGCGAGCGCGGGCGTGAGCATGTATCCCTGCGCCAGGTACATGCCCTGCTCGCCCATCATCTTCGCGCCGACGATGAACGCGGCGCAGAGCGCGATCAGGATGAGGAAGTAGGCAATCAGAGACTTGTGTTTCATAAGTCGTCATCTCCTGTGAAATCATCCATTTTCAAAGAATCTATTCAATCGGCAGGCTGCCAAGCCAGTTTACCATCAGGTCGAAGTAACCATCGGCGAACTTCTCGCCGACGCGGATGGTGTGGCTTGCATTGGGAAAAACACTAACTGTCAACGCTTCGTTGCCTGCTTGGCAGGGCTTTCTTAAAGTCAGGAAAGGTTGAAGAAAAAGACCTTCTTCGATAAATTTGGAGTTACGACGCCAAATAGAAATCGAGGAAGGTCAAAATGGAGTGTAACACAAGCGAACTGGTCATAGACAGCGGAAGTTTGTACAGTCATTTTATGAAAGTGACAGATCAGCGGAAAAAGCGCGGGGTTCGCTATCAACTGCCAACGTTGTTATTGCTGATTGTGTTGGCAAAAATATGCGGGGAGGACAAGCCATCTGGAATAGCGGATTGGGTACACGGTCGGAAAGAGATGTTATTGAAAGTGTTGCAATTGAAATATCCACGTTTGCCAGATCACAGCACGTACGAAAGGATTCTGGCAAGCCACGCGCCTGAAATTGACAAGGCAGTTTCAGGCTATCTTGGCAAACTGCCAGCCGTTGAACAAGCCCAAATCATCAGCTTGGATGGAAAAACAGCACGCGGGACAATTACCGCAAAGGACCGCTTCGGCGTTCACTTGCTGTCAGCCTACCTGCCAGAAGCGGGGATAGTTTTGAAGCAGTTACCCGTTGAAAAAGAGAAGGAGAATGAGATTGTGGTGGCTCCCCAACTCCTTGCAAGCCTGAATTTAGAGGAAAAAGTGGTGGTGGGGGATGCCATGCAGACCCAAAGAGCGTTATCCAGTCAAATTGTAGACGCAGGCGGAGAATATGTTTGGATTGCCAAAGACAATCAACCGAAAACACGCGAAGCCATTGAACTCCTGTTTGCCCCGCAAAAACCAGTGCGCGGACAAGGGCGTCCTCCCATGGATTTTGTCACAGCCCAGACCACGGAAAAGGCGCATGGTCGACTGGAAGAGCGAAGGATTACGGTCAGTCATATGCTGAACGAATACATGGATTGGCCATCTGTTCAGCAAGTCTTCAAATTGGAACGCCGCTTTACCTATGCAAGTTCCGGCAAAGTACATCACGAAATTCAATATGGCTTGACCAGTCTCAATGCCAAGCAAGCGCCCCCCCCGAAAGATTACTCGAACTTATTCGCGCTGAGTGGGGCATTGAAAACGGATTGCATTATCGTCGCGACGTCACCTTTCGTGAAGATAAAACAAGAATGACGTGTAAACATAAGGCGCGCGCCATGGCTTGCATCAACAATTTGATTATCGCTTTATTTTGCAAGCAGGGTTTTTCCAATCATGCCCGCGCCAGACGTTTCTATGACGCCAATCCTTTTGCTGCTTTATCCCTCATCCTGCGACTTTAAGAAAGCCCTGCCCTTTATCTAAAATTCACTGTGTAGTTACGAATTTTAGCTTGTATAATTACGCAATTTTATTGCGTAATTATACAAGCTAACTCCAGCCCAAAGGCGGAGTACTGAGCTTATCGAAGCGTCAGAGTTTGATGCAAGTGTCGACATATTTCAATAACCATGCACGAAACGTCAAGTTATCCTACGCCATCATGGATTTGACAGAGATATCCCCCATTTGGCAGAGGCACTGTAATATCATCATAAATTGATGATGTAAACAAAGACGAACCCTGATTAAATCAGAGCTCGTTTTCAATCATTTATCGACTAAACATCCCAACAGCCGCTCCCAGCCCTGCTTCATTTGCAGAGATTTCAAACGCCATGTGCCCACAATTCCATACGGAACGAAGAGCACAAACAATACATAGATCGCGCCGTTGATGAAACTGGCGCTTTCGCCAATGTACCGTCGCAGACCGTAATCGAGCAGACGGTAGATGAGTGCCCCAACGAATGCGCCGTTGAGCGTGCCCACGCCGCCAATCAAAACTATCAGCAAGGCAGTGACGGTGAAGCCCATGCCCGCCACGTTCGGGCTGACAATGGGTTGATACAAGGTGTGGAAGAAACCCGCCAATGCCGCTGTGAAAGATGAAAGCAGAAGCGCGACAAATTTGAAGTAGAAGGTGTTGTATCCCAACATGCGGGCGCGTCCTTCATTCTCGCGGATCGCCACACACACCCGTCCCGTTGGTGACGTGACAAAGCGTTGATAGACCAGATAGACCAACACCATCACTGCCAGCATCACAAAATAAAAACGCAAGCGTTCATTGGCAGGGCTGATGAACGCAGGGGTAATGACCCCCTGCAAGCCGACATCCGCGCCAGTGTAGGGACCAAACTCACTGGACATAACCAGAATGTGGAAGACCGAGCCAAGCCCCAGTGTGACCAGCGCAAAAGTAATGCCCTTCACACGCGGCAAAACCAAGGCAAACAAAATCGCCTGTACGACGGCAGCGACAAGCACCAAACCAAAGGTGGGCAATAATGGCAAGCCAAAACTTTTCATGGCAATGCCGGTCGTGTATGCACCGACACCATAAAATAGCGAATGTCCAAAAGACAGCATACCTGTGATGCCGAAGATCAAATCGAAACTGATGGCATAGATGGCAAGGATGAAGATCTCAATGGCAAGACCTTGAATGAATTTCGACTGTCCGCTGCCGTTGACAAAGACCGTGGCAGGCGACGCGCCATCGAATAAGCCGATGATGAACGGTAGAAGGATCAAAAGGAGCAGAGTAATAAACGCACCGCGATTGGAATTAAAGAATGTTTTCATGGCTTGTTTATTCCTTTTTACCAAGCAAGCCGTTCGGCAAAATAAGCAGAACGATCACCATCAACAACACGGTTGAAGCAGGCACAAGCGGCGGGGTGGGTTTGAAGATGATATCGGTGAACGGGATGACAATACCGATCTGCCCGTATTTGATGATGAACTGCTGGATCATACCTACAATGACCGAGCCCAGCGCGGCGCCCGGGTAACTGGTCAACCCGCCGATGGCGAGAGCGATAAGTGCATTGAGCAGGAGACTCTCCCCCATCACATTCGACAAACCGGTGGACGGCGCGCCCAATACACCTCCCAACGCAGCGAGACCTACACCCAACGCGAACACCATGGTGAACACACGGCGGACGTTGATGCCGAGCGCTTCCACCATCTGGCTATCTTGCACGCCTGCGCGAATGATCATACCCAGGCGGGTGCGCTGCAGCAAAATCCAAATTGAGATCAGCACAACCAGCCCAACGAGCGGAATAAAAATTTCGTTATACACACGCACGCGCCCTTCAAAAAGCAAGATCGTTGAACAGTGATTCGTCCACCAATCGGCGAAGTTTGTGGCTGGGCAGGCTTCACCGCCGCCATTGAAGAAAGCAGGTTTGGGCATCACAAACTCAGGGCGCCCCCAAATGGCACGCACCATTTCAATGCCTATGGCGCTCATGCCGAGCGTGAGCATTAATTGATAGATCGGGCGGCTATACAGCGGACGAATGAGTGTGGCTTCCATCAGACCGCCGAGGGCAACTCCGCTTAGAGTGGCAACCAGCACCGCAATAAAGAACAACCAATTGGAATTCAAGCAATAAAAGAACGCGCTGAGTTGGTCATTGAAGATCAAGCCAACCAATGCAACAACCAACGCCACTGCAATGCTGACAAAATTCTTCCAACTCAAGCGCACGGTGCGCGGAGTATTGTCAAACAAGGAAATGCCAAACGCGCCGAGGATGCTGGCAAGGAGTAAACCGATCACTGCGAGCGGCGCGGAAATTTCAGTGAATGCGGCGGGCTGCACAGGCAGGCGCGCGCCCGAGTCCGCCATGAAGGCAAAGGTGACGGGGCTTTGTCCATAGTTACCCACATCCCAGATGGCGATGGGATAGCGCGGCAGGATAAAGCCGAAGAGGAGGATGGAGACGAGGATCATGCCCCAGGGGAGAATCCGCCTCATACTTAAGCCGAGCCTGATTCGGCTAGCGAGAAGCGGGTACACATCCCCAAGCGCAAACCCCGAAACGATCAACGCCAGCGGAGTCAACATATCCACAAACGTATCGGGGCGGACGACAACCGTCCAACCGAGATACGCGCCGATCATGAAGAGTGTGCCGTGCGCGAGGTTGAGCACATCCAGCAGACCGAAGATGAGCGAAAAGCCCGAAGCAACGAGGAAGGTGATGGAGCCAACCGCGAGACCACGCAATAGCGTGATGACGAAATCTTGTTTCTCCATGCCTTGCGCGGCAGCGATAAGAAAGGCTGCCATGATGAGGACAGCCACGAGCATGACAATGTTCTTGCGAAGGAAGGAGTTCATGTTATGCGGCTCCCAAGAAACGATGAATGGCGGCTTTGTCAGCGGCGAGGTCTTTCATTTTGCCATCCTGCACCGAGCGCCCTTCTTCGATGATGACATAGTATTCAGCCAGTTGACTGGCAACAAGGAAATTTTGCTCCACGAGAATGACGGTTGATTCTTTGGCAAGTTCACGAATGGCAGACATCATCGATTCGATGATAACTGGCGCAAGACCTTCGCTGGGTTCGTCGATCAGCAGCAGTTGGTTATCTGGCACGAGCGCACGAGCGATGGCAAGCATCTGTTGTTGTCCGCCAGAAAGACTCGTTCCTGGCAAAGCAATGAGGCGTTTGAGGTCGGGAAATAGATCGAAAATAAAATCGCGCTTGCGGAGGTAATCTCCCTTTTTGCGTTCGGCGATCTTGAGATTTTCTTCCACGCTCAGGTCACGGAAAATGGCACGATGTTCAGGGACAAAACCAATGCCCATGTTGGCAATATCGAAGGAACGCAAGCCGTTCACTTCCTGTCCATTGAAAATGACCTTGCCTTCGCGTGGCGGAGTTAATCCCAAAATGGATTTGAGTGTGGTGGTCTTGCCTGCGCCGTTACGCCCAAGCAGAGCAACGATTGAGCCTTTCGGCACACGCACGTTTACCCCTTGCAAGATGTGATACTGCCCAATAAAGGTATGGATGTTCTGTACGTCGAGGATGTTTTCCATTTGACCTCAGGTTGTTGGTAGTAGATGGTTGGCGGTTGACGGTTAAGGTTTGCTGCCAACTCTCAACCACCAACTGTCAACCACCTTACACATTCAATTCGTACAACCCACCAAGATAGGCGGTTTGCACTTCTTTGTTTGCGGCGATCTCGGAGGGAGTGCCTTCCGCAAGGACTTTGCCCTGATGCATGACCGTGATCTGGTCGGAGACGCTCATGACCACGTTCATGTTGTGTTCCACAAGCATGACGGTTTTATTGCCCGCTTTTTGGATGCCTTGAATCAATTCGATCAATTCAGGCACTTGCTCCGAAGCCATGCCTGCGGTGGGTTCATCGAGCAGCAGCACTTCGGGGTCGGGCGCGAGGATCATGCCGAGTTCCAATTTGCGTTGGTCGCCGTGCGGAAGAGTCCGCGCCAGGGTGTGAACACGGTCTTTCAAGCCAACTTTTTCGATGACGTCCAACGTCCGCGCTTCGTAGGATTTGAAACGAGAAGCAGGCTGCCAAAATTTGAAATTATCCCGCCCTAATGCTTGGGCGGCAAGACGAATATTTTCAAAGACAGTGAGGTTGGGAAAAATGTTCGTGATCTGGAAGGAACGCCCGATGCCATAGTGAATCGTTTTATGAACGGGTTGATGGGTGATGTCCCGTCCTTTAAAGATGACCTTGCCGCTGGTGGGTTCGATGTTTCCGCTGAGTAAATTAAAAAATGTGGTCTTGCCAGCCCCATTGGGACCAATAATGGCATGTAATGAGTTCTTGCGGACTTTGATGCTCACACTATCTACAGCCACGAGCGCGCCGAATTGCTTGGTCAGGTTTTGGGTTTCGAAAATAATCTCGTTATCCATAATGCCTTCCAGATGTGACGATTGACGATGAACCATGGACGAAGGTTTAAGATCCATCGTCCATGGTCTGTCGTCCGGTCGAAATTGAGTGACTGAAACTCTCACAAATCCCAGTCACTCATTGTAGTGCGGAATTACTGTCCGCTCAGGGAGCCGTAGGGCAGACCACCGCAGCGATCTTTCAACGCTTCGGGGAGCAAGCAAGGCGGTTCGGGGCGGGAGGTGTCAACATATTCGTAGAAGGCGGCTTCGGGATCGGTCACGTTGACCAGTTTGAGGATGTACATGTCCTGGATGGCAACATGATCTTCAGGGCGGATGTAGATGGTGCCCTTGGGTCCTTCAAATTCCATGCCTTCCATGGCAGCCTTGAGCGCTTCACCACTCACATCGCCGTTGGTTGCTTTGATAGCTTCCACAGCGAAGATGGCGGCGTTCATGCCATCGGCATCGAACAGGTCGGGGTTCACACCATAGCGAGTCTTGGTGTTTTCCACCAGCCAGGCATTGATATCGTTCTGCGGGGCGCTGTAGTGATACAGAATGCCCGCGGTGGTGCCAACGGCATTCGCGAAGAAGGTCGGCATGAGAACGTTATCAATGAAGGTCGCACCGAGCGCCATGGATTCGGTCACGCCCTGATCCTTGGCAGCCTGCACCAAAGAGACGAAGCCGGAACCAGCCCAGGTCACGATGTAGGCTTCTGCGCCGGAGTTGGCGATCTGTTCCATGTACGGGGTGAAGTCGGTGGTGTCGAGCGGAGCGAAAATATCGTCAGCGACGAATTCGGCTCCTTCGAGGGAGCAGGCATCTCGGAAGGCAGCGGCGGAACCCTGTCCAAACGCATAGTCAGGCGCGATCTGGACGAAGGTCGAATACTGCTGGGTGAGCGCGATACATTCGTTCATCGCATCCTGATAGTTGTTGCGGCTGGTGCGGAAGGTGAATTCGTTGAAGTTCACGCCGGTGATGTCATTCGCCGCGGCAGGAGCCACAATGAGCGGGATGCCGCTTTCGAGCGCAATGCCCTGCAGGGTGGCGGTCGCGCCGGAAGAGACGGTGCCCACGAGAATGTTCACGCCTTCAACGTCGATCAATTCACGCGCAACGGTGGCGGTGTTTTCAGGGTTGCTGGCATCATCGCGGACGAAAACCTGAATCTCACAGTCGTCAATCTTGAAGGTGTTTTCCTGAGTCTGGGTGAAGTCGAACTTTTCACCAGCAGAGCCGGGAGCGCCAGTGGCATATTCCATGCCAAGCATGAAGGAGCGCAAAATATGAGCGCCGTAGATGGCGAGCGCGCCGGAAGCATCGGTAATGAGACCGACTTTGATCGGCTCAGCGCAGGTCAAGCCAGCAACAGGTTCTTCCGTGGCAGCAGGAGCCTCGGTTGCGACTTCTTCAGTCGCGGGGGCTTCGGTGGCTTCAACGGGAACTTCCGTCGCAGCGGGGGCGCAAGCAGCCAAGACGAGCGAGGTGGCTACAAGCAAGAAAGCGAGCGTGCGTAAAACTTTCATCTTATTCTTCTCCTTTGAATTATGGTTCGATTATCAGCACAAGAGAACGCCTCTTATGCTGCAAAATCCGTGATCGCGTGCGAGGCGGCTTCCGCAATTTCAATTGGGAAGAAATGCCCCGCATCGGAAAAAATAACAACCATGCTGCCCGCAATTTTTTTCGAGAGCAAGTCTGCGTTGGCGGGTGGTACCACTTTGTCGTGTGCGCCGAACAGGATGAGGGTCGGGATGTTGAGGCGCGATAGTTTGTTTTCAAAGGCGGCGGCTTCAGGCATCAGACTTAATCCGATTGCCATCTGTGCTTGATAATGCACCGGCTCGATGGGATTTGCCACGCGCCACTGAATCCACTCTGCGATCATGTCTGGATTTTTTTCAGACCAACCAGGAGCCGTACTCACACCAAGCCCATTCTTGAAACGAGTGAGCGCATCGCTGGTTACATCCGTGAGGACTTTCATCGCCTCCGGCGTGACCGGGACATGGTTCGGTCCCCCAAAGTTGGTCGAACACAGGATGAGTTTTTCTACTCTCTGCGGAAAATCCAACGCGATGGCTTGAGCAATGAACCCGCCCATCGAATGACCGGCGATAATTGCCTTGTCGATCTTCAGCGCATCCAACAATCCGACCGTATCCTGCGCAAGCATCGCAGCCGTGTAAGGACCGGCTGGCTTATCACTCTGCCCCACGCCGCGATTATCAAACGTGATGACTTGGAAATGCTCAGCCAATAGTGGAACCATCTTGTGCCACTGCCAACTGGAATAGCCAAGACCCGAGATCAACACGAGCGGTTTGCCCGCGCCGTGAACTTTGTAATAGAGTTCGACGTTGTTGGTTTTAATTTTCGGCATGAAATTCTCCGTTCAACGAAAGATGTAAGAAGAAAGAAACCAAATTCTTTCGTCTTTTTTCTTTCATCACTTTATAAACTTCGCCTTCAATTCTGCCTTGATCACTTTTCCATATGGTGAATACGGCAGCGACTCAACAAACTCGACCCGCTTGGGAATTTTGTACTTTGCCAAGCGTCCTGCGCAAAATTGCAACAACTCGTCTGCTGTTACATTTTGATTCGGCTTGCACGCCACGACCATCACACCCACCTCGCCCCATTTTTCATCGGGCTGACCGATCAACGCCGCATCAGCAACAGCATCATGTTCGCGGAAGATGGCTTCCACCTCGGCGGCATAGACGTTCTCGCCGCCGCTGATGATCATGTCTTTGAAGCGACCCGCAATATAGAAGTAACCTTCTTCATTCATGCGCGCCATGTCACCCGTATGAAACCAGTCGTCTTTGAGCGATTGTTTCGTGGCTTCTTCGTTATTCCAGTAGCCCACACAAACATGCTCGCCTTTGATGATGAGTTCACCCGTCGAACCGACAGGAACATCCTTGCAGTCTTCATCCACCAAACGCATCTCACTGTGAAAAATAGGCTTCCCCACCGAACCGACTTTGCGCAGCGCATCTTCATCGGTCATCGAGAAGCAGTTCACTCCCACTTCGGTCAGACCATAGCCCTGGCGCATGACGATGCCCTTCTTTTCGCTCCATGCCTTTATCAACGAAGGCGGACAAGGTGCGCCGCCGCTGATGAAGAAACGCACATGACTAAAATCTGCACTGGCAAATTGCGGTGAGTTCATCCACACTTGAAAGAGAGTGGGCACGCCTAGAATGACCGTGCATTTCTCGTCCACGATCAATTTCAGTGAAGCATCAGGGTCAAAGGTGCGTCCGAGCAAAAGTTTGCCGCCGATGTGAAAGAGCGGCACAAGAAAAACGAACAATCCACCCGAATGGAACATGGGGGTCAGGATCGGTGAAATATCTTTTTCGTTCAAGCCCCAAGACACAACCGTGTTAATGGAGTTCCACACCACCTGTCGATGAGGAAGAACCGCGCCTTTGGGACGCCCCGTTGTGCCTGAGGTGTAGAGGATGCAAACAGCGTCATCGCCTGAAATTTCAACGCGCTTCGGCTCCTCCGCCGAGGCTTGATTCAACAAGTGTTCATACGCTTCGCCTGAAACATCCGCGCCATCAATCGAAATAAGTTTCTCCACCTGGATGAAGTCTTTCATCTCGTTGTAAACCGAAACAAATTCAGTACCGACGATCAACACCTTGGGTTGACAGTCATTGACGATGTACGTCAACTCTCGTGAGGTCAGCCGCCAATTGAGCGGAGCAAGGATCGCGCCGATCTTCGCCAGACCAAACAACAGATCCACATAAGCCACGCTGTTGTGCGCCAAGATAGACACGCGGTCACCTTTTTGCAAGTTGTAGCTCTCGCGCAGAAAATTCGCGGCGCGGTTGGCGCGCTGATTTAATTCCGCATAGGTGTAATGGACTCCGTTCGCGAGTTCGATCAACGCTTCGCGGTTGGGAGTCAGCAGTGCGCGTTTGGTGAGGATGTCGGCAGAATTCATTGAATTAGGTGTCAGGTTCCAGGCTTCAAGTTTCAGGTTAAGTGCTGCGGGAAAAAATCACGTGTCGAGTGTCAACAACCTGACACGTGACACAGGGCACTTGAGTTTACGTCCCGACGACGATCCCGCCATCCACGCGCAGGACTTCGCCCGTAATGAACGAAGCGTCATCGGAAGCGAGGAAGAGATAGGCATTGGCGATATCGCGCGGCTCACCCAAACGTCCAAGCGGAGTATGAGCCTTCATGCCGTCCAAGACCTTCTCAGGCATGGCAGTCACCATTTCGGTGGCAGTGAACCCTGGAGCCACAGCATTGACGCGGATGTTGAACTTGCCGAGTTCGCGCGCCCAAACCTTGGTCATGCCGATCACGCCGAATTTTGTTGCTACGTAATTGGTCTGCCCAAAGTTGGCATCAAGACCCACAACGGAAGAGGCATTCAGAATCACACCGCCGCCCTGCTTCGCCATCACAGGCGCAACGGCTTGAGCGCAATTAAACACACCTTTGAGATTGACCGAGATGACCAGGTCGAAATCAGGCTCAGACATCTGCCCAACCAGATTGCCTTCCTTCACCTTGACCAACTGCCCGTCGCGCAAAACGCCCGCGTTGTTGACAATGACATCAATGCGCCCGTATTTGGCGACAACGTCATCAATCCATTTTTGAACGTCTTCGCGGCTGGTCACATTGACCTTGTAAAACGCCGCGCCTTCACCGAGTTCTTTGAGCGTTTCCTGCCCGACGGCTTCGTTCACGTCGCAAATGACCACTTTCGCACCTTCTTCAGCGAAACGCAAGGCAGTGGCTTTGCCAATTCCTGCCGCTCCGCCTGTAACGAGCACTACTTTATCTTTCATGCGCATGGTTTATCTCCTTGAAAGTGACGGCTGGCAATAACGCCCTGCCCGCCATACACGTTGAATTTTTATCATCCTGCAGTTACTTGCCAGTTACACCTTGAACGCCAGGTAGGTCTTTTTCGCATCCCCTTCGCCGAACTCGACAAAATCCACATTCAGCGGCGTACCTACTTTGATCTCAGCCGGTTTAGACATGTCCAGACCGGTAATGCGGGCGCTTATGAACGTGCCCTCTTCCAGTTCGACGATACCCGACACATACGGATTCTTTTTATCGAAGCCCTGCTCCACCATGAAGGTCGGTCCGCTGTAGATGACGGTAAAGCCCGCCAACTTGCCTTTGCTGCTGGCTTCCACCCACTCCATCTCTTCGCTGTGGCACTTCGGGCAGATCGCGCGCGGAGGCGCATATACACCGCCGCACTTTGAGCATTTCACGGTCATCAATTTATGCTCAGCAAGATATTGATTGAACGCCGCCGCAGTGAACGGGCGGATTGTTGTTACATTATTGCTCATGATTCTTCTCTCTATATGTCACCCTGAGCGATAGCGAAGGGTCTCTGAGATCGTCGTAGAGATACTTCGCTCCGCTCAGTATGACAACCTTAATTTCTTCTCTCAAACACATGGACGGTGCAAGTGGAACCGGTCGCTCCGACGTTATGAGTCAATGCCAGTGAGACATCGCCATCGACCTGACGCGCATCCGCCTGCCCCCGCATCTGCTTGAACACTTCGACAGCTTGTGCCACGCCGGAAGCGCCGACGGGATGTCCCTTTGCTTTCAAGCCGCCCGAGGTATTAATGGGCTTTGTGCCGCTGCGGGCTGTCATGCCATCTTCGGCGGCTTTGAAGCCTTCACCCGGAGCAAAGAAACCGAGGTCTTCACTGGCGATGACTTCGGCAATCGTAAAACAGTCATGCACTTCCGCAATGCGGATGTCTTTCGCCGTCACGCCTGCCATTTCGTATGCATTCGCCGCCGCAACTTTTGCCGCAGGGATACTAGTCAGCGACGGGCGGTCATGCAACGCCGAACCCGAAGCCTGCGCCGAACCAACGATGCGGATCGGATGATCGGTGAATTGATGCGCGATCTCTTCTGCCACGAGCAGAACCGCCGCCGCTCCGTCGGATACAGGTGAGCAATCAAATAAACGAAGCGGGTAAGCAATTGTCGGGTTGCCTGATTCGTCGTGGAGAAAATCCCAAATGGTGGACCATGTCGGGGCGGGCCTCCCCTTTTTGAGCGCAGCCGCGACGCGTCCTTCCATCCAGGTTTGAATGGTGACGCCGAACTGTGCATTGGGATTAAGCGCGGCGTTGTCGTGATTCTTGATCGCCACGTTCATAAGATGCTCAGACTTCATGCTGTACTGTGCCATATACGCGGACGCCATCGCGGCATAGAAGCCGGGGAAGGTGAAGCCCGCGGGAATTTCAAAGGGAACATCGGCAGCGGTTGCCAACGCTTCGGTGACAGCCGCCGTGTTGAGTGCGGTCATCTTCTCCGCACCGCCGACGAGAACAACATCTGCCATGCCCGAGGCAATTGCCATCACGCCTTGACGCAAGGCAACACCGCCCGAAGCACAAGCATCCTCGACACGAGTTGCAGGAATCGGCAGCAACCCGACCGAGTCCGCGAGGATGGGTGCGAGGTGCGCCTGATGCTCGAACTGGTCACTGGAAAAATTGCCAACGTACATGGCTTCAATAATCGCTGGATCAAAGCCTTTGTCCACCGATTTGGTCATTGCCTTGTAAGACTCCACGAACAGATCGCGTGAGTTCTTCTCGGCAAACGTACCAAACTTCGACATCCCCGCGCCAACCATGGCTACCCCGCGCGGGAGGGATTTTGTTTTAGGCATTACGCCTCCTTATTCGTGCAGTGAGTAGGGAATAGTGAATAGTTTTTAGGGAACAACACCCAGCTATTCACTATTCCCCATTCTCTATTTACTTAAGCACTTTCCCAAACGCCGCCATAAATTCTTCAGGTTTCTCCACATAGGGAGTGTGACCCGTATCGGCAATAACGACTTCTTCGAAGGAACCGCCTTGAGCTGTGTACTTCTCAAGCAAACTGCGGGTCTGCCCGACCATCGGCTGGGGAGGATAAACTTCCTCACCGGGCCAACCGGGGACGTAGCCCAACTTGCCGAGTGTGCCGAAATCGAAGAAGGAATTATCCGAAACGATCATGTCTGAGTCGCCGCGCACCCACAGAATGAAAGGCTTGCTCGCCGCACCGACGAAGTTCTTTACACTGTCACCTACATACTTGGGAGAAAGCGCATTGATCGGACCAAACTTGCCAGGCGCAACATTGGGCCAATTGCCCGAAGGGACGAAATCGCCGGGGTATTTCTGTTCGCCGATCTTTTCGGTCATTAGTGAGGAGAGCAGATCTTCTTCACGGGCAGGGACAAAAGGAGGCTTCCAATAGAAACCATTCATGACCACACGTGGAGAGGCTTGCGGGTTATCAGAAGAACGGTCACCAGCGGCGATCAACTTGGGGAACTCCGGGTTAACCACGCCGCCACCCGGAACCGGCGAAATCGTCGTAGCAAGGTGTGCCATCCAAATCTTTCGAACCGCCAAAGCCGTAGATCGAGCCGGGGTTAACGACGGTTCCGCTGAGCACACGTCCGCTTAATGAGCCGACCAAGCCGAACACGATCGTCCCACCCATCGAGTGACCGACGACGTGAGTCTTTTCCACTTTGAGCGCATCGAGCAATGCGGCAATGTCATCGATCCAATCCCCCATGCCGCGCGTGGCGTCGATCAACTTATCTTCAGTGTCGCCATAACCGCGCAGGTCGGGCGCAATGCCGCGGAAGCCCGCAGGCAGTTTGAGCATGATCTCTTCCCAATACGAAGCGGAAGACGCATTGCCATGTACGAACAAAACAGGCGTGCCGTTCTCAGGTCCGCTGAAGAGGACATGCTGTTTCAAGCGGGGGGTATCAACAACCTTGGATGTGATACCGGGTAAAGTTGGGACTGTTGTCATATTATTCTCCTTTGGAATATGGTTGGTGGTTTGTTGTTGATGGTTGACGGCAGTTGGGCTTACTACCAACTACCAACCATCCACTATCAACTATTGGAACTTTTCTTTCAACTCGCGCTTAAGAATTTTCCCTGCAGCCGATATGGGCAGGGCTTCCATAAAATCCACAGACTTGGGGACTTTATATTTTGCCAATCGCTCTGTCATAAATTTCAATAAGTCATCCTCCGTCGCGCTTTGATTGGGTTTCAACACAACACAAGCCTTGCCGACCTCGCCCCACTTTGCATCCGGCAAGCCGACCACAGCACACATATGAATGGCTGGATGCTGATACAACGCCTTTTCAATTTCGGCAGGATACACATTCTCGCCGCCGCTAATGAACATATCCTTCATGCGATCAACAATATAGAAGTAACCTTCTTCATCATATTGCGCAACATCGCCCGTGTGGAAATATCCACGTTCATCGACCGCGGCTTTTGTCGCTTCTAGGTTATTGAAATAGCCGGAGCTATACGACGGACCTTTGAGGATCAACTCCCCCGCCTCATTCGGACCGAGAAACTGATTCTGTTCCCCGACGATTTTTGCGTCGACGAAAAAGTTCGGGCGTCCGATGGAACCCGCCTTGCGGATGGCGTCTTCGGGCGCGAGTGCAAAAATGCCAGGACCAAACTCTGTCATGCCAAATCCCTGCTTGAAGCGGATACCTTTTTCAGCGGTATATTTCTCCACCAGCGGAACGGGCAACGGTGCGCCGCCTGATGTACAAAAACGCAGTGCGGACAGATTCGCAGAGTCCCAGTTTGGCGCGGTGGTCAGCATTTGATACATGGTCGGCACAGCCGCAAAAATGGTGACCTTCTCGCGTTCAAGCAGATTCAAAACTTGAGCAGGGTCAAATGCGCAGATAAGAACCGTCGTCCCGCCAAAGATGACCTGCGGCAGGGTGTAGACAAAGAGTCCGCCCGTGTGGAACATGGGGAAGACGTTGAGATACACATCGTTATGCGTCACATCGTGAATGACGGTGTTGAGCGTATTCCACGCGATCATGCGGTGCGAAACCTGCGCGGCTTTGGGAAGTCCCGTCGTGCCGCCGGTGAAGATCAAGGCGGCGGTATCTTCCGCTTCGAGGTCCTCGCAAGTCACGGCGGAGTCAGAGGCGGATTGGAGAGTCGATTCGAAGGGAAGAGAATCCTTAACTCCGTTCCCATCCAGGTGAACCGTGATGAGTGAATAGTGATCCGTGAGTTGAGCAACGCCTTCTTTGAAGTCATCCGAAAAGACGAGAATTTTAGGGTTGGTGTAGTTTAAAACCTCGAGCAGTTCGCGCCAGTGTGAACGCCAGTTGAGAGCGGTGTGAACGGCACCAAGTTTGGAGCAAGCGAAGAAGAGATCAAGATGTTCGTAACCGTCTTTTGCTAAAATAGCTACACGATCTCCTTTGCCAATGCCTTGAGACTTCAACCAGTTGGCAAGTTTATTCGCACGCCGATTTGCGTCACGGAAGGTTAAGCGCCATTCGGGGGATTTACCCGCATCGATGAAGGCGAGTTTGTCGGGGGAATATAGTTCTCTACGTGCGAGGTAGTCGCCAATATACATATTCACTCCTTGCAAAATGAAAGAAGAAAGATGAAAGAATTTTTTTCTTTCGTCTTTCTTCTTTCCTCAAATCATTTTGCCGTCCACTTCCACACAGACGACGCCATCGTAATGCCGCCGCCGCTGGCACAGAAAAGGATAACATCGCCGGGCTTGGGACCTTTGCCCTGAGAGATGGAGTCATCAAGCGCCATCACCACACAGGGAGAGCCGGTATACCCCCACTTATCCATGACCCAGTGTGCTTTTTCGAGCGGCTGTTTGAGCAAGTCCATCATGAATTCGATGGTGCGGAGGTTGAGTTGAGTGAAGTAGTAATGACTGACATCATCGAATTTCAGACCGGCTTTGTCGAGCGCGCCCTGCATGAGCTTGGGCCAGTATTCGGTGTTGAAGGTCTTGGGGAATTTCTTGACGAACTCCACCTTGGGTCCGCCAAATTGCGCCATGTTCTCAGTCGTGCATGGACGATACGTGCCGCCCGTGTAAATACCCAGTGCATCGTGGAAGGAACCAACTGCCAACAAGTTCGAGCCGAGGAAACCTTGTTCCTCCCCCACACCCAAGACAACTGCACCAGCCCCATCCGCGAAGAGATTGGCAGTCTTCTTATCTTTGAAGTCGAGAAAGCGGCTCATGCCGTATCCGCCCGCGACGAGGATGTATTTCATCTGCGGTTCGGTCATTAGGTATTTTGCACCCTGGTCAAGCGCGGTCACCCAACCCGCACAAGCGGAGTTGATGTCGTAACAGCCCGCTTTATCCGCGCCGAGTTTGCTCTGCACCACAATGGAGGTGCTGGGCGAAAGGTAATCGGGTGTATCGGTCGAGACGATGATGAGATCGAGATTGGCGGCGGTGATGCCAGCACGTTCGAGCGCTCTCTTCGATGCTTCGACGATCAGGTCAGAGGTCACCTGTTCGGGAGCCATCCAGCGGCGTTCTTTGATGCCGACGTTAGCTTCGAGCCATTCGCTGGTGGATTCGCCCATCATGGCGTCCACTTCGGCGTTGGTGACGACTCGGTCTGGGACATAACTACCTGTGCTGAGGATTTGTACGTTGCGCATAATACCTTCCATTGCTAGGAATGAGGAATTTGAGGGAATTCTGTTTCAGGGGGAGATGGAGGGAGCAAATCCGCCAGTTGAACGAAACGATGCATGAACTCGGTGGCTTCGTGCCATTCGGTGAAGTTGATCTCCTCCGCGGTTTGGATGTGGCGGATGGTGCCATGATATTTCGGCTGGGCAGGCGTTTCGTCCAGCACAAAACGGATGATGAAGGAGGAAATCAACGGTATAGGCTCGGCTTCCATCGCATACAACATAACAGGAGCTGGTAACAAGGGGGTTACAAACAAAAAATACCGCGAGAGGCTCTCGCGGTATCGGTTAAGAACGGATGAATTTTTTATACATATCCTGCGTTTCTTGCGAAGGCGGAACGTCGAGTTCTTCCTTTAAAGTCTGCAAACACCGCTGGTAGGCGCGGGCAAGTTGACCCCGGTCACCCAGGGTATTATAGGCTTGCATCAGGTGGCGATATGCACGTTCCCAACAGTTGTCCCGGGCGAGGATGCGCTGGCTGAGATCGATCGCTTCATTAAAGCGGTTGCTTCCCAAATATAACTCGCACAATTTGTCGGCGGCTTCGAGGAAGAGAGTTGCAAGCCGTTCACGTTCCTCGGCTGCCCACGGTTCATATAACGAGTCGGGCAGGTAATCGCCGTGATACAACGTCACCGCCTCTTCAAGCAGTGGCATCGAATTGGAATTGGGTTTAAGTCCTTCCCGGGTAAGGCGGATGAAATGGTCAGAGTCCAGCCAGAGGTCGGCGTGGAGGCGCAGGGTGTAGGTCGTCCCGTCGCGCACGATAAAAGCTGAGTCACTCCCGGCATCCCGATCTGGTTCGAGAACTTGATAAAGCGTATTCAAGGTGATCTTGAAATTGCGTTGCGCCGTGGCGGGGTCGGCTTCGGGCCAGAGATGTTCACAGATCTGGTCGCGGTCGAGCGGAGATTGACGATACGTGAGCAGCAGTTGAAAAAGTTGGCGTGACTTCTCGCGCCGCCAGCCATTCGACGGAATGACCTCGCTTCCTCTCTTAACCTGAAAGTTGCCCAGCGTTTCAATGCTGAGTCTAAACCCAGGGTGGACTCTGATCTCACGCAAGCCAAGGATGTTCAGCAAACGGTCTACATACCCGCTCTCCCAACCAAGCTGACGGGCATGCAAAAGCAATGGCACGAACATGCGCTCATCGACAGGACCCAGCAGCGTAGGGCGGGTGAATAAAAAGTAATAGCCATTTTGCTGACAAGCCGCAAGGATGTCGGGAAGGATCTGTGCAACTAAATCAAGCTGCTTTTGTTTGAAGTAACCATACGCCAGCCACAAGCGGGCTGCAGTACGACCGAAAGAGTCACTGCATTCTTCAAAGCCGCGCACGGCACGATTCAACCAGACTTCTGCAGCTTCATAACGAGAAGCCATCATCAAGCTCGCCCCCATCGTCAGACGGGTGAGTGAAGCGACCCATTCATCGCCTGCTTCGGCAGCAATATCGATGGCGCCTTGCGCATGACGCTGTGCGCGCTGTAAGTCGCCGCGATATCCATACGCGCGGCACAATCCCCAATTGGCTTCGACCGAAAGGCGCGGGACATCTAATGTTTTGCTTAATGAAACGGTAATTTCAAATGCAGAGGTTGCCCGCGTAAAATTATTTTCATCAACATTCTGTATCAAGTTAAGAGCATGTCCCTGCCGCATATGCCCCACCGCGGTAACATATGGTGACTTCAACTTATCGCCGCGTTCAATACCATCCAACGCAGATTGATATGCATGTTTACTCATGCCCATCAGAGAGTAGATTAAAGAAAGAAGCAGCTTCGTCTCACGGTGGGCACGCGGAGTTTGGACAGGTTCGCGGTTCTCGGCTTCGGCGAGTTCTTCCAGCCCTTTTCGGGCTTCTTCAAGGCGGCCGGTACGCAGCAGCACACGGAACCACAGTTGGTCATTCGACGGACCTTCGGCACGCAGTTCCTCGGCACGCTGGCGCAGTCGTTCCGCTTCTTCAGCATGACCGGAGTTGAGTTTGTTTTCTGCCAGCAGCTCGAACAAACGGACTTGCGCCTCGCGGTCTTCAAAACCGTCGCTTAGGCGAATCGCTTCTTCAAGTAGTTTTTCGGCTTGTGACGGGTTGACCGTATCAAGATAGACGCGGGCTTGCCCGCGCAGGGCACGGGCAATGCCGTCTTGTTGCGCGCGTTGACGCCAGGTGAGTTCGGCTTGCTTGTACCAGCCTTGCGCTTCGTCGAAGCGGCTGTGCATACGGGCTAACTCGCCGAGGGTGAACAACAAGTTGGGATGTTGTTGCAGGGAAAGGCTCGGGAGGGAGTCGATGTAACTCGCAAGCGTATCCAGCCGTCCCGTAGAAAGAAGCGTAGCAGCGTATGTATCGAGCAGATCGGCAACATCTTCCCATGCTTCGGCTTCCAGCAGGTGATAGATCGCATCCTCCGGGTTTTTACGAGAGATGAAGTATGCGGCGGCATCGCGATGCCATTTTGTGCGCGTCTCGGTTGGAGACTGCTGGCGCAGGAAGTTATGAAAGATGTGATGATAGCGAAGCGAGCCTGCGGCTGTTTCTGCCACAAACAGGTCTTGCCGCCGAAGGTATGCCAGCATGGAAGCGGAATCGCCGCCCAAATACCCCGCTGCACTTCGCAGGGCATCACAGACTTCGGGGCTTAGATCGCGCAAGATGGAGGTGATGAGAAGGAATTCGCGTACGTCAGCAGGCTGGCGCTCGAAGACTTCATGGGCAAGCATATCGAAAAGAGTTTCGAGCGAGTCGGTTTGCCAGCGTAATGGAAATTCAAGAGTCAGCGGAGATTGTGAGCGAATGCTTTGCCAGATGAGTTGCAAGCCAATTGCCCAGCCTTCTGTATACTCAAGAAGCGAGTCGAGTTCTTCGCTGGTGAGTTCGAGTCCGTAACGTGTGCCGAAGAGGGAACCGATCTCATTTTTGGTGAAAGTCAGCGTGGTTTGATCGAGGATCAGTACCTCGCCTTTTGCGCGCCAGCGAGTGAGGTTGGGCAGGCTGATGGTGGGACGTCCCGCCAATAAAATGTGAAAGTGAACGGGAGCCAACCCAATCAGGCGATCTAGAATGTGAGGTAATTCGCCGGTATCGGTGAGTAGATGTGCATCGTCGAGGATGAATAAAGTCGGTGGGATGGATGAGTCTGCAATCGCGTTGATGATCTGATCAACAAGACCGCGCCACGGGAGCGGACCCTGAGCGCCATCCCACGCTTCTAAAAATGCGGAGGGAAGGTTGGCAACATTGGGTAGCGTGTGTTGAAGTGCATGACACAGTTGCAACAGAAAAACCAACGGATCGTTATCTTCTTCATTGGCTTGATACCATAAAACTGACTGATGATCTGCCGCCAGTTCTGCAAGTGCTGTGCTTTTTCCATACCCCGCTTCCGCTTGCAAAATGGTGAAACGATAGTCCAACGCCTGTTTCAAGGTCTGAACCACTCGCGGGCGCGAAAGGGTGCGGGCGTTGCGCGGCGGAGGGATCAATTTTGTGCGAAGGATGCGGGAAAGGCGCATATTGCCTACAGTGTATCGCAAATTCATTTTCCGTTACAGCATGGATGGATTCATGGATACGACTCATGCGCTACGTCCCTGCGTTTTTGCGCAAACAGATCTGGTAAATCAAACGAGTACAACCGCAATCGGAATCTATCCGGCGGGGCGCATTTTCGCAGGCGAGCGTGGGCGGCGGAGAAAATTCTCCGCCGCTTTTGATTTGTACCGATGCAATAGGTGCGCAACGCAATACGATCCCGTTTCAACCTATCCCGGTGTCGGCGTCTCCGTCGGCGCGGGCGTTTTCGTTGGCTCCGGCGTGGAAGACGGTTCGGTGGTGGAAGTGGGCGTGCTGGTCGCTTCGTCTTCGCTGGTCGCGGTTGGGGTGTAGGTCGTTGTGGCGGTGCTGCCGGAGACGACGATCTGCACATAAACCGCCCCGCCAAATGAAACCCCGGACGCATTCTGCAAACGCCAATATCCAATATACGAGCCGGTGGTGGTCGGGGCGGTCAGTTCGACCGAGATGCTCCCGCTTCCGCCCGAACTGACCGCTTCGCTCAAGGTGGTTGTCGCCCCGCTCATGGCATCGCCGCTGTAAAATGCGATGGAATAGGAAGTCGTCCATTCGCATGAGCCGGTATTCTGCAAACTCCACGTCTTGGTGAAGGTGGAACCGGGCGTAATCACCGTGCCATCCGGGATGGTGACATCGCTGAGGTAGTCCGAGTTATCACAACCCACCGCTCCGCCGCCAGACGAGGAAGAAACCGGGGCAGACGTTGCAGTTCTCAGGGCGGTGGGAATCAACGTGGTCGTCGGCGCCAAAGTCAACGTCGGCGCGAATGTCGGCGTGACGACCATCGGCTGCGCGGAGAGCGTCAACGCCACCTGGGTATACACCCCATTTACCGCCGATTCATCAACAAGTCCTTCTCTCTCCTCCGCGCCACAGGCAGACAGCATCAATGCGAAGGCAACAATCAGGGTTGCAAATTTTGCTTTCATTTCTTTTCAGATTCGACTCCATCAGGAAGCGGACTTCGTTTCCAAATATTTGATCAGCGCTTCCAGCAATTGCGGCCGGATGAACCCCCCGCCTCTCATCTGACCTCCATCCGTGGGCGGCATGCCCATGCCTTGATCTCCGCTGGGAGGTTGCTGCCCGCCCTGCCCACCGGCATCAGAAGGCGCGCCGCCCCCCTGCGGAGCGTTCATCTCCAATCCCAATTCCTGCATGATCGTCTGCGCCGACTCCTGCGTGATCTTCATATCGGCAATCGCCTGAATCTGCTCAACCGTCAGCGCGGATCGAATCTGTTCGGTCAACTCCGCCAGTTGTTTCTGTGCATCTTCGTCCACGGTCGGCGGCTGGGGCGTGCCTCCCGCCTGTCCCTGCCCCATACTGCTCATATCCGGCATCATGCTCTGGCTCAGGGTGGAGAATAAAGTCCACAAAGGCAGCAAGGCAGCCGCCTGCTCTTTCGTGATTGCGTTTGCCGTCCCCTCGAGATTCATCATTCCGAGCGCCAGTTGCATCTCCACAGAGACGGCATTTTCGTAATCGCTCGTCAACTGAACGGAAGTCGTTTCAGCGGGCTTGTTGGTCGCCACAGGCGCGGCGGCGGTCAATCCCTGAGTGACAAGTTCCGCCACAGCGGTTGCGTCTCCTGGAGTGTCCTGGGAATCCGATGCGGCGGGAGTCGTCGCGCAGGCGCTCAAGAGAGCGGTCAGCAAAAGCAATGTTGTCAAAAATATTTTTTTCATATTGTTCCTTTTTGGTTTTTGGTTTTGGTGCAAGACAGTTCTGCCAAAACGTCCCGAAGGTTTAGTCGAACAACAGGCTTGATTTGCGAAAGCCTTCGGGACGTTACGCGCATATTATTTATCGGTCATTGAACCTCGCAGTCATATAGCGTGATGGATTGATTCTCCCCGGAACGCGCATCGGAGGTCGAGGGTGAACCCGCGCCTGTGGATGTACCGTCTGGCGCGCCGGAATTACGGGTGACGGTATCGAATCCCTCGACCACAGCGCAGGCGGATGCAATCCAATTCGAGATTTCGGATTTATTCCCGCTTCCCTGCGAACCCCAATACACATAACGGATTTCGCCGTCTGCCGCCATCTGGGCTAAATCTTCGGCAGTGACGACCTCATCACTGCCTTTGAATCCCCCGGCATAAAGGACGGGGCGCCCCGAAGCAAGCACATAATCCGAGCCCTGCATGGACGAAGGAACCACCACCAGATATTCGACATCCTGCGTGTTTTCCTCGAGATAATCCAACAAGGTTTGGTTCACGCTCGCATTACCGTTGTTCGACGGGCTGTTCCCGTTTCCCGAATAAGCCGCAGGCAATGAAAGATTCCTGCCTGGATTCAAAGCGGTATACGCAGACCAAATCCCCGGGGTGATAAACATCGAAAGGATCAGCAGGACAACACCTGTCAACTTCAACCGGCGGACTTTGAGGGATGCAATCGTTAGAATCGCGCCGACGAGCGCGACGATGACTGTCGGCAAAAGCCAGGCGGGAGATTCCGCAAACGCCGAAGCCGTGTAAAACTGGAAGGCAATCGTCAATGCGGCAGACACAACAAAACAAACAGCGGCAAAATATGTGCGCCTTTCGCCCAGCCGCCACAGTTCAATGATGCCGATCCCAACCAGGGCAGCCAGCGGCGCGGCGAGCAGGGTCAGGTAATATTCATGGAAGTAGGACGCCACGCTGAAAAAGACACCGCCCGTCAACAACCACCCGCCCCACAGAGCCAATGCCTGATGTTTTTCCGAAAGCGGAAACGTCCATCGTCCAGACACAAGCAACAAAATGCCCGTCAGCGCAATCGGCAAAAGCCAGCTGGTCTCCTTGCTTAACGGCGCGATAAACAACCGCAACGCCCCTTTCTCACCGATATCGGATGGAGTGCCGCTTCTGGAACTCCCCCCGGGCTGGCTGCCGCCATCCTGGTTTGGACTCCGCTGCGAACGTTCCGAATCCGCCGGCGATTGCGGGCGTCTGCCCGAGGGGATGGATAAATTCTCTGGCGAAGACCCATCTCCAGCCGAGTCTGAGGCGGCGCGTTCGATTGGAGTCGCCCCGCCGCCGCGTCTCATCCCCAGCAGGCGGTTGACTCCGTTGTATCCGAGAATCAACGTAAGTTCGGAGTTGTCACTGCTGCTGCCCACGTATGGACGCTGGTCGGCGGGAGTCAAGTCCACGGCAATTGCCCACGCGAAGGAGACGGCAAGCGCCAGGACGCCCGTCAGCGCGATCTTGCCGATCCTTTTCCACGCGTTTTCGCGTGCGCCCAGAAAGTAGAGCGCGAAGAACGCGGGGATGGGCAGGTACGCCGCCAGCATTTTGACGTTGAAGGCGATGCCAATGAACAACGCGCCGAGAAACAGAAAACGCCGCTTCGTCGTTTCAGTAGCTTTGATGAACATCCACGCCGCGAGCAACAGGAAGAGGATCATGATGCTGTCAATGGTGTTGTTGCGCTCCACCGCCACAGCGACAGGAGTGACAGCCAAAGCCAGCGCGGCAAGCAAACCGGCTGCTGCGCCAAACGAACGGCGGACGAGGTGATGGACCAGAACCACAGCTGCCAGCCCTGAAAGAATTTGCGGCAGCAGCAAGCCAAGCGTGTTCACGCCGAGAAAATAGGCGGAAATGGCTTGTAACCACAATCCCACCGGGGGCTTGTCCACCGACACGGAACCGCCCGGTTCCGCCGCAACAAAGAAGAAGTTATTCCAGGATTGCAACATGCTTTTGACAGCAGCGGCATAGTAATGGTTGACGTATCCCAGTGAATCGAGATTGATAAAACGCAGGTACGCGCCCAGCAAAAGGATGAGCGTCAGCGCAAACAGGGATAGAATTTTGCTTTTACTTTGCGCCAGACTGGAGGGGATATTGAACGAGCTTACGGTGTCTGTTTTGTTCATGTTTTTTTGACGGTCTCTTTGCGTTCAGAATAAAAAAACGTAGTGGCGGTACAAGGGAGGGGAAGCGGGAGGTTGGGGAACACAATTTCCTGTTGGGTCAGGCAGGAACCGCCACTACGGAAACCCCGAGGAAGGTTCCGGTATTCTAAAAATTAAAACTGTGAAAAAGCAAAGAAATAACTGTGAAAACACTGAGAGTAATGTGAGCCATGAAAACAAAAAGCGTCCCCCGCAGGGAGGGTGCGGGGGACGCTCATCTTGCCTACAGGATTTCGTTTACGCTGACGAATCCACCTCCTTTCAGAGATCGAACCATTGAAGCGGGGTCAAGGTCGCTGCGACCTCCTTTCCTCAACCAGGATTGGTTGAACGCCCCCATTGTAGAAATTCAACCTGTGAAAAAGCCAAGAAAGCAGTGAGCGATTTGTGAGAAATAAACGCGCACGTTTCGCTCATGAATTTCACAGCGTTTTCACAGTTATGTTTTTTATATTGTGGGGGAAATATCGTTTCCATCACTTACAGACAGGGAATTCATGTCCATGACAACAAACTCCAACGATGCGCCGGGCAGGGCGCGGGGAATAGCTCTTCTTTCCAAACTATCCAAACTGCCGAAAAAGACGATCTGGATTGCCGCCATCGTCGTCCTCACCCTGGCGGCGGGCGGCGGCGGATATGCGTATTATCAAAGTACGCAGACCACCAACGAGACCACCAGCGAAAATGCGCTGCAAACCACAAACGCCACACGCGGCGATCTCATCATCTATGCCAGCGGAACAGGCACGCTCATCTCTGAGAACGAAAGCGATCTGGCTTTCAGCACCGCAGGCGATGTGACCGAAGTCTTTGTGATGGTCGGCGATAAAGTGGAGGCGGGCGCGTTACTGGCTCAAGTTGACGATACTGACGCGCAAACCGCTTATCTCGAAGCGAACCGCGCCTATCTCGAATTGACCTCCCCCAGCGCCATCGCCACCGCCCAGCAGACGATCGCAGAGGCAACGACAAGCGTCTCAGATGCGTGGAGTACTCTCGCATATCTCATCAGCCCGGAAGCGTTGCGGGCGGAGGACAAGCTCGCCGAAGCAGAATTAGCCGTGGCAGAGTCTGAGGCGAAGGTCAAAGAGTCGCCGAATGATGAGGAGGCGAAAAAGGCTCTGGAGAAAGCCGAGTCCGATCTTAAGATCGCTCAAAATGCCTTGAAGGAAGCGCAGGGACGATATGTCAGCTATTACCTGCCGAAATATTTTTCGGATGGCACGGAGTTGAACGCGCCTTCGGAGGGCGAAATCCTTGCGGCGCGGGCGGAGTTGGAACTTGCCAAAGCCACCTTGCAGGAAGCCGAATATCTGTATGCCGCGCTGACCGGCGGCGATGTGCCGGATAATGCAACCGGCAGCGGCTTGACCGAATTGGAGCAAGCCCGTTCTGCGCTGGAAACTGCGCAAGCCGATCTGGATGGAACGCGGCTCATTGCCCCAATCTCGGGCACGATCATGTCCATCGACATTTCCATCGGCGACAGCGTGAGCGGCGGTTCGTCGGTTGTGACGATTGCCGATTTGAGCCAGCCATATCTCGAAGTGTACCTGGATGAATCCGATTGGGCGAGCGTGGTGGTTGGTTATGAGACCGACGTAATCTTCGACATTCTGCCGGACAAAACCTACAACGGCATGGTGACACAAGTCGACCCCGGTTTGTTTTCCTCGAACAATACCTCGGTGGTGCGGGCGCTGGTGCAGTTGACCGAAATCAACGCGGGCGATTTCAAACTTCCACTTGGCACGGCCGCCTCAGTGGACGTGATCGGCGGACGCGCGGAAGATGCGGTGCTGATTCCGATCGAGGCGTTGCACAAGGCGGGCGACCAGTACGCGGTCTTTGTGATGGAAAATGGCGAGCCGCGTTTGCGCGTGGTGGAAGTTGGGATTCAAGATTTGTTGTACGCTGAGATCGTCTCTGGAATTGAAGCGGGCGAAACTGTCACGACAGGCATTGTGGAGACGCAATGAGCGCGGCACACAGCATCATAAAAACTGTGGGCATCACCAAGGTCTATGGTATGGGCGATATTCAGGTGGCGGCGTTGAACGGAGTCAATATTGATATTCATCAGGGCGAGTTCGTCGCCATCATGGGACCTTCCGGCTCGGGCAAAAGCACACTGATGCATATCCTCGGTTGTCTTTCCCAGCCGACAGCGGGGCAGTATTTTTTGGACGGCGAAGATGTCAGTCAACTCGACAAGGTGCAATTGGCATCCGTCCGCAACCAGAAGATCGGTTTTATCTTTCAAGCCTACAACCTGCTGGCACGAACCACTGCCCTGCAAAATGTGACCCTGCCATTTTTGTACAACCGAGTCAACCCAAAGACGAAGGAAGAAAGTTTGAAAAAGGCGCGAACGATGCTCGAATTGGTTGGACTCGGCTCGCGCATGAATCATCAGCCGCATGAACTCTCCGGCGGACAGCAGCAGCGCGTGGCAATTGCACGCGCACTCATCAACGACCCGGTTATGGTCATCGCAGACGAGCCGACGGGCAATCTCGATACCCGCTCCGGCACGGAGATCATGAACCTGCTGCATCAATTGCACGAGCAGGGCACAACCATCGTGATGGTGACGCACGATCCGAAGACGGCGGTGCATACGCAACGAACCATCAACCTGGTGGATGGGCAGGTGGATACCATTACCCATAACGGCAAACACCGTATCGAGACGGCCGAGGTTCCCTATGAAGCCAACTGAAGCCCTAACCATCGCATGGGAAGCCGTCCTCAAGAATAAAATCCGCTCGTTGCTCACCATGCTGGGAATCATCATCGGCGTTTCAGCTGTCATCATCATGGTTGCCATCAGCGCTGGGACAGAAGCGACAATTCAAGACCAAATCACCAGCCTCGGCTCGAACCTGGTCTTTGTGCAAAGTTCCATGATGCGCGGTGGACCGGGGCAAGCGCAGCAGGGCGGGCTGGTCTATGATGATGCCGCAGCCATCGAAGACGGCGTAACCGGCGTAACCGCTGTGGTGGTGGAACAGAATTCCAGCGAGACCATCAAATACGGCGACGTGACCCTGGAAGACGTGGAAATCCTCGGGACCACGGTGGGCTTTCCATCCGTCCGCGATATGGAAATTTCGGACGGTCGTTACTTCAACGACCAGGAGATCGAACGCAAGAGCAAGGTGGTCGTGCTTGGGTACAGCCTGGCGCAGGAACTTTTCGGCGAAACCAACCCGATCGGGCAGTACGTCAAGATCGGGAATACCAAACAGGCTGTGATTGGCGTTTTTACAGAAAAGGGCTTGGTCGGCAATACAGACTTCGACTCGCGCGCCTATCTTCCCATCAGCGTGGTCTTTCAGAAGTTCACGCCATCCCAGTTCGCCCGCTTCATGGGCGACAGCGTCCGCATGATCTATGTGGAAGTTGACCCGGATGCCAATCTCGACAACATCATCACCCAGATCGAATTGCTGCTCGTCAAACGCCATGATGTGACGTTGGACTCAGCCGATTTCAGCGTGACCACGCAGCAGGACATCATCTCAACGCAGGAATCGACAACCGCCGCATTTCGTTCGCTGCTGGCATGGGTAGCGGGCGTCTCGCTCATCGTGGGTGGCATCGGAATCATGAACATCATGCTGGTCAGCGTCACCGAACGGACACGCGAGATCGGCATCCGCCAGTCCATTGGAGCGACCCCGAACGACATCCGCATTCAATTTCTTACCGAGGCGCTCCTGCTCAGCATCATCGGCGGGTTGATCGGGGTGCTGGTGGGCGTGGGCGGCGCGTACATCTTTGGCGCTCTCAGCGATATGCGCACCGTGATCTCAGTCAGTTCGATTTTGCTGGCATTCGGTTCATCTGCCATCGTCGGCGCGTTCTTCGGGTATTACCCCGCCGACCAAGCTTCGAAACTCGATCCCATTGAGGCGTTGAGGTATGAATAAAAAATAGCAGGGCAGGTCTCCAACCCGCCATTAATTAATTTCAAAAAATGCTGGCTATTCAGCCACATATTCGCGGGGATAAATCCCCTGCTCAGTGCATGGATGCCCTTCGGGCTGGCACAACAAGTCGGTTTCAACCGACTTTCACGAACTGAGGCAGGGCTTTAGCCCGCCGAATCTCGGCATAAAAGCGTCTAAGCAATTACCAATTAAGGAAATCCAATGAAAAAAACTTTTACCTCAACGTTGATCCTGCTCACCCTCATCCTCTCGGCGTGCGGGTCATCCCAGACCAATCCCCCCAACATGCAGTCCATGCCGGGCGGCGGTGAACTGCCGGAGATCACCAAACTGGTTATCGGCACGCTCAACCTCAAAGATACGGACAACGCCATAACGCCGGAACAGGCGCAAGAATTGCTTCCGCTTTGGCAGGTGTATCTCTCCCTGCTTTCAAGCGACACTGCCGCGCAGGAAGAAACTGACGCGCTTGTCGAACAGATCGGTGAGACGATGACGCCCGAACAGACTCAAGCCATCGAAGCGATGCAGCTCTCGCAGGAAGATATGTTCACTGTAATGCAGGAAAACGGGTTGGGCATGGGTGGAGGCAACCGTCCGCAGACAAGCGACGACTCCAGTAGCGGAAGCAACAGCGGCGGATTTGCCCCTCCCGATGGTGGAGGAATGCCCGGCGGCGCTCCACCTGATGGCGGGGGGATGCCCGCAGGCGGAGGAATGCCCGGCGGAACTCAAAGCCAGGGCGGAGATCAAAGCACGGAAGCGCAACCCGCTCAAAGCATGAGCGGAGGCGGAGTCCCTACTCCATTGATTCAAACCGTGATTGATTATCTCCAGGAAATTGCGGGTTCCTAAAATTAGAAATGAACTCGGATGATGAATGCAAAAACCTGGTTATCCAAAATCTCTAAAACTGCCTGGGCTGGTATCGCGCTTCTTATAATTGTCATCGCAGGCGCGGGCGGATATTCCGTTTATGCAGCGCAGACGAAAGCCGTAGAGGAAGAATCCAGCTTGCAAACCGCCACTGTGACTCGCGGCGAGTTGACCCTTTCCGCGAGCGGGACAGGCGTGTTGTCTGTTGAAGACGCGGAAGAACTCGCCTTCACAGCGGGTGGCAGCGTGTTGGCTGTTTACATCCAGCCAGGCGATACGGTTCAGGCTGGCGATTTATTGGCAGAAGTTGACCCGACCGAAGCGCAGGCAGATTACGACACCGCCAAACGCGCCTACATGGAATTGACCTCGCCCGCTGCCATCGCCTCGGCGCTGAATGCGTTCGCGCAAGCACAAAAAGAGTACAGCGATGCGCGTTACATCCTTGAATATCTCATCAGTCCCGATGTCTTGTATTGGGAGGAAAAAATCGCTGAGTCTCAAAAAACGCTGGAAGCCGCGCAAACCCAACTGAAAGCAGACCCAAACAATGCACAGGCAAAACAGCAAGTAGAAGCCAGTGAAGCCTATTTACAAGGCGCAGCAATTGACCTGAACGAAGCCCGCAACGAGTATTACAACGAATACGTTTTCGAGAATTTTACGAAGCGCAGTGAAGACGGCAGTTATCTCGCCATCCCAACCGAAGCGGATATTCAACTCGCCCGCCTCGCCATTGACGACGCGCAGGCTGCGCTTGCAGATGCCAGAGTCATGTACGACGCCCTGACCAGCGGCGAAATTCCCAAAGGCACAAGCATTCCAGGTCTGCTTGATATTCAAGCCGCCAAACGCGCGCTCGACGAAGCCCAAGCCGCGCTCGACGGAACAAAAATATTCGCGCCCATCAACGGCATGGTCATTTCAGTGGAGATTGCCATCGGCGATGAAGCAGGCACAGACACGGTTATCACCCTCGCGGATCTTTCGCGAGCCTATCTCGAACTGTACATGGATGAATCTGATTGGAATAATGTCGCGGCAGGCTACCCTGCCGAAGTCACGTTCGACGCGCTGCCCGACTCAACATTTACCGGCACAATTTCCAGCGTGGACAGCGAACTTTACGCCAGCGGCAATTCCACAGCGGTGCATGGTACGGTGACAATTGACGCGCCGATCAGTGAAATCAATTTGCCCATCGGCGCATCGGCTTCGGTGGAGGTCATCAGCCTGGATGCGAAAAACATTCTCCTCGTCCCGCTCGAGGCGCTGCATCAAACCGAAAATGGATACGCCGTTTTCCTCGTCACCGAAAACGGGTTTGCCTTTCAATACATCGAGATCGGCGCGCAGAATGAACTGTATGCCGAAGTGAAGTCCGGCTTGAACGAAGGTGATACCGTCGCGCTTGGCATCGGAATAGAACAATAAGCCATGAAAAGCAAACTCATCCCTTTTTTTATTCTCGCCATTTTTATCAGCGCGTGCGCTCAATCTGCAGCCGACACAGACTCTGAATCCCAATACAACCCGCAGGTTTACACCCAGGCGGCTCAGGCATTAACATCTGCGGCGACTCCGATACCGGAGACGATCCCCACCCTCAAAGCGACTTCCACGCCGACAGCGACTCCCGCCCCCACCCAGACGCCTCTCCCCACCCTGACCCTGACCGCCAGACCCAAAACGTATGCCACGCCGCTGCCGTATCTCACCAGCATCACGGGCTACTCCAAATGCGCCAATTCGATCTACCTCAAAGACATCACCATCAAGGACGGAACCGTACTCATGCCGGGCGAGCCGTTCAAAAAAATCTGGCAGCTCAAAAACACCGGCGCCTGCGCCTGGCGGGGCGAATACAGCCTGATCTTCGTCAGCGGCTACGACATGGACGGCGAAACCACGCCCATCAATCAATACGTCGCGCCGGGAGAAGAAGCCAAAATATCCGTCAGCCTGACCGCCCCGGAAGCGGAGGGAACGTACACGGGATACTGGATCCTCACCGACGGTATGGGCAATGTATTCGGCGAAACCATCTTCGTGCAGATCGTCGTCTCGGAAGATGAGACGGAGGAAGAGCAGGAATAATCCGCAATCCTTTTCTTCGCAGCATTATCAAAGCAAATCCTTTTATAGTTGTTGGAATCGTTCAACGTGGCTTTGATTTGGTAGATGGATTCGGGAGCGGGATTCTTCTTAGAGACTATTTCTTAACCTTAGGCACTTGCCCTTCGACTACGCGCGGAAGAGCAGCCGCCCTGAGCGGAGCGACGAGTGAACGTCAAGGAGCACAGTCGAAGAGCGTTTCATGCAGAAATAATTAATTCGCGTAAACTTGGTAGATGAAAAACGGCAAACTACTCGATCTGTACAGCAATTACCTGATTAGCGCCTTCGGGCAAACAAGCGCTACGGGACTATCCACACTGCTGAATGGCGAAATCAGCCGTTGGAAGTACTTCTTACGGCTGCGCTTATATTTATGATTACGGCTGTGTTAATCGACACAAAGGCTGTCGGACAACTGGCGGCTATTATAAGCGTCATGGTAAACCCGTTATGGGGCGGACCTATTAGCGGAGCATCCATGAACCCAGCCCGTTCGTTTGGACCCGCACTTATTAATGGAAATTGGGAACATCAATGGCTATACTTGATTGCACCCATCATCGGGGCAATCCTGGGCGCTTTGACATACCAACTGATCCGGGAACCATCTGGAAAGGGTCAAAATCGGGAAAACAAAATATGATCCGCTTCAAAACGGCTGTGACTAATCTCATCTCTCAACTCCCTTGCGATGCCATTTCATTTTCTTGCAAGCACAATGATGTCTTTTCATACACACTCTGCAGGCAGCACATTATTAACCATCGAAGAAGCCATTAACAATTCCTTAACTGATTAAATTTCCACTTCGCTTATAGTTAGAGAAGACAGAATGTATACACCAAAGTTCAACTGGTTCTTATTTGTTCTTTACGCGTTGGCAGCCGTTGGGGTTTTGGTCGCCGCCCTGCTCCTCCCCTCATTTCGCCCCATCGCATACGCGCCCCTACGCGAACTGATCCTTCCACCGCCCGAGCCGGTGGTGGTTTCGGTTTTGTATTCCACCGAAAAGGAAGCCTGGCTGAGCGAGGTCATTGCTGATTTTGAAGCCACCAACCCAACCATCGATGGGCATCCGGTTCAGATTGAATTGGAGAAGATGGGATCGTGGGAAATCAACGCCGCCGTGCTGGATGGGACTCGCCAGCCGGTCATCGTCAGCCCGGCAAGCTCGCTTCAGATCGCGGCGATGGTTGATTCGTCCACTGTGAAATTCGGTAACCCAATAGTGAATCCCGCCGACCGAACCTCTTGCCGCCCCGTCGTCACCACCCCGCTGGTGTTGGTGGCGTGGAAGGAACGTGCCGATGTATTATGGGGCAATCAACCCGGCAAATCGCTTTGGAAAGACTTGCACAATGCGCTGACCGACCCGCAAGGTTGGGCAGCGCTCAATCATCCTGAGTGGGGCTACGTCAAATTCGGGCACACCGACCCGCTCAAATCCAATAGCGGATTCATGACCACGCTGCTCATGACCTACGGCTATTATGGCAAAACCTCCAACCTGAGCGCATCGGACATTCTTTCGAATACCGAATATCAACAATGGTTCCTCGAAACTGAATCTTCGATTGGGACATTTGAATACAGCACCGGTCCGCTCATGGAAAAGATGGTGGTTTACGGTCCCAGCACCTTCGACATTGTAGCCGTGTACGAAGCCACTGCGATTGAGCAAGCCGAGAACGCCGTGGGACGCTACGGCGAATTGCGTGTGTATTATCCGCCCGCACAGCTGTGGAGTGACCATCCCTTCTGTATCCTCAATACCGATTGGGTCACGCCCCAGCAAACCGAAGCCGCAATATTGTTTATGGATTACCTCACAAGCGAACCCGCGCAAAAACTGGCGTTGCTCAAATACGGTTTCCGTCCAGTGGACACATCCATTCCGCTCGAACAGACCGGCTCGCCTTTCGACCGCTACGCCGCCAACGGCTTCCGTGCCGACCTCTCCAATTTGCCGGATGTGGAAATCCCTGCCGGAAATGTTTTGAACACCCTAAGAGATTTTTGGTCGAGGAACGTAAGTAGATAAAGGCAAAAAATGAAACTTCGCATCCTATCCATTTTTACAATTCTTTCGCTTATCTTAAGCGCATGCAGTGCAGTGGAACAATTCATCCCTGGCGAGCAGGTCACGGTCAGCATTGCCTACGGCTCGGAGAAAAGGGAATGGCTGGAGCCGTTGGTTCAGCAGTTCAACGAAGCGCGGAACCAGACGTCAGATGGAAAAACCATAGTCGTGGAGGCAACAGCTATCGGGTCGATCGAATCGGTGCGCGGCATCATTGATGGCACGCTCCAGCCCACTGTCTGGAGTCCCGCCTCTTCCATTTATATTCCCGTCGCCAATGCCGAATGGAAGAATACCCATGCCGATGATCTGGTGATCGGTACCCCGAATGATCTGGTGCTAAGTCCTGTTGTGATCGCCATGTGGCGACCGATGGCACAAGCCCTGGGCTGGCCCGATAAAGCCATTGGGTGGGAAGATATTGCACAACTTGCTACATCAGAAGAAGGTTGGTCAGCCTATGAGCATCCCGAATGGGGACTCTTCAAATTCGGGCATACCCATCCCGCGTATAGCAACAGCGGAATTACTTCCATCATCGCAGAGACCTATGCCGGGCTGGGCAAGCAGCGCGGATTAACCGAAGCCGACCTGCAATCACCCGAACTCAAAGAGTTTATGACCGAGGTTGAGAGCAGTATCATCCACTATGGAACAAGTACTGGGTTCTTTGGTGAGCGCATGTTCGAACGCGGACCGTCGTACCTGAGCGCGGCAGTTTTGTATGAAAACCTGATCGTAGCGCAGGAGGCGAAACGCATCAGCGGTACATCGTCGCAGGTGGCGGTGGTGGCGATCTACCCAAAAGAAGGCACGTTTTGGACGAACAACCCATATGCAATACTCAATGCGCCCTGGGTTACGCCTGAACAAAAAGAAGCGGCAGAATTGTTCGAAGCCTTCCTGCTTGATAAACCCCAACAGTTGAAAGCGCTAGAATACGGCTTCCGCCCTGCCGACCCATCCATTCCACTCACATCGCCGCTGAATGCCGAACATGGCGTGGACATCTCCCAGCCGCAAACCATTCTTGAAATACCCAGCGCCGCTGTCATCACCGGCATCGAAGGTCTGTGGCGCATGACCAAAAAACCTGTTGACTTGATCGTAGTGATGGATATCTCCGGCAGTATGCGCGGAGACAAGATCACTACGGCGCGTTCAAGCTTGATCCAATTCGTTCAAAAATTGGATGACCGCGACCGCCTGCGCATTGACCTGTTCAACGACCAGATCACAACCCTTACGCCGCTCTCCCCCATCGGCGAAAAACGCCAGCAAGTGATCGACAGTGTTTCGGGCGTCTTCGAGCAGAACGATACCAGCCTGTACGACGCCACGTTGAAGGCTTATCAAGATTTACAAGCAGAGGGCGACCCGAATCACATCCGCGCCATTGTGGTGTTGAGTGACGGTGAAGATACCGCCTCACTTGTATCGCTGGATGAGGTCATTCAAAAGATCCAAGATTCGGAAGAGGAAGGCGGCAATGCCATCAAGGTCTTCACTATTGCCTTTGGCGGCGACGCTGATTCTGACATCCTGAAACAGCTCGCGGAACCCAGCGGCGGCAAGCAATATGACAGTTCACCGGAAACCATCCAAAAAATTTACGATGAAATTGCGACCTTCTTCTAAGCCATGACCAATCGCCCGCCTCTTCTCTCCTCGTTACTGCATCCGCTTAATTTATCCATGCTGGCGCTGACGGTGGCTGCCGGGCTGTGTTCTGCCTGGTGGCTGGCGCCTGTTGGGCTGGTCTTCTGGCTCATCATGATCATTGCGGTGGCGCGCGACCCCGGCTTGCAGATGACCTTCAGCCGCCAATCCCGCGAACCGCTCGCACAGCGTTTTCAAAATCGGTTTGACCGCCTCGACCGGGCGCGCATTTCGATCTTCAATTCCTTGCAGGGCGTCTCCCCCGCGTTTCGACGAAACGTCCTGCCGGTACAAGATGCACTCGATGAACTGACCGAACATGCCTATCAACTCAGTTTAAACATGACCGCGCTGGATAATAACTTTTCCGTTCAACAATTGGCAGCCAGCAGTTTCGACGAGGACATAGAGTCCATGCAAAGAAGCATCGCCGCCGCCGCGAACGACAACGAGAAAAGGGAATTTGAAGAAGCGCACTCGTCGCTGCAAACGCGCAAGACGCAGATGAAAAACGTGGGGACGCTGCTCTCGCGCTTTGAGGCGCAACTGACCGGCACAAACAACGCCGTGGATAGTGTTGTGACAGGCATTGTCAGCCTGAAAGGGCGCGATGCAAAGCAGGTCGCCGTAAAAGTACCGGCATTGTTGCAAGCTTTGCAAACTGAGCAGGCGGAATTAAAACAGTTCGATGCGGAGTTGGAAAAAACTTCACTGATATAGATCGAAATAACAGTCACTACTTAATAAGTGGCTGTTATTTTTTAGCCACACATTATGGACGACCGACTTCTTCCGCTTAATAGTTCATTCATCCATGAGATCATCCGTGCCATGGGGCTGCCAAACAACGGATTGACCCAGCCGGTTATTCGCTTCTTCTTTGAAAAATCCACCCTGCAGTTTGCAAACCTTGTCCTTGGCTTGGATCGCGAGATCGAGCAGCATGGTTCGATGCAAGGGGCTAAATGGCTGTTGCATAATTTTGTAACGGGCTTCGATGTCAGCGGCGCGGAGTTGATACCGCCCGCCGGTCCGCTCATTATTGCCTCAAACCATCCGGCTTCGTACGACGGGATGGTAATCGCCGCCTGCATCCCGCGAAAAGATTTCAAGATCATCATCGGCGAAATTCCGCCATACCAGTTTCTTCCAAATGTCAGTAAATACGCCATTTTTTCCCCACCTGTGAAGAACACCTTCGGGCGGATGCAGACCATCCGCAATGCGATACGGCATTTGAAAAGCGGCGGCGCATTGCTTATCTTTCCGCGCGGCGGCATTGAGCCAGACCCTGCCTTCATGCCCGCGCCAGATGCGGAATTTCATCATTGGTCGCGCAGTTTGGAGATTTTCCTCAGGAGCGTTCCCGAAACACAGGTCTTGATTACAACCGTTAGTGGTGTCATCTCAAAAAAGATATTCAACCATCCTTTCACCTGGTTTCGCAAATCCCGCCCAGACAGGCAGCGGCTGGCGTTCATGTATCAGATCCTGCGTCAGGCATTAAGCGGGAAGGAATTATTTGGCTTAAGACCCCGCATCACATTTGGAGAGTTACTTGCAGGAGAGACAACACTGCCAGAGATCGAAGATGCAGCCAGAAGAACACTGGAAAAGCATTTGAACTTACAAAAAGTTCATCCCGTCACTTTACCTGAGCGCGCATCTGCACAGGATTGAATGAACTCATAACTCATGGGGTCAACTTTGCCGAAGCGGTGGATCTGATGCGGCGTAGGGTCAACATAGGGTGGCTGACCAGTTACAAGGTCAGAAATGAGGCGGGCGATGCCGCCAGACATGGCAATGCCTGCTCCGGCGCATCCTGTGGCGGCGATGAATCCACTTAATCCCGGGTATTCCCCTAAAACAAAATTCCCGTCGGGCGTGTAGTTCGACAAGCCACGCACATAACTTGAAATCTGAATCTGTTCGATGAGCGGAAAATAAAGGCTCATATCGGGCGCACCCTCCATGAGCGTTTGCCAGCCATTTGCATCCTGTTTGAAGGTGAAGCCATTCATTGAGTCGGGCAGATCAAAAGGATGTACCGAAGCAGACTCGCGCTCTCGAAAACCGAAAAGCAGGCGACTGGATTCGGGGCGGGCGTAGGCGCGCGCATCGGGCAAAATGACGAAGGGCTGCTCCGGCGAAAATTGCGAATGCGGTTCGGTGATCCAATAATGACTGCGGATGGGCGCCATTGGCAGACCGATGCCGATCTCATGCGCCAGCAAACCCGCCCACACCCCCGCCGCATCGATCACAATATTGGCATGGATATTCTCACTGGTAGTTTTCACACCGATGATCTGATCGCCGCGTCGGATAATTTCTGTAACGGCTGTATTCTCACGAACTTGAATGCCGAGCACATGCGCTGCTTTGATGTAGCCGTTGGCGAGAGTATAGCCGTCCACATAGCCGTCTTCGGGCATGAAGACTACGCTGGTATCACGCGGCAGGCGCATCCACGGCAGGAGGTGCGCGGCGGTGGTGGTGTCGAGCCATTCGACTTTGAGTCCGCTCTCTGTAGAGATGGTGGCGAGCTCACGCAGATTTTTTTGATGTTCTGGGGAGACGGCGGCATACAAGCAGCCAGTTCGACGCACGTTCAATGAACGACGGGTGACTGACTCCACTTCGCGAATGGCTTGATAGGTTTCCAAGACCATTGGAATGAGGGCGGGTTTGAAACGTCCGCGTGTGAGCAGACCCGCCGCCAAGCTGGAATTGCCTTGTGCGATACCGTTGCGTTCAAGGAGAAGGATATTCTCCACGCCGCGCTTCGCCAAATAAAAGGCGACGGCTCCCCCGAGAACTCCGCCGCCAATGATCACCACATCGTATGATTTCATGGTTACCCTTTAAAAGTCAGACCTGACAGGTTTCACCGTGTTGTCTACCTATTCAGGTTTTGTGAATCAAATTAATGCCGGTTGAGTAAGGTTCCATGGAAACCTGTCAGGTCTTTATTATTTACGGTCTTTCACCGTTCGCCAAACGGTCTTCGATTTCATCGAGGATGATGGGCAGATCCCAAATACCTTCGATGACGTAATGAGCGCCAGCGCGGTACAACTGCTCTTCCACTTTTTCGAGCGCGGTGACTTGTTCATCGTCCGAAAGTTGATTGAACTCTTCCTCGGTCAAGCCCATCAGGTTGCCGGTTTGCGAAAGTCCCACCGTCCACACACCTGCGTTCAGCCCTTCTTCGATGTCTGCAAGCGTATCCCCCACTTTCACCACGGCTTCCACGGGGAAGACATTTAAGTTCATCATGTTCTGATACACCATCCACGGGTACGGTCTGCCGTTGGGGACTTCATCTGGGCAAACCGTAGAGTCGGGTGCGTAGCCTTTTGCTTCGGCAACCGGCATCAGTTCATCCATCATCGAGCGGATGTAGCCCGTCGTCGAGCCGATCTTGATTCCGCGTTCGCGGATCTCTTCAATGGCTTCCAAACAGCCGGGGATGGGTTCGGCAAAATCCTTCACTACTGCAATTTGCATCGGCACAAATGATTCAAAGAGGCTGTCAATGTCGGCGTCTGAGGCGGGAGCGCCGTATTTGGCTTCCCACGCCGCCGCCACAGCCGGACGCGCAAGGATCATGCGCAGGTGATCTTTCTTCATCAAGCCCATGCCAGAGCGCGCATCGGCGGCGGTGATGGTCACGCCGCGCTCTTCAAACAAACGCAGGAAAACCGCCGTCGGCGCGAACGAGCCAAAATCCACGGTGGTGCCCGCCCAATCCAAAATGACCGCTTGCACATTGCCAATGTAAGTTCGTTGATAGGTAAACATGATCACTCCGTAAGTTTAATTTCCATCTTTTTCAAGACAGATGAAATCGCAGACATCAAGCCTTTCACATCCGACGCACCCAATCGCCCCACATGCCCAATGCGGAAACAATCGGCATGGCTGAGTTTGCCGGGGTAGATCAAAAATCCCTTGGCGCTCAATAACTCATAAAACTTGCGAAAGTCAAAATTCGGGTGCGCGGGATAATAGAACGACGTAATGATATATCCGCGCTTCTCGGCGGGCAAATAGGGTTTGAAGCCCAGCGCCTCCATCGCCGAAAGCGTGATGACATAATTGCGTTTGTAGCGCTCGCCGCGCGCGCTCACGCCGCCTTCTTTTTCCAATTCAAGCAGCGCCTGCCGAAAGGCAAGGATGGCATGAATGGGCGGCGTAAAACGGAATTGTCCATCACTCTCCAAACCTTTCCATTGCGCATACAGGTCAAGGCTCAACGTGCGGGCAAAGCCTTCGGTCGCTTTGAGCGTTTCGATCTTCGCCAGGATGAACGAAAAGCCAGGCACGCCTTCGATACATTTATTCGACGACGAAATCAGATAGTCAATATTGCAGGCGCGCAAGCTAACCGGATACGCACCGAAACTACTCATCGCATCCACAAAATAAATCTTGTTGAACTCTTTGGCGATCTTCCCATATTCTTCAATGGGATTGATGATACCGGTCGTCGTTTCACAATGGACAACTGCCACATGCGTGATGGATGGATCAGATTCCAACGCCTCTCTCATGGACTTTGGGTCTGGTACGTCATCTTCGGCAGTTCTCAAGCTGACAGTTTGGATTCGGTGAATGTTCGCGATCTTCAGCATCCTCTCGCCATACGCGCCATTGATGAGGATCAACAATTTGCCGTCCTGCGGAATCGTGGACGAGAGAATTGACTCCACGCCAAAGGTTCCACTGCCCTGCATGATGATGGACGTATATTCTTCATGTCCATCGCCCAAACCCACCAGACGCGAGCGCACATCTTTTACAACTTCGATGAATTCCGTGTCCCGCGAGCCGAGGTCGCGCAGCATGGCTTGCTTGGTGGGTCCGCTTGTGTTGAGGGGACCCGGCGTAAAAAGCGCCTTATCGCGCCAGGATGGAATATCCACGCCCAAAACGTCCAAACCTAAAAACATACTCATTCTTGCTCCTTGTAGAAATTACCCTTCGATCTCTTTCACCGTAATATGCGGGAAGGTCTGAGAAACCTGCCGCGCCCATTCGTTGTAGCGGAAAGGGATACACTGTTCAGGCAGGTGAACACGGTTGCCATGCGGATCAAGCAGCATGATTTTTGTGTTGTCTGAGGATGAATCAATTTGTATAACGCTGATCTCATCCGCTGGGATGACGCGCTCCTCAACAGGGGAAACGCCCTCCCACCAGATCAATGCGCGGCGTGAAATATCCACGCGGCTGCCCCATTCAAATCCGCGCCACAATGCATTAAACGAGCCCAGGGCAAATAGTCCGCCGATCCCGCCGCCCAATCCATGCAGCCAAATTGGGCAAGAGTATTCCACGCAATGTTTGGCAGGGTCAATGGAAAATGCGCCAAAGACAAATATTAAGCCCATCGCCAAAATGAGATAATGCAACGGGGATGTACGGGCGTTCTTGCGAAAATCAAGAAGGTTGTTCATGTTCTCTGATCATAAATGCACGGTTTGTTGCGAATCCTATAAAATCCAGCAGGCATCCACGGGGAAGTTAACTTGAAATTGTTCGCCTACTACCGGCATGTTCAACTTGCGTTCGTTGAAGACATCCAGTGAAAAAGGGTGTCCTTCCACATCCACGCGGATGCGGACGATGGAGCCAAGATAAGTGATCGAATCCACTTTGCCGCTCAGGTTGTTCGCGCCATCGAGATGACCGGGGTTCAATTCCTCAGGTCGAACGGCGAGACGAAGCGGCTTGTTATCCAAAATTTCATACTTTGCCGTCCGCACCACTTGTGAACCAACTTTTACCAAACCTTCTTCGGGTTCATGAGCGTCCACTGGAATCAAGTTGATCTGCCCGACAAATTTGGCAACAAATTCTGTGGCAGGGAAGTTATAAATTTCGCTGGGCGTGCCCACCTGCTCCATCTTGCCCTGGCTCATCACCACGATACGGTCAGAGAGCGAAAGCGCTTCTTCCTGATCGTGCGTGACGTAAATGGTGGTGATACCAAGCGTTTGTTGAATACGGCGAATCTCCATGCGTAGTTCCACGCGGATCTTGGCGTCGAGCGCAGAAAGCGGCTCATCGAGAAGCAAAACCTGGGGTTGGAATGCCAAAGCCCGGGCGAGTGCGACGCGCTGCTGCTGTCCGCCAGATAACTGAAACGGGTAGCGCTTCCCATAATCTTCAAGATGAATGAGCGCGAGCATTTCTTCCACTCGGGTTGCAATCTCACTTTTGTTTTTTCCCGCGATCTTCAAACCATAACCAATGTTCTCCGCCACGGTCATGTTCGGGAATAAGGCATAGGATTGAAAGACCATGCCCACGTTGCGTTTGTTGGGCGGCAGGTAGGTCAGGTCGTTGCTGTTGATGGTGATGTAACCCGATGTAGGAATTTCAAAACCGGCGATCATGCGCAGAGTGGTGGTCTTGCCGCAGCCGCTCGGTCCGAGGAAGGAGATAAATTCTCCCTGTTCCACGCTCAAGTTGAAATTTTCCACGGCGACGGATGTGCCGAAGGCTTTGTGAATATTGGTCAGTTCAAGATAGCTCATAATTCCTCGAAGATTAGCGTCCGGTCAATTGGCGTTGTGTGGAATTGCCCCGGCTGAAATATTGGATCAAGCCCAGGCTTATCCAGGTCAGCGCATAACTGATGATGGCAAGCGCGGCAGGCTCGAATGCTTTATCGCGTCCGACTTCCGCCATATAGGGTCCCAGCGCCGGACGAAGCAGGAAGTCGCCGAGAATGAGTTCGCCAATGACGGTGGCGAAGGAGATCAATGATCCGCTCAGGATGGCGATACGAAGGTTGGGGAAAATGACGTCGATAAGAATTTTCGTCCAACTTGCACCCATGCTCTGCGCCGCTTCCGTCAATGTGCGGACGTCAATTGTGCGCATACCCACATCAATGGCGCGGTACATATACGGCATGGAAAGAATGATATAGCCGCCTACCATTAAGATGTCGGTGGTAAACGTATTGAAGGTCATGCGGAAGGGCGGACGTCCAAAGGTGGTATTGATTCCATATACATAAACGATGACGGGAATCACGAATGGCAGAATGGTGATGATCTCGACAACAGGGCGCGCCTTGGGCAGTTTGAGGTACAGCCAATACACCGTTGGCACGAAGATCAAAACACTGAGCGTGACCGAGATAATGCCCATGATGATCGAGTATTGAAAACTGCTCAGAAACTTGGGGTCAGATAAAACAATGGAATACGCCAGCAGGCTGATCTCGCCTTTTTTCATGCGCAGGGAGAAATCAAGCGTGCCATAAAGCGGGATGAAAAAATAAAGCAGGGCAAGGATTGCCCAAAAAACAGACCAGAGATCGAAACGCGGTTTTTTCATGATTTCAACCACCTCGATGTGCGGCGCTGTAAAACGTTATATGCCAGAATGGTGATGCCCATAATGACGATCATGCCGACAGCAAGGGCGTAGCCCTCATAGGGATTATTCAATACGTCGCCGCGAATTTGCTGTGCAATGAGAATGGTGATGAGATAGATGCTGCCGCCGGTCAAGGCGTAGGCGGTGGCATAGGCTCCGAAGGCGCTGCCAAACAAAAGCAGGGTTGCACCAAGGATGGAAGGTGCGAGGATCGGCAGCGCCACATCCCGCCAGTATTGCCAGGGGCTTGCGCCTAGGTTTGCCGAGGCTTCGCGCCATTCCTTTTTCAAGCCTTCGAGCGCGGGCGTGATGGTCAGCACCATGAGCGGGAATTGGAAGTAGGTATACGCCAGCACCAGCCCGGTCATACTGTATAGGTTGAAACCATTGTCATATGGGTTGAAGGGACAGACTTGTGCGCCGGTCGGGTCGGGGTAGCAAATGGATTTGAGGATGGCGGTGACGAATCCTGTCCGCCCGAGGGTGGCGATATAAGAAAAGGCAAGCGGCACCCCGCCAAAGTTGGCGGCAAGACCCGAAAAGGTCATCAGGAAGTTTCGCATCCACTTGGGGGTATTACCGAGAACGATGGCATACGCTACGAAAAATCCGAACACACCACCCACCACTGAGGTGATAACGCTAACTCGCAAACTCACGCTGTACGCCTTGATGACATAGGGGTTTTGCATGACCGCATAGTTACTGAGGGTGAAGTTCCCATTAAAGTCTTGAAACGACTTCAAAAGCAGATTGGAGGATGGAAGCAAAAGAAAGAAAAAGATAAAAGCGAAAAAGGGAACCAACCCGATCCAGTTCGTTTCGGAGAGGCGTTCCCAGATGCTTTTTTTTGCGGGAACTACGGGGGGAGGAAGTGTTTGATCCATAAGTGAAGGCGTGACCCAGCCAAATTAATTGACTGGGTCACGTTACAGGAATTATTAAGTTAGATTACTTGATGTCGAGACCGACGACGGAGTCCCACTGTTCCTTGATCGCGGCGCGAGCGGCGCTGAGCTGGTCACCGGAGGGAACGATGGAAGCGGCGAGCAGGGCAGGATCAGGGAGTTTGGCTTTCAGTTCGTCGGAAAGCACGTTGCGGGCGTTGAGGTCGGCAAGGCGGGCGGGAGCGCAGTAGCCTTTGACCCAAAGGGTCTGACCTTCGTCTGAGTAGAGGAACTCTTCCCAAAGGCGGGCAGCCGCAGGATGCGGAGCGTAGGCACTCACAGCCTGGTAGTAGTAACCGCCCCAATTGACATCGGTCGGGTACACAATCTCGATGTTGGGGTTGCCGGCAAAGTTATCCTTGTTGGCATAAGCATTCCAACTCCACTGGAAGGTGATGGGGGTCTCGCCCTTGCCGATCGGACCGGAGTCAGCAATGAGCGGAAGCAGGATGCCCTTGTCGCTCAGTTCTTTGAAGAATTCCAAACCGGGCTGGATGTTGTCAAGGTCGCCGCCATTGGCAAGCGCAGCCGCATACACAGATTGCGCAGCCTGATTAGAAGCGCGGGGATCGCCAGCAAGGGCAACCTGACCAGCGTATTTTTCATCGTTGAGGTCAGCATAGCTGGTGGGTAGATCGGTTACAACGTCGGTGTTGACTTCGAGAACCATCACACCGCTGTAATCGACATAGTAATAGCCATCGGGGTCATTGGAGCCTTCGATGGTATCCCAAGTTTCTACTTTATAAGGAGTGATTAAGCCCTGTTCCTTGGCGAGAGGACCATAGGCGGGACCCACATCGATCACATCGGGAGCCTGAGGCCCCTTGGTTTCCTTGTTATCAATGATCGCCTGGATTTCATCGGCGGAACCACCATCCGGGATGAGGGAGTTGATCTTGATGCCATACTTGGCTGAGAAGGTATCCATCGCCTCACCATAGTTGCACCAGTCGCGGGGCAGGGTGATGACGTTTAATTCGCCTTCCGCCTGGGCAGCGGCGATCAGGGCTTCCATGCCGCCGCCTGCTTCAGCGGAGGTCATGGTGTTCCAGTCCACATCACTGGTAGAACCGGCGGCTGTTCCGCAGGCACTTAAAACAAGGGTGGCGGCAACTAAAAGCGCTGCCACTTGAAACGTAATTCTCTTCAACATATTTTCTCCTTATTGGGTTATGAAATACTGCTTCATCATACATAGGAGAAATTAAGGCGGTGTTTATGAATTAATAAAATCGAGTTAAGAACTCACCTTACGCAGTTATAGCGCAAACTTGGTAGATGAAAAACGGCAAACTACTCAATCTGTACAGCGATTACCTGATTATCGCCTTTGGACAAACTATAGTGGATAAGGAAATTTAGACACAAAAACGGGCATAATTAAGGTGTACTTTCTGGAGAAAAACCATGCCCAAAAGAAAACGACTATCTGCTATTCAAAAAGCACAGATCGTCTTGGAAGCAATTCGAGAAGACAAAAGCGTAGCTCAAATTGCCACCGAAAACAGCATCCATCCAAATCAAATCCATAATTGAGGGGAGTTTTCTGAATGTACCATGTAAAGATTTGATGTACCCATTTCGCTTCTTCTTCTTGGATGTGGATCTGTTCGCCAATTCGAACATATCCGTAGCGATCCTGTCCTGTGTTCGCTTTTCCTGCCTTCAGCCGCGCTTTGACGCCCATCTCTATTCGTTCTTTCATCCCATCCAATTCCATTTGGGCTACCCAGGCACGGATGGGAGCAATTTTGGCATTGAAGGTTTCCTTTGCCAACAAGATGTCGATCTTGTAATCCTGGACGATCTCCAAGACGGTCACCATCGCTCGTATTCCGCGATACAGTCTATCCTCGCGTCAGGCGAGAATAACATCGAATTCGTCCCTGGATGCATCTTTGATGCATTGATTGCAAGGCAAGGCGATCTGAGCGACTCCCTGATGGTTCGACCAGTTTACTACCTACTCGATATTTTTCCACATCGCGATAGACGCGGATCACTTGCAATTCCTTCTGTATCGTCTACAACCCTATCATCGCAACTTCAACAAGCGACTGGTCAAATCGCCCAAGTTATATTTTTACGACACGGGTATTGCATGTTCCCTGCTTGGTATCCGCGAAGAAAATCAGGTCAACCTACACTATCTAAAAGGCGGGCTTTTCGAGAATCTGATCCTCAATGAGTTTATTAAGCGCAGCTTCCATCTTGGCGAGAATCGCCTGCCATATTTTTGGCAGGACAATCATGGTAAAGAGATTGATTGTTTGCTTGTGAATGGCGAAAGAATTACTCCAGTTGAGATCAAATCTGGTAAAACGATGTCTACCAGTTACTTTGACAATCTTCAATATTGGCGACAGTTGACGGCGGTTTCTGAAAATCAAGGATATGCGGTTTATGGAGGAGAACAGTCCATGCAGGCTGGCGCTGGATCTTTCATCAGTTGGCGAGAGTTGGAGCGCATTCCAGATTGATGAGTTGCTGGCTTCTCGCTTAATTTGACACTCCACACGACTTCCCATACAATCCAGCGCATGTCTATTTCCAATCTATTGCACGAGATGTGCGCCGACCTCGCCGAATCTGACCTGAACGCCATTCGCAAGGCGCGCGGCTTTAGCCCCAGCGAGACTGCCTCGCGCACATCGTTTGCGAGTTATTTCGTCTCATCCATCGGAGTGACTGAAGCGCTGCAAAATATCAGCGCTGAAGAAATCATTACCCTGCACCTGCTCCATCAAACTGGCGAAGTTGACGCATCCTTCTTCGAGCGTTTGTATGGCAGCGCCGCGCAACATAACAAGCGCTACTACGGTACGTTCACCCAGCAATATAAATCCACATTCGACGCCGTCAAAAAGAATCTCGTGCGGCGCGGAATCGTTGTCATGGCAGAAGTCAAAATGCGCGGCGACACCGTCCAAATGGAACGCTGGCGCTTTGCCCTACCGCCTGAATTCTTTCCCTACCTGCCGCCGTTATTGCCCGTCATCACAAGCGACGAATCTGGAGAGACGAGCGACCACGCCGTTCGCAAAAAATTATTGCAGTTGATTGGCGGCGATCCAGCCTTCCCCAATGACCGCATAAAAATAGAAATTAAAGACGGCACGATCTGCCTCGATGACCAGCCCTTTTCCGCCGCGCGCCTGCAAGATTGGCAAAAGCGCGCGTGGTGGATGTCGCTGAACACATCCAACTCCAGCGTCCCTGCCTCGCTCTCCATCACCGAAGCCGCCTCCCGATTGCTTGCGAGTCTCGCCCCGCGCGAATGGACGCGACCTGAAAGCCTCGACCCCGCGCTCAAAATTTTCTGCTTTGGCGGGAAAACTCAACCTGCCGAAAAAATCCTGCATCAAGGCTGGGAATTGGGACTCCTCTCGCGCCTGAAAGCCGAAGGCTCCACTTCATATTATCGCCTCGCGTCTACATCGACTTTAACCGCGTCTGACGACCTTTTAGCGGATACCCTTCCCTGGGTTGAATCCACGCCTAAAGCGGATTCCGCCAAAATTGATTTGCGGCTGATTCCAATTCAACACCTTGAACTGTTCAACCTCCTGACCCATCTGAGCGTGGAAAAAAATAAATTGCAAGCCGCGCCCAGCCCGATCAAATTGGGACGCGCCACCCCGCAACAGCGTAATTCCCCGCTCTCGCTCTGGCTGTCAAAGCATATCCCCGCTTTTGAAAAAGTCATCGTCGCAGTTAACGAGAAATGGGGCAGAACCATCCTGCATGAGAATCTGCTGATCGCCCGTGTCCGTAGCTTGAACCTGCGCGTTCAGCTGGAGCGCGAACTGGCAGGAAATCTCGTCTTGCTCGATGAACAATTCATTGCCTTCCCCTCAGAATTCCGCCCTGCTGTTGAACGGACGCTCAAGAAAACTGGCTTCGTCGCAAAAACCGTCAAAGCATAATGAGTCAAAAGTCGAAGGTCAAAAGTCACGCTGACATTCGACTTTTGACCTTCGACCTGAAACCTGACACCTCGCACATGAAACTCCAACCCCTCGACCCCAAAAAACTCCGCACCTTCTCCAATGACCGCGACCTCCTGCGCGACCTGTTCACCTATCTCGATTACGTCGGCGAACACAGCGTCAAGCGCATGACGCGCACCAACGAAATCCCGCGCGCGGATTCTGTCCGCATCGCAAAACTCATGGGCGACCCCGAACTGGTCAATGCGTCAAAAGAAACTGGCGGCGCGCAATGGATTGATTTCATTGACCTGCTCGCTTTGCAAGTAGACTTGGTTCACTACGACATCAAGGGCGTTTATCGCGGCTACACCAGTTCCGAACCGTCTTTTCTGGAAAACTTCATCACAGTGAATCAAGCGCGCCTGGATAAATTTCTTGACCTCACGCCTCTCAAACAGGAAAAACAAATTCTTGACACGCTCATCCACGCTAAATCGTTGGATGAATACCGCGACTCCAGCAACAATGAGTTTTACAAAACAGGTATCTTGGGTGAATTGGATTCATTCTATCAATGGGGTGCGGCGACTGGTATTATGCCCACGCTGAAATTTCCCGAAGTCCGCTTGTTCCTGTTCGACCTACTCAAGAACTGTCCGCCCAATGAATGGCTCAGCGTTGAATCGCTCGTTGCCTTTCTCAAAGAAAACCATCCTTACTTTCTCATTCCAAAGAATCCATCCAAAGACCGATGGGGACATGCCATAACCCGCTACGGAAATTTTTACGAAGGCAAAGACAATTGGTCGCACAACGAAAAACCCATCCCCGACGACGACCCCGACGGCTTTGGGCGCGTCGAAGGTCGTTACGTGGAACGCTTTCTCGAAAACATTCCGCTCACCATGCGGTTTGTGGATGTGGCATACAACCCCGCGCCGTACAAGGGACTCCATCCTTCGCGCGGAATACTCAAAGCGTTTCGCGTCAATGAACGCTTTACGCGCCTGATGAGCGGCAAAGAGAGTCAGCCGCGACTCACCGTTCAGCCCAACTTCGATGTTGTCATCGAGTCCGATTTTTATCCCGCAAAAATTATTCAGCAGACAGCCGCGTTAGGCGAGCAAGTTTCCAGCCCCAACAGCGGGCACAGCGCCTACGTGGGCATTTTCCAACTCAAGAAGGCGCTCGTCGCCGCGGAGCAAATCCGCCAGCCCAACCTGAATGTGATCGCCCTGCTTGAAAAATTCAGCGGACGCGGTTTGCCTCCCAACGTAAAAGTGGAATTGGAGGAGTGGGCGGGTCACGCCGACCAGTTCACGTTGTACGAAGGATTTGCGCTTTTGGAAAGTGTGGATGAAATTCCCGAAGCGGATAAATTTACAGCAGAGCGCATCACCCCAACCCTTCGGCTGGTGCGCGGAAACGAGAAGGTTTTTTCCACGCTTGAAACAAACGCCTACGCCCCGCTGCGGATTCAACATCCGACAGATGGGTTTGCACCTCTCGCAGAATCCGCTGTCAGTCTCTTCCCCAAAGAATCAGCGCAGGAAAAGGTTCATAGGAAACCGAAGCAGGTCAAGGTGAGTCGGAGCGTCTCTGTCAGTTATCAATTCCCAGACGAAGAATCTTTCACATCCGTTCAAAAAATGCTCGCTGAATTGCGCTGTCCCTTCCAAGCCGACCCAAAAATCCGCGCCATCCGTTTCGACCAGCAACACCAGCCGAAGTTCGATGAAGCGCTTCTCAAATTGCAGGACATCTTTGCCATCGAAATCGAATAACGGAACATAGATGCCATCCCCATCCAATCCCATCATCGTCCAGGGCGATAAAAGCATCCTGCTCGAAGTGCAAAATGAACGCTACGAAGAAGCGCGCGATGCGCTGGCGCGTTTTGCCGAGTTGGAAAAGTCGCCTGAATATATTCACACCTATCGCATCACGCCGCTTTCCTTATGGAACGCGGCTTCGTCCGGGTTGACCGCCGCGGAAATTTTGTCTGGCTTGGAGGCTTTCTCAAAGTATGGCTTGCCCGCCAATGTGACCCGCGACATCGAAGAATATGTGGGACGTTATGGTCGCGTGAAGTTGATCCGCGAAGGGGAAAATCTTATCCTCACCAGCGACGACAAAACACTGATGGTGGAAATTCTCAATCACAAGAAAACTCAGGTTTTTTTGCGCGAGCAGTTGGACGCGCGCCGCGTTCTGGTCGCCTCAGGCAGGCGCGGACATTTGAAACAGGCGCTCCTGCAAATCGGTTATCCCGCCGAGGATCTGGCGGGCTATGCCCCTGGCGATGATTTACCGATCGCCCTGCGTCCATCCATGCTGGATGGAAAATCGTTTACCCTGCGGCGTTATCAGACCGAAGCCGCGGAAGTTTTTCACGCGGGCGGATCGGCGCGCGGCGGAAGTGGCGTGATCGTGCTTCCCTGCGGCGCGGGCAAGACAATTGTGGGCATGGCGGCTATGGCGCAGTTGCAGACGTCCACCTTGATTTTGACGCCCAATACCATCGCCGTGCGGCAATGGATGAGTGAGTTGGTGGACAAGACATCGCTAACGGAAGATTTGGTCGGCGAGTACTCTGGCTTGCAAAAAGACATCCGCCCAGTGACAGTCAGCACCTACCAGATTTTGACTTATCGTAAACGCGGCACGGAAGAATTCCCGCACTTCGGGTTATTCAGTGCGCGTAACTGGGGATTGATTATCTACGACGAAGTGCATCTGCTCCCCGCGCCCGTCTTTCGCATCACGGCTGAAATCCAGGCACGCCGACGGTTGGGACTGACCGCCACATTGGTGCGCGAAGATGGCATGGAAGGCGATGTCTTTTCGTTAATCGGTCCGCAAAAATACAACGTGCCGTGGAAGGATTTGGAAAAACAAGGCTGGATCGCCACCGCGATCTGTCATGAAATCCGAGCGCCCTTGGATGAAAACATCCGCATGGAATATGCCGTTGCGCCCCAACGTCAAAAGTATTCTGTAGCCGCACACAACCCGCGTAAACTACCACTCATGCAAGCCATTCTGCATCGTCACGTGGGTGAGAGTATTCTCGTGATTGGCATGTATCTCGACCAGTTGGATGAAATCGCGGCGCGGCTGAATGCACCGCTCATCAACGGCGCGACTCCTGTGCGTGAGCGCGAGAAACTTTACGAACAGTTTCGCACAGGCGAAGTGAAAATCCTGGTCGTCTCGAAAGTCGCCAACTTCAGCATTGACCTGCCGGATGCCAGCGTTGCCATCGAAGTCTCTGGCACGTTCGGCAGCCGCCAGGAGGAGGCTCAACGCCTCGGTCGCATCCTGCGCCCCAAAAATGACCCTTCGACAGGCTCAGGGCAGGCGGCTTCGATGGCGCACTTCTACACCATCGTCACCCGCGAGACCGTAGACCAGACCTTCGCCGCCAACCGCCAAAGATTCCTGACCGAACAGGGCTACAAATACGAGATTTTGTACGAGGATGATGTATTATGAATCGCGTCTCTTAGTGAAGAAAACAAACGGTTCAGAGTACTACAAAGATACGCGTTGCGGGGTACATATCTGGTATATGGGTATAAATTCAGACCCACGTTGAAGCACATTTAATACATACCACATCCTGATCCTCTATATGGACAGGGAACTGAAAACGTACTATTGCAAACCCCTTCATCTAAAAATAATGCTCCTTGCCCGTCATATCACAATCCCCTGCTTTTCGTTGCCGGGGATTTTTCGTTTCCCTGGCAGGTTGCGCGGGGTATTTTAGAGTTTGATGTGGGGATGGCATTGCGGCAATACGGTCCCCTGCATTTGGCGCAGGCACGGCGCTATTGACTAAAACCCAAACAGAAAAGTGAGATCGTTGACATTTGTGCCAGTGGGACCGGTCTGTATCAAATCGTCGAGCCTTCCAAAGAATGTATACGAGTCGTTATCTGCCAGAAACGACTCGTAATGCAATCCAAGCTCATGGGCGCGTTGCAGCGTCCTGTCTGTGACGACTGCGCCTGCCGCATCTGTTGGACCATCTTCTCCATCCGTGGCGAGAGTAATCAGCATCACATCATGTAATCCATCCAGTTCGCGGGCAGCGGCAAGGGCAAGTTCCTGGTTGCGTCCGCCGCGACCATTGCCGCGCAGGGTGACTGTCGTTTCGCCGCCTGCGATCATGCAGAACGGGCGCGGCAAATCCTCCCGCAAAAAGGCGCAGAGCTTGCCCGCAGTCTCACGCGCTTCCCCTTGCCAGGTATCGCCGAGAAACTTTGTATGAAAGCCAAGCGATTTCGCTTCTTCAAGCCCAGCCTGCGCGGCGAGATAATTGCTGCCGATCAATACATTTTGAACGCGCGCAAAGAGCGGGTCATTAGGCTTGGGCGTTTCAGGCACATTTTCCAAAAAGGTTTCGATCCCTTCGGTGAGTTGATATTTTTTCAGGATATTCAACGCGTCAGCCTTTGTGGTTGGATCGGGGGCGGTCGGACCCGATGCGATAGCCTCCAACGAATTGCCGACGACATCGGATAGGATCAACCCCGCCACTCTCGCAGGGACGGCTGATTCAGCGATCCTGCCGCCTTTTACTTGATCCAGATGACGGCGCAGGGTGTTGATCTCGTCGATGCGCGCGCCGCAGGATAACAAGGCTTTGGTGAGCGCCCGCATGTTTTCAAGTCCGATTTTGGGATGGGGCGATGTCATCAATGCCGAGCCGCCGCCCGAGATGAGACAGATGAGCAGGTCGCGTTCGGTGAGGCTCGATACAAGTTCGAGGGCTTTGCCTCCGGCAAGGAGACTATTCCCGTTCGGAACAGGATGCCCGCCCGCGCAGACTTCGAATCCTGCCGCAGGGGAGGAAAAGGCCTGTTTTGGAATGAGCAAGCCGCGGGTCGGGACGTGAGGCGGGAGAATGTCCAATAACGACTCTGCCATGGCTTGAGTCGCTTTCCCCAATCCCAAAACGGTGACGCGCTCCAAAGAGTCGAGATCATAGGGTTCCTCTGCAATGTGAAGGAGGTCGCCTTCCAGACGCACAAAGTTGCGGACAGCCTGCCCGGGGTCGACTGCCTGAAGCGAGGCGGACAGAATTTGACCTATTTTTTCACCAAAGGGGTGGTTTTTTAGAGAGGCTGGTTCGTTGAATTTCATGGTTTTCCTATTATGGCACCAAAAAAGCTTGATTTTTTCGGGGAATATTGTATACTGTATACAGTATACAATACCAAAGGTGAAACTCATGGACAATTTCATTTTTCCAGAATTAAAGCAACGCACGGTCGAAGACGAGATTACAAGCCGTTTGCGAAACGCGATCATTGGCGGGAGTTTTGCGCCTGGCTCACACTTGAACGAGACTGAGGTTGCAAAGCAGATGAATGTCAGCCGCATCCCCATTCGGGAGGCGATTAAGAAACTGGAACAGGAGGGGCTTTTGGTGCGACACACAAACAGGCGGGTATTTGTGGTGTCTTTTTCTGCTCATGATGTAAAGGAAGTATTCAGTATGCGCGCCAACCTGGAATGCATGGCATTTGAGTGGGCGCTTCCGAATATGGGGCAGGCGGATTATGAGGCTTTGCGAGAACTGATTGCGCAACAAAAAACTGCCATTGCCAGCGAAGATTATGAATCGCTTGCAAGGTTAGACATGCAGTTCCATGAATTTATCGTTTCGAAGGCGGATCATTCCCGTTTATTGAAGTCCTGGTACGAGCAACATGCCCAGAGTCAGATGCTGTTGAATGTCCGTTTTCGCAAAATGTCGGATTACACGCCAGAGACCGTGGTGCGCGACCATATCCAGATATTGGAAGCGATCAAGCGCAACGATATAGATGCCGCCAAATTGCTCACTTTGCAGATCAGTGAACGAGTCGCTTTGGAATGCAGCCAAACATTGGAGGAATTTCTTGGTACGGGCGACCCTGAGGGAGGTGAATGAAGAGAATAGCAAACTTCTCACTTCCCAGTAGGCTCATTTCAAACCATAAAATTCCATTCGGAGGAGTATTACCATGAAGGAACGAAAAGACCTCACCAATCGCCTGCAAAACGGAAAAATTTCCCGCCGCGATTTCATCAAATTGATGCTTGCCACGGGCGCATCCGCCACTGCCATCGGCGGTGTTCTGGCTGCCTGTGCCCCTGAGCCTGCCGCTACAGCAGTTGCAACATCCGCCGCGACCGAGGCTGTTGCCGCCGCAACCGAAGCCGTGGCAAAACCATTGAGCGTTGAAGGCAAATTGACGATGAAATTGCGCGCGGCGTTCATGCCGCAGGGCAACGAAATTCTCAAGGTGATTGTGGAAGATTGGGGGCAGAAGAATAACATTCCCGTCGAAGTTGACATCACTTCCATGAACGACCTGCAAACCATTGCCGCCACCGCCGCTGAAACAGGCGCCGGTCCCGATATCATCGAGATCAACCAAGGCTCGGCGCACCTGTTCGCCGAAAAACTGGCGGATGTCAGCGATGTCTGCGACGATCTCGGCTCGCGCTATGGCGGCTTCTATACCGCCGCAGAGGAAGCCTGCAAAGTGAACGGCGCCTGGCTCTCGGTGCCGCGCTTCTTCGCCCCGCACGCGATCTCCTATCGTACAGATCATTTCGCGACCATTGGCGCATCGGTTCCCAAAACATGGGAGGAACTTTATGAAATCGGTAAAGCGCTGGTTGATGCCGGTCTGCCGCCCATTGCGTTCCCGCTGGGTCATGCAGTCGGTGATGGCAACGATTTCAACTACTCTGTGCTCTGGTCGCACGGAGCGTCAGACGTCGCTTCGGACGGCAAGACTGTCACCATCGACTCTGTTGAAACCCGCGCGGCAATCGAATACATGCAGAGGCTGTTCTCTGTGATGCCCGCCGACACCCTCTCCTACGACGATGCATCCAACAACCGCGCTTTCCTTGCCAGCGCCATCTCAGCCACCAACAACGCCTCCACCATCTGGGGCGCTGCTCGCAACCAAAGCACCAAGTACAAGACCAAGGACGCGGATGGCAAAGAAGTTGAGAAGAATCTGCACGAAGTGACCGATCACTTTGTCTATCCTGAAGGTCCTGCCGGGCGTGTGACATATGCCGAGTTCATGTCTTCGGCGGTCTTCTCCTACTCGAAAAACGTTGACGCTGCCAAAGCCCTGCTCACCTACCTCAACGAACGCGAACAACTAACCCCGTGGGTGAACCCCAACCTGGGCTTTGTCTTCCCGACCCTCATGGGCGTGAAGGACGACCTGCTCATGCCATGGAACACCACCCCCAAGTTAGCTCCATTCAAGGATTACGCTGAAACCTCGCACCTGCCCGGCTTCCCCAGCACCAACTTCCGCAGCGGCACCGACGCCTACGCCAAATGGGTTGTTGTGGATATGTTCGCCAGTGTCTGCGGCGGGCTTGCCTCTGTTGATGACGCAATCGCCACCGCAAAAGCGCTCCTCGAAGAAAGTTACAAAGCCTAAAAAGCAAACCATGAATTGCGGCAGACAATGTCTGCCGCAATTCATCAACCCTTATTTGTGGAGAATCGGATGCAATCGTCCCCAACAGCCGAAACCAAAAAAATATCGAAACTCGAACAATTCAGTATCTGGTTCAACCAGGAAAAAATACTTGGACCAGCGCTAGTTGCTCCAGCGGTATTGATCCTGTTGCTGCTGATCGCCTACCCATTCTGCGTTGCAATCTGGCTCTCCATGACCGACAAAGTTATCGCCCGTTCCGATACAGGGAATTTTATCTGGTTCGCAAATTTTACGAAATTATTCAAAGACAGCATCTTCCAGCGCACAACCATCAATACTTTCAATTACGCCCTGGTGTCCGTCTTTTTCAAACTGATACTGGGACTGCTCATGGCATTGGTGTTGGATGAAGTCAAGATATTCAAGAATTTTTTCCGCGGAATACTACTACTCCCCTGGATCGTGCCGACATCATTAAGTGCATTGGGATTCTTATGGATGTTCGACTCGCAATTCAGCATTCTCAACCGCTTCCTTCTGGACTGGGGGCTGATTCAGGAAAAAATCATCTGGCTCGGCACTCCAGCCACTGCCATGATCTCCGTGCAACTGGTCAACATTTGGCGCGGGATTCCGTTTTTTGGCATCTCCCTGCTGGCGGGACTTCAATCCATTCCGCAGGAACTCTACGAAGCCGCCGATATTGATGGAGCAAGTGCATGGAGTAAATTCTGGAATGTAACGTTTCCTTTATTGATGCCCGTAACCGCCGTAGTAACCCTGTTCTCGATCGTCCAAACTTTTGCAGATTTCCAGATCGTTTATGTTCTCACCCGCGGCGGTCCAGTCAACAGCACCCACTTGTTTGCCACACTCACCCACCAAACCGCCATTCTGGCTGGCAGATTAGGCGAAGGCGCAGCAGTTTCCCTCTTTATGTTCCCGATCCTTGTGATCGCTGTGATACTTCAGTTACGCTATCTCCAGAACCAGGATTAGGAGCAAAGACCGATCATGCAATCCAGCCTCCGCATTCGCAAGATCACAAAAGGGATCGTTGTTACCATCGGGTTGTTATTCTTTATTGTCATCCTGTTGTTCCCGTTCTACTGGATGTTCATCACTTCCATCAAACCCGATTCGGAACTGTATGATACGGCGCAGCCGCCCATGCAATTATTGAAACCGACACTTGAGCATTACGTCTACCTGATCGAGAATACGCGGTTTTTATTGTGGTTAAAGAATAGCGCGTTGGTGGCAACCGTTTCGACCGCCGTGTCCATTGTGATCGGCACCCTTGCGGCGTATTCTCTGGCACGTCTTCGCTTTCGCGGCTCGCGGACTCTCGGACTTACCATATTTATTACCTACCTTGTACCCACTACGCTTATCTTCCTACCTTTGGCATATGTCATCCGAAGCCTGGGCTTGTTCGACAAGCAGATCGCGCTAATGATCACCTATCCCACCTTCTTAATCCCCTTCTGCACATGGCTATTGATGGGATATTTCAAAGGGATACCCAGGGAACTTGAAGAAAGCGCCATGGTGGACGGCGCCACGCGTTTGCAAGCCCTGCGCATGATCATCCTGCCGATCATGCTGCCGGGTATTGTCTCTGCTGCATTGTTCGCTTTCACGCTCTCTTGGAACGAATTCGTTTATGCGCTTACACTTGCCCAGACTGAAGCCATCAAGACACTGCCTACTGGTATCGTTAGCCAGTTGGTGCTTGCGGATGTCTATTTCTGGGGATCGCTGATGGCGGCGGCTTTGCTTGGGTCTGTTCCGATCGCAATACTATATTCGTTCTTCCTTGAGTATTATGTAAAGGGAATGACCGCGGGGGCGGTCAAAGGCTGATCGGACGGGACCAGCCATCCGTTAAGTGTGAGGCGGTTCTTCATCCAATTTGAAAGGGTTGTTTTAATATGTCACATCATAAGTTTTCAGTCATTCTGGGTTTTTTGGGGAAACTCAACGATCGTTTTTCCAGTTACGGCGAACAGCGCGACATTGCCGCAAAATTCGAAGTGGCAGCGAAGATCGAAGGCATACAAGGGCTTGAATTGGTGTATCCGTTTGATTTTGAGAATGTAGCGGTCACAAAAGATCTGTTGAAGAAATACAATCTTGAGTGTTCGACAGTTAATGTGAACATCAAGGCGGAATCGAAGTTCCATCTCGGCGGGCTGACCCACAGGGATGAGGGCGTTCGTAAAGAGGCTGTGCAATATTTGAAAACTTCGATGGACATTTCTGCCGAACTTGGCACGAACATGATCACCTGCTGTCCGCTTTCGGATGGCTATGACTATGCCTTTGAAACGGATTACCCCAAGGCGTGGAAATGGTTTATTGACGGCGTCGGCGAAGCCGCTTCGTATCGGGGCGATGTGCGGGTCTGTCTCGAATATAAACAATCGGAACCCCGACATAAGGTCATCATCCCCAATGCAGGGACAACACTGGCTGCCTGTTTACAGGTCAACATGCCCAACGTGGGCGCAACGATGGATACGGGTCATGCGCTGCTGGCTGGCGAAGGCACGGCTTGGGCGGCAAGTTTGCTGGCGCAGGCGGGCAAGTTGTTTCTTGTGCATGTAAACGATAACTATCGCAATTGGGATTGGGACATGATCCCCGGTTCGATCAATACCTGGGACTGGGTGGAGTTGGTGTTCTATCTCGATGAACTCGGTTACGACGGCTGGCTCACATCGGATGTGGCGCCGTTTCGCATTGACCGCGCAAAGACATTTTCGTCCACGTATCGCAGTATCGTTTGGGCGCAGAAGGTGGTGGAGAAGATCGGGCGCGAAGAGTTGCGCCGCATTATTCACGAAGGCGACCCCGTGGACGCACTGGATAAATTACAGTCCATCGTTTCGGGGTAGGCAATGCCTACCCCTTTATTTTACATAGAAGGAATCTTTTGAACCTGATGAATGATTTAGATGTTTCAAAAACTTTATCCGTATCTGAGTTGAAACGAGTCGCAGTGCAAATGCGGAAGGATATTCTGTATATGATCTACGAAGCGCAGGCGGGACACCCGGGCGGGTCGCTTTCTGCGGCGGACATTCTCGCGGCGTTGTATTTCCGTGTCATGCGCATTGACCCAGCCAACCCCCAATGGGAAGACCGCGACCGCTTCATTTTATCCAAGGGGCACGCCTGCCCGGTCTGGTATGCTGCGCTTGCCAATCGCGGATATTATGATCGTGCGCATCTCAGCACTCTGCGGAAATTGAACAGCATTTTGCAGGGTCATGCGGATATGAAGAAAACTCCAGGTGTGGATATGACCGTCGGCTCGCTTGGGCAGGGAATCTGTGCGGGCGTGGGCATGGCGCTCGGCGCGCGCTTTCAAAAGAAAGACTTTCACGTGTGGGTCGTGATCGGCGACGGTGAAATGCAGGAAGGCTCCGTGTGGGAGGCTGCCATGTCTGCCGCGAAATGGAAGTTGGATAACATGACAGTTATCCTTGACTTGAACCGCATCCAGAACGATGATTTTGTGGAGAACACCATGCCACTTGGGCAGGTACAGGAAAAATGGCAGGCATTCGGCTGGAATGCCATTCGCATCAATGGGCACAATATGCAGGCGGTGGTGGATGCGTTGGAAGAGGCCGCGACGATCAAGGGATTTCCGACCATAATCATTGCCGACACGGTTAAAGGCAAGGGTGTTTCGTTCATGGAGAATGTCCCAGCATGGCATGGCTCTGCGCCCAATGCCGAACAATATGAACAGGCGATCCGCGAAGTGACGGGGGCGGCTGCATGAAATCCCGCTATCATTTTCTTTTGCCTGAAGTCGAAGCTGCTTTAGCCAGTCCCAACTTTTTCACAGCAGTAAAAAAACACGCGACACGCTATTCGTATTCCGAAAGTTTAATGGAGGTTGCCGAGATCAACCCGAAAGTGGTTGTGCTGGATGTGGATGTCGGTAAGTCGCTCAAGACCAACGAGTTCGCGAAAAAATACCCGCATCGCTCCTTTAACTTCGGCATTGCCGAACAGAACATGATGGCATCAGCGGCGGGCATGGCAACCACTGGCTTGATTCCCTTCGCTTCGGGTTACGCCATGTTCCTGAGTATGCGCGCGTTGGATCAGGTACGCAACAGCGTGCATTACCCGCATCTCAATGTGAAGATCGCCGCCAGCCATAGCGGCATCACACCGGGACCGGACGGCGTTACCCATCAGGCACAGGAAGACCTTTCGATCATCCGCACCATCGCGGGTTCTTGTGTGATCGCGCCCGCCGACCATGTCACTACAAAAATGGCAGTCCATGCCATGACGGAATACGATGGACCTGTGTATCTCTCACTGACACGCGACCCTGTGCCTTTTCTGTATACGCCCGATTATCCGTTTGAGATTGGCAGGATGGTCACCCTCCGCGAAGGCAACGACCTGACCATTATTGCCAACCGCGATCTAGTGGCACATGCCCTGGTCGCTGCCGCGCAGTTATCAGGTCAGGGAATTGAGGTGCGCGTGTTGGATTGTCACACCATCAAGCCGCTTGACGAAGAAGCGGTATTAAAGGCGGCACGCGAAACAGGCTGTATCGTCACCGCCGAGAACAATGTAATCTTTGGCGGGTTGGGAAGCGCAGTCGCCGAGTTATTGGTGGAGAATGATCCCATTCCCATGCAGCGGATTGGCGTGCGCGACACGTTCGCTGAATCAGGTCCGTATTATGAAGTCATTGATAAATACGGATTGACCTACCCGCACATCATACAAGCCGCTCAAAAAGTATTGGACCGCAAGTATGCCTTCAAGAATCAAATGGCAAAAGGAGAAGTTTAATCCGTATGGCAAAGCCAAAGGTATTCGTCACACGCATCATTCGGGACGCAGGACTGACTCTCGTCAACGACTTTTGCGACGCTGAAGTATGGCAGGGCGACCTGCCCCCCTCCCGTGAAGTAATGCTCGAAAAAGTGCGCGGCATGGACGGCTTGCTCTGCCTGCTCACCGACCGCATTGACGGAGAACTGCTCGACGCAGCGGGCTCGCAATTGAAAGTGGTCAGCAACCATGCGGTTGGTTTCGATAACGTAGTTGTACCAGATGCCACCGTGCGCCGTATCCCTGTCGGCAATACACCTGGCATCCTCACCGATGCCACTGCTGATTTTGCATTTGCCCTGCTGATGTCTGCCGCGCGGCGCGTGACCGAAGGCGAACGCTATCTGCGCGCGGGTAAATGGAAAACATGGGGTCCGTCCATTTTGCTGGGCGCAGACTTTGTCGGCAAGACGTTAGGGCTGGTGGGCTTTGGGCGCATCGGGCGCGCCGTTGCCAAACGCGCGGCAGGTTTCGACATGCGCGTGATCTACTACGATCGCAATTCTGCACCTGACCATGGCGCAACACCCGTTGACTCGCTCGATCAACTTTTGCGCGAGTCCGATTTTGTTTCCCTGCACACGCCTTTGAATGACTCCACGCGTCACATGGTCAACGCTGAATTTCTTGGAAAGATGAAATCCAATGCAATATTGGTCAACACCTCCCGCGGACCCGTCGTGGATCAGAATGCCTTGTATCAGGCGTTGAAATCCAACCAGATCTTCGCCGCCGCGTTGGACGTAACCGACCCCGAACCCCTGCCAATGGACTCGCCCCTTCTCACGCTCGAGAACTGCCTCATTGCCCCGCACATTGCCAGCGCCAGCGAAAAGACTCGCGACGACATGGCGCGGCTCGCCGCAAATAATCTAATCGCCGGGTTGAAAGGCGAACGCTTGCCGCACTGCGTCAACCCCGATGTGTACAATCCCAAATAACAACCGCCGACATGACCAACGAAACGCCCGTCCGCAAGCATGATATCTTTTTCTCCCTTCCCAACGAAGCGGCGAATGATTTAATTCCTGAAATACAGGAACGCATCAAAAAAGATTTGCGCAAGATCATCGTCCTTGACGATGACCCGACGGGCACACAAACGGTTCATAACATCGTTGTGCTTACCGAATGGTCTGTGCAATCGCTCGAAAAAGAACTTGCTTCCGACGCGCCCGCATTCTACATCCTCACCAACTCGCGCAGTCTCACACTCGAAGAATCGCAAAAACTCCATCGCGAGATCGGGAGAAATCTCAAACAAGCATCTGCAAACACGGCGGTGCAGGTCGAAGTGATAAGCCGCAGCGACTCAACCCTGCGCGGTCATTTCCCGGGCGAAGTGGATGCGCTTGCCGAAACGCTTGGGCTTGCGTCAAAGCCCTACATCATTGCGCCGTTCTTTCTCGAAGGCGGGCGCTACACCATAAACGATATTCACTACGTTGCCGAAGATGAAAACCTGATCCCCGCCGCGCAAACATCTTACGCACAAGATGCCGCCTTCGGCTACAAACATTCAAACCTCAAACAATGGGTGGATGAAAAAACGGGCGGACGAATCTCCGCGCAAGATGTGACCACCATTACGCTGGATGACTTGCGAATGGGCGGCGCTTCACACGTGACCGAGAAACTGGTCGCCGTCCGAGAAGCCTCTGCCGTGGCTGTGAATTGCGCCTCCTACCGTGATATGGAAGTATTCATCCTTGGCTTGCTCGAAGCCGAAGCGCAAGGATGCACATTCCTGCCACGTACCGCCGCATCCTTTGTGCAGGTCCGCATGGGGATGCGAAAACGGGAGTTGCTCAAAAAAGAAGAATTGGTCGTCGAGAATGGACACGGCGGGTTGATCATTGTTGGCTCGTATGTGCCCAAAACGACCGCTCAATTACAGGCGTTGCTCACAAACACAGCAATCGAACGCATTGAAGTCAGGATCGAACATTTACTTGATAAGGCAATGCGCGATGTCGAAGTCGTGCGCACGACCCACCTGGCGAACCTCTACATAAAAAACGGGAAGGATGTTGTCATATACACCAGCCGCGAACTTGTCAAAGGCGGTGATGCGGCGTCCAATCTATCCATTGGCAGCCTGATATCGAATAGTTTAATTTCCATTGTGCGCAATATTGAAGCGCAACCGAGATACATTATTGCAAAAGGCGGCATTACCTCCAGTGATGTTGCCACCAAAGGGCTGAACATCAAACGCGCGTTGGTCTTGGGGCAGGCATTGCCAGGTGTGCCTGTCTGGCAATTGGGCGTAGAAAGCCGTTATCCTGGCATGTCGTACATTGTCTTTCCTGGCAATGTTGGCGATGAAAATGCGCTGGCAGACCTTCAAAAAAGACTGGCAAAGGACTGAGATATGCTGGCTTCCACTTCTCAACTTCTCCGTGAGGCACAAAAAGAAAAATATGCAATTGGCGCATTCAATGTGTATGACCTGCAGGGCGTGCAGGCGGTAATCCGCGCGGCGGAGGGTTTGAAAAGCCCCGTTATGTTGCAAATTCATCCGAAGGCATTGGAGTTGGGGGGAATCCCGCTGGTGGCGTTATGTGTTGAGGCGGCACGTTTGGCGGGAGTCTCTGTCAGCGTGCATTTGGATCATTCTTCAGCCGAGCAGGCTATTCGGTCCGCTTTGGAGGCGGGCATGTCATCCGTTATGGCGGATGGTTCGCATTTATCCTATGAGGAAAATATCTCATTCACAAGACAAATGACCATACTCGCGCATGCAAAGGGATGCGCAGTCGAAGCGGAACTTGGTCGCTTGAGCGGAACAGAGGATGGTTTGACGGTTGCGGAGTATGAAGCGCTCATGACCGACCCTGACCTTGCAGTTGATTTTGTTCAGCAAACAGGCGTAGACGCGCTGGCGGTCTGTATTGGGAATGTGCATGGAAAATACGCATCGGAACCAAAACTGGATTTTGGGCGACTGGAGGAAATTGGCAAACGCATTAACCTGCCGCTGGTGTTGCACGGCACATCAGGTTTGCCAGATGAAATGATCGCGCGTTCCATTGAACTGGGTGTGTGCAAATTCAACGTGAATACAGAAGTGCGCGGCGCCTACCTGAGCGCCGCTAAAAAATATTTAGACGATACGAAGAGACCAGAGTTAACTGATATGATGGCGATGGTAATTTCCGCCATGCAAGCGCAGGTCGAATCGAAGATCAAACTTTTTGGTTCAGGTGGAAAAGCCTGAACCGCAAAAAATAATCAAGGAGAACATCATGGAACAAAAGAAATTGACAGTACTCGATATTCAAGCCATGCGCGAAAAAGGACAGCCGCTTACCATGTTGACGGCATACGATTACCCTGTTGCCAAACAGATCAATGATGCGGGTATCGATATGATCCTGGTCGGTGATTCGGCGGCAATGGTGGTGCATGGGCACCCCAACACGCTCAACGCTACGATGGATATGATGGTGCTGCATTGCGCGGCGGTGGCGAGGGCTTGCGCTCGCACAATGGTGGTGGCTGATATGCCGTTCGGCTCCTTCCAATACGGCATCGAGGAGACCATGCGCAATGCGGCGCGCTTTGTTACTGAAGCCAAAGTGGATGCAGTAAAATTCGAAGCCACGCCGCACCATATCGAAAAAACAAAAGCCATCGTGCAAATGGGAATCGCTGTGATGGGGCACGTCGGTCTGCATCCGCAGGCAGTGGGTGCATTGGGCGGGTTGAAAGCACAGGGACGTACCATCGAAACCGCCCGCAAGGTGATGACCGAGGCGCTGGCGTTGCAGGATGCAGGCGCGTTCGCGATCATCTTCGAGGCTGTGCCTGCCAAACTGGCGGCATACATCACTAAGAAATTGCGTGTGCCCACCATTAGCATTGGCGGTGGTCCTGGCTGTTCGGGTCAACTGCTCGTCACATATGACGTGCTTGGCATGTTCGATACCTTCACGCCGAAGTTTGCCAAGAAGTATGCCGACTTCAACAAACAAATGAAAGAGACCTTTGCGCAATATCGGCAGGAAGTTTTGGATGCAAAGTTCCCGACCGAGGAACATGTCTATGGCGTGTCGGATGAAGTGATGGACGCCATCGAAAAAGAATTCGGCAAAGCCAGCTAAAGGAGATATATCATGCCTATAAAATTTGGACCCACAGAACTGATCATCATTCTTGTTATCGTCATCTTGCTCTTCGGGGTGGGACGCATCGGCAAGATCGCGGGGGAATTGGGCGGCGCAATCCGTTCATTCCGCGAGGGAATCAAGGGAGACGATTCAGAGCAAAGCCAGCAGTAAAGGCAGGTTTTGCAATGCCGATCTAAACACAAACTCGAATATCGATTGCCCCACCGGGGTATATATCTGGTATACGGGTATAAATTTCGCAGGCGAGCGTAGGCGGCGGAGAGAATTCTCTCCGCCGCTTTTGAGTTATTTTCTCCTTACAGCCTGAAGATCAGAACCAACCATTTATCAAGAAGAATTCTGCCAGTTGATTATTATCTCTTCGTCAGGCGTAAATCTCAAAAGGTGATCAACCACAACGCGTTTTACGCGCTCGATATTTTCAAGATTTTCGGCTTCCACCTTCAATGTCAATACATTTGTTGTCACGCTGATCTCACAGGTTCCATCCCCAAATTTGATGTATCCCTTATCGCCGTCATATTTCGCATCGATCTTTCTCGCGAAATGATTGCACAACGCCTTCATTAAGCGCTCCGCCCTGTCTGTTGGAATGTCTGTTATCTGAATCATAAAATTTCCTCAAGTTTACAAAAGACCTGAATCATCATCTTGCTGGAATATTGTGTTCCGTCAACGCAATTCCATCGCGCATCTCTTTGAGATCGACGGTCAGTGACAATTTCCGTGTTTCAAAATAGTGCCCAAAGGTTTCCTTCAACACGTTCATCACGCGCTGTGTGGCATCCTTCTGAACTTCAAGCGGACGCCCCTCGCGGATCAACAACCCGACATGCACAAAAGCATAATCAGGGTCGCCGTCTGCGATGCGATATTGGGTATGCTTGATGGCGCGGCTCTTAATGCCCTTCAAGTTAATTGCGCCTGTGGCAACCACCTCTTCATGCAAACGTGCCAGTAATGGCTGAACATCAACTTCGATGTTATCGCTGTACTCAAGAACTAGATGTGGCATACGCTACTTCCTTACTTTTCGATCTGCGGGGTTCCATGCGTATGGAAGGATGGGATGGTCGGTAAGCCCCAAGCCTGTCCCTTCTTGCGTTCGGCTTCGCTCCAAATAATGGGCTTCCAATCGGGGGCATAGATCAAACGCGCGCCTGCGTTGGCGATCTCAAAGCGATTCCCGCCCGGCTCGTACACATACAGGAAGAAGGTCTGATTGATCGTGTGCTTATGCGGACCCGTTTCAATGAAAACGCCGTGTTCCAGGCAAATATCTGCGGCGCGCAGAATGGCTTCGCGGTTATCCACTGCAAAGGTAAAGTGATGCAAACGCCCGCTGGCGCCGTAGGAATCTTCCACAATTGCGATGTCGTAGGATTTGTTGGTCACCGTCACCCAGGAGGCTTTCTCGGTGCCATCATCGAAAACAACCTGTTCGGTCATGCGCATCCCCAACACTTCCTGCATGAACACCCGCGTGGAACGTACATCTTTTGAAAGAATGTTAATGTGATCGAGTCGCCGTACCCCAACGCCGCAATCCGAAAATTTGGATGCCTGATTCTTCAAGGCGGGCTTTAACTCAGCGGTCGGCTGATACCACTCGGTTTCATAATAGATTTCCATGTTATGTCCATCAGGTTCTGTAAAGCAATAAGCGGGACCATGCCCCACATTATCATCCTTCCAGCCTTTGCCCAAGCCGGTCTTTTCGATGGCAGCCACGCGCCGCCGTAATGCCTGCGGACTGGTCGCGCGAAATGCAAAATGACCCAAGCCGGGTTTTGCAGAAGCCGTCAGCTGTAGAGAATGATGTTCGTAATCGTCCCAACCACGCAGGAAGATAGAGTCGCCTTTTCGCTCGGTTTCATACATCCCCATCACTTCCACAAAAAATTTCCTGCTCTCCTCAAGTTTCGGCGTGAGCAATTCAAGATGGGCAAAATGGGCAAGATCAAAAATTGGTTCGGGCTGTTCGGTCATTTCTGATTCCTTTCGACAGTTGCACGCAAACCGTGCAGGTCATATGAGATTTGCCCCGCCAGCAGTTTCTTGCGCAGAGTGGCTTCCTTTTCTAATCGTTCTTCCGATGCTTTCAAGACCTCATCAACGCGCACTTGTTTGATACACACTGCGCCATCAACATCCATCACAACCACATCCCCACTTGCGATCTGTATTCCACCAACAGTGACAATCACATTAAGTTCGCCAATTTTTGTTTTGGTTGCACCTTTTACGCGGATGAAATGACTCCAGATGGGCAGACCCAGCTCAATGAGTTCGCTCACATCCCGAACAGACGCGTCCACCAAAATCCCCGCCGCTTTCTTAACCTTGACCTGGGTTGCCAACAACTCGCCGATCAGCGCCACTGGAGCCGGTTCCGGCATGGTGAGCACCAACACCTCACCCGGTTGAATTTGCTCGATGGCGGCATGAACCATCAAGTTATCATCCTGCCCGCATAAGACAGTACGCGCAGGTCCAGCCACGCGGCTGTTGGGAATGATCTGAAAAAGCGGAATGTCAATCAAGCCTTCACGCCCTGAGGCTTCGTACACCGTTGCAACGCCTAGTTCACTTAAACGCGAAAAATTATCCATACTCATAAACCTGTCACCACCCAGGGCAGGGTGCGGACATGCGCTTCGGCAAATTTGACATTTGCCATGCCTGAGATGCGCCGCGCATGATTGGCGCGGCGTGAAGCCAACTCGCTATAGTATTGATGCAGATACCCTTGCGCTTTCATGGCGTCCATGGCTTTGATCTTTTTTTCCATCACGGGGGTAATATCCACGAACACGTTGGGTTTGAAGTCACATAACTCTGGCTGGTGCGGCTCGAAGAAGTAAAGGTCTGGTGGAGTGATGCGGCTGAATGCGCTGTCAACCCCTGCTCCCGTCGCTAAGAGGCGGGCTTTTTGTACCATCTGAGAAGCGACGGGATGGTCAGGATTGAACGGGTCAATCGGATTATGGGTCAGCACGATGTTCGGCGCGAAATCCTGAAAGACGCCAATCAATTGGTCAACCGCAAAATCTGTCATGTCCAATGGATAATCGCCCAGGTCAAGACAAATAAACTCTGCGCCGACAGCCTCTGCCGCAGTCTTCGCCTCCTCGTAACGAATCCGTTTCACATTCTCGACGGTTTGATTCGGCTCCTTCCACAACTCGCCCGACTCGCCCCGCTCGCCATACGAAAGCGCGATGACACGCGCGCTTCCGCCCTGCGAAGTGACAGTGGCAATCGTACCCGCCGCGCGCCAGACAAAATCAGCGGAGTGTGCGCCTACAACCAATATATTTTTTGTCATTGATTTTTCTCCATGATCTCTTTCAATCTTCGCACAGCCGCTTGACTGGTAAAAGAAGAAACGCCAATCGAGTTCAACATCTCAACCACCGCTTCCATCTCCTCCGCCCTGCGTTTTGCGTGTTGGATACTGCCTGTCACAAAGCGGTCAATCATGGGTTCGTCGTAAATGATCTTCAACATTTGGGCGCGGGCATACTCGGTCATATTCAGCGCCTCTGCGGCTTCCAAACATTCCACGATCACCGCCGCGACGCCTTTGTACATGATGCTACGTACCAATTTATGGGTCGCCGCATTACCCGCTTCATCATTCAGGTAAGTGACAGGCATTCCAAGAGGAGACATCACCTCTGCAAATCGTTTGGCGCCGCACCCAGACGCATAGACTTGTGTGCCCAATCCTTTGGGTGGCACTGGGTCCATCAAGGCGGCATCCACAAACAATGCGCCCGTTTTATCAATGATGGTGGCAATCTCCCGTTTGAGTTGAGGGGCGGTTGTGTTCATATCCGCAAACAGTTGACCTGGATATAATATTGAAGCAACTTCGGCGGCAACATCCCAAGCAACAGATGCCCAATTGACGCTCAAGATAATATCCGCGCCCGATACGGCGGCAGGGTTACTTGAGGCAAAATCCAATTCATCCGGCAGGTTGCGTGGATTGGGATCCCAGCCACGTACTTGAACACCGGCTTTGATCAAATCACGAGCAAACGTGCCTCCGGCTTCGCCGATTCCTAAAATTGCTACAATCATGATTGTTATCTACTCGCCTAATTTTTTATTTCAAGTGTTGGTCAAGAAAATCCAACACTTTATTTACATTTTTGACCAGTTCAAATTTGCGGTCGCCATGACCTGCCCCTTCAATCAGTTCAAGATAAACTCTTTCGTCTCCAGCGATCTGCCGAACCTTTGCCGCAAAATTTACTGATTGCTGGTGCGGCACAATATCATCCAATTTGCCGTGCTGAATGAAGAAAGGCGGCACATTGGGGTGGATATAAGTTTCGGGGTTGGCGGAGCGAACCAGGTCTGGGATGAGAGTAATTTTATTTCCGAGAAGCAGGCTCTCGGGCGAGTCTGAGCCGTTGTGATCTTCGTCCTCACCATGCGCCAAGCCAGATTCCGCGAGTTGCTGATCCATCTTTAGAAAATCCGTCGGACCAAACCAATCCACCACGGCTTGCACATGGCTGGGTTGTTCTGCGTTGCCAAGGCTCAGATCATCCAATTCTGGAACATGTGTGGAAACGCCTGCCATCAACGATTGATAACCGCCCGCCGAGCCGCCCCATGTGGCGATCTTATTGGGATCAAAAAGATACTGGCTTGCATTCGCCCGAATCCAGCGGATGGCGGCTTTGACATCGTGAACCAGTTTTGGAAATTTCGCTTCGCCGCTCATTCGGTAATTGACCCCGACCACGCAGTAGCCGCGCTTCAACGCCCGCAGCATGGATGAGATCTGTATATCGCGCTTGTCGCCGCCCATGAACGCGCCGCCATGAATGGAAACAATGACGGGGAACGGACCATCGCCATCTTCGGGCCAGTAAATATCCAGCTTTTGCGCTTCAGACAGGTTTGCATACGGAAGATCGAACATCTTCCGCTTAATATGATCTGTCTTTGCCGGGGGAATTTCAAACGGAACCGCGTAGTGTGTTTCTTTTTCTTCACTCATAATATCTTCCTCTTTTTATTTGGACATCATCTTTGTAATAATATCCACCGCCATGCTCCCGACAAACATGCCGATCAGCCCAACCAAACCGGCAAGATCATGCGGAACGGGAACCGTGATTTTCAGCGCTCGAAACAAGGCGGCAATTACCACGCCAGCGATGAAAGCAATTATCAAAACCGCCATATTATTTCTCTTCCTTTCTGGTTTTTCTTCCATGGGAACTCTCTAGGCGGCGACGCGGGCGACCGTCTCTTTCGCCTTGCGGTTTTTCTGATAGACATCAAAGGCGACCGCGATCAAAAGGACCGCGCCTTTTACCACCTGTTGCGAAAAGTCGGGGAAGGTAGCCAATTGCATGGCATTATTCAACACACCGATGATCAACATGCCCACCATCAAACCGAAAACGCTGCCTTCGCCGCCTTTGAAACTGACACCGCCTAAAAGTGCAGCCGTGAGGCAGTCAAATTCAAGACCCTGACCGGTAATCGTCTGCCCGGCAAATACCCGTGACAGCAGCAGGACCGTTGTGATCGCTGTGATGAAACCACTGATCATGAACAGAATCACTTTCGTTCCATTGATATTTACACCGGCAAGGCGGGCGGCTTCTTCATTGCCACCCAGTGCAAATATTTGCCGCCCAAAGTAGGTCTTGGTCAAGATGAAAGCCCCGAGCAATGCCACAAGGATCATCACAATGACCGGCACGGGGATTTCCCATACATATCCCTGCCCAAACCAGCGGAAGGAATCGGGGAAGCCCATGATATTCCTGGATTGATTAATAATGTATCCCACGCCCTTGAAAATCGCGGCAGTGCCCAAGGTGATAATCAGCGGATGAATCTTCAGTTTTATGCAGAGGACTCCGTTGATCAAGCCCAACCCGGTTCCGACCAGCAGGATCAAGGGAATTGCAACCGCGGGCGGCAGTTTCCAATCAACCATCATGATCGCCAAAAGGACATTTCCAAACACGATCTGGGAGCCGATGGAAAGATCAATGCCGCCGCCGATCATTACGAACATCAAGCCGACGGCGCTAATCCCCGCAAATGAGATCTGGCGAATTAGAGTACGCAGATTGCCAAAGGTCATGAAGTTCGGCGCAATGAAGGTGAACAGAATCACCAAAAAGATCAGAACAAGGAAGGGGACATTCTTTTGCAGGGTTGCCCCCAGCCTGGCGCCAAATTGATTATTGCTCATTGTTGATTCCTCCAAACGTTAATGGATCCCCGATGCAAGGTCGAGAATAGTATGTTGATTGAAATTCTCTTTTTGGACCTCCCCAGCCAATTCCCCTTCGCATAAGACAATGATCCGATCTGACATGCCCAATAGTTCTTCCATGTCAGAAGAGATCATCAAAATCGCAATTCCACTCTCCGCCAACTCAGTCATCAGATGATAAATCTCCTGTTTGGCGCCAACATCGATCCCACGGGTGGGTTCGTCAAAGATCAAAATGTCCGACTCCGCAGCCAACGATTTGGCGAGCACCACTTTTTGTTGATTCCCGCCGCTCAGATTGATCACCTGTTGCAATAAACTGGGGGTTTTTATGTTAATACGTTCCTTGTATTTCTGCGCGATCTCATCTTCTTTTTTCGTATTAACCACGCTATATTTTGAAATGCGTCGAATGATCGGGAAACTGATATTCCACTTGACAGCCATCTCAAGGAACAGTCCCTGTCCTTTGCGGTCTTCGGTCAACAAGCCAATTTTGTTCTGGATCGCATCCAATGGCGAATGGATCTTGACAGGCTTGCCGTTGATCAAGATCTCGCCGCTTTCCATTGGGGCAGCGCCAAAAATAAGTTGAGCCAATTCGGTTCGACCCGCGCCAACCAATCCGGAGATGCCCAATATTTCACCTTTGCGTACTGAAAACGAAATATTTCGATCCCCATTCCCGGTGAGATTTTTTACTTCCAAGACAACTTCGCCAAGTGACTTTCTCCGTTGAGGATAACTTTCCTTTAATTCACGACCTACCATCAGCGTGATCAATTCCTGCCGATTGGTCTCTTTCGTGTTTCTGGTGGCGACGTAGGCTCCGTCACGCATGATACTCACGCGATCGGATATGTGGAAGACCTCTTCCAAACGATGCGAGATATAAATAATCGTCACGCCTTTTTGTTTTAACTGGTTAATAATCTTGAACATCAACTCTACTTCTGAAACGCTTAAGGGAGCAGAGGGTTCATCCATGATCAATATTTTCACATTCTTCGAGACTGCTTTCGCGATTTCAACGATCTGCTGTTCAGCAATAGATAGGTCTTGTACCAGAATACGCGGATCAATTCTCACCCCAAACTGGTCCAGCACCTTGACGGCTTTTTCCTCAATTGTTTTGGCACTGAAAAATGCCGAGTTTTCATCTTTCTCACATAAGTAAATATTTTCAGCAACTGACAAGGTGGGAACCAAATTAAATTCCTGATAGATCACTTCAACGCCAAGGCTCCTGGAAAGCGCAGGAGTCATCTTGGAATATTCTTGTCCATTAATTTTAATAATACCTGAATCAATATCGATGGCTCCAGCCACCGCTTTGATCAGCGTCGATTTTCCGGCGCCGTTCTCGCCCAACAAGGCATGTACTTCCCCTTCTTGAAAGCTGATCGAAACATTGTTCAGAGCCAGAACACCGGGATAGCGTTTGGTGATATTTTCCAGGGATAGTACAACCTTGGCATCCATTCGTTTTCACCTCTATCTAGGATGAAGGGTCCCCTACCCCTTCATCCTATTTGTTTACAAATTGCTTCTTATTACGGTGCGAGTGTAGTGAAATCGCAAGCGATTGGATCCAATGCATCATTGATGATGTTGGGATATTCGACACCTTGCAGCATCTTCTTGATCTGTTCGTAGGTAGCCACATCAAGTGCGGTTCCACCGATGGCGACAAAACCCTTGTAGGGATCTTCGCAGCTGGTGACGGTTGGGATCATGGAAGGATCCATATCGCCAGCGAAAACGCCGTATTCAGAAATTTCAACCCCTGGCAGCGCTTTGATAGCGTTGGCAATACCTTGAGCATGGGCAGTGGATTGGGCAAGGAACACTTTAACATCCGGGTTCGCCGTAAAGATGTTCTCAGCGGCATTCTGACCAACCGGAAGGCTGTCGCCAGAAACATCCAAATGCGCGACAAGTTTCACCTTGGGGCAGATGTCAGTGATCGTGGAATAACCCTGATCGCGTAATTTCATGCCAACCGAGGAACTCGCGCCGCCAACAATCGCAGTTTCAACACTGCCGTCAGCCGCATCCGGGTACCTGGCTTCAATGAAATCGCAAGCCATCTTGGCGACTTTTTGACCGTCTTCCAATTGACTGGTGTGCATAATCGCATCGAAGGGCGCGAGTTTTTGAGGAGGAACCCCCATGACCATGATACCGGCGGCTTTGGCTTCTTCAATCGCAGGGATGAGCTGATCGATCTCACCGGCTGCCATCACATACATGAAATCCGTCTTCATGGAGATGCAGTTCTCGATCTGATCGAATTGCTGGTTCAAACCGCCTTCGTCCGCGCCGTAGACATTCACAGTCACACCATCAGCCTTGAATTGTTCCGTAACCGAAGTGGCGACGCCGTTCAAGAAAGGATTGGCGAGTGAAGGGATGATGTAGCAGACCACTTTGCCATTGATGTCAAATGGCGCTCCGGCTTGTGCAGGCACCATGGAAACAACAGTGTCCTCAGCCGGGGCTTCCTCAGCGGCGGCTTCTGGTTCAGCCGGGGCATCCGTTGCGGCGGCTTCCGGCTCAGCAGGGGTATCTGTTGCGGCAGGCGCGCAGGCTGCCAATAAGATTCCCATCACCATAAAGATCGCCAGGAATTTAGAAAGTACCTTCTTCATCTTTTCTTCTCCTTTGTAACATATTGAATTGACCAGCGAAATCTGGTCGCAATGCCAGAATACAGGTTCTTCTCAATTGATTCAATTCAATTCTTGATATAATCCATTCCAAAACGGAATAGATCGGAGAGGATTGTGGAAATCAAACAAGTCCAATATTTTCTAGCGATTGTGGAGACGGGGTCTTTCAGCGCTGCGGCAGATAACTTATATATTTCACAATCATCCCTATCCAAACAGATCATTGCATTAGAAAAAAGCCTGGACGTCCAATTATTTGACCGAAGCAAGCGAAAAGTGTCCCTAACGGAAGCGGGGAAGGTTTTTGAAAACCATGCTCAAAATTTCAATGAGCTTTATAAATCCATGCTGGTAGAGATCGGGGAATTTAGAAATACACTACCCACATTATCCATAGCTGCCATTCCAGTAATTGCACAATATGGAATTACAACCCATATCGCCAAATTCAGGGCAGCCTACCCAGATATAAATCTCGTTCTTGAAGAACGAGAGGCATCGACAGTGTTACCTGCCTTAACTCAAAACAAATATGATCTTGCCTTTGTTCGTGACTACGGTGTAGATACACAGCAATTTTCAATCCTTGAAGTTGTAGCCGACAAATTGATGGTCGCAGTTTCAAAAAGTCACCCGCTCGCATACCGCGAAACCATTTCACTTACTGAACTTTCCAATGAAAATTTCATTATGTTCAATAAGGGAACCCTGGTATACGAACTGGCTATCAATGCCTGTAGATCTGCCGGGTTTGAGCCAAGAGTATTTTATTCAACATTGCGCGGGGCAAGCATCATCGGACTGGCGGCATCCAATAGCGGGGTTGCATTGATGATGGAAAAGGTACTGAATTACTACAGACGTCCCGATGTGGTAGCAATCCCGCTCAAGGAAGTATTTACAAGCAAGATCGTTATCGCTTATATGAAAGAGAAAAAGCCGTCCAAGCCTGCAAAAATGTTTATCCGTTACATGGAAAAGAACCTAAACGAATAACCCTCCAAACGCCGCTCAAACCTGCAAAATTTCCGCGCCGAAGCGCTACGCCCGCCGTCAACAGAACATCCACCCGCGCCGCATCGTCCAGCGCGGACGCTTCGTACGCCCGTTCGAAGGCGGCTGCGAACGCGGCACCTCACCGTCATCCTTTGCGTTGCGGATGAATCCGATCCATTGCTGGACGTTCTGGCTTGTCGGCTGATCCATAAGCGTGTTCTCTCCTTCAGGCGGGGTTCATCACAATTTTGTGGAGCGTCTGGTATTCTTCCATGCAATCCCCGCACATGTTCAAATGATGTTGAATCAGGGGCATCAGTTTACTGACATCCTCGCCGCGCGCCGCCAATTCGGCAAATTGATCCAGCGCGGCAAAGACCTCGTCGCAGGTCAGTTCCTTCTCCTGCGTCTCGGAGAGCATCGTCAGCATTTTTTGAATCACGACAGTTTTATCCATCTGCACTCCAGGGGCGGGTCTTCCCATATCACCGTGCCGCGCACATTTGAAATTTTCGATACCTTGACTGTGGCAGGTTCGATATTCGTCCTGCTTAAAGGCTATCGCAACCTGTGGCGGCGGGATGCAATCCTTGCGTTCGTCTTGGGCGCGGTGATTGGCGTGGGGACGATGAACAATACGCCGTTGAAGATGAATAGCCACTTGATCCATGCTTCGAGTTTGCCGCCCGTGAAGACGAATCCCGCCGCAAGAGTCGCCGCGCACATGAACACGTAACCGAGCATGTCCTGCGCGAACAGCGGCGTGCCAGGGAGGAAGACGAAGGGCAGAGCCACCTCCTCTGCGACGGGCAGGTAATTGTTCGCGACGAAGGTCAGTTGGATGTAATACGTCAGCGTACACATCACCGCGTAGATGATCGCAAACGACAGCCCAGTTGGCTCCACACTTTTTTCTCAGGCGCGGCAGCATGATGGATACTCGTCATCATTGCCACGAAAGCGGGCGCGAGCAGGAACGACGAAGCGAACATCAGGTTCTGACTCGGAATAACGAGCGAGACAAAAAAACAGCGCAGTCAGGGACGTAACGACCAGCGACGACCAAAATCCAAGTTGAGCGACAGACTTATTCATGTTTTTCCTTATGTACCGCAAAATTTATTTTGCAATCCCACGCAATATGAATATTGCGTTACTACACCAACGCTCGGATGAACTCCGCGGCATATTTCTTGAACAACGACAAATGCCCTTCATTGGGATAAAACCCCGCTTCGCACTTCGGGAGGGCGGATTCAGCGAAACGAGCCATTTCCACAGGGACGTTTTGATCCGCTTCGCCGTGCCAGAGTTGAATCGGCGCTTGAATGTCCTGCAAGCGAAAGCCGTAGTCCGTGACCGCGAGCAGGGATTCGTCGAACGCGCCGCGCGTCCCGTTGCGGAGGGCTTCGCGCAGCATGTATACGAATCCTGCCTGGAATTTGGAGTCTGCCGCGATGGGGCGATCAGGCGCGGGGAGGTTGGAGGCGGCGGAGGCAGTCATCAATTTGGGCGCGAAGCGAATCATCCCCGCCATCATCCCCAAAAACAGGCGCGCGGCGAACGGATTATCGCGCGGCATGGTCAGGAACTTGCGCGTCCCTTCGTTGATGTTCGTCATCAGTTCGGGTTCAGTGAACAACGCCGCGCCGCTGACGATTCCCACTTTGGTCAGTCGTTCGGAGATGGCGCGGGCGCACGCCAGACCGTGAATCCCGCCGAGCGAGTAGGCAAGGATGGCGAAGCGTTCGATGGCGAGATGATCGGCGAGCGCGAGCAGGTCGTTGGGAAAGTCGAGCAGGCGGCGGTTGGGTTGGAAATCCGAGAGTCCCATGCCTGGGCGATCCACCGCGATCAGGCGGACATTCAGCGAGCGCAGCAACGCGTCATCGCCGAAGAGGAAAACTCGACGCGCGAACTCGGCGAACCGTGCAGGTAAAAGACGGGCTTGCCATCAGGCGCGCCGCGTTCGTCGTAGCCAAGCCTGCGCCCGTCGGGTAGATGGAATTGTCGGTTGCGGTTGGACATTTCTGCCTCCGTGTAAATGGACGCAGAAGGTAACTGCTCAGCCAATTCACTACCCTGCCTTGTCATTTCGAGTGGCGCGAGGCGCCACGAGAAATCTTTCTCAATATTGCGCTGGATTTCTCCTCGCTGGCGCTCGTCGAAATGACAGGCTGAGCAGTTACCGCAGAAGTGGTGAAAAAGACGCAGGATTTACGCGCTTTTCTCCGCAAACGCCAGCACATGACCATCAGGGTCGAGACTGTATGCGACGCGGTCGCCCCAATCGCGGTCTGCAAGCGGACTCAATTCCGCCGCGCCCGCTTCGAGGGCGCGGCGGTGATACGCCAGCGGATCCGTCACGCGCAGATAAATTTCGGCGCGTGGAATCCCGTTTCCGCGCGCGGGATCGGGAAGCAAATCTCCGAGCAGGCGTTTGATTCCCGCTTCGGGCATGAGTCCCAGCACGCAGGATTCGGAGAGGGGGAATTCGGTCATGCCGGGGACGTTGAGGGTCGGCGCGCAGCCGAAGACGCGGGAGTAAAACTCCGCACTGCGGGTTTGGTCTTGAACGTAGAGGATGAGGTGGGTTTTGGCTATCAATGCTGACCAAGCGTCCCCAGCACGCGGACGCGGCGCTCCAACGAACGGAACGTCACCATGCCGATTGCCAGCATCACGACCATGAATACCACCAGCAGGATGAGTTCGAGTTGAATGGAAAAGATGGTCTGGGTTTGGAGGAGGTAGTGCCGCGCCGCGTCCAAGCCGTAGGTGAGCGGCAGGACGAGGGCGACGGGCAGCAGGAATTTGGGCAGCGCGTTGACGGGGAAGTTGGATCCCGAAAAAATCTGCACAAGGAAACTGCTCATGTCCACCAGGGCGTTCGCTTCGCGCATAAGCATGACCACGGCGGCAAACGCAAAGCCGAAACCGTACAGGCAGATCATCATGGGGATGATGGGGATGAAGGCTTTTAACACGTCGCCTGGGGCGTGGAAGCCGAAGAGCAGCCCGCCGAAAATCAACATGCCCGCGGAGACGATTGCCGTCACCAGCAGGTTGGTCACCGAATGACCGACGAGAATCAACAGGCGCGGAATGGGAGTCAGCCAGTTCGATTCCATCACGCCCGAGTCCATGTCGTTCTTGAGCGCGTACCCCATCCCCCAGAACACGGCGTTGATGAAGTTTTCCAATACCGTGCCGAGCAGGATGAAGGACATGAAGTCGGTTGTGCCGCTGTATTGGGCAAACCCCAGCGCCTTGCCGTTTACGCTGAACGCCATGCCCATGAAATATATGGGGGCGATCCAGATCAGCGGCTGGAACATTTGCGACACCGCGTTGAGCGGATAACGCCAGTATTGCTTCCAATCCTTGCGGATGAGCGCGAACAGCGCGCGCAGGTGCGAGGCAAAAGTGGGATGGGAGAGGATTTGGTTTTCCATCGTGTATCTCCGTAGTTGAGTCATATTACGCGATGTCGTTCTGAGCGAAGCGAAGAACCTCTACGACTATCTTAGAGACCCTTCGCTGCGCTACTAATGACACGACTGTCGTTTCGACGAGCAGAGCGAAGAGAAACCTTGCCCTCCCGTACAACAAGCCTGTAAGCGGGCGAAAGATTTCTCCCGTTGGTCGAAATGACACGGAATAACGGCTGTTAACTACTCGCGTGTCATTTCGCTTTGAACGGCGTTTTTTTCCGCTGTGGTTTTACTCAGGGTGACATGCGGAAGTGCAGACCCGCGTCAAATGAGTGATTAATACTGCCCGATCGCGCCCGTCTGTCTGGCGCGGCGTTCCATCACAACAAACAACGCGTACCCAATTGCCAGCCAGACCGCGCCGAAGATGAGGATCATCTTCAGGTCGGGCGCGATTGCCGCGAAGCCGTCTGTGGAGAGCGCGGCGCTGCGTACAGCGTGGATGATATAGGTCTGAGGAAGCCATTGCCCGACGGTCTGCATCCACACTGGGAGAATCGCCAGTGGATAGGTAATGCCGCAAAAGACCATGACCGCTCCGCGCACTAAAAAGACGAAGGCGTTCGCTTCCTTGGCGGTGATGACCACGCTGGCAAAGGCGAAGCCCAATCCATACACGGCGGGGATGGAGGCGAGAATCACCAACAGGGTCAGCCAGAGACTGCCGCGAAATTCCACGCCGAACAGGACGGCGTATTCCAGCGCGGAGACCGCCAGCAGCATGAGCATGGAAACCAGTTGCGGGATGCTGCTGCCCAGCAGGTGGGAGAATCGCCACGTGGGAGAAAGCCAGTTCGACTCCAGCGTGCCGCGCATTTGTTCGGTGCGCAGGGCATAGCCCACCGACCACAACACGATGTTTTGCCACATCCAGATCATCGTGCCGACGGCGATGTAGCCGACGTATTCGGTCAAGCCAGTGGTGTTTTGAAAGGTCGTCAGCCCGCTGCCGTCCACGCCAGAGAGGGCGCGCGCGGTGAGGATGTATCCCATCGGAAAGATGACGGGCCAGATGAGCAGGGAGATGATCCACGACGGGTAGCGGACAAAGACCGTCCATTCGCGGCGGGCGATTGCCCAAAACGCGCGGAGGTCGGACGTGAAGCCGGGGGTTGTCAGGGAGGTTGCGTTCATGGTTGCGCCTCATGCTGCGGCTAATCGCGCAGCGCCTTGCCCGTCAGGTGGATGAACACGTCCTCCAGCGAAGGTTTGAGGATGTTCATGTTTGCCAGCCGTGTGCCGTTGCCAGAAATATGCTCGACGATGCGGGGCAGCGCGGCGCGGCTGTCGTTCGCTTGCATGTTGACTTCCCACAGATCATCCTCGCCCTGTTGCCGCGCCAGCAGGTTTTCGATTCCCGCGATGGATTTCAATTTCTCCGCGATGCTCTCATGCCATCCCGACACTTCGAGGCGGATGACTTCCTTTTGATCAATGCGACGCTTGAGGTTGTTGGGCGTATCCAGCGCGATGACCTTGCCCGCGTCTATGATTCCGATGCGGTCCGAAAGTTGGTCGGCTTCCTCCATGTAATGCGTGGTCAGCAGGATGGTGTGACCTTCCGCTTTCAGTTGCGCGATCAACTCGCGGAGATTGCGAGCCGCCTGCGGGTCCAGACCGAGCGTTGGTTCATCCAATAAAAGGATGGGCGGGCGCGCGAGCAGGGCTTTGGCGATGGCGATGCGCTGGCGCATACCCGTCGAATATTTTTCCACGAGTTCGTTGGCGCGGTCTTTGATTTCCATGCGCTCGATCAATTCGTCCACGCGCTTTTTGGCGGCGGCGGCGGGGATGTGGTACAACGCCGCGAAGTATTCGAGGTTTTCGCGCCCCGTGAGTTTCCAGTAGATGCTGCGCTCGCCCGCCAGCACGGTGCCGAGACTGCGCCGCGCTTCGTTGGCTTGTTTGACCACGTCGAAGCCGTTGACGGTTGCCGTTCCGCTGGTGGGTTCGAGCAGGGTGCAAAGCATTCGGATGGTGGTGGATTTGCCCGCCCCGTTGGGACCCAACAGCCCGAAGATTTCGCCGCGGCGAATTTGCAAATCCACGCCATTGACGGCGGTGAATGTAGATTGCGGCTCCTTCTTCCAAAACTGCCAGCGCTTCTTTTGAGAAGCGGGCGCGGCGCCCTCTCAGGCTTGTCCCCTGTGCCTGCGCGGGCGGGGAATTTCTTGACCAGTTGACTGGCTTCGACGGCGAAATTGGACATGGCGTTCTCCTTTTTGGGGTGTCCTTCAAGAAAATTGAGAACAAGTTCACGAAAATTGATTTATTTGGTTAATTTTCTAAAATATTATCAATTTTAATGAATTTTGTCAATGTTATTTTCAATAAAAACAATTTGCGTTTCAATTTTCTTAAGCCGGGCGCAAATTTTGCAAAACGGGACATACTGGTTATTAACCAGCATTGGAGGTGTTCGCACGTCAGTGTCTGCACGAATCGATCCTCCTCATCAACCTGTTGGCGGCAACAAGCCGAACGCGGAAAAGGCTCCCAACAGAGACAAGAGAACGGTTCGGGAAAATTGACGATGTGAAACCAGACAGGCAAAACGGTATAGATCATCCCTTCGATGGAACTGGGCGGCGCGCCGAAGGGTGAGAAAATGCCACGGACAACAGCATGATTCCCAATCCATGCAGGCGGCGGATCAGACCGACCAAGCCAGCCTGATCCCATCACGATCTCGACGATCAATGAGATACCGTGTAGCTCCGACGGGCGCATGGGGCGAAACCAAATCGCAATGCCGACCAGAAACAGCGCGTTCAGCAGGCTGATGTTGAAGAGGATCGAGTCCGCCGCGCGGGTGGGGCGGGAAGCGGCGCGATTCCGAACAAACGGGAGCAGTTCCGCAGGCATTTGCGGCTGGACGATCGAGTGTGTCATGCCCAGCGGTTCGAAGATATGCTTCTGGACGTACTCTTCATACGGCTTGCCCGAAACGCGCGCCACGATGTACCCGCCCAGCATGGCGTTGTAGTTCGAGTAGCCCGCCGCTTCGCCGGGCGGTCGCACCCGCCCTGGAAAATTATCAACCAGCCATTCGCGCTCCGAAACGAGTTCGCTCGAGTCCGTCACCACACTACCGAGCCAGCGGTCTTCGATCCCCGACGTGTGCGTCATCAAATGTCTCAGCGTGATCGGCTGTGGATAGGTATCGGGAATTTGAAAATCAAGATAGGTGTTGATGTCCGCGTCCAAATCCAACTTGCCCTGCTCGACGAGTTGCATGATCGCCGTCCAGGTGAGAACTTTGCCCACCGAGCCAGTGCGGAAGATCGTCGTCGCCGCGTCAACGGGGATTTTATTTTCGACATTGGCATACCCGTAGCCTTTGGCGAAGAACAACTGTCCGTCCTTGACGACTGCGACAGCCGCGCCCGCGATGTGATACTCTTCCATGTGACGGGTAAACATCATGTCCATGAACGCTTCCACCTCCCCCGCGTCGGTCGGACCCTCAGCCTGATTCAGCGACACGGGCATTTCCTTCCCCGCAGCCACAGGCGCGGCGACGGACAGCAGGACAGCCGTCAACAGAATTACAATGGTCAAAAGGTGTTTGGTTTTCATGGTTTGTCTCCTTGTTTGCCAAGACTTTCGCGTACTCGGCGCTCTCTAGCGCCGTTATGCAACCCGCGCGTTAGAGAACGCGCCCTACGCTAATTGCCCACATTCTAGGACTCAAGGCAAAAAAAAGAACCACAAGAATATGTGGTTCTTCGTCGGGAAATATGTAGTTTGGGTATGTGGGCGGGTGGAGAGTATGGCAATCTTCAGATTGCCCGCGCAAGCGCAAACTGAAGTTTGCGGTACTTAAACTTATATCAACTTCATCTCCCGCGCCTTTTCGATGGCTTGAGTCCGCTTGTTGACCAGCAACTTGCGGTAAATGCTCTTGACGTGGAATTGCACGGTGTTCAGGCTGAGGAACAGTTTCTCGCCGATTTCTTTGTAACTCTCCCCGTCCGCCAGCAGGCGCAGGACCTGGATTTCGCGTTCGCTGAGTTCGGCGGACGGTAGCGCGGACGTTGGAGAACGTCCGCTACGCGGAAGATCGTTTGGCATTGCTTCGAGCAGGCGGTGGATGTAGGCGGACAGGTCGCGGTCTTTCGAATGCCGAAGGGTAGATTCAAGCAGGGGGCGCAGGATCCCGCCTTCGTCAAGAAAGAGGCGGAAGAATCCGCGCGGGGCAGACGCTGCCAGCGCGGATTCGATCATGCGGCGGGCGTCGTCCGCTTTTCCTTCCGCTTGATACATCACCGCCCTGGCGATCCAAATCTCGATCTGCCAGTTCAAAAGCCCGTGGGTTTCGGCAAGTTTTTCGTGGCGGGCAAGGTGGCTGTGGGCTTCCGAGAGGGAACGTCTTTCGGGTTTTGCTTCGCCAGCCGCGCCAGAATGTGAGCGACGTTCAGGCGGGCGCGGAGATAAAATTCGCTGACGGGGTCAACACCGTCCACGTCGGGCAGGTTTTCAAAACGGAAGTTCGGGTTCGCCGCCCACGCGCGCGCCGCGTCGAGATTGGCTTGGTTTGCAAACAGCCCGCGCGTCAGCAAACGATGGCGCACCTTCATATCCGTCTTCTCGCCGCTGTTCGGCAGAAGCAAACCAAGCTCGCCTTCAAGGATGAGATCAATATATTCCGACGCACCCTGCTCTACGCGGGGCTGCCGTACTCCGCCCGCTGGTACACCGTCGCCAGCGACGGAGTCAAGGCCGGAAGCCGAGCCTTGATCTACCTCCGGAAAAAGGACGGCGTTGGTACGCGCGCCTTCCGGAGGTTCCTCAGCGATGAGTTCGTCGGCGCGGTCGCAAGTACCGGCGTACTGAAGGAACTCCGGACACAGGTGTTCATGCCCTGGAACGAAAATCTCTGGGACACGCCAAACGTGGCTCATGCAACCCCGAGGATTAGCGTTTCCACGCCTCGCTGATCCTCTGCTTCGCTGACAAAAATCCGCTCCGAGCATTCTTCGCCAGCGACGCAGTATCGAAGCTGTCTACCAAGCTACCCCCGTTCGTCTCAGCCATCCACGCCTACGAGATGCCCGAAGCGTTTATATTTGTGAAGAACGGAAATGCCCAGTCGCAATATGAGAAGCGACGATCGTGAACAATTGCAGTTGAAGCACGGCAGTGAGCAGCAGGCCGTAATTTTGGAGACAAAGGAGAAAGAAATGGGTTATAAGCGTGTTGTCATTACCGAGTTTGGTGAACAGAAGTACTCAAGATGATGGAGGAAACTAATCAGCCTGTCATTTCGACGAGCGCCAGCGAGGAGAAATCTACGCAATATTGAGAAAGATTTCTCGTGGCGCCTCGCGCCACTCGAAATGACAAGGCAGGGTAGTGAATTGGCTGAGCAGTTACAAAAATTCAGGGAAAGAATGTAAGCGCAGAGGTTTTCTTCTTCGTTTTTTATTCCCACTTTGCATGGAAACTTCCTATTTTATCGATACGATGGTAGGTATGCGCCCCGAAGAAATCGCGCTGCGCCTGGATCAAATTCGCAGGCAGACGCTCTGACCGATACGCATCGAAATACGCCAGTGAAGCGGAGGTTGCCATCATGGGGATACCCAAATCGATCGCGGTCTTCACCACCTCCCGCCACGCAGACTGACTCTCTACGACCACGTTACGGAAAGTTTCGTTCAACAAAAGATTCGAAAGTTCAGGCTCGGCTTCAAATGCAGATGCAACATCATCCAACAGCGAAGCGCGGATGATACATCCTGCACGCCAGATGCGCGCAATGTCCGCATAGTTGAATCCAAATTCGTATTCCTTGGAAGCCTGCTTCAACAGCGCAAAGCCTTGAGCATACGATGTGATCTTGCTGACATACAACGCTTTCTCCGCCAGATTGATCAACTGTTCCTTATCGCCAGAAAATTTCTGCATCTCTCCACCCAGCATCTGACTCGCCTTAACCCGCTCCGCTTTCAGGCGTGACATCAATCTCATTTCCACAGCCGCATAGATCGTTGGAACAAGCGCGCCAATATCCAATGAGTTCTGACTCGTCCATCTGCCCGTCCCTTTTTGTGCGGCTTCGTCCAAAATCAAATCAACGAGCGACTCGCCCGTCTCTTCATCCAGCCGCCACAAAATTTTTGAAGTAATCTCGATCAAATAAGATTTCAAGTCACCATCATTCCATTTGCCAAAAATCTCAGCAAGTTCGCTGTTTGAAATCCCCGCGCCGCGATGAAGCAGGTCATACACTTCGGCGATCAACTGCATATCGCCATATTCGATGCCGTTATGCACCATCTTGACATAATGCCCCGCCCCGCCTTTACCCATCCATGCGACACATGGACTTCCATCCTCCGCCTTCGCTGAGATGGATTCCAGCATCGGCTTGACCAACTCCCAGGCAGACGCGTCGCCACCTGGCATCAGGCTGGGTCCACGCAACGCGCCTTGTTCTCCGCCTGAGACTCCCATCCCTAAAAAGCGGACGCCGTCTTCATCCAGATGTTTGATACGCCGATCAGTATCCACAAAAAAGGAGTTGCCGCCATCAATGAGGATGTCACCTTTCTCAAGATACGGCTTAATGGATACGATTGCTTTGTCCACAGGCTTGCCCGCAGGGACCATCATTAAGATAACACGCTGTTTACCCAATGCCGCAACAAGACCTTCGAGAGAATCGAATATCTTTATGTTCTTATCTTTGAAAAGAGACGGTTCAACCTTCAAATGTATGTCATATCCCGCCACTGAATATCCGTTGCGTTCAAAATTCAATGCCAAACTCCGCCCCATCACACCCAGACCAAGAATTCCAATGTTCAAATCATTTCTCCATGTGTTTCAAAATATCTTGCGCAATTTCATCCAACGACATGGATACATCCACTGTAATTGCGTTCTTCGGTTCTTCCAGCGTTTCAAACTGACTCTTCAACATATGCGGCTTCATGTAATGGTCAGTCCGCTTTTCCATACGTGACCAGATCAGGTCATAACTGCCTTTGAGATAAACAATTTGCACGCCATCATTACCATTCATTAATTTCTGGCGGTAGCGTTCCTTCAAGGCGGAGCAAGCCAGCACGCCAGGTTTATCGGCTTTCAGCGAAGAAGAAATTAATTCGCTCAGCGAAGCCAGCCACGGGGCACGGTCTGAATCGTCGAGCGGAGTCCCGCTTGCCATTTTGGCAACGTTCGCAGGCGGATGAAAATCATCGGCGTCGTAAAAGTCCCATCGTAAAGATTGAGCGAGAGCTCCTCCCACGCTCGACTTGCCGCATCCCGAAACGCCCATCACGATAAGGAAACGGGTCTTCATGCACGTTTTCTCTCGAATTGATAAATTGACCACGAGTTATATAAGTGGTGATACAAAATATAAAACATCGGACCCAACGCCACGAGCGGATTGATAAAGGTCAGTGCGATCCAAATGACGAATGAAAGATTCTTTTGCCCCAGTGACTGACTCGCTTCCTGCCAGTGACTACGTCCGCCGAGCAGTGCGCCCACGCTGAAGTTGACGATGCAAATCACGAGCGAGACCAACGCAATGACCGCAAGCGTGGAAATGGAATCGGTGTTGCCATTACGCAGAAAATTAGAAGCATTGGCGCTGATGATAAAAAGATTCACCAACCAAATCGGAAACGAAAATACTTTGCCCTTGCGAATGAACGCCTGAGTATTCGCAGAAAGTAACTTCACGAGTTGTGAAAGAATCAACGGCACGAACATCACAACCAGCACAGGTCGCAACACTTCCCACACGGAGATTTGAATCTCCGCCCCAAGTAATGACGGCAACGCCAATGGGACAATCAGCGCACTTGTGATGTTGGTCAACACCACTGATGCGACGACATACTCCACTTCACGCTGAATAAAACTGATAATGACAGGGGCGGCGATGGCAGTCGGCGCAATGGCGGTCATGAACGCCGCAAGCGCAAGCGTCAAGTTGAACGGAGCAAGCAATGCATACACAACGAAAGCCACAACAACATTCGCAATCAAAACCCACAGCACACTTTTCTGAAACGACTGCGGCTTGAATTCAATATCGAGAAAAGCAAAGAACAACATCACCATCAGCAAATACTGAATCAAAAACGAAAGCGTATGCGCCTGCGGCACGAACGCCCCGACCAACATCGTCAACAACAGCGACAGTCCCTTGCCCTGCGTTCTCAAAAACTCAAATACATTCATCATCAGTGCTTCATGAAATGTCATTCTGAGCGGAGCGACACTTGCACCGCACGCAAGTGCAGGTGAGAATCCCTCCTCCCGTCCTGGAGTTTTCCAGTCAGGGCAGAGATGCTTCACTTCGTTCAGCATGACAACCTTTTCGTGGTCTGCTAATCATTTTATTTCAACCGATACAAAATCTCGCCCGCTTTCGGCACGTACAAAACGCCTTCGTCCTCACGGTTTTTCCAATCATCAATATTGATTTTCGCGGGATCGAGATAGCCCAAGTTGATTCGCGCACAATCATCTGCGGATATTTTGCTGGCAAGTGTCACACGGACATTTGGTTTTTCGATGCCGTTTTCTATCACGCCCGATCCGCGCAGATGTGTGCTGTGTGCCAGCACGCCGAGCGGAATATTCTTGAAGCGTTCCCAATTATTCAAGAAATAAGGCAGGATGTGATAGCCGACTTCGTAAATGTATTTTCCATGCACGTGACTGACCACGTCTAAATGTGGTGCAAAAATCACGACTTCGCCGCCGAGGGCAATGGCTGGCTCGAGTTTGTACATGGCTTTCGCACCTGTCCACAATTCGTCGTACATTTTGGGAGCGCAGGAAAGCACTCGTTGAAACGGTTTTTCGCGCCAGCGTATGTGACGCTCTGCCGAGAAGTCAGCGGCGGCACTCCATGCGGTCAACATATCTCCGATGAACAATCCCGCCAAGTCGTGATCCTGCACTGTGAGCGCGATCAAAGTGACAGGTGTTTTGAGCCGACTCGCCGCGGCATGGATCATCGCACGGACAGGCGTCTCCTTAATCCCAATCGTCCCAACGACTCCCGCCAGCGCACCAAGCCAATGCGTGGCGTTGATCATGTCCGCACCTGAGATGCCAGGGAAGAGATACTTCGCCCCGCCTGAAAACCCGACCACCTCATGCGGAAACGTTGGACCCAAAATAATCACATGGTCATATTCCAACACGGCTTTATTGATGCGGATGTCTACTTCGTTTGGCAGTGACGAATGCCAATTCGCTCCAGCAATCTGTTTGATTTCATCCTGCTCGATGATGCCAAGTGATGTCAAAGCGGAGGGCGTATCCCAGGCATGGTTGAGTAAACCAACTGTAGCGTATTGCGTGTTCCGTTCTTCGGCAGTAATCCCCACCAGTTTATTGAGACTCTCTTCACTCAACGGCGGATGAGTCCCCAGCGCAACCATGAAATCCAATTGCTTTGCGTCATGCAAAACATCCACAAGCGAGCGGAACAAAAATGGCAATGGCAGTGAGCGCGTGTGGTCTGGAATCAAAACCAGCACGCGCTGATTTTTGAATTGACTTTCAAGCACGCCAAGCGTGTTACGTATTTCGTGTTCCGTGAGGAGTTGTCCCTGTGGGGCTATTGCTTGAGTCTGAATCATCCGCTATCCGTTTCCATAATCCGCTTTATACGCCGCTAAACGCCGAGAACCCGCCGTCAATCGGAATCACCGCTCCCGTCACAAAAGCGGATGCAGGGGAGATCAGCCACATCGTCGCACCGAGCAGGTCATCGGGAGTCCCGAAGCGGTTCATTGGGGTGTGAGTCAAAATGGATTGACCACGAGGAGTCAGTTCGCCAGTATCCTTATCCGTAAGCAGGAATCGATTTTGGTCTGTAAGAAAAAATCCAGGCGCTATCGCGTTGACACGAATCTTCGGCGAATAATTCTGCGCCATGTGGACGGCGAGCCATTGTGTGAAGTTGCTGACCGCCGCCTTCGACGCAGAATAGGCAGGGATACGCGTGATCGGGCGATAGGCGTTCATCGAAGAGACGTTGAGGATCACCCCTTCGCCGCGCTCTGCCATATCGCGCCCAAAAATTTGACAGGGCAGGATCGTACCAAGCAGATTCAAGTCACCGACGTAACGAAGCGCATCGAGGGGAAGATCGAAAAAGGAAAGGTCTGGCTTGGTAGTGGCGGAGGTATGATTGCCGCCTGCCGCATTGATCAGAATATCCACCACGCCAAACTCGGCTGTGATGATTTCCTTCGCCTGCAACAACGTATCCGCTTCGACCACATCGGCATGGACATACAAAGCACGCCCTTTGGTGTTGGACGAGAATTCCGAGATCAGTTTCTTTGCGGCTTCCGCTTTGCGACCAAGTATGACAACATTAGCATTACATCCAACGAGTGCGCGCACCATTTCACTGGCAAGCACACCCGTTCCACCCGTAACCAATATGGTGCGGTCGGAGAAATCGTACAGCGATTTTAGTTCTTCGAGATTCATTATGTTCCTAAGGTCGTGTCACCCTGAGCGTAGCGAAGGGTCTCTACGACTGTGTCCGAGATTCTTCGCTTCGCTCAGAATGACATAACAAGATTACTTCAACAAACTCAAGTGCTTACCGAAGTGCGCCTTCAACCCATCGAAATACGCATCATCATGTTTGACGAGCGCCGCTTTCAATTCTACGCCAAACTGTGAAAGCGCCGAACCAAATGTGACATGCAGCACTTCACGTGCGTGAAAATCTTCCAGCAGTGAAGGCAGGTCGTCGGTGTTTGGCAAAAGATTTAACTCTGCTGAAACGTGATAGGTCTTCTTGTCGGTCTCGTAGCGCTCACGCCCCAACGCATAAATCTTCACGAACAAATCAGGCTCATGCTTTGCCAGCACACGCAACGCTTCGAGATAACTTGTCCCCGCCGTCTTCACGTGGATGCGCTCGCCCCAATGCTTCGCGACCAACGGATACACACTGAACTTGTCCGAGCCTGAATGCAAACTCAACTTATACGTTCCGAAGTGTGCGGTCACTGCGGCGTGCTTTGACAACTCAATATCCAATGCGTTCAAATCGCCGATGTAATCCACGCCCTTTTCAAAGCGACCGATGAAGCGCGGCGCAAGCGATGTGAACTTCACGCCTTTGCGAGTCAACTCATTGGCGATGAAGAAATGTTCCAGCGGCGTCGTAGGCGAATCCGTTTCATCTACGGAGACTTCAAAATCGAATGTCTCTTTCAATTCGGATAAACGCTTGAACATGGATACAGCGTGCTGGATAGCTCTGCCATACTTGACCGTTGCACGCATCAATGACTCCGCTTCGAATCGCCCCCAAGTCTGCTCGCCATCCCCAGACAGATACAACGCTGACAGTTCGTCCCAGTTAAGGCTGGCAACTTTTTGCTTCAACGCTTCGACAGAGTCTGTATCGGCGGCGTTGTCCACATGCTCACCTGGGTCAACGGTGAAGAAGGTATAGCCTGCTTGAATAAATGGAGGAATGTCGTCCACTGTCTTCAAGTGATCCGCATCCGCACCCCAAGCGGACTCCCACTTGGCGGCATCAACTGCACGTTTGGCATCGTCCATGACTTGTTGAGGGGTACGTCCTGTGCGCGTGTTCTCACGCACAGATTGCTGGGCAAAGATCGGTGCGAACTTCGTGCCTTTGACCGATGCAATGTGACCAGACGTGGCGAGTCCGAGGCGATCGCCGAAGCCGAAGGAGGGGGAGAGGGAGAGGGGTTTGAGCATGGTTAATTTTTCCTGTTGAAGGTCAAAGGTCGAAAGTCGAAGGTTGATGAACAGACGTTTGACCTTCGACCTTTGACGAGTTTAGAGTTTGTAAGCGCGTTTGGCGAGATTGACCGCCATGTCTTGAATCATTTCGTTTGCATCATTTTCGTCAATGATATGACGAACAACCAATCCCGCCAGCCAATTGGCGGAGGCGCGTCGCCAGACGTCATGCCGCGCAGGGATGGAGCAAAAGGCACGCGTGTCATCGTTGAAGCCTGCGGTGTTGTAGAGTCCTGCCGTTTCCATGACCTGATCGAAGTAACGAGCCATTCCATTGAGACTGTCGTGGAACCACCAGGGTGGACCGAGTTTGAGGACGGGATAGTGACCTGCCAGTGTAGCAAGTTCGCGGGAGTAGGTGGTTTCATCGAGTGTGAAAAGTATTAACGAGAGATTTGTGTTGTTTCCATATTTGTTCAACAGTGGAAGCAGGTTGCGTGTGTATTCGGTTTGGATGGGAATATCTGCGCCTTTATCCAAGCCGAATTTTTGGAAGATGATGTCGTTGTGGTTGCGGAGTGAGCCTGGGTGCAATTGCATGACTAGTCCATCGTCAATGCTCATGCGCGCCATTTCCATTAGCATGTGTGCGGTGAACTGCGCCGCGTCATTGGGCTTGGATTCACCTTTGAGCGCGCGTTGGAAAATGGTTTCGGTTTCAGATGGAGTCAGTTCAGCCGTGGCGGGAGTCAATGCGGCATGGTCGGTGGCTGTCGCGCCCATGGATTTGAAGAAGATGCGTCGTTGTTCGAGGGCTTGGATGAAGGATTTGTAATTGGTAATTGGTTGATTGGTAACTTGTTCCAATTTCTCGATGTTCGCTTTCCAATTTGGCGCATCGAGGTTAACCACGCCATCGGGGCGGAAGGTGGGACGGATGTTTCCGCTCCAGCCAGAGTCCTTGATGGCTTGATGATGTTCAAGCGTATCGGTGGCGGCGTCGGTGGTGCAGAGGACTTCGATGTTGAAGCGCTCGAAGAGTTGGCGAAGAGAAAATTCGGGGGAGGATAATTTATCGGAAACAGAATCAAACAATCGGTCGGCGTTTGAGGCGGATGGTTTTTCATCCACACCAAAGACTTGGCTTAATTCATGAGTCAGCCAGATGCCCGAAGGAGTCCCGCGAAAGAGATAAAACTTTTCGCAGAAGAGTTTCCAGATTTTGCGATGGTCGCCCGTGAGCAATGATTCAAGCGGAATGCCCTGCGAATACAACATGCGCGTGACGTAGTGGTCAGGGATGATGAAGAGGTCGGCGGGCGTGCCGAAGGTAGCGTTGGGGTCGGCAAAGAGGCGCGGGTCAACGTGACCATGCGGCGAGACGATGGGAAGTGTTGCGACGGTTTGATAGAGTTCGCGGGCGATGCCGCGCGTAGATGGGTCTGGGGAAAAATAACGGTCGGGATTCATTAGCGAGTTAACCAGCCGCCATCGACAGGGACGATTGCTCCGTGCATGTAATCGGATGCGGAGGATGCGAGAAATACGACCGCGCCTTTGAGGTCATCGGGTGTGCCCCAACGACCTGCGGGGATTCGGTCGAGAATGGCAGGCGCACGATTTGAGTCAGAGCGCAACACAGCGGTGTTATCGGTTGCCATGTAACCAGGCGCAATGGCGTTGACGTTGATATTGTGTTTCGCCCATTCGTTGGCAAGCCCGCGTGTGATGCCTGCGAGCGCGCTCTTTGCGGCGGCGTATGAAATAACATTGATACCGCCTTGGAACGAAAGCATCGAAGCGATGTTGACGATTTTGCCCGCGCCGTTCTTTGACATGATACGCGCCGCGGCTTGCGAAAGGAAGAACGCCGATTTGAGATTGACCTGAATGACATCGTCCCAATCGGTTTCGGAAAAATCGAGCGCGGGACCGCGGCGGATCGTCCCTGCGTTGTTGACGAGAATATCCAAACGTCCAAATTGATTGGCGGCTTCATCAACGATGTTACGCAAAACATCTGCGTTTGTGGTTTGAAAATCGCAGTGCATCGCATGATACTGACGACCCAATGCGCGTATCGCTTCGGCTGTCGTGTTGCTGTCGCTTCGGCTCAAGCCGATAATGTCTGCGCCCGCTTCTGCCAATGCCAACGCAAGTCCCTGACCGAGTCCCTTGTCTGCGCCAGTGACGAGCGCAACTTTTCCGTCGAGTTTGAATAAGTCTAAAATCATATTACTCCTAGCCTCAGACCTGACAGGTTTTGAAAACCTGTCAGGTCTTTTTGTATCTAATGTCCGAGTTCTTTCAACATCGCAACTGTGCGAGTCACCCAACCCACTTGCGGATCATCCACCGTTGCTTGCACGCGTTGGTTGCCCGCTAAAAACCACAAGTAATAAGTCGTATACCCTGGCGCACTCACAACCGTGTGATATCCACGCGGCAACATGTGGATGCTGTTATCGCGCACGGTGAAATTTTCCTCTTCGCCTTCTTCGTTGTAGTAATGGCAAATCCCAAAGCCATCGTTCGGGCTGACCTTGAAGAAATACATCTCTTCGTGATACGCCTCACGCGGCAAATCGTCCACCTGATGTTTGTGCGGCGGGTATGTGCTCCAATTTCCGCTGGGCGTGAACGTCTCACCGACGATCAATCGTCGCGCGGGCAATTCGGGTTGCGAAGCGAGAGTCAAAACCTGATGGAAGTTGCGTTTGAAATTCGCCGCGCCCCACACGCCATTCGCCACCTTCGACGGTTCGATCACATACGGTTCGACTTCCAGATCGGATGGCGCGCTCGGCAATGCGATCTCCACCGCTGTATCCGCAGTAATCGTGAATTGGGATTTGGCTGGGATGTAGACCGAGTGCGGCTTGCCACTGAACACATTGGGACGTCCGCCAACTTTCTCGAAGCGCTTCGCTCCTACCTCGAAGCTGGCTCTGCCTCCGAGGAGCACTGCCAGCACCTCACGCTCTCCGCTCTCTGCGCTGTAGGTTTCTCCTGCCGCCAGTTTGAGGAATCCAAACTCCAACAGTTTGCAGGGATTCGTGGACGGGGTGTTTAGTCCATTGTTGGCTGTGATGAGTGAATGATATTTCATTGGTTATCTCCTGATAATCGTCAAAGGTCGAATGTCAAAGGTCAAAAGTCGAAGGTCAAAGGTCAGGCGTTCCATGTTTACCTGTCTATTTGTTTACTTATTTCTTTCTGGCTGTCTGCACCCATCCAACACACTGCGCCGCTTTAGATGCAATCTCATCATAATCTTTTTCTTTCACAGCCTGAGCCGTGAAAAGTTTGCTTCCCATCCCAACTGCCGCCGCGCCTGCTTTGATCCATTCACTGACACTGGTTTCAGTTGCATCCACGCCGCCTGTGGGCATGAGTCGATGCCACGGACAGGGAGCCATGACTCCTTTGATGAATGCAGGTCCGCCAACGGTTTCGCCTGGGAATATCTTGCATATCTCCGCGCCGTATTCTTCGGCAGTGGAGATTTCTGTTTCGGTGGCACAACCTGGCATGTACAAAATCTTGCGGCGGTTGCAGAGCTTCGCGATCTCAGGGTTGAAGCTGGGTCCCACGATGAAGTTTGCACCGCTGGCAAGATACAACGCGGCAGTCGGTGCATCCACGATAGAGCCGACGCCGAGGATGATGCTTGGGTCAGCTTTCGCAAAGTGTTTGACCAGCTCCGTGAAAACAGGATACGCTAACTCGCCGCGGTTGGTGAACTCAATCGTCTTCGCCCCGCCGCGTGAACAGGCAGAGGCTAATTCAATGGATGTTTCCACGTCCGCGTTATAGAACAATGGGACCAGACCGATGTCGAGCAATGTGTTGGCTACTTCCAAACGCATGAAACGTGCCATAAGAACCTTCCTTTTTGAACCGCGAAGCACGCTAAGTTCGCAAAGATTTATTTTTTCTTCGCGTCCTTAGCGCTCTTCGCGGTTAATTCTTTAGCGTGATACTCGTCCCGAAGCATCCCCACCCATCAACGCTTCGACTTCGCTTACGCTGACGGCGTTGAAGTCGCCGATGACGCTGTGTTTGAGGCACGCCGCCGCCGCCGCAAAGTTGAGGGCTTGTTGCGGGTCGTCGTATTTGCGCAGACCGTAGATCAGCCCGCCCATGAACGAGTCTCCGCCACCGACGCGGTCAACGATGGGGATGATGTTGTAGACGGGCGCGGAGAAAAATTTTCCGTGATGCCACAATACACCTGACCACGTGTTGTGACTCGCGGAGAGCGAACCGCGCAATGTGATGGAGATGGTTTTGAGCGATGGGGATTTTTTGTTGAGTTCTTCGCACACGAAGCGATAGTGATCGGCTTCGACCTTGCCCGCGGTCACGTCGGCTTCGGGCGCTTTGATGCCGAAAACTTTTTCAGCGTCTTCTTCGTTGCCGAGCGCCACATCGCACATGCCCACGAGTTCGGTCATCACTTCGCCTGCGGACTTGCCCCACTTCCACAATTTGGCGCGGAAGTTTAAATCTGTCGAAACGGTGATGCCCAACTCACGTGCCGCAACGATCGCTTCGCGGCAAACATCCGCCGCGCCTTGCGAGACGGCTGGCGTGATGCCTGTCCAGTGGAACCAGTCCGCGCCTTCGAAGATTTTTTTCCAATCAATCGTTCCCGTTTGGATGGTGGCGAACGATGAATTGGCACGATCATAAATCACTTTGCTTCCACGTTGCGCCGCGCCCGTTTCGAGAAAGTAAATGCCGATGCGCTCGCCGCCGCGCGCGATGTGCTCGGTGCGGATTCCATATCCACGCAGGGACATCATGCACGCATCGCCCAGATCATTCTTGGGAAGACGTGTGACAAACTCGACATCCTCTCCATAGTTTGCCAGCGAGACAGCGACATTCGCCTCTCCCCCGCCGTAAATTGCTTCGAACGTCCGAGCCTGGGTGAAACGCTGAAAGCCTGGCGGCGCAAGGCGGAGCATGATCTCGCCGAAGGTGACTATTTTGCTCATTGGATTCTCCAAAACGATTTACGATTTTTGATTTGCGATTGACGATTTACGAATGGTAACTGGTAAATTGTAATTGGTCGATTATTTTTACTGTTTACCAATTACTTAATGATATTCACATCGTCTGAATCTGCAATATCAAATGCTTTCCCATTTTGCCCCGTTACTTCGACATGCTCCAGCCTCAAGTGGCGGGCGTTGCGGATATAAAATCCAGCCTGCGACATGCTGGGGATGTCGTCCGCCATTTCGGGGTAGCCTGAGTCGGCTTCGGCTGAGATGGAGATGGAAATGTCAGTAAAGGAGATGTCTTCGAGAGGCATCTCTGCCAAGCCGTAGAGAAATCCTGCCGCGTGTTTGACTTCACGCGCGGTGATGTGACTGAAATGGATGCGGCGTAGACGTGGAGTGGTGTCGTCTACGGAGCGGGGATTTTTGTCGGAGACATCGGTGTTGCCGCGCACGCCGATGTGATAATAGAGGTTCATCGTGAATGGACAGAGCACGCCGTCCATGATGAGGTTGGAGACGCGGATGTCTTCGATGGCACCGCCGCGTCCACGACGGGATTTGATGCGGATGCCGCGGTCGGTGCCGATGAAAACGCAATTCGAGATGACGACATTTTTTACGCCGCCGCTCATCTCACTGCCGATGACCACGCCGCCATGTCCGCGTTCGAGGGTGCAGTTGGTGATGGTGATGTCGCGGCAGGGGGCATAACGGTCGGGGTGTTCGTGCTCGGTGCCAGATTTGATCGTGATGCAATCGTCGCCGACGCTGACATAGCAATCGGAGATGCGCACGAGACGGCATGAGTCGGGGTTGATGCCGTCGGTGTTGGGAGAATCGGCGGGGTTGATGATGGTGATGCCGTGAATAATTACATTTTGGCAGTGGACAGGGTTGATCGTCCAACTGGGAGAGTTGATGGCGGTAATGCCTTCAATAAGTACATTCGTGCAATCGGAAAAACTGATCAGGCGCGGGCGCGGGTGTGCAAGCGTGCCGTCCTTTTTTGCTTGCCACCATTTGGCGCCGCGTCCGTCAATGGTGCCGCGTCCCGTCACGGATATGTTGTTTAAGTTTTGACCCGTGATCAACGAGGCGTGTGTGTCTTGATGTTTGCCTTCCCAGCGCGAGTGAATAATTGGATAGTCAACGGGATTCTCACTACCGAGAATAGTTGCACCAGAGTCCAAGTGTAGGGAAATGTTGTTGCGCAGAAACAGGCTCCCCGTCAGATATTGACCCGAGGGCAGATAGACAGTGCCACCTCCCAGCGTGGAGCAGGCGTCTATGGTGGATTGAATCGCAGGCGAGTCTAAAGTCTGCCCGTTTCCCATCGCGCCGTGTTCACGCACGTTGAACGTTGTCATTCGGTAATGCCTGCCCCTTCCATTTCAAGCGCGGCGAGGATGAATGGTCCGACGCCTTTGGGGTCGTTGGGAATAATTTTTTCGCTGATGTAATATTCGAACGAGCCGTCGCGATAGGGCACGCCGCCGAGACCCGCGCCGCCACAAACTTTTTCGAGCGTGAGCAAACCCTGCGCATCGATCTTGATCAGATTTTGCAACGTGCCGTGATAGCCGCGCCTTGCGGATAAAAGATAATCCTGCGCGAGATAACCATTGCGGACGCCCTTGGCAAACGCATACACAAACATGATGGATGCGGACGCTTCGAGGTAATTGCCTGCGCGTTGAGGGAGGTCGAGGATCTGATACCAAAGACCAGTCGCTTCATCCTGGACTTTGACAACTGCTTCAGCGGTTCTATCGAGTATGGCGACCAGCTGAGACCTTCCAGGATGATTTTGCGGGAGGTGATCCAATATATCGACGAGCGCCATCACATACCAACCGATGGCTCTGCCCCAGAAATATTTGGAGAGTCCTGTTTCGGGGTCACACCATTGTTGTTGCTTGCTTTCATCCCATGCGTGATACAGCAGACCTGTTTTGGGGTCGCGCGTGTGTTTGTCAATTAGTGTGATTTGATGAACGACATCATCGAACGTTTCGGGTTCGTTGAAACGCATGGCATATTCTGAGAGAAGTGGTCCTGCCATGTAGATGCCGTCGAGCCACATTTGGAAAGGATAAATTTTCTTGTGCCAAAATCCTTTGGCGTTGTTGCGCGGATGTTTGCGCATTTGCTCGCGCAGGGTTTCGATGGCTTTGCGATAGCGTTCGTCGCCTGTGCGTTCGTAGATGCTAAAAAGCAATTTCCCCGAGTTCACCCAGTCCACGTTGTAGGTTTCCATGTCGTAGGTGCGGATGGTGCCATCGGGTTGAATGAAGTGGTCAACCCAGTTTGAGACGAAAGCCGTGTAACGTGTTTCGTGAGTCGCTTCTGCGGCTTTTTGAATCGCAAAGACTTGCAAGCCGTGGTCGTAGTTCCAGGAGAAATCATTGGGTAGATAACGCTGAAGCGTTGATTCGACCATGCGGGCGGACCAAGTGTTTAGTTTTTGCGAAGAGGTTGGTTTCATGATGATTTCCAGTAGGGCTGGGTTATGGTAACTATTGGGCGGGGTTTCCCCGCCCCTACTGTGGGTTGTTTCAGAGTAAGGCGGGCGGTGGTGAGCCGCCCGCCTTTTTATTTACAAGCGCTGGTTATTTGAGCAGTCCAGCGTCGGTGAGGGCTTGCTTGGCGGCGGCTTCGTAATCTGCCGCGCCGAGGGCATCGAGACCTGCGAGGTATGCCGCCCAGGTTTCGTCGTTGAGTTCTTCCTGCCCGAGGACGAACTTGATCAAACCTTCGGTGTAGAAGCGGTCGAAGTCGGCGGCGTTGGCGGGCGGCAGGATGACCTGAATGCCGCGTCCATCCACCCACGGTTGCTGTTGGAAGAAGCCGAGGAAGGTCATCGGTTGCATGGTGCGACCGTTGAGGGTCTTGTACTCGGGATAGCGGGCAACGATTTCCTGTTCCGAGTTGTAGAAGATCAACTGGTTGCGCATCTGTGTGAAGGGCTGGCGTTCGGCGGCGGTGTATTTATCCGCATCTGCGAGACCTTCGGTGGAGATGTTGCCGTTGGCGTCAATGATGTAGTTCACGCCTTCTTCACCAAAGCCGAGCAGGTAGTAACCATCGGTTGCCATCCACTCGAGCAGGCTGGCAATGGCTTCCGCTTTGCCAGCGTCGGCGGCTTTCTGCGAGACAGCGAAGATCTGACCGCGTCCTGTGTAGACGCCGTAGTTTGAAGCGCCAGTAGGACCAACAGGCGCGGCAACGGGGATCCATTCCGCTTCGGGGAAGTTGGTGTCGAACGGTTCATAGTTGGACTTGTTCGTCAAAGCGGCGAAGTCTTCCCACATGATGCCGAAGGTACCTTGCTTCCAGCGGGCGCGGAAATCGTCACGTTTGAGGGTAGCCCAATCGGGGTCAATGACTTTCGCATCCACGAGGGACTTGAAGTAGGCAACCGCCTCGGGATATTCGGGGCTGCGGACATTCAAACCAAAAGCGGCGGGGTCGGTGAAGTTCCAAACACCAGGCACGCCATACGCGCCCATGAGGAAGTCGAAGCGTGTGCCGAGACCCTGTCCATTGAGGAAACCGCCGAAGCCGTAGGTATCATCCTTGCCGTTGCCATCAGGATCCTGTTCGGTGAAAGCCTTGGCGACCTTGAAAAGTTCTTCGGGAGTGGTGGGCGTGCGCAGGGCGAGGTTATCGAGCCAGTCCTTGCGGATGACGAGACCTTCACGGCGCGGGATGGGAGGCGGTTCGGGCAGACCATATTGATGATCGTAGAATGTGACGAGGTCAAGCGCGAGCGGGTCGTTGTAGTGCAATTTGGCGCGTTCGGGCATGAGCGGCATCAGATCTTCGACGGGAGCGATCAAGCCCAGGTCCACGAGTTGGAGCAATGCACCGCGGCTGTCGTTTTTGGCGCTGACAACCTGGAACAGGTCGGGCAGGTCGTTGGCGGCGGCGGCGGCGTTGATCTTGGCTTCGCCATCTTCACCCGTGGGGACGATGACATACGTCAGATCGATGTTCAGTTCATCGAGGATGATCTGATAGGCGACCCAGTCTTCGGGGGGCGCGCCCGCTTCGGTGACAGTTGCCTGCGCCCATAGGGTAATTTCTATCGGTTCAGGGATCGGGGTCGGCGAGGGAACCGCAGTCGGTTCCGCCGGGGCTTCCGGTTCTTCCGTTGGGGCCGGGGTAGCTGGAGCACAAGCCGCCAACATCTGGCTAATCACCAGAAGCGACACAATAAAGATCAATTTCCAGTTTTTCATCTTCTTCTCCTTGTTTTTTGTTGGATGGGAACTTCCTATCGCTCCCATTGTTCCTGAGATAATAACGAACACGGGTTTGGCAAACATATATCTATTCCTTTACACCTCCAACTAACGCGCCCTTGGTGAAATAGCGTTGAATCCATGGATAGACCAGCAGCATGGGAAGCATCGTGATCAATACGCCCGCCGCCTTCAACGACTCGATGGACGAAGAACTGAAGGCGTTGTATTCAACATACTCGTTGAAACTGGCGGAGATAAGAATGTTGCGGAGTAATACAGGCAGGGGCAGGAGGCTGTTGTCGTTCAAATACAGAAGCGGAGTAAAGAACTCGTTCCAGAAGAAGACGGCATAGAAGAGTCCGATGGTGAGCAGGATGGGTTTGGACAACGGCAGGATGACATGCCACAAGACCTGCAATTCGTTGGCGCCATCCAACCGCGCGGCTTCCTTAAGTTCTTCTGGCAAGCCTTCGAAGAAGCTCATCATCACGAGGGTGTTGTAGACGCTGACCGCAGGCGGCAGGATGACAGCCAGATAATTATTCGTCAACTTCATGCCTGTGATCAACAGGTATACGGGGATCAAGCCAGGGCTGAACAAATACGTGAACAACACGATCGCCATGATGACCTTGCGCCCTGTCAGGTTGCGGGTGGAGAGTCCGTAGGCGAGCGGGACGGTAAGCACCAGGCTGATGGCAGTCCCCAGCAGGGTGATGATGGCACTATTGAGCGCCGCGCGCGGGAACATGGAATGACCGAGCAACTGACTAAAGGCTTCAAAGGTCCATTTGGTTGGGGGGAGGAAGAACGGCACACCTTCATCGGTATAAATATCGAGCGGGACGAAGGCGGTTACGATCACGCGCCAGAAAGGAATCAGAATGATGAGCAGGATGATGGTAAGAAAGATCGCGAGTCCGATCTGGAAGATCACAGCGTCACGGGTTTTGGTTCGCAGCATGGCGGTTCTCCTAGAAAAGACTCTGTCCCGCCACGCGCTTGGCGATACGGTTTGAAATGAGGATCAAAACCAGACCGATCACGCCTTTGAAAAATCCAACGGCGGTGGCGAGGCTGAATTGGAATTGCAGGATGCCCTGACGATAGACCCACGTATCGAGGATGTCGCCGACGCTATAGACGGGCACGGAATACAGCACGAAGATCTGGTTGAAGCCCGCCTCAAGGATGTGTCCCATGCGGAGCAGGGTGACCAGTACGATCACGGGCACGATGCCAGGCAGTGAGATGTACCAGATGCGTTGCATGGGCGAGGCGCCGTCCACTGCGGCGGCTTCGTAGAGATCGGGGCTGATGGCGAGTAATGCGGCGAGATACAGAATGGTGCTCCAGCCTGTCTCCTTCCAGATATCCGAGAGGATGACCACCCAGCGAAAATGATCGGGCGAGGTCATGAACGAGATCGGCTCGCCCCCAAAGTGTTCGATGACCTGGTTCAGCAAGCCATTCCCTGGCGAAAGAATCACCAGCAATACGCCGAACATGATGACCCACGAAAGGAAATGCGGCAGGTAGATCATGGTCTGCACGAAAGCGCGATACTTGACCAGCCACGTTTCATGCAGGGCAATCGCGCAGATCACAGCCAGCGGCAGCCCGAGAACCAGCTTCGCCAGGCTGAAGTAGATCGTGTTCGTCATCAGGTCGGTGAAGTAGAACGAGTTGACGAAGGTCTCGAAATGTTTGAATCCCACCCACGGACTGCCCATCACACCCAGCAACGGTTTGAAATCTTTGAAGGCGATCTGCGCGTTCCAGAGCGGTCCATACTTGAAGATCGCAAAATAGATCAGCGTGGGCGTCATCAGGAAATACATCCAGCGTTGACGCCACAAAGCACACAATGATTTTTTGAAGTCAAACTTCTCGGTGGAGGGGGGGACAGCGGGAAGAGTTTTCAAGGTCATGATATTCTCCGATGAAATGGGGTTGGATCGATCAACGCCAAAGCCACTTCACCTGAAGAGACAATCCGAATTCGATGACTGTCATCTTAGCAGGCTCGGCTTGGACTTTGGCGAGGCACACTTGGACAAAAGCGACATGATTATTACAGGTCATGCTTGAAGCATGGACTACTTGTTGACGAGAGCGCTCAAAGTTTTTTATTTGGACTACAAAATCTCCTGATTTTGTAGTCCAAAGTCGGGAGATGTCGCCATGGCGCCACAGCGCCGCTTTAGACTCCGCCCTTACAACCTTTTAGTGCGCCCTTGTTGACTGGCGATGAAGGAAACTTCCATAGTAAACTTATTTTAGCAACTCACCATGAAAACCCCAGCCAACCGCGCCACGATCGGATTTCTCTTCGCCAGCCTGCACACGGGGGCAAGCCTGATCATCCTGCCCAGCCTGTTGGATGCCGCCCAAAATCATGATATCAACCTGATCTGTTTTCCCGGCGGGCGATTACAGGCGGCAGACTCCTACGAGAGTCAGCGCAACGCCATCTTCGATCTTGCCAGCCATCACTCGCTTGATGGTCTTATTACGTGGTCGTCGTCTCTCGGCGGCGTGCTTGGTCCTGCCGAGATTCAAGCCTTTCACCAACGCTATCACCCGCTCCCGATGGTTTCCCTTGCCCAATTCATGGAGGGAACCCCGACCGTTTCGGTGGATAGTTATCTCGGGATGCGCGCCCTGCTTGCTCATTTAATTGAGACACATGGATTTAAACGACTCGCCTTCATTCGCGGACCCGAGGAACATTACTACGCCCAGGAACGCTACCGCGCCTATCTCGATTCACTCCAGACGTTTGACCTGCCTCCCGACCCCAGGCTTGTCACCCGTCCCCTGCCCTGGGAGGCGGGCGCCGAAGCGATAGAACTGTTGCTCGACGAACGCGGACTCAAGCCCGGCGTGGATTTCGACGCTGTCGTCGCCGTCAGCGATATGATGGCGATCTGGGCGATGAAGACCTTGCAAGCGCGCGGCTTCGACGTGCCGAAGGATGTGGCTGTGACGGGTTTCAACAACTCGCGCGAAGAGAGATTATCCACGCCGCCGCTGACGACGGTTGACCTGCCGTTTGGCGAGCAGGGCGCAAAGGCGATGGATTTGCTGTTGCAGCAACTGGCGGGCGAATCGGTGCCTGCGTTGATCACGCTGCCGTCGAAGTTGATCGTGCGGCAGTCGTGCGGGTGTCCGTCGCGGGCGGTTGCGCTGGCGTCGTTCACGCCAGCGGATGGAAAAGAAAAAGGCAAAGGGAAGATCAAACTCGAAGACGCGCGGGCAGGCTTTCTGTCGGAGATGGAAGCGGTTCTTCATCCAGAAGAAACAAGGGAATGGATGGAGTCGGTCTTCGATGCGTTCATCCAGGAGCCTGCGGAATTTTTATCCGTGCTGAACAAATCGCTTGAAGACGCCGCGCAGGCGGGGCAGAATCTGCTGCGCTGGCAGGATGCGGTTTCGGTCTTGCGGCGCTGGGCGTTGGAATATTCATCGGATTCGAAACATATCGAGACGCTGATCTCGCAGGCGCGGGTGGCGGTGGAAGAGGCGGTTCAGCGCGCGCAGGCGTACGCGCAATGGAAAGCCGACCGCGAAGCCGAAAATTTGCGCGAGACCAGCCGCGTTTTGCTGACGACGTTCGACATTAACCACTTAACCGACGCGCTGGCGGAGCGTTTGCCCGCGCTGGGTATTCCGAGCGTGTATCTCGCCACCTACGAACAGCCGACCGACGCGGAGACGCCCGAATACGCGCGCTTGCGGCTGGCGTTTTCAGACCACGGGCGCGCCGCGCTCGAAGACGGCGGCTTGCGCTTTTCAACGGAACAAATCGTCCCCTTGGATTTTCTACCGAAGGATCGTCGTTACAGCCTTGTGGTCGAGCCATTGTATTTTCAGGATAAATCTTTGGGGTACGTCGTTTTTGAAATGGGATCGCGCGACGGCAACACTTACGAGTTGTTACGCAACAACTTGAGCAGCGCGTTGCAGGGAGCCATGCTGTTCCAGGAGATCCAGCAGGCGCGGCTCGCTGCTGAAAAGGCAGACCGCATCAAGACCCGCCTGCTTGCGAACGTGAGCCATGAGATGCGCACGCCGTTGAACATCATCATGGGCTATACACAAAATATTTTGGACGCGCCTGAAAAGATTTCATCGTCATTGTCGAACGACATTCAACAAATTCAAAGCAACGCTGAACATCAATTGCGCGTCATCAACGACCTGCTTGATCTCTCGCGCGCCGAAATTGACGAACTCGATCTCTCGCTCGACCTGCTCGACCCACATCAATTGTTGTTGGATGCGTTCCACGATCTCGCCGACCAGGCCGCTTCGCCGGATATAAAATGGAATCTGAACATCCCCGAACGCCTGCCGCAGGTCCGCGCGGATGCCGTGCGCTTGCGGCAGATTTTCCTGAACCTGTTGAGCAATGCCAGGAAATACACACAGCGCGGAGAGATCACATTGGGCGCGCAGGTCGCGCCGCCGCACATCCACTTTTGGGTGGCAGACACAGGCTCCGGCATTGACCGCGATCAACAGGAACGCATCTTCGAGCCTTTTGTGACGCTGGAGGAGAACCGTCGTCTCGCAGGCGGGATCGGGCTGGGACTCTCCATTACCCGTCATCTCGTTGCGCTTCACGGCGGGACGATGAAACTGGACAGCCAGCCCAAACAGGGTTCCACCTTTCACATTTACCTGCCGCTCCCCGCTCTGGATCAGACCAAGCCTGCGAAACATATTGACCTATCATCTGTGCTGTTACTCATTTCGTCCAGCGCAGAACCGTCCAAAGAAATTCTTGAAATGTGCCGGAGACAAAACCTGGAAATCTTCCAACTGCGAAACAACGATGATCTGGAAGCCGCATTGAGCAACACCAAACCCATCGCGCTCGCATGGGATTTATCCAACGCCCAAGCCAACGACTGGAATCTCGTGAGGCGATTACGGCATTACCCGAGTTTGAGTCAGGCGCCGTTCATCCTCTATGGTCAACTCCTAAACGAACAAGTCGGCATGACTGGCTTCGTGGTCAAATCGGCGAATGCAAAGACTCTGCTCGATGCGGTCATGGCGATGAGTCCCGCGCAGGCATCGGGTCCCGTTTTGATCGTGGATGATGACGCGCAAATTCGCGCGACGCATAAGAAATTGGTGGAGGAAAGCCTGCCCCATTACCCCGTCTGTTTGGCGGAGGATGGCGAAGTTGCCTTGTCCATTATGGCGAAGGAAGTCCCGTCGCTGGTTCTGCTCGATTTGGTCATGCCCAACCTCAGCGGCACGGATGTGCTGGATAAAATGCGCTCAGACCCAAACCTGCGGCAGGTTCCTGTCGTTGTGCTGAGCAACAAGGTCTTGAGTCTCGATGATGTCAAGCGCATCGAAAGTCACACGCGCGTCACACTGCAAAGCAAGGGCATCTGGTCGGACGAAGAAACGGTCACCGCGCTGAACCGCGCCCTCTTCGGCGAAGATACGCTCCCCGCGCACACCAGCGCGCTCGCCAAACAAACCATCGTGTACCTGCACCAGAATTACACACGTCCCATTTCAAGATGGGAGATCGCCGAAGCCGTGGGCGTCAGCGAAGATTATCTCAGCCGCGTCTTCCACCGCGAATTGAACATCTCGCCGTGGGATTATTTGAATCGCTATCGCGTGCTTCAATCGAAACAGTTACTTTTGAACACGACCGAAACCATTGGTTCCATTGCGCGCCGGGTGGGTTTCAAGGATCAAGCCTATTTCAGCCGCGTGTTTCATAAAGCCACAGGCGTGTCACCGCAGGGGTATAGGGAGGCGGCCCAACCTAATAAACATCCTACGCCCTATGGAGATCGGAAAATCCAGTAGTTTTTTCTCACTGCCAGATCCATAATTTTGGCTCGAAACTCCACCTGAACGTCCCGCCTGCCATCGATCATGGCTTCGGCTGCCAGCTCATCCACCTGTTGTTTTTTCAATGCCAATTCCCAATCCGCCAACCCCGACGTTCTTTGTAACGCCGATATGCGCATCGGCGAGGCAAGGCAATTTTGCAAGTTACAGGATGAAGGTCAGAGCCTGATGCGGGCGGCGACATCGCGCTGCGCGTGAATCGACTCAATTTATCGGCAAGAGCCTGTCGCTGCATCCACAAATTCATTCCCGCGCCATCGCGGATTTGGCGGAGGCGCTGTAAGGCCGCCCGAAGCGGGTGACGGGGCAACGCGCCGCTATCCTCCCGCCTTTGTCTGCATGAACAATTCCACCACCTGCGGGTCAAAGTGTTTGCCCGATTGCTCGCGGATGTAGTCCATGGCTTTTTCGCGGGACCAGGCTGGGCGGTAGGGGCGATCCGAAGTCAGGGCGTCCCAGACATCCACAACGGCAAAGAGGCGCGCGGCAAGCGGAATCTCCTCGCCTTTGAGCCCGCGCGGGTAGCCGGCTCCATCCCACTTCTCGTGATGGCAATAGGGAATTTCCAACGCAGGACGAAGATATTCGATGGGATACAACATCTCATATGCCAGTTGCGGATGCTGGCGCATGAGTTTCCATTCTTCTTCGTTCAGAACGGCGGCTTTTAGTAGCACCGAATCCGGGACGCCCAGTTTGCCCATGTCGTGCAACAACGCCCCGCGCCGGATGTGCGTGAGCGCTTCGCCTTCGATTCCCAGCGCCTTTGCAAGATCGAGAGTCATCTCTGTCACGCGGCGCGAATGTCCTTCGGTCTCCTTGTCGCGTAAATCCATCGCGCGCGACCAGCCTTCTATGGTTTCATCATACGTCGTGAGCAGGGATCTGTTCGCTTCCGCGAGACGTTTGCGTTCCTCGATCAGCTTACGGTAGCGGTCGAGGCGGGTGATGCTCTTCAGGCGCGCGCGCAGTTCATGGCGGTCGAAAGGCTTGGTAATGAAATCGTCCGCGCCGGATTCCAGCCCCTTCAGCAGGGATTGCTTATCATCCAGCGCGGTGAGAAAAAGGATCGGCACCTCCGCCAGCATTTCTTCGTTTCGAATCGCGCGGCAGGCTTCGAAGCCGTCCATGCCGGGCATCATCACGTCCAGCAGGATCACATCCGGCTGGGTGAGTTTCGCCTGTTCAACGGCTTCAAAGCCGTCTTCGGCAAGAACGATCTGATACCCCTCCGGCTCAAGAATGGATACAAGGGTCTCGCGGTTGGAAGCGTCGTCGTCCACTACCAGGATGATGCTGCTGTTATTCATCGTTGTCCTCCGGCTTGATTTATGGCGGGCGGAGTCTGCACACTCGCGATGGGCAGCGTCAATTCCACGATCACGCCGCTGCCTGATTCGCGGTTCATCATCCGGCATGAACCGCCCGCCCCCCAGACGATCGCGCTCACAGTTGAAAGTCCCAGCCCCATGCCGGGCATCTCGCCGGTGAAATCCTTTTCGCCTTGAATGTAGGGAATCCACGCGCTGGCGAGTTGTTTGGGCGAAAGGGAGACGCCGTCGTCGCTGATGCGCAGGGTCATTTGGGCTTCCCCGGAAAGAAACGCCTCCACCCAGACTTTGGGAGTCTGCGCCGGGTGAAACTTCTTCGAATTCCCCAGGGTTTCCCACAAGACAACCTCAAGGGCTTGCAACGAAAGCGTCAGGCGCCTTTCCACCAAAGACTCTTCCGAGACCGTGATCTCCACACCCTCCAACCCGGTTTCGCCGCCTACTTTTTGAACCAGCGCAGCCATGTCGCGCAGGCAGAATCCCTGCGCATCCTCCGAGGCGGGGCGCAGGTTCGAATACCGCAAAATGCGGTCAAGCGTATCCTGAAGGCGTTTGGCTCCGCGCAAGGCGGCGGATGAAAACTGGACGAGATCGTCTGCGGACATTTTCGGCGCGTGCTTCGCCAGCAGGTCGAGACTGGCGACCATCTGCGTGGCAGGCGTGCGTATCTTATGCGTAATGGCTTCGCCGAAACTGCGCGTGTTGCGCCGGTTGAGGATGTCGGCAGTGACATCGCGCAGGCGGACAATGCGCGTTGAAGGAGCGCCTTCTGCCATGCGGGTTTCGAACACGGCGGCTTCGAGCCAGAATTCATGCGCCGTGGTAGATTCGGGTCGGACGAAATAGCGATTTTGGGCGCTCCCGGCGGTGACGGGCCAGCCCACCCAGGCAGATTCCGGGTGGAGGTGGTACTGGCGCGAGACTGTCTGCATAAAGGTTTCAAGAATCGGTTTGGAAGCGTCCATATCAAGCCCGAGGAAAAAACGCGCGCGAGTTGGCGAACAGAATGGCATCGTCGGCGTGAAGCTGGAGGTAGCCATCGCTGGCTTTTTCGGCGATCCAGGAAGTGATGAGATCGCGTTCGTGCAGGAGACGGTAGCGGTTGAGGCGGGTGATCGTACGCACGCGGGCGCGTAGTTCCGCCCGGTCGAACGGCTTGGAGATAAAGTCATCCGCCCCGGCGTCGAGGCAGGCGATGCGGGTATTGCGGTCGTCAAGGGCGGTGATCACAACCACAGGCACTTCCGCCAGTTCGCGGTCGCTGCGCAGGCGCTGGCAGACCTCCATGCCGTCCATCTCAGGCAGCATCAAGTCGAGCAGGATCAGGTCTGGCTTCAAGGCGGCAGCCTTCTGGAGCGCCTCGCGCCCGTTGGACGCAAACTCAAGTTCATACCCCTGCCCAAACAGGACGGATTCGATCACCCTGCGCCCGGCGGGTTCATCGTCAACGATCAAAACGGTGGGTTTCATGTTTCCTCACAGAATATGTTATGGCACAAAAGATGAATTCTGCCCATTCGGGAAAACCCCACCAATGGACGCCTTATCGAGACTCTCCGCCGTTTTTGAAATCAAAGCCGGTAAGATGGTATTTCAGCGCCATGCGCGCCAGCCCGGCCATGTTGCGGACGCCCAGTTTTTCCATCAGGCTGGCGCGATGTTTCTCGACCGTTTTCTCGCCGATGAAAAGCATTCGCGCGATCTCCGCGCTGGTATATTCCTCGGCGATCAATTGCAGAACCTCCTTTTCGCGCGGCGAAAGCGCGTCGAGAGGGCTGCCCGTTCGCAGGAAGGCGGATGGATGAATCATATTGTCCATCACGATCTCCGAAACCGGCCCGCTCAGGAAGGTCGTTCCCGCGGCGACGGCGCGCACAGCGGCGATCAATTCGTCGCCAACCGAGGATTTGAGAATGTATCCGCGCGCGCCATATTGAAGCGCCTGATGCACGAGCCCGGCATCCGAATACATCGAGAGCAGGAGCGTCCGCGCCGGAAGTTTCATCTCCTGCAATCTTGCGGCCGCCTGGATTCCGTTCAGGCGCGGCATCATGATGTCCATGATCAACACGTCGGGTCTGAGGGATTCGGTCAATTCCACCGCCTCCTGCCCGTGCGACGCCTCTCCCAATACGTGAATATCGCCCTGCTTTTCGAGCAGGGCGCGGATGCCAGCCCGCACCAGGGCATGGTCTTCCGCAATGACAACTCGAATCATATCGCTTTCTCCTCAGGCAGGGGGATTTGCGCCATCAGGATGGTTCCCTTCGCAGGGCTGGATGCGATTTTCAAAACGCCGCCCGCAATGATCAGGCGTTCCCGTAATCCTTTCAACCCGATCCCCTCCGAGGCGGCTTGGGGATCGAACCCATTGCCGTTATCCTGCACGCTCAAGGCGACGCTGCCGTCCTCAAGGGAGAGGTCAACCCAAACCTGGGTGGCTCTGGAATGTTTGGCAATATTGTTCAGCGCCTCCTGAAGGATGCGGTAAAGAGTAATGGAAGGCAGGTCCGGAATGGTCGGCAGGGAGTCGTCCCATTCGAAATGAACCGGAAGCCCGGCGTGGCGCGCAAACCCGGCGCAATAACCTTGCATGGCATCCTTCAATTCCAGCGCGTCCATCGCAGGCGGGCGCATATCCTGCGCCAGCCTGCGGACTTTGATGGAAGTTTCGTAGGACTGCTGATAAATCGCCTGGAGGCGTTCGAAAAGTTCCGGGAGAGTCAGGGTCAGGTCTTCCTGAAGGCTGCGGATGGAAAGCATCTGTATGGTAAGCGCCTGACCGAGATCGTCATGCAGTTCGCGCGAGAGCCTGCGGCGCTCCTCCTCCTGGGCGGATACCACCCGTTCCGCCATTTGGCGCAGGGACTCGCGCTGGTCCATAAGGGTTTGGTAACGGTTGAGACGGGTGATGACGCGCGCCCGCGCCCGCAACTCGTGACCATCCACCGGCTTGCTGAGGAAATCGTCCGCCCCGGCATCCAGCCCTGCCAGCAGGGAAGCGCGGTCGTCGAGGGCGGTGAGGATGACGATGGGAATTTCCGCCAGCGCGGGACTGGAACGCAGCCGCCTGCAAACTTCGAAGCCGTCCATTTTGGGCATCATCACGTCCAACAGAATCAGGTCTGGACGAAACTGCTCCGCCAGCCGGATGCCGTCGGCTCCGTTCGCGGCGGTTTCGATGCGGTATCCCTGCCCCATGAGCACGGCAAGCAGGGTCTCGCGGCTTGAGGGGTCGTCGTCTACGATCAAAATCACGCTCATGAGCGTGATTCCTCCGCACTCCCCGAAAGGTGGTTTCGAACCATTTCAAGCAGTGTCTTAAGATTGACCGGCTTGCTGAGATAGTCGTTCATACCCGCCTTGAGACAGCGTTCGCGGTCGCCTTTCATGGCGAGCGCGGTCAGCGCGATGATGGGCGTATGCTGAAGCGCGGGAATGCGGCGGATATTCCGCGCCGCCTCCATTCCATCCATCACCGGCATTTGCACATCCATCAGGATCAGGCTGGGACGAAGCGACTCTGCCAGCGTGACCGCCTCCACCCCGTTTCGCGCCACCACCACCCTGTACCCGGCACGTTCGAGATAATCCTTGAAGAGCAGGATGACATTCTCGGTATCGTCTGCCAACAGGACGACCTGTTCCTCCATTCCCGCTTCCTCAACTGGAGCCGTTGTCAACCGCCCCTCCAGAGAGCCTGTATTGAACGCCGACTCCCAGGGCAGGGTAATGGTAAAGCGGCTGCCCCGCCCCAATTGACTCTCCACGCTCACACTCCCGCCGTGCAGGAATGCCATCTTCGCCACGAGCGCCAAGCCCAGTCCCGTTCCGCCTTCCTTGCGCGTCAGGTGCGAATCCAACTGAACAAAAGGCTGAAAGAGACGCGTCAGGTTTTCTTCCGCGATGCCAATGCCCATATCCCAGACCACGAACTTGATGGAATTGTTCTCACGATCGCCGTGCGCCTGCAAGCCGAGACTTCCGCCCTCCGGCGTGAACTTGACCGCGTTGCTCAATAAGTTGACGATCATCTGCTTGAGGCGGCGTTCATCCGCCCAGATCATGCCCGGATCGACATCCATCTCGAACCGGACATCCAGCCTCTTCTTTAACGCCAGTTGTTTGATCATGCGCAGGCTCGACTGGCAGACATCCGAAATATTCACCTTTTCGCGGCTGAGCGTCACCTGCCCGGCTTCGATCTTGGCGAGATCGAGAATATCGTTGATAAGGTATAGCAGGTGCTGCCCGCTTTCGCCGATGGTGCCGACATACTTCGCCTGTCTCTCGTTCAACGCGCCCACGGTCTGCTCTATCAGGCTCTCAGACAAGCCGATGATGGCATTGAGCGGCGTGCGCAGTTCGTGACTCATGTTGGCAAGGAACTCATCCTTGATTCTCAAAGCGCGTTCAAGTTCATTGTTCAACTGGCGCAGGTCGGCGGTGCGCTCCTCGATGCGCTTTTCGAGTTCGACGTTCAGCGCGCGCAGTTTCTCCTCTGCCGCCCTGCGCGCGGTAAGCTCGCCCTGCAGGTTCTGGAACAGGCGCGCGCTCTCAAGCGCAGCAGCGGCTTGCGCTGCCAGCGTCGAGAGCAGGCGTTCGTCTGCTTCGGTGAAGGCGTCCGCCGCCTCGCTCTCGGCGCTGATACAACCGATGATCTTATCCCTGATCCTGATCGGAACATACAAGCCCGATCTCATTCCCGCATACGTTTCTGTATATCTTGGGTCGCCGCTCAAATCTCCGCTGCGAACCGATTTCCCATTTTCAATCACCCAGCCGACAATTCCCTGCCCAACCTGTGTGATGCTGGATTGCAGGCGCGCCCGGTCCTCCGCCTCATTGGTGTGACTGAACGCCAGCAGCTCCACCTCCCGACTTTCCCCGCGTCGAACCCGGACTGCGGCATGGTGCCACTCCAGCCGGCCTGACAGCACCTCGATGATTTTTCCGCCAACTTCTTTGGGGTCGAAGGTCTGGCTGAAGGCGATGCCGCTCTGGTACAACGCCTCCAGTTCGATCACGCGGCGTTTGATTTGCTGTTCCGCCTGCGCGTGCGCGCTGACGTCGTATGAGACGCCGATAATGCCGGTCAGCCTGCCGTCGGCGTCCACGATGGGCGTATCGAAGACGAAGGCGGGGAACTCGCTTCCGTCCTTGCGGCGCACCGTAAATTCCCCGCTCCAGGATCTGCCCTGCGCCAGTTGAGACATGATCTCTTGCGCCTGTTCGCGGGTCTGGTTCGCCGGGGTCAATTCGACGATCTGCCGACCAAGCGCCTCCCCTGCCGACCAGCCGTACAATTTTTCCGCGGCGGGATTCCAATAAGTCACCTGTCCCTGCATGTCGGTGGCAATGACGGCGTTCCCCACCACACTGAGCAAATGCGCCTGGAAATTGATCTGCTCCTCCGCCTGCCTGCGCTCGGTCATATCCTTGCAAGTGGAGATGAAATGCGTAATGACGCCGCGCTCGTCTCGAATGGGCGTAATCGTTTGTTGCACATTGTAACGCTCGCCGTTCTTTTTGCGATTGATTAATTCCGCCTTGAAGTTTTTCCCCGACAGGATGACCTGCCAAAGTTTTTTGTAAAAGGCGTCGTCCTGCGCCCCTGATTTCAGTAAGCGCGGAGTGTTGCCGAGCACTTCGTTCTTGGCATACCCGGTGAGTCTTTCAAAAGCCGGATTGATAAATTCGATGACGCCCGCCGCGTCGGTGATGAAAATTGGATCCGCCGCTTGTTCCACCGCACTCGCAAGTTTTTGCAACAATTTTTCCGCCTGCCTGCGCTCGGCGATTTCCTTTTCCAAAGCCAGCATCTTATCTTCCAACTTGCGAATCAGGGCTTCGTTGTACAGGCGGTAAATGGCGGCTTCATCTTCAGCGGGAACGACGGACGCGCTCGATTTTCCCTGCGCGTGTTCCTTCAACACCTCTTCGATAATGGCGGACAAGTCCTCCGCTTCCATCGGCTTGACGACGAACCGCGCCGCACCCAATTGCAGACCAAAATCGCGGTCGCGCGGGTCGGTGTAGGTGGCGGTGTAAAAAATGAAGGGAATATCGCGCAGGGTTTCATCGCGCTTGCACTCGCGGCACAGGGCAAAGCCGTCGATCTGCGGCATGAGGATGTCGGAGATGATCAGGTCGGGACGTTCGCGGCGCGCGCTTTCCAACGCCTCCGCGCCGTTGGCTGCATCCCGCGTCGCGTGTCCCGCAGCGGTCAGAATCGTTTGCAACAGGTAGCGGTTCGCTTCCTTATCGTCAACGATCAAAATTTTGCTCATACGCGCCTCACTTTTTCGGCTCTACCGTTTTTATGTTAAACACAAAGTATCCATGAAACAAGTTTCGCCCCGAAGGATGAAAACTTTGCGGCGTGTAAGGCGGATTGCCAATCCGCCCCACATTTTCATATCAGTACACGAAGGTCACGAAGGAAAAAGCCCTTAAAACGAGCCGCATGTTCCCCTTTGTGTACGCTTCGGCAAGCTCAGCGCAACGCTTTGTGTCCTTCGCGTTAAGGCTCTTTCCCGTTAATTACGGGGAGTCACTTTTTCAAATGGGCTTCGACTTCGCCCATGAAGGTTTCAGGATTGATGGGTTTTTCGATGTAACCATTGCAGCCCGCCGCGAGAATCCGTTCGCGGTCACCCGCCATCGCGTACGATGTAACCGCCACGATGGGAATCCCCGCCAGCGTGGGATTGCGGCGCAGTTCGTCCGCCACCGCGTAACCGTCCATGACGGGCAGTTGGATGTCGAGCAGGATCAGGTCGGGGCGCATCTCCTGCGCAAGTTGGATGCCCTGCGCGCCGTCGGTCGCCGACCTGACCGTGTGTCCGCGCTTTTCCAAAATGAAGGTCGCCAGGTACAGGTTTTGCTCGTTATCTTCGATGATCAGGATGTTTGCCATTGGATTCCTCTGTGGGACAAATTTCAATTTGTCCTGCGCCTGTGGGCAAATTGAAATTTGCCTTACGTCAATGGCAGCGTAAACGTAAACACGCTGCCCCCGCCCCATTCGCTCTCGACATGAATTTCGCCGCCGAGCATTTCGACCAGATTCTTGCAGATGGACAATCCTAATCCCGTCCCTTCGTGGCGGCGATTCAGTCCCGTTTCAATTTGACGGAACGCCGCAAAGAGCTTTTCCACATCTTCGGCGCGGATGCCGATGCCGGTATCACGCACGCTGGTTTCGATAAAACCGTCGCGGACGCGGCATTCCAGGTTCACCTCGCCGTGTTCGGTGAACTTAACCGCGTTGTTGAGCAGGTTGATCAGGATTTGTTCGACGCGCCGCTGGTCGCTCACAATCTCGCCGACGTTCGAGCCGATGGCGGCGGCGAGCGCGAGTCCCTTCTTCTGCGCCTGCGGCAGGACGAGTTTCATCGCCGCTTCGATGGCGGAACGCATGTCGAACGGCGCGCGCCGAATCTCCAATTGCCCCGCCTCGATCCTGGAAATATCCAGCACGTCATTGATCAGCGCCAGCAGGTGACGGGCGCTATCCCGCGCCATGCCCATCTGCTTGATTTGCTCCGCGTTGAGCGGACCCGCCAGCCCCTGTAGCAGCACGCCCGTAAAGCCGATGATCGAGTTGAGCGGCGTACGTAGTTCGTGCGACATCGTGGCGAGAAACGCGGACTTGACGCGGTCGGCGGACTCGGCGCGGTCTTTGGCGGTCGCGAGTTCGCGGGTGCGATCCATTACGCGCTGTTCGAGTTCCGCATTGAGTTTGAAAAGTTCCTCCTCCGCGCGTTTGCGCTCGGTAATATCCATGATTTTGGTGAGCAGGTATTTCGCGCCGCTTTGTTCGATGATTATTGTGTTGATCAGGGCATAACCGAATCTGCCCGATCTTGTCTTGAACTGGAATTCATAATCCCGCAGCCCGCCCAAACGGGAGGCGGTCTCGAACGCGCGCTGGCGCTCCGATGGGTCCGCCCAAAAGTCGAAATCGGTGAGCGGTTTCCCGACCATTTCCGCGCGGGTATAACCAAACATCTCCTCGAAGGCGGCATTGACATCCCGCGCCTTTCTTTCGGGAAAGGTCGCCAGTGTGGAGGCAAGCGGGCTGGCGTGAAAAATGTTATAGAAAAGTTCCTGGGTGGCGCGCAGTTCCTCGTCCGCCCGTTTGCGTTCGGTGATATTTTGCACCGCGCCGTATATTTCGACCAGTTCCCCGCTATGTCCGTCCAGGACGGGATGGGCATAGACGCGCACCCAGCGGATCTGACCGCCTTTGGTCAGCACTCGGATCTCGGTGACAACGTGTTGTCCCACGCGCAGGTTTTGCATGTCGTGATCATCCTGCGCCAGGTCGTCAGGATGCACAGCCGCGCGCCAGCCCCCCTGCGCGACATATTCATCGAGCGTGTATTCCGTAATGTCTTCGAATGCGCCCGCAACCCAGTTCAGGACGAGTTTGCCGTCCACCAGCCGCGTCGAATACATGTAATCGGACGCGACGGCAGAGATCAAACGGTAACGTTTTTCGCTCTCCGCAACCCTTCCCTCGGTGCGTTCGCGGAACTGTAGTTCGCGGCGCAGAAGGACGAAAATCAACAACGCGCTGATTGCCACGAACGCCCAGCCCTTATACGTTTGCAGGCGGGTCAGCGCGTCGAGATCGGTCGCTATCGCGGCAAGCAGGCGATCGGAGAACAAAATCCACGCGCCGCTGAACAGCGCATAAAGCAGGGCAACGCGCAAGTCAAGCGGCAGCCGCTTCATATCCACTTCTCCGGCATGGGAAATCAGGTTCATTTATCTCCTCCGGTTTGGCGAAAGAACGGAAAATGAAAACCATCAACAAACGATGGATGGTCGTTGAAATTATACCTTTGAGCGATCTCCATGAAATAACGCCTGTAAGAAAGGCGCGCGCTAAAAGGTTGTTAATTGGACTGCGAAATCTCCTGATTTTGCAGTCCAAAGTCGGGGGATGGCCTTACCGGAGGGAATCCATCCCACCCGGGTCCAAATGGGATTGAATCATCCTTGTCAATTCCTTCAAGGTGACCGGTTTGCTGAGATAATCGCTCATGCCCGCTTCGAGGCAGCGGTCACGGTCGCCTTGCATGGCGAGCGCGGTCAGCGCGATGATGGGCGTATGCCGAAGCGCGGGAATGCGGCGGATATTCCGCGCCGCCTCCATTCCATCCATTACCGGCATTTGCACATCCATCAGGATCAGGTTGGGGTTGACCTGCTCTGCCAAAGCCACCGCCTCCACACCGTTTCGCCCCGCCACGACCCTATACCCGGCGCGTTCAAGATAATCCTTGAAGAGCAGGATGACATCCTCGGTATCGTCCACCAACAGGATGGTATGACGCTTCGGCGCTTCCGCGGATGTCTGGGAATCCAGAGGAACCCGCTCCTCAAGCGGACCGGTATTGAGTGCCGACTCCCAGGGCAGGGTAATGGTAAAGCGGCTGCCCCGCCCCAACTGACTCTCCACGCTTGCGCTCCCGCCATGCAGCGCCGCCGTCTTCGCCACCAACGCCAATCCCAGACCGGTCCCGCCCGCCTTGCGCGCCAGTTGCGAATCCAACTGAACAAAAGGCTGGAAGAGGCGCGGCAGGTCTTCCTCCGCAATGCCAATGCCCGTATCCCAAACCGTGAACTGGATGGAATTGTTTTCACGGTCGCCGCGCGCCTGCAAGCCGAGACTCCCGCCCTCCGGCGTGAACTTGACCGCGTTGCTCAATAAGTTGACAATCATCTGCTTGAGGCGGCGTTCATCCGCCCAGATCATGCCCGGATCGACATCCATCTCAAACCGGACATCCAGCCTCTTCTTCAACGCCAGTTGTCTGATCATGCGCAGGCTCGACTGGCAAACCATGGACACATCCACTTTTTCACGATTGAGCGTCATCTGCCCGGCTTCGATCTTGGCGAGATCAAGGATATCGTTGATGAGACTTAGCAGGTGCTGTCCGCTCTCGCTGATGGTGCCGATGTACTTTGCCTGCCTTTCGTTCAACGCGCCCACGGTCTGCTCCGCCAGGCTTTCAGACAAGCCGATGATGGCATTGAGCGGCGTGCGCAGTTCGTGGCTCATATTGGCGAGGAATTCGTCCTTGATGCGCAGGGCGCTCTCGAGTTCATTGTTCAACTGGCGCAAGTCGGCGGTGCGCTCTTCGATGCGCTTTTCAAGTTCGACATTCAGCGCGCGCAGTTTTTCCTGAGCCTGCCTGCGTTCGCCAATTTCGCGCTGCGCAGACGTAAACAATTGGGCATTATCCACGGCAATGGCGGCTTGTTCTGCCAGCATTTTCAGGAAGTAGAACCAGTCTTCCCCGGGCGCAAACGGCGCGCGGTGGAAGATTTCCAGCACGCCCTGCACCTGTCCCCTGGCGACCAGGGGCGTGACAACATAGGAGACGAACTCCTCCCCTTCCAGCAGGCGAGCGCGGCTGAAGGCGTCGCCGGTTTGATCCAGGTTTTGGATGTGGATGATCTGCCTTTCCGAAGCCGCCCTGCCCGCGTACCCCTCGTTCAGGAGCAGGTCTGTTTTTTCGATGGCGCGGCTCTTGAATCCCTGCGCGGCGCGGCAGCGAAGATGGCGAGTGGACTGATCGATTAGCAAAACACACGCGGCATCCACGCCCAGGGCTTCCCGCGCCTGCGAGAGCAGGATGCTGAAAACAACCTGCAGGTCGGGCGTGCTGGTAATGGCGCGGTCTATTTTTTGGAGGGTTTGCAGCTGCCTGAAGCGGTGAAGAATCTCTTCATGCAGGCGCAGGCGGTGAATGGCGGTCCCGGCGATCTCGGAAATCGAAACCAGCAGTTTGATCTCTTCGGGCGAGAACTCGCGAGGCAGGGGCGCGGCGACGAATATCACCCCGACGACTTCGTTTGCGGCGCGCAACGGAACGCAGACGCCGCCCCACCCGGGCGGAACACTTGCAGAAGAGGCAGGAAGAAGAAGCGGGTCGGAGACGAACTCGCGCGAGACGTGAAGTTTTCCGCTGGAAAAAACGGTTCCCATAATGCCCGCGCCGGGCTTGATAAGCATGTAAGGCAGGTTTGAGAGCCAGCCCTGGGCGGCGGCTTTGTATAGTTCGCCGCTTTCCGCACGGTAAAGACTGATGGAACCCGCCTCGCTGTCGAGCGCGGCGAGAGTCTCCCCCAGCAACAGGGGAAGAATTTCTTCCAGCGTTTGCGCGGCGCGCAGGGCGGCGGCGATTTTCGAAATGGCTTCCAGTTCGATGACGCGGCTGCGCAGGCTGGTTTCCGCCAATTTGCGTTTGGTGATGTCGCCGTGCGAGACGACCACTCGCATTGGTCCGTCCGCTTCGAACCGCGAAATGCGCGCCACAAACCAGCGTTGTTCGTCGGGCGAATGACATGGGTATTCGAGTTCGTAGGTATCCTGTTCCCCGCGCAACACCGAACGGATGCAAGCCGCCATGTCCGTCCCGAACAGGCTGTCCTTCCCCCCGGCGGAGTCGCACACTTCAAGATAGTTTACGCCCACGCCGGTGCTTTGCGAATCGCCGCCGTTGGCTTCGGCGAATTCGCGCCAGGCGCGGTTGACCGCGATGATGGTCCCGGATTCGTCCAGCACGGAAATGTTGGAGGTCAGGGCATCGAGCGTGGAACGCGCAAAACGCCCAGCCTCGCGCAGGGCTTCTTCCGCCTCTTTGCGCGCGGTGATGTCCACCAATGTTCCTTCGATTTCCTTCATCTCCCCGGCTTCGTCGGGAACCAGAGCCGTATTTTCTAAAAGCCATATTGACGTTCCATCACGCCGCCTGCCCTCGCTCTCGTATCCGATCAGGGAGGTCCTTTCCCGTAAAAGGGCAAAGAAGTTTTCATGGTCATCAGCGGTCCGATACAATTCACGGGTGGAGTGGCGCATCATTTCCGCAGATGATTCATATCCGTAGATGCGGGCAAACGCATCGTTGCAGGTCAGCAAACGCCCATCCATGTGACTGCGATAAACTCCCGCCAGATTGGTCTCGAAGAGATGACGATAGCGTTTTTCGCTTTTGCGCAGGGCTTCCTCCGCCTCTTTGCGCGCGGTGATGTCTTCGAGAAAGCCCTGGAGGAATTGCGGATTTCCTCCCGCGTCCTTGACCAGCACGCTCATATCATGCACCCACTTGGCGCGCCCGTCGCGGGCGATCATGCGATATTCCGAATCGGCTTTTCCCCGTTCCAGCGTTGTGCGGATGGAGTGGGCGGCAATTTCGTAGTCGCGCGGATCAATGATCTTGTGCCAGAGTAACGGCTCGTTTTCGAAATCGGCAGGCGTATATCCCAACAGGGTCTCGACCTGCGGGCTGATGTAAACGCAGGCGCTGTCTTCGTCCGCCTTGTCCAGGTAAAGCACGTTGGGACTGTCCTCCACCAGGGCGCGGTATTTTTCCTCGGCTTTCCGCATCTCCTCCTGGGCGCGTTTGCGCTCGACGACCACGCCCAATTCCGCAGCGACGGCGGAGATCAGTTCGATCAGGCGCGGATCCTGCGGGCGCGCCTCTTTCAGGAAGAATTCCATCACTACCGTCACATGGTTGTTCGCCAGCACCGGCACGCTCACACCCGCCTTCAAACCGGCGCGCCGCGCCGTTTCACGGCGCGGGAAGTTGGAATCGCGCGTCACATCCTCGACCCACGCCGGTTTTTTGGATTTCCAGACGCGCCCCGGCAAGCCAACCCCCGGCTCGAAGGTGAATTCGGCGCTGGCTTCGCGGAATTCCTCCAAGCCCGGTTCGCGGCTGAACCAGGCCGGGTGGCGCTCGAGCCTCGTTCCGTCCGTGCTGGGAATCCACGCTTCGCCCATCGTCCAGCCGGTGGATTCGCAGACCAGTTGTAGGATGTTTTGGATGGTTTCGTCCAGTCCTTTAACGCCGCTGACGCCCAGCGCGATGGTTTGCAATAAACGCGCCTCCTGTTCGGCGCGGCGGACATCGGTGACGTCGTGGAAGATGGTGAGCAGGCAGGCTTCGCTCCCCAGCGTGACCGGCTCACTGGAGAGCAGCATATCGCGCAGCGCCCCGGATTTAGCGTGGACTTGAATCTCAAGGTTGGAGACGCGCCCGTCGCGTTCCAGCGCCGCATTTATCTTTTCGCGTTCCGCCGGGCTTCCCCACAGGTTGATGTCGTGTGGGTGTTTGCCGACGACTTCATCGCGCTCGTAGCCGAGGCTCTGAAGCAGGGTGGGGTTGACATCCAGAATGCGCCCGTCTTCGACGGTGATGGCAATCCCCGCCGGGCTGGAGTTGAACGCGCTGGAGAAACGCTCCTCACTTTGGCGAAGGGACTCCTCCGCCCGCTTGCGCTCGGTAATATCCCGGATCACTATTGTTGTTTGAACATTTCCCTGCGCGTCTTGATACATTGCGCTGGAGATTTCGGTTGGAAAAGGCGTGCTGCCCTTTCGCAACATTCTCAATTCGCCTTGCGCTTTGCCGGTTCTTTCGCGTTCAGCCAGCAAAAGCGGTAACTGGGGGTCGGTGATGTCCACCAGACCGGCGCGACCATGCGCGCAAATCTCGGCTTCGGTCAGTCCGAACATGGCACATGCGGCGGGATTGGCGGCAAGAATTGCTCCATCTGGCATGGTCAACAGGATGGCATCCAGGCTGTTTTCGAACAAGAGGCGATATCGTTCTTCGCTTTCGCGCCGCGCCTCCTCCGCCTGCTTGCGCTCGGTCACGTCCACGCCCATCCCGATCAGGCAGGGAGCGCCGTCCACCTCGATGCGCCGTCCGGTGAAGTAATAGGGAACGCCCGATCCGCTTTTGGGGATAAGAAGCGCCTCGGCATCCGCCTCTCCATCGGTGAAGACTTTCTCGATGCGCTGGCGGATCCATTCCTTGTCCGCGCCGCCGAACAAATCGAGCGCGCGCAGTTTTGAAAATTCCTCCGCCGTGTAGCCGCTGACTTTTTCAAAGTTTTCATTCCAGCGCAAAAAGTATCCCTGGTCGTTGAGCAGGTAAAAAACGCCGGGCAGGCTGTTGATGAGCGAATCGGAGAAAATCTTTTCCCGCCAGATTGCCTCCTCCGCGCGTTTGCGTTCGGTGATGTCGTGATAATTGATGACGACGCCGCGCACGGCGGGATCCGCCAGCAGGTTCGTCCCAACCGCCTCAACCCAAAGCCAACTCCCGTTCCGGTGTTTGAGGCGGAATTCGTCGCGCGGCTGGGTCGCCGGGGAGGCGATCATCTGCGCCAGTTTGTTTTGAACGCGCTCCTGGTCGTCGGGATGGATCAGGCTGAACAGACTTTGCCCCAAAAATTCCCCCGGCTTATAGCCAAGCAGGGGATTCGCGGACGGGCTTTCGTAGAGCAAGCTGGCTTCGGCGTCCACAATGGAAATCTCGTCCGATGAATGTTCGACCAGGCTGCGGAAGCGTTCTTCGCTCTTTTTCAACGCCTGCGACGCGCGAACGCGCTCGGTGACGTCGTGGGCGAAACCGCGCACGATGGGCGCAGCCACGCCCTCCACGCGCAGGGTGTTGCGGTATTCCCACAGGCGTTCTTCGCCGTTTTTCGTTTGTATTTTGATCACGCCGGACGATATGCCGCTTTCCCGGATTTCCGCAAGATACGCGTCGAATTCTGCGCGCACATCCGGGGCGAGAAATTCCTGAAGATTCTTCCCAGTCAATTCTTCCGGCGAATAGCCGATGCCTTCCGCCGCCGCGCGGTTGACGGACAGGAATCGCCCTTCGAGATCGTGCGTGCAGATCAGGTCGCGGGTGTTTTCCACCAGGTCTCGGTAACGCTCTTCGCTTTCCTTCAATCCCTGCTCGGCGCGTTTGCGCTCCACGAACTGCCCGATCTGATGCCCGATGGATTCCATGATCCGCAGCTGCCCCGCATCCGGCGGGCGGATTTTGCCGTCCAGAAAGGTCATCACACCCAGCGTTTCGCTTCCCACCTTGACCGGGAAGGCAAAGGCGGCGCGGTAGCCGGCTTTCAACGCCTGGGCGACGCGCGCAAACCCGTCCTGGGCGAGGTTGGGCGTCCACTCCGGCTTGCCGCTGGCAAACACCCTGCCGGGCAACCCTTCGCCGGGTTCGAATTTGATTTCGCTGGTGATCGTTTCGAACTGGGGAGATTCGCCCTGCGCTATTTGGCAGGATTCGATGCATTGCAGGCGCATGGTCGCTTTGTCCACGCTCCAATGCGCGCTCCAACATTCGCCGCGCTTCCAGTCCAGCCCTTCGCAGACGGCTTGCAAAATCTTCGGCATGGCTTCCGCCAGCGTGTCCGCTTCGGAGAGGGCGAGCGTGACGGCGTGCTGGATGGAGAGTCGTTTTTCGCCTTCCACGCGCCTGGTCACATCGCGGGCATTGAGGATCAACGCGCCGACGGCGGGATCGTCCAGCAGGTTCGTTCCCAGCGCTTCGATAACGCGCCACGAGCCGTCTTTGCAGCGTCCGCGCACCTGAAGGGGCGCGGGTGCGACGCCGGGCTTGGCGCGGCGGCTGGCAAATGCCTCCTGCGCGGCGGGCAGGTCGTCGGGGTGAATCCACGCGAAAAAACTTTTCCCAATCGCGCCGCGCGGTTTGTATCCCAAAACGCGCTCGACGGATGGGCTGGCGTAGCGGATCAGCCCCTGGGCGTCGAGCGCGATGATCATATCCGCCGCATTACGGATCAGGGATTCGAAATGCGCCTGGTCGGTCTTCATAGGCGTAATCCTTTGCTTGACAGCGGGTTGGGTGGGTTTTGATCTTCCGGACATACTGTCATGCCGGCGGGAGGGTAAATCTCACCGAAAAAAAGAGTGATGACTGATGCCACGCAGTCGCATAAGTTTATCCACAGAGTTCGCGGAGGCATGTTCTCCATGCCGCCTGTTCGCCCCGGGCGCAACACAAAAGTATCGGTAACTGCTCCCTGCGCCGCGAACCTTAAGCGGCGGCTCCGAACATGGTCATGTTGATGATATGTTTCCATTTTCTCACAAAATTGCAGGCAAAGGCGTTGCGAAATCGTTCTTTACCAATCTGGCAATCCATTCGCCATTGTCATGTTTGATTTGGGTTTGGTCTGTTTTGCAATAAAAACTCCATGCCCAAAAAAGGATGTTACAGCGGCGGTAAAGCGCCATCAGGGAAAGCAAACCTCGGAGTTCTTGAGGAACTCCGAGGTTTGCTGGCATGTTCCATGCATTAATCCGCGCCTGCGGCATATACACGGTTACGCCCCGCCTCCTTTGCCTGGTACAACGCCTGGTCGGCGCGGGCGAACAAATCAAGAAGCCCATCCGTGCGAGAGTCGAGCGACGCGATTCCAATACTGGCTGTGATATGAATATCAGACTGAGAGTCGCGTCCGGTTTCATCCGCGCGCGGCACGCTAAAGAGCGCGGCTTCGAGCGCCGCGCGAATCCGCTCCGCGACAACCCTGGCGCCCTGCGGCGTGGTTTCAGGGAACAATAAGCCGAATTCCTCCCCGCCAAACCGTCCGATGATATTTTCCGAATCGCCCGCCCCGCCATACCTGCCCATCACGTCCAGGATGCGAATCTGGCGGTGGATCTCCTGCGCAACGCCGCGCAACACCACATCCCCGGCGGCATGTCCCCACGTATCGTTGATGCGTTTGAAATGATCGATATCCACCATCATCACCGAAAATGGACGGTTATAGCGGATGGCGCGCTGTACCTCGCGTTCGCCAACCTGCATCAGGCTGCGGCGGTTGGGGACGCCGGTCAGTTCGTCGGTGGTCGCGAGCCGTTTTACTTCGAGGTACAAACGCGAGTTCTCGATTGCCAGCGCGGCAATGTCCGCCAGGCGCGTGGCGGTGAGAATCTGTTCTTCAGTGAATTTGTAACCGGGAACATCGCGCGTGATTCCCAGCACGCCGATACAAGCGCAATCCACCAGCAAGGGAAGCGCGGCGGCGGCATGGAACTTTTCCCCTTCATAGATCTTCTGCCGAAAGTTCCAGGTGGAATAATCGTCCAGCACCATCGGCTTGCCTGTATCGTACACCTGCCAGCTCAACAGGGCTTCGGCGCGGGAAAACCGCGTGCCTGACTGGAAGGGCTTGTCGCGCGTAAATGCCTGCGCCACGAGTTCGTTTTCGTGCGGCATCAAAATTTCGCAGTATGAAACCTCCAGCAGTTTCGCGGCTTCGTTCACGATAAATTGCAGCAGGTCGGCGATGTCGCGGCGGTTGAGCAGCCCCATCGTGATCAGGTGCAGTGTGTTCAGCGAATCGCATTGCTGCAGGATCAATTTTTCGAGGCTTTGGCGCGCGCTCACCTCCCGCGCGATTGCCGCCTGAAATTTCCGCCCGCCCACCGTCGTTTGCGAAATGGAGATTTCCAGCGGAAACACTTCGCCATTCGCGCGCTGCCCAGACAACACGCCCAATTGATGCGTGGCGCGCGAAGTGCGACCGGTCTCGGCAAAATCGCTTACATGCCTGCGGTGACTCGCGCGGAATCGTTCCGGCAACAACAAATCGAGCGGCTTGCCAAGCGCCTGGTCCGCCGAATAACCGAAGACTTTTTCCGCCGCGCCGTTGAAGTGAACAATGTTCTGCATTTCGTCAATGACAATAATGGCATCCATGGCGGAGGCGAAGATGCCCGCCTGTACGTTCGCAAGATCGCGCTCGCTCTTCACGCGTTCCAATTCGGCGCGCAGCGACTGCAATTCATCCAGTAAGATGTCATCTGTTTTCAACTCATACGCATCCTTTCCGCATCTTCGGTGCGAGTAACCTCATTTGCCTGACATAGTATAAACGTCCCGTCGCGCCTGCCCATGCGGGAAAACCCTACCAGATGGTGCGCAAGCAAAGGTTGTCAGGCGGTAAAAAATCTATAGGTAAGAATCCTTTTTTGATGGCGCAAATACCAGGCGCAGGTATCGCATCGGTGAGATTAAGCAGTTTTGCCGATTGCGAGATGAGGATCAGAATCTGATGCTTACGGAAATGAATCACCTTACTTTTCAGCGCGCGCCTGTCGCCACATCCCTTGACGGACTCAGGACAGTCTTGCAACGCCGACCCAAACTAAAAGTTGATGGCATTATCCGCCACGAGCAGACCGCCTTTGGCAAGGCGCGGAATGACCGACTCGTAAATTTCGCCGCAGACTTCCTTTTTTCGCATTGAGAAAGCAAAACGCGATTTCGTAGAGGGTGAGGTGGGTTCCGGTGATGGGGGGGCATGATCGTCTAGTTTGGCAGGTATTACCATAGGCAATACCGCAGGTGTTAGAGAATATCTACATAACGCCTGGGCGGGCGGTGAAGAAATCTAATTCTCTTGTTCGGCGGAAGCGCTGTAACCCCGACCAAGATTGAAGATATAAATTTCTTAACTTTTTCTTGATGCCTTTACCATTCTCCTTAACCCCAAATTGACCCACAACTGAATACACTCCTTCAATGGAGGCACGCATGAACGACCTTTTATTTCTTGGATTAACCGTTCTGTTCTTTTTGCTTTCCCTCGGGCTGCTTTACGCGCTTGATGGGTTGCGGGAGGACAAGTCATGAATCCGCTTTATTGGATGATAGGAATCGTCACGCTTGGACTGTTGCTTTATCTTGTCCTCGCGCTGATCAAACCGGAGTGGTTCGGATGAACGCCTTTCTGCAATTGATTTTTTACTTTGGGGTTTTGCTCCTCTTGACGAAGCCGCTCGGCGCGTACATGGCGAAGGTCTACCAGGACGAGCGCGTCTTTCTGGACCCTCTGGCGGGGCGCGTCGAACGATGGCTTTATCGCCTCTCAGGCATCGACTCGCGCTCCGAGATGACTTGGAAAACATACGCCGTCGCCATGCTGGTATTCAACATCCTCGGTCTGATCGCTGTCTATCTACTTCAACGCATGCAAGGGACTCTGCCCCTCAACCCGCAAGGACTCGGCGCAGTCTCGCCCGATTCCGCGTGGAATACGGCGGTGAGTTTTGCCAGCAATACCAACTGGCAGGGCTACGGCGGCGAGACGACGATGAGTTACCTCACCCAAATGCTCGGCATGACCGTGCAGAACTTCGTCTCTGCCGCGACGGGTATGGCTGTTCTAGTTGCTCTCATTCGCGGGATCACCCGTCACACTACGAAGGAGATCGGCAATTTCTGGGTGGATATGACTCGCTCTGTCCTTTATATCCTGTTGCCGCTTTCACTCATATTGGCATTGGCTTTGGTTTCGCAAGGTGTTGTACAAACCTTCAGCGAATTCAAATTGGTCACTGCGCTTCAATCAGGCGAGACTCAACTCATCGCGGTGGGACCTGCCGCTTCGCAGGTCGCCATCAAGCAACTTGGCACCAACGGCGGCGGATTCTTCAATGTCAACTCGGCACACCCGTTCGAGAACCCAACTCCGTTCTCGAACTTTTTGGAGATGTTATCCATTCTCATTCTTCCCGCCGCGCTTTGCTACACCTACGGCAAGATGGTGGGAGATACGCGTCAGGGCTGGGCATTGCTGGCAGTGATGACGATTGTGATCGTTGCGCTGTTGGGCGTGGCGATCTGGTCGGAACAAAGCGGCAACCCGATGTTTATTGCAATGGGCATTGACCAAGTGCAGACCGACACCAACCCAGGTGGAAACATGGAAGGCAAGGAAGTGCGCTTCGGGATTGTCAACTCGGCGCTGTGGGCAACGGTGACGACTGCCGCGTCGAACGGATCGGTCAACTCGATGCATGACTCGTTCATGCCGCTGGGCGGACTCGTCCCGATGTGGCTGATGCAACTTGGTGAAATTATTTATGGCGGCGTGGGGTCGGGTTTATACGGCATGTTGGCGTTTGTCATCATCGCGGTCTTTGTCTCTGGCTTGATGGTGGGGCGCACCCCCGAATATCTCGGCAAGAAGATCGAAGCCTATGAAATGAAGATGGCGTCCATCGTCATTCTCATTCCTGTGATGGTGGTATTGATCGGAACCGCTGTGTCATTGATGAGCGAAGCAGGACGGGAGACGATATTCAACCCGTCTGCGCATGGGTTCAGTGAAGTGTTGTATGCGTTCTCATCTGCTGGAAATAACAATGGCTCGGCATTTGCTGGGCTGGGCGCGAACACACCTTTCTATAACATCGCACTCGGCATTGCCATGTTCATTGCGCGCTACTGGCTTGCAATTCCTGTGCTGGCAATTGCAGGTTCATTGGCGAACAAGAAGAAAGTCCCTGCCAGTGCTGGGACCTTACCCACGCACACTCCGCTTTTCATTGCCTGGGTCATCGGCGTCATCACCATTGTGGGTGCGTTGAGTTTCCTGCCCGCTTTGGCGCTCGGACCGATCGTCGAGCATTTGATGGTGCTTGGTAAATAGTAAATAGTGAATAGTAATTACCAATTACCGTTTACCCGACCCCAAGGAAATAAAAAAATGACTACTAAAAAAACTGCCCGCCGCGAGATGTATCAACGCGCTGTGCTGGACTCCTTTATCAAACTCAACCCGCGCTGGATGGTGCGTAACCCCGTCATGTTCGTGGTGGAGGTGGGCAGCGTGCTCACCACCCTGTTGTGGATTCAAGCCTTGCTTGGTCAAGGCGAAGCGCCTGCAGGTTTCATCGGCGCGATTGCGCTCTGGCTGTGGTTCACCGTCTTATTCGCCAACTTCTCTGAAGCGGTTGCCGAAGGACGCGGCAAGGCTCAAGCCGAGTCGTTGCGAAAGGCAAGGCAGGATACGCCCGCGAAGAAAGTCAGTTCAAAAGTTTCAACGTTTGAACGTGAAAACGTTGAAACCGAAATAGTTTCATCAACATCCCTCCGCAAAGATGATTTATATCTAGTTAAAGCGGGAGATATTCTCCCCGCTGACGGCGAGATCGTTGTTGGAATCGCTTCGGTGGATGAAAGCGCCGTGACTGGCGAATCCGCTCCCGTGGTGCGTGAGGCGGGCGGTGACCGTTCCGCTGTCACAGGCGGCACGCGCCTCCTTTCCGACTGGCTCATCATCCGCGTCAGCGCCGACCCTGGGCAGGGATTTCTCGACCGCATGATCAGCATGGTCGAAGGCGCGAAACGTCAGAAGACGCCGAACGAAATCGCGCTCAATATTTTGTTGGCGGGTTTCACCATCATCTTTCTCGTCGTCTGCGCCACGCTGCTGCCGTATTCAATTTACAGCGTTGAAGCCAGCGGAAGCGGCACGCCCATCACTATCACTGTGCTCATCGCTTTGCTGGTCTGCCTCATCCCCACCACCATCGGCGGCTTGCTTTCCGCCATCGGCATCGCGGGCATGGACAGAATGATTCAGCGCAACGTCATCGCCATGTCGGGTCGCGCGGTGGAAGCGGCGGGCGATGTGGATGTGCTGCTGCTCGACAAAACGGGAACCATCACGCTCGGCAATCGTCAGGCGGTCGAGTTCATCCCCGTCAATGGCATCAACGCGCACGAACTTGCCGAAGCCGCGCAACTCGCGTCGCTTGCGGATGAAACTCCCGAAGGTCGTTCCATCGTGGTGCTTGCCAAAGAAAAATTTGGTCTGCGCGGTCACACCGTGGACGGAATGCACTTCATCCCATTCACCGCGCAAACGCGCATGAGCGGAGTTAACTTCAATGGGACTCAAATTCGCAAAGGTGCGCCTGACACGATGATGGGATTGATTCAGTCGAACGGAAACGGCGTCGCCTCAGATCTTAAGCCGACAGTGGATTCCATTGCCCGAGCAGGCGGGACCCCGCTGGTAGTGACTCGCGACAACAAGGCGCTGGGAGTCATCCACTTGAAGGACATCGTCAAAGGCGGCATGAAGGAACGCTTTGCGCAACTGCGCAAGATGGGCATCAAGACCGTGATGATCACAGGCGACAATCCGCTGACTGCTGCCGCCATCGCCGCCGAAGCAGGCGTGGACGATTTTCTGGCGCAAGCCACGCCCGAAGCCAAACTCAAACTCATCCGCGAATATCAAACGGGCGGACGACTGGTTGCGATGACAGGCGACGGCACGAACGACGCGCCCGCCCTTGCCCAAGCCGACGTTGCCGTGGCGATGAACACAGGCACGCAACCCGCGCGCGAAGCCGCCAACATGGTGGACTTGGACAGCAACCCCACCAAGTTAATCGAGATCGTAGAGATCGGCAAACAACTACTGATGACTCGCGGCGCATTGACCACGTTTAGTCTCGCCAATGATGTGAGCAAATACTTCGCCATCATCCCTGCCGCATTTGCCAGCACATACCCGCAATTGAATGCGCTCAACATCATGCGCCTTGCCACCCCCGAAAGCGCGATCATGTCTGCCGTGATCTTCAATGCACTCATCATCATCGCGCTGATTCCGCTAGCGTTGCGCGGCGTGCCGTACCGCGCAGTTGGCGCAGCACAGTTATTACGTGATAACTTACTTATTTACGGTCTCGGCGGTCTGCTCGTGCCGTTCATCGGGATCAAGGTCATTGATATGTTGTTGGTGGCGTTGATCCTTGGGGGTAGTAACGCAACTTCAGTGGAGCTCTCAAGATAAATCTTGCGGACAAGGAAAACTCAATGAAAACAAAATTCTCCCTTTCCAAAATTGCTGGCATTTTTTCCGTTGCGGGGCTTGCCGCCGCCAGCCTTGCCCCAAACACATTGCATGTCCCCGCTCCCATGCGCCCGTGGATTTTCATGTTCACCATCGCATGGACAGTACTGCTCGTCTCTGGAGTCTTTTCATGAAAGCACAACTTCGCCCAGCCATAACCCTGCTGGCATTGCTTACCATCATTACAGGCGTGATTTACCCGTTGACCGTGACGGACTCTGCCCAGATTCTTTCCACATCAAGCCAATAGTAGTCTCATCGTCATTGACGGCAAAGCCTACGGCTCGGAACTTATCGGTCAGCAATTCGATGACCCGAAATATTTCTGGGGTCGTCCGTCTGCGGCTGGGTACAATGCCGCCGCTTCGTCTGGCTCCAACTTGGGACCGATGAATCCGTCGCTCGAAGAAGTTGTGCAAGCCCGCATCGACGCGCTCCATGCCGCTGACCCGAACAACACGCTTCCGATTCCTGTGGACTTGGTCACCGCCTCTGCCAGCGGACTCGACCCGCACATCAGCGTGGCGTCAGCGTTGTATCAGGTCTCTCGTGTTGCATCCGCTCGCGGGTGGAGTGAGGCGGAAGTTACATCCTTGATCGAGAAGTACACCGAAGGACGTCAGTTCGGAATCTTCGGCGAGCCGCGAGTCAATGTCCTGTTATTGAATCTCGCGTTGGATGGGATACAATAAATTTGATGGAACATCGCCCCGACCCCGATGAGTTGCTGAAAAATCTTCAAGCCGAAGAAACCAGGCGCGGACGGCTCAAGATATTTTCTCGGTTATGTGGCGGGCGTGGGCAAGACCTACGCCATGCTCGAAGCCGCGCATCAACGCAAGATGCAAGGCGTGGATGTGGTGGTGGGCTACATCGAAACGCATAAACGCGCCGAAACCGAAGCGCTGGTGCATGGCTTGGATGTGCTGCCGCGCAAGCAGGTGGAATATCACAATGTAAGTTTGCCCGAAATGGATGTGGATGGCGTGATTGCGCGCCGTCCACAACTTGTTTTGGTGGATGAGTTCGCGCACACAAATGCGCCAGGCTCGCGCCATGCCAAACGGTATCAGGATGTGCAGGAGATTCTCGCATCGGGCATTGACGTGTACACCACACTCAACATTCAGCACCTTGAAAGCCTGAATGACATCGTGGCGCAGGTAACGGGAGTGATTGTCCGCGAGACAATACCAGACCGCGTCATTGATGAAGCCTCTGAAATCGAAGTGATTGACCTGCCGCCCGATGAATTGTTGGTGCGTTTGCAGGAAGGGAAAGTGTACGTCCCCGATCAGGCGGCGCGGGCGATACAGAAATTTTTCCGCAAAGGGAATCTGACCGCCTTGCGCGAGATGTCTTTGCGCCGCGCCGCCGAGCGCGTAGATGACCAGATGCGCGCCTACATGCAGACCCGCGCCATCCAAGGCATTTGGGCGGCGGGTGAGCGCCTTGTTGGTTGCATCAGCCCCAGCCCGTTGAGCGAGAGACTCGTCCGCACCACGCGGCGGCTCGCCGATGAACTCAACGCAGAATGGATCGCGCTGTATGTGGAGACGCCGCAGTTCGCGTCCATGTCGCCAGAGAAACGTGACCGTGTGGCGAGTATTTTGCAACTGGCAGAAGATTTGGGCGCGCGGTCTTACACGCTGTCCACCAGCAATTCGATGGATGCTGTTTCGAAAACCATCATTGAGTTCGCCCACAAGAACAACATCACCAAGATCGTGGCGGGCAAACCGCTGCGTCCGCGCTGGCAGGAGATGTTGCGCGGCTCACTCGTGGATAAGTTGATTCATCAAAGTGGGGATATTGATGTGTATGTCGTCACCAGCGCAGATAAACCCTCCGCGCCTGCGGAGGAAAGCCCGCTCCGTTTGCATAGTTCGGTCAGCCGTTATGTGTGGAGTCTGTTTTTGGTTGGCGTGGCAACGGGCGTTGGGGCATTGATCGGCGGGCGCATCGAAGCGACAATCTCGTTATGGTGTATTTGTTGGCAGTCGTATTTGCCGGGTGTATCTCGGGCGTGGACCCGCCATCTTTGCATCCTTTATCGGTGTACTCGCGTTCGATTTTCTGTTTGTACATCCCTTCTTTACGTTCACAGTATCGGATACGGAATACATCATCACCTTCATCGGCTTGTTCCTGGTGGGAGTCGTCATCAGCCAGTTGACGGCTCGGGCGAGCGAGCAGGCACAGGCGGCGCGTGAGCGTGAGGCGGAGACGGCGGAGTTGTACGATCTCAGCCGCGATCTCGCATCCGCCGCCGATATCGAAACCATTTTGTCCGTCCTGCAAAAACACATGGAGCAGACCTTCAGCCGAAACATCGCAGTGCTGCTGTCGGATGGAAATCATCTCGTTACGCGCGCGTTGAGCAAAGAGATGAACTTGAATGAAGAAGAACAGGCGGTGGCAGATTGGGTATATCGCCATGCCGAACCTGCAGGGCGGCACACCAATACCTTGCCCGCCGCGCAATTGCGCTACCTGCCGCTAAAGACTTCCAAAGGCGTGGTGGGCGTGTTGGGTGTGGGCAAGCCAAACACATCTGATTCAGATCTTTCCCCCGCGCAGCGCCGACTGATGGAAGCTTTTGCCAATCAGGGCGCGCAAGCCATCGAACGCGCGCAACTCGAAGAACAGAATCGTCAGATCGCATTGCTGCAATCGGCAGAGAAATTACAGAACACTTTGCTCAATTCCATTTCGCACGACCTGCGTACGCCGCTGGTTGCCATCACGGGCGCGCTCTCGGCGCTCGATGAAAAAGACATGGAGATTGACGAGCCCACCAGCGCGTTCATCGAAAATGCGCGCGGTGAAGCGGATCGACTTGAATCGGCTCGTTGGAAATTTCTGAACATGACGCGCATCGAAAGCGGCACGATCAAACTGCGGCTGGAACTGGCGATGTGCAAGACCTGGTCGGCACGGCGCTCGAGCAACTCGGGGCACGCACCGGAGAAGAATCCCATCAAGGTGAATGTCCTGCAAGTTTTCCACTCGTACTCATGGATTTCACACTCATGGTGCAGGTCATCGTCAATCTTTTGGAGAATGCCATCAAGTATTCGCCGCAGGATTCATTGATCGAAGTGACCGCTTCTTTGGATGACTTCAAAGCCCGCCTCCAAATTCTGGACTTTGGGGTTGGGATTCCGTCCGACGACCTTTCCCGCGTCTTCGACAAATTCTACCGAGTCCAACGCCCTGAGAGTGTCAGCGGCACGGGGCTGGGACTCTCCATCAGCAAGGGCATCGTCGAAGCGCACGGCGGCGATATCCGCGCCAGGAACCGCGAAGGCGGCGGCACAATTTTGGAAGTTGAATTACCATTGAACCTATGACGACAACCGCCAGTCAACGCATTTTGGTTGTGGATGATGAAGCGCCCATTCGGCGCTATTTGCGCGCCGCCTTGAGCGCGCAGGGATTCAACGTGTACGAATCGGCTTCGGGGGAAGAGGCATTGCAAGCCGTGCTCAGTCACCGCCCCGACATTATCATCCTGACCTTGGGCTTGCCCGATATTGACGGCATCAAGTGACGCGCCGCCTGCGTGAGTGGAGTCAGACACCGATCATCATCCTCTCTGTCCGCGAAGCCGAGCAGGATAAGA